>NZ_CP136627.1:0-143517 GCF_032917985.1 Bradyrhizobium sp. BWA-3-5 | reverse complement strand
AGAGCACCCCCTCGCGAATCAGGTGCTCAGCAAGGAATCACAAGTGATTCTTTCGACTCAAGATTTCGCCGATCAGCGGATCAGTCCGAGTGGTCAAAGTTATGGGTAATTGAAAGCCTCACCGGACGGTTACGCTAAATGCATCTAGCCGTTCGTAGTTATGTGCGAGTGCTCTCGTTGTTGTCGGCCCAGAGTCTCAGCAGAGAGATTTGAACGGCCGCAAAGGCGGTCCGTTTCGCGCTCGGTTAGACGTGCTGCGCATCATCCAGATGCGCTGCCCGTTCTGAGATGCGCAATAGTGAGGCGCGTGACAGCTTTGCGCTCGACGCTCGGCCCAACTCAAAATGCATCCTAAGCAAAACAGTCTGGCGCCTCAAATCGGGTTCCGCAGATGATGTGTTGCAAAGCTAAGAGGTGATCGTGCGGAAGGACGGAAGGACTGGCCACAATCCTGTTGCTCAGAGTGATGTGCTCCTAGTTAGTTTCGAGGGAAACGCAGAGGTCAATCACGCCATTGCGGAGAGAAGTTAACAGTCGGGTCTAGGCCATCAAACCAGGGGTGGCACGTGCCCTGAAGCGTTCGCGCGTTGTTGACGAAGAGGCCGCGCGCGTTGGCGCACGCCAGTATCCGCGCTTCAAACAGCTTGGCGCCGGACGAACGCGCGGTTTGACAGTCCTGACCTCTCAAATCGTCTGTCCAGAGACAGTCGTCGTGCATTCGTCGGCCGTCAAACAAGTTTCGAAGGCCGCGCCTTCACTTTCTAATGAAGCTAATTGGCTCCGTCTTTCTATCCAAACTGTGAATGCCTTCAATCAGAACAATCTATTTTACCAATCGGAACAACTGCTGCTAGTCAAAGCGCCGGCTGAGATGCAACTAAAACATAGCAGATCGTGAAAATTGATTGTCGATTACTAGGGGCCGTCATCAGACGTTCGCGCTCTGCGGGCCGGCATGTCTCAGTACAGAAGCTAAGTGCTCGCGCGACAGCGAGCTGCTGGCGTGCATTGATTCCGAATTCATGCCAGAACAATTCATGAGGCAGTCATGACTATGACAGTGTACGGGTCTAGAAAACCGAGGCCAATAGAGCGCCTGAAACGACATCATTGGGTGACAGCGCTTTATGCGCTCCCACTTCGATTTCTATCCGTTCCTCTGCAGAATCTCGTCAAATTTGTCACGTTGATCCAAGTTAAGATCGGTCCAGATCCGAACCTCACTGGACCGCAGCCTGTAGAACCTGCTGTACACGTTCATCGCTGCGATGCGCGCGTGCAGCACCTCAAGCAGAGCATCGAGCAGCAAATAGAAGAGGTTGCAAGACTGATCTGCGAAGGCAAGAACGCGCTTGAGGCGGCGCAAGCGCTCAACGAACTTACAAGCGAGTTGATAGCGGCACGACTCGGGTTCTGCCCGGAGCGCGAGCAGCTAACCGGCAGTGCGGTCACAAGCGGTGGAGTGGGGCAACTAATCCGGGAACAAAGCATCGTATACGATCCAGAACAGCTTTCGGATTTGGGAAGAATTTTTGATGAAGCCTTCGCGGGGCTACCGAAAGATCTGCGAACTCCCACGAACCGAACAGAGATCGCCAGACTCATTTTTGGACGCGCAGTCATAAGTAAGATCGAGCTCGGTCCCTTCATTAGGTTCATAATCGCAATTGCCTCTGCCGTTTGATTAAGTATTGGTGTCGTCTCGGGATGTGGTTGGAGCGAAAGCGGAATCCTTTCGGGGTTTACCGGACTGGCGTGCATGTCTCTCGCTGATCTGAATTTCGGCAACAAATGAAAGGCGAGAACTCCGGTCTCTTCGACGGAGAGCAACTCGTCTTTTCGGATGAACGAAGGCTATTATGCGCAGTGTACACTCCAACTCGAACGAACGCGTCCAAATCGGGTGAGGACGTAGTCCTAGGATGGCTCTTCTGTACGCTCGCATGCCACTTCCTAAAAGAACGTGAGATCTTGGAAGATCCATATCATCGGATGCGCGACGCAACGCTTAAGCGACAATGCAGGAAAGAAGAGGGGATATCAACGTAATGGGGCAACGATCGCGACGACAGGCCCGGTAACGCCGAGCGCCTCAAAACCGTGGGACCGAATCCTCTACGTTCAAGTGCTGATTGCGATTGTGCTCGGCGCGATCGTCGGCTGGCTGTGGCCAAACTTTGCTACTAACGAATGGATCAAGGCGCTCGGGGACGGCTTCATCAAGCTGATCAAGATGGTGATCGCGCCGATCACCTTCTGCACCCTGGTCTCGGGCATTGCCGACATCCAAGATGCCAAGAAGGTCGGACGGAAAAGCCATGACCGTCGAGTGGTGGACATACGCGCAGTCGCTGACGGCAAAGCCGATGAAGGCGATGCTGACCGGTCCGGTCACTATCCTCAACTGGTCGTTCGTCCGGGACGACATTCCACGCAGCGAGGCCTGCCGGCAGATTGCGCTGGCGATCCGCGACGAAGTCGCCGATCTCGAGGCCGGCGGCGCCGGGATTATCCAGATCGACGGGGCGGCGCTCCGCGAAGGCCTGCCGCTGCGCAATCCGACTGGAAGAGCTATCTCGACTGGGCCGTCGAGATCTTCCGCATCTGCTCCTCGGGCGTGCGCGACGAGACGCAGATCCACACCCACATGTGCTGTTCGGAGCTCAACCAGATCATCGACGCGATCGGTGCGATGGATGCCGACGTCATCTCAATCGAGACATCGCGCTCCAAGATGGAGGTCCTCGACGCCTTCAAGCACTACCGCTACCCGACGAGATCGGCCCCGGCGTCTATGATATCCATTCGCCGCGGGTACCAAGCTCGCGCGGCAGCGCCTCTCGGATGCACAGCTCTGGATCAACCCGGATTGCGGCCTGAAGACGCGCAAATGGGAAGAGGTGAGGCCGGCGCTTACCAACACGGTTGCGGCCGCGCGCGAGCTGAGGGTGCTAGCGTAACGGCGGGCGTCCGCCTGGCCCGGATCGAAGAGGGGGAGCCATGCGGTTCTGGATCAAAAAATCACTCGATTTGAAACGGGGCAGACCATCCACATCAACATCGCGCTCGTCGGCAGCACGTGGCGCGGCGGGAATCGCACCGTGCTCGCGTTGGTCGGCGGCGACCCCAGCGCATCGAGATGACCGAAACGTCCGAGCTACTGCTCGCGCGACATTTCGGCACCTCCGGAAAGGCAGGATGACGAAATGACGGCAAGACCGGCCGATCGCGTGTTTGAGTGCCATTCGTCCTTTCGGCGCCGCGACCGCTGGACCAAATAGTGCAGAGGGTGTCACAAATTGTGACTCCACTTCGCAAACCTTACATACGAGTTTGTGACGTCAGATTAGCCTTCGCAACCACTTGCGCGCGGTTGCGACACGTGTAGTTGTCGCGAGGCGAACGTGCCTGATGTCTGGATTCCACGAAGCTGTTTGCGATAGGACATCGGGCAAGTTGGCGCTCGCGCAGCCTGTGGTTCAAGTGGAGAGAAGAGCATATGCAGCTCAACGGAAACCTGACGATCCTGTTTTCCTTGCTTCTGGCTGCAAGCGTAAGCACGATGGCCCAGGCTGATGAGCCCTCGCCGAAATACGCCGAGGTGCTCAGTGCTTTGCACGCCGGCAAGAATGTGAAGCTCATACTGGACCTCAACCGGTGTACCACCGTAGATGGCGGCAAGCCCGGGCCGGCCGTGCAGGGCGGGCTGGTTATCAGTGCCTTCAGGGTGACCGCCCAGAATGGCATCAGCTTCGCCAATGCGCATCAAACTGTGGACAGCTCGGGACGCCCGGTGACGGAATACATTCGCCACAGCCTCAGCCGCGACGGCAAGCTCACGGTGCGAGCCTCGAAGCTGGCCGCCGGGGCGGCCGAAGCCGCGACCCAGGGCGAATTTGTCTGCGAACTGCCGGAGGGCGCGAAGTTCGTCTGGTAATCTAATGTCGTGTCAGGTTGTAGGCTTCGCCATGCCTGTAGCTCATTGACAAACAATTCGAGCGGCGTGGCTTGCTAATTGCGAAGTATGTCATCTGAGGGTGATGATTGACCGCCGAGGCACGTCTCGTGCCAAGAGCGGCAAGGCGCGGGCCGCTGGAATGGGTTGAGACAAGCCGGCGAACATCGACCGGACCAGGGAGAGACACTACCCATGAACGTATCCAAGCCTTTTCCGCTCAACGCCTGGTACGCGGCTGCATGGTGCCACGAAATCGGCCGCGAGCTTTCCCCCCGCACCATCTGCGGCAAGAACGTTGTGCTCTACCGGCTCACCGACGGCGTGATCGCCGCACTGGAGGATGCCTGCTGGCACCGGCTGCTGCCGCTGTCGCTAGGACATCTCAAGGGCGATGACGTTATGTGTGGCTATCACGGGCTGGTCTTTAATTCGGCCGGCCGCTGCACCTACATGCCCGCGCAGAAGACGATCAATCCGTCAGCCTGCGTACGCGTCTATCCGGTCGCCGAGCGGCATCGGCTGGTCTGGTTGTGGCCCGGTGATCCCGCGCTGGCGGACCCTGCAAAAATTCCGAATTTTCACTGGAACGACGGCAGGCAATGGGTCGGCGAGGGCGGCACGTTCTATCAGCTGAAATGCGACTATCGCCTTGTAATCGATAACCTCATGGACCTCACGCACGAGACTTATGTGCATGCTGACAGCATCGGCGACGAGGCGATCACGGCCGCGCCCTTCGATGTGACCCACACTGGCGACACCGCGACGATGACCCGCTGGATGATCGACATTGAGCCGCCCCCGTTCTGGGCGCGCCAGCTCGGACGGCCGGGCCGTGTCGATCGCTGGCAGATCGTGACGTTCCAGGCACCGTCGGTCGTCGTCGGCGACGTCGGCGTGGCGCCGACAGGTACGGGCGCGCCGCAAGGCGAGCGCTCGCACGGCGTCAACGGTGCGTTCTTGGCGGCGATCAGCCCCGAGACCGAGACGACCTGCCATTATTTCTGGAACTTCGTCCGAAATTATCGCAGGAATGATGCGGAATTGACGAGAGAGCTCCAGCTCGCCCACGTCAATGGCGGAGCGGGCGTCTACGATCAGGATCACAGGGTGTTGGAGGCGCAGCAGGCCGCGATCGAGAAGAACCCGCGTTCGCCCTTCTACGATCTCAACATCGATGCAGGCGCGCTCTGGGCACGGCGGCTGATCGCCGGGATGTTGGCCGACGAACAGACCAGCATGATCGCAAACGCTGCGACCGAGTGAGCGAAAAGTTATGGTCAAGCCGATCGAATGGGTTAGCGCGCGCATTCGCGCCACGCGCGAGCTTACTCCTGACGTCCTTCTCTTCGAAATCGAGGCGGACCGCGCATTCGTCACCGGAACGCCCGGCAGTCACATCGACGTCGTTGTGCTCATTGACGGCCGGCCGCAGCTTCGAAGCTATTCGCTGGTGGGACCTTGTCCGGACGGACTCTATCGCATCGCCGTCAAACGGCTCGCGTCCAGCCGGGGCGGGTCTATCGGCATGTGGCGCCTCAAGGCGGGCGAACGGCTTACGATCTCCGCGCCGAGCAACAGCTTCGAATTGAGCTACGGCCAGCCGGAATATCTGCTGCTTGCCGGCGGCATCGGCATCACGCCGATCTACACGATGGCACTGGCGCTGAAGCAAGCAGGCGCGAAGTTTCGCCTGCTCTATGCCGCGCGCAGCCGCCGCGACCTGGCGCTCGCAGACGAGCTAGCCCGTCATATTGGCGAACGGCTTCAGCTCTTCGTCGATGAAGAGGAACAGCGCATCGACATCGCCGGCGAGATCGCCCAACTCGATCCGCGCGGCGAGCTCTATGTGTGTGGCCCGTTCGGCATGTTGGAGGCGGTCAGGCGCCTGTGGTACGAAGCAGGCAGGCCCGTGGCGCACCTCCGCTACGAGACGTTTGGCAATGCCGGCAACTTTGCGGACGCGCCGTTCAAGATTAAAATTCCCCGACTGGGTCTCGAAGTCGACGTTCCTGCCAACCGCTCCATACTGGACGCGCTTGAAGATGCCGGCGTCGACATGATCTTCGGTTGCCGACGCGGAGAATGTGGCCTGTGCGTCCTGCCGATCCTGGAGGCGTCGGCCCCGGTCGATCATCGCGACGTGTTTTTCAGCGGCGAGGAGCGGGCGACGAACGGGAAGCTGTGCACCTGCGTGTCGCGCGCAAAGAGCGGTTGCATTACCGTCGATACACCCGATCGAATTCCGACCCCGTAATCTATGTTATGCCAATGGCATTTTGTGGTGACCGCCTGCTCGCCTTCCTTGAGGCGCTATAACACGCCAAGCTGAGCCGAATGGAGCCGGGACGACGACCGCTCGACCAGCCGCAAGTACGTCGCAAACGACGGGCCCTCCCCAAAACCATTCGGCATAGTTGGGCAGTCGCATAATCGGCGAAAAAGGAACGGCTTCGACCCGCAGGCTTGATGTCCTCGCCCGCATCGCCGCCCATCTGGCTCACCGTCTGGCTGGACGGGGATCACACGATTGTCGACGAGAATGGACAAGGTCGTTGTCAAAGGGGGCCATGGCATCGAAGTCAGCAACAGCAAGGGCGATCGCGACGGGGCCGTTCTTTAAATCAGATATCGCAAGATTCGCATCCGGCCGCCGATCGGAAAGTAGAATCGCTATCCCGCTCTGATGCTGACGGTGATCCATGCCGAAGAGCGCGGGACGCCGAAAAGCAGAAAGAAGATCGATTGGAAGCTGATCACCGACCTGGCTGTTGGTTCCCGCACCGACGCCATTGAGAAGCTCGAATGGATGCTTTGAGATGGAAGATCGAGGTGCCCCATAAGATTCTCAAATAGGGTCGCAAAGCTAAGGAGTCGAAGCTCAGCACCGCCCAGCGCCTCACCAATCTGATCTCTCCTTTGCATCCTGAGTTGGCGGGTCTTCTGGATGACGATGCTCAATCGTTCCGCCCCAAACGCGTTGCCACCTCTCGCGTTGAGTGCGATTGAAATCGGCGTGCTCGATCGCCTTGTCAACGACAAACCCAAAGCAAAAAATGCTCTCGCACTACCTGATCAAGATCGCCCGGCTCGGCGGCTATCTCGCCCGCTCCAGCGATCCGCCGCTCGGCAATCCTGTCATGTAGCGCGGCCTGTCGAGCTTAGCCGACATCGCGCTGAGCGCCATAGTCGGAGGGGAATTTGTGAGTAATTGAAGCTACGCCGGACGGATACCGACCAGCCCCACGAGCCTTTTGGGCGTTTCGCCGCAGGAAGCGCTCGCTCGGCTATCGGGAAATTCAACTTAGGACACTTGCAGCAAAAACGGATATTAGAAGTAAGTTTTCGGGGCAGGGCACGACACCAGCCTTCCCGAAGCGAAGTCCGTTCGCCGGGAAGATGGATCAGGTCAGGCCGTCATGCGGGTTGTCGACGCATCCAACGATGTGATCACGCTTCCGGAGATTGACCGACCCGCTCCTCTCTAGATGTGAGCTTTCAGGAGGTTGGGACGGTGATCCATGCCGAAGAGCGCGGGACGCCAAAAAACAGAAAGAAGATCGATTGGAAGCTGATCACCGACCTGCCTGTTGATTCCCGGGCCGACGCCATTGAGAAGCTCGAATGGTATGCTTTGAGATGGAAGATCGAGGTGTTCCATAAGATCCTCAAATCGGGCTGCAAAGCTGAGGAGTCGAAGCTCAGGACTGCCCAGCGTCTGACCAATCTGATCTCGCTGTTTTGCATCCTGACTTGGCGGGTCTTCTGGATGACGATGCTCAACCGTTCCGCCCCAGACGCACCGCCAACCCTCGCGTTGACTGCAACTGAAATCGGCGTGCTCGATGGCCTCGTCAACGACAACCCAAAAGCAAGACAGAAAACGCTCTCGCACTATCTGATCAAGATCGCCCGGCTCGGCGGTTATCTCGCCCGCGCCAGCGATCCGCCGCCTGGCAATACCGTTATGTGGCGCGGGCTGTCACGCCTCACTGACATCGCGCTGGGCGCCATGGCCGGAGTCGAATTTGTGGGTATTGAAAGCTTCACCGGACGGATACCGTTGCTCCGAGTCCTCCCCATGAGCACAGAGAGAAGGCCTGTTGGCGGAGCCTTCTGTGTTATTCCGCAACCAAGTCTCCCGAAGCTAACAGAGCGTTGCCCCAGAGAAATTGCTCGCTGGCAATTCCGCCATTTTCCCTGCCGGCGCAGCCAGCGACTTGTGTCCGGTGTCTGACATCGTACATGTCGGTTGATTTCACGACGGCGCCATTTTAATTCAATCAATCAACAGCCTAAACAGCTGGGTCGGCGTTGGCGCGGCGGTTGCAGTCACGATACCGCAACGCTGACTGAGGGCTGAGTGCACGCAGACGCGCGACAACGAGCGATGCTCTCCTCCGTTGAACCCGACGCGTGTCGCTGCCCGCGACCCGAGCCCCACAACTGCTACTCAAGGAGGCGATTCCATGGCCCTGTATGACGCAAACCATGTTCCCGATTTCCTCCAGTTACTGTGCCTCATGGAGGCCATCAGCTTTGAGGATTTTGAGTTCGCTACGGTTTTTTCCGAGTTGTTGGCCTGGGTCGCCGGGCGGACCAGAAGTCACGGGTGCACGCTGCCAACGCGAATTGGTGGAAAGCGTCTTGTCCTCCTGCATTCCGCGGTCAATGAAGCAAATTGCGACATTGAGGAGAATGACATCGCCTGCGTCCATCCAACAGCGCCCCTCTCATCCTCGCGTTTGGACCACGAAGCTCATTTATTCAGTGCCTTGGCGAAACCGGGCCTGCGCGCATGTCTGCTCTACGATGCTATCGAGCCCGCAATTGGCCTGGATCTACTCCGTTTGGTGGGGGGCGAGAAAAGTGTGGAATGGGCTTTCTCGGTTCCTACGGGGCGCAGGACCAGCGGTTTGCTGTTTTCATACGGATGGAAGAGGGGTGGTTGCGAGCAGGTTGTCGCGGTGCTCCACAGCTATCTCCCGACGCTTGCGCCATCAACTAGGCGCGGCTTCTCCAATCAGATCCAGATGCGTGGTGATGCATAAATGAATCCTATTCTTCATCTCATCTGGGGGCCCACGAGCACAGGAAAAACGGCGGCCGCCGTGGCCGCTGCCGAACGGACCGGCGCGCCGGTGATATCGCTGGATCGGGTGCAGTGCTGTGCCGAAATACCCACCGGAAGCGGTCGGCCAACACCCGCCGAACTGCGGGGCACACAAAGGATTTATGTCTGCTCGCGGAAGCTTATCAACGGCGTAATCCCGGCGCACGAAGCACACAAACTGCTGAAGCTACGGGTCGCCGAATGCGCCCTTCGCCACCGGCTGATCATTTTAGAAGGGGGCTCGGTCTCGTTGCTGAACACAATGATTGCCGATGAATATTGGGACTGCTTTCAGTGGCGGTCGGATCGGTTCGAACTAGGCGACCCAACCGAGTTCCTGAGCCGCGCCCGTGCTCGCGTGCGGGAGATGTTTGAGCGCAGAGGGGGGCGAGCCTCGTTGTTGGAAGAACTCGTCGAGCTTTGGCGGGATCCGCGCCTGCATCAAGCTCTCGCCGATATTGACGGCTATCGAGTTGCAATCCGCTTCGCCGCCGAGCGAGCACTGCCGGTCGCGGGGCTGCTTAGCCTTGATGCTGAAACTAGGGAAGAACTCGTCGAGGGTATCGCCCAGGAGTACCTCGACCATGCCCGCTGGCAGACGCGGGAGTTCCTTGAGCTGCCGCTGAGCTGGAAAGTGACGGGCTTCGGCAGCCGCCACAAGTAGATGGCCTGAGCGCAGCGCGGGTAACGGCAGGGACCGATTGGCGTTGACGCTCGTGAAATCTGTTGGTGTTTTCTGCGGGTCGACAGATGAGGCCGCCCTGCCTTATCGGGCTTCCGCAGTTCGCCTCGGCCTAACTCTTGCGCCAAGCCGGGCTGACGCTGATCTGTGCCGGTGGCGGCACGGGCCTGATGGGAGCCTGCGCACGCGCGCGCACGAAGCCGGTGGGCGCGTGCTCGGCATTATCCCTGAGTTCCTCACTGCTCCGGAACGGGCGCTCGAAACGGTGGAGCACGTCGTTGTCGCCAACATGCATGACCGCAAGATGCTGATGTTCGAACGTTCCGATGCGTTTGTCGTGCTGCCGGGCAGCATCGGGACTTCGGAAGAGGCCGTAGAGATTTTGTGGCATCCACTCGGTCTACACGCCAAGCCCGTCGTGTTTTATGATCGCGAGGGGTTCTGGCAGCCGCTGTTCGAACTAGCACACCGTAAACGCCACGCCGCCGGAATTCATGAAAGTCTGGATCTCGGTCGAACGCATTGATGAGGTCGTGCCGGTCCTTCAGCGCACCGGGCGCAAAAGCGATCACGCCGGCAAGCAGTGTCAATCGGCCTGCAAATTTTGGACGCCGATCCCCCGGCTTAGGGGGTCAATATTGCAGACGATGACGTAATTGCGGCCGGCGCCCGCGGCACGAAAGGTCCGCTATCTTCAAGCCTTCCACAATCTTACGAATCGGAGGGGCTATGAAGCAATATGTTGGGCTGGATGTCTCGCAGAATGAAACGTCAGTGTGTGTGCTCGACGAGGTAGGTCAGGTCTTGTTCGAGGGAAAGGCCAAGTCCGACCCCGGGGCGCTCACGGCACTGCTTCGGAAGCGGGCTCCACACGCCGAGCGCATTGGTTTTGAGACCGGGGCAATGGCGAGTTGGCTGTGGCACGAGCTTCGTAGGGTTGATCTTCCAGTGGTCTGTATCGACGCTCGGCATGCGCACGCGGCTTTGTCAGTGCGCATGAACAAAAGCGATCAGAACGATGCTCGAGGTCTGGCCGAACTGGTACGGGTTGGCTGGTATCGAGAAGTCAAGGTCAAGAGCGAGGAAAGTCAGAAGATCCGTGCGATACTCGTGGCGAGATCCCGGCTCGTGGCCATTCGTCGAGATATCGAGAACCAGGTCCGCAGTCTCATCAAAGAATACGGCTTGCTGTTCCCCCGTGCGATCGGACTGCAATTCCGCAATCAGGTTCGCGAGCTATTGGGTAAAGATCATCAGCTCCTCAGTGCGATCGCGCCGCTTCTGTCGATCCATGAGCAGATCTGCAAGCAACAAGGCACATTCGACAACGAAGTCCGCCAGTTGGCGAAGTCGTATGAGACGACGCGCCGTCTAATGACGGTTCCTGGTGTTGGCGTGGTGACTGCTTTGACGTTCCGCCACACGATCGACGATCCATCGCGCTTCCGATCGGCGTCAAGCGTCGGCGCCTATCTGGGTCTTACACCGCGGCGCAGCCAATCTGGTGAAACGGACATCAACGGCAAGATATCCCGATGGGGCGACCGTCTGCTCCGGACTTACCTGTTCGAGGCGGCGACGGTGCTGCTTTATCGGACCAAGAAATGGTCTTCTCTCAAGGCTTGGGGAATAAAGCTTGCCAAGCGAATTGGCATGAGAAAGGCAAAAGTCGCCATCGTCCGCAAGATCGCCGTGATCCTTCACTGCGTCTGGGTCGATGGCACACCGTTCGATTGGGGTCAGGCGAAGGAAGCCTGATCCTGAAAAACGATCTCTCAACAGCAATTTTCTGAAAATATTCAATCCTGGTTCCGGTAGCCACTTGCTGACCCCTTTCCAGCCGCACTGCGGCCGTCTGCGCTGTTATGAGGGTCTACTTGCGATGGCGATCTAGTCAATCTAAGTGACAAAGGTCACAGATATCAATGGTAACAGAAATTAATAGGGCGGTCGGTATTGAAATACTCCCATCTGGAACCAAACTGGTGTATCGTCATTGTATCGACGAGCCATTGGGGCTCTGACAGCTTTCCGTAGGGTACTGCCATGAACGCGCATTTCTCCAAATGGGGCAACAGCTTAGCCGTTCGTATTCCTTCTGGCCTAGCCAAAGAACTCGAAGTTTTCGAGGGAAAAGCTGCGGATATTCAGGTCAAAGGCGGCTCTTTGGTCGTGACACCCTTGGATCGTCCGGTCTACACGTTGGACGAGCTCCTAGAGGGCATGACCGCAGAGAACGTGTATGGCGAAATCAACACTCACGGACCAGTCGGCAACGAAATCTGGTGAGCCGTATTGCCCAGATAGGGGCGATATCATTTGGCTCAACTTTCATCCACAGGCGGGACGCGAGCAAGATGGCTGGCGCCCCGCTTTAGTTTTGAGTCCAAAGCGCTACAACCAATTTGCACGCCTGTGCGTCGCGTGCCCAATCACATCTCAAGACAAACTTAACAACTTCCAGGTCGAGCTGCCCGATGGCTGCGGAGTCACGGGATGGGTAATCAGCGACCAGGTGAAGAGCATCTCTTGGTTTGACAGGAGATCGCAGCATCGTGGCCGCGCCACGGATGCGGTAATTGCAGAAACAATTGCCAAAATCAGAACTCTAATCCCGCTCTGATCGCCCGCCTCTTTTCACTGGTCGGGGCTTCTCTTTTTCTCCCCAATGAAGATTTATGCGGCTTCTGCCTCATCTTGAGCGTCCGCTTCAAGACTTCGTCCCCGGGACGGATTGTCCAGATGCAGAGCTTTCCACAAGTTAAAATCGGGACAACCACCGGGGATAGTTGCGTTCTGCGTGGACTCTCGGGCCCGGAGGCATGACCATAGCGACAGCGAGCCGGCATGCTGATTCGTGACGTGGCGAGGGCCGGTCTGCCTGCGAGTTCTTTGTGCCGCCGCCTACTCGAGCCCAAAACATCACTATCGGAAAGCTGACCCAGGCTCATATGATAGCATGCTGGCCTGCTGGCAGGCGAGGGGCGTAGAGCCATACTGAGTTAACCAAAAAGTTCACTTCGGCAAACTGAGACACTACAAATCTCTATTCTTCGACCGATCGCTGCCGCCAATGGGTTAGCGTCGAACCGTAAATTCCTTCGACGTTCGCCGATATTCCCAGTTGGCGCGTTCAAGTTCGGGTCGATCAAACTCTCCCTGGGGATAGCCCACGCAGAGATAGCCAATGAATTTCCAGGACTCCGGTACTTCAAGAATCTCGTGGATGCGTTCAGGGTTCAGGATCGACACCCAGCCAAGTCCGATGCCCTCTGCGCGTGCGGCGAGCCACATGCAGCAGATGGCCGCGGCGACGGAATATTCGATCATTTCCGGCATCGTTGCACTCCCGAGGCCATAACCGAGATCGCTTGCCTTGTCCGCGAACACGGCCAGATGACCGGGCGCCTCTTCGAGGCCGGCGAGCTTCAGGGTCGCGTACAGCGCGGCGCGTTCGCTTGAAAAAGAATGCAGCGCATCGGCGTTGCATGTCTTGAAGTCATCGATCACAGCGCTGCGTCTCGCCTGGTCTTCGACAATGATGAACCGCCAAGGCTGACTCAGGCCAACCGAAGGAGAAAGGCAGGCGACCTCAATGAGCCGCTCCATGGCATCGCTCGGCAGAGGATCGGTACGAAAGCGCCGCACGTCGCGGCGCCACACGAACAGGTCGCGCAGTTGCCGGCGAAAAATTTCGTCGAACGGGACCATCAGGGTCGCAGTTCCCTGTGGAGGAGGGCGGCCGCCATCAGCAAAATCGCGATCTCGCCAATCTGCTCAAACGCGCCCAATATGTCACCTGTCTGTCCTCCGATCTGCCTTGTGGCAAGCCATGCCAGTATCAGCCCGACCAGCGCCAACAAAATCACTCCGATCATCGCCTTGCTCGGCCCGAAACCGAAAAGCAGGCAAAGAGCCCCGAGAGCAAATGCAATGGCCGCGCTTTGTCCCGGCGGTCGTCCGGCTCCGGCCGAAAGCCCGTCCGATCGCGCCGGCGGGATCAGCCACATGAAGGCGGGCAAGCCGGCGCGTGCAGCCGCATGTGCAACGGATAGCGCAGCCGCAATCGACTTTGGCTCTGCGATCGTTTCGAGCGCACTCCATCGCAAGGTAAGCGATGCAATCAGCGCGCACGCGCCATAGGTGCCAATCCGGCTGTCGCGCATGATCTCGAGCTTCCGCTCGCGCGTCCGGCCGCCGCCGAGCCCGTCGGCGGTATCGGCAAGACCGTCCTCGTGCATCGCGCCGGTGACAAGGACCGTGGCCGCCAGCGCCAGCATGGCGGCGGGGCCTGGCATCAAACCGACCTCGCGCGCGATCGAATAGATCGCTGCTCCGGCAAGGCCCACCAGAAGTCCGGCCATCGGCAACGACCAGCCCGCGCGGGCAACATCGGCATCGGTGACCGGCTTCGCCGGCCCGAAAGGCAGAATCGTGGAGACCAAATGGCGTTTCTCAGGTCAGTGACGATGCCCTTGAGAAGTTCGAAACGATACATTTGTCTTCAGCCCTCGAACCGTCAGCTCGCTCACTGGACAACGTTGCAATTCCAAAGCGCGGCGCTACTTCAGCTTCATCGGCAATCCTGCGACGACGAATTCGACCTCGTCCGCGACGGAGGCAATCGTCTGGTTCATGATACCAGCCGCGTCCCGGAATGCGCGCGCCAACGCATTGTCCGGCACGATACCGAGCCCAACTTCGTTCGTGACTATGATGACCGGGCTGCGTTGGCGGGCGAGCACGTCAGCGAGCAGCGAAGCCTCATGCGACCAGTTGCGCTTCACATGGAGCAGGTTCGACAACCAGAGCGTGAGACAATCGACCAGCCTTGCAGCGCCGCCATCGGTTTCGACCAGCGCCTGCACAAGATCGAGCGGAACCTCGCGCTCGAGCCATTCCTTTCCTCGTCGCATTCGATGCTTTGATATTCGCTCGATCATTTCTTCATCGAGCGCCTCTGCCGTGGCAATATAGACGGGTTGCCCCGGAAAGGCGCGGGCGCGGACTTCTGCGCGCCGGCTTTTGCCCGATCGGGCGCCGCCCGTGATGAGTATGATGGCCATGACGTCCTCCGCTTAAGGCCAGTTTTAATCACCAATCTCCGGCAAAGACAAAGGCGAAATCAGGCGAAATAGGCTTGCCTTGATCCAGAATTCTTGTGCATCAGGACTCATGACGGAGACGATGCATGGGCTTTGCGGGAGCGATGGCTGTGGCGATGATGGTGGACGGCGTGTTGGGATGGCCCGATGGACTGTTCGCCCGCGTTGGTCATCCCGTCGCCTGGCTGGGCAGGCTGATCAACATCCTCGATATCAGCTTCAACAGGACGATCGACACGCCTGCAGTCCGGCGGATCGCCGGCGCAGCCGTCGCTGTTTTCGTGATTGGGCTTTCGGCCGGCATTGGATGGGTGGTCCAAGTCGCGCTTGCCTTTGAATGGAGCCGCATCGTGCTCCTGGGAGTTCTCGCATGGCCACTCGTTGCGCTGCGTTCGCTCTATGATCATGTGGCCGCTGTTGCTTACCCGTTGCAATCCGGTGATATCGTAGCCGCACGTGCGGCGGTCGCGCAGATCGTCGGACGCGATCCCGCAACTCTCGATGAAGCCGGCATCGCGCGCGCGGCCATCGAGAGCCTGGCCGAGAACGCTTCCGACGGCATTGTGGCGCCTGTGTTCTGGGGGGCGTTGTTCGGGCTGCCAGGCATCATTGGCTATAAGGCGATCAATACGCTCGATTCAATGATCGGCCATCGCACGATGCGCCATGAAGCTTTCGGTTGGGCCGCCGCGCGCATCGACGATCTCGCAAATTTCGTACCGGCGCGACTCACCGGCTTGTTGTTTATGGTGCTGGCGACGCGGCCCTCGAACTCGTTGTCTTGCATGGCGCGTGATGCCAACCGTCATCGCTCGATCAATGCCGGCTGGCCGGAAGCAGCGATGGCCGGCGGGCTGGGCGTGCGGCTCAGCGGGCCGCGCATCTATCATGGAAGCATCGCCGACGAACCCTGGCTCAACGAGGGCGCACGCGATCCGCGCGCTGCTGACATCCGGCAGGGGTTGACGCTGTACGTCCGCGCTATGGTTCTGTTGGCCGGTGCGCTTGCGATTTTGGCTTTCGCATGACAGAGAGGGCAATGCCCGAGCATGGTGGAAATCTCGATCTTGCCGTGCACCGATTCGGCGGGCGCGCGCAGGACTGGATCGACCTCTCAACCGGGATGAACCGGCAGCCCTATCCGGTGGGTGAGGTCGAGCCCAGGTCCTGGAGTGCACTGCCTTCGCGATCCGATATCGAGTCCCTGCATCGAGCAGCGCGAGAGAACTACGCCACCAAGGCACCAATCGTGGCGCTCGGTGGCGTACAAGCGGCCATCCAGTTGTTGCCGAGTCTTTCATCGCGCGGTCGGGCGCGGATTCTCGCGCCGACCTATAACGAATACGCGGCGGTTTTTTCCGCGGCAGCCTGGGACGTGGCCGAGGTTTTTGATCTCGAAGGGCTGCAGGGAGCGGATATCGCCGTGGTCGTCCATCCCAACAATCCAGACGGCCGATGCTTTGATCCAAGCGAACTGCTGGCGCTTTTGCCGCGCGTCGGTCGACTCGTCGTCGACGAAAGCTTCGCTGATGCCGTTTCGGGCTTGTCGCTGGCACCCGAGGCGGGACGGCCGGGGCTGTTACTCCTGCGATCGTTCGGAAAATTCTACGGGCTTGCGGGACTGCGCCTCGGTTTCGCGCTCGGCAGCGAGGCCGATGTCGCTGCGCTGGCCGCGATGGTCGGCCCGTGGCCGATTTCGGGTGCAGCGATTGTGATCGGACGGCGCGCCTTGCTTGATCGCGATTGGGCAAACGCGACCTCGACGCGTCTGGCACGCGATTGCCTCCGCCTGGATGCTGAAGTGCAATCACAGGGCTGGACATTGGTCGGCGGCACGCCGCTGTTCCGGCTCTATGAAACTGGCGAGGCACGCGCCGCGCAGCAGAAGCTCGCGCGCCACCAGATATGGTCGCGCATATTTGGGAAGCGGCCGGGATGGCTGCGGCTTGGCTTGCCGGGTGACGAGACGGAATGGGCGCGGTTTTCCGCCACAATCTCGCCTTGATCGCCCCTCCTCAGCGGGCAAGCGTAAGCAGGCCTTCGACATCGAGATAGGTATCGATGTAATCGGCAAGCGTATCGAGCGCGCTCTCCACCCTGGCGCGGTATTGCTGGTCCGCGGCCGGAATGTCTAGTTGTGCGAGAAATGTCTTGCGGAAACTGTCGGAAGCGAACAGGCCGTGCAGATAGCTGCCATACACGCGGCCGTCGCTGGATACCGCGCCTTCCGGCGCTCCGCCAAGCAAAGCAAATGGCCGTGCACGATCCGGCCCGTCGGTATGTCCGATGTGAATCTCGTAAGCCTCGATCTGCCGGTTCGTCGCAGCGTGGACCGCCGTGACGCGGCTCAGAGTCTTTTGTGGCGTCATCACCGTCGTTACGTCGATGAGTCCGAGACCGGGAGTTTCGCCCGCCGGTCCCTCAATTCCCTCCGGATCCGCCACACTGCGTCCGAGCATCTGGTAACCGCCGCAGACGCCAAGAACATGACCGCCGCGACGATGATGCGCAAGAAGATCGATGTCCCAACCTTGGGCGCGCAGGAAGGCGAGCTCGCCGCGGGTCGACTTCGAGCCCAGCAGGATCACGAGCTTTGCATCGCCAGGGATTGCTTCTCCAGGCCGGACCATCACAAGGTCGACATCAGGTTCGAGCTTCAGTGGATCGAGGTCGTCAAAATTCGCGATCCGCGACAGCGCGAAAAGACAATCTTGCACTTGCCTGCCTTGCGTGCGCCGGTAAGCCCAAGCGCGTCTTCGGCCGGAAGTTCACGAGCGCAGGCGAAGTAGGGAAGGACCCCAAAGCCCCGCCACGATGTGCGCGCTTCGATCAGCCGGTAGCCGTCATCGAACAGTGATGGATCGCCGCGGAACTTGTTGATGACGAAGCCGCGAATCATGGCCGCATCGTCGGGATCGAGCATGGCCTTGATTCCGACGAGCTGCGCAATGACACCGCCGCGATCAATATCGCCGACCAGCACGACGGGAATGTCGGCCTTGCGGGCAAAGCCCATATTGGCGATATCGGCGCTCCTCAGATTGACCTCGGCGGGGCTGCCGGCGCCCTCGACGAGAACAAGATCGGCGCGATCCTTGATACGGGCGAAACTCTCGAGAACCGGCGCCATCAGCGATGGCTTCATCGCAGCGTATGCACGCGCGCGCGCAGCGTCGCCACGCGGCGTCCGTGCACGATGATCTGGGCGCCGACATCAGTTTCCGGCTTCAGCAAGACCGGATTCATATCGGTATGCGGCTCGACACCTGCGGCCTGCGCCTGCAATGCCTGCGCGCGTCCGATCTCGCCGCCGTCGACCGTCACGGCGGCATTGTTCGACATGTTCTGCGGCTTGAACGGCAGCACCCGATTGCCGCGCCGGGTGGCAGCGCGGGCAAGGCCGGCCACGATGAGCGACTTGCCCACGTCCGAACCCGCTCCCTGGATCATCAATGCGCGCGCCATCGAATCGAATCCCGATTGCTTGGTCAGAACTCAACGCCGGGCTGGGCCTTGATGCCGGATCGGAAGGGATGCTTCACGAGCGTCATCTCCGTGACAAGGTCGGCGGCGTCGATCAATTCCTGCTTGGCATTGCGTCCGGTGAGGACGACATGCATCATTGGCGGCTTTGAATTCTTCAGGAACTCAACGACCTCTCCGATCTCCAGATAGTCGTAGCGAAGCGCAATATTGATCTCGTCGAGAACCATCATGCGCAAGGCTTCATCAGCGATCAGCTGCTTGGCCTTTTCCCATGCGGTGCGGGCAGCGGCGATGTCGCGGACGCGGTCCTGCGTTTCCCAGGTAAAGCCTTCCTCCATCGCATGGAATTGGCACAGTTCGCCAAAATGTCCGGTGAGCAGGCGGCGCTCGCCAGTGTCCCATGCACCCTTGATGAACTGCACGACGGCGCAGGAAAAGCCATGCGCGAGGCACCGCATGATCATGCCGAAGGCCAAGGAAGATTTTCCCTTGCCTGCCCCGGTGTGGACAATGATGAGCCCCCTCTCTCCACTCTTGGTGGACATCATCCGGTCGCGCGCGGCCTTCTTCTTTGCCATTTTCTTTGCCATTTTTGCCGAATGGCGGGCATCCAATGCGAATTCGGAGATCGCGGTTTCTTCCTCAGCAGCATCAGATCCGGAAGTCATCTGCACGTCCCTTTGGCTTGACAAGTTGCACGCTTGGGCAAATGGTGCGGTGGCGTTGGTTCCTGTCCTACGACAGGCGAAGAGGGAATGCGATAGGGCTCTAGCCTCAAAGCTCGAGCCTGAAGCGCAGCCGCCCCCGCGACCGTGACCGGAGAGATCTCCAAGAGCCACTGACCTTTAAGGGTTGGGAAGGTGGAGATCGAGGGAAGAACCTGCTCCGCAAGCCGGGAGACCTGCCAGCGCACCGATTGACCACCGGCGGACGGGGTGTTCCGCGACGGGGAGCGAACCCGTGTGTCATTGGTTCGCGTACCTCATCGCCTCCGCCAAATTTTTGTTGAGAAGGGGCGATGACCGTCACGCTTCACGTCTGCATCACCTGTCGTGCCGACCAGGCAGTAAGGGATGGCGAAACCACACCGGGCGCGCGTCTGCACAGCGCTCTCCTCGAGGCTGGCGTGCCGGAGGGCGTCAGCGTCGTTCCGGTCGAATGCCTGTCGGCCTGCAGCCAAGGCTGCTCGATTGCGCTCTCGGGGCTTGGGCGCTGGTCCTATGTGTACGGTCGCTTGTCCGATGCAAACGCACCGGATGTAGTCGCCGGGGCTGCGGCCTACGCGGCCGCGCCAGATGGCATTGTGCCATGGCGCAGCCGGCCGGCGATCTTCCGCAAGCAGTCGCTTGCCCGTATTCCACCGATCGCCGTCCTGCCAGAGGCCGCAGAATGAATACCCTCACCAAGGTTCCGGTGACCGTCGTCACTGGTTTTCTCGGATCGGGCAAGACGACGCTGATCCAGCACTTGATCACCAATGCGAACGGCAAGAAGCTTGCGGTGCTTGTCAACGAGTTTGGTAGCGAGGGCGTCGACGGCGAGATCCTGAAATCCTGCGCCGACGCCAGCTGTCCTGCCGAGAATATCGTCGAGCTCGCCAATGGCTGCATCTGCTGCACGGTCGCCGATGACTTCATCCCCGCCATGGAGCAACTACTCTCGCGCCCCGTGAGGCCTGATCATATCGTGATCGAGACATCCGGCCTGGCTTTGCCAAAGCCGCTGCTCAAGGCCTTCGACTGGCCAGAGATCCGCTCACGAATCACGGTCGACGGCGTGATTGCGCTTGCGGATGCCGAGGCCGTGGCCGCCGGCCGCTTTGCGCCCGACCCTGCCGCAGTGGAAGCGCAGCGTTCGGCCGATCAGAACCTCGATCACGAGACGCCGCTGTCGGAAGTGTTCGAGGATCAGATCGCGTGCGCGGATATCGTGCTGCTCACCAAGGCGGACCTTGCCGGCGCGGCAGGACTTGAAGCGGCCAAGGCGGCGATCACCGCCGAAATGCCGCGTCGCGTGCCAATGCTGCCTGTCGTCAATGGTGCAGTCGATGCGCGTGTGATCCTTGGTCTCGAAGCGGCTGCTGAAGACGATCTCGCTTCGCGACCTTCTCATCGCGACGGCGAAGAAGAGCACGAACACAACGATTTTGCTTCGATAGTCGTCGAGCTCCCGGAAGTGGCTGACGTGGATGCGCTGGTCGAATCGATCAAGCGGCTTGCGCGTGAGCAGAACGTATTGCGCGCGAAGGGATATATCGCGGTCGCGGGCAAGCCGATGCGATTGCTGCTGCAATCGGTCGGCGAGCGGGTGGGGCATCAGTTCGATAGGCCATGGGGCACGCGGCCAAGGCGCTCGAAGCTGGTGGTGATCGGTGAACACGACGATATCGATGAGGCGGCCATCAGGACTGGACTCGAGATCTGATGCACGTCATCTTTCGCGAGAGCCGCGGTCTTGAGGAGACTGCGATCCCTAAGGATCTCGGTCAAGATCCGGCAGACCTTGTCGTGCTCTCGTTCTCGGACAGCGATCTTGCCGCGTTCGCCTCTGGCTGGCGTCGCGGCCGTGCCGGACTGCCATCGCTGAGGCTCGCGAATCTTGCGGAGCTGCGTCATCCCCTGTCGGTCGACACCTATATCGAGCGGACGCTGTCGCATGCGCGCGGCATTTTGGTGCGCCTGATCGGCGGCGAATCCTACTGGTCATATGGGCTGGCTGCCCTGCATCAACTTGCGAAGGACCGCGATATCGCGCTTGCGGTGCTCCCCGCGGACGGTCGCGACGATCCGCGCCTGGATGCGCTCTCGACATTACCCGTGTCGGCGCTCGGACGGCTGAAGGCGTTGTGCGACAAGGGCGGAACGGTTGCGGCGCAGGCTGCAATCGCACAACTCGCACTAGCTTCGGGTCTCTATGCGGGACCTGTCGTCGGCGAAGTCGAAATTCCCGAGATCGGTTTCTACGATCCGCGTCGTGGTGCAGTCGCGGCGCTGCCAAATCCCGATCGAGGGCCGCATGCGCTCGTCACCTTCTATCGCTCCTATCTCACCTCAGCCGATACCGCCCCGGTCGACGCGCTGATCACAGCCCTGCGGAAGAAGGGTTTTGATGGCTATGGCGTGTTCGTCGCCTCGCTAAAGGTGGCCGGTGTGACGGATTGGCTTAAGCGGCAGTTCGAGGAATGCACGCCTGCGGTGATCGTCAATGCAACCGCTTTCTCTGCTGTCACCGGCGAAGGGACGACGCCTTTCGATGCTGCATCCTGTCCGGTGTTCCAGGTCGCGTTGTCGACGGCCCGGCGCGAGGAGTGGGCGGAATCGCTTCGCGGTCTCTCGCCGGGCGATCTGGCGATGCATGTGGTGTTGCCCGAGGTTGACGGCCGGCTGCTAGCGGGCGTGGTCAGTTTCAAGTCGCCGAGCGCGCGCGATTCCGAACTGCAATTCTCGCACCTGGCGCACATGCCCGACGACGAACGTGTCGATGCTGTCGTGGATCGGGTGGCCGCCTGGCACAGGCTCGCGAACAAGCCGGCGGGGGGGAAGCGGCTGGCGATTGTGCTCTCGAATTATCCGGGTCGTCCGCACCAGATTGCGCATGCGGTCGGGCTCGACGCGCTTGCTTCGGTCGAAACGCTATTGTCCGATCTCGGCGCTGCCGGTTTCGACGTGAAGCCAACAGAAGCGCTTGGTGCAGCTCTCCTGCAGGAGAAATTGACCTTTAGCGTTGCTGATTACGGCGCTGAGCTGGCGAGACTTCCGTGCCAGCTGCAGGATGACCTCGCGCGCGCCTGGGGGGCGACGCAGAACGATCCCGCCTGCCGTGACGGCGAATTTCATTTTGCAGCAATCCAGCGTGGCAAGGCGATCATCGCCGTTCAGCCCGAGCGCGGTGATGTCACCAATCATGACGTCGAGTATCACGATATCTCGCGCACGCCTCGCCACGCCTATGTCGCGTTCTATCTCTGGCTCCGGCGGCAAGAGGTTGATGCGGTCGTCCACATGGGCACGCATGGAACGCTGGAGTGGCTGCCCGGCAAGTCCGTCGCCCTATCGGCCTCCTGCTGGCCGGAAGCGCTGATTGGCGACATGCCGGTGGTCTATCCCTTCATCGTCAACGATCCCGGTGAGGCAGCGCAGGCCAAGCGGCGCATTAGCGCGGTCACGATCGGCCATTTGCCGCCGCCGCTGGCGCAGGCCGCATTGCCTGAAGGCTTGCGTCCGCTCGAGCAACTGCTTGATGAGTATTCGACGTCTGATGGTCTCGATCCCGCGCGCCGCCAGCGTCTGATTGTGGCGATCCGCGATGAAGCGCGGGCCGCGGGCCTGGAAGACGATCTCGGCCTTGGCGCCTCGGCTGCGCCGGCGGAGGTCATTCCTCGGATCGATCGCTTCGTCTGCGATCTCAAGGAGAGCCAGTTCGGCGATGGGCTGCATGTGTTCGGCCGTGGGGGTTGCGGCGAGGCGGAGAAGAGCGCGCTGCTTGACGCGCTCTCTGGTGGGCGCGTTGCTCCGGGCCCGGCAGGCTCGCCGCATCGCGGGCGGCGCGATGTACTGCCCACTGGACGCAATCTGTTCACCGTCGACCCCCGCGCGGTTCCTACGCGCTCGGCGCATGCGCAAGGGATCAAGCTCGCCGAGGAATTGCTGCGCCGTCACCTGCAGGATCACGGCGACTGGCCGAAAGGACTACTGGTTGATCTCTGGGGATCATCGACCATGCGCACCGCAGGCGAGGATTATGCGATGGCCCTGCACCTTGCAGGCATCGCACCGCGCTGGGATCATGGGTCAGGTCGGGTCTCCGGTTACGAAATCATCGCGCCAGCCGCTCTTGGCCGGCCGCGTATCGATGTGACGCTGCGCGTGTCGGGGCTGTTCCGCGACGTCTTTTCAACTCTTGCGCAACTATTCGTGGCTGCGGCCGAAGCGCTTTCTGAACGCGAAGGCGACGAGAATCCCTATCGGCATCGTGCGGCGCGCGTGTTCGGGCCGCGCCCGGGGCAGTATGGCGTCGGTATGGCATCGATGCCGGATGTATTCACGCAAGCATCGCAACATGCGGCCGGCGAAGCCTGGCTTTCCGCTTCATCGTGGGCATTCGCACCCGACGGCACGATGAGGCCTGATCGCGCAGGTATTCAGGCAAGGCTCCTCGCCGCCGATGCGTTCGTCCATGCGCAAGACCTGCCGGAAACCGATCTGCTGTTAGCCGCAGACTATGCCGCACACGAGGCGGGCGCTGCGGCCGCGGCGGCGCGCCTTGGCATGGCCGCCCCATCACTCTATCACTTCGATGGCACGCGCCCGGATCAGCCGCATGCACGCTCGTTGACCGAGGAGATATCGCGGATCGTACGTTCGCGCGCCGCCAATCCGAAATGGATCGCCGGCATGATGCGCCACGGCTTTCGAGGGGCGGCCGAGATAGTGGCGACACTTGAACACATGGCCGCTTTCGCCCATCTCGCGCAGGCTGTGCCTGCGCATCTGTTCGATCTCTATTACGACGCGACGCTTGGCAACGATGACGTTCGCACTTTCATAGCAAGAGAGAATCCGGCGGCGCTTGTGGCGATCGAATATTGCTTCACTCGATTGCATGAAGCTGCGATCTGGAGGACCCGGCGCAACTCGATTGCGGCCGCGCTGCGGGAGGCCGCCTCATGAGCGCGTTTGCGATCAAGGGCTGGTGTCCCGGCGCCTTACGGCCGATGCGGTCAGGGGATGGGCTTGTGGTTCGCATCCGGCCACATCGTGGCCGGCTTGATGGGAAGCAAGCGGCAGGAATTGGGGCGCTGGCCAAGCGCTACGGCAACGGCCTGATCGATCTGACTAGCCGGGGCAACCTGCAGATCAGGGGTGTCAGCGATGAAGGCCACCGGCCCCTGATCGAGGAACTCTCTCAGCTGCGCTTGATCGACCCGGATCCGGAGTGGGAGGCGCGGCGCAACATCCTGGTCACGCCGTTCTGGACTGCGGGCGATGATACCTGTTCGCTCGCCACAGAGCTTGAGCAGGGGCTTGCGAAGGGACCGCCCGGCCTGCCAACCAAATTCGGCTTCGCTGTCGATTGCGGTATGGAGCGCGTGCTTGCCACCGCCTCCGCCGACATCCGCGTCGAGCGAAGCCTCGCGGGAGAGCTGATCGTGCGTGCCGACGGCGCCGAACATGGTCATCCCGTCACGCGGAGAGACGCCATAAAGGTCTCGCTCGCGCTTGCCGAGTGGTTCGTCACCTCCGGCGGCGCCAGAGGCTGGCGAGGGCGGATGGCAGCGTACATCCGGGCTGGCGCAAAATTGCCAGACACGCTTCGTGGCCACGTTGGGCCGGCTCGAATGATCGCCGAGCCGTGTCCGCGACTTTATCCGCAAGGCGCGATGGTCGGCGCCGCATTTGGGCAGGTGACACATGCGGCACTCTCCGATCTGGCTGGATGCTCGTCAGGATTACGAATGACGCCGTGGCGCATGATCCTGGCGGAAGACTTGCGTGAAATGCCCGGCTGCGAGGGCCTCATCACGCAAGTCGACCATCCGATGCTGCGCGTTGTCGCCTGCAGCGGTGCGCCTGCCTGCCGCGAGGCGCATGCAGATATTCGCACATTCGCGGCGGCGCTTGCGCCGCACATTGCCCCCGATTCCCGGCTCCACGTCTCCGGTTGCGCCAAAGGCTGTGCCCATTCCGGCCCAGCTTCGATCACTCTTGTCGCCACCAGAGACGGCTTCGATCTCGTCCGCGGCGGCTCGACACGGGAGGCTCCGACCTTACGTGGACTGAGCGCCGCCCGCATGATCGCAGACCCTTCCGTTCTTACGGGAGAGCGCTGATGCCGCACGTCTATGAGACCAATGGTGCAGTGATCTACCGTCAGTCCTTCGCCACCATCCGTGCGGAGGCGGACCTTGAGCGCTTTTCAGCCGACGAGGAGCCGGTGGTCGTGCGCATGATCCATGCGGCGGGCCTGGTGGGTGTCGAATCCTATATCCGCTTCACGCCCGGCATGGCGCGCATTGCTCGGGCCGCGCTGCAGAACGGCGCGGCTATCCTCTGCGACACGCGCATGGTGTCGGAGGGAATTACGCGCGCGCGCCTGCCGGCCCGCAACGCCATCATCTGCACACTCGACGATCCCGCGGTTCCCTTGCTCGCTGAATCCATGCGCAACACCCGCTCGGCTGCAGCGCTGGAGCTGTGGCGAGCACATCTGGATGGCGCGATAGTAGCCATCGGCAATGCACCGACTGCGTTGTTTCACCTCCTCAACATGCTGGAGGATCGCAACTGCTCAAGGCCAGCGGCGATCATCGGTTGTCCGGTTGGCTTTATCGGCGCGGCTGAAGCGAAGGCCGCGCTGATGGCCGATCGGCCCGCACCAGCGCTGACCATCGAGGGACGTCTTGGCGGCTCGGCTATCACGGTTGCCGCCGTGAATGCGCTGGCAAGCCGGAGCGAATAGCCATGGGGCGCATCATTTGTTGTGGCCTCGGGCCAGGCAATCCGGACTTGATGAGCGTGCGTGCCGATCGCGAGGTCCGCGCGGCCAAGCACATTGCTTATTTCCGAAAGAAGGGACGGCCCGGCCAGGCTCGACGCATTGTCGATGGGTTGCTGGCAAATGACGTCTGCGAATACCCGATGGAATATCCAGTCACCACGGAGATTGCCTTCGATAGTCCGGAATATGTACGTCTGCTTGCTGCCTTCTACGACGAATGGGCGGAGCGTCTTGCGCGGCTCGCCTGCGCTATCGACATCGTCGTGCTCTGCGAGGGCGATCCCTACTTCTACGGTTCCTTCATGCACCTCCACGCCCGTCTTCAGGGACGAGTCGAGATCGAGGTGATCGCGGGCATTCCCGGTATGGCCGGCTGCTGGAATTCGGTCGGCCGGCCAATCGCGCTTGGTGACGATGTGATGACGGTGCTGATGGGCACGCTTTCGGAGGACAAGCTCGAACGGCGCGTGCGCAATTCCGATGCGCTCGTCATTATGAAGACCGGGCGCAATCTGCAGAAGGTGCGCCGCGCCCTCCAAGCCGCTGGCCGCCTTGGCGAGGCATGGTTGATCGAACGCGGCACCATGCCGGGCGAGCGCGTCGTGCGGCTGAAGGATATGGACGAGGCCGAGTGTCCCTATTTCGCGATCGTGCTAGTGCATGGGCAGGGGCGGCAAATGGAGGCCGCCGAATGACCGGCACACTGACCATCGCGGGACTTGGGCCCGGCGACGAAGCGCTGGTCACGCCGGAAGTTTCCGGGGCGCTCGCCGCTGCAACGGACGTACTGGGCTATGCATCCTATGTCGCGCGCGTGAAGCCGCGTGAAGGACTCATGCTGCGTCCATCAGACAATCGCATGGAGTTGCAGCGAGCAAACGACGCCTTACATCTGGCATCGGAAGGACGCCGCGTCGTCATGGTTTCCTCCGGCGATCCGGGAGTATTCGCGATGGCTTCGGCCGTGTTCGAAGCGCTCGAAGCCGCACCGCAATGGAAAGGACTTGCAATCCGCGTAATACCCGGCGTGACCGCGATGCTGGCTGCGGCTGCGCGTGCCGGCGCGCCGCTGGGCCACGATTTTTGCGCGATCAATCTCTCAGACAACCTGAAGCCGTGGTCGATGATCGAGAAACGCCTGCGGCTTGCCGCCGAGGCCGACTTCGCGATCGCGATTTACAATCCGCGCTCAGTGAGCCGGCCCGAGGGCTTTGGACGCGCGCTCTCAGTTCTGAAGGAGGCGAGCTGCGGCGAACGCCTCGTGATCTTCGCGCACTGTGTCACTACGCCTGAGGAGCGAATTGAAACGGTGATGCTGCATGCGGCGCAGCCCGAGATGGCTGACATGAGAACACTTGTCATCGTGGGCAATTCGGCGACACGTCGCGTCGGTTCCTGGGTCTATGCGCCGAGGCATGTCCGATGACCGAGCCATTGCATGACCTCGGCCACGCGTTCGGTTCGCAGCCTGCCGGGCAATTCGGGCCGCGAAAGCATGACAACGGGAAGGCCAAACGCGCGCGCGGCGTCGATCTTGGCACGTGCGCCCGTTCCCCCGGAATTGCGGGCAACGATCCATTCGATGCCGCGCGAACGCATCATCTCCATTTCGCCGGCAAGGTTGAAAGGTCCGCGCGACACGATGAGATCGACGTCCGGAAACGGCAGCGATCCATCGGGAGGATCGACAAACCTCAAAGTGTAGACGTGCTGCGGCTTGGTGCTGAAGACTTCGATATGCTGCCGGCCGATCGCAAGGAACACCCGCGCGGGATTCTCCGGCAACACCGCGACAGCGCAGGTGATATCCGCGACCTCGATCCAATTGTCACCGGGCGTTTTTGCCCAGGGCTCGCGCTCGAGCGCGATCAGTGGTATCCTGGTCGCCTCGCACGCTGCAACCGCGTTGCGGCTCATCTCGGCCGCGAAGGGATGCGTCGCGTCGACGAGATGCGTAATTCCTTCCCGTCGAATGTATTCGGCAAGGCCGCTCGCGCCGCCAAACCCGCCGATGCGCGTTGGCAGCGATTGGCCGATCGGAGCTCGCGTCCGTCCGGCATACGAATAGATCGCGTCGAGCCCGGCGCGCGCGGCGGCATCCGCAAGCAGATTAGCATCGCTCGTTCCGCCCAGAATGAGGGCGCGCATCATGGATAATCCCTGGTTGACCATTATCGGCATTGGCGAAGATGGCCTTGTCGGCCTCTCGGAAGCAAGCCGAAAGGCGCTTGGGGAAGCCCAGACCGTGTTCGGCGGCGAGCGGCATCTCGTGCTGGCAGGCATTACCGACCGCGGTCGTCGCTGGCCTGCGCCCTTCGATGCGAACTGCGTGCTGGCGTGCCGTGGCCGTCCGACGGCGGTGCTCGCCTCGGGCGATCCGTTCTGGCACGGTGTCGGCAGCAACCTCGTGGAGCGGCTGCGCAAAAGCGAATGGATCGCGCATCCCGCTCCCTCGACATTCTCTCTTGCCGCGGCGCGGCTCGGATGGCGGCTCGAATCTGTCGTTTGTCTCGGACTTCACGCATCTCCGTTCGAGCGCCTGGTGCCGCACTTAGCACGCGAAGCTCGCATCATCTGTCTCGTGCGCGACGGCAGGGCGGCCGGCGATCTTGCCAACTGGCTGACGGCGCGGGGCTGGGGCGCGTCACCGCTATGGACTCTCGCCGCGCTCGGTGGCCCGCGCGAATCCGTGACGCAGCATCGTGCCGACAGCTACGCGACCGATGCGGGCGTGGGTCCGGTGGCCGTTGCGCTCGAAGCCAATGGACCGGACGGAGTTCCGCGCAGCTCCGGCCTTTCAGACGCGCTCTTCGTGCATGACGGTCAGATCACCAAGCGGCCGATGCGCGCGCTCGCGCTTTCGGCGTTGGCGCCGAGGCCCGGTGAAAGATTGTGGGACATCGGCGCGGGCTCCGGTTCGATATCTATAGAATGGGCTCTCTGCGGTGGCACGGCGATCGCAATTGAAGCGCGGGCCGATCGTGCAGCAAACATCCGCAGCAACGCCGCGAAGTTCGGCCTGACGCATCGGATCACGGCGATTGAGGGACCGGCACCTCAGATCCTTTCAGGCCTTGAGACCCCGCAAGCGGTCTTCATCGGCGGAGGGTTCGACGCCACGATGTTCGATGCCGCCTGGTCGCGCATTGAGGCCGGAACGCGGATGGTTGCGCACGCAGTTACGCTTGAGACAGAGGCGCTGCTTTCGAGCCTGCATCAACGCCACGGCGGCGAGCTGATGCGGGTCGAGATCGCGCATGCCGATAACCTCGGCCGTTATCGTTCCTGGGAGGCGGGGCGGCCGGTCGTGCAATGGAGTGCGATGAAGTGAAGGTCGCAGGTTTGGGATTCAAGCAGGACGTCACGCTTGCTTCGCTGCGTGAAGCGCTCGACGCCGCGGGAGGTTCTGACGGTCTCGCTGCAGTCGCCACCGTTAGCGACAAGGCCGAAGCCGCTGCGCTCAAAGCGCTTGCGTGTGAGCTCAATGTGTCGGTTAGGTCCGTTCCGGCCGATGTCTTGGCCGGCATCGTCACGTCCACACAGTCCGAATTCATCAAGGCGAAGTTCGGCACGGGCTCCGTCGCCGAAGCTGCGGCGCTGGCCGTGGCCGGCCGTGGCGCGCGCCTTGTTTCGGCGCGGACCGTTTCGCAAGATCGAATGGCGACCGCAGCGATCGCGGAAGGGGACGGCGAATGACCGTGCACTTCATCGGCGCCGGGCCGGGCGCAGCCGATCTGCTCACCTTGCGGGGACGCGATCTTATCACCGCCTGTCCAGTCTGCCTCTATGCCGGCTCGCTCGTGCCCGAGGGAGTTCTCGCGTATTGCCCAAAGGACGCGCGCATCGTCAACACTGCACCACTATCGCTCGACGACATCATATCGGAGCTCGTCACCGCGCATCGTGAGGGAAAGGACGTCGCACGGCTGCATTCTGGAGATCTCTCGATCTGGTCGGCGATGGGCGAGCAATTGCGCCGGCTGAGTGCGCTGCAAATTCCCTATTCAATCACGCCAGGCGTGCCGGCCTTTTCCGCCGCCGCGGCAGTGCTCGCGGCCGAGCTCACGCTGCCGGGTCGCACGCAATCCGTCGTGCTGACCCGAATGCCGGGCAGGGCGAGCGCGATGCCGGAGGGCGAAAAACTCGCCGCGTTCGCTGCCACCGGTGCGGTGCTGGCAATCCATCTCTCGATCCATCTGCTTTCCAAGGTGATTGATGAGCTGACCACGTACTATGGAGCAGACTGCCCGGTCGCGATCGTGTGGCGCGCGAGCTGGCCGGATCAGCGCATCATTCGCGCCACGCTCGGTACGCTGGATTCTGCCGCAAGCACCGAGCTCGAGCGCACGGCCGTCATTCTGGTCGGCCGCACACTGGGTTCGGAAGATTTCGGAGAAAGCCGCTTGTATGCTGCCGACTATGACCGCCGCTATCGGCCGCTCGGGCCGACGCCGCGCTTTCCGGAAGGCTCGTGATGGCGGCGAGCCTCGTCATCTCGGCGCCTGCATCCGGTGTCGGCAAGACGACGCTGACGCTGGCATTGGCACGCGCCTATCGCGATCGCGGGCTGAAGGTGCAGTGCTTCAAGAGCGGGCCCGATTATATCGACCCGGCCTTTCATGCGGCCGCCACGGGACGCACTTCGGTGAATATTGATAGCTGGGCCATGCGTCGTGAGGCGATCGAATCGGTCGCATCGCACGGACGCGATGCGGACCTCATTCTGGCTGAAGGTTCGATGGGCCTGTTCGACGGCGTTGCCGCGCCAGGCGTTTCGGGGACCGGCGCGACCGCCGATATCGCCGAGATGATGGGTTGGCCGGTCCTGCTCGTGATCGATCCTTCCGGACAGGCGCAAACTGCCGCGGCGGTGGCTGCGGGACTGCGCGATTTCCGCGCGGGCGTGCGTCTTGCCGGCGTCGTTCTCAACCGCGTCGCCAGCGCGCGGCACGAAGACCTGGTGCGGCGCGCCCTGGCAGGGGCAGGCATTTCGGTGTTCGGGGCGTTGCCCCGCCACGCCGCGATCACTATGCCGAAGCGGCACCTGGGCCTCGTGCAAGCCGAGGAGCAGGCTGAGGTTAACGAGCTTATTGCAGAGGCCGCACGCATCGCCGCCGAGCACGTCGATCTCGATGCGGTGCTGCAATCGGCATGCACCTGGATGGCGTCACGCGACACACACGGCCTAAGCGTCACGCCACCCGGACAACGCATCGCGCTCGCACGCGACGCTGCATTCTCGTTCGTCTATACGCACATGCTGGAGGCTTGGCGCGCAGCCGGAGCCGAGATCGTGACTTTCTCGCCGCTCGCCGATGAAGGCCCTGATGATAGTGCCGACGTCTGCTGGCTGCCGGGCGGCTATCCGGAATTGCACGCTGGCCAACTCGCGACAAATCGCCGATTTCGCCGCACGCTAACATCCTTTGCGGAGACACGGCCGGTGCATGGCGAATGCGGCGGCTATATGGTGCTGGGCTCCGCCTTGACCGACGCCAATGACGTACATCATGAGATGACGGGATTGCTCGGCCTGGAAACGAGTTTTGCCCAACGTAGCATGCATCTGGGCTACCGGCTTGCGGAGCTTGCGGTGCCAATGCCCGGGCATAAGGCCGGCGCGCGTCTGCGCGGCCACGAATTCCATTACTCCACCATTGTCTCTCAGCCCGATACGCGCCTGGCTATCGTGCGTGACGCGACCGGCGCGGTCGTTGCGGAGACCGGCTCGCGGCGCGGATACGCCAGTGGAACGTTCTTCCACCTCATTGCGGAGGACCGGTGAGCGGCTTTGCTTCCTTTGTCTCGGCTGGTCCAGGCGATCCTGAGCTCCTGACGCTCAAGACGGCCGCGCGTCTGCGCGCCGCCTATGTCGTGCTCTATGACGACCTTTCCTCGGGCGCGATCCTCGATCACGCCCGCCCCGGGGCCAATCTGGTGGCGGTCGGCAAGCGTGCAGGCCGGCCCTCGGTCAAACAGGAGCATGTCAACCGGCTGCTCATCGACTACGCCGCCGCAGGTGGGGGCGTCGTTCGCTTGAGATCGGAAGACGCCGGCATCTTCCGCCGGCTTGAACAGGAGATCGAAGCGCTGCGCGCGGCGGGCATCAGCTACGAGATCATTCCGCGCGTTACCTCGGCCTGCGTTGCGGCAGCGCGGTCCAACATTCCACTGACCCGCCGGCATACCTCGCGCCGCCTCCAGCTCGTGACCGGCGCTGATATCACTGGGCAATTGCCCGAAAATCTCAATTGGGCGGCGCTCGCCCATAAGGAATCGACGACTTTGGTCTATATGGGCAAGCGGACATTTCCGGCGCTCGTGGCAAGACTGATCGAGCACGGCATGGCTCCCGATACGTCGTCGCTGTTTGCCGAGTCTATCGGCGGCGCCGAACAGGCGGCTTGTCCGTACGACGATTGCGAAGCTCGCAGACCCAGCTCGCGCAAACCGACGCCGCAACGACGGTCATTCGTTTCGGCGCGCTGGCGGGCGAGGCTACGTGATGATGCCGTCGCCCGATCTCGCGAGCCCCTTGACGCGTCCTCTTCGGAAGGAGCACACAGTGCAGCCAAGGTGCTCGAAGCGGCGCAAAGCGCCGGAGCATAATCGGGAACGGGGAAGGGCGGACCCAATTGCGGTACCCGAAGCCCCGGCCGCCCCCGCGACTGTAAGCGGTGAGGGGCTCCGATCCGCCGCTGGGCCGTCAGCTCGGGAAGGCCGGAGACCCGTTTCGACCGCGAGCCAGGAGATCGGCCCTGCAGCTTTCAACACCAAAGCCGTCGGGTGGGACGGCAGAAGGGACGTAGATCATGCATATCGAACCAGGTATCGTTACGGGCGCCAAGCTCGTGCTGAGTTACGCGACAGGTGCCGCCGCCGCGGGCTGCGCATTGAAGCTTGCGGCAGAGACCGTGCGCGAGCAGGGAATCGTTTCCTTGGCGGTGCGCACCGTCGCAACAACAGTCCTGGTCTTCTCGTTCTTCGAACTCCTGCCGCATTTCCGGGTCGGCGTCTCGGAGGTGCATTTCATTCTCGGCTCGACACTGTTCCTCTTGTTCGGCGCAGCGCCAGCCGCGTTCGGGTTGGCGCTTGGTCTTCTGCTTCAGGGGCTGCTCTTCGTACCTGCCGACCTGCCGCAATACGGCATGAACGTGACCACGCTGCTGGTGCCGCTGTTTGCGATCCAGGTGCTGGCCGGGCGGATCATTCCCCGCAACACCGCCTTTGTTGACCTGCAATATCGCCAGGCGCTTGCGCTTTCGACCGCCTATCAATCCGGCATCGTGTTGTGGGTCGCTTTCTGGGCGCTGTATGGTGCGGGCTTTGCGGCCGAGAACCTCACTTCCATTGCGTCTTTCGCCGCTTCTTACGCGATCGTCGTGGTCATCGAGCCGCTAGCTGATCTAGCCGTGCTGGCATTGGCGAAATCGATGCGTGGCGTGACGGCGAACGGCCTCGTCACCTACCGCCTGCACAACGCCGCATAAGATTAAGTGAGGGCGGTCGCAGGCAGCGGCCGCCCTTCGCATAAGCTATGCTGACGCTCTCCCTGATAGGCATCGGTTGCGGCGATCCCGAGCAGCTTACGCTTGCTGCCGTGCGCGCGATCAACGCCGCCGATCTCGTTCTCATCCCGCGCAAGGGGGACGTGAAATCCGATCTCGCCGAATTGCGGCGGACGATCTGCGCGCAGGTGCTTGACAACGACCGGACGCGGATCGCCGAGTTCGTCATACCGGTGCGTGACGCCGGCCAAGAGGATTACCGCAAGGGCGTGGATGAATGGCACGATGCCTTGGCCTCGACCTGGTCGCACGAAATTGCGCAGCATCTCGGGAGTGAGGGGCGCGTTGCCCTGCTGATCTGGGGAGATCCTTCGCTATACGATTCGAGCCTGCGGATCGCGCGAAGGCTTGATCCGTTGCCAGCCATCGAGGTCGTCCCCGGTATCACGTCAATCCAGGCGCTTTGCGCGGCACATTCGCTGCCGTTGAACGAAATAGGCGAGCCTTTCCTGGTGACAACGGGACGACGGCTGCGCGAAGGCGGTTGGCCGCACGGCACGAACACCGTGGTCGTGATGCTCGATGGCGGTGCGGCGTTTCAGTCGCTCGATCCGGCAGGGCTGCACATCTGGTGGGGCGCCTATCTCGGCATGGGTGAGGAGATCACGATGTCGGGTGCGCTGGCCGAAGTGGGTCCAAGCATCGTCGCCGCTCGACAGCAAGCGCGCGAAAGGCAGGGCTGGATCATGGACAGCTACATTCTCAAGCGCGGATCGTAGCGCTCCCCGCGCGCGGGCTCGCTCGTAACGACAACATGCAACGGCAGGACATCATGCTACCGGAGTGGGTCTATCAGGAGTGCCCCGACGTTTCAGTCATCCATCGCGATGCAGCGCTGGCCCGTCAGGCTGAACTTACCAAACCAGACGGCGCACTCGGCCGGCTCGAGCATCTCGCGATCGAACTCGCCGGTCTGCAACAAACGGAGCAGCCGCGGGCCCAAAGCGCGCCGATCATCGTCTTCGCTGGCGATCATGGGATCGTCGCCCAAGGCGTATCGGCCTATCCGCAGGAAGTCACGATCGCGATGATGTCCAACTTCGCCTCGGGCGGCGCCGCAATTTCGATTCTGGCGCGCGAGCTGGGCTTGAGTCTTGAGATCGTCGATGCGGGCACGCTCGCGGAAGTTCCGATCGAGGGTGTCGTGACTGACAAGCCGCGGCGGAGTAGCCGCGACTTTAGCCAGGAAGCGGCACTTGAGCCTGCGGAGTTGGCCTTAGCCCTTGACTGCGGCAAGCGCGCGGTTCTGCGGGCTGCCACGAAAGAACCCGATCTTCTGATCCTTGGCGACATGGGTATCGGCAATACCACGACTTCGGCGGCAATCGCCGCCGCCCTGCTCGGCGTGAGCGCCGAGCAGGTGGCCGGCAGCGGAACGGGCCTAGATGCAGCAAAGCGCGCACGTAAGGCGCACCTGATAGACGGCGCGTTGGCTCGTCATGGGCTCACAATAGCAGGTACTGCTCCCGACCGGATCCTGTGCGCCGTCGGCGGTCTGGAAATTGCGGCGATCACTGGCGCGATCATCGCCGCCGCACAGCGTCGCGTTCCGCTTCTGATCGACGGCTTCATCGTTTCCGTCGAGGCATTGGCAGCGGTGCGTCTCAATCCTTCCTGTCGGCGATTTCTTTTATTCTCCCATCAATCGGCAGAGCAGGGGCACTGCCTGGTTCTTCAGGCCTTGAGCGCCAAGCCACTATTCAATCTGGATCTTCGGCTCGGCGAGGGAACGGGCGCCGCGCTAGCATTGCCGATTCTGCGGCTTGCATGCGCCCTGCATAACGGCATGGCGACCTTCGCGCAAGCCAAGGTTCCGAATCGATCATAGAGTGACGTTCTGATTTACCGACACAACCCGCCAATCGTTCCGCAGCCGATCAATTCGCGTTATGGACAGTGGATGAATAACGAAGCGCAAGGCTGCTCGCGGTTCGACATCGAGGGCGACGCAGAGCGCAGCGCGAATAGTGCCAGAGTGAACCACGAGCGTTGCAAGACCGGGAGCTATCTTGTGAAGCCCGAGCCGAACCCTGGCAATTTGATCTTCGAAGCTTTCGCCGCCGGGTGGCCTTGAGCGAGCGGCATCCTTCCAGAACTGCGCATAGCTTTCTCCTCCGAAAGCGAGATCGTCGTGACGTCGGCCGGTCCAATCTCCTAAATTCTGCTCCATGAACTCACGCACCGGGATTGGATCAAGGCGGAGGGCACGCGCTGTATCGAGAGTTCGTTGAGACGGACTTGCATAACTGACGGCGTTCTGCGGCAAGGACCTCCGCACGGCGTCCAAATGCGTCCGATCACCAAGGTCGGCCGGAGCATCGGCAGGGTGAATTGTACCTCCAGGGCAGTCGACAACCGCATGCCGGACCAGCCAAAGGAAGGTCTCTCCTTCCATGCAATATCTCCGAAAGTGTGACGGCCATGCTGTGTTGTTCCAAGTCAGGATAGGGCACTCCATCTCCGCCATTGTCAATGCGAGAAGGAGTCGGCCCGACACCGCCGTGCGGATACGTATCTTAGTCATCAATTTCCGTCTTCGACCCAGGCCAGCATTGACTGCCGGCCGGGCTTAGTTCTAGATGTTCGTGACGGTTCGCTGTTCTGGGGATGAAAAGGGAATGCGGTGTGAGAGATTCCTCAACGCCGCAACTGTACGCGGAGAATCTTTCGTCAGATGCCACTGGGCGACACGGTCCCGGGAAGGCGACGCAAGGTAACGACCCGCGAGCCAGGAGACCTGCCGTCAGCCGTGGTCACACGCGAAGATGTCGGTCCGGGAGTACAGACATTGGCCTCACCTGAGGTTTTGGCCCGAAGGTGAGACTTGGTTCGCTGTGACGTGCCACAGACGTCTTACCGAGATTCGAAACTTGTCTTCCTCCTCCGCCGGCAATTTGCGCGCAACTTCTTGCTCACATCCACCTTTCTCGCTTCGGCACTCGCCATTGATGACGTGCGTTGCGGAATGACGAACAACTCGATTTCCTGTTCGGTAAGTCCCGCCTTTGCCAACCCATGCAGCGCGGTCAGGGGAAGCTGCTTTCGCACCGCCAGGGCGAGGTCCGCCTGAGAGCGTATGACCTCTCCAAGGACCGAGCGTCCGCCGCGCGTCGTTGCTACGATTTCGACAATGGACACAGGGCCTCCCTCGAGCGGCAACATGCCGTATAAATAGCGGCATATTGCCCGATGCAAGAGCCCCGAGCGTCCCATTCTTCAGGTCGTACTCCGTGTAAAATTTCGTCTGCTCTTTCAGGCGCAGGTTCATGAAGGGAAACCATCACTTCTGGATCCATGGGACCCTTCACACGTTGGATTTCCCTATCCTCATGAGCTCTCGGCGGATCCACAGCGCCCTGATCGTCCGCCTCTGCGCCTGCCAATTATTGTTCTAAATAACGGCATAGTTGCTGGCGCCGCTTGCCATTCGGCGCTTGGGATATAGTTCGCCAGGCAAAGATCGCATCAGTAAGTCAATCCTGACCTTACCGGTTTGGCCAAGCAGCCGAGCCCCAACTATCCGCGAGGCAGGCCGAGGCTGTCGGCCAAGGACTGGATCGAATCCAGGCGCCATCACCAGCGCTGATAAAGCCTTGCTGCAGATCCTGAGCTGCCAATGCGCTTCGCTCACCGTGCGGCCTCCGTGCCGTGTATCGATGATGACTTCTGCTTCTGCGAAAGTTTTGTGACCGACGTCTGGTTCTCGCGCGCATCCGACGTCTAGTGATGATGTTGTGGCTGCGCACCAACAGTCTGGATCTGCTTTGGTTTTGGCCCTGGCGTGTAGAGCGCAACGGCCAACAGCAGACAGCCGTCAGTACCACGACGGACCAACGGCACCATCTATGTTGACCAAGATCAATGGCGCTGCAGGTATTTCTGGGTATAATGGGTGATCTGGTGATTTGGAGCTACGGGATGTCAGCAACCGAAATCGCAGCACGTCATTTCTCTGCCGCCATTGCGGAAGCGGCAGGCGCGGGCCACGCGACTGACAGCGTTTGCCGAGCGCTGCTCGGTCTCCTGGTCACGAAATATCTCGAGAGCCGGCCCGTCGCCGACGTTCAGTCGGAGCTGCACTTTGTCGCCGACAATTGCGATCCGTCCACGGATTTCATGTTCATGCGGCCGTAGTGAGCTATCGCCTATAATGCGTCGCGCTGACCTTGTCATTGCGACCCGTTGGCTCGCAATGACGATGGGGGTTGGCGGACGAGTCCACTAACACCCCGCCGGCTCGCCCACCATGTTCGGCTGCCGCGCCAGCGAGACCGCGGGCGATGACCGCCTGCGCGGCGAAGATCGCGGCACCAGATAAAGCCATATAACCCGCCGACGATGGCCATCAATGTCGCGCCCAATTTGCGTCAAGAAATTGGGTCGCGGCATCTTCATGCCGACCCTAACCTAAGCTCCAATTGTGGCGCGATTGGCAATAACTGCGCAGAGCCGAGCATGGGCACAATAGAATCTCGTTCAGCTTGAGGCTGAAATGCCTTGAACCTCACGTGGCGTCAGGTTGTAGCATGCAACATGACCAAACCTATTCCGCGACGCGTCGATGGCGAATCGGCTCGGGTGGCGGTTTGGTTGCCGTGCGCATGAAAGGCAATATGGAACCGAAGGGTGTTTGAAGCGACCCCATCGCTGATGAAGGCGCAAGAACGCGATCTTTGGAAAATCCATATCACCGATGCGCGGCGCAAGGCCTAAGCGGCAATGCAAGAAAGAAAAAGAAGAGGGGAGTAAACGTGGCAACGATTGTGATGACGACGGCGCCGACTGCACCCACCGCATCGAAACAGTGGTATCGGATCCTCTACGTTCAAGTGCTGATCGCGATCGTGCTCGGCGCACTCGTTGGCTGGCTCTGGCCAAATCTGGCTACCAATGACTGGATCAAGGCGCTCGGCGACGGCTTCATCAAGCTGATCAAGATGGTGATCGCGCCGATCATCTTCTGCACGGTGGTTTCGGGCATCGCCCATATCCAGGACGCCAAAAAGGTTGGACGCATCGGCATCAAGGCGCTGGTCTATTTCGAGATTGTCTCCACTTTCGCTCTGGTGATCGGCGTCATCGTCGGCAATCTGTTGCGGCCCGGCGCAGGATTTGGTAGCGCCGCGGCGAACGCACAAGCTGTGGCCAACTACGCGAAGCAGGCGGATGCGCAGAAGACCGTGGACTTCATCCTGCACATAATTCCAGACACCGTGGTCGGCGCGTTTGCGCAGGGCGAGATCCTGCAGGTGCTGTTGTTCTCGATCCTGTTCGGCTTCGCGCTCATGGGTCTTGGCGAACGCGGTCAAGCCATCCGCTCCTTCATCGATGACGGCGCTCATGGCGTGTTCGGCGTGATCTCGATCGTGATGCGGGCGGCGCCGGTCGGCGCTTTCGGCGCCATGGCCTACACCATCGGCAAGTTCGGCTCCGGTGCGATCCTCAACCTGATCGGGCTGATCGCGACGTTCTATGTCACGGCGGCGCTGTTCGTGTTCGTTGTGCTCGGCATTATCGCGCGGATAGCAGGCTTCTCGATCTTCAAGTTCCTGGCCTATATCAAGGACGAACTGCTAATCGTGCTCGGCACCTCCTCGTCGGAAAGTGCGCTGCCATCGTTGATGGAAAAGCTCGAGCGTCTTGGCTGCTCGAAATCGGTGGTCGGGCTCGTCGTGCCGACGGGATACTCGTTCAATCTCGACGGCACCAACATCTACATGACTCTGGCGACGCTGTTCATTGCGCAGGCGCTCGGCATCAATCTTTCCTTCGGCCAGCAGCTGACCATTCTGGTCGTGGCCATGCTGACGTCGAAGGGCGCCTCCGGCATAACTGGTGCCGGCTTCATCACACTTGCTGCAACGCTCGCCGTGGTCGATCCGCGGCTAGTGCCGGGCATGGCGATCGTGCTCGGCATCGACAAGTTCATGAGCGAATGCCGGGCGCTCACCAATCTCTGCGGCAATGGCGTTGCCTGCGTGATCGTCGCCTGGTGGGAAGGTGAACTCGATCGCGAGAAGCTCACGGATAGTCTCAGCAAGCAGATCGATCCGGCCGATCTCGAGAACCGGGCTGACGACGGACTGAGCCGGTTTACCCTGCAATCAAATGATCAGGGTAAACTCACGAGAATCGATAAAAGTCAGGGGAAAGCTCAACCGCTCCTCTGACGTTCACCCCAAGTCGTTTCTGATTTTACTCAAGGGGTAGTTCCCAACCGGAGGTGAGCAAAGCACTCGGGTAAAGGTCATCACCCTCCGTCGTTGGCGAAAACTCTACTGCGTAAGGCTGATGCCGCCCACCCCTCGTAGTGCACTCGCGGAGAGGATGTTATCCGGCTGGGAGAATGCACAGCGAAAGATCATCGCGGATCTAGTGCTGGACAGGATTCCCATGGAAGAAGCGTCCGTTGGAGCTCGCGTTGCCTGGTACGCAATTGCGAGCGCTTGAAATCCTGAATTCCTGTAGGGGCATGAAAAGTCGCGACCGATAGCCCCTTTGTAAGCAGCGGTCGCGACGGAAGTGTTCCGCATCCAAGGGGCGAGCGCAAGAGCTACCCACCCCCAACCAAGAGCTACCCACCCCCAACAATGAGCGGGGCTTGTCTCTCTTGAGACAATGACGTGCGGCGACTCAGCGCAAACAAAAAGGCCGCCTTTGGTGTGGCGGTCTTTCAGCATGACAGCGGAAGATTAAGACAGGCGAGGCACGAACCCCTTTCGTATCCCGCGATGGGACCACCTGCCGGGCTACATTCCGTCGTGGTGCATCACGCCTCATGGGAAGCCCTGGGATATTGTGCCTGAACAGGTGCGGCATTTTTGCGACCGCTTTGAGCCAAATTTTCCTGCGAAGCTCTTAATCACCCGAGTTTGCTCGTCGCTTCCGTCGCATCAAAAACGGTACGCATGAGTAGTTCTGCAATGTAACGCGCCGTCGGAGCCGTAGTGACGTTAGCTGTGCCAGCTTTTCGGGGTAGCGAAACCAAAAATCTCTATGAAAGAGGCTGAGGTTCTCAATGAACTCGGGAACATGCTCTGGCAGTTTTAATCCCAGATCCCTCGTATGGCTAAGCAGCGCCGAAAGATCATGCGAGCGTTGCCACCGACCTGGCGGGTGCGCTTGTATTCGATGAAAGCCCTGGTGCCGGCCACGCTGGACCCTACGATGAAAAGCCCCCTATTCTTGAAATCCGTCGACATCCGACTCAAGTCTCGCTTATTCTCACCAAATTTTCTGATAGAAATTTCGCAATTCGCTGCGCCTCTCATACGGGATGCCGTCGCGCAGATCGAAGCCAATCGTCTTTTCGAACAACGAAAGACTCTCTGGCCGTCGAAACACTCCATCACGATCCAACGCTGACAGCTCGCAAACTCTACCACTCCAAACGGGGCCGCGCACTCTTCGTCATTTCTATGCCTCAATTCGCGAATCGCGCTGAAAGCATGACACGCTTAACGTGCCTTTGCCTGAGGCTGCCAGGGCAATGCGCGCCAAATCATCGATAGGCCGGCCGGTGCAATCCAAAGCGAACCCGCCGCCCGCAAGGGCGATACATGCCAAATCGTCAGTAGAGCGTCGTTCGAACATGACAGTTTTCTCCGAAAGGGAAATTGCGCCGGCAAAATGAGAATTGCCGGCGCAGAGGATCAGCCCTTGATGGTGCGGGGATCGTTGCCGTAAGTTCGCTCTTCGCGGATCGTACCATCGCTCTTGTGCAGAACGGCTTGGCCAAGACCGCCGCTATCTTGCGCGCGATGACCGGCTTTCACGGCCGCGGCCTCGGAGGCCTTTTGCGTGCGGTGATTGGATACAACTTCGCCGCCCTTTTTGACGACCCAGCCATCACCTTTCGGGACAGAATGGAAAACTTGTCGTTTCGTCATCTAGCTTTCCTTCAAATTTAACAGTGTTTGATGATGGAGCCGCGGATTTTCGCCGCAGCTCGATCGAGGATGCTATGCAGTGGCAGTGGTGTTGATCTGGTCAGAATTGGTCGGTCGCGCCGTCGCGGAAGCCGTGTCGAATAACTGGTTACAATGCATGATCATCGACTCAATGAAACGGCCTTGGATCACACCAAGGTCTGCCCATCTCGTCTTGAAAGCCGTGCTGGGGATGAAGTTAAGCGTAAGCCGGCCAGTGTACGCCGTCGGCCTCAGCCAGCCGCGCCGGGTCCACTGATCGGGCGTATGATAGAAATCGCCGTCCTTGTCGACGGCCCAAGTCACGACATTGCCGTCGCGGATAGCCTTCTTGAAGGCCTCCAGAAGCCGGCTCGGGTCAGTAGTCTCGAAGTTGATAGCCATTGTCGTCATCTCTTGTTGAGACGACAGAAGACGAGAAGGGCACTTGACAATTATCGTTTACAATAACTACTCGCCATGTGATCACACCTTCCCTGCCGCCAGGTTGGGACAGAGGCCGAGCGGTGTTTCCACCACCTCTCGGGCCGCGCTATGTCCGCCGACGCGCAAGTTTCGGATTGCGGACGGCGTCATCAGTGGAAATTGGGAACGATCGTTCCAACTTTCAAGCAACTGTGAGCCGAATTTTTACCGTGGATTGTGCGTGAACGCTGATTGACTCCATGAGTCGCGGCTTCACTGATTCGCGATATAGCGTAGGCTTGCGGCATCGCATCGGGACGCGCGGCCGGTAGCCGGCGGCCTCTTTCACTCGAGTACTTCATAACCAAAAGCCACGCCTTCGGGATCGTTTCCCTCGAACCACTTTTCCGCGGCGTCTTGATTGGCGAAGACCTTGATGTGCTCAACCTGCTTGCTGGTGTTGACGTAGACAAAAACGGTCCTCGGTCTCTCTTCAGCTTGCGCATGCCCCAATGATGACTTTTGCGATCGGGATGACGCCGATCCGGGCCAACATCGTCGGGCCGCCGCTCTCTGCAACAAGGATGAGCGCCTCCGTGGCAGCCTGCCATTCCGGCGCGGAGTGTTCGGCCTTCGGCAGCTCCATGATACAGCTGGCGGCATCCCTCAAGGTGAGGAGCCGGCGGCCATTCGGAAGCGAAATTGGATCCTCAAACGAGGTAGACCAGGGCTAGGGAAAATAGCCTTTCTAAAATAAGGGGTGAGGCCGCCACGAGGGCACGCAGGGGCCCTGATCGCGCAGTATACAAGGCGGGGCTGGTAGCCATTTGCGCGACCTGCAGTCACGCTAGACCCGTTCAGACGGGCCGCAACTTTCGCCGGCACCGGGCATGACCGCGGTTACATAGGAACAGTCGCGCTGCAACGACGTTGTCAGCGGAATCCCCCAATGCGGAGCTTTCCCATGCGACAACAGCGCACGCAACGATCGACTGTGGCGGCGCCAGCGACAACGATCAGGGCGCCGACCGAACTTCCGACAACTGGTTACGCCCTCATTGTCGATGGCCATGCGAAACGAGAGTTCAAAACCCAGGATTCTGCTATCGAAGCAGCCAAAGACTTGAAGACGCGCTTTCCCAACCTTCAGATCAAGGTTTACGATGCGGAAGCAAAGCGGGCTGAGCAGATCGAGATCGAACCCGCTCCGGCCTAAAAAAGCAAATCGGCAACTGTTTCCCCATTGGCAGCACGGGGCAATACTCGCGCCATTGATTCCATGACAAGGTTGGCGATCGAGGCGAGCGGCGTCATTGCGCTGCGTATGACAAAACTCATGCTGGGCGGAAAACGGGCGGCGCGGCGAGAGGCCAAACAGCGAGCTACGGGCCGTCGCTGTGGGAAGGAGAAACTGGACCTTCGCCGGCTCCGATGAGGGCGGCCGGCGGGCTGCTGCGATCTACACCCTCATCGCCAGCGCCAAGCTCAACGACATCGATCCATAGGCTTGGCTCGCGGACGTGCTCGCACGCATCAACGATCATGCTATCCAGAGGCTGGCTGAACTACTGCCGTGGAACTGGCGAGAGCCTGTGCCGAGCGATGTCGAAGCGGCGTGAGCCAAGAGGACACATGCGAGCGAGCGGTCTATCCGCGGCAGATAAATCGGCGGTGACGCCCGCCTGCCAACAGCTCATTGACGGCTTCCTGAAGCCGCGCTTCATGCTCACTATCCGGCCGACGCAGTTCAACTACCCCGTCGACATCCTAGGAAAGTGGCACGGCACCAAGTATCGCTTCATTCAACGCTATCGCGGAGCGACTTGCCAATCTAATGGCGGTCTTCTGCATTCTCAGCTGGCGCGTACTCTGGCTCACCATGCTCAATCGCATCGCCCCGGACGCGTCACCGAAGCTCGCATTGACGGACACCGAGATCGCATTGCTCGATCGGCTCGCCAGCCACCGACGATGTCGCCCTGGAACCCTTGCATTTTAACTTACCAAACTAGCACGATTGGGTGGCTATCTGGCCAGGGCGGGCGATCCGCCGCCTGGAAATGTTGTCATCTGGCGCGGCCTCTCGAGACTCACAGATATCGAACTCGGCGCCGAAATCGCAGCGGCTGGAAATGTGGGTAATTGAAAGCCTCACCGGACGGATACGAATTGTCAGCATCAGCGATCTCCGCTCGAGCGGCATGACGACACAGTCAATAAGGACTACGTCACTACAACCGATGCTCGAGGAGACGAACCAGAAGCCGGGCTCTCCAATGATCTATGAGTATCCGGACCAGTCACGAATTCAGATCTCGGCTGCAGCTAACTGTCCGCCGGCTGACCTTAAAAGCCGCTGCGTGGTGGCGCTCCCAGAACGAGCTGAGATAGATAGGGAATGTCGCGCACGATCCAGCGTACCATTAGTGCGACGGCAACAATCGCTCCGCCAAAGATTCCAGCGACTGTCAACCTGGTCGTCAGATCCCAAAGTTCTCCGTACGGCATCCAATCCATGAAACGAAAGACGGTACCTTGGATCAAGTATAGCAGCAGCGTGCTCTGACCCAGTTCCACGGTGATAAAGCGGGTCACTCGATTTGAGCGGCCAACTTTCCAGCATTGAAAGATGAGCTCGATCACGATTGCTGAGGCCGCTGCGGAGCCAAGAAGCATCAGAAGTACGTTTTTTGCCGAGTCCATATCGTGCATTAGGGCGAGATTGTTGTAGATGTAAGTGTCTTTGCGCCAGCCTAGAAAGCACACCAAAGCCGCTATGGAGAAAAACCCGATTAAGAGCGGCTTGTGAGATCGCGTTATGCTCGTCCACCGTTCTCTCGATTGAGCAAACCAGAATCCCAGGCAGAAAAACGGGTAAGTATACTTTATGAGGGGCGATATGGAAAACGTCAGAGGTGCAAGTTCGACTAGTATGACTGATACGAGTAAGATCCAGGGCGACCAATGATTGAAATTCGAAAGAATTTTGACGAGAAGGAAAGAAACAAAGGCAGCCCAGATGAACCAGTATGTGCCGGCGGAATCGTTTAGAAACTCCAAAACGCTGCCTGGCGCGCTTACAGACGGGCTAAATATGGCCAACTTGGCTGTCGCCAGCATAGCGTACCAAAACAGCGCGGGCACCAAGAGCTGCATCGCACGATCACTAATGGCTCGAGTGAACGACTTTCGCAAGAGCGCTCGCCAAGAAAGATATCCGCTTATTGCCATAAAGAGTGGCATGTGGAACATGTAGATCAATTTAAAAAATGGCGACTCCCAGAAGCCTTCATCTCGGTAGACGACATATTGGATCAGGTGACCGACGATCACCAAAATGATGAGCACTCCTTTCGCGAAATCTAAACCCAGATCTCGATCGTTTGCCTCTGGCGTGCGTGCCCCGGGCACAGTCGATCCAGTTACATTTTGCAATGTATCAAACCTCTCGATATCCTCGATGAGCTGAACAGCCGTTTGACTGGCGAATACCCGCTGCTACTAGGTACTGGCCGTACGCTGGATCAGCAAAAAGGCGGCTCACCATAGTCGTTAATTCAGAGGTCCCGGCCAGCATCAACGGCATTCCTGCCGGATGTCGCGGGTCTACTCTCCCAAACGCTGCAAGTGCCACGACAGCCAGCGGTTCAGACCGGCTTGCAATATCGGGGTGTTGCTGAAGGAAACGTGCGAGCGTCGTTCCCGACCTGGGGAGACCGGGAAGCAAACACACCTCTGACGATTTGTTTAGGGCCGAGTTTCATGATGTGCCGGTAGACTGGAGTAAGGTAAAGGCGCTGATTGTGTCAAGAGAGGTAAGCCGAGCTGCCGAACCCCGGTATACAGCTGCCCACCTATTATGAAAAGCACTTCGCTGACGTGCAATCGATCATTCGGCGATTGCGGAGGCATTTGCCATCCACACTCTACGGCTTAGCTGACGGAGGTCGATGACATGTTCTATTGTACGGAGGGTATAGAAAAGAGGGGACCAGCTATACGAAGGTTTACCCGTGTAAGTTCTACCCTCGCTTGTATCGGGTTTCCGAAACGAGCAGGCGCGTTGCAGCGTGTGCCGACCGGGGGAGGGTGCAACGAACTGCAGGATGCGCCAAATCGCGTCTTGCGGCTGGTGGTACGACGGAAGCCGCTGCTGCGAGATGGCGGAGCCTTGGCGCCGCCTAACAACAATCCAAACGCCGCCTTTCGCGATGCCGTATTCGCCCGGATAGTGCTCCTGGTTATTAGCCGTATAATACCGGTCATTCATCAAAATTTATGTTTGCGTTCGCCCGGCTGTCTCAAACTGGCAGTCGGGCTTTCGCACCGCATCATCCGGTGACGTGTTTCTCTGCGCTCGTCATTGGAAGCGTCGTTTTCCTGATCGAAATAATATTTTATCCTGCGGGGTTTGGATTTGAACTTCGATCAGCCTAGTCGGCTTCGCACGGACGCGGAATTAACGAAATCTTAGCGCTAACCATGCCGATCATCTGTTCTTGTGAACACCGTGGGAGGGGGCTTCCCCTTGCTTAAAGACGGCACTTATGCGGCGTGGTTTACGATGCCGTTCGGCCAAGACACCGGCATCGCCCACGTCGCAGACGGCAAAATCTGGGGCCGTGATAGCGTCATGACCTACAGCGGCTCTTGCGAAGTCGATGGAGCTCATTTTACCGCGAGTGTCACAACAAAACGGCATACTGACGGGCAGCCAACGGTCTTCGGCAACGATCAAGAACTAGAGAGCTAAAGCTTGTGGGAACATGCGCCGGGAAGATTGCCACTTGCGTTGGCGCGGCGGAGCAGGTTCCAGGAGTGCTCCTTAAGGGAACGCTCATTTTCAGCGAACAACAGCCGCCTGCGCCGCCCGTGGCTCGCGCTGCGATAGTTGATCAGCGGTAGCGCTCCGGCAATTCGGGAGTTTATCAGGATCAAACTTTAGCATCGGCTACCTGTCGTTCTCCGGCAACCAGGACAAGGTGCCGGTGATCCATCCGGTCATCGACTACAACAATGTCTTCAATCACCGGATCCTCGGCGGCGAGGTCAGCTACAAGACGAACTTCACCAGCCTGTCGCGCACGACGGCGGCCTTCGACCCGATCACGACGCTGGCCAATACCAACGGCCTCTGCCTGACCGCGTCGGCCGATCCGCTGGCCCGCATCCCCTCGCAGTGCCTGCTGCGCGGCATGCCCGGCACCTATACGCGGCTCACCGCCGAAGCGCAGTGGCGGCGCTCGTACACCGATCCGATCGGCCAAATCTGGACGTCGTTTGCGATTCTGCGCGCCGATGCGATCGACGCCTCGATCTCGGACCAGCCCGGCGTTTCGAACTTCCTGCCCGTCGGCGACACCCAGGCGCTCCGCCTGATGCCGACGGTCGGGCTCGGATATCGCTACCCCTTCATCAACGTTCAGCCGTGGGGCACCACGACAATCGAGCCGATCGCGCAGATCATCCTGCGCCCCAACGAGACCTTCGCCGGCCGCCTGCCGAACGAAGACGCGCAGAGCATGGTGTTCGACGCCAGCAACCTATTCGCAGTCGACAAGTTCTCCGGCTACGACCGTGTCGAAGGCGGCGGCCGCGCCAATGTCGGCGTGCAGGCGACCACCCAGTTCGATCGCGGCGGCAGCGTCAACGTGCTGTTCGGCCAGTCCTACCAGCTGTTCGGCCTGAACTCGTTCGCGGTGGCGGACGCGACCAATACCGCGCTGAATTCCGGCCTGCAGAACACCCGCTCCGACTATGTCGCGCGCGTCAATTACTCGCCGAACCGCACCTATACGTTCAGCGTGCGCTCGCGCGTCGATGAGGCGACGTTGAACGTCAATCGCTTCGAAGCCGAGGGACGCGCTTCGTTCGACCGCTGGTCGGTCAGCATGATGTACGGCAATTACGCCGCCCAGCCGGAACTCGGCTATTTGACCCGGCGCGAAGGCCTGCTCGGCACCGCATCGATCAAGCTGGCGTCGAACTGGGTGGTGTCGGGCGAAGCGCGCTGGGATCTTGAAGCCAACAAGCTGAACCAGTACATCATCGGCGCTGGGTATGTAGACGATTGCTTCGTGCTGGCAGCCAACTACGTCACGTCCTACACATATTCGGCCGGGACGACGCCGCCGGTGCTCAATCACGCCTTCATGCTGCAGATCGGCCTGCGGACGATTGGCAGCTATTCGAGCGCTATTCCGTTGAAATAGACTTTCTCTCTCTCTCTGCAGATGCGTCGCTGTTCGGAATGGAATGTGATCCCGCGAGAAAGTCTGCGGACTCCTAGTTCCTGAGCATGAATGGTTTTATATTTTGGATCTCAGCACCTTTTTTCGGCAGACCGGAGGCGAGCTAGTCGGCCGTTCTTTAATCGCGGGCACGGTGTCAACCCCGATAGACAAAAATGATCCGCTGCCGGGTTCATGGTTCTTTCCGCGGTCGTCTCTATGCAGGAGCGCCGCATGGTGGCGTTCAAGAGGCGCGGCATCTCGATGTGAAGAGCGCGGTGCGCGTAACGCCCGCGGGGACGACTTCGAGATTGCCAACGCCTTCGTCCCGGCAGGGACGCATGTTCCGCCGAGGGCGGATCTGGAGTTGTTTAAGACTGGTTCATGCGGTGCGCATCTCTGCCTGGAACTCGGTGCCATCGGTCCAGATGGCATGGAGCATGACAGCCATTTTGCGTGCGACGGCAACCTTCGCCTTTTTGGCGCCGATGCGTTTGGCCAGCTTGCTGCCCCAGCGCTTGAGCGCAGAACCTCGTCTGACAACGGTCAGCAGGACGTTCGCGGCTTCGAACAAATAAGTTCGAACCTGATGGTCGCCGCGTTTGGAGATGCGGCCCGTGCGATCGATCTCACCGGATTGATGACGTCTTGGTGTTAGGCCGAGATAGGCGCCAACGTCGGCGGAATGTCTAAAGCGAGTGGGATCATCGATGGTAACGACGAAGGAGAGGGCAGTCAGGGGACCGATACCAGGAACGGTCATCATTCGCCGAACAGTCTGGTCGCCCTTTGCCACTGCCAGGAGTTGTCGATCATATTTTTCGATTTGCTCGGTCAAACAGGACTGGGCAAGGAGCAGCGGCGCGAAAATATCTTGCAAATCCGGTGCTTCAGCGAGCACGGCGTCGACTTTGCGAGCCAGGTTGGTCGAACCGGCCTTGCCGAGCACTATTCCGAGCCCCTTACACAGACCGCGCATCTGGTTGTCGAGATCTCGCCGCAAATTCACCAACTTGGTTCGAGCCGCCAACATCGAACGGGTTTTCCAGCTCTCCGCCCCCTTCACGGCAGCTTCCCGGTACCATCCCATGCGCGCCATTTCGGCCAATCCCTTGGCATCGTTCTGGTCCGATTTGTTGATGCGCATCGATAACGCTGCGTTGGCATGACGCGCATCAAGGCAGATGACGGGAAAGCCTAGCGCCCTGAGCTGGTGCCAAAGCCAATTGGATAGCGAGCCCGTTTCAAAAACGATCCGCTCAGCATTGCCGGCATGCCGCCGCAAGAGCTTAGCGATGGCCTCCGGATCGGTAGGGGCGTTACCTTCGAATGTCACGCCGCCGTTCTCGTCCAAGACGCAACTGCTGGTCTCTTCCATAGAGATGTCCAAACCAACGTACTGCTTCATAGAGCTGCTCCCTTTCGCTATTCCGCGGAGGCAGATCCTATCCAACATCGTGTCTTCGAGAAGCCGTCAGCCGCGATTACGCCATGTGAAGAACTTCCCAAGTCATTGAGTGGGAGTCGATTTTTTGAGCAGAGCGAGGTTTGAGATTGCAGCCTTCTGGGTCTGAAGGCCCGAAAGCTAGCAGTTTCATTTTCAGGATTGAACGAAGCCGCTGGCGCGGCATGTAAGGAGGCCATAGCCGGGATTGCCTCCTATCTGAGAGGATTGCGGGTTTTCGAAGATTTAGACAGGAGGTTTTCCGATGGCTGAGATCAGCCCACTTCGCCGCCGTATGATCAAGGCATGACGGCCCGCAATCTGTCACAGTCGACGCAGCAATCCTACCTCAACGCCGTAGTGAAGTTGAGACAATATTTCGGTCGTTCCCCTGACCGCTTCGAGGTGGAGGATATCCGTGCCTTCCAGGTTCATCTGGTGCGACGGGGATGCCCTGGCCGGCGCTGAACCAGATCGTCTGTGCCCTGCGGTTCTTCTACGGTGTGACGCTTGGTCCTGACACCGTTCCGGAGCGCATCGCCTATGCGCGTAAACCGCGCAAACTGCCGGTGCTGAGTGCCGACGACGTCGTGCGCTTCCTAGAAGCAGTCAGGCTGCGGGCGAGTTAACATTGGCGGCGGCCTCGGGGTGACGTGTGGCCAACCATCGAGCACGTGTCAGAGTTTCTCCGAATAGTCCACCATCTTCGCAGCGGGCGCGCCGACTTGACGCGGAAATCGACCTGGCGATCTCGATTTTGACAAGTGCGACCGCACGATTGCGTGATGGTCTCTAACATCGAACCGCACGAGATGCGAAAGGTTGAAAATAGACGGATTCGGCTGTCTGTTCGATGACACGTTTGTTCGATGCCCGACAGGTCTGGCTAGTGGCCGACAATCACTTGTTAATGTAGTAATGCGCGAAGTATGCGGCAACATCGCTCTGCGACCGACCAGCTGAAAGCAGAGTTCAACAGCTTTCAAGCGGCACATCATTTGCAGGACTATCTTGGGCATGGACACCCCGATGCCCCAACCAGCCCTGGTTGTAGCCCGACGCATTTCTGATCCCCCAGAACGTGCGTCGGGCTTTGTCCTGCTGTTTTGCCAGCTAACAGATTCATGGATCGAATCGCACTAGACGTTCAAGTCAGTGTGTCGCGCGCCAAGGAAAACTGCTCTCGCGGCGCCATGAGGAATTGTCCCCTCCTTGGATAGCCGAGGAGAGAGCGAATGAACCAGGACGAATCACGGAAAGCTCGTCGTGGAGCGATCCACGGGGGCAGGTGATGAAGACGCCGGATGACGGGGCGGACATGTTGCGCCTGAGGGCGTGCGGGTGGGGTCTGAAGCGGATGGCGCGCCAGCTCGGCTGCAGTCATCACACGGTAAAGGACTACGTGGCGGCGGGCGGGGTGAAGCCGTTCAAGTCGCCTGAGCGGGCGAAGCGGCTCGACGGCCTTGAAGGCTGGCTGCGCGAGAAGTTCATTCGGCATCGCGGCAATACGGATGTGGTGCGCCCAGGTCCTGCTGGCCGAGCAAGGAGTGGCAATCAGCCGGCGAACGCTGCAACGCGCCGTGCAGCCCTATCGCCGAGCGCTGAAGGCCGAGCGGGCGAGCGCCCCTTCGGCGCTCACGCGCCCGAAACGTGCAGCGAGGCGCTGGCGACGACGCGGTTCGAGACGCCCCCCGGGGGCGGCAGCTGCAGATCGACGCCGGGGAGCGTCTGGTCGAGATTGGCGGGGTGATGGTCAAAGCATTCCCGTTAGTGGCGACGCTCGGGCATTCGCGACGGCTGCATGTGCGTGTGTTTTCCGGCCGAAAAGCAAGAGCGTGGTTCGCTGGGCTCGAGAGCGCATTCACGACCTTCGGCGGCGTCCGGAGGAAGTGCTGATGGACAATCCACGCACTCGTGGTGCGTCGCGACGCGGTGAGCCGGTCGGTGCAGTTTAACGACAAGCTGATCGCGTTCGCGAAGCATTGGGGCCTCCGTCCTCGCGCCTGCGCGCCGTATCGGGCACGCACGAAGGGCAAGACGGAGAATGGCGTCGGCTATGTGAAGAAGAACGCGATCGCGGGACATTCCTTCGCGAACTGGCAGGCATTCGACGCGCATCTCGCCGAGTGGGCGCGTGAGGAAAACGTGTTTTAGGATGAAGAGGAATGCGTGATGCAGCTGCATCCGCCTTATTCGCAATACGTGAATAACAGCCGGTATTGCCTCCATCTCTGGAAACCGACTAATCAACACCTTCCGACGCCGCCGGCAAGCTTCGTAGGCGTCGTTGGGCTTGGACCATCCGAAGCGGCGATGTTGTTTGCACGGATCAAAGCGCTATCACGACGGACCGGATCAGATAACCGCGTGGTCGCACAACTCCGAGCGGCCGCGGAAACGATCTGTTCCACTTCGCTGAGCACCTCTTTAGCTAAAGCTTGTGACTTACTCATTGCTGTTCAAGCACAAGGTGAGTTGCGCCGTCGGCTTGACGACATGAAAACGAAGATCGGCGTCGTGCGGATAGGGATTCGCACCTATATTGCCGCGCGGCCGGCTTTCTGTTCGAATTTACCGCCAGCAACAGCCTGTGCTTCCTAGCGTCGGAAGATCTGATGGAGGCTTCCTCGAATGTTTGTCCATGACGTCCTCGAAATCAGGCCATGATATAGTTTCGATCTGCATTCCGAACCAGCCAACAAACCGCTTTATAAAGCGGAGCGCCTGAGTCGGAGGAAATAGAAGTACGGTCGTGAGATGAACAGTGTGCATGCCGGATGACCATGCGCGCCGACGAGATCTTCGGGTGTGGGTGGCTCGTCAGGAGAGTCGAGACGCGTCGCAAGTGTCTACGCTACATCGGCGCGCAAATTGCGAAAGCGGATGGGGGCGTACATGCTCTCACGGCCGGTGCGTCGCTCCGCTTTGCCTTGAGTTATCCAGCCATGCTCTTTCCTTAACAGCTGGGCAGTCTGAAATCGCGCAAGTCATGGCCAAGCCGGTCGACACGCATAGAAAAGACTAGCCGGTCCTGCAGCCGCTGTGCTTTGCTGTTTCTACCATCGGGGCGTCTGGACGCGGCGCGTAGCGGGCGGGCAATCACCGAAAGGCGGCGCTCGCCCGGCTTCGATCCATCGAATGGATGCGTTCTATCAAAACAATCGATTTCACCAATTAATGAGAATGGTGATAACCAAGCCTCAGTCGGGAGAAATTGAATCCAGGGACGAAGGCCGATGGAAATACTGCGGTCACATAAGGAAAACCGGCCAAAATCTATTCGGTGGCTGGTGCGAGAGCGTTTTGAACGCACGCGGGAGTCTGCCTCTTGTTAAACATACATGAGCACATCATTTCGCTTATTCAAAAGCCAGATCCTGTTATCTTGGACATCGGCTGCAATGACGGAGCCGACAGCCAACGTTTTCTGTTCCTGTGTCCAAAGGCGCAGCTCTATTGCTTTGAACCGGACCCTCGAGCGGCTGCGCGCTTCAAGAAGAACATGAATGTTGGCCCCGAAAAGGTCAAGCTATTCGAGTTCGCGGTTAGTGACCGAAACGGCAGGATCGAATTCCACCCAAGCAATGGAGATGGAGAGGCGAAAGCATGGGACCTCTCTGGCTCGATACGCCGACCCAAAAACCATCTCACCGAATATGACTGGGTTCGGTTCGACCGCCCCATTTCAGTTGAAACTCGAAGGCTGGATGATTGGTGCAGCGAAGCGAAGCTGAACCAGATCGATTTGATCTGGATGGATGTGCAGGGAGCCGAGGCAGATGTCATCGCTGGTGGCAGACAGACCTTGAGCAATACGCGCTTCATCTACACGGAATACAGCGACAAAGAGCTCTACGAGGGTCAGCTCTCCCTAGAAGCTATTCTTGATCTTTTACCTTCATTCGAATTGGTGAACATATATCCCCGCGAAGTGGAGGGTGACGTATTGCTTAGGAACACGACCCTTTAGAACAAGCCATGCCGGCTGCCGCAGGTTTCCCCATCCGCTATTGGAGAATCCATAACCGCCTGATTGAGGACGATCGCGTAGAGCAGGCATTGAAGAAGCCGAGAGAGGCTCGCAAAGCTCTGGTTGTCCTTGCAATCCCGCAGGAAAGCGTCCTGCGAGGTCGAGCAGAGGAATTGGTCGCACGTAAAGGACTGATTCAACTAGGTGAGCTTAAGCGGCCGCCGCATCGCTCGCGTTCAAAAGCGATCAGCAGATCGCGGTTTGATCTCGCAGCGCATGATCGGCCGAGAGGTGACGGAGATGAAGTGATGACGCTCGCCACTCCTGGTTCGCTGGATCGCCGCGCGACGATAAAGGCGCTGCTCGCCGACCGCGGTGATTTGCTTGTTGTGAGCGGTCTCGGCTCTCACGGCTGCCGTTATTTCTTTTAACCGGATGAGCACTGTGGGGCGGCCGCTCGCATTATCCAACCATAAGGGCGTGGAGCCATGAGCCAGGATATCAAACAATTGCCTACGGTCTGTTTTCTCCTCGGCCTTCCTCGGTCGGGGACGACGCTGCTGGCGCATTTGCTCCAGCAGCATCCAGATATTGCGGCGCCGCCTGAGCCCTGGCTGATGCTGGCACTTGAGGCATTTGGCAGAGTGGACCACCGTCATCCAGCGGGGGCGCCACTGATTCATCTTGCAACCTCCGAATTCTTGGGCCGAATAGATCGTAATATCGCAAGCCGCGCTTTTGCCGATGCGGCTTACGGCCAGTATTTGGCGGCTGCGGGCAAGCGTACCTTCGTAGACAAGACCCCACGCAATTGGTTGGTACTCGAGTTTTTGGATTCCCTGTATCCAGAAGCGCCACGAATCCTTCTAATGCGTAATCCTTACGCTATTGCTGCATCGTTGAAATCGACGTGGGGTATTTCGCTTCTGTCGGCAGGCCGCCCGTCCGACATAGCTGCTTGTCTCGCCGGCCTTGTGCTGGACCAGCCTGTGCCCGGCATCGCATCTTCTCTCGCCGATATCGTTCTGGGCCTGCCTACGCTTGCCGCGCATCGCGGTCGTCGTCAGACGCAAGTCGTGCAATACGAAGTCCTGGTGGCGCGCCCCGACGAGGAAATTCGGCGCGTGATCGCTGGCCTCGGCTATGGGTCCACGGCCATCGCATCGGCAACGGTGGAGCAAGCGGACTATCTCCGCTCCAGTACTTTTGGGGATCGAAAGATCCTAGAGAAAAAGACAATCGATGAGCGCTCAGTCCAAGCGTGGCAATCCGAACTCAGCATCGAAGAGATGCAAGTAGTGACCGATCTAGTCGGGGCCGACCTGTTGAAGGAGCTGGGGTATGAGCAGGACCTTCGGTACGCACAGCAAGCCGGTGTCGTGGATAAGGGCCGGGAGGTGACTGAAGGGTATCGGCAGTTATTTAGCACCTGCAAGGATTTGCTGGGCGGCAGGGGAGGAGCATTGTTCGGCATCTCCGCTCAACCGAGCGAGCTGAACAGCATTGTTCGGCAGCTGGAGAGCAGTCCCCGTTGGCTGCCGACCCCTCCATAATTCAGGAGGCGCAACATCTAGCCGAGCCCAAGAGGGAAGAGAATTTGCGGCTGGCGAATTCGACTATGGCGCAGTTGCAGCAGGCGTTCACGGCGCGGTCATAGCAAGACGTGCGAGACCGATGTCTACCCGCGGCTCGCGCCAACGAGAGATTAGGTTACGGCGCCGGCGACGCGGTGCTTCTAGCCGCCGGCGCACCGCTACCTACCTTGAGGGCTGCCTCATGCGCTGTGCAGGCGAGATTATCGAAGCGGCGACTTTGTCCTGTCGGGAACGACCCAGATGCTCAAGATGAACGCACAAGGCGCCACTAAACCAAACATGCTTCCGCGGCATCTACGGCGGCTGGAGGCTGAGTCCATCGAGATCATGCGCGACGTCGTTGCCGAATTTAGCAAGCCAGTAATGCTCTATTCGGTCGGCAAGGATTCGAGCGTCATGCTGCACCTTGCGCTGAAGGCCTTCTATCCGGCAAAGGTCCCGTTCCCACTGTTGCATGTCGATACCACCTGGAAGTTTCGCGAGATGATCAGCTTCCGCGACGAGACGGCCAAGCGGCTCGGCATCAACCTGATCGTGCATATAAATCAGGATGGGATCGAGCGCGGCATTAACCCGATCGATTCCGGATCGACGCTGCACACGCAGGTGATGAAGACCGATGCGCTCAAGCAGGCCCTCGACCGCTACGGCTTTGATGCGGCGTTCGGGGGCGCTCGGCCTGATGAGGAAAAGAGCCGGGGGCCAAGGAGCGCATCTTCTCCTTCCGTTCGCCCGGACATGTCTGGGACCCGCGCAGCAGAGGCCGGAGCTGTGGAATCTCTTCAACACCTGGATCCGGAACGGCGAGACGATGCGCGTGTTTGCCATGTCGAATTGGACGGAACTCGACGTCTGGGAATACATCATGCTGGAGAAAATTCCGGTCGTTCCGCTTTATTTCGCGAAAAAGCGGCCGGTCGTCCAGCGCAACGGCACGCTGATTATGGTCGATGACGAGCGCCTCCGCTTGGCTCCGAACGAGACCCCCGAGCTCAAGATGATACGTTTCCGCACGCTTGGTTGCTATCCGCTGAGCGGTGCCATCGAATCTGACGCTGCCACCATCGAAGACATCGTCGCGGAAATGCAGATTGCGAAGATGTCCGAGCGGGAAGGGCGGTTGATCGATACCGATGAAGCGGCGTCGATGGAGAAAAAGAAGCGTGAAGGCTATTTTTGAATGGATACTGATGCATTTGGACGTTCTACCTCCACCGACAGCAAGGATCAGCTGCGCTTCATCACCTGCGGCTCCGTCGACGATGGAAAGTCGACGCTGATCGGCCGCCTTCTGCTCGACAGCAAGAAGATTTATGAGGATCAGCTGCAGGCGCTTGCGCGCGACAGCGTCAAGCACGGCACAACCGGAGATGTTATCGACTTTGCCCTGCTGGTCGACGGACTTGAGGCCGAACGCGAACAGGGAATCACCATCGATGTCGCCTATCGCTTCTTCACCACGCCGCGGCGATCGTTCATGGTGGCCGATACGCCCGGCCACGAACAATATACGCGCAACATGGCGACCGGCGCGTCCAGTGCCCAGCTGGCGGTCATCCTGATCGATGCGCGCAAGGTCGTTCTGGTGCAGACCAAGCGCCACTCCTTCATTTGCTCGCTCTTGGGCATCCGACACGTGGTCGTAGCCGTGAACAAGATCGATCTGGTCGATTACCGCAAGGAGGTGTTTGATCGCATCGTGGGCGACTATGTCGCATTCGCTTCCAAGCTCGGGTTCACGTCGATCGCGGCTATCCCCATCTCGGCACGATACGGCGAAAACATCATCAACCGGTCCGGCAATACTGATTGGTATCGCGGCTCTTGCCTCTTGGAGTATCTCGAAGGCATCGAAATGCAGTCCGAGACGGCTGGCCGGCCCTTCCGTTTCCCGGTGCAATGGGTGAACCGGCCGAACTTGGATTTCCGCGGCTACGCTGGAACCGTCATCTCCGGCAGCATTGCGGTTGGCGATGAAGTCATCGTTGCGGCATCGTGTCGCAATTCGCGCGTCAAGCAGATCGTGACGTATGATGGCGAACTTGCGCGTGCCGAAGCCGGCGATGCGGTAACCATTACGCTGGCTGACGAGATCGACGTCGGCCGCGGCGATATCCTCGTCAAGCCCACGGAACGACCCGAGGTCGCTGATCAGTTTGCCGCCCACGTGATCTGGATGGATCAGGAGGCCGTGGTTCCGGGCCGGTCCTATGCCTTTCGGATCGGCGCGCAATCGATCGCTTCCGGCAGCATCACTGCGATCAAATACAAGATCGATGTCAACACCGGCGAGCACCTAGCAGCCCGAACTTTGAGCCTCAATGAAATCGGCTTCTGCAATATTGCAATCGCGCTGCCGGCAGCCTTTGATGCCTATGAGGCGAACCGGCGCACCGGTTCCTTCATCGTGATCGATCGCTACGCCAACCGGACCGTCGGCGCTGGAATGATTGTCTTCGCCTTAGGGCGCGCCACCAACGTAGGCTCGCAACCGCTCTCGCTCGGCAAGAAGGAGCGCGCCGCTCTCAAGCACCAAAGACCCTGCATCATCTGGTTCACCGGACTTTCCGGCGCAGGCAAGTCGACCATCGCCAACCTCGTCGACCAGAGGCTGTTTGCGATGTCGCATCACACCATGCTCCTGGACGGCGACAATCTCAGGCACGGTCTCAATCGAGACCTTGGCTTTACCGAAGCCGATCGGGTGGAGAACATCCGCCGCGCGGGCGAGGTCGCCAAACTGATGGTCGACAGCGGCCTGATCGTGATCTGCTCCTTCATTTCTCCCTACAAGGCCGAGCGGGACATGGTACGCGATTTCGTTAGCGACGGCGAATTCATCGAGGTCTTTGTCGATACGCCGATCGACGAATGCGTGCGGCGCGATCCGAAGGGCCTCTACTACAAGGCGAAATCAGGCAAGATCAAGAATTTCACTGGCATCGATGCGCCATACGAACCACCGAGCTCGCCGGAGGTCCATCTGAAGACGCCGGACCAGCAGCCGGAGCAGTTGGCTGATACGGTGCTAAATTGCTTGATCACACGAGGGATCATCGCGCCGACTAATCGGGCAGAGAATTAGCTGGTTCAGCTGCCGGAGTCGTTTGCTGTTTGATCGACCTTCTCAGCCACAGTCAAACCATCGGCACCACCACCGTGTTGCGGAAAAATGTTTGCTACACTCTTCCTCCGCGAGGGCACAGAATTTGAGCGACGGGCTGAAGGGCCGGAGATTGTTGATCCGTGGCCTTCAACCTTCCTTGATCGGGCCGTCGGCTTGAGAACCGCCCAGGACTGCTCGCCACCCTTTGGGCGGAGCCGCGCGCTCTTCTTTGGCGGCGCATTTTGAAGGAGAGGGTGTCCGCGCTCGCGTTGGCATCGAGCTTGGTGCCACCCATATAGACGAAACCCGTGGTCATGAGATGAGGAGGCCAGCACCGAGCCCACTCCATGAATTTGAACTCGTCGTTTGAGCTGCTGCCGGTTTGATGGACACCGAGATTAGGTGTTTCATGAAGCCGGAGGTGGGCGATGAAGAGACGGAAGTTCAGTCGCGAGTTCAAGATCGAGGCGGTCAAGCTGGTTAGGGAGCGTGGGGTGTCGGTGGCGCAGGCCGGGCGCGACCTGGATGTTCATGAGAACGTTCTGCGCAAATGGGTGAAAGAGTTCGGCTCCGATCCGGTGCAGGCCTTTCCCGGCCACGGGCAGATGAAGCCGGAGCAGCAGGAGATCGAGCGGTTGCGCCGTGAGGTCGCCAGGTTGAAGGCCGAGCGGGATATCCTAAAAAAGGCCGCAGCCTTCTTCGCGAAGGAAGCGACATGAAGTTCGTCTTCATCGCGAAGCACCGGGCGATCTGGCCGGTGGCATGGCTATGCGATGCGCTGGGGGTGTCGCGGTCGGGCTTCCATGCCTGGCTGAATCGCTCGCCCAGCGCCAGATCCCGCAGCGACGAAGAGCTCGGCGGCAAGGTGAAGGCCAGCTTCATGGCGAGCGACCGCACCTATGGTGCGCGCCGGGTGTGGCGTGATCTGCTCGCCGATGGGGCGGACTGTGGCCTGCACCAAATCGAACGGCTGATGCGCCTGCAAGGCTTGCGGGCGCGGCCGCGACGCCGGCGCTTGCCGAAGGACAGCGGCGATCGACAGCTCGAGACCGTGCCGGCGAACCTCCTTGACCGGCAGTTCGCCGCCGAGCGGCCGAACCAGAAGTGGATCGCCGACTTTACGTATCTCTGGACGGCCGAGGGCTGGCTCTACGTCGCAGCGGTGATCGACCTGTTCTCACGCCGGGTGGTGGGTTGGTCGATGAGCGCCGCCATGACAGCTCAGTTGGTAACCGATGCCCTGCTGATGGCCGTCTGGCGACGCGGCAAGCCGGACACCCTGTTGCACCACTCCGACCAGGGCAGTCAGGGCGGATTCAAACGGTCGTCGCAACACCAGTTGTTTCCACTCATGACAGCAACTCGTCAAGCGCCTCCGCCGGCGTTTTCCAGCCCAGTGCCTTTCTCGGTCGGGCATTGAGGGCCGCTGCCACGGCGTATATCTCGTCGGCGCTGTGGATGGTCAGGTCTGTGCCTTTCGGGAAGTACTGCCGCAGCAACCCGTTGGTGTTCTCGTTAGTGCCGCGCTGCCAAGGGCTTTGCGGGTCGCAGAAGTAGACCTGGATACCCGCATCGATCTTGAGACGATCGTGCTGAGCCATTTCGGCTCCCTGATCCCAGGTCAGCGAACGACGCAATTCTTCGGGCAAGGTGATGATGGTGCGCGTGATCGCGTCGCGCACGGCTTCGGCCCCGTGTCCCGCGAGCGCAGGCCCGTTCTTCGCGCGCGGAGCTTCGCCATGCCCCGCCAACCGGGGAAGGTGCAACAGCATCGTGAAGCGCGTCGTGCGCTCGACCAGCGTGCCGATTGCGGAACTGCCAAGACCGAGGATAAGGTCTCCCTCCCAATGTCCCGGCACCGCTCGATCGGCCGCTTCAGCAGGGCGCTCACTAATCATGATCTCCGGCGAGACAAAGCCCTTGCCTCGCCTGCGTACGCGCGCCCTGGGCATCCGTAACACACGCCCTGTTCGCAAGTAGGCGGTCAGTTCGCGGCGCAACGCCCCACGGCCTTGGACGAAGAGTGCTTGATAGATGGCTTCGTGGCTGATGCGCATCGTCTTGTCGTCCGGGAAGTCGATCGGCAAGCGTCGGGCAATCTGCTCAGGGCTCCAGGCCTTGGCCCATCGCCGATCCTTGCGCGGGCCATGCCGGCGGCCCTTCCACGGAACGGCGGGACCAGGAACGGGAGCGCCGCTCGGGGCCACGACGACACCGGCAAGTCGCTCTTCCACATAAGTGCGCAAGGTGACGTTGAGCGCAAGCTTGGTCGGTTTGGGGCGACGGGCCGATCGATCTGCATGCCACTGGGCAGTCGTCGCCCGATACTCCAACCCGCCGCTGCGGGTGGCCGCATTGCGCCGCAGTTCGCGGGAGATTGTCGAGGCAGCCCGCCCGAGGCAGCGCCCAATCTCCTGTATGGAATGGCCCTGCACCTTGAGAAGTGCGATCTCCTCGCGCTCTACCAATGACAGGTACCGGCCAGAGAGCGGCTTTGCCGAAAATCTGAACATCGCTGGTGGCATGCCGCCCGCCTTTCGGAACAATCTGGTTCCGACAGGTTGTGACATTCCAGCTTCGAGCGCAGCATCCTCGCTGCTTAGCCCCGTGGCGATCGCTCGCCAGAATCTATTTTGTTCATCGCGCCCTGCAACAGGCGGCCGTCCTGGCGATGGCAATGGCGCTCGTCCTGACCGTGCTGATCGCCGCTTTCGAATGTTCATCGCAACCTCCAACTTCAGAGTGTTGCGACGACCGTTTGAATCCGCCCAGTACACCAGTGAGCAGTTCCAGCGCTTGATGGCCGATCACGGCATTCTCTGCAGCATGAGCCGTTCCGGCAACGTCTGGGACAACGCAGCGATGGAGAGCTTCTTCTCGTCGCTCAAGACCGAACGGACCGCCAACAAGATCTACCGAACCAGAGACGAGGCACGCGCCGATGTGTTCGACTATATCGAAAGATTTTACAACACGATCCGCAGGCACTCGACCATCGGGTATCTCAGCCCGGTTGAGTTCGAGCGCAAGGTGGGATTAGCTTAACCCGGTGTCCATCAAACCGGCAGCAGCTCAGTTTTCTTGGGAGCTCTTGAAGAGGCCGGCTTGGCCGACGAAGGGCTCGCGCGCAGCTATAGCGGCGCCGGACTGGGGTTCGCATAAGCCCAGGTCGCCAGCCGAGACAGATCCACTCCATGCGCCGCCAGCAACTCGTGCGGAGTTGCTCCATAAACCGGAAAGTCCTTATATCGAAGTCGCTACAAACGAAGGTGTTCATGACAAATGTTTTCCGCTACTGGATCGTGCTTCCCATGGTTGTCGTCATGGCTCTTCGTGCCGGCGAGGCCTATGCGAGAGACCGCCGCACGGTCGCCGAACCTGTTGCGCCGGGCTCTGTCTGCGCCCGCCTGGCGCCCTCTCGCAAGGATGATACGGCTAGGCTGCAAGACGCCATTGCACATTGCCCTGCTGGCGCAGCGGTCTATTTGGCGGGTGGGGCATTCCTGTCAGGTCCCCTCGAGATGAGATCCGGCGTAACGCTCTGGATCGAGCGCGGTGCAACGCTTTTTGCCCTCGCCGACCCGGCTGCCTATGACAAGGGCGTGGGACGCTGTGGTCGTATCGATGGGAAGGGCGACGGATGCCGCCCCTTCATCAGCTTTTCCAAAACGCGCGGCGGCGGTATCTATGGTGGCGGCATTATCGATGGCCAGGGCGGCACGCCCATGGTCGGCAGCGTCGAAACTTGGTGGCAGTTGGCCCGGCGCGCGCAGACCGAGGGAGGCAACCAGAACGTCCCCCGCCTGGTCCAGATCGATCATGCCGAGGACATTACCTTTCACGGCATCACGTTGCGCAATGCGCCCAATTTCCACGTGGCGATGAATCGGGTCGAAGGTGCCACCTTTTGGGCCATCACCATCGATGCACCAGCCGACGCGCGCAACACCGACGGCATCGACCCAGGCGCCAGTCAGGATGTGACCATCACCCGCAGCTTTATCCGCACCGGAGACGATAATGTGGCAATCAAGGCCGGCAACAATGGTCCCACTCGCCACATCTCCATCATCGATAACTATTTCGGCTGGGGCCATGGCATGTCGATCGGCAGCGAGGTGAACTCGGGTGTCAGCGACATACTGGTGCGCGGGCTGACCCTGGACGGCACGACGTCGGGCTTGCGCATCAAGAGCGATGTCAGCCGGGGCGGTGTCGTGGAGCGGGTGACCTATGAGAATGTGTACCTGCGGGGCAATCGATGGCCGATCAATTTCGATGCTCGCTACGATCCCCACGCGCACGGCAGCAGCATTCCAGTCTATCGCGAGATCGTTCTGCGGCATGTGCGTGGAGGGGAGGGGGCGCTGGTAATGCGTGGGCTGGATCGGGACCATGTCCTAGGGATTACACTGGATGACGTGCGATTTGCCGATAGCGCGACCTGGCAGGTAGAAAATGCAGATACGACAGCTTCCGGAGTTTGGCCGCCTTTTCCGGGTCGCGCTGAGGTACCGGCGTGTCGTCCATGGGAGGGGTGTGCAAGCAGCCCTAGCCGGTAAGCAGAACCACAACGATTGGGAGCCGAATCCCGCATGAAGGCCGTCGTGACAACTTCAGAACCATGCCCGGCGAGCCCGGAAGATTTGCTCGCCGGCTGAAACGGGCCAGCCCCGGATGGCTCTGCTTCGAGAGCGCACTTTCCGTGTTTCGAGGCGACCAAGACGGAATGAGCTACGAACAAAAAGCTTGAACCGTACGTAGCGTCAGGTTGTAGAACAGAAATTCGATGGGGCTACCTAGCAACGGTCAACTAGCTATGAGGGCGCGTACGCGATCAAACCGGCATTAGGAGCAGGTAACCGGAAGTTGACCGCGACCGCCCTGCAGAGCTGAAACATGCGATAAAATACGTTCAAACCCACGTTAGTGCAGCTGGCGTAGTATCACAGAATGGGTAAGTACACGCACTTTAGGAGCTTCATCGCCGTAGGCCGTTGCTCTCAAAAGATCGGACGGGACTATTACTGCTCAGGAGTTTTCCAGTCGCGCGACAGCGGCGCGATGGAGCGCCACAGCTTCCGTTGCATGCTGATCGCTCTGGGCGGTGAGAGCGAGAGTATCGTTGTGGTTCGTGAGAGCCATTGTGTTCGTGGCTGGATCGATCGGATTGCAATTCATAAGGGCAACCACGAAGCTTTGAGGAAGGCGGATAGCATCGCCGCACTGCGGCAGGACTATCGCATTATTAATTTGAGCGACCGGTCTGAGAAGGTGGGCCATGAAGCGAATAAAGCGTGGAGGCCTAACTTTTTACCTGGTCGCATCAAGTACATCCGCAACCAACGATTTCGGTTTCCCAACTACAGTGAACCCATCACCGCTGTGCGTAGCCGAACCTTCTGCAGTTGCCCGGCAAGGCGAATTCGCCGGGGGCATGGATCCATCAATTGGACCAATGTCGCGACATGGCTCGGCGTCATCGTTTTTAGTCTCGCCGCATGGTCGGCCATCATCTTTCTCACCCTTTCATCAGCAAGTCTGCTGTTCCAACGATGAACCGAATGGGCCAGCTGACGCATCGGATCGTCCCAATTCGCTCGTCAGTTTTCAAATCGCGTTGGTTGCAAGATACAATAGGTTTTGCTCGCCGCACCTCAATGAGACTTCGAGATGGATGCGCAGTCGATTGCAGAGCAATGCCTTGGTATTTTGAGCCAAGAACGGATCGGCATTGATTTTGCGACCAAGTTGCCCTTCTCCGTATGATGGGCGCGGGCTAAACGCACATGCACCCCCCGTGTCGGTAGGCAATACAGCTTGGCAAGTCTAGAGCAGGGGTCGAGCGAAGAGCTGCGCCCCGGAGCTGCGTGTTTAGGGCGATTGTGAGCACGGATTGCCGTTGTGATGACATGACATCGCGCACTGTCGACGCTTGCTAGGAACCAAGCTAACAGATATTGAGCGCCGATTTGTCGAAAGACGTCTCTCCGAGGAGCAATCGAACTTTGAGCGAACAGTTCAGCCTCGCTGACATGTATGCCGGAGGATGGTGCAACGTGAGGTTGATGATTCGGTCGGACTCCGCGGCTGACGCTCGGCACTGTGTTTTGCACTGCTATGCGAAGACCTCCTTCCCAATGGTGGGTTAAGATACGTCCATGCTCGGCCAGCCTTTCGATCCCAGATCGCGTAGCTAACGCACGCCTAGAAGGATTTAGCTGCGCCCTCGCTCGACCCCGGTCGAAGAGTCCCGGTCAAACGAGCTCACACTGCGGCTATTTGATTTCCCTGGCTGGCTCCTTCGGCCGATTTTGCTGCGAACCGATGATCATTGGGACAAGCATGGCCCAGAACCGAGAGGACAGCGTGATCCTATTCATGGTCAGCGTCCTTCCGCGACTTCCTACGTACTCATAACCTACGTTCGCGATGAGCCCGAGAGGTCGAAAAACCGCTGTTTAAGTTGGTACGGTCAGCGCGGAATTCGCAGTGCAGTGCCACGTAGTAGAAATGCGCAGTAGACAGCCGCTGTCTGAGCCTGGCGAGATCACGGTGGCTGCCGGACCCGGCACGAGTAGCCATCTCGCGTTCGAGGAATCGAATAGCCGCATCGAACCGTGAGACCGCGAGCCTTGGCGCATTCTCGCGCCCCTCCTTCCGCGTGCGGCGCCCAGCAGCACAGCAGCAATCCGCTGGCAATGTTTTGCCCGGCGCGCGCACTTAGCCCAGCCGCATCATCGCATTCGTCGGCGCATGGGTGTTGAAGCGTCATCAGCATAAGGTCATCGGCAAGCAAATCGATCGTGGGCTGCCGTCTCGCGGACAGACTAGGCAACTCCATGATTAGACGGATGCGAGCGAGGAGTGCATCGAAAGGCCGCCCCATCTGACCTGGGGAAGTCCTAACTGCTCGTCAGAGACTGACGCGTAGGTGTCGTCTATACGAGCTCCCAACTTTGGTTCGATGTTGCGCTCGCCGTTCATGTAGCGGCGAAATGTGCGCTCGTCGTTGTCACAGCAAAAGATGGCGCGGTCTTAAGCGCCCATTTCTCGCATGGACTTGAGTTTGTCTTGTCGGGTAGGCAATTTGAATAACTCGAACACGTGCAACCTCTTGTCTGATTGCGGTTGCCGGCACAAGCCTTCAGCTTCCTACTGACAGCCTGCGAGGCTCGCTCTTGTCTACGAGGTCGACGTTCATAGCCGCCTCAGGATGGTAGTCCGAAGATCGGGAGCTGCTATCTATTAGGCGCGTATTGCAGGCTACAGAGGTTGCAGCGCAGTCACCCCGACCTCGTCCTCGCAGGACGTCGTTCCGCCTTTTCGGCGGATCCGCTGAATTGCTAATTGATCATGCGATCGCCTCCTCCCGGGTCCATCGGAACTCGCTTCCATCTGCCCAGATCCGATGCATCACGATCGCTAATTTTCGTGCGACCGCTACGACTGCGCGGCGAAGACCGCGTCGCTTGGCCACGTTTACACCCCAGGCTTTCAACGCAGACCAACGCTGGGTACGGGTTAGAAGTGCAAGCGCTGCCTGATAAAGTGTGGTCCTGAGCATCACATCTCCGCATCTCGAAATCGCACCATTCCGATCGGTTTCCCCAGATGCATATTTGCGTGGCGTGAGGGCGAGATGCGCGCCAACGTCGCGGGAACGTTGAAAGCGATCTGGGTCATCAATGGTTGTTAGAAAAGTGATTGCCGTCAGTGCACCCACGCCTGGTATCGTCATGAGACGCTGACACGTCGGTTCGCGGCGCACTATTTCAAGTACCATCTTGTGTAGGACGCCGTACTGTTCACGCAGCGCGGCTCGAGCCACAAGCATTGGACGTAGCATCACCGCGAGCCGTGGATGGCCATCAGTGAGTTCATTGGTTTGCTGCTCAAACGTCGCTTGAGATATGCGGCCAGACAGCTTTAAGCCGAAGATACGTAAGACGCCCCGAATTTCGTTCTCGATATCGATCTGCTTGATCAAAAGCGTCTTGCGATTATTCAGGAGCATTCGTAGCTCCTGGCTCACATCACCCTTGATATGAACAACGGTGTACCAGCCAACCCGCATTACCTGTGCAATGGCGCGAGCGTCGTTCCGATCGGTCTTAACGGGCATTGTCTTGGTCACCCCACGCAGCCTTCGGGGATCGATGCAGACTGCGTGTAGACCGGCAGCACGTAATTCGCTGTACAGCCAACGAGCGAGACCACCAATCTCAATCCCGATCTTAGTGATGTGCAATCCGCTTTCGTTGAGCCAGGCGACAATAGCCTCCGGCTCAGAAAGTGCTTTGCCTTCGCGAATGACGACGCCATTCTCGTCTACAACACAGATAGCCGTCTCCTTAGGGAAACATCCGGACCAACATAGTGCTTCATATTCGCGCTCCTGCTGCCGCCGGCTCACCGGCTTCCCTTCCAGGCTGAGCCCTTCGAGCAGCAACCGCAGTCACCCCATCTATCCTGCATCAGGTGCTCCATTCCGCCACCGGATATATGGCTCCGATCGAGGTGGAGCTAAAGCCGCTTAAATCCCGTCCGCTTTTTCCTGGGAGATCACTCCCGCGGGCCAGAGAGCCACATGTGTTGAACCGACCTTCGTCGCCGATATCGAGCATGCGATGTCACCTCAGAAGCTCTCTTAAGGGCGAGTTCGTTCAAAGGAAAGTAGTGACACAAAGGCTCTTGCTGAGGCGCGAATCAGCTTGTTGCTGCGTTTGACCAGCAGATCGCGAAAACACGGATTTCGTGAAGGCAAGCAGTTCTGGGTCGATGGCTCTGAAAATCCACCGAATGGAAGGGTAGATTGCATCGCGCTTATTCCGCATTATTTATGTCCCCTTTGCTACGTTCTCTCCGCCAAGTTTGATAATGCTGCAGTTTTAGCAAACTGGCAGCGGCCACGGTTGCGGACTCGCCAGGAACCTCCTAGCCTCAAACGAGGCCGCTCGCGAGGCCGTCGATCGATTCGCAGATCGCGTTGAAGCCTTGGCTTCGTCTCGCATTAACACTGCTTCCATGTAGAAGGTTCGACTTAATCTTACAGCATGGCTGAACTGGCGGGGATTGGAGCTGCGGGCGAGCAGGAGCGCTCACCCCGAAAGGGCGCTCCCGCGCAGCCCGCAGCGTCTTGCACAGGAGAGACGCCACCATGCCGCAAGAGCAGAAGGTTATTCGCGCAAAGGTCGGAATGCTGGAACTGGCCAAGCAGCTCGGCAATATCAGCCAGGCCGCCGGATGATGGGCTATAGCCGCGACAGCTTCTACCGATTCAAGGAGCTGTACGACAAAGGTGGCGAGCTGGCGCTGATCGAGATCAGCCGCAAGAAGCCGATCCTGAAGAACCGCGTCGCGCCCGAGATCGAGCCGGCGGTCGTCGAGCTGGCGATCGAGCAGCCGGCCTGGGGTCAGGTGCGGGTCAGCAATGAACTCCGGAGCCGGGGCCTGTCGATCTCACCGTTCGGCGCGCGGGCGGTGTGGCTGCGTCACGACCTCGCCAACGTCAAGAAACGGCTGAAGGCGCTGGAGGCCAAGATGGCCCAGGACGGCCTGGTACTGACCGAGGCGCAGCTCTCGCGTTGGAAAAGGCCAGGTCCGAGAAGGAGGCGAATGGCGAGTTCGAGAGCGCGTGCCCCGGCTACTGAGGCGCCCAGGACACCTTCTATGTCGGCAATATGAAGGGGGTCGGGCGCATATATCAGCAGATCTTCATCGACACCTACAGCAAGGTGGCATTCGCCAAGCTGTATGACCGCAAAACGCCGATCACGACGGCGGAGCTGTTGAACGACCACGTCGTGCCGTTCTTCGACAGGCATGGCATCCCGCTGAGCCAGATCCTGACTGACCGCGGCACCGAGTATTGCGGCAACCCGGAGCATCACGAGTACGAGCTGTACCTTGCCGTCGAGGACATCGATCACACCCGCACGAAAACCAAGAGCCCGCAGGCCAACCGGATTTGCGAGCGCTTCCATCGCACCGTGCTCGAGGAGTTCTACCGCGTCGCGTTCCGCAAGATGCTCTATCCGAGCATCGTCTCGCTGTAGGGTGATCTCGATGAATGGGTCACCGCCTATAATGAAACGCGCCCACATCAGGGCCGCTGGTGCTACGGCAAGACGCCGATGCAGACGTTGCTTGACGCGCGCCCCTTGGGGAGGGTGTGGGGAAGAGCCGCCCACCGGAAATCCAGCCGAGTGCGAGTCCCCGTCAGCGTGCAAGAAAGTGCGGCTCCGAGAGGTGCAAAACCAGAAAGTTGCGCTGATTTCCTATCGGGATGATTGGTTTGGCAGCCAATCCGTATCACTCGCGAAGAACTCCTTGCGCGACCATTGCGTGGCTTCGCTCTTGGTGAGCTGATGGGAGTAGGGCTCTCGGACTTTAGGATTGGCGCCGATGCCGGTGGATTTGTATTCCGCATAATAGGCCGTCTTCAGTGTGTCGGTTTTGCCGGGAGTCCATTCGCGCCAACCTTCCGCGATAACCGGCGCATTCATCTTCGTGAACAAGAAAACTACCGTAGCGTAAGGGCGCCAAGCCCGGCCAAGGGCAATGTCCCGCGCGGGATCGGCGGTGAGGGTGCAATGATCGAATACATAGGCACTGTCTTCGTCGGGCGATCCTTTGCTCTGTGCGGTATACACAACCGCCTGATTGGCGATGCCGTGTAACTCACAGTGCTGGAAGTAGGCCTTGGCGTTGCCGAATATGAAATCGACATGTCCCTCGATGTAGCAGTCGGAGAAGTATTGCCGCGACATTCGGCCGTTCGGCCCCTTATTTGCAAATAGTGTGTCCTGTGCCCCGAGCAGTCGGACGCGGGTGATAACGTCCTTATCGCCAGTGATGGAAAGCGCCACCGCCTGCGAAGGCAAATTCTCCGGATGCTGGGAGTAGTCGTTTTGAACGGTCAAATTGTCGAGCCGGAAGTCGTCGCCTGATGCGTCCAGCGTCGCCGAATGAGAGGTTCCACCCACATTGATCGCCCCGTCGCCGTAGACAACAATCGTGTCAGCCGGCTTCTTGCCCATGCCCCTAATATGAACACCAGGTTTGATGACTTTGACCTTCTCGCGATAGGTGCCCGGCGCGATCAGAATATCGCCGCCTTGCGTCGGTAATGCGTCTATGGCCTCCTGCACCGACTGATAAGCCTTCTTATCGGAGTGCGAGACCAAAAGTGGCTCAGCGTATGCTCCAGACAGACGGAAGCATCCGGCCAGCACGGCAGCGGAAATCGTGAAAATTCGCATAATGGCCTCACTCTGAGTAGAGCTAGCTGCGGATTTTATGCGATACGTGCCCAGAATGGTACTCTGAGCGTGGTGCTCGTCTGAACCCACCGGTCAAAGCGGCGTCCGCTATCAAATTCGAATTTTTTTCTATAGAGGCACGTTCACGCCTAACCCGCACATGGAAGCTCGTCCTACAACGCCTTCATGCGCTTCGTCTCCTAGATCTCTATCCTCCAGAGTTAGCCTTAAGTATGGCCGCCCTGCCGCGGTTGCTTCCGGAGCGATCGGCAACCGCAACGCCCAGCTCTGCTCCTTCAAGCTCCCCATGATCTGCTCTTCCGAAGGGCGGATGCACGCTGACTGTCGAAGTCGCGACATGCCGCCGCGAAACGGAAAATCTTCAAGATAGATCAGCATCCAGCGGCTTGGCACGCCTCTTGAAAGGGAAGAAGCCGTTCGGTTCGCCTGTACAAGGAATGCAGTGATGGCTTACAAGATTATCGCCTCCCAGTGCACCGTCTGTGGCGCATGTGAGTTCGAATGTCCCAATGCCGCAATCACGCTCAAGAACGACACGTACATGATCGATGCGAAGAAGTGCACCGAATGTGATGAGCATTTCGACACGCCGCAATGCGCTGCCGTCTGTCCGATATCCGATACCTGCGTGCCGGCATAGAGGGGGATTCCGATGAGCTCGTGCCACGATTGACACTTCAGCCTTCCTGATCGGGTGCCTGATTGGCCTAGTGGCCGGCCCCGAGCGGCGGGTAGAGTAAGTGGAGGGGCTGTGGCAAAGCTGGCACGCAGTAGCCGTATTGGAAATCCTGACTGTATTCCTTCGGGCGGAGGATTGAACGCAGGCTTTACGCGAGACGGTGGGCCAGCGTTCGTCCGATCTACGTCGACGAACATCGATATGGATTCGAGACGCTTATCAAGTTGTTTGGGCAGAACTGCCACGCCTATCCGGGCCGAGATCTCTGGCACATGCGCTCGTTGCTGTTCACGGAGCCGGTCGATTTCCTGATCGGCAACACCTATGGCAAGTATCTAGAGCGCGATACCGGTACGCCGCTGATCCGAATCGGATTCCCAATTTTTGATCGGCATCACCATCACCGCTATCCGGTGTGGGGCTATCAGGGCGGCATGAACGTGCTGGTGAAGATTCTCGATAAAATCTTCGATGATATGGACAAGAAGACCAACATTGCCGGCAAGACCGACTACAGCTTCGACATCATTCGTTGATGACGACGACATGCCCCATCGCCGGCGAACGAAGGCCTCGCCCGGCGATGGGCCTGGCGAATGAAGGCTTTAGCTGCGACGAAACCCTCCGTTACGGAAAGAAAGATGAGTTCGCTTTCGGCCACCATTCAGGATGTCTTTAACGAGCCGGGCTGCGCCAAGAACGCCAGCAAGCCGGATGCCGAGCGCAAGAAGGGCTGCACCAAGCAGCTGCAGCCGGGCAGCGCCGCGGGCGGCTGCGCCTTCGACGGCGCCAAGATCGCGCTGCAGCCTTTTACTGATGTTGCCCATCTGGTGCACGGCCCGATCGCCTGTGAGGGTAATTCTTGGGACAACCGCGGTGCAGCTTCATCTGGTGCAAGCATCTGGCGCACGGGCTTTACCACTGACATGAACGAAACCGACATCGTGTTTGGCGGCGAAAAGCGATTGTACAGGGCAATCAGGGAGATCATAGCGAAGTACAATCCGCCGGCGATCTTCGTCTATCAGACCTGTATTCCCGCCATGATCGGCGACGATATCAACGCGGTCTGCAAGGCAGCTTCTCAGAAATTCGGAAAGCCGGTGATTCCGGTCAATTCGCCCGGCTTCGTGGGTCCAAAAAACCTGGGCTGCAAGCTTGCCGGCGAATCCTTGCTTGAGCACGTCATTGGCACCGAAGAGCCGGACTACACCACGCCCTACGACATCAACCTGATCGGTGAATACAATCTGTCGGGCGAGCTTTGGCAGGTCAAGCCGCTGTTCGACGAACTCGGTATCCGCATCCTCTCCTGCATTTCGGGGGATGGCAAATATCGTGAAGTCGCCTCATCCCACCGGGCGCGCGCTGCCATGATGGTATGTTCGAAGTCGATGATCAATGTCGCGCGCAAGATGGAGGAGCGTTACGGCATCCCGTTCTTCGAGGGCTCGTTCTACGGCATTCAGGACTCCAGCAATTCACTGCGCGAGATTGCGCGACTTTTGCTCGAACGTGGCGCGCCGAAAGATATTATCGACCGCACCGAGACGGTGATCGCGCGCGAGGAGGCGCGGGCCTGGGCCGCGATCGAACCCTATAAGCCTCGCTTTGCGGGCAAGAGGGCGCTGCTGATCACCGGCGGTGTCAAATCCTGGTCCGTTGTGGCGGCGCTGCAGGAGGCAGGGCTCGAACTGGTCGGTACCAGCGTCAAGAAATCCACCAAGGAAGACAAGGAACGGATCAAGGAGCTGATGGGCCAGGACGCCCACATGATCGAGGACATGACGCCGCGGGAAATGTACAAGATACTCAAGGACGCGAAAGCGGATATCATGCTCTCGGGCGGGAAGTCGCAATTCGTCGCGCTCAAGGCGGCGATGCCCTGGCTCGACATTAACCAGGAGCGATATCACGCCTACATGGGCTACATCGGGATGGTGAAACTGGTCGAGCAGATCGACAAGGCGCTGTTCAACCCGATATGGGAGCAGCTGCGCCGCCCGGCGCCGTGGGACGATACAGCCAATAACCGGCAGTTCAAGGCCATTGCGCAGAAGGACGCGCACATTGCGGAAATCACTGCCGATCACTTGCTTGCCGAGACGACCCGCCGCGCGAAGAAGATCTGCTTATGTAAGGCAGTCGATCTCGGCACGATCGAGGATGCGATCCGTTCGCATGGCCTGAGCACCGTCGAGGCAGTCAGACAGCACACCGAGGCAGTCGGTGGCTGCTGCAAGAGGCGGATCGAAGACATTCTGGCGTCCATGCCGGTCTCCTTGCCCCCTGCCATTCTGCAAGCCGCGGAATAGGACAGCGTCATGGCCATTGTCACCACGCCGAAGAAGGCCTGTGCGGTCAATCCGCTGAAGATGAGCCAGCCGATCGGCGGCGCATTCGCCTTCTTAGGGCTGCGTGGGGCGATACCGCTTCTGCACGGCTCGCAAGGCTGCACATCCTTCGGGCTGACGCTGTTCGTGCGGCATTTCAAAGAGGCCGTGCCGCTGCAGACCACTGCGATGAGCGAGGTGGCGATCGTGCTCGGCGGCTATGAAAATGTCGAGCAATCCATACTCAACATCTATAATCGGACCAAGCCGGAGGTGATCGGGATCTGCTCGACCGGGGTGACCGAAACCAATGGCGATGACGTTGACGCCTACATCAAGCTAATCCGCGAGAGACATCCCCAGCTCGCCAAGTTTCCTCTGGTCTATGTCTCTACGCCGGATTTCAAGGACGCATTCCAGGACGGTTGGGAAAAGACGGTGGCGCGCATGGTCGAGGTGCTGGTGGAGGCGCCGGCAGTCCAGGCTGAGCGCGATCCCGCGCGGGTGAATGTCCTACCCGGATGTCACCTGACACCGGGTGATCTAGACGAACTCAGGACCATTCTGGAGGATTTCGGCCTGAAGCCATCCATCCTGCCTGATCTGGCGGGATCGCTGGACGGGCATATCCCCGAGGAGTTCACACCAACGACCATCGGCGGCATCGGGGTCGACGAAGTCGCGAGCATGGGCAGAGCCGGCTGGACTATTGCCATCGGTGCGCAGATGCGGCGGGCAGCGGAAACCATGCACGCCCAGGCCGGGGTGCCGTTCCGCCTGTTCGAGCGCCTATGCGGACTCGTCCCCAACGATCAATTCATGGCATTCCTGAGCGACATCAGCGGACGCCCGATACCATTGAAATACCGGCGGCAGCGAGGCCAGCTGGCCGATGCCATGCTGGATGCTCATTTCCACATCGCCGGCCGGAGGCTCGCGATCGGTGCGGAGCCCGACCTGTTGTTCGATGTCTCCAGCATGCTGCACGAGATGGGCGGGCAGGTCACCGCGGCCGTGACCACGACGCAATCGCCGGTGCTGGAGCGCGTTAAGGCGAAGGAGGTGCTGATCGGCGATCTCGAAGATCTAGAGGAACTCGCGAACGCGCACGCATGCGATCTTTTGATCACCCATTCGCATGGCCGCCAGGCCGCTGCGCGGCTAAACGTTCCGTTCTATCGCGCGGGATTTCCGATGTTCGATCGGATCGGCGCGGGACACCAGCTATCCGTCGGCTATCGCGGCACGCGCGATCTGATCTTCGATATCGCCAATCTCGTGATCGCCGACCGCGAGGAAAATCAGCAGCCGACGCCCGATACCTGGCGATCACCGCGCTAGCCTGCAGGTCTGGCCGCCGCAGCTTTATTGACGCGACAGAGAGATCGATTGCATGAAAGTCGCATTCGCTACACAGGATTTGAGGCGCGTCGATGCGCATTTTGGTTGGGCTAAGAACATTGCCATCTATGATGTTTTTCCGGACGGGCACGTGTTTCTGAAAGCGTTTCAGTTCGACGGCGACCTCAAGGAAGACGGCAACGAGGACAAGCTCGCGCCCAAGCTCGAGGCGATCAAGGATTGCGCCATCCTCTATGTCGTTGCGATCGGTGGATCCGGCGCCGCGCGGGTGGTGGCGAACAAAATACATCCCATCAAGGTGAACAAGCCCGAGAACATCCTGGAGCTGCTCGAAAAGCTCCAGCGCGTGCTGAAGGGTACGCCGCCTCCCTGGTTGCGCAAAGCGCTAGCAAAGGACCAGGAGCGGACGTTCGATTTCGAAAAATGAGGACGATATGACTGAGACAGTAGAAATACTGCAGACCAAGAGCCTCGCTCTCGATGCGCCCTTCGTCAAGGAGCTGGTCAAGATCTGGCGCGCTCAGGACATGCATGGCTTATGGGAAGAAAAGAGCGATTTCGATCTGCTCGAGCCCTACATACTCGACAGGGAGAAGCGGAGGGAGTTGCCGATCGTCGGCGATCCCGATCCGGATACGATTTGGCGGTTGGAACTGTTCTTCAATGCGGTCGCGCTCTCGATCGAGAAGGCGACAGGTGTGATGATCCAGCCGATGCTGAAGATGCACCATGAAGGCTTTGGCCGCATAGTACTGATCGGCGGTCGGCTGATCGTAACAAACAAGCAGTTGCGCGATGTGCATCGCTTCGGCTTCGACGATCTCTCAAAGCTGGCTGCCGAGGGTGGCAAATATGTCAGAACGGGCATCAAGATGATCCGGAAATTTCCCGACGTGGCGAACTATTGAGGGGCAGCTCATGAGCAACCTTGAGATGCTGAAAGCAGAAATAAGAAAACTGTCGAGCAAAGCCACGCAGGCCAAGATGGATCTGCACGACCTTTCCGAGGAATTGCCCGTCAACTGGACTTCGATCATGGCGGTGGCGCAGAAGGCGCACGATGCCTTTGCGGAACTTGAGCGGAAGCACGAAGATCTGAAGGCGTTGGAAAAGGCGTAAGGGGCCAAGCATGTCATTTGCAACGCGCGATGGTCGCAACTGGACGCCGGATTACCTGATCTCGATCGATGCCAACCACTGCATCGGCTGTGGCCGCTGCTTCAAGGTCTGCGGTCGGAACGTCATGACGTTGAAGGGGATCACCGAGGGGGGCGAGGTTGTCGATTTCGATGATGACGACGATGAGATCGAGAAGAAGATTATGGTTTTGAATGACCCGGGCGCCTGCATCGGCTGCAGTGCCTGCGCTCGGGTTTGTCCGACCGACTGCCAAACTCACGCGCCCGCTTCCGCGGAAGCGGCTTAGCAACGCCTCTGTCTACTTCTCCCATGGAGCAGAGCGAGTTCGACACCAAGCTTCGGGCGAGGGGAATCTCCATGTGCTGCGCTCGCGGATGAGCCGCCTCGCTCGACCGTCCGCCACGGTGAGAGAGGACCACTCAATCCCCCGTGCGCCTTCGTCATCGCGGCGATGCGGAAACGTTCGGTGATGACGCCGGGACTCGCCAGCGTCGAGGCCTCGGCTTGCTTGGAAGACGCGAACGCGAGGTCCGCTTCCTCTCGCGTCAGCGGCACGCGGCCGGCCTGCGGGACAGCGGTCAGGATGGCACGCCGACTCGGATGCGCTAGCACCTCGACCAGTTCAATCGCTTCGAGCTCTCGGTCTAGACAGATGGCAAGCCCAATAACCTCGGACATTTGTTCACCAGCGTCGCCATCACTAGTCCAAATGGGGGCGCATACTAGCTTTAGCCGCCCACGCGGACCGCAACAGTGCCCGGTTAGCAGATAACCACCGAAGCTGCCAGCGCAAGGCGGTGTAGTAGGCATCGAAGCGGCGTCCGTCACCTGCAAGATGAGACAAAATAGTCCGTCCTGGAGACGGCAGCATGAAGGAGCTGCGGTCCACGGACTCAGGTCAGTCAAATCTCTCGCTGCGTCGACATGAGGTCGAGATCGCGCGTAGAATTCCCGAAAAGCTGAGGAGATCCGCACTTGCGCGATTTTTGCAGGGCTGATCGCACGGTGATCAATGACAGGGATCATGTCATGAACGAGCAACGGATGCAGTCGAAAATCGCCTATGCGATCTGCGGCTTCAACGACATTCCAAGTAGGCGCGCCATCGGCTTCAAGCTCATGATCCTCGACGAAGACGGCAGCCACAGGCCGTGGCCCATTGTCGTCGTGCGCTGGGGTAAGCAGGTGTTTGGCTATATCAATAGATGCCCGCACAAAGGCATCAATCTGGACTGGGAACGCAACCAGTTCCTCGATCCTAGCAGCATCCGACTGATGTGCGGCAAGCACGGCTCGGCCTTCGAGCTCAGCACCGGCCGCTGCGTTGATGGCCCATGCAAGGGTAGCGGGCTCACTCCGATCGCGTTGACGGTGTTGGACGGCGATATCTGCGTCATCGGCGTTCGGCTTCTCGAGGACGAGGACGATCGCTCAGGCGAAACCTGAAGCCGGCGCTCAGACCGGCCGGTTCTCGTTGCGGTTTTTCACGGGCTGCATCCTCTTCAAACCGTCTTCGTAAGAGATCTCGTCAAACGATGCGCCGACAGCCTGGGCTGCTTCGAGCAGGCAATCGAGCCTGCCACCCGCATCAAGCCTCTTGAGATCGTTCTTATCGACGCCGGCCAGGTACATCATCTCCTTCCAGACGGTGGATTCATCGCACGGCAGCACGTGGAAGGTGATATCGCCGAGCTTGGTTCGGTATTTCGCCAACAGGTCTATGTTGTTGCAGAAAATGAAATAGCTACCATGAGGGCTTAGCGCAGCGTCAAGAACCTCAGCGAAATCAGTTAGATAGGCGAAGGAGTGAAGGTAGCCGGCCAGCACCGGGATGGTGTTTTCGCCTTTCTGGGCGACCGTCAGTACCTGCTCGATCGAATAGTCGGGAGGCCGTTTCTCGTCCGCGACCTGGGCTTGGAATTTCAGTGCGATATCGCCGCGAAAGCCGAACCGGCCCGGCTTGGTGGTCGCGCCCTTGAATACGGCGTTGAGCAGGCGCCCCTCCTTCTCCAGCCGGCCGAGCGCGGTGTTCTCAATTGCAGTCATGAATCGTCCCTCGATCTAAGGCAATCGCCGGACAGCTCTGCCGGCGCGAACGCAATGCAAGTTGTTTGCCGCCGCGTGCGCCACGCTTATTGGCGGAATCCATGAGCGAAACACGAAAAGCGCGCCGCGATCTCTCGAATACTTGTCAACAATCCGACACGCGTCGCAAGACCAACAGGCGTGGTTCGAAAATGTTAGCATTTTCAACCGCGTGCGCGCTGGCATGCGACTTGCCAATTCGCGAGCAACCGAGCGAGGCAAATCAGGGTGAGCCATGATCAATCTGACGAAGAGCGCAGTGAATGCGGTCAAGGGCGCGATTTCAACATCGGCACAGCCGGCGAGCGGCCTGCGCATCATGATCGAGGCCGGCGGCTGCGCCGGATTCAAATACATGATGGGCTTGGTCGACGAGCCGAAGCTCGACGACACCGTGATCGAGCGCGATGGGGTCAAGCTGTTCGTCGACAACAAAAGCTATGCGCATCTTGCCGGCACGACCATCGATTTTGTGGTGGCGCTGGAGGGCTCGGGCTTCACCTTCGACAATCCGAACGCAAAATCGAGCTGCTCCTGCGGCAAATCCTTCGGCTGATGACAAGAGAACGCGAAGCATGCTGGTCGAGCCCAAACAACGGAAGCAACGCCCCGAGACTGAGACCGATCGGGAGCAAATCATTCAAGCTGTGATCGAGGAGATTCGTCCCAATCTGCAGCGCGACGGCGGCGACTGTCAGCTGGTCAAGATCGACGGCAACAAGATCATGGTCAATCTGACCGGTGCCTGCGTGTTCTGCAAGCTTTCAAGCTTTACGCTGGAAGGTATTCAGGCGCGGCTGGTCGAAAGGCTCGGCGAATTCGTTCGCCTGATCCCGGTCGCCGACGCCGCCAAAGCGCGGCATTGAACGAGGCGCTTGTGTCGGTTTATCTAGACAACAATGCGACAACTCGGACAGATCCATGCGTTGTCGAAGCCATGTTGCCGTTCTTCACCGAGCAGTTCGGCAATGCCTCCTCCACTCATGCCTTCGGGAACAAGGTCGCGGACGCTGTGATGAAGGCGCGCCGCAGCCTGAAGGCATTGTTAGGGGTTGCCTACGATCATGAGATCGTCTTCACCTCCGGCGGTACCGAATCTAACAACGCCGCCATTCTCTCTGCGCTTGTGACCCAGCAGGGGCGGGACGAGATCGTCACCACCTCCGTCGAGCACCAGGCGATCCTGACGCTGGTCAAACAGTTGGCGACCAGGGGTGTCAAGACCCATCTGATCCCGGTGGATTCGTGCGGCCGGCTTGATGTTGAGGCTTTTCGCTGGGCGCTCGGACCACGCACAGCGATAGCGTCGGTCATGTGGGCCAACAACGAGACCGGAACCATTTTTCCGGTGGAAGCTCTGGCCAAGATGGCGCACGCGTCCGGCGCGCTATTTCATACCGATGCGGTGCAGGCCGTAGGCAGGGTGCCGATCGACTTGAAGCTCAGTGATATCGACATGCTGTCGATGTCCGCGCACAAGCTGCACGGCCCCAAGGGAGTTGGCGCGCTTTATTTGCGCAAAGGCACAAAATTCAGGCCGTTGATCTGGGGCGGAGGACAGGAACGACAGCGCCGCGGCGGAACCGAGAACGTTCCCGGCATCGTCGGTCTTAGTAAAGCTGCAAAGCTTGCTTCAGAGCGCCTTGAGTGGGAGCGCGTTCGCGTTGGTGCGTTGCGCGATCGGCTGGAACAAGCGACGTTGCAGAACGGCCACTGCATGGTCCTCGGCGATGTCAGCAGCCGGCTGCCGAACACGGCCAATATCGCCTTCGAGCATCTCGAAGGCGAAGCTATCGCCCATCATCTCAATAAGGCCGGGATTGCCGTTTCGCTCGGATCAGCGTGCAGCTCCGGCTCAATAGAGCCATCTCACGTGCTGCGCGCCATGAATGTGCCGGCTAACAGCCTACGCGGCGCCGTGCGCTTTTCGCTGTCGCATGAAACCACTGTCGAAGAGGTAGATCGGGTCGTCCGCACTCTGTCCGACATCGTAGCTCACCTGCGCTCCATGTCTCGGGAGCACGCCAATCCCGCCAGCGATCCGTCCGATTCACGGAGTTGATTGATGAAAGTCATGATCCGCCGCTCTGCGGAGGCTGGCCTGTCGATTTACGTGCCGAAAAAAGACCTTGAAGAGCCGATCGTGGAATCCGAGCATGAGACGCTGTGGGGCGGTTGGATCAGAATAGCTAATGGTTGGGTCCTCGATCTGCCCAACATGCCGAGCGACACGCCGTTGCCGATCACCATCAATGCCAGGAAGCGTGGCGAGAACGCAGACGAGCGATGAAGGCGATCCGGAAAATCGATTTTGTAAATGCGGCGGATGCTGAGGCGATTCTCGCTGACGTGGCAGCCAGGCTGCGTGCCGGCAGCATCGTTCCCTATCTCGGTCCTGGCGTCGCCGAGTTGTCCAAGCCCTCTGTGCCGATGACGCCCGAAGCCCTGGCTGCCTTTTTCGCCAGTAAGGTCGCGCTGCCGCGCCGGGCAAAGGGCAATCTCTGGGCATCAGCACAGTACATCGAGAGCAATAAGCATCGGTCCACAGTGACGGCATTGATGGCGCAGGCCTTTGCGGCACCAGTCGAGCCGACGCCGCTGCACTATCATCTCGCCTTACTGTCCCTGCCTGTCGTCGTCGACGCTTGGTATGACGGCGCGATGCGTGCGGCCCTTCAAAAGCACGAGGGTTGGGGCGAGGTGCAGGGCGTCACCCGCGCAGGCTTGGGCGAAGATCACTGGTATCGGTTCTATGATGCAGAAGGCAAAGAGGTCGATCGCGCTGCGGCTGGCAGTTGGACGACAGTCCTCTACAAACCGCATGGCGGGGCGCTGCCCGCAGAGAACTTCTTGGTCTCCGATGCAGATTATGTCGAGGTGCTGACCGAGATCGATATTCAGACGCCGATTCCTGAAATTGTCAAGGAGCGACGGACCGGGCGGAGCTTCCTTTTCATCGGCTGTCAGTTCAACGACCAGCTGTTACGCATTTATGCGCGGCAGATCAGCAAGCGCTCAGCCAATGGCCATTACGCAATCGTGGAGCCGGACGCGCTCTCGCGCAACGAGCTGCGCTTCCTGGCCGAGCAACGCCTCATGCCGCTCGCGATTGCGCTTCCGCGCGCGGTCGAGATCTTGATCTCTGCCTGACGGGAGTTGCCTTCGAGCTTTCAGCAGAGCTTGCGTACTGTAAGACGCCAGTGTCGTTTGAGCGTTGATGTGCGCCCGATCGTATTCCATGTCGGTACCGCCTTCTGTCACCTTTCCAACAACTTAGAAAGATCGCGTGCGGGACGCTATCTCTAACATACTGACACCGCGCAGAAATTGCAAAGACGCTGTTAATGGCACGCGAGTTGCTAGTTCTCGCTTGAAGTTTCCGCCTGCAGAGAGAATGGCAAATGGACGTGCCGGAATGTAATGAAGCAAGCTCCTTGGGAGGCGGCGCTGATATGGCCGAGATCATGCAGCCCCACTCCGAGCAAAAGGGCTGCTGCACCTCGGGCGGCAGGAGCAAGGCGAGCTGCGGGTCTCAGGCCCGCCAAGGCGACCTGCCGACCGCGATATGGGAAAAGGTGAAGAACCATCCCTGCTACAGCGAAGAGGCGCACCACCATTACGCCCGCATGCATGTCGCAGTCGCACCAGCCTGCAATATCCAATGCAATTATTGCAATCGTAAGTATGACTGCGCCAATGAATCGCGCCCTGGCGTGGTGAGCGAGAAGCTCACCCCTGAGCAGGCGGCAAAAAAAGTGCTCGCCGTTGCTTCCACCATTCCGCAGATGACCGTCCTTGGCATCGCCGGCCCCGGCGATCCCCTGGCCAATCCGGAAAAAACATTCAGGACGTTCGAGCTGGTGGCCAAAGCCGCGCCGGACATCAAGCCATGCCTGTCGACCAACGGGCTGGCCTTGCCCGATCACGTCGATACTATCGCCCATTTGAACATTGACCACGTGACCATCACCATCAACATGATTGATCCCGAAATAGGCGCCAAGATCTACCCTTGGATTTTCTACAGCCACAAGCGCTACACGGGCGTCGAAGCCGCAAAGATACTGACCGATCGACAGCTGCAAGGCCTCGAGATGCTCACGGAGCGGGGCATCCTGTGCAAGATCAATTCGGTCATGATCCCGGGCATCAACGACAAGCACCTGATCGACGTTAACAAGGCCGTGAAATCGCGGGGTGCATTTCTGCACAACATCATGCCGCTGATCTCCGCGCCCGAGCACGGGACGGTATTCGGTCTCAACGCCCAGCGCGGCCCGACGGCGCAGGAACTGAAGGCGCTGCAGGACGCTTGTGAAGGGGAGATGAACATGATGCGGCATTGCCGCCAGTGTCGCGCCGATGCTGTCGGCCTGCTTGGCGAGGATCGCGGCGCGGAGTTCACCACGGAGAAGATCATGGCCATGGATGTCAGTTACGATCTCAAGACGCGCAAAGCCTATCAGTCCAAGCTCGAGGAGGAGCGCGTGGCCAAGGTCGCGGCCAATCAGGAGAAACTGGCCGACCTAGCGGGCGAGAAGAGCGATATCCGTCTTCTGGTCGCGGTTGCAACCAAGGGCTCGGGCCTGATTAACGAGCATTTTGGGCATGCCAAGGAATTCCAAGTGTACGAACTCTCAACATCGGGCGCTAAATTCGTCGGCCATCGTCGCGCCGATCCTTATTGCCAGGGCGGTTATGGCGAGGAGGGCAGCCTTGCGAACATCATCCGCGCGATCAATGACTGCCATGCGGTATTAGTGGCCAAGATCGGCGGGTGCCCGAAGAGCGAGCTGATCAAGGCAGGCATCGAGCCGCTTGATCAGTACGCGCACGAGTTCATCGAGAAATCAGCGATCGCCTGGTTCAAGTCTTATCTTGACAAGGTGCAAAGCGGTGAGATCCAGCATGTCGAACGCGGCGCTTTGGCATTCCGGAAGAGCGCGCTGATTTCGGCTGCGTAAGGGAGATATAGATGCCATTCAAGATTATTGCCTCGCAATGCACGAGCTGCTCGGCTTGCGAGCTCGAATGCCCGAATGTCGCGATCTCGGAGAAGGGCGGGACGTTCGTGATTGATCCTAAAAAATGCACCGAATGCATCGGCTATTTCGACGGACCGCAATGTGCGGCGGTTTGTCCGGTCGAGAATACCTGTGTGCTCGACGCTTCATTGCCGCGCTATCAGGCGCGGGCATAAGAGTGTAAGCGTTGTGAATTCCACAGGCAAGGACCCGGGAAAAATTCATGAATTTTGAGGTGCGCGCCAATAGCGCCGCTGATTCAGCCCGCCGGCTGGCCGGGCCGGCGGTTGCTCAGGATTGTCCACCGATATCGGTGTTGCGCCGGCACCGAAGCCCGGTCAGCAAGTCGTCGAGCGCAATGACCTAAAACGTGCTTCACAACGCCGGGGACAGTCGGCAGGTCGTCGGGGTGACGAGTCTCAACCGATACCGCTGCGCAGACCCGCCTGATCTTCCCCGAAGCAGGTGTGCTGCGCGCCACAAAGGCCGCCTATTCCAAGGAGAGAGCTGCCAATGGACCTGGATATAGCAGGCAAGCCGCTGTCCGGGAGCGCGAGGGAACTGATCGCACACACGCCGCTCGGCGAAGGCCTGCTGCGCGAAGCCGAGCGTCATCTGTGGCAGGCCGGGCTCTCCTATCATCTGGACGAGATCGCAGAAAAACACCTGCACCAAGCGCATGCGCTGGCGCCGGGCCACGCCGCCATCCTGATTGGCCTTTACCGTTTCTATCTCTACAAGGGCCGATTGTCGGAGTCGCGGGAGATTGCGCGGCGCTGCATCACCAAGGCCGCGCGTGAAAACGGACTCGCGGACGATTGGCGGCAGGTCAAAGCGGCCGATGCCGCCTTCGGCAGCCACGGAAGCATCCTGCCGCGCTTCTTTCTGTTTTCGCTGAAGGGCTTTGCCTACCTGCAGAGGCGGCTCGGCAATTTGGACGAGGGGCGCGTGGCCACGAAAAAGCTGCTCGAACTCGACCCGACCGACAAGATCGGTGCCAGGGTCCTTCTGGACGTGTGGCGAGGCGCATTGCGGCTGTCGAGTTGGCAGGTCTCATCGAAGATGAAAATGGTATGGTGCGGAAGGTCGCGCGCGGCCGTCTGGCCTGCAAGTCCGCGCGGAAGTGATTCATGAGCAACGTCGTCCGCGACAGTGACGTAGTCGAGCTAAGTGGGCCACCGTTCTTCAACCTTGGCGAAAAGGTACAGGCCAAGCGCACCATTCGCAACGACGGCACCTATGCCGGCAAGGAGATCGGTGACATCCTGGCCAAGAAAGGCGAGGTTGGGTACGTCGTCTCCATCGGGACGTTCCTGCAGCAATTCTACATCTATGGCGTCGAGTATCTTGAAAGCGGAAACCGCGTCGGCATGAAGCGCAAGGAGCTCGATCTGGCGGACGCGCGCGAGGAACCCGACGACCTGCCGTTGCCGGAAGAGATCGCGTCATGATCGAGCCGCGCCTTCCGAAATATCAAATGGGGACAGCGAGTCAGAGCCGCGGTCGACCTCGTTAACGACGGCTCCTTTCCCGATGCGCCGGCTGACGGGCTCTTGGTCGGCGCCGGCGCCATCGGCGAGATCGTGAAAGTCGGCATGCATACCGAAGCGAACTTGCCGATCTATGTTGTAGAGTTTGGTGAGCGGCTGGTCGTCGGTTGTCTTGAAGAAGAGATCACACTGTTTTGAGGGGCTTTCGCGATGAATGCCGCGGTGATGAGAAAGGTAGCAATCAGCTTGATCGCCCACCCGAACGAGCTCGATCGCAAGCGGATCGAGCGTGCCTTGAGCTCGCGCAAACGCTATCGCTATGTCTCGCCGAATGTGAGGCCGGTAAGGAATGGTTACCTAATCGAGAGTCCCTGCTGCTCGGGCAATATCGACAAAGACGGCGGCTTGATTGATGTCGCGCTGATCCATCATGACGCGGTGAGCGCGACATGGAGGCTGTTTCATAAAGATCACGCGCTGGGGCTCTGGGAGTTTCACAGCATCCACAACCGGCTGATCGCGGCGATCGACGAACTGAACACAGATGCCGAGCGAGTGTTCTGGCAATAGCCGCTTTGGAACTGGTCATAAGGAGTCGCGATGGCGCTCGGCACCGACGAACTTATCGAAATCGAACGGCTGCTTGCGGCAGCTGACGTCGATGCAAGCCCGTTCGCCGAGTTGCGGCGCCGCTTTCCACAGCTCGCTTGCACACGCTGTGACGCGTCTGACATGACGGAGGCGCCGTTTCGCAGGTTTTCACGGTTCGACCTGCATCTGATCGATGGCTCTGCCCATTGCGTGCAAATCACAGCCGATCCGGCGCGCGCGACTGGTATCGTGCTGGCGGCAAGAAGTACTCGGCGATGACTAGCGTCGCAATAGCAAAGGATCACGACGCCCACGCGGTCAAGGCGGATGTATCTCTTATTCCGCTCTCCGATCCCGATGTCACCTTCGCCGAGCTCTCCGCCGTGCAAACGCTGCTGTGCTCGCCGCGGATCTCGAACGGGCCGGTGACTGAGGCCTTCGAGAAAGCCTTTGCCGCCTATCTCGGCCGAAAATATGCCGTTGCCGTCCCGAACGGCAGGATCGGGCTTCAGCTTGCGCTAAAGGCCGTCGGCATCGGGCGGGGGCAACGACGTGATCGCCTCACCCTATTCGTTTCGCGAGACGGCGCATGCAATCAGTCTCTCGGGCGCGCGGGCGGTATTTGCCGATGTTGACTATTGGTCGGGAGCGTTGGATCCAGCGAAGGTCGAAGACCGTATCACGGCCAACACGCGGGCGATTGTTGCCGGAAATCCTAATGGCCATCCGGCACCATGGTCGGAGCTGCGCGCGATCGCACAGCGCCATCAGCTGATGCTACTGGAGGATTCGACCGAGGCGATCGGATCGAGATACAACGGCGAACTCGTCGGCCGCTTTGGCGATATCGCGGTGTTCGACTTTGCCCAGCCTCTGGCCCTGACCTGCGGCGAGGGCGGCATGGCGGTGACCGACGATATCAACATAGCCGTCGGCTTGCGTCGCAATCGCGCCCATCGGCTGGATAACCTCTCCTCCTCTGTGGTCAGCAGCGCAGCGCCTTACCAGGTCGGCATGAGCGATCTCACAGCCGCGTTGGGCCTTGCGCAGCTGAAGCGCCTCAATGAAATCCTAGAGCGGCGCCGGCTCATCGAGCAGCTCTACAACGCACATATGTTATCATTCGAGGGTATCAAGCCGCCGTATGTCGGCACCGATGTGACGGTGGACTGGTTCCTCTATCTCGTGCATCTCGGGACGCGCTTCACGCGCTCCAGCCGCGATGCCATTGTCGATGATCTGTGCATCGCGCAGGTCGAGGCCGCCGCGTACTGCCATCCGATGCATTTGCAGCGTTACTATTTTGAGCTTGGCTATCGCTACGGCGATTTCTTGGTCACGGAAAAGATCGCCGATCGCGCCGTGGCGCTACCGTTTCACAGCCATCTCACTGACAACCAGATCGAGTTCATCGTGGAGACGACGAAGGACGCGTCCATAAACGTCGGGGCAGGTGACGGAAGCAAGGTCCTTGTCGACGGGATAACAACTGCCAACAATCTTGGCCTTACCAACGCAGTTCCGGCCAAGGTAATTGTATGGACGGACTGAAGAAACTGACCATGCGCATGTCAATGCGCGGCTTCACTCGCCTGACCAATGCGTTCTCCAAGAAGTTTGAGAACAACTGCCACGCGCTGGCGCTCTTTTTCGTGTTCTACAGCTTCTGCCGCGTCTTAAAGACTTTTGGCGCTACGCCTGCAATGGCTGCGGGACTTGTGGATAAGGTTTTAAAAATGTCGGTCGTGGTTGCGCCGATCGACGCGGCCAATCCGGTCCCTATAGTTCGCGGCCCTTAAAAAAACGGGCTATCGCTGCCGAATTCTGATTCGATCCGACGCAAGCACAAATTGCGTCGATCCAACATGTTTATTTTTCCTGAGCGCAATGACCCTATTGTCGCTCGCGGAAGGATCGCGTCGAGTTCGATCCCGTCGAGCTGAAGCTCCAGGGGCCCCCGTTCCGGACGACGAAGCTGCGCGGCAATTTCGGACCTTGCGCGATAGCTCGCCAGACGCCTGGGGACGCAAGCTCATCGAGACTCGCCTGGGCAATCCGTCGCCGACCGAAGTACAATATCTACTCAACTCGCCAGACGATCGCGCTGGCGCGCTCGGCTTCGGTCTGAACGTTCAACCGCCGGCATCGGTTCGCAAGTTCAACAAACGCTCGATTTGGCACGCTTGATCGCGCTTGCGGACCAGATCGTCGCCGCCGAGAAGGACCCAAAGGCGCCGGCACCTGCTGGCTCCGACGCCGAACAGGCTGAGGCGCTCATGCGCGCCGGTACGTCCATGGGCGGTGCGCGGCCGAAAGCCACGGTCGAGGACGAAGGCGCGCTCTGGCTGGCGAAATTCCCTCATCGCGATGACAGATGGAATAATCCGCGTGTAGAACACGCCATGCTCACCCTAGCTCGCGAGTGCAGCATCTCTTGTGCCGAAAGCCGGATGACGACCATCGCAGATAAGGACGTACTTCTGGTGAAGCCGTTCGACCGCCACAAGGCCGAGACGGGGTATCTGCGCAGCAGGATGGTGAGCGCACTTACGCTGCTTGATGCGGACGATACCCAGGAGACCGCCGACAAGCGCCAGAAATGGTCCTACTTGCTTCTTGCCGACGAAATACGGCGAGCTACATCGGGGAGTCAGACCAAGGATCTGCCCGAGCTCTTCCGTCGGGGTATGCTTCAACGCACTCATCTCCAACACCGACGATCATCCGCGCAACCATGCGATCCTAGCTAAGGACCATGCTTGGTCGCTGTCGCCAGCTTATGACCTTACTCCGAACCCGATGATCGCGCTGGAACGCCGCGACCTCGCCATGGCGTTCGGCGATTGGGGTCGATACGCCAACCGGACCAATCTGCTGTCTCGGTGCGAGCGCTTTCTACTCTCTAAGGATCAGGCCGCGGCCATCGTCGATGGCCTGCTATCAACGATCAGCTCATCCTGGTACGCGGTCTGTCGGCAGGCGGGAGTCAGCGAACGCGATTGCGAACTCATCCGCAGCGCTTTCGTGTACGAGGGATTCGAATACGACTTGAATGATCCGACGATCGTAACCGACGACCCGGAGGAGTTGCCGACGATGCGCGCCCGCTAGACTAGACAGCGCGGAAGTGCATCTTGGCCGAACTCCAGGGCGTCTTGCCTTGGCCCGGGCCAAGCGACCGCTGCGGTGGCATATCGCCTCGGCGGGATGGATCTCACGGTCCTCCGCCAATGGCGTGGCGCTGGCAATCATCACCACGACCAGCTTGCCATCCCTGGCATGCCGATTGCCCCGCGGCGGCAACGGCGACGCCCTTGGCATAGGGCTCCTCTGGTGTCGCCAGCTCATGGGTTTCGATGTCATCATAGCATGAATTGCAGGGCCGCGCAGTGATCTCGTCATGATCAAATCACGAACACCCGTCGCCGGTCCACGGCCTTCGATGTTTCGACATCGATCTGCATTGTCGCTCTCCTGAAAATCGCGCCGGAGGGGCAGCTTACAAAAGTCGGTTGGCAACGTGCGTTCCGCGGACGGACTGAAATCGCCTACGGCGCGGGTCTCCTGCCGGTTGGAGCGCTTGTTCGCTTCCTGACAACGGCAGAGCTGCTGTCACTTTCAAGCCAGCTGACGCCTATGGCTGGGCCGTATTTTTCAAAGCCTAATCAGAAGGTTAAGCAGCACGGACAGTGCTGGCATGACGGTTGCTATGAGCTTGCCGCAACACTGAGTGAGGGCTGAGTGCACGCCGACGCGCAAAAGACGAGCGATGCTCTCCTTCCCTTGAGCCCGTGTGCACAAGCTCGCGCGCACTTCGCGCAATCTTTGGCAATCGGTTGATGGAGAGTAGCATGGCTTCACTGAGACAAATCGCATTCTACGGCAAGGGTGGCATCGGCAAGTCGACCACCTCGCAGAACACGCTGGCGGCGCTGGCCGAGATGGGCCACAAGATCCTGATCGTCGGCTGCGATCCCAAGGCAGACTCGACCCGCCTGATCCTGCACGCCAAGGCGCAGGACACGATTCTAAGCCTGGCTGCGAACGCTGGCAGCGTCGAAGACCTCGAAATCGAGGACGTCATGAAGATCGGTTACAAGGACATCCGCTGTGTGGAGTCGGGTGGCCCGGAGCCGGGTGTGGGGTGCGCCGGTCGCGGCGTCATCACCTCGATCAACTTCCTGGAAGAGAATGGCGCCTATGAGGATATCGACTACGTCTCCTACGACGTGCTCGGCGATGTCGTCTGCGGCGGCTTTGCGATGCCTATCCGCGAGAACAAGGCGCAGGAGATTTACATCGTGATGTCCGGTGAGATGATGGCAATGTATGCCGCCAACAACATCTCCAAGGGCATTCTGAAATATGCCAACTCCGGCGGCGTGCGGCTCGGCGGCCTGATCTGCAACGAGCGGCAGACCGACAAGGAGCTGGAGCTGGCGGAGGCGCTGGCCAAGAAGCTCGGCACGCAGCTGATCTATTTCGTGCCGCGCGACAATGTCGTACAGCACGCGGAGCTGCGCCGCATGACCGTGCTGGAGTATGCGTCGGACTCCCAGCAGGCAGATCACTATCGCAATCTCGCGACCAGGATTCACAACAATGGTGGCAAGGGCATCATCCCGACCCCGATCTCCATGGACGAGCTCGAGGACATGTTGATGGAGCACGGCATCATGAAGCCGGTCGACGAGTCCATCGTCGGCAAGACCGCCGCCGAACTCGCTGCTTCGTAAAGAGTGCGCGAATGAATGCCGGCTTCCCCGATTCTCGGGGAGGCCGGCGTTCTGGCGAGATTTGAGGGCCACCACAGTATCCGCCGAAGCACGCTTGAGCGTAGTGGGGTCGTGAAGCCATGTTCGAAGCACAATCAGTCCGATGAATATCACCACAGTGACGAACGCGAGCGGCGCGTCGCGTACGGGAATTGCGACCTATCGCCTGCTCGCAGGTTGCCATCCCGCAGACGCTGACATCAGTAGCGACAGCGATTTCGATCGCCACGTGCTCGCGTCCATTCTGGCCACCGCTGCGATGGAGGGGGGGCGGATTTCTGACAGGGCCGGCCTGTCCGGCGACGAGCTCGTCGCATTGTTGGAGCAGCACTTCCCCTCGTTTCGGATCAAACCCGAGGAGCTGCATTTGCATTTCACGTGCGATGAGAACGATGAGGTCGCAATGTTGCGTGATCTCCTGCTCGCGCAACGGTCGACCGACGGCGACACCGGTCGCTGGCTGGCTGCGATGATCGCGCGTCGCGCCATCGAGCCAAATCACCTATGGGAAGATCTCGGATTGCGCGATCGTGGCGAAGTCTCCCGACTTTTAAGCCGTCATTTCGCGCCGCTCGCCGCGCGCAATATCAACAATATGCGCTGGAAGCGCTTCTTTTATCGCACCCTGTGCGAGGACGATGGCCTCGTGATGTGCACGACGCCGGTGTGCACGCAATGTAACGACTTCAACGTCTGCTTTGGCGATGAGAGCGGTGAGAGCCGGATGGCCGAGCGCCGGCGAGACGCTCTGTTGCCGGCGGCTGCACTAGCTGAGTCGCGCCGGACAGATCGTCCGTTGGCGAGCGTTTCGGTCGATGACCACGCGGGTCCTGCGGGGTTTGCGGGGGATTAAGGTGGACGCGGCTGAGGCCGATTTTGGCGGGCTAGGCCCCAAGGCCGGCTGCAAGGATCTCCTGCTCAAGGCCGGGCTGCGGCCGACGCGCCAGCGCGTGATCTTAAGCAAGCTGTTGTTTGCCGGGGGCACCCGGCATGTTACAGCAGAGATGCTGTTTACCGAGGCGCGCGCCGCCGGCTTTCCGATCTCGCTGGCTACCGCCTACAACGCATTGAAGCAGTTCACGCAAGCGGGCCTGTTGCGCCAGATTCCTCCAAACGGGGTACGATCATTTTTCGACACCAACACCACGCCGCATCCGCATTACTATCTGCACGGAGAGGATACCCTGCTCGATATTCCCGCAGCCGATCTTCTGCTTGCGAGTGCGCCTGAGGCGCTGCCGGGCCACGAAGTCTCCGGCGTCGATCTGATCATTCATCTGCGCCGCACGCCGAGTTGATCCGAACCTATCGCGCCGAGAAGTAAGCCGGCCCGCCGCTTTGCGACGCTGTCGCGTTTGCGACATTAGGTCTGCTACAAAAAATTCAGCTTTATGAGTGAGTTAGGTCGACTGCTGACGTGGCACGCGGGTTGCTGATGCCTTCATTGACTAAGGTCAACAAGGAGCCGCCATGATCGCCGCCGCCGCTACGAAACCTCCATGGTCCGACACGGCTCGGACCAAGCCGATCGTGCTCAATGACACGACGCTGCGCGATGGCGAGCAGGCGCCGGGCGTCGCCTTCAAGGCAGCCGAAAAGGTGGCCATCGCGCAGGCACTGGCAAGGGCTGGCGTCACCGAGATTGAGGCGGGGACACCCGCCATGGGCCATGAGGAGATCGCCGCCATCCGCGCCATTGTCGAGGCCGATCTGCCGCTTACCACCATCGGCTGGTGCCGGATGCGTGAAGCCGATATCGACGCAGCCATCGAGGCCAAGGTATCCATGGTCAATGTGTCGATCCCGGCCTCTGACCTGCAGATTGCCGCCAAGCTTGGCGGTGACCGCGATGTGGCGGTGGAACAGGTGAAGCGGGTGGTCGGGTATGCCCGCGAGCGGGGGCTTGAGGTCGCTGTTGGTGGCGAGGACTCCTCCCGCGCCGATGTCAATTTTCTCATCACTCTGATCGCAACTGCAAAGGCTGCGGGCGCGCGGCGCTTTCGCATCGCCGATACGCTCAGCGTGCTTGATCCCGACTCAGCCTCCGCGCTGATCGCGCGTCTGCGCGCGAAGACCGATCTCGAGCTCGAATTTCACGGCCATGACGATCTTGGGCTCGCGACCGCAAATACGCTCGCCGCCATCAAGGGCGGCGCGAGCCACGCCTCGGTGACTGTCATCGGGCTAGGCGAGCGCGCAGGAAATGCGCCACTGGAGGAAGTCGCGGTTGCGCTCAAACAGCTCTACGGGCACGACACCGGCATCGTGCTGTCGGAACTCGAGAAGGTCGCTGCAGTCGTCGCAGCCGCGGCTACACGCGCGATTCCTCTGAACAAAGCGATCGTTGGCGAGCATGTGTTCACTCATGAGTCCGGCATTCATGTGGATGGCTTGTTGAAGGATCAACGCACCTATCAATCGCTCGACCCGCAATTGCTCGGCCGCTCCAATCGTATCGTGATCGGTAAGCATTCGGGGCTGTCGGCGATCACCTCGCTGCTTAAGGAATTGCAGCTCGCCGTCAGCGCAGAAGAGGCGAAGCGGATCCTGTCTCGGGTGCGCGAACATGCCGTCGAGTACAAGAGGCCGGTGCCGCGCGAGACCGTGGCGGCGATTTGGCGCGATGTTTGCGAACGATCATTGACCGACTGCGGTGAGGGCCATGTCCAGCATCGTTAACCCCGATCGCGTCGCAGTAACTCCCGCATGGCGAAAGCCCTCGCTGCTCGTGCTTGGTTCTGTGTTTCTGCGCAATCGCGCGGCGTGCAACCAGCTCGAGACCTTGCTGACCTACCGCAGCATCCATGCTGTGATCTGCTATTTCCTCGCGAGACGCCTCTGGACAGCCGGCTGGCGGTTTCCGGCGCGGCTGTTGTCCTGGTTCGGCGGCTTCCTGGCTCATATCGACATCCATTTCGGCGCGACCATGGGTCGTTTCTTCATCGATCGTGGAGCCTGTCGTGCTAGGCGAGACTGCCAAAGTAGGGAGAGCTCAATGCTCTATTACGACATCCCGCTTGGCGGCGTCATTGTCGCACGAGCAAGTGCCATCCTACCGCGGAGGACTGGGAATTGGTCGGTGACGGAGCAAAGATCCTCGGTCCGATCACCCTCGGGTTCGACGCGCGCATTGGGAAGACATCCGGTTATCATCGAGAGCACCCCGTCCGACATCACTCTGGTCGGCATTCCGGCGCGCGCGTGCGGTCGCAGCGGAGCCATCGCCGCTTTATCGGCCATATCGGCCTTGACCACCATCTGATGCTGTTCCGCTCAGCAAGGCGATCGCTGTCCTGCTCGACCGGTCGAGTTTTTAGGAGACGCGTTTGGGCCATATGCAGCGCCAGCGTCGCAAGGTGGGCTGCCGCGAAACGACCAGCTTATCCCGCGTCAAGAGCACGGGCCGGCGGCCTAACCCAAGGAGATTTTCGATGAGCGACACACAATCGGCTGCCGGCATCCTCTATCGGCTCAACAAGGCCTGCTCGGCGGAGGATTTTTTTGCCCTTCTCGGGGTCGACTACGACCCTAAAATCGTCAACGTCGCGCGCCTGCATATCTTGAGGCGCATGGGGCAATATCTCGCCAAGGAACAGTTCGCAGGTGCGGCGGAGGCAGAGGTGACGGCGCGGTGCAAGTCGGTATTGGAGCAGGCCTATGCCGATTTCGTGGCGTCGTCACCGATCGAACAGCGCGTGTTCAAGGTTTTGCAGGATGCGGTCGCGGAGCCGAAGAAGCAGGCGGCTTTCGTGCCATTGAGTGCGCTGAAGTAACCTCGTGCATCACTTCAGTGCAGTTTGCCCATGTCGGATCAGCGCGTTGCGCCGCCAAACTCATAACTGAGATCAACTCTGTCGCCTTCCCGACGTATGTCGAACCTGAAACCGTCGGCGATGCTAACTGCCAGTTTATCATCCTCTCTCAACGCGTTGGTTTTTCAACCATTTTTGATGGCGCCGCAATTGGTACAACACTTGCTGTTCTCCGGCCAAGTCCGTCGTCTACGCAGACCCGACCGAATGTCGCTGTCCGAGATGAAATTTGGAGAAAGACCAATGATGTTGTCGTTACTGCTCGCAGCTCGCGCCGGAATCATCTTGTGGGTCACGTTCGCAATAATGCCGCTCGAAATTGCCTTTGACGCCATCGAGGATGTGATTGACCGGGAGATGGCCGCCAATGGGTAACTCGCGTGTGCACCGTACCTCTGGAGAAGGCATGCACAGCGTCGCTTGCGTCAAGCAGATCCCAGGCTCCGCGCAGATCCGCGTGCACCTCGTGAGCAACACGATCATGCGGCAGGTGTGCCGACCATCATCAACGCCTGTGACCCGTTCGCGATGCAAGCCGCGTTCGAGTTGCTTGACAGGTTTGGCGGTGAGATCACCGTGCTCACGATGGGCCCACCATCGGCAAAGGATCCCCTGCGCAAGGCGTACCTTCGGTGCCGATCGTCCGGTTCTGCTCAATGACCACTTCTTTGTCGGCGCCGACACGCTGGCCACGACTTACGCGTTCGCGTCCGCGATCCGGACAATCCGTGGTGCGTTTGGCTCGCCCGATATCATCTTCGCCGGCAAGCAGAGCATCGACGGTGACACCGCTAAGGTATTAGCCTGGCATAGCCAGGAAGCCAGGCCTGTTGCAGTTCACTCTGGTCGTCGAAATCGCCGTTCTCGATCTCACCTGCCGCACCGTCGAAGCAGACCGCCGCGCCGAAGCCGACGTGCAGATGTTGCGCACAAAGCAGTCCCACCTGATCACCTGCCGGAATCGACGAACCAGATTAGCGGCGGCGTCGATGGCCGACGCCCCGCGCGCCGGTACGGCGCCGGTGGTGAAATCGAGCGCGCAGGAAGCTGGCTTCGAGGATATCTTGAAAGGCGACCTGCACGACTCAGCGACCATCGTCAAACTGGTCTTTGCGCCGTCGCCGCACGCCGCCAAGACGGAGCTGGTGGAAGCCGCAAAGCAGCCGGTAGAGGCGCTGATCGAACCCATCTTCAAACCGGAATCCGGAGTCGAGCTTTGCGGTGCTGGCGCGCTGATTCTAAGGGAGTTTGAGCCATGAGCAATTTCATCAAAGGTCCTACGCCTACCGCCGGCGGCCGGGCAGCAGCTAAGAAAGAATTGCCGGAACACTTCAAGGCCTACAAGCATGTCTGGGTCTTCATCGAGCAGGAGCGAGGTCAGGTGCATTCCGTTTCCTGGGAGCTCATGGGTGCGGGCCGCAAGCTCGCAGACAAGCTGAAGGTCGATCTCGCTGCGGTTGTAGTCGGCCCGGAGGGCGAGGCGGCGCGCAGCGCCGCCATCGAATCCTTCTGCTACGGCGCTGACCTTGTCTATCTCGTGGCCGACAATGTGCTATCGGAGTATCGTAACGAGTCCTACACCAAGGCACTGACCGATCTCGTCAACACCCATAAGCCCGAGATCCTGCTATTGGGCGCCACCACACTCGGTCGCGATCTCGCGGGCTCGGTCGCGACAACGCTACTGACGGGTCTCACCGCCGACTGCACCGGGCTGGACGTCGACGCGGATGGTTCACTTGCGGCCACGCGTCCGACCTTTGGTGGCACGCTACTTTGTACGATCTACACCTTGAATTACCGGCCGCAAATGGCAACCGTCCGCCCACGCGTCATGCCGATGCCCGAGCGCGTCGCACGCGACGCCGCCCGTATCATCATCCATCCGCTTGCTCTCGTCGAAGACGATATCGTCACCAAGGTCCTGTCGTTCATCCCAGACCGGGATTCCGCAAAATCCAACCTCGCTTATGCCGATGTCGTTGTCGCCGGCGGCTTGGGTCTGGGGTCGCTGGAGAATTTTCAGCTGGTGCGGCAGCTCGCCGCCATGATTGGGGCCGAATTTGGCTGCTCGCGACCACTGGTACAGAAGGGCTGGGTCACTTCCGACCGGCAAATCGGACAAACCGGTAAGACCATACGGCCAAAGCTCTACATCGCCGCTGGTATTTCCGGTGCGATCCAGCATCGGGTCGGCGTCGAGGGCGCGGACCTGGTCGTCGCCATCAACACCGACAAGAACGCGCCGATTTTTGACTTCGCCCATATCGGCATCGTGACCGACGCGATCCATTTGCTGCCGGCGCTGACGGCCGCATTTCGTGCGCGGCTGTCGCCGCATTCGCGCGACCGCATTGCGAGCTAGCGCACCAGAAGGAGAGACTCATGATCGAAGAACGATTCGACGCCATCGTCGTTGGCGCCGGCATGGCAGGCAATGCAGCGGCGCTGACCATGGCTAAGTGTGGCATGAAAGTGCTGCAGCTCGAGCGCGGCGAATATTCGGGATCGAAGAACGTGCAGGGCGCGATCCTCTATGCCGATATGCTGGAAAAGCTAATCCCGGACTTTCGCGAGGACGCGCCACTCGAACGTCATCTGGTCGAGCAGCGGTTCTGGATGATGGACGATCGCTCCCATGTCGGTCTGCACTACTGGTCCGACGAGTTCAATGAGCAGCGGCCCAACCGCTACACCATCATCCGCGCGCAGTTCGACAAATGGTTCTCCTCGAAGGTCCGCGAGGCCGGCGCGACGGTGCTGTGCGAGACCACGGTGACCGAACTCGCGCGAGATGCCAACGGCAAGGTCATCGGGGTGCACACGGATCGCGGTGACGGCGAAGTCCATGCGGATGTCGTAGTGCTGGCGGAGGGCGTCAACGGCCTGCTCGGTACTCGTGCGGGTCTGCGCGATCGGCCTAAGCCTGACAAGGTTGCACTCGCGGTGAAGGAAATGCACTTCTTGCCGCGCGAGACCATTGAGGCACGCTTCAATCTCGAAGGCGACGAGGGCGTCGTGATCGAGGCTGCCGGCACCATTTCCCGCGGCATGACTGGGATGGGCTTCATCTATGCTAACAAGGAGTGCATCTCGCTCGGCATCGGCTGCCTCGTCGCCGACTTCCAGCGCACGGGCGAGACGCCCTATGGGCTGCTCGATCGCTTCAAGCGGCATCCGTCTGTGGCGCGGCTGATCAAGGGCTCCGAGGTGAAGGAATATTCGGCGCATCTGATCCCTGAGGGAGGCTACAAGGCGATCCCGCAGCTTTATGGTGAGGGCTGGGTGGTGGTGGGCGATGCCGCGCAGCTCAACAACGCCATTCATCGCGAGGGCTCTAACCTCGCGATGACCTCGGGCCGCATCGCGGCCGAAGCAATCTCGCATGTGAGGTCGCGCCGGGCTCCCATGAGCGCTGAGAATCTCGCGCTCTACAAGAAGATGCTGGACGACTCCTTCGTGATCAAGGATCTGAGGAAATACAAGGATATGCCAACGCTGATGCACACCAATTCGCAAAACTTTTTTCTTACCTATCCGCAGCTTGTCTCAAGAGCGATGCAGAATTTTGTGCGCGTCGACGGCACGCCAAAGGCTGAGAAAGAGAAGGTGACGTTGAAATCTTTTGTCAATGCGCGGTCATGGACAGGTTTGTTCGGCGATGCATTCCGCTTCGCCCGCGCCTGGCGCTGACCAACCAACGTCGAAGCCGAACCTAAGGAGCTGAAAACATGACTGTCGAGCCCTCAATGCGCGTCGAGGATAAGCTGTTCTACAATCGCTATCTCGTCGACGTCGGTCGTCCGCACATCAAGGTACGCGCGCACACCAAGCCATCGCCGCAGCTACTTGCCCTTTTGAAAGCGTGCCCCGCGCGCTGCTATGAGCTGAACGACAAGAGCCAGGTCGAGATCGCCGTCGACGGTTGCATCGAGTGCGGCACCTGCCGCGTCATCGGAGAGCCCACCGGCGACATCGAATGGAGCTATCCGCGTGGGGGATATGGGGTGCTATTCAAGTTTGGGTGAAGGCTGAACGACAGGCAGTGTGTGATTGCCATTAATGAGGCGATCTCGCGGCGGATACAGTTTCGCCGCGCACCGCCTGCGCGAGAGACCGAAATCTAGCAAAAACCGCAACTTGGGGTGAGGGGACGCTTCGCGAACTCAGCGCCTTAGCCCGGCGGATTCTTCTCACGAACGCATCAAACGGGGAAACCGCCGAATGAGGCCTTATCCAGCTTAGGCTCGCGAGCCGTCCGAGGGCTGTATCAAGCCGCGCTTATAGCCAGCGACCACCGTCCGGGCCGGGATCGCTGATGAGGATGGTGCATGGCGAAGATGGAACCGCTTCGCCCCAGACACGACAAGACATGCTGGTTGTAAATGCGACCGCTGTACCGCGCGACTTTCGTAGGGTGACGCCGCAGGTGCATTCATTATGGATAACAAACTCGCGCGATGATGCCGGACTCTCGCCCGCGGCCGTTCGCGCGTGGGCGTTGATCGGCGCGTTAGTCAATCTCGCTTTTGTTGGACTAGTTCTATTCTGCTGCTGAGCCCAGATCTGGCCAACTAGCCTTGACCGCATCCGGTCGCTGACAACATCGTTTGGACAACTTGCGTTTGCTCCACCAAGGAAAAATCGATCGATGTTGAGAAAGAAGAAGTAGTAGTGTCGTGGACGGAGATGCACCAGATATTACAGCACGAAATGCATCAGAGATCCGGTACGCATTTGCGGCCGAGGTTCTATCGCCCGCGGCGCTTACGGCGCGTCTTGGATGAGACCTTCTCACCGCAGAACAAATACGCGCTGTTGTGCTGGCTACCGCGATCGCGACCCGCACCACGGCCTCCTTCCTGCTGCGACCGACATTCAGATTGGTCGCATAGACATGCTGGATGGTGTTGTCGGGATCGACGACGAACGTATAGCGATATGCAACGTCGTCAGGGGAGCGCGCGCCCAGGCCATCGACCAGCCGGGCCGTTGGTGTCGGCAAATTGCCAGATCGGCAGATGGTGCAGATCCTTATGCTGGCGTCGCCAAGCGAGCTTGCAGAACTCGTCGGAGATCACGCCGCCTAGCGTTTGCCGCGGGACACCAATTCAGTCTCACGGTGCCCAGCCGAAAAGACGAGCTCGGCGGTCACGGCCTGACCCGCCAATGTTATTCCTGCAGGGCCCCTCAACTAGCCGTACGGAGGACTACTCCAGGTCGGCGCAACCGAGTTTGCTAGTGCTTGCTCAATCAATTTCCTAACACCTTCCGATCTGCTCATGCCATAGGATCTTGACCAGCGTTCGATCCGTTGAATCAGCTCCTCTGGCGCTCGGAAGGACAGCATAGGGTCCTTACCGGTGGGGGGCCGCCCCATTTTGGCATGCGGCTTCCGTTCCTTTCGTCTTCCAGCTCTAGTTCTTGTCTTCATAAGCAACCCTGAGTCTGATTAGGTATTACCCGAAGGGTAGACAGTGATTCGGGTATTACCTTAAATAAATCTCTAAAATATAGGTAATACCTTTTCCTCAAAATTCAAAGATGGGTATTACCCAAAGGCGAATTGTGGCCAGCCTGTGCTGCAGCAGCAGCGCTGTGATTCGTCGCATTGAACGGAGGGCACTAGGACCTTACATCTGAACGGGAAGGCACTGGTAAGTGCCACGACCAGGTCAAGATCCTGTGCGATAGTGCAACTATACGGAGAGATCTTGATTGACCTATCCAATCCAACCTTGTTATTAACGCCACGTGAACACTTTCCCGCCACACTCCAGTCCAGCCGTTTCCTGATGGGTAGTGCCAAGGACATGAAGCGCCGTTTGAAGCCGCTCTCGAAGAGCAACGAGATGCGATCGCTCGCTCTCGCGCTCGGCGCAGGCCAGGGCGCCCCGGACATATTGAAGCTGCTGGAGTCTGATCCAGAAGCGGCTAAGCTCATTGGCAAGTACGCAGAACGTGCGCGCTCGTCCTTTGCTGCCGCGTATCCGGGGCAGACGCGGGAAAAGACGATCAGCAACGGCGATTGGGAACAAGCGGGCTACGCGGGCATCGCGGGATTGAACCGCATCTTGGGACTTAAGAGCTCCTAGTACCATCGCCCCTCATTGCGGGGCAGGGGATGAAGGGAAGACGCCGGTCGCGCGCGACGAACTTTCGCGCGTCAGCGACTGTTGGCAGCGAGCTGAGGAGGCTATTTCCGAACGGCACCAACCCCGATACGGGACGTTGGTCGTATCCTCCCGCGCTACCTGCCGAGCTGTTCGGTGCCGTTGCCCACCTGCTTGAGGCTTCGGGAGCCTACACCTACATCGTCGCTCCATTCGCCTCTACAAGGGGCGTGCCTAAGGTAAGCTACTCCGGTGCAACCCAGGCGCCGAGGGAGACGCAGCTGGTCGCTTGGCGAAGAATCGGTAAGCGGTGGGCTTCCAATGTGTTCAAGGAGCAACCGGAAATCGTCGAACTCTGGGCTGAACTGTGGGCCTGCCGCAACCACGTGCTTGTTGCTGGACAAAATTCCCGACCACGTCTCTCGTGGTGGAAATCGGCTCACGCGTTGCTGGTGATTGCGGATGAGGCCAGCACTAACTGCGGCTATGAGACATTCGACGATGACGGCGCCGATCCAAACTGGGCAAATAAGCTCGCCTCGTATTTGCTTATCAACCGCACCGGAAAGCTCGTGATCCCATCGAGCCGCTCTCGCTCGGACGACAGGCATCTCAGCCGCCACGTGGCGCTCGACAGCCTCGCGGTCGATGCGTCTCGTGACGTTGTCCGCGTTCTTCCAAAGGGACGCACCACCGACGTGGGCTGTACTATGAGAACGCTAAGTCACAACCTGACTATGCTGCGCCCGCACGGCCATCCGAACGTCTATTGGCATCAGCAGCTATGGTCGAGCACGTCAGATCGACATGACAGCCTGAGCGTGCTGCTTATTCCGTTTCCCTACGATATACCGGACGGTTGTTTCAAAGGCGATATCCACAACGGCCCTGCTGATATGAAGTGGGGAAGATTTCGGGTGGAGCAGAAATGGCTTTACCCAAAAGTCGGCGACTGTCATTGGAGCGATCGTAGCGCTCGTCGTTCGTTCGTCGACTTCGTCAATGAGCTCCTTTTGCGAGCTAATAAAGACGTGCATGGCGTGGTGCTGCCCGAATATTCACTGGACTGGGCTACATATGACGAACTGGTCCGGTACCTTCGGGATGAATGGCCCGCCATCGAGTTCTTGATCGCCGGGGTTTCAGAGGATTGCAACAGGCGCAAAGGCAATCAGGTCGTATTCTCCGTCATGCATCAAGAGTTGGGAAACCGGATCGCCGAAACCCATTCCAGAAGAAAGCACCACCGTTGGAGGCTCGATGACACACAGATCCGCACCTACGGTCTGCAGGCCGATCTGAGCACGGACTGCATTTGGTGGGAATATCTCGAAATCGAGGAGCGTGTGCTCCACATAGATGTGTTTAGGTCTCAATCGGCATTCACGGCGGTTATCTGCGAGGACCTCGCGCGAGCAGATCCAGTCGTATCCGAGATCCGGTCGCTCGGACCGAATTTGATCTTCGCCCTCCTGATGGATGGCCCCCAAATGAAGGAACGCTGGCCGGGTCTTTACGCCACCAACTTGGCTGACGATCCCGGTTCTTCAGTTCTGACGCTCACTTCCTTCGCACTGATTAAACGGTCGAACGCCACGTTCGGACGGAATAAACGGACCATTGCTCTGTGGCGCAACCGACCAACCAATCTTTCATCGCGAGCGGCAAAGGACTTTGTTGAACTCGATTTGGCTGATGATGCGCAGGCGGTTGTCGTGAATTTAAGAAGCACACCGGCCGTCGACGTGACAATAGACGGTCGCCAGGACCGAAATACAACGTCGTGGCAGTTTGAGCACGCTCGACAGGTCGGGATTCCGAGCGACGAAATCGATGCTCGTGGCTGGCGCTGGATCGTCCCATATTGATGGCGAGGTGGTTCTAGTACATTTCGATAACGAGACGTCAGAACATTTAGAAAAGGCGATTGCTCTCTATGACGAACACGATTAGCTGGGAGGCGCTCAGCAGCGGCGTCCTGATTGATAAGGACGAAATCGCTGGAAGCGAAATCGCGCGATCTTCGAACTGTCGTCAATCCTCGCGTGGTGCCGTTGCGTCGGTTCGCGACCGAGCAGTTTGTGCTCGACGATCAGGTGGGCCATACGACAATGGTGGACAACGAGATGCCTAGCACTTTTAATCCCATTCGGTTCGAGTCGAAGTGCACCATCTTTTCGAGATGAAAGACACGGAAAAATCGTTTGCGAAATCACCTACGAGATCGCAACCGCAACCGACTGCACGATCGCGGCAAAGCGCACTGCGGTCTGGATCGCAGCCGAGCCGACGCCAGCTTCCTGCAGTGCCTTCTCATGGGCATCCATGCAGGCACCGCAGCCGTTGATGGCGGAAACCGCCAGCGACCATAGCTCAAAATCGGCCTTGTCAACCCCAGGATCGGCGATCACGTTCATGCGCAGCCGCGCCGGCATACTCTTGTATTCCGGATTGGAAGCGAGGTGAACAAAGCGGTAATAGACGTTGTTCATCGCCATCACCGAGGCTGCAGATTTCGACGCCGTAAGCGCCGCGGGCGATAAAACCTCGGCCGCAGCGGATTCCATTGCGGCGATCACGGCCGGGGTGCAGGTCGCGATCGCGGTGGCCAGCAACAGCCCGTATTTGCTCTGTGGTGAGAAGGTCTCATCCGCCACGATCGACGCCAGATTGAGTCTGACGTCCTTGGCGAAATCCGGAATCTGGTCCTTTAATTGCTCGATAGACATGATACCTCAGGCAACTTTCAGAGTTTCGCCACCGATCTCGCGGTTGCAGGGGCAGAGCTCGTCAGTCTGCAGCGCGTCCAATACGCGCAGCGTGTCCTTTGGGCTGCGACCGACATTCAGATTGGTCGCATAGACATGCTGGATGGTGTTGTCGGGATCGACGATGAAAGTATAGCGATAGGCGACGCCGTCAGGAGAGCGCACGCCCAGGCCATCGACCAGCGCGCCGTTGGTGTCGGCAAATTGCCAGATCGGCAGATGGTGTAGATCCTTGTGCTCGCGTCGCCAGGCGAGCTTGCAGAACTCGTTGTCGGTCGAGCCACCCAGCACGACCGCGTCACGATCGGCGAAATCCTTGGACAGGCGCGCGAACTCCGCGATCTCGGTCGGGCAGACGAAGGTGAAATCTTTGGGGTAAAAGAAGATGATTTTCCATTTTCCGGAGAAGCTATCTTCAGTCAACGTTTCGAATGCGCTCTGTCCATCCTCTTCCTGCAGGTGAAAGCCGGGCTTCACACCTGTGATTTCGAACGACGGCAGTCTGTTTCCAATTCCAAGCATATTGTCCTCATAAGATTACTTCGCGCGCGGAGTGACGATTCCGCCACCAGCGAAGCAAGCTATATGCCATTTGCTTTGGGATGTTCGATTGTCGGAATCCAGCAGTCGGATGCGTGGCATGCGACCGTCAGGCAAACGCACGAGGCCGGCGATGCACCGCGCGACCGGGGTTTTGCCGCAGCCTGACTGTCCGAAAATCGCCGCTACACCCTTAGCCGGTACGCTGAACTGCGCGTCGAGCGAAAAGCTACCCAGCTGGCCCTTGAAGGCGATGCCGATCCCGCCTGGTATGGCTGTCCTCACGTGCGCCTCCTTCGGCTGTATCTTTCGATCAACGTTAAGGTAATGATTACCGCAAACGCGAAACATCACCATGCCGCCGGCAAGGCGGTTTGCTTCGCCCTAGCGCGACGCTTGGACATAGTCGAAGAGAAAGGCCGACAGCACTTTGGTGCGTCCAGGAATGTTGCCGCCGATAATCAGCACGAGGCCGAATGAGCTAATTGTATGCGCAAAGCCAAGCACAGCGGCTGTGAGAAAACCCGGTCGCGCCAGGGGCGGGGCGACCGTAAAGAAGGCATACAATGGAGAGGCGCGCAGAGTGGCCGCAGCTTCCAGCGGACGGTTGCCGATGGCCAAAGGCATTGCGGATAGGCTGGACTACGAAAGTAAGCGCCCACAAAACCGATCCAACCACGAGCCTCGCAAAAGTGAAGGCGAGTGTGTGTCCGTCCCAGAGCCAGGCGAGAAGGCCGCCCGGGCCGTTTGGTCCAAGCAGCACCAGCAGATAAAACCCGCGTACAGTTGGCAGCAGCACCAGCGGCAGCGCAATGATCGTCGCCACCGCCTCGGTCCAAAGGCTCTTGGAGTGTGCTAGCCACCACGCGAGTGGCGTGCCAACGATTAGCAGGATCAGGGTCGTCAAGCTCGCGAGCTCGATCGTGAGCCCGAGCGACTGCCAGATCTCTGCCGAAAAGCTCCTCATGCGCGTCAACTCCGGTCGTCGAGCCTGAATGACACTGCAATCTCCCTCGCGGGCTCGTTGAAGTTGGCGGCGACCGCAACTTTGATGTTCGCCGCCGCCTCCGCATTGCCGACCATAAGCGAAATCAGGGTTGCATTGATCAGAACTAATCTGGGAGGTTTCATCGGATCGGTCCTGGGGCGGAAGCGCAGCCACCGCTCTCGCCGCGGCGGGTCTTCGCTGCTCATCCTAGCAATCGGCGTGCCGCTCGCAGACCTGATGAGCGCCTTGCTGCCTAGAAGAGTGAAGCAAGCATGGACGTCAGCGCGCCTTCTGGAATGGCCTGGCGGCGTTGTAGGGTGTCCGACATCGTCGTTTTCAACCGAATACGGCTTCATTCAAAGATGGAGGGCTGATGTGATGCCGATCGCCTCTCGTCCGAGCTTAAAAACGGCTGCTTGAGGATGATGAAGGCGGTGTCGACAATGTCACCGCTACGCGTGCGCATTAATAACCCATGGTCGGGTAGCCATAGGCCCGTTCGACGTCGGCAACCCATGGCTCTCGATTTGGTCATGCAGCACAAGCTGCAGTCCCTGCAAAATTGCGTAGTCACCCTCCACGAATAGGTGTCACTGCTCCACGGCTTTCACTCATTCGGTTCGCAATCTTCATTGTCGCTTTCATCTAATCATGGCTGACGGCGGACCCGGATTAGCAGATTACGTTCGACGGCTCGCAAGGCTAACCACGCTGCTCTGGCAGCGCCAATCGCGCAACGTGTGTCCAATTTCTGACAACGGCACAAAGGCACGTCAGGTTCAAAACACCATCTGCTTGCGGCGCCGTGGAGGACTTTGAAAGCGTAATCAGGCGCTTAGCACGTGTTGACGGCACTGGCACGGCCATTGCTGTTGAGATGCAGCAACACGAAGCGAGGGCCGAAGGCACGCCGACGCGCAAGACAAGCGATGCTCTCCTTCCTTTAAACCCGTGCGCCCGCTTCTACAGAGACAGCGCGTATAAATTCGTGCAACTACTAGCAATAGTTTTGGAGAGCAAAATGGTCGTGCGCATGGAATCCCAGGCTCCTCCCATTAAAGTGCAGAACTGGCTGCGCGGCCAGCCCGTGACGATCTTCCAGGCCGGAAAGGTCTACATCGTCGAATTTTGGGCAACTTGGTGCGGACAATGTGTGGCGTCGATGCCTCATCTGGTGCAGCTGCAAGAGAAATACAAAGACAGAGGGCTTGAGATCGTCGGTGTCGCAGCTAGCGAAAAAGCTTCAACCGCGGACGAGGCCCGAACCAAGTTGGACGCATGGTTGACCGAAAAGTTCTCGCAGCTCAATTATCGGGTCGCTTTCGACTACACAGGCGAAATGAACAAACTTTGGATGGACGCCAGTCTCTCTGTCGGCATTCCCACCTCGTTCGTCGTCGACCGTGACGGCCACATTGCCTTTATCGGTCATCCAATGCTACTCGATGAAGTTTTGCCGAAAGTTTTCAATGGCATCTGGCGCACAAGCGATGAAGCTAAAGCCGCCGATACGAAGCGGATCGCCGAAGGTCAACGCAGAACGCGCGAAACACGCAAGCGAGCGTTGACCAAGACGATCCTTGCCAAACTGCAGCCAGCAATGAAGGCTGGGGATTGGGCGAGGGCGCTTTCGGTGGTCGAAGAGGCCGTCGCTGTGATGCCGGACGACATCAAGTTCCGCGTCCTTCAAGTGGATCTTTTACTTCACAAAATGCATGACATGCGGACCGGCTTGCCGGTCCTGCGCCAACTGGTTCGTGACGCGATCAACCAAAAATCCGAGGTCTGGATGGCCGGCGCAATGCGCGAACTCTTTGATCCGGCGAAGGACAACTCCTACTTCCCGTCAGCCGAGCGCTTTGCCATAGGCAAGGAGTTGTCGGAGCACATCCTGGCACTCAATCCTCCGCAACGCGACGATGGCCCCAAGTTCCTGTCCTATGCGGCGGTCGCTCACTATTATTACGAGAGCGGCAACAAGGATCGCGCGATCGAGTTGGTCGAGCTCGCTCTGAAGTCACTGGACAGTCCGGAGCCTATCCAGGACGAACTGAAACAGCATGTCTTGTCGCCGTTGCTCCAAGCCCTGGCCAACTACAAGGGCGAGAAGGCTTGTTACTGGGGTTCTTGTTCGGTTCCGCAAGCCAAGTCTGCTGAAGTGCCAAAGCGCAGGCGCCGCGGAAAAAATGAAAGAAAGGGGTGATAATCGGAATTTTACTTACTGGCCGACTCGTCCATTTCTCTGGCAGCCCATTCGCAAGTGGCGTCCAAAACACCTGATATTGACTTAGATCGATCAAGTGTCAGGAGAAGAGACTGGCCAAGAGTTGCCATAGCAATAGGCTGAGCTACCGAATGCTGAGGACAGTATCGGTGGGCATCGCACCTCGTATGCCAAAGCGAGTTGTGGCCCATTCGAAGCTCGGATGTGAGTGGCCGATGGCCCGCTCTATGGCGGAACTCCTCGCACCTCTTGATGTTCGGCGTCTCCTGCCGCTTCTGCCCTGAGGAGCCCCCGAATTTGTAATCAGCCGGGCGACTGTGGCTCCAGATAGCCTTTGTCAGCGTGGAGCCGCTCGATGGCGTTGCCGATCGGCGCCTCCATTTCCGGGATCACGGTTGCAAGCGCATGACGATCATAACGCAGCGCCTTAATATGGTAACGTGCTTTGGCATGCGCCTACCTCGTGGCCACCGAGACAGGGCACGGCGCCTTCACTGAGGACACGAGGTATCATGCGACGAGCGATGAGGGTATCGCAATTACTTCATTGCGGCAGTCGCTCCGGGGGGCGGCTCAATCCGACGGCCGCTATTCCTTTTGTGATGGGTGACCGCGTCCCATTGGATCTCGTGCTCACCTCTTATTGCTGCACTCCCGGCCCGGTCTACCCAAACAGCTGTATGATGTCCCACGCTTCGAAAATGCGACAAAGACGTAGGCGGTCGTTACGGTTGCAACAAAAGAGGCCGACCGCCTAATGGGGCGGCCCAGAACCCGATTATAAAGCCGAGATAAATGGGGGTGTGACACAGGTTTATAGTACTACAGCTGGGTTTGGGAATTGCGGGGCCGGCATGTCGCGGCCCTTGTGATCTGAACAATTCGAAGTGATTGATCAGAAAGCGTGCTCTTCAGCACGATCATTCAACCGATGAGTGAGACTGTCGCAGTTGTCGCCGCGACATAACGTTTCTGAATCTGCCAGATAATTGCCGGCAACAGGGTGCCACTACTCGCTTGCAGCGCAAAAGTACTTCGGTCAATGCACTTCGGCACATAGTGTCTCCAACAATCTTTGAAGCGCTTGCGCGCCACGACGCTGTGTCGAATGACAAACAGAGCCCTCAAGGCTGTCTCCGGCAAGCGCTTCCGTGCACGTAGGTTGGCCCGTGTCGATCGTCCTCGGCACGAGCAGGCCGCTTGCGAAGCCGACAGCACATAGAATTGTGATGAAGAAAGCGATGTCCGCGGCTGATCCGTGGAGAAAACTGACGATTCTTGAGATCCCAGTTCCGGAAGGCTCCTGAGGGATTCGTGCCATGATCGACTACGCTAAGCCCAACCTGCCGCACGCAGAAAGGCGGCGCCGAAGAATAGTAAAATAACGCGCTCAAAGCCATAGGCGCTTGGCTTGTCGCTAACATGACAAGAGTTTTTCTTGAGGACTGAATCGCTCGGAAGGTACTCAACAAGGAGCAGGTCTTCTCGATTCTGGTAGCGGACAGAAACAATGAGAGGTGTAAAGTGGATATGTATCTTCCGCCCAATCGGCGGACTGGTAATGCCCCGGGCCAGCCCCTCTTCTTGGATTGGACGAAGTCTGCATACTACCTATGCATGCCACTCGAACGTGATTTGTCGGATGATGCCTGTTGGCTCCTGGCGGACGTTAAACCAGCGCTCTGCTTGCTACTGGGTAAAGTGGACATGGCAGATGTCGGCGGCTCACCGGCCACTTTTATTAGGGTCAGAGCTCATTAATTTCTTTGCGCTCACAGTACGATCCTGATTCGTTTTTGGAAGGGGCTAGGATCGTGCGCAAGAATCTCTTTTGGCTGAGCGACGAACAGTGGGGGCAGATCGAACCGCATCTGCCGATGGATGTCCGTGCTGTCGATCGTGCCTGCGCAGCGACCGCTGCCGAGCCGGGGAAGTGCCGAAAAAGTCCGACGTCAGTGGCATTCATTTGTGATTCGTCAGCTTCTCGAAAGCTGTCCGTCCCAAAATGGAACTTGAAACAACTGTGCTCGCGGCGAAAAGAATGACCACCGAACGCCGCAGAAGACTCCACTCTCGCTCACGATCTCCTGCGGCAGCAGCAGCGGGCGCAGCAACAGCCAGGCGACCTGAGCGCACAAACCAGCTCACCGGGATGCCCATCCACGGATCAACCGAACCTTGAGCAGCAGCTAAGTGACTTGCGGCCGATCCATCAAACATCAGATTCAGCTGTCACTTTCGCACATTCCGAGATTGGATCCTCTTCGGCTCTGACCACTGGCAATGAGAGCGCGCGCTATCCAGGAAAGCGAGCGGTGCCCAGCCGCATCCTTTGTCAGGGGACGTGCCGAACTTGCCGCATCGCTGGCCGGAGCGAGCCTTGAGGCGCTCAGGAACGAGATCAGGCTGGCTGAGCAGCGAACGGAATCGATCATTTGCGTCTGCATTGCGCGCCCCCGGCCGGAAAGCTCACGGAATAGGTTTTCCCAGACCCCGCGTCTTGCCCAGCGCACAAAGCGATTGTAGATCGTCATCGGAGGACCATATTCGGCCGGGCAATCGCACCAACGGCGTTTGGACGTTATCACTTCGAGGGGCGATCATGGCAAGGTCTTCATCGCGACGCCCTCATGACAATGATTGCCCACGCCTTCCTGCAACATCGTCGCATCGCACACGCGGGGCGGAAAAAAAAATCAACGGACCTCCGCTTCAGCCAACCATGCCCGCCGTACGTCACGCGATCGTCGATCTCTCCTTCGGCCGCCGTCTCAAAGGTGTCCATACTGCCGAAAACAAATCCTTGAAAAACGCTGCGCAAACAGATTCTGCCAAACTGGTGCTAGCCTGCTACGCCATGGCCTGAAATTGCGCGCGGCCCGGTGCCGACTGGACCAATCATGCCATTCATGCTTTTGTTTGGAACGGCCTCCCAATGGCGAGATTAGAACTTGGATCCTCTTTCGAACTTTGCCGCCGGAACATCTCTGCAAGACCTGATCGAGCGAATTGGCTCAGAACATGTTGAGCGGCGACTGAAAACCGAAGTCGAGCGCGAGGCCCAGCTGTTTGGCCAGGGACTGATCTTTTTCAACCTTGAAAACTGGTACTCAGCACCTTGGATTATCAGAACTGCGCTTAAGCTGACTGGACTTTATGGCCGTGCGCGTCGAAACGCTGACCACGTCCTTGTCAAAAAACACAGCGTGGCTTTCGCGAATCTTCCCTCGGCATTTCACAATTTCACTATCCTTCACATTAGCGATCTGCATGCCGACGTAAGTGTAGGCGCGATGCGGCATCTGGTTAGCGTGGTCGGCCGCCTTCAATACGACATTTGCGTCTTAACCGGCGACTATCGCGGCAAAACATATGGTCCATTCGAAAAATGTCTAGAAATCATCGATGAACTGCAGGCCCAATTGAATGGGCGAATTTATGGGGTGCTTGGTAACCACGACAGCATCCGTATGGCCCCTGCAATGGAAGCCATGGGAATCTGCATGCTATTCAACGAGTGCGAACCGATTGTTCGCGATGGACAGCGTATTTTCTTGGCCGGCGTTGACGATCCGCATTTCTATCGGGCAGACGACATTGAGAAAGCCGCGTCGCAGATTCCTTCAGATGCATTTTCGATTTTGTTGGCGCATACGCCGGAAGTTTACGATATAGCGATGAGCGCCAGATTCGATCTCATGTTATGCGGACACACCCACGGAGGTCAGCTTTGCCTACCCGGCGGAATTCCGATCAAGCTGGAGGCGGCCTTACCTAGATTCATGGGCGCTGGACCATGGCGCTATGGCTCGATGGTCGGATATACCTCTGTAGGCGCTGGCACGAGCCTTCTGCCAGTGCGGTTAAACTGCCCGCCGGAAATAACTCTGCACACCTTGCGCGAGGTAAAGCAGCTCTAGTTCACGGGCCAGTGGCAGAAAGAATGCGCTATCAAAATTTGGGCCGCGGTATCAAATCAGAGCCAACGCGCCGCATAAGATCACGCCTAACGGCCCTCGCAGTGCTCTCTATTGATACCATGAAGGCTGTGGAGCACTACGCTTTGGTGAATGGCGATGGGAGTGGGCCATGATTTCACCTTCCTTCCGAAGGCGCCGTCACCGCGAGATGCGGCGCGCATGACGCGTCGAGCTCAAAGAACACGAGACAAGTACGCCGGACGCAAAGTTGGGACCCAGACGTTTCAATTAGATTAGCGATTTCGAGTCTTCCAGCGGCCGCGACAATCGCCGCGAAGCAGTAGTCTTTCGCACGCCAACACTGCGGATGCTTGTCCGCTTTCTGACAGCAATACACGGCTGTCGGGTTCAGAACACCGCCAACGCTCGCCGGGCAGAAATTTTAAAGAGAATCGGAGACCAAGCTGTTTGAACGCGGATGGCATGGCTGTTGCTTTTGAGAGGCAGCAACACTGAGAGAGGCGAGGGCATTCAGACGCGCAGGACGAGCGATGCTCTCCTTAAACCCGTGTGTCCATTTCTGAGAGAGAGCAACGAGCGCGCGGAAAAAGCGTTGACAATCGGAAGGAGAGCAACATGCCTTCAGGCGAGACAAAGCATGATCTTTGGCGAGGGTGGCATCGACAAGTCGAACTGCTCGCAGAAACGTTAACGGCAATGGCCGGATCGGCCACAAGATACGTGCACGAAATGGCGAGCACTATCGCCGGAACCGCGAATGCGGGATCGGACGGTGCCAGTGATGCTGACGAGGGTTTTTTGTGGGTTTGCCGCGCGATCCCAAGGCGGATCTCACCGGATTTTCCGCACGTGAAAGGCGCAGGACGGGCTTTGCTGCGAACCAGCCACCTTCTGGGATCTCGAAATCGGTGCCGTGATGAAGATGGGCTACAAGAACGATCTGGTGCATCGAACCCAGCGGTCCAGGGTGGGTCAAGGCCTTGTCATTCGATTAACTGTTTGGAGGAGATCGTCGCCCTGGCGCGGTTGTAGAATGCGCGTCGGGATCCAAGGAGGCCGATCACTATCGCATGCTTGAAACCAAACTAAACAAATACTCGGCAAAGGTATGACCCAATCTAGAATCGAGCACAGCATTGCGGATGAGGTCGGAAGTCCATCATCCGCAGGGCAGTCGCTTAAGTCCTCGCTTGATGGAGAGCTAAATGACTTCGCCGGTGGCTTCTTCCGCACTTCAGGGAAGCTCGTCCGCATTCTTGGGAGCTCAGGGCTTGGATGTCGTGCGCGAAAAAGCTTCGCGCGATCCATCGCTGGCTCGGTAATGTGCGGCTGTTCGTTCTGCTGTCCGCGATGTCACTCGATGTACGGGGGCGCACGCTGAATGGCTCGTGGTATAAGTGGTTGATGCCGAAGAGCAGCGTGAACACGGCTAACGCAAGCGCGATCATGCGATAGTGCCATTCGACCGAGATCTGGCTGATACTCGCGCTGAGCTTGAAGAGGGATTGTCACATCGATCCATCGGCGGCGATTTGTCTGTAGTGTGCGTAATAGGTTCAAAATCGCTGGATCTGTACGCCATTTCGCCGTCTGCTTTGCAAGTTTGCACTGCGCTTCCAATTGTAAAAGTGCCCAAGTTGAGGAGATTGCGATGAAGGTCGGTGTTCCCGAGGAAGTCATGCCGCACGAATTCGATGTGGGCCTTGCGGCTGGAGCTGTCCGCGAAAATGTGGTAGCCGGCCACAGGGTGATAGTCGAAACAAAGGGCTCCGCCGGAAGTTGGCGCAACCGACAACAATTATCGCAAAGACGGGAAGGGCGCAGCTGCGAGCGAACCAGATCCCCTTTAGGTATCGTTTATCTAGCGCCGGAACCCCGAGGATGTGCGTGGCTCAAACAAGGCTAGCGCAGAGTGCCTTTGAAAGATCCAGATGCCGTAGCGGCAATCGTCTCAACTTTGCGGCGCGTTCACGGCGACAACATTGCACGCACGTTACTTGCAGACGGCATGAGCTTGGCGGTACTTATCGATGCAGCGTTCTCCTTGCCGATAAGCAACAGTGATGCGGTCCGAATGATCGCGAGAGCGCTTGACTCTGGCGATTTCAGATTCACACCGGACATAGGGCCGCTCTGGCGCGTGCGGTACATTTATGAAGATCGATGTGCATCGATGTGCGTTGTGGATATGGAGATGTCAACGCCGAATAGGATCTTCGCGAGCACTAAGATTTCGTTGCAGCTGTCCATATGATGCGAAGTCCAGGTCCACTGCCGACATTTTATCTCTAACCGAAAATCGGCCAACTACGTTGGATGAGGTTTCGTTGTCGGTATCAAACAAGCAGGCAAAGAGTGGCGTCTACGAATGCTCAGTCAGAACCGGGTTTAGCGGCATCGTGTTCGTCGACCTAGAAATGGCCTTCATTCAGTCCGACCAGTCGCACCTTCGTGAGAACGCATTAAACTTGACGGCTCCTTCCTCGTGGTACTGGACTTCCAGATCTACTCCTGCAGCTCTTGCGGCGTACTTCGTTGCGGCGTTGACGGGTTTGTCGCGTCCGGGATGAGGTTAAGTGCGGCCGGCGCGCCGCCGCACTCACCGTTAAGCTGGACTACCTCGGGACGAGCAGACGGCGGGCGCGCAACGCTATAGGCTGTTGCCGCATCACCAAGCAAAACCAGTTCACATGAGCGAAAGCTTGCGCTTGGCCGCTTGCGTCTCCATTTGTTCCTAACGGGTCCTTCAACGCTGCATTGTCAGTATGCGTCGGCCATAAGGCGATTAAGCCACATCGTCTCCACCCAACCTTCAGCCGTTGACCTCCGAGCCTCCAGCTCGCCGAACACGGCTTTCCGTTTGTAGATGCCGGCCCCTTTTAACGCCGCTTCAGGCATAACTTGGGAGCCGATACGCCGGCCTCGTGTTGCTCCCTGAATCCCTATGATCTGCTCTTCATGATCTGCTCTTCCGAAAAGCGGGCACGCCGCTTCCGAGCCGGCAACGTGTCTGATCAGTTTTCGAAGCTATGCCGCATTTGTCTTTGCTTCTCGTGCACCAAACCTGTAATTATTCCATGCTCCTCGCGTCACTAATCTCCTTTCACAGAGCTGGGTGCCGCGGCATTGTCATTGATCACGTCGGTCAGTTTGCTGGATCACTTGGTCCTTGCACTTCGTTTTGAATGGGCATTAGTAGGGAACAGCCGGCGTTGGTAGTTGTTGGCTCACCTGTTGTAATAAGCTCGCCTCGACCCCGCGCCGAGGCGAGCTCGTTGCGCTGGCTCAGTCCCATCCCGGATCGGGGTCGATTAGGCACACTTCTTCTTCACCGTCGTCGTAGCACACCATCAATTCCCCCGCACTCACCCGTTCCGTGAATGCAGCTGCCGCCGCGATCAGAGCAACAAAAAGGGCTGTTCTCCAGGAACGCGTTCTGTTGTTCCAAGACCCAGCAGCGCACGCTTTTTGAATCATTATACTTTCCTCAGTTCGTACATATTCGGGTACGGTGACGTCCGGACGCCGATCGCCACTAGTACAATCTGACGTAGCGTGCGAATCAATCCCTTTTTGAGGTCACCTCGTTCGAATACTTCAAACCCGGTCCTCCAGAAGGCCCAGCGCGCCTCGGTCAAGTTGCGTCGAACTGATGGCGTCTGATTTGGCGCGCGGTGAGCTTGAGCCGAACAAGAACCAGTTCATCACTGGCTTCGAGTATGTGAAAGTGACTCTGTGACTGCCGTGAACGGCGACAGCTCCGTCGGGCTTTCGTTGCTGGCGGGCCTTCTCCCGTTTGACAGTATCCATCCGAGCTAGGCCGCGGAGTGGATTCCCGATTTCACCGCTTGAGGGGTTCGGGGTTTTCCTTGTGTATCCTGACGAGCTCCATCAGATTTTCGATGCCGAAGTCGGTGAACGCCATGACGCCTTCGTCACCTATGCCGTAAACCCAAATGACGCCGTCCTCCGGGTCCATTCCGTTGGCCACGTCCCAGAGCCAGTCCTCCGTCTTCGCCGAGGTCCTTTGCGACGCGACCGATTTTGAAGACGGAATGAACTTTGTTGACGTGCACGGCTACGCCGCCTGAGCGGAGGACGTCGACGTGGGAGGCGTCCAATTCCACGGCAGCAACTCGTGCAGCCGGCTTTGCGGCATGTCGGCGATGCGCGCAAAGACGTCGGCGAGCCAGGCTTTCGGGTCGATGTTGTTGAGACGCGCCGTCATGATGAGCGTAGCCATCACGGCGGCCCGCTCGGCACCGCGATCCGAGCCGGCGAACAACCATGCCTTTCTTCCAAGAGCCATCACCCGTTCATTCTGCCCATGTCGGGCAGGAGTTGGAAGTTCAATACCGCTGGCATCCCTATTTCAGCTGCAAGGTCGGCATCCGGCGCATAGCGCAGCGAGCAACCGGTCGATTTCTGAGCGTTAGGGGTCGGCGGGCGTGGTCGTTACCATCGCCGACTGGATGCTCGATCCCGTCATTTGCGCCGGGATGTCCATGGGCACGCCGTGCGTGGACCTCGCGGCACTTGTTGAACTGAAGCGGCTGTTGATAGGCGCCGCCAACACGGCACACTCCTGGGGCAATGCCGGAATCGTTCAGGAGAAATGCCATGACGTATCCCAAGCTGCCGTCGACAATAGCGAGTTGGCAGATGAACCTGCTGTTCGACGCCAAAAGATCGGAAGGGATGAGTCCCACGGAGCGGAACAGAGTTGTATTGATACTGGCTCAGATGCTGATGCAGGCGGCCGGCCTCAACGTCGAGGAGCTTGAAGATGACAAGCTCTGAGCTGATTCCTGCGGCCGTTCTTAAACGCAAGGCGGTCGTATATGTGCGCCAGTCGACGCAATCCCAGGTCATGACCAATCTCGAGAGCCAGCGTCGCCAATATGATCTGGTCGACGTTGCCCGCCAGCGCGGATTTGTCGACGTGGAAATCATCGATGACGATCTCGGCCGATCGGCAAGCGGAACGGTGGCGCGGCCTGGGTTCGATCGCCTAGTTGCATGGCTCTGCGCCGGCAAGGTCGGTGCGGTCTTGTGCTTCGACGCGTCGCGGCTTGCGCGCAACGGTCGCGATTGGCATCACCTGCTTGAGCTGTGCGGGCTTGTCGAAGCCCGCGTCATAGATCTCGACGGCGTCTACAATCCCCGCCGGCCCAATGATCGCTTGCTTCTGGGCATGAAGGGCAGCATCAGCGAGTTCGAACTGGGCGTACTCCGAGCGCGAATGCTGGACGCCGCCGGCTCGAAGGCGAGCCGTGGTGAGCTGCGACTGTCAGTTCCGTTCGGCTATGTCTGGCATCGCGAAGTCGGACTTGGCCTTGATCCCAACCTCCGCCACCAAGAAGTGATCCGACTGATCTTCACGCGCTTCCACCAGCTTGGCAGCGCGCGCCAGGTGTTGCTTTCGATGAAGACCGATCAAATCCATTTCCCAAGACCCTCCGATGAAGGGTGCATGACCAGCTTCGAATGGGTGCCGATTTGTTATCGCAACGTCATCGCGGTTCTCAAGAATCCGTTCTACGCAGGAGTCTATGTTTACGGAAAAAGCGAGAAGCGCACCGCCATCGTCGATGGGAGGGCACGGCGAAGCGACGGGCACAGCAAACCCTTTGGGACGTGGGAAGTGATGATCAAGGATCATCACGAAGGCTACGTCACCTGGGACGAGTTCGAGCGCAATCAGAAGCAGCTCGCCCTCAACAACTACGGCCGTGCCGGAGGCGTCAAGACCGGGCGAGGCGGAAGAGCGCTTCTCTCAGGCATCATGACCTGCGGACGATCCGGACGACGGCTCAGCGTCGCCTATACGGGCAATCCGCAAAGTCGGCCGGTCTATCGCTGTGACAAGCCAAACCTTATGATGGGCTTGCCTCGGTGCATGACCTTCGGCGGTCCGCGGGTCGATTCCGCGATCGCGAGGGAACTGCTCCGGGCTGTCGAACCAATGGCGATCGAAGCCGCGTTCAGGGCGGAACGGATGCATCGGGAACAAGAGGAAGACTAACAGAGAATCCTGGATCTGGAACTGCAGCAGGCGCGCTACGAGGCAAGCTTGGCCGAGCGCCGCTATGCCGCCTGTGATCCTGACAATCGTCTGATCGCGGCACAGCTCGAGAAGAATTGGGAGATCGCGCTCCGCCGCGTTCGCGATCTGGAGGAGCGCCGGCCGGCCGCAAAGCAAGCGGAGATCGGAGTGTATCCGAATGCTTTTGCCAATTTGGCAGAGAACCTCTCTGAGGCTTGGAATGCGCCGGGCGTCACGATGCGTGCACGCCAACAATTGCTGCGGGCTTTCGTCGACATCATCGTCGATGTCGACGAAGAAGCGCGTGACGTCGTGCTTACGATTCACTGGCGCGGCGGCCAGCACTCCGAGCTGCGCGTGCGCAAACCGCGAACCGGAGAACATGGCTGCGCGACGACCGAAGATGCGCTGGCGGTCATGCGCAGCATGGCCGGTCGCTGGTCAGACGAGCATATCGCCGCGTCGCTTAATCGGATGGGCCTGCCTACCGGTCAGGGCAAGACCTGGACGGCGCATCGCGTCTCTTCAGTTCGCCGCGTGCGCGGTATCCATGCCTACCGATCTGCGGAAAAGGATGGCGAATGGCTGACCTTGACCGAAGCGGCCGCGGCGTTGCGCGTCACAAGTCATATGATACGCCGTCTGATCAAATCCGGCGTACTGCCGGCGGTGCAGGTTGTGCCCGGCGCGCCGTACCAGATTCGCGCCGACGACTTGGCGTCGGAATCGGTCAAATCTGCGGTGGCCCGAAAAGGTCGCCCGTATCGCGTCGACGACACCGACACGATTCCAATGTTTACAGACACTTGAAGAAGGAATGCACAATGAATCAGGCATCGCAAAACCGCGCAGCGCTCGCTCTGCGGCATTGTTGGTCAGGCAAATCCTTCCATCATGGGCAAAGCGGGCAAAGCCATCCCACCGGTTGAGCAGATAGTCAATCGGCTTGATGACGTTGGACGAACGCGAGAGCCGGGCAGATTCCGCCCGCAGCCAAGCCTCAAAATCGGTCAGCAGCGGCGCGCTTCTCACCTGGCGGACCCGCAGCCGCTCCTCGGCGCTCAGCCCATAGATATCACGCTCGATCTCAAACAGCTGGTCAATCCGACGGACCGCTTCCAGCGCCAGGGGCGAGATCGCCGCTGCCGACCGTCCACGGCGCGCGTTCTGGGCGATATCCGCCAGTTCGAAGAACGCCCTCCGGCCGTGCGCCCAGCAGAAGGCAGGCGTGGCCGGCGACGCCTTGCGCCCGGATCGAAGAGAGCATTGAACCCGCTATAGGCATCGGCTTGAAGGATGCCGGCGAAGTTCTGAAGATGCCGCGCCGGATGTTCGCCGCGCCGATCGCGCGAGGCGCAAAACAGCGCCGCCGGCGGACCTTGCCCGCCAAATGGCCGATCGTCGCGGACATAGGTCCAAATCCGGCTAGTGTCCGTCCTCCCCTTCGCCAGGATCGGGATCTTGGTGTCGTCGCCATGGAGCCTGTCGGCGGAGAGCACATAGGCTTCGATTAGTTCAAAAATCGGCCTAACCGCAAAGGCTCCGGCGCCCACCTGGTCCGCCAGGGTCGAGACCGACAGGTCGATCCCTTCGCATTTAAAGCGCTGGCTCTGTCGGTTTAACGGCTGATGCTGGCCAAATTTGTCGAACAGGATCGTTGCCAGAAGCTGGGGTCCGATATAGCCCCGTGGCGTCGCATGGAACGGCGCCGGCGGCTGCGTAATCGCCTCGCAGTCTCGGCAACTGAACTTCTGCCGCACCGTCTCGATCACTTTGAACCGTCGTGGGATCTCCTCCAGCGTCGAGGTCACGCTTTCGCCAAGCTTCGACAGCCGCGCCGACCCGCAGCAGGGACATTGCGTCGGAGCCGGCAGGACCACGCGCTCTCGCTCGATGTCGTCGGGGAAGGGTTGGCGAACGGGCCGCTTGCGCTCAAACGAACGCACCGTCTGCGTCTTCCCGGCCTTTCTCGGCGGCGAGTTCATCCTCGGTCGCAGCCGCCTCGAGCTCTTCAAGCTCCAACTCTAGCTAGTCGAGCAGTCGCGCCGACCGCTCCGAGCGCGCGCCATAAAGCGTCCGCCGCAGCTTCTCGATCTCGAGCTTGAGGTGGGCGATCAGCGCTTCAGTGCTCGATTGCTTCGCCTGGGCATTGGCCGCTTCAGCAAGCTTGGCTTCCGCTGCAAGCCTGGCGGCGCGCTCGGTCAGGATCATGGCGTGCGCGGCGGCAAGATCGGGCGGCAGTCCGTCAGCGGCGGAGTCCATGACCAGATGGAATCATATTCGCCGCCAGATTCAAACGACAAACTTTCAGCCCACGCTCGTGGGACGCCAGGACTCCTGTGGATTGCGCCAATCGATTCCGGACAAGAGGTAGCTCATCTGCGCCTGCGAGATCGACACAACGCCGTCAGCCAGCGACGACCATATAAAACGACCTCTCTCCAACTTCTTCGTAAACAGGCACGCTCCCTGGCCATCATGCCAGATCACCTTCAATAAATCGCCCCGGCGTCCACGGAAGCAAAACAAATGTCCGCTCAGCGGATCGCGGCGCAGCACCTCTTGCACCTGCAACGACAAAGAGGCGAAGCCTTTGCGCATGTCGGTGTGACCTGTCGCCAGCCACACCCGAACTCCCGTAGGGATCGGAATCATCGCGGATCCAGAGCCTCGATGATCCGGCGAAGCGCCTCAACGTCGACGCTCGCATCGACAATGACGCGCCGCCCGCCGGTCAGCTCGATCTCAATCCGACGCTCGGTCGAATGTGCTGTCGTACTACGCGATGAATCCGCCGCCGACGCCACAGGCCCATCCTCGGCCACAACTACCATGACAAGGCGAGCCTCGGATTTGGTCCGGTTCGCTGCGAAGGCTCTTCGCCAGGTCACCAGCAGAGAACGCGACAGGCCATATCGCCGCGCCGTCGCCGCAACCAAACGCGGCTCGGACATGCTTTCCAAAACAATCCGCGCCTTCTCCTCCTCAGACCAACGCCGTCGCCGGCCCGTCTCCACCACTTCAAGTCGATTCAGCGCGCTGATCGTATGGCTGTCCATACGTACAGTTCTCAACCATCAGGTCAGCCCGCCGCAAGGCGGCTCTCCTCGGTTCTCCTCGGAGGCTTACCATTTGTCTAACTACGGGAAACGCGCAACTACTGCCATGAGCAGGGCACCGTCCGATGAAAGAGCGAAGCTGTGTTCTCCCGATGATGGATTGCTTCGTGCCCAGTTGGCCTACACGGGGCCAAAGCGTACTAGAGTACTGCGCGAAAGGTAGGCTCCCTTCGCTCAGCCGAGGCGCGGTGGATACTACAGGTCTGAAGGCCGTCCTAGTTCGGCGCGCAGCTTCCAAATCGCGCTATTTGCAAGATGCAATATGTCCTGCTCGCCGTTTCTGCGTGAGAGTGCCAGATAGGTTCGTAGCCGATTGCGCAGCAATTCCTTTGCATTATGCACAAGCAATGGATCGGTCTCGACAAAGCGCCATGACTTGTCGAATGCGGCGCTCACGAGGCTGTCAGAGGCCTGGTATCGCTCGGGTGAAGTCTGCTCCATGTTAAGAACTCCAGCGTAACATCGAGCGAATACACAACTCGCCCGATCAAAAGTGGGTACGTCGATCGGCCCGCTTTTTGGAAGACCAAAGCACGGCCTCAAACAATCCACCATACAAGTACTCCGGCCAGACAGGCGTCGTCGATTGGTTAGAGTGCGCCTGGCGTCCGTAAGTCTGTTGAAAGCACTCTCGGATGGACCGAGGAAGCTAATACGGACGTTTGGTGAAGCTGAGATGACTGCGTTCGCTTTCAAGCCCATTTAGTTCTTCGCGCAATCTGGCATTGTTGTAGGCGCGTCGCCAAGCATGCGTTTCGGTGGTATCACTCTGCGGATCGTCACTCCGCGAAAGGACAGTCGTATCCTTCACCTCTGCTCAGCAAGAATGGCAATTAGACGTCACTACCTGCGACGTCTGGATCTTCATGTCGTAGAACGTGAGGTGCCGCCGCTGAGGGGGACATGCATTGCTTTGAGAGGGCGCGGCAGTTCGCGCACGTGCATCAGGCCGGCAATCCGCGTGCGGTACAGACGTTCCCATTGTGGTCCCCAGCTCGACAACAGCGACGCTCGTGAGGTTAGATTGTTGGGATTGTCTCCAAACAAACAAATCGTCGCTTCTGGTGTCGTACGCCTCAAGAGATTGACGTCGCATGTGTAAGGCCGCGATGCAAAAGAGCAAACGCGCTCGCCAAACTTGTGAAAGCTTCGAATCGTCTACCGAAGAGCGGACTGCGATGCGATCGAGAGCTTTCCATTAACGAATAACGCTAAGAATTGCCCGTCATTCCAAGCAAGCACGTGAAACGTAATTCCTTGGACGGTCTCACGTGACGTGATGGTGCCTGCGCAGCCGAACAGGTAAACAACGTCTGCGTAGTTTGAGCCCAGCCGAACGTTGCTGAGCTCCGAATCCGTGACGCGACAATGCCCGGCCGGGAGTGAGCGAGCGTTAACTGACTTGTATTCCGTATCCAGGTCATCGGGCGTGGCCGGATTGGCGGCAGCTCCGCTTGGCGGAGCGCCGGCTCGTGCCGGTCGAGGGGCGCTCGAGATCTGGGCTAGCTGCATGAATAGCCACGCGAAGGCTGGAATCGCGGTGATCCGCAGGACTACTCGCCAGTTGATGGAACGCCCTATCAGGTGGAATGCTTGATAGATTTTCATCGAATGCCAGAGGCTTGCTAACGTCAATACTCAGCCATTCACGTAGGAAGGGGGCAGGCCATCTGCAATCCACGGTGAAAGGCTGTATGCGAAAATGTGGGCTTCGCCTCGCGTTAGTGTTGCTGAGAAGTAGAATGACGTGTCGTGGACAAAGCACCTGTACTCCCAAGCCATTCGGTTCGAGTATTAGGTCCGACTTTTCACCGTGATGGTACAGATTAGGCAACCCGCCAGGACGTAGCAGTAGCTGATGTTGTTGTATCGGCTGACTACGTTGCGGAACAAGCCGATTCCGCAATACACACGCCTTTCGAGTTTACACTCGGACGATAAGACGACCGAGACTATGAGCCAACGCGACCGCCGCTGCCCAAACGTGTGGTTTCATATTGCACCTGCTACGGATTGGCCGCAGAAAGTTGGGCGGAGCGACCCGACCGTGGCCAGGGCGCGCGGAGTCACCCCTACCTCACGGGCGCATTGGTGATGCTGCCTGAATAGGCAAGCAACGTGCCGAAATCAAAAACATCAGCTTCTGCAGGCGCTTCGCTTGAATCTGTTCGAGGGGCTTGAATCTCACGTAACGTCAGGGTGTAGAGAGTGGCAAAGCTAACGAATCGGGCCTCGTGGTGTCCGACCAGCATTCCCGAAGCGAAACTAAGTGTGCCGCCGATGCTACTGTTCATTTTGCTGTCGATCTTCTTCGCTGTGTTCGGCGCACTGTACGCTGTGAGCGCATGGCTCTCCCGTGGGCAGCACGAGCGCGACGCGCCTTGCGTTCGCCCTACCCAAACACCCAAGCGACGAGCATTCTAACCTGTAGAGCGCCATCACCCGATGGGCTGCACGCTCAGCGCGGCTCGCGCGGCCTCTAAATCCATCTGGAGGAAATATGCAGTGCTTACTGGCATCAGAAAGCAGCGCTTCACTGAAGGCATTTAACGATGCCGGTTCTGAACAGTTCCGTGCCTCGTTACTTTGACTGCCCAGCATGACTCTAACCAGCACGGAAGTCGAACGGGTTCAGGTAATGCATCGCTCTAGATACGCCCTTATCTTCCAGCGCGCGCTGAAGGTGCTCGATCGCGTTGCTGAACAATTCCATTCGATTCGACAGTGATGGCACTGAGCTCGGCGCTGGAATGCCATTTCGATGGAATCCTGCGTGATGCTATCAAGAATAGCTGAATTTCGGCGCTACTTGGGCGCCCGCGTCGCAGGTTTGCATCGCTCTTTCCATTATAAGAGCGGTTGTCCAAGTTAGGAGATTGCAATTGAAGGTCGGCGTTCCCAAGGAAATCAAGACGCACGAATACCGGGTGGGCCTGACCCCTGGAGCAGTCCGCGAATATGTGGCCGCAGGCCACAGCGTACTGCTCGAGACCAATGCCGGTGCTGGTATAGGTGCCACAGATGAGAATTATCGCACGGCTGGCGCAACCATTCTGGACTCTGCTCGCGAGGTGTTCGCGTCGAGCGAGATGATCGTAAAGGTCAAGGAGCCGCAGCCGTCCGAATGGACCCAGTTGCGAGAAAATCAGATCCTCTTCACTTATCTTCATCTGGCCCCGGACCCCGAGCAGGCCAAGGGGCTCATTAAGTCCGGCTGTACAGCAATCGCCTACGAAACTGTGACTGACGCGCATGGCGGGCTTCCGCTTCTTGCGCCGATGAGCGAGGTCGCGGGCAGGCTTGCCGTCGAAGCGGCCGGTGTGGCCCTGAAGCGGTATACGGGCGGGCGCGGGCTGTTGATCGGCGGCGTGCCGGGTGTCCAGCCGGCCCGTATTGTCGTGATTGGAGGCGGCGTTGTCGGTACACATGCGGCGCGGATGGCCGCGGGATTGGGTGCCGAGGTCACCATCCTCGACCGTTCGCTTCCTCGGCTTCGTGAGCTGGATGAACTTTTCGAAGGGCGCGTTCGTACTGGGTTCTCCACGATAGAAGCCGTTGAGGAGGAAGTATTTGCGGCGGACGTTGTGATTGGCGCAGTACTAGTTCCTGGTGCCAGTGCGCCGAAACTCGTCAGTCGGAACATGTTGAGCTCGATGCGCAAAGGCTCCGTCATCGTGGATGTAGCTATTGACCAGGGCGGATGCTTCGAGACATCGCGTCCGACGACGCACGCTGATCCAACTTACGAGCTAGACGGCGTCATTCACTATTGTGTGGCCAATATGCCGGGAGCTGTCCCGCTGACCTCGAGCCAAGCGCTGAATAACGCCACTCTGCCTTTTGGTTTGGCTCTCGCTAACAAGGGATTTGCAGCCATCCTCGAAAATCCGCATCTGCGCGCAGGCCTCAATGTCTATCGAGGGCGGCTGACTTATAAGGCGGTGGCCGAGAGTCTCGGCTTGCCATTCTCACCGATCGAACAGGCTGCGGCCTGATCCCAGAGGCCCTCAAGGGCGTTTCCTCCCTTACTTGGGCCACTCCTTCGGAGTGGCCCCTTTTTTCGGAGGCTACGAACACTCAACGCAATTTGATTGTCTTGTAACTCGCAGATCAAGTCGGGGAGCTCTCCCGGAGAATATCCAGTCATCTTTTTCAGCTGCACGGCGATACGAAAACTTGGGGCTAATGGTGATGATGCACCCGTTCGTAGCGCTCGCCTTCCGGTGTTTTAAACCGCCAAGGCGACCGGCGACCGCCGCCATCCATTCGGGTTGCGGGTGGGTGGACGCCGAACGAGAAAGGAAGCGGTGATGGCGTTGAGAAATACGGAACTGCGCTACTACGACAGCAATGTCCTGCGCCTCCCTGACGACAAGCGGAAGGAATATCATGAACAGGTGGATCGCCCGATCGCCGAACTGTGCAAGTCCGTCCGCGACAAGACCGAGATCAAGATCACAAGGGTAGTAAAAGCTGGCTCCTTCGCCAAATATACCATCTTACGAGAGACGAGCGTCGATCCCGGCGATGTCGATGTGGTGTTCTATATTTCTGGACGTGATGCCGACAAGGAGACGCTCGATAGTCTGAACAACACCATCTACGACCTGCTGATCAACAGTATCCCAACAAGTCGGCCGAAGATTTCGAGATCCAGCGCAAGGCTGCGACCGTGACCTTTGTCGGCACGGGCTGAGCGTCGACATCGTCCCGGTGATCCAGGACGAGAACCGGTCAGGCTATTTGACATCCGTGACGGGTCGAAAATCCAGACCTGCGCTCCCTGCAAGATGAATTTCGTCCGGGATCGCAAGAACCAGGACGGCGATTTCCGCACGCTGATCCGCTTAGGAAGAAGTGGCGCAACTATGCTGAGATCAAGCCGCTCAAATCCTTCGCTATCGAACTCATCACGACCCATATGCTGGCGATGCAGGGTAATCTCGGGAGCATCGAGCTGCGCTTGCGGAATTTCCGTCTCTACATCGCCCAATCGGGTTTGAAAGAGCGGATTAGCTTGCCCCGAGAATACGGCACCGTTCGGGACCTTCAACGATTGCGTGGTCATCCTCCACCCTGTTTTGCCCATACCGCGAAGCCATGCAAGGCAAGGCTCTTTCTCAACGCCACTGCATTCGGCCTCTGATTGCGACATCGACATTATTCCGTCGCTAAACAGCCAGGTCGTCCTTGATTGTGACATTGCGGATCGCGTGTTCGTATCCATAAAGTTAAAACCGTACTTTGGGGCTGTTCGGCCAGCGTGCATTGAAGCAGTACCTCGCGAAGGCGAGGACAAAACGACAGCATCTATATGCCGCTCCAATTCAGCAACGGAAGCCCGTTCATAGGCACCCAAGCCGATCCGTGCCAGTTCCCGTGCTTCCCGCGCCGATAAGGCCGCTTCTTTGTCCGCCGCCGTAGGGGGTGGGAGTAAAGCCGAGTTTCAGCCATGGTCCTATACGTTCCGAAGAAAGCCGTGCCTTTGCAAAATTGGCAGCACCTCATGATGGTCATGAATGATGTAATCCGGCTGCGCAGCCTGCAAACGCGACTCGGAAACAAACCCGCCGGTAATGGATATGCTGATAAGCCCAAGCTCGCGCGCAATATCCGTTTCAATCGGCATATCGCCGATGATGAAGGTCGACTCGGGCTTCAGATTATTTGCTTGCATATACAGGCGAAGCCGTTCGCCTTTGCTCATGCTTTTGAATTGAGTGGCGCGGCTTTCGAAGGCGAGAACGTCGTTGACGCAATCGTCGATTCCGAGCCTGCGGATTTGCGAACGAAGAGGGTCGACTATATAGCTGCTGAGAACGATCGTTGAGACCGCCTGTTGACGTGCCGTTTCCAAAATGCAGCGGGCGCCTTTGCGCAGATGAGCCTTGCTCGCCAAGGGTTCGTAGGTATCGTGAAAAATAGCGCTGCCATCGCTATCCACGATTGCGGCTTCACCTTCCGACATTCCGACACTGCGGTATAGGACGGAAAGCGGGAGCTCGCACTGTTCCCGAAAAGTTGGCATATCGATCTCGGCGCGACCGAAGCGGCCTAAAAGGGCATTGATCGTTTTCAGCAACGCATCGGCATCGTCGAGCAGCGTGCCGTTCCAATCGAATACTAGAGTCGGTTTCATGATGTGACCTTAGGCAACGGCTGATTCTGGGAAGGGAAGATCGGAGATTAACTTGTCCAAATTCTTGTTCGCGCGTTTTTGCCCCGCTGGGGTTGGCATCTCGAACGTAAACGGCGACAAATCGATTCCATTATGCCCTTGCGGAAGCAAGGATACGAGAACTTGGAAGGGTAGATAAGTGACAGTCGCAGAGTTGATGGATACGGCAATTGTGCTTTCGATGACCCTGAGCATTTGCGGTTCGATGTTATGAAAGCGCAGGCTTTGCTTCCGCTGTTCGGGTTGCAAAGTTTTCCATATTTGCCAGAAGGCCAACTCCTCCATCGTGTCGATACCCATGCCGTAGTAATTTGGCGCCACTATAGGCGGTGAACCGATTGCCCAATGCACAGCTTTGGCTCCGGCGGAAAGGAGCATGTTCGTGACAGCCCGACTTGTGTCGCCGCGAATGAGAGCTTCATCGACCATGATTATGGTGCTGTCAGCGACGTCCTTCTCTGCGACACGGTATTTTTTGGAAATAAGAGATATGCGCTTATCAACGATGCCTACAAGCGTCCGTTGAGAAAATTGCGTGGCGATGACTTCCTGACGTCGAAAGATGGCGCCATCCTCGACCAATGATGCAAAAAGACCATCAGCATACGGCCCGCCGGTTCGCGGCATGGAAGAAACGATAATAGGGGCGGTCCCCACTTCAGCTGTCAGTCTCGGCGCGATAAGTTTACCAAGAGCCGCTCCGATATTGTAACGGGTTTCGAGATGAGATTGTCGTTTTGATGTGTCGGGGCTCCCTAGGTAAAGCGTTTCGTAGGCGCACAGCCTGGTGTTATGTCGAGCATCGCATACAGAGCGATCAAGGCATTCTCCCGTTCTTCCGTTCACATACTTGATGTGGCCCGGTAAAATTTCCTCCGCCTTGCCTTGGAGTCCGGAAAAGGCACAGTTTTCCGAAGCAAAAAGCAGAAAGCCATCGTCGGTTTGCATGAATTCCAAAGGTCGTAAACCGTATCTGTTGCGGAAAGCAATGAGATTTCCCTCACCATCCAACAAGAGTGCGCTGACGGCACCATCGATGCGGTTATCGATCTCTCGAAACAGTGTTTTGTGATTCACCGGCAGACCATGCCGCCAATAATGAGCTTGACAAGTGCGCTCAATCAGCTTGAGCAAGAGTTCGGCATCCGTTTCGCCATCAAAGCTATGCCCTTGAGCGAGCAATTCTTTCCTAATCTCATCAGCATTGACCAAAGCCCCGTCTAAAGAAATCGCCAAATGGCGGTAACCGGCTTGATGGTTGTGAACAGGCTGAACGTCGTTCTCGTCGTGTTCCCTGCTAGACGGGCTACGAATGTGTGCAATCGCTGCGTGAGGCCTGAAATCGGCGTACTGTTCATCGTAGTCGATCGTTGTTAGATCGCGTGGCGGCTGAGACGACTTTGTATATTGAACGCGCTTTTCATGCATGAAAGCGGCGAGACCAAACCCCGCCTGTCCGCGAAGTGCAAGTTTCGGAAGCATGTGCTTAAGCCGATCATAAACCGTCTCCCGTGAACGACTTGACGGCAACAGAACAGCGCCAGCAACACCAGACATGCAATTTATCCTTCAAAGACGACAATTGTTGTCGTCGTCATTCGACACTGCGAGTGTCGTGTTCAACCAAGACCCCGCGTCCCACTCCGAGACTAAGACAGATGTATTCCGCCGGCGCGACGCGAAGCACGTCGTTGTTCTGCTCGCTTTTAGCAAGGCTTGTGCCAGCGTCTTAAATGGCACAGCTCACGCCGGCAGATCGCTACGGCTCTGGAAATACGAGTGTTTTGATCAAGCGGGTGCCGATCCAAGCTGTTCGATCCACGACATGTTGGCCGGGGCGCGACACGTCTTACGCAAACAGGCGTCACGAATTGAACGTCCGTAGTCGGAGCGGCGCTAAGGTGAGAGTCACCCGCCTGCGGTGTCGCGGTAATGGTTACAAGTATCATTGGCTTCCGGTGCACTATATGCGGTGCCCGTGAGCGCTGATGGCGCGATCAATAACAAGAACACGTACCTGACCGTCAAAGCTCGGCGGCTTGGCCGATGGCAGGCCGCAGGATCGGCCGACTCTCCCTTTAGGCGCAACGTGCGCTCCGGTTTCGAGTCGATGGGATCATAGGAAGTGGGCAGGCCAGCTGCAGATGATCGATGCCGTTAAAGCGCTCGGCATTGATCCCGCCGATGTCGCAGCCGGCTCGCTGACATCACGTTCATAGCCGTCTTTCTGTGAAAATCCGCGTCCCTAACCGAAGACCATCAAGTGATTTTCAAAGAAAAGATGGATCTGTCCATGAAGAGGACGGCGATGCGGCTCTCATAGACGTGCGGTCTCGGTCGAGACGGGACGGGCTTACAACGTCGAAACATCGGCGGCGACAGCTAGATGGCGCTTTCCGCTGGTACCAGTGCACGGCCGTGCCGCTCAGCATCTGGCCGTAGCGTTCGGGAATGGTTCGGCATTTGGATGAATGTGCACCACGACAAACTTTCTGGCCGGCACAATGGCCCATCGAGGCTCACCGGGACGCAACTGAGGCCGCCGGCGACATTCTGAACTGGTCGGTCAAGCAGCTGGCCGAGCGAAGTGGAATGTCGCGCGAGTTCATTCGCCGGCCTGTGGAGTACAACGGCAGTCCGCCGATTTTCGACGAGTTGATGGAATCCTCTGAGCAGGTTTTCGGTTGCGAGAATCGAATTGTTTCCCCTGGTTGTTAAGCCATTGAAAGCTTTGGCGAAGCAGAGCTCTGATGATCTTCTAAGTCCCCCGATAGCTAGGCGACCGCTTCTCAAAAAAGGCGTTCATTCCCTCTTGCTGGTCGGACGTCGTAAATGCGTGCCTGATGGCTTGTCGTTCAAATTCGAGACCGGCATCAAGCGTGGTTTGGTAGGCGGCGAGTACAGCCGCTTTAGCCAGTTCCGTGGAACGCGGCGGCTTGTGCGCGATAACTTCGGCAACTTCGAGAGCGCGACTCTGTGCCTTGCCGTCTGCCGTGACCTCGGCAACAAGCCCAGCTTGATGGGCTGCGCGCGCAGAGATCGGTTCTCCGGTCAGGATCATGAGCATCGCGAGCGACTTGCCGGCCACGCGGGTCAACCGCTGGGTTGCTCCGTCGCCCGGCAATATCCCAATATTAATCTCCGGCTGCCCGAAGGTTGCGCCTTCACCGGCGATTACGATGTCGGCCAGGAGCGCGAGCTCGTGACCACCGCCAAAGCAAATCCCCTCAATTGCGGCAATAAGTGGTTTGGGGAAATTGGCGATATCCCGCCAGGCAGAACGTCGTGCGGAATTGTCGACGGCTTCGAACCCTCGTTGCTGCATTTCCTTGATATCGGCGCCGGCGGAAAAGAACGTATCGCTGCCACGAAGAAGGACGCAGCGGACGTCATCATCCAGCGCGGCCTTGCGAAGGGCGGCCCCGAGTTCCGCGATCAGATCATTGCTCAGGGCGTTTCGTTTGGATGCCCTATTCAATGTCAAGAGCACCACATGCGGCAGGGGTGAGGTCCAAAGAATGAGGTCAGGCTTGGCGTTCAAGGGTAGCACCTTTGCAAGTTGCGGATCAGCGGATTTACACAAATCGTTTTCGCGAATGCCGTCCTGCATGCCAGCTAGCTTGCGAGGCTTCATCGTGGCCGCCTCGGCAGGCGGTCGGCTATCCGTGGTGGCGCGGTGGACGACCGCATCACCAGCCGGTAGGGCAACAGGATGCTCTTGGGGACGGGCCTTCCCGCGATCGCATTAATTAGATAGTCGGCTGCGCCGCGGCCGATTTCCGCGGCGGGAATCCTAATTGTCGTAAGCGGCGGATCCACCTGGGCGGACAGTTCCACGTCGTCAAAGCCGGTAATTGAAAGCGCCTGCGGCACGCTCAAACCCATGTTGCGGGCTTCCGACATCGCGCCGATGGCCAGCGTGTCGGTCGTGCAGATCACGGCGGTCGTGTCGGGATGGTCAGTGAGCAGTTGGCGAAGCGCGCTTTGTCCTTGCGCGAGCGAGTAGTCGGCCCTGATGACTTGAGTCGGCTGGAGCTGGATACCGGCTTCAGCGAGAGCGCGCTGAATGCCATCGAGTCGCGCGCGCGAACGGTCATTCGACGGCGGAATGTTGGCAATTGCACCGAAACGAACGTGTCCCAGGCTCAGAAGAAATTCAGTCATTTCGCGAGTGGCACGTTCGTTGTCGATGCCAATGGCGGGAATGCCGCCGCCCGCCTTAGAAACGTAAGTCGTAATGACGGGAACACCAGTTTGCTCTACCAAAGTTCTCAATTCGCGACCATGCGAGCCCCCCACGAGCACAATGCCGTCGATGCCGCGCTCGATGAGGCTCTGCATCTCCTGCAACTCGCGGCGTTGATCATACTGCGAATTGGCGATGAATAATGTGTAGCCGCTTTCGCTTAGGCGGTTCTGCAGGGCCTCCACGCCTTCGGCAAAGATTCCAAGGCCTAGCGTCGGAACAATCGCGCCGATCGTCCGCATGCGTCCCGATTTTAGTGCCCGGGCCGCACTGTCCGGCGTATAGGAGAGATTGGCGATGTAGCGCATCACTTTGTCGCGCAGTTCGGGCCTGACAATTTCTGGATGATTTAGAACCCGCGACACCGTCGCCGGCGACACGTTTGCCTTTCTCGCGACGTCCTCGATCTTCACCCTGGGCTGCGACCGGCCTTTGGGATCGGCGATCGATTTTTTGTCCATCTGATCTGCTCGGATTGGCCCATAACGGGCTGTTAACATCCGTTGGAGGTGAACCACCTGGAGGATTGCTAATCTCAAGCTAGTGTGCAGGAGATCCGTGGTTCTCATTGAACATTATTTGAGCGTCCAAGCCACATCAAGCAGAGCGCGCCGGCGGCCATGCTCTGAATGTGCAGCGCTTAACTAGCTTGACGCCCCCGATCGGGGCGACTAACCTGAAAACGATTTCAGAAAAGCGAAGATGGCGGAATGTTGCCGACATTGACGCGAGATAATTAAAGGGACCCAGCAAGAACAGTTATGGTCGATCTTCTCAAGGGCGTTCGGGTCCTGAGCTTCAATCACTTCCTGATGGGGCCTATGGGTGTGCAATTTCTCGCCGACCTCGGCGCGGACGTGATCGCTGTGGAGCCGCCAGACGGCGCCTTCCAGCGGAAATGGGGTGGGGCAGACAAGCAGGTAGATGGTCAATCCATGCTGCTTCTGACCGGCAATCGCAACAAGCGGAGCCTGACGCTCGATCTCAAGAAGCCGGACGCGGTTCTGGTTGCGAAGAAACTGATCGCAACATCGGACGTCATCAGCGAGAACTTCCGCCCTGGCGTGCTCGACAAGCTTGGGCTTGGATATGAGGACGCCAGGAATATTAAATCCGACATCATCTATGCCGCAGCGTCCGGATATGGCCCGGACGGCCCGTACGTGAATCGACCCGGCCAGGACCTCTTGGTTCAAGCGTTGGCGGGGCTTGCTACCATCACGGGAAGCCGCGATCACGGCCCCCGAGCGGTGGGTGTTTCGGCAGTTGATCATCACGGCGCCGCTCTCTTTGCGGCTGGCATCCTAGCCGCATTGGTAAGAAAAGCGCGCACGGGGCAGGGGTGTCGGGTCGATGTCAGCCTACTGTCTGCAGCGCTCGACCTCCAAATGGAGTCGTTCACCTGCTATCTCAACGGGCAAAGACCCAACGACGTGCGCCAGCCGGGTCCGATCGCAGGATGGTATTATGGCGCACCGTACGGCATCTATGCTACGGGTGACGGGCACATCGCGATCTCGCTCGGATCGCTCGACGTGCTGGCAGATGCGCTTTCAATTCCCGCCGATCAGCGCGTTCCCGACACCGAAGCTTATCGGCGGCGCGATCACATCGGCAGCAATTGCGGCCAACATCGCCAAACGCACGACATCGGAGTGCCTTGCGCTGCTTGAGGCTGGCGGAATCTGGCACGCCCGCATCAACGACTATTCCGACGTCGTCGTCGATCCGCAGGTGATTCACAACAAGAGCTTCCAGGTTGTGAAAGGGGCGACGGGGGCGCCGATTACCCTCGTCAGCCATCCCGTGTGTTATGACGGCGAGGTACCGGAAATACGTTTGCCGCCGCAGCCGCTCGGGGCACAGACGGAAGAAATCTTGAAGGAGCTCGGCTACGACGCCCAGCAATTGAAGGACCTCTACGACAAACGCGCCGTCGGCTCAGTGACATCCCTTCACGCAAAAGAGCTTTAGCAACAGCGAGCTCCCGCCCGCTTTCGGTCTGCTCTTTCCACCGTCGCGCTCGCCCTCGTCAGCAGGAAACGCGCTGGAGCAGCAATTGATCGCGGCTTTGACGGGCACGGGCGAGTTCCTTGCCTTTAATAGCTCGACCGAGGCACTGCAAATTGGATCGCAGGTGGTCCTGCGACTTCTGCCCGGGCCCGGCAAGAAGGAAAGCAATCCATTCCGAGCGAACTTGAGCTGCGCTTGGGCGACGGAAGCTACACCGGTCGCGGCCTGTCTTGATTCCAGTCGGATCTCACCTACGAGCTTGTTCCGTCTGGAAACATCCCACTCGGGTTTACCTACAAGCACGGCAACAATCAGGATACGGACGTCTTCGCTAGCTCATACCGGGTCGTCTGATCGGGAAGCTCTGATTGGCGCAGGCGCGATCATGTTTGCTCGCCGCCCTGCATCTGCCCGCTATTCTCGCCGCAAGGTCTCGATTAAAGGAGAAAGGCAAGATTCGCGAGCGATCCGCCGCGGTGCCGTTGCGGAAGCAACAACCCGCCAGCCGAGTTTCACCGGCCCGTGGCAGGCACGAGCACCTCGGTCAAAGGACGATGCTCGCCGGGTGGTGTTTCGTGTAAGTAATTGTAATGAGGCCCGACTACATACCCCGCACTCTTCATCTCGAAACCGCGGTCATTTCCGAAGTTGATCTGCTCGCTCAGCACCAGGTCATCATCGTTCTCGCCGAACCAGGGGCGGGAAGGACAGAGCTCTTGCAGAGCCTTGCGGAAAGGCTCGGAGTTCAATCGTACAGGATTCGCAGCGCGAGTCAGCCATGCGTTAAATCATCCTGGCCGCTGTCCATACACCGGCCAGCTATCGCGACTCACCAGCGGCTTCCTAGAGGCTTTGACGGGAGGGCCCTCACCAGGGTTCGAAACGAGACTCGCCATTCGGCGGATTGATAATGCGCAGGCTCCATTTCGTCGAGCCGTCCGCCGACTGACAATCGATCTTCTCGATCCTCCGGCGCGCGTCCTCGCCCATCTGTGTGTTTGTAAGTGGGACCGGACAATTGACACCATGCATTTCAATAATTTGACGAGTGAATCTTTGGAACTCTGGGCGCTTCCGGTAGTCAATGGTGGTTCCGGTCGCTGGGACCGCAAGAATCAGCATCGCTAGGGAGGACAGCAAAAAGAAAATCCGCATGGTGCGCCCCGTCAGCAGTCAGTCACAACTTACCAGTAAATAAATTGTTGCTAGGCCGCTCAAGCCAGGGGATTCATTAGCGACTTACTTTTGATGTTTCCCCGATTTGTCCCCCTTGCAAGCCCTTTCCAAATGACTCGTTCACAGCGTCGTGCGTCACCATCACGGGGCTGATTAATGACTGAATTGTATCTGCCGACGACCATCTATCGCGAAATCATTGAACGCCTGCTGCCCGTCGCGGGCGCCGGCAATGCCGATCAGATCACGGCCGTTCTCGGTCCGCTGGCAAAGGATCGCCTGGTGCCGCTGGCGGATCGCCTGGCACGCCTGGCGCCATGCCCGGCGTGCGGCATGGTGACCAGTAACGAGGTCAAAATCGCACTAGGTGAGGCAGGCGACATCTGGCCGAATCACATCCGGAGCGCAGTGGCGCTCGCGCACTATGAGGATCATGTGGCGCAGTTTCACTGATTGCGCTCTTGCAAGACGCGAAATGGCCGCGCGGCGCACCCCTGCGCGGCCTTTTTATTGCATCGTATTCTTCCTATCGCATTCCTATTTTTTTTGCTCTACGTGGGACGCCCCGTAATCAACCGATCAGAGGTATTGCGCTAATGCAAACTGAAATCGATCCGGCCTATCTCGCCAAATCCAAGCCGCTCGCGAAAGCGCTTACACCGTTGGCCAGGCACTCGAAATGCAACGCAAGGCATTTTTCCCCCAAGCGATCGCACCGAATGCTACAAGCTCTAGGTTGCTATAACGGCACGGCGGAAGAGCACAACGTTATCTTTGATGCCGTTGAGCAAAAGACCTGCGGCGACTGCTGGGAAAAATCGGAGGAACGGCGCAAGTCAGACGTGGGGCAATCCTACGAAGAGTGGATGCAGGATTTTGAACCGGCCAAGATCGAGCCACTTGATGAGCGAGACGTCCCGGCCGAGCATGTCCACATAATCAAAGCGGAAGGGGATGCGGACGACATTCCCGATCGCCTACACATTATCCGGCGAGAATGATCGACGCTCTGTAGCTTTAATCGCGACGCAGCATTGAAAAGTAACATCGGGCGCGGATCACTCCGCGCCTTTTTTGTTGCGCGAACTACGCCCAGGTTGATGCACGGGATTTTGCCGCATTCTCAGCGGCAATAACCAGGGCCTCGGAGAGTTTGAGCGCCTGTTCGGCCGTCACCTGAAAATGAACGCCCACAACGCTAGCGATAGAGAGAGTGATCTCGTCATCGATCTGCTCAACTATGATTGCGGCCGACTCGTCGATTTCGATCACCGCGACAAGGGAGAGGTCGTCAGGGTCCTTCACCATCACTACAACTCCGCGGGCCACCCCGGTGCAACATCAACCATCACCATCTCATGGACAGGCTGCGCACACGCGTGGCCGACCGGCGGGTTGTGGGGTTGGTCCGGCAGCGCAGCCTGCCGGCGAGATCATGGTCGGAAGACAGCGTAACGAGATCCTGCAGCTTCAGCGGGCCAACGTCTCGACGGCATCGGCTGAGCTGCTGCTAACGAGGATGCTGGCAAAGATCGAAGGGCTGTGCGCGGAGCGAGACCGGCTGGTCCGACGAAAGGACGCGTGCTAGGTGGCCGGAGTTGGTGATGGGCGAGCGGCTGAAATGGTACGACGACAAGGCCGACAACTCGCCGTGGATCGACGCGCTCGCCGAATTGCGTCAACAGGCCGCGCGCGAGGGCCATTGTTATCAGCACGTCCAGGCGATCACTGTCGCGATCGATCAGTACGCGGAAGCTGCCTTAGGCAATCGGAGCTATTTCTTGAACAAGCCCTACAGCACAGCATCGGCGGGTCATTAAAAGGTAATCAAGAGCCGTGATGCCACGGTGGCACGAGCGACTAAAGATTAAAACTGAGGATCATCGGCCGGTTTCCCTCCGACGCGGCGCTCTTTGCGCGTTGGAGTGCCGAATATCGAGCGTCGCGATCCAATCTCTTCAAAAGATCAGGATCGAAGACTGTTCCTGAAATGTCGTAGTCACCAGACGAGCGGCATCGGACCGTCTTTCCGTCAAAGGTTTCAACGGTAATATCCTCGGCCTCCGCCTCACAAACTGGGCAATTGATGTTGTTAGCCATGGTGAACACTACTCCTCCGATTTCAACCCATCTAGACGGGTTCGTAGAAGATCAAGGTCGGCTTGGAGAAGATGGATGCGCCCGCGGAAAGCCTTCAATTCGTCGGGTGTCAGGATCTGGTTGGCCTTCTCGGCATACTCAAGGCGCATGCTCGCTTTAAGTGTTTCGATGTCTCGCTTCAGCATTTCTTCTTCGGTCATGGCTTGCCTTCTTGTGAGCCTCGGCGGTCGCTTGGTGATGGAGAGCCTCAAGGCCCGCTAGGCAGCCTTGAGGTAGCTGATGCTGTAGCGAATATTTGCTTGGCCGCCCGCAAGATCGATCGTTACGTTCCAATACCCATCATGGGGTACGGCGACTCGGGCAGGCAACGCGCGAAAAAATCCGCCGTATGCCCGATGTTGGCGCCCAGAGCGGAAAGCTTGAAAATTGGAGTCGTCTGTCAGTCGTACGTTGCATTGGTGACTGCACTGAACCACAACCACGTCGCCGGCGTGCAGGAGCTCTCTAGTGTGTATAAAATCAGCCATCGCCTTTCTCCTGTTGAGTTCCCGTTGCTGCCTCGAGCAGCAACGGGAGTAGTCTTCGCTCAACGTCCGTTTTTGTGCTTGGTGGGGTCTACCAGCGTGTAGCCCATACCAGGCTTCGGAGTAGGGGGGAGCGGTTCACCCCGCGTGACAGTTCGTTCTTCGCCGGTCCCGCCGCCGCGCGGGCCGACTTGCTCGTACTGTCCCGAGCGGGGGGCTTCTTCACCAGGTTTGTAAATTTTAGCCATGACTGGCCCTCCTCATTGTGAGAGCCGGTGTTGACCGCGGGCGACGAACCGCTCATTTTGGTTCGCTGAAAAGCGCCTGTCCCACGTCGGCTCTCGACCCACGGGGCGGTTTCGGGCCGTCGGAAGTTCCAGTTCCGGCGGCCTTTTCTTAGGAACGAAAATACTGCGTACCGATTAACCTGTACGTCCAACGTATATACAGAATTGTGTTGACGTTGTCAATACAGCGTTATACGTTTGCTAATAAAAGAGAAAGAAAGAGTCTCGGTCATAGGAGGTTACAATGTCTGCCGCCGTTATGGAGACGCCAAGGGAGACAAAGCGCGATGCCGTCATCAATGTTCGCCTACCCACCAAGCTGCGGGATCTGATCGATAGCGCCGCGGCTGTGGTTGGGAAGACTAGGACCGATTTCATCCTGGAGAGCGCTAGAAAACACGCCGTCGACGTCCTTCTGGACCAAACGCTGTTTTCTCTCGAAACCGCCCAGTATGAAGAGTTTCTGCGTGTATTGGACGAACCTGTGCAGCCAAATGCCCGTCTCAAACAGCTGCTCGCGAGTAAGTCGCCATGGCAGAAATAAAGCCGTACGAAGAGGCGCTGGGACCAATCCTGGCACCAGCGCCTCTTCTTCCTTCACATGACGTTTCCCGCTTCGACTGTGGGAAAGTTCCCCTCAACGATTGGTTGAAGCATACGGCACTCAAGGCTGAGGCCCGTTCAGCGCGCTGCTATGTCGTTTTGCGACGCCAGCACGTAATCGGCTTTTATTGCCTCGCCGCCGGAGCTGTTGTTCACGAAGGGGCACCTAGGAAGTTGCGGCATAACATGCCCAGCCCCACCCCAATTGTGGTCATTGGTCGGCTTGCCATTGACAAGGAATATCAGGGACAAGGTCTTGGGCGTGCTCTTCTTCAAGACGCGCTTTTGCGGATTACGCGAGCGTCGGAGTTGGTGGGCGCTCGGGCTGTCGTTGTCCATGCAGTCGATCAGGAGGCCATTCCGTTCTACGCGCGATACGGTTTCAAGTCCTTTCTGCTGGGGAACCAAACGCTTTACTTGCCAATCGAAGAAATTATTCAGTCCCTTTAGCGGTGAAATACCTTTCGCCTTTTTGACTTATACTAAAGCTCGAAAGTGTGTTCGCTTGTTGATTTAGTTGAGCTTTGTCCGCCCTGTCACGGCGGAGGCCGCGGGTTCGAGTCCCGTCTCTCGCGCCATTTCTCATTGGCTTGGTGCTTGGTCTCCCGAGACTGCTCAAAAAACGTCGCTGCAAACAAAAGGCCGCCCTCAGGCGGCCGTTTTTATTCCAACCACTATCGATCTCTTTTAACGGAACGTCGAGATGCTTCGAGCTGGTGACCATCGGCTTGCTGGATCGCGTAGCCCGCCGCCGTTCTGATGCCGGTAGGATCGGTCAGCGCTTTTACGCGGGATCATCGATTTTGTTGATTTTGTCGACTCAGGTGCTCGTACCCAAGGAATTTCTTCAACTCTGAGGTGGGGACTAATCCGCGTAAAGCGGTATGGATCTGCGGGGTACATGTGTTTTGCGTTTCCGAAAACGATGGTAAGCGCTTAGCCGGAACTCTTGCTTCGGGATCGGTATAGCTGTGCAAAGAAGCCTCCGGCTTGGACGGAGGTTTGGAATGGGATTGGACAGCAAAAAGGACGTCCATTTGGGCGGCTCATCGGCGGGGTCGGTGAGCCGGCTTGAAGTTCTTGAAGGACCATCGGGGCGCCGCGTACGTTCGGAAGCTGAGAGAGCTCGGATCGTCGCCGAGAGTCTGTTACCCGGTGCCCAAGTGTCCGAGGTGGCGCGCAAGCACGGAGCGACGCGCTGGCAGATCTACGATTGGCGACGGCGGTTTCGACAGCGAGGCATGTTGCCGCCGTGCGAGGCGTCGCAGCCGACATTTCGCGCCGCTGATCGTGGAAGATGCGTTGGAGGAGCGTCAGGTTCCGGCGATCAAGCTTGAGATCGCGATCGGCGATGTCGTCCTGCGGACGGATACGGCCATTGATGCCGAGCAGCCGTCCCGGGTGATCCGCGCGCTGCGAGCATCACGATGATTGCGGCCGGTGCTGATCTGAAGATTTCCGTTGCAATGCGGCCGATGGACTGCCGCTGTGGCCATGATGGGCTTGCGGCGAAGGTGCAGGAGATGCTTCGTCTCGATCCGTTCAGCGGCGCAGCCTTCGTGTTCCGATCGAAACGAGCGGACCGGATCAAGATTTTGGTCTGGGATCGAACGGGCCTGGTGTTGGTGCACAAGCGTCTCGAAGGTTGCAAGTTCGTTTGGCCAACGATAGCGGACGGCGTGATGCGGATGTCGCCGGCGATGTTCGCGGCCTTGTTCGAGGGGCTGGATTGGAGGTTGGTCCGTCCAGAAGAAGCACGGCGCCCGCAGGCGGCGGGATAACTGCGGCAGAATGACTCGGAAGCTATTTTGAACGTGGCACGCGCGGCGGCGATATGCTCGAAATAGCGCATGAGCATCGCGGCGCTGCGCGACGAAAACGAACGCCTGAAGGCGCTTTTGGCGCAAACGCAGGCGGCCTTGAGCGAGCATCAGGGGGCGCTGGAGGCGTCGGAGGAAGCCCGACGCCGCCTGGAGGTCATTCTCGGTGAATTGCGACGCGACAGGTGGCGCGAAGTCCGAGAAGCTGCGACCAGATCAGTATCATTTGCCGCTCGAAGACGTGGAGATCGCGCAAGGCATCCTGGATGCCGCGCAGGAGAGAGCCGAGAAGGTCATCCAGGGCCGATCGCGAAACGCGACGGGTCAAAGCTCTCATCGCAATCGCGGCTGCTTGCCTGCCCATTTGCTGCGGGTGGAGCGGATCATCGAGCCTGCGAGCACGCTCTGCCCGTGCGGTTGCGGCGCCATGACGAAGATCGGCGAGGACGTCAGCAAGCGCCTTGACGTGATCCCGGCACAATGGCGCGTGCTGGTCACACGCCGCCCGAAATACATCTGCCGCCGCTGCTCCGACCCTGTCGTGCAGGCGCACGCGCCGGAGCACGTCGTACCCAGCGGGCTGCCGACCGAAGCGGCCATTGCGCACGTGATCGTCTCCAAGTTTGGCGACCATACGCCGTTTTACCGCCAGTCCGAGATCTATGCGCGCCAGGGCATCCGGCTCGATCGGGCGACACTGGGCAACTGGTCCGGTCGCGCCTGCTTCCATCTTCAACCCATCGTGGACCACATGCGCCGCCACCTGGCCATGGCGGATCGTCTGTTCATGGACGAAACCACGGCGCCGGTACTCGATCCGGGGCGCGGCCAAACGAAGAAAAGGCTACTTCTGGGCGATCGTGTCCGATGACCGCGGCCACAGCGGCCCAAGTCCGCCGATCGTGCTGTTCCGATATGCCCCCAGTCGCAGCGGTGCCTTCGCTGACAGTTCCTGGACGGCTTTGGCGGACGCTGACTGCAATGCGATGCCTATGACGGTTATGATCAGCTGACCAAAGTCGCTCGACTGCAAGGGCCTTGGAGGCTCGTGCATTGCTGGAGCCATTTGCGCCGGCGCTTCGTCAAATTGGCCCGCAACAGCAAATCGCCGATATCGCCAAGGCCGCCGTTCGGCACATCGCACAGCTTTACGCCATCGAAGCCATGGTGCGCGGTGCATCGCCGGACATCCGGCTGGCCGCGCGCAAGGAGCATTCGTTGGCTCTCGTCGCCGCTTTGAAAATGTGGTTCGAGAAGCAGCTGTCGATGATCTCCAGCGGCTCGACACTGGCCGAAGACATCAAGACATCCGCTATGCACTCAATCACTGGCAGGGGCTGACCCGCTTCCTCGAAGACGGGCGCCTCGAGCTCGACACCAACCCGGTCGAGAACGCCATCCGGCCAGTTTGCCTGACCAGGAAAAATGCGCTCTTCGCCGGTCATGAAATCGGGGCAGAAAACTGGGCCTTGCTCGCGTCGATCGTCGCCACCTGCAAGCTCAACGACGTCAACCCGGCTGCCTACATCGCCGAAACACTCGAGGCGATCATCGACGGCCATCCCCATAGCAGGATCGAAGACCTCATGCCGTGGCGATTCCGCAAAACGTCAAGCCAGCCTCAATAGGGTTCCGGCTAAGCGCTTACAAACGATGGTTTGTTCGCGCTCGGCTAACGCGAAGACGAAATGACGCGTATTACTTTGTCGTACAGCGGTTGAAGCGGGAAAAACCCATACGGGCGATTGTGTCGAGGAGGTCGGCCACGTCGTCGTCGGTAATGGATGCTGCCAGCAGGCGGCCCCATTGCTCTCGGCAGCGTTTCAAATACCCAACGTCATTTTTCCAGGACTTTTTGCGAGGTGCTTCCTCACCGCGTGGGCCCTTCGCATATTCATCTATGTATTTGTCGGCGAAGGCATCGAAAGTCAGCTGATCCGGCTTGGGCCGGCTCGCTCGCTTCTCCATAGCCGGGTCGGCGCCGTTCGCTATCGTGCCTAGGAGGATCTTGGCTTGGGTCCGAGCTGCCTCCGGCGCCATCTTACCAACGGCCGCCACGGTGTAGCGCCGAACTGGCGCTGTTCACCCGGTTCCAGCTCGATAGGCGAGGAAGGACTTGGTCCCGGTCGGGCGGATCCGCACCCCAAGCCGGGCGGCTTGGCGTCCAAACCGTGTATTCGGACGCGCGTTTTTCCAGGCTGTCGACCAGGCTCTTTGTGATGGTTTGACCGCTCATTTTGGCACCGCCAAGCACGGGGGAAGCACCGTGGGGCCAATCAGAGCATGCTGAAGCAAACACGAAGTAGCGAAGAGGTTAAATTTCGCATCCAAACCAGGAGGATAGCCAAGTGTAGCTAACTGCCTACGGGATTGTGCCGCTGTCTGGGAGACTAGGGGTCGGAGTTCAAATCCTCTCGCTCGGACCATCAAACCTTTAAAGCCAACGAAGAATGCAGAAGGGCGCAACAGGCGCCTTTCGTTGTTGCGCGCGACCATCCAGCTCTGCCCCCGCAATAAACCCCCGGTTAACTATGGATCGTTACGATCTGCCATGTCCGGGGGTGACCTCCCGGCCAAACGGAGCGGATGTTATGCCCGTCGAGATGTTGTCGTATGCCGAGTTGGGCGAAAGGCTCAAGGTTTCTCCGGAGGCCGCGCGTGCCCTGGTGAAGCGACATCGCTGGCCTCGTACCCGCGCCAATGATGGGAAGGCGCTCGTCCAAGTCGATCTCACCGAAATCAACCATTCCCCCATATCCCGTCCGCCGCAGGCGCAGACCGGTCAGCAGCTGGTCACCGCCCTCAAGCAGCAGATCGAGACCCTGCAGGCTGAGCTCACGGAAATGAAGGTGATTGCCAGCGGCTACCGCGGCGATTTCGAGCGAGAATGCGAGCGCACCAACAAGCTGCTGGCCGAGCTGCTTAAAGCAACCACTGAGACCATGGGAGCCCGCGAAAAGGCGGCGTTGCTCGAAGGCAAGCTCTCGATGATGACGCAGCCATGGCGGCGCCGGCTGGTCGATGCCTTCACGCTTGCCCTGCCGCAGGTCACCTCCAGCGCGCGCGAGAGCACTGCTTCGCCAGCTAATTGATCCGGTCCTTTCGGCCGTACACTTCTTGAGCACGATCTGGGCCGGCGGCTCGATCATAATCGTCGGCTTCCATGCCGCTCGAATTGACGTCAGGTCGATTTCTTTTTCGACCGGTCAAGTTCCGAGAGAGTCCCGATGACGATGAAATCGATCTCTCCCTCGGGAGTCTGAGTTTGGGATAGTGCGCAGCCTTGTCCCAATCGGTCAATTCCACACGTCTGTGGTGTCTGGCGACAGCGAGGCAAGATATTGTGGGCCGTCGATGAACGCATCGATGTCCCGGCTCAGTCGATGGTTGGTGTATATCATCAGGGCTGTTCGGCCACCCAGGATCGGACCGGCTGTTCCTGCCGTGTGAGATCCGAGAGTCCGTCGAGCGTCCGACCGAGGAGTTTACGCCATGCGCTCAAGTGCACTCTCCAATGCTGGGCTACTTTCGCCGGTTGTTGACTTCATCGCTTCATGGGAGGCCGCCAAATCTTGAATGGGAATGGCGTGGCGTTGTGCAAATTCCAGAACAAACTCAGGTCGTACTTCCGTGAAGAACGTTGTGATATGTGCAATCTAATTTCGCCAGTCTCTCGAGGTGATACGAGCCACAAGATCGGTCGAACTCATTGTTCGGCGATACGGAGCGTTCGTGGTGCCGAGAACGAGCTCATCAATATCATTTGGTCTGAAGGCGCGATTGGAATAGGGATGGCTGCCCTTCTCCGGTTTTGTCGCGGGAGGATCGGCATCAAGCGCATCCGCCAAGCCGCGCCGGCGATCCTCGAGGCGCTTCAGTGTCATGACGTCGTTGACGAGAACACGTCGATGCCTTCCGACCAACCGGAAAGGAAGCTGCCCGAACCCATCGTTGGTAAACCAGCGGCCGAGAGATGCCGAGAATTTCGGCAGCCTTCTCGGCTGAGATTTCCGGGTCTGATCTTAGCGGGAGAACCTCACCCGTTTCGGCCAGCGCTGTGAGAATGCTTCTCATCGCACGTAGCAGGGATGGCGGCAGTTCTGCCTTGAGTATCTGGCCGTCAGCGTGGGTAACGAACACACCGCTATCCTCAAGCGTTGACTCGATGTCCCTTGCGCGCCTCGTCCTGATCGCTACTTTAGACGGGTCAGATCTTCGGCCACGATGGCTTCCATCCGTAATAATTGAAATAAATGTAATATCTGTAGGTCTCGCAACAAGCGGTAAATTCGCAACGTTTGCTCCCGGAGCCGCCGTTAGCTTATACGTCAGCCACTACAATCTCTGCCGCGTTCATGAGGCGCTGCGGACCGCGCCAAGCGTCGCCCTTGGCGTGGCAGACCGGGTCTGGACTGTTGGTGATTTGTTAGACGCAGCGCTAGCAATCGAGCCAAACCGGCCGGTTCGGCGAAATTTCTGTGTAATCGACGGCGGAAAGACCTAAGATCAATCAACGCGCGGGCGCGTGATTGCCGTGTGGCTTTTGGCTCGCAGAGCCAGAGTCATCAGACGGCGAAGGCTGAACTGCCTTGTTGAACTCACTCATCACCTCCGTGACTAGCTAGGGTTCAGACTCAATTGATCCAATAGGCGACGATCGCGGCGAGGTGGACGGCAGCCAAGAAGTTTCGTAACCGTCCGGTGAGGCTTTCAATTACCCACAAATTCTCCTCCAACCATGACGCCCAGCGCGATGTCGGTGAGGCGTGACAGCCCGCGCCACATGAGGGTATTGCCGGGCGGCGGATCGCTGGCGCGGGCGAGATAACCGCCGAGCCGGGCGATCTTGATCAGATAGTGCGAGAGCGTTTTCTGTCTTACTTTTGGTTTGTCGTTGACGAGGCGATCGAGCACGCAGATTTCAGTCGCAGTCAACGCGAGGGTTGGCGGTGCGTCTGGGGCGGAACGGTTGAGCATCGTCATCCAGAAGATCCGCCAGCTCAGGATGCAAAAGAGCGAGATCAGATTGGTCAGACGCTGGGCGGTCCTGAGTTTCGACTCCTCAGCTTTGCAGCCCGATTTGAGGATCTTGTGGAACACCTCGATCTTCCATCTCAAAGCATACCATTCGAGCTTCTCAATGGCGTCGGTGCGGGAACCAACAGGCAGGTCGGTGATCAGCTTCCAATCGATCTTCTTTCTGTTTTTCGGCGTCCCGCGCTCTTCGGCATGGATCACCGTCAGGGTCAGAGCGGGATAGCGCTTCTGCTTTCCGATCGGCGGCAGGACGCGAATCTTGCGATACCTGATCTCAAGAACGGCCTGGTCGGGATCGCCGTTGCTGTCTCTGACCCCGATGCGATGGAGCCCTTTGACGGCGACCTCGTCCATTTCGTCGGCGATCGTGTGATCCCCGTCTCCAGCCAAGCGGTCGACGCAGGTCCTGATCAGGAAATGCGTTCCGATCTCCTGTGCTGCGCAGAAAAGCTCGTAGATGTCACTCTCGCGATCACCGATATGGATGCATCGTCCCGGATGATCCAAGAGTTGCGTAGACTGCTTGAGATTTTCCAACCACCGGACGCTTTCCTTTTTCTCGATCGGAATCCGGGTCGGATTGATCTTCTTTTTAAGCGCTGCCGTCCCCTTGAATTTCTTCCGGGTCCAGAACTTAATGGCCGCCAGCCCCAGCGGCACACCCTCGATTGTAACTGCGAGGCTCGAATGCATCAGGATGCCGCAAACCGTGTGCGATCTGAGGCGGCCCGCCTTATCTCGTCCACTGTTTATGCGCTTGGTGATGCCGATCGCTTCTGACTTTTCGCGTTGATAGCTAAATTCGGTTGTGTCGTGTAGCACAAGAACGAGACCTTCAGCGGCGGCGGCACGATCACGTGTCGATTGGAAATGGCCGGCCAGAATGTCCGCTTCGCTGACCCGGTCATTAGAAAAGAAGCGGTAGGCTGCCTTGGTATTCGCCCAATCCTGGCAGACGAGCGGAATGCTTTGTCCCATGGCGCTTCCAATCTGCGTGAGCAGTTTGCGGAATCTGTCGCCGAGCCGCGCGTCCCTAAACTCGCATCCACTGGTCTCTCGATCAATCCAACATTCACCTTCCAAGGATCGCAAACAGCCTTTTGTCGATCGATCCCTTAATCTCAGCCCCAT
>NZ_CP136626.1:5797500-7897608 GCF_032917985.1 Bradyrhizobium sp. BWA-3-5 | reverse complement strand
TGCCTGAGAACTTTTCTGATTGAGTAATGGTTTCTTGCGAAATCGGCTGGCCGGTCCTTGCAGGCTTCCTGCCAGACGAGACCTCGATGCGGGCAATTTTCAGCCACCAGACAAAGATCAGGCGTTCGGCGGAATCGCCGTTGCGCAGACCGGTGCTGGATGGAGTGAAAAAGCTACCGCGAGGTCAGTGCGGACTCGACGGTCTGCCCGGAGTTCGCGTGGGGGGACGGCTGAAAAGATTGCCCAAGGATTCTGAAACGGTCGCGTTGGAAATCGTGTGTGTGCTGATAGTCGCGTTGATTCCGTAAAGCATAGTACCTCCCCCTCTCGCTGCGAGAACGCGCAACGAGCAATCAGATCACCAGTGTTTCAAAGCCAGTCTGCCGCTACCGAACATCCGCTATGCTCGACGCTGCGCCGCCGCGTACCCTCAGTCTGTCGTGTTCAACACGTTCACGAGCCCCGCGTTCCCCATCGTTGCATCGTCAGCAAGCATCTCATTCCCCCTATCCGGAGCGCGCTCGATATGAGCGCCACGCCGGGAAATCAGACACAAAACTACCGCTCTCATATTGCTATGAGTCACTAACTCAGCTTCGCTTTGGAAAGCGTCGCTAACGCGCACACCGCCGCCGATTTGCACGTCCGCTCTTGGGTCTCATACCGCGCTGGTCAGGAGAGCCATGGGCGTCGCGAACGAGGTAACAAATACACCATGGGCGATTTCTCGCAATCCGTGATTCGACGTCGTTGCGGGACTCACCGGCTGTGTTGCAATGCTGCAATTGCGGCGCTCCACACCAAGTTTTTGAATCCGCGCACAGAATCCTTGAGCGCCAACTTGCGTGACAGTTTTCGCTGCACTCGCAAAATTTTTTAAGAAATCGTTACAATCGTGGTTACCCGCACCGTTTTTCAAAACGCTTCTCCTCGCTATGTGGATAAGTGATTAGCGAGACGAAGTTTTTCGCGATTGCTTTTGCAGGGTAACCCGCGCGGCGAGGATGACGTCGAAGGCGGATTGAACGGCCGCGCGTGACCATGCCTCTCGCAATTGCGTACGAGAAAGCGGATGCAGCAAGTTGCACCACGTAGAATTACGGGTGAGAGAAATGTGACACGGAAGGCAGCGCGCAGCAACGACACAGTTGAATTGTCACAGTCGCTGCGGCGTGTTCGGTTCAGTGTGTGTCCGGATTCCAACAGCGATGCGCGCTTGTGGCGAAATCAATTTCGCTCGCGCATACGTAAATGACATGCCCGAGAAAGAAAGAATGTGCCCATAAAGAAAAAGCCCGGCGAGCCGGGCTTTGACGAACGTCTCTTTCTCTCAGGTCACTTCGCGAGCTTGGCGATCGCGTGCGTGAGGCGCGACACCTTCCGGCTCGCATTGTTCCTGTGAATGATGTTGCGCTGCGCGGCCTGCATCAGTTCTGGTTCCGCGCGCTTCATCGCTTCAAGCGCCGCATTGCGGTCGCCGCTCTTGATCGCTTCCTCGACGGTGCGAACCGCGCCACGCATCTGGGTGCGGCGCGACTTATTGACGATGGTGCGGCGGGCAATCTTGCGGGTCGCCTTTTTGGCGGAAGAGGTGTTGGCCATATCTCAACTATCCTTCGGCTGTCGTCGCTCGGGTGGTCGGGCTTGAGCGCGCCGGCCGTTCAAATTGCGTGATCGACGCTTGTTGTGTTTTCCAGGGTGTTCTGACGTAAGCCGTTCTTGAGGATGCCATGGACGGAAGCCAAAATGCTCCCGCGAGCGGCGCTGCTCAAAGAACAGCGGCGGCGGGATTGCGCCCGCCGCCATTGGGGGTCTTATAGAGGGCCGGTCCTGCACCGTCAACGCTTTCCGCCTGCCCCGGCCAGCCGGGAAGCGGCCCGGAATGGTACGTAAGGTGCTGATGAGGTTGAATTTCCGGGGGGCTCCCGGTATGGCCTGGCAGCCGCCTGGGGCGACAGATAGTTAGGGTGACGCATGATCCGCGGTTTTTTCCGGCTTATTGGCCTCCTGCTCCTGGCCGGCGGATTTATCTTTATGGTCTATGACGGGGCCCGTTTCGTCGCCGACCAGACCCTGCGGTTCACCCGGTTCGGCCAGTTCTGGAACGATGTCCACCAGTCCAGCCAGCTTGCGTTCCGGACCTGGATCGAAGGCATGGCGCCCTGGCTCTGGAACAGCGTCATCCGGGTGCTGCTGGACCAGCCCGTTTTTGCAGTACTGGGCGTGCTCGGCCTGCTCCTGATGATCCTGTTCCGGCCGCGCAAGCCGTTGATCGGCTATTCGCGAGACTAACTGGTTTCCCCGCCCATTGGCCTTGCCGTAACAAGGCTGCGGCATTGCGCGTAAAAACATATATAGAAGTCGAACCGGCCGACGCGCTTCGTCGCGTCGCCGCTGTCCCGCCTGGAGGTACTCCATGTTGTTCATGCGCAAGTCCACCGCGTTGCCGAGCGCAGCCGAAGCGCTGCCGGGCCGCGCCAGCCCGATCCCGACTGCCACCACGCATTTCGTCAACGGCCGCAAGCTGCAGCCGCCCTATCCCGCGGGCCTCGAGCAGGCGGTGTTCGGCCTCGGCTGTTTCTGGGGCGCGGAGCGCAAGTTCTGGGAACTCGGTGACGGCATCTACGCAACAGCCGTCGGCTATGCCGGCGGGCATACGCCCAATCCGACCTATGAAGAGGTTTGCTCGGGCCGCACCGGTCACACCGAAGTGGTGCTGGTCGTGTTCGATCCGAAGAAGATCTCCTACGGCCAGCTTCTGAAGACATTCTGGGAAAATCACAACCCGACGCAGGGTATGCGCCAGGGTAACGATGTCGGCACCCAGTATCGCTCGGCGATCTACACCTTTGGCGAGGAGCAGCGCAAAGCCGCCGAGGAGTCGAAGGCGATGTATCAGAAGGCGCTCGCCGCCAAGGGACTCGGCGCCATCACCACCGAGATCGCGCCGTCAGGCGAATTCTATTTCGCCGAGGATTACCATCAGCAATATCTCGCCAAGAATCCGGCGGGATATTGCGGTCTGGGCGGCACCGGCGTGTCGTGCCCGATCGGCGTCGGCGTGACCGCTTGACCGAAACCGTGCTCTCGCCTCGCAGTTGTGAGGCGAGGGCGCTCGCTTTGACCTACCGCAGACCGCAAAAAACGCTTTGTTAACCATACCCGGTGCAAGACTAGAGCTACCTCATTTTGAGGATGGCCTGGGGTACGGGTTGTGCGCGCGTTTCGAATAGCGATCATTGCGATCATCACGGCAGTCGCTTTGTCCGGCTGCATGCGCACGACCGGACCGGTGGCGGTCGCGCCGCAAGGCGAACTCGATTCGATGGCCTATGGCGGGCCTGGCGCCCCGCCGCCGCAACCGGTGGCGGCCGGGTCCGGCGGCGGCGCAATCGGCGCGCTTCGTGCCGCCTTCGCGGCGCCGCGCCCGGCGCCGGTCCCTGGCGTCGTTGCCGAGTCCGCCCCTGTCGCTGTCGCTGCTCCGGCGGCCTATGTCGAACCCGCGCCGGTGCGGCATGACGCGGCCTATCATCTCGATGCCGGCGACAAGCTGCGCGTCGTCGTCTACGGCCAGGAAGGTCTCACCAATACCTACGCGGTCAGCGCCGGCGGTTCGATCACTATGCCGTTGATCGGTCCGGTCATGGCCCGCGGCCGCACCACGGCGGGGCTCGCGGCGGAGATTTCGGCGAAGCTGCGCGCCGGCTTCATCAGGGAGCCATCGGTCGCGGTGGAGATCGAAGCTTACCGGCCGTTCTTCATTCTCGGCGAGGTCGCCGCGCCCGGCCAATATCCGTACGTGCCGAACATGACGGCGGAGAGCGCGGTGGCGATTGCCGGCGGCTTCTCGCCGCGCGCCCGCCGCGACCAGGTGACAGTCACCCACACCGACGCATCGGGAACGTCGCGCTTCGTCGTGTCGCCCGCCAGCCCGATCAGCCCTGGCGATACGGTGCTCGTCGGCGAGCGCTGGTTCTAGACGCAGCGCGTCGTCATCAAAGCGTCGTCGTTACGTCCGGCTGGTTTTCTTGAGCAATTGCGGCAGGCAAATGCCGCGCATTTGGCCAGGAAAATTCATTATCTGTTTGCATCGGAACCGCGCCCCTTTGCTGCTTGATGTTCCGTGAGCGGATCTAACCAGCAGTAGTGGAATTACAGCGTTTCACGCGTCCGGATGGCCGCGTGCGATGAATTGGCGCTATGCGCCGAATACATTCGAAAGCATGTTCCATCTTGCGCTGCAGCGATGTAGAAACCGCCTCATCAATCGAGGCGCGCCGGTTTGTCGGCAGAGTGCCTGCAATCCGGAGTATGACCATGAACTATCACTTGCCGGTCAGCGTGGTGCGCGCGGCGGCGGCAGTAGCCTTGTTTGCTTCCATTGCCGCGACGGTGCTGTGCGGCGCTTCGCATCCCGCAGCGGCGGCGGATGCCTATCCGAGCCGGCGTATCACCTTCGTCGTGCCCTATCCCGCAGGTGGCGCCACCGACGTGCTGGCGCGGTTGCTGGCCAACAAGCTGCAGGAGGCGTGGAAGACAACTGTCGTCGTCGAGAATAAGTCGGGCGGCGGTGGTGTGGTCGGCAACGACTACGTGGCGAAAGCGCAGCCCGACGGCTACACGGTGCTTCTCGCGATCACGCAGATCATCCAGGCGCCGAGCCTCATGGGGAAGCTGCCCTATGATGTCTTCAAGGATCTCACGCCGGTTACCCAGGCCGCGCTGTCGACCATCGTTCTGGTGGTCCCCGAGCAGCAGCCGATCAAGTCCGTCAAGGAGTTGGTCGATTATGCCAAGGCAAACCCGGGCAAGCCCTACGGCACCTTCGGCAATGCAACCACGTCGCATCTCTATGGCGAACTCCTCAAGCGGGTCGCCGATATCGACATGACCCACGTGCCCTACCGTGGTTCGGCCCCGCTGACCAACGACCTGCTCGCCAACACCGTGACCTCGGCGTTCCAGGACCTGACCACCGCGAGCGCGCAGATCAAGGCCGGCAAGCTCCGGGCTTTGGCGGTCGGCGGCGAGCAGCGCAGGAAAGCGCTGCCCGACGTGCCCACGATGGCCGAGCTCGGTTACCCCGGTTTTGAGATTGAAGGCTGGCTCGGCTTTTTCGTGCCGGCGGGCACCCCCAAGGAGATCGTGACGAAGCTTTCGGACGAGCTCGCCCGTATCATTGCCTCCCCCGAGGGCATCGCCGGGATCGAGACGCTCAGCCTGGTCCCGGTGGGTGGCTCGGCAGAAGCGTTCGAGCAGGCCCTGCGCCGCGATTACAAGAAGTGGGCCGACGTCGTGAAGGCCACCGGCGTCAAGGGCGAGTGAGGCGCCCCGGGTTGTCATTGCCGGGCTTGACCCGGCAATCCATCCCTCTTCAAGAATCTTTTTCGATGGATGCGCGGGTCAAGCCCGCGCATGACGAGTCTATACTATTTCAAATGCTTCGCAAAAAACGCCAGGCTGCGCGGCCAGGCAATGTCCGCGCTGGCCTTGTCGTAGCTCGCGCGTTCGTCGCAGTGAAAGCCGTGCTGCGCGCCGGGATAGATATGGACCTCGACCTCCGGCCGCTTGTCCTTGATGGTCTCGACGTCCGTCAGCGGAATGCCCGCATCCTTTTCACCGAAATGCAATTGCGTCGGGACTTGCGGCTTGTCGTCGGCAAAGCGCACGATGGCGCCGCCGTAATAGCCGACCGCGGCTGAAAGGCCGGTGAGCTTGGTCGCCGCCGCATAGGCGATGCTGCCGCCGAGGCAGAAGCCGATGATGCCGACCGGGCCGGCATCCTTTACGGCGTCGATCGCCGCCTGGGTGTCGCGCAGCATTGCGGGCCAGTCGGGATTGGCGATGAACTTGCGCGCATTGGCGATTTCGTCAGGCGAGTAGCCGCACTGGAAGTTCGGCTGGGTGCGGTCGAAGATCGACGGCGCAATCGCGACATAGCCTTCGCCGGCCAGCCGGTCGCACACCGAGCGGATGTGGTGGTTGACGCCAAAGATCTCCTGGATCACCACGATGGCCGCCTTTGGCCTGCCCGAGGGGTCGGCGCGATAGCCGCCGAGTTTGAAACCGTCTGAAGCTGTCAGTGTGATATCCTGTCCCACGGGTCATCCCTTCTTGTCTTGAGTTGCGCAGTCGGATTGGGTGAATGTGCGAAGCCGCGGCTACTGCCACATCCAGTTTTCGCCCCAGTCGCCCTTCCAGCCTGCCAGCCGCCCCTTGCGGAATTGCAGATAGAGCCGGTCCTTCTTGTAGAACAGCCCGCTGCCGCCGACGTTGCGGAAGGCGAGGAAGATTTCATCGCCCGGTCGTCCCCTGACATAGTTGAGCGGCACGCCGAGTGCGCGCGCCGCTTCTTCCGCGCCCATGCCGAATGCGAGCGGCGTGTTGTTCGAGAGCGTCTCGGTGAACGGCGGCGGGTAGGGGCCACCGATCGGCGGCAGTTTTTGCGCGGCAGCTTGCGTGCAAGCGCCTGCGGTCACGATGAGAGCAATGACGGCTGTTTTCATGACGTGGCTTTCTGCGCTGTCTTGGCGTCGAGGCTGTCGAGGAACGGCAGCACGGCGTCGATGAAGGCCTGCGGCTGGTCGATGTTGACGGCGTGGCCGGCGGCCGGGATCACCACCTTCTGCGCGCCGGGGATCTTGGCCGCCATGTAGTCGGAGGCGGCGAGGAACGGGGTGTCGTCGGCGCCGACGACGATTAATGACGGCACCTTGATGTCGGGCAGGGATTCGATCACGCGGGCATCGCGCTGTGTCAGCATGCCACGCGCGGCGCGCGCCAGCCCCGAGGCATTGCGATGGGTGACGGTCGAGCGCTCGCGGCTGCCCGATTTCAAGACGTCCAGTCCTTCGCGCTCGAAGCGGTCGCCGGTGTCGAGCGCGCGCTTGTTCCAGACCTCGCGGGCGTTGTCCTTCTTGAATCCGGGGCCGGTGTCGATGATCAGAAGCGCGCGCACGCGCTCCGGATGGGCGCGGTAGAACGCCAGCGACATGTAGCCGCCAAGCGAGAGCCCGCCGACGATGGCCTTGTCAGCGCCCACGGCGTCGAGCAGCGCCGCCATGTCGCCGACGGTGAGCGCTTCGCTGTAGGCCGAGGTATCCTCGGGGTAACCGGATTGGCCGTGGCCGCGCATGTCCCACAACACCAGCGTGTAATATTTTGACAAGGCCGCGATCTGACCCTGCCACATCCCACTGGTGGAGGAATAGCCGTGGGTCAGGAGTACCGGTGGGCCGGAGCCGTGGACCTCGTAATAGATATTGACCCCGTCGCGATCGATCGTCGGCATTCTGTTATTTTCCCGAGGCAAATACGCGAGATCGGCCCACGCCGTCATCGCCCGCCGGCATCCTAGCGCGATCCATTGGGTAATAGGAAATGCGGAAAGCGAAGGCGCGCCTGCGGTTCACGCGCTTGATCATCAGCCCGCGGCTAAGCCTTGCCGCAGCGCACAAGCAGCTGCTTTCAAAATTTTATTCTCCTCGAACGATTCCAAATTGGATTGCCTCCGGGAAAGTTCGGTCCCATTCTCGCGCCGGCTGGCATCGACCCGGTGGGTGCCGGCCAATATCCAAAAGTGAGAATGCCGCCGTAAGCGGCTTCCAACACCGGAAGGGGAAACGCGATGCCAAATCTCAATATCAACGGACGGAATATGTCCGTCGAGGCGTCCAATGATACGCCGCTGCTCTGGGTCATCCGCGAGCAATTGCAGATGACCGGTACGAAGTTCGGCTGCGGCGCTGGTCTCTGCGGCGCCTGCACGGTCCACGTCAATGGGGAAGCCGTCCGTTCCTGCCAGACCATGGTGAGCGACGCCGTCGGCAAGAAGATCACCACCATCGAAGGCCTTTCCGCCAAGGGCGACCATCCGCTGCAGAAGGCCTGGATCGCCGAACAGGTGCCGCAATGCGGCTATTGCCAGTCCGGCCAGATCATGCAGGCGGCCGCGCTGCTTTCCAAGAATTCCAATCCGACCAAGGACGAAGTGGTCGCGCATATGGACGGCAATCTCTGCCGTTGCATGACCTATTCGCGCATTCAGAAGGCGATCATGCGCGCCGCGTCCGAAATGCGTACCGCCTCCAATGCCTCGACTGAGCGGAGGGCCACATGAATAAGCACGTCAAAGTAACCGACAGCGCCTCGACCGATCTCAGCCGCCGCTCGTTCCTGGTCGGCTCCGCCGCCACCGGCCTCGTGCTCGGCTATGCCGCTGTGCCCGGCGTCGCACAGGCGCTCGCCGCGCCATCCAATTTCGAGCCCTCGGTCTGGTATTCGATCGCGCCCGACGGCCTCGTCACGGTCACCTGCGGCAAGGCCGACATGGGCCAGCACATCGCCTCGACCATGGCGCAGATCGTTGCCGAAGAACTCGGCGCGTCCTGGAAGGACATGCGGGTTCAGCTCGCTTCCAACGATCCAAAGTTCAACGATCCCGTGCTTGGCGCGCAGATCACCGGCGGCAGCTGGAGCACGATGATGAACTTCGAGGCCATGAGCCGCGCGGGTGCCGCGGGGCGGATGGCGTTGACGGAAGCGGCTGCCGGCATCATGGGCGTGCCGGCCGGGGAACTGGTGGTACGTAACTCCACCATCTCGCATCCGAAGTCGAAGAAGCCGATGACGTTTGCGGAAATCGTCAAGAGCGGCAAGGTCACCAAGACCTTCACGCCGGACGAGCTCAAGGCGATCAAGCTGAAGACGGCCGACCAATACACCATGATCGGTGTCTCGGTGCCGCAGCTCGACATTCCACCCAAGGTCAACGGCACAGCCAAATACGGCATCGACGTCATGCTGCCGGGCATGGCCTACGGCAAGGTGGTCACCCCGCCGGTGCGCTATGGCGCCACCGTGACGTCGGTCGACGATTCCGCCGCCAAGAAGATACCGGGCTTCATCAAGGCGGTGACGCTCGACGACAAGACCGGCAGCACGAGCGGCTGGGTGGTAGCGGTGGCCAATACCTATGCCAACGCCCGCAAGGCAGCCGACGCGCTGAAGATCAGCTATGACAACGGGCCGAACGCCAAGTTATCGAGCCAGTCATTGCTCGACGAGGCCAAGCGGCTGCAGGCGCTCGACGATTCCGGAGAGTTCTTCGTCAAGGACGGCGATACGGCAGCGGCCTTCGGGACCGCAGCCAAGGTGCTGGAGGCCGAATACACTACCAGCATCAACATCCATGCGCCGCTCGAGCCGATGAACGCGACCGCCGAGTTCAAGGGCGAGATACTGCACATCTTTTCCGGCAACCAGTTCGCGACGCGCTCCGGGGCGATCGCGGCGGGCGCCGCCGGGATCGATCCGAAATTCGTCGTGATGCACCAGATGTGGCTCGGCGGCGGCTTCGGCCGGCGGCTCGATGCCGACATGATGGTGCCGGCGGTGCAGGCGGCGAAGGCCGTCGGCAAGCCAGTCAAGGTGATCTACTCGCGCGAAAACGACATGACCATGGACTATTCGCGTCCCCTGACCTTCCAGAAGGTCAAGGCGGGCCTGGATGGCGACGGCAAGCTGATCGCGCTCAATCACGACGTGGTCTCGGCCTGGCCGACTGCGCGGTGGGGAATCCCCGATTTCTTGACGCCCTCGGTCGACAAGAAGGGACCGCTGGACTCGTTCACGGTGAACGGCGCGGACTTCTTCTACTCCGTGCCCAACCACAATGTCCGCGCGATCAAGAACGAGATGGCGCACACCGCGACCCCGTCAGGTCAGTTGCGCTCGGTGGCGCCGGGTTGGACGTTCTGGGCGGTCGAAAGCATGATCGACGAACTCGCGCATGCGACCGGCCAGGATCCGGCCCAGTTCCGCATCGCCTTGCTCGACGGCAAGGGCAAGAACGACGGCGGCGCGCAGCGCCTGCGCAACACGCTGCTGGCGGCGATGGGCATGGCCGGCTACGGCACCACCAAGCTGCCGAAGGGCGAGGGCATGGGCATCGCCTGCGTCTCGTCGCAGGAGCGGGCCACCGCAAGCTGGACCGCCTGCGTCGCCCATGTCGCGGTCGCGCCGTCCGGCGAGGTCAAGGTCAAGAAACTGACCGTGGCCACCGATGTCGGCATGCAGGTGCATCCCGACAACATCCGCGCCCAGGTCGAGGGCGCGGCGCTGTGGGGCCTTTCGCTCGCGATGTACGAGAAGGCGACGCTGAAGGACGGCGGTATCGAACAGACCAATTTCGATACCTACACGCCCTTGCGGATGAGCCAGACGCCAGAAGTCGCCGTCAACGTCATCGCCAACGGCGACAAGCCGACCGGCGTCGGCGAGCCGGCCGTCACCGTCGTCGCGCCCGCAATCGGCAACGCCATCTTCAATGCCTGCGGCGCGCGCATCCGCTCGCTGCCGATCACCGCGGAAGCAGTGAAGGCGAATATGAAGGCGTAACAGGCGCGCGGATTCGTCAACGAATGATCCGCCGGGGGCATGCTCCCGGCGGATCTGCTTTTGCAGCCCCCTTACCGTCATGCCCCGCGCGGGCGGGGCATCCAGTACGCCGCGGCCGTTGCGTCGTCCACGATCGTCACGGCGTACTGGATCATCCGCCCCAGTGCGCAATTGCGCACAAGGCGGATGATGACGGCCGTTGGATACGGCGCGTGCGCCGCATCACGAATGCGACAGCTAAAATTTTAGCGTTTTCGGTAGCTTATATTCACGACCCCTCTTAAGCCCCGAGGAACCCCTTATCCGATAGCTTTGGGTGCACGTCATCACCGCTAGGGGTCTGGGGTTTTATGACAACGGCTACCAACAAGACTTCGGCCAGGCGCCGGCTGCTGCTGGCTTCGGATCGGAGCGATCACAGCAGCGAACTCGCCGACATTCTGCGCTCGGTCGGCCAGGTCGACACCATCGCGACATCTGACATTCCCGACGCACCGGAGCGCGATCTTGCCGGCATCGTGGTCGACATCAACCTGCGCTCCGCCGAGAGCGTACAGCTCGTGCGCAACAAGCTGCGCGCCGAGGCCTATCGCGAGATGCCGCGGCTGTTCGTGCTGGCCGATGCGCTTCATCACGGATCGATGCAGGCTTGGGCGCTCGGCGCCACCGACACGATCGCACGGCCGTTCGACGCGCAGGGCATCCTGCAGCGCATCCGCGCCGCATTCCCTGACAGCGACGGCTTTGACGAGACCGATCGCGGCAAGGCGCTCAACCGCGGCGTCGAGGCGGCGCACGCCGTGATGGTCAAGATCTTCGAAAAGCTGCCGTCCGGCGTTCCCCTGAAATTCACCGACATCGTCGAGGCCGAAAGCAAGATTCTCAAGGCGATCAAGCATTCCTCGCTCAGGGAATGGCTGACCACGGTCGGCTGCCACCACACCGGCAGCTATCGCCATTGCCTGTTCGTCACCGGCTTTGCGGTGGCCTATGCGCAGCATCTCGGCATGCGCGAGGACGACCAGCGCCGCCTGGCCCGCGCCGCACTGTTGCACGACGTCGGCAAGGCGTTCATTCCGGTGGCGATCCTGGACAAGCCGGGCCCGCTGACGCTGGAAGAAATGGAAGAGATGCGCCAGCATCCGCGCCGCGGCTATGATGCGCTATCCGCGCAAGGCGGCTTCCCGCCCGAAATGCTCGATGTGGTGCTGCATCACCATGAGTTCCTCGACGGCACCGGCTATCCCAACGGCCTGAGCGGCAAGCAAATCAGCGATATCGTGCGGCTGACCACGATCGTGGACATCTACGCCGCCCTGGTCGAGAAGCGCGCCTACCGCCTGCAGTTCACCCACGCCCGTGCCTTCGGCATGATGGAAGAAATGGGCGATAAGCTGGATCAGCATTTGCTGCACGCCTTCCGCCCGGTGGCGTTCGGGTATTATTGAGCTTCCTCTCTGTCATTCCGGGCGCGAAGCGAACCCGGAATATCGGGATTCTCAGGGGCGCAAGGGGCGCCCCATAGTTCAACGCTGCGCGTTGCCCCGGAATGACGGCGGGCGCTAGCCGCTCAACGCAAGCGTCGGGCCTTGCAACTGCCTAACTATCATGGTCATCAGCGTGCCTTGCGCAGGTGACACAGGCAGGCCGGAAGCCCATGGATACAATCGACGACCCGACGGCGAGCCTCGACATCCCCGCCGATATCGCGGCAACCCTGGTCGATCCGGCCGCCTATGCCGATCATCGCATCCACGACAGCTACCGCTGGCTGCGCGCCAACAATCCGCTCGGTATTGCCCGGCCCGAGGGGTTCGACCCGTTCTGGGTGGTGACAAAGCACGCGCATATCCAGGCGATCAGCCGCCAGAACGAGCTGTTCCACAATGCCGACCGGCCGACCACGCTGACCAACCGGGCAGTGGAAGAGCGTGTCCGCAAGATCACCGGCGGCCCCAACCTGGTGCGCTCGCTGGTGCAGATGGATGCGCCTGACCATCCAAAATACCGCGCGCTGACCCAAGGCTGGTTCATGCCGGCCAATCTCGGCAAGTTCGAGGGCCGCGTGCGCGAGATCGCGCGCGCCACCGTGCAGCGCATGCTGGAGAAGGGCGGAAGGTGCGATTTCGTCGAGGACGTCGCCCTCGGCTATCCCCTGCATGTCATCATGGAAATTCTCGGCGTGCCCGAGAACGATGAGCCGCGCATGCTCCGCCTGACGCAGGAGCTGTTCGGCCCGCAGGACCCGGATACGGCGCGGATGAAGGAAAGGCTCACGGCGGAGCAGTTCTCCGGCATGATGCAGGCGGTGGTGGCTGATTTCGGCGCCTATTTCCGCGGGATCACGGAGGATCGCCGCCGCAACCCGCGCGAGGATCTCGCCTCTGTCATCGCCAATGCCAGGATCGGCGGCGATTACATGCCGGATCATGATGCGTTGAGCTACTACATGATCGTCGCCACCGCCGGCCACGACACGACGTCGTCCTCGACCGCCGGCGCGATCTGGGCGCTGGCGGAAGATCGCGCGCAGTTCGAAAAGGTGAAAGCCAATCCCGACCTGATCCCGGGTCTGGTCGACGAGGCGATCCGCTGGATGACTCCGGTCAAGCATTTCATGCGTTCGGCTACGGCGGACACTGAACTCGGCGGCCGCAAGATCGCCAAGGGCGACTGGCTGATGCTGTGCTACGCGTCAGGCAATCGCGACGAAGAGGTGTTCGAGGAGCCCGATCGGTTCCGCAGCGACCGCAAGCCGAACCGCCACGTTGCGTTCGGCTACGGCGCGCATCTCTGCCTCGGCCAGTATCTGGCGAAACTGGAGATGCGCATCCTGTTCGAGGAATTGCTGCCGCACCTGAAGTCGATCGCGCTCGATGGCGAGGTGAAGATGACGCAGGCCTATTTTGTGAATGGGCCGAAGAAGCTGCCGATCCGATTCGAGGTGAGCTGAGGCGCACCGCGCCAAACTAGTGCTTCTCTTCGGCAAATGGTGCCGCCGCAAACACTGTCTTGCCGCCGACCATCGTCAGCACTGACTTGATCTTGCCGATCTCCTTTACCGGCACCGTCATGTAGTCCGCCGACAATACCGCGAGGTCGGCGAACTTGCCGGCCTCCAGCGTGCCGCGCTTGTCGTCGTCGTTCGCCATGAATGCCGAATTGCGGGTGTACATCTCCAATGCCTGGCGGCGGCTTGGAGCCTCCTCGTCGCCCCGGGTCTTGGTGCCGCCGATGGTGGTGCCGTCGAGATACCATTGCAGCGAGACGAACGGATTGTAGGACGATACCCGGTGGGCGTCGGTGCCGGCGCCGACCGTCAGCCCCAGCTTCATCGCGGTCGCAATTCTCGGCATCAGTTTGGCCGCTTCGATGCCGACCTCCTTCTGCAATCGCTCGCCGCCGAAATAGAGCCCGTCCTGCACGCCCCAGACCAGTCCCAACGCCTGCATCCGCTTCAGGTTGGCCTCGGAGGCGTTGTAGAGATGCAGTACGGCCCAGCGCAGCTCGCGTACCGGAAACTCCTTGTTGATGTCCTCGACGACGTCGAGCAAGTCGTGGACGGTGCGGTCCGGGTTCCAGTGCAGTTGGATGGTATAGCGTTTCGAGGCCGCCCAGCGCAGCAATTCGGCAAGCTTGTCCTTGCCGTCCGGCGTGATGTCGCCGTCGGTCCAATCCGCCCAGATCAGGATTTCGCCGGGGCCGTTGAAGTGCAGCATCTCGTCGCCAAAGCCAGGCGGCAGCAATTGCGTCAGGTTCTGCAGGTCGGCCAGCTCGCTGCCGGGTTTGGGGGCGCACAAATGATAGGCGACCCGCACGGTGAGTTGCCGATCGTGCCAGAGCCTGAATACGGCCTGATAGTTCGCCGGATACATGCTGACGCCGCCGCCATCGACGATACCGGTGATGCCAAGGCTGTTCATTTCGCGGAAGAACTTTTTCGAACCGTCGACCTGCTGCTGCAGCGTTGGCTTCGGCAGCTTGTCGAAGATCTTGCCGAGCGCACTGCCGCCGGCCTCGATGACGCCGGTCGGCTTGCCGTTGCCATCGCGTGCGAGCTTGCCGCCCGGGGTGACATCGGCGTCGTCCCGAATGCTCAGTGCTTCCATCGCCTTTGGCGTCAGCAGCAGCCAATCATAGAGATGCTGGATATAGACGAGATGATCTGGCGCCACCGCCGTGACTTCCTCCGGCGTCGGCCGGCGTTTTTCCGCAAACTGCTCCTCGGTCCAGCCGCCGGCAACGATGATCCATGAGCCGGGTTTCTGCTCCTTGGCGGCCTGGCGAATCTTCTCAAGCGCCTCCTTCAGCGATGGCGTGCCGATCCAGTTCACCTCGGTGCCGAATGTCAACGCCGCGCGGATGCCGTGGATGTGGCCGTCGGTCAGTCCGGGAATCACCGTGCGGCCGCCGAGATCGACGAGCCTTGCCTTTTCACCTGCGAGCCTCTTCATCGCAGCGGAGGTGCCGGTGGCAAGTATCTTGCCGTCTCCGATCGCGAGCGCTTCCTGCTGCGAAAAATCCATGTCGACGGTCAGGATCTTGCCGTTGAACAGGATGGTGTCAGCGGTTTGCGCCGAGGCGATGGTCGCGGGCCAACCAACCGATAGCGCAATCGCGAGACTTTGAATCAATCGGATCGTTGGTGAATGTAGTTCTCGCATACCGCGCCTCCCCAATCTGTCCATTGCCTTCGTCATTCCGGGTGGTGCGCTAGCACCAGACCTCAGATGCGCAATTGCGCATCGGGGAACCTCGATATTCTCAGGTGCGCAATTGCGCACCGTAATATGCCTCGCGCCCCGGCATGACGGCATCCTACTCCAGCATCTTCCGCAGTTCCGCCTTGGCCACCTTCTCCAGTGTCGAGCGCGGCATGTCATCGACGAAGTGAACCTCGCGCGGCACCTTGAAGTCGGCGAGATTGCTCCGGCAGGCGGCCATCACGGCATCATGCAGGTCGGCTGGCGCATCTTTGACGCCGGCCTGCGGAATGATGAACACGACCGGCACCTCATCCAGCATCGGATGCTTCTTCGCCACCACCGCGGCTTCGCGCACGCCGGGCACCACCGCGATCACCTGTTCGATCTCGGAGGCCGCGACATTCTCGCCGCCGACCTTCAGCATGTCCTTGTTGCGGTCGCCGAAGCGGATGAAACCGTTGTCCAGCAGCGTGACGCGGTCGCCGGTGATGAAATAGCCGTGCTCGTCAAAACTTTCGCGCGTCGCCTTTTCATTGTGCAGGTATTCGGCAAACAGCGACAAGCCGGGAATGCCCTTGATCAGCAGGTTGCCGGTGCCGCCGACCGGCGTCGGCGCGCCGTCGTCGTCGACAATGCGGATTTGATATTCGCCTGCGGCGCGTCCGATCGACATCGGTGTGTTGGGCTGGTCGACCTCGCCGACGATGCCATGGGTGATGGTCTCGGTCATGCCCCACCAGCCGATCATCTTGACGCCAAAGGCGGCAAAGGGCGGCGGCTCGCATATCGCGGTGCCCCACAGGCGGAACTTGTGATTCTTCGGGATCTCATGCTCCAGCAGCGCCTTCATGCAGAAGGGGATCGTCGAGGTCCAGGTGCAGTTGTGTGCGAGCGCGACGCTCCAGAAGCGGCTGGCGGAAAAGCGCGGCTGGATCACGCAGGACGCACCGACCCACAGGCTCGCCAGCATGGAATAGGCCAGCGCGTTGGTGTGAAACAGCGGCAGGTAGGTCTGGTGCACGTCGGCCGCATGCAGGTCTTCATGCGCGGCGTTGATCTTGGCGCCCCACAGCGCGTTGGCGTGCGTCCACAACACCGCTTTCGGGCGCGACGTGGTGCCGGAGGTGTATTGCACGCTGCACGGCGCGAACGGATCGGTGGCGCGACGCGGGCGGTCGGCGCTGTCGGCGAACAGTGACTCAAAACTGTCGCCGGGCGCCGGTCGTTGCGCGGGCGCAGCTCCGGCATCGTGCGAGATGACGGCGATCCAGCGCAAGTCCCGGCAGTTGGCCGAAATCAGCTCGGCATAGGCCGGCTGGGTGATGGCGGCGACCGCGCCGCAATGGCCGGCGAAATATTCTATCTCGGCGGCGGCCGAGCGTGTGTTGGTGGTGACCGCGATGGCGCCGAGCTCGACGCAGGCAAACCAGGCGAGCATGGCCTCGATGCAGTTGTCCAGGTGGATCAGCACATATTCGCCGGGCTTGATCCCGCGTTTGGCGAGGCCCGCCGAAAGCTGTCCGACGCGCTCGTGAAATTCGCCGTAGGACCAGCTCTGCGCCGGCCTCTCGAACGGCGCCCAGATCAGAAACGGATGGTTGCGGCGGCTCTCGGCGCGCATGCGCAGCAGCCAGGGCACGTCGAGGCCTGCGAATGGTCCGACAATGCCCGGCGTGGCTTGCGAACGTGGCATAAGATTCCTCCCGTGCCGCTCTATGGCGGCTTCTGGTTCTTGCTTGGGGGTAGTTCTGCCATCTGATGGCCCGATGGGCAAATCGGTAATTTGCGGCGCTGCTCTCACCCCGTCATTGCGAGCGAAGCGAAGCAATCCATCGTGCCGCAGCGGAAGCATGGATTGCTTCGTCGCTGCGCTCCTCGCAATGACGGGGGAGCGAGCCGTGCTACCTCGCACCATCCTCATACGACGAAATCTCGATCAAGCTCCCATCCGGGTCGCGGCAATAGACCGAGCGCAGCGTGCCGCGGGCGCCTTGCTTGGCCACCGGGCCTTCCTCGATCGCGACACCGTTGGCCTTCAGATGCGCCACGACCTCGTCCGGCATGCTTGAGGTCAGGAAGCACAAATCGTCGCTGCCGGCGGTCTCGTGGTCGGCGGTGAACCACTCGACCTTGTCGGCGTCGCGCGGCCGCACGTTGATCTTCTGGTTACCAAACACTAACGAGGTGCGCGGCGTCTTGCCGGGGCCGGGATCGAACACCTTGACCTCCATGCCGAGGATCTTGCGGTACCACTCGGCGGAACGCGCCACGTCGGACACATTGATCACGAGGTGGTCGAGTGCATTAACCCTGACAGACATGCCTTATCCTTTCGTCGCGGTCGGCGGCGCCTGTGTCGCACTGGCCGCACCAGACTTTGTTTGTTACAACGCGGCCCGCGCCGGGTTCAATAGAACCGCGCCTCAATAGAAACGGACCGGGCTCTGAATCCCGGCCTCCAAGGAGAAGTTTTATGATTTCACGTCGCACCGCGATTTGTCTGGCCGTGATCGGCCTTTCCACGGCCGCTTCGATCGGCAGCGTTTCGGCGGCGGATTATCCGACCCGGCCGGTCAAATGGGTCGTTGGATATCCCCCGGGTGGCGCGACCGACATCATTGCGCGCTTGATCGGCCAGCGCCTTTCCGAGCGGCTCGGCCAGCAATTCGTGATCGAGAACAAGCCCGGCGCCGGCAACAATATCGCGACCGAATCCGTCATCAACGCGGAACCGGACGGCTACACCGTGCTGCTGGTCAATCCGGCGAACTACATCAACGCTTCGCTTTACGCCAACCTCAAGTTCAACGTGGTGCGCGATCTCGCGCCGGTCGCGGCCTTCAATCGCGTGCCGAACGTGATGACGGTCAACAAGGACGTGCCGGCCAAGACGGTCGCCGAGTTCATTGCCTATGTGAAGGCCAACCCGGGCAAGGTGAACATGGCATCCTCGGGCAACGGCACGTCGGTGCATCTGTCGGGCGAAATGTTCATGGCGATGTCAGGTGCCAAGATGCAGCACGTGCCGTATCGCGGTGCGGCGCCGGCGATCACCGATCTGCTCGGCGGCCAGGTCCAGGTGATCTTCGACAACATGCCTTCGATCATCCAGCATGTCCGCGGCGGCGCGGTGCGGGCGCTCGCGGTGACCAGCACGGCGAAGTCCCCGCTGCTGCCTGACGTTCCGGTGCTTGCCGATACCGTTCCGGGCTATGAGGCAACGGCGCTGTTCGGCATGGGCGCCCCGAAGAACACCCCGAAGGAAATCATCGCCAAGCTGAACAAGGAGATCAACGAGATCCTGGCCGAGCCCGGCATCAAGTCCAAGCTGACCGATCTCGGCGGCGAGCCGCTGATCGGCACGCCGGAGGCGTTCGGCGCCATGATCGCGGCCGAGACCGACAAGTGGAAGAAGGTCATCGAGGAAGCCAAGGTCGAAAAAGTGCAGTGATCTAGGTCACGGAACCACGGCAGAGCCACGGTGTTTTATTGCAAAGATGGCGCGGCTCTGCGTCACGTGAAGGAGATCCAAGATGCGCAATGCAACGTTGGCACTGTTGGCGCTATCAGCGGCAACAATTGCTACCTCCGTCGGCAGTTCTCCGGCGGCGGCCTACGACTACCCCTATTGCCTCCAGGGACGCGGTATCGGCATTCCCGGCGACTGCTCCTACGCCTCCTATAACCAGTGCCTGGCGGCGGCGTCCGGACGGGGGCTGTATTGCAATGTCAATCCGCGCTTCGCTTTCGGCCAACAGCCGCGAATGCGGATTTACCGGGACTATTGATCGCAGCCGCGAATTCTTCCCGGACGTCCTGATTGGCGCCGCGGGCTCGGCCTTCCCCGAACTCGCGGACACGTGATGCGAACGCCGGCTTGACGGCGTTCTTTTTGCCTCTATACTAAACCGTATGGTTAAGTATCAAGAAGTCGCCCTCGATCGCACCTTTGCTGCGCTTTCCGATCCGACCAGACGCGCGCTGCTGGCGCGCCTCGGCAATCGCGAGAGCCTGTCGGTCAGCGAGCTGGCGCAGCCGTTTTCGATGTCGCTGCCCGCGATCATGAAGCATCTCGACGTGCTCTCGGACGCCGGCCTGATCGCGCGCGAAAAGACCGGGCGCACGGTCGCGTGCCGGTTGACCGCCCAGCCGATGGAGGAGGCGATGGAGTGGCTCAATCGCTACCGGCGCTTCTGGTCCGCCGCACTCGACCGCCTTGCCGCTTTTGTGGAGGAAGACCCATGGCCACCCAGTCCAGCCTTGCCAAGCACGACACTAACAGCGACGCCGAACTCGCCGCGCGGCCCAGTCTCACGCTCACGCGCCGGTTCAGCGCCGCGCCCGAAAAAGTCTACGCCGCGTGGGCCGACCCGCAAAGGCTAGTGCAATGGTTCGGGCCTGTCTCGGTCGAGGAGGGCTCGGTCAAGGCCGACATCGACCTGCGCGTCGGCGGCCGCTATCGCATCAGCTTCCGCGCCAACGGCAATTACAATGAGGTCGGCGGCGTCTATCGCGAGGTGGTGCCGAACCAGAAGCTGGTGTTCAGCTGGGCATGGCATTCCACGCCGGAGCGGGAATCGCTGGTGACCATTTCGATCCGGCCGGAAGGCAGCGGTACGCTGCTCGTCTTCAACCACGCCCAGTTTGTCGACGAGAAGGCGCGCGACAATCACCAGCGTGGCTGGACGGAATTCCTCGGCAAGCTCGAAAGCTATCTGGCCTGAACACGGGAGCCAATCATGCCATCGCACCCCGTCGTCTCCCGCGAGGAATGGATCGCCGCGCGCAAGGCTCACCTTGCGCATGAGAAAGAGTACACCTACGCGCGCGAGCGTCTGGCCGAAGAGCGCCGCGCGCTGCCATGGGTCAAGGTCGACAAGGACTATCTGTTCGACGGCGCTGAAGGGAAAGTGTCGCTGGACGACCTCTTCAAGGGCCGCAGCCAGCTCGTCGTGCAGCACCTGATGTTCGCGCCCGGCCGGGACGAGGCCTGCAAGAGCTGCTCGTTCTGGGCCGACGGGTTCGAGCGGATCATCCCGCATCTGGCCGCCCGCGATACCACGATGGTCGCGATTTCGCGCGCGCCGCTGGAAAAGCTCATTGCGTTCAAGCAGCGGATGGGTTGGAGCTTCGACTGGCTGTCGTCCGGCGGCAACGATTTCAACTATGATTTCGGCGTCTCGTTCACGCCGGAGCAGATCGAGGCTGGGCGCAACTATAATTTCGGCACCGCGGCCTTCGGAGGCGAGGAGGCGCCCGGCATCAGCGTGTTCTATCGCGATGAGGCCGGGAACATCTTCCACACTTATTCCTGCTACGCGCGCGGCCTCGACATGATGAACGCCGCCTATCACTATCTCGACCTCACGCCGCTCGGGCGTCATGAGGAGGGCCTGGCCTATCCGATGGACTGGGTGCGGCTACGTGACCAATACCAGCCGGCGCGGGTTCAGGCATCTTGTTGCCATAGCTGAAAGCTACGCCGTCATTGCGAGCCAATGGGTTGCGCGAACGCGCGCCCCGTTGGCTCGCAATGACGTCTTCAACGTGAAGAGGAAACTCGCAATGCCTTACGTCGACGGCTTCATCGTTCCCGTGCCGAAGAAGAATCTCGAAGCCTATATCCGCATTTCGAAGAGGTGCGGCAAGATCTGGCGCGAATACGGCGCGCTGGATTATCGCGAATGGGTCGCTGACGACGTCAAGGTCGGCAAGTTCACCTCGTTCCCGCGCAGCGTCAAGCTGAAGCCGGGTGAAGTCGTCGTGTTCGCCTGGATTACCTACAAGTCGCGCGCCCAGCGCGACAAGATCAACGCCAAGGTGATGGCGGACCCGCGGCTCAAGGACATGTTCGGGGACGGCACTTCGCCGCCGTTCGACGGCAAGCGGATGATCTATGGCGGCTTCGAAAGCCTGGTGAAGGTGTAGCCCGCCAAGACGCCGGGCCTGATGGGTCGCCCGATCAATGCGGGCTTCAAGAAGAATGACGACCGTCATTCTTCTTTGCGGAAGTGAGTCGTTTTGCGGAAGTGAGTCCGTGTTCCTACGGAGCCGCTGTGCCATTGCAAGCTTTACCCGCGATTAATTCGCCAAAGCTATGGTCGATGCTGTCAAGGACCCGCCATGCGACCGACAGTTGCTGCGAGCCGAACTCGACAGCTGACGGTGATCAAGGAAACAGAATGTTCTCCCGCACCAGGATTCCATCCGCGGCCACAGCCCTGCTTGGTCTCGCTACCTTCTTCGTGACGCCTGCATTTGCCGCGGATGTGGTTTTGCGCTTCGGTTCGATCAACACCGAAAACACGCCGGCCTACGATCAGGTCCTGCTGCCATTTGCCAGGGCGGTCGAAGAGGAGTCCGGCGGGCGCATCGAGGTGGCGCTGAAGCCGATCGGCGGTTATGGCAAGCCGGCCGAGCTGTTCACCATGGTCGAGAAAGGCGCCATCGAAATGGCGGCGACCGTGCAGGGATATCACCCCGGCCGCTTTCCGCAATCGTCGGTGATGGAGCTGCCCTTCATGTTCGAGAACTCGATCTCGGGCACCTCGGCGATGATGTCGCTCTACAAGGAAGGCCTGCTGGACAAGGACTATGCCTCGGTCAAGGTGCTCGGACTTTATGTACTGCCGCCCTATCCGATCTTCACGACCGGCAAGAAGATCCAGTCGGTGAAGGATTTCCGCGGCCTGCGCATGCGCACGCCCAGCACGACCGTCGGCGTCGCCCTCGCCAAGCTCGGCGCGGTGCCGCTCGGCATTCCCCTCAACATGATCGGTGACACGATCGCCAGCGGCTACGTTGATGCGATCGCCTATGGCTGGGACTCCACGACCACCACCAAAGGCGCGGGCGGCAAGTTTCTCGCCGATCAGCTCAATGTCGTGATCGACGCGCGCCTGGCGGCGCCGGCGCTGATGATCGTGATGAACCGCGCTACCTGGGATTCGATGCCCGCTGATCTGAAGAAGATCATCGAAAAGCATGCTGCCGACATCGCGATGGGCAGCGCGCGCATCCGCGAGGCGCAGGAGGCGGTCACCAAGAAGAAGCTGCAGGGCGATCCGCGTTTTACCGCTCTGAACTTCACGGACGAGCAGCGCGCCGAACTGCAACGGGTCACCGCGCCGGCCGTCGCCGAATGGAAGGCCAACATGGCCAAGCTCGGCATCGACGGCGAGCGGCTTTACACGCGCGCCAGGGAATTGATCCAGCAGTACAAGCTCGCTGCCAAGTAACAACAAGCTGCACTCAAGAATTGAGGAACGGACCGTGACATCAGCTCGCAAACTTGGCATCCGGGCCAAGCTTTTCTTCGCTTTCGCGGCGGTATCGGGAACCACCGTCATCGCGGGCGGCGCAGCCTGGCTGATGTTCTCGCAGGTCCGCGATCTCTTCCATGGCGTCGCCGGCCGCAACATCCCGGAGATCGTGGAAACGCTGGGATTGCAGACGGACACCCAGGCGCTCGCCGGCTCCGCGCCCACACTGCTGGCGGCAAAATCGCAGGCGCAGCGGCAGCAGGAACTCACCGCGCTGAAGGCGCGTCAGGACGGTGTCGCGAAGCGGCTCGACGACGTCGCCCGCACGCAATCCGACCGCGAGGCGATCGACCGGCTGAAGAAGCTGATTGCGGCCATGAATACCAAGCTGGCTGCGCTCGACGGCGCGGTCGACGAGCGGCTCAAGCTCAGCGCCCGCGGCGAAGAGATCGTGAAGGCCGCCCAGAACACCCAGACCAAGCTGAACGACGTTCTACTTCCGGCCGGTGAAAAGGCCCAGGCCGACATCACCATGGTCTCGATGACGCTCGGCGGCGACGCCAACCAGACCATGATGACGTTGCTCAAGCTGGCTTCGACCCAGGTTCCGGTGTCGCAGGGCTTTGCCGACCTGGTCGGCTTCGTCAATCTGGCGTCGAGCCTCCTGGACCGCGCCGCGGTCGCGCCGAATGCCGAAAGCGTCGCGGCGCTCGAAAAGAATTTCAAGGCGATGTCGGCCAAGGTCGAGGAGAAGCTCGATATCGTCAACACCCTGCAGCCGACCGACGGTCTGCCGAAGGCGGGCGAAGCCTGGCTGAAGCTCGGCTCGGGCGAGACGATTTTCGACACGCGCCGCAAGGAGCTCGCCGCCAGCCAGCTCGGCCAGAAGCTGCTGGACGAGACGCGCGGCCTGACCGGCGAGCTTGCAAAGGAAGTCGCGGCCCAGGTCAAGGCCGTCACCAACAAGACCAAGGAAGCCACCGACCGTTCCGATGAGGCGATCGGCTTTGGCACATCCGTCATGCTGATGATTGCAGCGATCAGTGTCGCCGGCGCTGCCCTGTTCGTCTGGTTCTACATCGGTCGCAACCTGGTGGCGCGGCTCGTCGGGCTCGAGAAGACCATGACGCGGCTCGCCGATGGCGACCTCTCCGCCGAAGTCGATAAGAGGCGCGGTGGCGATGAGATCGGCCAGATGGCGGAAGCGCTGTCGGTGTTCCGCGAAGGCATCGTGCAGGCGAACGCCGCCGCCGCGGAAAAGGCCGCCGAGCAGGAGGCGAAGCAGCGACAGGCCGCGCTGATCGACCAGTTGACGCGCGAGTTCAATGACGGCGCGACCAGCGCACTGGCTGCGGTGTCGAACGCCGCCTCACGTATGAAGGGTTCGGCGGAGAAGATGTCGCTGGTCGCGGCGCAGGCCAAGGAACAGACCGGCGCGGTCGCATCCGCCTCGGAGCAGGCCGCCACGAACGTCCAGACGGTGGCGTCGGCGACCGAGGAGCTGTCGAGCTCGATCGGCGAGATTTCCCGGCAGGTTGGCGAATCCGCGCGGATCGCGGCCCAGGCCGTGGAGCAGGTGGCGAAGAGCGAGGTTACGGTCACCGAGCTGGCCAATGCAGCAAACCGCATCGGCGAGGTGGTCGGCCTGATCAACACCATTGCGGCGCAGACCAACCTCCTGGCGCTGAATGCGACCATCGAAGCCGCGCGCGCGGGCGAGGCCGGCAGGGGCTTTGCCGTCGTTGCCTCCGAGGTCAAGAACCTTGCCACGCAAACGGCGCGCGCCACCGAAGGCATCACCGCGCAGGTCGCGGCCATTCAGGACTCGACCCAGGAAGCGGTCGATACCATCAAGGGCATCGGCCAGATCATCGACAAGATGTCGGAGATTGCCACCACGGTCGCTTCCGCCGTCGAGCAGCAGGGCGCGGCGACGGCGGAGATCGCGCGCAACATTCAGCAGGCCGCTGTCGGCACGCAGAACGTCTCCAACAACATCGTCGGAGTCTCGAACGCGGCCAACCAGACCGGCGAGACAGCGTCTGACGTTCTGGAATCCTCCGACGGCCTCGCAGCCGAGTCGGAAGCGCTCAGCAACGAGGTCGGCCGCTTCCTGGCCCGCATCAAGGCGGCATAAGCCGTCGCGTTTGGGTGATCCGCCGTTCCGCGGCGGGCTCATCGCGATCAGCTGTGGCGGGCCTGTGCCTCCAGGCTGCGGCTATAGCGCGACATCGCGAAGCAGAACAGGAAATAGATCAGCGCCACGAACAAGTAGACCTCGACGCTGAACGGTTGCCAGGCCGGATCGATGATCGAGGTCTTCGCGGTCGTCAGCAGGTCGAAGATGCCGATGATCAGCACCAGGCTGGTATCCTTGAAGAAGGCGATGAAGGTGTTGACCAACGGCGGGATCACGTGGCGGATCGCCTGCGGCAGGATGATCAGGCCGTTCTTCTTCCAGTAGGAAAGCCCGAGCGCGTCGGCGGCATCGTGCTGGCCGCGCGGCACCGCCTGCAGCCCGCCGCGGATCACCTCGGCAAGATAGGCGCCGGCAAACAGCACGAAGGCGATCTGCGCCCGCAGCAGCTTATCGATGTTGACGCCGTCGGGCATGAACAGCGGAAACATCACGCTGGCCATGAACAGCAAGCTGATCAGCGGCACGCCGCGGATCAGTTCGACATAGAGCACGCAGAGCGAACGGATCGCCGGAAGTTTCGAGCGACGGCCGAGCGCCACGACGATGCCGAGCGGGAAGCCGAAGGCGAGCCCGAACGTCGCGAGGATCAGCGTCACCGGAAGTCCGCCCCAGCGGTCCTGCGACACGTAGCTCAATCCGAAGATGCCGCCCCACATCAGGACGCCGATCAGCGCCAGTGCGGCAACCCAGATCAGCACCAGTTCCTTGCGCCACCAGCTCCGCCGGCTCGACGCGAAGAACAGCGCGATGAATGTCAGGCACACCAGTGCCGGCCGCCATTGCTCATTGAACGGATAGGTGCCGAACAGGATGAAACGATATTTTTCGGGGATCACGGCCCAGCAGGCGCCGATGCCGCGGATCGACCGGCAGGCGCCGGTTTGGTCGCCGGGCACGGACCAGATCGCGTTCCAGAAACCCCATTGCGCAAGACTCAGCAGCGCTTTGCCGAGCAACACGACCAGAATCACGGTAATGAGCGAGGAGGTAACCGAGGCGAACAGGTTGGCGCGCAGCCAGCGGGTGACATAGCCGCCCGGGACCTTGCGGGTTCGCGCGCGCTCGAACGGCATTGGATTTTGCGGCGCTTCTGAGATCGACGTCATGGGATCAGCGCTCCACCAGCGCGATGCGCGCATTGTACCAGTTCATCAACAGGCTGATGCCAAGGCTGATCGTCAGGAACACCATCATGATCAGCGCAATGGCTTCGATGGCCTGGCCGGTCTGGTTCAGCGTCGTGTTGGCGATCGAGACGATGTCCTGGTAGCCGACTGCGACCGCAAGCGAAGAGTTTTTGGTGAGGTTCAGATACTGGCTGGTCATCGGCGGAATAATTACGCGCAGCGCCTGCGGCAGTACGATACGCTGCAGCACGAAGCTGCGGCGGAGGCCGAGCGCGTTTGCCGCGTCCCATTGCCCTCTGGGCACAGCCTGGATGCCGCTGCGCACGATCTCGGCGATGAAGGCCGAGGTGTAGGTGACGAGCGCGATCAGCAGCGCGAAATATTCCGGCGCCAGCGTCAGCCCGCCGACGAAATTGAAGCCGCGCAATTCCGGCATCGTGACGGTCCAGGATGCACCGAGGCTGAACGACACCAGCGCTGGTAGTCCAACCACAAGCGCAAGCGCATAAGGCCAGAGACGCCGCACCTTGCCGTCGGCCTCGTGCCGCGCCGTCAGTTGCCGCCGCACGACGCATAGCGGGATTAGGCCGGCCAGCGCTGCGGCGATCACCCACAGGTTGGCCTCCGTAAGTGGAATAGAGGGCAGCACCAGCCCCCTGTTGGAAAGAAAGACGCCCTCGATCGGCTTCCATGCTGCCCGCGCCGCCGGCAGGCCCTGCATCAGCACGTACCAGAACAAAAGCTGCAGCAAGAGCGGAATGTCGCGGAGCAATTCGACATAGACAGCGGCAAGCCGTGACAGCAACCAGTTCGATGACAGCCGTGCGATGCCGATCAATGTGCCCAGCACCGTCGCCAGCACGATGCCGATCACGGCGACGCGCAGCGTGTTGACGATGCCGACGATGAAGGCGCGGACGTAAGAGTCCTTCGGGCTGTAGGCGAGCCAGGTGTCCGCGATCGGCATTCCGGCCTCGCGGCCGAGAAAGGCAAATCCGGTCGAAATCCGGCGCGCCGACAGATTGTGCAGGGCGTTCGACCACAGGAAGGCGACGATCGCGACCGCTATCCCGACCACGACGATCTGCCAGACGAGGCCGGTAATCTGCTGGCGGCTCGGCGAGAAGCGCAGTTGCCGGCGGCGGCGGAGTTCGGGCGTCGATGTCGTCACAGCACAAGGACCTTCTGCCAACAGCGATCTTCGGCCATGCGTCCGGACCGGGCGCGTTTCATATGTTGCACCAAATGGAGATATGTGCAACATTTGTTTCATGGCGCAGACGCAACCGAAATCCTCGCCGCTCACCCAGCTATGCAGTGCATTGCCGTCGCTGCCGGCGCGGCTGCAGCAGGTCGGGCGCTTCGTCGCCGCCAATGATTACGACGCCACCACGCGCTCGATGCGCGATCTCGCCGCGGAGGCCGGTGCCGATCCCGCCGCCTTCACGCGTCTCGCCAAGGCGCTCGGCTATTCGGGGTGGGACGAATTGCGCGCGGCGCTGATCGAGGCGCGCCGGCCGGCGCAAGCGCAGCCGTTTTCGGCCCGCACCCGCGGCGGCCGCAAGGGGCCCCATGCCGAGATATCGCTGGTTGCCGACAAGCTGGAGGCCGAGGCGGCGGGCCTTTCGCGCATTTCCACCGGCTCGGTGGCCGATGCGGCCAAGGCCCTGCATGAAGCGCGGCGAATCTGGATCGCCGGTTTCCGAAGCTGCCGCAGCGTCGCCGAGCTGCTCAACTATCAGCTCCGCCTGTTCCGGCCTGATGAGGTACAACTGGTCGGCGGCGCCGGTCCGGAAGATCTCGACCTCGGCGCCTTCGGAAGCGGCGATGCGGTCGTGGTCATCGGCTTTGCTCCCTATTCCAAGGCGAGCGTGCTGTCGGCGCGCGCGGCCCATGATTCCGGCGCCAGGCTGATTGCGATTGCCGACGCCGTGACCGCGCCGATGGCGGAGGGCGCCGATCATCTGCTGCTGTTCGAAGCCGCGGCCTCGCCTGGATTCTTTCCGAGCCTGACCGGCGCGATTGCGATCGCGCAGTCGCTGGCGGCGGTCACCTTCGTGCTCGGCGGTGCGCCGGCCAAGCGCCGGCTGGAGGAGACCGAAGGCCGGCTCGCCGCGATGTCGCAATACGTTGCTGAGAAAGGTTGATCGTTATGGGCGCCAGCAAGAGCCGGGTGCTGCATCGAAGCCTGCGTGAAACTCCTCCGAGGGCGATCGGTGGCGAAGGCGTCTGGCTGATTGCCGAGGACGGCCGGCGAATTCTGGATGGGTCCGGCGGCGCCGCCGTTTCCTGTCTCGGCCACCAGCACCCGCGTGTGCTCGATGCGATGGCGCGGCAGGCGTCCAGGCTCGCCTATGCCCACACCGGCTTCTTCTCGTCCGAGCCGGCCGAAGCGCTGGCCGACAAGCTCGTGAGCCATGAGCCCGGCGGGCTCGCCTATGCCTATCTCGTCAGCGGCGGTTCGGAAGCCGTCGAGGCCGGCATCAAGCTGGCGCGGCAATATTTCATCGAGATCGGCCAGCCACAGCGCCGGCACTTCATCGCGCGGCGCCAGAGCTATCACGGCAATACGCTGGGTGCGCTGGCGGCCGGCGGCAATGCCTGGCGCCGCGAGCCCTATGCGCCGCTGCTGTCAACTGCCTTCAGCCACGTCACGCCGGCCTTCTCGTATCACGAAAAGCGCGACGGCGAATCCGAGGCGGATTTCGTCGCCCGGCTGGCGGCGGAGCTCGATGCGGAATTCCAGCGCCTTGGCCCGCAGAACGTGGCGGCGTTTATCGCCGAGCCGGTCGTCGGCGCGACCGCGGGGTGCGTGCCGGCGCCGGAGGGATATTTCCGTGCGGTCCGCGAGATCTGCGATCGGCACGGCGCGCTCGTGATGCTGGATGAAGTGATGTGTGGCATGGGCCGCACCGGAACGGTCCACGCCTGGGAACAGGAAGGGATTGCGCCTGATATTCAGTCGATCGCCAAGGGCCTCGGCGGCGGTTACCAGCCGATCGGCGCGATGCTGGCGAGCGGGCGCATCATCGATGCGATCCGCGACGGCTCGGGCGCGTTCCAGCACGGCCATACCTATCTGGCGCATCCGATGGCCTGCGCCGCAGCGCTCGAAGTGCAGCGCGTGATCGAGGACGAGCAGTTGCTGGACCGTGTCAAGGTTCTCGGCGCCCAGCTCGAACGGCGGCTGACCGAGCGTTTCGGCAATCACCGCCATGTCGGCGAGATCAGGGGCCGCGGCCTGTTTTGGGCGATCGAGCTTGTCGCCGATCGCGCCACCCGCGCGCCATTCGATCCCGCGCTCAAACTACATCAGCGCGTCAAGGCGATCGCCTTCGAGGGCGGCCTTGGCTGCTATCCCGCCGGTGGGACCGCCGATGGCCGCAGCGGCGATCACGTGCTGCTCGCGCCTCCTTATATCGCGACGCCGGACGATATCGACTTGATCGTCGATCGCCTGGGCCAGGCGGTCGACAGCGCCTTGAAGAGTGTAGGTCATTAGCAGGAGGGCAGTATGAAGAGGATCGTCATCGCTACAGGCTTGCTCGCCGCGTCGTGCCTGACGGCGCAGGCCGGGACGCTGGATACGGTCAAGCAGCGCGGCATGCTGGTATGCGGCGTCAGCACCGGTTTTGCCGGCTTCTCGACGCCGGATTCGCAAGGCAATTACAAGGGGCTCGACGTCGACTATTGCCGCGCGCTGGCGGCCGGCGTGCTCGGCGATCCCAAGAAGGTGCGATATGTCGCGCTCACGGCACAGAACCGCTTCACCGCGCTACAATCCGGCGAAATCGACGTGCTCTATCGCAACTCGACCCAGACTTATCTGCGCGGCACGACGCTCGGCCTGCGGCAGGGCCCGGTCAATTTCTACGACGGACAGGGCTTTGTCGTGCGCGCCGATGCCGGCGTGAAGAACCTCAAGGACCTGAACGGTGCCACCGTCTGCGTCGCCCAGGGCACCACCCATGAAGTCACGCTCGGCGATTACGGCCGCGCCAACGGCATCGAATGGAAACCCCTGGTGTTCGACCGCACCGACACGATGTACCAGACCTTTTTCGGCGGCCGCTGCGATGCCATGACCCAGGATGCCTCCGCGCTGGCGGGCGCCGTCACCACGGCGGCATCGAACGCCGCGGACTACGTCGTGCTGCCGCAGACCATCAGCAAGGAGCCGCTCGGGCCCTTCACACGCAATGGCGACGAGGCATGGACCGATATCATCGCCTGGCTGCATTACGGCCTGATCGAGGCGGAAGAACTCGGCGTGACCGCGGCCAATGCCGACGAGATGGCGAAATCCTCCAGCGTCCCGGCCATCCAGCGGCTGCTCGGCACCTCGGGCGATCTCGGATCGCGGCTCGGCCTCGACAACAAGTGGATGCTGCAGGCGATCAAGGCGGGCGGCAATTACGGCGAAATCTTCGAGCGCAATGTCGGCAAGGCCAGCCCGCTGAAGCTCGATCGCGGCCTGAATGCGACCTGGAGCAAGGGCGGGTTGATGTACGCCCTGCCGTTCAAATAGAACGACCCTACGGCGCGCCCGGTTGACATAAGCCGCGCCGCGGTGGGATTGGTCGACATGCGCATTACTCTGGTCCACGCCCTGAAGCATTCGATTGCGCCGATCGAGGCCTCGTTCGCGCGGCTTTGGCCGGAGGCGCGCCTGATGAACCTGCTCGATGACAGCCTCTCCGCCGATCTGGCGCGCGACGGCGGGCTCACCGAGGCCATGACCGAGCGTTTCCTGCGGCTCGGGCGCTACGCCGCCAGCACCGGGGCGGATGCGATCCTGTTCACCTGCTCGGCGTTCGGCCCCTGCATCGAGGCGGTGGCGCGTGCGCACGCCCCGATGCCGGTGCTCAAGCCGAACGAGGCGATGATCGAGCAGGCGGTAATGCAGGCTAAGAAGATCGGCCTGCTGTCGACGTTTCCGCCGACGCTTGTTTCGATGCCGCCGGAGTTTCCGGCGCAGGTCGAGCTGGTGCCGAAGCTGGCGGAAGGCGCGATGGCCGCGCTCGATCGCGGCGACCGTGCTACTCACGACCGCCTGGTGGTGGAAGCCTCAAGGGACCTCTGCGACTGCGACCTGATTGCGCTCGCCCAGTATAGCCTGGCGCCGGCCGCCGCCGATGTCGCTGAGGCGACGGGACGGCCGGTTCTCACCACGCCCGACAGCGCGGTGCAGAAGCTGAAGAAGATGCTGGGCGTTACGGATGGCCAAGCTGTCGGCGCAGTGACCTAAGCTCTTATGCTTCTTTCGTCTTGGCCGGCTTTTTCGCCGGTTTCTTCGCGGCCGCCGCAGCCGCTTCCTCGGCGGCATTCCGGATCGCCCGGGCGTAGCTGTCGGCCGCGATTTCCGCCGAATTGTGCAGCCGCCGCGCTGCGGCGGTGCCGAGCTCCAGCGTGCTCCTGGCGATCAGCCGGAAGCGGTCCCGCGTCTCCTTGTCCTTTGCCTTGGCCGCGCGGGCCATGATCTGGTCGCGCCGCTTCTTCACGGCGGCGATCAGGTTCTTATTCTGTGCTTTTGCGATTTGCCGGATGATGACATCGAGATCGGCTTCAGCCATTCTGGTCCACTCTTGCCGCACCATGCGATTCCGTTCGGTGCAGGGATCATGGGCGCGTCGGTTTGTAGGAAAGCGCCATTGTGTCGTCGCGGCGTCGTCATTTCAAGCGCCGATTCTCGCGATCGGAGGCCGCAGGCATCGCTGCAACCCGATAACAGTCGGTTAACGTTGTATTGGTACGCATTCTCAACCAACAGGAAGAGAAGCGGCATGCGTAACCTCACCGTCTACCAGCGTTTTGCGATGATCATTGCCGCGCTGACCATCGTGCTCGTTGCGGTCTCCGCCCTGCAGATCCTGGTGTTGCGCGATGCGGTGCTGGAAGAGCGGCGGACCACGGTCCGCAACCTGGTCGAGGCTTCGATCAAGATCCTTGCCCACCATGAAGGCGAGGCCAAGGCCGGCAAGATCAGCTCGGACCAGGCCCGCCAGATGGCCTTTGCCTCGATCAGCGCCATGCGCTGGGGCGAATATTCCGACTATGTCGGCGTCTACGGCACCGGAAGCGCTGACGCCGGCGTCACCTATGTCCATGCCAATCCGAAATACATCAACGTCAACCGCTGGGAGTTCAAGGACAAGAGCGGCAAGCTGTTGATCCAGGATATCGTAAAGACCGCGCGGGCCGGCGGCGGTTTCGTCGAATATCTGGCGCCGCGCTCGGCCGGCGGCGAGGAAAAACGCAAGGTTTCCTATGTCGGCTTCTTTGGCGCGGGCGACAAGATGCTGGCGCTGCAGGCGGGCGCCTATGTCGACGATATCGACGCGGTGGTCTTTCAGCGGATGATGTGGGCCGGGGTCGCCGGCCTTGCCGGGCTGACGCTTGCGGCGCTGGTCGCGTTCTGGCTTGGCCGTGGCGTGGTCGTTCCGCTCAACAGAACCTGTGCGGCGATGGACGAACTGGCCAAGGGCAACCTTGCGGCCGAAATTCCATTCGTCGACCGCACCAACGAAATCGGCCGAATCGCGCGCAGCCTCCAGGTCTTCAGGGATCATCTGGTCGAGTCTACGCAGCTCCGCACCGAGCAGGAAGCGCTGAAGACGCGTTCCGCCGAGGAGCGGCAGGCGGTCCTGTCCCGTATCGCCGACGATTTCGAGCGCAGCATCGGCGGCGTGATCCGCGGCACTGCTACCGCCGCCGACGAGTTGCAGAACTCCGCCTCCTCGATGTCCAAGGTCGCGGTCGGCACCACCGATCAGAGCGCCAAGGTCGCGGCCGCCGCCGAGACGACGGCCGCGAACGTCCAGACCGTCGCCGCCTCGGCGGAAGAGCTGTCGTCCTCGATCCAGGAGATCGCGCGGCAGGTCACCCAGTCGTCGTCGATCGCCCAGAGCGCGGTCGGGCAGGCCGACAGGACCGAGGCCATGGTCGGCCGCCTGGTCGAGGCCTCGCAGAAAATCGGCGAAGTCATGGCGCTGATCCAAAGCATCGCGGGGCAGACCAACTTGCTGGCGCTCAACGCGACCATCGAGGCGGCGCGGGCCGGCGAGGCCGGCCGCGGCTTCGCCGTCGTGGCCAACGAGGTCAAGGCGCTGTCGTCGCAGACGGCGAAAGCGACCGACGAGATCACCAGCCAGATCCAGGAAATCCGCGATGCGACCGGCTCGACCGTCAACGCGATCCGCGAGATCGGCACCACGATTGGGCAGATGAACGAGATCGCCGGCTCGATTGCCGCGGCCGTCGAGGAGCAGGGCGCTGCGACGCGAGAGATCGCCCGCAGCGTTCAGCAGGCGGCGCAGGGCGCGCAGGAAGTGATGCAGAACATCGCGGGCGTCCGCGAGGCCTCGAGTCAGGTCGACGCCTCCGCAACCCTCGTGCTGAACGCCGCCGCCCAGCTCACCTCGCAATCCGAGCAGCTCGAGACCGAAACCGGCAAATTCCTCGGCAACATCCGTGCGGCCTAAGGGCGCCGGTGCTAACTAGGACGTTATGCCCGGCCGTGAGCCGGGCATCCACGTTCTTGCTCCCTTGCAGCAAAAAGAACGTTCATGGCCGAAACGACCCCGGCCATGACGGAGAGACGGTTGGTCCGCCACCGCAGCGGCTAATTCAGCCGCGCACCAATCCCCGTCAGGATCCGATAATCCGGCTTGGACTGAACGCCATTGTGCTGGTTGATGACAGGCACGCCGAACGACACGAAGCCGGAGAAGCGGTCGACGCCGACGCGGACGCCAGGCGACAGATAGACGGTAGTGCCGCCCGAATTGGGGTCGGCAATGCCGGCGATGCGCTGCTTGTCATGCCATTCGCCGTTGAGCTCGAGCACGAGGTCGAGCGTATAGGGCGTCTTCTTCATGTCGCTGTGGTCGTGGTTGGCGTGGTAGAGGCAGTGCTCCTGGAGCTGGTTGCGCGGCTGCATGCAGTATTCGTGCAGCTCCACCTCTTTCGCCGAGCCGACGGGGCCGACCAGGCGGTACGACACCGCGGTGCCGAACAGGAATCGGTCGCCGAGATTGGTGTTCTGCGTGCCGTTGCTGACCAGGTAGTAGAGGCCGCTCACGTCGAACGCCCAGCGCCCCGTACGTTTGGTGAAGGCCGCGCCGATCAGCCCGTCCCATGAGCCCGAGCCCGGCTGAAACTCGGCCTCGAAGAGCTGGCCGAAGGCGTCGCGCTGGCTGGTGCTGCCGGTCGGCGCCTTGAAGCCGAACAACACGGCGGCGGACGTTCCGGTCTGCGCATTGTTGTGGAAGCGATACTGGCCGAGCATGGTCACGTCGCCGAAGCCGGCGGAGTTGCCGCGCCGGTTGATGCCATCGGCGCTCATCAGGCTGCTCATCTCGCTCGAATTCATCATGCCCATGTGGCCGCCGCTCAGCATGTCCTCGCCGGGCTCGCGAATATCGGAGCGGCGGACGCCGGAAGCGCGAACGGCGAGGGTCAGGTCGTTGGTGATGCCGTAGGCGACCGAGAGCGACATGCTATCGATCGATCTGAGCGAATGCGCGTGCGTGCCGCGGTTCGCGGCGGCGAGCAGATCGGCGTCGCTGAGCTGGCCGAGCCGGATGAATTCGTAGCGGATCGATGCGGCGAACATGCCTTCGGCAAGCGTATCGGCGGAGATGGTGTTGATGGCGCCGCCGCTGCCGGTGTTGCCGCCGCCGCCGGGGTGATGCGCCTCAGTGGGAGCAGCGAAGAAAAGCATTATTGATGAGAAAAGGATGCCGGCCGCGGGCCGATCAAGATACGCACGCACATACGCCCCCTGTACTTACCGTCTGGCGATTAGCCATCGCAATCGGGCGCCAGATTGACTGGATCGTGCGAGAAGCGCGGCCTGCTCGCGACGGAAGCGAAGCGGAAAAACGAAGCCGTGATCCTCGGCGCGACATCTCTGTGGCCATCGCATGGTGGACGAATGGCGAAGCTGGCACGGCATCGCTGCCGGGTTGTACACCCGGTTTTTTCGCGCCGATGCGATGGCCGCAATCACGTCCGGCAGTGGCCGTAATCGCGTCCGATTGTTTCTCTACATGCCTTTCTGTCCAGCGTGAGTATGAGTATCGGAGTGGACGGCATGACAATCATATTTAGAGTCTTCGTTGCATCTGTTGCGGCGGCTGCATTCGCCTCGACCAGCGCCGCGGCGCACGAGTACAAGGTCGGGGCGCTCGACATCGGCCATCCCTGGTCGCGCCCGACCCCGAAGGAAGCCAATATCGCGGGCGGCTATCTCACCATCACCAACAAGGGCAAGACGGCCGATCGCCTGATCGGCGGCTCCTCGCCGGTGGCAAGCCAGATCGAGGTGCACGAGATCGTCGACGTCGACGGCATGGCGAAGACGCGCCCGGTCGCGGGCGGCATCGAGATCAAGCCCGGCAAGACCGTGGAGCTGAAGCCCGGCGCGCTTCGCATCGTGCTGCTCGGCCTCAAGGAGCCGCTGCAGGTTGGCCAGAAGATCAAGGGCACGCTGGTGTTCGAAAAGGCCGGATCGGTCGACATCATCTACAACGTCGAGGAAAACGCTGGAGCCGCCGTTAGCGGCGTCAATGGTGTCGCGCACAAGCACCATTAACGCGGTCATGCGGCTCGCCGGAGACGAGGCGGGGAGCTGACCGGAATCGGATTCAGACACTGCGCCGCCGCTGCCAGCGGCGGCCCGATCTTCGAAGTCGTCATTCTTCATTGGGGACAATCGGTCGTGTCCATCTCAAGCCACATGTCGCTCGTCCCCACCAACAGGCCGCGCTCATCTCCGCGAGCACGGTCCGCGACCTTGCAATCCGTCGCCGCGGTCTTCTCTGCGTCGCTACTTGGAATCGGGCTGGCTTACTGTGCCTGCACGCTGCTCGTTCCGGCAGCGGGTCATCAGGGGAACAGCGCATTGGCCGACGATCGTTCGTCGGGGGTTATCTGCTCAAGCGACCGCACTTTGCCGCAAGCTGTTCGCGCGGGTGAGTAACGTTTCCGGACGCGCGCCGGTCCGCCATCAATAGTTGGGAAACCACGCGCGCGCTCTCCCCGTCGCGCTAACCAATCGAAAATCGTTCTGCCGCAAGTTCGTCTCCGGGAAAGACATGGGGAGATCCGAACAATGAACGGCCTGGCCATCATGGAAAACGTCCGCCGCTACCGCACCATCGCGTCGCTGTGCCGGCAGACCGCGGCTTACCGTCCGACGCACAGCTGTTCCCTGCTGGCGCAAGCCAGCGAATGGGAACACCGCGCCGTCGCCGAGCTGGAAGCCTATTTTGAGGCCTTCTGCGGCACCGCGCCTGCCGCCAGCTACGCGGTGAACTGACGGGCGCCTCGGAAACGGATGCGCCTTGAGTTAACGAAAATTGCGGCGGCGCAGGTAATCCGTTTACCTTCGCCGTCCCGGCTCCAGCGGCACAATCGCCATTATTGAGCGCGCCTGGAACGCCAGCTTCCGCTCCGCCGTCAGCTCGCGGACGCGATCAGCCCGACCCTCAGATCCTTTGCGAGAAAAACGCAGACGTTATCGGCAAAGACACGGCCGTTTGCGATGGCAACCGCCAGTTTGCCCCGCCTCACCTGGCGCATGCTGACCTCGTACCGCACGCGCGCCGTATCCGGGGTGATGCCACCGCGCAATTCGACCTCGCCGACGCCGACCGCGCGGCCCTTGCCCGGTGAGCCCGACCAGCCGAGCCAATAGCCGATGACCTGCCACATGGCGTCGAGGCCGAGGGAGCCCGGCATGATGGGGTCGCCGGCAAAGTAGCAGCCGAAAAACCAGAGGTCCGGCCTGATATCGAGCTCACCGACGACGTGGCCCTTGCCAAATTCGCCGCCATCCGTGCTGATCTCGACGATACGGTCCATCATCAGCATCGGCGGTGCCGGCAACTGGGCATTGCCCGGGCCGAAATAACCGCCCTCGCTCGATTTGAGCAGGTCCTCTTTGCTGTAGGTCGATTGCGGCTTGTGGAAGTCGTGGGGGTTCGTCACGGCGGGCTCACCTTGGCGATGTCGTTGGATAGTGCCAAGCGGGCATGTGGTTCGTTAACGCGACTTTAACAAGGCCGCAGCCGGATCCATTCACTGCCGCTAATGAAGAGCGGCACTGTTGCTTCGCCCGGACGCGGGGGCGCTACGGAGAAGGCGCATCTTGCCGTTCGCGCTACGCACAACGACGTGGCACAGGTCCCTGGAAGGCGTATAATCGGGTGGCCCTTCCCGCATCATGATCAACATCACGTGGAGGTAGCCATGAAATATGTTCTGCTTGGTAATCTGAGCCCGGAGTGGGCAGGCAAGCACTCGGAGCGGATCGGCAAGGCCAAAGCAAAACTCGACAACCTGGGCATCAAGGTCGAGTCGATCCACTACACGCAGGGCTATTATGATTTCGTCGACATCGTAGATGCCCCGAATCAGGGAGCCATGCTCGCGTTCTCCGTCTGGTACGCGAGCCAGGGGCTGGGACGTATCCAGAGCATGCCAGCCTTCGACGGAAAGACCTTCGAAGCAGCGATCAAAGACGCGGCGAGCTAAGCGCCGGGTGGCTCGCAGCTCTGTGGCGACCATTTGCAGCACCGCAACTCATCAAAGAGATTTCGGCGAGCGATTCACCACGCCGTAGTGGCATGGCGTTGAATTGCTTCAGGGGCAACGCTCAGAGCTAGGGATGCTTACGCAGCCCGCGGCGCGGTCTATCTTAGCTACCGAGAAAATGTAAGGTTGTTCACAATCCGGGATACAGCCGCGTGCTAGCATCGGATCCTCGCTGCCTCGTGGCAATGCAGGAGGCCAATGTCTTTGGCTCGGGCCGAACTGCCCGCGCGGCCTTTACTGGCGATTGATTTGAGAGGTGACATGAGTTTACGCATTGCGACGTTTAACGTCGAAAATCTGTTCACTCGCCCGCTCGCTATGGACGCTGACCGGGTGCCGGGCGGACAGGCAGCGATCGATCATCAAGCGGAGCTCAATCGCATCATCAGCAAGACGATCTACGATGCATCCGATAAGGCGCGGCTGATTGCGCTTGACGAGGTTTACCGGTTCAGCGCACTCAATCCGCCGCGCGATGCGCTGGTGCAACTGAACAAGGTTCGCGGCCAGCTATATTCGCGGTCGCAGGCGGGTATCGTGACCGTAGTGGCCGACGGGCGCGCCGACTGGACCGGCTGGTTCTTCCTGCTCACGACAGACATCACCTGGGAAGCGACCTTCAACACCGCTCGGGTGATCGCGGAAGTCAACGCGGATATCCAGGTATGCATCGAAGTCGAGAACCGGCCTACCTTGCTGCGTTTCAACGAGCAGGTGCTCGACGCCAAGTTCAACAAGGCCTATCCGCACGTCATGGTGCTCGACGGCAATGATGAACGCGGCATCGACGTGGGCATCATGAGCCGCTACCCGATCCGCTCGATCAGGAGCCACGTCGACGACCGCAACGGCAACGGCGAGCGCACGTTCTCGCGCGATTGCCCGGAATATCTCATCGATCTGCCCGGCGGCAGCGAACTACTCGTCCTGCCAAACCACTTCAAGTCCAAGCGCGGTGGCAACTCGCCTTCCATGCAGGAACGTCGAAGGGCTCAGGCCGATCGTGCCCACGCCATTGCCAAAGACGGCTTGGCGGTAACGCCGCTCGTGTTGATCGCCGGCGACCTCAACGACACGCCGAACACTCCGCTGTTTGCGTCGCTCTGGCAGGACGGATTCGTCGATGTCAGAGACCATCCATCCTATCCGACCGATCGGCCGGGCACGTTCGACACCGGGACTGCGGCCAACAAGATCGACTACCTGATCATGTCGCCGGCATTGCGACAGAGGCTGACCGGCACCGGGATCGAGCGCCGGGGTTCGTTCCATCCGCACATCTGGGTGCCCTTCGACACCGTGACGAAAAAGGCCGATGAAGCCTCCGACCACCATCTGGTCTGGGGCGACTATTCCATCTAGCGGTGGCGCGGCTTGCCGAATGAATCAGAAAAACTGGCGCACCCGACACGATTCGAACGTGTGACCTTTGCCTTCGGAGGGCAAGGGTGGGGAAATTACCCCTGCTTACCTGAAATCCCTTGGAATTGATGACCCTCAAATGTAGGCTGAAACCCGCCTGATTTGGGGGCTACGGTCGTTGCTCCGAATTTCCCTCGTTTTCCGGCGCGTGCTTACTCAGTGCTTACCCGAGAGAAAAATGCCGAAGCTTACGAAACGCGCTGTCGACGCGGCGGAAACCATCGGCAAGGACCTGTTCCTTTGGGAGGAGGAGCTGCCGGGGTTCGGCCTGCGGGTCAAAAAGAGCGGCGCGAAATCCTTCGTGGTGCAATATCGGAACGCGAACGGGCGCAGCCGGCGGCTCACTCTGGGGCGGTACGGCGTCCTGACGCCGGAGGAGGCCCGTCGAGACGCGAAACTGGCTCTGGCGGATGCGGTTCGCGGGCAAGATCCCGTCGAGGCCAAGAAGCTGGCCCGCGGCGCCATGACAGTCGAGGAGCTCTGCCGGGAGTACCTGGACAAGGCCGAGCGGGGCCTCATCCTCACGCGGCGGGGCGAGGTCAAAAGCAAGACGACTCTGTACAGCGACAAGGGTCGGATCGAGCGGCACATAATCAAGCTGGCCGGCAAGAAGACCGTGAAGGGCTTCACCTCCACAGACGCAAAGGGTCTCCAGCGCGACATCATCGCCGGCAAATCAGCTGCCGACATCAAGACAAAGACCCGGGGTCGGGCGATCGTGACCGGCGGGAGGGGGACAGCGGCCAGGACGATGGGCCTCCTCGGAGGCATCTTCAGTTACGCCGTCGACGAGGGCTATCGGCCCGATAATCCGGTGAGCGGCATTCGGCGCCCAAAAGACCAAACCAGAGAGTGGCGTCTAGATGACGCCGGGTACCGCCGGCTCGGTAGGTGTCTCGCAACCGCCGAAGCAAACGGCGAACATTGGCAGCGGGTCCTCGCGAGCCGGACATCCGCCATGACCGGCTGCCGGTTGGACGAGGTGGAGGGTTTGCTGAAGACCGAGGTCGACACCGCCGGGATGGCCCTTCGCCTGGGCGACAGTAAGACAGGCAAGAGTATTCGCCCTGTCGGACCGGCGGTTATTGCGGTGCTGAAGACGGCAATGGCCAAGTCCAAATCGAAGTATGTGTTCCCCGCCATTACGTCCGAGGCGAAACACCATACCGGTTTGACCCGATGGCTTCAGAAGGTGTCGGCAAAAGACGTTCCGGGAATAACGAGCCACGGATTGAGGCATTCCTTCAGCTCTACAGCCGAGGATCTCGGCTACACCCTGCCTACCATTAAGGCCCTAATCGGCCATTCCAAGAAGGGGAACGTTACGATGGGGTACATTCACAAGATCGATTCGGCGCTGCTGGCAGCTGCCGACCGGATCGCTAGGCACATCGATGATGCCATGAACGGAAACAAAAAGAGCAAGGTCGTCCAGTTTCGGAAGGCCTGATCAATCGGCGCGGCTAGGGTAGCTCCCGAAAAGCTGGTCCGCACCAGCCTGCCGCGTCGTCCTTATGCGGAGCACAAGCGGAAGTGCGATGAGCGTTGAGATAATCGATAAGCAACTGAGTCTTCGGGCCGAGTTCTGGAAAAAGGCACTCGGCTGGCCGAACGATAATGCCTCGTACGTCTTTCTTGGCCGCGCCCTACATGTGATGGGCAAGTCGATGTTCGGGTCTGATTGGACTGGTGATGAGCCTTGTATCGAGCCCCTGCCGAAGCTTACGGTCTTTCCGGAGAAGTCCGGCTGGCGGGCCCGCCTCGTTCATGAGCTGCTCGTCAAGCACCATCCGGAATACAACCGAAAGCCCCTGAAGCCTTACCAGCAATCTTTCGACTTCTCCGGCAAGGAGTGGATGGATGCTGTGATGATCGTTGAGAGGCTTAAGGAGGAAAAAGGTCCCCGCCTTCATCGCCTCATTCAAGTGCAGAACCGGATAATGCAGCTTGCAGAGGCGAGCTTCCTGATCACAGCAATTCGCGAGAAGGCGGGCGGCGATCCAACCCCGATCCCGCGAAGGTGGTGGAACTCGCTCCGCATCAGGGACCGCTTTGATTTTTGCCAGTTGAGACCTGATGATCCGTACAACTTAGGAATTGGCAGCGATCCCTATCAGTGGATTTTCGTCACTCGCGAAAGTCTGATGAGCTGCGCGAGTGGCGAACTCACCGACCGTGAGCAAGCTCCCACACCGGCCGCCACGACGTCGGCCGACGCTCCGCCGCTGGAGGAGCCGGCAAAAGCCCCCCGCCGTCTGCCTGAGGCGAAGATCGAGCCTGCGTTCAGGCAGTGGAGGGAGCAACAGCCTGAAGGCTATATCCCGACCGAGGACGAAGATATCGCTCACATGAAGCAGCTGGGGGTCGGCCGCGACAAGGTGCGCCAACTGCGCAAGGGCTTCCCTACCCGCGGACGTGGCGAGAAAAAGTCCGGCTAACGCGCGGCAATATACGCGGCTAATGCGCGGGCGAAATCCGCAGCGATTACAGCCGCGTATCTTTACCGCGGATTTCTCGACGCTCCATTTACCTCGCACCCACGGAGATTGATCCGTGATTATGCGAGGCCACGATGGACACCGAAGAAGTACATCTCACTGAGCGCCACCTTCGAAGGAAGGATGCCGCCAAGTACGTGACCGACACGTACAACGTACCCTGCTCTCCCAAGACGCTCGCGAAGCTCGCCTGCATCAGCTCGGAAGGCCCGCCCTTTCGGCTCGCCGGGCGCTTCCCGCTTTATCCCGTCTCCGGTCTCGACGCCTGGGCGCAGAGGAAGATCGGGCCACTGGTCAGGTCGACCTCTGAGCTTCGCGTCGCCTGACACCATCCCTCCAAAAGAAAACCCGGCTGCACGATCCACATCTTGGCGGATCAGGTCGTGCGCACCGGGCTTCCAGGAAATCGTAGTATGAAAAGACATAGCAAACGCACCCGGCAATCTCAATCCGTTTCTGACCTGCCGCTCTTCTCGTGGCGCGTCACCGTCCTGACGCCGAGCAGCCAAGCCGGCCTGTTCGTAGCCCGCCGCTACCGCGTGCACCCGGCCTTCGCTGATCTGATCGCCAACCTGGCCGGTCTCGGAAGCGAGGTGCGCCAATGAGCTATCCAGATAGCCCCGGCTTCAAAGCCGTCGGTCCGAGCAGCGAGGCGGCGCAGAAGCTGACGGAGCATGCCGCCACCGTCCGTGAGCGCGTCCTTCACTTTCTCCGATCGCAGCATCCGGCAAGTTTCACGCCGGACCAAATCGCTGCGCGCCTCGAGATCAGCTTCCTGAGTGTCAGGCCGCGGATCTCTGAGCTCCACCTGCAACGCGAGATCGAGCCGGACGGAACGCGATGCAAGAACGTGTCGGGCATGTCAGCCCAGTGCTGGCGCGCCGCAAAGATTTCAGCGGGAGAGCCCCGCTAATGGGAACGATCATGAATAGCTTCAACAGCGCCCAGCGTGTCGATTTCAAGGCCGTCAGCTTGGCGGCCCGCAGTGCATTGGATTTCGTCATCCCCCAGCTGCTGCCTGGCGGACGCCGCGAGTCCGGCGAGTGGGTCGCGCGTAACCCGACCCGCAACGACGCGAAGCCGGGCAGCTTCAAGGTCAACCTGCGCAGCGGTGTCTGGTGCGACTTCGCAACCGGCGACAAAGGCGGCGACGTCATCGACCTCAAGGCGTACCTCGACGGCAAATCGAAGCTGGACGCAGCGCGCGACCTCGCGTCGATGTTGAACGTCCAGTCTACGGCTACGACCAACCTGACCGGGAACGTGCGCGATTCCCAGCCGAAGATGACCGCGAACGTCGCGGCGACGCCGGCCGAGGCCAAAGACGCGCCTGTCCTCCCCGCGCGGACGAAGCCGGATGAGGATGGCAAGCCCCGCTTCATGGTGGCGGGCGACGAGGGGCCGCGCCCGCGTGACAACGAGAAGCGACGCCACATCTACAAGTGCGGCGGCGTGCCTGTTCGCATCAAGATCATGACCAAGGGTGAGCAGCGGGCTTTCAACGCCTATCGCGTTGCAGATGTCGATGGCACCACGGGCTGGCAATACCGCAAGCCCGATGGCTACAAGTCCGTCCCCTACGTGGCTGGGGATCTCGACAGCTCGACCACGGTCTTCTGGCCCGAGGGCGAGAAAGACGTCGATTCCGTCGGCAAGTGCGGCGGCTGCGCCGTCACGTTCGGCGGCGTCGGCGACGGGTTGCCGGCGGGGTGCGAGCAGTACCTCGCTGGTAAGCGTCTCGTCATCCTGGCCGACAACGATGACGAGGGATCGGATCACGCCGATGCAAAGGCGGCGCTCGCATTCGGCGTCGCAGAGAGCGTCCGTGTCGTGCGGTTCCCCGAACTGGAAAAGAAGCAGGACGTGTCCGACTGGATCGAAGCCGGGCACTCATTCCAAGATCTCGAGGAGCGGGCTCAGACGACCGAGGAATGGAGACCGTCAGCGGAAGAGCTCAGCCAGGAGGAGGAGCACATCCAGACCCGGGCCGAGAAGAAGTCGGCCCTGCCGGTTGGCTACAGCTTCTCTGATCGGGGTCTGATGTGGAGCAATCCGGACGATCTGGACAAGCCTGCGATCCTGGTTGCCGGTCACTTCGACGTCGTGGCGGAGACCCGCGATACGGATGGCGCAAGCTGGGGCGTGTTGTTGCGCTGGCGCGATCACGATGGCCGCGAGCACCAGTTCGCGCTGCCGCGGGCGACCTTGGCTGGAGACGGCTCGGAGGCGCGTCGGATCCTGATGGATGGCGGGTTCTTCATCTCGCCCAGCAACACCGCTCGCAACCTGTTCAACTCGTTCCTGCTTCAGGTGAGGTCGCCGAAGCGGGCCAGGGCTACCCAGCGGGTGGGCTGGCACAGCAACTCGTTCGTCATGCCAGACGAGTGCTTCGCCGTTGACGATCGAGATCTCCTGCTGCTGCAGAGCGCGTCTGCCCACGAACACCCGTTTCGTCAGGCGGGCAGCCTGGAGAGCTGGCAACAGAACGTGGCTAGGTACGCCGTCGGCAATAGCCGGCTCGTGCTGGCGCTGTCCGCGGCCTTCGCAGGTCCGCTGGTGGGCCCGTCCGCGGCCGAGGGTGGTGGCGTCCACTTCAAGGGCGCCTCATCCACGGGCAAGAGCACGGCGTTGCATGTCGCTGGCAGTGTCTGGGGCGGCGGCGATACCAATGGCTACATCCGCTCATGGCGATCGACGGCCAATGGCCTGGAGGGCGTCTCACTCGCGCATTGCGACACGTTGCTGTGCCTGGACGAACTGTCCCAGTTGGCGGCGAAGGATGCCGGCGAGGCCGCCTACATGCTCGCCAATGGCTCAGGCAAGTCCCGCAGCACGCGCGACGGCTCGGCCCGTCGGGCGGCGAAGTGGCGCGTCCTCTTCCTGTCTTCGGGTGAGATCGGCCTGTCCGACAAGGTGGCCGAAGATGGCCGTGGCAAGCGTTTGGCAGCCGGTCAGCAGATCCGAATCGTGGACGTGTCGGCAGATGCCGGTGCCGGGATGGGGATGTTCGAGCAGCTGCACGGGTTCACGTCACCGGACGCACTCGCGGTTCACCTGAAGACCGCGACCCAGCAGCACTACGGCGCCGCCTCCAGGCAGTATCTCGCGGCCATCGTTCCGCACATCGAGGACATCCGGAAGACCGTGAAGGATGTCGTAAACAGCTTCTGCGACACCTATGTACCGGCAGGAGCTGACGGGCAGGTTGGCCGCGTGGCTCAGCGGTTCGGGCTCATCGCTGCCGGCGGCGAGATCGCGACGCTGTACGAGATCTTGCCCTGGTCGCGAGGAGACGCCGTGAAGGCAGCCGCCCTGTGCTTCGAGCAGTGGCTCGCAGCGCGCGGTGGGCATGAAGCGGCGGAGACGGCAGCCGGAATGGAGCAGGTGAGAACCTTCCTGCTGAAGGACGGTATGTCTCGCTTCATCCCGGCATGGGAGGACAACGCCCCCAAGGGGATGCAAGCTCGCGACGTCGCCGGCTTCAGAGAGCAGATGGGCGATGGTTGGGACTTCTACGTCACCACCACGGCATGGAAGGAAATCTGCGCCGGGCTCGACCCGCGGCGCGTAGCAGCGACGCTGAGGCAGAAGGGCTACATCGAGGGCGAAGGCTCCCACATGGCGAAGTCAGTCCGGGTACCCGAGTACGGGAAGATGCGGCTCTACCACATCCGCTCGACGTTCCTGGAGGATGCAAATGAAGCATGACTTGCAAGCCTTCTCCCGGGACATCATGGCCCTCATGAAAATGAGTGGGGACAGTGGTGGCAGTGGGGACACTTTCGAGAAGTCCCTGCGGCACATGGACTTTTTTGTCCCCACTCAAGAGACGATCGTGTCCCCACTCGAAAACGAGTGGGGACAGCCCCTGGCGGCGAGTGGGGACAGAAAACCGCAACAAATTGAATCGGTTACGCAAGGTGTCCCCAGTGTCCCCACTGCCACCACTGATTTCGAAGAGGGGCGAACGACCCAATTCTTCGAGGACGACCCGGCCGGATGGCATGCAATTCTGCAGCAGCTGAAGCGGATGCAGGCCCCCGATTGGGCCGGCGCAGAGCGATGGTCTCAGATGATCGAGGACGCCAATGCCTTCCTGTCGAACTGGGATCGTGCCGCTTGCGATCTCGGCTGGACCGCCCTGGACTTGTTCGGCGTTCACCCCGTCGCGCCAGGACGCCGATACGACCTCATGGGACTGATGATGCTGCTCGGTGGCGGGACCGTGTTCGCGTTGACCGAACAGACAGCGGCTTTCCGGCGGCCGTCAGGATCGGCGCTCACCTATCGACGGAAGCATATGTCGGGCGCCACGCTACTCTGTGGAGATCACCATGCGATCCGCTGAAGAAAGTCCTTGGAAGGTTCTCGTCCCGTACGATCCGCGTGAGGGTATAGGTCTGAAAGAAGCGGCGGCTCGAGCCGGCAAATCCGAAGCCACTCTGCGCAACTGGTGCGCACAATATGGGCTTGGCAGGCGGGTCGGTGGAGGCATCTGGGTAGTTAGTCAAGTCGCGCTCGCGATGTTTCTTGACGATGATCACAGAGCCTTGTCTGCCTATCACGGTGGTGATCGCGCGAGCTCATTGGTGAAGCGATACTTTGAGCGCATCCGCTTGTCTCGGGGTTCGTAAGACCGCGCTCGGTCGAGCATCTTTGTGCCAAGTAAGGCTCGCCCCGATGAAATCATTGTAGCTTTGCAAGTCGAGCCAAGTCGAGCTATGCTCTCTGAGATTGAGTGCGGAGCTTTTGTTAGCCTGGAGGCGGAAATGACCTTCACGGGGGTGCGAGAGCAAGTCGTCCATATATCCCGACGTGAACTGCTTGCGTCGATTGTGGCTTTTCCAATTCTCAGTGCGACTACCGGGATGGCGCATCCTGAAGGTAGATTTGTTGGAACGGTTGCCGCGGAATGGATTGGTGACCGTCGCATGCGTCTCCTCAAGCCATTTGAGTTTATCGACGCAAGCGGTCGTCGCTGGCCGGTTCCTGAAGGAGCCATGATCGATGGGGCATCAATACCGCGCGTATTCTGGAGCATCATCGGAGGTCCCTTCGAGGGAAACTACCGTGGACCGTCAGTTATTCATGATTACTACTGCGACACGCGCACTCGGAAGTTCGCGGAGGTTCATCTCAACTTCCATCAGAGCATGCTTGTAGCCGGCGTGGGCCCCAGCTTAGCGTGGCTCATGTATCGAGCGGTGGCGGTATTCGGGCCGAGTTGGCCAGATCCAAAAATTCCCGCGAAGTGCGAAATTGTGGATAACAATTACGACTTCGAGTTCTGTGCGCAGAACGCCGCGAAACCAGAAGTTACGTTCCCGAAAACTGCAAGAATAGACCTCAATGCATTCGCTCAAGAGCTCGAAGCCGAAGGGAAGGTCGATCCCTCCGACCTGGCGAAGCTCCGAAAATCGATAGAAGCGACACCGTAGCTCAAACCGCTCATATCCGAATGAAATGGAGATGCACATGATCATCTCTGCGCTTCGGGTTCCGCTCTGCCTTTACCTGCTATGGACATGTTCTCTTTCCACACCGTCGGCAGCAAGTGATAAGGATCTAGCCGCTCCAAGCTGCGACCTCAGGCTCGAGGGAGAAATTGCGGAAGGCAGTTTGAAACGGCTTCAAGTTGACTATGCCGCCGCGAACAAGAAGTTCGCTGCGATTCCCAAGAAGCCGACCGAATCCGTCACCTTCGCCCCCACTCTCTGCCTCAGTAGCCCAGGGAGAAATCTTCAAGAGGCGCTCCGAATAATAGAGTGGCTCCGCGAGACTACCTTTATCACGACCTTTGTCCCGCAGAACGCAAGGTGCCTCTCTGCCTGCGCATTGATCTTCATGTTTGGAAACTTCAACGAAGGTCACGGCATCATTGGGCCAAGGCGTAAGCTGCACCACCTAGGTCAACTTGGTTTTCATAGCCCACATATAGCCCCCTTGATAGACGCGAAGGACCCAGTTTTGTCCGCTCGAGCCTATCGATCAGGTATCAAGGCCATCGGAGAACTTCTTGAAAAGGATTCCGATGACATCTTTTTCCCGAAGACTCTGTTGGTCGAAGCCCTCAGAAAGGAGCCCGAGGAATTTATGTTTGTGGACACTGTGCAGCGAGCAGCATCATGGGGAATCGATGTCGTCGGCTTCGATCCACCGAAACAGCTAACAGCGAGAATGTTAGAGGCGGCATGTTTGAATAAGGCTCGTCCAGATCAGTTCAAGGGGGCAAGAGGGATGACGCGGTGGTGGGGCGCTGGCGACTCTCCAACTGGGCAAAGAGAAGAGCTTACGGCATCTGCGGCCACTATCATGCTTCGTGGGGGCCAACATCGTGCGGTCTTCAGTAAGTTCGGCGATGAAGATGCGTTTGTCTGTGTTGTCGATGTGTACTCGAAGCAGGGTGGCGACTTGGCGATTGATATCAATTTTGGTGAAAGTGCCCGCGATAAAAGGGTTCCCAAGCCGAGGCGTGTGAATGCCGAATATGATGGAAACTCACCACTCTGGTACACCTTCACGGGGAGTGTGCGACTACAGGATCTTCCGAAAAAAATCGAAAAGCGCTAGTTGGCTGCAGCCGGATCGTGCTGCCTGGTGCTATGAAGGTCGCCGATTGAACCTAATAGTCGCAAAGTCCGCAAGAGTCTCAGCTTTAATATGGCTCGATGTAAGCAACTTCCTTACTGACAATCTCATGCAATCTGCATGAGGACGAACGATGGACCACCCCGCCACATTCGAGCAACTGATACAATTTCGCGCCCCCGCGAACCTGTCAAAAGCGATCGACAGGGCCGCAAGCCAGCGTTGCCAATCGAAATCAGACTACATTAGACAGGCGTTGGTCGACCGGCTTCACGCCGACGGCGGCTCTCCTCTCGGCGAGCAGCAATATTGCCTGGTCATCGATGGCGAGCTGATCGCAACGAGCTTCAGGCCAACTAAGGATGACCGCGGAGGCGTATGGCTCCCGATCGAGAACGAGGACAATCAGCCCTTCGACCCGGCTCTGCACTGGCGCCTGAAGCCACTTCCGCTCCGCTTGGATGGTGATCGCGTGGTGCGGACCTATCCCGTCATCGCCAAGTGCCAGGAGCACGCATGAGCGGGTTGGCGTGGTGGTCTCAGACCGCAAACAGCAATGCGAACGGCAACGGGGATGTCGCCATCAATATGGCTGAGGGAATGGCGCCCTCATCCGTAAATGACAGCGTTCGGGCGCTGATGGCCTCGGCTGCCAAATATCGCGACGACATTGCTGGTGCGATCGTGACGGGTGGCACCTCTACGGCGCTCACTGTGGCTACCTATCAGAGCTTCGACACCTTGGCCCGCCTCAGTGGGCAGGTAGTTGCTTTCACACCTCACACCACGAACGGCGGCCCCACCACGCTCAACGTGGATGGCCTCGGCGCAAAGCCGTTACGGTCAGCACCGAGCACAGAGCTTGCTGCCGGCCATCTCGTCCAAGGCACGCCCTACGTCGCGGTCTACAACAACAGCGACGCAGCCTTCTACCTGAGGGGCTTCTACGGCAATCCGTACTCGGTGCCTATCGGAGCCACCATCGACTTTATCGGCTCGACCGCGCCTAACTCGAGCTTCGTGCTGGCCTACGGCCAAGCCATCTCCCGAACGACCTACGCCACGTTATTCGCGATGATTTCAACCACCTACGGCATTGGCGACGGCTCGACCACCTTTAATGTGCCGGACCTTCGCGGTCGCGTTGTCGCTGGCAAGGACGACATGGGCGGGAGCGCGTCGGGCCGACTGACCAGCGCGACCATCAGTTCCGGGAGCCCAACCACCCTGGGCGGTACCGGCGGCTTAGAGACGATGCAGCTCGGGACGGCTAACTTGCCCCCATACACTCCGTCCGGCACCATCACGAACGGAGCTATTTCCATTTCGCATAACGCCGTCAGCTTGGCGCCCAGTATGACAGGTGGTGGTGCCTTTTCGGCTGGCGCAAACACCGCGAGCATTTCAGCGTCACAGGCCGCCTCGACGTTCACCGGCACGGCGCAGGGTGGCACGAGCGCGGCGTTCGGCAGGCTTCAGCCCACCATGATCCTGAACAAGCTCCTGAGGATCATCTGATGACTGAGACATGTATCGCAGAAAGTCCCGAGACCTTGCGCATCCAGCAGCGGCCGTTCTCCAAGGCAGACGTTGTGGAGCGAGTGACGGCGGGCGAACAGCTTGTCTGCCTTACCGAGCGTGCAGCCAACGGAACGGAAATCCGCAGCGCCGCGGCCACGGCCAGCACGATCCCCATTCAGCGCCAGTATTTCGAGACCACCAGGGAGCCGGATAGTTCTATCGAAATCCGCGGGCTTGTGGATGTCCTGGCTCAACGATTGGACAGCTTGCGAGGTTGAAGTGGGACGCAAGGTCAAGAAGAACGCCCCCCCTGCCGAGCAGGTCCCGGCGGCATCGACGCCAGTGACCAAGGCGAACGTTGCGTATTGCCCCCCTCCGGACGAGCTCGACACCAGCGTGCCCGAACTGAAGCACCTGGGTGGGTCTAAGTCCGACCAGTGGAATCTGATGCTCTGCAATCAGGTCATCAGCACCGCCTGGTACGGACGCAATCCGCAGCCTGGCAAGGATCTGGACGACAAGAGGACGGCCATCCTCGCCTTCATGGCGGGGGTCAACCCGAAGGACACGATCGAGGGCATGATGGCTGCCCAGCTCTTCGCTTCTCACGCCGCTGCCATGGAGTGCTATCGCCGAGCGATGCTTCCTGACCAGAGCGTTGAGGGCAAGCAGATGAACCTCACGCTGGCGGCCAAGCTAACGAAAGCGAATGCGGAGCAGGTCGCAGCGCTATCGAAGTACCGCGGTAAGGGCCAGCAGAAGGTCGTCGTCGAGCATGTGCACGTTTACCAAGGCGGCCAAGCCATCGTCGGACAGGTCACCCCAGGGGGGTCTATGAAGAATTTGGAGGCTCAACCCCATGCTATTGGATATGCAGAATGCTCCCCGTTGCGGTGCGAGATCGAGGAGAAGCGGGAAGCCCTGCCAGTCGCCGGCAATGCCTAACGGCCGCTGCCGGATGCACGGAGGCCTTTCGCCCGGAGCTCCGAAGGGCAACCAGAACGCCTTCAAGCACGGGCGGTACTCCGCGACGTACATTGCGGAGAAGCGAGAGATCGCCGCACTTCTGCGGCGGATGCGTGCGTCCCCGTTGCTCGAGGTGTGAGGCTACTAGCCGGCATGGGACTTCCGCAAATATGAGTAGACTGATCAAGATGGGGCGTGACGATAGCTCTCGCACTAAGGCCACCCTTCGTGGTATTCTGGCAATAGGTTGACTTGCCGGGATCTTCCAAAGTTTAACGCTTAGTGCGATGCCCAAGAAGGACATAACACTCCATATCGAAGGTCACCCGGGCCACCGTGGGAATGCGCTTGCGCATGCGCTGGTCGAGAAGTTGCAAAAATTGCTGTCCGCCCTCGGGCAAGCCGAGAGGGCATTTATCGACAAGCGAGCCCGTCAAACTGACTATGAAGTCGTCGACGCAGGAAAGGTAAATCCGACGCACCTAACGCTTCATCCTATTCCGCGTAAGGTGAATTATGATCCCATGCCCGCGTTTCAGTGGACGTTCGAACAAATCGAGCGTGTCGCCACCGGCAGAGAAGTTGATGAGCGAGTTGATGCCACTTTAGCCAGGACCCTCTCCGATATAGCGAAGAAGGATCACGAAGACGATTACATTAATCTTTGGATTAGTGTCGACGGCGCCAAGGTCATCTTGGATGATGCGTTTCGCATTCGCTCCGAGGCGCTTGCAAGCCGGAAGGTTGAGCAGGAGCGACCGCCAGAATGGTTCGCGGGAGTTTCTCACGGCTCCATTGTGGGCGATCTTTTGCAGGTTGCCGATATTGATGGCGAACGCCAGTTTGTAATTATCCCCCCGCTCGGGGCTGGAAGCATTACCTGCACCTTCCCCGAGTCCAAGCGAGAGGAGATGCGGAAGCATCTCTTCAAGACTGTGCGGGTTATCGGTAAACTTCACTATCGGCAAGACTCCCCATTTCCCGTCCAAGTTGATATGGAAGATATCGAGCGAGCCTCTGCGTTTGAAGAACCACCTCACTTGCTGGACATGCGGGGCCTCTTCAAAGGGCTGGAGCGCGACAGCGATGATGCGGAAGCTATGTTGAATGGCATCTGAGCCAACATATTATTGGGACGCATGCATGTTCTACGAGGTACTTGGCGACGAGCCGGTATCTCCGGAGAAGAAGGGGGCAATTCAGGAGGTCTTGGAGGCCAATAAAGTCGGCGGGAATGTAATCTTCACGTCTGTCATCACGCATTTGGAGGTCATTCCTTCCAAGATCGAAGCGAAAAAACCGGGCGCGGAAAAGCAATATCTTGGGACGTTTGATGGGAAGCGCTTTGTAGATCTAGAGATAGGCCGAAATATCCTTCAAAGGGCCCGAGAAATCAGGGAATTTTACTACCGCCCTCCGGATGCCGCAGGCAAGGGGGCTAAGGTAATGGATGCTGCGGATGCGGTGCATTTAGCGACCGCCACGATCTATCGCGCTCATGAGTTTCACACCCGCGATAATGACGACCGCGGGACAAAAATTCCGCTAGTGACACTGTATCAGTGGAGCGGCTTGGACAAAGTCTGCAACAAGTATCCGCTTCAAATCGTTTCGCCTGAACACAAGCAAAAGGTCTTTCCATTCGACCAAAGTAAAACTGAAACTGCTGCAGAAGAGAAAGCTGGCAACGGAGCCGGATGACTTAGTTTTGGCCGCCCTTGCACTCCGCCTTCGGATCGGCCGTGGCAGCGTGAGCTTCACCGGAACCGAAGCATCATGCGTGGCTGGTCAACCACATCAATTGCATGTCGTAGTGCTCATGATGCCGGTGCGCATGGTGTTGCAGACCACAGGATCGGCTCTTGCCGCAGCGACTGGCGGGACGTAGGGCGCATTGCCTCCTCCTCCTCCGCCTCTCAGGCTTGCGACCTCGGCCCGCTGCCTGTCGGCCTCCATTGCGAGCCTCTGAGCCTCGCAGCCCGTGGCTCCTGAGCGAGCCAGGCAGTCCTTATAGGCAGCTACTGAAGCGTCGTACGAATTGTTGGCCTGAACGCTTCGGACCACGCCGCAGCCCGACAGGACCACTGCGGCAAGCAGAGCGGAAACGCGCAGTACAGGGCAAAAGACCAAATATAGTCGGTTCATGGCAAAGCTCCCCCTAGAGGTGATTCAACCGGAACGAGCGAGCTAAAGCAACAGCCACGTCCTCGCAATGGCGGGCTGTTCGTCCCCAGGGGTTAAATTCGCTTTCGTGAGCAAATTCAAAGGCATGTTTTCGGTTCAGTGTGAAGGCCTGGCAAGTAGATGGCCTGGGTCATAAGCTGCATCTGGACCGGGAAGAAGGAGAGGTTTCGTGGCAAGGGGCGAGGACGACAACGAGGAGGATAGGTCTCCTAAGTTGAGGCTCGTCAGCGGTAACCCGAATGCTCGCGCCGATCGACAGATTGAACTGGCCAAATGCGAAGTCCAGAACGCACTGTCTCAATTCGCCGGCGCGTTGCTTCGTACAATTGCGGGCAACGACACGGAAGCGGTCTATCTCATCCGTCGTCTGGCTCTCGTCGTGGAGGCGATCAACAAGTTCGAGAAACAGGCGGATCGCGGGATGTCGGCTGCAGAGTTGCAGGAGGCGCTGTGCTTGCCCCAAGCTGAAATGGATCATTCGGCGGACGATGATTGGCGCTATCGTCGCTGGCGCCGCGAGGACGGCTTCGACGACATTGTGAAAGGGGCGCTCCGCCTGGCGGCACATAAGCTTCTCGGGGAAGAGCCGGCCTTCGGTGGGATGCATTCCGAGAGAGTAATCGAGCGGGGAATTGAGGCGCTCGAGGAGTTGAAACGTCCCCCACCCTCATCCAAGCCTCGACCGACGCAAACTAAGAAGCTGGCCGGCAGTTGGGATGACCTTGTCCTAAGTCCAACACGGAAACCCAAGCGGAAGTTCGGCGAGCGGCTCGGGGGACCGCCCAAGCGCTCTGTAAGCCGAAGTACTGGGTTCGATGAAGCCGATCTGAAGGAGCTTCGAAAGGCGATCAAGGCGAAGGACAACAAGCGCATAGCCGAGCTGACGGCCAAGATTGGCCGGCGTAAATTCGAAGAACCCTAGAGTGACTAGAATCCAGAGCATGGCGAAAAAGGTTAGAGACGAGCAAAATTTCCTCAAGGAAACCGATGGCCGCCCCCTCACATCCGAAGAGATGCTCGAAATCCTGAACACGAACTGCACATCCGAAGAAGCAAAATCCCGCTCCCAAGAGAGGGCTAGAATCAGAAGCGCTGCAGACCGGATTAAGGGGCGCCCGCCGGAAGCTTGGCCCACATTTGAAATACGTTGGGATCTCTCTCCAGCGCACTTCTACCGCGTTTTCGACGGGGCGGATCCCGATAGCGTTGAGGAGAATGAATGTGCGGTCATCCCCGATGTCCCGCTGGCGAATATCGATGCAGTTCTTACCCCTTGGTGGCATCGAACCGCTGCCCAAGTCTGGAGTGTTGGAGACCCTGATAAGGCGGCCCGGGCGATAGTGCATTGGTCAGAAGGTCGGTTAATGACTCCGCCCCTGCTCGTTCCTACCAGCGATGGGCAGCTAGCCATTGCGGGCGGCAGCCACAGACTAGCTGTAGCAAGGGCAAAGGGAGTAAGCCGCCTACCAATATTGGTGAAGTCGGCAGAACAGGCGCGTGTACGGAAGATTCTGAAAATTTAGCACTCACCAGCGGTCGGCCGGTTCATCAGAACAGGTGGCCGGCCTGCCGCCCGCTTTGACGCAGGCACGGTACTTCCAAGGTTCGACAAAGCTTCCAGCCCAGATCCCGCGGCCGGCCCTCTCCGCACCGCGCTGCGCGTCCTCATACTTGCCTTTGGAGTACGTCGGCCAATCGAGCGCGTGACCGTTGGCGACAAGCCAGTGCCCGATGTCGGGGCCTGGCGTTCCAAGTGAGCAGGTCGCTACCGTGCGCCCGTAGTGGTCTCGGTCTACCGGAGAACAGGTGACGGGCCGCTGGATGGCCCAGAGCAGTCCTGCGAGCGCCGTCGCGGCAGCCCGACCGCACTGGTACAGCTTACTGTCGTCGTTCCGGCAGAGCTGATCACTCTCGGGGGCGTCGATACCCCAGAGCCTAATGCGCTGGCCATGGATCTCGATCGTGTCGCCATCGACGACGCTGGCCTGGCCAACCAGGTCGCCCGCAAAGGTCGCAGGAGCGTTTAGAACCGACATGGTCAGGGCGAGCCCAAAAATTTGATTTATTTCAATTTCCAAGATGATTTCTCACCCTTGAAAAATAGGGGAATCGTGAATTTGGCGGCAAAATAATTCCCTCTTTTATGGGGTGCGTAAGTTCGTCGGATTTACCGTTTGGCTGCACTGCGAAAAATGGCCTTTTGTCGCTCGCAAGTAGGAAGGCTGGGGCCCCAAAAGGGGTGGGGCACCTCTGAAAAAAAATCAACGCTTCCGCTTCTTCATCCTCACCCCGGCGCCCCCGCCATTCTCCGGGATGAACTCAACGCCGGCTTTCTCGAGCGCAGCGCGGACTGCATCCCGCACATCTTCGGATACGGCCGAGCCGTCATCGCTCTCACGTTCCAGGCGCTTGATGGTTGGCAACGATCTTCCTGCGGCTTCCGCAAGGTCCGTCTGAGACCAACCCAGTAGTCCCCGCGCAGCTCTTATCTGTTCGATTGAAATCATCACGATTCCCACTTGACACTTTTTGGATCATTGCTATGATCCATTTTGTATCAAGACCGCAGCCCAAAGGCAACCCAGATGAGCAACAGCACCTCTCCGGTGAACGGCGGAGCTATGTCCGCCCCTTTCCTCACTGATCAGCAGGCCGGGCAATTCATCCCCACCCCAGCTTTGAGCCGCCGTGAAGCTTCCGTTAGCAGGAAGCCGCGCTCATCGGCCAACGCGCTCCGCTCTAAGCTCATGACCGAGGCCCACGCCCGCGCCAAGGCGGACTATGCCGACGAACTCGCCTGCCGTGGTCGCGCTCACCACGTCAACCGCTCCTATAGATATTACCTCGCGCTCCAGATGCGCAGCGGCTTCGCTGAGGCCCGTGTTGCGCGAACTGGTGTGGCGCCAGCTTTCGAACTTCCCCCGCAGCATTGGGCATAAAGGAGCAGGACATGCTTTCCCCTACCACCAACGTCGACCGCGTTCGCGTTCCGGCTCGTCTGCTGCCGAAGGGCGACGTCACTGGCTCCGGCGAAACCGTCCTCAGTGTGAGCGCTGGCGTTGCGACGCCACGCGGCAAAGTCGAAGTGTCTCTAAGCAAGGGCGAACACGGTCGTGTGGCGGTATGGAATGCCGGTACAATCATCGTCGTGCGCCGCGGCACTTCCAATGCCTCCGCACCTGGGGTGGCCGACGATATCGCCGAGATCCCCCTCTCTGACCGGCTGCCTACATTTAATGAGCTGGCCAATTTCGATGCTGGCAAGGCATGGGACCTGCTCTCTCCGGAACAGCAGCGAGCCATCGGCGTGCTCGCACTCAGGTTCGGCACGGTCGGCCAGTGTGAGGGCTACTTCCACGACACCATTGAAGGCGTGCGCAAGGGCTTCAACTCGGCTCATTGGACGCCCCAGGTTCAGGCGACAGCCGTTTGGCCGCGCCTGCACGTAGAACTGATCGAGAGCGCAGCTCAGGTCGCGTTTCAGGACCTGTGCCAGCACTTCGATCCCCTATGGCCCCAGCTATTCGGCTGGCAAGCTCGAAAGGAGGTGAAGCAACCCTAGGCTTGCCATCTGTCACAGACCGGGTACGGGCGGTGCCCGGTCAATCTAACAATCCGCAATATAGAGAACTGACATGAGCAACGCGGTAGCTAATGGCGCCACGGGCGCCGGACTATTTTCATCATCTTCCCACAAGCAGGAAAGCGGGCTGGACGCATGTCAGCCCGGATCAGCGCACCCCGAACCATTGGCTTCTCCAAGCATTCCTGTGCCCGGGGCAATCAGCAGGAGGCTTCTCGTGAACTCACTCGTTTCAATTTCGCTGGCAGGTGCCACTCCCGTCGCCGCTCCTGCTATGCAAGCCACTGATCGCCGAGCCTTGGAGGCCTATGCGTCGTGGCTTCACATGGAGCGGCGCCTGCTGTGTCTCGAGCTCTGGCCTCACATGGGCTCCGACGCTGAGAAGTACGTCTGGGCCGACAACGCCGGCTATCATTGGCATTTCCGTGGTGAGGGAGATTGGCGCGACCTCCCTCAACCGTCGACGCGAGCTGCGGCCGTGCTGGATCTTGTGGGGGTGGATTGGAAGGACCGGAGCTATGGCAACACGAGCCCCCGTGACAATGAAGAACGGCCAGCGCTTCCTGCCGGCTGGCCCGAGACCGATCCGATACTGACCGCAATCGGGAACCACAAAGCGGCCGTCGCTGCATACAATGCCCTTTGCGTTCAGCAGGACCGGCTCGAGGCCGAGATACCCCAAGAAGTACGTCGCTCCAAGTATGCTGATGAGGAAATGGCCGACACCGACGATCCTCGCTGGATCGCCTTCCAGAATCTGCTGCAGTCTCTTTCAGATGCTGAGGTGGAAGCCGAGTGCCAGCTCGCAAATATCGCGCCGACTACACTTGCCGGTGTCATTGCGTTGCTCAGCTACGCCGTTGAGGTCGAGAGAGATCTTGGTTTCAGGGAGATCTACTTCGATCCGGACGAACCCAACCAAAAGATGGGGCGCAGCTGGTACTACTTCGTCAACCGCAACCTCGTCGAAACGCTGAAGAGCATCGCGGCCTGACTGGCTCCGGCCCGCCGGCTCACGCTGGCGGGCCGCCCTCCTCGGATCTCTTGAGGGGCGCGAAGAGCTTGATTGATTGACTTGGAGCCCATTCCCTTGAGCCTTGTGCCGGAGACTGCAAGCACTCATCAATCAGGTGGCGGTGCCAGACAAGGCCAATGCTGGCGTTGTTATCGTCGTCGAAGAGACGGCCGGAATAGATGCCCATAAATTCCGAGGTGATAATATTGTCGAGCCGCGTCGTGAAATCAGCCAGTGGAGCGGGACCGAAGATTCGAGCGAACACGGGCGAGCCAGACATCCCCTTGGAGGTTCGACAGTCGATCAAGAATGCCGGCCTCATGTTCCATGGGACAATAATTTCACTGGCGATGCTTCCACGCTTCCAGATCGGAAACGGCACGGGATAAGCATTGGTGCTCTCGGGTAAGGCGTGGCCAAGCACAAATACATCGCTACCGGCAAAATGCAGATATCTGTCGTACGTCATATCATTTACGCAGAAAACCCGGCTCTGATCTGGAAGATTGACGAGCTCCAAAGCGACAAGATCAACGTTCCATTCGAATGCCATCGAATGCTGAATCCAAAATGGGTTGTGAAAATCCTCGTAGAGCGGAACGTTCACTGTCGGCGCGAATCCGGTGCGCGTCCTGGGGGCCGAGGGAATTGACGGATTGTTTTCGACCTGACGTTCGAAATAACTCAGCTCAATTCGCTCGGGTACCCAACCGTTGCCGATTGGCTTGCCGTCCATCATGTTGATGCCGGTTACAACATGCCAATTCGTTATCAGAAACACCTTGCTGCCCATTCGCCAGAAGAAGCCTGTCGCCTGGCGTGGTTCGTTGCCAACCCCTTTCAGCTTGAGAAAGCAAGCGGCTAGAGACAGAATGTCAAAGCGGGTCGCATAATCGGGGAGGCTCAAGTGCATGGTTCTCTCGTCAGCAATTCCATGAACGTTCTGCTCTCATAATGCCGGCGCCGAACTCCGGACTAGTGCCTTGCATCCGTTCTTGATCACCATGACCAATGGTACTCTTACCTATATGCTTGACTGATTCTAGCGCTGGATGCTTGGGCCTAACATGAGCACTGAACCAGATGTTTATTCAAAGCAGGCCGAAGCGGCTTATCAGCTCAGTTTCGAGCTGCTGAAGAGTGCCAGGGCTGCGCAGATTGAATACGGCCGTTGGCTGGTGAACACCCTCTGGCTGATGCATTCAGGGGCCATTGTCGGCCTTCTCTTCAAGGCGCATGCTGGAGAGCATCCTCCATCTTACTCGGGTGCACTGTTTTGGTTCGTGGCTGGCATAGTTTCGGCGTTCGTCGCGGCATTCGCTGCTTGGTGGAATTTCACTTTCGCGGCTGTACTGTTTCATAGTTGGACCGACGTCAGAATGCTTTCCGATCCCAAGTATTGGCCGCAGCCAGACAAAGGCAGAGCTATGAAGGCGACCATGTGGATTGCGATAGTCGGCGGGGTGGGCTCGTTGGTCTGTCTAGTTGTAGGGAGTATCGCCGTTTGGCGGACGTGGATTTAAGAGAAGCTATGGGAGCAGTGCTTTTCGACGATCATAAGCCTGAAAAGATCAGACTGTTCGTGGACTTGATTGGTACTTCTAATCAAAGGATCAACAATGGGAAAGCCAACCAAAGAAGACAAGGAGCGTTTCCTTGCTGAAATGAACTCTGAGCGCATCGATAATATTGCTGAATACGCAAGTACTGGCCGTGTCCATCGCGAGCTGAGCAACGATCAGCTAATCGATGCTTTCGTGGAAGCCATGAAAGCACAAGCCGCGACGCCAAACGCAGTGGTCGCCGAATTGCAGCCGCTGCAGTACGAGATGGAGTTACGAAAGATCGAGCCACCGTACGATCGAATAGCGACTGCGGTCTCTAAAATTAGCAGGAACGCTATCGACCGACTTAGGAAGGCGTATGACAAGCTGCGATGACCGTCAGGGTTGTCGCCAAAGGTATGAGCCCAGCACTGACGATGATCGCCTATCTTCGGCCGCTGAGGATCTTCACGAAGTAACGTCGAGGTGTGCCACCTCAAATTTGGTGCCGGCGTAGCGATCCACTTCTTTAAAGGTAAGATTTCGAGTCAGAAGCAATTCATACTCCTGCGATTTCCCAACATGTCCCCACATGGCCGGCAAGGGGGCCTTGAGCTCAAGGACGCACACGAGAGGTTTCCCGTTCTTCATATCAATGCCCGTCCTTGCGAATGCTCTATTTCTGGCCACCACCGGATGAAGGCTCGTCGAGACAAAGGTCGGGTAAGGTCGTTGGGCCGCGAGAAGCCAATCCGCTCGGCCATGAAAGAGAATCTGACCGGCCGGGATGATTATTTGGGACTGAGCGATCTCGCCTGCCAGCCCTTCAACCAACGCAAGCTGTTTCTCATCAGCTGTACCGGCGGCGACTGCGCGGGCAGCATCGTGGTAGAGATCGAATGCCCTACGCCGGTATTGAGGAAAGTGCTTCAAGTCTTTTAGATGCGCTCGCTTTGCTTTCCAAGCCGCCACTATTGGACTCTTGCTAATGCGATCAATGATGGGGCCATGAAGTCGAGCAAAGAGGTCATTCTCGTCATCGGCCAAAAGGCGCATGAAGTCACCGATGCTAGAATAATTAAGAAGCGTATCGGGTCGCCCTTGACCTGTAAGGCGTTCCACCGTGCTCGAATTGCTCAACTGAAATGACCAAGTGTCTTGGTCGAAAGTAACTGTCACCCGGCGCTTACCTAATGCTTACCCGGACCCTCAAAGAATCTTGGCAATCGCCTGCAACTCATTGATTTTCTTGGCGCACCCGACACGATTCGAACGTGTGACCTTTGCCTTCGGAGGGCAACGCTCTATCCAGCTGAGCTACGGGTGCTTCGCCGCATCATTTAGCCGATTGGCCGGGCAGGGGCAACCGGCCGTTGCAGGGGACGGGGGCGACGAAGGTGGCATGACGAAGGCAGTGTTTCCTTTGCAAAATTCCGATCCGTTCCCGCCGATTGGTGGTAGTCTTGGCGCGTTGAACCATGGATGGGGACGTCCGATGTATAAGAAGGTTCTTCTCGCCTATGACGGTTCGGTCGAAGGGCGGCGCGCGTTGCGGGAGGGCGCAAAGCTCGCACAACTCTGCCGATCCGAGGTTTTCTTGCTCGCCGTCGTCGAGGTTTCCTCGATCATGACGCCGGAGGCCGGGCTCACGATCCCGATCGAACTGCAGACCGAGGACTACAAGGCCATCCTGAACGAGGGCACCGAGCGGCTGAAGGCGCTGGGTTTTATGCCGACTGCGCGTCTTGAAGTTGGCGACGCCGGCCAGAAAATCGCCGAGGTCGCCGAGGAAATCGGCGCGCATCTCGTCGTGGTCGGTCACCGCCCGCAGGGGACGTTGGCGCGCTGGTTCGGCTCGATCGGCAGCTATTTGGTCAAGCGCCTGCGCTGCAGCGTGCTGGTCGCGCAGACCGAGATCAGCGACGCCGAGTTCGAGCGGCTGAAACCGGCGCCGGCGGCGGCGGAATAGCCCGACGCGAGCTCAGCCCGTGGGGACGATGATCTTGCCGATTGGCCATAGCGCGATGCCGGCAAGCTTCAGGTGTGCCCAGGCAAAGGGAATGCCGATGATGGTCACGGCCAGCAACACGGCCGTGATCACATGGCCGAGCGCCAGCCACCATCCCGCCAGCACCAGCCAGATGACATTGCCGATCACCCCGAGCGGCCCGGTGCCGATATCCTCTTGGCCCGTATAGGCATCGCGCGAGATTGCCGTGAAGCCGAACGGAAACAAGGTATAGGCCGCGATGTTGAACGCGGCCCGGGCCCAGGGGATGCCGACGATCGTGATCGCCATCACGATGGCGGCGACCAGCCAGCCGAACGCCATCCACGCGCCGCCGAGAACGATCCAGATGATGTTGAGCAGCAGCGAGACCGGAGACATGGCCGGGATTCTAGCGTGCCGTGGACGTGATTGAAATCGAAAACCGCTTGCGGCGGAGCCCGATTGCCCCGCGCCTCGTAGCCGCTAAAGTCGGTGCCCAACGACCAGGCAACAAGCGTCGATGAGGAGAAACGTCATGCGCTCGCTCGAATTCGGTTGGTATCTGCCCACACATGGCGACACCACGGCCTATGGCCTGATGGAGGCGCAGATTCCGGGCTCGCCCGAACTGTGCGACCGCGTCGTGCAGGCGGCAGAGAAGGCCGGCTTCGAATATCTCCTGATCCCGGTCGGCTCGGTGTGCTGGGAGGCGTGGATCACCGGCGCGTTCATGGCGGCGCGCTCGTCCTCGATCAAGCCGCTGATCGCGGCGCGGCCGGGCTATATCAATCCGGTGCTGCTGGCGAAAATGATCTCGACCTTCGACCAGATGTCAGGCGGGCGCATCTGCATCAATCTGATCGCGGGCCAGAACGAGAGCGAGGTCGAAGGCGAGGGCGTCCGCTATCCGAAGGAGGCCCGCTACGAGCTGATGGAAGAGGAAGTCTCGATCCTCAAGGCGCTGTGGACGACGCGCGGGCCGGTAAACTTCGAGGGAAAGTTTCACAAATTGTCAGGTGCGCATATCAGGCCGCGCCCGCACCAGCAGCCGTTTCCAAAATTCTATCTGGGGGGCGGCTCACGCCAGGCCTGGGAATTGTCGGCGAAGCATTCCGACGTGCATCTGTTCTGGGGCGACCTGCCGGAAAAGATCGCCGCCAATATCTATGAAATCAGGCAGATGGCGCGGGCGCATGGCCGCGAAAGCGACATCGGCTTCGGCATGCGGCTGCAGGTGATCTGCCGCGAGAACGAGGCGGACGCCTGGGAGGCTGCCGACCAACTGGTGCGGCATGCCACCGAGCGCCAAAAGCAGGAGATGAAAACGCTCTACAACCGTTCGGAAGCGAATATGCGCGTGCAGCAGCTCGCGCGCGAGCATGGCGATCTCTTGCTGCCTCACCTATGGACCGGCATCACCAAGGTTCGCCCCGGCGCCGGCATCGCCGTCGTCGGCAATCCCGAGCAATGCGCCGATATGCTGCAGCAGTTCATCGACGCCGGCTGCCATTCCTTCTGCCTGTCCGGCTATCTGCATGACGAGGAGGCCGAGCGCTTCGGCCGGCTGATCCGGCCCATCCTGGCGGAGAATAATCGCGGCCGGTGGGCGGCGTAGAGCAGCGGCAATCCTCATGCTGCAGTGCATTTACCCTGACATCGACACCCGGTCTACGGCTGCACTGCGCTAGTCTGCAAGCCTTTATATCACTCGCGATGGTCTGTGCCCGGCGCTAAAGTCGGGCCGTTTCAACTGGGTACCGCCCAATGAATGGATCGAGCTCGGTCCTGGCCTGGAGCTCTGCGCTGGAGGAGTTCGCGCTGTTCCGAACGCTCAGTTCCGAACAGCGGCTGAAGGCGCTGGGTGCCATGGTCCGGCAGGATCTGGTGCGCGGCCAGATGCTGGTCGCGCAGGGCGGGCCTTCGGATTCGCTTTTCCTGGTGCTGCATGGCGCGCTCGCGGTGCGCAAGACCGGCTATCACGAGCCGATCGCCGAGCTTCGCGCGGGCGAACTGGTCGGCGAGATCGGCTTCTTCGCCAACGTACCGCGCACCGCCGATGTGATCGCCATCCGCGATACGAGCGTGCTGGCGCTGACGCGCCCGGCCTATCAGAAGCTCGCTACCGAGGCTCCCGCCATCGTCGAGGCGCTGCTCGCCGCGCTGGCGCAGCGCTTCGCCAGGGAGACCGCGCGCATCGCCCCGTTCCGCACCTCGCCGAAGGCGCGGACCGTGGCGCTGATCGGTGGCGGGGTCGAGCCGCTGCCTGCCAATTTCGATCGGCGGATGCGCGAAGGGCTGGCGGCGACCTATGCCGAGATCGTCGACGTGGCCCGCTTGCAGGCAACTTTTCCCGGACGTGCGCTCGATGCGCATGAAGTCACCGAATGGCTCAACAAGCTCGAACACACGGCGCCGCTGGTGGTCTATCTCGGCGGCCACGAGTCCTCGCCTTGGGCGCGCAAGGCGATCCGGCAGGCCGACATGGTGGTGTTCGCCTGCCGCGGGGAAGCGCCGGCGGCCGCACTGACCGAAATCGAGGCGTTTGCCTGCGAGGTTCATCCGATTTCGGCAAGGCGCCTTGTCCGCGTTCACGACAAGCGCCGCGGCGCGGTTTCGGGGACGGCCGCTTGGCTCGCCCGGCTGCCTTCCTTCATGCATCATCACGTTGCGCTGGAGGACCAGGTCGATATCGACAGCCTGGTCCGCTTCCTGTGTGGCCGGGCCGTCGGTTTCGTCGCCGCCGGCGGTGGCAGCTTCGGCAGCGCGCATGTCGGAATCTACAAGGCGTTTCGCGAACGCGGCGTGATGTTCGACATCTTTGTCGGTACCAGCGTCGGCTCCGCCATGGTGGCGGGATTTGCCAAAAATCTCGAAGCCGAGCACCTCGAGCGCGGCACGCACGAGATCTTCGTCAAGAGCCGGAGCTTTCGCCGGCCGACCTGGCCACGCTATTCCCTGCTGGATCACAAGGCGTTCGACCGCGCGCTGGCGCAACAATATGGGCCCGACTGCCGTATCGAGGACTGCTGGCGGCCCTTTGCGGCCGTCGCCACCAACCTATCGACCCACAGTCTCGAACTGATCCGCACCGGCCCGGTCTGGCAGGCGGTCCGTGCCTCGAGCGCCATTCCGGGACTGCTACCGCCGTTCTATACGCCTGATGGCGCGATGCTGGTCGATGGCTGCCTCATCGACAACGTGCCGCTGGCCTCGATGCACCAGCTCAAGAGCGGGCCCAATCTGGTCGTGCATTTCGGCGAGCCGGCGGCGGAGATGTTCGACGTCGACTATGCGTCGCTGCCGGGAAGGTTCGAGCTGATCGCCGCGATGCTGACGCCGTTCCGCAAGAAGCTGCTGCCGGCGGCGCCGAGCGCGGTGAACGTGCTGTGGCGGAGCCTCGTCGCGCACCAGCGCTACGATACCTTGCCGACCGGGCCGTTCGATACGGTGATGCGGCCGCCGCGTCCGCCGGATATTGAGGTGACGGATTTCGATCGCCACACCGAAATCTTCGAGGCGTCCTACATCTGGGCCAAGGAGGCGATTGCGGCGCTGGAGGCGGGCGGCAGTTCGGCGATCGCGGCCATCCTCGACGCGGGCGCGCTGGAGCGGCGTCAGGCCACCGCGGTTGCGACTTCCAATCGTGCCCCCAACAGCCGCCTTGCTTCGGCGGCCGGCTTCGGCGCGCTGAACAGGTAACCCTGCATCTGGGTGCAGCCGAGCTGGCGCAGCATCTCGCGCTGCTGCTCGGTCTCGACGCCCTCGGCGGTCGTCGTCATGTTGCGGGCGGCCGCGATGTTCACCACCGCCTGCACGATCGCCGCCGAGCCGTCGTCCTCGATGTCGCTGATGAAGCAGCGATCGATCTTGATCTTGTCGAACGGGAAGCGCTTGAGGTAGCTCAACGAGGAGAAGCCGGTGCCGAAATCGTCGAGCGCGATGCGCACGCCGATGACGCGAAGCTGATGCAGGATCGCCAGCGCGCTTTCATCGTCATGGATCAGGACTGCCTCGGTGATTTCGAGCTCGAGCCGGTCGGGCGCAAGGCCCGAGGCGGCGAGCGCGCCAGTGATCCGCAGCGCCAGCGTCGGCGACTTCAACTGGATCGGAGAAACATTGACGGCGATCCGGACCCGGGACGGCCACCTTGCCGCTTCCGCGCAGGCGGTCTGGATCACCCAGTCGCCGATCTCGTTGATCAGGCCGGTATCCTCTGCGACCGGAATGAATTCGGCCGGCGAGATCATGCCGCGCTCGGGATGGCGCCAGCGCAGCAGCGCCTCGCAGCCGGTCACCTCGCCGCTCCCGAGGTCGAGCAACGGCTGGTAGTGGAGTTCGAAGCTGCCGTCGGACAGCGCCTGCCGCAGATCCTGCTCCATGGTCAGCCGCGCCTGCGCGCGGGCATCCATGGCGGGCTCGAAGAAGCGATGGGTGCGGCGCCCCTCGGCCTTGGCGGCGTACATCGCCAGATCAGCATGCTTGATCAGCTGGTCGAGCTCGGTGCCGTCCTCCGGCGCGAGTGCGATGCCAATGCTGGCGTCGGTCGAGAGCTGATGGCCGAGGCACTGGTAGGGGTGGCGGATCACCTCGTAGATGCGGGCGACAAATTCCTCGACGTCCCGGCGGCCACTGACCGCGGTCTGGATCACCGCAAATTCATCGCCGCCCAGGCGGGCGATCAGATCGCCCGGCTTGGTGCAGGCCTTGAGGCAGGCCGCGACCGCCTTCAACAGCTCGTCGCCGACATGGTGTCCGAGTGAATCGTTGATGCCCTTGAACTCGTCGATGTCGATATACAGCAGGGCGAACTGCTCGCCCTCCGTCGCCTTGCGCAACGCACGCTCGATCTGCTCGCGGAACAGCACCCGGTTCGGAAGGTCGGTCAGCGCATCGTAATGCGCCAGATGCGCGATCTTCTCGTTGGCGAGCCGGCGCTCGGTGACGTCGTCGACGACGTTGATGATGTAGCGCGCCTGTCCCGCCGAATTGCGGATGCTGAGCCGCCTGGAGGTGAGGTAGCGCGGGCCCATGCCCTGGGTTTCCCAGACATGCTCGTCCTTGAACAGGCCGTCAGGGGATTGCAGCGTCTTCTCCTCGTCGGCCGCGATGATCGCGGCGGCGGCCGGCGGAAAGATCTCGTCGGCCGTCTTGCCGATGATCAGGTCGCGCGAGATGCCGAACTGCGCCTCGGCCACGCGGTTGACCAGCAGATAGCGGCGGTCGTGCACGTCCTTCACGGTGATCTGCGAGGGAATGTGATCGATGATCTGGCTCAGGAAAGCGTAGTTGCGGTCGCGCTCCTGTTCGAGATTGCGCCGCTCGGTGATGTCTTCCATGGTGGCGACCCAGCCGCCATCCGCGAGCGGCCTGCTGACGGCCAGGAAAGCGCGCCCGTCCCGGCACTGCATGACGCTGTGGGTGACCTGACCGCGTGCCACGTTTCGCATGACCAGCGAGCAGAACGCGTCGACGTCGCCGTCGAATGATCCGTTCTCCCTGCGATGCTGCATCAGGTCGCGGAAGTGGCAGCCCGGCTTCACGATGTCGGCGGACAGATCGTGCATCTCGATATAGCGCCGGTTGAAAGTGACGATTCGCGCCGCGGCGTCGAACGTGACCAGCCCCTGGATCATGTTGTTCAGCGCGGTGTCGAGGCGGCTTCGTTCCGCCTCCAGTCGCTGTTGCGCCTGGCGGCTTTGCCGGGTGATTTGCCGGATGATAAGGAACAGCGTCAGGGCGATCACCGCCGCCGCCAGCGTCGCTGCCATGACCAGCAATCGGGTCTGCTCGCGCCAGTCGGCGAGCGCGTCGGCAACGGTGTTGGTCGCGACCACCACGCCGGAATAATGCGCGAGCGGCGCGGCGGATCCGAGCCGCGACGTCTGGTCGATCGGGCTTTGCACCCGCAGCGTCTGCGGGGTCCCGCGTTCACGGACCTGCTGCAACAGCGGCGCGGTCGAGAAATTCTTCCCGATCAGTTCGTCGACGCGCGGATATCTTGCGAGCAGGGTGCCGTCGGCGTGAAACATCGAAATCGCCGCGCCCGAGCCGAGCGCGACGGAAGCGAAGAACTTTTCGTAATTGGCCGGGTTGATCCGCCGCGTCATCACGCCGAGAAAGCTGCCGTCCTCGCCGCGCAGCCGGTGCGCGATGACCGAGTTCAGATTACCCGTGATGTAGCTGCGAACCGACTCGGCCAGGACGGATGGCGATTGCGGATCGAACTTGAAGCGGTTGAAATACGTCCGCTCGGATATGTTGAGTTTGGGGGCGGGCAGCGGCCGCGACCAGTTGATCATGTCGCCATTGGAATCGAAGATCGAGATGTCGCCGAGATAGGACAGCACGCCGGCCTTGGACCTCAGGATCTCGTGCGCTTCGGTGCTTGCGACGCGGTCACGGAATTCGTTCTCGGAGCCGATGCCTGAAATCTGCAGCCGTGAGATCACGTCGTCGGCGAGGGTATCGGAATCATCGAACTGCTGGTCGAAGTGACGGGCGAGCAGGAGGACGGTGTTTTCCAGTTCGCGCTCGCTGTTGGCAAGCGCGCGGTCGCGGAATTGGCCGGCCATCATGATGGTGCCGGCGAAAATCGCCGCGACCAATAGACCGCCGCACAGCGTCAGCCACAGCACCGGCCCCCGGATCGTCGCGGCAAGCTGCCGCCCGATGGCTGCGGTTCGGGCCTTCGTGCCGTGCAGGTGGTGAAACAGACCGCGCATTCTCCCTTTCCCCCAGGATATGCATACGATGCGCAGAGGTCATAAGCGGTTAGGAAAACCGGTTAGCTAAAACTTAATTGCATGTCCTTTGGGCGCGGGCGGGGCGACGAGACGGTATTTCGCGGCTTCCGGTGTTCTGTTGGCGAGATGAAGCGCTTGTCCGCGACGGGCGCTTTTATCCTTTAGCGACGGTAGCTGCCGCCACGCGAATAGGCGGCGCGGGTCTCCGGCGCCGGGCGGCTGGTGATGTTGCCGCGTGCCTCGCTGGCGCGCGGGGAGGCCAGCCTGAGGTCTTCCAGGAAGATCGGCTTCGAGAAGTAGTAGCCCTGCGCATAACGGATCTTGGTCGCGGCCTGCAGATAGGCGAGCTCCTCGAAGCTTTCGAGCCCCTCGGCGATCACGGTCATGCCGAGCGCCTCGCTCAAGGATTCGATCGCCCGCAGGATGCCCTGGCTGCGCGGGCGCTTATGGATGTCGGTGATGAAGGAGCGGTCGATCTTGATCTCGTCGGCGGTGATGTCGGCGAGCGCCGACAGCGACGAGTAGCCGATGCCGAAATCGTCGATCGAGATCTTGACGCCGAGCTTGCGGAAGATCGGCAGGATCTCGTCCTGGATATGCGTCTTGGTGACGAAGGCGTCTTCCGTCACCTCGATCATGAAGCGCTGCGGGAATCCGGTGGCCTCGAGCGCTTCGGCGAACGGCCGCATGAAGTCGGGATTGCCGGCCTGCTTGGCGGCGACGTTCATGCTGATCGTGATGTCGGCGCCGAAGGTCTCGTTGATCAGGTCGATCGACTTGACGATCTCCGCCAGCACGAGATGCGTCAGCTCGTCGATCAGGCCGAGCTCGGTGGCCAGATTGATGAAGGTGCTGGGGGCCTGAATCACCCCGTCGTCGTCGCGCAGGCGGACCAGCGCCTCGACGCCCGTGACCGCCTGGGTCCGGATATCGACCTTGGGCTGGAAGGCGCAGCAAAAACGCTTCTCCAAAATCGCCAGCCGCAATGACTGCTCGATCTTCATGCGCGCCAGCGCCTCGCGCTCCATGCTGGCATCGAAGAACGCCGCGTCGCCCTTGCTGTCGTTCTTGACGCGATACATCGCGATGTCGGCGTTCTGGCGCAGCACCTCATAGCTGCGGCCATGTTCGGGGTAGAGGCTGACACCGATCGAGGTCGATGCGAAAATTTCGGATTGATCGATGAAGAACGGTGCCTTCAGCCGCTGCAGGATGAAGTGGATGAACTCCTCGACCTCGGCGATGCTCTCGACCGGGTTGAGCAGCAGCACGAATTCGTCGCCGCTGATGCGCGACAGGATATCGGATTCGCGCAGGTCCAGTCCCAGCCGCTTGGCGATCTCCGCCAGCAGCGCGTCGCCGACGGTGTGTCCGTAATAGTCGTTGATGTGCTTGAAATTGTCGACGTCGAGAAAGGCTAGCGCGAAGCGGCCCTGCCCGTTGTCGTATTTCAGCAGGCTGTCGACGCGGTGCTCGATCACGCGCCGGGTCGGAAGGCCGGTCAATTCGTCGTAATAGGCGGAGCGGAACAGGTGGTCCTCGAACGCCTTCTGCTCGCTGATGTCGGTAGAGCTCGAAATCAGGAAATCGCGCCCGGCAATCCTGATGGGCCGGTGCGAAGTCAGAAATACCTGCTTGGTCGGACTGCCGGCCATAGCCTCTTCCAGCACGGCCGGGCGGCCGGCACGAAGCAGTTCGAGACAGGTTTCGCGGCGGTCGCTCAATTGCGAAGACGTTCCCGCCGTCGTCGCCCGCTGCAACAGGGTTGCCCCAGCGTCGTTCATCAGCACGAACTCGCCGCTCTCGTCCTGAACGGTCACGCCGGCCGGAAGCAGCTTGAAGACATCCCGCAGGAGGCTCAATTCGGAATCAAATATGCTTTCATTGCTGGCCTGCGTCGCCGCGGCCTGAAAGTTTTTCTTGTAGGGACTATGCATGTCACAGAGCTTCGCAAAGTCCCTTGTAGCATTGGTTAAGTGGAACTACGAAAAACCGCGACAACCGTAAAAGTCGGAGATTTCCGATCTTATTGGCCGGATCGTCATTAACAGAGTCTCAACGTGATGCGAGAGACGGACGGCTGCGACGTGAACTTCCGTTCATGTATTGCGGCGGACCAGTGCCGCGTTTGCACCGAGCGGATGCCCGAAACTTACGACAGTGCTATCGCGCCTCAGGCGGCGGGAATCCGGCATTGCATCGTGCAATGCACGCCCGACTTCAGGAAGCTGATTTCGGTCTTGCCGTCGAACGCGCGGAGCGCTGATTGCAGCAGTTTGGTGCCGAAGCCGCTCGGGCCTACCTTTTCGATCACGGGACCTTCGGTCTCGTCCCAGGTGACGTTGAGACGGCCGTCCGATGTCGTCCACGATACCTGCAACAGGCCGCGCGCGGAGGAAAACGCGCCGTACTTGCCGGCGTTGGTCGCCAGCTCGTGAAAGATCAGCGCCAGGCTGACCGCCAGCTTGGCCGGCAGGAACAGCGAGTCGCCGTTCAAGGTGAAGCGGACATGGCCATAGGGGCCGAGTTCGGACCGCAGCATGTCCTTGATGTCGCAGCCGCTGCCATCGAGCCGCGCGATCAGGTCATCGGTCGCCGACAATGCCCGGAGGCGATGGTCAATCCTGCCCCAGACCTGCGGCTGATCTTGCAGCACCTGATGCAGCACGGCGTGAATCGTCGAGGTCTTGTTCTTCAGCCGGTGCTGCAATTCCTCAACCAGCAGCTTGCGGTATTCCTCTTCCTTGACCAGGCGCTTGGCGTCTTCCCGCTGCTGCGTGACGATCGTACGGTAGTGCTCGACGCCCCAGATGGCGAAGCCGCACACGGCCCAGAACATCAGGAGCAGCGCGAATCGCGCGGTGTCGACGTTGGTGTTGCTGAAGCTGACGGTCACGCCGAGCACGCCGCCCGCGATCGCCGTCGCTATACCAGCCCGGGCGCCGCCGACCGCGGCCGCGAGGAACACGGCGGGGAAATAAGGCGTGAAGAACACATCGGGGCGAATCTGGGCAACGCCCCAGCGGGCGAGCGTCGACGCGGCGAGGCAGCCGGCCGCAAACACCGTGCTGAACAGCAGCGAGGGCTGGGCAATCCCCTGCCAGCCGCGTCTGAACTCGTCGATCAATTTCTTCATCGGGCTTGTCACTCCACGTGATCAGCGAATCCACAATAAGGCCGATCATAGCGAAAATAGGGGATTTCTGAGCCTTCGAAGGGCCATCGCCCGGCCCGCGCCGGAGGGGCCCGATGGAACAAGCTCGCTTGCCATGCCGGCGAGGGGCGGGAATATTGCTCCTCGTGACGACAAGCACATAACGCAAGGGGAGACGCAAATGTCCGCAACGTTCCGGCTGTCGCCGGCATCAGAAGGCCGCCCGTTTTACCTCGCCGTCATTGCCGGCCTCGCCTGCGCCTTCCTGATCGGCAAGGCCCTGCCGTCGACCATCGATGCCGTTTCGACGATCATCGAGCCTTTGTGCGCCAACAGCGTTACCGGCTCGCAGGACGTCGTCGAGCCGATCTCCTCGCATGCCTTGCCGAACGTGGCGGGCAAGCGCGTCAGTATCGTCCGCGTCTTCTACGGCCCTGGCGGATTTACGCCGCCGCACCGCCATGCCGGCTCCGTCACCGCCTACATCACCAAGGGCGAAATCCGCTCGCAGCTTGCCGGCGGCCCGGTCGAGACGTTCGGCGTCGGGCAGTCGTTCTTCGAGCCGCCCGGCTCGACGCATATGGTATCGGCCAACGCCAGCGTCACCGAGCCCGCGGAATTGATCGCGGTGTTCGTGGCCGATGAAGGCGCGCAACTCACGACGCTGGTGAAGTAGATTGTAGGGTGGGCAAAGCGGAAGCGTGCCCACCATCTTATCTCGGCTGGAATGGTGGGCACGGCGCTGGCGCACCTTTGCCCACCCTTGTATTAGCGCGCGGTGTCTTACACCGGCTTGATCGTCACCTTGAGCCCATCCCGTGGCTTTGGAATCGGCCACATCTGCCAGTCCGACTTGTAGCCCGGCTCCAGCGAGACGCTGAGATTCTGCAGGAAATGCCGCGCAAAGCATTTCGCCTGCATGTAGGCGAAGTGCAGGCCGAGGCACATATGCGCGCCGCCGCCATACGGAACCCATGCAAAGCGATGGCGGTTGCGCTGCGCCTCGTCGGTAAAGCGCAGCGGGTCGAATCTGTCCGGCTCGGGCCAGATCTCCGGCATGTGGTGCGTGAACAGCGGGTTGACGCCGACCAGCGTGCCGGCGGGAACGCTGTACCCCCTGAACGAAAAGTCGCGCACCGCGCGGCGCGGCATCGAGGGCACCGGCGGCTTCAGCCGCAGCGCTTCCTTGAAGGCCATTTCCGAGAGCGGCATCTTTTCGAGATTGTCGACGCTGGAGGGATCGTTGGCCTCGATGCCGAGGCCTTTGACTTCCTCGCGTAACCGTTGCTGCCAGTCGCTGTTCGCGGCCAGCTCGCCGACAAAGGAGGTCAGCGACGAGGTCAACGTGTCATGCGCTGCCATCATCAGAAAACTCATGTGATCGATGATGTCCTGGGTTGATAGCAGCGCGCCGTCCTCGTGCGTCGCCTGGCACAGCTGTGAGAACAGGTCATCACCGCTGCCGCGCGCCCGGCGGATCGGAATCTGCTCGGCGAAATAGGCGATGATCCGCTTGCGGCCGGCAACGCCGCGGCCCATCTGCGTGAACGGCAGCGGCCGCCGGATCGGCGCCACCGCCGCGGCCACCATGTCGACGAAGGCGCGGGTGATGTCGTCGACCTCGGGCCCGATGTCGGTGCCGAGGAACGACGTTGCCGCCAGGTCGAGCGTGAGCTGCTTCATCGCCGGATACACCAGCATCTCACCCGGTTGCGCCTTCCACTGCCTGACCCGCGCGGCAATGCCGCGGTCGAGACCGACGAGGTAGGATTTCATCGGCCCCGACTTGAATGCGACCGACAGGGCGCGGCGGTGCAGACGGTGCTCTTCAAAATCCAGCAGCATCAGCCCGCGCGGAAACAGCAGGCCGAGGATCGGTCCCCAACCATGCGTCGAGGAGAACAGCCGCCCCTGGTCGAACAGCACAAGCTCATTGGCCTCGGGCCCGAGCATCGTCACGCTGGTCTCGCCGAACAGATGGGTGCGGTAGATCAGGCCATATTTGGCGGCTGACTTCTCGATCTGTCCCTTCGGGTCGGCCAGTACGGCCAGCGTGTTGCCGATGAACGGCCACCCTTCGTTGCCGGGAATATGTCGCAACGCCCTGGGGTTCGGTGGCACCGGTATGTTGGCGGGGGACGCAACACTCTGCATCGACATGGCGATTGCTCCGGTTCTGTCTATTATTGCGCCGATATTATCAATTGTACGGTGGCTTTGTCGTGGCCCGGATATTGCGCCGCGGCCGTCGCTTGCCCTGCAAGTAAGGTTTGTTTCCCGCCAGCCTATAGCACGAACGCGTGGCGGCGTGCGCCGCGGCCGGTTCAATTCCACGCCAAACCGCCCCGAAGGCGTGCTATCGTGTCCCAAAATCAAGCATATCAGGGGGAGCCTATGACAAAGCTGTTTCGTGTTCTTGCGATTGCCGTTATCGCACTGATCGGACTTGCGTCCGCGGCGAGCGTTGCGAAGGCGCAGACCAAGCCGCTGGTGACCAGCCTCGGGCCGGACTATCCCAAGACCGAAATCTTCATCGGCAACAGCTTCTTCTATTACAACAACAGCATGCACAGCCACGTGTTGGCGATGCAGCGCGCCGCAGACGCCGCCAACAAGCAGGCCTACCGCGCCACCTCGGTCACGATAAGCGGCTCAGGCATCGATTGGCATGATGTCGAAAGCTATTTCCGGCCCAAGGCGATCGGCTCCTATTCCTTCGACGAGAACAACAATGTCGTCTTCAACAAGCCCGACAAATTGTTCGACGTCGCCATCATGATGGATTGCAGCCAGTGCCCGATCCATCCGAACCTGAAGTCGGTGTTCACCGAATTCGCCAAGAAGAGCAGCGACATCGTCCGCGCCAGGGGCACCCGGCCGGTGTTCTTCATGTCCTGGGCCTACGCCAACAAGCCGGAAATGACGGCCCAGCTCGCCGAGGCCTATACGATCGCCGGCAATGAGAACAATGCGCTGGTGATTCCGGCGGGCCTCGCCTTCGCCAAGGCGATCGACAAGCAGCCCGAGATCAATCTCTACGCGGCCGACAAGCGCCACCCGAGTGCGGCCGGCACTTATCTGGCCTCCTGCGTTGTGTTTGCCGCGCTCACCGGGCGCTCGCCGGTCGGCAACGCCTATCTCGCCGGCCTCGATGCGCAGACGGTCAAGTTCCTGCAGAACATCGCCTGGGACACCGTGCAGGAATATTATGGGAGGTAGACGCGCTTCCGCTGCGTCGGTAGGGCAACGCTGCCTACCCCGTCATTGCGAGCGCAGTGAAGCAATCCATAGCGCCACAAGCCGAGGCATGGATTGCTTCGTCGCGTTGCTCCTCGCAATGACAAGGAGGGACTTCGTCGTCCCTCACAACTCCGTCACGCCTTGCGCTTCGCCGCTTCCTTCTGCAAATCCGGCGCATTGATGGTCGGGATCGCTACCCGGCCCGGGCCGGTATGGGCGAGCGCGGCGGCGGCCTTTTCGTTCTCCATGATCTTGGCCATCACGGCCTGGCCCGCCCGCTCGAACACCGCGCGGTTCTCGATCAGGAATTTCTGCGACTCGCGCAGCTTGGTGACGTAGCCGTTGATCTCCGGAATCACGTAGCGCGCGACCATGTCCCAGCTCCGGCGCGTGTTCTCCGGATTGGCCCAGTCATGCACGAAGCCGATGATGGCGCCGACGCCGCCGGAGACGTGCATCAGGTTCTTGATGGTCTTGACGAGATCGTCCGGCGTGCCGATGGTGGACGCCGCGTTCTCCCCGCCCGCGGTCTTCTCCACCGCATCCTCCGCCGAGGTGAACGGCTCGAGGCCCGGTCGCTGCAGCGTGCGGACGTTGTACTCGTTGTGCCAGCGCATCAGGCCGGGACCGGCCTCGCGCTGCGCCTGTTCGCGCGTCTCGGCGATGTGCCAGGATAGCAGCACGCGCCAGTCGTCGCGGCTCACGGTGGTGCCGGCCTTGTTGGCCGCGTCCTCGGCAAAGCCCCATTGCGTCGGCAGCGCCATCAGCCCCTGCGTCGACATCGAGCCGAGCGAGATGATGCCGATGCCGTATTTGCCGGCGAGGGTCATGCCCGAGGGCGAGATCTGCGAGGCCACCACGAACGGCATGTCTTCCTGCAGCGGCAGGAGCTGCAGCGCGGCGTCCTGCATGGTGAACCAGTCGCTTTTGGCGGTGACGCGCTCGCCCTTGAACAGGCGGCGGATGATCGCGATCGCCTCCTCCTGGCGGTCGCGCTGCGTCATCGGGTCGATGCCAAGCGTATGCGCGTCGGAGGCGAGCGCGCCCGGACCCGAGCCGAAGATGGCGCGGCCGCCGGTCATCCAGTCGAGCTGCACCATGCGCTGCGCGACATTGTAGGGATGGTGATAGGGCAGCGAGATCACGCCGGTCCCGAGCTTGATGCGCTTGGTGCGTTCGCCGGCGGCGGCGAGGAACATTTCTGGCGAGGCGATCATCTCCCAGCCCGAGGAATGGTGCTCGCCGCACCAGAACTCGTCATAGCCGAGCGTGTCGATCTGCTCGACGAAATCGAGGTCGCGGCGGAACTGGAGCAGCGGATTCTCGCCGATCGGATGATGCGGGGCGAGAAAGGCTCCGAATTTCAGGCGTGCCATGGGTGGTTCTCTCCGGATTTATTGTTGTTTTGGAATTGCTTGCCATCAAACCTACGGGTTGGACTGCAGCAAGGCAATCCTCGTCAGCCTGCCGCCAGCGCATGGTTGTCGCGCGGAGTTCGGCTGACTTGCCGCCGCCCGGAATACGCGCCCTTTCGCGGCCGAATTTGAAGAAAGTTACCCGCCAGGTAATCGCCGGAATGGTCTGCGCCTGAAATCATCGGGCACCAGGATTCCCCGGACCAGGCCCTTGTCTCATGCACCAGATCGTCTCGCATCCCGTCGACACGTCGCGCCGCTGGTTCGTGCTCGCGACCGTCGTCGCGGCGCAGTTCATGTTCGGGGTCGATGCCTTCATCGTCAATGTCGCGATCCCGACGATCGCGGCGGAGCTCAAGGCGAGCGCCGCGCAGATCGAGGCCGTCATCGCGATCTACCTGATCGCCTATGCCACCCTCGTCGTTACCGGCGGCCGGCTCGGCGACATCTACGGCACGCGCAACGTGTTCATCGCAGGCGTCGCCGGCTTCACCGTGACCTCGCTGTGGTGTGCGCTGGCGCAATCCGGCCCGGAATTGATCGCGGCAAGGCTGGCGCAGGGCGCGACCGCGGCATTGATGGTGCCGCAGGTGCTCGCCACCATTCATTTGTTGTTCGCAGACGGCGCGAGGGCTCGTGCTTTCGGCATTTACGGCATCGTACTCGGGCTTGCCGGCGCGGCCGGCTTCCTGCTCGGCGGCCTGCTGGTGACGCTCGATCTGGCTGGTCTTGGCTGGCGCGCGGTGTTCTTCGTCAACGTGCCCTTTGGTGCGATCATTATCGCGGCGGCCTTAAAGATCATGCCCATGGCGCCTCGGCGTGCCGGTACGCGGCTCGATATTCGCGGCGCGATCGTGCTGTTTCTCGGCCTGCTCTGTCTGATCGGTCCGCTGCTGTTCGGGCATGACCTGCACTGGTCGCCTGCGGTCTGGGGCGCCATGGCTGCCGGCATCGCGATCATCGCCATGTTTCTGCGGCTGGAGCGCGCGGTCGCCCGCCGCGGCGGCATGCCGCTGATCGATCTTTCCCTGCTGTCGGATGCCGCGTTCATGCGCGGGCTTGTGGCCGTGTTCTTTTTCTTCCTCGCCAATCTGTCCTTCTACCTCGTCATGACGATCTACTTGCAGAAGGGGCTGCATATTCCGCCCCTGCAGGCCGGCCTCGTGTTCGTGCCGCTGGCACTGACCTTCGTCCTCGCCTCGCGGCATAGTGGCACGCGCGCCAAACATCGCGGCACGCTGGTATTGATCGAGGGCTGCGCCGTGCAGATCGCCGGCCTTGCCGCTTTGGCTGTCACAGCCGGGAAGATCGACGCGCCGTCAGCGATCGTGCTCTCGCTGGTGTTGACGATGTTCGGCTACGGCCAGGGCCTCGTGATGGCGCCGCTCTCCAGCGCCGTGCTCTCGACGGTAAAGCCGGCCAGCGCCGGCGCGGGCTCCGGCATGTACGGCACCACGGCGCAAATCGCCAACGCGGCGGGCGTGGCCGCGATTGGCGCGGTATTCTTCGCGATCGAATCTGCCGGATCGGCGCGGCTCGCTCTGCTCGTGACGTCAGCGCTGTTTGCGCTCTCGATCAGCGTCTGTGCCGCATTTCTGACATCGGTGCGTCACTTCACGGCGTGACAAATTCACGTCATCTGCCAAAATTTGATTGTGGGGAAGGACAGCACACGGTCTTTTTAGTTTGCGGTGCGGCAACTATCTGTTCTGGGTAGCATTGTCTTGAGAAGAATCGCCCCCAGGAGAAGTCGTTGTCGCTCGCCAAGAATGTCGAATTCCTGCGCCATTTTCCGAAGCTGAATGGCTTCAATGGCTTGGGAAGCTATGGCCGCGGTGCTTCGTCTGGCGCAACGAGCCCGCTCGTCGAAATCACCGGATTCGGCACCAATCCCGGCGCGCTGAAGATGTTCGCCTATGTGCCCGACGCGTTGCCGCGCGCCTCCGCGCTCGTCGTCGTGCTGCACGGCTGCGGCCAGACCGCCGCCGGTTACGATTTCGGCACCGGCTGGTCGACGCTCGCCAAACGTTACGGCTTTGCGCTGCTGATGCCCGAGCAGCAGGCGGCCAACAATGCCCACACCTGTTTCAACTGGTTCAATCCCGGCGACATCACCCGCGGCCGCGGCGAAGCCGCGTCGATCCGCCAGATGGTCGCGCGCATGGTGGCCGATCACAAGATCGATCCGCGGCGCATCTACATCACCGGGCTTTCCGCCGGCGGCGCAATGACCTCGGTGATGCTGGCGACCTATCCGGAAGTGTTTGCCGGCGGTGCCATCATCGCCGGCCTGCCATACGGTATCGCCAGCAATGTCCGCGAAGCGCTCGGCGGCATGATGCAGTCGACCTCGCGTCCCGCGGGCAAGCTCGGCGATCTCGTGCGCAAGGCCTCGAAGCATAGGGGGCCATGGCCGAAAGTGTCGGTGTGGCATGGCAGCGCCGACCGCACCGTCAACCCCGCCAACGCCGATGAGATTGTCAAGCAATGGCTCGACGTCCACGGCCTGCCGTCGGCGCCGATGTCGAGCGGGCAGGTCGATGGCCATCCGCGCGACGTCTGGTGGAACGCCGATGGCGAAACCGTCGTCGAGTCCTACACCATCACCGACATGGCCCACGGCACGCCGCTCGGGCTCGCCGGCAACGACGAGCGCTATGGCGCGGAAGGCGCGTTCCTGATCGAGGCGGGGATTTCCTCGTCCTATCACATCGCGAATTTTTTCGGCCTGACCGATCGTGTCAGCCCGGCCAGCGAAGTGGCCAAGCCGGCAGAAGCGCCGAAGATCGTTCCATCGGCCGCCACCGAATCCCTGCAGTCTTCGGATATCGCCGCCGGGCTGTGGTCGAGGACCCACAAGCCGGTTCGCCAGCCGACGCCGGCACCACGTGCTCCAAAGCGCCGCGGTATCGATGTCGGCGCCGTCATCACCCGCGCGCTGACGGCTGCGGGATTGATGAAGTAGCCGCGCTCCGCGTCGGCACGCCGCCTTCGCTCACATCTCGCCGGTCAGGAAGGGATTGGTCAGGCGTTCCTGGCCGAGGCTGGAGCCGGCGCCGTGGCCGCAGATGAAGCCGACATCGTCGCCGAGCGGCAGCAGCTTTTCCTTGATCGAGTTGATCAGCGTGGCGTGGCTGCCGCCGGGCAGGTCGGTGCGCCCGACCGAGCCGTTGAACAGCACGTCGCCGACATGGGCGAAGCGCAATTCCTTGTTGAAGAACACCACGCTGCCCGGAGAATGGCCGGGGCAGTGCAGGATGTCGAAGGTCAGCTCGCCGATGGAAACCTGATCGCCCTCGTCGAGCCAGCGGTCGGGTCCGAAATTGCGCATGCCGGTCATGCCGAAGCGCTCGCCGCTCGAGACGACGTTGTCGAGCAGAAACTTGTCGGCGATGTGCGGCCCCTCGATCTTGACCTGCAGCGCGTCGCGCAATTCGGCGGCGCCGCCCACATGATCGATATGGCCGTGGGTCAGCCAGATCTTCTCGACGCTGACGCCGGTCTGCTTGATCGCTTCCAGAATCTTCGGAACGTCCCCGCCGGGATCGATCACCACGGCCTTCTTGGAAGGCTCGTGCCAGATAATGGTGCAGTTCTGCTCGAACAGCGTCACCGGCACGATCATTGCGCCGGCCTTGGTCTGGTTATCGGTTTTGTTATCCATACCGGCAACATATTCATCCCGCGGAGGGGGTCAACACGGGTTGCAGGCTATATCTAGCCCGACATGCGACCTACACGGCCGCGTGATAGGTTGCGCCGGCTTCAGCAGTTGGGTGTTCCATGAACCAGGCATCAGCATCGTCGCCGGTCGGGCCCCGCACGACGGCCCGCGCCTTCTTCGTCAGCGACCGCCTGAACACGTCGGGGCTCGAGCGTGGCGATGTGCTTGCCACGATACCGCTGGCGTTTCGCGTCAACGCCAATGGCGTCGCGATCCTCTTCCGTTATGGGGTGGCGGTGCTGATCGGCCTGAATGCGCTGGAAGAGGAGGAATTCCTCGGCAGCCTGGAACAGCGCATGGTGGCTAAGTTCGCGCGGCGCGACGAGGAAACCGCCATCATCGAGCTGGCGCCCGAGAAGGAGGAGCAGATTCCCCCGGGCGGCCCGATCTGCCTGCAGAGCCTGTCGCCCGAGCGGCTGGTCCTGATCGGCGAGGCGCTGGCGAAGAGCGTCGTTCTGGCCCGCCACGAGCGCGAGGTCGCCAGCGTGTTCGACACCACCGAACCGTTCGCGCGGGAATTGGCTCGCAACGGGCGCATGCACGGCAGCCGCCGCTCGATTCTGAAAAATATCGGCAACGCGCTTCTGGTGCGGCACCGGGTGTCGGGGCCGGTCGAAGTGGAAGAGAAGCCTGATGTGCTCTGGGACAAGCCGCATCTGGAGCGATTATATGCCAGGCTCTCGGACGAATATGAGCTCAAGGAGCGCGCGGAAGCGTTGAACCGAAAGCTTGGCGTGATCGCCGAATCCGCGCAGGTGCTAACCGATATCATCGATACGCGGCGCTCGCTGCGGCTCGAACTGATCGTCGTGTTGCTGATCCTGTTTGAGGTCCTGATGACGATCTACCAGCTCGCCATCGGCCGGCATCTCTGAGCGGCAGCGCTGCTCACGCCGACCGTGCCGCCTTGCGCGGTGCCTTGGCATCGATATCGCTGCGCTTGAGCAAATAATCGAGGCCGCCAACGCGGTACCAGTGATAGCCGTAGCCCTCGAGCAATAGCGTGTGCCGGCCCCGCTTGTCGGCGCGGCTGTGGTCTTCGGACAAGAGATTGACCAGCAGCTTGCCTTTTTCGCCCGCTAGCCCGACCGAGAACGTGACCTCCCGGGGCTTGTCGTCGAGATTATGCGCGAACAGCACCGAATTGTTGCGCCAGTCATAGCGGATCAGCAGCACCGCTGGGTCGCGCGTGGAGATGACCTTGAAATCGCCCCAGCCGACCTCCGGCACTTCCTTGCGCATGCGCACGATGCGTTCGGTCCAGTTCAGCATGGAATTGGGATCGCGGCGCTGTTTGGCGGCATTGACGTGCTCATAGCCATACGCGCCCTTGTCGATGACAGGCGCGCAGGGGCGGTCGCCCTCGGTGAAGCCGGCATGCGGCTCGGTCGACCATTGCATCGGCGTGCGCGCGCAATTGCGCTCGGGCAGATCGAGATTGTCGCCCATGCCGAGTTCGTCGCCGTAACGGATCACGGGCGTTCCCGGCAGCGTGCACATCAGGCTGTAGGCCAATTGCAGCCGCCGCTGGTCGCCGCCAAGCATCGGCGCGAGGCGGCGGCGGATGCCGCGATCGTAGAGCTGCATGTCCTTGTCGGCGCCGAACGCCTTGAACACCGTATCGCGCTGCGCCTTGGTCAGCCGGCCGAGATCGAGCTCATCGTGGTTGCGCAGGAACAGGCCCCACTGCGCGGTGGCCGGCCGCGGCTTTGTCGCCTGCAGCGCCTTCGCCAGCGGGCGCGAATCGGCCGCTGCCAGCGCGTAGAACAGATGCTGGTTGACGTGGAAATTGAACATCATGTGCATGCGGTCGCCGTCACTGCCGAAATATTCCATGTCGGTCTTCGGCAGCACGTTGGCCTCGGCCAGGATAATGGCGTCGCCCTGCCGCCATTGCAGGAATTCCCTGAAGGCGCGCAGCATGTCGTATTGCTCGACCGCCTTGCGCACCTTGGCGCCCTTGGTCGAGATCACGAAAGGCACGGCATCCATGCGAAAGCCGGAGACGCCGAGCTGAATCCAGAACCCCATGATCTTGAGGATCTCGGCCTGCACCATCGGGTTTGAGGTATTGAGGTCGGGCTGGAAATCATAGAATCGGTGGAAGAACCAGGCGCCGGCCTCCTTGTCGCGGGTCCAGGTCGATTTCTGCACGCCGGGAAACACCATGCCGGTATCGGCGTTGCCCGGCTTCTTGTCGGACCAGACGTACCAGTCGCGGTAGCGCGAATCCTTGGAACGCCGCGCCTCGCGAAACCATTCATGCTGATCGGACGTGTGGTTGACCACGAGATCGATGATGACGCGTATGCCGCGCTGCTTGCAGCCATGGGTGAATTCGACGAAATCGCCGAGCGTGCCGTAGCGCGGATCGACGCCGTAATAGTCCGAGATGTCGTAGCCATCGTCGCGTCCGGGCGAGGGCTGAAACGGCATCAGCCAGATCGCGGTGATGCCGAGCCCGTGCAGGTAATCGAGCCGGCGCAGCAGGCCCTTGAAGTCGCCGACGCCATCGCCATTGGCGTCCATATAGGTGCCGACCGAAAGGCAATAGATCACGCCGTTCTTGTACCAGAGGTCATCGATCATGCGGACGCCGTCCTCACCGGTCCGCCTCGCGCTTGCCTCAGCGGCCGGGGGATAAGCGGTGAGGGCGGGTCAGGTTCCGCGATCTCGGTGTCGTCCGGCCTTGAGCCGGGACCCATAATCCCGGGCGAGCATTATGCGAAGGCTGTGGCTCCAGCCCGGCGCAACAACGGCCATCGGTGGCTGTGGGTCCCCGCTTTCGCGCGCTTTCGCGGGGACGACTCGTTGAGGCAGCTCGTTATGTCAGCAACTCACCGCTTGATCTGCGCCTTCAGCGTTTCCTCGACGACGCGGTCGAACGAGGAGGCCTTTGGCGGCGCCTTGGCGCGCTGCTCGGCGACATATTTGTCGCGCTTGGCGACCAGCGCGGCGAGCTTCTCGTTGAGCGCCTTGCGTTGGCTCATCTGCTTGTTGACTTCCTCGACGCGCTGCTCGGGCTTCAGCGAGCGCAGATTGTCGGGCAGGTCTTCCTCCTTGATGATGGAAAAGCTGCTGCGGCCGGCGGTGACGTCGGCGACGAGATCGCCGTCGCCAGTGACGGCTTCCGACGTCGCCTTGGAGCGCTTGTTGAGATAGCTCGCCATCTCGGAGGCCTGCGCCGGCGCAGCGGCGGCGACCTCGGACAATTGCTTGGTCTTGCCTTCCGTGCGCTTCTGCAGGTGCTTCGGTCCGTAGGGGATCACGGTGCCGTTGATCTCGCGCTGCAGGATGATGATCTCCTCGTCGAACGGCGTTTCGATCAGCACCACCTCGCCGCCGTCCTGCGGGATCGGAATGAAGCGGCCATTGCCGTGCTGCGCGATGTCGCGCCAGATTCGCGCGGTGTCCTGGGCATTGCCGGCCAGCACCGCGTTGACGATGATATCCTTCTGCTTGGCCACCGACAGCGTCACCGGATATTTGGTGTCCTGCGCATAGTCCATGTGCGGCGGCGCATCGCCGACCAGGAACACGATCCGCCTGACATCGCCACCGCCGCTCCATTGCATCTTGTTGACGGCGACCTCGAGCGCCTCGTTGACGCTTTCCGGCCAGTCGCCGCCCCCGCGGGCCTTCAGCTCTAAGAGGTGGGCGTAGAGATCCTGGATGTCCGACGTGAGGTCGATCATTTTGGTCACATAGTCGTCGCCGATATCGCGGTAGGCGACGAGGCCCATGCGGATGTCGGCGTCGGGGTTGGAATCGACAATGGCTGTGGCAATCGACCAGATCTTGCGCTTAGCACCTTCGATCAGCCCGCCCATCGATCCCGTGGTGTCGAGCACGAAAGCGACCTCCACAGCGGGTTTGGCATTGGCCTGGGACAGGCCGGCGGCGAAGGGAAGGGTCGCGAAAGCGAATGCGAGCGAGGCAAGCGTGGTGCGTGACTTCATGGATCTCCTCCAGATGTTTCGTCCCCTCGAAGCCCGAGTTCCACTGGCGGTGGGCCTGTGGCCGAAAACAAGGCGGGGCGGGGTCGAAATTGCGGCTGATGGTGCGCTGGTCCGCCTGTTGGACGGTGCGAAATCGGTTATGGTTCGAGGATGGAATCGCCTGTCCGCCAGATCAGCCTCGTGCCGCCGCCCGACCGCCGCCAATCGGAGACGGCGCTTGCGATCGCGCGCGGCACCGCGCGGCTGCTACGCTCGCTCGGCTTCTCCTGCATCAGCGAGCTGCCGCTGCCGTCGGGCCGGCGCGCCGACCTCGTGGCGCTGAACGAGCGCGGCGAGATCTGGATCGTCGAGATCAAGTCATCGGTGGAAGATCTGCGCGCCGACCAGAAATGGCAGGATTACCGGATGCATTGCGACCGGCTGTTCTTCGCCTTCACGCAGGATTTGCCGTGCGAGATTTTTCCGGAAGGTACCGGTCTCATCATCGCCGACGCCTATGGCGCGCATCTGCATTGCGAGGCGCCCGAGCATCGCCTGCCGGCCGCTACACGCAAATCGATGACGGTGCGCTTTGCGATGGCCGCGGCGCAACGGATCAACCGTTTGGTCGATCCGCAGGGACATGAGTTTTGAGGGCACGCTATTGAACGTCGTCATGCCCGGGCTTGTCCCGGGCATCCACGTCTTACGGTCTCGCATTGGCAAAGACGTGGATGGCCGGGACAAGCCCGGCCATGGCGAATATCGTGAGAGTAATTACCGCGGCGCGCGCTTCGCGAGAATCCGCTGCAACGTCCGTCGGTGCATGTTGAGCCGCCGCGCGGTTTCGGAAACGTTGCGGTTACACATCTCGTAGATGCGCTGGATGTGTTCCCAGCGCACGCGATCGGCCGACATCGGATTGGACGGCAGCTCGGATTTCTCGGTGCCGCTGGCGAGCAGCGCGGCGACGACGTCGTCGGCATCCGCGGGCTTCGAAAGATAATCCACCGCGCCCATCTTCACCGCGGTCACGGCGGTGGCGATGTTGCCGTAGCCGGTCAGCACGATGGTGCGCGCATCAGGACGCTTGCGCTTCAGCGCCGACACCACATCGAGCCCGTTGCCGTCACCGAGCCTTAAGTCCACCACGGCAAACGCCGGCGCGGCCTTGTTGATCTGCGCCAGGCCGTCGGTCACGGTGTCGCAGGAGGTCACCGCGAAGCCGCGGGTTTCCATGGCGCGCGACAGGCGTTCCAGAAACGGCTTGTCGTCCTCGACGATCAGAAGTGAGCGGTCGGTGAGATCGTTCAGTTCGGCGATGGCGTTCAAGGCAGGGTATCCCCGGGTTACGGATGCACAGCTCTATATAGAGCATATGGCGCGCCGTTTTTGCAGTGCCAAGAGGCCGAAAGGTCGCGCGGTTCCCGTTTTGTTAGATCTAATCGGCTGATCCTGCAGCGGATTCCGTCGGTTGCTCGGCCTCAAAGCGGGCGCGCGGCCAGACGATCTGGACCACGGCGCCGTGATCGGGAAACGTCCGGTTTGAGAACGAAACCCGGGCGCCGGTACGCTCCAGCAGCGTGCGGGCGATGAAAATGCCAAGGCCGAGCCCGGTGCGCCCGTTTTGTGCCTCATCCGCGCTGCGCCGCCGCGATAAATAGGGCTCGCCGATCCGCTTCAGCATGTCGGGCGCGATGCCCGGACCGTCATCGGAGATGACGATTTCGACCATCTCCGCGTTCCACCACGCGTTAACCTCGACCGTCGTGCGCGCAAAATCGACGGCGTTCTCCAGGATGTTGCCGACGCCGTAGAGGATCGCCGGGTTCCGTGCGATCACCGGTTCCTTTGTGGCTGCGACAGCTAGCCGCACCTTGATGGCGACGCCGAAATCGCGATGCGGCGCCACCGCCTCCTCGATAAGGGTCGAGATCGGCATCAGGTCGAACGGCGCCCCGGAGGAGGAAAGCTGGGTCAGCTTGGCCAGAATGTCGCGGCAACGCTGCGCCTGCTCGCGCAGCGTCTTCAGGTCGGCGGCCAATTGGACGTTGCCGTTGATGGTCTTCTCCAGCTCCCGCGAAATCAGGAAGATCGTCGAGAGCGGCGTGCCGAGCTCATGCGCGGCGGCCGCCGCGAGCCCGTCGAGCTGGGTCAGATGCTGCTCGCGCGTCAGCACCAGTTCGGTTGCGGCCAGCGCATCGGAGAGCTTTCGCGCTTCTTCCGTCGCCTGGAACGCGTAGAGGCTGGTGACGCCGATCGCCAGCAGGATCGAGAGCCAGACGCCGAGCAGATAGATCGGCGGCAGCACCAAGGGGTCTTCGCTGTCCCAGGGCAGCGGCAGATGGAAGAACCCCAGCGCCGAGGCGCAGGCCATCGCCAGCAGGCCGAGCCCGATCGTCAGGCGGATCGGCAGCACCGCTGCCGAGATCAGCACCGGCGCAAGGAACAGGAAGGAAAACGGATTCTGCAAGCCGCCGGTCAGGAACAATAGCGCCGCCAGTTCGACGATGTTGAGCGCGAGCAGCGCGGCGGCATAGACCGGCTCCAGCCGCTGCATCGGGTTGAACGCCACCTGCAGCGCGAGATTGAGCAGCGCGGCGACGCCGACAATGGCGACGCAGGGGATGATGGGAACGTCGAACTCCAGTCCCCGCGCGACGACGAAGATCGCGGTGATCTGGCCGAGCGCCGCCAGCCAGCGCAGCCGGAGGATCGTGTCGAGACGGACAAAGCGGTGCGGATGACGGAAGTCAGAGGCGGCATCGTCGGACATATCTGGAGTTTAGCCGCGCGGAGGGGCGATCACAAATGAGCGATCCAGGCGGCATGCAGGCTCTGCTGCCGCCTTGCGCTGCCAGCCCTAATGGCCCAATGAACGAGTCAGCATGGTTGAAAGCGACACAGTGCCACCACCATCGATCGCGGCCGGGCCGGAAAGCCCCGCCGCGATCGATGTCGCGCATTTGATAAAACTCTACAAGACCACGCGCGCGGTGGACGATATCTCGTTCAAGATCGCGCGCGGCAGCGTCACCGGGCTGCTCGGCGGCAACGGCGCCGGCAAGACCACGACAATCGCAATGATCATGGGGCTGGTGCTGCCGACGTCGGGTCGCGTCCGGGTGCTGGGCCATGCCATGCCCGAACAGAGCGCCGACGTGCTCGGGCGGATGAATTTCGAAAGCCCGTATGTCGACATGCCGATGCGGCTGACGGTGCGGCAGAACCTCACCATCTTCGGCAAGCTCTATGCGGTGAAGGATTTGCAGGAGCGTATCGCGCAGCTCGCCGCCGATCTCGACCTGAAAGATTTTCTCGATCGCGCCAATGGAAAACTCTCGGCCGGGCAGAAGACCCGCGTCGCGCTGGCGAAGGCGCTGATCAACCAGCCGGAGCTGCTTTTGCTCGACGAGCCGACGGCCTCGCTCGATCCTGATACCGCCGACTGGGTGCGCCAGCATCTTTTGACCTACCGCAAGACCCATGACGCCACGATCCTGCTCGCCTCGCACAACATGCTGGAGGTGGAACGGCTGTGCGACCGCGTCATCATCATGAAGCGCGGCCGCATCGAGGATGACGACAGCCCCGACCAGATCATGGCGCGCTACAACCGCACCACGCTGGAAGACGTCTTCCTCGACGTCGCGCGCGGCCGCGTGGCGGAGGGGACATCATGAGCGAAATCGCCACCCGTCACGGCATTTCGGCCCATCGCATCCAGGCGATGGTGCTGCGCTACTGGTATCTTCTGATGTCGTCCTGGCCGCGGCTCCTGGAATTGATCTACTGGCCGGCGCTGCAGATCATCACCTGGGGCTTCCTGCAGAACTACATCGCGCAGAACGACAATTTCTTTGCCCGCGCCGGCGGCACGCTGATCGGCGCGGTGATCCTGTGGGACATCCTGTTCCGCGGCCAGCTCGGCTTTTCGATCTCGTTCCTCGAGGAGATGTGGGCGCGCAACCTCGGCAACCTGATGATGAGCCCGTTAAAGCCGATCGAGTTTCTGATCTCGCTGATGATCATGAGCCTGATCCGGCTCGCGATCGGCGTCATCCCGATGACGCTGCTGGCACTGTTCTTCTTCGATTTCAATTTCTTCGCGATCGGGCTGCCGCTGATCGCGTTCTTCTGCAACCTGATCTTCACCAGCTGGTCGCTCGGGATTTTCGTCTCCGGCCTCGTGCTGCGCAACGGGCTGGGGGCCGAAAGCATCGTCTGGACGCTGATGTTCGGCCTGATGCCGCTCGCCTGCGTCTATTACCCGGTCGCGGTGCTGCCGGCCTGGCTGCAAACCATCGCGTGGACGCTGCCGCCGACCTATGTCTTCGAGGGGATGCGCGCGCTTCTGATCGATCACGTATTTCGGATCGACCTGATGGTCTGGTCGCTTACCATCAACGCGGTGCTGTTTATCGCATCATTTGCGATCTTTCTTGCTCTTTTGCGCAGCGCCAAAAAAATCGGATCTTTGCTCGGGGGTGGCGAATAAGTCACTATTTTCCCGTGGATTCACGGGTTTTTTGGCTGTTTCGCCCGTAGATATACATACGTCTGCATTGACGCATAATTACGCATTCGACACTATGCTGCGTCGCAAAACGAGGATCTGAAATAAAATGCCGATTGGTGAGTTTGGCGGCGCACCGCCACTGGTGGCCGAAGGCAGTCCGGCGCTTACGACGCCGATGTACTGGATGTATGAACTGGCCCACGCGTCGCTCAATCCGGCACGCGCCGTGACCGACGCCACCAAGATCCTGTTTCAAAACCCGCTGAATCCGTGGTCGCATACCGATGTCGGCAAATCGATCGCCGCCGCCTGCGAATTGTTCGAGCGCACCACGCGCCGTTACGGCAAGCCCGAATGGGGGCTCGATTTCACCGAAGTCAACGGCGTCCAGACGCCGGTCGAGGTCCGCTCGATCTGGGAAAAGCCGTTCTGCCGCCTGTTACATTTCGATCGCAAGCTGACGCGCCCGCTGCGCGCGCCCCATCCGCGCGTCCTGATCGTGGCGCCGATGTCCGGCCACTACGCGACGCTGCTGCGCGGCACGGTCGAGGCCTTCCTGCCGACGCATGAGGTCTACATCACCGATTGGGCCGACGCGCGCATGGTCCCGCTTGCCGAAGGCCGCTTCGATCTCGACGACTACATCGATTACATCATCGAGATGCTGCACGTGCTCGGCGGCAACATGCATGTGGTCGCGGTGTGCCAGCCATCCGTGCCGGTGGTTGCAGCGGTGTCGGTGATGGAAGCCGCGCGCGATCCCTTCGTGCCGCTGTCGATGACGCTGATGGGCGGTCCGATCGATACCCGCCGCAACCCGACCGCCGTGAACAACCTCGCCGAAGAGCGCGGCATCGAATGGTTCCGCAACCATGTCATCACCAAGGTACCGTTCCCGCATCCCGGCGTGATGCGCGACGTCTATCCGGGCTTTCTGCAGCTCTCGGGCTTCATCACCATGAATCTCGACCGCCACACCGACGCGCACAAGGCGCTGTTCAATAATCTGGTGAAGGGCGACGGCGATATGGTCGACAAGCACCGCGAATTCTATGACGAATACCTCGCGGTGATGGATCTGACCGCAGAGTATTACCTGCAGACCGTCGATGTCGTGTTCGTCAAGCACGCGCTGCCCAAGGGCGAGATGACCCATCGCGGCAAGCCGGTCGATCCGTCAAAGATCCATCGCGTTGCCCTGATGACGGTGGAAGGCGAGAAGGACGACATCTCCGGGCTCGGTCAGACCGAAGCGACGCACGCTTTGTGCCCGCATATTCCCGATCATCGCCGCGTGCATTACGTGCAGAAGGGCGTCGGCCACTACGGCGTGTTCAACGGATCGCGATTCCGTTCCGAAATCGTGCCGCGCATCGCCGATTTCATGATGTCTGCGGCCAACACCAACGTGTCAGCGGCCAATACCAAGCCAACATTGGTCCGTGCAGCCGAATAAGCCCGATGGTCGCGCCGATTCCGGGCCATCGATAAGCTGCTGATAAGATTCAGACATTCCAATTTTCGGCCGAATCAAGGGGTGAGTTCAGAATCACTCCTTGGCGCCCTCGAAGGGACCGCTTTGGGGCCGAGTTCTACCCCAAATTTCGGGTTCCGGGCCCATCCTATAGGGGGTGGTTGGCGCTCAGCCCCTGTATATTGGGCAAATGATTTGTTTTTGCGTCGGGCAATTTAGATGCGATTTCCCTGGCGGCGGATATGGCAGAATCCGGGCGAACTCCTACTCCCCGGACTCCAAGACATGGCTACTCGCGCCCTCCTTTATCGGCGGCCCGCCGAACCCGCGACTATTTTGGTCAAGCACGGCTCGCAAGTCTTTGCGATCAGGATGCGCCGGCACCGCCGAGCGCGTCGATACACCCTTCGCATCCATCCAACCGACCGCGAAGCCATCCTGACTATGCCGCCCCGCGGCACGATTGCGGAAGCCAAGGACTTTGCGCAGCTCCATGGCGGCTGGATCGCTGCGCGTCTTGGCCGTCTGCCGAAGGCCGCGCCCTTTCAACCCGGCACCATTGTCCCGCTGCGCGGTGTTCCGCACCGCCTGGTGCATCGCGCCGGCGAGCGCGGCACGGTGTGGACCGAAACCCGCGACAGCGGCGAGAAGATCCTGTGCGTGGCCGGCGACTACGAGCACATGGACCGCCGAGTCCATGACTTCCTCAAGCGTGAGGCGCGCAAGGACCTGCACAAGGCCTCGCTCGCCTATGCCGCGGAGCTTGGCGTGCGGGTCCGGCGGGTGTCGATCCGCGATCAGTCGAGCCGTTGGGGTTCGTGCACCTCGGCGGGCTCACTGTCCTATTCCTGGCGGTTGATCCTCGCGCCGCCCTATGTGCTGGACTATCTCGCCGCCCATGAGGTGGCGCATCTCGTCGAGATGAACCACTCGCCGCGGTTCTGGCGCGTGGTCGATCGCGTCTGCGACCATGTCGAACGCGCTAAGCGCTGGCTCGACACCTACGGCAACGACCTGCACCGGTATGGGGTCGAGGATTGATACGCGTGTCCCGGACGCGGTGCAGCGCGGGGCGCTGCTCCGCAGAGTCGGGACCCACGTCGTTTTGTGTCGTCCTCAGTCTTGTGGGCCCCGGCTTAGCTGCGCATCACTCGTGCTGCGCAGCATCCGGGGCACGAAAGACTCCCCTTATCTAAACAGCCGATCCATCAGCCAGCCATCCAATCCCGCCGCGGCCTCGGGCCGGGCGTTCGGGTTGGGCGGCGGCGCGGAGCTGCGGGCCGGCGGTGGCCGGTAGGCGCCGGCAGAGGTTGGCGCTGACGGGCTCGGCGTGGCGCTGACCTGCGAGGTCTGGAACAGGTTTGACATGAAGCCGCCGCGCGCCGCGTTCGGCAGGGCCGCGACCGGCACGCCCTGATGCGCCGTGCGCATGAAGCGGGTCCACACCTCCACCGGCAGGCCGCCGCCGGTCGCCTTCTTGGTCGGCGAATTGTCGTCATTGCCGAGCCAGACGCCGGTGACGAGGTTGGCGGTGTAGCCGACGAACCAGGCGTCGCGGAAATCCTGGCTGGTGCCGGTCTTGCCGGCGGCCATCCAGCCCGGAATCTCCGCCTTGCGCGCGGTGCCCGACAGCAGCGTTTCCTGCATCATCGTGTTCATCATCGCGACATGGCGCGGCTCGATCACCTGGCCGAGCTGGTCCGGCTGCCGCGCATATAGCAGCTTGCCCTCATTGGTGCGGATCTTGGTCACGACATACGGGGAGACGCCGAGTCCGCCATTGGCGAACGGGGCGTAGGCGCCGACCAGCTCGATGACGGAGACTTCCGAGGTGCCGAGCGCGATCGAGGGATTGGCATCCAGCTTCGAGGAGATGCCGAGCCGGTGCGCGGTCCGCGCCACGTTCTTCGGTCCGACTTCGAGGCCGAGCCGCACCGCGACCGTGTTGAGCGACATCGCCAGCGCCTGCGTCAGCGTCACCGCGCCGAAATATTCGTGCGTGTAGTTCTCCGGACGCCAACCCTTCAGGTCGAGTGGCGCGTCCTGCCGGATCGTATCCGGCGTCAGGCCACCTTCGATCGCCGTCAGGAAGATGAATGGCTTGAACGCCGAGCCGGGCTGGCGCTTGGCCGTGACGGCGCGGTTGAACTGGCTCTCGGCATAGTTCCGCCCGCCGACCATGGCGCGCACCGCGCCGTCGGGCGTCATCGCCACCAGCGCGCCTTGCGTGACGTTGAATTTCACGCTCTTGGCCGCGAGTTCGTCGATGATCGCGGCTTCCGCGGTGCTTTGCAGCTTCGGATCGATGGTGGTCTCGACCACGATGCTCTGGTCGATCTGGCCGACAAGGTCGTCGAGCACCTCGCCGATCCAGTCGGCGACGTAATTGACGGTGCCCGCGCCGGCCGGCTTCACCTTGTACGAGGCATGGCCGATCGAAGCCTTGGCTTGTGCCTCGGTAATGAACTTGGCGTCGGCCATCGCAGCTAGCACGATCTGCGCGCGGGCTTCTGCGCCTTCCGGGTTGCGGTTCGGCGCCAGCCGCGACGGCGATTTGACGAGACCGGCGAGCATCGCCGCTTCCGCGACCGTGACGTTCTTCGCCGACTTGCCGAAATAGCGCTGCGAGGCGGCTTCGACGCCATAGGCACCGGAGCCGAAATAGACGCGGTTGAGGTACAGCTCGAGAATTTCGTTCTTGGAGTGCTTGCGCTCCAGCCACAGCGCGAGCTCCACTTCCTGCAGCTTGCGTGCCATCGTCCGTTCCTGGGTCAGGAACAGGTTTTTTGCGAGCTGCTGCGTCAGGGTCGAGCCGCCCTGCGAGACGCCGCGGCGCAGCACGTTGGCGACTGCCGCGCGCGCGATGCCGACCGGGTCGATGCCGTAATGCGAATAGAAGCGGCGGTCCTCGATGGCGATGAACGCCTTCGGCAGATAGGGCGGCAGGTCCTTCAGCGCGATATTGGTGCCCGGTGCCTCGCCGCGCGATGCCAGCAGGCTGCCGTCTATACCTGTGATCTGGATGGTCGGTGGGCGTTTTGGAATTTCCAGCGACTGGATCGCCGGCAAATGCGCGCCGGCCCAGATCACAACGCCGACCACCGCGATGACACCCCAGATGCCGAGCACCGCGCCCCAATAGACAAGACGGCCGATCCGGATGCGGCCGCGCGATTTGCCGCGGCGCTTGGCGCCGCTCTTGGCCGCACGCGGCTTGCGCTCGCGCGGCGACGGCTCCTCGCCCTCGTGCTCTTCTTCGATCTTGCGTTTGGCCACTGGCTTCTTCGGCTTCTCTTCGTCCGTGGCGTCAGGGATGCGATCGGCGGGCGAGAGGCGTAGGTCGGCAAGCGCAGCCGGAAGCCCGAACAGCGGCTCCTTGCGTGCGCCGCTCTTTTTTCGTCCCCACGCCATGCCAAACGCCGCTCATACCCGCCCCCCTCGCACGCTAATGGCGGCTGTTTAAGGGTCGGTTACCGAAAGGTTAATGCGGGATTAGGAGGTGCGGCGGGGCGTGCTAGCATCAACACAAAGCCGCAGCGTTCCCGGAGGAAAATCAAGATGGGCCATATCGATCCGACCAAGGAAGTATTCGCGCAGTTCCGGGCCAATGACCGGCCGGGTCCGATCCATATGCTCAACCTGGTCCGGTTGCGCGAACAGGCGGCCTATCCCGACGGCCGCAAGGCGACCGGCGCGGAAGCCTATGCGGCCTACGGGCGCGAAAGCGGCCCGGTGTTCGAGCGACTCGGCGGCCGCATCGTCTGGCAGGGCCGGTTCGAATTGATGCTGATCGGGCCGCTGGAGGAGCGCTGGGATCATTGCTTCATCGCCGAATATCCAAGCGTCGCCGCCTTCGCCGAGATGATCCGCGATCCCGTCTACCGCGAGGCGGTCAAGCACCGCCAGGCCGCGGTCGAGGACTCTCGCCTGATCCGCCACGCCGTGCTGCCGGTCGGCAAGACGTTCGGGGAGGTGCCGAAGTAGATCAGTAGACCCTCATGGTGAGGAGGCGCGTAGGCGCCGTCTCGAACCATGCGGCCCCGCTCGGTGCCATTCATCCTTCGAGACGCCGCAAACGCGGCTCCTCAGGATGAGGTTTGACAGCTACACGATCTCCAAAAAAATCGGCGACCCCGAAGGGCCGCCGATCGCTTCTTCCGCCGATCGTTCCCTGGCTCGACGCGCCTAACCCGCCGGGCCGGCGTCCTCGAGGATCGGCCCGAACAGTTCCCAGCGCTCGCCGTTGAACTTCATCATCTGCAGCTGCTTGTTGACGCGATAGTCGGTCGGCGAGGTGTTGACGAGGATGCCCGGCAGCGACAGATCGAGCTGGACGTCCTTGAGGCTGGTGGCCACCTTCATGACGTTCTCGCGCGTGAGGTTGTCGCCGCACTTCTGGAGCACGTAAACCATCAATTGCGAGGTCGAATAGGCATAGGAGTTGAAGCTCGAATCCTTGTCGCCGTCCGGATAGTACTTTGCCATGAACTCGAAATACTTCTTCATGCCCGGATCGTCCTTCCAGGTCGGATCGAGCGGATCCTTGCCGTAGTTGACGCTGATCACGCCCTTGGAGGCTTCAAGCCCCGCCGGCTTCATCACGGCACCGACCGAGGTGGCGTTGATGTCGAGGATGTGCACCGGCTTCCAGTTCAGCTCATGGATCTTCTTGATCGCCTGGGCTGCCTGCTTGGGGGTCGTCGCCGAGAAGAACAGGTCCGCGCCGGCGTCCTTGATCTTGAGGATTTGCGAATCGACCGTCGGATCCGAGACTTCGTAGGAGGCTTCCGCCACGATCATCTTCGCCGCCTTGTCGCCGAGGCCGGCCTTGATGCCGTTCAGATAGTCCTTGCCGAGGTCGTCATTCTGATAGAGCACGCCGATCTTGGCGTTCGGGTGTTCCTTGAGAATGTACTGGCCGTAGATGCGTCCCTCGACGAAGTAGTTCGGGTTGAAGCCCATGGTCCAGGGGAAGTTCTTAGGATCGGTGAACTTCGACGCGCCGGTTGCTGCGAACAACTGCGGCACTTTCTTGGAGTTGAGATATTTCTGCACCGCCGCGTTCGAGGGGGTGCCGAGCAACTGGAAGGTGAGCAGCACTTCGTCGCTCTCGACCAGCTTGCGCGTCTGCTCGACGGCCTTTGGCGGCGAGTAGGCGTCGTCATACTGGATCAGGTTGATCTTGCGGCCGTTCACGCCGCCCTGATCGTTGATCATCTTCATGTAGGCGGCCTGAGTCTTGCCGATGGTGGCATAGGCCGAAGCCGGTCCGGAGAATGGATTGGTCTGGCCGATCTTGATCTCGGTGTCGCTCGCGCCGGTGTCGTATTTCTTCTGCGCGGAGGCCGTCGAGACCGACAACGCCAGCGCCAGCGCCGTGCCGGTGGCCAGATGGAAAATACCCTTCCTCATAATCCTGCATTCCTCATGTGTTTATGATTGAGCTGATGATCTTTCCCCGGGCTTCATGAGCCCAGGCCGCCATCGCTGCCGCAATAGTGGCGGAAGCTATATTGCATTGCAAGACGCGTTGCGCAGGCCACACTGGTAGGGGGTTCCGTCTGCACAAAAAGAATCCAGTCCCGCCGATCGCCGAACAATGATGCAGGCACCCCGTTGCCGGCTACTGTGCATGGGGTTGTTTTCGATATTTTGTTTGGGTGGTGCGTCAGCCTGCTGGTCCGCGATCCTCGATGATCGGGCCGAACAGCTCCCAGCGCTCGCCGTTGAACCGCATCATCTGCATCTGCTTGTTGATGCGGTAGTCGGTCGGCGACGTATTGATGACCATGCCGGGCAGCGACAGGCTGCCGGTGACGTTTTTCAGGCTGGCGGCCTGCTTCATGATGTTTTCGCGGGTGAGATCGTCGCCGCATTGCTGCAGGATCTTTACCAGCAGCTCCGCGGTCGCATAGCCGTAGGTGTTGACGGTGTTGAGCTTGTCGCCTTCCGGATAATATTTGTCCATGAAGGCGAAGTAGGCCTTCATGCCGGGATCATCTTTCCACTGTGGGTCGCCCGGGTCCTTGCCGTAGGCAGTCGAGATGATGTCCTTGGAGATGTCGAGGCCTGCGGGCTTGAGCGTCGCGGAGATGGGGCTCGCATTGATGTCGAGGATGTGGACCGGCTTCCAGCCGAGATCCGCGGCCTTCTTGATCGCCTGCGCGGCGAATTTCGGCGTCGAGGCGTCGTAGAGCAGGTCGGCGCCGGCCGCCTTCAGCCTGACGATCTGTGAGTCAATGGTCGGATCGGTCAATTCATAGGAGGCTTCGGCAACGATCATGGACGCCGCCTTGGCGCCGAGCGCTTCCTTCAGGCCGGTGATGTAGTCGCGGCCGAGATCGTCGTTCTGATAGAGAATGCCGATCTTGGCATGCGGATGGTTCTTCAGGATGTATTGCCCGTAAATCCGCCCCTCGGACTGGTAGTTGGGATTGAAGCCCATCGTCCATGGGAAATTCTTCGGGTCGGTGAATTTCGATGCGCCGGTCGCGGCGAGAAGCTGCGGCACCTGCTTGGCGTTGAGATATTTCTGCACCGCCGCGTTCGATGGCGTACCGATGATTTGGAAGGTGAACAGAACCTCGTCGCTCTCGACCAGCTTGCGCACCTGCTCGACGGCCTTCGGTGGCGAGTAGGCGTCGTCATACTGGATCAAGTTGAGCCTGCGGCCGTTGATGCCGCCCTGCTCGTTGATCATCTTAAAATAGGCGGCCTGGGTCTTGCCGATGCCGGCATAGGCGGAGGCGGGCCCGGAGAACGGAACGGTCTGGCCGATCTTGATCTCGGTATCGGTCGCGCCGGTATCGTATTTCTTCTGCGCACTGGCTGGCGACGCCAGCGCGAGGGCAACCGCCATGCCTGCGACTAGATGCAGAACGCCGCCTCTCATGCCGCTGCTCCCTTCTGCTTTTGTCGACCGATGATCCTGTTCCGGCGATTGGACCGCCGGCCGTCATCGTTGGCAGGGAGTGTGGCGGAAGGTTTTTGCCGATGCAAGCCGACGAAGGTTACGAACAGGCCCCAGAGCAGGCCCGCAGCGAGAAAACCGTTATAGATGGCGGCCAGCACCTTCGAATCCGGCGCCTTGTCGATCGTACGGAATTCGGGTGGATGCTAGCACGCGCCTGATGGAAAATACCGATGCTTGCCGATATTTTCGGGGAATGCCGATGCCGGAAAACTTCAACCTCGATCGTCTGCCGACACCGATCGGGACGGCGCTGCTGGTCACCGACGCGGATGGCCATCTCCGCGCGCTCGATTGGGAGGACCATGAGGGGCGCATGATGCAGCTGCTGCGCCTGCATTACGGCGCGGTCGACTTGAAGAATGCGAAAGCGCCGCGCGATCTGCGCACCGCCTTGACCGGCTATTTCAAGGGCGACCTCGACCGTCTCGCGTCGATCAGATGGCGCGTCGCCGGCACGCCTTTCCAGCAGAAGGTCTGGCACGCTTTGCCCGGCATTCCCGCCGGTACCACGCTGAGTTACGGCACGTTCGCGCTCGAGCTTGGCGTGCCGCGCGCGGTCCGCGCCCTCGGCCACGCCAACGGCTCCAACCCGATCAGCGTGGTCTTGCCCTGTCACCGCCTGATTGGCGCCAACGGCTCATTGGTGAAGTATGGCGGCGGTCTCGAGCGCAAGCGCTGGCTGCTCAAGCACGAGGGCGTGGCGATCTAGCAGCCAGAACGCGGGCGGCGTAGATGGTGAGCGGGGTTCCGTCGCCAACCGCCGACCTTAGTCAATCTCGACGGCCAGAGGTGTTTCGCAGGTCGCGCAGGATATAGATCAGGACAACAAGCACAGGACCCCACGCGAGTATGGCGCCCACCAGCATCGCGCTCACCGTCGCCATGATGGCTTCTCCACGTTCACCTGCCGGAGCCGCAGTCGCGGGCTGCGACGGGTTGCGGAATGTTATAGAGCCATTTCCAGTAGCTCCGGTTGCGTTCGACTTGGCGCTTGTACATCTCGCGGCACTTCACCGAGCAAAACTGCTCGAAGTACCAACTACGCCGGACCAGCCCGAAGGGACGCTTGCATTCCGGATTTCCGCAACAATTGCTCATGACATGGCCTCCGCATTCGCACGGCGTATCCAGCGGATGAAATCCTCATGGCCCTTGGCCAGACAAGAGCGTCCGCAATACCGTTCACGTGCAGGATTTCGCAACGAGATGATGTTCGCGTCTTCGCTGCCGCAATGAGAGCAGCGCGGTTCCAAATGCATGGCGACCTCCTCTCAAGGAATTGCCACTTGCCAAATAAAAATGTGATGCTTGCGGTCGCCGCCATTCTCTCGGGGGGGCGACGGCGCGAAGTCTCGCGCCGTCATCGCCTTTCCTCAACTTGTCTTGATGGTTGGCGAGATCATCCTTGCGTATATCCGGTAAAGAGCGGGGCTGACCCGCTCAGCGTCCGGCCGGCTGCGCTAGTGCGGTTTTCAGGCATTCGACCATGGTCTCGCCGTCGAAGGGCTTGCTCAGGAAGCAGGTTGCTCCCGCTTTGAGCGCCCGATCGCGGTCGCTTTCGACGGAGAAAGCGGTGACAAAGATGAAGGGCAGACCTTGGCCTTTGGCGAGCAAATGGGCTTGCAAGTCGAGTCCGCTCATCACGGGCATTCTGACGTCGGTTATCACGCAGGATGTATCGCGGAGGTGGGCTGACCGCAGGAAATCTTCGGCCGAGGCGAAGGTATGGACGACATAGCCAAGCGACTTGACGAGATTTGCCGTGGCGGCGCGAACCGAGCCATCGTCGTCGATAATGGATATGACCTGTGGGTTGGACAAGGAGATACTTCCTGGAGGACGACCCGAGGTTGTCCTTTGTGACCTCTTAGCGGGAGATTGCGCCGCAAACGGCGGCGGGAAAATCATACTTAGGTTTGCGCCCGGCCGGATGTGGGCCCGATCCCGAGCAGCTCGGCCATCCTGACCAGATCAGGCAGCGACTTCGCTCCCATCTTCCGCATGATGTGCCCGCGATGGATCTTCACGGTGATCTCGGCAAGGCCGATCTCGGCTGCGATCTGCTTGTTCATGAGCCCCGCGGTGACCAGATTCATCACCTGCCGCTCCCGCGGGGTCAATGTGGCGAAAAGTGCGTGCAGGTCTGAAAGAACTTTTGCTTCATCTCGGCTGTTGCGGTCGCGTTCGATTGCCGCCGTTACGGCGTCGAGCATGTCTTGATCCCGAAACGGCTTGGTCAGGAAATCGACCGCTCCGGCCTTCATCGCCCTTACCGTCATCGGGATATCGCCGTGACCTGTCATGAAGATGATCGGAATGCGGATGTCGGCCTTGGCCAGTTCGGCCTGGAAGTCGAGGCCGCTCAATCGGGGCAGCCTGATGTCAAGGATCAGGCAACTGGGGGCGTTCGGAAGCCTGCTCTGCAGAAATTCATGAGCCGAGCCGAACGTCTCGACCTGCAGGCCGACCGATCGGAAGAGATTACTCAACGCTTCGCGTACGGATGCGTCGTCGTCGACGATGAAGACGATCGCTTCCTCTGCGCTGGTGGTGGAACGAGGCGGTGCAGGGCGCCCGGTCACGGTGAACTGTCCTCCCCATGCGGTGGCAGGGTAAACTGGAATGTCGCGCCAGGGCCGGCATTTTCCGAGGCGACCAGCCGTCCTCCATGAGCCGCGACGATCGAACGGCAGATCGACAGCCCCATCCCCATGCCGCCCGATTTTGTGGTGTAGAATGCCTCGAACAGCCTTTCCGCATTCTCACTGGCAAGTCCGGTACCGCAGTCTTTCACTGCGACCAAGATCTGTCGGTCGTCGTCAAGGCTGGTCCGGATTTCCAGTTCCCGCGGCCGATCCGTGACCGATGCCATCGCCTCAACGCCATTGATGACGAGGTTGATGGCGACCTGTTGCAATTGAATCCGGTCACCGAAAGCGAGGGGGAGGGCAGGCGCAAGTTCCAGGCGCAACAGGACGTGATGCCTGAGCAGTTCGTGCTGCACGAGGCTGATGACCTCGTTGATGACGTCGTTGATATCGAGGGGCGTCTTCTGCTCGGTGGTCTTGTTCGCAAGCGCACGGACGCGCTGGATCACGTCGCCTGCCCGGTTGCCGTCCTTGATGATCGCCTGCAATGTTCCGCGTGCTTCCGTCAGATCGGGGGGCGTGCGATCGAGCCAGCGCTGGCAGGCCGCGGCGTTGGTTACGACGGCGGCGAGCGGCTGGCTCACTTCATGGGCGATCGACGCCGCCAGTTCTCCTAGCGCCATCACCCGCGTGACGTGCGCGAGATTCATCTGCGCTTCATGCAGTTCCGCTTCGGCCCGCTTGCGGGCCGTAACGTCCGAAACCGCTCCGACGAAATCGATGCCGCTCGATCTATCCTTCACCGCATGGGCCCTGACGTGGACATGCTTGACCGAGCCGTCAGGCATCAGCAGCCGATAGCCATGCTCGAAGGACTTCCAATCGCTCAACGCACGCTTGGTGGTCCTTAGAACGCGCGCACGATCATCGGGATGGATGCGTTGGATCACGGTGGCCCGCTTGATTGAAGGCGCCTTGTCGAATCCAAAGATTCTGAACGTTTCTTCCGACCAGATGAGTTCGTCACTGCCGGCGCACCAGCCAAAGCTGCCGGTGTGGCTCAATCGCTGGGCTTCGGCCAGATACATTTCGCTCTGCCGCAATGCATTTTCAGCCTGTTTGCGCTCGGTGATGTCCTCGCAAGCTATCAGGACGATCGGTCGACCATCCATTAGCCGCAAAGCCTTGGCATTTTCGCGTACCCACAACGTCGAACCGTCCCTGCGAACCTTGCAGATTTCCCAGCTATGGGTGCGGCCAATGTTGTTCAGGCAGATAGCAACGTTGTCCTTAGCCGGTTGGTGCTCGTTGTTCGGAAACACCTTCAGGACGGATTGGCCGAGCAATTCGTCGACGGAATAGCCGAGTTGCGCGGCGCCGAAAGTGTTGACGGAAAGCACGGTGCCGGACGCATCAATCATGAAATACATGACAGGATTGTGCTCGAATATCTCCTTCCACTGCGCCTCGCTGTCGCGCAGCGCCTTTGTCGCGCGCTCTTCAGCCTCGCTGCGGCCCTGCAGCACGGCCTCCATCTGGCTGTGCGTGGTGCCCACCAGGCGCATCACGGTCAAAGAGGCGACAATCGAGGCAACAAGCAGTGCGAACGCAACGAAAAAGGCGGGTGCCGGCGGCACCGGAGTGAGCACGAGCCAAATGCATGCGGCCGCCGCCAATGCGAGGGCCATGCCGCCAAGCAGCCACTGCTCGGCCGAGCGCGACAAGCTCATGGTCGGGTAACGCATCATCGGCAGCACTGAGTACATGGCAAGCCGGGTCGCGCCGCGTCGCTAGGTGACTAACATCATCAGCAGCAACGACGTCACCCTTAATAGGCTTGATGCTAGCAGTTTTTCGCCATGCGAAGGATAAAATCAATGCTGGATCGGGGACTCGGGCGCCTCCGCCCCCGGGGAGAAGACCGGGTACGCCCTTAGACCTTGGTATGATCGTGCCAACCGATCGTAATGGCTGGATCAACCTCGGTTCAATGGCCGGTTCCGTCCCAGACAATTACACTATTGGAGTAACTGCCGTCGCGATCGCCGCACCGTGATATTTCGGAGGCCGATGATGTCGAAATCCCGCCTGCGCCTGATCCGTTGCGCCGGTAACATTGAGCCGCAAGCGAGGGATCGCAGACGTGAATGCAGCTTTCGGCTAATCGTTATCGATGGAGGCAGGCGGCCCGTCGCCGTAAAGCAAGCGGATCCCTTGGAAGCCCTGCTCGATGTGTTCGAAAAGGCCCTCTTCGTTGCCGAAGCAAACTATGCAGCCATCCTTGCAGCGAGCCTGACAACGCTTGAGCTCTACGGCAGGACTGCTACCAGCAAGACCAACTAGGGCAGCGCTCTCCGCGAACGGATTTGACGGGCCCGCAAGCGTTTTTTGCAGCGGCCTGCGGCAAACTGACACGACGGACGGATCACTGGATTATCAGAAATCGTGTCATCGCCGGGCTTGACCAGGCGACCCAATATTCCAGAGACGCCGATGATTGAGCCGATGGGCCGCGGCGTACTGGATCCTCCGCTTGCGCGGAGGATGACGGTTGTGTGTTGGGTCGCTACCTCAGCATCACTGCGTGCGAAGCCAGCAACTCACGCCGCCGGCTGAGCGACGTTGTCCTCGGCGGAGAGCAGATGGAGCAGCGCGCTCTTGATCGCGGCCTGGCGGGTCGGTGCGGCGATCTGGGCGCCGAGCAGGTCGGTGACGTAGAACACATCGCGGGCGCGTTCGCCGAAGGTCGCGACATGGGCCGAGGCGATGTTGAGGTTCAGCTTCGAGATCGCGGTCGTGAGCTGATAGAGGAGACCCGGTCGGTCGAGGCCTGAGACCTCGATCACGGTATAGCGGTCCGACCACTGGTTGTTGATGGTGACCTCCGGCTCGACCACGAAGGCGCGCTGCTTGCCGCGGTTGGCGGCCTTGCGCGCCACCACCTCGGGCAGCCGCAACTTGCCTTCGAGCACCTGTTCGATCATCTCGCCGATGCGAGTGGCGCGGCGTCCCTCGTCCTCGTCGCGGTCGTATTCCCTGGAGATCGCGATGGTGTCGAGCGCGAGGCCGTCGGTCGTGGTGTAGATCTGCGCGTCGACGATGTTGGCACCGGCCGAGGCACAAGCGCCGGCAATGATCGACAGCAGCCAGGGATGGTCGGTCGCAAGGATCGTCAGTTCGGTGACGCCGCGCGCCTCGTCGAAACCGACATTGATCGCGAGCTTGTGGCCGGCCTGCTCGCTGGCCCGGATAAAGCGTGCCTGGCGGATCTTGCGTTGCAGGTCGACCTTGAGCCAGTAGGCCGGATAGTGCCGCCCGATATAGGCGCTGAGCTCTTGCTCCGGCCATTCGTTGAAGGCGGCGCGGAATTCCGATTGCGCTAGCGCGATGCGCTGGGCGCGGTTCACTTCCGAGAAGCCGCCGGTCAAGACCGGCTCGGTCTCGTAATACAGCGTGCGCAGGAGCTGCGCCTTCCAGCCGTTCCACACGCCGGGGCCGACGCCCCTGATGTCGGCGGTGGTCAGGATGGTCAGAAGCTTCATCTGCTCGACCGACTGCACGACGGCGGCGAAATTCTCGATTGTCTTGCGGTCGGAGAGGTCGCGCGACTGTGCCACCGTGGACATCGTCAGATGTTCCTCGATCAGCCACGCTACGAGCTCGGTGTCGCCAGGACTGAAGCCAAGCCGCGGGCACAGCCGTCGCGCCACCCGCGCGCCGGCGATCGAATGATCCTCCGGGCGGCCTTTGGCGACGTCGTGCAGCAGGGTCGCGATGTAGATCACCGAGCGGTGCTCAGGCTGCATCTTGCGAAACAGGTCGCTCGCCACCGCGAACTCGTCGATGCCGCCCCGCTCGATATCCTGCAGGAAGCCGATGCAGCGGATCAGGTGCTCGTCCACCGTATAATGGTGGTACATGTTGAACTGCATCATCGACACGATCTTGCCGAAGGCGCGGATGAAATGGCCGAGCACGCCGGTCTCGTTCATCCGCCGCAGCACGATTTCGGCGTTGTCGGAGGTCAGGATCTCCATGAACAGACGGTTGGCCTCCGGACTCTCGCGAAGCTGCGTGTTCACCAGCTTCAGCGAGCGCGTCACCGTGCGCATCGCATCGGGATGGAAGGCGAGGTTGTTCTTCTGCGCCAGGCGGAAGATCCTGATAAGGTTGACCGGATCGTGCTTGAAGACGTCGGGCGCGGCGAGGTTGATGCGGTTGTTGTCGATGATGAAGTCGTCGCTGTCGGGCACCCGCCGCCGCTTGGTGCCCGGCCGCAGCCGCGCCACCACCCGGCTCAGCACCGGCGCGGGCTTGGCCTGCTCGTCTTCCAGCTTGGCGCACAGGATCGCGGTGAGATCGCCGACGTCCTTGGCGACCAGGAAGTAGTGCTTCATGAACCGTTCGACGTCCTGCATGCCCGGATGCGAGGTGTAGCCGAGTCTGACAGCGATCTCGCGCTGCATGTCGAACGACAGCCGCTCCTCGGCGCGTCCCGAGACGAAATGCAAATTGCAGCGCACCGACCACAGGAAGTCGGCGCAGCGGCGGAAGGTGCGGTATTCCTGCGCGTCGAACACGCCGCGCTCGACCAGTTCGCCGGTCTCACGCACCCGGTAGACATATTTGGCGATCCAGAAAAGCGTATGCAGGTCGCGCAACCCACCCTTGCCGTCCTTGACGTTGGGCTCGACGAGGTAGCGCGACTGGCCGGCGCGGCGGTGTCGTTCTTCGCGCTCGGCGAGTTTTGCGGTGACGAATTCGGAGGCGGTGCCCTGGACCACGTCCTTGTCGAAGCGGGCGACCAGTTCATCATAGAGCGGCCGGTCGCCGGTCAGGAACCGCGTCTCCAGGATCGCGGTGCGGATCGTCATGTCGCCGCGCGCCTGGCGGATGCATTCGTCGACCGAGCGCGTGGCATGGCCGACCTTCAGCCCCATGTCCCACAGGCAATAGAGAATGGCCTCGGCGACCTGCTCGCCCCAGGCGGTCTGCTTGTAGGGCAGGATGAACAACAGATCGATGTCGGATTCCGGCGCCATCAGGCCGCGGCCGTAGCCGCCGGTCGCGACAACCGACATGCGCTCGGCGCCGGTGGGGACGTTCGAGCGATAGAGATGCCGCGTCGCGGCCGCGTAGAGGATGCGGATGATCTCGTCCTGCATGAAGCAGAGCCGCTCGGCGCAGCGGCGGCCGTGACGATCCCTGAGCAAAATGGCCTGCGCGGTCGCGCGCGCGGCGATCATCTCGGCCTTGAGCAGTTGCGCCAGCGCCGAGCGAAACGCGTCCTCGCGGCCGGCATGTGTTTCGGCGAGGGCATCGATCGCCGCAGTGATCCGGGCGGTATCGAAACGATCATCCTCCCCCGACGGGGCCTCAGTCACGATGTTATCCATGGCTCTCCGATAACGGACGGCACAAAGGCTGTCACTGAGGATTGTAAGGCAACGTCAAGCTATGCCTCGGCCCGGCCGAATTCCAGCCCTAACCTGTTGAAAAGGCTAATGTCCGGGTAACGTTCAAACGCCGCGTCAGGCGCAGTGATGACATCGCGTCTCTCGCCGATTATACCGGAGCACAAATAAAGTCGGGAGAGAGAAGAATGGACGCCGCCGAACTCCGCGCGATGCAGGCCCCGATCAAGGAACGCTACAAGTCCGATCCCTCTGCCGCTGTCATTACGCTGAAAGCCAAAGGCTCGATCGACAATGAAGGTATCGCCTGCAAGGTCGAGACCGGCCGCGCGCTGGCGGTTGCCGGGCTCCATCCCGCCACCGGTGGCTCCGGCCTCGAACTTTGCTCCGGCGACATGCTGCTCGAAGCGCTGGTTGCCTGCGCCGGCGTCACGCTGAAATCGGTCGCCACCGCCGTCGAGGTCCCGCTCAGAAGCGGCATCGTCATCGCTGAAGGCGACCTCGACTTTCGCGGCACGCTCGGCGTCGACAAGGAAGCCCCGGTAGGTTTCGAGGAAATCCGCCTGCGCTTCGAGGTCGGCACCGACGCGCTGCAGGACAAGCTCGACCTGCTGCAGAAGCTCACCGAGCGCTACTGCGTGGTCTATCAGACCATCAAGAACGGCCCGAAAATCTCAGTCTCGATGAAGCGGGTGTGAGCGGCGCTTACCCTCCCTGGAGGGAGACGGGGTGGGGTGATCCCTCCACTCGGGCACTGTTGGATGTGGAGAGACCGTCACCCTACCCCGACTCATGTTTTCGCTGCGCTCAGTATGAGTTGACCCTCCCCCCTCCAGGGGAGGGTAAGAGAAGAAAATGTCCCCCGAACTTATCTTCCTCCTCACGCTCGGCCTGCGCATGGCGATCACCGCGGCATTCGTGGTGACAGCGTCGATCGTCACCGAGCGCTCCGGCCCCGTCATCGGTGCACTGATCGCCACGCTGCCGATCTCGGCAGGGCCGTCCTACGTCTTCCTCGCGCTCGATCATGACGCCGCCTTCATCGCGGAGGGCGCGCTGGCGAGCCTGCCGATCAACGCCGCGACGATCTTCCTCGGGCTTACTTACGTCGTGCTGGCGCAGCGCCATGGCGCGCTGCTCAGTTGCCTTACCGCCGTTGCCGTCTGGCTCGCGCTGGCCACGGTCATCCGTTCGCTGCAATGGTCGCTCGCCGGCGGCATCCTTGTGAACGCCATTGCCTACGGCATCTGCGTGCCGCTGCTCGCGCGCTACCGCCACGCCAAGATGCCGCCGATCCGGCGCCGCTGGTACGACATCCCGCTCCGGGCTTCGCTGGTCGCGACCCTCGTCGCCATCGTGGTCACGACGTCGAGTTGGGTCGGCCCCAAGGTCAGCGGCATCATCGCGTTGTTCCCGGCCGTGTTCACCTCGATGATGCTGATCCTGCACCCCCGCATCGGCGGCCCGCCGACGGCCGCGGTGCTGGCCAACAGCGCCTGGGGCTTGATCGGGCTGGGCATTGCGATCGCGGTGCTGCATGTCGCGGCACTGCAATTCGGCTCGGCGATCGGGCTCGGCTTGGCGCTGGCAACCTGCGTGGGGTGGAATCTGAGCCTGTGGGCGATCGGGCGAAGGAAGGCGGCGCAATAGCGCCGTCATTGCGAGGAGCGAAGCGACGAAGCAATCCATCTCTCCGCACATGTGGAGGGATGGATTGCTTCGCGAAGCCTGTCATCGGGCGCGCATTGGCGCGACCCGTTGGCTCGCAATGATGGGGTGAGGGTCTTATCCCCTCGGCAACTTCGCCTTCAGCGCATACAGCGCCTCCAGCGCTTCGCGCGGTGACATCTCGTCGGGATGCAGTGCCTTGACGGCTTCCATCAACAACTCAGCCTCGCTCGGCGGCGCTGCTTCCGCAGCGGCGCGCGAAGGGACGGCGAACAGCGGAAGATCATCGGCGAGCGCTCGCGCCGTCTGGCCGCGGTCCTGCGCCTCGAGTTTTGCAAGCACCGACTTGGCCCGCGCGATCACTGCCGGCGGCAGGCCGGCGAGCTTGGCGACCTGGATGCCGTAAGAGCGGTCGGCCGAGCCCGGCAGCACCTCGTGCAGGAACACGACATCGCCCTGCCACTCCTTGACTCGCACGGTGGCGTTGAACATTCGCGGCAGCTTGGCCGAGAGCGCGGTCAGCTCATGATAATGCGTAGCGAACAGCGCGCGGCAGCGGTTGGCTTCGTGCAGATGCTCAATTGCGGCCCATGCGATCGAGAGACCGTCGAAAGTCGCGGTGCCACGGCCGATCTCGTCCAAAATCACCAGCGAACGGTCACTGGCTTGATTCAAAATCACGGCGGTTTCCACCATCTCGACCATGAAGGTCGAACGTCCCCGCGCGAGATCATCCGCAGCGCCGACGCGGCTGAACAGGCGATCGACGACGCCGATGCGCGCGCGCGACGCCGGTACATAGGAGCCGATCTGCGCCATCAGCGCGATCAGCGCATTCTGGCGCAGGAATGTTGATTTACCGGCCATGTTCGGGCCGGTGATCAGCCAGATCTGGCCCGACTTCTGCGAAGGCCCTGGCGAGAGATCGCAGGCATTGGCAATGAACGGCTGGCCGTCGCGCTTCAACGCCTGTTCGACCACCGGATGCCGGCCGCCTTCGACCGCAAAGCCGAGCGAGCCGTCGACCTCGGGTCGCACGTAATTGTCGTCCACTGCCAGCTTTGCCAGCGAAGTTGCGACGTCCAGCATCGCAAACGCATGCGCGGCGGCGCGCAGGTCGTCGCTGGCGGCCAGCGCCATCGCGCAAAGTCGGTCGAAGATTTCCAGTTCGAGATTGAGCGCGCGATCGCCGGCATTGGCGATCTTGGCTTCGGTCTCGCCGAGTTCGGCCGTCGTGAAACGGACCTGTCCCGCCAGCGTCTGGCGGTGGATGAAGGTCGCATTCAGCGGCGGCGCCATCAGTCTGTCGCCGTGCTGCGCGGTAACCTCGACGAAATAGCCGAGCACGTTGTTGTGGCGGATCTTGAGCGCCTTGATGCCGGTGTCCTCGGCGTAGCGCGCTTGCATCGCGGCGACGACAAGACGGGAGGCGTCTCGCAAATTCCGGCTCTCGTCGAGCGCAGCCTCATAGCCTTCGCGAATGAAGCCGCCGTCGCGCTTGATCAGCGGCAGTTGCTCGGCGAGCGCGTGTTCGAACTCGCGGGCGAGATCGCGCGAGGGGCGCCGCAGCGCTTCCATCACAGCAACGATCTCGGATCGCGGCGCTTCGAGCTGCGCGAGCCGGGCCAGCGCCTGGTCGGCAGCGAGGATGCCGTCGCGCAAAGCCGCGAGATCGCGCGGGCCGCCACGTCCGACCGATAGCCGCGCCAGCGCGCGCGACATGTCGGGGGCGGCGCGCAACGTGGTTCGGATATCATCGCGCGCGGCGCTGTCAGCGACGAATGTCGCAATCGCATCCAGCCTTCGCGCGATGGCCGCGCTGTCGGTAAGGGGCGCTGCGAGCCGCTGTGCCAAGAGCCGGGAGCCGGCGGCGGTCACCGTGCAATCGATCGCATCGAGCAGCGAGCCGCGCCGTTCGCCGCCGAGCGTTCGGGTCAATTCGAGATTGGCGCGGGTAGCGGGATCGATTGCCATCGTGGTGCCGGCGGCTTCGCGCGAGGGCGGCGATAGCGGCGGGCGCTTGCCGACCTGCGTGCGGTCGATATAGGTGACGGCGGCGGCTGCCGCAGTCGCCTCCAGCCGCGACATCGCGGAGAGGCCGTCCATGGTCGCAACGGCGAAATAGTCGCACAGCCGCCGCTCGGCCGTGGCGCTGTCGAACACGTCGCGGGTCAGCGGCGTCACCGAGGGCAGTTCCCGCAGCAGCGGTCCGATATCCGCATCGCCATAGAGCGCATCGGTGACGATCGCTTCATTCGGATTGATCCGCGCCAGCGTTGCGGCGAGTTCCGCCATCGCGCATTCCGTGACCATGAACTCCGACGTCGAAATATCGATCCAGGCGAGCCCGATGCGGTCGCCGCCGGATGAGCCGCGGGCGCGCGCAATCGCCAGCAAATAATTGTTGGTGCGGGCATCCAGCAGCGTGTCTTCGGTCAGCGTGCCCGGCGTCACCAGCCGCACCACGCCGCGGGCGACGACGCTCTTGTTGCCGCGCGCGCGTGCCGCGGCGGGATTCTCGGTCTGCTCGCACACGGCAACGCGGTGGCCGGCATTGATCAGGCGATGCAGATAGTCCTCGGAGCGCTCCACCGGCACGCCGCACATCGGGATATCCATGCCCTGATGCTTGCCGCGCTTGGTCAGGACGATGCCGAGCGCCTTCGAGGCGATCTCGGCGTCCTCGAAGAACAGCTCGTAGAAATCGCCCATCCGGTAGAACAGCAGGAGGCCGGGATGGGCGGCCTTGATCTCGAGGTACTGTTCCATCATCGGCGTCACGCGCGACGGCGCGTCGGTCGCCGGGGTGGCTTCGGGGGGCGCCGGGGCGGGGATGGATTGCTGGATGGTCATGCGGGCGGCAAGCTACAAAATTTCGCCGCCCGGTCCTATTCCCGTACCTGCGTTGTCAGAGTTTTCCACGCCTCGGCGCGATGGTGAGTATACGCCCCTAGCATGACGGACCCGCCGCGGAAGAGGCATGCCTCAATTGACCTGCCGCGGGCACGCTCCTAAAACTCGCCGACAGTTCCAGCGGGTCAACGCCTAAAGCACGGCATTCAGGGAGAGATTTGATGCGTGATGTATTCATTTGCGATGCCGTCCGGACCCCGATCGGCCGTTTCGGCGGCTCGCTCGCCAAGGTGCGCGCCGACGATCTGGCCGCGGCCCCGATCAAGGCGCTGATGGCCAAGCATCCCAATCTCGATTGGGCGCAGGTGGATGAGGTGTTTTTCGGCTGCGCGAACCAGGCCGGCGAGGACAACCGCAACGTGGCGCGCATGGCGCTGCTGCTGGCAGGGATGCCGGAGCAGGTTCCCGGCCAGACCCTCAACCGCCTCTGTGCCTCCGGCCTCGATGCGGTCGGCGCGGCGGGGCGGGCGATCCGCGCCGGCGAGATCGATTTTGCGATTGCCGGCGGCGTCGAATCGATGACCCGCGCGCCGTTCGTGATGGGCAAGGCGCCGGAGGCCTTCGCCCGCTCGGCTGAGATCTACGACACCACGATCGGCTGGCGCTTCATCAATCCGTTGATGAAGGCGCAATACGGCGTCGATGCGATGCCGGAGACGGGGGAGAACGTCGCCGAAGAATTCCAGGTGTCGCGCGCCGATCAGGACGCGATGGCGATCCGCTCGCAGCAGCGCGCGGGCGCGGCAATCGCTTCCGGTTATTTTGCCGAGGAGATCACGCCGATCCAGGTGCCCGGCGGCAAGGCCGGCCCGATCACCGTCGACAAGGACGAGCACCCGCGCCCCGAGACCACGCTGGAAGGTCTCGCGAAATTGAAGCCGATCGTGCGCAATCCCGGCACGGTCACCGCGGGCAATGCCTCCGGCGTCAATGACGGCGCGGCGGCGATGATCCTCGCCTCCGAAACTGCGGTGAAGAAGCACGGGCTGACGCCGCGGGCGCGCATCCTCGGGCTTGCTTCGGCCGCGGTGCCGCCGCGCATCATGGGCATCGGCCCGGTGCCGGCGACCAAGAAGCTGATGGAGCGGCTCGGCATCAAGATCTCCGACTTCGATTTGATCGAGCTCAATGAAGCCTTCGCCTCGCAGGGCATAGCCTGCCTGCGGCAACTGGGCGTCAAGGACGACGCCGACTTCGTCAATCCGCATGGCGGCGCGATCGCGCTCGGCCATCCGCTCGGCATGAGCGGTGCGCGGCTGGCGCTGACGGCGGTGCACGGCATGGAGAAGCGGGGCGGGAAGCTTGCCTTGGCAACCATGTGTGTCGGTGTCGGCCAGGGCGTCGCGGTTGCGATCGAAAAGATCAATTAAAACAGCGATATGGGATCGCGAAAACAACGCTTTCCCAAATTAGTTATGTCATATAATGATCTGGCGGCGCGGCTAACTAGGCGCGCTCGAGGGAGGAGTTCGTCATGACATTGGTCTACCCAGTGCAAAGTCTCGTCGCGCATCCGCCGCGGCTGTCTCCCGCCTACAAGAGCACCGTCAAGCGCTCGCCGACCAAGCCGCTGATCCCGATGCGGCATACGCTGTCGGAGTTGAGCGGGCCGGTCTATGGCCACGAGACGGTGCGCGAAGGCGATCACGACCTCACCATCCACGGCAAAAGCGAGCCGATCGGCGAGCGCATCATCGTGCACGGCCATGTGCTCGATGAAGACGGCCGTGGTGTGCCGAACACGCTGGTCGAGTTGTGGCAGGCCAATTCCTGCGGCCGCTACGTCCATGTCGTTGATCAGCATCCCGCGCCGCTCGATCCGAACTTCACCGGCGCCGGCCGCGCGCAGACCGATGCGCAAGGCTATTACCGCTTCGTCACCATCAAGCCCGGCGCCTATCCCTGGGGCAATCATCACAACGCCTGGCGTCCGGCGCATATCCACTTCTCCGTGTTCGGCCACGCCTTCGTCTCGCGCCTGGTGACGCAGATGTATTTCCCCGGCGACCCGCTGTTCCCGTTCGATCCAATCTTCAATTCGGTCACGGATGAAAAGGCGCGCAACCGGATGATTTCGTCGTTCGATCTTGACAATACCAAGCCGGATTGGGCGCTGTGCTATCGCTTCAACATTGTGCTGCGCGGGCGCAATGCCACGCCGATGGAGAACAAATAAGTGTCGCAGGCCAAACCGGACGGAGTCACCCCGTCGCAAACCGTCGGTCCCTATTTCGCCTACGGCCTCACGCCGGGCGGCAAATACGAATGGAACGACGCCTTCACCAACAACCTCGTCACGCCGGATACGTCGGGCGAGCGCATCCGCGTCGAGGGCACGGTATTCGACGGCGACGGCGTGCCGATCGTCGATTGCATGTTGGAGATCTGGCAGGCGGATGCGCAAGGCCGCTTCTCCGATCCGCAGGACAAGCGCGCGCTGCCGAACTCGAGCTTCAAGGGTTTTGGCCGCATCGGCAGCGACGCGAAAGGGTCTTACGCCTTCGACACCATCAAGCCGGGTCAGGTCGCCGATCCCGACGGCAAGCCGCAGGCGCCGCATATCGTGATCGCGGTCTATGCCCGCGGCATGCTGCTGCACCTCTATTCGCGGATCTATTTCGATGGCGAAGCCGCTAATTCAGCCGATCCCGTGCTGGCGCTGGTGCCGGCCGATCGCCGCGGAACGCTGATCGCGACGCGGCAGCCCGGCAACGGCAACCCGGTCTATCGCTTCGACATCCATCTGCAGGGCGACAAAGAAACGGTATTCTTCGACGTCTAGTCAGAGCGCCACAGCCGCCGGGGAAGCGGAATGATCATCGGTCGTCAGCAGGATGTGACAGTCGCGGCGACCGCCGTGATGGAGCGGACAAGCGATCCGCGGCTGCGCGAAATCATGGTGTCGCTGGTCAAGCACCTGCACGGCTTCGTCCGTGACGTCCGCCTGACCGAAGCGGAGTTTCGCGAAGCCACCGCCATCCTCGCCGAGATGGGCCGGCAATCGACCGATACGCACAACGAGGTCGTGCTGATGGCGGGCTCGCTCGGCGTTTCCGCGCTGGTCTGCCTTCTCAACAATGGCGACCAGGGCAACACCGAAACCGCGCAGTCATTGCTCGGACCGTTCTGGCGGTTGAACTCGCCCCGCACCGAAAACGGCGGCTCGATCATCCGGTCCGACACGCCGGGGGTGCCGCTGTTCGTCACGGCGCGCGTCGTGGACGGTGCCGGCAATCCGGTTGCCGGGGCGGAGGTGGATGTCTGGCACGCCTCGCCCGTCGGGCTCTACGAGAACCAGGACCCCGAACAGGCTGACATGAACCTGCGCGGCAAGTTCACGACCGATGCCGATGGCCGCTTCGCCTTTCGTTCGGTGATGATGGTCGGCTATCCGATCCCGACCGACGGCGTGGTCGGGAAGCTGTTGAAGGCGCAGGGCCGCCACCCCTACCGTCCCGCCCATCTGCATGCGCTGATCGTCAAGCCCGGATTCAAGGTCCTGATCTCGCAGGTCTATGATCCCGCCGATCCGCATATCGACAGCGACGTGCAGTTTGGCGTGACCAAGGCGCTGATTGGCAACTTCGTCCGTCATGACGAGCCGCATCCGACCATCGCAGATATCAGCCAGCCCTGGTATTCGCTGGACCATGTCTACCGGATGGAAGCGGGCGAGGCTGTGTTGCCTCGGCCGCCGATCAAGTAAGGTGCCGCGCCTGACGAGACAGTGATGCCCTCATTCTCCCTCGCTGCGCTGACCGTTCTCGAACTTGCGCCTCCGGCGATGATCGACGTCGCCGCGGCCTGTGGCTATCAGCAGGTCGGGCTGCGCATGCTGCCGGCCATGCCAGGCGGCGTCGCCTACCCGCTGATGGACAACGAAGCCGGTTTGAAGGAGACGCTTGCCCGGCTGGATGCGACCGGCGTCACGGTGGCTGACCTCGAAGTGGTTGCGCTGCGGCCGGAAACCGAAATCGCCGCGTTCTCCGCCTTTTTCGAGACCGGCGCGCGGCTTGGCGCCAAACACATTCTGGTCGCCGACTACGATCCCGACCTCAGCCGGTTCAGTGATCGCTATGCATCGTTCTGCGAGGCCGCGGCGCCTTTCGGGCTGACAGCCGATCTCGAATTCATGCCATGGACCTGCGCGCCTGATCTTGCGACTGCGAGCAGCATTGTCGCGCAGGTCGGCCAGCCAAATGCCGGCGTGCTGGTGGATGCCTTGCATTTCGACCGTTCCAGGAGTTCGATCGACGACCTCGCGCGTATTCCCGCACACTTCCTGCATTACTGGCAGATGTGCGACGCGCCCGCCGAGCGGCCCGCCACGACGGAAGCCATGATCGATGCCGCCCGCCGCGAGCGGATGTTTCCGGGCGAGGGCGGCATCGATCTCGTCGCGCTGGCGTGCGCGATGCCGGCGGATATCACGATCAGTCTCGAAGTCCCGACCGCCGAGCTTGCGAAGACGATGGATGCGAAAGCGCGGTCGCAGCGCGCGCTCGATGCCGCGCGGAATGTGATTGCGAGATCGCTCGATGGCGCCGATCACCGCGGGAGTCGCGACGGATGATGACACTTCGCCAGGTCGAGGTGATCCGCGCCGTGATGGTAACAGGCACGATCGGCGGCGCGGCGCGGCTTCTGAATGTCTCCGCGCCCGGCATCAGTCGCCTGGTGAAGTACACCGAGAAGTCTCTCGGCGTCCGCTTTTTCCAGCGTCAGAACGGGCGCTATTTCCCGACGGCTGAGGCTCGCAACATCTTCGAGCAGATCAACGGCGTCTACGAGAAAATGGACGATCTCTCCGAGATCATCTCCAAGATCGGACGCGGCGACCTGTCCGAGCTGCGCATCGGCTCGGTGCCGAGCATCTCGCAAGTGATGGTGCCGCGCGCGATCGAGCGGGTGCGGCGGCGCTATCCCGAACTGCGGATCGACATCAACATCCTCAAGATCGAGGAGGCCGTCGATTATCTCTTGCTCGGCCGCGGCGATTGCGTCGCGATGAGCTACCGGCTCGAGCATCCCGGGCTGGATTTCCTGCCGCTGGCGTCGGGCGAATTGTTCTGCATCGTGCCGGCGGGCCACGAGCTTGCAGGATGCAAGCAGGTCTCGGCCGCGGAGATCATCCGCTATCCGCTGATCGGGATCGATCCCAACGATCCCTACGGGCGGATCATGGCAGAGATTTTTGCGCGCAACAAACTCGATTACGACATCACCATCCGCGCGCGCTTCGGCACCACCGTGTGCGCGCTGGTCAAGGCCGGCCTCGGCATTGCCGTGATCGACCAGTTCACCGTCGCCCATGGCGGCTATCCCGGCGTCGAACTGCTCAAGATCGTCGAGCCGACGCGGTTCGACACCTACATCGCGGTAAAACCGGGTGCGCCGCTCTCGCTTCACATAGAGCATTTCATCGAATGCCTGCGTTCGGAAATGCGCGCGGTGGGGCCGGGCAAGGCGGCGACGCGCAAGCCCAATTCAAAGCCAGAGTCGAGGTCGCGCAAGAAATAACATGATGTTATCTATCCGACATAAATGGGTAATTGTGTTAGGTCGGCAAACCGCTATCGTCGTCCTGCCGCCGATAACGCCTTTGCACCTGATGACGAGATCATGAGCCCTGCCGTCCGACCTCCTGCTCCGGCCGACCGCCGCTTCCTCACCGGCCTGATCGGCGCGCCGATCGCGAATTCCGCGTCGCCGGCGATGCATGAAGGGGCTGCCGAAGCGCTTGGGGCACATTGCCACTACCAGCTCATCGAAGTCGCCGGCGCCGGCCGCGACGAATTGCGGCTCTTGCTCGACGGCGTGCGCCGCCTGGGTTTCGCCGGCGTCAACGTCACCTTCCCGTACAAGGAAGCGGTGGTCTCTCTGCTCGACGAATTGTCGCCGGGAGCGCGGGCGATCGGGGCGGTCAATACCGTCTTGGTCAGGGATGGCCGGCTGATCGGACACAATACCGATACGACGGGGTTCGCGCGCGCGATCACCGAGCTGGTGCGCGATCCCGCGCAAAGCCGCGTTGCGGTGATCGGCGCCGGTGGTGTCGGCAAGGCGATCGGCTTTGCGCTGGCGGCGACGGGCATGCGCGAGATCAGGATTTTCGATACGGATAGCGCCAAGGCCGAACGGCTCGCCGCGCAGCTTGCGGGCCAGGGCGAAGCCAAGGCGGTCGGCAGCGTCGAAGATGCGGTGCGCGGCGCGACCGGCCTCGTCAACGGCTCGCCGGTCGGCATGTTGCCGAACCGCGGTATGCCGGTGCCGGAAACGCTGTTGCACAGGGATTTGTGGGTGGCGGATGCGGTCTATACGCCGCTCTGGACGCCGCTGTTGAATGCTGCAAAAGCCAAGGGCGCCGAGGTCATGACCGGGCGTGAGCTCGCGATCTATCAGGCTGCGGATGCATTCGAGCTGTTTACAGGACTGAAGCCGTCGGCCGTCGAGATGGGAAATGCATTCGACGCGGTGATGGCCAAGCGCTACGCTAAAGTGAACGCAGCCTAAACAACGCGGCCGGTCACAAGGTCGCTCATTAAGAGAAGAGAGAAGAGGGGATGGAAATGAGATCTCGAATTTTCGCTGGGCTCCTGCTCGCCACCGTTTCAGCGGGCGCAGCGTTCGCGCAAGGCGGCCCGATCAAGCTCGCCGATGTCGCCGAACTGTCCGGCGGCGGCGCTACCGTCGGCAACAACTGGAAGAACGGCATCGACCTTGCGATCGAGGAGGTCAACGCCAAGGGCGGATTGCTTGGCCGCAAGCTGGAAGTCACGCATGCGGACTCGCAGTCAAACCCCGGCGTGGCCCGCGCGCAGGTGCAGAAGGCGCTCGACAATGAGCCCTATGTGCTGCTCGGGCCCGGCTACTCCGGATCGGTGAAGGTCACGTCGCCGCTCGCCGCCGAAGCTGGCATCGCGCAGATCATGGGCGGCGAGGCGGCCGAACTGACGCAAGGCGGCAACAAGTTCCTGTTCCGCACCTCATTCGGCCAGCAATCCTCGATGCCGAAGGTCGCGAAATACATCAATGATGAGCTGAAGGCGAAGTCGGTCGCGGTCGTCTGGGTCAACAACGATTTCGGCAAGGGCGGCCGCGACGTCATCACCAAGGAATTCGCCAAGTACAACATCAAGGTCGCGGCTGACATTTCCACGGAAGCCGGACAGGCCGATTTTGCCGCCGACGTCTCCAAGATCAAGGCCGCATCGCCCGACGCCGTCTTCGTCTATCTCAACGAGGAAGAAAGCGCCCGGATATTGAAGGAGCTGAAGCGCCAGGCCGTCACCGTGCCGCTGATGGGCGAGACGACACTGGTCGGCCAGAAGGTCGTCGAACTCGCCGGTGATGCCGCCAACGGCGCGCGCGGCCATGTCGGCCTCACCACCGACGCGCCGGTCGACCTGGTCAAGGCCTTCCGGGAAAAGTTCGTCAAGAAGTACAATTACGTCCCCGACCATAACGGCCTGAAGGGCTATCTCGCGATCTACATGATCAAGGCGACCACCGAGAAGATGGGCAAGGTCGATTCCAAGGCGTTCGCCGACACCTTGCACGGCCTCACCATCAAGGCGGCAAGCGAACCCGGCATCCTCATGGACGTGACCTTCGACGAGAAGGGCGACATCGACCGCCAGGGTTTTCTGGTCGAGATCGTCGAAGGCAAGCAGGTCGTCAAGCAGGTACTGCCGAAGCTGAACTGAGTGTTTGAGAATCGTGGCCCGATGAACTGAGCCGCGAAGACGCTGCGCTCCCTCTCCCGCTTGCGGGGGAGGGCTGGGGTGGGGGTGCCGCCGCGAGTCGCGCTGCCCGTGTGGAGAGAGCCCCCACTCGGATCACATCTTGCGATGTGATCCGACCTCCACCGCAAGCGGGACAGGTGGAGCAACCGTGCGGCTGAGTTATTTGGTCTGTACCATTAAGTCAATTTTCGCGGAGCCAATTTCCGCCTCTGACAGGTGAGGGGAGAAGCATGTCCAATCTGCTTGATCTGCTCGTGGCAGGCCTTGCGACCGGGGCGATCTACGCGCTTGTCGCGGTCGGCTTCACGCTGCTGTGGCAGACGTCGCAAACCATCAATTTCGCGCAGGGTGAATTCGTGATGCTGCCGGCGTTCCTGATGCTGGCGGGAATGCATGCCGGCGCGCCGTTCTGGCTCGCCATCATCCTCGGCATCCTGCTCTCGATGCTGCTGCTCGGGCTCGGCTTCAAGCTGCTGCTGGTCGACCCGATGCTGCGGCACGGCGTCTTGCCGCTGGCGATCGCGACCATGGCGCTGGCGATCGGCATCAAGGAGGCGGTGAAGCAGTTCTTCAGCGCCGAGGCCTCGCCGTTCCCCTCCATCGTGCCGGCTGGTGACGTCTCGGTGCTCGGCCGGGTGATCTCGCTGCAAAGCCTCGGCGTGCTTGCGTTAGCCATCGCGGTCGTGATCGGCCTGACGTTGCTGCTGAATCGCACGTCGATCGGCCATCAGATGCAGGCGACCGCGCAGAACCCGACGGTTGCCCGCATCATCGGCGTGCCGGTCGAGCGCATGATTCTATTGACCTTCCTGATCAACGCGTTCCTGGTGGCGCTGGCCTCGCTGCTGATCACGCCGATCTATCTGGCAAAATTCTCCTCCGGCGAAGTGCTGGGGCAGGCGGCCTTCATCGCGGCGATCGTCGGCGGCTTCAACCAGGTGCGCGGCGCGATTGCTGGCGGGCTCTTGATCGGCGTGGTCGACAATCTCGCGGCGGCGTATGTCTCGACACAGTATCGCGCCGCGGTGCCGCTGGCGCTGTTGATTGTCATCATCCTGTTCCGCCCGCAGGGACTGCTCGGCCGGCCCGAGGAGCGCACGGTATGACCGCCACGGCAAAGTACTGGCGTATCGCGCTCGGCATCGCCGTCATCGCGGCGCTGATCATCGTGCCCTTGAACTTCAACCGCTACGGGCTCTTTATCCTGAGCCAGTGGGCGGTGATGACGATCGCAGCGATGGGGCTGAACCTCACGCTCGGCTATGCCGGCCAGGTCTCGCTGGCGCAGGGCGCCTTTGTCGGTATCGGCGCCTATGCGGCGGCGATCATGACCACGCAGGGCATGCCGCTGATCGCGGCGCTTGGCGTCGCGGTGGTGCTATGCTTTGCGATCGGCTGGATCCTTGGCTATCCGGCGCTGCGCGTGCAGCATCACTACCTCGCCTTCGTAACACTGGCCTTCTCGACGCTCGCCTTCCTCGTGTTCCGCAACGAGGACTGGCTCACCAAGGGCATCTACGGCATCTCCAACATTCCGCGGCCCAATGTCATGGGCTTCGCCACCAACCGGCCGCTGCCGTTCTATTATTTCTGCCTCGGCTCGCTCGTTACCGTTTCGCTCGCGATGTGGTGGCTGATCCGCTCGCCCTGGGGCCGCGCCTTCGTGGCGCTGCGTGAAAATCCGGTGCGCGCACTGTCGCTCGGTATCGACACAAGGCGCTACACGCTGATGGCGTTTGCGATCGGCTCGGCGCTCGGCGGCGTTGCTGGCACGCTCTATGCGCCGCTGACGCAGTATATCGATCCCGTTCCCTTCAACCTCTCGCTCTCGCTCGACCTCCTGATGATGGTGATCGTCGGCGGCTCCGGCTTCTTTTTCGGGCCGTTCCTGGGGGCGATGATCGCCGTGCTCTTGCCGGAGTGGCTGCGCTTCACGCAGGGCTACTATTTGATGCTCTATGCGGTCGCGGTGATGCTGCTGCTGATCTATTCGCCGACCGGCATTTTGGGAATCCTCGACCGCTATCTGGCCGAGCGCCGCACCAAGGCAGCGTCCGCGTTGCGGGCCGTCGCCAAATCCCGCCTGGAGACGGCGCCATGACGGCGGTCCTCGAAGTCAGCAACATCAAGAAGAGCTTTGGCGGCATCAAGGCCGTCGACGGTGTCAGCTTCGACGTGCAGGAGGGCGAGATCCTCGGCCTGATCGGTCCGAACGGCTGCGGCAAGTCCACGCTGTTCAACTGCATCCTCGGCCAGCTCACGCCGACCGGCGGCGAGGTGAAGGTCGACGGCAAGATCGTCACGGGGCTGCGACCGTCGGAGCTCAATCGCCTCGGTGTCAGCCGCACCTTCCAGCTCCTGCAGGTGTTTCCGAAACTGTCGGTAAGGGAAAATCTCATTCTCGCCGGGCAGGAGCACCAGGGCAACATGGTGTCGCGCCTGTTCGGCCCTTCCGATGCCGGATTGAGTGCGGCGGCCGACCAGATGATCGGCTTCTTCAAGCTCGATCATCTCGCGACCGAAGCGGCTGGCGGTCTCTCTTATGGCCAGCAGAAACTGCTCGATGCCGCCATGGCGTTCATGGGCGGGCCGCGGCTGGTGCTGCTGGACGAGCCCGCCGGCGGCGTCAATCTCACCATGCTCGGCGACCTCAAGGAACGGCTGGCGGCGATCAACCGCGAGAAGCGCGCCACCTTCGTGGTGATCGAGCACAACATGGAATTCGTGATGTCGCTGTGCACCCGCGTGATGGTGATGGCGGAAGGCAAGCTGCTCGCGATGGGCACGCCCAGCGAAGTCCGCGCCAATCCCGCCGTCATCGAAGCCTATCTCGGCCACTGAGAGGGACCAGACCATGAGCGACGCCATCCTCGATGTCCAAGGTCTCGTCGGCGGCTACGGCAAGATGACGATCCTCAATGGCACCACCTTCTCGGTGCCCGCCGGCTCCATCACCACCGTGATCGGGCCGAATGGCGCCGGCAAATCGACTGTGTTCAAGGCGATCTTCGGCCTGCTCAAGCTGCGCGAAGGACGGATCATCTTCAAAGGGCGCGATGTCACCGGACTGAGCCAACGCGAATTGCTGACATCGGGGATCTGCTACGTCCCCCAGGGCCGCAACATCTTCCCCGAATTGTCGGTGCGCGACAACATCCAGCTCGGCGCCGTCGTTGCCGGCCGCGACATCACCGATCTTCCTGCGCGGATCGAGACGGCACTCGATAAATTCCCCGCGCTCCGCAAGAGAGCGGCGCAGCAGGCGTCCACGCTCTCGGGCGGCGAGCAGAAGCAGCTCGAAATCGTCCGCGGCCTCTTGCTCAATCCGCAACTGGTGCTGATCGACGAGCCGTCGATCGGGCTGTCGCCGCTGATGGTGCAGCAGACCTTCAACATATTGAAAGAGCTTCGCGACCGCGGCGTCTCGATCCTGATGATCGAGCAGAACGCGCGCTCGGCCCTGGAGATTTCCGATTACGGCATCGTGCTCGAGCTCGGCCAGACCCGCCTCGTCGACAAGGCGGATCGTGTGCTGAGTGATCCCCGCATCGGGCAATTGTTCCTCGGCGGCGCCATGACGGAGAGCGCGGCATGAACGGCGCGATGCGGATCGGTGTGGCAGGCGCGGGGTTGATCGGCCGCAGGCATATCGAGCTGGTCGCCGCGTCGTCCGATTGCATGCTCGCCGGGATTGCCGATCCGTCGCCCGAGGCAAAGGCGTTCGCCGAAGCGCGCAACATCGCCTGGTACGCCGATCACAGCGCGCTGCTGGAGCACGAAAAGCCCGACGGCATGATCGTCGCGTCGCCCAACGCGCTGCATCTGCCGATGGCGCTCGATTGCGTTGCGCGCGAGGTTCCGGCGCTCGTCGAGAAGCCAGTGACGGATACCGTCGCCGCCGCACAGCGCCTCTGCGACGCCGTGCGGCGAAGCGGCGTGCCGGTGCTGGTCGGCCATCACCGCCGGCATAATCCCCGCATCAAAGCGATCCGCGACAAGATCGCCGGCGGCGAGATCGGTCAGCTCACCGCGGTCGTTGGGCTGTGGCTTCTGAAGAAGCCGGACGACTATTTCGAAGTCGCGTGGCGGCGCGAGATCGGCGGCGGGCCGCTCTTGATCAATCTGGTGCACGACGTCGACAATCTCCGTTTCATCTGCGGCGAGGTAGCGGAGGTTCAGGCCATGACTTCGCACAAGGCGCGCGGCTTTGCCGTCGAAGATACCGCCGGCCTGCTCTTGAAGTTTGCGGGTGGCGCAATCGGCACGGTGACGCTGTCGGATGCGACGCCGGCGCCATGGAGCTGGGAACTGTCGTCAGGCGAGAACGCGGCCTATCCGAAGCAAGACCAGCCTTGTTACCTGTTCGCCGGCACCAAGAGATCTCTCTCGGTGCCGACCATGGAGCTGTGGTCGTATCCGGGTGAAGAGGGCTGGTATGCGCAGCTCGCCCGAGCCGCGGTCGATGTGCCCGAGGCCGACCCGCTGGTCGAGCAGCTCCGGCATTTCTGCGCCGTGATCGCCGGACGCGAAGCGCCACTGATTTCCGCCGAGGATGCCATGGGAACCCTCGCCGTCGTAGAGGCCGTGCGCGAAGCCGCGGTCACGGGCAATCGCGTATCGCCGGCCCGGATCATGGAGCAGGCCGCATGAACCAGCGCTCGATCGCTACCGTCTCGCTCAGTGGCGCGCTCGACGAAAAGCTGCGCGCGATCGCCGCGGCCGGCTTCGACGCCGTCGAAATCTTCGAGAACGACCTGCTCTCGTTCAACGGCCGCCCGCGCGACGTCGGCCAGATGTGCCGGGATCTCGGACTGTCGATCTGTGCGTTCCAGCCGTTCCGCGATTTCGAAGGGATGCCGGAGCCGCAGCGAGCGCGCAATTTCGCCCGCGCCGAGCGCAAGTTCGACCTGATGCAGGAGGTGCAGACCGATCTGATGCTGATCTGCAGCAACATCTCGTCGGCCTCGCTCGGCGGCATCGACCGCGCCGCCGCCGATTTCCACGAGCTCGGGGAGCGGGCTGCCGCGCGCGGCTTGCGCGTCGGCTATGAAGCGCTCGCTTGGGGGCTTCACGTCAACGACTATCGGGATGCCTGGGAAATCGTGCGGCGCGCCGACCACACGTCGATCGGTGTTATCCTCGATAGCTTTCATGCGCTGGCGCCGTCATTCCCGACACGGCCGATCCAATCGATTCCGGCCGACAAGATCTTTCTGGTGCAACTGGCCGACGCGCCGAAGCTCGGTCTCGACGTCCTGTCGTGGAGCCGGCATTTCCGCTGCTTCCCGGGGCAGGGCGATCTGCCGGTCGCCGGCTTTGTGGAAGCCGTGCTCGCCACCGGCTATGCCGGGCCGTTGTCGCTCGAAATCTTCAACGACCAGTTCCGCGCCGGCTCCGCAGTCCGCACCGCGACCGACGGCTTGCGTTCACTTGTTCTGCTCGAGGAGCAGGTCCGCGCCGCGACCCCGGCCGCGCCGTTGCAACCGAGGGCGCACAGCCGCGGCGTCGGCTTCGTCGAATTCGCCCTGAGCGAAGACAAGGCCCGCGAACTCGCCGCGCTGTTCGGCCAGCTCGGCTTTCGCAAAACCGGCGTTCACCGCAGCAAGGACGTCGAGCGCTGGTCGCAGGGGAATATCGATCTCGTGATCAATTGCGAGCAGGATGGATTTGCGCATTCGCACTTCGTCACCCACGGTCCCGGCGTCTGCGCCATCGCGGTTGATGTCGACGATGCCCAGAAGACGATGGCCCGGGCGGAGGCGTTGAAGGCGCTGACCTTCTACCAGCCGGTCGGGCCGGGCGAATTGGAAATTCCCGCGATCCGCGGCGTCGGCGGCAGCCTGCTGTATTTCCTGGAAGAGGCCGGCAAGAACTGGGACCTCGATTTCGAGCCGCTGCGCAGCGATGCCTCTGCTGACCGGCTCGATGCCGTCGATCATATCTCGCAGTCGATGCCTTACGACGAGATGCTGTCGTGGCTGTTGTTCTACACCGGCATCCTCGATCTCAAGCGCCTGCCGCAGATGGAGATCGCGGACCCGGTCGGGCTAGTGCAGAGCCAGGCGCTGATCAACGGCAATCAGGGCCTGCGCGTGGTGCTCAACGGTTCGTCGGCCTCGCGCACGCTGTCGGCCCGCTTCATTCACGAATTCTTCGGCTCCGGCGTGCAGCACGTCGCATTCTCCTGCCGCGACATTTTTGCGACGGTCGCCGCCATGCGGGCACGAGGGGCAGACTTCTTGAGGATTCCCGACAATTACTACGACGATGTCGAAGCCAAATACGGCCTCGAGGCCGCGACCATGGCGGCGCTTCGCGACAATCAAATCCTCTATGACCGCGAAGGCGACGGCGAATTCTTCCAGGTCTACACCCACGCCTTCGACGACCGGTTCTTCTTCGAGATCGTCGAACGCCGCAACTATCACGGCTTTGGCGCCGCCAATGCCGCCATCAGGCTCGCGGCGCAAACGAGGGAATCTCGGCTGCTGACCATGCCCAAGGCGTGACTATCGAAAATCAGAATAAGGCTTGGAAGGGGAGCGAGCGGCCGTCGATCATGGAACAGCAGCGACACCAAGCAGGCTTCCAGCTATAGCTGCGAGTAGGCTGGCCGGTTAGGATGGTGCCGTCGCCAGGGCGCGAGCACCGGAAACGAACATGGCCGAACCCAGGGAAGCCGCCAGTAAAGCACGCGAAATGCTCGGCCTGCTCGGCTTCTTGCTGGTGGCCACCGCCCAGGTCTCCAACATGATCCTGGCGCGCGGCGTCGCCGGAAGCGTGCCGCCGTTCTCGATCGCGTTCTTTCGCTGGAGCATCGTCGCGCTCGGCCTCCTGCCGGCCATCGTGCTGGCACTGCGGGAAAAGCCCGGGCTGCTGCAGGGGCAGACGTTCGGCATCGTCGTGGCCGGCTTCCTCGGCATGTTCATTTGCGGCGGCCCGGTCTATCTCGCCGGCGTCACGACCTCCGCAATCAATCTCGCGCTGATCATGGCGCTCGCGCCGCTGGCGGTGCTGCTGTTCTCGTTCGTTTCGGGACAGGAAGCGATCCATCGCAGCCAGATCATCGGCATGCTGCTGTCGCTGGCTGGCGCGGCGCTGATCCTTACGAAAGGCAATGCCGCCATCGCGGCCGGCGTGGTGACCGGCGACCTGCTCGCGCTGATGGCGATGCTGGGCTGGGCGGGCTACACATTACTGCAGAACCGTGTCGGCGGCGGCGTGAGCTTTTTGGCGCGGATCGGCCTTTTCGCGGCCGTGGGCGCACTGTTATCGCTGCCCTTTGCTATCAATGAAATGTGGTCGATGCCGTCAGCCGCGTTCAGCGGCCGCGCAGCGCTGGTCTATCTGTTCGCGGGGCTTATCCCCGGGCTGTTTGCCTATTCGGCCTATGCCCGGCTCGGCGCGAAGTTCGGCGCGGTGTCGACGTCGCTCAGCCTCTATCTCGGGCCGATCGTCAGCGCTGTGTGCTGTCGATCCTGTTCCTGGGCGAAGCGCCGACCATGATCCATCTGATCGGCGGCGCGCTGTCGCTCGGCGGCATGTGGCTGAGCCTGCAGGCCAAGCAAAGCGGGACGAAGTAGGATGGCACGCTAGTCCATCACCGCATGATCGGGCGCCGCCGACTGCGCGCGCAGCGCGGCCTTGGTCGAGCCGATCATGATGGCGAGCGGGATGGCGCAGGCGGTGAAGATCATCACCATCTGATAGTCGTGGGAGAACGCGATGATCTGCGCCTGTATTTTCACCATCATGTCAGCCATTGCGCGCCCCTTGTCGGTGGCAAGGTCGATCATGTCGCGCACGCCGGGCATCTGCAGGGCGTGGTTGAACGGATTGATGTGTTCGGACATGACAGCGTAGGTGTAGCGCGTGCCCTGCGTCAGCTGCGATATGACAAGCGAGATGCCGATCGAGCTGGCGACATTGCGCATCAAGGTCAGCATCGAGGTGCCGTCGGTGCGCAGGTGATTGGGCAGCGTCAGGAAGGCCACGGTCGAGAGCGGCACGAAGACGAGGCCAAAGCCGAATCCTTGCACCACGCTGATGACGACGATCTCGGTCACGCCGGTCTGGTCGGTCCAACCGGTCATGTAGAACAGCGACAGGCAGGTAATGCCAAGGCCGGAGATGATCAGCGTCCGTGCCTCAATATATCTCATCATGCGGCCGACCAGCATCATCGCCACAAACGTGCCGCAGCCGCGGCTCGCCAGCAGAAGGCCCGCCGTGATGATGGGATAGCCGATCACGTTCTGCAGGAACGGCGAGGAAAGCGCCATGGTCGAGAACAGAACCAGGCCCATGACGGCCATGAACACGCAGCCGCCGACAAAATTCTTGTCCTTGAACAGCGCGAACTGGATGAACGGACGGTCCGTTGTCAGCGAGTGCGCCAGGAAATAATAGAAGCCGATGCCCGATATGATGAATTCGGCGATGATCTCGTTGGATTCAAACCAGCCGAGCTGCTCGCCGCGGTCGAGCGCGAGCTGCAGCGCGCCGATCGCGACCGCCAGCGCGGTGAAGCCGAACCAGTCGAAGCGCAGCTCGAGATCTTTCTTCGTCTCGTCCATGAAGATGACGAGGCCGAGCACGGTGATGACGCCGAACGGTAGATTGACGAAGAACACCCAGTGCCAGGAATAGGTCTCGGTCAGCCAGGCGCCGAGCGACGGGCCCATGATCGGTCCCATCATCACGCCCATGCCCCAGATCGCCATCGCCTTGGCGCGCTCCTGCAACGTGTAGGAATCCAGCATCACGGCCTGCGACAGCGGCACCAGCGCCGCGCCGAACACGCCCTGCAACAGGCGGAACAGCACCATCTGGCCGATGTCCTGCGCCAGCCCGCACATCACGGACGCGATGGTGAAGCCGGCCGAGCAGACGATGAAGATGCGCTTGCGGCCGAAGCGGTTGGCGATCCATCCGACCGGCGCGGTCATGATCGCGGCGGCGACGATATAGGAGGTCAGCACCCAGTTGATCTGGTCCTGCGAGGCCGACAGCGTGCCCTGCATGTAGGGCAGCGCGACGTTGGCGATGGTGGTGTCGAGCGCCTGCATGATGGTCGCCGTCATGGCGCAGATCGTCACCATGTTCCGGCGCAGGCCGGGAACGGATGCCGATGGCTGGCCGGGCGGCGTCATGGCGTTAGTCGTGGTCCTGGTTGGCCACGGCCGGCGTCAGGCCGAGCAGGGCCGACAGTGACCGGCGATGGTTGGTGTCGATGGTGGCGTAGACGCTCATGCCCGCCTTCAGCTTGCGGACGAACTCGTCGTTCTTATCGAAATAGATCCGCACCGGCACGCGCTGCACCACCTTGACGAAATTGCCCGAGGCGTTCTGGGGCGGCAGGATCGCGAACTGCGCGCCGGTGCCGGGCGAGAGCGAGCCGACCGTGCCCTTGAACACATGATTGGGGAACGCATCGACCTCGAGTGTAACCGATTGGCCGACCGCGACATGGGTGAAATCGGATTCCTTCGGATTGGCGTCGACCCAGGGGTTGCCGGTGTCGATGATGCTGAACACCGGCGTGCCGGCGGTGACGAAGCGGCCGAGCTGGATCTGCTCGACCTGGGTCGCGATGCCGGCCATCGGCGCGCGCATCACGGTGTGGTCGAGATTGCGCTGGGCCTGGTCGAGCGCCGCCTTCGCCTGCGCATAGGGCGGGAATTCCTCGAGCGGCAGCTCGGGATTGCCGAGCAACTGCGCTTTCGCGGTCGCGATCTTCTGCTGCAGCAGCTGGTACTGCGCGCTCGCGGTGACGAGCGCCGTCGAGGCATTGTCGAGGTCGAGCTGCGAGCCGAAATTGTTCTTCACCAGTGCCGACTTGCGTTCGACGTCGCGCCGCTTCAGGTCCATGCCCTGCTGCGACAATTCGCTCATCTGGCCGTAGATTTTGAGATCGGCAATCAGATTGTCGTAGGTGACCTTGGCCTGGGCAAGATTGGCCTTCGCCTGCGACAAAGCGAGGCGGAACGGCACCGGATCGATCTCGAACAGGACGTCGCCGGGACTGACCTGCTGGCCCTCCTTCACCACCACCCTCTCGATCTTGCCGGAGATGTCGGGCGTGATCAGAACCTTCTGCGCGCCGACATAGGCATCATCGGTGGTCACGTAGCGGCCGCCATTGAGATAAAAAGTCACGCCGGCCACGAGCGCGACCAGCGGCAGCACCACGAGCAGCAAAAAGCGGCGGTAGCGGCGCAGGCCGGCCATCAGCCGGCGGCGCGGCTCGGCCGCGATTTTCGGCCGCGACGGCGTCGCTGGCGCGCTCTTCTGCTCGGGCGGGAATTTGAGGACGGGATCAGCCATAGCGCTGTTCCTTTCGTGGAGCGTCATTCGCCGGATTCTGGATCGCGCTACGAACGTTCTCCTTGATCAGGTCGAGTTGGTCGAGCAGGCGATGCGCGTCGGTGGGATTGATGCCCTCGAGCGCGGTCGCCGTGAGTTCGGAGCGAAGCCCGGCAAGCTTGCCGAGCAGCGGCCGTGCGGCCTTGCGTAAGTAAAGGCGGTTGACGCGGCGGTCGTTCTCGTCGCCGCGGCGTTCGATCCAGCCATTGTCGCAGAGCTTGTCGATCAGCCGCGTCAGCGTGATCGGCTGCATTTCCATCTGCTCGGCGAGTTCCGATTGCTTCAGGCCCTCGGTCCGCTCGACCTTGGCTAGAACCGCCCATTGCGCGCGGGTGATGCCATAGCGCGCCGCCTGCCGGTCAGCATAGGCGCGCACCATCCGCTGCACCTCGCCGAGCGTAAACAGAAAATTCATATCCACGGAACCACGCATGGTCCTCGCCTCCATAAGCTAGCGATATAATAAGCTTGCTTATGAATTCCACACGGGGCGTTAGCGTCGGCCTGATCCGCTTCCAGCACATGGCTGGGAACCGAACGGCCCGCGGGCTTCAGGATTGGCACTCGAGCTGCTACAAAGGCCAGCATGAGCCTGGCAAAACCGACATTTCCGGCGCCCGACCACGACCACGGCCGCTGTACTGCGGAAGCGATCGCGCATGCGGAGGCGGTTTGCGCGAAGCGGGCGCAGAAATTCACGCCGATCCGGCGCCAGGTGCTGGGGGCGCTGCTGTCGAGCCACCGTCCGCTTGGCGCCTATGAGGTAATCGACGAACTCGCCAAATCGATGCCGCGGCCGGCGCCGATCACGGTCTACCGCGCGCTCGATTTTTTGATGGAAAACGGCCTCGTGCACCGCATCGAAAGCCGCAACGCCTTCCTCGCCTGCGCCCATGACCATGACGAGACCTCGATGGTGGCGTTCTTGATCTGCGAGCTCTGCGGTTCGGTCGGCGAAATTCCTGCGGCGCCCGTCGCGCAAAGCCTCAACGCAGCCGCGCGGGCCTCGGGGTTCGCGCCAAAACTCTCCGTCGTCGAGATCGCCGGCACCTGCGCCCACTGCCAGAAATAACAAGAAACGGCGGCAAGGCCGGCCACGAGGAGCGATGTCTTCCAAGCAAGCAGCACTTTCCGCCGGGCGGGCGCTCAGCCCGGGCGCCATCGCCTTGATGCTGATGCTGTGCGTAAGCTGGGGGTTCAACCAGATCGCGGTGAAGCTGGTACTGCCGGATGTGCCGCCGATGCTGCAGGCGTTGATCCGGTCCGTCGGCGCGCTGCCGGTGTTGCTCGCGATCGGCTGGTTTCGCGGCGTGAAATTCTTCGAGCGCGACGGGACGCTGTGGCCCGGGTTTAGCGCGGGCGTGATCTTCGGGATTGAATTCGTGCTGATCTACCGTGGCCTGCTGCTGACATCGGCGTCGCGCGCCGTGGTGTTCCTTTACACGGCGCCGTTCTTCGTTGCGCTCGGCTCCTATGTCTTTCTCGGCGAAAGGCTGCGGCCGCCGCAATGGGGAGGTCTCGCGTTGAGCTTCGCCGGCGTCGCGCTGGCGATCGGGGTGCCTCAGGCCAATGTCGACGCCAAGGTCCTGCTCGGCGATCTCCTGATTGTTGCCGGCGGCGCGCTGTGGGCGGCAACGACGCTGATCGTCAAGACGACGAAACTGATCAGGGCGCCGGCGGAAAAGGGCCTTGGCTATCAAGTAGCGCTATCGATTCCGATTCTCGCGCTGGCCGCGTGGGTATCGGGCGAAACCATCCCCCATGTTCCGACGCCGCTGTCACTGTCGCTGCTGGCCTATCAGTCGTTCTGGGTCGTCGGGCTGACGTTCCTGCTGTGGTTCGCGCTGGTGAAAACCTATTCAGCCAGCAAATTGTCGGCCTTCACCTTCGTGACGCCGCTGTTCGGCGTCGTTGCCAGCTACTTCATCATGCACGATACGCTGACGATTGCCTTCGGCGCCGCCGCGCTACTGGTCATCGCCGGGCTCTATCTCGTCAACAAGCCGGATACCAAGGTGGCGCCAGATCCGAACCTGCCGGCGTGAGGTTTCCGGTTCAATCCGAATTGTCTCCCCGTCATTGCGAGGAGCGCAGCGACGAAGCATCCATCTATCTCCGAGCTGAGGCATGGATTGCTTCGCTGCGCTCGCAATAACGGCGAGAAAGCGCGGACCTCGATCTACCCCGTCTCGATCGGCAGCGACGTATCGTTCGCCCACTCGCCCATGGAGCCATCGTAGAGGGCGAGGTTGTCGTAGCCGAGCTGGTGCAGCAGGAACAAATCGACGGTGGCCGAGATGCCGCCGCCGCAATAGGCGACGACGCGCTTTTCTTTCGTAATCCCCTGCGCCTTGAATTTGGCCTCGGCTTCGGCAAGCGGCACAAAAGCTTTGGTCTTCGGGTCCAGTAGTGTCGCCGCCGAGACGTTGCAACTGCCGGGCACGCGGCCGGGCCGGCCGTAGCGGCTCGGCTCCAGTCCCCTGTGAAATTGCGGGCCGAGCGCGTTGACGATGACGGTGCCCCGTTCGGAGGTCGCGGCGAGCGTCTGGTGCTTGTCGACGAAAAATCCGTCTCTGGGCTTGGCGGTGAAAGTCGCCGGCGCATATCCCTTCGCCGGGCCGCTTTCGAGCGGGCGGTCTTCAAGCTTCCATTTGTCGAGGCCGCCGTCGAGCACGGCGGCGTTGTCGAAGCCGAGCGATCTCAGCATCCACCAGAACCGCGTCGCCCACATCGGTGTGCCGATGCTGTACAGCACGACCCGGCTTGCCTTGGACACACCGTGGGCGCCGAACGCCCGCTCGAGCTGTGCGGCATCAGGCATCATGAACCGAAGCTCGGTCCCGGCCTCGGAGAACTCGCCCTGCAGATCGAGAAAATCGGCGCCCGGAATGTGCCCGGCCTCGAATGTGTGCCGTCCCGCCACCGCGAGATAGGGCAGGTTGGAGCCTTCCGGGGCCGGCTCGAGATAGGTGGTGCAATCGAACAGGCGCAGATCGGGTGACCCGAGAATCCCGGCGAGTTCCGCCGTCGTGATCAGGTCGTTTCGCCCCGGCATGCCCGCCTCCCTTTATTATGTCTCGATTATGTCTCGACCATGCTAGAGGCGGCATCAGGCCATGAAAAGGCGGCCAGCCTGCATGCTCGCCCTTTCAATTCCGCGATTCCTGTCCAATATAGCGGTTAACGAAAGACCGAGGTCTTTTGCCCTGCTTCCGGTCGCTTCATGTGGCCTAAGCTATTGAATATACAAGATAAATCGAGAAGTGTGACGGGGCGCATAGTGCCTTCGCCGCCCACTTGGTGATTGTCACCAAAACCTGTTATTCGAGGCCCCATGAACAAGCCCGAAATGATCCCGCAAGACGACGTCGCCGGCCCCAAGGCCCGGCATAAAACCACCCAGGTCATGGTCGGCAATGTGGCCGTCGGCGGGGGTGCGCCGATCGTCGTGCAGTCGATGACCAATACCGACACCGCCGATATCGAAGGCACCATCGCCCAGGTCGCGGCGCTGACCCGCGCCGGTTCGGAGATGGTGCGCATCACCGTCGACCGCGAGGAGGCCGCTGCCGCCGTTCCGCACATCCGCGACGGCCTGCGCAAGCGCGGCATCACCACGCCGCTGATCGGTGACTTCCACTATATCGGCCACAAGCTGCTTGCCGAATATCCCGCCTGTGCCGAGGCGCTCGACAAGTACCGCATCAATCCCGGCAATGTCGGCTTCAAGAACAAGCGCGACACCCAGTTCGCCGACATCATCGAGATCGCCAACAAGAACAACAAGCCGGTCCGCATCGGCGCCAATTGGGGCTCGCTCGACCAGGAGCTGCTCACCAAGCTGATGGACGAGAACACGGCGTCGCCGAATCCGCGCGACGCCCGCGCGGTGACCCGCGAGGCCATGGTGCAGTCCGCCTTGCTGTCGGCGGCGCGGGCCCAAGAGCTCGGCATGCCCAAGAACCGCATGATCTTGTCCGCAAAAGTTTCCGCCGTGCAGGATTTGATCGCGGTCTATCAGGAGCTGGCGCGCCGCTCGGATTACGCCATCCACCTCGGCCTCACCGAAGCCGGCATGGGCTCCAAGGGCATCGTCGCGTCGTCCGCAGCGCTCGGCATCCTCCTGCAGGACGGCATCGGCGACACCATCCGCATTTCGCTTACGCCCGAGCCCGGCGGCGATCGCACGCTGGAAGTGCAGGTCGCGCAGGAGTTGTTGCAGACCATGGGCTTCCGCACTTTCGTGCCGCTGGTGGCGGCCTGCCCGGGCTGCGGCCGCACCACTTCGACCACGTTCCAGGAGCTGGCGCGCTCGATCCAGGATTTCATCCGCGACGAGATGCCGAACTGGAAGACGCAATATCCCGGCGTCGAGCAGCTCAACGTTGCCGTGATGGGCTGCATCGTCAACGGCCCCGGCGAATCCAAGCACGCCAATATCGGCATCTCCTTGCCCGGCACCGGCGAAGCGCCGGCCGCCCCCGTGTTCGTCGACGGCAAGAAGTTCCGCACGCTGCGTGGCCCGGGCATCGCCGCCGACTTCAAGGCGCTGGTGATCGATTACATCGACCAGCGCTACGGCAAGGGCGCCAAGACGCCGGAGACGACGGCGGCGGAGTAATGCGCAGCGTCATCGCAGAATCGTAGGGCGGATTAGCGCAAGCGTAATCCGCCCTATTTTTTGCGTGGGCGAAATGGCGGATTAGCTATCGCTAATCCGCCCTACATTGCTACGATGCTTCCAATCAAGAACGGTTGGGAGAACACCCATGTCTTCACTGTCCGGCAAACAGGGTCCGCGCTACAGGCACACCGCCGGCGACACCGAACCCTACGAGACCATCGGCATCGAAAAGCTCACCCCGATCATCGGCGCGGAGATTTCCGGCGTCGACATCGCAAAACTCGTCTCCGACGATGCGCGCTCCAACCGGCAGATGGACGAGATCCATCGCGCGCTTGCCGAAAACCTCGTGATCTTCTTCCGCGGCCAGCGCATCACCCCGCAGCAGCACCTCGCCTTCGGCCGCAAGTTCGGCGAACTGCACGTGCACCCGGCGGCGCCCAACGAGGGCGATCCGGCCTTGATGAAGATCTATGCCGACAAAGATTCGCCGCGCGCCAATGGCGAGGGCTGGCACTCGGACGTGTCCTGCGATCTCGAGCCGCCGATGGGCTCGATCCTCTATATCAAGCAGTGCCCGGCGCATGGCGGTGACACGCTGTTCGCCAACATGTACGCGGCCTATGAGGCGCTGTCGGAACGAATGAAGACCTATCTCGACGGGCTGACCGCGCTGCATGATGGCGAGCAGACCTATCGCGGGCTCTACGCCAATTACGGCGTCGCCGACCGGGTAGAATATCCGCGCGCCGAGCATCCGATCGTGCGCACCCATCCGGTCACCGGCAAAAAGGCGCTCTACGTCAACCGCGGCTTCACCCGCCACATTATCGGAATTCCCCGCGACGAGAGCGACGCCATGCTGGCCTACCTTTACCAGCACGCGGAGAACCCGCTGTTCCAGTGCCGCTTCCGCTGGACGGAAAACGCCATCGCCTTCTGGGACAACCGCTGCACGCAACACCGCGCGATGTGGGATTACTGGCCGCATACGCGGTCCGGCACACGGGTGACGGTGAAAGGGGAAAGGCCGGTGTAAGGGGCGTGCCCCGGACGCAGTGCATCGCGAAGCTGTGCGCTGCAGAGCCGGGGCCCACAGTTTGCATCCATGATGGGTCCCGGCTCTGCGGCGCATCACTCCGTGCTGCGCCGCGTCCGGGACACGCGAGCGGGACGAGCGTTGACCTTGTTGGCCTTCCACGTCAATCTTCCACAAAAGCAAATAACAATCCGGAGGCCGCCCGATGCTCCGCGCAGATGACAACAAATTCCTCACCGAGAGCGGTGCAGGCACCGGCATGGGCGAATTGCTCCGCCGTTTCTGGATCCCCGTGCTGCTGTCGGAAGAACTGCCCGAACCTGACGGCACGCCAAAGAAGATCGTCGTGATGGGCGAGGAATTGCTCGCCTTCCGCGACACGCGCGGCGTGGTCGGCGTTATCGATCAATACTGCCCGCATCGCGGCGCCAATCTCTGGCTTGGCCGCAACGAGGAATGTGGCATCCGCTGCGTCTATCACGGCTGGAAGTTCGACACCGATGGCCGCTGCGTCGACATGCCGACCTCCTATCCCGACCTCAACGCGAAAGACCTGATCCGCATCAAGTCCTATCCGGTGCGCGAATGGGGCGACATGATCTGGGCCTATATGGGCCCGGCCGACCAGATGCCCGAATTGCCGGCGCTCGAGATGGCGTTGGTGCCGCCCTCGCACCGCTACGTCACCAAGAAATGGCAGGACTGCAACTGGGTGCAGGCGCTGGAAGGCTCGATCGACACCGCGCATTTCACCTTCGCGCATCTCTCCTTCGAGAAGGAAGAGAACGAGATCCTCGACATCAAGAAGCATTTCGTGAATCCGCTGACTCGCGTCGCGACCGATCACATGCGCTGGATCGCCGAAGACCCGCGCCCGGTGATCAAGATCAATCCCCACGAGGCCGGCCTCACGGTCGCGGGCGGGCGACTGACCGGGTCAGACAATATCTACTGGCGTATCGCGCAGTTTTTGATGCCGATACACGCCTATGCGCCGAGCTCGATGCCCGGCGAGAATATCTTCGGCCAGAGTTTTGTACCGGTGACGGACACCAATTGCTGGATCTACACCTACGCCTGGAATCCGGATCGTCCGCTGACGCAGGCCGAACGCGACGGCTACGACCGCGGCAACGGGGTGATGGCCGTTGTCGACGAGAACTATGTTCCGCTGCGCAACAAGTCGAACGACTATTTGATCGATCGCAAGCTGCAGAAGACCTCGAGCTACACCGGCATCAAGGGCGTGTCCGAACAGGACGCCGCCGTTCAGGACAGCCAGGGGCCGATCGCCGATCGCACCCGCGAGCATCTCGGCGCGACCGATCTCGGCATCATGCATTTCCGCAAACTGGTGATGGACGCCGCCCGCGCGCTGCAGCAGGGTGAGGTCCCGCCGCACCTCAAGCATCAAGACCGCTATACGGTGCGCTCCGGCGCCTGCGTCACCAGCAAGACCAAGGATCTCACGGCCGTCATGATCGAGCGGTTCGGCGATGCGGCGGGTTTTGTCGGCGGTCCCAGCCGGAACGCGGCGGCGGAGTAGGGCACGCTCCCTCGTCGTCCCGGCGAACGCCGGGACCCATGATCACCAGCGATAATTGTTGAGCGAAAGCCGTCAACCATCCTGCTAAACAATCACTGCCGCGGCGTATGGGTCCCGGGCGTTCGCCGGGACGACAGCTACACCACTATTTCCGATACTCCCGATTGCTCAGGCTCGCTTCCTCGAGGTCGAGGTCGCGTTCGATGTGCCGCCGCGCCTCGTCGGTGATCTTGCCCTCGCGCAGCAGGGCGTGGATGAATTTCCGCTCCGCCGCGATCAATTCCCGCGTCAGTGCGTTGCCGGCTGCCGTGATGTCGTGCGCGTCGGGGTCGAGTGAACTGGGCAGCTGGTTGGCGCGGATTTCGTGCCGGGCCCGCAGCAGCTTCACGACTTCGTCGGAGAGCTCGCGGTCGTCGGTGATGGCGTCGAGCGATTTGAGCGCGGCGTCGAGCGCCTCGCGCCGCGCCGCGATCTCGGCCTCGTGTTCCCTGAGATGCTCGCTGCGGCCGTCCTTGGCAACGCCCAGCCAGCGCACCACCGCCGGCAATCCAAGCCCCAGTCCCACCAGCGTGATGAGGATGACGCCGAAGGCAACGAACAGGATCATGTCGCGGTAGGGGAAGGCTTCGCCGCCAGGCAGCGTAAACGGCAGCGCCAGCGCCGCGGCGAGCGATACGGCGCCGCGCACGCCAGTGAAGCTCACGACGAATGTCGCCTGCCAGGACGGCGCCGGATCGCGTTCGCGGATCCGCTTGCTGAGCAGGCGCGGCAGATAGGTCGCGGGATAGACCCAGGCGAAGCGCGCGACGATGATGATGACGGCAACCAGCGCGGTGGTGAGGAGGACGTCGTGCAGCGGAAACGCCTTCGACTTCTCGTATAGCAGCCGCATCTGGAAGCCCGTCAGCAGGAACAGCATGCCCTCGACCAGGTAGATCACGAGATCCCAGAAGAAGATGCCCTGCAGGCGCGTCGCCGATGAAATCAACAGCGGTCCGTTCCAGCTGATATAGAGCCCGCAGGTGACGGTCGCGATCACGCCGGAGCCGCCGAGATGTTCGGGAATCCAGTAGGCGAGATAGGGCGTGAGCAGCGACAGCGTGATCTCGATCTGCGGGTCGCGCGCGTGATGGCGTGCGCGCAAGGACAGCCAGCCAATGGCCAGCCCGAACAGGATTTCACCGATCACAATGCCCGCGAAGGTGCCCTCCGCCTTCGGCAGCGAGAACAGCCCGGTCGTGATCGCCGCGACCGCGAACCGGTAGAGGATCAGCGCGGTCGCATCGTTGGCCAGTCCTTCGCCCTCAAGCACGACAAGAATGCGACGCGGCATGCCGAGCCTGCGGGCGATGGCCAGCGGCGCCACCACATCCGGCGGCGCGACGATGGCGCCGAGCAGGAAGCCGATGCCCCAGGGCAGCCCGATCAGGTAATGGGTTGCGGTCGCGACCGCGCAGGCGGTGAAGATCACGCAGCCGACCGACAATAGAATGATCGGCCGCAAATTGGCTTTGAACTCGCGCCAGCTCATGGCGACGCTCGCCGAATAGATCAGCGGCGGCAGGAAGACCAGCAGTACCAGTTGCGGCGGCAATTCCACCGTCGGCATGCCCGGCACAAAGGCGAGTGCGATGCCGGCGAGCAGCAGCAGGATGGCCGGCGCGACATCGATGCGCCGCGCCAGCAGCGCAGTTCCCGCCAGCGCGGCCAGCAGGATCAAGAAGATCTGAAACGTGGATTCCATGATCGCCCCCCTTCGCAAGGAAAACCCGGGAGGTCAATGCGTGCAGGTACGTGCTCACGAACGAGGGGTGAGGCGGTATCAGGCCGTCCGCCGCCGCAGTACGGAAGCCGCGCCGGCCGCCGAACAAGCTTGATGGAATGCTACTCGCGCAGGTCGTAGCGGTACGATTTCGAGACGATTTTCCAGCCGTCGCGCAGCTTCATCGCCACCAGATAGTCGGTGAAATAACGCGGCGGCAATTGGCAGCGCACCTTGATGAAGGCGGTCTGGTCATCGGAGCGGTCGATGGTGACGATAAAGTCCTCGCGCGGCTTGCCCTCGGCTTTGGCGGAGGGGCGCTTGCGCACCCGGTCGAGCCAGTCCGGCACGGTCAGCACCTGCAATTCGCCTTTCTCCAGCCAGCGCAGATCGGCGGTGGTGTCGAAGATCGCGCCAAGCTTGTCGGCATCGCCCTCATAAAGGCCGTCGAAATAGCTCTGCACCACGGCTTCGACGGTCGATCGGTCAGCGCCCACGGTTTTCCTCCCCGACAAATAACGGAATTATGGAGGGGAAAGTAAGCCATGGACCGGCGGATTGCACTATTGAGAAAAGGCGAACGCTCGCATCACTGCCGACGAATGCGTGCATCCCGGCGGGCCCTCTACCTGGGCGGCGCCGGGGAACCGAAGAGAGCGGCGCCGCGGGCCGAACCTTCCGGCCTCTTTGCCTGACTAAGGATGGAAAGGCACGATTCACGTCTGCGTGGATCGTGACTTAACTCACAAAGCCGGGCGCCGCCTTCTGATAGGCAGACCCGTGTGGTAAAAAAGGTACGAGGCTCCGGAGGAGTCATGACGATGTCTGGATCGCTAAAATTGCTTCGATGGGCCGCGGCAGCGGCCGCCGTCCTGTTGGTGAGCAGCCCCGCTCTGGCCGAGAAGCGCGTCGCGCTGGTGCTCGGCAATTCCAACTACCAGAACGTCGCCCCCCTCGCCAATCCCGTGAACGACAGTTCGAAGATCGCGGCGACGCTGAAGGACGCCGGCTTCGACGTGGTCGATTCCCGCCGCGACCTCGCCGCAGCGGAAACCCGCCGGGCGCTGCGCGACTTCGCCGATCGCGCCCGCGATGCCGATATCGCCGTCGTCTACTATGCCGGCCACGGCATCGAGGTGGACGGCGCGAACTACCTGATTCCGGTCGACGCGCGGCTGGAGCGCGACACCGACGTTTATGACGAAGCCTTCTCGCTGGATCGCATCCTGATCGCGATCGAGCCGGCCAAGAAGCTGCGCCTCGTGATCCTCGACGCCTGCCGCGACAACCCGTTCTCGCGGACCATGAAACGCACCGTCGCCTCGCGGGCGATCGGGCAGGGTCTCGCCAAGGTCGAGCCGACCAGCCCGAACGTCCTGATCGCCTATTCGGCCAAGGCCGGTTCCACCGCGGCCGATGGTGACGGCCAGAACAGCCCGTTCACATCGGCGCTGTCGCACCACCTGACCAAGCCCGGCCTCGACGTGCGCCGCGCCTTCGGCTTCGTCCGTGACGAGGTGCTCAAGACCACCAACAACCGCCAGGAACCCTTCGTGTATGGCTCGCTCGGCGGCGAAGACGTGCCGCTGGTGCCGGCGCCCCGCCAGGCGCCTGCCGCGGCCGCCCCTGCGGCGCCCGCGCTCAGCGCGCAGGCCGAAGCCCGCCGTGACTATGAGCTCGCGCTGCAGATCGGCAACAAGAGCGCGCTCAACGCCTTCCTCGCGCAATATCCCGATGGCTTCTATGCGAGCCTGGCGAAACTTCAGCTCGACAAGCTCGCCGCCGAGGACGCCCGCGTCGCGGCCACCGAGAAAGCGCGCCTGGCCGAGCAGGAGCGGGCGCGGCTTGCCGCCGAAGGCGCCCAGAAGTCGCAACAGGCCAAGGCCGAAGCGGACGCCAAGGCCGCCGAGCAGGCACGCATCGCCGCCGAAAAGGCCAAGCAGGTCGCGCAGGACCAGGCGGCTGCGGCGGAGCAGAAGCGTATCGCTGCCGAGAAGGCCGCCGCCGACAAGGCGCCGGCTCCCGCTGACAAGCCCGTGAATGTCGCTGCCCTCGCCGCGGGACCGCCGCAGGACGACGTCACCAAGTCGGTGCAGTCAGAACTGCGCCGCGTCGGCTGCCTGACCGGCAATGCCGACGGCAACTGGAACAGCTCGTCGCAGCGCTCGTTGACGCAGTTCAACCGCTACGCCGGTACCAAGCTCGACACCAAGGTCGCCAGCGTCGACACGCTCGATACGATCAAGCTGAAATCGTCTCGCGTCTGCCCGCTGGTCTGCGAGCATGGCTTCAAGGCCGAGGGTGAGCGCTGCACCAAGATCGTCTGTGCCGAGGGCTCGTTCCTCAACGACGACAATGAATGCGAGAAGCGCCGCGCCAAGAAGCCGGTCGCGACGCGCGAAAGGCCCGAGCCGCGGCAGCGGCGCGAAGCCAGATCGTACGGCCCGGAACCCAGATCCTATCGGGCGCCGCAGGTCGGGCAGGCCACCGCTGGACGGTATCAGGGAAAGGATCCGAGCATCGGCGCCAATGGCCGCCCGCTCACCGGCCTCGAACGCCAGCAGGGCTGCAATGGCTACCAGGCCATCATGTCGGGCGTCTGCCCGTAACGGCGGCCGGCATCAGGTCAGGTTGACGACATTGGCCCCGCGACAGCGGGGCCAATTGTCTTTCAGATCGCGCTCGCCGCGATATTCACCATCAGTGCCAATAGCGCGGTGTTGAACACGAACGAGACGATGCCGTGCACCGTCGCGGTGCGGCGGATGACCTTGTCGGTGATGCCGACGTCGGAAACCTGCGCGGTCATGCCGATCACGAACGAGAAATAGACGAAGTCCCAATAATCCGCCTCCGCCTGCTTATCGCCGCTTGGAAACTGCAGGCCGCCAGGCTGCTTGCCGCGGTAGAAATCATGGGCGTAGTGCAGCGCAAAGGCGGTGTGCACGAGTGCCCATGACAACGCGATGGTTATCGTCGCGAGGATCAAGCCGGCCTTGTTGCCCTTGGAGGCGCCGAGCTCGAACACGATCGCGCCAAGGCTGGCGAGGGCGCCGAACGCGGTCACCAGCAGGATCAGGAAACGCCCGTCGTCCTGCAGCACCGCGCTGCGCCTGATATGGCCGACGTCACAGCGCAGCATCAGGAAATAGGCGAGCACGAGGTAGAGCGCGGCGAAAACATCCCAGCCGATGATGAGACGCGTCGCGAGCCGTCGTGTGTCCGGCAGCAGGAAGAACACGGCAACGCCGAGCGCGATCGCGATGAAGGTCCGCGGCCGCCCGTAGACGACGCGCACGGGCATCGGCAGGTTCCGGAAGCGAACAAGGTGGTCTTCGAATTCCCTGTCCATCCGGCCTGCCTTCCTGCGCTAGTTCTTGCGCTCCGCGACGAAGCGGGCGGCCGCCCGCAAGATGTCGCCCTTCGCGCCGAAGATCGATAGCGCAGAATCGGCGCGCGCCAGGAGGTCGCGCACGCGCTGCTTGGCGCCGTCGATGCCGAGCTGGGTGACGAAGGTGGTTTTGCCGAGCGCGGCATCGGCGCCGGCCGGCTTGCCGAGCGCCGCCGCGTCGCCCTCGACGTCGAGCAGGTCGTCGGCGATCTGGAAGGCTTCGCCGAGCGCGCGGCCGTAATCGTCGAGCGCCTGATATTCCTTTTGCGAGGACTGTCCGAGGATCGCGCCGGCGATGCAGCCATAGCGCAGCAGGGCGCCGGTCTTCATCTGCTGCAGCCGCGCCACGTCGACCGGCTCGCGGTCGCCAAACCGTCCCTCGCCGGCAAGGTCGAGGATCTGGCCGCCGACCATGCCGCCGATGCCGGAGGCGCGCGCCAGTGCCCGCGTCAGTAGCAGGCGCACCGTGGCGTCCGTGTGGATCTCGTCGCGGGTGACAATGTCGAAGGCGAGCGTCAGCAGGCCGTCGCCGGCGAGGATCGCGGTGGCGTCATCGGTCTTCTTGTGCAGCGTCGGCCGTCCGCGGCGCAAATCGCTGTTGTCCATCGCCGGCAGATCGTCATGGATCAGCGAATAGCAATGGATGCATTCGAGCGCGGCGCCCACCAGCAGCGCGGCCTTGCGCGGAACGCCGAACACAGCGGAACTTTCGACCACCAGAAAGGGCCGCAGCCGCTTTCCGCCGTTCAGGCTGGAATAGCGCATCGCGTCCATCAGCCGCTTCGGCCGCACGATCTCGTCGGGCAGCACCTCATCGGAGAGCAGCTTGGCCAGCAGGGCTTCGGTCTCATCAGCGGTCTGGTCCAGTCGCTTGGCAAAATCGGCAGTGGCGGTCGTCATTAAGAATAGCTCCAGATCAATTTGGCCCGGACAATGTTTGATGGCGGGCGCTTCGTCAATTCCATGACGGGGATCACAGCGCCTTAAAAGGGGCTGGAAAAACCACGAAATATCATGGAGATGTCACGCAGGCGGGGCCTCTTGATCGGTCCCAGGCCGGCTTGGACGGAACCGGAAGCGTCAAATTTGCGGATTGTCCGAATTTTATTGCTGATCCTGCTGGCGGTGCTGCTGCTGCCCTATCTGGTGACGCCGCTCTATCGCACCGGACATCCGGTCTCCACGCTGATGGCCTGGCGCTGGCTCAAGGGCGCGCCGGTCACGCGGCAATGGATCGATTTTGGCGCGATGTCGCCCTATCTGCCGCGCTCGGTGGTGGGCTCCGAGGACGCCAGATTCTGCAGCCATCGCGGCGTCGATTGGGACGCGCTGCGGGACGCGATCGACGATGCCGAGGATGGCGAGCCCGCCCGCGGCGGCTCGACCATTACCCAGCAGGTCGCCAAGAACTTGTTCCTGTGGCCGGGCCGCAGCGTGGTCCGCAAGGCGCTGGAACTGCCGCTGGCGATGTGGATCGACCTGATGCTTTCAAAGCAGCGGATCCTGGAAATCTACCTCAACATCGCCGAACTCGGCCCCTCCGGGCAGTTCGGGGCGGAAGCCGGTGCCCTCTATGCCTTCGGCCGTTCCGCCGCGACGCTTTCGGCGCGCGAGGCGGCCCTCCTGGCGGCGATCCTGCCCAACCCGATCAGGCGAAGCGCGCGCAACCCCGGTCCCGGCGTGCGGCGCCTCGCCGGAACCTATATGGCGCGGGCGAACGCGGTGCCGCGCTGCTGGAGCGAAAATCGGGCTATTGAGCCAATTTCCGGGCCTTTTTACCGTAAGCTGCCCTAGCTTTACGTCACTCCATCCTCTATAAGCGCGGCCTTATCGGCATCGCAGCCCGCGCCCGACGCGCCGGGCCGTCCGGGTTTGGACAATGCCTCCGACAACACCCCTAGAGGATCGTTATGGCCGTTCCGAGAAGAAAAACATCGCCCTCGCGGCGTGGCATGCGCCGCTCGGCGGATGCGCTGAAGAAGCCGACCTATGTCGAGGACAAGGATTCCGGCGAACTGCGCCGTCCGCACCACCTCGACTTGAAGACCGGCATGTACAAGGGCCGGCAGGTACTGAAGAAGAAGGAATCCTGATCGGAGTTCGGGGGATAGGCGCCGCTGGAAGTGGCGTCTGCCCGAATTTGGCCAACGAGTGGGCCAACGGTTCCCGGGGGCGAAGCAGTGCTTTGCCCGGGGACATTCCGGTTTTTAGCAAGGCGCGACCCATGGTCGGTTTTCCGCTGCTTCTGATTCCACTCGCGATCTACAACATCATCGTCTTTCTGATGCCGACCGTGTCGTTCACCGACCCGTTGGTGAAGCTGATGTTGATGTCGGGGGCGGAATGGACGGTGACATTGAGCGATGTCTTGCTCACGCTCACCATCTTCCTGCTGCTTGCCGAGGTCATCAAGGGTGCGCGCCCCGGCGCGAAATATCTCACCGACCATCTGCTGTCGCTGATCGTGTTCGGCGCGGCGGCGGCGGAATTCCTGCTGTGGCCGAAGTTTGCCACCTCGACCTATTTCCTGATGACGGCGCTGTCGCTGGTCGATTTCCTCTCCGGCCTCGCCTTGCGAACGCGGCGTCGCGCCGCCGCGGCAAGGGCTGCACCTGCGCCGCCACCCGAGCCGGCACCACCGCCGAAGGCCGCCGAAAAAGTCGAGGCACGGGCGGCCGAGCCAGAGCCCGCTCCCGCACCGGTACCCGCCGCGCCTGCTGCGCCAACCGTTCCGGCGGCGGCCTCCGTCGCCGAATCCGTGCTTGCAGCGCCCCCCGAACCGAAGCTGTCCGAACGGAAGCCGCCTGAGCCGAAGCCGTCCGAACCTAAAGCGGTGGAGCATCCCGAGCCGAAACCGGCCGCATTGCCGGCTACGCCCGAGGCCGCCGCCCCGGCCGCGCCTTCGCCGGAAACCACATCCCCGGAGATTGCTTCGCCCGGACTGCAGCCGGGGTCACCGCCGCCGGACAAGCCGGATACGCCTTCGCGCTAATTTAGATCGTTTGCCGAGTCCGGAAGCCTACACCGCGGGGCTGGATACGGCTGGCGCCATAGGCCATCTGCGCATCCGCCGGCGAGGCACGCCGAAGCTTGCAGGTTTGCGGCGCCTGATCGGCGGTCGCGATAAGTTGCGCCAGGAAGGTCGGATCAGGCCGCGGCGTCGCCGTCCGCTGCATCCATTGGACGGACTGGGTGACCGGCACCAGCTCGACGGAAGCCGGCTCGTCGAGGTTGACGAACTCGCCGTCCAAGATTTCGTCTGATCGATCGATATCCAGCATCGCACACCGTAACCGGCTTAGACTGTCACGTTTTGGGACGTAACGCCCACCTGCGATCTGACCTCGCAAGCCCTATGCCGATCCCCGCCGGTTCGTTCCCAATGGGCTCGGGAAGTCTCGGAAACATGGTTTCCAGATTATTTATGAACTTCGCCTAGCCTGTCATTCGAAACAGCCACTATCCTCAAGTTTTGAGGAATCACCCGGTGGTGTCCCAAATCGAGGCGTCCTGATGGTCCCTGTCCCGCAAGCCTCCAGCATCCTTGCCTCGCTCGGCCAGGCGACTTTCCTGTGGGACCTGACCGCTGACACCATCACCTGGAGCGACAATGCCGGTGCTGTCTTCGCCGACCTGCCCCTGGAAGCGCTGGCCAGCGGCGCTGGGTTTGCCGGGCTGATCGAACCGTCCCGTTCGATTCGCAACGACGCGCTCACGCAATCGGGGCCGGCGCGGGGCGGCGAAGGCGTCCCCTACCGGATCGAATATGGCGTGCGGGCCTCGAGCTCGGCGCCCGTGCTGTGGATCGAGGAAACCGGTTGCTGGTTCGCAGGCCCCGACGGCAAGCCGTTGCGCGCGCAGGGCATCGTTCGCATCAACAACGAGCGCCACGCCCGCGACGAGCAGCTCATGCGGCTGTCGCGGCACGATCCGCTGACCGGCGAGCTCAACCGCACGCATCTGGTCGCCGCGCTGGCGGAAGGGATCGAAGAGGCCATGCGCTTCCGCTCGTCCTGCGCTTTCATGCTGATCGGCATCGACCACCTGGCCCGCGTCAATGACGCCTTCGGCTTCGATGTCGCGGACGCCGTGATCGCCGAAGTCGGAAAGCGCATCCGCGCCAAGCTGCGCGGCGGCGACGTGCTCGGGCGGTTCTCCGGCAACAAATTCGGGCTGATCCTGCGCAACTGCACGGTCGACGACACCAATATCGCTGCCGAGCGCTTCCTTATCGGAATCCGCGACGAGGTGATCCCGACCAAATCCGGTCCCGTCTCGGTGACGGCCTCGATCGGCGCGATCACCATTCCGCGCTATGCCCGCACGGCCGACGAGGCCGTCAATCGCGCCCAGGAAACGCTAGACGCCGCCAAGCGTCGCCGCGCCGGGTCGTTCTCGTTGTGGAAGCCGAATGTCGAGCGCGACGCCCAGCGGCGCGTCAACATCCGCGTCACCGACGAGATCGTCACCGCCCTGAACGACCGCCGGATCGTCGCCGCCTTCGAGCCCGTGGTGGAAGCGCGCTCGCGCCAGCCGGCATTCTACGAGTGCCTGGTGCGGATGGAGCAGGCGGGCGGCCAGGCATTGCTGGCGCCCGATATCGTTCCGGTCGCCGAGCGCCTCGGCCTGATCCGGCTGGTCGATCACCGCGTGCTCGAGCTTGCGGTCGCCGAACTCGCCGCCTCGCCGAACGTGCGGCTCAGCCTCAACATCTCGCCCGACACCACCATGGACCCGGATTGGTGGATGGGAATCGAATCGCTGATGCAGGCCCATCCCGGCGTCGGCGAGCGGCTGATCGTCGAGATCACCGAAACGGTTGCGATCCAGGATATCGATGACGTCCGCGGCTTCGTTACCCGGTTGAAGAATTTCGGCAGCCAGATCGCGATCGACGATTTCGGCGCCGGCTACACCTCGTTCCGGAATTTGCGCAAGCTCGGCGTCGACATCGTGAAGATCGACGGCGCCTTCGTGCAGAACATCGCACGCTCGGCGGACGATCGCGCCTTCGTGCACACGCTGATCGATCTGGCGAACCGCCTGCACATCAAGACCGTCGCGGAATGGGTGCAGGACGAGGAAGCCGCCGTGATGCTGCGCGAATGGGGTTGCGACTACATCCAGGGCCGTCTGATCGGCCTCGCCTCGCTGGACCGGCCGTGGGTGGTGCCGGGTGATACGGTGCTGCCGGCGGCGGGGTAGTTCTCTCCGTGCGTCGTCCCTGCGAACGCACCACCAAATTTACACTTCGCATCCAGCTTCGCTGCGCGCTGAACGAAAACCTGAGTGGTTGCATCCGTACTGGACTCACTGCACGCCCCAAAAAGGTGTCGCGCAAGCCGTTCGGCGGAGGCGATCGGGCGCAACCACTCCGCTGTCATCGCCCGGCCTTGTGCGCACTTGCGCACTAGGACCGGGCGACCCAGTACGCCGCGGCGTCTCGGCTGTGCTTCGGGCGTCACTGGAATACTGGATCCCCGCCTCCGCGGGGATGACGAGAGGAGGGGATGACTGTCTACTCTTCCTTCTTCGTTTCCTTCGACATGCGCTCGAGGCGATCCTGCATGTCCTTCATCTGGCGGCGAAGATCGTCGATATTGTCGTCGTCGGGCGCCGGCTCCGGCGCCTTTTCCAGTTCGGTCGAAGTGGCTCCCGCGCGCGGCGGCACGAACGGCTTGAACATCGAGAAGGTCTGCTGAAACAATTCCATGTTGCGGCGGACATGTTCTTCGAGCGGGGCGAACGGCGTTCCGCTGAAAGTGTTGGCGAGCTGCTGGCGGAATTTCTCCTGCTCGCGCGTCAGCGTATCGATCGACTGCTCCAGATATTTCGGCACCACCATCTGCATGCTGTCGCCGTAGAAGCGGATCAACTGGCGCAGGAACGTCGTCGGCAGCAGATTTTGTCCCGCCTTGTTTTCCTGCTCGAAAATAATTTGCGCCAGCACCTGGCGGGTAATGTCATCACCGGTCTTGGCGTCGTAGACGAGAAAATCCTCGCCTTCCTTCACCATCGCTGCGAGATCCTCGAGCGTCACATAGGTGCTGGTTCCGGTATTATAGAGCCGCCGGTTGGCGTATTTCTTGATAGTCGTAGGTTGGTCTGACTTTGCCATAAGCTCACACAATAACACCGAGAGCGGGGAACCCGGGCGGCTTCGCCGGCGGGCAGACGAGCAACGCAAACGCAGCAAAGTAAGCATTTTCAATGCGGTTCGGCTACCGTTTTGTGCGGCACGGTTAATTCCAAGGCATGGGCGCTGCTATCAAAACCCTCAGGCGGATCATTTTGAATGCGCCGCGGCAGGAATTTGGGCGTTGGCCGATTGACATGGGTCAATGGCGTTAACAGGATAAGGTGAGAGACAGGCTCGCCACCCCGGCCCGCCCGCCGTCGAAGAACCCAAGCCAAGAAAACCCATAAGGAGATGTCCATGTCAGACGATGTCGTCATCGTCAGCGCCGCCCGCACCCCGGTCGGCAGCTTCAACGGCGCATTCGCCACTACCCCGGCGCACGACCTCGGCGCCGTCGCCATCAAGGCCGCGCTGGAGCGCGCCGGAATCGAGCCGGGCCAGGTCTCCGAAGTCATCATGGGCCAGATCCTGACGGCGGCGCAGGGCCAGAACCCCGCCCGCCAGGCTTCGATCAACGCCGGTATCCCGGTGGAGAGCCCGGCCTGGGGCGTCAACCAGCTCTGCGGCAGCGGCCTGCGTTCGGTCGCGCTCGGCTATCAGGCGCTCGTCAACGGCGACTCCTCGATCGTCGTCGCCGGCGGCCAGGAATCGATGAGCATGGCCCCGCATGCGCAGTACCTGCGCGGCGGCGTCAAGATGGGCGGCCTCGAGCTGGTCGACACCATGATCAGGGACGGCCTGTGGGACGCCTTCAACGGCTATCACATGGGCAACACTGCCGAGAACGTCGCCAAGCAATACCAGATCACTCGCGCCCAGCAGGACGAGTTTGCCGTTGCCTCGCAGAACAAGGCTGAGGCGGCGCAGAAGGCCGGCAAGTTCAAGGACGAGATCACCCCCGTCACCATCAAGACCCGCAAGGGCGACGTCGTGGTCGACACCGACGAATATCCCCGCCATGGCGCTACCCTCGATGCGATGGGCAAGCTCCGCGCGGCCTTCGAGAAGGACGGCACCGTGACCGCCGGCAACGCCTCGGGCATCAATGACGGCGCTGCCGCCGTGGTGCTGATGACCGCCAAGGAAGCCGCCAAGCAGGGCAAGAAGCCGCTCGCCCGCATCGTGTCGTGGGGCCAGGCCGGCGTCGATCCCAAGATCATGGGCACCGGCCCGATCCCCGCTTCGCGTACGGCCCTGAAGAAGGCTGGCTGGAACGTCGGCGACCTCGACCTGATCGAGGCCAACGAAGCGTTCGCGGCGCAGGCCTGCGCCGTTAACAAGGATCTCGGCTGGGATACTTCCAAGGTCAACGTCAATGGCGGCGCGATCGCGATCGGTCATCCGATCGGCGCCTCAGGCGCGCGCGTGCTGGTGACGCTGCTGCACGAGATGCAGAAGCGCGACGCCAAGAAGGGCCTCGCCACGCTGTGCATCGGCGGCGGCATGGGCATTGCAATGTGCATCGCACGCGACTGAACTAAAGGCAGAGTGAACGGTTGAATGATGAAAAGATCATCTCGCAACCGCGGCTCGAATTGGTAAAGATGAAATGCCCGGTCTCGCGCCGGGCATTTTCATCTTGTGCAGGCGTATCCAAAGGCGCTGAAGACAGGGGCGCGCTTGAGAACAAGAGCGCTTGAAGAACGGAAAAATTGAGATTCGTCAAAAGACCGGGACAATTCCGGCGTACTAAGAGTTTACCAAGGAGGACTACGACATGGCACGTGTTGCATTGGTTACGGGGGGTACGCGAGGCATCGGCGCTGCGATCAGCAAGGCGCTGAAGGCTGCAGGCTACAAGGTTGCGGCAAGCTATGCCGGCAACGACGCCGCCGCCGAGAAATTCAAATCCGAAACCGGCATCCCCGTTTACAAATGGGACGTCTCGTCGTTCGATGCCTGCGCCGACGGCATCAAGAAAGTCGAGGCGGATATCGGGCCGATCGACGTGCTCGTCAACAACGCCGGCATCACCAAGGATGGCGCCTTCCACAAGATGACGCTGGAGCAGTGGAATGCGGTCATCAACACCAATCTCGGTTCGCTATTCAACATGACGCGCCCGGTGATCGAGGGCATGCGTGCTCGCAAGTTCGGCCGCATCATCAACATCTCCTCGATCAACGGCCAGAAGGGACAGTTCGGCCAGGTCAACTATTCCGCGGCCAAGGCCGGCGACATCGGCTTCACCAAGGCCTTGGCGCTGGAGAACGCCAAGGGCGGCGTTACCGTGAACGCGATCTGCCCCGGCTATATCAACACCGAGATGGTGCAGGCGGTGCCGAAGGAGGTGCTGGAGAAGAGCATCCTGCCGCTGATCCCGGTCAACCGCCTCGGCGAGCCCGAGGAGATCGCCCGCGCCGTGGTGTTCCTTGCCGCCGACGAGGCGGGCGGCATCACCGGCTCGACCATGACGATCAACGGCGGCCAGTACATGGTGTAGCAGCGCGCGCCGTTACGTACTGCAACAAGAATTCGTCATGCCCGGGCTTGTCCCGGGCATCCACGTCTTTATACAGCGGCAAGAAAGACGTGGATGGCCAGGATAAACCCGGCCATGACGGAATGACAAATCGATGACTCCCCGCACCGCCACGCTGATCGGACTGACCGCAATCCTGATGTGGTCGCTATTGTCAGTCTTGACGCTCGCGACCGGCAAGATTCCGGCGTTCCAACTCGCGGCAATGACGTTTGCGATCGGTGCGTTGGTCGCGTTTGCTAGCTTTCTGTTCCGCCCCGCCGTCTTTGCGGCGCTAAGGCAGCCGCCCGTCGTCTGGGTCGTCGGCGTTGGCGGGCTGTTCGGCTATCACGCGCTCTATTTCCTGGCGCTGCGCTTCGCGCCTCCGGCCGAAGCCGGCCTGCTGAACTATCTCTGGCCGCTCTTGATCGTATTGTTCTCCTCGCTGCTGCCGGGCGAACGGCTGGCGTCGCATCACATCATCGGTGCGCTGCTCGGGCTTGCCGGCACCGTACTGCTGTTTGCCGGCAATGGTGCGAGCTTCGCGCCGGGGCAGATCCCGGGGCTGGCCGCGGCGTTCGTCGCCGCCTTCGTGTGGGCGGCCTATTCGGTGATGTCGCGCCGGCTCAAGGCAGTGCCGACCGATGCGGTGGCCGGCTTTTGCCTCGCGACCGCGCTGCTCGCTGCGCTGGTTCACGGCATGGTCGAGATCACCGTTTGGCCGGAGGCGATCGGGCAGTGGCTCGCCATCATCGCGCTCGGCGTCGGTCCAGTCGGAGCTGCTTTCTTTGTCTGGGACATCGGCATGAAGCGCGGCGATATCCGCGTGCTCGGTGCCGCCTCCTACGCGACGCCGCTGCTGTCGACGGCGTTTCTGATTGTTGCCGGGTTTGCGCAAGCAACCGCGACGATAGCGATCGCCGCGATATTGATTGCCGGCGGTGGATTGATCGCGGCGAAGGACATGGTGCTGAAAAAGAGGTAGGGTGGGACCGAGCGAAGTGAGCCCAGCACGCGGCCGCGCTCGCATCTGGCAATGGTGGGCACGCTGCGCTTTGCCACCCTACGAAGTCACCTAGGCTCCCAATCCTTCGGCGCCAGCTCGAATTTCGCAAACGCAAATCCCGGCGCCACAGTGCAGCCGACCAGCGTCCAGTCGCCGTTGCTCTCGGCGGCCTGCCAGGCATGTGACGGCACGACCGCCTGCGGCGCTTCGCCAGCCGCGATATTCGGGCTGAGCGTCACGCTGCGCTGCCCACTCTCATCGGCGATCTGAAGCGTCAGCGACGCCCCTGCGTAATAATGCCAGACCTCCACCGCATCGATGCGATGCCAGTGCGAGCGATCGCCGCGCGCCAAAAGGAAATAAATCGCGGTCGACCGCGAGCGCCCGTCGGCATCCACGCGTTCGTCGCGAAACGTCTCGCGATAATAGCCGCCTTCCGGATGCGGCTTCAGGTCGAGCCGCGCGATGATGTCGGCGGCTTGTTTCGAAAGCGCCATCAGGACTTGTTCTTGCGTTCGCGCAGCTCGCCGAACACTTTTTCGGCGCTCGCGCCCTTCATGTGCAACGCGGCCGCGACCGACGGCTCGTCGGCGCGCAGGAATACGTTGGCTTTCTTCTCCTCGCCGAGCAGCACCGGGATCGTCGGCTTGTTCTCGGCACGCAGCCGCGCCACTTCCTCGGCCCGCGCCTTCAGCGCCGGGTTATCGGCCTCGACGGTGAGCGCAAATTTGACGTTGGAGGCGGTATATTCATGGCCGCAATAGAGTTTGAAATCGTCGGGCAGCGCGCGCAGCTTGAGCAGCGAATCCCACATCATCGGGTAGGTGCCCTCGAACACGCGGCCGCAGCCGATCGAGAACAGCGTGTCGGCGGCGAACACCGCCTTTTCATTGTCGAACACGTAAGAGACGTGGTCGAGCGTATGTCCCGGCGTTTCCAGCACCCGCGTCAAAAGGCTGCCGACCTTGATCACGTCGCCATGGGCCACGCGCAGGTCGACATTGGCGATCTTGGTCGACCGGTCGTTGGGGGCCACGACGCGGCAGCCATATTTCCGCTTCAGCTCGGCGACGCCGCCGACATGGTCGTGATGGTGGTGCGTGATGAGGATGTCGGTCAGCGTCCACCCCTCACGCTCCAGCGCCCTGATGATCGGCCCGGCCTCGGGCGCGTCGATCGAGGCGGTGGCCTTGGTCGCGGCATCGTGGATCAGATAACCGAAATTGTCGCTGAGGCAGGTGAAGGTGCGAATTTCCGCGGCCATGACAGCTCCGTCGTTTGAGGCTTTCGGCCCTATTAATCCCAAAGAAATATGGCGTTAACGCTTGCACGGCAATGCCATTTTCGGCGCGCCGCAACGAAACACGGTGTGGTAGATTGCACCCATGACCATCGACGTCATCGATCTCCGCGATTTCTATTCGCAGCGCCTCGGCATCGTGGCGCGGCTGTTGATCAACCGCGGCATCCGGGCACGCTGGCCCGACGCGGCGGGGCAGCGTGTGCTTGGGCTTGGCTATCCGACGCCCTATCTCGGCCTGTTTCGCGAAGATGCCGAGCGCTGCATCGCCTTCATGCCGGCGGCGCAGGGCGTGTTGAAATGGCCGACGGCGCGGCCCGCGCTGGCGACCCTGATCGATGAGTTCTCGATGCCGCTGCCGGACGCGGCGGTGGACCGGATCCTGCTCGTGCATTCGCTGGAAATGTCGGATGATCCGGAGCGCCTGCTGCGCGAAGTCTGGCGCGTGCTGGCGCCGTCCGGGCGGCTGATCGCTGTCATCCCGAACCGGCGCGGCGTGTGGACGCGCACCGACAATACGCCGTTCGGCCACGGCCGGCCCTATTCGCGCGCGCAGATCACGCAATTGCTGCGGCAGACCTGGTTCACGCCGGCATCATGGGGCGAGGCGCTGTTTCTGCCGCCGGTCGGCAACAGCTGGTTCCTGCGCTCGGCGCTGGCATGGGAGCGCGTCGGCGCTGCGCTGTCGCTGCCGTTCGCCGGCGTGCATATCGTGGAAGCGACCAAGCAGGTCTATCGCGCGATCCCCGCGGGCCGCGAACGCACGCGGCTGATCCCATCGCTGGAGCCGGTGCTGGTGCCGTCATCGACGGCGACACGCGACAAGGCGTGATCTCTCAACGGGTCTCCCCGCGAACGTGGGGACCCCACCCGTTGGCATTTGTTTGCGGACACCCGTCGTCCCGCGTGCCTCCAATCAGGGCCGCGGCGTATCGGTCCCGGCTCGCGCTTCGCTTGGCCGGGACGACGAGACACGGAGTAGATCTACTACCTACTCATTCCCCGGATTGAAGTCTTCGCTCGGGGCGGCCGGCGCGGCCATGTCGGGGCGCGGGCCGTGCGGACGGCGGCGGCGGCGCGGGAAACGCTCGCCACGACCACCCTCTTCGTAGCCGCCGGGCGCGCCGTTCACCTGCGGCTGCGAGCCGGTGATGAAGGAGGGCAGGCGGTCGACGCCGCCGGTATCGGCAATCACCGGCTGCGGCTGGGGCTGCGGCTGATATTGCGGCTGCGGACGGTGCTCACGGTCACGGTCACGGTCGCGCTCGCTGCGATGCTCGCGTGGCTGCTGCTGGTCGCGCTGATAGGGCTGGGCCTCGCCGCGCTCACGCTGGTTGTTATCGCGGATATAGGGCTGCGGCTGCTGCGGAACGAAGCCCGGCTCCTGGCCGAAATGCGAGAAGCTCTCGCCGTCGTCCTCGCCATCCTCGGTCGGCTGCACGTCGGCATCGATGCGCGGCTGCGGCTGGTTCTGCCGGAACTGCTCCTGCGCGGCGGCGATCAGGCGGAAATAATGTTCGGCGTGCTGGTAGTAGTTCTCGGCGGCGACGGGATCGCCCGATGAGCGCGCATCGCGCGCCAGCTGAACGTATTTTTCGGCAACATGCGAGGCGGTACCGCGGATCTTGATATCGGGGCCGTTCGATTCGAACACCCGGGTCATCGGATTTTGACCACGCCGGTTATTATTGTTGTTATTGTTGTTATTCCGGTTACGCATCCGCTTGTTGTTTTGACCGTTTCTCATGTCTCGCCTTCTATTCCAGCCCTGAAATTATTCCGTTGCCTAGCTATGAACCGTTGCGGCGCACGCGAAGGCGCACCGAATCACGATGCCGTTCGAATTCATGTCATCGATGTCGCCAACCATCGCGTTCAGCAAAGACGCGTTCCCCAACCGGCCGCGAATCAGCCGCGTGCCGGACCAAATCGTTCAGCCTGCCAAAATCAGCCTAATCGTCTTGCGTGACGCCTTCGCGTGACCGGCTGTTGCGTAAGTCTTCAACCGCAATATCAGGCTTTCGTTCGCTTTAAGGCCAAGAGCAGCACACTTCGGTTATTGCGCTCAATTCGACCTGCGTTTGGAACCTTTCACCCGGCGGGCTCTCGTTTCGAGAACTCCGGCCTCACCGTATCGCCTTACGGGGCCGGTAACCCTGGACCGATGTTATGGGCGGAACGTAGTCGCTCCCGGCGAATATTCCAAGGGGTTTTTTTGCGTTCCTGGCGGACTTTATCGGGCCATTTTGTGGCCCGCGACCGCCCTCGGAATGCCCCCCAGATCGGCCCTGGGTGCGGTACCAGGCATTAACCCTGCGGTCGACATCAAGGCCTGAATCTGGCTGCTTTGGCCTGCGCCCGCCTCCACGATCAGGGCGCCGCCCGGCGCCAGAAGGCCGGCGGCTTGGGGAATCAACGCGCGGTAGGCGTCCAGCCCGTCGGCGCCGCCGTCCAGCGCCGCAAGCGGGTCGTGATTCCTGACCTCCGGGGCCAGGGCGGCGATATCGGCCGAGCGGATATAGGGAGGATTGGAGGCGATCAGATCGAACGGGCCGGACAGGCCATTCGCATAGTCGCAGGCGAGAAATGTAGCGCGATCCGACAACCCCGCGCGCGCTGCGTTCGCGGCGGCGGTCTGCAGGGCGCTTTCCGAGATGTCGGTTCCAAACCCTTGCGCCGCCGGCAGCTCCGACAGCAGCGCCAGCAGGATCGCACCCGTGCCGGTGCCGAGATCGGCGATCCGAAACGGACGATGGAGGCCGCCGCTGGCGCGCAGCAGTTCCAACGCCAGTTCGACCACTGTCTCGGTATCGGGCCGCGGCACCAGCGTCGCCGGCGATAGTTGCAGCGGCAGGCCCCAAAATTCCTTCTCGCCGATGATTCGGGCGACCGGCTCGCCATCAAGCCGGCGGACGGCGAACGCTTCGAGGCGCGCTGATTCGTCCGGCGTCAGCCGACGCTGCGCAGCTGATATCAAGCCGGTCAGGTCGAGGCCGAGGGCGTGGCCAAGCAGTAGGCGTGCATCGAGTTCGGCCGATTCAATGGTTTTGAATCTCGCTGCCAGCGCACGCCGCGCCGCCTCGACGGTCGGTGCGCTCACGCCGCGGCGCCTTGCGCGGCGAGCTGCGCCGCCTGGTGCTCGGTCGTCAGCGCGTCGATCAATTCGCCCAGCGCTTCGCCTGATATCACCTGCGGCAGTTTATAGAGCGTCAGGTTGATGCGGTGGTCGGTGACGCGTCCTTGCGGGAAATTGTAGGTGCGGATGCGTTCGCTGCGGTCGCCGGAGCCGACCTTCTCCTTGCGGTCGGCGGAGCGCGCCGCGTCCACGCGCTGGCGCTCGGCGTCATAGATGCGCGAGCGCAGGATGTTCATGGCGGAGGCGCGATTCTTGTGCTGCGAGCGGCTGTCCTGCATCATCACCACGATGCCAGTCGGAATGTGGGTGATGCGGATCGCCGATTCGGTCTTGTTGACGTGCTGACCGCCGGCGCCCTGCGCGCGCATGGTCTCGATCCGCAAGTCCTCGTTCTTGATGTCAACGTCGACATCCTCCACTTCGGGCAGCACCGCAACGGTCGCCGCCGAGGTGTGAATGCGCCCCTGCGTTTCAGTGTCGGGCACGCGCTGCACGCGGTGCACGCCGGATTCGAATTTCAGTTTGGCAAAAGCGCCGCGACCCTGCACCTCGGCGATGATTTCCTTGAAGCCGCCGACCGTGCCTTCCGAGGCCGAGATCACCTCGACCTTCCAGCCCTGCAGGCCGGCAAACCGCTCATACATCCGGAACAGGTCGCCGGCGAACAGCGAGGCCTCGTCGCCGCCGGTGCCGGCGCGGATCTCCAGCATCACGTTGCGGTCGTCCATGGCGTCCTTGGGCAGCAGCGCCACGCGGATTTTCTGCTCGAGGTCAGCGACACGCGCCTGCAGCGTCTCCAGCTCGGCCTCGGCCATGCTGCGCATTTCCGGATCGGTGGCGGCATCGGCCAGAAGCTGCTCGGCGCCGGCGATCTCGGCCCGCGCCGAGCGATAGGTCTTCACCGCGTCGATCAGCGGATTGAGCTCGGCGAGCTCGCGCGTGATCTGGACGTATTTTTCGGAATTAAGCTGGCCCAGCAGCTCGGCCTCGAGCGAGGCGTGATGGGCGAGCAGGATATCGAGTTTGGCTTCGGGTAGCATGGCGTTGTTCTCAAGGGCGGGATGCGGGCGGTGTTGTCGGGCGAGGGCCTCGCTACAACGACAGCCCTTCCGCCTCGGCGAATTCCGTCAGCTTCTGCCGGATCGAGACGCTGCCGGCCGGCGCATCCAGTAGCGGCATCAGGGCAGCCTCGGCCTTCTTGGCGTCAAGGTCCAGGATCATCGCCTTCACCGGGCCGTGGCCGGTGGCGGAAAGCGACAGCGAACGGTAGCCGAGCGCGATCAGAGCGAGCGCGCCGAGCGGTTTTGATGCCATCTCGCCGCACAGCGATGCCGTCTTCTTCGCCGCCTGCGCCTTGCGCACGATGTCGCGCAGCGCGCGCAGGATCGGCGCCGACATGGTGTCGAAGCGCTCGGAAACCTTGGCATTGCCGCGATCGACCGCGAACAGGAACTGGAACAGGTCGTTCGAGCCGACCGAGACGAAATCGACTTTCTTCAGGAGCTCGTCGAGCTGATAGAGCAGCGCGGGTACCTCGACCATGGTGCCGACGTCGATCCGTTCCGGCAGCGCATGGCCGTGCTGGCGCAAATAGGTCAGCTCGCGCTCGACAATCGCCTTGGCCTGGTCGAACTCGGCGACATCGGAGATCATCGGGAACATGATCTTCAGCGCGCGGCCGCCGCCGGCTCGCAGCAGCGCACGGATCTGGCCGCGCAACAGTCCGGGACGGTCGAGCCCGAGCCGGATCGCGCGCCAGCCGAGCGCGGGATTTTCCTCGATCACGGTCTCCATGTAGGGCAGCGCCTTGTCGCCGCCGATATCGAGCGTGCGGAACGTCACCGGCTTGTTGCCGGCGGCATCCAACACGGTGCGATAGAGTGCGAGCTGGTCGGACGAGCGCGGCAGGCTCTGGCCGACCATGAACTGCAGCTCGGTGCGGAACAGCCCGATGCCGGCGCTGCCGGTGTCGTCGATATGCGGCAGGTCGATGACGAGGCCGGCATTGATCATCAGCTCGACCGGCTGGCCGTCCCTGGTCACGCAGGGCTTGTCGCGCAGCGCGGCATATTGCGCCTGCCGCCGGGCGCGGAAGCGCACCCGCTCGGCATAGGCCGATTCGATCTCGGCCGAGGGGCGGATGTAGATCGAGCCCGAGGTGCCGTCGACGATGATGGCGTCGCCGGGGTCGGCGATGCCGGCCGCATTCGGCACTTCGCCGACGGCTGGGATGCCGAGCGCGCGCGCCACGATCGAGACGTGGGAATTGGCGGTGCCTTCCTCCAGCACCAGGCCGCGCAGCCGCTTGCGGTCGTAGTCGAGTAGCGCCGCCGGGCCCATCGCGCGCGCGATCAGGATGGCGTTTTCGGGAAGCTGCTCGCGCGAGGGCGCGTGATCCTGCCCGACCAGTTGCCGCATCAGGCGGTGGCCGAGATCTTCCAAGTCGTGCAGGCGGTCGCGCAAGTACGGATCGGTCGAGCGCAGCATGCGCGCGCGGGTGTCGGACTGCACACGTTCGACGGCGGCTTCCGCGGTGAGGCCGGTGGCGACCGCCTCGTGCAGCTTGTGCGACCAGCCATGGTCGTTGGCGAACATCCGATAGGCTTCCAGCACGTCGCGGTGCTCGCCGCTCTCGGCGACGTCGCCGCGTTCCAGCATGCGGTCGAGGTCGGCGCGCAGCTTGGCCAGCGCCGCTTCGAGCTTCTTGATTTCCTTCGGCAGGTCTTCGGCGATGTAGTTGGTGATGACGACGCGCGGCTCGTGCAGCACGACATGGCCGAGCGCGATGCCGTCGGAGAGGATGGCGCCGGTCTTGTGCAGGGAGTGCCGCGCCGCCGGTTCCGCGCCGGGCTGCGCCAGCGCCGCCAGCTCGCCCGAGGCGATCATTTCCGCCAGCACCATGGCGGTGGTCTGCAGCGCCTCGACCTCTTCCTCGACATAGGTGCGCTTGGCGCGGTTCTGCACGACCAGCACGCCGAGCGTGTTGCCGGCGCGCAGGATCGGCACGCCGAGGAACGAATGGTAGATTTCTTCGCCGGTTTCGGGGCGGAACGAGAACGCCGGATGGCTTTGCGCATCCGAAAGGTTGAGCGGGCTCGCCTCGCTCGCGACGAGGCCGACAAGGCCCTCATGTGCGTGCAGCACCGTGCGGTGCACGGCGTCGCGGTTCAGACCTTCGGTGGCGTAGAGTTCGAGCGTGTTATCGATGCGCAGCACGTAGCAGGAGCAGACCTCGGCCACCATGTTGGCCGCGATCAGCACCACGATCTTGTCCAGCCGTTCCTGGGCCGAGACCTTCTCCGCCATGGTTTCGCGGAGCCGTCTCAACAGGACGCGGGGGCCTCCCGACGTGCTCCGCATGTGCTGGTATCCTCCCCCCGCAAAGCCAGCCTGCCGGGTGGCCGGCAGCTGGCGTGAAACGCACCGAAAACAACAATTTTATTCATTCGGCGCTGCCGCAAGACACCTGATCCCGCCGAATGGGATCGCCAACGATGGTGCAGTGTGCGGCAACCCACCTCCCTAGGCCTATATCCAATCGAGGCTTGCTTTGCCAAGCAAAACGCCTGCCAGATGCAATAACGTGTGTGTCAGGCCCGATGCTGCGCCAGCGAAGCGCATGATCCGCCAAACTGGCCGGTCTGACGATCAGACCAAGCGCTAAATTTGAGAGAAAATCGTTCTAAGCCTGGTCAAGCCCGTAGAGCGTGTGCAGCGTGCGCACCGCAAGTTCGGTATAGGCGGCGTCGATCAGCACCGAAAACTTGATCTCCGAGGTGGTGATGGCGCGGATGTTGATGTTGCGCTCGGAAAGCGCCTTGAACGCCTTGGCCGCGACGCCGGCATGGCTGCGCATGCCGCTGCCGATCACCGAGACCTTCGAGACGTCGGTGGCGCTGTCGAGCCGGGCGTAACCAATCTTGGCCTTTGCCGCAGCGATGGTCTCGCGGGCGCGGTTATAGTCGGCGGCCGGAACGGTGAAGGTGAGGTCGGTGGTCTTGCCGTCCTCGGAGACGTTCTGCACGATCATGTCGACATTGATGTTGGCGTCCGCCAGCGGGCCGAAGATGGCGGCGGCAACGCCCGGCTTGTCCTCGATCTGGCGGAGCGAAATCTGGGCCTCGTCCTTGGTGAAGGCGATGCCGGTGACGACGTGGCTTTCCATGATTTCCTCCTCGCTGCAGATCAGCGTGCCCGGCGGCGTGCCATGCGGGTCGATATCCTCGGGCTTGTCGAAGCTGGAACGGACGAAAACGGGCATGTTATGCACCATGCCGAGTTCCACCGAGCGCACCTGCAGCACCTTGGCGCCCAGCGAGGCGAGTTCCAGCATGTCCTCGAAGGCGATCTTGTCGAGGCGCCGCGCCTTGGGAACCACCCGCGGATCGGTCGTGTAGACCCCGTCGACGTCGGTATAGATATCGCAGCGGTCGGCCCGCAGCGCAGCGGCAATCGCCACCGCCGAGGTGTCAGACCCGCCGCGCCCGAGCGTGGTGATTCGGTTGGTCTGCGGATTGATGCCCTGGAAGCCGGCGATGACGGCGACTTCCTTGCGATCCTTGAAACGGTGGACGATCTCGCTGCCGTCGATCTCGAGAATGCGCGCCGAGGCGTGGGCGTCGGAGGTCTTGATCGGGATCTGCCAGCCCTGCCAGGAGCGGGCCTGGATGCCCATGCCCTGCAACACGATCGCCAAGAGGCCTGAGGTCACCTGTTCGCCGGACGCCACTACCGCGTCATATTCCCGCGCATCATGCATCGGCGAGGCGTCGCGGCACCAATCCACCAGCTCGTTGGTCTTGCCGGCCATCGCAGAGACGACGACGGCGACATCATGTCCGGCGTCGACCTCGCGCTTGACGTGACGCGCGACGTTGCGGATTCGGTCGATATTGGCGACGGATGTGCCGCCGAATTTCATCACGAGGCGGCCCATGACGACGCGTGCATTCCCTGTGAGGATAAGTTACGTGACCCGCACGGAAAGTGGAGCGCCCGGGTCGAAAGCGGCGTATACATAGCGACGCGGTCCGGGGCAAGCACCTCCGGTTCCGTTTTCGACCCAAAATGGCGCAAGTTGCTGTAGTAGCGGGTAATTCAGGGCAGGCGTATGGGCCGTTATATCGATGAAATCCTGCAGCCCGGGGAAAGGGTGCTGTATTCGACGAATGCGCACTGGATGTTCTATCTCCCGGCGCTCGCGACCTGGGCCGTGGCAATCGTCTTCCTGGTGTTGTCGCGCATGGTCACATCGGATGCGCTGATGCTGACCTGCCTGACCGTCGCCGCGCTCGCCGCTTTGGCGGCCCTGTATCTGACGGCAAAGGCCTGGTTCCATCGGTGGACCACCGAGACCGACGTCACCAACATGCGCGTCGTGCACAAAACCGGTTTCATTCAGCGCCGGACCTTCGAGATGAGTCTCGACAAGGTCGAAAGCGTCGACGTCAACCAGACCATTCTCGGCCGCATCATGAACTATGGCGATGTCACCATCATGGGCGTCGGCGAAGGCAAGGAAACCATTTCCACCATTGCGTCGCCGCTGGCGTTCCGCAATGCCATCACGACACGACCGGTCGGCACCTAAATCATGGCCATGCAGCAAAATTCCTCCACCACCGGCTCTACGGTGGACCCGGCCGAGGTTGCGAAGTTCTCAAAACTGTCGGACGAGTGGTGGGACCCCAAGGGCAAGATGGCCCCGCTGCACAAGATCAATCCGCTGCGGCTTGCCTATATCCGCGACGCCGCGTGCCGCAAGTTCGACCGTAACGCCAGGAGTCTGAGTTGCCTGTCGGGCCTGCGCATCCTCGATATCGGCTGCGGCGCGGGCCTCTTGTGCGAGCCGTTCACGCGGCTCGGCGCGCAGGTGATCGGAATCGATCCGTCAGCGACCAACATCGCCGCTGCCAGGCTGCACGCCGACAAGGGCCATCTGTCGATCGACTACCGCTGCACCACGGTGGAGGAGATGGACCACCGCGAGCGCTTCGACATCGTGCTGGCGATGGAGGTGGTCGAGCACGTCACCGACGTCGGCGCGTTCATCGCCCGCTGCGCGGCGATGGTGAAGCCGGGCGGGATCATGGTGGTCTCGACGCTGAACCGCAACTGGAAGAGCTTTGCGCTCGCCATCGTCGGCGCCGAATACGTCCTGCGCTGGCTGCCGCGCGGCACCCATCAGTGGGACAAGTTCGTCACGCCGGACGAGCTTGCGCAGCACCTCGCCAACAGCCGCTTTGCCATCACCGACCAGGCCGGCGTGGTCTATAACCCGCTCGCCGACCGATGGAGCATCTCGTCCGACATGGACGTGAACTACATGGTGGTGGCGGAGGGGGTATAGGGACCACCACCTTCAAGGACCCGGCGCAATCCTGTCATGATGCTGCTCCCGTTGACCTGACGCATCCCGCCCGGCACGGTGCGGCAGCTTCCTGCCGGTATGCCCCATGCTCTCCGTCGCTACGCTCTGGATTCCCTTCACCCTCATCGCTGCGCTGGGCCAGGTCGCGCGCAATGCGATGCAGCGGTCGCTGACCGGGCCGCTCGGAACCTGGGGCGCGACCAATATCCGCTTCCTGTTCGGCTTTCCGTTCTCGCTGGTGTTCTTCGCGCTCGTGGTGACTGCGACGGGTGACCCTGTGCCGTGGCCCACATCGTCGTTCTGGCCATGGCTGATGCTGGGTGCACTTAGCCAGATCGTCGGCACCGGCATGATGCTGCTGGCGATGAATGACCGTTCCTTCGTGGTGACGACGGCTTATCTGAAGACGGAAGCAATCCAGACTGCGATCTTCGGATTCGTTTTTCTCAGCGACCATCTGACCGTGCTGAAGGTCGTCGCGATCCTGATCGCGACTGCGGGCGTGGTCATCGCCGCGCTGCGGCCGGGGTCCGAGAAGGGCTTTGCGGATTTGAAGCCGACGCTGCTGGGTCTTGCCGCGGCGGCGGCATTTGCGCTCTCCGCGGTGGGCTTTCGCGGCGCGGTCATCGTGGTGCCGGGCGTCTCGTTCGTGACGGCGGCGTCGTTCACGCTGGTATTCGGGCTGTTCGTGCAGACGCTGGTGCTGACGGTCTATCTCCTGTTCCGCGCGCCCGACGTGCTCCAGAAAATCCTGGGGCTGTGGCGTCCATCGATGCTCGCGGGCTTCATGGGCGCCTTCGCCTCGCAGTTCTGGTTTCTGGCGTTCGCGCTGACGGCGGCGGCCAACGTGCGCACGCTGGCGCTGGTCGAAGTGGTGTTCGCGCAGGCGGTGTCGTATTATTCGTTCAAGCAGCCGATGTCCGCGCGTGAACTCGCGGGGATCGTGCTGATCGTCGTCGGCGTGGCGCTGCTAGTGGCGGCATAAAAGACCGAACCCTCCCCGCCATTGCGAGCGCAGCGAAGCAATCCATAGCGCAACAAGCACGACGGTGGATTGCGTCGCTACGCTCGCAATGACCGAGGAGACTTTAGTTCCTGTCGTCCGGCAGCACCGGCAGCGGACTTACCTCCACGCCTTCGTCGATCAGCGCGCGTGCTTCTTCTGCGGAAGCCTCGCCGTAGATCGGGCGATGCTCGATATCGCCGTAATGCATCTTGCGCGCCTCGTTGGGGAAGCGCTCGCCGACATTGTCGGCGTTCTTGACGATGTGATCGCGGAGCTCCTTCAACTTGGCGCGCAGTTCGCGCTCCTGCGCCATCAGCAGCGGCGTCGATTCCGATCCGGTCGCTTCGGCAGCAGCCGGCGCCGGCGCGGGCGCGGCCTGCTCGCGGCCCTTCCTCGTCACGATCTGCGGCGCCATGATCGCGCGCTCGACCTTGACCGAGCCGCAGGACGGGCAGCTCACCAGCTTGCGCTTTTCCTGGGACTCATACGCCGCGGAGCTTTGAAACCAGCTTTCGAAAGCGTGGCCCTTCTCGCAGCGAAGGTTGTAGCGGATCATGCCGAGCCCCGGACGAGATGCAGGTGCTCGGGGCCGGCCTTGGGATCGGCGATGCCAAAACGGCGTCCGTGCTGCAGCGACGGCACGCTCTCGCGGGCGGCCTCGACCTTAGACGTATCGACCTCGGCGAGGAACACGCCGGGCTCGACGCCGCCCTCGGCGAGAATTTCGCCCCAGGGCGCGACGATCAGCGAGTGCCCATAGGTCTCGCGCTTGTTCTCATGCATGCCGGCCTGCGCCGCCGCGAACACGAAGCAGCCATTCTCGATGGCGCGGGCGCGCAGCAGCGTATGCCAGTGCGCCTCGCCAGTCTTTTTCGTGAAGGCCGAGGGCACAGTGAGGAACGAGGCGCCGGCTTCGGCCAGCGCGCGGTAAAGCGCGGGAAAGCGCACGTCGTAGCAGATCGTCAGCCCGATCCGGCCCCACGGCAGATCCGATATGACAGCGGTCTCGCCCGGCTGGTAGTTGGCCGACTCGCGATAGCTCTCGCCGCCCGGCAGGTCGATATCGAACATGTGGATCTTGTCGTAGCTGGCGAGCAGATTGCCGTCGGGCCCGATCAGGAACGAGCGATTGACGGCGCGCTCCGGCGAGAAGCGCAGTGCCAGCGAACCGATATGGAGGTGGATCTTCAGTTCCGCGGCGAGCGCGCGATAGGCCTTCAGCGAAAGATCGTCTTCCTCCGACGCAAGATGCTCGAACAGCGCCTTTCGGTTCAGCTGCATCATGTTGCTCACTTCGGGCGTGAGCACATAGTCGGCGCCTTGCGCGACCGCCTCGCGAATCAGGCTGATGCCCTGCTCGAGGCTCGGCTCGGGCAAGAGGCCGGTGCGCATCTGCACCATGGCAGCGGTGAAGGTCGAGCCAGCGCTCATGAGGATGCCTTTTCTCCCGCCAACAGGCCATCGAGCTTGCCCGCGCGGTCCAGCGCATAAAGCTCGTCACAGCCGCCGACATGGGTTGTGCCGATGAAGATCTGGGGAAAGGTCGAGCCGTGGCCGGCGCGGTCGTACATCTCGTCGCGGTAGGCCGGGTTGGTCGCGACGTTGAATTCGGTGAACGCGGCATTCTTGCGCGTCAGCAACGATTTGGCGGCGGTGCAATAGCCGCAGCCCGGGCGGGTATAGATTTCAACGGCAGCAGTCATGGAACGCTCTGATCAGCCAAGTCTTTTTGTCAGGTCTTAGAATTACAAGTCGTTGAATTATATGGGAGCTCGGTGGCTGTCCACAACCCGCGCGAATACCAGCACGTCGACCTGCGCAGCCTTGGCGCGGAGCAGGGCGCGGGCGCAGGCATCCGCTGTGGCGCCAGAGGTCAGGACATCGTCGATCAGGATGACACGGCGGCCGGCGATGTCGGCGCTGCGCTCGGGCGCGACCTTGAATGCACCTTGAACATTGGCGGCGCGCTGCGGCCGGGACAGACCGATCTGCTGCTCGGTGGGTCGGATGCGGCGAAGTGCCTCGGCGGCCAATTTCACACCGCTTTGCCGCGAAATCACCCGCGCCAACGCGCCTGACTGGTTGTAGCGGCGGCTCCAGCCGCGCCGCCAGTGCAGCGGAACCGGCACCAGCACGTCGGCCTCGTCGAGCAATTCCTTGCCGGCGCGGGCCATCCATCGGCCCATCGCGGGCGCCAGATCAGTGCGGTCCTGATACTTCAGCGAATGCACCAGGGTACGGGCGACGTTGTCATAGCGCACGGCGGCGCGGGCGCGCTGGTAAGCCGGTGGGCTCGCGATCGCCTCCATCGACAGCAATTCCGGGCCGGGATCATAGACGAAGGGAATGCCGAGCCGCGGGCAAAAAGGCGGTTCGATGAATGATAGTTTCGACCAGCATGCCGCGCAGACGCCGTCGCCATCGACCGGCTCGCGGCAGGAGACGCACTGCGTCGGCAGCGCGATGTCGAGGGCGAGCCGCGGCAAATGCGTGAGCACGTCGCGGCAGGCGCCGAGCGCGCCGCGGAGGTGACTAGAGAAGGAGCGTGATGGTGATGCCTCGCCGTCCATATGGCGAGGCTAGCGCCGCGCTGCCTGCGGCTCAAGCATGGCATTGCCACCAATACGCAGCCGGCGTACCAACCCGCATGGCTTCGAACCCGACCAGCGCGCCCATCCTGTTCGACCGCGCACTGCTGCGCAGGCGGCTCGACCGCGCGCGGCGGGGTGGGCCGGTGACATTCCTGCTCGATCGCGTCAGGGAGGATTTTGAAGACCGCTTCCAGGCGGTGACACGGAAGTTTGCCGACGTTGCCGATATCTGGACACCGGGCGAGTTGCTGCAAGAAACATTGGCCGATCGCTTTCAGTCGATTGCGCGCATCGATGTCGATCCATCGGAAGTCTTGCCACTGCAGCCGGAATCGCTTGATCTCGCCGTCTCGGCGCTCGCCTTTCAGTTCGTCAATGATCTGCCGGGCGTGCTGGCGCAGATCCGCCGCGCGCTGAAGCCAGACGGGCTGCTGCTGGCGGCGATGGTCGGCGGCGATAGTTTGACCGAGCTCCGGCAATCCTTTGCCGCGGCAGAGGCTGAATGCGAGGGCGGGGTGTCGCCGCGCGTCGCGCCATTTGCGGATTTGCGCGATATCGGCGCGCTTTTGCAGCGGGCCGGCTTGGCGCTGCCTGTCACCGACGTCGATCGCGTCGTGGTGCGCTACGACAGCGCATTTGCGCTGATGGCGGATCTCCGGCGGATGGGGGCAAGCAATATTCTGGTCGAGCGGCGGCGCACGCCGACCCGCCGCGCCACCATGCTTCGGATGGCGCAGATTTACGGCGAGCGTTTTGCCGACGCGGACGGCCGCATCCGCGCGACGTTCGATCTCGTCTGGCTATCCGGCTGGGCACCGCATGAGAGCCAGCAGAAGCCGCTCAAGCCCGGCTCGGCGAAGGCGAGTCTGGAAGCGGCGGTGAAGAAGGCGAAGCGCGATTGACGTGCAGGAAGGGCCCCATTTCTACTGTGCATGGGGTTGTTTTCGATATTTTGTGTGCTGGGCCTGCGCCGCGAGGCGTCGGTCTCCGATTTACATCAACAGATCAATCAGATGCGGGATCAGCGGAATGTCCGCTGGCGGCATCGGGTAGTCGCGCAGTCGGTTGGCGCGGACCCAGGCCAGTTGCTGGCCCTCGCGCGGCGTCACCAGGCCTTCCCAGCGCCGGCAGATGTAGAGCGGCATCAAGAGATGGAAGCTGTCATAGGCGTAGCTTGCGAAGGTCAGCGGCGCCAGGCACGGCTCGCTGACGTCGATGCCGATCTCCTCATGCAACTCGCGGATCAGCGTCTGCTCGGGCCGTTCGCCGGGCTCGACCTTGCCACCGGGGAATTCCCAGAGGCCGGCGAGCGCCTTGCCCTCGGGCCGCTGCGCGATCAGCACGCGCTTGTCGACGTCGACGAGGGCGCAGGCAACCACGAGGGTGAGCTTGATGTCGGCCATGCTCGCTATCTCGTTTACGACCGGTAGTCGCCGTTGATCGCGACATATTCCTTGGTGAGGTCGCAGGTCAGCACGCGGTCGCGGCCCTTGCCGAGACCAAGGGCGACCTTGATCTGGATCTTCGGGCTCTTCATCACCTCGGAGACCTCAGCCTCGTTGTAGGACGGATCGCGCGCACCGCTTTTGGCGACGCGGATGCCGTTGAACGAGATCGAGAGCTTGTCGCGGTTGGCGGGCTCGCCGGCCTTGCCGACCGCCATCACCACGCGGCCCCAGTTGGCATCCTCACCCGCAATCGCCGTCTTCACCAGCGGCGAATTGGCGATCGACATCGCGATCTTGCGCGCCGAGGGCTTGGTGGTGGCGCCTTCGACGACCACCTCGACCAGCTTGCGCGCGCCTTCGCCGTCGCGGGCTACCTGTTCGGCGAGGTTGGCGAGCACGCCATGGAAGGCTTTGGCAAACGCCTTTAGGCGCGGGTCGCTGGCCCGGCTGATCTTTGGCGCGCCATTGGCCGCGGCGGCGCCGGTCGCAAACGCCAGCAGCGTATCCGACGTCGAGGTGTCGCTGTCGATCGTCACGGCGTTGAACGTGTCGTCGACGCCGCTCTTGAGCAGCGCCTGCAGCACGGCGGACGACAGCGGCGCGTCGGTGAATACAAAGGCCAGCATGGTCGCCATGTCGGGCATGATCATGCCGGCGCCCTTGGCCAAGCCGTTGATGGTCACCTTGGTCTTGCCAAGTTTTACGGTCGCGGTCGCGACCTTCGGGAAGGTGTCGGTGGTCATGATCGCTTTCGCCGCGCCCATCCAGTCATCAGGCGCGGCGGCTTCCGCCAGCGTCGCCAGTACGCCGTCGAACTTGGTGGCATCAAGCGGCTCGCCGATTACGCCGGTTGAGGCGAGGAACACGTCGGATGTCGAGCAGCCAACCGCCTTTGCCGCGATCTGCGCCGTCAGCGCCGTCGACTGCTTGCCGGTCTTGCCGGTGAAGGCGTTGGCATTGCCGGAGTTCACCACCAGCGCGCGCGCCTGCCCGCGGCCGAGCTTGGCGCGGCACCATTCCACCGGGGCCGATGGGCATTTCGACTTGGTGAACACGCCGGCGACCGTGGTGCCCTTGTCCATGGTGGCGAGCAGCACGTCGGTACGCCCCTTGTAGCGGATGCCGGCGGCGGCGGTCGCGAGCTTCACGCCTGCAATCGCGGGCATTTCGGGAACATCGGTCGGGGCGAGGGGAGAAACATTGATGGACATGCGGGCACCTTCTTCGACCAGATCAATCCAGGCCGGGCCTGCCGGCTTCAAGCGTCGTCCGGCGCCTTGAACCGGCGACCCGGACATGAAACGGCCGGGCGCTTCGGCCCGGCCATGACGATGCTAGATACTATCGGTCTCGAAGAAGTGACAGCGATTTTTTACTTCTTCGCTGGCGGTGCCATCTTGGAATCGGCGGGCTTGGGCGCGTCGGTCTTGGTGTCGTTCTTGGCGGCTTCCGCCGGCTTGTCCATGCGCTCGACCTTGGCGGCCTCGCGCAGCTTGGCGACGTATTCGGCCTGCGCCTTGCGCGTCACATAGGTCTCGATCTGGGCCCTGACCTGATCGAAGTCGGGGGCCTTGCGGGCGCGCTTTTCCTCGACCTTGATGATGTGCCAGCCGAACTGCGATTTGACGGGGTCGGAGATCTTGCCCGGCTCCAGCGTGAAGGCGACGGCGGAGAATTCCGGCACCATCTGTTCCTTGGTGAAGAAACCGAGATCGCCGCCATCGGAGGCGCCGGGGTCCTTCGACTTCTTCTTTGCCAGCTCGGCGAAGTCGCCGCCCTTCTTCAATTCTTCGGCGATCGCCTTGGCCTCGTCCTCGGTTTCGACCAGGATGTGGCGGGCATGGACTTCCGTTTCGCCGGTGATCTGCTTGGCGGCCTCCTCATAGACCTTCTTCATGGCCTCGTCGGTGGTCGCGGCCTTGCCCTCGCTGGCGAGCAGGCTGTCCATCAAAAGGCGGCTGCGGGTGAACGCCAGGCGCTTCTTGAAGTCCTCGGAATTCTCGATCTTCTTGTCCTCGGCAGCTTTGGCGACGATCTTCAGGTCGATCAGGAACGCCAGCACATTGTCCTTCTTGGTCGCCGGGTCCATTTGCGCGAGGCTGGGGCCAAGTTCCTCTTCCGCGAGCGCGACGTCGCTCTGGCGGATCTCGACACCGTTAACCTTGGCGAGAACGGGATTGTCCTGGGCGCGAGCCGGCAGGCCGGCGGCCAGAACCGCGGCCAGGCAGGCCGTCACGGCCAGGGAGGTCACGCCGAAACGCAGGCCGGTTTTCGTTTCCGGGAACGAGGTGGTCATGGAAAATCCTTGTCTTGAAGAGGGGGCGGCAAAGGCGGCGGGACACTCGCCCAATCAAGCGGCCTTGGCAACGCGAAAGTCTGGCAAAATGATGAATTCCCTGACAGATGGACGCACGTTGACAAGCCCCCCACCCAGCCATATTTGTGCCGGAACCTACGGCGGCGACAGCGCTTATTTTGCTGCGTTTTTTGCCGTTGAACCTTGGATTGCTTAATTCCCACTCATTAGCGGATGAGGCCCCGGAACGGGGGTATTTGCCGCGATGCGTCACGGTGAGTTGATAGGCAACTTGGTGGACCACGTCACGGCTTGCAACGCAAGTAACGGCAAAGGCAGGAATTGGCATGATCGGCGCGCTCGCCCGCAAGTTTTTCGGCTCCGCCAACGACCGGCGGGTGAAGGGATATCAATCCCGCGTCAACGCCATCAACGCGCTTGAGCCCGAGGTCTCGAAACTGTCGGACGAGGCGCTGAAGGCGCGCACCGCCGAATTCCGCCAGCAGCTCGCCGAGGGCAAGACGCTCGACGACATCCTGGTGCCGGCGTTCGCCACCGTGCGCGAGGCCGCCAAGCGCACCCTCGGCCAGCGGCATTTCGATGTCCAGCTGATCGGCGGCATGGTGCTGCACGAGGGCGACATCGCCGAGATGAAGACCGGCGAAGGCAAGACGCTGGTGGCGACGCTCGCGGTCTATCTCAACGCGCTCGCCGGCCGCGGCGTTCATGTCGTCACCGTCAACGACTACCTCGCCCGCCGCGACTCCGGCTGGATGGGCCAGATCTACTCGTTCCTCGGGATGACCACCGGCGTGATCGTGCACGGCCTCGACGACGCCGAGCGCAAGGCCGCCTACGCCTGCGACATCACCTACGGCACCAACAATGAATACGGCTTCGACTATCTGCGCGACAACATGAAGTACCGCCTGGAGGACATGGTCCAGCGCGGGCACTATTACGCGATCGTCGACGAAGTCGACTCGATCCTGATCGACGAAGCGCGCACGCCGCTGATCATCTCCGGTCCGCTCGACGACCGTTCGGATTTCTACAACACCATCGATACCTTCATGCCGCAGCTGCAGAAGGTCGTCGACTTCGAGGTCGACGAGAAGCAGCGCACGGTGACGCTGACCGAAGGCGGCATGGAGAAGATCGAGACGCTGCTGCGCGATGCCGGCCAGCTCAAGGGCGAATCGCTCTACGACGTCGAGAACGTCTCGGTCGTGCACCACGTCAACCAGGCGCTGCGCGCGCACTCGCTGTTCACCCGCGACAAGGACTACATCGTCCGCGAAGGCGAAGTCGTCATCATCGACGAGTTCACCGGACGCATGATGCCGGGAAGGCGCTATTCGGAGGGCCTGCACCAGGCGCTGGAAGCCAAGGAGCACGTCCAGGTCCAGCCGGAAAACCAGACGCTGGCCTCGATCACGTTCCAAAACTATTTCCGCATGTACGAAAAGCTGTCCGGCATGACCGGTACGGCCGCGACCGAAGCCGACGAACTGTTCGACATCTACAAGCTCGAAGTCGTGGAAATCCCGACCAACGTGCCGGTCGCGCGTCTCGACGAGGACGACGAGGTCTACCGCACCCAGGGCGAAAAATACGCCGCGATCCTGGCCGAGATCGAGCGCGCCAATGCGCGGCTGCAGCCGGTGCTGGTCGGCACGGCCTCGATCGAGAAGTCGGAAGTGCTGGCCGAGTACCTGAAGAAGCACGGCTACAAGCAGATCGATTTCGGCAGCGAAGCCGGCATGGAGAAGCTCTATGCCGCCGCCCGCGCCGGCAAGCCGGCAAAACTGTTTGCGGTGCTGAACGCGCGCTTCCACGAGCAGGAAGCCTATATCGTTGCCGAAGCCGGCGTCCCCGGCGCGATCACGATCGCGACCAACATGGCGGGCCGCGGTACCGACATCAAGCTCGGCGGCTCGCTCGAAATGCGGATCCAGCAGGAGACCGCCGGCATCACCGACGAGGCCGAGAAGGCGAAAAAGATCGAGCAGATCAAGGCCGACATCGAGCGCTTCCGCGAGATCGTGCTGAAGGCCGAGGAAGTGGTCGAGCTCGAGCCCGCCAAGGGTTCGAAGCCGGCCAAGACCGTGACCAAGCCCGGCGGGCTCTACATCATGGGCTCGGAGCGGCACGAATCCCGCCGCATCGACAACCAGCTTCGCGGCCGTTCCGGCCGTCAAGGCGACCCGGGCCGCTCAAAATTCTTCCTGTCGCTGGAAGACGATCTGATGCGGATCTTCGGCTCCGACCGGCTCGACAGCATGCTGCAGCGGCTTGGCCTGAAAGAGGGCGAGGCCATCATCCATCCCTGGATCAACAAGGCCCTGGAGAAGGCGCAGCAGAAGGTCGAGGCCCGCAACTTCGACATCCGCAAGAACCTGCTCAAGTTCGACAACGTCCAGAACGACCAGCGCAAGGCGATCTTCGACCAGCGCGTCGACCTGATGAAGGACGACAGCGTCGCCGAGACCGTGACCGACATGCGCCACGCCTTCATCGACGATGTCGTCGCCAAGCATATCCCCGAGCATGCCTATGCCGAGCAGTGGGATACCGCGGGGCTGAAGGACGAATTGAAGCGCGTGCTCGACGTCGATCTTCCGGTCGATGAATGGGCCAAGGAAGAGGGCATCGCCGACGAGGAACTGCTTTCGCGCATCGAGAAGCATGTCGACGAGCGCATGGCGGCCAAGGTCGCGCAATGGGGCCCCGACGTGATGCGCTACGTCGAGAAGACCATTCTGCTGCAGACGCTGGACCATCTCTGGCGCGAGCACCTGATCATGCTCGACCATCTGCGCCAGGTGATTGGCCTGCGTGGCTATGGCCAGCGCGATCCCTTGCAGGAATACAAGCTGGAAGCCTTTAACCTGTTCGAGACCATGGGCTCGCATCTGCGCGAAGCGGTCACCGCGCAGTTGATCCGCGTCGAGATCGTGCCGCCGGAAGAGCCGCAGCCGGTGCTGCCGGCAATGGAGGCGCACAAGTTCGATCCGAATACCGGCGAGGACGAGATGGCCTTTGCCAGCGCCTCGCTGGTGCCCCAGGTCGCCGCCGCCGATCGCGATCCGAAAAACCCCGCCAGCTGGGGCAAGGTCGGCCGCAACGAGGACTGCCCCTGCGGCAGTGGCAAGAAGTACAAGCATTGCCACGGCAAGTATGGTTAAGCCTCAGGCATTTTCGCGGCGCTGCCGGCCCTCCTGCTTCGTCTGACGGCTGAAGCCGCTCTTGAAGGGGCGGAAATGCCGCGCTGGCCCCCCGATATCCGGGCTGGGTGCTAACTGCGAATGCCCGCAGGCCGCGTATCAACGAGTTATTAGGAAGTTGTGTCCATTTTCCTAGTCACGCGTTGGGCGAATGGGTCTAGGAGCACCGATAAGGTCCCCTTCTAGGCTCGGTAAGAGGGCGGCGTCTTGCAATCCATATCCAAGGTCCACAGTCGCTATTATCTGGCGATCTTCGTGCTGGCGTCTGCCACGCTTTCCTACCAGATACTGATCACACGCTTCTTCAGCGTGATGCTCTATTACCATTTCGCGTTCGCCGCCATATCGCTTGCCATGCTCGGGCTGACCCGCGGAGCGATGGAGGTCTACGGCAAGCCCGAACGTTACGCGCCCGAACGGGTTGGCGTCGAATTCGCGCGGCACGCATCTTGGTTCGCGCTCAGTAGCGTTGGCGCAATGGTCCTCCTTCTGTGTACGCCGCTCATTGTGTCTGCGGACTCCGCGGCGATCCTGGTGCTGGCAATCCTTGCCTTCGTGTGGCCCTTCACTGAAGGCGGCATTTGCATAACGCTCTTGCTGACCCGCTTGCCGTATAGCGGCGGATGGCTCTACGCAGCCGATCTTCTGGGAGCCGCAGTTGGATGCCTCGGCGTGATCTTCCTGCTGCTGGTTATCGATCCTGTGAGCGCCACGTTATGGATCGCAGCCCTCTCTGCTGGCGTAGGCTGGATTGTCGTGTGGAACAGCGATGAGGTCCGTAGCCTTCGCTTGAGCGGTGCTGTCGCACTGACGTTGGCCATTGCTGCCACCGTGCATACTGGCCTTGACCTGACCGGCAAAAGCCACCTCGGTGTGTTCTGGGCCAAGGGTGAGGAGCAGGCCGGCACGCTGTTCGAGCGCTGGAATACCTATTCGCGGGTACGGGTGCGGGAGTGGGCAGGGAAAGCCCCGTTCGGATGGGGATTGGTCCGCCAGTCTGATGCCCGGGTTGACCAGCATTATATCGACATCGATGCCGATGCAGGCACGGTCATCACCAGGTTCGATGGCGACGTTGGCAAGCTCAGCTACCTGAAAGATGACGTCATCAATGCCGCCTACCTCGTACAGCCGGTCGCCGACGTCGCGGTCGTCGGCGTTGGCGGCGGCCGTGACATCCTTTCTGGTCTGGTCTTCGGCGCCAAGCAAATACGCGGCATCGAGATCAATCCGGCGATCTTTGAGGTGCTTACCGAAAAATTCGCCGATTTCGCTGGCCATCTTGAGCGCCAGCCCGGCGTTTCCTTGGTCAATGCCGAGGCGCGAAGCTATATCAACCATTCGTCCGAGCGGTACGATCTGGTCCAGATTTCACTGATCGACACCTGGGCGGCGACGGCGGCAGGCGGTCTAACGCTCACGGAAAACCGGCTCTATACCGTGGAGGCGTGGGAAGATTTTTATCGCGCGCTGAAGCCCGGCGGGCTGCTGTCGGTCTCGCGCTGGTACGACGGGGACAAGCACCGCGGCGAATTCTATCGGCTGGTCGCGATCGCTGCTAGCGCCTTGCAGCGCAATGGCGTGTCGGCCACCGAACTCCGCCATCATGTTGTCGCGCTGAACGTCGGTAACATCGTGACCGTCATTACGCGGCCCGACGCTTTCACCGATTTGCAATGGCAGGAGGCGCGCGACAGGATCCAAGCGCAAGGATTTAAAATACTCCTCGGGCCGGATGTCACGTTTGATGCCGTTACCTCGACGCTATTGTCAGACAAGGCGGACTCGGCATTCTTCGATTCGTTGCCGGAAAATCTCGCTCCATCGACGGATGACAAACCCTTCTTCTTCTTCACTTCACGCCTCGGCGATCTGATGAGCGTGAATCCATGGGGCGGAATAAACAAGAACAATATTGCCGTCAGCATGACAGGCTTGCTCATCATCGCCGCGCTGCTTGCCTGCGGATACTACGTCGTCCTGCCCTTCCTCGGTCTTGCGAGGCGGATGCCGTTGTCGACGCTGACGCCGCCGATGGCTTATTTCAGCGCGATCGGAATGGGCTTCATGCTGATCGAGATATCGCAAATGCAGCGCCTGATGGTTTTCCTCGGCCATCCCGTCTACGGGCTGAGTGTGGTGCTTTTTGTGATTCTTCTTTTCAGCGGTATCGGCAGTGCCACAGTCGGCGCTGATACTCCTGGGCCGCGCGCCATCGTCTGGAGGGTTACGGTCCTCCTGATCACGATCCTGGCCGCTGGGCTGCTGACGCCGCTGGTCACCACCTGGACGCGCTCGCAACCAACCGATATGCGCATTCTGGCATCCGTCCTGTTGCTGGCGCCCCCGGCGTTCTGCATGGGGATGATGTTTCCGCTCGGCTTCAGTGTCTGGCGCCGTCATGAAGCGCTGCTGCCGTTCTTTTGGAGCACCAACGGGATTACGTCGATGCTGGCGTCGGTATTGGGTATGGCCCTATCGTTCCAGTTCGGGATCGCCAAAACCTATGCGCTCGGCGTGTGCTTCTACGTGGTCTGCGCCATCGTGATCGTCGCCGGCCGCCGGTTGAACCCGATTGGCATACCCGCCGCGAAGGGCGAGGTCAGGACCGGCCTTCTAACGCAGGAGAAGGCTGCGTCATGATCTTGGGGGCAGATCGGTGGCAGGTCACAACGCCTGCCACCCGTGTCTTAAATGACCTCATTCGACAGCCGCAACCAACCTAGCTGAGCTATCATCAAATCACTTAGCCGCCCGGCGGCGTGTACGCGCCTTTGAGCTGCACCGCCTTTTGCCGGACCTGCGTTATTTCATCCGCCGTCCACAGGCGGGTGAGGGTTACATTGTGGACGGCGCCGCTCGCAATCACGACGCCCGACATCGCCGATGCTGCGTTGGGATCGGGCACATCGAAGATCACGAGAACGCCGGGCCCGTTGGCGGCCGTGCTGTACATCGAAATCAACTTGCCGCCGGCGGCTTCGACCATCTTCTTGGCCGCCTCAAAGCGATTGGTCTTGGGATTTTCCAGAATGGCATTGAGAGATTTTGGCGTGTATTGTGCGGTCATACAAAAATGCATGATGTCCTCCTGTTGGGGGCGCGTTTGATCGATGAGGCGTTCGCCTCTCGTCCGGCTCAAATAAAAAACGAGCCGGCCCAAAACCGGGAATGAAGGACTGCGGCCCTGCCGTGGGCATGACGCCGCTGATACTCTGGCGGGTCTTCGGCACATCCCGCCGGCGGCCTGACGTTACGCTATCTCAACTTCATGCTACGCGGTAGTGTGATCAAATTGCGCTGCGATCCGCGGAAGCGATTGTTCTGACGGCTGAAATGGAATCGGCGGCATTCCGGTACGGCGCTTCAAAATCGAAATGTCGGATTCCAGACGCTTGCGCGAGGATTGCCGGATTGGATGAACGTCCGGAGTGCGATGCGCGCCGGACTACTTCACCGCCCCGAAGCGGCTGTCGAACGAATTGCTCGATACGATCGGCGCCGAGCCCGAGACCTGCGCATTCTTGGCAGCCGGGGCCGGCGCATCCGACACCGACGTCTTCAACTGCGGGCGGCTTGCGGCATGCTTGGCTTCCGGCTTCGGCGCAGCGGCCTTGGACGCTTCGGGACGTGGCGGCTGCTTGGCCTCGGTCGCCTTCGGCTTGGCCGGCGGCGTGCTGGCGGTGGCATCGGCCGAGCCGCCGATGCCGACCTTGCGGGCGAGGCTGGAGAAGAAGCCCTCATCCTGCGCTGCCGGCGCCGCATTGGCGACCCGGGTCGGGGCAGGTGCGGCAGCCGGCGCGGCGGCCAGCTTGGGCTGTTCCGGCGCACCCGCCAGCAGATTCTCTGAAGGCGTACGGCTTTCGGCAGGCACCTTCGGCGGATTGACGTGGGAGGGAATCGTGCCCGGGGCGCGCGCCAGCGAAAAACTCTGCAGGCTTTGCGCGTCGCCACCTTCGGAGAGACCGGTATTGCCCTCGGGCACGCGCGCCGCAAACACCCGGTGCATACCGCCGTCGATGCCAGTGTTGGTTCGCGCCACCGGCGTACCCTTGGCGATCAGCCGCGCGGTCTCGGCGAGGTCGGTCGCCTGTTTTTCGCGAACGGCGTCGGCGACTTCGTCTGCAATCGTATAGTCCGGGCATTTGGCCGAAGCGTCGAACACCGGGTCACGCGTAGCGCCCGGCTTCTTGATCGCATCGAACACGTATTTCTTTTCGCAGAAATCGACCTTCGGCTCCTGCTTCGTCACCTCGAAATGATCATTGCCTTCCTTGATCATTTTCCAGAACGGCATGTTCGGATTGTTGCGGTGCCTCGCCATGTTGGCGGGCGTCATCCGGAACGGATAGGCCTGCAGCTGGAACGATTTCTGGCCGCCGAAGAAAGATTCGCGCCCGAGCGAATAGATTTCCGCGATCTGCTCGTCGGTCATCGCGTAGCAGCCGCGCGAGGAGCAGTCGCCATGCACCATCAGCTGCGAGCCGGTGCGGCCGAGCGCCTTGTCGAAGGCGTTCGGATAGCCGGTGTTGAAGGAGAGGTAATAGGCCGACTGCGGATTCATCTGCGCCGGCGAGATCGAATAGAAGCCCTCCGGTGCCTGGCGGTCGCCCTCCTTGACCTTGGGGCCGAGGTCACCCGACCAGCGGCAGATCGGATAGGTCTTCAGCAAGGCGAAGCGGCCGGAGCGATCCTGTTTCCAGATTTCGAGCTCGGCTTCCTGCTTGAACAGCCGGACGAGGATCGGCGACTGCAGGTCCATGTCCTTCGCCGTCATGTCGGCGACCAGTTTCGGCGGTACCGGCTGGTTGGCCTTGGCGTTGTTGGCCAGCGATATGTCGTCGCCGTTGCAGCCGGCCATCAAGGCGCCCGCGCCCGCAAGGGCAACCGACGTGAGAAGCGCGCGAAGCAGCGAGCGGTTAATCAAAGGCTAAGCTCCACACCCACCGGGCATTTTCGCACCCCAAGTACAGCGAACATGCCCTGAAGCCATTGTTTAAAATATTAGCCATTGCCCCCCTGCGCCGCAACCCGAACAACACCGTCCAGCGGCTGCGGTTAGCAGGGATGGTCAACAGAGTTTAAAGACCGCGGGCGGGGCTGAATTAGGGCCAAATTTTGCAGGTGGGCGAAATAAAGGCATTTACGGGTCATTAACGGGTTGAGGCACTTCGCTGCCGCAACGATTCAATCAGCCGAGTTTGCGGCCGATCTCGAGGAATTTCTGCCGACGCTGCTTGCGGATGGCGTCCGCGTCGAGGTTGCGGAAGTCGTTGAACGCCTCGGCGATGGCGTCGCCCGTAGCCGCAATCATGGCGGCGGGGTCGCGATGGGCTCCACCGGAAGGCTCGTTGAGGATTCGATCGATCACGCCGAAGCGCAGCATGTCCTGCGCCGTGATCTTCATATTGGTGGCGACCTCCTGGGCCTTGGTGCCATCGCGCCAGAGAATCGAAGACGCCGCTTCCGGCGAGATCACGCTGTAGATCGCGTGTTCCATCATCAGCACGCGGTTGGCGGTCGTGATGGCGATGGCGCCGCCTGACATGCCCTCGCCGGTGATGATCGCGACATTGGGCACGCCAAGCGACAGGCACGTATCGGTCGAGCGCGCGATCGCTTCCGCCACGCCGCGCTCCTCGGCGCCGATACCGGGATAGGCGCCCGCGGAATCGACCAGCGACAACACGGGAATGCCGAAGCGGTCGGCCATCTCCATCAGCCGCACCGCCTTGCGGTAGCCCTCGGGGCGGGCCATGCCGAAATTGTGCTTGATGCGGCTGTCGGTGGTGGCGCCCTTTTCCTGGCCGATCACGCAGATGGCCTCGCCGCGGAAACGGCCGAAGCCGCCCATCAGCGCCTCGTCGTCGGCAAACTTGCGGTCGCCGGCGAGCGGGGTGAATTCGGTGATCAGCGCGCCGACGAAATCGGTGAAATGCGGGCGCTGCGGATGACGCGCCACCAGCGTCTTCTGCCACGGCGAGAGGTTGGCATAGAGGTCGGCCAGCGCCTGCTGCGCCTTGTCCTCGATCCGCGAGATCTCGTCGCCGATGTCGCTGCCGGTCGCCGCGAGCGCGCGCAATTCATCGACCTTGGCCTCAAGTTCGGCGACGGGTTTTTCGAAGTCGAGATAGCTGCGCATCGGATCCGGCATCGAGACAATATAGGTAACAACGCACTCTCAGGCGAAGCGGTTTTCGATTCGCTCCAGGAAAGCACGCATCTTCAATGATTTAGCGCGCATCTCGGCCCGGACGAGCCGGGTTGTCGAAAGCGCGCCAAACAAGGCCGCGGGGCGGGAGACGGCTGTTTCGGGGGAGACGCCGCGGAAGTCAAGGCGAGTGTTGCGGGCGGGGATATCTTCGTGTCCCGGACGCGGTGCGGCGTGAAGCGCCGCGCCGCAGAGCCGGGACCCATTTCCACCGCCGATGTGGGCCCGGCTCAGCAGCGCATCACTTGCGTGCTGCGCTGCGTCCGGGGCGCGAGGCCTATTTCTCCGCCAACGGGTGCAGGTCGCGCACCAAGCTTTTCAGCCTTTCCTCGACCACGTGGGTGTAGATCTGCGTGGTCGAGATGTCGGTATGGCCGAGCAGCGTCTGCACGATCCGCAGGTCCGCGCCGTTATGCAGCAGGTGGCTGGCGAAGGCGTGGCGCAGCACGTGCGGCGAGACCAGCCGCGGCGCCAGGCCGGAGGCCGCCGCCAATTCTTTCAGGTCGCGGGCAAAATGCTGCCGCGTCAGATGGCCGCTCTCGCCGAACGAGGGAAACAGCCACTTCGAAGGAGCCGCGCCCTTCTTTTTCTCAGGCTTCAGCGCTTCCATCGCGGCGAGATAATCCGCCATCGCCTGCCGCGACGCCTCGTTCAGCGGCACCAGACGCTCCTTGTTGCCCTTGCCGCGCACCATGATCATGCTGATATCGCGCCGCGCCGCCGATAGCGGCAAGGCGACCAGCTCCGAAACGCGCAGGCCGGTTGCGTAGAGCACCTCCAGCAGACAATAGAGCCGCATCGCGCGCAGCCGCTGTTGCGGGGAGGCATTTGGGGCCCCGGTCAGTTCCTTCGCCCGCGTCAGCATACGGTCGACATCTGATATCGACAGCACCTTCGGCAGCCCGCGACCGCGTTTGGGACCGGACAGGATCGCAGCCGGATCGTCGCTGCGGATGCGCTCGTTCAGCAGGAAGCGGAACAGATGCCGCATCGCCGACAGTCGGCGCGCCACGCTGGACGATTTGAAGCCTCTGGTATCAAGGTCGGCAAGATAGTCGCGCAGGACGTCGGTTTCGGCGCCGGCAAAGCCCTGCCCCTTGCCGCCGAGAAAGTCGGACAGATCGGTGAGGTCGCGGCGATAGGCATCGAGCGTGTTGACGCCCGCCCCCTGTTCCGCCGCGAGCATGTCGAGGAACAGGTTGATCAAACTCTCGTCTTTGGCCGTCTTGCTGGAACGCATGCCCTCGACATCCCCGTCGGCGAGAGCGTCTCCCCCGAGTCCGCCTCTCACCAAACAGAACAATAGCGGCTATTTCTTGAGGAACTTGTCAGCGGGGATGGTGACCGTCATTTCCCGGGGTTTTGGGGTGACGAAATTCGCCAGCGCAAAAATGACGCCATAGATCAGCCCGGCGATGATGCCGACGACCGTCAGAAAACGGAACAAACTGGGCATAGGGGGCTCAGGGCGGCGAATTAACCAATGAAATCATCCAACATGTTCCTCCCCCCGTGGCAAGAGTCTCTGGCAACGGCCTCACAGGGGGTAGTATAGCTGTCGCAGCACGGGGCAACCCCCGCCACCTCAAAGGGTTTTTGATGTCCGAGACCGCCGCACCGGCACCAGCGTGCCCGACCCAGGAGGCCGACGTCACGTCGGCGCTGGGAAAGCGCTCGGTCGTGCTGGTCGGCATGATGGGCGCCGGCAAGTCGACGATCGGCCGGCGGCTGGCGGCCCGTCTCGGCCTGCGGTTTCTCGACGCCGACGTCGAGATCGAGGTCGCCCATGCCGGCATGACCATTCCGGAAATCTTTGCGACCCATGGCGAGCCGTATTTCCGCGACGGCGAGGCGCGGGTGATCGCGCGGCTTCTGGATAGCGGTCCGGCCGTGATCGCGACTGGCGGCGGCGCCTTCATGCGTGAGGAGACCCGCAATCGCATCGGCGAAAAGGCGATCTCGCTGTGGCTCAAGGCCGACATCGATGTCATCATGAAGCGGGTCAAGCGCCGCGCCGACCGGCCGCTTTTGCAGACCGAGGATCCGGTCGCGACCGTCAGCCGTCTGCTCGAAGCCCGCGAGCCGGTCTATCGGACCGCCGACCTGACGATTGCCTCGCGCGACGTGCCGCACGACCGCATCGTCGAGGAGTGTCTCGACGCCCTGCGCGGGCGGCTATGCGCAAAAAACCCTTCCGACCAGCCGACAACCGACGGGATCAGCGTTACGCCATGACTGCGCCCCTGAAACATTCCGCCGACATTATGGTCGACGTCGCGCTCGGCGACCGCGCCTATGACATCGTCATCGGCCGCGGCGTGCTGCAGTCGCTGGGCCAGCGGGTGGCCGCGCTGCGCCCCGGCGTGCGGACCGCCATCGTCACTGATCGTACCGTGGCTAACCACTGGCTGGAGCCGGCCGAGCGTTCGCTGGCGGAAGCAGGGATTCCAACCTCGCGCATCGTCGTCGAGGAAGGCGAGATATCGAAGACCTATGCCGGCCTGGAAAAGGTCTCCGAGGCGCTGATCGCGGCGAAGATCGAGCGCAACGATCTGGTGATCGCGCTTGGCGGCGGCGTGGTCGGCGATCTCGCCGGTTTCGCGGCGGCGATCCTGCGCCGCGGCGTCGATTTCGTGCAGGTGCCGACCTCGCTGCTGGCGCAGGTCGATTCCTCGGTCGGCGGCAAGACCGGCATCAACTCGCCGCAGGGCAAGAACCTACTTGGCGCGTTTCATCAGCCGGTGCTCGTCGTCGCCGATACCTCGGTGCTCGACACGCTGTCGCAGCGCCAGTTCCGCGCCGGCTATGCCGAAGTGGCCAAATACGGCCTGCTCGGCGACGAAGCTTTCTTCACCTGGCTGGAAGCCAACCACGCCGACATCTTTGCCGGCGGGGCGGCGCGCGAGCATGCGATCGCAACGTCCTGTCGCGCCAAGGCCGCGATCGTCTCCCGCGACGAGCGCGAGAACGGCGAGCGTGCGCTGCTCAATCTCGGCCACACTTTCGGCCATGCGCTGGAGGCCGCGACCGGCTTTTCCGACCGCCTGTTCCACGGCGAGGGCGTCTCCATCGGCATGGTGCTGGCGGCGGAGTTCTCCGCCAAGCTCGGCATGATCTCCGCGGCCGACGCTGCGCGCGTCGAGCGTCACCTTGCTTCCGCAGGTCTGCCGACCCATCTGCAGGACATCGCGGGCTTCGCCCAGGAAGGCCTGGCCGATGCCGACGCGCTGATGGCGCTGATGGCGCAGGACAAGAAGGTTAAGCGCGGCAAGCTGACCTTCATCCTGCTGCAGGCGATCGGCCGCGCGTTGGTTGCCAACGATGTCGAGCCGGCGCTGGTGCGCGATTTCCTGCAACAGAAGCTGGCGGGATGAGAACGGGATTGTCCGGACCGCAAGCCCGGCGCGGGGCTGAGGCCGTCATGAGGAATGCATGAGCTCGACCGCGTTCAATCTGCTGCTCGCGATCCTTTTGCTCGCCGCCAACGCGTTTTACGTGGCAGCCGAGTTTGCGCTGGTGAAGAGCCGCGGCTTTCGCATCAGGGCGATGGTCGAGCAGGACCGGTTCGGCGCGCGCCTGTTGCAGGACATGATGGGCAACATCGAGGCCTATCTGGCCTGCTGCCAGCTCGGCATCACCATGGCCTCGCTCGGCCTCGGCTGGGTCGGCGAACCCACGGTGTCGGCGCTGCTCGAGCCGCTGCTGATCCCGCTCGGCATGTCCGAACGCACCCTGCACTTCGTGTCGTTTGTCGCGGGCTTTCTGGTATTCTCGTCGCTGCACATCGTGATCGGCGAGCAGGTGCCGAAGACGTTCGCGATCCGCCAGCCAACGCCGGTCTCGCAGTGGATCGCCTATCCGCTATACCTGTCCTATCTGGTGTTTTATCCCCTCAACTGGCTGCTCAATACCGCGTCCCGCGGCATCTTGCGCATGTTCGGCGTCAAGGAATCATCGCAGCACGAAATCCTCACCGACTCCGAGATCGAGGGGCTGGTGGAGGAATCCGCCGTGCACGGCGGCATCGAGAGCGGCGAGGCCGAGTACATCCACAACGTCTTCCGCTTCGGCGATCTCGCGGTGTCAGACGTCATGGTCCACCGCACCGCGATGGTGATGATCAATGCCGATCTGCCGGCCGACGAACTGGTGCGCGAGGTGCTGGCGACCGAGTACACCCGCATTCCGCTGTGGCGCGACAAGCCGGAAAACATCATCGGCGTGCTGCACGCCAAGGATCTCTTGCGCGCGATCCGCGCCAGCGAAGGCGACACCTCGCGCATCAACGTCTCCGCCATCATGCTGCCGCCCTGGTTCGTGCCGGAGATGCGGCCGCTGTCCGAGCAGCTCAAGGCGTTCCGCCGCCGCAAGACCCACTTCGCGCTCGTGGTCGACGAGTACGGCGAGGTCGAGGGCATGGTGACGCTGGAAGACGTGCTCGAAGAGATCGTCGGCGATATCTCCGACGAGCACGACGTCGCGGTGGCCGGCGTCCGCGTCCAGGCCGACGGCTCGGTCGTGGTGGACGGCTCGGTGCCGATCCGCGATCTCAACCGCGCCATGAACTGGCACCTGCCGGACGAGGAGGCGACCACCGTCGCGGGCCTCGTGATTCACGAGGCGCGTTCGATTCCCGAGCGCGGCCAGAACTTCACCTTCCACGGCTGCCGCTTCCGCGTGCTGCGGCGGGAGCGCAACCGCATCACCGCGCTCAAGATCACGCCGCTGCCGCGCGAGGCCGAAGCCGAGGATCCGAAGCCGAAGCGGGCAGGGACGGCGTTCTAGATCTCGGCCTCTGTTGCGAGGACACACTGCACGCTGAATAGTTATTCAATGTCGATGGTGACGCCGGAGAGCTTCCACTGGCCGTCGGAGGGGATGAAGCCGAGCTGATACTTCACCTTCTTCGGCGCGGTGTCGAAGCGGCCTTTGAGGCGCAGCACGCCCTTGTCGTCGATTTTTGCGTCCTCCTCCGGAATGACGGCGCTGGCAACAATGGCGTCGAACACGGCGTGCTTCTCGACGAGGTCCTTGAATACGGTGCGCAGCTTGTCCGGTGGAAACTGGTCGCGGAACGGTTTTGAGATCTTGGCGTGCAGAACCGTGAAATTATCGGAGGCCACGGCGTCGTTGAGCGTCACGAGGATGCTCTTGATCAGCACCTCCTGGACAAACGGGCTCGGCATGTCGAGCGTCTGCGCCCTGACTGGACAGGCCGCGGCCAGCAGCGCGACGGCAGCGGCCCATTTGAAGCGTGCCCAACATCGCATCGGACGACCTCGTCGACCTGCGATGGCAGCGGGGCAACGACCCCGCATTCACACGGAACTGCGTCCATCGCTTGGAGCGATTGTCTCATAGTTGCGAAACCGGTTCTACCGTTCCGGCCGATCTTCACAGGAAGCTCGCGTCAGATGCTCGATCGCTTCGCCAGCAGCCGTTGGGGCGGATGCGCAGCAGCGAAAATGTCGCCAGAGGCCTTCCGCCAGCCTGCTCTTCCCGGAACCCTCGTAGCCTTACCAAAATGACGAGCTTCTGCGACGTCATCATCGGATGCTCACATTCTTGTGGTAGGCTCTGGGAGAATTACCGGCCGGCGGTTTCTCCCGGCGTCTGCGCCTTGATGGCGAGTGCGTGCACGGAGCCCTGAAGTTCCGCGGCGAGCGTTGCATTTACCATGCGGTGGCGTTCGATCCGGCTCTTCCCTTCGAAGGCCGGAGATACGATATACACCCTGAAATGCGTTTCGCCGCCCGGCCTGTGGCCGGCATGGCCTTCATGCAGATGTGATTCGTCCGCGACATCGAGGCTTTCCGGCAGGAAAGCTTCACGCAACTTGTTTATGATAGTGTCCCTGGTGCTCATGATGGCGGCAGATAATTGTCTGTCTGTTTTTCGTCAATGAGGCATCCGAAGCAGAGGTATTCGCAATGTCAAGACTTGAAGCCTTGCGCATTGCGTAGTCAAAGTCAGCCATGCCGATCGATTCATCCAAGTTCTTCGATTCCATTCGCATCAAGCCCAACAAGGTCAGCGCGAAGGCGCAGGCGCGTGCGAATGAAGAATCCGCCATGTGCGAGTGGGCAGGCTGCCAGAGCAAGGGGCCGCACCGCGCGCCCAAGGGCCGGGAGAATTCCCGCGAGTACTGGCACTTCTGTCTCAATCACGTGCGCGAATACAACCAGTCCTACAATTTCTTCCAGGGCATGAATGCCGATGCCGTCGCGCGCTACCAGAAGGATGCGCTAACCGGCCATCGCCCGACCTGGAAGATGGGCGCCAATACCGCCGGCAAGAAGGGCAAGACGCCGAGCGCCGAGGATTTCGACGGCGCCGCCGATCCGTTCAGCATGTTCTCCGAGCTCAACGGCCGTGGCCGCTGGCGTCCCGGTCCGGGTGCGCAGGCCAAGGCCGAGACGCGCAAGGTGATGAACGCCGAGCGCAAGGCGCTGCAGGTGATGGGGCTTTCCGCCGAAGCCACCCTCGATGACGTCAAGGCCAAGTACAAGGCGCTGGTCAAGCAGCATCACCCCGACGCCAATGGCGGCGACCGCTCCACCGAGGATCGCCTGATCGAGATCATCAAGGCGTATAACTATCTGAAGACCGTGGTGCGCGGCGCATAGCCGCTAGCGCAAATCCGGCGTCGTCCCTGCGAACGCAGAGACCCATACGCCGCGGCTTCTCGATTTTATTCCGCTGGTCGACGGCTTTCGCGCAACAATACGCATTTGTGGTTATGGGTCCCTGCGCCAGTGCGCAACTGCGCACAAAGCAGGGACGACAGCGGAGTTTGTTGGCTCCGCTGTTGGAAACATTCTACTTCGGCATCGGCCCGACATACGCCGAGCTCGGCCGGATCAGCCGGCCGCCGCGCTGCTGCTCGCGGGCATGCGCGGTCCAGCCAGCGGCGCGCGCCACCGCGAAGATCGGCGTAAATGCCTGCCGCGGGATTTTCAGCGCGTCGAGCAGGATCGCGGTGAAGAACTCCACATTGGTGTCGAGCGGGCGGTCCGGATTTTTCTTCCGCAAGGCGTCGCGGATATAGGCCTCGACTTCGCCGGCAAACGGCAGGTCGGTGCCGCCACCCGCGAGCCGCTCGATCGCGCCCTTCAGCACATCGGCGCGCGGATCGCGGACGCGATAGACGCGGTGGCCGAATCCCATCAGCCGCTCGCCGCGGGTCAGTGCGCTGTCGACCCATGGCTTGATGCGCTCGGTTGAGCCGATCGCGTCAAGCATTTCAAGCACCGGCTCCGGGGCGCCGCCATGCAGCGGTCCCGTCAGCGCGCAATAGCCGGCGGTGACGGCGGCGAACAGGTCGGCCTGTGTCGAGGCGACCACGCGCGTCGCAAACGTCGACGCGTTCATGCCGTGGTCGCACACCGTAACGAAATAGGCGTCGAGCGCCGCGGCCTCCCGCGCGTCCGGCTTGCGGCCGAGCATCATCGACAGCGTGTCGGCAGCGTGGCTCGCGGTCGGATCGGGCGCGACCGGATCGTTGCCCCTCACCCGCTGCACCAGGGCGCCTGCGATCACGGGAAACGCGCCGACGATCGTGGCCTCATGTGCCAGCCCCGCCTCGGCGCGTAGCCCCGCAATCGCCGCCCGAAAACTGTCGACGATCGATAGTCCCCGCGTGATGCCGAGGAGATCGGGCAGGCGGGCGAAGGCGCGTTCGCGCCCTGCGCCGAGGGCGGCGCGTACCGCGGCTTCGCCGATCGGCTGGCCGGTGCCGCCGCTCCAGAGCCGGGCAGTCACGCCCTCAAACCCGGTCTTGCGGGCGAGGTCGCCGACCCGCTCGCCGGCGATGATCAGCTCTCCACGCTCACCGTCGACATGGCTGAGCACGGTTTCGGCGGCCGGAATGCCGTCGAGCCCGATTGGGGTCTTTGAAATCTGCATGTTCATGAGGGTTCTCCTTTGCGCTCGGGCAAAGGTCGGGCCTCTCGACAGATTGATCAATCTTGATTATGTCAATCAATATGAAAAAATCCGCCGGCCTTTACCTCTCGGCCCGCGAGGCCTCCGCCGAGCTCGCGATCTCGCAGGCGACCCTTTATGCCTATGTCAGCCGTGGCCTGATCCGCTCGGAGCCGTCGGAGGATTCCCGCAGCCATCGCTATCGGGCCGAGGACGTTCGGACGCTGAAGGAGCGGCGTACGCCGTCGCCGGAGCCGCGCGGCCTGCGCAGTTTCGATGCCGATCTGCCGGTTATGGACTCGGCGGTGGGGACCATCACCGAGGACGGCGCGATCTATCGCGGCGTCAACTGCATCGATCTGGCGGAACGCGACACGCTCGAACATGCCGCGACGCTGTTGTGGGACGTCACCGGCGTCGATCCGTTCGATGCGGACAATTGCCCGATCGTCTCGGACGAAATGCGCGCCGTCACTGAAGCGACCCGCAAGGCCAATGCGATCGACCGCGCCGTCGCGGTGCTGGCGCTCGCCGCCGCCGCGGACCCGCGCGCCTTCACCCGGGCGCCCGATGGTCGCGCGATGGTCGGTGGCCGCATCGTGCGGCTGGTGGTGGCGACCATGCTGAATGCGAAATCATCGGCGAAACCGCTTCATGTGCAGATTGCCCGGGTCTGGGCGCCCGAGCACAAGCACGCGCCGGATCTGATCCGCCGCGCGCTGGTGCTGCTCGCCGATCACGAACTAAACGCCTCGACCTTCACGGTGCGTTGCGCCGCCTCGACCGGCTTGAACCTCTATGACTCTGTGATCGCCGGCCTCGTCGCGCTGAAGGGTCCCAAGCATGGCGGCGCCGGTGTGCTGGCGGCGCAGCTATTGAAGACGCTGGCGAATAGCGAAGTCGCGCCCCTGATCCGCGAGCGCGTCGCGCTCGGCGAGCGTTTTGCCGGCTTCGGCCATGGCGTCTACAAGCATGGCGATCCCCGCGCGCGGGCGCTCCTGGAAGCGCTGGCGCGCTCGGGTGGCAATCGCAAATTCACCCATGAAATCCCTGACAGCATCGCGGAGGCGACCGGCGAGTTCGTCAATATCGACTATGCGCTCGCGGTGCTGGTGCACACGCTCGGCCTGCCGCCCGGCCATGAGCTGGTGCTGTTTTCGATGGCGCGCACGGTGGGCTGGATCGCGCATGCCTGCGAGCAGTTGCAGCACGGCCGGCTGATCCGGCCCCGCGCGCGCTATGTCGGGCCCGCACCGGGACGCAGCCCGCGCGCCTGACGGCGGCGCAGTGTCCAGACGCCAAGCGCGATGATCGCCGCCGCCAACACGGCTAATATCCAGAGATGCTTGCCGACATGCTGGTGATGCGGCAGGCCGGCATAGTGATGCAGCGCGGAGACGGCGAACACGCCCGGCAGCACATGGGCCAGGGCCCATGCCACGACCGCGGCAATATTGACGCTGTAGAAGCGGACCGGCGGCATGCCGAGCGCGCCGGCCGTCACCGGCACGAAGGCGCGGATCGGCGGCACAAAGCGTGCGAATAACACGGCCAGCGTTCCCCAGCGCTGAAAGAACGTCTCGCTCTGCGCCATCACGGCTGGATAGTTTGACATCGGCCAGGCGCCAAGAATCTCCCGTTGCGAGCGATGGCCGGCCCAGAACGCCGAGCCGTCGCCGAGCACGGCGCCTGCGATCGCCGCCGCCAGCACCCCCCATAACGCGAGTTCGCCGCCCGGTACCAGCGCGCTGAGGGCGAGGATGATGGTGGAGCCCGGCACCAGCGCGCCGACGACCGGGATCGCCTCCAGCAACGCGGCAAGGAATAACGCCAGATACGCCAGCCACGGATGGACTGAAATGAACGCAATTAGGGGATCGAGGAATGAAGTCACAACCTGCCGTCCGGTGCGAATGAGCTATCTCAGAGCTATCAAGCCCGCGCGGACGCCGAAAGGGCCCGCCCAGATGCCCGCGCCCGGTGGCCTGCCCAAGAGGGCAAAAGTGCGGCGCGATTCGCAGAGCAGCCCTCCAAAAACCTGATACAGGCCCTATCTCAATGATAAGCCAACGGAACTTTGATTGTGCCGCGGGCTTCTGCCGGCCGTTGCTCTCTGCTAGGTTGGGTAGCAGCCCCCATCCGCAGCCATTCAACAGATCTGGTTTCGGGAATGCCCGGGACCTCGGAGGATTGATGACGACCGCCGCCATGAGCCAAGTTACGGAACCCGTCGGATTGCCCGACATGAAGGTGTCGGTCCGGCAGGTCTTCGGCATCGACAGCGATCTCGAAGTACCGGCCTATTCTGAGGTCGACCCGCACGTGCCGGAAGTCGATTCGGATTACCGTTTCGACCGCGCCACCACGCTCGCTATCCTCGCCGGGTTCGCCAAGAACCGCCGCGTCATGGTCACCGGCTATCACGGCACCGGCAAATCGACCCATATCGAGCAGGTCGCGGCGCGCCTGAACTGGCCCTGTGTGCGCGTCAACCTCGACAGCCACATCAGCCGTATCGATCTGGTCGGCAAGGACTCGATCGTCATCAAGGACGGCAAGCAGGTCACCGAATTCCGCGACGGCATTCTGCCCTGGGCGCTGCAGCACAATATCGCACTCGTGTTCGACGAATATGACGCCGGCCGTCCCGACGTGATGTTCGTGATCCAGCGCGTGCTGGAAGTCTCCGGCCGCCTGACGCTGCTCGACCAGAACAAGGTGATCAAGCCGCACCCGGCGTTCCGCCTGTTCGCGACCGCCAACACGGTCGGCCTCGGCGACACCTCGGGCCTCTATCACGGCACCCAGCAGATCAACCAGGGCCAGATGGACCGCTGGTCGATCGTCACCACGCTGAACTATCTGGCGCATGACGAGGAAGTCGAGATCGTGCTTTCCAAGGCGCACCACTATCGCACCCAGGAAGGCCGCGACATCGTCAACAAGATGGTTCGGCTCGCCGATCTCACCCGCAACGCCTTCGCCAACGGCGATCTGTCGACGGTGATGAGCCCGCGCACAGTGATCACCTGGGCCGAGAACTCCGAGATCTTCGGCGATATCGGCTTTGCGTTCCGTGTCACCTTCCTCAACAAATGCGACGAGCTGGAGCGGCCGCTGGTCGCCGAGTTCTATCAGCGCTGTTTCAACGCGGAGCTGCCGGAATCGGCGGTTAACGTGGCGCTCAGCTAGCCCATGGCGAAGATCTCCGTCGAGCGCACCATTGGACAGACCAAGAAGGCGGTGCTCGGCGGGCTCCTCGGCTTCAACGCCGAGAACATGGGGAAGCAGAAATACAAGCGTCTCGCCATCTCGCTGCGTGAAGGGGACAAGATCGTCGGCGGGATTGTCGGTGAAGTCTGGACCACCGTTTTGTTCATCCAGCTGTTCTGGATGGAGCAGAAGCTTCGCGGCAAGGACTACGGGACGCGGCTGATCAAGGCGATTGAGGACGAGGCGAGAAAATTCGGGGCGACGCGGTCCTATCTGGATACGATGAGTTTTCAGGCGCCGGGCTTCTACCGCGCATGCGGTTACAAGGAGTTCGGCTCCATCGAAGGCTATCCCGGCGGCGTTACGCGGCACTGGTTTACGAAGGCGCTATGAGCACATCATCCAATTCCAAATTCCGCACTGGATCCAAGGAAGCGCCGACCGAGCCGTTCAAGCGCGCCGTGAGCTCTTGCCTGAAGGCGATCGCGAAAGCGCCGGAGCTCGACGTGACGTTCGCGGCCGAGCGTCCCGGCCTTGCGCCGGGCAAGGCGCGGCTGCCGGAGCCGGCGCGCAAGATGACCAAGCGGGATGCCGCGATCGTGCGCGGCCATGCCGATTCGATCGCGCTCAAGCTCGCCTGTCACGATCCCAAGGTGCACCGCAAGCTGATGCCGGGAAATCCGCAGGCGCGCGGCGTGTTCGAGGCTGTGGAGCAGGCCCGCGTCGAAGCCATCGGTTCGCGCCGGATGGCGGGCGTTGCGAAAAATCTCACCGCGATGCTCGACGATCATTTCCATCGCGGCAAATATGACGAGATCACCGACCGCGCCGATGCGCCGCTGTCGGATGCGCTGGCCATGCTGGTGCGCGAACGGCTGACGGGCCTCGCGCCGCCAACCGCCGCCAAGAAGATGGTCGACCTCTGGCGTCCGGTGCTGGAAGACAAGATCGGGGCGCGGCTGGACAAGCTCAGCCGCGTTACCGAAGACCAGGCCAAGTTCGGCGATCTCGTGCACGATCTGTTGTCGGCGCTCGATCTCGGCGACGAGCGCGATGCCGACGCCGATGATGACGAGAACGACGAGAATCAGGACGGCGAGAACGACCAGTCCGGCGCCGAGGGCTCGCCCGACAGCGACGCCGCACAGGAAATGAGCGCCGACCAGGCGCAGGCCTCGACCGATGAAATGTCGGAGAGCGCGATGGAGAGCGCGCAGGCCTCGACATCGGATACGTTCGACGACGGTGAGCTCGGCGACGACGAGACGCCGGGCGAGGCGACGCGGCCGAACACGCGCGGCGCCAACGAGCCGCGCGGGCCGGAATATCATGCCTTCGCGCCGAAGTTCGACGAGGTCATCGCCGCCGAGGATCTCTGCGACCATGACGAGCTGGAGCGCCTGCGCTCCTATCTCGACAAGCAGCTCGCGCATCTGCAGGGCATCGTCGCGCGGCTCGCCAACCGCCTGCAGCGCCGCCTGATGGCACAGCAGAACCGCGCCTGGGAGTTCGATCTCGAGGAAGGCATCCTCGATCCGGCGCGGCTGTCGCGCGTGGTGACCGATCCCTATCATCCGCTGTCCTTCATGCATGAGAAGGAAGCGACCTTCCGCGATACCGTAGTGACGCTGCTGCTCGACAATTCCGGCTCGATGCGTGGCCGCCCCATTACGGTGGCGGCGACTTGCGCCGACATTCTCGCGCGCACGCTGGAGCGTTGCGGCGTCAAGGTCGAGATTCTGGGTTTCACCACCCGCGCCTGGAAGGGCGGGCAGTCGCGCGAGTCGTGGCTCGCCGCCGGCAAGCCGGCCAATCCCGGACGCCTCAACGATCTCCGCCACATCATCTACAAGTCGGCCGATGCGCCCTGGCGGCGTGCGCGCAAGAATCTCGGGTTGATGATGCGCGAGGGCCTGTTGAAGGAGAACATCGACGGCGAGGCGCTGGACTGGGCGCACAAGCGCCTGCTCGGCCGCCCCGAGCAGCGCAAGATCCTGATGATGATTTCGGACGGTGCGCCGGTCGACGATTCCACGCTGTCGGTCAATCCGGGCAATTACCTCGAGCGGCACCTGCGCCACATCATCGAGGAGATCGAGACCCGGTCGCCGGTCGAATTGATCGCGATCGGCATCGGTCACGACGTCACGCGCTATTATCGCCGCGCCGTCACCATCGTCGATGCCGAAGAGCTCGGCGGCGCCATCACTGAAAAACTCGCCGAATTGTTCAGCGAGACCCAGGGTGCCGCGCCTGCCACCAACGGTCATCACCGGCCGCGCCGGTTGCACTCGTGAGAGCATGTTCCCGCGCATAGGCCGCCGCCGCCTTCTAGAATATGCAGCGGCGGCGCTTTCGCTCGCAGCCGTGCCCGGCGCCGCGCTGGCGCAGACGGCCGTTCAGCGGCCGCCGAGGCAGGCCGCTACAGACGAATTCTCGGTCACGACGCCAGTCTCGATCGAGGTCAATGCCCGGCCGCTGCCCTCGTTCGACACCCGCGACAGGTCGCGGACGCGGTTTGGCGAACTCGAATATCGCAGCGGGCTGGTCCTGACCTCGCGGTTTCGCGGCTTCGGCGGATTGTCCGGCCTGCGGCTGGACGCCAAGGGCGAGCGCTTCATCGCGATCAGCGACAAGGCCGGCTGGTTCACCGGGCGCATCGTCTACAAGGGCCGCGAGATGGTCGGGCTCGACGATGTCGAGGCCTCGCCGATCCTCGGGCCTGATGGCAAGCCGATCACCTCGCGCCGCTGGTTCGATACCGAGGCGCTCGCGCTTGACGGACCGCTGGTCTATGTCGGCCTCGAGCGCGTCAACCAGGTGCTGCGCTTCGATTTCACCACAAGCTTCACGCATGCCCATGGCGAGCCGATCGCGCTGCCGCCGGCGGCGCGCAGGCTGCCCTACAACAAGGGCATCGAGGCGCTGGTCGTGGTGCCCAGGGGCAACCAGCCGCTGGCGGGAACGCTGATCGCGATCTCCGAGCGCGGGCTCGACGCGCAGGGCAACATTCTCGGCTTCCTGATCGGCGGTAAATCGCCCGGGCAGTTTGCGGTCCGCCGCACCGACGATTTCGACGTCAGCGACGCGGTGGTATTGCCGTCCGGCGGGCTCTTGGTTCTGGAGCGTAAGTTCTCCTGGATCGGCGGTGTCGGCATCCGCATCCGCCGCATCGCGCTTTCCTCCATCGCTCCCGGTGCGCTGATCGATGGTCCCGCGATCTTCAACGCTGATCTCGGCCACGAGATCGACAACATGGAAGGCATCGATGCCCATGTCACGCCGGAGGGCGACACGGTGCTGACGCTCGTCTCCGACGACAATTTCTCGATCATCCAGCGCAATCTGCTGCTGCAGTTCACGCTCGTGGAGTGACTTTTGCTAGCAGAGGGTGGGTGGCGGATCCTCTCCGCATCCTCGGCCTCGGGGAACGAATAGGAACGATTCTTGCAGCGCTCCGGCAATGAAACCGGAGTATTCGATGTACAAGTCCTTTCGCGCCCTCTGTGTCCTGTCCTGCCTTGTTATTGCCCAGGCGTCGCATGCTGAAACCTGGCCGTCACGGCTGATCAAGGCGACCATTCCGTTCGGCGCCGGCAGCGCCACCGACGTGGTGCCGCGCCTGGTCTTTGAGCGCCTGTCGACCGAACTCGGCCAGCCGATCGTGATCGAGAATCGTGCGGGCGCCGGCGGCACGCTCGGCACCGGACTGGTCGCGAAGGCCGATCCTGACGGGTACAGCATTCTCGCCCATTCCTCGGCGCTGGCGATCGCACCGGCGATTTCTCGAACCTCAGTTTCGACGCGACCCGGGATCTCTCCGCGGCGCTGCTGATCGGCTCCAGCGCCATGGTCATGATCGTGCCGAAGGAGCGGCCGTGGAAGACCATCCAGGATTTCATCGCGGACGCGAAGGCGAAGCCGGGATCGATTTCGTTCGGCTCGGTCGGCATCGGCAGCGCAGTGCATATCGCCGCCGAGAAATTCCGCCTCGCTGCCGGCATCGAAGCGACGCATGTGCCGTATCGCGGCGGACCGGAGGTGATCACCGACATCATCGGCGGGCGGATTGACCTCTATTTCTGCCCGCTCGCCACTGCCTTGCCCTTCATCCGGGAAGGCCAGGTGAAGGCGCTGCTGGTGTCGACGCCAACCCGGGCCGCCGATCTGCCTGACGTGCCGACGCCGTCGGAGGTCGGCTTGAAGGGCGCCGAGAGCGTGAGCTGGTACGGCGTATTCGTGCCGGCCAAGACGCCGCGCGACATCGTTGACAAACTGCATGCGGCCGGGATGAAGGTGCTGGACGATCCGGTGACCCAGGCCAGCCTGAAAAAACTCGCCGTCGAACCGATGCCGATGAAGCCGTCCGAGATCGACGAACTCGTCAAGCGCGAAACGGCGGCCAATCTGGAGCTGATCAAGGCCGCGGGCATCGCGCCGTAGGGGGAGGGTTGCGGCTGGCGCGGGTTGAGCAGGGGAGAGCGGCTCGCTAGCATCAGGGTCGCTTTCGTTCCACTCCGGATCACCCTGCATGAGCGCTCTGTTTACCCCGATCAAGCTGCGCGGCCTTACCCTTGCCAACCGCATCATGGTGGCGCCGATGTGCCAGTACTCCGCCGTCAATGGCGAGGCCACTGACTGGCACTTCACCCACATCAATTCGCTGGCGCTGTCGGGCGCGGCCGTGTTCTGCATCGAGGCGACCGCGGTGGAGGCGAGTGGCCGCATCACGCCGGGCTGCCTCGGCCTTTACAATGACGCCACCGAAGCCGCCTTGAGGCCGATCCTCGCCTCCGTGCGCAAGCGCTCGAAAGCCGCGGTCATGATGCAGCTCGCGCATGCCGGCCGCAAGGCGTCGAGCCACACGCCCTGGGACGGCGGCCAATTGATCCCGGTGACTGAGGGCGGCTGGCGGCCGGAGGGGCCGTCGGCGATCCCGCACAAGGAGGGTGAGACGCCGCCGGTTGCGTTCGACGCCGCGGGCCTGGCACGTGTGCGCGACGCGTTTGTTGCCGCCACCAAGCGCACCGAGCGGCTCGGCATCGACGCCATCGAGGTGCACTCGGCGCACGGCTATCTCTTGCATCAGTTCCTGTCGCCGATATCGAACCGGCGCACCGATCAATATGGCGGCAGCTTGCAAAACCGCATGCGCTTTCCGCTCGAAGTGTTCGATGCGGTGCGCGCGGCGTTTCCGCATGACAAGCCGGTCGGTGTCCGCGTCTCCTCGACCGACTGGGTCGAGGGCGGCTGGGATCTCGCGCAAACCATCGAGTTTGCGCAGGAGCTGAAGAAGCGCGGCGTCGACTGGATCGACGCCTCCTCAGGCGGCGTGTCGCCGCTGCAGAAGATTCCGCTCGGACCCGGCTATCAGGTACCGTTCGCGCAAGCCGTCCGCGAGGCAACCGGGCTGACCACCATCGCCGTCGGCCTGATCACCGAGCCGAAGCAGGCCGAGGAGATCATCGCCTCCGGCAAGGCCGACATGGTCGCGCTCGCCCGCGCCATGCTCTACGACCCGCGCTGGGGCTGGCACGCCGCGGCCGAACTCGGCGGCGAGGTGTTCGCGCCGCCGCAATACTGGCGCTCGCAACCCTCGACGCACAAGGCGCTGTTCGGCGCAACGACGTTCGGGACGCGGTAGCGGCGTGGCCGTCTGCGCCCAAGAGAGGAGCGGCAAGTGTTCCGCTCTCTCCGTCATTGCGAGCGCAGCGAAGCAATCCATGTCACGGCATAGCGGATAGATGGATTGCTTCGCTACGCTCGCAATGACGGCCTCGATAATGACCTCGAAAGCGAACCTCTGCCCAGACAATTCGTCATATCTCGGCCACACGTCGCGGGTGCTATGCTCGCGCTGGCGCGCGATAGACGCGCTTTCAATAACAACATACAGCGAGGACGCCCATGGAGATCGGATATTTCACGATGCCGTCCCATCCGCCGGAGTGCGGGTTGAAGGAGGGCCACGACTGGGACCTGCAGACGCTGCGCTGGCTCGATGAGCTCGGCTACCAGGAAGCCTGGATCGGCGAGCACCACACCGCGCCCTGGGAGCCGCATCCCTCGCCCGATCTCATCCTCGCGCAGGCATTTCTCCAGACGAAAAACATCCGCCTTGGCCCCGGCGGCTTCCTGCTGCCCTATCACCACCCCGCGGAGCTCGCGAACCGCGTCGCGATGCTCGACCACCTTTCCGGCGGACGGCTGAACTTTGGCGTCGCGGCAAGCGGCCTGCCGAGCGACTGGGCGATGTTCAACGTCGACGGGATGTCCGGCCAGAACCGCGACATGACGCGCGAGGCGCTCGAGATCATTCTGAAGATGTGGACCGAGCCCGGTCCATGGACCCACGCCGGAAAATTCTGGACCGTGAGCAAGCCGGACACGATGTTCGACTTCCTTAAACCCCACATCAAGCCGCTGCAGGCGCCGCATCCGCCGATCGGGGTCGCCGGCCTCTCCAAGGGCTCGGATACGCTCAAGCTCGCCGGCGAGCGCGGCTACATCCCGATGAGCCTCAACCTCAACCCGGCCTATGTCGGCAGCCACTGGGAATCGGTCGAGATCGGCGCGGCGAAAACCGGGCGCAAGCCGAAGCGTAGCGACTGGCGCATGGTGCGCGAGGTGTTCGTCGCCGATACCGACGAGGAAGCGTGGCGGCTTTCGGTCGGCGACATGATGGGCCGCATGATGACCGAATACTTCCTGCCGCTGCTCGGCCATTTCGGCTTCAAGGACTACCTCAAGGCCTCGCCCGACGTGGCGGACTCCGATGTGACGGCCGAATACTGCGCCCGCAACAACTGGATCGTGGGATCGCCGGCGACGGTCACCGAGAAGATCGAAAAGATCTACCACGAGGTCGGCGGCTTCGGCACGCTCTTGGTGTTCGGCTTCGACTACAAGCACAAGCCCGAGGCCTGGCACAATTCGCTGCGGCTGTTGAAGCAAGAGGTGATGCCGCGGCTGAAGCACCTCGACGCCGGTCTCACCAAGGCGGCGTGAGGGCAGGCTCCGTCATTGCGAGCGAAGCGAAGCAATCCATATCTCGGCATAACGGATAGATGGATTGCTTCGTCGCTTTCGCTCCTCGCAATGACGGCGCAGGCAGCGTTGCCCGCCTCTTCTCTTAATGCGTCTGCGGTTTCGCATCCGCGGCGCGGACTTGCCAGAATTTCAGGAGGCGGCGGGCGTTTTCGACCGTCAGCTTGGCATACTGCTCTTTCGCCCTTGCCAATTCATGCCGGCCCATGCTCCCGGAGGCGAAGCGGGCCTCGAGCACGGCGGCGACGGTTTCCCAGTCAAGGCCGGCGACGCGGCAGGGGATCAGGACGCCATCATCGCGCAGGCTCTGCATCACCGGGCGGATCACCTCGACGCCCGAGCCGGATAGCTCTGCGAGCGCCGCGACCGTCTCGGCATACTTCCGCTCATTCGCGAATGCCTTCAGCGCCGGCTCGTTCAGCTTGCCGTGCTTGGCCAGCGCCGCGACAAAGCGGCGCGCGGCGGCGAAATCGCGGGTGCGCGACATCTCGCGGCTGGCGCCGTTCGCGGCCGTCGCGATCGCGCTTCTGATCTCCTCGAACATATGCGGCGGCGCGCGCGACAGTAGCCGCTGGCGCACCGCCTCGGTCGCGCTCTTCAATAATTGATGCCGCTGATCGGCCGGCAGGTCGACGCGAATGCCGGTCTCGACCGCGAGATCCGGATCGCTCTCGGCCTGCTTCAGCACGATGGCAAAGCCTGACGCCGACATCCGCGCGCCGGGATTGGTAACGAGCCGCCGGCTGACGGAGGGATAATGCCGCTTCAAAAGCGCATCGGTGACGATCTCGGTCAGCCACCAGCGCCCGGAGATCGCGAGCAGATGCTGCTCGCCCTTGGTCTCGGCCAGCTCGACGAGGTCCTCCGCCGACAGCCGCGCCGATTCGGTCAGCACCGGGCGGGCGATCGTGATCTCGTCATTGTTCGCCAGGCGCCGGACCACCGCGGCCGGGGCCTGCTTGATGGAGGCAAGCTGGGTGGAGGTTTCAGCGAGCGCGATGCGTGCGGCGACGTCGGCCAGCGCGCGCAGCTCGATCGTCTTGATCAGCCGTTCCAGCACGTCGCCGAACACTTCGATCTGCTCGCCGGAATAGTTTTCGGCGGACAGCACAAACAGGTCCGTGACCTGCCGCAGCGCGTCCAGATGTTTTTCGGCGGAGCCGGCCTGGATGGCCGCCTCGACCTCGGCTGTGATCGATCGTGTCAGCATCGCTCGTCCTGAGCGTTTTGAGCCAGTTCTGGCAGCAGATGGCTGAGAATAGGAAGCAGAGTTGAACGATCCGTAAACCATTGGGGTCGCGCGGCGGCGACAATGGGGCCGTAGTATTGCGGAGGCCGGTCGGCCAATGGCCGCTGCTCTTCTCCCTCTCCCGGTTGCGGGGGAGGGAGAAGTCGGGCTCGCCGATCGAGCCGCGGCCGCGCATCGCGCGCCTCAATCCCCCGCCGCCGCTTGCTTCGGCTCTTCCGCGCTGGCATGCGCCGGCGGGATCGGCATGGGGAATTTCTCGAAATGCTTCGGCAGGTTCACTGGGCGGTAGCTCGGCAGCGCGTCCATGCGCTGCAGCGCGCTTTCGTGGATCACAGCGCCATCGGGAATGAAGCGCGGCTCGGCGTCGGGGATGTAATAGCCGAAATAGCTCTGTCGCGCCGGCCATTCCTTGTAGCGCGCACTCTTCGGCAGATATTCGAGCAGCCACCACGCGCCCTTCAATGAGGTGTGGAGATCGCCGCGGATGTCGGGCGCGACGTAGGAGAACGGGCTGCCCTTGCGCTGGACGCCCCAGGCGAGCTGGTTGACGGTGGCCTGGTTCACCTTGAGCCCACATTTCGTGGCTTCGTCGATCATCCAGAGCAGCGGATATTTTGATAAGCCGCTTTGCTTTTCCGGATAGCCGCCGCCGATATCGGCATGCACGCCGGCGAACCACACCTGCAAGATATCCTGCGGCGCATTTTTCACGTCGTTGAAGCGCACCGGCTTGTAGGTCTGCGGGTCGTCCCACTTCTTCAGGCGGAACATGCAGCGCCGCTCGTCGATCGAGATCGCCTGGCGGAAGATCTCGACGCTCGGGTTGACCAGCGTGAACGCGAGCTCCTCCAGGCTCGGCCAATAGAACCGATCGGCCCGTGGCACGATCACGCTCGCGACCGTGTCCCAGACGCCGACAAAGCGGATGGTGGGCCAGCGCGAGGAGGTGATGCGCGCGAACTGCGCGGCGTTGTCGAATGCGGTTTGCACCGCGTCTTCCCCGGCAGCGACCTCGAGCGCCGACTTGAATTTTGCGCGCAGCTTCGGCGCTTCATCCGAGGAGAACTGCTTGTAGGCGATCAGCCCCGAGCCGGCGAGATTGACCTGCTCGGGCGTGATCAGGCCGATCTTGTGAATCAGCCCCGCCAGCACCCGCACGGTATAGGCGCCGCGGGAAAAGCCGAACAGATAGATCGCGTCGCCGGCCTGGTAATGGTGGACCAGGAAGGCGTAGGCCGAAAGCACGTTGTCATCGAGCCCATAGCCGGTGGCGAGCCCCAGGATGGCGTTGAAATCCTGCTTGAACTTGTGCCACGGGTCCGGCCGCGCCAGCGTGCCGACCCCCGGATCGTAATAGACGAGCTGCCGCGGCTCGGTCTTCTCCGTCTTGCGCAGGCAGCGATAGAGCTTGAGCACATTGGAGATGTTCTCGGAAATCTCGTTGCCGGTGCCGTCGCAGCAGATGATGATGTTGCGCATGGTGGACTCGCGGGGGGCAGGGGGTGCTACCTTGGCGAGTATAGCGCGCTTCTTCGAGGAATGGGCCTATCAACTTCTGCGGATAACGCCTGAGCCCGGCCGGCCAAGGACTGGACCCGAAACGAAAAAGTATTAGGCTGCTACCTTTCCGTGCAATGGGGTTTACTAGGCGTGATTGCGAAGCCGACGGCTGACGACTACCTGCAAAGCGTTATTGCTGAGCTCGGCTTCGAAAACGCTCAGTTGGCGGAACGGGCTTACCAATTCAATATGCGTGCTGCCCATCAATCGGCTCTGTCAAGCCCAGAGCTCGGGCAGATCACCGCTCAACTCAGGTCAATGCCGGAGCGATATGCCCATGGGCGCCAAGACCTGCTCTTTTACCCCGCCATACCGCAGGAACTTCCACTGCTCATCAAACCTTTCGCCAGCATGCTGGATAAGCTGTACCGGTCCAATGTTCTGTATAATCGGCAATACCCTGATGCGCCTGCAGAAGGTGGAATCGAATCGAGCCAGCTCTACGAAAAAATTGAAGATCTGCTCCGAACGCGACTAGTCTGCAAGTATTTGGATGGGCCGCGCTTCGTTTGCGAAGACTTGAAGCAGTTCTGTGATCGGAATGGTATCCAGAGTAAGTTCAGGGAGCTCAGCACTGCCGCAGGTTACTACGCTTGGCACTTCTATCTTCAGGTGTCCGTTGAGTTGATGCTGGACACGAAAGTTGTTCCAAAAAACGTTTGGGTTGAAATTCAGGTGTCAACTCAGCTCGCCGAAGTGCTGACGATTCTGACCCATGAACTGTATGAGGCTCGACGCTCTTCCGGTCCGGGCCCCAAGAATAACGATTGGAAGTGGGACGCGAGCTCGCATGATTTTCGCTCGGCGTATCTTGGTCATGGCCTCCACTTGATTGAGGGCGTAATTCAAAATCTCAAGGATGACTTGCTTCGACAGCCGCTAGCTAAGGACGATGGAAGCGCATCCCTGCTCGCTAAGAGCGCTCCACTTTCCGAGAAGCAGTCATCGACAAATCCGGACTCACTGAAGGCTTCATCCGATGATGGCAAGAAAGCTTAGGTAGATATGGCGATAAGTTCACCTCAACCTTCGGTCGTTCACCTCGTAACACTCTTCAGGCAAATCACGTCTGGCGACATTCGTATACCTGCCTTCCAGCGAGAGTTTGTGTGGAAGGAGAAGCAAATCATAGAGCTCCTAGAAAGCGTTGCGGAGGGATTTCCGATCGGCAGCCTCCTGCTATGGGGCGTCGACAAAAAAATGCTTAGGATAGCGCCGACTGACACGACCTCATTTCCGAACGTCAAGGAGCGCTATCCTACCAGCTATATCCTGGATGGCATGCAACGCTTGTCGACTCTCTACGGAGTCTTTCATTTCGGAGCTTCGACAAACGATGTCCGTTTCGATGTCCTGTATGATTTGCGAGAGCAAGCCTTTGCTCATAGAGACGACTTGGACTTATTCACGGATGGATTCATTCCGCTTTCGGCGCTGTTTACACCTCGCCAACTTCTAGAACATCAAGCGCGCCTTTCGTCACTCAATGATGGCGACATTCTAATCGAAAGGTTGCTGCAGCTTCAGGCTGCCTTCCAGGAGTATATGGTGCCTGTTGTCGTGATTAAGAGTGCTGATGTTCACCGAATCGTTGGAATCTTTGAAAAGATCAATTCAACAGGAACACGTCTTGATCCTGTCGATTTCATGAGAGCTATCACGTGGGCGGAAGATTTCGATCTCAACCACTACTTAGATAGCGCAACCACAGCTTTGTCGGAAAAGAGGATTGAGCTTAGTGCTGAGACGATCATCAAATGTGTCGGACTAGTTCTGGGCATGCCTCCCACGAACGACGGATTATTGCAACTGCGCAATGAGGCGCCCAAGAGGCTGACGGATGCGTTTGCCCAGACCGTAGAGTGTGGAGGGCGTGTTTCAGAGTTCTTGCGCGAAGCATTTCAAATTTGGTCTTCTGCTTTCGTTCCGTATGAAGGGCAGTTGCTGCTTCTGTTCAAGACAATAGGTATGAAGGAGGCTGGCAAAGAGTATTGGAGCTCAATTGCGCGCTGGTACTGGGCAACTGGTTTCAATGAAAGTTTGAGAGGAAAGCCAGACCATTATGTTGTGCGCGCGCTGGAAAATTGGCGAGCTCTGATAAAGGGAGAGATTCGAGGATTGGAGCCTCGGCTCAAGCTAACCGAAATTGAGTTCTTTGAGCGGCGTCTAGTGAGTGGCGGAGCGCTATCAGCTACCTTCGCCGCGATGTACGCCGTGAGCAGTCCCAAGAGTATTGTCGATAGTGCACCGATTGATCCGGCGACTTTCATGGGGGGAGCGGATATCAATTTCTTTGAAACCGTGTTTTCTCGTCAGGAACTGATGTCTGGTGGTCTAACCAATGCAATTTCGGCTCGCCTGTTCGGCAACGTTGTTCTGGTAGACAAGACGATGTTGAGACAGCAGGTTAGCAATGATCTTCGTCGCTGGATTTTAGCTGCTGCTGACAAAGGCGAGTGGGGTGTGCTCGCGTCCCAATTCATCGATGCCGACGCTGTGCAGGGACTCCGAAAGGGCGACCCTCAGACCTTTATCAGGCGACGAGTTAGACTCATGTACGAGAGGGCTTTGGATTTAGTCGGATCAAAATAGATTTCTGTTAGTCTCGAAGAGCGCCCCTCGCTGTTTTGGACTGCTCACTGCCGAATGCGGTCGCTGACTATTTCGTCGAGCTTTCCACACTTGTGCTTTATCCAATCACAAAATCTCGCGTCTAGTGGCCGACGAAGGTTCGGTTTGACTGCTCCGACCCAATTGATGAATTCATCACGGGGCAAGCAAGTTGCTCCGAGCATGAAATGTCCTTTCTCAAACACGTTCAGCTCTTCGAAGCGTGTTTTGTTCCGCCGGAAAAAATTGACGTCGCTGTTTAGCCCTCTGATGATAAAGCTTTGTCGTTGGTTAAGTGTGTTGGCTGAGAGCTTCGTCAGCGCCTTGTGGTCGATCTCAAGGCAGCCCCTGACGAATAGTTCTAGTAGCCAAACTTGGATGGTGGGAACAGAGCCGGCCGCGCCGACCTCTAACAACTGAAGAACCTTAGCTTTTTGATCCACGCTAAGCTCAATGCCTGCGTTGTGGAGTGCATCCACCAGCAAGACAAACTCTTTTACGAAGGGCAATAGCTCATCAAATCGCTCAAGAAGAAGTTCGATCGCCTCAGCATTTTCAGTAAGGCGAAGCCCCAAAAAAATCAGCCTAATTTTGCCGAAGTCCCAGTGGTCCTCATCTAATTCCTCTTCGAGCATCTCGACCAAATTTAGGGCTCGAATTGCTTCAACTTCCGTCTCATCTGGCTCTTCGTCAAAATACAATGAGTGAGTCAGCGATTCGATAGCTGCCTGTCCGGCTTTATCGAAAACGTCATCCTGCTGATCGAAAAGAACTTCTTCAAATTCCTTGACACTCCATACTTTCGTTTTTTGGTTATTCAGCGAAAGCCCTTCTGTGGTGGCGAGATGCTCGGCAAGGAAAGCGAGAGCCACATATGGCGTTTGGTCGGCTTTCAGAAAGAGGCGGTAATCATCGACAAAGCGAGTGAAAACTATCCCTTCGTCCGCAAGTGCACTGTCTGCATCGCTTAGAATGGCCTCTGCAATTATTCTGGAGGCGCTGCCACCGACGGGAATACCGTACGATTGCTTGCCGCGTATTCTCTTGATGAGTTTCTCGATGAACGATTTGATGCCCTTCCGATCGGTCGCGACGTCTAGAATATTCTCGATTCGATGGAAATAAATCCGCTGATAGAAGTCTGCGATATCGGTCGCCACAATATAAACGAAAGCGTTCTGCTGTATTTGATCGCGTTGCCATTGTAGCCAATCTTTGTATGAGCGCTGCTCTACAAACAGAGATGCGTCAGCCTTGGTGCCGTCAAATCGATATCCAAACGGGCCGAATTCATCGATGGGCCGTTTTATGTTCTCAACGTCTGATCCTACTTCGATGGCAGCGGCAGTGAAAAGCAACGTCTCAAGCAATGGAAGTTGATGGACAATTCGAAATCCCCAACGGCTTTTTGGCGCGATGGTTTCTATCGCTTGCGCAGGTTCAAAAGTTTCAAGATCGAGTGCGCTTAGCTCTGCGGCGATTTCCGTCTTCTGTTCGACCAGGAAGGCAGTTTCGATTGGATGCGGGAAGACATCGGTATCTCCAAAAGTGGAGATGTGTTCAATTGCTCTTTCTATCGATCCGATGGACAGACGAGTTGCCATGCGTGCCTACTCATTGAGAGGTCTCAGCCAGTTTAAAGGTCGGAACCGCGTCGAGTTGTTATCGGTTCAATTATACCATGTTCGAGTTACCGGCACTGCTTTTGCGTGTGGTTTCACCGTTAGCTACAATAGAGTTGTCCGCTAGGCTTGCCGAGCTTTACCAACAAAAACGGCCGGGTCTTCCGACCCGGCCGCTGCAAACTCAATCCGCCGATGTTGCTTTGGCTCAACTCGCCTTCTTCACGGGCGCGGGCTTGCCGACCTTCTTCTCGATCGCGCGCTTCAGGTCGAGGGCGCGGGGGGAGAGGACGTCGGCCTTGGCCTTGAGCAGGTAGGCGTCGAGGCCGCCATTGTGGTCGACGCTCTTGAGCGCGTTGGTCGAGACGCGCAGGCGCACGTTGCGGCCGAGCGCGTCCGAGATGAAGGTGACGTTGGTCAGGTTCGGCAGGAAGCGCCGCTTGGTCTTGATGTTCGAGTGGCTCACCTTGTGGCCCACCTGGGGGCCCTTGGCCGTCAGTTCGCAGCGCCGGGACATTTTCCAAAATCCTCTTCCATCCCCGCCAAAGCCAAGCGTGTCACGCGGCCAGCGCGCGGGGGTCCAAAATCGCGTCCATTTCCAGGAACCGCGGGTGTATAGGGGGAGATGGCCGCCGGGTCAAGGTTGTTGGGGCGGCTTTGGTCCTCGTGCAGAGGTTCCAAGCCTCTGTTTTTGGCGCGTTTTCTTCAGCGCGAACCGGAAGGCGCCCCACGGATCAAGTCCGAGGGCGTGCTGCGTTAGAAAACGCGATTTGTATCGTCCGCTGTAACGGCTGGTTTACTAGGGCTTCCAGTCACTTAAGGGACCATATAAAGGGCGCAATCCGCGCCGACACCATGGCTTTCGAGAGAGTGCCGCGACCCAAGCCATCCCGCCCGCTCGCGGGTAGCCAGCAGAGGTCGGAATTGCGTGGTTATCGCGAAACACGCGTTGTTTGCCGGATATTTCTGCCTAAATGAACATCAACACGCGCCGACCCCGGGACTTTTCATTGGTGACCACGCCTCGCGCCGCCTCTCCCCCCGCGCTCTCTTCAAGGCTCGGGCTCGTTTTCTGCCTGTTCGCCGGGGCGCTTCTGGCGCTCGTGCCGCAAGGCGCCTCCGCGCAGGGGCGGCTGGATGCGCAATATGAGGCGACGCTGGCCGGCATTCCGGTCGGCAAGGGCGCCTGGACCATTGAAATCGGCGACGACACGTTTGCCGCATCCGCCAAGGGCGGCACCGCGGGGCTTTTGAAGGCATTTTCCGGCGGCAGCGGCTCGGGCGCGAGCGTCGGCCGCATCGTGAACGGTGCGCTGGTGGCGAGCAATTATACCGCGACGACCACCACGCAGAAAAAATCCGAGACCATTCGGATGTCGCTGGCGAACGGCAACGTGAAGGAATTCTCGTTCGACCCGGTACCGCCTGTCGATCCCGACCGCATTCCCGTCACCGACGCGCACCGCAAGGGCGTGCTCGATCCGATGACCGGCTCGATGCTGCGCGTGCCTGGCAATGGCGAGGTGCTGTCGCCGGATTCCTGCCGCACCGGCGCAGGCATCTTCGACGGCCGCCTGCGCTACGACCTCAAGCTCGACTACAAGCGCATGGAAACGGTGAAGGCCGAGCGCGGCTATCACGGGCCGGCGCTGGTCTGCGCCATCTATTTCACCCCGGTCGCCGGCTACATCCCCGATCGCCCCGTCATCAAATACCTCGCTGCCGAACGCCGCATCGAAATCGCCTTCGTGCCGATCGCGGGAACCCGCATCCTGGTTCCGTTCCGGATGAGCATTCCGACCCCGCTGGGCCTTGCGATGCTGGAGGCGACGTCGTTCGTGACATCAGCGGCGCCGCCAAGGGTGGCGAAGACGAATTGAGCCTTGAGAGTAAACCTCGCCCCGCCCTTCGCGGGGAGAGGTCGGCGCGAAGCGCCGGGTGAGGGGCTGTCTCCACGCTCACAGTTCGCGGAGAGAGCCCCTCACCCCAACCCTCTCCCCGCGGAAGAGCGGGGCGAGGGAGCGCAGGGGCGCCCGAGGCAGAACCCGATGCAACCAGCATGAATCATGTTGACTCCGGACCACTTCTGATTCGACTCACGTCTTTAAGAAATCGAGCCCAAAACCGCCGCTTGTGGAGCCCGCGCAAACTTGATCTAGTGCCTCCCTGTGCGCTTCAGCGCGAGATGTTGCGGTGAACGTATCAGGTTTCGGGAGGAGTCAGCGATTCGGACGCGATTCGTTCCAGACTCGTTCCAGAGCTTAAGCCGCGACCGCATCACCGTCGCAAAGTGAAACAGAATGGCGGAATTGACGCCGGACGACCACATCCGTCATCGCGAGCGAAGCGAAGCAATCCATTGCGCGGCATAACGGATGGATGGATTGCTTCGTCGATTTGCTCCTCGCAATGACGCCGGCACTGGACTAAGAAAAACCTGCACCAAATGGCTTTCTCTCCTTCCTCGTTCGCCTCCGAACGCGCGCCCGGCGCGGGTGTCACCGCCGTGCTCGGGCCGACCAATACCGGCAAGACGCACCTCGCCATCGAGCGCATGCTGGGGCATTCGTCCGGCGTGATCGGCCTGCCGCTGCGGCTTCTGGCGCGCGAGGTCTACAACAAGATCGTGGACCGCTCAGGCGTCGAGAGCGTCGCGCTCGTCACCGGCGAGGAGAAGATCAAGCCGAAGGCACCGCGCTATTGGGTCTCGACCGTCGAGGCGATGCCGCGCGATCTCGACGTGTCATTCCTCGCCGTCGATGAGATCCAGATCGCCGCGGATCTCGAGCGCGGGCATGTCTTTACCGACCGTATCCTGCATCGCCGTGGCCGCGACGAGACGCTGCTGCTGGGCGCCGCGACGATGCGCCCGATCATCGAGCGGCTGTTGCCCGGCGCCTCCATCATCACGCGGCCCCGGCTGTCGCAGCTTGAATTCGCCGGCGACCGTAAGATCACCCGCCAGCCGCGCCGAACGGCCATCGTCGCGTTCTCGGCCGATGAAGTCTATGCGATTGCGGAATTGATCCGCCGCCAGCACGGCGGCGCGGCCGTCGTGCTCGGTTCGCTCAGCCCACGCACACGCAACGCGCAGGTCGCGATGTTCCAGAACGGCGACGTCGATTATCTCGTCGCCACCGATGCTGTCGGCATGGGCCTCAACCTCGACGTCGATCACGTCGCGTTCGCTTCCGATCGCAAGTATGACGGCTATCAGTTCCGGCGGCTGACGCCGGCCGAGTTCGCGCAGATCGCGGGCCGCGCCGGGCGCGCCACCCGCAACGGCACTTTCGGCACCACAGGCCGCTGCGCGCCGTTCGAGCCGGAACTGGTGAACGCGCTGCAGAACCACACATTTGACAGCGTCAAAATGCTGCAGTGGCGGAATTCGAAGCTCGATTTCTCCTCGCTTGGCAGCCTGCAGGTCTCGCTGGCGCTGCCGCCGGGGCATGAGGTTTTGACCCGCGCGCCGGTCGCCGAAGACCAGCGCGTGCTCGATCACGCCGCCCGCGACGGCGAGGTGAGGGACATGGCCCACGGGCCGGCCGCCGTGGAGCGGCTGTGGGACGCCTGCGCGATCCCGGATTATCGCAAGATCGCCCCCGCCGCCCATGCCGAGCTGGTGACCACGCTTTATGCATTCCTGATGAAAAAGGGACGCATCCCTGACGCGTGGTTCGCCGCCCAGGTCGACCAGGCCGACCGCGTCACCGGCGATATCGACACGCTATCGGGCCGGATTGCGCAAATCCGCACCTGGACCTTCGTCGCCAACCGCCCGGACTGGCTGGCCGACCCCGACCACTGGCAGGGGATCACTCGTGAGGTGGAAAATAAATTATCCGATGCGCTGCATGAACGCCTAACGGAGCGTTTCGTTGACCGGCGGACCAGTGTATTGATGCGCCGCCTGCGGGAGAACTCAGTTTTGAATACGGAAATTGGCAAGACCGGCGAAGTGATTGTTGAGGGCCACACGATCGGCCGGCTCGATGGATTTACCTTTGCGCCAGACGTGGCGGAGGCGGGATCGGACGCGAAGGCGCTACAGGCCGCCGCGAGCCAGGTGCTGGCGAGCGAGATCGACGCGCGCGCGGCAAAGCTTGCCGCTGCTCCCGATGACCAGTTCGTGCTGACCTCTGACGGTACCATCCGCTGGACCGGCGATGCCGTGGCAAAGCTCGTTGCGGCTGACGACGCGCTGCATCCGCGTATCAGGATCATCTCCGACGAGCGGCTCTCGGGCGCGCCGCGCGAGGCCGTGCAGACGCGGCTCGATCTCTGGCTCAAGACGCATATCGAAAAGCTGCTCGGCCCGCTGTTCGGCCTGTCGAAGGCCGAGGACATCACCGGCATCGGCCGCGGCATCGCGTTCCAGCTCGTCGAGGCGCTTGGCGTGCTGGAGCGTAGCAAGATCGCGAGCGAGATGAAGGATCTCGATCAGACCTCGCGCGCGACCTTGCGAAAATACGGCGTGCGCTTCGGCGCCTACCACATCTATTTCCCCGCGCTGCTCAAGCCCGCAGCGCGTGCGCTGGCGTCGCTGCTGTGGGCCGAGAAGCAGGACAATGTCGACATGTCCGCGCTCTCTGGCGCGCAGCATCTGGCGAGCTCCGGCCGGACATCGTTTCCGATCGACAAGGCGCTGCATCGCGATGCCTATCGCGTGCTCGGTTATCGCCAGTGCGGCGAGCGCGCTGTGCGCGTCGATATTCTGGAGCGTCTCGCCGATCTCATCCGTCCCGCGCTGGCCTGGCGCGAGACCTCGCCGGGCGAGAAGCCCGCTGGCGCGTTCGACGGCCGCGGCTTCGTGGTGACGCAGGCGATGACCTCGCTGACGGGATCGGCCGGCGAGGATTTTGCCTCGATCCTGCGCGCGCTCGGCTATCGTATGGACCGCCGCCCGCCATTGCCGCCGAAGCCGGTGGAAGTGGTGGAGACGGTCGCCGCCGAGACGCCGCCAGTCGAGGCGAGCGCCCAGGCAACGGCCGAAACGCCGGCCGAGGAAGTCGCCGCTGAGCTGCCTGTTTCCGGCGATCCTGCGCCGTCGTCATCGCTGCTCCCGGAAGTCACGCCCTTCGCGCAGGTAGCCGAAAAGGCTACTGCGCCTGAAGTCACGCCGGCGGAAGCCGCGATCCTGGATGCGCCGCCGGAGCAGGAGACGCCGGAAGCCGTCAGCGCTGCGGAAGCTGAAGCCGAGCCTGCGACTGCGAGCGAAGCGCCGGCCGAAGGCGCTGCCGCAGTGGCCGCGCCCACGGAGGCTGCCGCAGAGGCCAAGCCCGAAGCAGAAGCGAAGGCTGAAACACCCGCCGAGCCGCAGCTCGTCGAGGTCTGGCGGCCCGGCGGACGATCCGACGAGCGTCGCCCGCATCACGATCGCAACCGTCAGCGCCATCACGGCCGCGCCGCGGAAGGCGCGCAGACTGCCGAAGGCGAGGGCGCGCAGCGCCACCGCCGCGGCCGTCGCCACGGCGATTTCAGAAAACCGCGCGAGGGAGCGCCTGGCGAAGCCGCAAGCGTGCCTGCCGCTGAGGGCGCAGCAGCACCGGCCGAGGCGCGTCAGCAAACACGTCAGGACCGTCCGCCGCGCGAGCGCTTCGAGGGCAAGGGCCGCGACCGCGACGAGCGGCGCGACAAATTCGATCGCAACAAGGGCGACCGCAAGGGCGGACGCGACAAGGGTGATCGCGAGCGTGGCGGCCGTGACTTCGGCGGACGCGACAAGGGCGGCCGCGATAAGCGCGACTCCGGCCCCTCGCATCGGCAATGGGCGACCAGCGCGAGCCCGCGCGAGCGCGATCGCGTCGCCGATCCGAACTCGCCGTTCGCAAAGCTCGCGGCGCTGAAAGAACAGCTCGCCGGCCGCAAGGAATAACCAAGAGGGTTGATTGGAGCGGCAGCGTCTCGACAAATGGCTGTGGCATGCGCGGGTGGTGAAGGCCCGCACCTCCGCTGCCGCGCTCGTCGAGGCCGGCCATGTCCGCATCAACGGCGTGCGCGAGAAGGCGCCGGGACACTCGGTGAAGGTCGGCGATGTCCTCACCATCGGGCTCGATCGCGGCGTGCGCATCCTCAAGGTGGTGGCTTTTTCCGAGCGGCGGGGCGATGCGGTAGCCGCGCGCGTGCTCTATGACGAATTGCACAGCGGCAAGCCGTAACTATCTGCAAAAGGCTGGCACGGAAGGCTGAAATTGGGCCGTCAAAGGCCCGCTGCTTCCCTTGCGGCAGCGCACTGCATGCGCTACGCAAACCCCGGAAATCTGATCCGTTTCGCTGCCTTGTTCGGAGCCTTATTCGGAGCGCTGGATGACTTACGTCGTCACTGAAGCCTGTATCAAATGCAAATATACCGACTGCGTTGAGGTCTGCCCCGTCGACTGCTTCTACGAGGGCGAGAACATGCTGGTCATCCATCCCGACGAATGCATCGATTGTGGCGTCTGCGAACCCGAGTGCCCGGCCGACGCCATCAAGCCCGATACCGAGCCGGGCCTGGAGAAGTGGCTCGAGGTCAACACCGAGTACGCCAAGAGCTGGCCCAACATCACCCAGAAGAAGGAAGCGCCGGCGGACGCGAAAGAATTCGAGGGTGTCGAAGGCAAGTTCGAGAAATATTTTTCCAAGGAGCCCGGCGCCGGCGACTAAAGGCTGTGGATAAGTTAAGGGCTCATTGAGCCTGTTTTCGGCCCCAATCTGAACCGAACCAGCTTGTCGGATTTAACCCTGTTACCGGGCTTATGGCGGAAACGGCCCCGTAAAGGCCCGGAACCGGCCGTAAACCATTGATTTTTGCGGAAAATGTGCTATATTAGGCACATTACAAGCCGATCCCGGCCATGTGTATCCTGTGGCCCCGGTGGGTTCCCGTAAAAACATCGAACAGGGGCGTGGCAGTTCCGCGCGCAGGCTGTGTCACAGAAAACGCGTAAAAAGAGTGCTTCCAAGAACGTTAAAAAAGCCGCTCCGGCCAGCCGCAGCGCAACCAAGGGCCGTGCCAAGGCGCCCATGAAGGACGCCAGGAAGGTTTCGGCTGCAAAGTCCTCCAAGAACAAAAGAAGCGCGATGCCAGAAAAGACTGCCAAGACCGCCGCGAAAGCGACGGGTTCGAAGACCACTGCTGCGAAAGTTGCTGCCAAGGCTCCCTTGAACAAGGCTCCCGCAAAGACCGCTGTGAAGGCCGCTGCTCCGAAGGCTGCTGTTACGAAGGCCCCTGCCCACAAGCCGGCCGCCCCTGCGCCGCGCGTCGAGGAGCCGAAGAAGGTCGTGACCCAGCGTCAGGGCTTCAAGGCCAATGAATTCGTGGTCTACCCGGCTCACGGCGTCGGCCAGATCCTGGCGATCGAGGAGCAGGAGATCGCGGGCGCCAAGCTCGAGCTGTTCGTGATCAATTTCATGAAGGACAAGATGACGCTTCGCGTGCCGACCGCCAAGGTCGCCAATGTCGGCATGCGCAAGCTGTCCGAGCCGGCGCTGGTCAAGAAGGCGCTGGAGACCCTGAAGGGCCGTGCCCGGGTCAAGCGCACCATGTGGTCGCGCCGGGCGCAGGAGTACGAAGCAAAGATCAATTCGGGCGACATCGTCGCGATCGCCGAAGTGGTCCGCGACCTCTATCGCTCCGAATCGCAGCCCGAGCAGTCCTACTCGGAACGCCAGCTTTATGAAGCGGCGCTCGATCGCCTGTCGCGCGAAATCGCTGTCGTCCAGCATTCGACGGAGACCGAGGCGGTCAAGGAAATCGAAAGCCAGCTCGCCAAGAGCCCGCGCCGCGGCGCCAAGGCTGAGGCGACCGAAGCTGACGCTGAAGCCGACGAGGCGGATGTCGATGCCGACGGTGACGATGCAGCCGTGGCGGACGAAGCCGCCTGAAAGGCTCTCGATCAATGAAATCAAAAGCCCGGTCGAAAGACCGGGCTTTTTGTTTGCACTGATGCGCGTGCCACGGCGGACGCGGCGGTTCCCGATCCCTCAGGGCATCGCCGTGATCGGCCGCAACAAGAGAACCACGCTCGTCACCAGCGTGCAGAAGCTGCTCGACAGGATGAAAAGCAAAAAGTTTTCCATGCGGCGTCTCCCCTTATGTCAGGTAGGTGACGTCTGAGCCGGCGATTCTGTTCCGGCCATTTGCAATTTGCGTAGCTGATTTGCCGCGGGAGACATTCGGGCGATGGCCTGCAATCGAGGCGCGCGACCATAGAACCAAGGCCCGAGTTCCATTTCAATTTCTCAGCGCGGAAAGGACGAGTTTTCGACCTCTTGTAACCCGAATCGAAGGAGATGGTCCCCGCCGCATCCATCTACCGCAAGGGGGATCCGATGAAAGGCCAGTACGTCTTCTTCGCCGTTCTGATGACAGCTCTGTCGGCTGCGCTTCTTCCGATCGGCGCGCCGGCTGCGCAGGTCAAGGAATGCAGTGCTCGCGTGCCCGCCAAGGCGCAAGGACATTGGTCGTGGCGCCTGATCGATGGCCGCAAATGCTGGTACGCCGGCAAGATCGTGATTCCGAAATCAGCATTGCGCTGGCCTGCCACGACGCCGGCGCAAGCCAAGGCTCCCGCGCCCGCTGCGCAAGCCAAAGCCACCGAGGCGATAACCGTCGGTGTCGTGACAGAGAAGCGCAGCGATCCACTGAACGCGCGGGCGCAGATGACCGATGATGCCGACAGTTTTGAATCGCGGTGGCAGGCGCGCGCCCGTGGGCTCTGAGCGAAGAACCTTGTCGCCCGTCCGGCGTTGATTTCGCCGGGCAGCTTGTTCGAGACCAGGTTTCCGATAAGGGAACTTCTGGCGCGCTGATGCGTTGACACTGATGACTTATGAAAACCGAACCGTACCGCCGCGCTCTCGCGAGGAGCGAGCCGCGCTGATGGAAAAACGCCGCGAGGATGCCGAGCAGGCGCTGATTGAGCGCAAGAAGGCCGACGACGCCTTCCGGGCCAATTTCGAGCGGCTCAAGGCCGAGCGTCTCGCGCGCGAGGCTGCAGATAATTCTTGATGGACGGTTTGGCGGCCGCCGTCATTGCGCGGAATTCGCGATAAAATTGCGCGGCAATTTTGCGCTGACGCGACGAAGCAATTCACCGATCCCAGCGTTGGGGCGTGGATTGCTTCCGCCTTCGCTCTTCGAGCTACGTCGGATAAGTCGCCGCGCTCGCAATGACATGGATAGGTCGAGGCGGACTCGTGGTCGCCAAGCGTCTTTCAAGTGTCTTTCCTCTCGGCACGTTCTCTGATCCAGTGACCTTCGCGGCCACCTTTCGGATGCAGCATGATGATGCCTGAATCGGGCGTTAAGGCTGTCCCATGATCTTCTGGATGGTGAGTGCGGTTGGATTGGCGATCGCCTACCTCTTCGGCGCGACGCCCACGGGCTATCTGGCGGGAAAGCTGCTCAGGGGCATCGATATAAGGGAGCATGGCTCCAGATCCACCGGCGCAACAAACGTGTTGCGCACCTTGGGGAAATGGCCCGCGCTGGCGGTGCTCTTGATCGACGTGCTGAAGGGCGTGGCGGCGGTCATCTTTGCCCGCTGGTTCTACGCCTGGCTCTCAACATGGCCGCCGGCCGCGCCACTGGTGGCGCTCGATCAGCAAACCCTTGTGCCGTGGGCCGTGTGCCTTGCTGGATTGGCCGCATTGTTGGGGCATGGCCGTTCGGTTTGGCTGAATTTTACAGGCGGAAAATCCGCCGCGACGGGGCTCGGTGTGTTGCTGGCGATGTCCTACCCGGTGGGTCTGGGTGCCGCAGCGGTCTTCGGCGTTGCGCTGGCCGTCTTCCGAATTGTTTCGCTGAGCTCGATGCTGGCGGCGCTGGCTGCAACTGCCCTCGTCTTGTTCCTGGAGCAGCCCTTGCCCTACCGGTTACTGGTGATCGCGGGCGGCGTCTATGTGGTTGTACGCCATCGCGCCAACATTCAGCGGCTCCTGGCCGGGACAGAGCCGAGCCTTGGGCAAAGCAGTCCGGAAGCGAAAGCGGCACCACAAACCTAGCGCGTGCACGGAAGGACGATTGAGCAACGACGATTGATAACACCGGGGCTTCCGAAATCGATCGGCGCGTGGTACGGCCCGGGCTCAATCCACTACGATCTTGACGCGGTCGCGCGGCTTGACCTGGGCGTGCTGGTCGAGGCCGTTGAGGATACGGAAGCGCTCGGCGGGACGATCGACGCCGGTCATGCGATGGGAGAGCGATTCCACGGTGTCGCCGGGCTGCGCCGTGATCACCTTGATGCGCAGCGGGCGCGCGGCCTGGATTTCTTCTAGCGTCAGGCGGCGGAACGAGTTGACGGTCTCGCGCGCATTGCGCTCGCTTTCGGTGTTGCGCTGCTTGGCGGCGAAGATGAAGCGGTAGACGTCGCTGCCGTAGCGCAGCGCGAAGACCTTGAACTGCCACTGATCGCCGTTCGCGGAGGCCGAAGCCACCGGAAAGCCGTTGATCATGAGGTCTTCGGTCGAGCCCTTGTCGACGCCTTCCATCCAGCCGGAATTGAGGTAGTCGGCAAGCGACTGTTCGGCCGGCACGCGCACCACGTCGAAGCGCATCGCCTGCGTGCCGCCTTCACGCACCCCGATCACGGCCTGCGCGGTGTTATCAAGCGTGAACGTCTCGGGCGCCTGGAAGGTGAAGCCGAGCTTCGGATGCAGGAAGCGGCGGCCGCGCACAAAGCCTTCGCTGGGGTCCTCGCCATAGACGATGTTGTCGATCGCGGCGAGATAGGTCTCCCGGTCGCGCTCGCCGCCCTGCGGGGAAGTGTATTGCCGGGCGCTGGCCTGCGCATTCTGCACGCGCTCGGGGGTGGCCGGATGCGAGGACAGGAAATCCTGCGTGCGCGGATCAAGCGAGGTCTTGCCGGCCTTCAGCGCCGCGTTGCGCTCCATCGCGGCGAGGAAGCGCGAGGCGCCATAGGGATCGAAATGGGCCTTGGCCGAAATGCCGACGCCGATGCCGTCGGCCTCGAATTCCTGCTGCCGCGAGAAGCTCGCCATCGTCAGCTTGGTCTTCGCCAGCGCCAGCGCCGTCAGATCCGGATCATTGCTCATGTCGGTGACGACACGCGTCACCACCGCAGCCTGCCGCGCCTGGTCTTCGCGGATCGAGGCGTGCTTGGCCAGCACATGCGCCATTTCGTGGCTCAGTACCGAGGACAGTTCCGAGGTGTCGCTGGCGAGCGCGATCAGGCCGCGCGTCACATAGAGTTGGCCGGTCGGCAGCGCGAAGGCGTTGACGGCGCCGGAATTGAGGATCGTCACCCGGTAGGCCTGGTCGGGCCGGTCGGAGGCCGCCACCAGGCGGTCGACAGTCTTGCCGATCAGGGTGGCGAGCCTCGGATCGTCGTAGGCGCCGCCATAGGAGGCCAGGATGCGCTCGTGCTCGCGCTCGCTCGCCGGTGTCTGTGCAACGATGCGGGACGGCTTCGGCGCCGGCACGGTCGGTGCGGCGGTTTCGATTTTTCCCAGATTTCCACAGGCGGAAAGCGTCAGCGCGGCGCAGACAAGCGCCGGCGCAGCCAGAAGTCGGCAGCCCGTGTTTCCTTCGCGCCGTCCTGCACGATGCGTCAAATCAGCCACTAAGATCACGCCCCCACCGGAACCGCAATCTCATCCCTGTTTCGCGCCTGATCCTAAGCGAAAACCGGTGCCCAGTCTTCGGATCAAGCGCTATTTCCCGCCCAGCACCTCGATCTGCCCCACCCGGAGCAACTCAATCCGTGGTCCTCCCCGCGACGAGACAACGCCGCGAACACGAATCCTTTTATTTTCAAGCGACTTAGGTCCAAGGCCGGCTCCCTCAAACGCCGGAATGATGCGCCTTGGAATAGTCGCAGCAAAGTCCCGTGTCCAGTTTCGACCGAAATTCAGATAGGTGATTGCCCCCGCCTGTCGAACGGACAGTACTCTGCCTTCGACCACCGTAAAGTGCCCAATCGCGGCCAGAATATCGCCCGGACTTTCCGTGTTTTTTATGGCCGCGGTTTCGGCCCAGATGCCCAATTTGGCGTCCTTGGCCGTTTGTTCCGCTGCTGCCAGCGCTGCGGCGCAATTTTTCTCGGCTGTGTCACTCGAAATCATCGCTTCGCCGCGGCGGAGCAGCTCCGTTTGCACCGAGTGTTCCGAGTCGGCGACGAAGACGAAAGCCGTCTGGCGGCCGTAGCGGTCCGGCGTGTCGTCCTCGCCATGGAGAATCACCTCGCGGCCCGCGACGAGGGCCGACAATGCCGCCCTGGCACTTGCCCGGTCGGTTCCCGTCCGCTCGATGCCGGCGAGGCGGATTTCGCGGCCGTCGTCGAGCCGGAAGCTGCGCGCGTCGACGATAGTGGCGACGCGGCCTTCGCCCTGCCGCTCCAGCGCACAATCGGCGGCGTCAGCGCGCCCGATGCACGCCAGCAGCTGAAGCGATACGACGCTTGCCGGACGCCAGGCGGCGCCGCGCAATATCGAACGGGCCATAGCGCTGCTCACTGTCTCGCCTGTTCCAGTATGCTTGATCGGAAACCGTGTTGCTACCTTAGATAGCTGAGCAGGGGGAGACAATGGAAGTCAACGGCATCGCGCATATTTTTCTCACCGCCTCGAATTTCGAACGGTCCCGCGATTTTTATCGCAAGCTGCTGCCGTTTCTCGGCCTCAAACCTGTCATCGAGACCGAGACGACCTATTACTGCGTCGGCGGCCGCACCGCGGTCGGCATCAGCGCGCCGTCGGCGGAGCATGCGGGCGCCGCGTTCGAGCAGAAGCGCGTCGGCCTGCACCACCTCTGCTTCCGCGCCCGCGAGCGCGCCGACGTCGACGAACTGCATGCCTTCCTTTTGACGCTCGGCGCCAAAATCATCCGCGCACCGCGCGAGGACCAGTGGGCGCCGGGATATTATTCTGTTCTGTTCGAGGATCCCGATGGCATCCGGCTCGAGCTCAACTACGTGCCGGGGAAGGGGTTGCTGGCGTAGCCGCTCTTCCCATCCTACGGACTGTGCCAACGTTCAGCGCTCAGCGTCCCGCAGTGTACAGGATGGACGCAGCGAAGCCATACCCATCATGTTGCGCATGGAGGATGATAAGTTGCGCTCTTCGCGCACGGCGGCACATCGTTTTGCCTACAACACCAAGCAATGAATTCATGAGCGCGCAATGCTGCTTGTTACAAATCGGCTGCGCACCCCGATCGAGTTGTCCCCATCATGTGATGCGCTGCTTGGTAGCGAGCACCGTAGCAGAGCACCGCCTTGAGTACGAAAGCGCGCGCTAACCCGGCGAAGAATGTCTGCATCAGAGCGTGCCATGTCCGAGATATTGAGATAACGTTTCGCTGCCGCGGCCCTCAATTCGGCCTGCTGTCAACCACACACTCGGGTGGATACAATGCAGCAGATTGCGGACTGGCTCGAGAAGCTGGGGATCGGGCAATACGCGAAGCGTTTTGCCGAGAATGGAATCGATATCAGTGTCCTTCCCGACTTGAAGGACGAGGACTTCGACAGGCTTGGAGTCCTGCTCGGCCATCGCCGCAAGATGCTGCGGGCGATCGCCGAACTTGGCCGGGATGAAGCAGCCGCGGCTCGTCGGCACAATGCCGAGCGACGGCATCTCACCGTGATGTTCTGCGACCTGGTCGGATCGACGGCGCTCTCGGCGCGCCTCGATCCCGAGGACATGTGGGAAGTGATCCGGGTCTATCGCGCCGCCTGCGCCAAGGTGATCGCCGCTTACGACGGCATGATAGCCCGGTTCGTCGGCGACGGCATTCTCGCCTATTTCGGCTACCCCCGCGCCCACGAGGATGATGCGGAGCGCGCTGTGCGCGCCGGCCTCGAGATCATTCCGGCGATGAAGCAACTCGAAACGCATGCCCAAGGACTGATCGAGGTGCGGATCGCCATCGCGACCGGGCTCGTGGTGGTAGGCGACCTCACCAGTGGAGGCACGTCGGAGGAGCAGGCGATGGTCGGCGACACACCGAACATCGCTGCCCGGCTGCAGAGCCTGGCGGAGCCGGGAGCAGTCGTGGTTGCGGCTTCGACCCGGCAACTCCTTGGTGATCTCTTCACCTTTCAGAACCTCGGACAGCGCGAGGTCAAAGGCATTTCGGAGCCGATCTCGGTGTGGGCGGTCCAAGGTGCGGCCGCGTCCGAGAGCCGTTTCGAGGCGGTGCGGACGATGCGATCCGTCGGCTTTGTCGGGCGCAAGGCGGAGACCGAGTTCGTGCTGTCCCGACAGCAGCTGGCGTGGCAGGGCGAAGGGCAGGTGGTGCTGATTTCCGGTGAAGCCGGGATCGGTAAATCACGGCTGGTGGCGACCCTGTCCGAGAGCGCCGCGTTGGGGGCTCCGCTGCGGCTGCGCTATCAATGTTCGCCCTACCACTCGAACAGTGCGCTTCATCCCTTCATCGCTCAGCTCGAACGCGCTGCCGGGATCGAGCTGCAGGACAGCCCTGAGCAAAAGCTCGACAAGATCGAGGCAATGCTTGCGCTTGGAACGCAGGAGGTGGCCAGCGTAACGCCGCTCATTGCCGCGCTTCTCTCGATACCGACCGGAGAACGCTACGCACCTTTGGCTTTAAGTCCGGTGCAGCAGCGGCGACAGACCTTTGCGGCTCTGCTCGACCAGTTCGAGGGCTTGGCACGGCGGCAGCCGCTGCTGATCGTCTGCGAGGACATGCATTGGGCAGATGCGACGACGCTCGAGCTGTTCGATCTTGCCGTCGATCGCATCAGGCGATTGCCGGTGCTCGCGCTCGCGACATTCCGGCCCGAGTTCGAGCCGCCTTGGGCCGGGCTCACCAATGTCAACCTGCTGCGGCTGGACCGGCTCGATCGGCAGGACACGCGCGCGCTGGTCGAGCAGGTGGCGGTCGGCCGGCAGCTGCCGAAAGAAATGATGACGCAGATCATCGACAAGACGGATGGCGTCCCGCTGTTTGTCGAAGAATTGACCAAAATGGTGCTGGAGTCGGGACTGCTTACCGAAGAGGCGGGGCGCTACCATCTCGACAGTCCGCTGCCGCCGCTGGCCATTCCCGAGACCCTGCAGGATTCGCTGATGGCGCGGCTTGACCGGCTCGCGCCGGTCAAGGAAGTGGCACAGATCGGGGCCGCCATTGGTCGCGAATTCTCCTACACGCTGCTGCGATCCGTAGCAGGGCGCGATGATCTGACGCTGAACGCGGCGCTGGCGCAACTCGAAGAAGCCGAGCTGCTGATGCGCCAGGGGACGCCGCCGGAGGCGACCTACACCTTCAAACATGCACTGGTTCAGGAAACCGCTTATGAGAGTCTGCTCAAGAGCCGGCGGCAACTGCTCCACAAGCACATTGGCGAGGTTTTGCGCGATGCATTTCCGGTCATCGCGGAGGCGGAGCCGGAAGTCCTTGCGTTCCACTTTACCCAAGCCGGATTGAGCGAAGCCGCCCTTCAATGGTGGCGCACCGCCGGCCAGCAGGCTTTGAGACGCTCCGCCTATACCGAGGCGATCGCGCATTTCGGCGAGGCCATTGCCATTGCAGATGGTCTGCCGCACGAGCCCAGCCGGACCATGAGCCGGCTGCAGCTTCAAATCGCCTATGGCCGCGCGCTCCGGGGCGGCCTTGGGCACAGCGCGCCCGAAACAGTGGCCGCATGGAAGCGAGCCCAACGGCTCGCGGCTGATATCGATGATCCGGTTGAACTGGCGCCGATTCATTCCGGCCTGTTCAATGCGTGCCTCACTCACGGCGAGCTTGCGCCGATGCGTGACTTGGCGGACGCGATCGCGATCGCGGCCAAGCGGCGCCCGGGATCACCCGTGGCTGCCGTCATGGCTCATTGGTCAACCGGCGTAACGTGCTGGTTCGCAGGCAATTACCTGAATGCTCAACTGCATCTCGAGCGCGCCCTGGCAACCTATGAGGCCGAACCAAATCCGGCGACCTTCAAGGCGTCGGCGCTGGACCTGCCCTTCGTCATCATGAGGTTTCTTGCTTTGGTGCTTTGGCCGCTCGGCAGGATCGATCGATCGCGCCGGCTCGCGGCTGAGGCGGTGCGTGCCACGGGAGAAACGCGAGCGCTCTCGCAAGCCAACGCGCTGGTTCACAAAGCCGTCTTTGACGGGCTCTGTGGCGGCATGCTGCAGGAAACGGAGACGATCCTGGCGCTCGCGCTCGCCCGCGATCATACGATGCCGCTGTATGTGGCTGCCGGCGGCTACCTGAATGGCCTGGCCAAGTGGCGCGCCGGCGACCGGACAGATGGGCTTGCGGAAATGCGCCGGGGCTGGACATCGCTTCGCGAAAACGACTGCTATCTTTGCGAACCATTTTGGGGAATGCAGGTTGCCGTGGCGGAAGCAGAAGCCGGCGAGATCGAGGCCGGACTGGAGATCCTGCGGGAGCTGATCGCCTGGACGAAGCAATCCGGGCAGCATTGGCTCGACGCCGAACTTCATCGCAGCCAGGGTGAGCTGTTGCTGCGGCTTGACCCGCCCGATATCCCGATGGCCGAAGACGCGTTCAGCCGCGCGCTCGACATTGCCCGCACGCAACAGACGAAGACGTTCGAACTACGGAGCGCAGTTCGACTTGCGCAGCTCTACCGTGCATGCGGCCGCGAGGGCGCGGTCTCCGCAGTGCTCGCGCCAATCCTCGTCCATTTTGATTCGGAGGAAAATCTCCCCGAAATCAGGGAAGCGGAAAGTCTGCTCAAGCATGGGTTAGGAGCTCAGCTGGGCATGTGTCTTCCTGACCGGCATTCCGCTTAGCGGAAAACGCGAGCCTCGCTGTTCGCGCCTTGCCGCTGCGGACCCCATGCGGCATGATCGCGGCGAAAATTCCGGAAGCTGCAGCCAATGCGGCGCGTGAAGAAGGAGGACTCCGTGAAGAGAGTAGCAGCAGGCATTACCGCCGCCGTGCTGGCGATGTCGGGGAGCGCCGCGATGGCGCAGGGCAAGCCGCCGCTCAAGCTCGGCGGCATTTTGGACATGTCCGGGCTCTACGCCGATATCACCGGGCCAGGCTCGGAGACCGCGGCGAAGATGGCGGTGGAGGATTTCGGTGGCGAGGTGCTGGGCCGCAAGGTGGAGATCGTCGCCGCCGACCATCTCAATAAGGCCGATCTTGCCGCCAGCATCGCGCGCGACATGCTCGACAACCAGGGTGTCGAGATGCTGTACGATGTCGCGGCTTCCGCCACCGCGCTCGCCGCTGGCGAGATCGCCAAAGCGCGCAACAAGATCGTGATGTATAGCGGCCCGGCCTCGATCCGGCTCAGCAACGAGGCCTGCGGCCCCTATACCGTGCATTACTCCTACGACACTTTTGCGCAGGCCAACGTCACCGGGCTTGCCACCGTTAAGTCGGGTTTCGATACCTGGTTCTTTCTGACCGCCGACTATGCCTTCGGCCAGGACCTGGAAAAGGACACCAGCAATGTGGTGGTGAAGGCGGGCGGCAAGGTGCTCGGCAGCGTCAAGCATCCGCTCAACACGTCGGACTTCTCCTCGTTCCTGCTGCAGGCGCAGAGTTCGAAGGCCAAGGTGGTGGGTCTTGCCAATGCCGGCGGCGACACCATCAACGCGATCAAGCAGGCGGCGGAATTCGGCCTGACCAGGAGCGGCGGGCAAAAACTGTCGCCGCTGCTTGCTTTCGTGACCGATATCGACAGCGTTGGCCTTGAGACCGCGCAGGGCCTGCTGCTGGCGGAAGCGTTCTACTGGGACCTCAACGATGACACCCGCGCATTCTCAAAACGCTTCCAGGAGCGCGTCAAGCGGCCGCCGACCGCGGCGCAGGCCAGCGTCTATTCGTCCGTGCTGCATTATTTGAAGGCCGTGAAGGCCGCCAACACCACGGACGCGGCCGCCGTCATGAAGATGATGAAGGAGACGCCGGTCAACGACATGTTTGCCAAAAACGGCAAGATCCGTGATGACGGCCGCATGGTGCACGACATGTATCTGTTCGAGGTCAAGAAGCCGTCGGAGTCGAAGGCGCGCTGGGATTATTACAAGCTGCTGGCGACCATCCCCGGCAACGAGGCGTTCCAGCCGCTGGAGGCGTCGCGGTGTCCGCTGGTGAAGAAATAAATTGGAGGCATTGCCGCTTCCCCGTCATTGCGAGCCACCGGGTCGGGCGAATGCCCGCCCGATGACAGGCTCTGCGAAGCAATCCATATCGCGGCATCACGGATAGATGGATTGCTTCGTCGCTTTGCTCCTCGCAATGGCGGCGAGAGAGCGGAATTCAATCTCAATCAACAACAAACGAAAGCACGACACATGAGCGCAAACGAAATGGTTCTCCAAAAACTCGAACAGGGCCTCCTCACCATCACCATGAACCGCCCGGATCGCCGCAACGCGCTCAATCCCGACATGACGCGCGGGCTGGTGGAGGCGGCGCGGCGTGCGGCTGAGGATCACGAGGTGCGCGCGGTGCTGATCAAGGGTGCTGGCGGCACGTTCTGCGTCGGCGGCGACGTCAAGTCGATGGCCGAGGGCAGGGCGCCGCTTCCGTTCGAGGCCAAGATGGCGAACTTGCGCCGCGGCATGGAAGTCTCGCGCATCCTGCACCAGATGCCGAAGCCCGTGGTGGCGCAGCTCGATGGCGCTGCCGCGGGCGCCGGCCTCTCGATCGCGCTGTCCTGCGACCTGCGCGTCGCCTCTGCCTCCTGCAAGATCACCACCGCCTTCGCCAAGGTGGGCTTCTCCGGCGATTACGGCGGCACCTATTTTCTCACCCTGTTGCTCGGCAGCGCGAAGGCGCGCGAGCTCTATCTTCTGTCGCCGGTCCTGAGTGCGACCGAGGCCTATAATCTCGGCATGGTGACAAGGGTTGTGCCGGACGCCGAGATCGACGCCGAGGCGCGTGATCTTGCGATGTCGCTGGCGAGAGGACCCTCGATCGCGCTCGGCTATATCAAGCGCAACATCAACAATGCCGAGACGATGTCGCTGGAGGCCTGCTTCGATGCCGAAGCGATCCATCACACGCGCGCGGGCGAGACCGCTGACCACAAGGAAGCGGCAAAGGCTTTTGTCGAGAAGCGCAAGCCGGTATTTCAGGGGCAGTGAGATGGCGGAATATCTCAGGCTGCGGCAGATTTGCCTGGTCGCGCCGCATTTGGCGCCGGTGATCTCCGATATATCTGACATCATGGGGCTGAACGTCTGCTACCGCGACGACAACGTCGCGAAGTACGGGCTGGAAAACGCGCTGCTGCCGGTCGACACCATTTTGCTGGAGGTGGTGGCGCCGTTCCAGCCGGGCACCGCGGCGGGACGTTTCCTCGACAAGACCGGCGGCCGCGGCGGCTACATGGCGATCTTCTGTTGCAACGATCCCGACGCGCGCGCCAAGCATGCCAACGCGATCGGCGTGCGCACGGCGAACGTGATCACGCACGCGCCCTATCACGGCGTGCAACTGCACCCGCGCGACTGTCGCGCCGCCTTCATCGAGTTCAACCACACCGACGGCAGCGACGACGTGCTGGGGCCCTATCCGCCGGCGGGGCCGGATTGGCAGAAGGCGATCCGCAAGGATGTGACACTGGCGCTGACGGAAGTCGAAATGCAGAGCCCGGACCCGCAGGGGCTGGCGGCGCATTGGGGGAAGATTTTGCAAGTGCCCGTCAGCGAGGGGGCGGACGGGGAGGTTGAATTGAAACTGCCCAACGCGCGCTTCCGCTTTGTCAACGGCGCCAGCGATTTGATGAGCGGGCTGACATTCAAGGTAGCTGACATCGCCAAGGTGCGAGACGCAGCCAAGGCGAAGGGCTGCACGGTGTCCGGCGACAGCTTCGATCTGTGCGGCGTGACGTTCAAGCTGGTGGCATAGCGAGATCTATCAACGAGTCGTCCCCGCGAAAGCGGGGACGCATAACCACCGCTACTGGTGACGAAAGAAGCTGTCGCTCCTTGTGCCCTTTCCCGCGGGCCGCGGCGTATGGGTCCCGGCTCAAGGCCGGGACGACGGGGCGAGAGAGCTGTGGTAGATCATCGCCCCTTGAAATTCGCTGCTCTTCGCTCAGCCGTGGCCTTGACGCCTTCCTTGAAATCTTCCGTCGCGCGCAGCTTGGTCTGTTCGACGAGTTCGTGGTTGGTCGCGGCCAGCACGCGGTCGGCGAGGCCGGCGCGCATGGTGGCGCGGGTCGAGATCAGGCCGAGCGGGGAGCATTCGGCGATTTCCTGCGCGAGCTTCATTGCTTCGGCGCGGACCTGGTCCTGCGGCACGCAGAGATTGGCAAGGCCCATTTTGGTGGCGTCTTCGCCGGTGACGCGGCGGCTGGTGTAGAAGATCAGCTCGGCATTGTTCTTGCCGACCAGCTCGGGCAGCGTGGTGGTCAGGCCAAAGCCCGGATGGAAGCCGAGTTTTGTGAAGTTCGCCGCAAAGCGCGCTTCGGGGCAGGTGACGCGGAAGTCGGCGGAGACGGCAAGGCCGAGGCCGCCGCCGATGGCCGCGCCGTGGACGGCGGCGACGATCGGCTTCTTGTTGCGGAAGATGCGCACGGCCTGAACGTAGAGATGGTTGATCGGCAGGTTCGCCGCCGGATCTTTTTTCGCGCTCTCTTCCTGCTCTTGCCGCTTCGGATCGGAGAAATCGGCACCGGCACAGAACGCCTTACCTTGGGCGGCGAGCACGGAGGCGCGGATCTCGATGTCGTTGTCGAACTCCTCGAGCGCATCGGCAATCTGGTTGATCAGCGAGACGTCGAAGAAGTTGAGCGGGGGTTTTCGGATTTCGATCAGGCCGACGTGACCATGCTTCTCGACGCCGATATCAGTGTATTTGCTCATAACGTTTCCTCGTTGAATTAGCGCAAGCCCAACCCGCGGGCGATGATGCCGCGCAGCACCTCGGTGGTGCCGCCCTGGATCGTCAGTTTCGGCGCGGTCTTGGTGGCGAAGTCGAGCTGTTTCTCCAGCGTCTCGCGGTTGGTGGCGGTTTCCTCGACGAACGCTGCGAGTTCGCGCACGCGGTGCGGCAGTTGCTGCTCCCAGATGGTGCCGATGTCTTTCACGATCGACGCTTCCACCACCGGCTCCTTGCCGGCCTGCAGCATGCCCGCGACCGACACCGACATGCGCCGCATGGTGTGGACCTGCGCCACCAGGCGGCCGATGCCCTCGGCGCTGCGGGTATCCGGGCCGTTGCCGACGGCACGGACCAGCTCGGTCAGCACATAATAGGTCTCGAGGAAGCGCTCTGGGCCAGAGCGCTCATAGGCGAGCTCGCTGGTCGCCTGCTTCCAGGCGCCATCGATTTCGCCGAGCACGTGATCGTCGGGAATGAAGTGGTCGGTGAACACGACCTCGTTGAACTCATATTGCCCGGTGATCTGGCCGATCGGGTTCACCTGGATGCCCGGCTGCTTCATCTTGACCAGGAATTGGGTCAGCCCGTGGCGGCGGTTCTCCTTGGTCGGCGGCGAGGTCCGGAAGATCGCGATCATGTAGTCGGCGATATGGGCCGACGAGGTCCAGATCTTGGTGCCGTTGATCAGATAGCCGCCGTCGGTCTTGGTGGCGCGGGTCTTCGCCGCGAACAGATCGGAGCCGGAGTTCGGCTCACTCATGCCGATGGCAAAGCAGATCTCGCCTTTGCAGATGCGCGGCAGGATCTCCATCTTGATGTGCTCGGGCGCGTATTTCAAAAGCACGGGGCCGCTCTGGCGGTCGGCGACGAAGAAGCGCCGCGTCGGCGCATTCGCCACGCGCATTTCCTCGGTCACCACGTAGCGCTCCAGGAACGAACGCTCGTGGCCACCATATTTTTTCGGCCAGGTCATGCCGAGCCAGCCGCGCTCCCCGACCTTGCGGGAGAATTCCGGCACGTCGGTGTCTTCGCGGTTCGGTTTGTACGGATCAAAAGTGCCGGCGGCGATTTCCTCGGCGAGAAAGGCGCGCACTTCCTTGCGCAACTGCTCGCATTTTTCCGGCAGGCGGATCGGATCGAAACGAAGGGCTGCGGTCATTGTCTATCTCGACGTCCAATTTGTGTCGGTATCAGCGGGAGGCGACCAGCGGCCACAATTCATCGGCGCCTCTGACGCAGACGAGCTTGCCGAGCTCAACAGCCCAGTAGCTTTCGGAACCGAAATCGTCGCGCCAGGCGAGCGCCCGCAGCGAATAGCGGTGCAGGATGTGCTCGATGGTGAAGCCGATCGCGCCATGCACCTGGTGGGCGATGCCGCCGCCTTTTTCCGCCGCTTCCGCGCAGCGGATTTTTGCAGCGACGGCTTCGAGGAATATCTCGTCGTTGAACGCGGTCGCGTTGGAAATGGCGTCAGCGGCCGAGGTTGCGGCGGCCAGCGCCGCCGCCGATTCGCCGGCGAGCCGTGCGAGGTTGTGCTGCACCGCCTGGAATTTCGAGATCTTCTTCTCGAAGGCGACACGCTCGTTGGAATAACGCACGGAAATTTCCAGCATCGATTCCAGTGCGCCCGCGATCTGCAGGGAGCGCGCGACGCCGCCCATCAGCATCAGCCGGGTCTGGTCAAAGCCTTGCGGCGCCGGCTTGATCGCGTCGGGCTGCACCTTGTCGAGCGTCACGACGTCGGAATTGTCGCCGCCGAGATTTAGCCCGGCCTCGATCCGGCATTTGCCGGCGTCCACCAGCGCGATGGAAACGCTTCCCTTCGCATCGCTCGCCAGCACAGCGAAATGTTTGGCTACCTTGGCAAACGGCACGCCGCGTGCGCGGCCGGACAGGCAGCCATCGGCATTGACGGCAATCCGGTCCTTGGGGCTCGCCGGCACCACGGTCATCTCGCCGCCGGGCGAGGCGATCTTGGCCTGCGCCAGCAGCCATCCGGCTAGCATGGTCTCGGCAAGGGGGACGGCGATCGCAAAGCGGCCGGCGGCGCTCAAAACACTGAAACCTTCGGCCAGCGAGGCGCCCGAGCCGCCGCAATCTTCCGGCACCCAAGACAGCGGCAGGCCGGCGTCGGTGAGCGCCTGCCACAGCGGCGCCTTCCACTCACCCTTCTTGTCGTGATTGATGGTTTGGGCGTCGGCGAGATCGGCGAAGATTTTCTCCGCAGTCTCGGCAACGATGTTCTCACTCTCCGCCACAGCGTTCCCCGATTTGAAATTGGCACGCCAATCCCGATTGTTAGTGTCGGGCCGGCCGCGGTCTTTTCTTGCGCTTTATGATGGGCAAAAGCCATAGGCCTGACAAGCGCTGTCCGCAGGGCGGCCTGCGACGGCGGCATGCTGGTCGGGGCCTGCGAATAAATTCCGCTCAGCGGATTACCGCAAGGTTGCACGCGATGGGCCGCGCGATATGGTACGGCCCGATCCACGAACGGGCGGTTCGAAACCCGGCCCAAAAATCAACAAAAGGAAATGCGGATGTCGAAGGATGGTTTGTGCGCGATAGTGACCGGTTCAGCCTCGGGCCTCGGGGCCGCCACCGCCGCCATTCTGGCCAAGGGCGGTGCGCGCATCGTCGTCAACTATTCCAACAGCAAGGCGGAAGCTGAAGCCACCGCCGACCTCTGCCGCAGCGCCGGCGCCGAAGTCGTGGTCATACAGGGCGACGTCTCGCGCGATGAGGACTGCAAGAAAATCGCGGCGGCCGCCGCGGCGTGGGGTCGGCTCGATGTGCTCATCAACAATGCCGGTACTACCAAGCATGTGCCGCACCACGATCTCGACGGACTTTCGGCGGAAGATTTCCACCGCATCTATGCCGTGAACACCATCGGCCCGTTCCAGATGATCCGCGCGGCGCGTGCCCAGCTCGAGGCCGGCGCAAAAGCCTCCGGCAAGCCCTCTGCCGTGGTCAACGTCTCCTCGGTCGCCGGCATTTCCGGCGGCGGCTCGTCAGTGGCCTATGCCGCGAGCAAGGGAGCGCTCAACACCATGACGCAATCATTGGCGCGCGCGCTGGCGCCGCTGATCCGCGTCAACACGGTTTGCCCCGGCTATATCGATACGCCCTGGTTCACGAAGGGCCGCGGCGAGGCCGGCGCGAAAGCGGTGCGCGACGCGGTGGTGGCGAAGGTGCCGCTCAAGATCGCATCCACAGCGGAGGACATCGCGCAACTGGTGTTGTTCCTGGCCTCGCCGGCGTCGAGCAACATGACCGGCGAGTTCGTCCGCATGGATGCGGGCATGCATCTGGTGCTTTAGTTTCGTCATTGCGAGGAGCGCTAGCGACGAAGCAATCCATTCGGCATCATGGATTGCTTCGCTTCGCTCGCAATGATGGTGGAGAGAGCGGCGCCCTCTATCTATTCCCCGGATCGGAAATCACGCGGCTCGCCACCAGCCGATTCCAGATGAACAGCACCACCAGCGCGCCGATGGTGGCGGTGATGAAGCCGGCGCCCTGGTCGGGACCATAATGGCCGATCGCCTGGCCGATGAAAGTCGCCAGAAACGCGCCGGCAATACCGAGCACCGTGGTCAGGATGAAGCCGGTCGGATTGTTCGGTCCCGGCGACAGGATGCGCGCAATGATGCCGGCTACGAAGCCGACCAGAATGATCCAGAGAATGCCGCTCATGTGCTGTCCTTTTCCGATTGCTCGAGATAGGAGCCGAGACGTCAAATCCGTTCCGACATCTCGTTGTCGCTCGGCAGCCGTCCATCCGGCGTCAGGTGATTGACGACGTCGGGCAGGTACTGGCTGAGGCCCTGCAGCAGATCGTCTCGCGACATTCCGCTTTGCGCCGATAGCTGATCGATCTGGTCGGCGCCGAGCGCATTGGCGAGATCGCCGGGCGAAATCTGCTTGTTGGGGCCGTTGCCGACCCACGAGTCGGCCTGATCGCCGAGGCCCTTCTGTTGCAGCTGATTCAAGAGGTCGCCGAGGCCGCCGCTCAGGATGCTGCCGGCCGCACCGCCCGCGAGCAGGCCGCCGAGGCCACCCTTGAGCATGTCACTGAGGCCGCCACCGCCCAGGCCGCCGGGCAAACCGGTGTTCACATTGCCGGGTGCCGGCGCTGGCTGCGGTGCCGAGCCGGTCTGGTTGCCGCTGAAATGCTTGATGCCTTTCCACGCCAGCAGCGCGAGGATCGCCATGGTAAGGGGCGACATGCCGCCGCCCTGGGATGGCGCGCTCGGGCGGCTTGGGCCGCGCGGGCCGTTCATCATGCCGTTGAGAACGTCGAGTAAACCCATGATAGTCTCCTCCGCGTAGCCCCGGCGTGAAAGATAACGACGGCACAGGGCTGTTACAACTAGGGCTGTTACACGGACCGGCCAGCCGGCGCTTCCGACAGGCGCCATATGTGCGGTCCAGTATTCAAAGCGGGGTGCAAACGCGGTGGGTGGCGAAATGGTTTCGGGCCAGACGATCGGCATTGCAGGGGCGGGCAGCATCGGCTGTTTCGTCGGCGGCATGCTGGCCGCCGGCGGCCACCGCGTTGTGCTGCTGGCGCGGCCGCGCATCATCGCCGAAGTCGAGGCGAGCGGCCTGCGGCCGACGAGCTTTGAAGGGTTCGATCAGACCATCGCCAGCGATAGGCTCGTATTGTCGGAAAATCCTTCCGTTTTCGCGGCCGCCAGCATCGTGCTGGTCACGGTGAAGAGCGTGGATACGGCTGAAATGGCCGAGGTCATCGCAAAGCACGCGCCATCAGATGCCGTCATCGTCAGCCTGCAGAATGGCGTCGGCAATATCGCGGTGCTGCGCGAGCGCCTGCCGGGACGGCGCGTGCTTGGCGGTATGGTGCCGTCAACGTGATCGCACTTGGTGAGGGGCGGTTTCACCGCGCCACCTCCGGCGACATCGTGGTCGAGCAGGACGAGGCGCGCACGGCCGGGAAGCTGTCGGTGCCCGGCCTGAAGGTGCGCGCCACCGATGACATCGCGGGCGTGCAATGGGGCAAGCTCGTGCTCAATCTCAACAACGCGCTCAATGCGCTGGCCGATCTGCCGCTGCGCCGGCAAATCGGCCAGCGGCCATGGCGGCGCCTGTTCGCCGATCAGGTCGCCGAGGCACTCGCGGCGATCAAGGCCGAGGGCATTAGGCCGGTCTCGCCGACGCCGATCCCGTTCGCATGGCTACCGTCGCTGCTCCGCCTGCCGGACTTCTTCTTCGAAATGCTGCTCGGGCGGACCATGAAGATCGATCCCGAGGCGCGCTCGTCGATGTGGGAGGATTTGAAACATGGCCGCCGCACCGAAATCGATTATCTGCAGGGTGTCATTACCGGGATCGCCGATCGTCACGGGCTCAACGCGCCGCTGTCGCGGCGGATCGTGGAGTTGATCCGGCAGGCCGAGCGCGAGGGCAAGGGATCGCCAAGGCTGACGCCGGAGCAGGTTCGCGCGAACCGAGCGATGCCCAGGCTGTGAATTGTCGCTGGCCAAGCGCGACTTTATTATAGGCGCGTGAGGGAGAAGCGAATGAAACGAACGTATCTGGCGCTGATCGCGGTTGCCCTGGCAGGATCGATGTCGACTGCGGCCCACGCCGTGCCGCCGACGGTGACACCGTCACCGGGCTATGATGCGAGGTTGCAGGAACAGCGGGCGGCGTCGCGCGCCGCCACGGCACCCGCCATCAAGCCGCGCCGCGTCAAGCGGGTGCGCACGCATTGACGGGTGGGGGCGTCAGCCTTTCTTCTGCTTGGCCTGCTGTTGCTGCGGCTGCTGCTGCGAATTGAATATACGCTTCAGCCCGTTGATGCTTTCGGAAAGCCGCGGCCAATCGCAGGAGAACTGGTTCTTGGCGCAATGGGCGGCCCTCAGCCGGGCGGCCTGCTTGACCGGGCTCGCCACCGGGATCGGCACCTTCTCGACTTCAACCGGCGGAGGGGCCGGCTCCTCGCGCAGGGAGACTTGCTGTATCCCCTGCACGGGGGGCGGCTCCACCTGTTGCTGCCTGGCTGCCGCCGCCTGCGCCGCGGAGTGGTTGCGCCGCTCGCGCTCAAGATAGGCGGTATATTGCTCGTCGATCTTCTTCTGCTCTTCCGGCGTCGGGTTGGGGCCCGCGATGTCGAAGGTCCGGTCCTGCATGAAATCATAATAGGTGTAACCGCCGCCTGCCTTGCGACGGCCGGCGAACTTCGCGTTGCATTCGGCGAGCTTCGTCGTTTTTTCTTCCTTGGTCGCGGCCTTCTCGGCCACATCAGCACAGGATTCGAAATCGTATGGCGCGCTGCGCCACCACTGCGCATGTGAAGTCACCGGCGCGAGCATGAAGAGCCCCCCGACGGTGGCAACAACAAACGAAGATGCGCGTGAGGCGATCACGGACGGTATTCTCCAGTCGAATTCTCTAGGGAACTTTGAGTGAGTCGATTGTCATCATTTTGGCAGCGCTGTCACGCCGAAATTGCACGCTATTCCCGCTGGCGTTGTGACCTTACCTCCAGCATGTGACTGCTGGAACACAGTGCCATGCCCCTAAAAATCCTGAAGAAATTCAAAGGAGAAGCAAAGTTCCACGCGAGATCTTGCAGTGATTCTAACTGCAAGATTCGAAGGCGAGCGGATAAGCACGCCACATTGTGGCAAGAATCAGTCAGACCCTCGGGCGCGGGCCAGCGTGTGCGACGCCGTTTCGTGGAACGTGGCGCGATAGAGCCGAGCGAACTCGCCCATGTGATGGAAGCCGTTGGCGCGGGCGCAGGACGTCACGGTGACGGCGTCGGACCCTTTCACGAGTTGTGCGCGGGCCGACCAAAGTTGCTTGAGCCGCAAGTAGCGATGCAGGCTCATGCCGCGAACGGTTGCCACCGCCGTGCCCAGCGTTCGCACCGATACGCCGCATCGTTCGGCAAGGTCGGCGCTGTAGATCGCCGAGGCGGCATGGAATGCGACATATTCATCGATCATGCGAACGAGCCGGCAATAGCCCCGGCTGGCAATCCGGTTGGTCAATTCCGGCGTCCGGCTGCGACGGAACATCTCGTCGATCGCGAGCAACAGGCCTTCCTGGATGGCGAGTGCCGAAATCGGTTCCTGCACCAGGTCCGGCTTGGCGGAAGCCGTCTGCAGAATGCGGGTGGTAACGGATCTTACCATCGCAAGGTCGTCGGCGTGCGGCGTGAACGGGCACAGCTCGTCCGGCGTATCGAACCATTCGCGGTCGCGAAGGCCGGCCCCGAGGATGATGATGGCGTGCAGTGACCCGTGCGGCTCGACGAATTGCAGGTCCAGATTGCCGCGCATGCCGACAAAGGTCGGCCGGTCCACGGACAGGCCGTTCACCGATACTTCATAGGCGTCCTGAAGCTGGAATATGACAATGCCATGGGCCGCCCGATAGCTGACATCGACGATGCGGGGAAACGAAGTGAGCACGATGATCTGGCAGTGCGGCAACTGCACGATCGCACGCGCGGTATGGAAATTGGCCAGGGTCAGCGGCACGCTGCGCGCATCCGCGACGAATTCGGCTGGGCGGAAGGCGTCGATGTCAGTAAACTGAACGACCGAAAGCGCCGGCGAGGGCGAAAGGTTCTTGATCAGCATGCGAGGCGGCTGGTTTGAATCATGGAATCCGTTTTAGCGTCGAATGGTCTGGTTAACTTTGTGTTAACAGGTGTGGCCAGCCAAGTACGATTTCACGTCGCGGCCGTGGTATGACCAAATGAGCGCTCGTCCGGTCGCCCAGGCGTTGGGGCGTTCACCGAATTCGGACCATCGGGTATTGCCGTGATGCCGTCCGGCGTGTTGCAAATCCATTATAGCTGCTCCTGCGGAATGCTATTGGTTTTGCCGCCGGGGACGAATTCAAGTGGCCGCGCCGCGCGAACATGGCGAAAGGTTCGGCCCAGGCACAGGGGAAACAATCCGCATGAGCATCACCACCGCCATGGCTAGCGTGCCAAAGCCCGCGCCCGAGCTGATCGAGGCATTCAGGGGCGCACCCACGTCCGTCATTTCTGACAACCTTGCCCGGTTGCCCGGGGCAGTCGGCCTGCGGCCGTTCCATCGCGGCAGCAAGCTGGTCGGCGTCGCTTTCACGGTGCGCACGCGGCCGGGCGATAATCTGGCGATCCACAAGGCGCTCGAACTGGTCGGCCCGGGCGACGTGATCGTCGTCGATGGCGGCGGCGATGAGTCGCGGGCGCTGGTTGGCGAGATCATGAAGAACATCGCCGAATACAGGGGCGCCGCAGGTTATGTGATCGACGGCGCGATCCGCGACGCCGCTTCGTTCGCGGCCTCCGAATTCCCGTGCTTTGCGCGCAGCGCCATCCATCGTGGTCCCTACAAGAGCGGCCCCGGTGAAATCAACGTGCCGGTTTCGATCGGCGGTTCGGTGATCTCCCCCGGCGATATCGTGGTGGGCGACGAGGACGGCGTGGTTTCGTTTCCCGCGTCGATCGCGGCCAGCTTGCTGGAGGCGGTCCGTGCCCAGATCGCCCGCGAGGAGCAGACCATCATCTCGATTCGCGAAGGTCGCTACCAGGGCAGCTACGGCAAGTCTTGAAGTGCACGATGCCGCACTCCCGTGTCCTGGACGCGGTGCAGCGCGTAGCGCTGCGCTGCAGGGCCGGGATCCAGCCGCAGCGTGTGGACCCCGGATCAGCAGCGCACCGCTTTCGCGCTGCGCAGCGTCCGGGGAACGGAAACTACGTGTCGCATTAATCAAATCGCCGTTGGGTAACCAACCCCTCGCGCACTGAAGGAGGAACGATGAGTCAGAAGGACGAATTTCACAACCTGGACAATCCGGCCGACGGCCTGTTTCGCGAGCTGGCCGCCGGCGTCACCACGCGCATTTTCTCCGGCGAGCACGCCATGCTCTCGGTAGTGACGCTAGGCCCGCACGCGCAAGGCACGCTGCACCATCACCCCGAGGAGCAATGGGGCGTGCTGCTCGATGGTTCGGCGATCCGCGTCCAAGGCGGTGAGGAAATACCGGTCAAGAAGGGCGATTTCTGGCGCACCCCTGGAAACGTGCCGCACACCATGCGGGCTGGACCGGAAGGGGCGCGTGTGCTTGACATCTTCAGCCCGCCGCGGCCCGAGTACAAGAAAGCCGGGTCCGGCTTCGGCACGTAAGATCAAGCCTCGCGAACAAAAACAAAAAAGCGGGGCGTCACAGGGAAGAGAGTTCTGGTGAAGATTACACGACGCAACTTGCTTGCGGCGTCAGCCGCGTTTGCGGTGACGCCGGCGCTGGCACAGCCGGCCAAGAACATGACGCTGGTGGTGCCGTTTCCGCCCGGCGGATCGACCGACGCGCTGGCGCGGTTGTTGCAGACTCACTTGCAGACGAAGCTTGGCCGCACCGTGCTGGTGGAGAACAAGTCCGGCGCGGCCGGCTCGCTCGGCGCCATCCAGGTCGCCAAGAGCGCGCCTGACGGCGCGACCTTCCTGGTGACCTTCGATTCGCACGCGGTGATTCCCTCGATTCTCGAAAAGCCGGGTCTCGATGTCGAGAAGGACCTGATGCCGGTGTTGCTGGTCGGCACCGCGCCCTATGTCGTCGCCGCGAATGCCGAGCGTCCCTACAAGACGTTTGCCGACGTGGTCGCGGCCTGCAAGGAAAAGCCCGGCGCGGTGAAATACGCTTCCGTCGGCATCGGCACGCTCGGCCATCTGGCGATGACGGTGCTGGGCAAGAAGGCCGGCGTCGAGATCACCCACGTGCCCTATCGCGGCGGCGGCCCGGCGATGAACGACGTGCTCGGCGGCCATGTCGACATGATCGTGGGCTCGGCGGCGCTGATCACCGCGCAACTCGGCACTAACATGCTGCGGCCGATCCTGCAGATGGGGCGCGAGCGGATGCCGGCGCTCAAGGACACCCAGACCGCGATCGAAGCGGGATTCCCCGATTTCGAGACGCTGGCTTGGTGGGGCATCTTCGCGCCCAAGGATACGCCGGCGGACGTCATCGCCGGCATGGCGAAATCGGCGAAGGAGATCCTTAGCGAACAATCCGTGGCGGCGCAGTTGCAGGAGACGCAACAGATGACGTTGCTGCTCGCCGACGGCCAGGAGTTTTCGACGTTCTTCCTCAAGCAGGTCGGCATCTGGGGCCGGGTCGTCCGCGAGAACAACATCAAGGCGTAGCGCTTTGCTCGGCGCCGTAACCTTGCGCCGGAGCTGAGCGGGATCGTTCCTTTTTGTGGGGATGCCCAACAGGGCGCACGTGGGAGTTCGGCGTGTGCGCACCGAAACGACACGCGGGGAAGAACGGCCTCAGTGCGGCGGGCGCCGAGGCCGTCATTCCAACGGCGTCCGATCATGGGGGATGAAATCGGAGCCATCAATGCGACGTTTGGCAACGCGAATGGTTCCTACTTCGCGGCATCCAGCTCGCGTTTTTTCCTGCTCGGCTCATGAAAAAGGCCCCACCGGAGTGGGGCCTTGATCAGCGAAAAATACCGGACGTTTAGTTGTAATCCGAGTACTTGAACTGCGGCATCGCCTTGAGCTGTTCCTTGGTACCGCTCATCACGGCGTGATCGGGCGTCCAGTCGTTCGCATTGGACGTCCGCGCCGTCGTGGTGGTCGTGGCCGCGCCAGTCGTGGTTTCCTTGCTGGTTGTCTCTTTCGTCGTCGCGGCCGAGCTGGTGCGCATCGGCTCCTCGACGAATTTCAGCTTGTCCATTGAGACGGCGATGTCGTGCTCGCCCATCCCCAGAAAGCCGCCGATGCCGATGATCACGGCGGCGACCTTGCCGCTCTTGTCCAGGATCAGCTCGTTGATGTCGCCGAGCTTCTCGTTGCCCTCATTATAGACGTCGAGACCCATCAGCTTGGATGCGCGCCAATTGCCTTTGAGCGCCATCTTTTCCTGTGAGCTGGTGGTCGTCGCGGCGGGAGCGGCACGGTCGGCGGGCTGCGGAGATTGCGCGTAGGCAGGCGCGCTGAGCACTGCGGCGCTCAGGAGAGCCGCGGCCAAAAACTTCTGCATTGTATCCTCCTCGAAAGGTTGATTGGTGCTTGTAGAACTGAACGGACCAATGAATGTTCCTCGGCGTTTCGGCGGAAGTTTCGGAATGCGCGCTTGTCGATGCGCAGTGTCGCTATGTCGCGGTGAGGAGGAACTGAATGCTTCGTGGAAACATACCGCGATCGCCGGCGTTGAACCGGCAGCTCATGCTGGGTGGCAACCGGCCGTAACGGAGATTGATGGACGCAGTTATTTTGCCGGTTTCTTGCTGCGACACCAACGCATCGGTACGCGCTGACATCTAACCCGTTCCCGGCATGGGCGCCTGTTGCCGTTCACGCCTGCGCCTTTTGGCTGAAGTCAGATGGCCGAGAGGGCTGGCGATGTCCGGCCTGCTTTGCTATGAAGCCCGCAAGCACCCGCCTCGATGCGCGGGTCCGCGGTCCCGTAGCTCAGCCGGATAGAGCGACGGTTTCCTAAACCGTAGGTCGGAAGTTCGAGTCTTCCCGGGATCGCCAGCCTGTTCGGCCTCCACTACGCGGGTCGTCCGCGGTTCGAATCAGCCCCATCAGCCGATGACCGACATCGTCACGATTACTCCAAGCCCGGCGGTCGATCTCTCGACGGCGGTCGACAAGATCGTGCCGGTTGCGAAGATGCGCGGCCGAACGCAGCGGCGCGATCCTGGCGGGGGCGGGATCAACGTCGCGCGGGTCATCAAGCGGCTCGGCGGCGATGCCCGAGCGATCTACCCCGTAGGCGGGCCGATCGGAACGCTGTTGCGCCAATTGCTGGATGCCGAGGGCGTTGCCAGCCACACCTGGACGATTGCGGGCGAAACGCGCGAGAATTTCTTCGTCGATGAGATTTCTGCGGGCCAGCAATACCGCTTCATTCTTCCCGGGCCGCGGCTCAGTGAAGCCGAGTGGAAGCAATGCCTGAAGCTGGTTGCAGAGATCGAGCCGTTTCCGCAGTTTCTGGTGGCGAGCGGCAGCCTGCCCGACGGCGTTCCTAACGATTTCTATGCACGCCTCGCGAGGATTGCAAAACAGCGCGGTGCCAAAATCATCCTCGACACGTCGGGACCGTCGCTCGCCGCGGCGGCGGCCGAAGGCGTCGACCTCATCAAACCGAACCTGCGCGAGATGCGTGAACTGACTGGAAGCGAGCCCGCCGACGCTTACGCGTGGGAGCTCGCGGCCATGGAGCTTGTCGAAACGGGGAAGGCTGACGTCGTCGCGTTGACGATGGCCCATCTTGGCGCGGCGCTGGTGACGCGCGGCGAGGTCTTGCGGGCGCCGCCGATCCCGATCACGCCCCGGAGCGCGGTTGGCGCAGGCGACAGCTTTCTGGCCGCGCTGGTCTGGCAACTTGCCTGCGGGGCTTCGCGCACCGATGCTTTCCGTCTTGCCGTCGCCGCCGGCGCGGCGGCCCTACTCCATCCGGGAACGGAATTGTGCCGGGTGGACGACGTCATGCGCCTGGCCGATCAGGTGACGATCGAAACGGTTTGAGCGGTCGGTCGTCGAGGCGGACGGTCCGCTACGCGCCAGCGGCAGGCTCTGGATAAATCTTGAGAAGCCCAACCGTCGCTTCGCGGGCGCGGCGGGCGATCTCGGCGGCGGTCGGGCGGAGTGCCGCCTGAAGCAGCAAGCCGGTCATCAGGTCGCCCCAGAGCAGTCCGAGGAACTTTTCGGCCATCGGATCAGGATCGCCCGCGAGAAGACCGGCTGATCTTGCGCTCGCCATGATGGCGCGCAATGCGTCACGCGTCGGCTTGCGCGCGATCGTGTCCAGCGCTTGCGCCACCTTCGGCGCGTGCACCGTTTCGGAAATGGCGAGGCGGAACACTGCGACGACGACCGGATCGGTCGTCTCCGTCAGCAACCTCGTGCCAAACGCGCTGAGGACTTCAGCCAGAATGTCCCGGCTTCGCAACTCTGGCAGATCGGCCGGGGCCTTCAGACGCTGGGCGCGCTCGGTGATGCAGGCGACGAGCATCGCTTCCTTGTTGCCGAACAACGCGTAGAGCTCGCGCTTCGACACGCGGGCGCGCGTCGCAATCTCCAGCGTCGAGGTCTGCGCATAGCCGCCCTCCATGAAGGCGGAAAGGGCCGCGCCGATAATTCGCTTCCGGACTTCCATTGCATCGGCGTCCACCTCGCCCGCCTTGATCTTTGGACTCATCGCTGCACTTTTCCGCTTGACTTGGTACTGACGGGTACCGTATTCGGGATTGCTTGGTACCGTATCGTACCAAAAGCGGACCTCGATGTAAAAGGATCGTTCCCATAACGAAACCCGTCCTTGTGACCTCAGCGGCCGGCGGCGCCCAGGGCCGAACCGGACGCCATGTCTCCGAAATCCTGCTCAAGCGCGGCGTGCCCGTCCGCGCCTTCGTGCGCCAGATCGACGAACGCTCCGATCGCCTGAAATCGCTCGGGGCCGAAATTTTTGTCGGGGACTTCTCGACGTTCGCTCGGTCGAACAGGCCGCGAAGGATGTCTCGGCGATTTATTTTGCCTATCCGGTGCAGGACGGGCTGGGGGATGCGACGGCCGCGATGGCGTTTGCGGCGCGCAGGCATGCAGTTTCGCGTCTGGTCAACCTCGTGATGTACCAGTCGTCGATCGATGCGCCGACGCCGCGCATGCGGCAGAACTACCTGTCGGAACAGGTGTTCGAATGGGCCGGCGTCGGCCCGCTGCATCTTCGCGCCACCGTGTTCTATGAGAACGTGGCGCGCCTCGTCGGCGCAAGCATGCCCGCGCGCGGCGCCATCCGCCTGCCGCTGGGCGATGAAGACACCATTCTGCCGCTGATCTCGGCCGAAGACGTTGCGCGGATCGCCGTCGGCCTGCTCACGGGACCCAAACGGCCCGCGGGAAGCGCATTTCCCGTGATCGGCAGCACCAATTCCATCCGCGACATCGTTGGGGCTTTCGCGCGCGTCTTCGAGCGCGACGTGCATTACGAGGAGATATCAGACGAGGCGTGGCGGAGCGAGGTGCTCGCGCGTGGCTGGAACGCGCATGCGGTCGAACATCTCTCCGCGCTGTGGAAGTCGCTCCGCGCTGCCAGTCTGTCGACCGAGACCGCACGCTTTGCCGTGACGGATACGATCGAAAAGATCGGCGGCGCCAGGCCGAAGACCTTCGAGGAGTTCGTCCGCGAGCAGCAGTCGGAACTGGCACCGCAGCAGCCGGCCGGGCGTGCGCAAGCCTGATCGGAAGAGAATGTCATGAACAGACGTCAGCTTCTGGCCGCCGCCATCCTGCCGCTCGCATCGCGCGCGTTCGCGGCCTCCGCATCGAAGAACGAAAAGCCGAACATGCCGACGCAACGGATCGTCGAATGCAACGGCATCCGCATCAACATCGCCGAGCAGGGCGAGGGGCCGCTGGTGCTTCTGGTGCACGGCTTCCCCGAATCCTGGTTCTCCTGGCGGCACCAGATCGCCGCGCTCGCGGCGGCCGGCTTCCGCGTCGTTGCGCCCGACATGCGCGGCTACGGCAGGAGCGATGCGCCGCAGGCGATCGACCAGTACACGATCCTGCATCTCGTCGGCGACATGGTCGGCATTCTCGATACCCTCGGGGTGGCGACCGCCGTCATCGTCGGCCACGATTGGGGCGCCAGCGTTGCGTGGCAGGCCGCGCTGATGCGGCCCGATCGCTTCAGGGCGGTCGCGGCGCTCAGCGTGCCGTTCCGGCCGCGCAGCAAGGCGCTACCGACAAGCTTGATGCCGCGCACGGAGAATGCGCAGTTCTATCAGCTCTATTTCCAGGAACCTGGAGTGGCCGAAGCGGAGCTCGGACGCGATCCCCGCGCGACCATTCGCAACATGCTGTTCGGCGCTTCCGGCGATGGCGTCGCGGCAGCGCGTGCGGCCGCAGCCGCCGGCGGGCCCGCACCGAACCTTGGCATGGTGCCGAAGGGCGGCGGATTTTTGCAAGGACCCGCCGCGCCGAAAACATTGCCGGCCTGGCTGACTGAGAGCGATATCGACTTTTACGGCGAGGAGTTTCGGCGCAGCGGTTTTCGTGGGGCGCTGAACTATTACCGCAACATCGATCGCAACTGGGAGATCACGGGGGCGGTGGCCGGCCTGCCGGTGTCGATCCCGGCGCTCTACATCGCGGGCGACCGCGACTTCATCGTCGCCGTCCCCGGCACCGACCAGTTGCTCGCCAACATGAAAAGCTTCGTTCCGGCCTTGCGCAAGATCCAGATGCTGCCGGGCTGCGGCCACTGGACCCAGCAGGAGCGGCCCAACGAGGTCAGCGCCGCGCTGATCGAGTTTATCAGGGGCGTGCCGGCATAGGTGTTTCAAGCGCCCTTTTCCAGCAACGCCCTAAACTCGGCACGGGCGCGCTGCGCCTCGCGCTTGGCGGTCTCGGAGGCTTCGCCGAGACCGAAATAGCCGTGGATCAGGCCGAGGCCGTCGTAATAGCTGGTCGGCACGCCGGCGGCCTTCAGCGCGTCGGCATAGGCCTTGCCCTCGTCGCGCAGCGGATCGAACCAGGCGGTGGTGACGATCGCCGGTGCAAGGCCGGCGAGATTTTTGGCGCGGAGCGGCGAAACGCGCCAGTCGGCGCCGTGGGCTCTGTCTTCAAGATAGTGGCCGCAAAACCATTCCATGGTCGCACGGGTGAGGAAATAGCCGTCGGCGTTCTCGGCGCGCGAGGGGAAGCGCGCATTCTCCTTGGCATCTGCGAAATTGCCGAGAACGTCGGTGACGGGATAGACCAGCAACTGCGCGGCCAGCCTGATGCCGGCGTCGCGGCAGGCGATCGCGGTCGTGGCCGCGAGATTGCCGCCGGCACTGTCACCGGCGACGCCGACGCGGGCAGCATCGCCGCCGAACTCGGCGATGCGGGCGATGACATCCTTGGTCGCCGCAAAGGCGTCCTCGAACGCGCCGGGAAAGCGCACTTCGGGCGGGCGGCGATAATCGACGGAGACGACGACCGCGCCGGTCTCGATCGCCAGCCAGCGCGCCTGCCGGTCATGGGTTTCGAGATCGCCGGCCACCCAGCCGCCGCCATGGAAGAACACGATGGTTGGCGATTTGCCGTTTCCGTTCCGGTAGACTCGCGCGCCGAGGAGCCCGGTGGCGCCCTTCACCTTGATGTCTTCCGTGCTCGCGACCTGTGGCGGCGGAACTTTCGCGCGCGCGGCGGCGAGGGCGCGCAGGTCATCGCGGCAGGTTTGCGGCGTCATCGTCGCAGGATCGCGCAGCGGCAACAGCGGAATGATCTGGGCGACGACGGGATCGAGCGGCGGAATCATGCGGGGCCTCATGTGGTATGAGGCGGCAGCATAGGTAACGGGCCAGTCCGCCGCAATTGCGCCATTTGCCGGGCAGCCCTGCTGGTTTTCTTCAATTGAGAGTGATTTCGGCAATCAGATGCACGGAGCGAACTGATAGGCTGGCGCCGTTTACTCCTGGTTATCCGTAAACGAGCGCGCGGGGAACGTGCGGGCGCGCCGCTCATTACTCCTCTTCCAGGGAGTGGTGCGATGAATCATTTTGCACGAATGGATCGGGCGCTCGACGAAGTGCTGGTGCAACTCGGCGGCATGGTGCTGAGGCTGTCCAGCCCGGAGGTGACGCGCACAGCGGAAGAGCGGCATGCCCTGAAGCGCTCGGTCAACCAATATGCCATCTGTGCGGCGCACTCAGACGATCCGCGCGTGCACCAGCTCAAATCCGAGCTCGAGGAAACGATCAAGCCACAGCTGCGGCTGGTGGCAAGCCGATAGGCGCGTCGCCCGATCAGTCTTTTGACGCGTGGCATGGCCTTAAGACCCACGGCCGGGCGATGCCCGGCCGTGGCTGCATGCAAACAGGCTCAGAGCGTCTTGAGATACTCGATCAGGGCCTTGCGCTCGTCGGCTGACAGCGCCGGTCCGATCACGCCCTCGATTTCCTTGTTCTCGTCGTAATCCTTGCGGAATTCGTGGCCCCGGTTCGAATTGCCGCGGATGGAAGTGTCCAATTCGAAACCACCGGCGATCGGGTCGGTCTTGTAACCGAGCTTGACGGGATCGTATTCGCGGCTGCCGAGATAGAATTTCTTCGGCCGCTGCTCCGGATCCCCGAGCAGGTCGTCAATAGTCGGCACCGAGCCGTTGTGCAGATAGGGCGGTGTCGCCCAGACGCCGTTCAGGGGGCGGACCTTGTAGGCCAGCTCACCGCGGAGCTCGTTTGGCATATAGCCGTCGGTCCGTTTCCGCTCCGCGGGGCTCGTAGGCGGCGTCCGGTTATCGTAAATATAATTCACTGTCTTCTCGACCAGTTCGCCCAGCGCGAACGCGAAACGGCTGTCCTTGATCCCGAGATGTTCCGGTACCGCGACCTTTCGGGCCAGCATGTCCGCGGCCTGTGCCGGGTCGGTTCCGATATGCGCGATCTTGATATTCTCAACCTTGAGGATCGCTTCGCCCGCCTGGTTCTTGGTCCACCAGTCCTTGTTGTTGAAATCCCAAAACGCTTCGCTGGTCACCGGCGGGCGGTGGCAGCCTTGGCAACGGATCTTGTAGAGCTCGGCGCCCTGGGCGGCCAGCGTCTGATCGATCGCCGGTAGAATATCAGCCGGCCATTTCGGAGATTTCAGGCCCGGAAAACCGTCCTTGGCGTTCGGCTGCGTGTCGCCCTTCATCATCTGCTCCATCTCGAACAGCTTTTTCAGGTTGACGCTCGATTTGTAGAGGCCCTTCGACGGCTCGGTCAGGTTGAGCTCTGCCGAGACGCCGAGCGATTCACCGGCGTTACGGACCATCGGCTGCATGATGGAGCCGTTGTACTGCACCCAATCGAACCACGGCGTATTCCATATCCGCGGAAAATGCACCGGCGCCGAGGAGCCGGCGTAGTTTTCCGGCTTCTTCAGATCGAGCGAGAATACCTGGTTGCCGATCCGGTTGAGCGCGTCGAGCCGTCCATATCCTTCGAGGATGCTCTGGGCGGCGACGCGCTCTTCCAGATCCTTGACCTGCTTGTATTGGGCGAGAACCTGATCGAGCTGGGTCTTCAGCGTCTCGCGGTCGTCGATGGTGGAGTCCGGTCCCAAGATGCGGTCGGCAAAGCGGTCGAACCGTCCGGGCCAGTATCGCGTCAGCGCGAGCGAGATGCCCATGCCCTGCTTCATTCCGAACAGGTTGGTGAGCGCCGGTCCGCCGTCGATGACGACAGCGGTGTCGTTGTAGGTGAAGCTGCCGGTGTGGCAGGCAGCGCAGGTCAGGCCGACACCGTACATCTCTTGCTTGGTTCGCGGGTTCTTCCACGGCGCGCCGGTCGGGTCGAGCATCACGGAGCCTTTCGCGAACCCGATCGGAAGCGCCTCCTTGCCCGGGATGATGGTGTCGGCAATGAAGCCGTAACGATCGAGATAGGCGGGGTCGCTGAGCAGGCCGACCCTGGTGAACGGCACCCACGAAATCGTCGGCTGCTCGAGGGCCATGAACCACTCATAGGGGAAGCCGAAGGTCCGCGTGCCCTGGTCGGCGTGGTAGAACCAGCTCAGCTTTTCCTTGGTTATGCCCTGGTCGAGCCACACCGTCTTTTTGGGCGTCGGATGCTCGACGAGCCTGACGTGAAAATCCTGCCAGGCCTTGGCGATGTCGTCCTTGAAGGCGGCGTAACCGATGACGAGGATCACCAGCACGCCCACAATCTTCGCAATTCTCCAGCCGCGCATGGATTGCCCCCTTCCCCAAACCCGCGCTGTCAGCGCGCAATATCCGTCTGTTATCAAAAAACGCCGGAAGGCGAATCACCCCCGGCGTGCGGTTGAATATGATGCCATCCTATAGTGGCGCCACGGCTCTGTCCATAAATCCAGCTCCCCGAAGCGCGGCGAGGCCGATCGGCCTTTTTTTGCAGTATAGAATCTCCCTGATGGGAGAGAGTGTCAGGCAGATCACATGATGGAAAAAGCCGCGGAGCCTCTTCGAGTTGAAGTCGGTCCTACCGAGGCGGTGTCCGCCCTGCTGGTGCAGCCGCCACAGCCCCGCGCCTGTTACGTGTTCGCGCACGGGGCCGGCGCCGGCATGGCCCATGCGTCGATGGAGGCGGCCGCCCGCGGCCTCGCCGAACGGGGCATTGCATCGCTGCGCTATCAGTTCCCCTATATGGAGAAAGGCAGCAAGCGGCCCGATCCGCCGGCGCTCGCGCATGCTGCGGTGCGGGCGGCGGTGACGGAGGCGGCGCGCAACTATCCGGCGCTGCCCCTGATCGCCGGCGGAAAATCCTTCGGCGGGCGGATGACGTCGCAGGCGCAGGCCGCCTCGCCGCTACCGGGTGTTCGCGGATTGGCATTTCTCGGTTTTCCCTTGCATCCGGCCGGGAAGCCGGCGAGCGACCGCGCCAAACATCTTGCGGAGGTCGAGATACCGATGCTGTTCCTGCAGGGCACGCGCGATGCGCTGGCGGAATTGAGCCTGCTCAAGCCGGTCGTGAAGGGGCTCGGATCGCGCGCGACGCTGCATCTGCTTGAAGCCGCCGATCATTCCTTCCATGTGCTGAAGAGTTCGGGGCGGAACGATCGCGCTGTCCTGGACGAGGCACTGGATGCGTTCGCGGCGTGGGTAGATGAAATCGTTCGCTAGGCTGTCCGGCGTCGTCCCTGCGCACGCAGGGACCCATAACCACAGGAAGGCGTCGTTGACGAAGTCGTCTCCCTTCGTGCCTTTTCCAAGGGCCGCGGCATATGGTCCCGGCTCAAGGCCGGGACGACGAGTGAGGGGATGGAGTTGCGATCCGCATCATCCCGGCTACGATGCCGCCATGACAAAAATCCTGATCGTCAATCCCAACACGACCACCTCGATGACAGAAACGATCGGCGCCGCGGCGCGCGCGGTCGCCGCGCCCGGCACTGAAATATCCGCCGTCACCTCGGCGATGGGCCCGGTCTCGATCGAGGGCTATTACGACGAGGCGTTCGCCGTGCCCGGCCTGATCCAGGCGCTGATCCATGCACCGGACGCCGATGCGGCGATCGTCGCCTGCTTCGACGACACCGGGCTCGACGCCGCGCGGACCGCGGCGCCGTTTCCGGTGGTCGGCATTTGCGAGGCGGCGCTGGTGACGGCCGGCCAGATCGCAAAGCGCATCGCCGTCGTCACCACGCTGCCGCGCTCGATCGTGCCGCTCGAAGAGCTGGTGCGCCGCTATGGCTTTGCCGAGCGGGTGCAGGTCACAGCCTGCGACGTTGCGGTGCTCGATCTCGAAAAGCCCGGTTCGGGCGCGGAAGCGAAACTGGAGGCCGAGATCGCCCGCGCGCTCGATAGGGGCGCGGAAGCGATCGTGCTGGGCTGCGCAGGCATGGCCGATCTCGCGCAGAAACTGTCGCGGAAATTTGGCGTGCCCGTCGTCGATGGCGTGGCGGCCGCAGTGAAGCAGGCCGAGGCGCTGGCCGGATTGAAGCTGACGACCTCAAGGCGCGGGTCGTATGCCGCGCCGGGCGTGAAGGACTACACCGGACTTCTGGAAGGATTCGCGCCGTCAGACCCGTAGTTGCGAGCGAAGCGAAGCCATCCATAAGCATGCAACGCATGGGCCCCGGCTCTGCACCGCACCGCTATGCGCTGCGCTGCGTCCGGGGAAGGGAGACCGGTGGTTGGGCTCAAGGGTTTTCGTGTCCCGGACGCGGCGCGGCACGCAGCGACGCGACGCAGAGCCGGGATCCACGATCACGAATTTGATTACACCGAAGTCGGCGCGCCATAGATCTTGTCGCGCAGCCGGCGCATGCCGGCGAGCCAGCGGTCGCGGTTGGAGGCCTTGCGCAGCATATATTCGGCGACCTGCGGGTGCGACAGGATGAGGAAGCGTTCTTCCGCCATCGCCTCGATCACCATGCGGGCGACTTCCGGCGGCTGCAGCACGCCGTCGACCCGCGCCGCGCTCGGGCCGGGTGTCGTCATGGCTGTCTGCACCGATTGCGGGCACAGCACGGAGACGCGGATGCCGCGGTCGCCATATTGAATGGCGAGATGCTCGGCGAGCGCCACCGCCGCACTCTTCGTCACGCCGTAGGGCATCGAGTTCAGCGATGCCAGCAGGCCCGCCGCGGAAGCCGTGTTGAGGAGGTAGCCGGAGCCGCGGGCGAGCATGCCCGGCACCAGCACACGCGCCGCGAACACGTGGCTCATGACATGAACGCGCCAGCTCACGTCCCAGTCGGCATCGGACGCGGTCTCCTGCCCCTTGCGCGACAGGCCGGCGTTGGAAAAGAACACGTCGACCGGGCCATACTTGTCCTCGGCCGCGGCGATCAGGGCCTTGATGTCCTCCTCCAGCCCGACGTCCGCCGTGATCGGCAGGCCATCGATGTCACCGGCGACTTTCGCGAGCCGGTCACGCGATGTCTTGAGGTCGGCGAGCACGACGCCGCGTGCCCCGGCTTCCGCATAGGCCCGTGCCACGGCTTCACCGATACCGCTCGCAGCTCCCGTGACAACGCAGACCTTGCCCGTGACGTGCATGAAGCAACTCCCTGCCTTGTTGTTTTCAGTTCTTGTAGAGGCCCTTTTCGCGCGCCTGGCGGATCGCGAGCGCGGCCATCATGTCGAGCATCGGTGTCGAAAGTCCGGCGGCGCGCGCGAAGGCGGCGGGTGCGCGGACCAGTACGTCGATCTCCATGGCGCGGCCAAGCTCGTAATCCTGCAGGATCGACGGCTTGTGGTCCGGCGCCGGGCCCGTGCGCGTTACGCGTTTGACCTTGGGAAGGTAGCTCTGCGCGACACTGTTGACCTCGTCCAAAAGGCGCGGCACGATCTCGGCAAGATCAGGATCGTCGCGCACCGCCCGCGCGGTCTGCCCCGTCACAAGGCACAGCACCGACATCGACATGTTGGTCAGGAGCTTTGACCAGATCGTCTCCCTGATCTGCGCGACCTCGGGCGATTCGATTGCAGCCTCGTTGAGCGCCGCGCGCAGCTTTGCAACGCGCGCGCTGGCGCGGTCGTCGCATTCGCCGATCAGGAGGCGGTTGCGCTCCGGCGACAGGTTCGCCACCACGCCCGGCGCAATGACTTCATTGGACGAAAATACCACGCCACCGACGATGCGCGCTCTCGGGATCGCTGCGCGCAGACGGCCAGCGGGATCGAGAAAAGCCAGATCCGGCACCGGCGGATGTGTTGGCGAAAGCCCGATATCATACCACCAGGGAATGCCGTTCTGCGCGAACACCACGGCGGTATCTTCGCCGAGCAGTGGGGGCAAGCCGTCGGCGAGGCTCGGTAGACCCGTGGCCTTCAGCGTGCAGATGACCGCGTCCTGTGGGCCCAGCGCGGCGGGATCGCTCGATGCCGACACCTTCGCCTTGAACTTGTCATCTCCGACCCGCAGCGTCAGCCCGTTGGCTTTTACGGCATCCAGATGAGGCCCGCGCATCACGCAGGAGACGTCATGTCCTGCCTGCGCAAGACGCACCGCAAAATGACTGCCGACGGCGCCCGCACCGAAAACGCAAATCCGCATGGATGAGAAATCCTGCTGGGAGGGAATGGCGTTGCCAGTTTTCACGAAGCCTTGGCTGGGCGCAACCGTTGCGCCGCACAGGGCGGGTTGCGAAGGGCGCGGCCTCGCGAGGCGGGAACTTTTGGCATTCAGTCGGCGTTCATTCCCGTGCCGTCAAGCTTGCGGCACAGCGATGATGGACGTGCGACGATGAGGGGACGCGCCATGTCAAAGATCATCATGGGAATTGCCGCGGTGGCCTTCGCCGTCGCGCTGACGGTGGCGGACTTTGCGATCGCGAAAGGCGGTCATGGCGGCGGCCACGGTGGTGGTCATGGCGGCGGCCACGGCGGTGGACGTGGTGGCGGTCATCACGGCGGTGGCCATCGTGGCGGAGGCCATGGCCATCATTTCGGCGGCCGGCATCATGGTGGCGGCCATTTCCATGCCAGATCCGCACACCGCGCATTTTCCGCGCACCGATCCTTCTCGGCGCACCGGATGAATTTCGCCGGCGGCCGCGCGATGAATGCGCGCGCGCTCGCCCGCAGCTATCGCCATACCGCGGCCCTGCACAGTCCGGCGATGCGCGCCAGCGTCACCGCGGGCGCGGCACTGGCCGGCTGGCACTACGGCCGGGGCAGGGGCGGTGGATGGTGGCGACATGGCAACGGCGGGTACGGCTGGGTCGGCCCGCTGTTCTGGCCGTTCGCCTATTTCGACATGTATGATTATGCGCTGTGGGGACCGCGCGTTGGCGCGCCGTTCTGGTATTACGGCTATGATGACATCTATGCCGGCCTGTTCGGGCCCTATGACTATCAGGGCCTTTCCGGCTACCTGCCGCCGCGCGATGCCGCCGGCGGGCCGGACCGGCTGGCGCTGCTCTGCGGCGAGGACGAGATCGCGGGTCTGCCGATCGACCTGATTGCCCAGACGATCGAACCGACCGAAGTGCAGCGCACCGCGCTTGATGATCTCGCCAATGCGTCGGTCACGGCGGCGCAGAAGATCAAGGCGGCGTGTCCTACCTCGATCGCACTGACGGCATCCGGCCGGCTGGCCTCGATGCAGCAGCGCATCGAGGCGATGATCGCCGGCGTTGCGACCGTGCAGCCGCCGCTTGAGAAGTTCTACGGCCTGTTGAACGACGAGCAGAAGGCGCGGCTGAATGCGGTCGCCGAAGATCAGGAACGAAAGAGCGAGCGGCGACGCAACAGGTCGTTGGCACGGCCCTGCGACGTCGCGGAATCGTCGAGCCAGCGATGGCCGACTGAGGAAATCGAGGCGAGGCTGCATCCGACGGATGCCCAGCGCGCCAAGCTGGCCGCGCTGCAGGACGCCAGCAGCAAGTCGGCGGACATGCTTGCCACGTCCTGCAAGCCCGAGGAAGCCGTGACACCGACGGCACGGCTAGCTGCAATCGGCAAACGGCTCGACGTCATGCTGCAGGCGGTCAAGCAGGTGCGCACAGCGCTCGACGAATTCTATGTAACCTTGAGCGACGAGCAGAAGGCCCAGTTCGAGGCTATCGGGCCGCGACGGACCTCGGTCGCGGACAAGCAAGATAACCGGCGATACGGCCGAAGGTGAGTCGGCGCCCGTGACATCGACTGCGATCCCGGCCTATTGTTCGGCATAACAAGAATGCCGAACAAAGAGGCTGCCAATGACTGCCAATCCTGTCCTGTGGAATCTCGATGCGCGCGGTGTTGCGACCGTCACGCTCAATCGCCCGGAGGTGAACAACGCCTATGATGGCGGGCTGATCGGCGGCGTGCTCGCGGCGATGGACGAGCTTGGTAAGAAGCCGAACCTTCGGGTCGTCGTGCTCAGGGGCAACGGCAAGCATTTCCAGGCTGGCGCCGACCTGAAATGGATCAACGGCGTGCGGCCGAAATCGGCTGAAGAGAACGAGGCGGTATCGCGCGCGACCTTCGAGGCGGTGCAGCGATTGAACACGCTGCCGATCCCGACCGTGGCGCTGGTGCAGGGCGGCTGTTTCGGCGGTGGCACCGGGGTGATCTCGGCCTGCGACGTCGTGATCGCCGCCGACAATGCAATGTTCTCGATCACCGAAGTGCGCTGGGGCCTGACCGCCGCGATTATCATCCCGCAGCTCTGCGACGCCATCGGCGTCCGCCAGGTGCGCCGCTACGCGCTGACCGGCGAACGGTTCGGCGCTGACGAGGCGCGGCGCATCGGCCTGGTGCACGAGGTGGCGCCGCTGGCCGACCTGGAGACGGCCGGCGCAAAGATGGTGGAGCAACTGCTCGCCAACGGGCCGGAAGCGCTGGCGGAGACCAAGGCGCTGGCAATGGAGAGCTCGTTCGGCGGTGTGGCCGTCGATGACGCGGCTTACGCGCGACTGGTAAAGATGCATTCGGCGCGGCGGCAGACGAAGGAGGCGTCGGAGGGGTTGGCGTCGTTTGCGGAGAAGCGGGCCGCGGATTGGGAAGGCAATGCCTAGCAGGTTCGGGCACCGTCAGGCGCGTGCGCCAAAAAAAAAGGAGGAGCCACCGCCGGGTTTGGCAGTTGGACCTCCAGGGCCGGCACTTCCGTCCGGAAGCAATTTAGAATTGCCCGGCGCGCGACGGGCCGCTGCACCTTAAGACCTTAACCATAATTGTTTGGTAGGTCTGCGATCACGGCCACGGCAATGGTGCGACATGCGCAGACAGTTAAGACGATTTTGGATAGCAGGATCGATGATTGCAGCGGCAGCGCTGTTGCCGCCTCCCGCCACCGCTTCACCCCGGCTGATCTCGCTCGCATTCAACTCGCAGTTTCAGGCTCCGCAGCAATTCGGCTCGGACGAGTTTCGTCAGAAACTGCTGGCGCTGTCCGGTAAGCGTATCGTCGTCGACTACCGCGGGAGCGGTGCGCTGGGCAGTGAAAACACGGTTCTTGCCGCTACCAGATCCGGCGCCGTCGATATGGCGGTGATCTCAGGCGGAGTTGTCAGCTCGGTCGTCCCCGAACTGGGTGTGTTCGACGTTCCCTTCCTGTTTCGCGACGTGGCACACGCCAAGGCGGTCGCGCAAGGTCCGATCGGTGCGGCGATCGCCGCCAGATTCGCCGACAAGGGGCTGACGTTGCTGGCGCTTGGCAAGCAGGGCTTTCGCAACATCACGAACTCCAAGCACCCGATTCGCACACCCGCCGACCTCAAGGGCCTCAAGATCCGCGTTATCCCGAACGAGATCTATCCAATGACCTTCAAGGCGCTCGGCGCTGAAGTGGTGCCGATGGAATTTCCGCTGGTCTACGCCGCGCTGAAGGACGGACGGCTGGATGGTCAGGAAAATCCGGTGCCGACGATCGCCAACAGCCGGCTTTTCGAAGTTCAGAAATACCTCACCCTTACCGGGCATTTCTTTGCACCGATTGCCTTCGTCGCCAATCGCGCGATGTTCGAGCAGCTCGATCCCGGCGATCAGGCGGTGGTGATCGCGGCCGCTAAGGCGGCGGCCGAGGTAACCTGGGAGGCCCAGCTTGATGCCCCAAGGCTCGAACAAGTGCGCAAGGGAGGCATGGAGGTGATCGAGACGATCGACCGCCAGGCCTTCCTGGACGCGCTCAAGCCGCTCGATCAGGAATTCGAAAAGCGTTTCGGCAAAGATCTGATCGCCGCCATTCGGTCCACTCGTTAGTAGTTTTCGGAAATCCAATGAAACTGTCTTCCATGATGTCCTGGATTGGTGTCCGTCCGCGGGTATTCGGCGGCTTTGCGCTGGTCCTGAGCTTCCTCGTCGTTCTCGGCGGCTTCGCGATGGTTCAAGTCGAGCGAATCGGCGGAACGGTCAATGAACTCGTGACCAGCGCCGCGGGCGACGCCGGCATGTCGCAGGTGCGCGCCGCGCTGCTGGGCGCCAACGGCGCGGTGGAGAAATTCATCCGGACCTGGAACGTCGGCGACAAGGATGCCGCGACGCAGGCGATCGCGGGCGTCGGCCAACGAGCCGATCAGATCGAACGGCAGTTCGGCACGCTGCAAACCATTGCAGATGGCGTCGGGCCGGTGCGGGCGGCGCTGGAGACCTACCGGTCTTCCTTTGCGGCAGCGGCGGAGGCCGTCGACCGGCTGCGTGCCGCCACGACAAAAACTGACGCACACGGCGCCGTCGCGGCGCTTAATGTCGGCGGCATCCAGGTCGCCCTTGCCAACCGCTCCGATCCGGAACGGCTCCTCAACCCGATGCGGCTCGCCGCCGTCGTCGACGGGCTGCGGATCACGGTGATGCGATATGGGAAGACTCTGTCGACAGCGGATGCCGACGACGCCAAGCTTGCGTTGACCTACGTCCAGCTCGCGATCGCAGACACCGAGGCCGAAATCGCCGGCACAGGAGAGGCCAAACTGAAGGCGCTGGTTGCCGCACTGAAGGCCGCGATCACCGCTGACGCCGCTGCGCTGGACGAGATGGTCAAGGTTGCCGGCGATCTGCGAGCGAAGCAAGCCGATCTGGTGAAAGCCGGTGCCGCGATCGACGAGCAGGTCAACAAGATCAACACGAAACTTGGCGCAATGCGCGCCGAACAAGGTGAGAAAACCGCGGCGGCGGTTGAGCACACGAAGCAGACGGTGATCTTCAGCGCGGCGGGTGCTCTCCTTTTGGGCGCCGTGCTGGCATGGCTGATCGGCGCCAGCGTCTCCGGTCCGATCAGCCGCATGACGGACAGGATGCAATCGCTTGCCGCCGGCGAGCTCGACGATGCGATCCCCGGCGGCGAGTCGCGCGATGAGATCGGCCGGATGGCGCGCGCTGTCGAAGTTTTCCGCGAAAACGCACTCGCTGTCCGCCGCATGGAACGGGAAGCTGCGGCGCAACAGGACGCAGCCGAGGCTGGTCGCCAGCGCATGATGTCTGAGCTCGCTGGCCGCTTCGAGCAGGGCATGCAGGGTGTGATCACGGGCGTCGGTGGCCGCGCGGAGGAGATGGGGCGCAGCGCTGAGGAACTGGCACGGGTTGCTGAACGTGGCCGGGGGCTTGCGGAAGCGGTTGCAACCCGCGCCGAGCAGGCGTCGATGAATGTCCAGACGGTTGCCTCCGCGACCCAGCAACTCGCCGCCTCCATCCGTGAAATATCGAGTCAGGTGCAACGCTCTGTCACGGTGTCAAGCAGGGCAACGGGCGAGACGCAGCGGACCTCTGAGCTGATCGCCGGGTTGTCCAGCGCCGCCGAAAAGATCGGCACCATCGTCCAACTGATCCAGGCGATCGCGAGCCAAACCAATCTTCTGGCGCTGAACGCAACGATCGAAGCGGCGCGGGCCGGCGACGCCGGCAAAGGATTCGCGATCGTCGCCAGCGAGGTAAAAAATCTCGCGTCCCAAACCGCGCAGGCGACGGAACAGATCGCCAGCCAGATCGCAACCATCCAGAGCGCCACCGGCGAAACGGTGGCGGCGATCACGCAATTCGGGACAACGGTCAGGGAAATGGCCGAGATCGCCTCGGCGGTTGCCGCCGCAGTCGAGGAGCAGGGCGCCGCGACAGGCGACATTGCGCGCAATGTAGAGGAAGCGGCGAGCGGAACCGCCGCGGTCACCCAGGAGATCGGCGACGTGCGCGCGGTGGCCAGCGAGACCGACGCCGGTGCCGAAGCAGCTCTCACGGCTGCGGCGGCGCTTCGGCAGCAGGCCGCTTCGCTGAAGAGCAATGTCAGCGACTTTCTGCAGACCATTCGTTCGGCGGCCTGACGGGCAACGCGGGACGTCGTCGTGCGGCTGAGCCCCGATGAGGCGGCTGATATGCGGCTGGTGAAGATGGATTCGGCACCACGGTAGACATGCCTTATACTGTCCGCCGAGGAGTATCGGATTTGCCATCCAAACGTATCGCCATTGCCGGGCTCGGCGAGATCGGCCGAACCGTGGCGCGCAAGGTGGCGCAGGGCCTGCCGGGCCTGACGCTGGTAGCGATCGCAACCAGGGACCGCGAAAAGGCACAAGCCTGGCTCGATCGGGAGGGCATGACCGCTGCGCTGGTTTCGCTCGATGAGCTGCCCGAGCATGCCGACCTCGTCGTCGAATGCGCGCCGGCGGCGATCCTCGAGCAGATCTGCCGGCCGATGCTGCGCGCCGGCAAGCAAGTGATGGTGCTGAGCGCCAGCGCGCTATTGCCGCGTCCCGATCTCATCGATCTGGCGCGGGCGCATGGCGGCCAGATCATCGTGCCGACGGGCGCGCTGATAGGTTTCGATGCGGTTTCGGCGGCAGCGGAGGGCACCATAAGTTCGGTGCAGATGGTGACGCGCAAGCCGCCGCGCGGTCTCGCCGGCGCGCCCCATCTCGTCGAAAACGGGATCTCCGTGGAGGGGCTGACATCGGCGCTCCGTGTCTTCAAGGGCTCGGCGCGCGATGCGGCGGCGGCCTTTCCGGCCAATGTCAACGTCGTGGCGGCATTGTCGCTCGCGGGCATCGGACCCGATCGCACGACGATCGAAATCTGGGCCGATCCTGACGTGACGCGAAACTGTCACCAGATCAGGGTCGAATCCGATTCGGCGTCTTTTTCGATGTCGATCGAGAACGTGCCGTCGGAGAATCCGAAGACGGGCCGCATCACCGCGCTCTCGGTGATCGCGGCGCTGCGCAAGCTGACCTCGCCGCTGCAGGTTGGAACTTGAGCCCATCAGCGCACCGCGCTAGCTAGGACGGGTCGGGGGCCTCAGCCTCCAGTATTGATCCGGGAAGCTACCTTGCCAGTCAAAACCGTCACCGAACCCGCCCGCCAGATCCCGCTCTACGGCGAGTATGAGGTCGCCGTTCTCGGCGGCGGCCCCGCCGGTATAGCGGCTGCCGTTGCGGCGGCGCGCGCCGGCCGCCGCACGCTATTGATCGAGCGCTACGGCTTTCTTGGCGGCATGGGCACCGCTGCCGGTGTCACCAATTTCTGCGGACTGCATGCCAACGTTTACGGCGGGATGCACCGGGTGGTGCAGGGCATCGCCTCCGATCTGCTGGGGCGGATCGACCGGCTCGACGGGCTCAACGCGCCGCATCTGATCCTCGGCAAGATCATTGCGCAAGCCTACGATACCGCAGCCTACAAGATCGCGGCGGATGATCTGGTGGCCGCGCACGGGGTCGACATTCTCTTTCATGCGCTGGGTGCCGGCGTGGTGATGAACGGCGAACGGCGCATCGATGCCTTGATGGTGGAGACCAAGGCCGGGCGTCAGGCGATACGCGCCGGCATCTTCATCGACTGCTCCGGTGATGGCGACCTCGCGGCCTGGGCCGGCGCACCCTTTGAAGTCGGCGACAATGCCGGCGGCATGATGTACCCGTCGATGATGTTCCGCCTCAACGGCATCGATCCCGACAGAGCGGGCGATGCCTGGCGGACCATCCCGGCGCTGATGGAGAAGGCGGAGGCCGCCGGCACGCATCGTTTCCCCCGCAAGACCGCGATCGTCCGGCCGCAGCGCTCTCAGATCGAATGGCGGGTCAACTTCACCCAGCTCGCGCGCGAGGACGGCAGCGCCGTCAGCGGCATCGACCCGGACCAGATGACGCGCGGCGAAATCGACGGGCGGCGGCAGGCGGTCGAGGCGTTCGAATTCCTGCGCACGGTGCCCGGTTTTGAAAAATCCTACATCGTCGATCTGCCGCCGCAACTTGGCATCCGCGAGACGCGGCGCGTGATCGGTGGCTACATGCTGTCGGGTGAGGATGTGCTCGGCTGCGCCTCGTTTGAGGATTCCATCGGCGTCAATGGCTGGCCAATGGAGCAGCATGTCGCAGGCGACGTCGTCTTCAAATTCCCGCCGATCCCGGAATCGCGCGGCTTCAATGAGTTGCCGTATCGCATGCTGGTGCCCGAGGGCATCGACAACGTCCTGATGGCCGGGCGCTGCGCATCGATGACCCATGATGGCCAGTCGGCGGCCCGGGTCTCCGGCGCCTGCTTCGCGATGGGGGAGGCGGCAGGCCTCGCCGCATCATTGGCGCTATCCGGGAACACGATTCCGCGCGACATTGCGGTTGAAAAGTTGCAACAGATGCTGAAACAACAGGGCGCGTTCATCGGGCGGGATCAGAGCGTGCCCGAAGGCCTGTAAGAGAGTTGGAGGAAGCCGGATGAGGATGTTTGCTCGGCTCGCGCTGGCGGGCGTATTGGCGATGGCGGCAGGCGGGACCGCCCGCGCCGAGGACGCGCTGAAGGCCAAGATCGGCGTGCTCCGGCTGTCGTCCTCGGCGCCGGTGTTCATCGCGCAGGACAAGGGCTATTTCCGCGAGGCCGGCCTCGATATCGAGCTGAAATTCTTCGACGCGGCGCAGCCGATCGCGGTCGCGACCACCTCCGGCGACGTTGATTTCGGTATCACTGCGTTCACCGCCGGGCTCTATAACCTTGCCGGCAAGGGCACGCTGAAGGTGATCGGCGGCATGAGCCGGGAGAAGGCCGGCTATCCGCTGATCGGCTATTTCGCCAGCAACAACGCCTACGCCGCCGGGCTGAAGACGCCAAAGGACCTCGCCGGCAAGCGCATCGCGATGACGCAGGTTGGCTCCAGCTTTCATTATTCGCTGGGACTGCTTGCCGACAAATACGGCTTCAAGCTTGCGGAGGTGAAGATCATGCCGCTGCAATCGCTGTCGAACGCCGCGGCAGCGCTGAAGGGCGAGACCGTCGACGCAGCTCTGCTGCCGATCTCGACCGCACGGGCGCTGGTGGATTCCGGTGGCGCAAAGTTCCTCGGCTGGGTCGGCGACGAAACGCCCTGGCAACTCGGCGCAGTGTTCGCCTCGCCGAAGACGCTGACCAACAAACCGCTGGTGACGAAGCTTCTCGGTGCGCTGGCCCGCGCCGACCGCGAATATCACGACGTGATCCTGGCCTCGGTGAAGGATGGCAAGGCCGAGATCAACGACAAGACCAAACCGCTGCTGGAGATTATCGCCAAATACACGAATCTGCCGGTGGAGCAGGTGGTCGGTAATTGCGCCTATATCGATCCCGAGGGCAAGCTCGATGTGAAAAACGTCGCCAACCAGATCAGCTGGCTGCAGGAGCAGGGCTTTGTCGACAAGGGCTTTGACGCCGATGCGATCATCGCGAAGGAATATGTGAAGGCGGATTGAGGAGGCATCAGTGCCGTCATTGCGAGCGCAGCGAAGCAATCCATGTCTCCGCACGGGGAAAAATGGATTGCTTCGTCGCTTCGCTCCTCGCAATGACGGGGCCAGCATTGCACTGGGAACCACGTGGACCTGATCGCCGACCAAATCAGCCACCGCTTCGGCGGCCTCGACGTGCTCGACCGGGTGTCGTTCACCGTCGCCTCCGGCGAGGTGGTCGCGATCGTCGGGCCCTCCGGCTGCGGCAAGAGCACGCTGCTGTCGATTCTCGGCGGGCTGTTGCAGCCGAGCGCCGGTGCCGCCGAGCTGCGCGGCGCGCCGCCGGCGGACAGCCTCAATCCCCTGACCTTCGTGTTCCAGGATTTTGCGCTGCTGCCCTGGTGTACAGTGGAGGCGAATGTCGAATTTCCGCTGGTTCATACCGCGCTCGACGCCGCCGCGCGGAAAGCCGTCGTCGACGATGCACTGCGCCGGACAGGGCTGTCGGATTTCCGCGGCGCCTATCCAAAGCAATTGTCCGGCGGCATGCGCCAGCGCGTCGGCATCGCGCGGGCACTCGCGGTGCGGCCGGCGATTCTGTTGATGGACGAGCCGCTGTCGGCGCTGGATTCGCAGACGCGCGAACTCCTGATGGAGGATTTCATCCGCCTGCTCGCCGACGGCGCGATGGGCGCGGTCTATATCACGCATAATCTGGAGGAGGCGGTTCGCCTTGCTGATCGTGTGGTGGTGTTGTCGCGCCGGCCGGGGCGCATCCGCGAGATCGTGACCATTCCGATGACGCGCGCTGCGCGCGGCGGGATCGATGCCCGCGGCGAATTGCTCAGCCTGCAGAACCAGCTGTGGTCGCTGATCCGCGACGAGGCGATCGATGCCGAGCGCGAGGTGCAGCATGCTTGACCGCGCGCCGCAGGAAGCGCAACAGCGCGAGGGCACCCGGCCGGTCGCCTTTCGCGGTGCTGGCTTTGTGCCGGGCGGAGGCCGCGCGTCGGGGTGGATCGCGCTAGCCCTGGTGATTGCGCTCTGGCAACTCGCCGGCAGCGCCGGCTGGGTCAATCCGCTGTTTCTGCCGCCGCCGTCGGCAATTGCGGTTGCGATGTACAAGCTCGCGATGTCAGGCGCGCTGTGGCAGCACGTTGCCGCCTCGGTGGTTCGTATCGGTTCCGGCTGGCTGATCGGCACTGTGGCAGGCGTGATCGTCGGCTTTGCGATCGGGCTGTCGACCCTGGCGCGCGCTGTCGGCATCACCTTCATCTCGGCGCTGTTCCCGATTCCGAAAATCGCGCTGCTGCCGCTCTTGATCCTCTGGCTCGGGATCGGCGAGGAGCCGAAGATCGCGACCATTGCGCTCGGCGTGTTCTTCTCCACCGCGATCTCGGTCTATAGCGGCGTCGATGCCGTGCCGCGCAACCTGATCCGCATGGCGCAGAGTTTTAACGTGCCGTTCCATGCCATCGTGCGGCGCGTGATCTGGCCGGGCGCGCTGCCCTCGATCCTCGCCGGCTTTCGCATCACCGCTTCGGTGGCGCTATTGCTGGTGGTCAGCGCGGAGATGATCGGCGCGCAGTACGGCATTGGCGCCTTCGTGCTGCAGGCCGGCAATCTCATGCAGACCGATCAGCTGCTCGCCGGCGTCGTGATCCTGTCGCTAATCGGGCTGGCGGTGGGCAAGGCGATCAACATGCTGGAGGCACGGTTGCTGCACTGGCGGTGATGGCGCCACAAACGCGATGTCGTCCCGGCGAAGGCCGGGTCCCATAGTCACAAATGTGTGTTATCGCGGACGAGCGTCTGCCAGATCGCCCTACCGATAAAGCACGCGGTATGGGCCTCGGCCTTCGCCGGGGCGACGGTTGGGGGGCCGATCCCTCACGCGTTCCCGCGGTCTTCGCGGAACAGGTCCAGCTTCTGCTGAACCGGCCGGTCCGAGAACGAGAACAGCACCGCGTCGGTGTCGGCCTCGTGCGTGACCCAGTGCCAGCTTGGCACCACGAACAAATCGCGTGCGCCCCAGTCGAAGATCTGGTCGCCGATCCTGGTGCGGCCCTTGCCCTCGATCGCCGCGAACACGGTGGCATCCGTTGAACGATAGCGCGCGGTCTTGAAGCCTTTTGGCAATAGCTGGATGAAGGTGCCGATGGTCGGCATCGCGAAATCGCCGGTTTCGGGGTTGGAGAATTTCAGCTTCAACCCGTGGCAGGCGTCCCATTCGTCGCGCGTCTTCGCTCGCTCCAGCGCTTCGCGCGTGTAGCTATAGGGATAGTTGAAGATCGGCGAGGTCTTGGATTTGCGCTTCTCGTCGACCGGCAGCAGATTATGGCCGTAGCGGGCAAAGCTGTCGCCGGCGGGTTTTGAGATCTTCTGCTGGTCCTCGTTCGAGCCCTCGGCAAAGGACGCGTCGAAGAACTGCACCATCGGAATGTCGAGCCCGTCGAGCCAGAACATCGGCTCGTTCGTCTCGTTGGAATGGTCATGCCAGGTCATCGACGGCGTGATGATGAAATCGCCGGGCGCCATCGCGGTGCGCTCGCCGTCGACGGTGGTGTGGGCGCCCTTGCCCTCGAGCACAAAGCGCAGCGCCGACTGGCTGTGTCGGTGGGCCGGCGCGACGTCGCCGGGAACCACCATCTGCACGCCGGCAAACAGCGAGGTCGTGACCTTGGACTGGCCACGCAGGCCGGGATTCTCCAGCACCAGCACCCGCCGCTCGGCCTCCTTCGCCGTGATCAGCTTGCCGGCCTCGGTCATGTAGTCGCGGATGGAGTCGAACTTCCACAGATGCGGGCGGCAGGCACTGCGCGGCTCCGGCGTGACGAGATCGCCCAGCACGGTCCACAATGCGGAGAGATTGTCGCCGTCAATCTTCTTGTAAAACGCCTCGCGTTCCGGCGTCTTCTGCACGGCTTCCATGGCAAGCCTCCCGTTTGTTCTCTAGATTGACAGTATACTTACAATATCGATAGACGTCAATGTGGTAAAGTCGTAAGGGTCGGTAAGAATCAGGGAGGTTCCGATGAAGCTGCACGGCTATTTCCGCAGCAGCGCGGCATACCGGGTCAGGATCGCGCTCAACCTCAAGGGACTGACGGCAGAGCACCTGCCGCATCACCTTCGCAAGGGCGAGCAGAGCGCGCCCGCCTATCTCGCGCTCAACCCGCAGGGATTGGTGCCGACGCTGGAGAAATCCGGTGCGGTGCTGACACAGTCGCTCGCGATCATCGAGTGGCTGGACGAGACCCATCCCAGTCCGCCGCTGCTGCCCAAGGATCCGCTGCGCCGAGCAAAAGTGCGCGCCTTCGCACTGGCGATCGCCTGCGACATCCACCCGGTCCAGAATTTGAAGGTGCTGGCCCGGCTGCGCCAGCTCGGCCTGGCGGAAGAGCAGGTGACGGAGTGGGCGGCCTGGGTCAATCGCGAGGGGCTTTCTGCTTGCGAAGCGCTCGTTAAGGGCGAGAAGGGACCGTTCTGCTTCGGCGACAAGCCGACGATGGCCGACCTCTGCCTGGTGCCGCAGCTCGCAAATGCGCGGCGTTTCGGCGTCGATGTTTCAGCGTTTCCCCGCCTGCTCGAGGCGGAAGCCGCGGGTAAGGAAATGAAGGCGTTCGCGGACGCCGCACCGGACAGGCAGAGCGATGCCGAGTAAGCCAGCCCCTATCACCATGGACGCGGTCTACACCGCGCCCGGCTACTTGTTCCGCCGGATGCAGCAGATCGCGGTTTCAATCTTCGTCGAGGAATGCAGCGCATTCGACCTGACGCCGGTGCAATATGCGGCGCTGGTGGCGATCCACACCCATCCCGGCATCGACGCGACGCGCCTGTCGGCAGTGATCGCCTTCGACCGCTCCACGCTCGGCAACGTGATCGAACGGCTCGAGAGCAAGGCGCTGATCGAGCGTAAGCCTTCGCGCGAGGACAAGCGCGTCAAGCTGCTCTATCTCTCCAAGGCCGGCGCCGCCGTGCTGCGCGACATCATGCCCTCGGTCGAGCGCGCGCAGGTGCGCATGCTGCAGCCGCTGAAGCCGGCCGACCGCAAGACGCTGCTGGCGCTCTTGACCCAGCTCGTCGATCTCAACAACGAAGCCTCGCGCGTGCCGCTGCGTGCCGAGGATGCGCTGGTGCATCTGGGCAAGGCGGGGTGAGTGTGTCGGGGACGGGACGAGCCCCAACCCCGCCGTCGTCCCGGCTTTGAGCCGCGACCCATAACTGCAGCCATTTGAATTGGGCAGGCTGTGGCTACACCAGACACACAACTAAGATCGTGGTCATGGGTCCCCGCCTTCGCGGGGACAACAGCGAGTTTGTTGAAGCGGCTTGCCTGCTACATCCTCATCAATGCCTGACGGTCGATCTTCCCGGTGCCGGTCTTCGGCAGCTCCGTGATGAATCGGATCTCGCGCGGATATTTGTAAGGTAGTAGCTTTGCCTTGACGTAGTTCTGCAGTCTCTTCGCGGCGTCACCCTCATCGAATTCGCCCTTGTTCATGACAACCACGGCCTTCAGCGTCATGCGCCTGTCCGGCAGCTCGGCGGCAAACACCGCGCATTCCCTGATGTCGGGGTGCTCGGCAAGGCAGAGCTCGACTTCGAGCGGATAGACCCATTGCCCCGAAATCTTGATCAGGTCGTCGGCACGGCCGCGGAAGAAATGAAAGCCGTCGGCATCGCGCATGAAACGGTCGCCGGTGTAGATCCAGCCGCCCTCGCGAATGGTCTCGGCCGATTTGTCGGGCCGGTTCCAGTATAGCGGCGTGTTGGAATCGCCGCGCACCCACAAGATGCCTTCCTCGTTGTCGCCGACCTCGCGGCCGTCCTTGTCCTTCAGAAGGATTTCGTAGCCGGGCACGCGCAGGCCGGCGGCGCCGAGCTTTTTCTTCTCCGGCCGGTTGGAGAGGTAGATGTGCAGCACCTCGGTCGAACCGAGGCCTTCGATGATCTCCAGGCCTGTCAGCGCCTTCCAGCCGCCAAAGACTTCCGCCGATAGCACCTCGGCGGCCGACAGCGCCATCCGCAGCGAGGAGAAATCGGTGGCCTCAGCGCCCTCGGCCTTGGTCAGCGAGGTGTAGAGCGTCGGCAATCCATAGAACACCGTCGGTCGGTATTTTTCGATTGCCTCGAAGATCGCGGCCGGCTTCGGCTGGCCCGGCAGCAGCAGCGTCGCCGCACCGACCGAGAACGGGAAAGTGATGGCGTTGCCAAAGCCGTAGGCGAAGAAAATCTTCGGCACCGAGAAGCAGATGTCGTCGGCCCCGAGTTTGAGCACGCTGCGGGCAAAGGCCTGTTCGCTATAGGCCATGTCGTGCTGCAGATGGACGATGCCCTTGGGGCGCCCGGTCGAGCCGGACGAGTACATCCAGAACGCCATGTCGTCCCGCCCGGTGTCGGCTTCCGCCAGATCGGTCGGGAAGCTCTGCAGCCACTGCGCCGCGGTCAGGGTGTTCGGTGCGGCATGCTCACCCGCTGCGCCATTTGCCACGATCAGGGTCCTGAGCGGCGTGTCCTTGCAGGCCTCCGCGTTGAATCGCGACGTAAACTCCGCCTCCGCGACTGCGACCGCAGCATTGGCATCCGAGAGATAGAACTGCAAAAGGTCCGGCGGCGTCAGCGTGTTGATCAGAAGCGGCACGAAGCCCGCGCGCACCGCGCCGAAAAACGCCGCCGGATAGGCCGGCGTATCGTCGAGAAACATCAGGATGCGGTCGCCGCGCTTCAGGCCGAGCGACTGGAAGCCGTGACCCCATTGCGCGGCCTCGGCGCAGAGTTTCGCATAGGTGCGCGTGCCGCCGGGGCCGGTCAGCGCCAGCCGCTCGCCGCGCCCGGCCGCGAGATTGTCGAACAGGATGCGGCTGGCGTTATAGCTTTCCGGAATCGCAAAGCCGATCTCGCGCGCGCCCGGATTGTCGCGGGGGACCAAATCGGAAATGGGTGATGTCATGCGTGGCTCCCGATTGACTTCGCCGCCTCGTAACGCGCCATGAATTCCGGCGACATCGCGCGCAGCCGGGCGTCGGCGATCCGCCCCGAGCGGGTGATGTAGCTGTAGGCAAAGTCCATCAGGTCAAGCTTCATGTGCTCGGGGAAACGTTCGTACCAGTCGGCACTGGTACGCGCCGCCGTCACCAGCTTCTGCACGATCGGCTTACGTTCGGCCTGGTAGCGGGCGAGGCCGGCGGCGATCTCCGTCTCTGCCTCCAGCCCCTTGGTCAGCGCCATCGCGTCCTCGATTGCGAGCCGCGTGCCCGAGCCGATCGAGAAATGCGCGGTATGCAGGGCATCGCCGATCAGCACCATGTTGCCGTGCGACCAGTTCTCGTTCCAGATCCAGGGAAAATTGCGCCACACAGATTTGTTCGATACCAGCGAGTGTCCATCGAGCGTCTCGGCAAAAATCTTTTCGCAGATCGCCTGCGACTGCTCGATCGTCTTGTGCTCGAAGCCGTAGGCCTGCCAGGTCGCGGCGTCGCATTCGACCAGGAAGGTGCTCATCGAGGGCGAGTAGCGGTAGTGATGCGCGTTGAAGAAGCCCAGATCAGTCTTCACGAAGGTCTGTGACAGCGTGGCGAAGCGCTTAGCCGTGCCATACCAGGCGAACTTGTTGGTGGAGTGCGAAACGGTGGCACCGAAGGGCTTCTCAAAGGCGCGGCGCACCAGCGAATTCAGCCCGTCGGCGGCGACGATCAGGTCATAGCCCCTGAGTTCGTCGAGCGACTTGATCGTGGTGTCATAGCGCGCCGCAACGCCGGCGGCACGCACCCGCTGCTGCAGGATGGTCAGCAGTTCGAGCCGGCCGATCGAGGAGAATCCGATGCCGTCGATCTCGACGCTTTGCCCACGCAAATTGAGCGTGATGTTCTTCCAGCTCTCCATCCGCGGCGTGATCGCATCGACGGTCTCCGGATCGTCGGCGCGCAAAAAATCCAACGCCTGTTCGGAGAACACCACGCCAAATCCCCAGGTCGCGCCTTCGGGGTTTTGCTCGAACAGGTCGATATGGGCGTCCGGATGACGCCGCTTCCAGAGATAGGCGAAATAGAGGCCGCCGGGGCCTCCGCCGATGACGGCGATGCGCACGTCTTCCTCCCAAATCGACAGTATACTTACTAATTTGAGGCGCAGACTAATCCGCGCCGAAAATTTGCGCTACAGAAAAATAATGCGGGCGCGCGGCCGGCGCCCGGTCCCGACGACCTCAGGATCGGGCCCGTGCCGCCCGTCACTGCCGGCAAGTTCTATCCGCGAACGGCTGTCCGCTAAGCGGCCCGGCTCCGGCGGACGGGACGGACCAGCAAACGGCTACGTCAGACGCAGCGCCGGACCTTCACACCGCCGACCCATACCCAGCGGCAGGCCACGGCCACCGGCTTGCGGACGACGACCGCGCCGCGCGCTCCGGCGCAGCCGGCGCGATAGACGCCCCTGGCGCATACGGCGGCGTTGGCTTCGTTCGATTCAAAAGTCATCGTGGCGCCGAAGGCGAACAGGGCGGATGCAATGATCAGCAGGTGACGCATGTTGATCTCCCGGACTTCCGTGGTTGAAATTAAGGCTCGAAATTTTCTTATTGAAAGTTTTTTTTGGGGCTTGGCAAAGTTCTACGGATGCCTGTCGCGGCGTGCGCGCACGCCGATCTCGCAGCAGCGGCCGGCATCAGCGCCAGCCGCCTCATTTCTTCTCGGCGGCCGTCAGCACCTTCTTGCAGGCCGCCGTGAGCTTGTCGTTCTCCTTGGCGAGGCAGGCAATGATGCGTCCACCGCCCGGCGTGACGCCTTTGCAGTATTTTTCGTAATCGCCCATGCAGGCGTTGCGCTGTTCGGCCGTCATGTCCTGGGTGAAAGCAGCCTGCGACATGCAGAGCAGGGCAGTGGCGGTCAGGATGACGCGTAGCATCGGTTTCTCCCTTCGTTGTGGCCGGTTGAAGGCGACTATCCGCGGACCAGGTGCCGGCCTTCTTGCTTCTTGATCGCGGACCCGCTGTAGTGAAACTTTCGTTCATTGCTGCAAAGAAAATTCGAGGAAAAGGTCGAGGAAAATTCAATGGCGCAGCTCAGGGCCAAATGGTTGTCGTTCTATGCCGAACGTGTCGAACCGGTCTCAAAAGAAGTATTCGCTCACATCGAAAAGCTGATCATCGGGACGTTGATCGTATCGGCCGGCGCACATGTCTCGAGCAACGAGCCGGCGATCGTTCTGTTCGGCTATCTCAGGCACGGCCTGATCGGCCGCGGCGTCATGCTGTTCGGCGTCATTCTCCTGCTGCTGAACTTCCTCGACGGGCTCTACAAGCTCGCCAAGGTCAACTGGCATATCGCCTACCAGATCCTGATGGCGATCCTCTATGTCTCGCTGTCGGTACGGCTCATTCAGCTCATCCTCGCCTTTCGCGGCGGCGAGTGACCGGCGAGCCCCGGATCGAGGGGGATCGCCGGGCGTGGCGATTAACGCGCGGCGAACTGGGACAGCACGTCCTTGCAGGCCGGCGAAAGCTGGGCGGCGTTGGTCGCAAGGCACTGCACGATCCGGCCGCCGCCCGGCGCGACGCCGCCGCAAATCGCGCGGACGTCGGCGCCGCAGGCCGAGCGCAGCACGAACAGCTCTTCGCGCGGGCGCATCGGCCGCAGCACGATCACGGTCGGCGCAGCCGACGGTGCCGCAGCCGCTCCGGCCGCCGGAGCTGCACCTGCGGCCGGTGCTGCCGCTGCCGCCGCAGCCCCGCCGCCGCCCGCGGCCGAGACGGCTGTCGCGCATCCGGCCGAGAGTTTTGCCTTGTTCTTTTCCAGGCATTGCAGCGCGGGCGCTCCACCGGACGGCACCCCCGCACAAACTTTGGGATAATCGGAGCGGCACGCGCTGCGGATCGCGGAGATCTGTGCGCTGGTCGGTTGCCCCGCGGGTGCAGCGGCCGCGGCCTTTGGCTCACCGGCCGTCGGTGCTGCCGCCGCAGCCGCAGGAGCCGCGGGTTTTGCTGGCGCGGCTTCAGCCGGCTTCGTCGTCGCGGCGGCCGGGGCTTCCACTGCGCGCACCGCGCTCTGGCAACTCGATGAAAGGCTCGACATGCTCTTCTGCAGGCATTGCAGCGATGCCTCGCCGCCCGGCGGCACGCTGGAGCAATGCGCGATGTAGTCGTTGCGGCATTGCGACTTGATGGCGTCGCGTTGCGCCTGGGTCGGCGCTTGCGCGAACGCGGGTGCTGCCACCGCGAGTATTGCGACCGCCAGCAGCGGGCCAAGCTTTCTCGGGCGCGTCAATGCATCGATCATTTGAATAAATCCTTTTGTCGTCGCCGGAAGCCGCCGCTCCAACGGAAGTGAATCTGGAAAGCACTTGGTCGTGAAAAATCGGGATGCATCATTTTCGCTTTCCGGTTCCGCTGCAAGCGGATTGTTGCTATTTTCATGGGGTAGCGAAAAGCCGATTTCTGACTAAAGCCTTTTCCAGAACAGAACCGATTGGGGCACGAAAAATGAAGGCTTCGCGTTCGCCGGCACATTTGAGGTCATGCGGCACTGCCGCGCAAAAAGGCGCGGCGATCGGCCGTACCGGCTTCGCGATCGCCGCGATGGCCGTCTTAAGTGCCTGCGAACAAAATACTTTTGTGCAGCCCCCGCCGGCCAAGGTCGACGTGGCGGTGCCGGTGCAACGGCCCTTCACGCGCTACCTGGAAGCGACCGGCAATACGGCTGCGTTCAAAAATGTCGATCTGGTCGCGCGTGTGCAGGGCTTTCTGCAATCGATCAACTATAAGGACGGCGCCTTCGTAAAGGAGGGCACGTCGCTGTTCACGATCGAGCCCGACACCTACAAGCTCAAGCTTGAACAGGCGCAGGCGGCGGAAACAGGCGCACAGGCAACGGTGCGACAGGCCGAAGCCGACTTCAAGCGCCAGCAGGAGTTGGTGCAGCGGCAAGCTGTTTCGCAGGCGACGCTGGATACTTCCACCTCCAACCGCGACAACGCGCAGGCGAACCTGCTGCAGGCGCAAGTCAATACCAAGATCGCGGCGGTCAATTACGGCTATACCAATGTGGCTGCGCCGTTCGATGGCGTCGTCAGCGCACATCTGGTCTCCATCGGCGAACTCGTCGGTGCCTCGTCGCCGACGCAGCTCGCCACCATCGTGGCGCTCGATCCGATCTATGTGAATTTCAACGTCAACGAACAGGACGTGCTGCGGATTCGCGAAGAGGCGCGGCGGCGCGGGATGACGCCCGACGATCTCAGGCAGCTGCCGGTTGAAGTCGGGCTGCAGACCGAAACCGGATTTCCCCACAAGGGCAAGCTCGACTATGCGGCAGCGACGCTGAACCAGTCGACCGGCACGCTGCCCGTGCGCGGCGTGCTGCCCAACGCCGACCGCGCCTTGTTGCCGGGCTTCTTTGTCCGCGTTCGCGTGCCGGTCGATCAGGTGCAGAACGCGCTTTTCGTGCCCGACGTCGCCCTCGGCGCCGATCAGGCCGGGCGCTACGTGCTGGTTGTGAATGCGGATAATGTCGTCGAGCAGCGCAGGGTGCGGGTCGGGCCGCTGGAAGGCGAGCTCCGCGTCATCGAAGAAGGCCTGAAGGGCGATGATCGCGTGATTACCGCCGGGCTGCTCCGCGCGATCCCGGGCCAGAAGGTCGATCCGCAAATCAAGACCGTCGAAGCGCAGCCGGCGTCGGCCAAGTAGGAGCCGGCCATGATTTCAAAATTCTTCATCGAGCGGCCGGTCCTTTCCAACGTCATCGCCATCCTGATGATCCTGATCGGCGGCGTCTGCCTGTTCCGGCTTGCTGTCGCGCAATATCCCGAGGTCGTGCCGCCCACAGTGCAGGTGACAACCCGCTATCCCGGCGCCAGCGCGAAAACCGTGATCGATACGGTGGCGCTGCCGATCGAGCAGCAGGTTAACGGCGTCGAGGACATGCTTTACATGCAGTCCTACAGCGGCGCCGACGGCTCCTATTCGCTGACGGTGACCTTCAAGATCGGCACCGATCTCAACTTCGCGCAGGTGCTGGTGCAGAACCGGGTGTCTAGCGCGCTGGCGCAATTGCCGCAGGCGGTGCAGAACCAGGGCGTCACCGTGCAGAAGAGATCGACGTCGATCCTGCTGTTCGTGACGCTGACCTCGCCGAAATCGACTTATGACAGCCTGTTCCTTTCGAACTACGCCACCATCAATATCCGAGACGAGCTGTCGCGCTTGCCCGGCGTCGGTAACGTCACGGTGTTCGGTGCCGGCCAGTATTCGATGCGGGTCTGGCTCGATCCGAACAAGCTCTATGCGCGCAATTTGATGCCGCAGGACGTCATTTCGGCGATCCAACAGCAGAGCCAGCAGGTCACGGCCGGACAGGTCGGCGCACCGCCGGCGCCTGCCGGACAATCCTTTCAATATACGCTGAATGTCGCCGGACGGCTCGACGACGTCAGCGAGTTCGAGAACGTGATTGTCAAGACCGGCAACAGCGGCGACGTCACGCGGGTGCGCGACGTCGGCTGGGTCGAGCTCGGCGCCCAGACCTACAGCCAGCAGTTCTCGCTGAACAACAAGCCGGCGACCGGCATCGGCGTGTTCCAGTCGCCCGGCGCCAATGCGCTCGAGGTCGAGCAGGCCGTCAAGAAGAAGATGGAGCAGCTCGCGAAGTCGTTCCCGCAGGACGTCGTCTACGACACGCCGTTCGACACCACCAAATTCGTCTCCGAATCGATCAACGAGGTCTACAAGACGCTGATCGAGGCCGGCTTTCTCGTGCTGATCGTGATCCTGGTCTTCCTGCAGGACTGGCGCGCGATGCTGGTGCCGGCGACCACGGTGCCGGTGACGATCATCGGCGCCTTCGCGGCGATGGCCGCGCTCGGCTTCACCGTCAACATCTCGACGCTGTTTGCGATCGTGCTGGCGATCGGCATCGTGGTCGACGATGCCATCGTCGTGGTCGAAGGCGCGGCCCACAATATCGAGAAGGGGATGTCCGGCCATGATGCGGCGATCAGCGCGATGGATGCGCTGTTCGCGCCGATCGTCGGCATCACGCTGGTGCTGATCTCGGTGTTCCTGCCGTCGGCGTTCCTGCCGGGATTGACGGGGCGGATGTACGCCCAGTTCGCGCTGGTGATCGCCGCGACCGCGCTGCTCAGCGCCGTCAATGCGGCAACGCTGAAGCCGACACAGTGCGCCCTGTGGCTGCGCCCGCCCGCGCCGCCGGAGCAGCGCAACTTCTTCTATCGCGGCTTCAACGCGGTCTATAACCGCATTGAGGCCTGGTATAGCCGGCTGATCGGCCGCCTGGTCGCGCACAGTAATGTGTCGGTGATCTCAGCGCTAATCCTGATCGCGATCGGTGGTTACGGCCTGTCGCGGGTGCCGACCGGCTTCATCCCGATCGAGGATCAGGGCTATCTCCTGGTCGCCGTGCAGCTGCCCGACGGTGCTTCGCTGGATCGAACCCAGCGCGTGCTGACGCGTGTCAGCGAGATCACCGGAAAGTCGGCGGGAGTAGAGCAGGTGATCACCATCGCCGGCATCTCCGCACTCGACAATTCCTCCAGCCTCGCCAATGCGGGCGTGGCCTACCTCATTCTCAAGGAGTGGAGCGCGCGCGGGCAGGGCGAGGACCTGCGGTCGCTGTTCGTCGGCTTGAACGAAAAGCTGTCCGTCATCGAGGAGGCGCGCATTCTTGTCGTGCCGCCGCCGCCGATCCAGGGCATCGGCAACGCCGCGGGGTTTGCCATGCAGGTGCAGCTCCGCGACGGCAATTCCGATTTCAGCAAGCTGCAGGCGATTGCCGGGGCGATCGTCACCAATGCCGGAACGCAGAGCGCGCTGCAGCGGGTCTCTTCGCCGTTCCGCTCGATGGTGCCGCAGTTCGATGTCGAGGTTGACAGGGTCAAGGCCCAGACCATGCACGTCACGACCGACCAGGTGTTCTCGACGCTGTCGTCTTACATGGGGTCGAGCTACGTCAACCAGTTCAACAAGTTCGGCCGCACCTTCCAGGTCTATGCGCAGGGCGACGCGCAATTCCGCCTGACGCCGCGCGACATCGAGCGGTTGACGGTGCGCAACAGCCAGGGCGACATGATCCCGCTCGGCGCGGTCGCGAAGATCACGCCGGCGGTCGGCCCATCGTTGATCAGCCTGTATAACCTCTATCCGTCGGCGACCATCATCGGCCTGCCTGCCACCGGCTACAGCTCGGGACAGTCGATGACCCTGATGGAAGAGATCGCCGCCAAGACATTGCCACAGGGCACCGGCTTCGAGTGGACGGCGATGTCGTATCAGGAGAAGGTGGTTGGCGGCCAGATCTACTGGGCGTTCGGCCTTGCCCTGCTGCTGGTCTACCTCGTACTGGCCGGCCAGTATGAAAGCTGGTACGCGCCGATCTCGGTCATTCTCGCGGTGCCATTGTCGCTGCTCGGGCCGATGCTGGTGCTGACGGGACTGCGGATCGAGAACAACCTCTATACCCAGATCGGCATCATCCTGTTGATCGCATTGTCGGCCAAAAACGCGATCCTGATCGTCGAAGTGGCGCTGGAGCTGCACGTGCGCGACCGCAAGCCACTATTGGAATCCGCCGTCAACGCCGCGCGCGCCCGCTTCCGCCCGATCCTGATGACGTCGTTCGCCTTCATCCTCGGCGTCGTGCCGCTGGTGCTCGCCACCGGCGCCGGCGCCAATGCGCGGAAGTCGATCGGCATCACGGTGTTCTCGGGCATGTTGGCCTCGACCTGTCTCGCCGTGCTATTCGTGCCGACGTTCTTTGTCGTGATCCAGCGGTTCGAGAACTGGCTGAAGGAGCGAAAGGCGAAGAAGGCTGGGGTGAAGGCGGCGCAAGCGGAAGCGGCGCGTTAGCGCGCGGTCGAATCTCCCTCGCCCCGCTCTTCGCGGGGAGAGGGTCGGGGTGAGGGGCTCTCTCCGCGAGCCGTGGACGATGTGAGACCTGTACCCCCTCACCCGGATTGCTTCGCAATCCGACCTCTCCCCGGCAAGCGGGGTGAGTTTAAGGAAACGCCGCTATACCTTCACCATCCGCTTGCCCCGATTCTCGCCGGCCAACAAACCGATCAGCGCTTTGGGCGTGTTCTCAAAACCGTCGATCACGTCTTCCTGCACCTTGAGTTTGCCGGAGGCGACCCAGGACTGCAGATCTTTTAGCGCTGCGGCGCTCTGGTCCATGTAGTCCATCACGATGAAGCCCTGCATGATGAGGCGCTTCACCACGATCAGGCCGGGCACGCCGCGCGGGCCGTGGGCCGAGGGCGTGCCATCATATTGCGAAATCGCCCCGCAGCAGGCGATGCGGCCACGGTTGTTCATCAGCGACAGGCAAGCCTCAAGAATATCGCCGCCTACATTGTCGAAATAGACGTCGATGCCCTTGGGCGCGGCGGCGCGCAGCGCCTTGAAGGTGGCGCCGTCCTTGTAGTCGACCGCGGCGTCGAAGCCGAGTTCGGAGGTGAGCCACTGGCATTTGTCCTTGCCGCCGGCAATGCCGATGACAGTGCAGCCCTTGATCTTGGCGATCTGGCCGACGATCGACCCGACTGAGCCGGCGGCTGCCGAGACCACTACCGTTTCTCCCTCCTTCGGCTTGCCGATGTGTAAGAGACCAAAATAGGCGGTGAGACCGGCGATGCCGTAGACGCTAAGCAAATGCGTCATCGGCTCCATTCTCGGCATCTTGGTGAGATGCTTGACCGGCACGGCGGCATAATCCTGCCAGCCGGTATCGCCGAATACGATGTCGCCCGGCGCGAGGCCCGGCGCCTTCGAGGCGACGACCTCAGCGATGCTGCCGCCCGCCATCACCGTGTTGGCCTCGACCGCGGCTCGATAGGTCGCGCCGTGCATCCAGGCACGGTTGGCGGCGTCGAGCGAGATATAGCGCGTGCGCACCAGCGCCTCGCCGTCCTTCGGCTCGGGCAGCTCGCCCACGACCTGCTTGAAATGCTCCGGGCCGAGCTTGCCGGTGGGCTTCTCGACCAGCAGAATTTGGCGGTTCACCGTGTCGCTCATGATGTTGTCCCCTCCGAATGATTTTCCTCGTGGCATTTCCGATGCAACGGGCTGCGCATGAAGTGATCATCTGCACAGATTGTGCGCTGCATGAACGGTAGTCGGCGTGTGCGCTTTCTACAACAGAAACCTTCCCGCAACGCCGCCGAGCTCCGACGGCTGTTGCGCCGTTCCTGAAATCTGCCAGACTTACCACCGCCGGTTGCCAAGAAACGGGGGCACGATGTCCAACAGGTTCACGCAACTCATTCTGATCGCGATGGCGCTCGGCATCGTGATGGGCTCGCTGGTCTACAACTACATGCCCGACAGCCGCGTCGAGATCGCGGCGTCCGTCAACCTGATCGCCATGCTGTTCCTGCGCCTGATCAAGATGATCATTGCGCCTTTGGTGTTCGCAACGCTTGTCGGCGGCATCGCGCATATGGGAACCGGGTCCAAGCTAGGACGGGTGTTCGCCAAGACGATGGGCTGGTTCGTCAGCGCCTCTTTCGTTTCGCTGCTGCTCGGCCTCGTCATGGTCAATCTGCTGCAGCCGGGCGCGAACTTCCCCGGTACGCTGCCGGACAAGGGCCAATCGACCGGCTTGCCGGTCTCGGCCTTCTCGATCGAAAAATTCCTGACGCATCTGATCCCGACCTCGATCGCCGATGCGATGGCGCAGAACGAAATTCTGCAGATCGTAGTGTTTGCCGTGTTTTTTGCGGTGGCGCTCGGCGCACTGCCTGAACGCGCCAAGTCGATGCTTTCGCTGATCGACGACCTCGCTCACATCATGCTGAAAGTGACCGGCTACGTGATGCTGTTCGCGCCGGTCGCGGTATGGGCGGCGATCATGGCGACCGTGTCGAAGAACGGCCTTGGCGTATTGTGGAAGCTGATCGTGTTCATGGGCGGCTTTTATCTGTCGCTGCTGATCCTGTGGGCGATCCTGGTCGTGGTCGGCTTCGTCGTGCTCGGGCCGCGATACAGCAGTCTCCTGCACCTGATCCGCGAGCCGCTGATGATCGCATTCTCCACGGCGTCGTCGGAAGCTGCCTATCCGAAGACGCTGGAAGGGCTCAACCGCTTCGGCGCCTCGCCGCGGATTTCGGCTTTCGTGCTGCCGCTCGGCTACTCGTTCAACCTCGACGGCACGATGATGTATTGCACCTTTGCCGCAGTCTTCATCGCGCAGACCTACCATATCGACATGTCGCTCGGCACCCAGCTGGCGATGCTGGCGACGCTGATGATCACCTCCAAGGGCGTGGCGGGCGTGCCGCGCGCCTCGCTCGTGGTGATCGCCTCGACGCTTAGCCAGTTCGGCATTCCCGAGGCCGGCTTATTGATGATCATGGGCATCGACACCTTCCTCGATATGGGACGCAGCGCTACCAACGTGATCGGCAATTCGCTGGCGACCGCCGTGGTAGCGAAATGGGAGGGCGAGCTGAAGCCCGAACACGAGCTGGGCTCTGACGACGTCGTGCCCGAAGATGCCGTCCCCGGTGATCCCCTGCCGGCCCATTGAGGGAGGGACGCATGGACCGGTCCCCGAGAAGGACGACAGGGCGGTCGGTGGCGGCGGGATGCCTTGTGCTGGCAGCCTGTCTGCTGGCGGCGCCAGCGTCCGCCCAGACCGCCGGCGAGGGACTTAGCCCCACGCTTGCCAACATCAAGCGGACGCATGTCGTGCGTCTCGGCTATCGCGAGAGTTCGCCGCCATTCTCGTTCCTGGATCAGGCGGGCCGGCCGATCGGCTACAGCCTCGAACTGTGCGAGGCGATCGTCGAGGAAATCGGCGTCGAGGTCGATGACGCCACTCTCAGGATCGAATACGTCAAGGTCACCTCCGACGACCGCATTCCCGCGGTGACGGACAACAAGATCGATCTCGAATGCGGCTCGACCACGGCAAATGCCGAGCGCGCCAAGGTGGTGGCGTTCTCGCCGCTGATGTTCGTCGCCGGCACCAAGCTGATGGTGCCGAAATCTTCCACCATCTCCGCGCCAACGGACCTGAAAGGCAAGGCCGTGGTGGTGACAAAGGGTACCACCAACGAGCAGGCGATGCACGTGATCGACAAGAAGTTCTCGCTCGGTCTGAATATCGTGACGTCGCCCGATCATGAGCAGTCCTACCAGATGCTGGTGGACGGCAAGGTCGACGCCTTCGCGACCGACGACATCCTGCTCTACGGCCTGATCGCGCGGCACAAAACGCAGGACAAGTTCAAGGTGACAGGGGAGTATCTGTCCTACGATCCCTACGGCATCATGTTCCGCAAGGGCGAGCCGCAGCTCAAGGCCGTGGTCGAACGCACCTTCCGCAAGCTCGGCTCGGGCCGCGACCTCGTCCCGCTCTATAACAAATGGTTCGTAGGCCGGCTGCCGACCGGCGAGAGGCTCGGCGTGCCGATCTCGTTGCAGCTTGAAGAGGCGTTCAAGGCGCTCGACGATACGCAGGGGTCGAGCAATTAGGCGCCTCGATCCTCATGGTGAGCAGCCGCAACGCGGCGTGCAGGCCGGGTGTGGCCTCATCCTTCGAGACGCGCGTTCCGCCCTCCTCAGGATGAGGATCGATGCTGGCGGGTGCTCAGAAGAAGTCCAGATTCTCCGCTCGGCCGCCCTTGACGACGGTCGCGTATTCGGCCGCCAGAAACAGTCCGCCGGCCACATACACCCTTCGTTTTTCCGCCCTCGCCATCTCCTGCGACCGCCGCACGGCGTCCGCGATCGTCGCGGCGACATGGACGTTCGCAGCCGGATTTCCGCGCCGCGCAGCGGCGGCGATGGCTTGCGGCTCAGTGCCCTTGTGATGCGCGGCCGTGCAGATGATGGTGTCGAAGGCGGGCGCCAGCGCGCCGACGATTTCGTCGGCCTTCTTATCGCGCGACGCGCCGGTGACGAGAATCCAGTCGTCGGGGCCATGGGTCGCGGTAAGGCCCCGGAGCGCCTGCCGGATGCCATCGGGCGTATGGCCGACGTCGATCACCGTGAGCGGCTCGCGCCGGATGATCTCGAGGCGGCCGGGCCAGCGCACATTGCGAAGGCCCGTACGTATCGCCGCCTCGGTCTTGCTGAGGGCGCTCTGAGGCTGCTCGTCCTGCAGCCATAGCAGGAACAGCGCGATGGCGATGGCGGCGTTGTTGATCTGGAAGGGGCCGGGCAGATTGAGTTCGACGCGCTGAAACTGCCGGCCGCCGAACCCGTAATCGAACTGTTGTGCTGATCGGGACTGGGTCTCGTTGCCGACAGCGATCTCGTCGCAAACGAACAGCGACCTGCGCCCCGGTCCGCGGTTGAATTCAGCGAGATGCGGCCGCAGGGATCGGCAGTTCTCGCCATAGATAATCGTGCCGCCGGCGGCGCAGGCGTCGCTCTTGTCGGAGGCGATCAGTTCAAGCAAATGTCCGAGCAGCGCGACGTGCTCGTAGTCCACCGAGGTGACGCAGGTCGTGCGCGCGCTGACTAGGCGCACCGGATCATAGCGGCCGCCGATGCCGGCCTCGAGCACGATAAAATCGCACTGGCTCTCCTGGAAGTGCAGGCAGGCAAGCGCGAACAGCGCTTCGAAGGCGCCGAACTTTTCGCCGCGCTTGGCGAGGGCGGCAATGGCGGCCTCGACCTGTCGCTTGAGCCGGGCGAGGGCGTCGTCATCGATCTCCGTCGCATCGACCTGGATCCGCTCGTTGAAGCGAAAGAGATGCGGCGAGGTGAACAGGCCGGTGCGCAGGCCATGCGCGTGGCCGATGGCGGCGCACATCGCGGCCGTGCTGCCCTTGCCGTTCGATCCCGTCACCACGACCGAATGGCGCTGCAGCCAGGCGCGGTCGATCGCCAGCGCGTCCAGCAGCGCCGCCAGTCGCGCCAGACAGATGCCGTCGCCATATTTTGGCAGATCGAACATCACAGCAGACCCATGGCTACGAGAGTGTGATGCCAGATTCTTAGAATGAGGTCGCCGCGGCCGGAGTCTTCCAGGAGCCTGATCGATGGATTGGAATTGACCTCGATGATTTCAATTGCATCCGGATTGCCGCCGACATCGACGAACAGGTCGATGGCTGCGACGTGGAGCCCGATCGCATGGGCGGCCCGTCGCGCCAGGGTGACGGCCTTTTCGGACGGCGCCTCTGCCAGCACCATCGTGCCGCCCGCGCTCAGGTTCATCCGCCCGGGAATCTCGTGGGGCTCGCCGCTGGCCGGCATGGCATCGAGCGATGGATCGTTGGCCGGCAGCGAAACGGGCGAGAGGCCGCGCCCGCGCAGGGCATCGTTATGGGCGGTGAGCAGTTCGCGCAGCGTGCGCACGCCATCGCCTGTGACCTGTGGCGGATATTTTCGCGCGCAATAGAGCGGCTCGTTGTCGAGCAGGAAGACGCGATATTCGATCCCATCCACGATTGGTTGGATCAGAACCGCGTCGTAATACTTCATCACCTCGTCGAGATAACGAACGAGCGCGGCCTCGCCGTGCACGGCTTGCGCGAAATCGCCGCGCGATCCCGTGAGCGGCTTGAGGAAGGCCGAGCCGCCCAGTGTCCTGAAGCAGGCGATCGCATCGCTGCGCTCATGCCCGCTCGGGCGATGCGCGCGGTGACGCTCGTGCAGGAAGAAATATTCGCCGCCGAGCGCCGGCACGCCGGCCCGTCGCAAAATCCGGCTCGCAAACGACTTGTCGGATGCCAGCGTCGAGGCGGTCGCGCTGTTCTGCGGATACCAGGAGCAGCGGCCGGCGCCGAAATGAACCAGCCTGTCGCGCGAGGCGATGCTGAACAGCAATCCCGATCCGCCATCGAGATCGCAAAACGTGAGCCCAAATTCGGCAGAGGCGTATTCCGCATAGACCGCCTGGTCCGGATAAAAGCCCGGTTTTCCCGTTCGAAACTCGTTTGGGTTTCGCATGTGATCTCTTTTGAAACGTTCTTAATCAGGCGTAGTCATTTATTGCCAGATCGACGCCGAATTCAGCAAGTTAATTGCGCGAAGATAGCGTTAACGAAGACGATCGAACCTTTTTGCAAATTGGACCGACTGCCATTCCGAGTTATCGATTGTGCTGCAGGTCATATTGACTATGTGTGTGCCGTGCGCAAATGAAGCGCCAAATCGCCGAGAATTTCGCTGATTTTTGGCACTTGAGGCCTGAAAACTGAAACGTTCTACACCGAGCCGTCAGGAAAAACGAAAACACCATGAGCGCGTTCTACAGAGAGAAGGTTCTTTCCGTTCGTCACTGGACGGATACGCTGTTCAGCTTCCGAGCCACCCGCGATTCAGGCTTCCGCTTCCAGAACGGCCAGTTTGCGATGATCGGCCTCGAGGTCGAGGGCCGGCCGCTGCTGCGCGCCTACAGCATGGCGAGCGCCAATCACGAGGAAGAGCTGGAGTTCTTTTCCATCAAGGTGCCGAACGGTCCGTTGACGTCCAAGCTGCAGAAGATCCGCGAAGGCGACGAGATCCTGGTCGGCCGCAAGGCGACCGGCACACTGATTACGGACAATCTGATTCCTGGCAAGCGCCTGCTGCTGCTGTCGACCGGCACCGGCCTTGCGCCGTTCGCCAGCCTGATCAAGGACCCCGACGTCTATGATCGCTACGAGACGATCGTGCTCGTGCATGGTTGCCGGCAGGTCTCCGAACTCGCCTACGGCGAGGATCTGGTCGCCAAGCTGCGCGACGACGAACTGTTCGGACCGCTGCTGTCGGAGAAGCTGCTGTACTATCCGACCGTGACCCGCGAGCCGTTCCGCAACCGCGGTCGCATCACCGACCTGATCTCGTCCGAACAACTGTTCAACGACATCCACCAGGCGCCGCTCGACATCGAGACCGACCGCATCATGATGTGCGGCAGCCCGGCGATGCTGGAAGAGCTGAAGCAGATGTTCGAATCCGGCGGCTTCATCGAAGGCAGCGGCAACACGCCCGGCCATTTCGTGATCGAAAAGGCGTTTGTCGAACGCTGATACTTTCTTGTCCCGGACGCGGCGCAGCGCTCGTTGGCGGTGCGCCGCAGAGCCGGGACCTCCCGCGGATGGACCCCGGCTCAGCAGCGCATCACGCCGCAAGTGCGGCGCGCTGCGCGGCATCCGGGCAACGCCACCAACAATGTCGTTGGCGCCCCGCATCCCCCCACTGCTATAACAACTCCCGAACGCCGCGCGGCCTTCGCCGACGTGGCGATTGAGGGAGCGTTTGCGTGCCGGTGCGTGATGAGATCGGTCCGGGCAAGACCGCTCCGGGCAAGACCGCCTTCGTGTTCGCGGGCGGTGGCAGTTTTGGAGCCATCCAGGTCGGTATGCTGCATTCGCTGGCCGCGCACGGCGTGACCGCCGACATGGTGGTCGGCTGCAGCGTCGGGGCACTGAACGGCGCCTTCTATGCCGGCGATCCCACGCTTGAAGGCGTTGCGCGGCTCGGCGTCATCTGGCGCGCCTTGCAGCGGCACGATGTCTTTCCAATCACCTGGCGCGCCGTGCTGAGTTTTCTGTGGCGGCGCGATTTTCTGATTCCCCATGACGGCATCCGCAAGCTGATCGACGACCACATTCCCTATCGCAACCTCGAAGAGGCGAAGCTGCCGCTGCACATCGTCGCCACCGACATCATTTCGGGCGACAGCGTGGTGTTGTCAGAAGGCTCGACCGCCGAAGCAATCGTGGCGTCGACCGCGATTCCCGGCGCGTTCTCGCCGATCCGCTATCGCGATCATTTTCTCGCCGACGGTGCGATCTCCTCCAATACGCCGATCCAGGTAGCCGTGAAGAAGGGGGCGACACGGCTGATCATCCTGCCGACCGGGCATGCCTGCGCCAACCAGGCCCCACCAGTCGGGGCGGTCGCCAACGCGCTGCATGCATTGACGCTGCTGATTGCGCGGCAACTGGTCAATGAACTGGAAGCCCTCGGGCCGGACATCGAGTATTTTGTGGTCCCACCGCTATGCCCGCTCGTCGGCTCGCCTTACGACTTTTCGCGAACCGCCGATCATATCGACCGCGCCATTCTTTCGACGGACGCCTGGCTGACCCAGCACGGCCTGCAGCAAGGCAAGATTCCGCACGAGATGCGGCTACACAGCCACTGAGCGGCGGGGCGCCCGCTACGCTGCACTGCAAAAGGCCGACGATTATTTGCCCGGTGACGCCTGAAAATTTATTCAAGCCGCTGTCACGTTCCCTTATGCCGGCCCGTATATCCGGAGTAGCGCTTGCGTTGGCGGTTGGACTAAGCTGCTGCCGGCGACGCGACAATCCGCTGAGGGATTCCATGGATACGCTGCTGCTTCCGTTCTCGCCACGCTACATCGTGCTGACTACCTGCGCCGTCGTAACGGCCTTGCTGCTCGGCATCGGAACTTTCGATCACAATCCGAAGATATGGGAAATTCTGCTGGTTCCGATCGGGATTTTCGGCGCGCTCACGCTGCTCGGCATTCGCGATCTCCTGCAGAAGAATCACGCGGTCCTGCGCAACTATCCGATCTCGGCGCATATCCGCTTCCTGCTCGAGGAAATCCGCCCCGAGATGCGGCAGTACTTCTTCGAGAGCGAAAAGGACGGCATGCCGTTCTCCCGCGATACCCGCGCGCTGGTCTATCAGCGCGCCAAGATGCAGCTCGACAAGCGGCCGTTCGGCACCCAGGAAGACGTCTATCGCGAGGGTTACGAATGGATGCATCATTCAGTGGCGCCAAAGGCTAAAGGCAGCGCGGAATTCCGCGTCACGATCGGTGGCCCCGATTGCACCAAGCCGTATTCGGCATCGGTCTTCAATATCTCCGCGATGAGTTTTGGCGCGCTTAGTGCAAACTCCGTGCGTGCGCTGAACGCTGGTGCCAAGAAGGGCGGCTTTGCGCATGACACCGGCGAGGGCGGGGTCAGTCCCTATCACCGCGAGAATGGCGGCGACATCATCTGGGAAATCGGCTCCGGCTATTTCGGTTGCCGTAACCGTGACGGTTCGTTCAATCCGGAGGAATTCGCCCGCGTCGCGGCCGATGACCAGATCAAGATGGTCGAACTCAAGATCAGCCAGGGCGCCAAGCCCGGACATGGCGGCGTGTTGCCGGCGGCCAAGGTGTCGGAGGAGATTTCCAGGATCAGGGGCGTTGCGATGGGCGAGGATTGCATTTCCCCGGCCAATCATAGTGCGTTTTCGAACCCGCTTGAGATGATGGCATTCATCGGCGAGATGCGCCGGCTGTCCGGCGGCAAGCCGGCCGGATTCAAGATGTGCATCGGTCACCCCTGGGAATTCCTGGGGATCTGCAAGGCGATGCTAGAGACCGGCATCTATCCTGACTTCATCGTCGTCGACGGCAATGAGGGCGGCACCGGCGCGGCGCCGCTGGAGTTCATGGACCATCTCGGCATGCCGATGCGCGAGGGCGTAAGCTTCGTCCACAACGCGCTGATCGGCATCAACGCGCGCGACCGCATCAAGATCGGCGCCGCCGGCAAGATCGCGACCGCCTTCGACATGGCGCGCGCGATGGCGATCGGCGCCGACTGGTGCAATTCGGCCCGCGGATTCATGTTCGCGCTCGGTTGCATCCAGTCCCTGAGCTGCCACACCGATCGCTGCCCGACCGGCGTATCCACGCAGGATCCGATCCGCGCCCGGGCGCTGGTGGTGCCACTCAAGACCGACCGCGTCTACATGTACCATCATGCGACCCTGCACGCCCTCGCCGAGCTTCTCGCCGCCTCCGGCCTCGACCATCCGAAGCAGCTGCGGCCGATCCACTTCTCGAAGCGGACGTCGAGTACCGAGGTGATGTCGTTCGCGAAGCTTTATCCGTCGCTGCGTCCGGGCGAGTTGATCGAAGGCACCCAGGATCCGCGCTTCCGCGATGCCTGGGCGATGGCGCGCGCGGATTCGTTCCAGCCGGTGGGATAAAATCTTCGCCGGGTTCCCACGGTGTGTTGAGCCTTGCTGTGACGGCTTTCTGATACGGTTCCGCAGCGAATTGCAACGGGATCAATAAGTCAGCGACAATGCTCACCTTAGAACTCGGGATCGTCACGATCCTGATCGTCACCAATGGCCTGCTTTCGATGTCGGAACTGGCCGTCGTCTCGTCGCGGCCGGCGCGGCTGGCGGCCTTGGTGGAAAAGAACGTCAAGGGCTCGCGCCGTGCGCTCGCGCTGGCGTCCGATCCCGGAAAATTTCTCTCGACGGTCCAGATCGGCATCACGCTGATCGGCGTTCTGTCGGGCGCGTTTTCCGGCGCCACGCTCGGCGCGCGGTTGAGCGGCTTTCTGGTCGGGGCCGGATGGTCGCAAGGCCTCGCCCATACGATCGGCGTCGGCACGGTCGTAACCGTGATCACCTATGCCTCGCTCATCATCGGCGAACTGGTGCCCAAGCAGATTGCCCTACGCGACCCGGAATCGGTTGCGGTGCGGGTGGCGCCCTACATGATGCTGCTTGCGAAGATCTCGTTGCCGGCAGTCTGGCTTCTCGACCGGTCCGGCAAGGCGCTGTTGTGGCTGCTCGGCCACCGCGGACCGGCGGGCGGCAAGGTCAGCGAGGATGAAATCCATACGCTGGCCGTCGAAGCGGAGAACGCCGGCGTGCTCGAACCCGGCGAGAAGGAAATGATCGCGGGCGTCATGCGCCTTGGCGATCTTCCGGTCGGCGCCGTCATGACGCCGCGGCGCGAGGTCAGCATGATCAACCTGAGCGATAGCCTGGAGGCCATTCGATCGGTGCTGGCGGGCAGCAACCACTCCAGTCTTGTGGTGTTCGATCAGGCGGCCGACGCCGCGGTCGGCATCGTCAAGGCCAAGGACATGCTGGATTGCTTCCTGGCGGGGGACACGCCTGATATCGGCAAGCTGGTCCGCCCGGCACCCGTCATTCCGGAATTTCTCGATGCGCGGGACGTCGTCGCCATCCTGCGGGATTCCGCCGTCCATATGGGCCTTGTCCATGACGAGTATGGCGAGTTCCAGGGCGTGGTGACCAGCGCTGATATCCTGGAATCGATCGTCGGCGGCTTCCACACCGAGGAGGGACCGCCTGAAGCGGCCGCCGTCAAACGCGACGATGGCTCGTATTTGATCTCGGGTTGGATGTCCGCCGTCGAGTTTGCCTCGCTGCTCAGGTTCGAATTGCCTCCGTCGCGTCACTACCAGACCGTCGCAGGCTTTCTGCTCAGTCAGTTCGGGCGGATACCTGAGGTCGGTAACCACATCGAGGTCGAAGGCTGGCGTTTCGAGATCATCGATCTCGATGGCCGGCGCATCGACAAGGTGCTTGCCGCGAAGATCGGCGAGGCTCCGGCCAAGGAAGATGCGTAGCAACCGCGTAGTGATGTCATTCCTGCGTTCGCAGGGACCACGAAGTATCTCTAGAGCATGAGGAGATGAGGCTTGGTTGTTGCCACAACGGAGATGCGCTCCCTCTCCCGCTTGCGGGGGAGGGCTGGGGTGGGGGTGTCTCCACGGAGAGACTGCCCAAGAGGACAGAGCCCCCACCCGGCGCTTCGCGCCGACTTCCCCCGCAAGCGGGAGATGTTGAGTAAGTCCGTGGTCCAATCGATTTAACCTAATCCCATCGCGCTTTAGAACTCGCCGTGCAGCCTGCCCGAGAACACGTGAACCGGCCCACGGTCGGCGTTGAAGGCGGGATTGGTGACGAACTGGTAGTCCGCTGTCAGCGTGACCTGCTTGGTGAGCGCGTAGGCGTAGTAGGTCTCGAGAATCCGCTCCTTGCGGTAGTTGAGCTGACCGTCGCCGACCAGCGGGCCGAGCCCGCCGGCGGCGAGGAAGTCGCGATGATCGCGCGATATCGCGTTGATCGCGCCGGCGATGCCGATGGTGTCATCCGGCCGGCCCCATGCGGTGCCCTTGATCGAGGTGCCGAGCGACAGCGAAGCATCGATATCGGTGAACGACATGATCTCGGTCTTGCCGTTGTTCCAGCTCCAGCGGCCGAACAGGCCGATATCGTCCGTGACCGATTGCTCGACGTTGAAGACATAGCCGTATTTGGGGCGGCCAGTGCGCTTCAGCGCGATGTCCATGTTGAGCGAGGGATCGTTCAGCGTGTCGCGATAGCTGCCGGAATTGGCGCTGCTCACCCAGCCGATGGTGCGCAGCTTGCCCGGACGCGAGAAGATGGAGTAGCGCGTCTCCAGTTCGGCGACGTACTGGCCGCGGCGGAAGACCTGCGTGTCGAAATTGTTGGAGTTGGAGACCGCGCCGATCAGGAAATAGCCGGCGCGGAGCGCCCATTGCTTCTGATTGAGTTCGGCGGTGAAGCCATAGGTCAATCCGAGCTTGTCGGCGGCGTAGTCGAAGGCGCCGGGCGCCCAGATCGACCAGTTCATGAAGTCGCGCCGTGCATCCTTGGCGTAGGAATTGCCGTCGAAGACATCGCCGACCGAGAACTTGCCGGCCTGCAGCGTCAGGCGGTTGATGTCGGCCTTGCCGGCAAGCTGCTGCTGGCCGCTGGCAAGCTCCTCCTGCTCGCCGCCAAATCCGAAGGTCTGGCGCACATAGAGCCGCGAAGTGTTGTAGTGAGGGTAGGGGAAGTTCGACTTCTGCGCCTCGCCGCTGGGAAAACCGGCGATGCCGACGGTGTCGCTGAGGCCAAAGCCCTGCAGCAGTTCGGGGTTGTAGTAGACCTCGCCGCCGTCCCAGAGCCTGGCGTTCAGATAGAGGCTGTTGCTCCAGGTCGCCTGCGCCTGCCGCGCCGGCGTCAGGCTGTTGGTGCCGGTATAGGGGGCGCGGAACGCCGGATAGCCCTGGCCCAGATAGGTGGTCTGGCCGTGGATTTCCCAGCGATCGGATTCGGTATCGGTGATGTCGGTCTTCGGAGTCCAGCCCTTCGATCCCGGCAGGTCGATCTTGCGATTGAGCCCGATGCGCAGCGTATGAAAATCGAGAGTCGAGCTGTACTGCGTCCCTGATGGGAAGCGGACATCCGCCCGGTCGAATTGGGTGTAGAGGTATTCAAGCCTTGCGGTCCAATGCGGTGCGAAGGCGTATTCGAATCCCGCGCCGGCGGCCCAGCCCGGGCGGACGTTGATATGCTTCTCCTCGATGTCCAGTCCGGTCGGCGTATTGAGGAAGCGTTCGCCGGCAAAGGCGAAACCGGCTGTGGCGTAGGCCAGCCAATGCCCGCTGGCATAGCCGACGCGGCCGCGCACGGTGCCGAAATAATCCCAGCGTTCTTCGGCATCGGAGCGCGCTGTGGGGAATTTGGTGAGCACGTGGTTGGTGGGCAGATAGTTCGGGAAGGTAAGGTCGGTTTCGACGCCGAACAGCAGCCCTGAAGACAGACGATAATTATATCCGGCCTGTACCCCGCCGATTAGGCCACTCGCCACGCCGTTGCTTGCGGCGAATGCGGGGTCGGCGAACGTCGCATGCGAAGAGCCGCGGCTGTAGCCGGTGTGCGCGCCGATATAGAAGCCGCTCCAGTCGAACGCGGGGGGAAGGTAGGGCGCCTTCAGCGGCAGGTCGGCCGCAATGGCCGGGCTGCCGAGCGCCAATGCACCGAATGCGGCACCGGCCAGCGCATGTTTTGGATATCGGCGGTTGCAGTTCACAGGGCTGATATTCCCGGCGCGACGCCGGCCGTCGCTGCCCACCATCACCGCAGATTCGAATGCCTGCCGCCACCCAACAAATGAAGTCATCAACCCCGTCGTCCCTAATCGAATTCGCGCAGGCCGCCCGGCCAGGCCCGCAGGCCGGAGCGATCCGCCATTTACCGTTCGATCCTTATTGCAAGTAATTCGCAATAGCAAGAAGCAGCCGGGCTGCCAGGGCTGGATGGCACCATTACGTGACGGGGCTGCAACAGCCTCAGACAGGGCGGCCGCCGTTCGGACACATCGCTGACAGCTGTTCGGAGACATGGCTGACACGTCGCGCGCGCCCCGACGTTGCTGGCCTCACCAAAAAGGTGACCCGCCCGGGGGGACCTCCGGGCGGGTCGGGTTCAGCACGGGGTGGATGAGGCGCCCGTGCTGGACCCAGATCCACGAGAAGCGTTTTCAGGTCTGAAGTGGCTTGCTTGAAAGAAGACGCTTCTCAAACAGAGACCAGGTCAGCCGCAGAAATCAGTAAGCGCAGGTCCGGACGCGGCCGATGTAGTTGCCGAAAGCGTCGAACTGGCGAACCCAGCCACAGCGGCGATAGCCGTCGTAGTAGTAACCGTCATTGCTGGCGGCGATGGCGCTGCCGACGATGGCGGCACCGACGAGACCGGCACCAACACCCCAGCCCCAACCGATCGGCTTGGCTTGCGCCTGGGTAGCGGAAACAACCGTGCCGGTGACGGCAAGGGTAGCAAGAGCGAGAGCGGCGAACTTGGTCTTGAGGGACATTTCAATCTCCATCCTGTGTTGCGCGGCCGTTGTGGTCCGCATGCCAAGTTGGACGGAGCGCCCGCTAAAGCGGTTCGAAAAGACACCTGGAAATATGGTTTCGTCGATTATTTCTTAGTAATATCAGATAGATAGATTATTGCTGAGTTGTCCGATGAAACATTTCGACGTCGAATGTGTCGACATCCCCGAGCAATTCGCAGAACGCGCGGGCGCCGTGGTCGAGCAGTTGCTCGCCCTTCTCGGCCGAGGCTTTGGTGGCGTCTCCCACTGCGCCGCTTTCATGGAGATCCTGCGTCTGCCATGCAAACGGCACCGGCCGGTGCGCGGAGAGCCAGCGAAACTTCTGCTCCATCGCGATGCTCGTGGGGCGAAAATCGGCGATCGCTTCTTTGCGCACGCTGTGCGGATAGCGCGCCAGCATGATCGACGTCTCGACCGCGCCGCCATGAATGCCGTGACGCAATTCTTCCGCGGAGAACAATCCGTCCGGCGCGCCGAAGCGCGACCAACTCGTGGTGACGACGAGCAGCTTGTGGTGCGCCCGCAGGTCCTGCGCGACCAGCGACATCGCCGCGCTGTTGCCACCATGGCTCGTCACCATCACCAGCTTGCGGATGCCCCATCGCGCGACGTCCTCGCCGATCGCTTTCCATTCCTTCAAGGCAACATCGGTCGGAAGCGTCTGGGTGCCGGGATAGTCGATATGCTCGGTGGAGATGCCGACCGGCTGCAGCGGCAGAAAGGTGACGGGAAGTGCGGCAGGCAACAACTCGCGCACCCGCGCCAGATAGGCCTCGCCGATCAGGATGTCGGTTTCCAGCGGCAGATGCGGGCCGTGCTGCTCGGTGGCCGCCAGCGGCAGTACCGCGATCCAGCGCGCGGCATCGGCTTTGGCGATATTGGACCAGTTGATGTCGGTCCAGTTGCGGGGCGGAACGATTGAGGCCATCGAGCGAATCGTTTCTTTGGATGAATTTGCCGGGTAGTTTGCTAGATATTCCGGGGACGGGGCCAATCCTGGATCAGATCCCTGATAAATTCCGTTGGGACGTGGTCGACGTCCATAGAATCCCATCATGGGCCAGAACAAGAGACGGAGTCCAACCATGAACCCGGCCTTTTTTGCGCGAGCGTTAATCGCAGGTCTTCTGGTGTTGCCGGCGGGACTGATGCTCGCCCGCGCAGAAACCCTAGACAAGGTGTCGTTTGGAACCAACTGGGTGGCGGAGGCCGAGCATGGCGGCTTCTTCCAGGCGGTGGCCGATGGCACCTACAAGAAATACGGCCTCGACGTCACCATCGTTCCCGGTGGGCCCAACATCAACAACCGCATCCTCCTGACCGCCGGCAAGCTCGATTTCTTCATGACCGCGAACACGCTGCAATCGTTCGACGCGGTCACCAACAATGTACCGGTGGTCGCGGTCGCCGCCGTCTTCCAGAAGGATCCGCAGGTCTTCCTGACCCATCCGGAAACCAAGTTCACCAAGCTCGAAGATCTCAAGCCGCTCACGCTGTTCGTGTCCAAGGAAGGCGTGACGAGCTACTTCCAGTGGCTGAAGTCCGAATACGGGTTCAGCGAGAGCAAGGTCAAACCCTACACCTTCAATTCGCAGCCCTTCATCGTAGACAAGCAGAGCGCAATGCAGGGCTACGTCACCTCCGAGCCCTTTGCCGTCGAGAAGGCGGCCGGCTTCAAGCCCGGCGTGGTCCTGCTCGCCGACCACGGCTTCAACGCCTATTCGACGCTGATCGAAACCCGCCGCGAGATCGTCGACAAGAAGCCGGACCTTGTGCAGCGCTTCGTCGATGCCTCCGCGATCGGATGGTACAATTATCTCTACGGCGACAATTCGGCCGGCAACGCCGTGATCAAGAAGATGAACCCGGAAATGACCGACGAATTGCTGAGCTATTCCGTCGCCAAGATGAAGGAATACGGCATCGTCGATTCCGGCGACGCCTTGCGCGACGGCATCGGCGCGATGAGCGATGCGCGCGTCGCCAGCTTCTTCGACAAGATGGTGCGGGCGGGCGTGGTTCGGCGCGATATCGATTATCGCCAGGCCTACACGCTGCGCTTCGTCAACAAGGGCGTCGGCGTCGATCTGCGGCCGAAGAACTGACGTGAGATGGCCGAGCTGGCCCTGCCCGAGACCGATATCGACACTGCGGGTCTTGCGGTGCGCCTGCGCGCCGTGACCAAGACCTATGATAACGGCGTGACCGCGCTCGGGCCGCTCGATCTCGATGTGGCGAAGGGCGAGTTTCTTTCGCTGCTCGGGCCGTCCGGCTGCGGCAAATCGACCGCATTGCGGCTGATCGCGGGGCTCGCCGCGCCGAGTTCAGGCACGGTGGAAGTCTCCCATCGCGCCAGCAAGGCGGATGGGCGTCATCCCATAGGCTTTGTGTTTCAGGAGCCCACCTTGATGCCGTGGGCGAATGTGCACGATAACGTGCGCCTGCCGCTGAAGCTGGCGCATGTGGCGGCGGATGACGCCGACCGGCGCATCGACGAGGCGCTGGCCCAGGTTGGCCTTGCTGAATTCGCCGGTGCATACCCCAGAGAACTCTCCGGCGGCATGAAGATGCGGGTCTCGCTGGCGCGCGCGCTGGTCACCGATCCGGATATTCTGCTGCTGGATGAGCCGTTCGCGGCGCTCGACGAGATTACCCGCTTCCGGCTCAACAACGATCTGCTCGATCTCTGGCGCAAGCTGCACAAGACCATCATCTTCGTCACCCATTCGGTGTTCGAGTCCGTCTATCTGTCGCAGCGGGTGATCGTGATGACGGCGCGGCCGGGCCGCCTCGCACGCGAGTTTCGTATCGTCACATCAGAGCCGCGCGGCGAGGAATTTCGCACCTCGGCGGAGTACGCGGCCCACTGCCGTGAGGTCTCCGGCGCGCTCGCGCCGTCCTATTCCGGGCCGCGCGGCGCATGACGTCGTTGCAGAACATCGGCCGCATGCTGCTGCCCATCGCCGTGGCTGCGGCAGCGCTTGGGCTGTGGGAGCTCTTGGTGCGTGTCAACGACATCCAGCCCTATGTGCTGCCGAGCCCCTACGTGGTGCTGCAGACGCTCGTTGCCGACTGGAGCGTGTTGTCGGAATCGCTTGGCGTCACCCTGCTCACCACGCTGGAAGGTTTCATGGCGGCCGCCATCGGCGGCATCGCGCTGGCGCTGTTGTTCAATCAGTCGAAGTGGCTGGAATATTCGCTGTTTCCCTATGCGGTGATCCTGCAGGTCACGCCTGTCATCGCCATCGCGCCGCTGCTTTTGATCTATCTGCCGCAGCAGACCGCGGTCATCGTCTGCGCCTGGATCGTGGGCTTTTTTCCGGTTCTCGCCAACACCACGCTCGGGCTGAATTCGGTGGACCGCAATCTGGCGGGGCTGTTTCAGCTCTATGGCGCCTCAAGGCTGCAGACGCTGCGGTACCTGAAACTGCCGGCGGCGCTGCCCTATATTCTCGGCGGCCTTAGGATCGCCGGCGGCCTGTCGCTGATCGGCGCGGTGGTTGCCGAAATCGCCGCGGGCACGGCCGGCGCCGGCTCAGGCCTGGCGTTCCGGATCGCAGAATCCGGCTATCGCCTCAACATTCCCCGAATGTTCGCGGCGCTATTGTTGCTGTCAGTGGCCGGGATTGTCATCTATGGGCTGCTGGCGCTAGTTTCGCACCTCGTGCTACGCCGCTGGCACGAAAGCGCGCTTGGAAAGGAAAATTGATGGCCGCCGCTAATAATTCATCCGAGAAGATCGATCTCCTGATCTATGGGCCTGTCCGGCCGATCCTGGAAAACGGCTTTTCGGATCAATACGTCCTGCATATGGCGGAGAGCCGCGCCGACCTCGAGCGCTTGACGCCTGATACGGTCGCCAAGATCCGCGGCATGGCCGTGACCTATCACATGGTGCCGGCGGACGCGAAGGCGCTGTCGCAATTTCCGAAGCTGGAAATCGTCGCAAGCTTCGGCGTCGGTTACGATCACGTCGACTCGGCTTACGCGCGCGAGCACAATATCGTCGTCACCAACACGCCCGACGTTCTGACCGAGGAAGTCGCCGACGTCGCAATGGGGCTTCTGATTTCGACCCTGCGCGAATTCGTCAAGGCCGACCGCTACCTGCGCTCCGGCCTGTGGCAGGCGCAGAACTATCCCTTGAGCGCCGGCTCGCTGCGCGACCGCAAGGTCGGCATCGTCGGCATGGGCCGCATCGGCCAGGCGATCGGACGCCGGCTGGACGCCTCGCTCGTGCCGGTGGTCTACCACTCGCGCAACAAGTCTTCGGCCGTCTCCTACAAGCATTATCCCGACCTGATGGAAATGGCCAAGGACGTCGACACGCTGGTCGTGATCGTGCCCGGTGGCGCCTCCACCGCCAAGATGATCAATGCCGATGTGCTAAAAGCGCTGGGGCCGCGCGGTGTCCTGATCAACGTCGCGCGCGGCTCTGTTGTCGATGAGCCGGCGCTGGTCGCCGCCTTGAAATCCGGCACCATCCTCGCGGCCGGGCTCGACGTCTTCGCCAACGAGCCGAACGTGCCGGACGAGCTGAAGGCCATGCAAAATGTCGTGCTGTTGCCACATATCGGCTCGGCTTCCGTGGTAACGCGCAATGCCATGGACCAGCTTGTCGTCGACAATCTGAAGAACTGGTTTGCCGGCAAGGCGCCGCTGACGCCGGTGCCGGAAACCGCGGTGAAGGGACGCTGATGTCGCTTTCGCGTTCGGGTATCGCAGCGGCGGCGCTGACGGCGCTGCTCCTCTCTGCGTCGCCGCTGGCGGCGCAGGATGCTTCGAACCTGAAGAAGGACATGATCGGGCAGTGGGAGCTTGCCACCACCGAGCGTGGCAAGACCTGCGTCGTCACGCTGAAGGGCGATACGACGCAGCAAGGGTTCAAGCTCGAGCTTGAGCCGAACTGCCCGAAGGCGTTGCCGTTTACCAAGGACATCACGGCCTGGAACATCAAGGGACTCGACATCGTGCGGCTGCAGGATGCGGCCGGCCAGCCGGTGATCGATTTCACCGAAGTCGAAAGCGGCATCTTCGAGGGCCTGCGCACCGGGGAGGGCGTCTACATCCTGCAGAACCTCGCCGCCGCCCGCTCGCTTGCCAAGTCGATGGATCAGATGATCGGCGACTGGTCCATGGTGCGCGGCAACGGCCGGCCGATCTGCGGCCTGACGCTGACGAACACCGAGGCCTCGGGCGATAATTTTCAGGTGTTCCTGAAGCCGAAATGTGATCCGGCGGTCGCGACCTTCGCGCCGACGGAGTGGCGGCTGGAACGCGGGCAGATGATCCTGATGTCGAAGTCCGGCGAGAGCTGGCAATTCGAGCCCGACGACAATGCCCAGTGGCGGCGGGTGCCCGATACCGCCGATCCGCTGATCATGATGCGGGGACAGTAGCTGCAGTCGTCTATGGGCGCAAAGACGATGCCGGCCTCCGACGGCAAAGCGGAAAGTCATGCGTCGAGCACTCTCTGGAGCTTTCATGGCTAAGGCGAGTTATGTCGACCCGCGCAATGGAACAACCTATCCACTGGACGTCCCGCGCTGGTGCTCCGACGATCGAATGCCTCTGCTCGTCACGCCGAGTACGGGTATTTCGCGCGATGAAATAGACGCACGAACCCGTTCGCTCTGGCGTTACCGGGCGGCGTTGCCGGTTCATATCGATAAGCCGATCACGTTGGGCGAAGGCTTCACGCCGCTCGTCGAGCGGACCTGGGGCGATCTGCGTCCATACTTCAAGCTCGAATGGTTTAATCCGACCGGCAGCTTTAAGGACGGCGGTTCGGCTGTGATGCTGTCGTTCCTCCGGCAACTTGGCATTGATGCTGTGCTGGAAGACAGTTCTGGCAACGGCGGATCATCGATCGCGGGGCTCGGCGCGGCCGGAGCGATGCGCGTGACGATTTTCGCCCCTGCATCGACCTCGCCTGCGAAGATCGCTCAAGTGCGTGCCTATGGCGCGCAAGTGAAGCTGGTCGAGGGGCCGCGCGAAGCGTCGGAGGCCGAAGCGATCCGACAGTCGAACGAGACGTTCTATGCGAGCCACAACTGGCAGCCCTTTTTTCTCGAGGGCACGAAATCGTTTGCCTACGAGCTCTGGGAGGATTTTGGATTTCGCGCGCCCGATAACGTCATTATGCCGGCCGGCGCAGGTAGCAGCCTGCTTGGATGCGCGTTCGGGTTCCGAGAACTCAGGAAGGCTGGTCAGATAACCAGGCTCCCGCGTTTGTTTGTAGCGCAGCCGCTAAATTGTTCGCCGATTGATGCGAGCTTCCGCGCGGGCGTTGATACGCCGGTTCCGCGCAATGTTCACAAAACCATCGCCGAAGGAACGGCGATCAAGCATCCGATGCGCCTGCGCGAGATCATCGCCGCGCTGCGCGAAAGCGGCGGCGGCACCGTTGCGTTGACGGAAGACGAGATCGTCACCGCCCTACGTCGATTGGCCCGAGACGGATTGTTCGCAGAACCGACAAGCGCGAGCGGAGCTGCCGCTTTGGATAAACTAGCTGCCGCCGGAGCAATCAAGTCCAACGAAAATACAGTTGTTATCCTGACGGGCACTGGAGCCTCAAAGCCTCCTCGACCGTCGCTGATCTGGTGGGCTGACGCGCCCTAGCGCCCGATCACGCCTGCCACCTGGGACGCAACTTGTTCAGCGAGCATGCGATAGCCCTCCGGTGTCAGATGCTGGCCGTCGGCCTGATGCGGCAATCCGCGAAAACCGCTGTTTGGAATCATGATCACCGGGATGCCGCGGGCGCTTAACTGACTCTGAATTTCCGATGTCCGGTCGGGCGAGCCCTTGCGGCGGTCGTTGCCGCCGGGCTGGAGGATGACGGCGCTGGTGCCTTTCGGCACGGCCTGACCTAAACGCCGCAACATGCCTTCCGTGGTGTCGCCGTTGATGCCGGCGTTGACGACACGGACGTTGGCCCCTTTGGCCCGCAATATCGCCTCGAGCTGTGCGGGGTAGGCCTGGCCGCGCGAGACCCCCTTGCCATAGGTGTTGCTGGCGCCGAGCGCCACGATGGTGGCGGCGCCAGCTGGCGCGGTGGCGAAAATGCAGATGGCCGCCAGGAATGCCAGGAAACCCGGGAAGCCGGGCCGGAATGGGCGCGGTTTCATGCTTGCTCCCGTTGCATCAGTGCAGGAAACCTCCAGGGCCGATACCCCCCGGCGCAACCAGCTGGGCCGGCCGATCCGGAGAAAGCCGGATTAAATTAATTCAGGAGCCCTGTCGATCCGGCCCCCTCCCGTTCGTCGTCTCCCATAGCGAGACAGTTTCGCGGCGATTGCCGCCGCGGCTCGCCTCAACGGGAGTTTTTCGATGCGCTTCATGTCTATCGTTACCTCACCGCAGCCGGATAAAGGTCCGACCCCCGCCCTGATGGAAGCGATGGGGAAGCTCGCCGAGCGCGAGATAAAGGCCGGCCGTATGATCGATATGGGCGGGCTGATGCCGATTGCCATGGCCGGCGCGCGGGTCAGGATCACAGACGGCAAGCTCAGTGTAACCGACGGTCCGTTCGTCGAAAGCAAGGAGCTGATCGGCGGCTACGCGATCTTCGAATTCCGCGACATGGACGAGGCGCTGGCGGCGGCGAAGGAATTCATGCAGTTGCACCTCGAGCATATGCCGGGCTGGGAAGGCACCTGCGAGGTCCGCTTGATGGCGACGCCGGGCGTCGACGGCGCGTGCGAGGCCGCCATCCGCGCCCACGCCTGATGCGGACGTTCGTCAGAAGCAATCGGCGGCGATGACGGCCGCCGATGTCAATCGCACCATCCTGGCGGTCTGGCGCATCGAGCAGCCGCGCCTGCTCACCAGCCTGTCCAGGATGCTGCGCGACGTGCCGCTCGCCGAAGACCTGACGCAGGAAGCGCTGCTGGCGGCGCTCGAACATTGGCCGAATAGCGGCGTGCCGGAAAAGCCCGGCGCGTGGCTGATGGCGACTGCCAAGCGCCGCGCGCTCGATGACCTGCGCCGGCGCAGCATGCTCGCCCGCAAGCACGAGATGCTGATACGCGATTTCGAGCAGGAACAGCAGACGATGCCCGACCCGGACACCGCGCTCGACGACGATATCGGCGACGAACTGCTGCGGCTGATCTTCACCGCGTGCCATCCAAAATTGTCGCGCGAGGTTCGTGCGGCGCTGGCGTTGCGGATGATCTGCGGCCTGACCACGGAAGAGATCGCGCGCGCCTTCCTGCAGCCGGAGGCGACCATTGCCCAGCGCATCGTGCGGGCGAAGCGGACGCTGTCGGAGTCCGGGCTTGCCTATGAAACGCCGCGCGGCGCGGAACTCTCGGAACGGCTCGCCTCGGTGCTGGAGGTCGTCTACCTCATATTCAACGAAGGTTATACGGCCGCGCGCGGCGACGAATGGCTGCGGCCGCAGCTCTGTAACGATGCGCTGCGCATGGGGCGTGTGCTGACGCTGGTGGCGCCGCAGGAAGCCGAAGCGCACGGCCTACTCGCGCTGATGGAGCTGAATGCGTCGCGAGCGGCGGCGCGTACCGATGCTTCAGGCGATCCGATCCTGTTGATGGACCAGAACCGCGCCCGCTGGGACCGGCTTCAGATTCGCCGCGGGCTGGCGGCGCTGGCGCGCGCGCATGAGCTCGGCGGCGGGCGCGGCTTTTACGCGCTGCAGGCGGCGATCGTCGCATGCCACGCCCGAGCCGCCACGCCTGATGAGACGGAGTGGCCGCGCATCGCGGCGCTCTATGCTGAACTGTCAGCGCTGGTGCGTTCGCCGATTATCGAGCTCAACCGCGCTGTGGCGATCGGCATGGCCGAGGGACCAGCGGCGGCACTTGCGATTGTGGATGGGCTGGCCGGTGAGCCGGCGCTGAAAAACTATCATTTGTTAGGAAGCGTCCGCGGCGACCTGCTCTGCAGGCTCGGCCGGCATGCCGAAGCGCACGCGGCATTTGAGATCGCCGCGGCGCTTGCGAGCAACAGGCGCGAGCAGGAACTCTTGAAGCGTCGCAGCATCGAGGCGGCTGAACGCAGCAAGTCCCGCTGATTTCTGAATGAGCGGTTTCAATCGCGCACGTCAGGATTGCTGAAACCCCTTGAATGGCAGTGTTTTTGCGATTGGTAGTACTACGGATTTCGAAGCGGCCGTTCCAAATACAGTGATTAACTTTTGGCCAATAGCGTAACGCCGACTTTTACGAAATCAGCCTTCGCGCCGTTACGCATCATCCGCATGCATCTCAACGGCGCTATTTCGAGAACGTGGCATGTCACGATTGTTTCCTCACCGATCATTCCTCTGTACGGCGATTGTTGCTGCTGTCAGCCTTGGTGCAATCGGCTTTGCTGGCATCAGCTTCGGTGCAGTTGTCGTCGGCGAGACGCGCCGCATCGATCTCGCGCCGAAAGCGGCCACCGGCGTGGATGCGATGAAGGCGCTGTACAAGCGCCCGACGACGATTCCTTTCCCGAAGGAAAATCCCTACACGCCGGAAAAGGCCGCGCTCGGCAAAAAACTCTATTTCGATACGCGGCTCTCGATCTCCATGGCGCAGTCCTGCGCGAGCTGCCACAGCCCTGGCTTTGGCTGGGGCGATGGCCTTGCGGTCGGCATCGGCCACGGTATGGTGAAGCTCGGGCGGCATTCCCCTACCATCGTCAACGCCGCTTGGGGCGAAATCTTCATGTGGGACGGGCGGCTGGCGACGCTTGAGGAACAGGCGCTCGGTCCGATCCAGGCCGCCGGCGAGATGAACATGCCGCTTGAGCAATTGATGTCCCGGCTGACGTCGATCGCCGAATACAAGCCGCTATTCGCTGCGGCCTTTCCCGGTGAAGGCATGAACGTCAAGACGCTGGCCAAGGCCATTGCGACCTATGAGCGGACCGTGGTGTCCGAACGGGCGCCCTTCGATGCGTGGATCGAGGGCGATGAAAAGGCGATCTCGGAAGACGCCAAGCGCGGCTTCGCGGTCTTCAACGGCAAAGCCATGTGCTCCGCCTGCCACGAAGGCTGGAACTTCACCAATGACGGCTTTCAGGATATCGGGCTGCCGAGCGCGGATATCGGGCGCGGAGAGTTCGTGCCCGGCGTGATCAAGATGCAGCATGCGTTCAAGACGCCGGGGCTGCGCGAGATCGCACGCCGCAGCCCCTACATGCATGACGGCTCGGTCGCCACGCTGGAAGCGGTGATCGACCATTACAATCAGGGCGGCGTCGACCGGCCCAGCCGTTCCGATCTGATGAAGCCGCTCGGCCTCACCGCCCAGGAGAAATCCGATCTGGTCGCCTTCATGAAGACGCTCACCAGCAATCTCAGTCCGACCGCCGTGCCGGTCCTCCCTCGCTGATCTCATCCGCACCGACAAGGAAACCCCATGCGCACCACCATCCTGTTCTCTTTCGTGATTCTCTCCGGCCTGTCGGTCGGCGCGCTCGCCGCCAACCAGGTGATCCACCAGCAGGGCCGCGCGTTCTCTTCCGAGAACGTCAGCATCAAGAAGGGCGATGCACTGACCTTCGTGAATGACGACAGCATTCCGCACAACATCATGTCGGCGACCAAGGGCAGCGAGTTCAATCTCGGCTCGCAGGCGCCGGGGATGTCGACGGATGTGACCTTCAAGGAAGCGGGCAATGTCCAGGTGATCTGCGCGATCCACCCGCGAATGAAGATGACGGTGAACGTCACGGACTAATCGCGCGCCAGACGGCCCTGCCGGAGATTTGTGATGTCGATCCGCTACAAGATTTTCGGCGCCTTCAGCGTTGTCATCCTGCTTGCCTGCGGGCTCGCATTCTATGGCATCCGAGGCATCTCGACCTCGGGCGATCTGGTAGTTCGTCTCTATGACGGGCCGCTGATGGGAATCAGCCACGCCCGTTCGGCGCATGCGGCGATGAACGAGGCGCGTCTCATCATGCAGCGCAGCCTGACGGATGGGGCGACGAGCGAAGCCGTTGCCCGGTTCGAGAAGCTGGTCCGCAACATTTTCGAAGATCTCAATGTGGTGAGGGACAGGGTCGAGAGCGCGACCGTCAAGGCCGCTCGGGAGAAGGCCGAAGCCGGCGTTCGTGCCTGGTCCGGAGCCGGACTGAAGATTCTCAAGCCGGCGCCGGGCGGGTTGACGGAGATCCCAACGACTTTCTCGCTGTTGCGCCAGGGCGATGAGGCTATCACGGCGCTCGACGATCTCGTGGAATTGGTGGCGGCGTATGGCTTCGACTACCGGACCGAGGCCGAAGCGTCGGTCGCCGCGGCGCGCACCGCCATGCTGGGGATCGCGATCGGCACCGCACTCGTCGGATTCATTATCGCGATGGGCTTTGCCTATTCGCTAAGCAAGCCGATTTCCACGGCGGTGCGCGTTGCAGAACGCGTGGCCGCCGGCAATTTTGCCGACGATATCGCGATCCGGCGGCGTGACGAATTGGGCAGGCTTCTGAAGTCGCTGGCCGTCATGCAGGCGAGCCTGAAGGCCCGCGCCGATCAGGACCTCGCGCTGATGTCTTCGAAGGACGAGACCCATGCGCAGCAGGTCAGCCGGCGGCAGCGCATCGAGGCCGAGATAGAAGCCTTCCGCTCCACCTTTACCGCCGCTCTTGCCAACACTGATCGGATGACCGGCGAATTGAAGGATACCGCGCAAACCCTTTCCTCGATCGCGCACGCCGCCGGCAAGCAATCGGTCGAGACAGCGTCTACCGCAGGCCAGACCTCGGCCAACGTTCAGACCGTGGCGACCGCCGCGAGCCAGCTCGGCGATTCCGTGCAGGCGATCAAGAGCCAGGTCAACGATGCCACGGCGATCGTGCACCGCGCTTCCGGCATGGCCGGGACCGCCAATGAAACGATCCGGGCCCTTGCCAGCTCGACGCAGCATATCGACGAGGTCGTCGGCTTTATCCGCAACATCGCCGGCCAGACCAATCTGCTCGCGCTCAACGCCACGATCGAGGCCGCGCGCGCCGGCGAGGCCGGGCGCGGATTTGCCGTGGTCGCCTCTGAGGTCAAAGCGCTCGCCACCCAGACCGCCAAGGCGACCGAGGACATTTCCTCCCAGATCGCCGAGGTCCAATCCGCGACGAAGCAGGCGGTCGACAATGTCGGCGCCATTGCTTCGATCATGGATGAGATCGACCGCTTTACCGCGGCGATTGCCGACGCCGTCAGCCAGCAGAACGCCGCGGCGAACGAGATATCGAGAAGCATCGGCCACGCCGCCGCCGGGACGGAAAGCGTCGCGCGGAGCATTGCCGGAACGGCCACCGCGACCGAGAACACCAATCGCTCGGCTGACCTCGTGCTGGCCACCGCGCGCGACCTGTCGGGTCAGGCCGCCGATCTGCGCGCCTCGGTCGATCGTTTCCTCGCGAACGTGGCCGCGTAGCGCCTGGCGGCTGCGATGTTGGAACCCGGCTGACGATCGACGCGTTGGGCAACCTGCCTCCGCTTTGAAATGGAGCAGGTCCATGGCGAAAAAGACCGTGCTTGCGATCGGCATCGAACCCTCACTCGTCGACTTCAGCGCGTTCCCGGGGCTCACGGCCGAATTGGTGACAAGCTACATTGGCGCCCAGATAGAGCAGCTTCGCGCCATGGGATATGACGCCGACAGCTGCCTGATTGATCTCGGCGACACCGCCGAAGCCGTCGCTTCGCTGGCGCTAGGCGCCAAGCATTATGATTGCGTGGTGATCGGCGCCGGCCTGCGCGAGCCGAGGGAGCGGCTGGAACTGTTCGAGCGGATCGTCAATCTGGTTCATCTCGCCGCGCCGCAAACCCGCATCTGCTTCAACACCACGCCGGCCGACACCGTGCATGCCGTGCAGCGGTGGGTCATGCCGTGAGGGCGCCCGCGGTTAGTTCGGACGGAACGAGCCGAGCAGGCTATCGATGATCTTTTGACCGCGGACACGAAGCTTCTTCGGGTTCTCGGCCCCGGGCAGCAGCAGCGCCATCTCGCAGATCATCGCATCTACCATCCGGCTCAAGAGTTCGATGTCCTCGAAATCGAGCTCGCCCTGGCGCTTCAGCGCCGCCAGCGTCGCCGTGAGCAAGGCCATCGGGTAAGCCTCCTCGATCTCGCGATAGCGCGCATTGCCGAGCACTGCCGGCGCTTCCTGGATCACGATGCGCGCATAGGCCGGCTCGAGACAGACATCGAGATAGGCCTCGATGCCCTCGGTCAGGCGATCCCGCACCTTGCGCTGTGTCTTCGCGCGGGCCTCGATCTTGGCGGCGGCCTCGATCTGCAGGGCGACGACCACCGCGTCGAACAGCGCCTTCTTGTCCTCGAAGTGGTGATAGAAGGCGCCCCGCGTCACCCGCGCCGCGCGCGAGATCGTCTCGATCCCGGCCGCCTGATAGCCCTCTCCCGCAAAAGCTTCGCGGCCGGCCGCCAACAGCGCCTGCCGCGTGGCCTCCGTGTACTCCTCGCGGCGGGTTCGTTCGCGTCCGGTGTCCTGCATCGCTCCGACATACCACTTGACGCGATGAATACCATCAACATATAACATACATACGGTATGTAAAAATCATTCAATACGGATGCACGCGTGGGTTTTGGCCCTTCGCGAGGGAGGAGCCCATGAATAGCGACCGGATGTTCGAGCGCGTCCAGGCGCTGGCTGCTGCCAAGAGCCGGCAGGACGTGCCGGCGGCGTTGCAGGTCCTGCATCCGGACATGCTGCTGGAAAATCCGGCCTTCGGAACGCGCGCCCGCGGCCTTGCCGAGAACGAGAAGGTGCTGGGCCGGTTCTTTGCGGCGTTCCCGGACTACAACGTCGTTCTCGAAGGCCATGCCACCAATGACGAGACGCTGGTTTGCTGGGGGTACGTCCAGATGACCATGACCGGCGACCGCTTTGGCGTCGTCCCCAATGGCGCGCGGGCCGAACTGCCGGTCTTCATTCAGTTCGCCTTCAAGGACGATCTGATCGTCCATGAGCGCTTCCTCTTCGATCTGTCGGAGCTGTGCGCGCAGTCGGGCGTTTCGACCGATGCCGTCAGGAGCCGGATTTTCGGCGCCGCCACCGCCCGGCCCGTCGCCGCCGAATGACGCCAGGAAGGAATTTGGACATGACTATGGACCCGCGCGTCAAACCGGTCGCAGCGATCAGTACAACGCCGCTGTTCGACATCGTCGTCGATCTCAATCCGCGGCTGAATATCGGCGATGGCCCGTTCGGCCGCCGCATCCTGTTCGGCGCCGCCGGCGGACGCTTCGAAGGCCCGCGGCTGCGCGGCGACGTGGTGCCCGGCGGCGGCGACTGGGCTTTATTTCGCGCCGACGGCGCGATGTCGCTCGACGTGCGCCTAACCTTGCGCACCCATGACGATGCGCTGGTGCATATGACCTATGGCGGGCGCTGGATCACGCCGCCTGAGCTGCGCGCCGAGATGGCTGACTCTGTGAGACGATATCAGGTCGATCCCTCGCGCTATTACTTCCGAACGAATCCATTGTTTGAGACGGGAGCAGCGCAATATGCCTGGTTGAACGACATCGTCTGCGTCGGGTCAGGCTATTTGGTGGAAGGAGGCGTCGCCTGCCACATTTCGCAGGTCGTCTAACGGACGCGCTTGCTATCCTGCCCGGCGGATCATCCTCCAGGTCCAAGCCGCTGCGACGAGCGCCAGTGCGACATAAGGCGTCCAGGCCTGCGGCTCTCCCATGGTCTGCAGCGTCATGCCGCTCAGCAGGCACCAGAGAACGGGGATCGGCAGCAGCCAGGGCAAGAGCCGGCCGTGGGCGAGCAGCAGAAGGCCGAGCGTCGCCATCGCGGTTGGGTCCGGTGCGATGCCGAACACTTCGGACGGGGTCCAGCCGCGTCCCTGCAGCGGCGCGAGCAGTGGTTGCCCGAGCAGTGCGAAGCCGAGAACGAGATATGCAATCCAATCGGCAGCCCGCCGCTTCTCGAAGCCGAGCGCACCATGCACAGATGCGGCGAAGAGCAATACGCCCTCCACGAAAAACGCCGGCGCGATGTAAACGGCGGCCCAGTTGATGGTCGAATAGCGATTCCACAGAAAGAACCAACCAACGAAGATCCAGAGGATGGCCAGGATAAGTGTGATCCAGCGCGTCCGTATGTTCGGCCGTCCCGCGATGAGCAGGACAATGGCGAGGCCGGCGGCGAGCGTCACGAGGTGCAGCGGCCATAGCGCGGCATTGTGCGACTCGAACAGGCGCCAATAGACGCGCGGCGAAAACAGCAGGAAATCCTCGGGCCGATAGGTCCACCACTCCGACATCAAAGCGCCTTCACATGCGCGGAGATGCGTTGCCGCATGGCGGCGTCAGGCATGGGGCCGGCGGCGGCCGCGAGGTTTTCGCGGACGTGGTCGACGCGGGTGGTCGCGGGAATGGTGACGGTGACGGCCGGATGGGCGAGGATGAATTTTAGCATGAGCTGCGCCCAGCTTGATGCGCCTGTTTCAGCCGCCCATTCGGGCAGCTTCTCACGCTTGAGCCGATCGGTCAGCGCGCCCTGCCGGAACGGCCGGTTGACGATGACGGCGATGCCGCGCTCCGCGGCCAGCGGCAGCAGCCGTGCCTCGGCCTCGCGGTCGACGACGTTGTAGGAGAACTGCACGAAGTCGATCGGCTCGCTGCGCATGATCTGTTCGAGCAGGTCATGACGGCGGCCTTCGGATGTGGTGATGCCGACGTATCGGACCGTACCGGCGGCCTTCATCTGAAACAGCGTCTGGAGGTGCGGCTTCCAGGTGAGGAGATTATGAACCTGAAGCAGATCGAACTTCGGCACGCCCCAGAAGCGACGCGATTGCTCGATCTGGGCCGGGCCTGCTGATGCCGAGGGGGTCCAGACCTTGTCGGCCGAGAACAGCGCGGCCGGCCGCCCGAGCTTCTGCAGCCCATAGCCGACCACCGGCTGCGACGAGCCGTACATCGGCGAGGAATCGATCATGCGGCCGCCGGCCTCGAAGAAGGCAGCGATGACGGCGGCGCATTCGTCCTTGAGCGCTGCGTCTTCGCCGACATTGAAGGTGATCCAGGTCCCGAGGCCGACGATTGGAATCTCCTCGCGCGTGGAAGGGACAGCACGGCGGACGGGCTGACCTTGCTGCGCACGCAACGTGCCCGGCAAGGACGCAGCCACGGCCAGGGAGGCGTGCAGGAAGGTCCGGCGGGTCGTCCGCATCCGGGGCTCCATCAGCGCGGCAGGACCGCGCCGCCCGAGCTAAACACCGCTAGATCAGCTTCAGTCCTCTCAAACTTGCGTGACCGTTCTTGCCGATGATGGATATGGTCGTGGACGTAGATGCCGGGTGGGGCAGCGATATCTATGATGGCTGTCGGCGTGCGATGGTGAGGGATCGTATGTCGCGCGACAAGAGGCTTCGCATAGACCTCTCCGATGCGACTGTGCCCTACGAGCAAGGGCCGCCCCATTTGAGGCGGCCCTTTGTGCCATCGAACCCGGCCATTAATATAGCGCGATGGCGTTCGATCGTGCCATCGCGCTAGGGTCGCCGAATCAATCGAACAGCATCCTGGTTCGCAACTCGTTGCGGACCAATCTGTCGGTTTCAGCAAGCGACATCGCGCTCCTCAGTGCCTCGATCCAGTCGAGAAATTCGTCGACCAGATGCTCCGGGCTCATCAAAAGAGTCGCGCCCCTATCCGCCATGCCAGCTGAGTTATCATGGATCCCCTCTCATTCGAGAATGAGCGACCCCTCTCCGCTGAACCACTCTCTCACGCATTCACTAAGCGCGAAGCACAGAGTTAATAAATGGTAAATGCAGGCGACCGTTAGATCAGCCGCATCCCCTTCAGGCTCGCGTGCCCGTTCTTGCCGACGATGATGTGATCGTGCACGGAAATACCGAGTGGGGTGGCGATCTGGATGATCGCCTTGGTCATGTGGATATCGGCCTGCGAGGGCGTCGGGTCGCCGGAGGGGTGGTTGTGCACCAGGATTAGCGCGGTCGCCGATAGTTCGAGCGCGCGCTTGATCACCTCGCGTGGATAGACTGGAGTGTGGTCGACGGTGCCGGTCTGCTGGATCTCGTCGGCGATGAGCTGGTTGCGCTTGTCGAGAAACAGCAGGCGGAATTGCTCCTTGTCGCCGAATGCCAGGCCGGTCCGGCAATAATCGATCACGTCATTCCAGGACGACAGCGCGACCTTGCGCTTGATCTCGCCCTTGGCGACGCGGTGGGCGGCTGCCGCCAGCAGCTTGATCTGGTTGATCGAGGCTTCGCCGATGCCGTCGACTTCGCGCAGGCGCGCGATGGGGGCGTGAATGACTTCGGCGAACGAGCCGAATTTATTCAAGAGCGCCTTGGCCAGCGGCTTGGTGTCGCGGCGCGGCAGGGCCGGGAACAGCGCCATCTCCAGCAGCTCGTAATCGCTCAGCGCCTCCGGCCCGGCCGCATGGAAGCGCTCGCGCAGGCGTTCGCGGTGCCCGTGATAATGCGGCGTCTCGGCAGGTTGGTCCGGGGGAGTGCTGGGCTTGGCGGGCATCGGCCGTAACCATGCCGATCCGGCGGGCTTTTGCAACTCTAAAGTGCTGGCCGGCCTACGTCGTAACCAGCGGCTTCTCGCCGTGGCGCTGCGACAGCGTGAAGATCTCGACACCATCGGCGGTCACGCCGACCGAATGCTCGAACTGTGCCGACAGCGAGCGGTCGCGCGTCACTGCCGTCCAGCCGTCGGACAGAATTTTCACATGCGGCTTGCCGAGATTGATCATCGGCTCGATGGTGAAGAACATGCCGGGCTTGAGCATCACGCCCTCGCCGGGCCGGCCGATATGGATGATGTTCGGCTCGTCGTGGAACATGCGCCCCAGCCCATGGCCGCAGAAGTCGCGCACCACGCTCATGCCCTGCGGCTCCACGAAGCTCTGGATGGCGTGGCCGATATCGCCGGTGGTGGCGCCGGGCTTCACCGCGGCGATGCCGCGCATCATGGCTTCATAGGTAACCTCGATCAGCCGCTCCGCCTTGCGCGGGATCGGGCCGATCACATACATGCGGCTGGAATCGCCGTACCAGCCATCGACGATGAAGGTGACGTCGATATTGACGATGTCGCCTTCCTTCAGCGCGCGATCGCCCGGCATGCCGTGGCAGACCACGTGATTGATCGAGGTGCAGGTCGAGTAGCGGTAGCCGCGATACATCAGCGTCGCCGGGTAGGCGCCATGGCTGAAAGCGAAGTCGCGGACGAATTCGTCGACCCGCGAGGTCGGGACGCCCGCCTTGACGAGATCGGTCAGCTCATCCAGGCATTTGGCCACCAGCGCGCCCGCCTTGCGCATGCCGGCGAATCCGCTCGGACCGTGCAGCTTGATCTGGCCGGTCTTCCGTAGCGAGGTCTCGGACGCTTCAATATAGCTCATGGGCGGTCATGCTTTGGTGGGATCGGAACGGTAATGGGCTGATTTGAGTACCTAATTTAATGATCGGAACGGTCAGTGCAAGCCGAGCTTGGGCCGCAGGCCGGCTATAAAACGCTTTCATCTAGCCGGAAACTTCCACCACCGGCTCGACCGGCAGCGCGCCGCCGCGGATGCGGATTTCTCGGACCGGATAGGGAACACGGATGCCCTCGCGCTTGAAGGCGTCCCACAGCGCCAGCATCACCTCGCTCTTCACATTGTCCATGCCGTCGGGGTCGGCGATCCAGAAGGTTAAGGAAAACTTCATGCCGGCCTCGGCGAACTCGGTGATGATGCAGTTCGGCGGCTTGTTCTTGATGGCCCGCGGGGCGGCCGCAGCCACCTCGATCGCCAGCTTGCAGACGAGGCGGGGATCGGCGTCGTAATTGGTGCTGAACAGCACCTTCAAGAGCGTGTTCTTGTCGGTATAGGTCCAGTTGACGACCTTCTGCGTCACCAGATCCTCGTTCGGGATCAGGAACTCGCGCCCGTCGCCGGCGGCGACCGAAATGTAGCGCGTCTTCATCGCGCTGATCCGTCCCGAACTGTCGCCGATGGTGACGAGGTCGCCGGGTTTTACGGATTTGTCCGCCAGCAGGATGATGCCCGAGATGAAATTGGCGACGATCTTCTGCAGGCCGAGGCCGATGCCGACGCCGGCCGCGCCGGTAAAGACCGCCAGCGCCGAAAGGTTGATGCCGACGGCGCCGAGCGCGATGGCGATCGCCACCACCATCAGGCTGATGCGGATTATCTTGACCAGCAGCACCTGCACCGACGGCGTCAGGTCGCTGGCGCGGGTGATCCTGCTTTCGATGAAGTTGGCGGCGATATTGGTCAGCCATAGCGCCGCGATCAAGAGCGCGCCGGCCTTGATCAGGAGCAGCGGCGTCAGCCGCAGGCCGCCGATCTCGATCGCAAACGAATCAAGCGTTTCCGCCGCGGGGTCGAGCTGGCCGAGGATGCTCAGCGCCGCGACGAACCATGCCGTGATCGAGACCAGCTTGACGATGAAGGCGTTGCGGATCACCGACGTGATGAGCCGGATTACCAGCCAGGCCAGCGCCAGCTTGGCGGCGACCATTAGGAGATAGCTGCGGCTTGGCCACGTCAGGTGATACATCGTGACGCGCTCGGCGATCACCAGGATCGCGAACACGGCGGTCGACGCGCTGCCGACCAGTACACGGACGAAATGCCGGAGCGGCAGCGGCCAGCGCATCGCCAGCGACGTCATGTCGACCCGCGCGCGGAGCGCCGCATCGGCGGCATAGGCGATGCCGGCCGCGGTCAGGATCAGCCCGAACTGCAGATAGAACCATGGCGAGGCGACCTCCGCGCCGACCGACCGCGCCGTCGATTGCAGAAACTCAATGACTTCCTTTGGGGCCATGTCCATCGGCAAATCTCATCAGGGGAGCGCGAGGCAGTGATTCGAACGCTGGGCAGATTTCCACAAACCGGGCAGGCGGACCATCGGTACCTGGACCGGCGACGCCGGTTTGGCCCCTTAAAACAGGGCACATTGCCGCTATCGCAGAAATGGGTTGGCGTTCAACTATGGCAACGATAAGGATGCAATTGCAGGTATTTGCGCGCGAATTATCGGAGGTTCATGGCTTCTCTCGACTCGGTCAGCATTGCCATCTTTCTGGGCGCCGTTCTGGTAATGGCGGGCATCCTGTCGAGCCTGCTGGCGCTGCGGTTCGGGGCGCCACTGCTGCTGGTGTTCCTCGGAATTGGCATGCTGGCCGGCGATGCCGGACCGGGCAAGCTCAGCTTCGACGACGTCCGCACCACCTATCTGGTCGGATCGGTGGCGCTGGCGCTGATCTTGTTCGACGGTGGCCTGCGGACCAAGTTTCAAAGCATTCGCACGGTGCTGGCGCCGTCGATGGTGCTGGCGACGATCGGCGTCCTGCTCACCGCGCTGGTCACCGCGCCGGCCGCCCGATACGTCCTCGATCTGAACTGGACGGAGTCCCTGCTGGTCGGCGCCGTGGTGGCGTCGACGGATGCGGCGGCGGTGTTTCTGCTGGTGCACACGCAAGGCCTGCGCCTGCGGCCCCGCGTCGGGGCAACGCTGGAAGCGGAGTCCGGCACCAACGATCCGTTCGCGATCTTCCTCACCCTGATGCTGGTCCAATTCATTTCGATCGGCGAAGGCTCGCCCTCGTATGTCGTGTTCGAACTGGCCCGTGAAGGCCTGCTGGGCGCCTTCGTCGGTGTGATCGGCGGACGTCTGGTTGTGCTGGCGCTGAACCGCATGGCGCTGCCGCAGGGCCTGCATGCTCCCTTCGTCACGACGGCGGCCGTGGTGATATTCGGCACGGCGCAGATCGCTCATGCCTCCGGCTTTCTCGCGGTCTATCTCGCCGGCATCATCATCGGCAACCGGCCGACCCGCGCGCACAATTCCGTGGTCACCTTCCTCGACGCCGCGACCTGGCTGGCGCAGATCGTGATGTTCGTGTTGCTCGGGCTATTGTCATCGCCGCAGCGCATCCTGGACAGCGCGCGGCCTGCGGTGATCGTGGCGCTGGTGCTGATGCTGGTGGCGCGGCCGCTCGCGGTGCTGCTGTGCCTCGTGCCGTTCCGCTTCAACTGGCGCGAAAAGATCTTTATCGCCTGGACCGGCCTGCGCGGTGCGGTCGCGATCTTCCTGGCCGCGATCCCGATGCTGATCGGATTGCCAAAGGCCTATCTCTATTTCGACGTCGCTTTTGTCGTCGTCATCATCTCGCTGCTACTGCAGGGCTGGACTCTGGCGCCGGCGGCGCGGTGGCTGCACGTGGCGCTGCCGCGCGCCGACCGCGGCCCGCGGCGTGTCGAGCTCGATCTGCCCGGCCAGCTCGAGCAGCAACTGGTCGGCTATCCGGTGCGGCCGAAGAGCCTCTACTTCCGCCGCGGCCTGCTGCCGTCCTGGTCGAAGCCGACGCTGGTGATCCGCGACGAGCGGATCTTGTCGCCCGCGGAGGCCGACCCGGTCGCCGCCGGCGACTATCTCTACCTGCTGGCGCCGCCGGAAAAGGCCGAGGCGCTGGACCGCTTCTTCGTCGACATGGCGCCGAGCTCGGCGCCCGATCCGCATCTGCTCGGCGATTTCATGGTGTCAGGCGAGCACACGCTCGGCGAGCTGGCCGAGATCTATGGCGTCTCTGTTGCGGAAGACCAGGCCAAACTGACGCTGGCGGACTATTTCGACATTCACCTCGACCACGCGCCAAAGGAAGGCGCCGAGCTGGCGCTCGATCCCATCGTATTGGTCGCGCGCAACATCGGCGGCGGACGGGTCAACGTCGTCGGCCTGCGATTGCCGGAAGAAGAGGAAGTGGTCGTGCCGCTGACGCGCCTGCAGCGGACGCGGCGCAAGCTGGCGGAGGTCTGGGCGTCGGTGGCCGGCGTCTGAATCGCCGCGGCCCGGAATTACTCTTCCAGGGTAAAGCCGACCCGCAAGGTGACCTGGTAGTGGCGAACCGAGCCGTTTTCAATATGGCCTCTGGTCTGTACGACTTCGAACCATTTCATTTCGCGAATGGTTTTTGAGGCGCGCGCAATAGCGTTCTGAATCGCATCCTCGATGCTTTTTTCGGACGAGCCGACGAGATCCAGGATCTTGTAGACGTGATCGGTCATTCCGGTGTCGGCCATGGCTAACCTCCGTTGCGGTCATTGCTGCTCGGGTGTGAACGAGTTATCGACCGCTCCAGTTCCAAGACTTTCCGTCGGCGGTGCATCCCGCTGACCGCAATGCGGCCGAACCTGGATGACGGCGCCGCGCAACTGGCATGCATCATGCGGGCCTTCCTGGGCATTTTCCGTTGTTGAGGAATAGCTAAACTATCATTAGCCTAGCCGTGGGCCACTTGCTGGCCTCACGGTGGAAACGCAAGGAGAGACAGAACAATGTCCGGCCCCTCTGACGAACAGCTCGGCTTTGCGCCCGACTATGATTCTCCCGTGCCTTATATGCAGCGGACCCGCGACTATTACGCGGCGATCGGTTACACCACGCCCTACCGCTGGGCGCACTACGTCGACGCGCCGTTTCAGCCGCTGAAAAAACCGCTCGCGCAATCGCACGTCACCATCATTACGACGGCCGCGCCATATGATCCGGCCAAGGGCGATCAGGGTCCGGGCGCGGCGTATAATGGCAGCGCCAAATTCTATAAGGTCTATGACGGCGACACGTCGAAGCAGCATGATTTGCGGATCTCGCATATCGGCTACGACCGCAAGCACACGACAGCTACCGACAGCGGTACCTGGTTTCCATTGCCGCAGCTTCTGAAAGCCAAAGCCTCGGGCCGCATAGGCGAGGTGGCGCCGCGCTTCTTCGGCGCGCCGACCAACCGCAGCCATCGCGTCACCATCGAGACCGATGCGCCCGACATCCTCGCCCGCTGCCTTGCCGACAAGGTCGACGCCGCCGTGATCGTGCCGAACTGCCCGGTCTGCCATCAGACCTCGGCACTGGTGGCGCGTCATCTCGAAGCCAACGGTATCCCCACCGTGGTCATGGGCTGCGCAAAAGATATCGTCGAATACGCCGCCGCGCCGCGCTTCTTGTTCTCGGATTTTCCGCTCGGCAATTCCGCCGGCAAGCCACATGATGTGGAATCGCAGGCGCTGACGCTGGAGCTCGCGCTCCGGCTATTGGAATCAGCTCCCGGCGCGCGCACCACAATGCAGTCGCCGCTGCGCTGGAGAGCAGACGCTTCCTGGAAGCTCGACTACAACAACATCGCGCAGATGAGCCCCGAGGAGCTGGCGCGTCGCCGCGCCGAATTCGACAAGCAAAAAGAGATTGCGCGGGGCAATAGGGCGGCGTGACGCCTAGAGAATGATGGAATTTGGTTAGATCGCGTTCGCCGCAGGCGCGCTTCACCTCTCCCGCTTGCGGGGGAGGTCGGCGCGAAGCGCCGGGTGGGGGCTCTCTCCACTCGGGCAGCGTCGCCCGCGGAGACACCCCCACCCCAGCCCTCCCCCGCAAGCGGGAGAGGGAGCGCACCGTGCTCGTGGCTGCGATCACTAATCATCATGCCTAGTGCCGGCTGCGAGCGAACAGGATAATTGAGAAGCCTTTTTGGGAGGATGCCGCTTTGACCAGACCGTTCGAAGGCGTGAAGATTCTCGACTTCACGCAGGTGCTGGCTGGCCCCTATGCGAGCTACCAGCTCGCGCTGCTTGGGGCCGATGTCATCAAGGTGGAACGGCGCGAGGGCGAGGACATGCGCCGCACACCGCTGAGCCGCGAATGGGCCGAACGGGGCCTGGCGCCGGGCTGGCAGGCGATCAACGGCAACAAGCGCAGCCTGACGCTCGACCTCTCCAAGCCGGAGGCGATCACCATCGTCAAGCAGCTCGCCGCGCAGGCCGACGTGGTGATGGAGAATTTCCGGCCTGGCGTGATGGACAGGCTTGGCATCGGCTATGCCGCGCTGTCGGCGATCAATCCGCGGCTGATCTATTGCGCCATTTCCGGCTTCGGCCAGACCGGGCCGGGAAAATCGGGCGCCGGCTATGACGGCAAGATCCAGGCGCTATCAGGCATCATGTCGATCACCGGCCATCCCGAGACCGGACCCACGCGAGCGGGCTTTGCGGTCTGTGACGTGCTGTCGGGCGCGACCGCTGCTTTCGGTGTGTCGAGTGCGCTGTTCCAGCGCACCCATACCGGCAAGGGCCAGCTTGTCGACGTCTCCATGCTGGAGGCGACGCTGGCGTTCCTGTCGGGTCAGGTCGCGGACTATTCGGTCGCCGGCCACCGCCAGCAGCTTTCCGGCAATCAGGCCGTCAGCCGCCGGCCCACCGCCAATCTGTTCAAAGCCGGCGAGGGCTACCTCCTGCTCGCCGTCAACAGCGAGAAGCAATACCAGGCGCTGATGACGGCGCTCGGCCGCGCCGACGCGCTGGAGGACCCGCGCTTCGCGGACTGGTTCGCCCGGCAGGACAATGAGCCGGCGCTGCGGGCCATCATCGAGGAGGCGCTGGCGAAGAAGGATCCGCGCGAGTGGGAGACGATCCTCGAGGCCGCAGGCGCGCCCTGCGCCAGCATCTGGAAGGTCGAGGAGGTGATCGACCATCCGCAGATTGTCGCGCGCCGCGCCATCCAGGAGCTCGATACGCCCTATGGGCGGCTGCGCTTTGCCGGCAGCGGCTTTCAGCTCGCCCATGGTGGTGGACGGCTCGACCGTATGGCGCCCGCGCTGAGCGCCCATACCGAGGAGGTGCTGGCCTCGCTCGGCTACGACGCACGTGCGATCGGGGAACTGCGGGCACGCGAGGTGGTGTAGCGGACGCCGGGGCAGGGCATCCGGTTCCTGTCCCGTTTTGGGCTAGGCGCGCGCATGGCGACCCTGCGCCAAGCCGCTTTGAGCGGCAGGGCTTACCGTCTAAAAGACGCCTTTTCCCGATCCCAAGAAGGACAGATCATGCCCGCCTACCGCTCCCGCACGACGACCCACGGCCGCAACATGGCGGGCGCCCGCGGCCTCTGGCGCGCCACCGGCATGAAGAACGAGGATTTTGGCAAGCCGATCATTGCCGTGGTCAATTCCTTCACCCAGTTCGTGCCCGGCCATGTGCACCTCAAGGACCTCGGCCAGCTCGTCGCCCGCGAGATCGAGAAGGCAGGCGGCGTCGCGAAGGAATTCAACACCATCGCGGTCGATGACGGCATCGCGATGGGCCATGACGGCATGCTCTACAGCCTGCCGTCGCGCGAGATCATCGCCGACAGCGTCGAGTACATGGTCAATGCGCATTGCGCCGACGCCATGGTCTGCATCTCCAATTGCGACAAGATCACGCCCGGCATGCTGATGGCTACGCTGCGCCTCAATATCCCGACCGTGTTTGTGTCGGGCGGTCCGATGGAATCGGGCAAGGTCAATCTCAAGGGCAAGATCCGCGCGGTCGATTTGATCGACGCCATGGTCGCGGCTGCCGATAGCAATGTCAGCGACGCCGATGTCGAGGTGATCGAACGCTCCGCCTGTCCGACCTGCGGCTCGTGCTCGGGCATGTTCACGGCCAATTCGATGAACTGCCTGACCGAGGCGCTCGGCCTGGCGCTACCGGGCAACGGCTCCATTTTGGCGACGCATGCCGACCGCAAGGGACTGTTCGTCGAGGCCGGCCACCTGATCGTCGACCTGGCGCGGCGCTATTACGAGCAGGATGACGAGACCGTGCTGCCGCGCACGATCGCGAACTTCAAGGCGTTCGAGAACGCCATGACGCTCGACATCGCGATGGGCGGTTCGACCAACACCGTGCTGCATCTTTTGGCCGCCGCCTACGAAGGCAAGGTGCCGTTCACGATGCAGGACATCGACCGCCTGTCGCGGCGCGTGCCCGTGCTCTGCAAGGTGGCGCCGTCGGTCGCCGACGTGCATCTGGAAGACGTCCACCGCGCCGGCGGCGTGATGGCGATTTTGGGCGAGCTCGACCGTGCCGGCCTGCTCAACCGCGGCCTGCCGATGGTCCATGCCAAGACGCTGGAGGATGCGCTCAGCCGATGGGACATCATCCGCACCAAGAGCGAAAGCGTCAAAAAGTTCTTCACGGCCGCGCCGGGCAACGTGCCGACGCAGGTCGCGTTCAGCCAGGAACGCCGGTTCGAGGAGCTCGACACCGACCGTGCGGCCGGCTGCATCCGCGATGCCGAGCATGCCTTCTCGAAGGACGGCGGCCTTGCCGTGCTATCAGGCAATCTCGCGCTCGACGGCTGCATCGTGAAGACCGCCGGCGTCGACGAGAGCATCTTGAAGTTCGAGGGCCCGGCGCGGATTTTTGAAAGCCAGGACGCCGCGGTCGAAGGCATTTTGGGTGGCAAGATCAAGGCCGGCGACGTCGTTGTGGTCCGCTATGAGGGCCCGCGCGGCGGTCCGGGCATGCAGGAGATGCTGTATCCGACCAGCTACCTCAAATCGAAGGGGCTCGGAAAGGTCTGCGCGCTGGTCACCGATGGACGCTTCTCCGGCGGCTCGTCGGGCCTGTCGATCGGCCATCTCTCGCCGGAAGCTGCCGAGGGCGGCCTGATCGGCCTCGTCGAGGACGGCGATCTGATCAAGATCGATATCCCCGCGCGCTCGATCAACCTGGCGGTCGATGACGCCACGCTGGCGAAGCGCCGCGAGGCCATGCTGGCCCGCGGGGCCGACGCGTGGAAGCCCGCCCAGAAGCGGAAGCGCAACGTGACAATGGCGCTGAAGGCCTATGCGGCGCTCACCACCAGCGCCGCCAAGGGCGCGGTGCGCATCGTGCCGGAGTGAAGATCTGAAACTGCCTGCGGGCGAGGTCGGATCGCATCGATAGATGCGATCCGGGTGGGGGCTCTCTCCACACGGGCAGTTTGACTCGCGGCGAGACTCCCACCCCGGCCCTCCCCCGCAAGCGGGAGAGGGGGCGCACTGCATTCGCGGATGCCGTATCGCCCTACGTCAACACCTTCACCCCGCCGAGCGCGGTCACCCTTCCGCCCTTGAGCATCACGATCTGCGTCGCGAGCTGGCGCAGTTCGGCGGCGTCGTGGCTGACATAGACCATCGGAATACCCTCATCGCGCAGCCGCACCAGATAGGGCAGGATTTCCTCCTTGCGCCCCTCGTCAAGCGAGCCCAGCGGTTCGTCGAGCAGCAGCAGGCGAGGCTTTGACAACAGCGCGCGGCCGAGTGCGACGCGCTGGCGTTCGCCGCCGGAGAGTTTTCCGGGGCGGCGGTCGAGCAGGCCGCCGATATCGAGCAAATCCGTGATGCGGGTGAACTGCCCAGGCTCCGCTGCGACCCCGTTCATCCGCCGGCCGTAATCGAGGTTCTGCCGCACGTCGAGATGCGGAAACAGCCGCGCGTCCTGAAAGACATAGCCGATGCGGCGCCGGTGCGGCGGCAGGTGAATGCCCCTGGCTGTATCGTCGAGTGTTTCACCGTCGAGCGCGATGACGCCGCGGTCGGGCCGCAGCAGGCCGGCGATCATGTTGATCAGCGAGGTCTTGCCGGCGCCGGACGCGCCGAACAGGCCGGTGACGCGGCCCTGGCTTTCGAATTTGGCTTCCAGCGAGAACTCGCCGAGCTGTTTTGTCACGTCGACGCGCAGCATGGTCAATTCCCGTGCAGGCGCTTGGTGGCGCGCCGCGCGAACCATTCGGAGGCGATCAAGGCCCCCATTGCGATCACGGTGGAGACGACGACCAGCCGCATCGCGGCGGTGTCGCCATCGGGCGTCTGGATCAGCGAATAGATCGCCGATGAAATGGTTTGCGTCTCGCCGGGGATGTTGGAGACGAAGGTGATGGTGGCGCCGAACTCGCCGATCGCCTTGGCGAAGCCAAGCACCATGCCGGCCAGCACGCCTGGCAGCGCCAGCGGCAGTGTGACCGTCGCAAACACCTGCCACGGCGCGGCGCCCAGCGTGCTCGATGCCTGCTCCAGCCGGCGGTCGATCGCCTCGATCGACAGCCGGATCGGCCGCACCAATAGCGGAAACGACATCACGCCGCAGGCGAGCGCGGCGCCGGTCCAGCGAAACGCGAACACGATGCCGAGATTATCGGCCAGCCACGCGCCGACCAGGCCGCGGCGGCCGAACGTCAGCAGCAGGAGATAGCCGGTGACGACCGGCGGCAGCACCAGCGGCAGATGCACCAGGGCATCGACGATCGATTTGCCCCAGAACTCACGCCTCGCCAGCAGCCACGCCAGCGCGATGCCGAACGGCGTCGCCACCAGGGTGGCAATGACAGCCACCCGCAGCGACAGCAGGATGGCCGTCCATTCGGCGGGCGAGATCTCGAACATCAGGTCGAGGGGCTGACGAGAAACTTGAAGCCGTATTTCTCGAGGATGGTTTTGGCAGCCGTCGAGCGCAGGAAGGCGAGATAGCCGGACGCTTCCGGCTTTGCCGTCACCGTCGCCGCCACCGGATAGATGATCGCCGGATGGGAATCGGGTGGGAAGGTGCCGACGATCTTGACGCCGGGCTCGACCTTGACGTCGGTGGCATAGACGATGCCCAGCGCAGCTTCACCGCGCGCCACCAGCGTCAGCGCGGCGCGCACGCTTTCCGCCATCGCGAATTTCGGCTCCGCCGCCCGCCACGCGCCGAGCTTTTCCAGCGCCGTCTTGGCATACTTACCGACGGGCACGGACTTGACGTCGCCGGTCGCGATCCTACCGTCGCCGACAAGCTTGGCGAGATCGAAGCCGGCGCCGATGCTGACATTGTCGATCTTGGACTCCTTCGGCGCGATCAGCACGATACTGTTGCCGAGCAGGTTGACCCGGCTCGTTTCGTTGATGGTCTTCTTGGCCGTAGCATAATCCATCCAATCGGTATCGGCGGAGATGAATACGTCGGCCGGCGCGCCCTGTTCGATCTGCTTTGCCAGCGCCGAAGAGGCGGCATAGCTGACGGTGATCTTGACGCCGGTCTTGGCGGTATAGGCCGCATCGATTTCGTCGAGCGCGTTCTTCATCGAGGCGGCGGCGAACACGGTCAGAGCCTTATCCTGCGCGGTCGCAGGGGCCGCTGCGAGCAACGCAGCAATGCTCAGAAAAAGGCCGGCAAGGCGATTCATCGGGCGCTCCATGCATGTTGCGAGCGGCAGATTCCGCGCGCAAAACAGGCGGTGGTTTGGATAAGGCGACCATCGGAAGCGCCGTTCCGGTATTCCCCGATGGACTTGCGGTCGATCGGTTTGTCGCCAGCTCCGACAATAGTCAGGTTAAGCGAAGAGGTAAAGGCGGCTGCATCGTCTTGCAAAGTGCAGCCGGCCCGTCAGTGGTGACGGTGACCCTTGTGGCCGCCGCCATAGCCCCGCAATTCCGCATACTTCGTCATCTGCGCGGGGGTCAAAATGCTTCCCGTGGACAGGTGATACTTCAAATGGGTCTCGCGGAGCATTCCCTGGGTGGCGGCAAGGGCCGCTGTGGACGCTTTCAGGCTCTCCGACGTGACGGTGCGGGCGGCAAACTGCCTGTCGAGCTCGGCCTCCTGCTCGATCAGCCTGGCGCCAAGCGGCATCGCCTCGGCCTTCATGGCATCGAACAGGCGCTGCATGTCGGCGCGCTGATCGACGGAGAGTTCGAGCTTGTCGGCAAGTTCGAGCACGTGGGACGGGCCGGGATATCCGTTCAGCTCGGCGGCGAGCGCCAGCCCCATGCCGCGGCCGGCGTTGAGGTCCGCGACCTGCTGCTCGGAAAGCGCCTTGATCGAACGCGACTGCATCCCGGCATACGGGGTTTGCGCGTGCACGCTGGTGACGAGGGCGAGGGATGCAATCAGGGGCCAAATCTTCATGGGTTTGCTCCGGTTGGCTGTTGTCATCGGTATTTCACGTCGGGTGCGTCCAGCACCGCCTTGCAGGCTGGCGGTAGCTGCGCCATCGTCATCGGCGGCTTCGGCTTGGGCGGCACTTTGGGCGGCTTGGGATGCAGCACTGCGTCGCTGAACCAGTAGGCGAGGTCGCCCGTGCTGCAGCCTTCACCTTCGTTCGGTTCGGGCTGGCTCTCGCAGTCGCTGCTGCCTGCCGGGCATTTGATGCGGATGTGGAAATGGTAGTCGTGGCCGTACATCGGCCGCACCTTGTGCAGCCAGGATCGATCGCCCCTTGCTTCGCGGCACAGCGCTTTCTTGATCGCGGCGTTGACGAAGATGCGCTGCACGCTCGGCTCCAGCGCGGCGGCGCGGATCACGGCGAGATGCGTCGGCGTCCAGCTATGCGGATCGATATCGAGCCGGTCGTTGCGCACCATCATCACCGCCGACATTTCCTCGCGCTCGTTGCGCGACAGTTGCCGGTTCGGCATCGGCGTCAGCCAGATGTCGGCATCGAGCCCGACCTGGTGGCTGGCGTGGCCGGTGAACATCGGCCCGCCGCGCGGCTGTGACATATCACCGACCAATATGCCCGGCCAGCCGGCGTCCCGGTGCGCCCGCGCGGCCAGCCGCTTGACCAGCGCGACCAGATCCGGATGTCCCCAGTAACGATTGCGCGACAGCCGCATCACCTGCCAATTGTCGCCATTGATCGGCAGTCCTTCCGCGCCCGCGATGCAGCCATGGGCATAGAAACCGAACACGCGCGTCGGCATCGCCGCCGGCAGCACCTTGCGGCCGAACAGCTCCTTGGCGGCGATCTTGGGATCGTGGGGATCGGCAAGCGGCGGCAGCGGCTTCGGATTCACCGTGCCCTTGTCCTGCGCCCATGCGCTGACGGCATTGGCGGCGGCGATCAAGGTGATGAGCGGGATCAGAATCGGGCGAGGGTTCATCGGATCACTCTGTTCGCGCAAAAAATAGCATGAAATCGGCAGGAGGGAATAAGCGCCATTGCCGCGCGATCATGTCCGCTGGAACGCGACCTATTGCAGCTCGATATTGGCTGACTTGATCACCGCGGCCCAGCGGTCGATCTCCTCGCGCATATAGACGGAGGTCTTGTCGACCGGACCGCCGAAAATTTCGGCGGAAAGCTTCTTGAGCTGATCGCGTATCTCGGGTTGACGCAGCGCCTCGTTGACATCGGCGTTGATCTTGGCGACGATATTTTTCGGCGTTTTCGGCGGCGCCACGATTCCGTACCAGGCGACGGCTTCAAACCCCGGCAACGTTTCTGAAATCGTCGGCACGTTCGGCAGCGCCGGGAGCCGTTTGGAAGAGGCGACCGCGAGCAGTTTCAGCTTGCCGGCCTTAACCAGCGCCAGCGAAACGCCGAGGTTGTCGAACATCACGTCGACATCGCCGGCGACCAGCCCTTGCAGCGCGGGCGCCGAGCCGCGATAGGGAACATGCCGCAGCTTCACCTTCGCTTTCAGCTGAAACAGCTCCGACGTCAGGTGCGAGGTGGTGCCGTTACCCTGGGTGGCGCAGAGCGTCTTGTCGGAATTGCGTTTCAGATATTCGATAAGCTCCGGCACGCTCGATGCCCTAATGCTATCCGGATTGACCATCAGCGCGTTGGGGACCTGGGCTATCACGATGACGGGCTCGAACTTGGTCGGATCGAAGCCAAGCTTTCGGTACAGATTATGATTGATCACGAGCGGCGGCGGCGGTGACGCGAGCAGGGTGTAACCGTCGGGCGCCGAATGAAACACCTGCTCGGCGCCGATGTTGCCGGCGGCGCCGGTGCGGTTCTCGATTACTACCGGCTGGCCCCATTTACGTGAAAGCCAGTCGCCGACAATGCGCGGAACGGCATCGGCCGTTCCGCCGGCGGGGAAGGGAACGACGATCTTCACCGCGCGGTCCGGATAGTCGGCCGCCAATGCCTGCGTATGAAAAAGTACGATTGAAGCCAGAATCAGCGGCAGCGCCGCTCTACGGCAGACGGCAAGCAGAGCAGGCATGAAGCCGTGCATTGAATTCCTCCCGCCGTCGTTATTCGTCCGAGCCGGCCAATGGCGCCGGCACTTGTGTTTGCAGCTTGGGAGGATAGCTTGAACGCGCGAGCTTCCAAGCATTTTTAGCGTGAGACGATGACCCGGCCGCAGCTCAACATTGTGATCATTGGTGGCGGTATTGGCGGATTGTTCGCCGCCAACGCGCTTATTGCACATGGCTGCAATGTTTCCGTCCATGAGCAAGCTCCCGCGCTCGGCGAGGTCGGGGCAGGGGTCTTTCTGACGCCGAACAGCGTGCGGCAATTGCAGCGGCTGGGCCTTGCAGATCAGGTGGAAAGATGGGGCGCCAGGGTAGGCAAGGCGTCGCACTATTTCCGCCACGACGGCGCGCCGATCGCACCGGTGCAGGTGACGGATACGGCGGGCTGGAACGCGACGTTCGGCATGCATCGCGCGGATCTCGTGGACATTCTGGCCAATGCACTGCCGTCCGCCGTTATCAGCACCGGCCATCGCGCCACGGGCTTCGAGCAGACCGACGAAATTGCGCGTGTGACGTTCGCCAATGGTGCTGTGGCCGAAGGCGATATCGTCGTTGCCGCCGATGGCATCCATTCCGAGCTCCGCCGCTTTGCAGCGCCGCCGTCCCGGCCGGTCTTTCACGGCTCCGTCGCCTATCGCGGGGTGCTGCCGCATCAGCGCATTCCGCACTGGCCGGTCGATCGCTGGCAGATGTGGCTCGGCAGGGGAAAACATTTTCTCAGCTTTCCGGTTCGATCGGGCGAACTGATCAACTATGTCGGCTTCGTGCCGGCCGACGCCGAGATGAAGGAATCCTGGTCCGCGCCCGGCGATCCCGACATGCTTCGCCGCGAGTTCGAGGGCTGGGATCCCCGCATCGGGACGCTATTGAATAAAGTCGACAAGACGTTCCGTTGGGCGCTGTACGATCGCGAGCCGCTGCCGGCCTGGACGTGCGGCCGGCTGACGCTGCTCGGCGATGCCGCGCATCCGATGCTGCCGCATCTCGGCCAGGGCGCCAACCAGTCGATCGAGGACGGCATGGCGCTGGCTACAATCCTGTCGCTGGCCTCGCGCGCCGATGTGCCGGCGGCGCTGCTGGCCTATGAGCGGCTGAGGCGCGAGCGTGTCGCGGCGGTGCAACGCGGCGCGCGCGAAAACGGCATGCGCTACGACTCGTCCTATGCCGATCTCGGGGTGCGCGATGCCGAGATATCGGCCCATGCGTCATTCCGCCGGCGACTATATGATTACGATGTCGTGCCGGAAGCAGAGGCCGCGGCGGCTTCCTTGCGCCAAGGGGCGGTGAGTCCGCGATTGCGTTAACGAGGTAATAACCCTGTTGATTATCGATAGACATTTACACGAACACGCGACGTTTCGCGCATTCCTTGTGCAGCCAACGTGCGTGTCGTTTGCTCCGCTATATTGAAGCGGCGATTTCGTTCGCGAATTTGCGATTTGCACCGCAGCTTCGAATGGCGATACACGCAAAACGGGTGGTTGTATTTTTGGCAGACACGCGTGGTCGCGCCGATACGCCAGTTTCATCGACAAGAGAAAGCATTTTTTCAGAGACTTATTCGAAAACTTTGCACGCAGAGTGCGAGTAGAGCGGAGCGATGCCGAAGAAGCCTAGAACGAGCCGAAAGCCGAAGCAGGCGGCGATTACCCGCTTCCCCGGCCGGCCAGCAAAGCCCGCACCGAAACTGTCGATCAACCGACGACAAACGACCGAAGAGGTTACGAGCAAGCGAGCCGACATCGCCGAATTGAAGCAGCGCGAGGCGTCGTTTCGCCTGCTGTTCGATACCAATCCGGTGCCGATGATTGTCTGCGCGCTGGGTGACGAACGCATTCTCGCCGTCAACGACGCCGCGGTCGAGCATTACGGTTACAGCCGCGGCGAATTCGAGAAGCTCACGATCCGCAACCTGCAGGCCTTCGACATCGAGCCGCCATGGGCGACTGAGCATGCCGGCGAGGAACACGCGGCGCGGGCGTGGAAGCATGTCAGGGCCGACGGTGCGCTGATTGATCTGGCGATCTACTCCCGCCAGCTCGTTTACAGCGACCGGCCGGCGGTCCTGCTGGCGCTGATGGACACCACCGAACGCAAGCGCGCCGAGGCGCGGCTGACCTTCATGGCCCAGCACGACGCCCTCACCGGGCTGCCGAACCGCAACCTGTTGCGCCAGCAGATGGACGATATCCTGCTGCGCTCCCGCCGCAGCGCGGAGAAGGCGGCCGTGCTGGTGCTCGGCCTCGACCATTTCAAGGCGGTCAACGATACGCTCGGCCATGGCGTCGGCGACAAGCTGCTGCGCGGCGTAGGCAAGCGATTGCAGTCGATGCTGCGCGAGGACGATGCGCTGGCCCGCCTCAACTCGGATGAGTTCGCCATTGTCCAGAGCGGGGTGACACGGCCCGAGGATGCGGCGTTCCTGGCGCGGCGTCTCCTCGACGCGATCGGCGATCCCCATCTCATCGACGGGCATTCGGTCGTGGTCGGGGCCAGCATCGGCATTGCGATCTCGCCCGGCGACGGCGATGAATCCGAAAAGCTCCTCAAGCACGCCGACCTCGCACTGTCGCGCGCGAAAAACGATTCCCGCGGCACGTTCTCGTTCTTCGAAGCGGGAATGGATGCGCGGGCCCAGACCCGCCGCAAGATCGAAACCGAGCTGCGCGAGGCGGTCCGCGGCGACGCGCTGCGGCCCTACTACCAGCCGCTGGTCGACCTTTCGAGCGGCCGCATCACCGGCTTCGAGGCGCTGGTGCGCTGGCCTCATCCCGAACGCGGCATGATTTCGCCGGCCGAATTCATCCCCGTTGCCGAGGAGACCGGACTGATCAACGCAGTCGGCGGGTTGATGCTGCGGCGCGCCTGCACCGACGCCGCGCAATGGCCGGACGACGTCCGCGTCGCGGTCAATCTGTCACCGCTGCAGTTCCGCGTCGGCAATTTATTGTCGCTGGTAATGGAGACGCTGAAGCAATCCGGCCTGCCGGCTAAGCGACTGGAACTGGAAATCACCGAGACGCTGCTGTTGGAAAAGAGCAGCGAGGTGCTGGCGACGCTGCATGCGCTGCGCGCGCTCGGCGTTCGCATCTCGATGGACGATTTCGGCACCGGCTATTCCAGCCTGAGCTATCTGCGCAGCTTCCCGTTCGATAAGATCAAGATCGACCAGTCCTTTGTGCGCGATCTCGCGGCCAACCCTGACGCGCAGGCGATCGTGCGTTCGATCATCAGCCTCGGCAAGGGGCTCGGCGTCACCATCACGGCGGAAGGCGTCGAGACGGAAGCCGAGGTCGACTGCCTGCGCAACGAGGGCTGCCACGAGGGACAGGGATTCCTGTTCAGCCGGGCGCGGCCCAATGCGGAGATCATGGGCCTGTTGAAGACCCAGGGCAATTGGAGCACGCCATCGGGTGCGGCGTTGGTGGCGTGAGGCTGGCGCCACCTTCGCAGCCGTCATTGCGAGCCAACGGGTCGCCCCCGACCGCGCCCGGTGGCTCGCAGTGAAGGCGGCTAGCCGCTTCGCGGCGATGCGCCTTACCGCCTTTTTCGCCGATATTGCCATTGAAGGTCCGCCCATCCCGCCAGGATTGTCACAGACAACCGAAGGCAGGATGCAATCCGGCGGAAGCAAAAACCAGCTACCTTCGACGCGCGGTCTTGCGTGCGCCCGTGCGAGAGGTCTTCGTGCTGGATCGCGTGGTCTTGCGGGCGCTGGACCTTGCTGCTGCCTTGCGCTTGCGCGTCGCCGCCGCCTTCTTCGCGGAGCGGGATCGCGCCGCTGCCGGCCGGCGTGCCGCGGCCTTGCCGCCGCGCGGGCCGCCGATACGGCCGCCCTTTTTCGCCGCGACATTGGTGTCCTTCACGCCGCGGCCGGAGCCGCTCTTGTTGCCGCCGCCGGTTTCCTTGTTGACGGTCGCCCAGGCGCGCCGTTCGGCTTCCTTCTTGCCGATACCACGCTCCTCATAACCTTCCTCGATATGCTCGGCCTTGCGCTTCTGCTTGTCAGTGTAGCTCGATTTGTCACCGCGGGGCATGTTGAATCTCCCTCGTTGCTGCGGTTACCGAAAAAGCAACGCATGCTCGGCGAGGGGGTTCCGTTCGATTAGGCGGCGTCGCGAAGCCCCGCGAGGAACGTATCGACGCTTCTGTACAGCGCATCGGCCTGCCGGCTGAGCTGGCCGGTGGCCGCTGCGACGTTCTCGGCCAGCGCACGCGACTGGTCGGCGGACTGGCTAGCGCCGCTCACGTTCGTTGAGACCTCGCCGGTGCCGGTGGCCGCCTGCTGGACGCTGCGGGCGATTTCCCGCGTCGCCGAATCCTGCTCTTCCACTGCCGCCGCGATGGTGGTGGCGATGCCGCTGATCTCGCGGATGGTGTCGCTGATGCCGCCGATCGCCGCGACGCAGTCTCCGGTGGCCGATTGGATCGCGGCGACCTGGCCGGCGATCTCTTCGGTGGCCTTCGCTGTCTGGCTGGCGAGCTCCTTGACCTCGGACGCGACGACGGCAAAGCCGCGGCCGGCCTCGCCGGCGCGCGCGGCCTCGATGGTCGCGTTGAGCGCCAAGAGGTTGGTCTGGCTTGCAATCGCCCCGATCAGGCGCAGCACGTCGCCGATCTTTTCCGCCGCCGAGGCGAGGCTGCCCACCATTTCGGTGGTCTGTCCGGCCTTGACCACGGCATTGTCGGCGACCTGGCTGGAATGGGTCACCTGGCGGCCAATCTCGGTCACCGAGGACGCCAGCTCCTCGGTCGCGGCCGCAACGGCGCTGACGCTGGCGGACGCCGCGTCGGAAGCTGCCGCAGCAGCGGCAGCGCGCTGCGAGGTACCGTTCACGCTGGTGGCGATCTCGCCGGCCACGCGCTGCATGTCTGACGTCGCTTGCGCGACCGCGGCGACGACGCTCTTGACGTCGCTTTCGAAACGGTCGGCCATCTGGCGCTGCAGGGCCTTCTTCTCGATCTCGGCCTGCTGCTTGGTGGCCTCCTGGGCCTCGCGCATATCGCGCGATTCGATCATGCTGCGGCGGAACACGTCGACCGCGCTTGCCATGGTGCCGAGCTCGTCGCGGCGCTCGCGGCCGGGGATCGTGACGTCGATCTCGCCGCCGGAAAGCCGATTCATGACCGCCGTGATCGCGGCGAGGGGACGTGACAGGCCGCGGCCGAGGAGGAATGCAAGGGCAATCGCGCCGGCCAGGATGGCGATGGTGCCGAGGATCAAATTGCGCTGCGAGCTCGCCGCCGCCGCTTCATACTCGGTCGTATCCTTGATGATCTCAAGAATGCCGACCGGCTGGCCGGCGTAGTTCCTGATCTGTCCGAGATAGAGCGCGGCGGGCCGGCCATTGATCGTGGCATCGCGGCGCAGCGGCTGGCCGTCGAACACGCCCTTGAGTTCGTCACCGGAGGTGATCGCTTCCTCGCCATAGGTCGCGGACAGTTTCTTGAACGCCTTGCCGTCGTAGGAATAGACCGCAAGGTCGATGCCAAAGCGCTTCTTGGCGCGGTCGACGAATTCCTTGCCGAAGGCGGCGCCGACGTCGACATTGGCCAGCGTCTTGCCGTCGCGCACGATCGGCGTCATGCCGAAGATCGAGAGCGCCTCGCGGCCGGGCTCAACGCCGACAATGGTCTTGCCGGTCTTGATCGCTTCCACCACGGTGGAACGCCGCGCGGAGGCGTCGTCGTCGAACACTTTTGGCGCATGGACGCGGTAGAACGATATCGCCGGCGCCCGCCAGAACGAAATCAGCGGGATGCCCTGCGCCTTCATCGGCTCCAGGGCGTCGCCGAGCAGCTTGCCCAATCCGTCGCGGTCGGTCTTTGCAATGGCGTCGGCGACCGGCGGCAGGGCAGCGATCACGGATGAGACGGCGAGCGCGGCGCGGCCCTCATAGTCGATCGCGGCGATGACGCTGTCATATTGCAGCTTGAGCTGCTGATCGAGCGCGAGCTGCGTCAGCGCGCGTTGCTGGACGATCGAAAAGGTCCCAAGGACGGCGCAGGCGACGGCGACCGTCAGCGAAATGGCAAGGATCAGCCGGGCGGCAATCGAACGAATTTCGAACATGAGTTTTACGCAAGCTCCCGAAGGCGAGGCCTTCCAAGAGATTTCATGAATTGTTTAACAACGAGGGGTGCCGGCTTGTCCGTAGAAATACGGACCATCGATCACCGCGCGGTGGGCGACACGTCGAGATTGCCCGACAGGATCACCTTGCCGACATCCTCATAATGCGCATCGCGGCCCTGGATCTGCTGCGCGATGGCGTGCATGTCGCGGAAACGGCGCTCGAATTTGTTGGCGTTGAACACCGCGGTGGCGCCGGCCATGCGATAGGCGGTGTCGACCACGGCGGCCGATTGGTGGATGGTCCACGTCGCAGCCATGCGCAGGGCGATGCGGTGGGCTTCCGAAACTGCATCGCCGCGCGAGAGGTCGCGCCACACCTCCGCGGCCGTGGCATAGAGATAGGCGCGGGTGGCGCGTAGCTGCGCCTCGGTGCGGCCGATCACGCCCTGCACGGCATTGTTGTCGCGCATCGCCTTGAGCGCCTGCGGGGTCTTGGCGCGGGCAAGGTCGATCGCCGCATCCAGCGTGGCGCGAGCAACGCCGACCGAGGTCGCCGCAAAGCCCATGCCGAACACCATGTTGGTGGAGAGCTTGTACAGCGGGCCGTCCTCGCGCCGCGCCTCCGGCTCGTCGCGAAGGGCGGCAAATTTTTCGGGAATGAAGAGATTCTCAACCGAATAGGAATCGGTGCCGGTGCCGCGCAGGCCGATCACGTCCCAGACGTCGTAGAGCGTGGCGCTACTGATGGGAAACAGGATGGTGCGGATCTCCGGCGCGCCATCTTTCTTGCGCCGCGGCGTGCCGTCGGCCTCGACAACGCGGACATGGGCGCCGAGCCAGCTTGCCTGCCGCATACCGGAGGCGAAGTCCCAGCGTGCGCTGGCCATGTAGCCGCCGGGCACCGCCTGCACTTCATGGTTGATGGCGCCCCAGGCGAGAATACCGGGTGCGACGTTGAAGATCTCGTTGGCAGCGTCGGGATCGAGATAGGCCGCGGTCATCGCGCAGACGCTGCACTGGCCGAGGCACCAGGCGGTCGAGGCGTCGGCTTTCGCGATTTCCTCCTGCATCTGCATGAAGGTTTCGAGCGGCACCTCGGCGCCGCCAAAGCGCTTCGGCAATAGCGCGCGGTAGAGCCCGTTCTCGATCAGCGCCGATGTCACCGCTGGCGTCAGCCGCCGGGTCCGCTCGATCTCGTCGGCCTCGCGCATGATCAGCGGCGCTAGCGCGCGGGCGCGCTCCGCGAGGTCGACGCCCGGATGCCTGGTCATGCGCTTCCTCGCATTCTCTTGTTCTTGGCTTATTCCTGCGATGGTGACGCATCCGCCGCCCGCGATCAAGGCGGCGGAGACTGCTGGCCGCTCACGCCGCCGCTCGCTCGAGATCGAGCGAGGGCTGCTGTGGCCGTCTGGCCGAAGGGAAGCTCAGCGCCACCGCAACAGCCGCAAGGCCGATCGCGAAGGAGCCGACATAGAGCCAGTTGTAGGCGTGGAAGGTGTCGAACACCCATCCGCCGGCCAATGGTCCGAGCGCCATGCCGAGGCTGGCGAAGGCGGAGACGGCGCCGAACACGCTGCCCATGATGCGCACGCCGAAATATTCGCGCACCAGCACGGCGTAGAGCGGCATCACGCCGCCGTAGGCGAGGCCGAAGACGACCGACAGCGCATAGAATTCGCCGAGCTGGCCGACCGCGAGGTAGGTCGCGATCGCCAGCGCCTGCACGAACAGGCCGCCGACCAGGACGTGCTTGCCGCCGAAGCGATCGGCGAGCACGCCGAGCACTAGCCGGCCGCCGAGGCCGGAAAACCCGGCAAGGCTGTAGACGGTGACGGCGGTGAGCGGCGCGATGCCGCAGACCACCGCGTAGCTGACCAAATGGAAGATCGGCCCGGAATGCGCGGCGCAGCAGGCGAAATGGGCCAGTGCCAGCGTGATGAATTGCGGTGTCCTGAGCGCCTGCGCGACGGTCCATTGCCCGGCAGGCGCATCGGTCCCACCGGCGTCTGCGGACGCTGCGGCCGCGGGCGGCGGGCGCACCAGAAAAGAGGCCGGAATCAGCAGCGCCAGCGCGACGGTGCCGATGACGAGCATCGCCGTGCGCCAATCATAGTTCGCGATCAGCCAGCTTGCGAACGGGGCCACCGTCATCGGCGACACGCCCATGCCGGCCGAGACCAGCGCGACCGCAAGGCTGCGCCGGTGTTCGATCCAGGCGCTCGCCGCTGCGACCATCGGCGCGTAGAAGCTGCCGGCCGAAATTCCGATCAACACCCCGAACGCGAACTGGAACTGCCACAGGCTGGTCGCCTGGCTCGCGCCGATCAGGCCGGCGCCGAGCAGCATCGTGCCCGACAGTACGACGATCCGGGTGCCGTAGCGGTCGGACAGCGCGCCCCAGAAGAATGCCGCCAGCCCCATCGCAAGAAAGTCGATCGTCGCCGCCGCCGAGACGCCGCTGCGTGACCAGCCCATCGCCTCCGAAATCGGCTGCAAAAATACCGCCAGCGACAGCATCGAGCCGAATGCCACGCAGGTCATCAGCGCGCCCACGGCGACCACGACCCATCCGTAGGAAGACCCGGACGTCTTGCTCATGCGTTTCCTCGCGCGTGTGCTGTTGTTTGTATGCGCGGGATGATGGTGGCCTATTCGACGCCCTTGCGCAATGCGCTGCAGGGCAACCCTCTCATTCCGGAGATCATGTGATGTTGCGTTGATCCCGTGCGGGCTTGCCGATCGTGCCCGTTGCGGCCAGATATCGGCCTGCACTTGAGACGCGAGCAGATGGAAATGACAGGGGCGTTGATGCAGAAAATCATAGTAGCGCCGTATTCCGATGCCGATCGCCAGGGTGTCCTCGATGTCATCCTGCCGATCCAGCAGCAGGAATTTGGCATCCAGATCACGGCGGCCGACCAGCCTGATCTCATGCAGATCTCCGAATTCTATCAGTCGGGAGCCGGCGGCTTCTGGGTGGCGCGATCGAACGGCAACGTCGTCGGCACGATCGGATTGAAGGACATTGGCGCAAAGCAAACCGCGCTGCGGAAGATGTTCGTGGCCGCGCCGTTTCGCGGCCGGGAGCTGGGCGTGGCGGCAACGCTCCTCGACGAGCTCTTGGCGCATGCGCGCGCCAAGGCAGTTGCCGAAATCTTTCTCGGCACGACCGACAAATTCCTCGCGGCGCATCGCTTCTATGAGAAGAAGGGCTTCAGGGAATTGCCGATGGCCGAACTGCCGAAAGCGTTTCCGGTGATGGCGGTGGATTCGAAATTTTACGCGCTGCGCGTCGCGTGAAGCACAGCCGCGTAGGGTGGGCAAAGCGACTTGTCCGCCGTAGCTCGAAGAGCGAAGGCGGAAGCGTGCCCACCATCGATCTCCCACGCGGGATGAATGGTGGGCACGTCGCTTTGCCCACCCTCCCAATTCCGATGCCTCAGCTATCCACCTTCAGCGCCGCAATAAACGCTTCCTGCGGGATGTCGACCTTGCCGAACTGCCGCATCTTCTTCTTGCCTTCCTTCTGCTTCTCCAGAAGCTTGCGTTTGCGCGTGATGTCGCCGCCGTAGCATTTGGCGGTGACGTCCTTGCGCAGCGCGCGGACGGTTTCGCGGGCGATCACCTTGCCGCCGATCGCCGCCTGGATCGGAATCTGGAACATGTGCGGCGGAATCAGCTCCTTCATCTTCTCGACCATGGCGCGGCCGCGGCCTTCGGCGCGGGTCCGGTGCACCAACATCGACAGCGCATCGACGGGCTCGGCATTGACGAGGATCTGCATCTTGACGAGATCCGCCGGCTTGTAGTCGGTCAGGTGATAGTCGAACGAGGCGTAGCCCTTGGAGACCGATTTCAGGCGGTCGTAGAAGTCGAACACGACTTCGTTGAGCGGCAGGTCGTATTTCACCATCGCGCGGGAACCGACGTAAGTCAGCTCCTTCTGCGAGCCGCGACGGTCCTGGCACAGCTTCAGGACGCTGCCGAGATATTCGTCCGGCGTGAGGATCGTCGCCTCGATCCACGGCTCCTCGATCTCGGCGATCTTGACCACATCGGGCATGTCGACCGGATTGTGAATCTCGATCTCCTGACCGTCGGTCAGGTGCATCTTGTAGATCACGCTCGGCGCCGTCGCGATCAGGTTGAGATCGAACTCGCGCGACAGCCGCTCCTGGATGATCTCGAGATGCAACAGGCCGAGGAAGCCGCAGCGGAAGCCGAAACCGAGCGCGGCGGATGTTTCCATCTCGAAGGAGAAGCTGGCGTCGTTGAGCCGTAATTTGCCCATCGCGGCGCGCAGCGTTTCGAAATCGTCGGCGTCGACCGGAAACAGGCCGCAGAACACCACCGGTATTGCCGGCTTGAAGCCCGGCAGCATTTCCGAGACCGGCTTCTTGTCGTCGGTGATGGTGTCGCCCACACGTGTATCGGCGACTTCCTTGATCGCGGCGGTGATGAAGCCGATCTCGCCGGGGCCGAGCTCCTCCACCTGCTCCATCTTCGGCGTGAAGAAGCCGACGCGCTCGATGTCGTAGGCCGCATTGGTGCCCATCATGCGGATGCGCTGGCCCTTCTTCATCACGCCGTTGACAATGCGCACCAGCACGACGACGCCGAGATAGACGTCGTACCAGCTATCGACCAGCAGCGCCTTTAATGTCGCATCGCGGTCGCCCTTCGGCGGCGGCAGGCGGGTGACGATGGCTTCCAGCACGTCGGGAACGCCGAGGCCGGTCTTGGCCGAGATCATCACCGCGTCGGAGGCGTCGATACCGATCACGTCCTCGATCTGCTGCTTGACCTTGTCGGGCTCTGCGGCCGGCAGGTCGACCTTGTTGAGAACGGGCACGATCTCGTGATTGTTGTCGAGCGCCTGATAGACGTTGGCGAGCGTCTGGGCTTCCACGCCCTGGCTGGCGTCGACCACCAGCAGCGATCCCTCGCAGGCCGCCAGCGACCGCGAGACTTCGTAGGCGAAGTCGACATGGCCGGGCGTGTCCATCAAATTGAAGACGTAATCCTTGCCGTCCTTGGCGCGGTAGTTCAGCCGCACCGTCTGCGCCTTGATGGTGATGCCGCGCTCGCGCTCGATATCCATGGAGTCGAGCACCTGCTCCTTGCCCGCCATTTCGCGGTCCGACAGCCCGCCGGTCATCTGGATCAGGCGGTCGGCCAGCGTCGATTTGCCATGGTCGATATGGGCGACGATGGAGAAGTTGCGGATGTTGGAAATCGGCGTCGTTGTCATGGGGCGCGGGATAGCATCCGCGTCCCCGTGCGGCAACCATCTTGCTGAATTTCAAGGGGGTTTCTTCACGCCAAGCTGATTCCACTTGCGCTCAAAACACGCTACGGAATGGGCCATGTCGACTGCATCCATTTTGCCCACTTCCGCGCGCCGCAAGCGTTTCCTCTCGATCCGGCGACCGGCGGCGTGGCTGGCCGCGCTGGCCAGCGGTCCCAAAGCGGCCCCGATTCCCGGCCTGTGGCTGGTGACCGGTTTTGCCGTGGTTCATGCCGTGCTGTGGACGCTGATCCTGGTCAATCTGAAGACCGGGCAGGACGTCCACATGGATGTCGCCGAAGCCTTTGCTTGGGGGCAGAAGTTCCTGCTCGGCTATGGCAAGCATCCGCCGCTATCAGGATGGGTCGCCGGTGTCTGGTTCAGGCTGTTTCCGGTCACCGACTGGGCGAGCTATGCGCTAGCGATGGCAACGGTGAGTTGCGGGCTCGTGATCTGCTGGCTGGTGGCGCTGCGCGTGGTCGATCATCGCCGCGCGTTCTTCGTCGTGGTGTTGCTGGCGCTCTATCCGATCTTCAACTTCAAAGGCTTCAAGTACAATCCGGACCTGCTGCAGCTTGTCACGCTGCCGCTGATGGTGCTGGCCTATCTCGACGCGTTCGAGCAACGCAGTGTCAGGTCCGGCGTCTGGCTCGGGCTCGCCGGTGCGCTGGCGCTGATGACCAAATACTGGGCCGTCACGATGATCGGCGCCATCGGCCTTGCCGCGCTGATCCATCCTGAGCGGCTTAAATTCCTGCGCTCGCCGGCACCGTGGGTGGCCATCGGCGTGCTCGCCATCGCGATGCTGCCGCATCTGGTGTGGCTGAAGCAGGTCGATTTTGTCCCCTTCACCTATGCCGGCGATACCTATTCCCTGACCGACCGCGCGATGATCAATGACCTCGCGCTGGGTTACGTCGCGCATAATCTCGCATTGCTAGCCGCGCCGGTGGTCCTCGGCGCTATCGCGCTGGTGTGGCGCCCGTTCCGCCTGGCGCCATTTCCGGCGCTGGCGCGCGGCGGCAATGCCAGCGTGAACGTCTCGCAAGCGATCCATGTCTGGATCATCCAGGCGGTGGTCGCGGTCGGTCCGCCGCTCGGTGCGTTGCTGCTCCATTTCTACATCAAGACCGACTGGGGCATCCCGATGTTCTTCCTGGTGCCGCTCGCGCTGATCGCGATCCCGGCGGTGCGGGTCCGCAAGGTAGCTCTGGCAAACCTGACGGTAAGCTGGCTGGTGATCACGCTCGTGGTGCTGGCGGTCTCGCCAAGGATCGTCGCTTACGAACTCAGCGAAAAGCGCACGGCCGGCGCCACCTACCGGGCGCGCTCTGAACTCGCCCGCGAACTGACGCAAGTCTGGCACCTGCGCTTCAATTCGCGCTGGCCGGTCGTGGCGGCCTATACCGATACCGGCCAGCCCGTCACGTTCTATAGCCCCGATCATCCGGCGCCGCTGACGCCGCACGAGCCGTGGTCGTCGGGCCTGACCTCGCTCGAGGAGGCCAAGCGGTCCGGCTTCATCGGCATCTGCGAAACCGGCGACTGGAAACTGGAAAAATGCGAGGCGTGGATGAAGACCCATGCCGCCAATGCCGAGCGCATCGTGATGACGACGCGGCGGTTCTTCCTGGGCCATCCCGGCCCCGCGACGGCCTGGAACATCTTCATCGTGCCGCCGGCCAGATAGAAGCCGACATAAGAAAATCAAAGGGAGTGACGAATGGATCTCGACCTCACAGGCAAGACGGCGCTGGTCACCGGCTCGACGCGCGGCATCGGGCTCGCCACCGCGGTCGGCCTGGCGCAGATGGGCGCTGACGTCATCGTCAACGGCCGCGAGGCGGTGGCGGTCGGCGAGGCCGTGACGAAAGTTCAGCAGGCGGCGCCCGCGGCCAAGGTGCATGCGGGAGCGTTTGACCTCGGCAACGCGGCAGGCTGTGCCGCCTTGATCGCGCAATTCCCCGACGTCGACATCCTCGTCAACAATCTCGGCATCTACGAGCCGAAAGGCTTCTTCGAGATCGAGGATGCCGACTGGTCGAGAATGTTCGAAGTCAATGTCATGAGCGGGGTGCGGCTGACGCGGCACTATCTGAAGCGGATGCTCGACGAGAAGGACTGGGGCCGCGTCGTGTTCGTCTCCAGCGAATCCGGCGTCTTCATCCCGAAGGAGATGGTGCATTACGGCTTTTCGAAATCGGCGCAGCTCGTGATCGCGCGCGGCGCGGCGGAGACCACCAAGGGCAGCAACGTCACCGTCAATTCGGTGATGCCCGGCCCGACCTGGGTCGAGATGGCGCCGGTGCGCCTCGCCGCGCGCGCCAAGGCGATGGGAACGAGCGTCGACGATCTGGTCTCGCGCACCTTCAGCGAGCGCCGCCCGGCCTCGCTGCTGCAGCGTTACGCCAAGCCGGAAGAAGTCGCCAATTTGATCTGCTACGTCTGCTCAAAAGCCTCCAGCGCCACCAACGGCGCCGCGCTGCGCGCCGACGGCGGTATCGTGACGAATCCGTTCTAGTCGCGAGAATGGTCTTCTCCCTCGCCCCGCTGTTGCGGGGAGAGGTCGAGGAGCCATCACGCTCCTAAGCTCACACGCCTTCTTCGTTGAACTTGTCCGCCACCAGCGCGGCGATCGCATCGACCGCGGCTTGCGCCTCCGGGCCGATGGCGGACACCGTGACGCTGGTTCCAGGTCCAGCCGCCAGCATCATCAACCCCATGATCGAGGTGCCGCCGACGGTCTCGCTGCCGCGCGTCACCCAGACCTCGGCGTTGAACTTTTCGACCATCTGCACGAACTTCGCCGAGGCCCGCGCATGCAGGCCGCGCTTGTTGATGATCAGAAGTTCCCGCGAGATGGCGCCGGCAGGAACGCCGGACCCGAGTTCCTTTTCGGGCGCGGCGTCGTCGCTCATTTGCCGGCGAGCACGCGGCTGGCGATGGTGACGTATTTGCGCCCGGCTTCCTGCGCCATCGCGATGGCATCGGGAAGCGAGCGCTCGTCGCGCACCTTGGCAAGCTTGACCAGCATGGGAAGATTGATGCCTGCGAGCACTTCCACCTTGGGACGGCTCATGCAGGATATTGCGAGGTTGGAAGGGGTGCCGCCGAACATGTCCGTAAGGATGGCAACACCATCGCCGCTGTCAACGCGATTCACCGCTTCGATGATGTCGCTTCGACACAGATCAGAGTCGTCCTCGGCTCCAATCGTGATGGCTTCAATTTGTTTTTGCGGACCCATGACATGTTCGAGCGCCGCCTTGAACTCGTCGGCAAGGCGCCCATGGGTCACAAGCACTAGACCAATCATTGGAAACTCCTCGCGGGTGCTTTTTGGTGCACCGCACGAACGCGCCACTTTGACCATCCAGAGGCCCCGCGCAAGAGGGCATCTTGGCTATTGTTCCGGAATTTGCCGGTAAGAAGTGAGGCCCGCGCCGGATTAATCGGTGGCGATATTGGGGCTTATATGGTTACCAATCCCCTGCGAACAATCATCCAAAGGTTGGACCGGACCTGTACCGTCGGTTGTTGTCAGGGCAGCTACAATCAACGGGAGGGGGTCGTATCCCTCTCCGACGGGGATTCGCGGTATTGATACACCATTAAGGCTGACGGCAAGCGCTTCTGGCGGCGGCATCCGCGCCGCATCGCTCGCCGCAAGGTCCGCAATCAAGCCAACCACGGCCTCGCTGGCGAAGTCGCAGCGGCGGATCCCAAGGCCGCGGATTTCGATCAGGCCGGCCAGTTCCGGCACCGGGCGAACCCACAATTGTCCGTCCACTGTGTCGAGATGGACACGGTCGTCCCCGACCAGACTGACCGCTGGGAGCTGCCCGGCACGGCCGGCGAGGATGAGATCGAAGGCGAGGCGGGACTTGCCGGCGCCTGACGGTCCGCGAATCAACACGGCGCGGTCGCCCACGCGCACGGCGGAGGCGTGGACGCTCGCGACCTGGGTCATCATAGTGCGGGCAGCCGGACCACGAAGCGCGCGCCGGCCACGCTCGGCTTGCCGTCGGCATCGGCCGGGCCATGGCGGTTCTCCGCCCAGATCCGCCCGTTATGCGCTTCGATGATCTGCTTGGAGATCGAGAGCCCGAGCCCTGAGTTCTGGCCGAAGCCCTGATGGGGACGGTCGGTGTAGAAGCGCTCGAAGATGCGCTCCAGCGCGTCCTCGCCGATGCCGGGACCATCGTCATCGACGACGATTTCGATCTCCAGCCGGGCGCGGCGGCAGGTTACGCGCACCTTTCCGCCAGGGGTGGAGAAAGATTGCGCATTGGACAAGAGGTTCGAGATCACCTGTCCAAGCCGCGAATCGTGGCCGGGCACCGAGAACGTGTCGGTCGCGCCGCGGCCCTCGAAGCGGCATTCGACTGCGACGTCATGCCCCAGCCTGGTTTCGTTGGCGACGGAGGTCAGCGTCGTCAGCAGGCGGCGCAGATCGACCGGCGCCATGTCCTGGCGCTGCAGTTCGGCGTCGAGGCGGCTGGCGTCCGAGATATCCGAGATCAGGCGATCGAGCCGCTTGACGTCATGCTCGATCACCTCGAGCAGGCGGGCCCGGCTGGTGTCGTTGCGCGCCAGCGGCAGCGTCTCCACCGCCGAGCGCAGCGAGGTCAGCGGGTTCTTCAGTTCATGGGCGACGTCGGCGGCGAACATCTCGATCGCCTCGATGCGGCTGTAGAGCGCATTGGTCATGTCGCGCAGCGCGCCCGAGAGATGGCCGATCTCGTCGCGGCGGCGGGTGAAATCGGGAATCTCGACGCGGGTCTGGATGCGGCGGCGGACGCGCTCGGCGCCGTCGGCGAGCCGCCGCACCGGACCCGCGATCGTGCTCGCCAGCAATAGCGACAGCACGATCATGACCGCGGAGGCGACGCCGCCGACCTTGAGGATGGCGAGGCGCTCGGCCGTCACCATCTGGTCGATGTCGTCGCCCTGGGTGGAGAGCATCAAGGCACCATGCACGGCGCGGAAGCGCTGCACCGGCACCGCGACCGAGACGATCACCTCGCCGCGATCGTTGACGCGCACCACGCTGCTTTTGACGCCGTCGAGCGCCTGTACGATCTCCTGATAGCCCTTGCCGTTCTCGGGGCCGAGCTCGCGATAGAGCGGCAGGTCGCCGCGATTGAGCCAGGTGCGGATCGAGATGGTGGCGCGTTCGACGAAGCCCGGCTTCTCGGTCGAGGGCGGCGGCAGCTCGAAGCGCATCACGTCGCCGCGGCCATAGAGGCTGCGGCTGTCGAGGATCATGCCGCCGTCGCCGCCATAGATGCGCGCGCGCGTTTTCGTCGGCGAGATCAGCCGCCGCAGCACCGGCGCGACGCGTTCCGGATTGATCGGAAAATCGAGGCCTGAGGATTCATCCGGCGCGCCGTAGCTCTCGCCGGGCTTTAGGTCGAGCAGCCGGTCCGGATCGATGGTGATCGTGTTGGTTTCGACGGTGGCCGAAGCGGCGATCGCGCCGGCGATGATTTCGGCCTGCACCAGAAGGCTCTGCGCCCGCGCGTCGATCAGGCCGGCGCGGAACTGCGAGAGATAGAGGATGCTCGCCACCAGCGCGACGAGGCCGGCCAGGTTGAGCGAGACGATGCGGCGCGTGAGGCTCGAGAAGGAAAGCGCGAAGAAGAATTGCCCGGCCCGGCGCAACCAACCGAGCGGCCGCCGCCAGCCCGTCTCGCCTGCATTATCCTCGGCAACACGATCCCGTTCGAGGAGCTCGGAAGTGTCCTCGTGGGTCAGGGTAAGGTCGGACTGCGTTCGATCTAGCAATGGCTGAGCCGTCGGTTGTGATGCGCCGTTCTAGTTCTACGCTTTTACGCCGAACGGGCAGACGTGTCAGTCGCACGTCCGCCCGGAAAACGCAGATCAGGCTTCCTTGAAGCGATAACCGACGCCGTACAGCGTCTCGATCATCTCGAAATCGTCGTCGACCACCTTGAACTTCTTGCGCAGCCGCTTGATGTGGCTGTCGATGGTGCGGTCGTCGACATAGACCTGATCGTCATAGGCCGCGTCCATCAGCGCATTGCGGCTCTTCACCACGCCGGGGCGCGTCGCCAGCGCCTGCAGGATCAAAAATTCCGTCACCGTCAGCGTCACCGGCTCGTTCTTCCAGGTGCAGGTGTGACGCTCGGGATCCATCCGCAGCAGGCCGCGGTCCAGCGCCCGCGCATCCGGCTCCTTCGGCACGGCGGTCGGATCCTTGGGCTGGCCGCGGCGGAGCACGGCCTTGACGCGCTCGACCAGGAGGCGCTGCGAGAACGGCTTGCGGATGAAATCGTCGGCGCCCATCTTCAGGCCGAACAATTCATCGATCTCTTCATCCTTGGAGGTCAGGAAGATCACCGGCAGATCGGATTTCTGTCGCAGCCGGCGCAGCGTTTCCATGCCGTCCATGCGCGGCATCTTGATATCGAGGATCGCGAGGTCGGGCGGCGAAGTGCGGAAGCCGTCCAGCGCCGAAGCACCGTCCGTGTAGGTCATGATGCGATAGCCTTCGGCTTCAAGTGCGATCGACACGGAAGTAAGAATGTTGCGGTCATCATCGACCAGGGCGATTGTGGGCATGAGCCTCTGCTTTCGAATAAGAGTGGCTTAAACGGCGGGCACTTCAGCTAGACGCCGCATAAATGGGCTTCGTACACGGTCAACGAGCAATGCAAGCTGGGCTGAACTATGACCGAGTTCCGCAAAACGCTCCCGAGGAGACGTGCCGCCCCCCATATAGCACCCCCTCAGGCGGAGAAAACCCCTTTTTTGCAATAAGATGGCCGGAAGGAAAACATGCAGCCAACCGCAGATTTTGATGCCTCCAGGCTCGCCCGCTCGCTGCTGCGACGAAGTCGGCAGGGCGCATTGGCCACGCTTATGCCTGAAAGTGGCGACCCCTACTGCTCACTGGTGAACGTAGCGAGCCATCCCGACGCCTCGCCGATCCTGCTGCTTTCGCGCCTCGCGCTGCATACGAAAAACATCCTCGTCGATACCAGAGTATCGCTGATGCTGGACGAACGCGCCGCCGGCGATCCCTTGGAAGGCGCTCGAATCATGCTGGCGGGACGCGCCGAGGAGGCGACGGGCGAAGCTGCAAACATCTTGCGCCGACGCTACCTCAACGCGCATCCGTCGGCGGAAGCGTTCGTCGATTTCAAGGATTTTTCGTTCTTTCGAATAGCGCCCTCGGGCCTGCATCTGGTCGCCGGATTCGGCCGCATCATCGATCTCAAGCCCGAGCAATTCCTGACCGAGATTGGCGATGCCGCTGATCTCATCGAGGCCGAGCAGGGCGCCGTCGGGCACATGAACGAGGATCATCGCGAGGCGATGAATCTCTACGCGACGAGATTGCTTGACGCCGAGTCCGCCGATTGGCGCTGCGCCGGCTGCGACCCCGACGGTATGGACATGCAGGCCGGCGCCGCGACGCTGCGGCTGGATTTTCCGGAGCGGGTCACCAGTGCCATCGCGCTACGCAAAATGCTGGTGCGGCTGGCGGGCGAGGCGCGCGCGCCAAGGGCTGACAAGAGCTAACGGTTGGCGTCAGCGAGCAACTGCACCGTGCTGTCGAATCCATCGCCGATGACAGTGAAGGAGATTCAGTCGCTGCTATTGGAAACGAGCGATGACGCTGCGTCAGGCCATGCTGGCCGATCTCAACGATACGTCGTCGCCGCGTAATGCCCATACTGCATTTTGGGCTCCGTTCGAACCGATCGGAGAGGAGCAAATGATATGATTGTGCGGCGCAACAATTGCCGCTTAGCCAACCCACGACGGATGGTCGCGCAACCAAAGGGCAAAGCAGTGCGAAGCGCCGCAGCAAGTGATTGATTCACATCGATCGCGCCCGCTTGAATAAACCAAATCGGCGGGATCGGCTTGGCAAGCACCGCGTTCATCAGTATTAGGTCGCCGGACCGAGGCCGGAAGGCTATATTCAGGGGTCACCGCGACAGGGCGCGTCAAGCGGTGTGCGCGCGATCTACAGTAACGCGGGTTCGAGGAGGATTTTCTTCGTGCAAGAGACGGGTCTACGCAACGGTGCCTTCGGCGCCGACAAATTCGGCCTAAAGAATCTCAAGACGGTGCATTGGAATCTCGGTGCGCCACAGCTCTATCAATATTCGCTTGCGGCAGGCGAGGCCGTATTATCGGCCGACGGCGCGCTATGTGCCGATACCGGTGAGTTCACCGGACGCAGCCCCAAGGACAAGTTCACGGTCCGTGATGCGACCACTGACAAGAACATGTGGTGGGCCGGCAACCAGTCGATTACATCAGAGCAGTTCGCCGCGCTCCATGCCGACTTCCTCAAGCACGCCGAAGGCATGACGCTGTTCGCGCAGGACCTCTATGGCGGCGCCGATCCGAACTTCCAGATCAAGACCCGCGTCTTCACCGAGCTCGCCTGGCATTCGCTGTTCATCCGCACGCTTTTGATCCGTCCCGAAGCGTCGGCACTGCGCGATTTCGTGCCCGAGCTCACCATCATCGACCTGCCGAGCTTCCGCGCCGATCCGAAACGTCACGGTGTGCGCTCGGAAAACGTTGTCGCGATCGATTTCGCCCGCAAGATCGTCCTGATCGGCGGGTCTTATTATGCCGGCGAGATGAAGAAGTCGGTCTTCACCACGCTGAACTATTACCTGCCCGCCAAGGGCGTGATGCCGATGCACTGCTCGGCCAATGTCGGCCCGAAGGGCGACACCGCGATCTTCTTCGGTCTCTCCGGCACCGGCAAGACCACGCTGTCGGCCGATCCGAACCGCACGCTGATCGGCGACGACGAGCACGGCTGGGGCAATGACGGCGTCTTCAACTTCGAAGGCGGCTGTTATGCCAAGTGCATCAAGCTGTCGAAGGAAGCCGAGCCGCAGATTTTTGCGGCCTCCAGCCGCTTCGGCGCGGTGCTCGAGAATTGCGTGCTCGACGAAGACACCCGCGTGGTCGATTTCGATGACGGCTCGAAGACCGAGAATACCCGCTCGGCCTATCCGCTCGACTTCATCCCGAACGCCTCGCGCACCGGCCGCGCCGGCCAGCCGAAGAACGTGGTGATGCTGGCGGCCGATGCCTTCGGCGTGCTGCCGCCGATCGCAAAGCTCTCGCCGGCGCAGGCGATGTATCACTTCCTGTCCGGCTACACCGCCAAGGTCGCCGGCACCGAGCGCGGTCTCGGTAATGAGCCGCAGCCGGAATTCTCGACCTGCTTCGGCTCGCCGTTCCTGCCGCTCGATCCGTCGGTCTACGGCAACATGCTGCGTGAGCTGATTGCCAAGCACAATGTCGATTGCTGGCTGGTCAACACCGGCTGGACCGGCGGCAAGTACGGCGTAGGCTCCCGCATGCCGATCAAGGTGACGCGCGCGCTGCTGACGGCCGCGCTCGACGGCTCGCTCCGCAACGTCGAATTCCGCACCGACAAGTATTTCGGCTTTGCGGTACCAACCGCGCTGCCGGGCGTGCCGAGCGAGATCCTCGATCCCGTCAACACCTGGAAGGACAAGGCCGAGTTCGACAAGACGGCGCGCGCCCTCGTCGGCATGTTCCAGAAGAACTTTGCCAAGTTCGAAGCCCAGGTCGACGCCGAAGTCCGCGCCGCCGCGCCGGATACCAAGCTGGCGGCAGAGTAACCGCACCGGTCGAGCGAGACACTATTGAGAACGCTGAGGGCGGCCGCGAGGCCGCCCTTTCGTTTTCGGTGCTCTGCGTTTTGAGCCTCTAGCTGCCGTTCCCCGCCAGCACCGCGTTGCTCGGCGTTCGCCGGTCGGTGATCTGGAGGCCGAACAGGCTGCCGATCAGCTCGACGGCAACGCGCGCGGTGCGGCCGCGTTCGTCGAGGAACGGGTTGAGCTCGACGACATCGACCGAGCGCACCAGGCCGGAATCGTGCAGCAGCTCCATGATGAGATGCGCCTCGCGATAGGTCGCGCCGCCCGGCACCGTGGTGCCGACGCCGGGCGCGACCGTGGGATCGAGAAAATCGACGTCGAACGAGACATGCAGCACGCCGTTCCGCGCCCGCACGCGCTCGATGACTTTTCGGATCAGCACGCCGACGCCGAACTCGTCGATCGCGCGCATGTCGGCGATCGCGACGCGGCGTTCGAACACCAGCTTCTTCTCCTCGGGATCGATCGAGCGGATGCCAAACAGGTCGAGTTGGTCGGGTCCGATCGACGCACGCGGCGCGCCGCCGAGCAGGTTATCGAGGCCGCCCTCGCCGCACAGGAAGGCGGCCGACATGCCGTGCATGTTGCCGGTCTCCGTGGTGTGCGGCGTGTTGTAGTCGGCATGGGCATCGACCCAGAGCACGAACAGCGGCCGGCCCTGCTCCTGCCAGTAGCGCGCCACGCCGTTGACCGATCCCATCGAGAGCGAGTGATCGCCGCCCATGAAGATCGGCACCGCGCCGGAGCGCGCCAGCGCGTAGGAGCGTTCGCTGAGCACGCGGATCCAGCCCTTGATGGTGTCGTAATATTTGGCGTTTTGCGGCGGCGGGCCCTCGTCCATGGCGGGGTCGGGCCTCGCCATGTTGCCGTGATCTTCGACCGCGAAGCCGAGCTGATGAAGAATGCGGCCGATGCCGGCGGTGCGCAGCGCATCCGGCCCCATCAAGGTGCCGAGCTGTGACGCGCCGACTTCGATGGGAACGCCGATCAGGGCGATGCGGGGAGCGTTGGCGTCGGACATCAGCCGGTGCCTCCGAAATTGTAGGGTGGGCAAAGCGCAGCGTGCCCACCATCAGGAGTCGGATAGGTGGTGGGCACGGCGCTGCGCGCCTTTGTCCACCCTACGCCACCTAGGCTTCACGCCTTGAAATAAGCGATTTGCGTCGTGGTTGCGAGCAGGCGCCCCGAGGGTGACCACAATTCGCCGTGCTGGTCGCCATAACTCCTGTGGAAAATCCGCGCGTCGGCCACAGCAAGCACATGGGTGATGTTCTCGGCTGCGAGTTCCTCCGAGGAAGCATGGAAATAGGTCGTAATCGACACCGTGCCGAACGGCACGAGTTCCCGACGCGCCAGGAATACCCGGCCGAAGAAGGCATCCGACATCGACATCAGCGACAGCATGTCGATCGGGCGCGGCACGTGATCGCCGATCCACTGCTTTGAATAGGCATCGAGCGGCGAGGCCGCGGGCGAGCCATAAAAGCTCGGTTCGCCCTCGACAAAGCGGAAATCATACTGGTGCGTCCAGGTCATCGGCGTGTTCGGAAACCGGCGCGCCTGCTCGAATGGTGCCGCGTCTGGAAACGCCAACTGCTGATGCGACCAGGAGGGTCGGCGCTCGGCGAACACCGCGGTCCCCAGCGTCGCGACCTCGCTGCCGCCCTGGGTCATCTTCACCGCCCAGTGCTGGCTCGAGCGGTTGGCCTTGACCAGGCGGACGTCGAGATCGAACGCGCCTTCCGCGACGGGCGCGCAGAAATTCACGGTCATTGCCAGCGGATCGCCCGCGCGCTGCGGATGGTCGATCAGGGCACGCAGGATGGTGGCGGCGGTGCAGCCGCCGAACGGGCCGACAAAGGCCCAGTAGTCCGGGCTGGTTTTGCCCTGCCAGCAGCTATCGCCGGCGGTAACCCGCGTGGCGTCGTCGAACAGGTGCGGGGCTTTGGTGAGCATGAATATTCTTTGTTTGGGAGACTCGGGCTGCCAATTCCGTCATTGCGAGCGCAGCGAAGCAATCCATGCTTCGACTCGGGGATAGATGGATTGTTTCGCAGAGCCTGTCATCCGGCGGCGCTGCGCGACGACCGGGTGGCTCGCAATGACGCTGAGGCAGTATCGCGACTATTTTGCCGGATTCAATAACGCCTGAGGTAATGAGTTCCGCTTCCCGAAAATTACCGTGCCGCCCCGCGGGCGCTGGCTTCCGCTACCTGTGCAGCCGCCCGCACCGGCACGTGCCAGATATCCTCGGCGTATTCGCGGATGGTGCGGTCGGAAGAAAACCACGGCATCCGCGCCACGTTGAGGACAGAGGCGCGGGTCCAGGCCGGCACCACCTGCCAGCGCGCATCGATGCCGCGCTGGGCGTCGTAATAGGAATCGAAATCGGCCGAGACCATGTAGTGGTCGAGATAGCGCAGCGCATGGCCGATCGAGGCGAAGCGGGCGGGATCGTCGGGCGAGAACACGCCGCTCTCGATCGCGGTGATGGCGCGGCCCAGCCGAGGCGAACGGCTGATCACATCGGTCGCATCCAGCCCCTGCTTGCGCCGGATCATGACGTCGCCGGCCTCCATGCCGAAAATCGCGATGTTTTCGGCGCCGACCTGGTCGCGGATTTCGATATTGGCGCCGTCGAGCGTGCCGATGGTGAGCGCGCCATTGAGCGCCAGCTTCATGTTGCCGGTGCCGGAGGCCTCCATGCCGGCGGTCGAAATCTGCTCGGAGAGATCGGCGGCCGGAATGATCACTTCGGCAAGGCTGACATTGTAGTCGGCGAGGAAGACCACCTTCAGCCTTCCGGCGACGTCGGGATCGTTGTTGACGATCTCGGCGACATCGTTGATCAGCTTGATGATCAGCTTGGCGTAGCGATAGCTCGCGGCCGCCTTGCCGGCAAAGATTTTGACGCGCGGCACCCAGTCGCACTGCGGCTCGTCCTTGATGGCTTGGTAGAGTGCGATGGTCTCGACGATGTTGAGCAATTGCCGCTTGTATTCATGAATGCGCTTGATCTGGACGTCGAACAGCGCCGACGGGTCGGCCTTGATGCCGAGGCGCTCGCCGATCAGCCGCGCCAGCGCGATCTTGTTGTGATGCTTGACCTCGCGAAAGCGCTGCTGGAATGCGTTGTCGCTGGCACGGGCCTCGAGGCGCTCGAACAGCGAGAAATCGTCGAGCACGGCGTCGCCGCAGACCTCGCGCATCAGCGCGGTCAGTTTTGGATTGGCCAGCATCAGCCAGCGCCGAAAGGTGATGCCATTGGTCTTGTTGACGATGCGGCCGGGATAGAGATGGTTGAGATCGCTGAACACGGTCTCCTTCATCAGGTCCGAATGCATCGCCGAGACGCCGTTGATGCGGTGAGAGCCGACGAAAGCGAGCTGGCCCATCCGCACCCGCCGGCCGGATTTTTCGTCGATCAGCGAAACCGAAGCGCGGTATTCGATGTCGCCCGGGAAGCGCTGGTCCGCCAGCGCGAGATGCGCTTCATTGATACGGTAGATGATCTCGAGATGGCGCGGCAAAAGCCGCTCGAACAGTTCGACCGGCCAGGTCTCCAGCGCTTCCGGCAGTAGCGTGTGGTTGGTGTAGGACAGCGTCGCCACCGTGATCTTCCACGCCTCGTCCCAGCGGAAATTGTGCAGGTCGACCAAAATGCGCATCAGCTCGGTGACGGCGAGGCTTGGATGGGTGTCGTTGAGCTGAACTGCGGCCTTCGTAGCAAGGCTGCGCAATTGCCCGTCGGAGGCGAGGTGGCGCTTGACCAGATCCTGCAGCGAGGCTGAGACGAAGAAATATTCCTGCCGCAGCCGCAGCTCGCGGCCCGCCGGGCTCTCGTCGTTGGGATAGAGGAACTTGCAGATCGATTCGGCGCGTGCCTCCTCGGCGACGGCGCCGAGATAGTCGCCGGTGTTGAAGACGTCGAGCCGCAGCGGGTCGGGCGAGCGCGCCGACCATAGCCGCAGCGCGTTGACATGCTGGCCGCGCCAGCCGACGATCGGCGTGTCGTAGGCGACCGCCTGGACGGTTTCCGCCGGCCGCCACGTCGCGCGGTCGCGCCCGCGGTCGTCGACATGGTCAACATGGCCGCCGAAATGAATGTGATAGACCACCTCGGCCCGCTGGAATTCCCAGGGGTTGCCGAAGCTCAGCCATTCGTCCGGATATTCCTGCTGCCAGCCCTGTGCGACGATCTGGCGGAACAGGCCAAAATCGTAGCGGATGCCGTAGCCAATCGCGGGAATCGCCAGCGTCGCCATGCTCTCCATGAAGCATGCCGCGAGCCGGCCGAGGCCGCCATTGCCGAGCGCTGCATCCGGCTCGCATTTGCGCAAGTCGTCGAGGCCGACGCCGAGATCGCCGAGTGCCGTCTCGAACAGCGGCAGCAGCCCCATATTGTTCAGCCCATCGGTGAACAGGCGGCCGATCAGGAATTCGAGCGAGAGGTAATAGACGCGCTTGCTGCCGGCGTCGTAGCTCTCCTTCTCGGCCGTCAGCCAGCGGTGCACGATGCGGTCGCGCAGCGTCAGCGCCGCGGCCTTGTACCAGTCCCGCCTGGTCGCCATGGCGGCGTCCTTGCCGATCGCCAGCCGCAGCTTGGTAAGGATCGCGCCCTTGATCTCGGCCAGCGCCAGCTCGTCGATCGGCTGGCCGGGGGCCGGATAGTTCCCGGGAAATTGTTCCTGCAACACGTCGATCCCTGCGGTTGAGACTCATACGAAGATACGCGCCTTATCCGGTAATCGAAACGCCGGAGAACGCCGGAGTATCTTGTGCACTGCGCTGATGTGAATTTATGCAAGGACCGGGCCGATTTCGCGGCACGGCACGGCCGCTTTTGGTGCTACAATTCGATTAAAACCGGAACCTGGCCGGAGGCCGGTTTGCGTGAGGCAGACATTCTCGAACCAGCGGGAGGCCTGTGATGAGATTGATGATCGAGATCGCCGCCGCTGCGCTGTTGGTGGTCTGCATCAGCGCGACCAGTGCGGCCTTTGCCGCTGGCAAGGCCGTCAGGAGCGCCGACGGCCTGAGTTGCTCCTTCAGCGTCCCGCAGGGCGCATCGCCCGCAGCGCGCTGTGCCGCGATCAAGCGGCAATGCGGCGGGAAGTTTTTCGCGAATTATTGCGGCGACAGGCTGCTCTCGGCGATGTGAGCCGATGTCGTCCCCGGCCCTCGCCGGGACGACGTAAAAATTGGCGACATCTGGCAACAACTTCAGATTTAATTGCCGCCAGAACAAATTAAGAACAATTTAGCAAGTACTTGATATATCATTGTGATTCGGCGCCTTGCCGACACCACATCTAGGGTCCATCCGAGTTTGCGAGGACTACATGTCCACCATCGCCTTCGATCAGTTCGCTCTCACCCGCATCGCCGATTTCGCGCGCTCGCTGTCGCGCCTGCACCAGGCCTCGCGCCGCCAGGTCATTGACGACGATGCGATCGACCGCGAATTCAACGCCGTCTGCATGTCGGTGTGGGGCTACACGACAGATGATTTCAGCGACGAATTGTTCTCGATCGAGGACCACGCCTTTCTCGATGGCCTGGATGAAGCGCAGGCGCGCATCTTCGCCGCCGAGCAGGGCTACGACCTCGTCGACGATCAGGGCATGCTGACGGACTGGTGGGGCTATTGCTGGATGATCCTGGCCGAGAAGCGCGGCTTGCTGACGCCGGAAAACCGCGCCGCGGCACGCGCGGCGATCGAGGAAAAATACCTGTCGGCGCCGAACGTGATCGGGGTGATCGTCGGGCGGTGAGTCAGGCGAGGCGAGGTCTCGTAGCCTGGCCCCATTCTACTTTGCATGGGGTTGTTTTCGCAGTTTTGCGTTTGGCCCTGGCGGTGCGCGGTCTTATCGCGCCTCCGCCCGTTTCGCCGCCTTCGGCGCAGCCGCCTTGGGGATCGAGCCGGTCGGCAGGTCGTCGTCGCGCCGTGTTTCTGGCAGCGGCGCGGTGCCGGCGACCGTCTCGGCGCTGACAGGCGCGACCTTCATCTCGCCGAGCCGGGCGCGAACGTCCGCCGTGAGGCCGGGATAGGACGCCACGGGCGTGAACTCGGCGCTCTGGTCGGTGCCGAGGCGCACGCCGGTATAGGCCACCAGGCCGTCGGTGGTGGCGATGACGTCGCCGGAGCGCAGCGAGCTATCGAGCGCGAGATCGACCGGCGCAAGGCCTGACGGGTTTCTGCCGTTGCAGGTGCAATCGGCGCGCAGCGCCTTGCGGTAGGCGTAGGCGTTCTCGCTGTCGGCGTAGCGTTCGCCATTGCTCGCGGCCGCGCTGTCGATGCTGCTGCCGTAAAACACCTTGGTGACGCTGGCCGGGCAGAACGCCTGGCACATCTGCACCGGCGACGCATTGCCGCGCGTGGTCAGCGGAAAATACTTGCCATCGCAGCTTCGCACGCAAAAAGCAGGTCCGGAGCCGGCGACGCGCGGTACCGGCGCGGGATGGGACTGCTGGTTGGTGCCGAACGGATCTGCGAAGAAATTGGCCGGTGATGGGGATTGCCGGGCCTGCTGCTTCTGCAGGCCGCCGAACAGGAAATCGAACAGGCCTTCGGCAGAGACGCTGGCGGGCGTCAGTGTGAGGGCGCAGGCAAAGGTCGCTGCGGCCAGAAACGCCGCGCGGCGCACGCGTGAACAACCCAACTGTGTACGCAACCCCAACTCCACCCAACGCAACAAACGCGCTGAAACGCGACAGGCTTCAGTCCAGCGTAACCTTAACGGGCGACGGTAAATGACCTTTTACCTTGAACGCAAAGCTGAAAAAGAAATACGCGGAAACCGTGGCAGGCCCACTATACCTTATGGCATAGCCTGGCTCGCGCCACGCGTCTTCGTTCCAACACCGGATGGTTCGCCACGACACCGCGTGCGACGAGCGCGAGCGCTCACCCCTTCAAGAATTCACCCGCCTTGTACAGCGAGCGGAACTCGAGCCCGGCCTCGGCAAAGGCCTCGGTGGCGCCTTCCTCGCGGTCGACCATGGTCAGCACCAGCACGATCTCGCCGCCGGCCTCGCGCACCGCCTCGACCGCCTTCAAGGCCGAGCCGCCGGTCGTCGTGACGTCTTCGACGATCACGATGCGCTTGCCCTTAAGGCTCTCGCCCTTGGCGAGCCCCTCCACCGCCAGGCGGGCGCCATGCTCCTTCGGCTTCTTGCGCACGAAGAAGGCGGCGATCGGATGCCCCTTCAGCCAGGAGAGCTGCGCGATCGCCCCCGCCAGTGGGACCGCGCCCATCTCCAGCCCGCCGATGAAGTCGAGCCTGTCGTCCTTCAGCGCCTCATAGGTCAGTTCGGCCAAAAGCGCCGCGCCCTCGGGGTCGAGCATGGTCGGCTTGAGGTTGAAGTAGAAATCGCTCTTGCGGCCCGAGGCCAGCGTGATCTCGCCGCGGCCGAACGAGCGCTTGCGGATGATCTCGGCGAGGCGGGCACGGGAGGCTGATTTGGACAAGGCGGTTTTCCTAAGGCGCGTCTTCAGGCGGGGCGCAATCTATCGGCGCTCGCGGGCACATTCCAGCGCCGATCCGGCGCCGTCAACAGGGCACGGTGTCGTCATCCGCGAAAGCAGATGACCCCGTATTCCGCGGCGGCGGTTGTAACGCCCGCAAGTTCCGGGGTACTGGATACGCCGCTTCCGCGGGGTATAACAAAAATGACGATCGAACTGCACACCTGGAACACGCCGAACGGCCGCAAGATCTCGGTTGCGCTGGAGGAGATGGGGCTGCCCTACAAGGTCATCCCGGTGAACATCACCAAGGGCGAGCAGATGGCGCCCGACTTCCTCAAGCTCAGCCCGAACAACAAGATCCCGGCGATCGTCGATCCCGACGGCCCGGCGGGCAAGCCGGTCAGCATTTTCGAATCCGGCGCGATCCTGCTCTATCTCGGCGAAAAGACCGGCAAGTTCCTGCCCAAGCCGCTGGCCGAGCGCATCCCGGTCTATGAATGGCTGATGTGGCAGATGGGCGGCTTTGGCCCGATGCCCGGCCAGGTGCACCATTTCATCGCGCTGGAGAATGAAGCCGATCGCGCCTATGGCCTCAAGCGCTACATGGCCGAGACACGCCGGCTCTATGGCGTGCTGGACCGCCGGCTCGACGGGCGCGACTTCGTCGCCGGCGAACTCTCGGTCGCCGACTTCGCCATCCTCGGCTGGGCCTGGCGCCACCCGCGCCACAAGGTGGAGCTGAAGGATTTTCCGAACGTCGAGCGCTGGTACAACGCCCTGATGGCGCGTCCCGCGACCAAGCGCGGCATGGAAGCGAAGCTGGATTGATGCCTTATCCCTCGCCCCGCTCTTGCGGGGAGAGGGTCGGGTGAGGGGCTCTCGCCGCAAGAACGACTCGTGGAGAGTGCGGTACCCCGTCACCCGGATTGCTTCGCAATCCGACCTCTCCCCGCAAGCGGGGCGAGGTTAGAAAGGTCACCCCCGCTTCGCCTCGAACGCCAGCTTCACCGCAAGCCCCGCCAGCACCGTGCCCATCAGCCAGCGCTGTACGAGCAGCCAGGTCGGCCGCGTGCCGAGAAAGAGCGCGATCGAACCGGCGGCCAGTGCGATCATCGCGTTCACGGAAACGCTGATCACGGTCTGGATCGTCCCCAGCACCAGCGACTGCGTCAGCACGCTGCCCGCAGCGGGGTCGATGAATTGCGGCAGCAGCGCCAGATACAGCATCGCGATTTTCGGGTTCAAAAGATTGGTAACGAACCCCATCGCAAACAGTTTGCGCGGGCTATCGGCCGGCAGCTTCTTCACCTGGAACGGCGAGCGTCCATTGGGCTTGACCGCCTGCCAGGCCAGCCACAGCAGATAGGCGGCGCCGGCGAAGCGCAGCGCGTCATAGGCGTAGGGGACCGCGAACAACAGCGCCGTGATGCCGAACGCGGCGCACAGCATGTAGAACACGAAGCCGAGCGCGACCCCGCCGAGCGAAACGATCCCCGCCGCCGGGCCTTGCGTGATCGAGCGCGAGATCAGGTAGATCATGTTCGGCCCCGGCGTCAGCACGATGCCAAGCGAGACCAGGGCGAAACCGAGCAGCGTAGGCAGATGGGGCATGGAGACTCGCAGGAAAGGTATGCCTGCGTTCTTAACGTGCGTGGGCCCGCAATGTCATTTCGCAAATTGCTCCGAGTGCAATTGCCGGTGCGATGGACCGCGCGGGCCTTCATCGTTCGCTTGGATGATGCACCGTCGTCGATGGCGGCTATAATAAGAGCCGGAAAGCTCTTGTTGGAAACTCCTTGCAAGTCAGGCGGCGGAACGATGCCAAATGATCGCAGGCCCTTGTCCGATCGGCTCAAAGCATTTCCCCGTCTGGGCCTGGCAAACCTGCCGACGCCGCTCGAGCCGATGAAGCGGCTGACGGCCCATCTCGGCGGGCCGCGGCTGTGGGTCAAGCGCGAGGATGCGACCGGGCTCGGCTTTGGCGGCAACAAGCTGCGCAAGCTCGACTACGTCCTGCACGAGGCGCTCACAAGTGGCGCCGATACGATCGTCTCCGGCGGCGTCGGGCAATCGAACAGCCAGCGGCAGGTGGCGGCGGTTGCCGCCAAGCTCGGCCTCGCATGTCATCTGGCGGTCTACCATGGCCGGCTCGAAGCCCCGACGGCGGAATACAAGACCTCGGGCAACGCGTTTCTCAACCGCCTGTTCGGCGCCCATCTGCATGACGTGCCGTGGACCGGCGACCGCAACGCCGCCATTCGCACGCTCGTCAGCGATCTTGAGGCGAAGGGACACAAGCCGTACTTCGTGCCGTACGGCGTGTCGAATGCGCTCGGCGCTGTCGGCTACGCCACGACGATTGCCGAGATCGAGCCGCAGGCCGCGCATTTGGGTTTCTCACCATCAGCCATCGTGCATTGCACGGGAAGCGCCGGCACGCAGGCCGGTCTCGTGGTTGGCGCGGCCGTGGCCATGCCGAACACGCGCATCGTCGGGATCGATATCGACGCCGAGCCTGCGCGGGTGCGCGCCGATGTCGTGGCGTTTGCGCGGGAAGCGTCCGACCTGCTCGATGTTCCCTTCGACGAAACAAGTGTAGAAGTCGTCGCCGGGCATGCGGGGCCTGGCTATGGCGTGCCGCACGAAGCCACCATCGAGGCGATCCGGCTCGCCGGCCGGCTCGAGGCGCTTCCGCTCGATCCGGTCTATTCGGGCAAAGGGCTCGCCGGCCTGATCGCTTTGATCCGCCAGGGGCGCTGGCGCAGGGACGAGGATGTCATTTTCCTGCACACCGGCGGCGCGCCGGCGCTGTTCGCCTATCAGAGCGCGCTTGGAATTTGAATCAGCATCCTGCCGTTAGTGCGCCTCGTCCCAATTATTCGCCGCGCGGGCATCGACCTGCAGCGGCAGCGATAGCACCACCGCCGGGAACGGCGCGTCCTGCATGACGTGCTGGACCACCGGCAGCGTCGCCGCCACTTCGTCGTCGGGCACTTCGAAGATCAGTTCGTCGTGCACCTGCAGCAGCATCTGCGCCGACAGCTTCTTCTCAGCCAACGCGTCCTCCATGCGGATCATGGCGCGGCGGATGATGTCGGCGGCGGTGCCTTGCAGGCGCGCGTTGATCGCGGCGCGCTCGTTGAAGGAACGGATCGAGGCGTTGGAGGCCTTGATGTCGGGGTAGTGGCACTTCCGGCCGAACAGCGTCGTGACATAGCCGTTGGTCCGGCAGAAGTCGCGCGTCTCGTCCATATAGGCGCGGATGCCGGGAAAACGCTCGAAATATTTCTTGATGTAGGCGGAAGCTTCCTCGCGGGCGATGCCGAGCTGGTTGGCGAGGCCGAAGGCGGAGATGCCGTAGATGATGCCGAAATTGATCGCTTTCGCCCGGCGGCGCACTTCGCCCGGCATGTCCTTGATCGGCACGCCGAACATTTCGGACGCCGTCATGGCGTGAATGTCGAGCCCGTCACGAAACGCCTGCTTCAGCACCGGGATATCGGCGATCTCGGCGAGCAGCCGAAGCTCGATCTGCGAATAGTCCGCGGACACCAGCTTGTGGCCGGGCGTCGCGATAAAGGCGCGGCGGATTTTCCGGCCGTCCTCGGTACGAACAGGGATGTTCTGCAGGTTAGGCTCGTTCGACGACAGCCGTCCCGTGGTGGTCGCCGCCAGCGCGTATGTCGTGTGCACGCGGTGGGTCTGCGGATGCACATAGGTCGGCAGCGCGTCGGTATAGGTCGATTTCAGCTTCGAGACCTGTCGCCATTCCAAGATCTTCTTGGGGAATTCGTGGCCCTGTTCGGCGAGGTCGTCGAGGATCTGCGCCGAGGTCGACCATGCGCCGGTCTTGGTCTTGGTGCCGCCGGGTATGCCCATCTTGCCGAAGATGATGTCGCCGATCTGCTTGGGGCTGCCGACATTGATCGGCTCGCCCGCAATCTCCTGAAGCTCGGCCTCGACGCGCGCCGCGGTCTGCGCGAAATCGCCCGACAGCCGCGACAGCACCTGCCGATCGATCGAGATGCCGCGCCGCTCCATCCGCGCCAGCACAGTGACCAGCGGCCGCTCCAGCGTCTCATAGACCGTCGTCATGTGCTCGGCCAAAAGCCGCGGCTTCAGCGCGCGGTGCAGCCGCAGGATCACGTCAGCGCTTTCGGCGGAATAGGTGGTCGCCTTGTCGATCGCGACCTGGTCGAAGGTCAGCTTGTTTTTGCCGCTGCCGACGAGGTCGCCGAAGCTGACGACGGCATGGCCGAACCAGCGCTCGGCGAGCTGCTCCAGCGCATGCGAGCCGCGGCCGGCATCGAGCGCATACGACATCAACTGCGCGTCGTCGATGTTGCGCAACGTGATGCCGTGCTGCGCCAGCACCACGGCGTTGAACTTGATGTTGAAGCCGATCTTGAGCAGCCCTGCGGATTCCAAGAGCGGCTTCAGCGCGGCCAACGCGTCGCCGGCCTTGATCTGGTCCGGCGCCAGCCCCGCGTCGAACAGGCCCGCGCCGCCGCCGGATTGCTTGTGGGTGAGGGGAACGTAGCAGGCATCGTTGGGGCTAAGGGCCAGCGCGATGCCGCAGATGTCGGCCTGCATCGGATCGTCGGAAGACGCCTTGACGTCAACAGCGAACGTGCCGGTGTCGTAAGCGCGCGCAATCCAGGCCTTCAGTTCATCGGGGGTGCGGATGGTCTGGTATTTGTTGCGGTCGACCGGAAGTTTACGCACCGCTTCGGCCCGCGCGGCGGCAAGGGAGATCGGCGTGCCCTTGGGGCTCGCGGCCTTGTCCTGCTTGTCAGATCCCTTGACCGGCGCGGCTCCCTTGCTCGACGGCGGAACGGTCGCGGCGCCCGGCGCATCAAACAGCGTCGCGTCTTCGGCGTAGCCTTCGGGTTTGTCGCCGGATGGCGGCACCGCGAAAACGCTGGCACCGCTCTTGTTGCCAGCATCCGGTTCGATCTCGGATGGATCGATCTGCGAATATTCGGCAACGCGGCGGGTGAGGGTGGAAAATTCCATTGCCTTGAGGAAAGCGATTAGCTTGCGGGCATCCGGCTCGTGCACCGCGAGGTCATCGAGCGGCACCTCGAGATCGACCTTGTCGTCAAGCAGCACCAGTTGCCGCGAGATCCGCGCCTTCTCGGCATGCTCGATCAGCGCCTCGCGCCGCTTCGGCTGCTTGATCTCGCCGGCGCGGAACAGCAATTGTTCGAGGTCGCCATATTCGATGATCAGTTGCGCTGCGGTCTTGACGCCAATGCCGGGCACGCCGGGCACATTGTCGGTAGAGTCGCCCGCCAGCGCCTGCACCTCGACGACCTTCTCAGGCGGCACGCCGAATTTCTCGATCACTTCTGATATGCCGATCCGGCGATCCTTCATGGTGTCGTACATGGTGACGCAATCGGTCACGAGCTGCATCAGGTCCTTGTCTGATGATACGATGGTGGCGGAAGCGCCGCGCTCGCAGGCGATGCGGACGTAGGTCGCGATCAGGTCGTCGGCCTCGAAGCCGACCTGCTCCAGGCAGGGCAGGTCGAAGGCGCGCACGGCTTCGCGGATCAGCGCAAATTGCGGGATCAGGTCGTCAGGCGCCGGCGGCCGGTGCGCCTTGTAGTCGGGATAGAGCTTGTTGCGAAACGTGATTTCCGACTTGTCGAATACGATCGCGAGATGCGTCGGCCGGTTATCCTCAGGCATGTCGCGGAGCAGCTTCCACAGCATGTTGCAGAAGCCGAGCACGGCATTGACCTGCAGCCCGTCGGATTTGCGGTTGAGCGGCGGCAGCGCGTGATAGGCGCGGAAAATGTAGGAGGACCCGTCCACCAGGAACACATGGTCGCCCTTGCCTGGTTGTTTGGCGGCGGGCTTTGCTGGGTCCTTGGCTGGAACTTTGGCGGGGGCGGGCTTGGCGGCGGCTTTGGGGGCTGTTTTCGGCATGGCCGAAATTTAGGGATTTTTGCAGGGAATGACAGCCTTGGGAGGGGGATTTTCAGCCCAATACACACTTGTCGTCCCGGCGCACTCCTGTCATCACCCGCACACACCTGTCATCACCCGCGAAGGCGGTGATCCAGTACGCCGAGACGGCCGCTTTCAATTGGGAGAGCCCGGCGTACTGGGTCGCCCGGTCGAGCCGGGCGATGACAGCCGAGATGTGGATATAAACCTACTCCGCCGGCTGCAGCGTCGGGGCAGCCTTTTTCGGTGCGATCCAGAAGGAGGCGGGGCGCTCGAACAGGAAATCGGCGCGAACCGCCAGCGCCAGCCGCCAGATCACGACGGCGCCAGCGACGCCGGCCAGTGTGACGATCAGCGAGATCGCGCCGATATCGGCGATCACGCCAGTCTTCAGCAGCAGCGTCCGCGTCACCGCCATCGGCAAGAAGAACGCGAGGTAGATGACGATCGAGTGCTCGCCACAATAGCGCAGGAAGTTCAGCCACTGCATCCGCGCCAGCAGCGTGCCCATCACGATGATGGCGCCGGCACCGGCGAAGCCGAGCGCCAGCGAGACGAGCGGCAAGTGGCTATAACCCGCGGTCACGAGGCCGCCATTGACGAGTGCCCACAGCACAAGGCCAATCAGCGCCAGCACGGGCTTCTCGCGCGAGCGGTCCGACAGCGCGAACACGTAGGAAGCAAACAGATAGCCGGAATAGAAATAGACGAAGCGCGCGCAGAATTCGTCGATCACCGTCCAGCCGGTCGCCGCATGCGCCATTTCCAATGCGGCGGCGACAACCCAGATCGCGAGCGGCAAGATGCCGCGTGACAGTTTTGTGACGACAAAGAAGATCGGCAGCAGATAGATGAACCAGAGGGTGCCGAACGGCTCGATGAAGGATTCGAGATACAGGGTGCCGACATGCCGCCAGCCATGTTCGGCGGCGAAGGACGGCGCCTTGAAGCCGAACTGGATTGTCATCCACAAGACGTAAAAATATGCGAAGTGCACGACCTTGCGGTCGAGATAGGTGCGCCAGTCGCGGTCGATCACGACGGCAAGGAACAGGCCCGAAATCAGGAAGAAGTCCGGCATCCGGAATGGCTGGGCGAACATGACGAACGCATGCATGAAACCGGTGTCGCCCGCCGCCTTTTCCACCCCCAGCACCGAATGCATCATCACCACCATGACGATGCAGATGCCCTTGGCATAGTCGACCCAGTCGATGCGGGTGGAACGTTCAGGGGCGGGAGGTGTGCCGTTTGAAGTCATCGGTGTCCCTTTTCAGCGCGAGGTGGCCGCATCTTCGGCCCGATCCGTTGCTTTCCCCTTTATCCATACAAATGACATGCCGGGGACCGCTCCGCTTTTCCGGTTTCCCCTTTGGTGAAAAATGCTCTAAGACGCCCGAAAATCGGGGTTGGCGTTAACCATTCAACACGGGTTGGTTTCATGCGGATCACCATGATTGGCACGGGCTATGTGGGGCTGGTATCCGGCGCCTGCTTTGCCGATTTCGGCCACCACGTCACCTGCGTGGACAAGGATGCCGGCAAGATCGAAGCCCTGCGCCGCGGCGAGATCCCGATCTTCGAACCGGGGTTGGACGCGCTGGTCGCCTCCAATGTCAAGGCCAAGCGGCTGGATTTCACCACCGACCTGGCGGCGCCGGTCGCGGACGCCGACGCGGTCTTCATCGCGGTTGGAACACCCTCGCGGCGTGGCGACGGCCATGCCGACCTCACTTACGTCTATAGCGCGGCGCGCGAGATCGCCGCCGCCCTGTCGGGCTTCACGGTGGTGGTGACGAAATCGACCGTGCCGGTCGGCACCGGCGACGAGGTCGAACGGCTGATCCGTGAAGCCAATCCCTCGGCCGACGTGGTGGTCGCCTCCAATCCGGAATTTTTGCGCGAGGGCGCCGCGATCCGCGATTTCAAATTCCCCGACCGTATCGTGATCGGCACCGCGGACGAGCGCGGACGAAAACTTCTCGGTGACGTCTACCGGCCGCTGTCGCTCAACCAGGGCCCCCTGATGTTCACCGCGCGGCGCACTGCCGAACTGATCAAATACGCGGCCAACGCGTTCCTCGCCACCAAGATCACCTTCATCAACGAGATTGCCGATCTCTCGGAGAAGGTCGGCGCCGACGTGCAGGAAGTCGCGCGCGGTATCGGGCTCGACAACCGTATTGGCTCAAAATTCCTGCATGCCGGCCCGGGTTTCGGCGGCTCATGCTTTCCGAAGGATACCCGCGCGCTGGTCAAGATTGCGCAGGACCACGACGTGCAACTGCGCATCGTCGAGGCCGTGCTCGGCGTCAACGACAACCGCAAACGCGCGATGGCGCGCAAGGTGTCGAATGCCGTCGGCAGTCTTCGCGGCAAGACCGTCGCCGTGCTCGGCCTCACCTTCAAGCCCGATACCGACGACATGCGCGAGGCGCCGTCGATTCCGCTGGTCACCGGCCTGCTCGACATGGGCGCGAAAGTGCGCGCGCATGATCCGGTCGGCATGGAGCAGGCCAAGAAGGAACTGCCTGATATCGAATATTGCGACGACCCCTATGAATGCGTGAGGGGGGCCGACGCCATGGTGATCGTCACCGAATGGGTGCAGTACCGCGCGCTCGACCTCGACCGGATCAAGGCCGCGATGGCGCAGCCCGTCGTGATCGATCTGCGCAACATCTACCGCGCCGATGACATGGCGGCCCAGGGCTTCGTTTACGAAAGCGTCGGACGGGCGGCTGAGCCTCGGAACTAGCCGCAACCGCGGTTGTCATACCCCGAGCAGGCGGGGTATCCAGTACGCGCGCTCTTCGTAATCAGTAACGGCTGGGTTTACTGGATCACCGCTCCAGTGCGCAATTGCGCACAAGGCGGGTGATGACGGATCCGAGATATTGCCCCGTAGCTTCGACACGCCCCTTCCGATCGACGCGGTGCTCGACGAGCTCGACCGCACGCTCGCGGCGAGCAACACCGCCGTGCTGGTGGCGCCTCCCGGCGCCGGCAAGACCACGCGGGTGCCGCTGGCGCTGCTCGATGCGCCCTGGCTGAAGGGCAAAAAGATCATCATGCTGGAGCCGCGGCGGATTGCGGCGCGGGCCAGCGCGGAGCGGATGGCACGGACGCTTGGCGAACGGGCGGGGGAGACCGTCGGCTATCGCGTCCGCTTCGGCTCCAAAATTTCGCGCGCGACGCGGATCGAGGTGGTCACCGAGGGAATTTTTCCCCGGCAGATTCTCGACGATCCCGAATTGAATGGTGTCGCCGCAGTGCTGTTCGACGAGTTTCACGAGCGTTCGCTCGACGCCGATCTGGGCCTGGCGCTGGCGCGTGACGCGCAGACGGGTTTGCGCGAGGATCTCCGCATCCTCGTGATGTCGGCGACGCTCGACGGTGCGCGCGTCGGCAAGCTTTTGGGCGATGCGCCCGTCATTGCCAGCGAAGGCCGCGCCTTTCCAGTGGAGACGCGCTATCTCGGCCGCAAGATGGATGCGCCGATCGAGCGTCAGATGGCGGATGCGATTGCGACGGCGCTGCGCGCTGATCCCGGCTCGGTGCTGGCGTTTCTGCCGGGCGCCGCCGAAATCCGCCGCACGCAGAATTTCCTCGCTGAGCGGGTGCATGACGCCAGCATCGAGATCGTGCCGCTGTTCGGTGCGCTCGAGGCGAGCGTGCAGGACCGCGCCATCGCCCCGGCGCCGAGGGGAAGCCGCAAGGTCGTGCTCGCGACCTCGATCGCCGAGACCTCGCTGACCATCGAGGGCGTTCGCATCGTCGTCGATTGCGGCTTGGCGCGGGTGCCGCGCTACGAGCCTGATATTGGGCTGACGCGGCTGGAGACCGTGCGGGCCTCGCGCGCTGCCGTCGATCAGCGTCGCGGCCGCGCCGGCCGCACCGAACCAGGCGTCTGCTACCGTCTATGGGACGAGCCGCAAACCGTTTCGCTCGCGGCTTACACGCAGCCCGAAATTCTCTCGGCCGATCTGTCCTCGCTGGTGCTCGATCTCGCGCAATGGGGCGTGCGCGATCCCTCCGCGCTGGCATTTCTCGATCCGCCGCCGGCGCCTGCGCTGAAGGAAGCCAATAGCCTGCTCCGCGAACTCGGCGCGCTTGATCCCGATGGCCGTATCACCGCCGAAGGCCAGAGCCTGCGTGCGCTGGCGCTGCCGCCGCGGCTGGCGCGCATGATCGTGGATTCGCACCGGCTGGGCGCGGGCGAGGAGGCGGCCGAGATCGCCGCCATCCTGACCGAGCGCGGCCTCGGTGGCGATAGCGTTGATCTCGATCACAGGCTGGACCAGTTCCGCCGCGACCGCTCGCCGCGCGCCAGTAGCGCCCGCAGCCTCGCGCAGCGCTGGGCGCAACAGGTTGCGACCGCGGAAGCCCCGTCGGTGGAATATACTTCGCCGTCCACCGGCATCATGCTGGCGCTGGCGTTCCCCGACCGCGTTGCCCGCAACCGCGGCAATGGCAGCTTCGTCCTGGCCAATGGCCGCGGCGCCGCCGTCGAGCAGACGTCGTCGTTGGCCCGTGCGCCCTATATCGCGGTCGGCGAACTGACCGGCACCGCTGCGCAGGGCCGCATCCTTTTGGCCGCGCCGATTGCGCAGGCCGATATCGAAACGCGCTTCGCCGATCAGATCGAGGACGCGGTAGAGATTTCGTTTGATCGCGGTGCGATGGCGCTGCGCGGGCGCCGCAAGCGGACGCTGCACGCGATCACGCTGTCGGAGGCGCCGGTCGCGCTGTCGCCATCGGCGGAGACCGCGCGCATCTTTGCCGCCGGCCTGGTGGCTGCAGGGCTGGACAAGCTGCCGTGGTCGAAAGCGCTGAAACAATGGCGCGACCGCGTGATGTTCCTGCGCAAGGCGGAAGGCGATAGCTGGCCCGACCTGTCGGATGCGGCGCTCGCCGCTGAGGCCGAGAACTGGCTGGTGCCTGCGCTCTACGACAAGACCGCGCTGAAGGAGCTCTCCGCCGGCGATCTTTCCGACGCGCTGATGGCACTGCTGCCCTGGGAGCTGCGCGCGCGGCTGGAGCGCGAGGCGCCGACGCATTTCGAGGCGCCGACCGGTACCATGCTTGCGATCGACTATGAGGCCGCGCAGGGCCCGACCATCGCCGTGCGGCTGCAGGAATTGTTCGGGCTCAACACCCATCCCTCGATCGCCAGGGGCGCGGTGCCGCTGGTGTTGGAATTGCTGTCGCCGGCACAGCGTCCGGTGCAGGTGACGCGCGATTTGCCGGGCTTCTGGCGCGGCAGCTATGCCGCCGTCCGCTCCGACCTACGCGGCCGCTATCCCCGCCACCCCTGGCCGGAAGATCCGGCCAGCGCGCTGCCGACGCGCCGCGTCAAGCCGCGCGGGACGTAATGCCCCTGGACTCCCTCTCCCCGCTCTTCGCGGGGAGAGGGTCGGGGTGAGGGCTCTCTGCGAAATGATTTCTGTTGATAGACCTGTACCCCCTCACCCGGATCGCATCTGCGATGCGATCCGACCTCTCCCCGCAGGCGGGGAGAGGTTGAAGAGACCACCGTTAACCCTTCACTCATCCTTTTCGCCAAAATGGCAGCCTCGGCCGCCGTAGTTAAGTCGCGGCTTGGCGGCGGGCGTGGTGATATCGGCGGTCTGGCAGTTAAGTGTGTGGCGTCATGCGTAACCTGATGATTCTTGCCGCCGTTCTGGTCGGCCTCGGCACCTACATGGCGCAACTGGCCAGCAGCATGTCGCCGGCCCCGGCGGCCGCCAAATCATCCCCGAAACTGATGCCCGCTCAGACCGTCGCGCAGGCCTCCGGCCGCAGCCTCGACATTCCCCGCGACGCGCGCGGTCATTTCGCGGCCGACGGCCGCATCGACGGCCAGCGCATCAACTTCATGGTCGACACCGGCGCTTCGCTGGTGGCGCTGAACGAAAAATCTGCCGCGCGGTTCGGCCTGCGTCCCCTGCGCAGCGACTACAACGCCACGGTTTCCACCGCCAATGGCAGCGTCAAAGCCGCGCGGACGCGGATCGCGATGATTGAGCTCGGCGGCCTCGTGGTGCGCGACGTCGACGCACTGGTGCTGCCCGATGAGGCACTGTCGGAGAACCTGCTCGGCCTGTCGTTCCTGTCGAAGCTGAAGCGCTTCGAATATGCCAATGGCCGGATGGTGCTGGAACAGTAAGGTTACCCTGCTACCAAACCGCCGCAATTAGCCCTGACAAGGCGCCGGTCCGCCTATCGCCCGGCCCGCGCACGCGCTATGGCTGCGGCGTTCCCATCCGCTTTTCATGACAAGGCCGATTTCATGTTTCCAAAGCCCAAATCCGTGCTGGTTCCGAATACTTATGCTTATGAATCCGGACCGATGGTGAAGGCAACCGGCTTTCGCGAGTATGACGCGCGCTGGCTGTTCGAGAAGGAAATCAACCTGATGGGCGTTCAGGCGCTGGGCATGGGGCTCGGCGCGCTGATTGCGGAACTTGGCGTCAAGCAGGAGATCGTCACTGGCCACGATTTCCGCGGCTATTCCGCCTCGATCAAATACGCGCTGATTTCCGGCCTGATGGCGGCGGGCTGCAAGGTGCACGACATCGGGCTCGCGGTAACGCCGATGGCCTATTTCGCGCAATTCGATCTCGACGTGCCCTGCGTTGCGATGGTCACCGCCTCGCACAACGACAATGGCTGGACCGGCGTCAAAATGGGCGCCAACCGTCCCCTGACCTTCGGCCCCGACGAGATGACGCGGCTGAAGGAAATCGTGCTCAACGCCGAGTTCAAGAACAGGGCCGGCGGCGCCTATCAATTCCACGAGAATTTTCCGGCGCGCTATATTGCCGATCTCACGGGCCGCCCAAAACTCAAGCGCAAGCTGAAGGTCGTGGCCGCCTGCGGCAACGGCACAGCGGGCGCCTTCGCGCCGCAGGTGCTGGAGGCGATCGGCTGCGAGGTGATCCCGCTCGACACCGAGCTCGACCACACTTTTCCGAAATACAATCCGAACCCCGAAGACATGGAGATGCTGCACGCGATCCGCGACGCCGTGCTCCAGCACAAAGCCGATGTCGGCCTCGGATTCGACGGCGACGGCGACCGCTGCGGCGTGGTCGACAATACCGGCGAGGAAATCTTCGCCGACAAGGTCGGCGTGATGCTGGCGCGCGACATGTCGGCGATCCACAAGGATGCCCAGTTCGTGGTCGACGTGAAGTCGACCGGCCTGTTCGTGACGGACCCGGTGCTGCAGAAGCAGGGCGCGAAAACCGCCTATTGGAAGACCGGCCATTCCTACATGAAGCGCCGCACCAACGAGATGGGCGCGCTGGCGGGGTTCGAAAAATCCGGCCACTTCTTCTTCAACAAGCCATTCGGCCGCGGCTATGACGATGGCCTCGTCTCGGCGATCGCGATCTGCGAGATGCTCGATCGCGCGCCCGATAAGTCGATGGCCGACCTGAAGAACGCTATACCGAAGACCTGGTCGTCGCCAACGATGTCGCCGCATTGCGCCGACGAGGTGAAATACGGCGTTGCCGACGCCGTGGTGAAGCACTTCGAGAAGCTGCAGAAGAAGGGCGAGAAGGTCGCCGGCCAAAAGATCCGTGACCTCGTCACCGTCAACGGCGTGCGCGTCACGGTGGAAGACGGCAGCTGGGGCCTGGTGCGGGCGTCATCGAACAAGCCGGAGCTGGTGGTCGTCGTCGAGAGCCCGGTCTCCGAACAGCGCATGCGCGACATGTTCGAGGCGATGGATGGCGTGCTGCGCACGCATCCGGAAGTCGGCGAGTATAATCAGAAGATTTGAAGGAAGGGCACGCAGCCGCCTCACCCACAACTGTCGTCCTCCGCGAAAGCGGGGGACCCAGTACACCGCGGCTTCTCGGCCCTGGCGCTGACGTCTCTGGAATACTGGATCGCCCGCTTTCGCCGGCGATGACAGCGAATGTGTGGATGCGAGCTACGCCGCCGGCACGGGCAGCGCGGTCACCGACTTGATCTTCTCCATCGCAAAGCGCGAGGTGACGTTCTTCAGCGGCACGGCGCTGATCAATTTCTTGTAGAAGACATCATAGCTCGCCATGTCGGCGACCACGACGCGCAGCATATAATCGACGTCGCCGGCCATCCGATAGAATTCCATCACCTCGGGCATGGCGCTGACGGCGTCGGCGAATTTGCGCAGCCAGGCGTCGGAATGGTCGTTGCTCTCGACCGAGACGAACACGGAAATGCCGAGCCCGATCTTGTTCTGGTCGACCAGCGCCACCCGGCGCAGGATCACGCCGTCGGCCTCCAGCCGCTGGATGCGCTTCCAGCACGGCGTCGAGGACAGTCCGACCCGGTCGCCGATCTCGGCGACCGACAGGGAGGCGTCCTCCTGCAGGACGGTCAGGATCTTGCGATCGATGGCGTCCAGGCGGCGGTTGGCTTCAGGGAGCTGAACGGCTAGGTCGGTCATGAGAAGAATGTTCCATAGAGGAGGTTTGATATCCTCATATATAGAAAATTCTTCTATAGCAAGCCCTGCTAGCGTCCCGCGGAGGCCTGGCCAGCAACCTTGCCGTGGCTCAAAAGCTCTTCAACTTCAGCACGTTGCGGGGCTGCGAAGGCGCCTCCGAAGCGGGTACATTTCAGCGCCGCGGCGGCCGAGGCGAAACGGAGCGCCTGCCGCAGCTCCTGCTTTTCGGTGATGGCGAGCGCAAAGGCGCCATGGAAGACGTCGCCGGCGCCGAGCGTATCCACCGTATGGACCGGGAAGGCCGGGGTCTCCTGAATCTCCCCCTTCTCGTCGAGCCAGATCGTCCCCCGCGGACCGCGGGTCCCGGCCAGGAAGGAGGGGGTCAATTTGGCGATCTTCTTCAGCGCCTGGGCGTCGTCGGTGACGTCTGCGGTCTCCTGCAGCGGCTCGCTGGAGAACACCAAATGCGTGGAAGCGTTGAGCAGGCCCTCGCGCAGCGACATCGCCCGGTCGACGTCGACGATGACAGGGATGCCGCGCCGGACGGCCTCGGCGCACAACTCGGTGCAGAATTCCGCGCAGCGGCTCTCGGTGAGGATGGCGGCGCAATCGTTCAGCAGCATGTCGAAATCGGGCAGTTTCACATGCCACAGTTTTGGATCGCGGAAGGTCACGATGGTGCGCTCGCCGGAAGGATCGATCATGACCGCCGAGATCGGCGTCACCAGCCCAGGCATGTGAATGAGATGCCTGGTCTCGATGCCCTCATGCGCCATCTGGTCGAAGATGAAGCGGCTCGAAGTCTCCTTGGCGTCGCCCATCGGTCCGCAGATCGACGCACGGCCGCCGAGCCGCGCGATGCCGATCGCGCCGTTGAGCGCGTTGCCGCCGCAGATTTCGTCGAAGGCGGTGGCGTTCTCCTTGGAACCACGCCCGGGAACGCCCGGGGTATGAAAGGTCAGGTCGCGCACCGGCATGCCGATGCAGAGGATGCGGGGAGGTGTTTTCGGCGCTTTGTCTTGAAAATTCATGCGTGGACCCGTCATGTCCGTTGAAAGCCCCAAGCCCATCGAGCAAGCCAATCGAACAGGGTAATCGGGCAAGCCGATGTCGGTTCCCTGCTAGCCGCCCTTATTGCCGCCGCCGTGCAGCCACTGGCCGATCAGATGATGCGCGATGGCAAAGGGATGCGCGGCGAACAGGCCATCGGGATGCTGGCGCTTGTGCATGAGCGCCAGTTCAGCGCGGTCGAACCAGCGTGCATCCTCGAGCTCGACGCGGTCGACGACGATCTCCTCGCTGATCGCGCGCGCCGTGCAGCCGATCATCAGGGATGACGGATAGGGCCAGGGCTGCGTCATGTAGTAGTTCACGTCGGTGACGCGGATGCCGGATTCCTCGAAAATCTCGCGGCGCACGGCGTCCTCGATCGTCTCCGCGGCTTCGACGAAGCCGGCGAGGCAGGAATACATGCCGGGCATGAACTGCTTCTGGCGGCCGAGCAGCGCCTTGTCGCCCAGGCTGACGAACATGATCACGACCGGATCGGTGCGCGGGAAATGCTCGGCCTTGCAGCTGGCGCATTCGCGCTTCCAGCCGCCTTCCTTCATCGCGGTGCGCGCGCCGCAGTTGGCGCAGAAGCCGTGGCGCTGGTGCCAGCCCACCAGCGATTTCGCCATCGCGATGGCCGACAACTGCTCCAGCGGCAGCACGCCCTGCATCGCCATGCCGCGCAATTCCGTTATCGCGACATCGCTGCGGCCGATCAGCTTTTCCGCAGCAGCCGGCGACATGCCCATGCCGAACACCGGCGCGCCATCGCGCAGGCCTAAGAAGATCGTGCCGGCATTGGCGCCGTAGTCGAGCGCTTCCTTGATCGAGAGCAGCGCGCGGGGACCGCTCTCCTCCTGCTTGATGACCAGCGAGTCGCGGTAGACCACATAGGCCCGCGCATTGCTCTGGCCTTCCAGCGCAAACAGTTTTTCGTCATTGGTGCGGAAATGCGCGGCGCGATCGAGCGTGTGGGTAACGAAAGCGGGCTTGCCTAATGGATATTTGTCGAATGCGGACATCTGTTCAATCCAACCAGATCTTGCGGCGAAGCGCGTTGATGAAATTCTGAACTTCCTCGGCGTCATGCGCCAGCGGCGGCATCACGCCCCAGACTGGGCGCGGCCAGGCCGCGTCGCTGGTGCGCCGCGCGATGATATGGACGTGCAACTGCGGCACCAGATTGCCGAGCGCCGCGACATTGAGCTTGTCGCATTTGGTGATCTCTTTGAGCGCCCGCGACACCCGGGAAATTTCGGTCATCAGCTGCGCCTGCGCGACTTCGTCGAGGTCGATGATTTCCACCGCCCCTTCCCGGCGCGGCACCAGCAAGAGCCAGGGGTAATGCGCGTCCTTGATGACCAGCACCTTGCTCAGCGGCAGGTCGCCGATATCGATCGTGTCTTTCTTGAGCTGGGAGTGCAGCGACCAGGCGTCAGAGGGCATCAAGGGTTCCCGTGCCCGACGCATGTCGGGCCTACCAAAGTGCCGTCCGTAGGGCACTCGCGCAATTTCATATCAAGGTGTCATCATCCGCGAAAGCGGATGATCCAGTACGCCGCGGCCGTTCCGTTTTACTGATAGGTCGCCGCGTACTGGATACCCCGCCTTCACGGGGTATGACAGGGAAACACGGGGTATGACAGGGAAACGCGAGGGGCATGACAGGGGAAAGCCCCGCTTGCTTTCCGGGCCTTTTGGCCCCAAATAGGGACCGGGAGATTGGCGGTGGACGAGCCACTCGCCAACCGGGTCAGGTCCGGAAGGAAGCAGCCCTAACGAGGTCCGGATCGGGTCGCTCGTCAGTCTCCTACCTGTTTTTCGAGCAAATCGCGCATGAAAGCGGCCGGGTCCGCCGCCATGCGCTCGATTGCGTCCTATCCGCAAGCCGGCCCCGAGAGACAATCAATTGCGGATCGACCGATGAGTGATGCTGGCGCTCCCCCCGACAAGTCAGACGGTGGCTTGGGTCTCGGCAACGAGGCTGCCAAGCCGTACCGGGTGCTGGCACGCAAATACCGCCCCTCCAGCTTCGAAGACCTGATCGGCCAGGAGGCCATGGTCCGCACCGTTTCGAATGCATTCGAAACCGGGCGCATTCCGCAGGCCTGGATCCTGACCGGCGTCCGCGGCGTCGGCAAAACCACCACGGCGCGAATCCTCGCCCGCGCGCTCAACTATGAGAAGGCGGATGGTTCGGTGAAGGGGCCGACCATCCACATGCCCGACCTCGGCGTGCACTGCCAGGCGATCATGGAAAGCCGGCACATGGACATCCTGGAAATGGACGCCGCGTCCCATACCGGCGTCGACGATGTCCGCCAGATCAATGACAGCGTGCGCTATGCGCCGGCCAGTGCCCGCTACAAGGTCTACATCATCGACGAAGTCCACATGCTGTCGACGGCGGCCTTCAACGCCTTCCTGAAGACGCTGGAGGAGCCGCCCGAGCACGCCAAATTCGTATTCGCCACCACGGAAATCCGCAAAGTCCCGGTCACCGTGCTGTCGCGCTGCCAAAGGTTCGACCTGCGCCGGGTCGAGGCGGACGTGCTGATGGGGCACCTGTCGAATATCGCGAAGAAGGAATGCGTCGAGGTCGAGCCAGAGGCGCTTGGCATCATTGCCCGCGCCGCGGAAGGCTCGGTGCGTGATTCGCTGTCCTTGTTCGACCAGGCGATTGCCCACGCCGCAGGCACCGTGCGCGCCGACGCGGTGCGGCAGATGCTGGGGCTGGCCGACCGCACCCGGGTGATCGACCTGTTCGAGCACCTGGCGCGCGGCGATATCGCCAGCGCCTTCGGTGAATTCCGCTCGCAATATGACGTCGGCGCCGATCCGGTCGTGGTGCTGTCCGACCTCGCCGAATTCGTCAATTTCGTCACCCGGGTGAAGATCGTCCCGGCGACCGCCGACAATGTGGCGTTCGGCGAGACCGAACGGGTGCGTGCCCGGGAATTTGCCGCGAAACTGTCGATGCGGGTGCTGTCGCGGATGTGGCAGATGCTGCTCAAGGGCATCGCCGAGGTGCAGACCGCGACGCGGCCGGCGGCGGCGGCTGAAATGGTGCTGGTCCGCATCGCCTATGTCGCCGACCTGCCGACCCCGGACGAAGCGATCCGGATGCTCGATCAGAACGGCGGGGGCGCACCGATCGCTTCCGCCGGCGCGGCGCCGTCACGGGCTGCCCCGGCTGCTCCGGTCGCTTCGATGTCCGTTTCGCCGATGCGGACGCCGGCTTCGCCCCGTTCCGGTGCGGAGACCTCCGCACGCCCGCAGATGGCGCCGTCGGCCCAGGCCGAATCCGCGCCCGTGCTGCGGATCAACAGTTTTCCGCAACTGGTGGCGCTCGCCGCCGAGAAACGCGATGTCCTGACCAAGGCGGCGCTGGAGGCCGACATGCGCCTGGTCCGTTTCGAGGACGGGCGGCTGGAAGTGGCGCTGGAACGCGTCGCGGCGCGGGGGCTGGTCAACGACCTCTCCCGCAAGCTGGAACTGTGGACGGGCCGGCGCTGGACCGTGATCGTCTCCAACGAGCCCGGCCAGCCGACGCTGCGCTCGCAAAACGAGCAGGCGCGGAACGAGCATGCCCGCGCCGCGGAGGCCGACCCGCGGGTGCAGGAGGTGCTGACGCGGTTTCCCGGCGCCAAGGTCATCGAAGTGCGCCGGCTTGCCGCCGAGCCGCCGGAATCCAATATTAACGCTGAAGAGTTGAACGAGACTTCCGACGGCGACGACGATTGATCGGACTCTCGAGAGGACGGATGAATGGCTGATTTTCTCGGCATGATGAAGCAGGCGGCGCAACTGCAATCCAAGATGCAGGCGATGCAGGAAGAGCTCGGCAATGTCGAGGTCGAGGGCATTTCCGGCGGCGGACTGGTTGCCGTGCGCATGACCGCGAAGATGGAAGTGAAGGGCGTCAAGATCGATCCGTCGCTGATGAAGGCCGAAGAGCGCGAGGTGCTCGAGGACCTGCTGGTGACCGCGCATGGCGACGCCCGGCGCAAGGCGGAACTGGCGATGCAGGAGAAGATGCAGGCGCTGACCGGCGGCCTCGGCCTGCCGCCCGGGCTGCTTGGTCTCGGCTAAAATGGCAGCAAGCGTTGCCGGCCCTGAAATCGAACGCCTGATCCAGCTCCTGGCGCGCCTGCCGGGGCTCGGGCCGCGTTCGGCGCGGCGCGCGGCGCTGCACCTGATCAAGAAGCGCGAGGCGCTGATGACGCCGCTGGCCGGCGCGCTGCAGGTCGCGATCGAGCGCATCCAGGTCTGCAAGACCTGCGGCAATATCGACACGCAAAATCCCTGCACGGTGTGCACCGATCCCAGGCGCGATCCCTCCACCATCGTCGCGGTCGCCGACGTCGCCGATCTCTGGGCGCTGGAGCGGGCCAACGCGACAAACGGCCGCTATCACGTGCTCGGCGCCACATTGTCGCCACTTGACGGCGTCGGTCCGCAGGACCTGACCATCGACGCGCTGGTGGCCCGTGCGCATGAACCACAAGTCAGCGAAATCGTTCTGGCCCTTAATGCGACGGTTGATGGCCAAACGACGGCCCACTACATCACCGATCTTCTGCAAGATGCCAATGTCAAGGTAACGCGGCTTGCGCATGGCGTGCCGGTCGGTGGCGAGCTTGATTATCTCGATGAAGGTACGCTATCGGCAGCGATGCGGCAGCGAACGCTGTTCTAACCCATAAGATTACGGAACTGATCGACATGACGAAACGATTCGGCAGACGCTCCCGCTTTGCGCTCATCATCGCCGCAGCCCTGGTCGCGCCTTCCGCATGGGCGCAGCAAAGCGAGCCCGCGCCGAAGCCTGGCAAGCCGATCAATGCCGGCGACGTCTTGTCCGGCGAACTCACTTCCATGAAGGGCAGCAAGCGGACCAAGCGCCAGCAGACTTACCAGATCACCAGCCAGCCGCGCCGGCTGCCGCCGCCGAACGGCCTCTGCAATCTCGAAACCGGCCCCGAAACCTTCCAGCTCGTCACCACCAGCGACGCCCAGGCCGCGCAACTGAAGAATTTCATCGGCAAGGAAATCTCCGTCAAGGTCGACGAAGTCGCCTGCGCGCAGGATGCCGGGCAAATGAGCGAAGCCGTCATCACGAAGTGGAGCGTGGTGACCAAGCATTGAGTTGCTGCTGTGAGAGCGACCAAACACCGCTGTCATCGCCCGGCCCGACCGGGCGATCCAGTACGCCGCGCCCTTTCGCTTGCCACCACCGTCTCTGGAATACTGGACCCCCCGCCTTCGCGGGGGACGACATCTGCGTTTTTGCGGATGCCGGTGCGCAACTACACCTTCACCAACTACACCTTCACCGGTCCCAGCTCTTCGAAATGTCCGCGGCGCTGCAACCAGGCCAGCAGGATCAGGCTCGGGATCGCGACCAATACACAGATCACGAAAAACATCGGCCACCCCGTCGCCTTCGCCACATAGCCCGCACCGGAGGATAGGTAGGTCCGCCCGACCGCGGCGAGCGCCGTAAGTAGTGCATATTGGGTTGCGGTGTGTAGCGGGTTGCGGCACAGCGCCGACAGATACGCGACGAAGATCACCGTGCCGATGGCGCTGGTGAAATTCTCCGCGGTGATAGCGAACGCCAACGCCCACTGGTTGACGCCGACAAAGGCGAGCCACGAGAACGAGAGATTGGCGATCGCCTGCAGCACGCCGCCGATCCACAAGCTCGCCGCCAGCGAATAGCGCCGCGCCACGAACCCGCCCGCGAAGCCGCCGATCAGGGTGGCGGCAAGCCCAACGCCTTTGACGATCGCGGCATAATCGTTGCGCGTGAAGCCGAGGTCGATCACGAACGGCGCGGTCATGGTGCCGGAGAACGCATCGGTGAACTTGAACAAGACCACGAAGGCTAGCGCCGCGAAGGCATCGCGGCGGGTCAGGAATTCGGAGAACGCCCCGATCGCGGCATGCGACACGCGGGAGAATGCGCTTTCGCTGCGCGTCGCAGCTTCCGCGCGCGCGGATTGGTCGGGCTCAGTCGCGACCAGGGCGGTGATCGTGCCGATCAGCACCAGCGCGGCCATCGCCACATAGCCCCACATCCAGGCAGCGCCGCGCGTGATGCCCGTGCTCTCGAACCCCGTCACAATGAATAGGGCGCCCGCAGTCGAGACCAGCATTCCAATGCGATAGGCGGCGACATAGGACGCCATGCCCGCGGCCTGCTCGCTCTCGGGCAGGCTTTCGACGCGAAACGCATCGACCACGATGTCCTGAGTGGACGACATCGTCGCTACCAGCAGCGCGCCCAGCGCCACGAACAGCGGCGAGCGCGCAGGATCGGTCAGCGCCAGCAGCAGGATCGCGCCGATCAGCAGCAGTTGCGAGAACACCAGCCACCCACGGCGGCGGCCGAACGCACGCGTGAAGATCGGCACATGCAGCGCGTCCACCAGCGGCGCCCACAGGAACTTCAGCGTGTAGGGCGTTCCCACCAGCGCAAACAGGCCGATGGTGCCGAGGTCGACGCCGGACTCCCGCATCCACACCAAGAGCGTCGAGCCCGACAGCGCCAGCGGCAGCCCGGAGGAAAAGCCAAGCATCAGCACGACCAGCACGCGCGGCTGAAGGTACACGGCAAGGCTCTCGCGCCAGGTCGGGGCGGGGGCAGCGGCTTTTTCGGGAACGGTGGATTCGGGTGCAGTCATGCTGGGGTGTTAGCAGATTTTGTAACAAAAGGCTGTCGTCGCTCATCGCCAATCAATGACTGTCATCGTCCGCGAAGGCGGACGATCCAGTACTCCGCGAAATTAGTTGTCAATAATAAGGGTCACGGAGTACTGGATCCCCCGCCTTCGCGGGGGATGACAGCGGAGGGCTTTACTGCGTTCACGAGATCAAGGCCTGGCAATACTTGGATAGAGGTCGTCCCAATTGGGATTCAGTTCCTCGATCAACGGACTTTCCACGCTCGATTCCATTTCTTCAGCCGTTTCTCGCGGCTGATTGCATTCTCGATGTCCTCGAATTGCTCGAAATAGACCAGCTTGTGCACGTCATACTTCTTCGTGAAGCCCTTCATCAACTCAAGGCGATGCTCGCCAACACGTCGTACCAAATGATTCGTAACGCCGATGTAGAGTGTACCGCCGATGCGGTTGGCCAGAATGTAGACGTAGTAGCTGCGTGCCCTCATCTAACGCCTCTGGGATACTGGGTCGCCCGGTCCTAGTGCGCAAGTGCGCACAAGGCCGGGCGATGACAGCCAGTTATGTGGACAAAGCTGCGCGCCAAATACTACTCCCCCGCCTGCAGCTTGCGCGGGGCGGGGAATAACTCGGCCGTTGCGCCCTTGACGACACGTGGCGCTTCCGCCGGCGCGTCGGTCTTGCTGAAATCGAGCTCCTCGATCCGGCCCGCGCGCTTTTCGATCTTGTCGGCGGAGATCAGGATCTGGCGGACGTCCTCGTTGACGTCGCCAAAATGCTTCTGCAGTTTCAGCACGCGGTCGCGCAGGCGGCCGAGATCGTCGCCGAGGTTGAGCACTTCGGTGCGGATCTGGTCGGCGGCGTCGCGCATGCGCGCGTCTTTGAGGATCTGCTGCATCACCTGGATCGCCAGCATCAGGAGCGAGGGCGAGACCAGGACGACGCGGGCGCGGTAGGCCTTCTGGATCACGTCGTCAAAGCCGTCGTGAATTTCCGCATAGACCGATTCCGACGGCACGAACATCAGCGCGGTATCCTGGGTCTCGCCGGCGATCAGGTATTTCTCGGCGATGTCATTGACATGCTTCATCACGTCGCTGCGCAGGCGCTGGCTGGCGAATTTGCGCTCCTCGTCGGTGCGTGCATCGTGCAGCGCGGTCATCGCCTCCAGCGGAAATTTGGCGTCGATGCAGAGCGGCCGCTGGTCGGGCAGGAACACCACGCAATCCGGCCGCTTGCCCGATGACAGCGTGTACTGGAACTCGTAGGAGCCCTGCGGCATGCCATCCTGCACGATGGCCTCCATCCGGGCTTGGCCAAAGGCGCCGCGCGACTGCTTGTTGGCGAGCACGTCGCGCAGCGTCGTCACCTGCGAGGTCAGGTCAGTGAGGTTCTTGTGGGCGTTGTCGATGATGCCGAGCCGCTCGTGCAGCACGCGCAGGCTGTCCATGGTGTGGCGCGTGGTCGCTTCCATCGACTGCCCGACCCGGTGCGTCACCGAATCCAGCCGCTCGTTGACCGCACGCGCCATCTCGGCCTGGCGGCCGGACAGGGCCTGCGCCATCGCATCGACCCGCCCGGTCGATTCGCTCTGCGCCCGCAGCATCTCGCTGAGGCGCTCCTCGAGCTCGTCGGCGCGAATCGCCTGCGCCATCGCCAGTTCCGCGCCGCGGCGGCCCGAGCGGGCGATGATGACGGCGATCGCCAGCAGCAGCACCAGCGTGAGCGCGCCAAAGGCGGCCAGCGCCTCGCCAACGTGAATCGGCAGCTCGCCGACCTCCAGAAGAATTTCGTTCATGGCCCAACTTGTAGCCCGATTCGCCGCCGAGCGCGAACGAAGAGGGAACATTTATGGTAAATGACCGCTTAATTTTCGTGGTTAACGCCGCCTTAAAAATCATGGTTAAGGCCGCCTTAACGTGTTCCGCCGCGCATTGACCCCGGCAGATCAGCGGCTTAAATCCCGCGCCAGAGAAACATCATGGCCATCAGAGAAATCATCATCCTGCCGGACAAGCAGCTCCGGCTCGTCTCCAAGCCCGTCGAGAAGGTGACGACGGAGATCCGCAAGCTCGCCGACGACATGTTCGAGACCATGTACGATGCGCCCGGCATCGGGCTGGCGGCGATCCAGGTCGCGCAGCCGCTGCGGCTGATCACCATGGACCTCGCCAAGAAGGACGAGAATGGCGAGACCAATCCGAAGCCGCGGGTGTTCATCAATCCGGAGATCCTTTCCGCGTCCGAGGAACTGTCCGTCTATGAGGAAGGCTGCCTCTCGATTCCCGAATATTACGAGGAGGTCGAGCGCCCGGCGCGGGTGCGCATCCGCTTCACCGATCTCGACGGCAAGGTGCACGAGGAAGACGCCGACGGGCTGTTCGCCACCTGCATCCAGCACGAGATCGACCACCTCAATGGTGTGCTGTTCGTCGACTATCTGTCGAAGCTGAAACGCGACCGCGTGATGAAGAAGTTCACCAAGGCCGCCAAGCGCGCGACGGGGTAGGTCTGCCCTGCCTCAGCCGTCATGGCCGGGCTCGTCCCGGCCATCCACGTCTTTGGGACCGCGAGGAAGAAAGACGTGGATGCCCGGGAGCGCAGACAAGTGTACGTAGTCTGCGCAAGGCAGACTACTATGCCCGGGCATGACGGAGTATCAAATCGTCTTGGGAATTCCACCTCATGCCGCTTCGTCTCATCTTCATGGGCACGCCCGATTTTTCCGTGCCGACGCTGCTCGAACTGGTGGCCCATGGCCATGAGATCGTGGCCGTCTATACCCGCGCGCCAAAACCGGCCGGGCGAGGCATGAAGTTGCAGCCGACGCCGGTCGAGCAGGAGGCGCGGCGGCTCGGCATTCCCGTGCTGACGCCAGCGACGCTGAAGACATCAGAAGCGCTCGCCGAATTCCGCGCCCATAATGCGGACGCGGCTGTCGTGGTCGCCTACGGCATGATCCTGCCGCAGGCCATTCTCGATGCGCCGCGCTACGGCTGTTTCAATCTGCACGCTTCGCTGTTGCCGCGCTGGCGCGGCGCCGCGCCGATCAACCGTGCCATCATGGCCGGCGATGCCGAGAGCGGCGTGATGGTGATGAAGATGGACGTCGGCCTCGATACCGGCGACGTCGCGATGGCCGAGCGGCTGCCGATTACGGACGCCATGACCGCGGCCGATCTGCACGATGCGCTGGCGCCGCTCGGCGCCGACCTGATGGTGCGCGCGATGGGCGGGCTGGAGCGCGGCGGCTTGCAGCTCACCAAACAAAGCGAGGACGGCGTCACTTATGCTGCCAAGATCGAGAAGGCCGAGGCGCGGATCGACTGGAAGCGGCCGGCGCGCGAGGTGCTCAGGCACATTCACGGCCTGTCGCCGTTTCCCGGCGCCTGGTGCGAGATCGCAGGCGACGGTGAGCCGGCGCGGATCAAGGTTTTGCGATGCGAGCCGGCAAAAGGCTCTGGCACGTCGGGCGAAGTGCTCGATGATAACTTGACCATTGCCTGCGCCGAGGGCGCCATCCGGATTCTGGAGCTGCAACGCGAAGGCAAGGCCCGGATGAAGGCCGCCGACTTCCTGCGCGGCACGCCGTTGAAGGCCGGTGCGCGCCTCTCTTAACGCTGTCATACCCCGCGAAGGCGGGGTATCCAGTACGCCGCGGCCTTTGAGATTGAACCGAGACGTCACGGCGTGCTGGATCATCCGCTGGAGCCTGTCATCGGGCCGGCCAAAGGCCGGACCGGGTGGCGGACGATGACATCGAGTAAAAATGCCCCGTTACAAACTAACCATCGAATATGACGGCACGCCGTTCTCCGGCTGGCAGATCCAGGACAACGCGCCGACCGTGCAGGGCGCGCTGGAGGCCGCGGTGAAGGCGATTTGTGGCGAGGACGTGCGCGTGCACGGCTCCGGCCGCACCGACGCCGGCGTCCACGCGCTCGGGCAGGTCGCGCATTGCGATATCGAAAAACCGTTTCCGCCGGGCCGCCTGCGTGACGGGCTGAACGCTCATCTGCGCCCGCACCCCATCGGCGTGCTCTCGGCTGATATTGTGCCTGATGATTTCGAGGCGCGCTTCTCCGCCAAGCGGCGGCACTATCGCTATCGCATCGCCAACACCAGGGCCAACCTCGCGCTCGACATCAAGCGAAGCTGGCGGGTGCCGCGGCATCTCGACACCGATGCGATGGACGCCGCCGCGAAGCGGCTGCTCGGCAAGCACGATTTTACAACCTTCCGCGATACCGAGTGCCAGGCGAAATCGCCGGAGAAGACGCTCGATCAGCTGGACGTGATCAGGGAGGGCGACGCGATTTCCATCCTCACTTCGGCCCGATCGTTCCTGCACAGCCAGGTCCGCTCAATGGTCGGCTCGCTGGTCTGGGTCGGCGAAGGCCGCTGGAGTGCGGATGATCTCGCCGCGGCGCTGGCCGCCCGCAACCGCGCCGCCTGCGGCCCCGTCGCGCCGCCGGAGGGGCTATATCTGGTGCGGGTGGAGTATTAGCTGACGCTCCACATACTCATCGTCATACCCCGCGAAGGCGGGGTGTCCAGTACGCCGCAGCTTCAGTGATTGAGCCGAGACGTCTCGGCGTACTGGATCGTCCGCCTTCGCACGATGACCGCGAGGGCTAGGCTTGGGTAAAATACCTGTCCAGCACGCCGCGATAGATCTTCGTCAGCTTCTCCAAATCCGACACCGGCGTGCGCTCGTCGACCTGGTGCATGGTCTGGCCGACCAGGCCGAATTCGATCACCGGGCAATAGCTCGAAATGAAGCGCGCGTCCGAGGTCCCGCCTGACGTCGAGAGTTCGGGCTTGCGTCCCGTCACTTCTTCGATCGCACTCACCGCAAGGTCGGTGAAGGCGCCGGGCTTGGTCACGAACACGTTGGAGTTGGAATATTCCCAGGCGATGCGGGCGCGAATGCGGTTGCCGCAGGCTTTCGTCAGCCGGTCCTCGACCAGCGCACGCAGCGTCTCCTGGGTGTGGTTGTCGTTGTAGCGGATATTGAATTTTGCCCGCGCCTGGCCGGGGATCACATTGCTGGCCGTGTTGCCGACATCGACAGACGTGAATTCGAGGTTGGAGGCCTGGAACTGCGCGCTGCCGTGATCTAGCGGCTCGTCCGAGAGCGCCACGATCAGCCGCGAAATATCCGGCACCGGGTTTGACGCACGGTGCGGATAGGCGACGTGGCCCTGCACGCCGTCGACATAAAGCGTGCCGGATTGCGAGCCGCGGCGGCCGATCTTGATGCAGTCGCCGAGCACCTCGACATTAGAAGGCTCGCCGAGCACGCAATGATCGAATTTCTCGCCGCGCTCGGCGCACCACTTCAGAAGCTTGATGGTGCCGTTGACCGAAATGTCTTCTTCATCCCCGGTGATCAGAAACGAAATCGAGCCTTTCGGCTTGCCTCCGATGTCGGCGAGATATTGCAGCACGGCGGCGACGCTGCAGGCGATGCCGCCCTTCATGTCGACCGCGCCGCGGCCGAAGAGGAAGCCGTCCTTGATGTCGCCGGAGAACGCGCCGTGGCTCCACGCGGCCTCGTCGCCGGCTGGCACCACGTCGGTGTGGCCGGCAAAGGTGATGTGCGGCGCGCTGTCGCCAATGCGCGCATAGAGGTTGTCGATATCGGCAGTGCCGGGCTCGCCGAAGGTGACGCGGTGCACCTCGAAGCCGGCGTCTTTCAAAAGCCGCTCAAGCACGCCGAGCGCACCGGCATCGGCAGGGGTTACGGAAGGGCAGCGGACGAGGTCGCGGGTGATGGAAACGGCGTCATTCATAGCCCGGCTTAACACGCCAAAGCGGCGGCGGGCCAGCCTTATGGCGCGCCGTTTCGACCTCGCGCTGCGGGACCCAGCGCGGTCGCGCGTCGCCCTGGGGGGCTTGAGCGCCCGCGGGTTCGATCAATCCCGCAGCAGCTCGTTGATGCTGGTCTTGGCGCGGGTGCGCTCGTCGACGCGCTTGACGATCACGGCGCAGGCGGTGGACGGGCCGATCTGGCCGTTCTTCATGGGCTTGCCGGGCAGCGCGCCGGGCACCACGACGGCGTACTCGGGAACTTCCCCAATGAACGTCTCGCCGGTCTCGCGGTCGACGATCTTGGTGGAGGCGCCGAGGAACACGCCCATCGACAGCACCGCGCCCTTGCGCACGATAACGCCTTCCGCCACCTCGCTTCGCGCGCCGATGAAACAATCGTCCTCGACGATGACGGGCTCGGCCTGCAGCGGCTCCAGCACGCCGCCGATGCCGACGCCGCCGGAAATGTGCACGCGCTTGCCGATCTGCGCGCAGCTTCCGACCGTCGACCAGGTGTCGATCATGGTTGACTCATCGACATAGGCGCCGAGATTGACGAAAGACGGCATCAGCACGACGTTGCGCGCGATGAAGGCCGAGCGGCGCACGATCGCGCCGGGCACCGCGCGAAAGCCGGCGTCGCGAAAGCGGTTCTCGCCCCAGCCGTCGAACTTCGAGGGCACCTTGTCCCACCACGACGCCTTGCCGGGGCCGCCTGAGATCTGGCCCATGTCGTTGAGGCGGAACGACAGCAGCACCGCCTTCTTCAGCCATTGATTGACCTTCCACTTGCCGCTGGCCTCGCGCTCGGCGACGCGGGCCTCGCCCTTGTCGAGCAGTTCGAGCGCGGAATCCACGGCGTCGCGAACCTCGCCCTTGGTCGACGTCGAAATGCCGTCGCGGGCGTCGAAGGCGGAATTGACGGTGGATTCGAGCGCGGACATGGACATCGGAATTTCCTTGGGCTTTTCGGGCGGAGGTGAAGGGCTTTTTCGGGATTTGGGCAGGAGGAGTCAAGGCGGGATGTCGTCGTTAGGCTCGGCCGTCATCAGCCGCGAAGGCGGGTGATCCAGTACTCCGAGACGTCGGAGGGACATTTCGAAGGCCGCGGCGTACTGGGTGCCCCGCCTTCGCGGGGCATGACAGTTGAGATAGCGCTGCCACGTACCTAGCCGCTCGCCAACCGCTGCAAAAACGCCGTCAGATCATCCGTGACATGATCGACATAGGCGGCATCGCGGCCTTCGAGCTCCCAATCCTCGCGCACCACCTCCTTGGCGCCGTCGGGCACGACAAGTACGGTGGTCATGCCGAGCTGATGCGGCACCACGAGGTTGCGGGCGAGGTCTTCGAAGATCGCGGACCTCAACGGATCCACGCCGTGGATACGCAAGAATCTGTCATAGGTCTGCGGCGCGGGCTTCGGCTCCAGTTCGGCGGCGATGATATCGAACACCGCTTCGAAATGATGGGAAATGCCGAGCCGGGCCAGCACCGCGCCGGCATGCTCGGTCGAGCCGTTGGTCAGGATCAGCTTGCGTCCCGGAAGCTTTGCAATCGCCGCACCCATCGCCGGGTTCGGCTCCAGCGGCGAGTGATCGATCTGGTGTACATAGGCCAGATAATCGTCGGCGCGCACGCCGTGCTCGGTCATCATGCCGCGCATGCTGGTGCCGTAGCGGCGGTAGTAGTCCTTCTGGATCACGCGGGCTTCTTCCGCCGATACCTTCAGGAACGCGCTGATGAACTCGCCGATCCGCGCGTCCACCTGCTGCCAGAGATTGACGTGGTGTGGGTACAGCGTGTTGTCGAGGTCGAACACCCAGGTGTCGATGTGGCTGAAGGGGCGGGGGGAATTCATCATACCTCCTCGCGATCATCACCCGCCTTTGCGGGGCATGACGGACAGAGTTTGAGGCGAGATTGCATCATCATCACGGCATCGCAAATCGCAGCGTCTTGCCGCCGCTCGACATATCGACCGGCGCAAAACCGATCGGCGCAAGTCCGCGGCTGGCGCAATCGCCCTGTTCGGAGACCTCGAACTTGCTCTCGCGCGTGCAGAGCACCTTCGCCCCGCCCCAGTTGAGCGGCTTGTCGCGGTATCTGACGGCGCGGTTTTCGCCGTCGACGGCTTCGGCGAAGCTGTAGACCTGTTTCGGCTGGCCGGTCACGTCGGGATGCAGGCATTTTCCGGGATCGATGCGGTACCAGCCGCGGCTGGTCACCACCTTGCCGTCGTCGCTGGCGACCGCCGCCATGATCTTGTGCGGCGTGTCGTTGCACCAGGTCAGCCCGGTGGAGGACGGCTTCTGCACCGCCTCGATCATGGTGGCGAAGAAGTTTTGCGACTGCACGATGTCGGCTGACAGCCCGCGGCTCTTCAAGAACGCCGACAGCGCTCCTTGCGTCTTCGGCCCGTCAACGCCGTCGATCGGGGCGGCGTCAAAGCCGGCGATAACGAGCAGCCGCTGGATGCCAGCGAGCCGCGCCTGCTCGTCGTCATATTCGCTATCCTCGGCGAGATAGGCGACCAGGTTGCCGTCGTCGGTTCGCGTCGGCGTGATCTGGGTGAACGACGCCGGCGTCTGGTTGCCGCGGCATTGGCGGGCAGCGGCGATGACGAAATTGTCGGGCGCGATGCACAGCGTGTCGCTGCCGTTCTGCGGGATCGGCGAGGCGCCATAGACGCCGAGCGCCCGCGCATTCAGGAGGATACGGTCGGCGGTCAGCGCGCCCTGCAGCACCACGCGGCAGGCGGCCGGATCGATCCGGAACCAGCCTCGCGTCGCGGTGGCCGCCTTGTCGTCGATGCCGATCGCGGCCTCGACCACATAGCTCATGCGGTTGCAGAGCTTGAGATCGGCAAAGGCGGGCAGGGAGGAAACGAAGAACGAGATCGCGGCGGCCGGCAGCGCCAGCATCGTGCGCTTTCCATGCCGCCGCACTCCTGCGCGGACGCGGCGCGCGAAAGACGGCGGCGAGGAGGTCGCGGCGGTCACTTGTGGATCAGCGTGCCGGTGCCCTGGTTGGTGAAAAGTTCGAGCAGCACCGCGTGCTGCATCTTGCCATCGATGATCACGACGCCCTGCACGCCCTGCTCCAGCGCGTAGATACAGGTCTCCACTTTCGGGATCATGCCGCCGGAAATCGTGCCTTCGGCGATCAGTTTGCGCGCGTCTTTGACCGACAGTTCCGGGATCAGCTTCTTCGACTTGTCGAGTACACCGGGAACATCGGTCAGGAGCAGCAGCCGCTTTGCCTTCAGGGCACCGGCAACGGCGCCGGCAAATGTATCGGCATTGACGTTGAGCGTGTGGCCGTCATGCGAGGTCGCGAGCGGCGCCAGCACCGGGATCAGCTCATAGCCGATCAATTGGTTCAACAGCGTGAGATCGACCTTGTCGGGATCGCCGACAAAACCGAGATCGACGGCCTTTTCTATGTTCGAATCCGGATCGACCATGGTGCGCGACGTCTTGGTCGCCTTCACCATGTTGCCGTCCTTGCCGGAGAGGCCAACAGCCTTGCCGCCGGCTTCGTTGATGTAGCCGACGAGCTGCTTGTTGACCGAGCCCGCCAGTACCATTTCGACGATCTCGATGGTGGCGGCGTCGGTGATGCGCAGGCCCGCGGCGAATTCCGACTGGATGCCGAGCCGCTTGAGCATGGTCGCGATCTGCGGCCCGCCGCCATGCACCACCACCGGATTGATCGCGGTCTGCTCGAGCAGCACGATATCCCGGGCGAATGCTTTGGCGGTCTCCTCGGCGCCCATGGCGTGCCCGCCATATTTGATGACGATGGTTTCCTCGTCATATTGCTGCATGTGCGGCAGCGCTTCCGACAGGATGCGGGCCTGATCGAGAGCACTGATATTCGGCGCTGAGGTCATGAAGCGGGTCTCGCCATTTCTCGGATGTCGGGCCGGGTTCTATCCGATTGGCGGGCAGGGCGCAAAGTGGGGGGAATTGCGGAGGCTCATGCCCCGGACGCAGCGCAGCGCGTCCAGGATCGCGCTTTGCGCGACTCCGGCAGTGCGCTGCAGAGCCGGGGCCTATGTGGCCGCCAATGGGTCCCGGCTCTGCGGAGCAGCGCTGCCGGACGATGCTACGCATCGCCTAGGCTGCACCGCGTCCGGGACACGAGATTACCCTTTCTTCGGCCACGCCGCTGCGACCGCGAGCGCCAGCCAACTGGCGATCAACAGCGTCCCACCGGTCGGCGCGGCCATCGGAAACAGCCCGTCGCCAGCATAGTGCCGCAGCGTCAGGTCGCCGGCGAACAGGCTCGCGCCGAGAACAAGGCCGAACGCCGCCACGAGGCCGATTCTCGTGTGAACGATGGCGCGCTCAGCCAGCACGACGGTACCCAATACCGCGGAGGCATGAAACAGCAGCATCGACGAGGCCGACGCCAGCCGCGACGCGTCCGCGCCATGGGCCGAGGCTGCCGCCAGCATGACGCCGTCGGCACCCATGATCGCGGCGAGCACGATCAGGATGCGACCGGTGCGGCCCATCAGCCTCGCTCCTTCAACAGCCGCACCATCGCAGCGCGCAATTCGGGCATGCCGGCACCGGTGCGCGAGGATGTCACCAATATCTCCGGAAACGCCGCCGGATGCTTGGCGAGCGCCGCCGTGGTTGCGGCGATGTTTTTCTCCAGCTCGGGCTTCTTCACCTGGTCGGCCTTGGTCAGCACGACCTGATAGCTTACCGCGGACTTGTCCAGCGTCTTCAAGACGTCCTGATCGACATCCTTGATGCCGTGGCGCGCGTCGATCAGCACATAGACTCGCGCCAGCGTGGCGCGTCCCAAGAGGAATTGATGGATCAGCTTGGTCCAGGAGGCGACTTGGGTCTTGGGCGCCGAGGCATAGCCATAGCCGGGCATGTCCACCAGCCGCAGGCCTGTGCCATCCGGGCCGTCGAAGAAGATCAGTTCCTGGGTGCGGCCCGGCGTATGCGAGGTGCGGGCCAGCGCGTTGCGGCCGGTGAGCGCGTTGATCAGGCTCGATTTGCCGACATTGGAGCGGCCGGCAAACGCCACTTCCATGCCGGCCATCGGCGGCAGCGTCTCGATCGAGGGCGAGGCCCAGACGAACTTCCAGTCGCCCGCAAAGAGCTTTCGCCCTTCTTCAATCAGCTTCGCATCGATGTCGGTGGTCATGTGCGAAGGTTCTTTCCATTGCTCGTCATGGCCGGGCTCGTCCCGGCCATCCACGTCTTTTTTCTCCATCGCGGCACTTTAAGACGTGGATGCCCGGCACAAGACCGGGCATGACGGTTCAGTACTCAGAGAAGCTGTTATGAACTACTCGTCAGGCTTTCTTTTTTTTTAGGCGTGAACGTCGCCTTGAGATTGTCGAACAGCTCCACCTTCACGCCGTTCTTGCGCATGATGTAGCTCTGCTGCACGACCGAGAGCAGGTTGTTCCAGGCCCAGTAGATCACGAGGCCTGCCGGGAAGCCCGCCAGCATGAAGGTGAAGATCAGCGGCATCCAGTCGAAGATCATCTTCTGGGTCGGATCCGGCGGCGTCGGGTTCAGCTTCATCTGAAACCACATCGTGATACCCATGATGATCGGCCAGACGCCGAGCGCGAGATAATGCCCGAACACCGGCACAACAGTCGGATCGAACGGCAGCAGCCCGAACAGGTTGAAGATCGTGGTCGGATCGGGCGCCGAGAGGTCCTTGATCCAGCCGTAGAACGGCGCGTGGCGCATTTCGATGGTGACGAACAGCACCTTGTAGAGCGAGAAGAACACCGGGATCTGCAGCGCCACCGGAAGACACCCGGCGATCGGGTTGATCTTCTCCTTGCGGTAGATCTCCATCATCTCCTGCTGCTGCTTCTGCCGGTCGTCCGGATAGCGCTCCTTCAGCGCCTGCAGCTGCGGCTGCACCGACTTCATCTTCGCCATCGACGCGTAGGACTTGTTGGCGAGCGGATAGAACGCCAGCTTCACCAGCACCGTCACCAGAAGGATCGAGACGCCGAAATTGCCGACCAGGTGGAAGAAGTAGTCGAGCAGCAGGAACATCGGCTTGGTGATGAAGTAGAACCAGCCCCAGTCGATCAAGAGATCGAAATGGTTCAGCCCGAGCTGCTTGTTGTAGCCGCCATGGCCGGCGAGCGGGAAGTTGATGCCGACGACGCCGGCCTCCTTGGCGCCCGCGAACAGCCGCGCATTGGCGCTGCCGCTGCCGCCGATCGCAATGGTCTGCGGCTCCAGCAGGTAATCGGTCTGGTAGTGGTGCTTGGTGCCGACCTGGTTGGAGGCGAAGCGTGCCTGCAGCTTGGCCGTGGTGTCGGGCAGCAGCGCCGACGCCCAGTATTTGTCGGTGATGCCGAGCCAGCCATTGGTGACCTTGAAGTCGACGGATTTGGCCTCATCGATCTTCTTGTAGCCGAATTCCTGCAGGCCCTGCTCGCCGAGATAGCCGATCAGGCCTTCGTGCAGGATGTAGTAACCCGAGACCTCGGGCGTGCCGTGCCGGGAAATCAGCGCGAACGGATAGAGCGTGACCGGCGCACTGCCGACATTGGTGACGTCATCCTTGATGGTGAAGAGATAGCGGTCGTCGATCGCGATCGTGCGGCGGAATGTGAGGCCCTCGCCATTGTCCCATTTCAGCGTTATCGGCTTCTCCGGCGTCAGGCTGCCGGAGCCCTCCTGCTGCCACACCGTCTCGCGGTCAGGAAGCCGCGCGGTCGTGCCCGAGGCCGCGACCCAGCCGAACTCGGCATAATAGGGGTGCGCCGTATTCGACGGCGAGAACAGCACGATCGCGGGCGATTTGGGATCGACGGTGTCGCGGAATTTCTCCAGCGAGAGGTCGTCGATACGGCCGCCCTTCAGCGCGATGCTGCCGGAAAGGCGCGGCGTCTCGATCTTGATGCGGGGCGTCGCGGCGATGGCGGTGTCGCGGCTGACGACCGGCTGGGCGGCCTGACCGGCCTGGCCGGCGGGCGCGCCGGGGGCAGGCGTCGCGCCCGGTTGCGGCGTGGCGGCGCCCGGGGCCGGGGCCGACTGCGGCGCCGGCTTGTTGAGCTCGGCCTGAGTCTGCTGTTGCGCGCGCTGCCGCTCCATCTGCGGCACGTTGTAGAAATACTGCCAGGCGATCAGGACCAGGCCGGACAGAATGACGGCGAGGATGGTGTTGCGATTATCGGTCATCGTTTCGGGGTCTCGCCATTCAATTCGGACTGCGGGTCTTGCCGGTTCCGACTGCCGTCGGACCCGAGGCCCTCGTTTTTGGTTCGGATGCGCCGGTATCCACCGCGCTCAAGCGCGCCTTGCCGCCGCCTTGCGGTTTCGGCTGCCGGTCGAGGCGATGCAGCGCCGAGCGGAGATCGTCGAGCATGGTGGCGAAGTCGCGGGTGAGCGCAGCCCGGCGGCCTACCAGCACATAATCATGGTGGGGTCGCATGGATATGACATCCAGCCGCTTCACCAGTTCGCGAAGCCGGCGCCGGATTCGATTGCGCTCGGTAGCGGTGCCGTTTTTCTTGGTAACGGTGAAACCGATCCGGATCGGGCCAGCATCGTCGCGGGGCCGGCCCTGCACGACGAAGGCAGCGCTATTGGCCCGCGTGCCATTGGCAACGGCGAGAAAATCCGCCCGCTGCCTCAGCCGATCCATGAATAAAATCTCCGGAAGATCCGGCTCAGGCGCTCAGACGCTTGCGGCCGCGCGCACGGCGGGCGGCGAGGACCTTGCGGCCGCCGGCAGTGGCGAGACGGGCGCGGAAGCCGTGACGGCGCTTGCGCACCAGTTTGCTGGGTTGATAAGTCCGCTTCACGGGTAGTTCTCCGCTGACCGGGCAATTTGCCTGTTGGATTGAGATCAAGTCCGATGATGCGGGCCGGCCCCAAAAAGGCCATTTACGGCCCCAAATGAGCCGCCCCCGGGTGAACCGGGCCATCGCGGACAGTTGGCGCGGCTTATACGGGAGTGACCTGTTTTCGTCAATGTCGGGGGTTGCCGCAGCGTGCGTTCTTTGAAACGTCGCAATTGAGGCGAATATATCTGTTTTCGCGGGGTTTTTAGGGGCGAGACGGCGCCGTCTCCGGATCGCCCGAACCACGGGACATTAGCGATCGGTAATTTGACCGGCCGACGCCCCAAACGCATCCTCGGAATCAGGGTCCGACCGACCCATCTATAGGTTGGGCAGCGTGGGTCGGGCGGGGTCCATAGCCTCAGAGATATCAGGGCAGCTATTCGTGTCAGCGATCGACGACCAGCCGACCCCCCAAGCACCGCGGTCCTGCGCACCGCGTCGGCTCGGGCTGTCCGGCAAGCTGTTGCTGCTGACCATCCCGCTCGTGATGATCGCCCTTCTGTTGATCTACATACCCTCGATTGCAAATTTCTGGACCAACCGCCTGAACGACCGCCTTGCCGCGGCCAATACCGCCGCGCTGGTGCTTGACGCGGCGCCGCTCGGGATGGTCCCGGATTCGCTGGCGCGGCAGATCCTGACCAGCGTCGGCGCGCGGGCGGTCGCGATCAAGATGGGCCAGCAACGCCGGCTGCTTGCCAGTGCCGAGCTGCCGGCGCAGATCGATCGCGATATCGACCTGCGGACGATCACGGTGTGGTCGGCGATCGTCGAATCGTTCGAGACCATGCTGGAGCGCGGCAACCAGTCGATCCGCGTGGTCGGGCCGGCGCCCGGCGGGGCGCAGTTCATCGAGGTCGTGATCGACGAATTGCCGCTGCGGCAGGCGATGTACCGGTTTTCCCGCAACCTTCTCGTGGTGTCGCTCGGCATCGCGTTGCTGGCGGCAGGCCTGGTCTACCTCGCGCTGCATTATTTGTTCGTGCGGCCGATGCGTCGCCTGACCGCCAATCTCGTCGGCTTCCACGAAAACCCGGAAAGCGCGGCGCGCATCATCGTACCGAGCCAGCGCGGCGACGAAATCGGGGTTGCCGAGCGCGAACTGTCCGACATGCAGCGCGATTTGGTCTCGATGCTTTCGCAGAAGAGCCGCCTCGCCGCGCTCGGCCTTGCGGTGTCGAAGATCAATCACGATCTGCGCAACCTCTTGGCGTCCTCGCAATTGCTGTCGGACCAGCTCGCCAGCGTGCCGGATCCGAGAGTGCAGCGCTTTGCGCCGAAGCTCATGCGCTCGCTGGAGCGCGCCATCGATTTCTGCCAGTCGACGCTGTCTTACGGCCGCGCCCAGGAAGCCGCGCCCGACCGCCGCATGATTCAGGTCGAGCCTGTCGTGACCGAGGTGCGCGAATCCGCCGGCCTTGCCGCCGACGCCTCGATCACATGGATCAGCGCGATCGAGCGCGGGCTGTCGATCGATGCCGATCCGGACCAGCTGTTCCGCGTGCTGCTCAATCTGGTGCGCAACGCGGTGCAGGCGCTGGACAGCCGGCCGAAAGGCGACGGCTCGCCCTTGCAGATCCGCATCACCGGCCGCCGCGAAGGCTCGGTCGCGATCATCGAAGTGTCCGATACCGGTCCCGGCGTGCCGGCCAAGGCGCGCGAGCATCTGTTCGAGGCATTCCAGACCTCCGGCCGCCCCGGCGGCAGCGGGCTGGGTCTTGCGATCGCCGCCGAGCTGGTCCGCGCCCATGACGGCGACATCCATCTGGTCGAGGGCACCATCGGCGCCACCTTCCGGATCTCGATTCCCGATCGTCCGGTGGAACTGCAGAGCGTCCGCAACGAGCGGGCGCTAGCGTAATGGCTTGTTCTCTCAAGTCATTCCGGGGCGATGCGAGGCGTCCCCCCCAATCCAGCGGCAAGGCGCGAGACTAATCCGAACCGCGCATTTACCACCGCTTTATTCGCCCCCTAACCGCATTTCCGGACCTTGCAAAGCGAAGCCGGAGCAGGTAGCTAGAGCGCTCTTTCGCGGCCGTCCGAGCCTTCGGACGCATCCGGGCCTGTCAAGCCCTAAGCGAAAACGCGCCCGTAGCTCAGCTGGATAGAGCACCAGACTACGAATCTGGGGGTCAGAGGTTCGAATCCTTTCGGGCGCGCCATTCCGTTCTTGCTGGAACGCGCACGCTTGCGCACTACTCCAATCGTAACAGCCTCTGCAACGTCGCGGCGGACGGCCTTGCGCGTTCGTGATGTCGCGCAAAGAAGGATGTCGGAAAGAGGCGTCGCCGGACGTCTTCTAGGCTGGACATCAAGGCTCGCTAAGCAGGGTATGCGCTGATGGCCGGACCTCAGCCTGGAACCGAAAGGACGCACAATGGCAAAGAACACGATCTGTCTCTGGTACGACAAGGACGCCGAGGCTGCGGCCCGCTTCTACGCGGAAACCTTCCCCGACAGCGCCGTGCACGCGGTCCATCGCGCGCCCAGTGACTACCCGTCCGGCAAGGCGGGTGATGTACTGACGGTCGAATTCACTGTTGCCGGCGTGGCGTGCCTGGGCCTCAACGGCGGCCCGGCCTTCAAACACAACGAAGCCTTCTCGTTCCAAATCGCCACCGACAATCAGACGGAGACCGACCGCTATTGGAACGCGATCGTCGGCAATGGCGGGCAGGAAAGCGCCTGCGGCTGGTGCAAGGACAAATGGGGCATCTCCTGGCAAATCACGCCGCGCGTGCTGAACGAGGCGCTCGCGGCGGGCGGCGCTGAGGCCAAGCGCGCATTTGATGCGATGATGACGATGAAGAAAATCGACGTCGCCGCGATCGAGAAGGCGCGCCGCGGCTGACGCCGGATTTTCCCGTCAGAGTTTCTTGAAGAATCCCCGCTCGGTCAGCCGAAGCTGCGACATGTCGATGCCGATATGTGCCTGCAGCGTCGCGGCCGCCGACTGCCGGACCTGCGTGACTCGCGCGCGATCGCCGCTGCGCAGCGCCTCGTCTCTCGCCAAGGTGCCAAGCACGACGTGGTAGGCGATCCGCTCGGCCATGTCCTGGCGCTCGGCATTGGTCATCGCGCGCAGTCTCGGCGTGCCGAGGAAGATGCCAAGGACCTGCCGGCGGATGCCCTTGATCTCCGCCTTGCTGGCGGTGCTGCCGCTGAATGTTTCCCACGTGAAGCGGAGCAGCACCGACATGTCGTCGGCGACGTTGCGGCTCGAATAGCCGCTCGCGGACATGATGCGGTCGAACTCCTTCAGCACGGCGTTGTCAGCGAAAGCTTTTTCCAGATCGGCGCGCAACGCGGCATCCGATCCGCTCATGTTTGTGATCATCTCGGCGCGGATGCGCTCGCTGTGCTGCGGGTCGGTTGCATAGTTCAACGCCGCGGCGGTCTGCGCCGGCGTCGTGAGGCCTGGCGCCGCGGGCGAGCCGGGCGACGGCGCGGCATCTCCGAGACGCCGCGTGCCGCTGAGGATCGATTGGCTCAGCGCCAGATTTCCGTAGCTGCGCCCTATGCTGGCCGTGGCACGTCCGCTCCACTGGGCGAGCGCCGCATCGGTGCCAAGGAAAACAGCAAGGCACGCAGTCAGAACAAGGAGGAGGGTGGTCGAGGCGACGCGGGTCATGGCAGGCTCACATTTGCTCGCGGACTCAGGGGATAGCGTAGATCAGCGCATCGGTTTCGCCATTGATGGAGCGGATGGCGGCGAGGTGGCGTGCATCCTGCGACCAGCCGATCCGGTAACCGACATTGCCCCTGATCGGAAACGAGGCGAGCCGTTCCACCGATGCTCTGGCATCGCGGATATCGATCAGGGTGCGCCACGCTCCATCTGATGTCTTGCCGGCATAGACGATCGCGAGCCGGTCGTTGCGGGGCGAGAACGACGCAAACAGTGCCGTGACGTCCTCCCAGCCAGGAGGTCCGACGAGCAGGCTGACGGATTTCGTCCCGCAGATGATTGCCGCCAGCTCGCTGCTGCGGGCAGATCGGCTGAGCTGAACCGGTGCGCCCGACAGGGCCGTCGGCAGCAGCACGACGGATTTGCCGTCGCGGCTGCGGACGCTTCCGCTGTTGCTTTGCCCGACATGGCCCGATGCGCGGCAGGCTTCGGCCTGGTCAAAGCCGGGCGCAGGCGTCGATTCGGATGCCGCATCCTTGATGCGAAAGCTCCTCCGCCGCGCGGCATCGCCGGTCAGGATGCCGGAACCGTCCTCGGAGAACGCCACGTCAAAGAACAGACGGCTGCCGAGCGCGTCGGCCGGCACCGCCATGATGGGCTTGCCGCCGGGCAAATCCAGCACGCGAATGCCGCCTGTGCCCCAGGCCGCGGCCTTGTCGCCGGCGGCGGAGACGGTGATCCTGACGTCGGGACCAAAGTCATCGAGCGCGGTGCGCCACATCTCCCGCTGCTCCGCGACGTTGAACGCGGCGAGGACGACCTTTGTCGTGTCGCTGCGAAGCGGGCCGCCGAGCAGCAGCGTGTCGCCATTTGACGAGAGCCGGACCGTCGCGGTGATCGTCACCGCAATGTCAGGGATCGGCAGCGAAGCAATGCATCCGCCAAGGTCGGAGCCGCGCGCCGACGGCGAGCAGGACGGTTCATCAAACAGGAGGTCGGGAGCGAACAGAACGCAGGCGGCTCCTCCGATCGCGCCGATGAACGTTGCGCCCGCCAGGCCAATCACAAACCTGCGCCGCAATGTCGTCGCGCTGCCGCGGCCGGCCGGCGCATCCTGGCGAAGGATCGCCAGACTCTCCGCATCGGCCGTTTCGCGACCTGCTGATACGGGCATTCGGAATTGCTCGCTACGCTTCTACAAATGCGACCCGGCTCGCCGCCGATATCGTCGAACCTGAATCGCGCAGGATCAAGGCGGTGGCCGTGCCACATGATGGCGCGCGGGCGACATTCGCGTGCCTTGGGCCGCGCCGTCATGCGGGCCTTTATCAATTGAGCGTCGTTGATGCGCCTAAAGACCTGATCGTGACTTGATCGGCCGGCTTTTTTCAGAAGTGATGAATTCCCAGTGCCGAGAATGCGCCGTCATGGGGTTCATGGCCGTCCATCGTCGGCTGGCCGAGAAAGCCAAGCTGCAGCGGCATCGGATGCAGCAGCGATGTCGGAATCGCGCCCGCGGTGTCGAGCAGAGAGATGCGGTGGGTGCCGGAGTCTATTGGGCTGAGCGCTTGACCGAGAAGGTTCGCCGCCGGCGGCTCGACCACGCCCGTCGACGGTGCGTCATGGGCAGAGCCGGTGACCGTGCCGAGCAGGCCGTCGGTGAGGTGGCTGACCGTATCCGATACGGTCGAGGTCACTTGCGTCACCGTGGCGGTCAAGCTTGCGATCGTGCCCGAGACCGTCGCTAGCGCCGTGTCCAGGATACCGGTGACGGTGTCTGCGACGGTGTGAACGGATGCGCCGAGGTGGTAACGGACCGGAGGAGTGCCGCCAGCCGGCGCGCTGCTCGCGGCAACTGATGTCGGGTGGTCTATCGACGCGGTGAAGCTCGATGGCGCCGACGAGGATGTCGTGATTTCTGTGGCGACCGTTCTAATCGAAGACGCATCGTCGACGAGAAGGCTTGCCTCTTGTGACGAGAAGGTTGCCGAGGCGTCGTTGTGAATGGCGGGCGAGATATCCGGTGGAGGAGCATCGATCGTACTGGCGTGCTGGTCGTCATGGGCAAGCCCGGCCTCAGTGGGTGCCGGCGCAACGGAGGCCTCTGCAGGGTGCGGCTGTAGGGCAGCTGGCTCCGACGCGCGGGCTTCGCCTTCGTGTTCGAGGCGATGCAGCGCGGTGTCGGAATCGTTGAGCAGGCCGAGCAGCATGGTGGCGAATGCGACCGATTCGGTTGTCGAGATATGGCGGCTGCGTTCGGCTTCGTCGGAGCGGCGCGCGTTCTTCTCGGATTCGGCCATGGCCACCTCCTCGTCAGCGTTCGCGGATCGCGCGGGTGATCTCGTCGCGCAGCGGCCCGAGCAGATATTCGAACAGCGTGCGCGGACGCGTCGGCACGATCACCTCGGCCGGCATGCCGGCCTGCAGGTCGACCCGCGACTTCTTGACTTGCGCGCCGCCATCATCGCCGTCTCGTTGGCCATCATTTGTGGGGATCGGAACTTCTGTTGGAAGCGGAACTTCCGATGTTGCCCACCGGCGCCACGCCGCCCATGATGCGAAGGTCTCGTTCGGGAAGTGGTCGGAAAATCGATGGTGGAAGACAGAGCTGACGTCGTGGTGCTCGGCGCGGGCATCGTCGGCGTGTCGACGGCCTATGCGGCACGAGCGCGCGGATTGTCGGTTGTCCTGATCGATCGGCGCGAGCCAGGCAGCGAAACGTCATATGGCAATGCGGGTATCATCAGTAGCGGCTCGATCGCGCCGTTCAACAATCCCACGCTATGGAAGGTGCTGCCGAAATACCTGACCAACCGCTACGCGGCGCTGCGGTGGAATCCGTCCTGGGCGGTGCGTAACGCCGGCTGGGTCGCGCGCTTTCTCGCCGACATGTCGGCGTCGCGCTTCAAGCCGCGCGCGGCCGCCCTGCACGGATTGATCGGCGCGTCGGCAAAACTGCACCGCGAATGGATCGTGAAGGCCGGAGCCGGCCACCGCCTCCGCGAAACCGGCTGGTTGAAGGCGTGGCGCGGCGAAGCGACCACCGCAGCGAAGCAGGAACAGGCGCTGCTCGCGGAATATGGCATCGCCAGCGAACTACTCGATCGCCAGGCCATCTCTGCGCTCGAGCCAGATATTCTGCCTGTCTACAAGGTGGGCCTGCTGCACACGCAGACCGCCTCGGTCGATTCGCCGGGCGCCGTGGTCAAGGCGTATGCGCGGATGTTCACCGGGGCCGGCGGCGAGATCAGGCAGGCGGAGGTCAAGGCGGTCGTGCCGGACGGCGAAGGCTGGCACGTGGTGCTGACCTCTTCCGCGATCTCGGCGCGCCATGTGGTGGTCGCGCTGGGACCGTGGTCGGCAGATCTTCTGCGCCCGCTCGGCTATCGCGTGCCGCTCGCCTTTGAGCGCGGCTACCATCGTGAATTCAAGCCGAACCCGGCGCGTTCGCTGCGGCGTCCGGTCTATGACATCGACGGCGGTTTCATCATGACGCCGATGGAGCAGGGCATCCGCGTCACCTCGGGTGTCGAGCTGACCGATCGCGACGCGCCGTCCTCGTTCGCGCAGCTCGATCAGGTGGTGCCGCTGGCGCGCGGCGTCATCGAGTTCGGCGATGCCGTCGGTGAACCCTGGCGCGGCTCGCGGCCGACGCTGCCCGACAGCCTGCCGATGATCGGCCCGGCGCCGCGGCATGCCAGGTTATGGCTTGCGTTCGGCAATCAGCACATCGGTTTTACGACCGGGCCCGCGACCGGCGCTGCCATTGCCGCCATGATCGGTGGCGCGCCGCCGCCCTATGACGTGGCGCCGTTCGCGCCAAGCCGTTACATCTCCTGACGTCGCTGGCGCAGCGCCGACGCTCCGGCCGCGAATAGCATGATGCAGCCGAGCACGCCGCTGACCCCGGCGGTCATGAAGAACGGCTTCACATCCGCGCCGTAGCTGAGGTCGAGCAGAATCGGCGGCGATGCGAGGGTGAGCTTGTTCTTGCGGTAGTGCTCGCTGACGGGACCCGGAAGGCCGTCACGCACCAGGACGCCCGGCTGCGTCGTGATCTGGAAGGCCGGCGTCCTCGGCGAAAGCATCATCATGCCGCCGCCGCCGGGCGGCATATAGGCCGTGGTGTTGGTCTTCATGAAATAAACGACGGGCTGGCCTGGCCGCCACGTCGCCGCGGTCAATGGAATGTAGCGATCGAGCATCGTGTCGGAAGATTTTCTCCCGAACTCGACGATGTATTCGGTTCGCGCAACGCCGGTGATGGTCACATGGGTTGATCGCGGCGTGTCGCCCTTCGACAGATCGAGGCTCTCGACGTCGACCGCTTCCATCGACTTCACATAGCCATACCAGCCGGCTCCGGCCGCGACCGCGACGGCCACGGCACCCACCAAGGCGAACAGCGCCGGCGATCCGCCGCCTTGGGTTGCACTGCGCAGTTGATCCTGCATGCCGGTAAGTGAGACAAGGACCGCGGCTGGTGCGAGCAGGACCAGCAGCGGAACGAGCAGGGTGAGCTTCAACTGGTAGGAGCCGTAGTGCTCCAGCTGCCATTCGGCGGCCAGCCGATAGAGGCCCGTGTAAGAATACCACTCGTAGAAAATATAAGCGCAGGCTGCTGCGATGTAGAGCCAAATGACCGGCTTCAGAACGGACTTCATCATTCCCCCCGACGGCGCCCGGGCCGCAAATTCGCGGCGCGACGCTCGGTCGGGATTGCGTCAATCCTGCGGAACAGACTGGGACAAAATCTTGACGTCGCCGAGCGGAGGGATGACTAGCGCTCTTTTATTCCCAGGAGGCTCGTCGCGCCCGTTCGCATCGTGGGCATTACATCTGGAGGCAAGCGGGACGTCTCCGAATGGCACACACATTGCATCAGCATAATAGACCGTTGCTGCAGCGGGACATTCCTGCAATCGTCTCTTGCATGGGAAGACGCTTTGATGACACGGTTACGCATGTTTCGCCGATAACGAAGCGTGTCGTCGGCGCTGGAGTTTTGTAGATGTTGCGTCTGATTGCCAGGCGTCTTGCTCTCGGGGTGCTGGTCGCGCTGACCGTCATGACGCTTGCGTTCATGCTGACGCGGCTGTCGGGCGACCTTGCGGTTTCGATCGCAGGTCCGTCGGCGACGCAGGCTGACGTCGAGATCGTGCGCAAGGCCTATGGGCTCGATCGCCCGCTCTACGTGCAGTTCTTCGCCTGGACCGGCCGCGCCCTGGTCGGCGATTTCGGCCAGAGCTATTTCTTCAAGGACAGCGTGGCCAACCTGATCCAGAAACGCCTGCCGATCACGCTGACCCTCGGCCTGGTCGGCCTCAGTCTCGCTTTGATCGTCTCGATCCCGCTCGGCATCCTGGCGGCGCTCCGGGAGAATACCTGGATCGATCGCAGCGTCACCATGTTCACGATGGTCGGGCAGGCGGTCCCGAGTTTCTGGCTGGCCCTGATCCTGATGATCGTGCTCGGTTTACAGCTCGGCATCCTGCCGATTTCAGGCACCGGCACCTGGCAGCATTTCGTAATGCCCGGTATCGTGCTCGCCTTCACCGCGATCCCGGCGCTGACGCGGCTGACACGCTCCGGCATGATCGAGGCGATGGCTTCCGATTACATCCGCACCGCGCGCGCCAAAGGCCTGTCGCGAGCGCGCATCATCTTCAAGCACGCGCTGCGCAACGCCGCGATCCCCGTCGTTTCGATCGCCGCGGTTCAGCTCGGCTTCATGCTCGGCGGCTCGATCGTGATCGAGACGGTGTTCGCGCTGCACGGCGTCGGCTATCTCGGTTGGGAGAGCATCGCCAAGAATGATTTCCCTGTCGTGCAGGCCGTGGTGCTGGTGCTGGCGGTGTTCTATATCGGGCTCACGTTGCTGGCTGACATCCTCAACGCGCTGCTCGATCCGAGGCTGCGAACGGGATGAGCGAGCCGATTGCCATTCAGGCGCCACAGCCCTCGACGATCGCGACGTCGCGGATCGGTACCGCCGGCTTTGCGATCGGCATTGCCATCGTCGCGCTGGTGCTGGCGGCAGCGCTGATCGGCAACTGGCTGGTGCCGGCGGACCCGTTCACCCAGGATCTCGGCAACCGTCTCAAGCCGCCGTTCTGGATGGAGGGCAGCCAGGCGGGCCATCTGCTCGGCACCGATCAGCTCGGGCGCGATTATCTGGCGCGGCTGGTCTATGGCGCGCGCATCTCGCTTCTGATCGGCATCATGACGGTGATTACGTCGGGACTGATCGGCACCACGCTCGGCGTGCTCGGCGGCTTCTTCGGCGGCCGCATCGACGACCTCGTGCTGTTCGCCATCACGACGCGATTGTCGATCCCCGTCGTGCTGGTCGCGCTCGCCGTGGTCGGGCTGATGGGATCGGGCCTTGGGCTGGTTGTCGCGACACTGGGGCTACTGCTATGGGACCGCTTCGCCGTCGTGGCGCGCGCCACCACCATGCAGGTTCGCAACCACGATTATGTCAGCGCCGCCTGGTGCGCCGGTGCGTCGATGCCACATATCCTGATCAAGGAGATTTTGCCCAATATCGCGAGCCATCTCGCCGTGGTGGCGACGCTGGAGATGGCGCTGGCGATCCTGCTCGAAGCGGCGCTGTCGTTCCTCGGGCTTGGCGTGCCGCCGCCGCTGCCGTCCTGGGGGCTGATGATCGCGGAAGGCAAGGACTACATGTTCTTCTCGCCCTGGGTGATCATGATCCCCGGCGTCGCGCTGGCCGTTCTCGTGCTCGGCATCAACCTGGTCGGCGACGGACTGCGCAATCTCCTCGGCTCGGAGCGGCTGCGATGAGCGCATTGCTGGAAGTGGAGGAGCTTCGTGTCACGTTCGGCCGCACCGCGGCGGTGCGCGGCACCTCGTTCCGGGTCGAGAAGGGTGAGACTCATTGCCTGGTCGGCGAATCCGGCTGCGGCAAGTCGGTGACGGCGCTGGCGGTGATGAACCTGCTGGCGCGCGGCGGCCAGCGTTCGGCGAAACGAATGAATTTTGCCGGCACGGACCTCACTTCGCTATCGGACCGCGAGATGGCGCGCCTGCGCGGCAACCGCATGGCGATGATCTTCCAGGAGCCGATGACCAGCCTCAATCCCGCCTTCACCATCGGCTCGCAGATGGCCGAGGTGATGACGCGCCACAAGGGCGGCTCGCGTACCGCCGCGCTCGACCGCGCCGCCGAACTGATGGGGCGCGTCGGCATCACCGCGCCCGGCATGCGGCTCGGCCAGTTTCCGCACCAGCTTTCCGGCGGCCTGCGCCAGCGCGTCATGATCGCGATGGCGCTGATGTGCGATCCTGAACTTCTGATCGCCGACGAGCCGACTACCGCGCTCGACGTCACCGTGCAGGCGCAGATCCTGCGGCTGCTCGCCTCGCTGCAGCGCGAGCTCGGCCTGTCGATCCTCCTGATCACCCACGACCTCGGCATCGTCGCGCGCGTCGCCGACCATGTCTCGGTGATGTATGCCGGCGAGGTGGTCGAGCGTGCCCCGACCGCGGAATTGTTTCGCGCGCCGCAGCATCCCTATACGCGCGGGCTGTTGTCCTGCGTGCCGGTGCCGGGCCGCGTGCAGCGCGACAAGCCCCTTGGCTCGATCCCCGGCATCGTGCCGGCGATCGGCGAAGGGTTTGCCGGCTGCGCCTTTCGCTCGCGCTGCGCCCATGCCGATGAGACCTGCACCCGCGCGATCCCGCGGCGGCCGGCGGGCGAGGCGCATGATTTTCTTTGCCGGCTCGAGCCGGGCTGGGCGGAGCTGCAACCCGCATGACTGCAGCGATCGAGGTCGAGAACCTCCGATGTGAATTTCGCGTCCGCACCGGCCTGATGGCGGCGGAAAAGCGCGTGATCGCGGTCGACGACGTCACCTTCAGCGTGCCGGCCGGCAGCGTGCTTGGCGTGGTCGGCGAATCCGGCTGCGGCAAGTCAACTCTGGCGCGGTTGATCCTCGGACTGCTTAAGCCGACGGCGGGGACCGTGCTGGTCGACGGCAAGCGGCTGTTCGATCTCGATCGCAAGGCGCGCGCCCGACTGATCCAGCCGGTGTTCCAGGACCCGTTCGCCTCGCTCAATCCGCGCCGGCGCATCAAGGACATCGTCGCGTTGCCGCTGGAGGCCCAGGGCACGTTCTCGCGCGCCGAGATCGAGCGCCGCGTCGGCGGCATTCTCGAGCGCGTCGGCCTCTCGGCCGCGATGGGCGAGCGGATGCCGGCGCAGCTCTCCGGCGGCCAGCGCCAGCGCGCGGCGATTGCGCGGGCGTTGGTGCTGGAGCCGCGCATCGTGATCTGCGACGAGCCGACCAGTGCGCTCGACGTTTCGGTGCAGGCGCAGATCCTCAACCTGCTGGCCGATCTGCGCAGGGACCTCGGCCTGACCTATCTTTTCATCAGCCACAACCTCGCGGTGGTCGAGCACGTCGCGAGCGAGGTCGCGGTGATGTATCTTGGCCGGATCGTCGAGCGCAACGAGACCGACGCGCTGTTTCGAAGGCCCGCGCATCCCTACACCAAGGTGCTGTTGGAAAGCGTGCTGACGCCGGAACCGGGCCGGGGAGTGCCCGATCTCGGGCTTGGCGACGCCATGCCCGACCCCTCCAATATCCCGCCGGGCTGCCGGTTCAATCCGCGCTGCCGCATTGCGGTCGAGCGTTGCCGCCATGAGGCACCAGCGCGCATGGTCCGCCCGCCCCAGGGAATGGTAGAATGTCATCTGGCATAGGGCGTGTTTTACGGCGTCTGTAGTAGAAAAATAATGGAGAGCGATATGCGCATGCAAACCAGGCTCGGCGTTGCAATTCTGGCGATGGTTCTATCGGGCGCCGTCGTGCAGCCCGCAGCCGCGCAAAAATCTGCCGATACGTTGCGCATCGTGATGCGCGACGCGCTGCCCAACATCGATCCCTTCTACAACAATCTGCGCACCGGCGTGGTGATGCACCACCAGGGCTGGGATGCGCTGGTCTACCGCAATCCGGATACCTTCAAGCTGGAGCCGCTGCTCGCCACCGAATGGAAGCTGCCGGATCCGACCACGATCGAGTTCACGCTGCGGCCGGGCGTCAAGTTCCATGACGGCAGCACGCTGACCGCCGATGACGTCGTCTACACGATCAACCTCGTAGCCGATCCGGGAAGCCGCGTATCGACGCCGGCGAACTACAACTGGATCGACAAGGCCGAGAAGACCGGCGACCTTTCGGTGCGTGTCACGCTGAAGCGGCCGAACCCGGCGGCGCTGGAATATTTCGCGCTGGTGCTGCCGATCTATCCCAAGGCCTATCGCGAGAAGGTCGGCGCGGAAGGCTACGCCAAGGCGCCGGTCGGCGCCGGGCCCTACAAGATGACCAAGGTCGAGCCCGGTGTCTCCATCGATTTCGAGCGCTTCGAGGATTACTGGGCCGGCAGCCCCAAGGGCAAGCCGGCGATCAAGAAGATGAGCGTGCGCTTCGTGCCGGACGCGGCGACCGAGATGACGGAATTGCTTGCCGGCCGCGCCGACTGGATCTGGAACATGAATCCGGACCAGCTCGAAGCCGTGAACCGGATGCCGCATCTGCAGGCGGTGCGCAAGGAATCGATGCGGATCGGATATCTCTCCTTGGATGCCGGCGGGCGCACCGGGGCCGATAATCCCCTGACCAAGCAGAAGGTACGGCAGGCGATCTGGCATGCGATTGATCGCAAAGCGATCGCCGAGAAGCTCGTCACCGGCGGCAGCCGCGTTCCCCCCGCGCCCTGCTTCCCGTCGCAGTTCGGCTGCGATGCCGAAGCCGCGGTGGCCTACGACTATGATCCGGCAAAGGCAAAGAAGCTTCTTGCCGAGGCCGGATATCCCGACGGCTTCGATGTCGAGCTTGCGAGCTACGTGCTGCCGCAATGGGGATCGTCGGTCCAGAATTACCTCCACGCGGTCGGCATCCGTGCCAAGCTCAACCAGCTCCAGACCGCGGCGCTGATCCAGCGCGCCAAGGCCGGCGAGCTGCGCGCCTATCTCGGTAGCTGGGGCAGCTACTCGATCAACGACGTCTCGGCCATCATGCCCAATTTCTTCGATGGCGGCGCCGACGATTACGCGCGCGATCCCGAGGTGCAGAAGCTGTTGTTGCAGGGCGGATCGACCATCAACCCGGAAGCACGCAAGGAAGCCTATTCGGCGGCGATCAAGAAGATCACCGAACAGGCCTACTGGGCGCCGCTGCACACCTATGTGACGACCTACGGCCACTCCAAGCAGCTCGACTTCACGCCATACCCGGACGAGCTGCCGCGCTTCTATCTGGCGAAGTGGAAGTAAGGCGGATCCTGAGATCCGCATCAGCGGCTCATCCTCGGGCAATGCGAGCCATCTGCCCGGGGATGCATGGCCATCAATCACCGCGGCGATGGCGGTCGCGATAGGCCCGGGTCTTCTCCCGGTTTCCGCATCGGTCCGATGAACACCAGCGGCGATTGCCCGGCTTGGAGCGGTCGTAAAAGATCCAGTGGCACTCGTCGGAACTGCACATCTTCATACGTTCGAGCCTGCCGCTATCGGATAGGCGCACGAGTTCAGCTAAAACGGCTCCGAGTCCGCTGCTCGCCCGCCGCTCAAGCGGTCGCAAGTCGAGCGAATGCTTTCGGGAGGCCGTGACTAACAAGGGAAAGCGGGCGGCGGCGCGTTCAACATCGATGGCCGCCGCGCTCAGCTGCGTTGCCGAGGAGCTGAGGAATTGCCTGAGGGCCGTCCGCAGCTCCAGCGCTTCGCGATGCTCGGCTGGCGAAACCCTTGCGCCAGGTTTCAACAGGCCGCGACTCTGAAGCCATCTTTCGAGCTGCGCCGGCGTCTCCAGTTCGTCGCCAGGCTCATGCGCGACACCCTGCTCAACGTATCGGCGCTGGTCGATCGAGTTCACGAAATCGTAGAGCAGCGCGACATCGCCGGGAACCGGGAATTTGTCCGAATGTCTCATGACACCAGCATAATATTTTTGCTGGTTTCTGCAACCGACACTGGTAAATCGCGTTAGCAGGTGTCCGAATTTGGCGCGAATGGTTCCGCCCGGTTGAACAAGAGGAGTATTCCCGATGACCTATCCCGCAATCTCGACCGAAGATGTGTCCTACCGGAAACGCGTTGCGGTGCTCGACAGCAACATGGCGTACGTCGACGTTGGCGAAGGCGATCCGATCGTGTTCCTGCACGGCGTTCCGACGCCTTCGTATTTGTGGCGCAACATCATCCCTTATCTGTTGCCCTATGGACGCTGCCTTGCACCTGACTATGTGGGCATGGGCAATTCCGGTCCTGCTCCTGACGGTAGTTACCGGTTCTTCGATCATCGCCGCTATCTCGATAGCTGGTTCGAGGAGATGGGCTTGACGAAGGACGTGATCCTCATCGTTCACGACTGGGGCTCGGCGCTGGGCTTCGATTGGGCCCGACGCAATCCTGGGCGAGTCAAGGCGATCGCCTATATGGAAGGGATTGTGCGGCCGTTCGCGTCCTGGGATGAGTGGCCCGCGGCGACGCGCGCCTTCTTTCAGGGGCAACGGAGCGATCGCGGAGAGGACCTGATCCTCCGGCAGAATCTTTTCATCGAATATCTGCTTCCGCTGCGCCATATCAGCGAGGAAGCCATCGAGGTGTATCGGCGCCACTATCGCATTCCTGGCCTATCGCGTATGCCGATGCTGGCATGGACGCGGGATCTGCCAATCGCCGGCGAGCCGGCGGACGTGGTGGCTATCGTCGAAGACTACGCGCGCTGGCTCTCGGCCAGCCCGATGCCAAAACTCTTTATCGACGCGGAGCCTGCCGGATTTCTGATCGGCGCCCAGCGGGAGTTCTGTCGCTCCTGGCCCAATCAGCAGACCGTGATGGTCAAGGGGGCGCACTTTCTGCAGGAGGAAGCGCCCGACGATGTCGGCAAGGCGCTGGCTCGGTTTGTCGCGGATGTCCGCGCGGGAGCGATGGGCTGAGCGGCCATGAGACAAGTGCATTTCCTGGAATTGACTGAGCTGGCGGAGCTGATCCGCACGCGCGAGATATCGCCGGTGGAGGCGGCCCGTCAGCAGCTCGACCGGATCGCAGCACTGGATGGCAGGCTCGCGAGCTACGCTCTCGTCACGGCCGAGCGCGCGATGGCCGAGGCGCGGGCGGCGGAGGCTGACATAATTGCCGGTGATTATCGCGGAGCGCTGCACGGAATTCCGCTTGCCGTCAAAGACTTGTTCTGGACCGAGGGCGCTCCGACCGCGGCAGGGACGACGATCTACAAGAGCTTCAGGCCGGCCGAGGACGCCACCGTCGTGCGGCGTCTGCGCGCAGCGGGCGCCGTGCTGCTCGGCAAGCTGCAGATGACCGAAGGCGCCTATTCCGACCATCATCCCGAGATCACGCCGCCCCGCAATCCCTGGAATGCCGATTACTGGCCGGGCATCTCGTCAAGCGGGCCGGGTGTCGCGGTGGCAGCCGGGCTCTGCTTCGGGGCACTTGCCTCCGATACCGGCGGCTCGATCCGCTGGCCGTCGGCTGCCAACGGCTTGACCGGCCTCAAGCCGACGTGGGGACGGGTGAGCCGGCACGGCGTCTTCGACCTAGCGCCGAGCCTCGATCACGTCGGGCCGATGGCGCGCAGTGTCGCGGATGCCGCCGCGCTGCTGACGGCGATCGCCGGCGCCGACCCGGCCGATCCCACCGCATTGCAAGCGCCGGTTGCCAGTTTCGCGCCGATGGCGAACGCCAGCATTGGCGGTCTCAAAATCGGCGTCGATCGCAACTTGAGCCGCCGGGACGTCGATCCGCAAGTGGTTGCGGTTCTCGATGACGCCTCGCGCGTGCTCACCGCGCTCGGCGCCGAACTCGTGGAAGTCCAGGTGCCGGATGTCGCTCAGGCTATTGCCGATTGGGCTCCGAATTGCGCCGTGGAAGCGGCGGTCGCTCATCGGGCGACATATCCGGCGCGCCGGGATTCCTACGGTCCAGTGTTGAGCATGGTTCTCGAGGCCGGAGGCGCCTTGTCCGGCCTCGACTATCAAGAGGTGCTGCTGCGGCGCATGGCTTTCCGCGGCCGCATGCGCACTCTGTTCGGGAAGATCGACCTGCTCCTTGTGCCGGCGCATCCGTTCGCGCCATTGTCCCTGAAGGCCATGGGGACGATGGGCCTGCAGCCGGAGCTGATCGCCAGGCTGCAGGCCTATACCGCCCCCTTCAACATGACGGGGCAGCCGACACTGACCCTGCCGGGCGGGTTCAGCAGCGATGGCTTGCCGATTGCGATCCAGTTAGCGGCCGCGGATCTCGATGAGGCGATGCTGATCCGTGCCGGTATAGCGTTCCAGAGCGCGACGGACTGGCACCGCCGGCATCCGCCGCTGTAGCAGCGCTGCACGTCCATGCAACGATCAGCGCATGGGATGCTGCAGGCCGCGCCGCATGATCGCCTCAATCACCGAACCGCTCGATAACGTCCGCGAGCAGGATGTGGCCGCTGCAAGCGCCGGAGCCCGAAGCCGTATCTCCGCCCTCCAAGGCCTTCGCATAGATGACGGCGGGGTCGGCTTCGATGCGCCGACGCAAAGCGGCGAGCTTCGGCCAGCGCGCCGGATCGGCGAGTTGATGAAAATCGAGCCACCGCGCAACGCCGACCAGAATGCCGTCGGCGTCGGGCGCTCACCCATGAGAAAGGGTTGATCTCCGATCATCGCTTCGAGCTTGTAGACAACTGCATTTGCGGGTTCGGTTTCGCCATCTCCATCGCGGCCCAGCGGCGAGAAGGCGCTGGTAAAACCTGTGTCGATAAAGCCGAACAGTTGGTGCATCCGGGCCGCTTCCGGCGAAAGCGGCGTGAAACTGATGCGCCGCTCGCTGTCTCTTGCCTCGAGCCAGGCGGCGAGCGCGACCGTCTCGGTCAGCACCCGCCCTGCGTCCGTGACCAGGACCGGCGTTTCATGCCGGGCATTGATGCGCGCAACGCCGCTCCGGCTGCGGTGTGGGACGGTCCTGATCGCTATTCAGTGGAGCTTCGGATCATTCAAGCACGACGTGCCTGCCATTCACCCCGCTGTCACATGGACGCCGGGCTTCTGGCCCGCGTTCCACTTGCCGTCGATCGCGCGCTCGATCTGGGCGGCGAGCTGCAGCAACAGCCCGTCATTGGCTTGCCGGGCGATGGCCTGGATGCCGAGCGGCAGGCCGTGCTCGTGGGTGGCGAGCGGCAGCGAGATCGCGGGGATGCCGCAGAGATTGGCGAGCGGGGTAAAGGCGAAATTGCGCCAGAGATTGCCGAACCAGTCGAGCACATCGGGATTGTCGCTGATCGTGAGATAGTCCGTCGTGCCAACCTTCGGCGTCGGCAACGCCGTGATCGGCGTCAGGATGATGTCCCAATCCTCGAAGAACGTGCCGAAGCCGCGCGAGGTCGTGTTGAACACGGCCTGCATTTTCGCGCGGTCGGCATAGCTGGTGTTCCGGCCGTGCTGCCATATCCGGATGTTGATCGGCTCGATCAGGTCCGCCGGCGGCTCTTCGAGCCCCCGCGCGGCCAGCATGTTGGAGATGACGACGGCAAAATTGCTGATGTAGCAGGTAGTCTGCGCGGTGAAAGCTGCGCTGTAGTCGATTTCGGGCAGGGCGTAGTCGACCTGATGGCCAAGGCCCTCGAGGAAGCGGCCGACCTTTTCCAGTTCAGTTGCGATATGCGGCGTCGCTTCGTAGTCGCCCCATTTGTGCGACAGCGCGATCTTCAGCCGCGACGGATCGCGCATGATCATCCGCGAATATGGTTCCGGCGGACTCCAGAACGGCATGAATTCGCCCGGCGCCGGGCCGCGGCAGGCGTCGATGAATACAGCGGTATCGCGCACCGTGCGCGATTGGCAGCCCTGAATGGAGACCAGGCCAGAGAGATCGGAGAGCAGTGGCGACAGCGAGAAAACGCCTCGCGACACCTTCAGCCCGATATTGCCGTTGACGCCGGCCGGAATCCGGATCGAGCCGCCGCCATCGGTCGCATGCGCGATCGGCACCGCACCTGCGGCGACCATCGCGGCGCTGCCGGCCGACGATCCGCATGTGGTGTAGTCGGTGTCCCAGGGATTGCGCGTGACATAGACAGCAGGGTTTTCCGCCGAGCTGCAGACGCCGAACTCCGGCGTGGTGGTGCGCCCGATCAGGTTGAGCCCGGCCGCGCGCATCTTCCTGGTCAGGAAGGTGTCAGCGCTCGCGCGATTGCCGCGCATGTAGAGCGAACCCATTTCCTGCAACCGGCCCTTTAGGGTCGGACCAAGATCCTTCATCAGGAAGGGAAGCCCGGCAAACGGGCCGTCGAGATTGGTGCCGTCGGTCGCGGGGTCTGTGACGGCATCCTCGAACACTTCGACGACGGCCGAAAGCGGGGGATCGACCTTGGCGATCGCGGCAGCGGCCTGCGCCGCGAGCTCGGCGGCCGTCAGTTCGCCCTTCGCGACACGCGTGGCCAGCGCAACGCCATCGTGTTGCGCCCATTCCTCCCAGCTCATCGGCAAATTCATGAAATCATCCTTCTTGGCACAGCTTCGATCCCCGGCGCGGCGACGCTGTGGCTTGTTCGTTATGGCGCCGTCAAACCTTGATCAGCCGCACCTTCGTGCCCCAGGGGTCCGCCGTCTCAATTCCATTGGTAATTGCCGCAGCCGGCGCCCCGGATTGCCGCAGGCGCTGCTCCTGCGCCTCCAATATTTCCGGCGCCGCGATTTCCAGCGAGAACCAGGCAAGCCCGGTGGCTGCATCGTCTCGCCGGCCGGCGCCTTCGCTCTGCCAGACATTGATGCCGAGATGGTGGTGGTATCGTCCCGAAGAGAGGAACGCAGCGCCGGTCCGTTTGCGCGTCGGGTCGAAGCCGATGACGCCGCCATAAAAGCGGTCGGCTTGGTCGAGATCGCCGACACGCAGATGCATGTGGCCAACGCGCAGGCCCTCGGGTGCGCCGGCATAGTTGGAGACGCGCGGGTTGGTCAGGGCCAGCAGATTGTCGAAATCGAGCGGGTCGGTCGCCATCGCGACCGTCGCGCCGTCCCACTTCCACATCTCAGGCGCGCGGTCGGCATAGACCTCGATGCCATTGCCTTCGGGATCGTCGAGATAGACGGATTCGCTGACGAGGTGATCGGCAAAGCCGGAGAGCTGCACCTTGTTGGTCGCGGCATGCACCAGCCAGCGCGCCAGGTCCTTGCGCGTCGGCATCAGGAAGGCGGTGTGGTAAAGGCCGGCCGCGTTCCGCGCCTCGGCCGGGGCGTTCGCGCGCCGGGAAAGATCGAGCAGCGGCACGCCGCTTACGCCGAGACGGGCGCCCGTCGCCGTGCGTTGCATGACGGTGAGCCCGATGGCGTCGCGATAGAAGTCGGTGACGAGATCGAGGTTGCGCACGCGCAAGGTCACCATGCCGATCCGCATCGGCGTCTGGCTCGCGAAGGTCGGCCCGTTGCTATCGGCCGCGCCCTCGGCCCGTGCTGCTGCGGCCGCCGCAGCGGACAGTGATGAGGCGCCAGCGAGATGAAGCAGCGTGCGGCGTGTGAGGTCGACGGTCATGCAAGCTCCGTTTTCGATCAGCCTGGCAAAGCAAATACCGCGCCGGTTCGAATGCTCTGCAACGTCGCATCTGGGCTGCCGGGAATCATCGTTGCAGCAGAACGTTCTGCTCCGGGCAAGCTATTTTTCAGCCACCGGAGACGAAAATGACTCGCGTCGCGGCAGCGATTTTTGCAGCGGTAATCGGAGTGAGTACGGCCTCGGCCCAGACCACGGCGGGCTAGGCCGACAAGCAGAAGACGGCCTGCACGACGTCACCGGCGGCATCTTTCGGGCAGGGCGAGGAAAAGACGCCGAACTCGCAGACCGTCGACAAGAGCGCGGTTGCTGCCTGACGCCGGCGGCTCCAACTCCGCCGCGCCGGCGGTACAGAGTGGCAACAAGCCGCTGAAGGTCTCACCGGACTGCCCGCCGGATTCCAAGCCGAAATGACGATTGCGTAGGGTGGGCAAAGGAGCGCAAGTGACGTGCCCACCATTTAGCACCGAGCACGTTGCTCGCTGGTGGGCACGCTGCGCTCTGCGCACCCTACAACACCTATGATCTTGGCTGTGATTTGCTCGATGGGGCAAATCACTTCTGATTTACAGAAGTAATGTCAAGTTGAGAATTTCTGTAAATCAGAAATATTCCGCTTCCATTCCGGCCCAAATCAGCGGCATATTCCGCCCGTCTCACCGCGAGATGAGTGGCGTTGGCCATCGTCACTGACGCGCGGTAAGATGTGATGGACGCAGAGGCTGTGACCGACGAGTATGGCTGATGCGTACGGTGAAGTCGTATGGTTCTGGCGCCGTGGTGCTGGCGTTAAGTCTTCAAGATGCGAAAGCATCCTGCAGGCGACGGAGGCAAAAGAGCCGTTCTCCGGGGAGAGCACGAAGTAAGCCGTAAAGCCATTGCGCAGGGAAGGCGGGGATGCTTCCGCCGAACCTGTATGCTCGTGTGCACCTCTTGCTATGCGCATAATGGCACACGAGACCGCGGGTGCGGCGCGCACCCGGTCTTCCCTGCGCCCTCACAATGGAGAGGGCGGAAGTGGTCTGGCAAAACCTCGGGCAAAACATGTCGCGAGATCGCCCCTTCACACTCAGTCGTCGTCCTCCGCTGCGCAATTGCGCACTAGGGCGGGGGACCCAGTAATCCGAGGCGCCAGTGATCGAACCGAGAAGCCGCGGCGTACTGGATCCTCCGCCGCGCGGAGGATGACAGTGGTTAGTGCAGCGCCATCTCCGCATAGCATCGGCCTCGCCACTGCCCCCAGCCTTTCAATTTTGCGATAGAAGCCATGTCCACATTCAAATTCCTTGAATTCCGGCGGCGGTCTACTCTGCCGGCAATTCGACTCCAAGAATTGCAGAGGAAACGAGCCCCGATGGCGGAAGCAGCAGAATCACAGAGCGAGGCGCCGGCGGCGCTGGCGACGTGGCCGGATGAGATCTATCGCGTGCTGAAGGACGCCGGCATTCGCCAGGTCGCGATGGTGCCGGATGCCGGCCACAGCCGCCTGATCCGCGCTTTCGAGGCCGATCCAGAGACCCGCGTCGTCACGCTGACGACGGAAGAAGAGGGTGTGGCGATGCTGGCCGGTGCGTGGCTCGGCGGCGAGCGTGGCGTCCTGCTCTTGCAATCGAGCGGCGTCGGCAACTGCATCAACATGCTGTCGCTGCCCGTAATCTGTCACATGCCGTTACTGATGATCGTCACCATGCGCGGCGACTGGGGCGAGTTCAACCCGTGGCAGATTCCGATGGGGCAGGGCACGCGTCCCTCACTCGAAGCCATGGGCGTGATCGTGAACAAGGTCGACGAGCCTGACCTCGTCGCCTCCACCGTGCAGGGAGCCGCGAACCTTGCCTTCAACACCTGGAAGCCAGTGGCGGTGCTGATCGGCCAGCGCGTGCTCGGCGCCAAGAACTTCAAGGAGCTTGCCCGCAAATGAACAATCCGAACGCGCTCCTGCACCGCCGCGACGTCGTCAACGAATTATTGCGCGACCGCGCGGATCTCCTCGTCATCGCCGGCCTCGGCGCGCCGAACTGGGACGTCTCTGCCGCCGGAGATCACCCAAATAATTTTCCGCTCTGGGGCGCCATGGGCGGCGCCTCGATGATCGGGCTTGGCCTCGCGCTGGCGCAGCCCAAACGCAAGGTGCTCGTCCTCACCGGCGACGGCGAGATGCTGATGAATGTCGGCTCGCTCGCCACGATCGCGGTAGAGGCGCCGAAGAATCTCACCATCGCCGTGCTCGACAATGAGCGCTTCGGCGAGACCGGCATGCAGAAAACGCCGACCGCGTCAGGCGTCGATCTGTCCGCCATCGCCAGCGCCTGCGGCATCCGCACCTCGCGCATCGTCCGTACCATGGCCGAGGTGACCGAGCTTCGCGAACTCGCGCATGCGGGACGGGGCACGGCCTTTGCGCAGATCAAGATCAATCCGGAGGCCCTGGTGTTCGTGATGCCACCGGCGGACGGCGTGATCCTGGCGACGCGCTTTAGGCAATCGGTGCTGGGCGACGAGGCGCTGTTTAATTGAGGGAGTGGCGCTACGCTGTCATGTCGATCTTCCAGCGGCCTTGCCGGGAGAGCTCCTGAATCTCTGATACGATCAGCGTCGCAATCGTAGTCGTGGCGATCGACGGCGGATGCGCGATCGGCGAGGCCAGGATCAGCTCGCGCGAGACCGATGGGTTGACGGCCGCCATCTCCAGGCGCTTGGCCGCCACCTCGGCGCGGATCGCCGAGGGCGGCAGCAGCGTATAGCCGAGCCCTTCCTCCATCAGGCTGATCTGCGCGCGGTAGGAATCGACCTCGATCATGGCCTCCAGCTTGAGCTTTTCGCGCGCCAGCGCCTTTTCCAGCAAGGCGCGCAAGCCATGCGAGATGCTGGGCAGGATCAGTTTCTGCTTGGCGAGCCACTTCAGGTCGACCTGCTTGCGCTTGTTCAGCCCCGATCCCGGCGGCCCGACCGCGACGATGTCCTCACGGCCGATCGACTGGACCTGAAGATGCAGATCGACCGCGGGCCCATAAATGATCGCGAGATCCATTTCGCCGCGGTGCAGCCACTCGACCAGATGGCCGCCATAGCTTTCGACGAGACGCAGCGAGACGTCGGGAAATTCGTGGAGCACGCGGCGGGCGAACCGACCGGACAATACCGCGCTCACCGTCGGCACCAGCCCGAGGATGACGCGGCCCGACGGATTGCCGTTGGCCGATTTGAGGTCGTCGCTGACCTGCTCGATCTGGCGGATCAATCCAGTGGTGCGGTCGAGCAGCATGCGGCCGGCGCTGGTCAAGAGCATGCCGCGCCCGTTGCGGACGAACAGTTCGACGCGAAGCTCGTGCTCCAGCAGTTTGATGTGCCGGCTCAGCGCGGGCTGCGCGGCGCGCAGCCGGTCGGCCGCCTTGCTCAGGCTGCCGAGCTCGGCGACAGCGCGAAAGGTGCGCAATTGCTTGAGGTCCATCGAATGCCCGGCTGCTGGTCTGATGGGCAATCATATGCCGCTTCGGGCAGGTCGGTGCAATCGGTCCAATGCCTGATGACATGAGAGCCAATACCTTCCCGGCGGTGACGCGCATCTGGCGATGCTGCTAAAGGAGGGCGGTCCTCACCCGGAATCCAGGATTCATGACCGTCCCATCCGTAACTGCCTCGCAAATCCGCACCTCGCTGCTGCTGCGGGAGGAAATCGCGCTGCTCGATGTCAGGCACGAGGCCGTCTTCGCCACCGGCCATCCGCTGTTTGCCGCCAACATGGCGGCTGGCCGTATTGCGCTGGAGGCGGAGGCCCGCTTGCCGCGCAAGGACGTTCTGATCGTGCTCTATGATGATGGCGAAGGCCTCATTGCCGTGGCGGCGAAGCGGCTCGCGGCGCTCGGCTACAGCAATATCCGCCAACTCGAAGGCGGGCTGCAGGGCTGGAAATCGGCCGGCTATGAGCTGTTCGAGGACGTCAACTCCTACGCCAAGGCGTTCGGCGAGCTTGTGGAGGCGCGGCGGCACACGCCTTCGCTGGCCGCAGAAGAAGTCAACGCGCTGATCGCCGATGGCGCCAACATCAGGATTCTCGATGTCCGCCGGTTCGATGAGTACTCCACCATGAATATCCCGGGCTCGATCAGCGTGCCGGGGGCGGAGCTGGTGCTGCGCGCAGGCCGCGCCGCGCCGGACCCCGAGACCACCATCATCGTCAACTGCGCCGGCCGCACCCGCTCGATCATCGGCACCCAGTCGCTGATCAATGCCGGCATTACCAATAAAGTGCGGGCGCTGCGCAACGGGACGATCGGCTGGACCTTGGCCAGGCAGAAGCTCGAGCATGGCGCCGGCAGGCGCGGCGAGATCGGCGCGATTGCCGGCGGCGAAGCCAATGCGCGCGACGTCGCCTATCGCGCCGGCGTCCGCCACATCGGCCGCGCGGAAATGGCCGCGCTACAGGCGGAGGACTATCGCACGCTGTACCGCTTCGATGTCCGTTCGGAGGAGGAATATACGGTCGGCCATCTCGCCGGTTTCCGCCATTACGCCGGCGGACAACTGGTGCAGGAGATCGACATGGCGGCTCCCGTTCGCGGCGGGCGCATCGTGCTGACGGATGATCGAGGCGTCCGCGCCGACATGACGGCGTCCTGGCTCGCGCAGATGGGCTGGGAGGTCTACGTGCTCGAAGGCGGCTATGACGGCGCGCTGGAGATCGGGCCGCCGCAGGTGATCCCGAAACCCGACCCGTCACACCGCTATCGCCGCCCCTATGAGGGCACCGACGTCAAGGAAAGCGCGATGCAGGCCTATCTCGATTGGGAATACGGTCTTGTCGACCAGCTCCGCCGCGACGGCACGCACGGATTCTTCGTCATTTGAACGGGCTTGTCTCGCCGAAGCTCGTAGAGCGAAGGCCGATCACTCGTCAGCGCCCATGCTCGCGAGCCGGTCCGCCGAATAATTCTCGCCGATCGACAACGCGCAGATCCGCGACATCTGTACATAGGAAAGCCCGGTCTCCTCGGCCCATTCGTTGAACTGCGCCTGCACCTTGGCGAGGTCGCGCTTGGAGGTGATGGTCTCGGCGACGTCGAGCCCGGCATCGCGCAGGCACAGCACGACGTCGCGGGAGGTGACGAACCCGTCCCAGCCGAGGAAGCGCAGCATCATCTGTCCGGTATTGCCGCCGAGCCGGCTGCCGCGCTTGGCCAGCAGTTCGAGCAGCGCGGCCTCGTCGGACGAAGGCCAGTTCGCCAGAAACTTGCCGAAGCTGCCATGCTCTTTGGCGATGTCGCGGACAAAGGTAGCATTGGCGCGCACCGACATGATCTTGGCGCCGTTCCGGACGATGCGGGTGTCCTTCATCAGATCGTCCCAGAACTCGTCCGGCTTCAGCGACAGCGGGCCCGGCTTGAAACCGAGGAATGCCTTTTCGAAGCCCGGCCACTTGCTCTCGATCACGCTCCAGGCAAAGCCCGCGCAAAACACCCGTTTGGCCATTTCGGCGAGAACGCGGTCGTCACCGAGCTTGGCAAGCGCCTTCGGATCGGGCTTTGCCGGCAGCAGCTTGGCGAGCGCCTTGGGGCCGCCCTTGCGTTTCTCGGCGCGGGCACGAATGGTCTTAAAAGCGGTCAAGGTGTCGGCTCCCGGTAAATTCCCCTCAAATCCAGTCTAGAAGTGATTGGCGAATCTGCAAAGAATGGATGGCGCGCGGGATGGAATTCGCCTAAAGCATCCCCACTTCACCCACATCCGTCGGGCCGTGCCGCTTCGCGCTATTTGCGCAAGCTTCGAGCCGTTTCGGTTCCGGGACGATATTCAACATTTTCCGGCTCATCGAGCCAACAGGGTCTGATCTCTCGTGACATTCTTGACCACCCATCCGCCGCTCGCGCGAGCCTTGGCGGAGCGCAATTTCGAGTCCCTGACGCCGGTGCAGACGGCGGTTCTCGCCGATGACGCCGATGGCCGTGATCTCTTGGTCTCGGCGCAGACCGGCTCGGGCAAGACCGTCGCCTATGGTCTCGCCATGGCATCGAGCCTCCTGAACGGGACAGAACGGCTTGGGCCGGCCGCCGCGCCCCTTGCATTGATCATCGCACCGACCCGCGAGCTGGCGCTTCAGGTCCACCGCGAACTCGCCTGGCTGTACCGGCATGCCGAGGCCCGCGTGGTTTCCTGCGTCGGCGGCATGGATCCGCGCCGCGAACAGCGCGAACTGGCCCATGGTGCTCATATCGTGGTCGGAACGCCGGGCCGGCTCTGCGACCATTTGCGGCGCGGCAAGCTCGACGTTTCCGGGTTGAAGGCGATTGTGCTCGATGAGGCCGACGAGATGCTCGATCTCGGCTTTCGCGAGGACATCGAATCCATCCTGCAGGCGACGCCCGAGAGCCGCCGCACGCTGTTGTTCTCGGCCACCCTGCCGCCCGGCATCGTCGCCCTGGCGAGGGAATATCAGCAGGATGCGTTCCGCGTCGAAGTCGCGGGCGACGCGGGCGGCCACGCCGATATCGAATATCGCGCGATCCGCATCGCCGCCGGCGATGTCGAACATGCCGTCGTCAATCTCCTGCGCTTCTATGAATCGCCGGGCGCGCTGGTGTTCTGCAACACCCGTGAGGCGGTGCGGCATCTGCAGGCGACGCTGCTGGAGCGCGGCTTCTCGGTGGTGGCGCTATCGGGCGAACTGACCCAGAACGAGCGGACGCAGGCGCTGCAATCGTTGCGCGACGGGCGCGTCCGCATCTGCGTGGCGACCGACGTCGCCGCCCGCGGCATCGACCTGCCGAAGCTCGACCTCGTCATTCATGCCGACCTGCCGAACGATCCGGAAGTCATGCAGCATCGCTCGGGGCGCACCGGGCGGGCCGGCCGCAAGGGCGTAAGCATATTGCTGGTGCCGTCGGCCCGGCGTCGCCGTGCGGACATGCTGCTTAAGCTCGCCGGTGTCGACGCGGCGTGGGGCGTCGCGCCGCAGGCCGATGACATCCGAAAGCTCGATCAGGAACGGCTGCTGCGGGACGATGTGCTCACGGCGGAGACGACGGCCGAAGACCAGGCGCTCGCGCAGGCGCTGCTTGCCGAGCGGTCGGCCGAGGAGATTGCCGTCGCGCTGGCACGGCTCTATCGCGCGCGGCTACCTTCGCCTGAGGACATCGCCGATCCCGGCGAGGATCGCGTCAAGTCGCGTGCGGAACGCGCGCGGGAGCGGGCGGATCGGGAGGCGGAGGGTGGAGCGAAGCCCGGAAAATCCGTGGGCCGCCACCGCATGGCGGAAGACAGCGTGTGGTTCACCGCCGCGATCGGACGCCGCAAGAATGCCGAAGCGCGCTGGCTGTTGCCGATGCTATGCCGCCGCGGCAGCATCAAGAAGGAAGACGTCGGTGCCATCCGCGTTCTCGATACCGTTACCGAGTTCGAGATTTCCGCGCGCGTTGCCCGCCGTTTCGCCGCGCGCATCCGCCGCCCCGACAAGGAAGACAGCATCCGCATCGAAGCGATGCAAGATGCTCCGCCGCCCAATGCGCATCGCGAACAGAACGAGAAGCTGGACCGCAAAAGCGGAAAGCGGCCCGATAAAGCGCCGTTTGACAAGAAGACGCGTTACGATACCAAGAGACACCGCGACGAGCCGGCTCACGCCGGAAGGCCGCGGCATGAAAGCGGGGCGGCGGCGAAGGCCGCGTTCGGAAAGAAGAACAAGAAAAAGTTTCGCGGCTGATCGTTGGTAGACCAAGGGCGCCGCCAGGAGCATAGAGATCGCCATGAGCGTCTACATCATCGCGCAACTGAAATTCACCCGCCGCGAGCTCTACGACCGTTATCAATCGCGCTTCATGAGCGTGTTCAAGAAGTTCAAGGGCAAGCTCCTGGTGGCGGACGCGCATCCGGTGGTGCTCGAAGGCGAATGGCCACGCGACAAGGTGGTGATCATGGAATTTCCCGACGCCGCCGCGGCAGAGGAGTTTCAGCATTCGCCGGAATATCAGGAAATATCGGTCGACCGGAAGGCAGGCGCCGACGCCATTGTGCTCACGGTGCGCGGTCTGTGACGCAGCGTGATCGGCAGCTTGTAACGGCGGAAGCCGCTGCCTGACGAAGACGTGGCACGTCCCACCTCAAGGGCAAATCAAGCGTTCATCAAGCCGACTCACGTCCATTTGTCTCGCGCGATGAATGCCCTGTGAACTATTTCACAGCGCTTGGTCGCGCGTGCTGACATTTTGCCCGCGCGAAACACACACCGACGCGGGGCATCAGCGATGCGTACTTACTCCGTTGAAGGCGAGCAGGAGCAGCACAGGAAGCGCAGGGGATTCTTTGCGCGCATCCTCGAGGCGCTGCATCGCTCGCGGCGCCGCGAGGCGATCCGCGTGCTTCGCCGGCACCGGCATTTGATGGCCGGGCAGGCGCGGGTGCGGCCCCCGAAGCCCGAGGCGGGATCCCGAGACATCGAAAAGAGCAATCGAAATGCCCACGGAAATACCGCGCCCGCGCGCGTCGGCCGCAGGACAGGCGAGACCCCCAAGACCCGGTTTGCGTGACGGGGCGCCGCTGAGCGTCACGGCGCTCGGCATCATCGCCGCCCTGATTCTGATCCTTCATGTCGCCGCCAGCGCTGTGCTGGCCGACCCGCTGGCGCATGCGTCGCCGCCAGCGCCGGACGATGAGGCGACGTGCCTCGGCGGTGCGAAGCCACCGGCGCCAGCACTGCCATTTGATTAGCTGAGGGTGACGACTTGCCGACATGACGACCCATCTCCTGTTGAGGGGCGCCATGCTGTTGCTCGGGCGCCAAAGCCTCTCGCCCAGGCTCGTGGTCGACCTCGCCATCAGCCTGCCGGCGCTGTTTGCCGGTTCCGTGCTCGGCATTGTTGCATTCCGGAACGTCAACGAGATCGGGTTTCGGCGGATCATTCTTGTGCTATTGCTGTTGTCAGGCGCTTCGCTCGCTCTGGCTTGATTTTCGGCCGGAGGCTGCGAAGCCGTAAAAGAATCCAGCAGCATTGGCCGAAAGAATCATGACCGCACATCAGCGCAACGTTTCCGCCTCGATCGATCCCGTGAAGCTCGACCGCCTTGCCGAAGTTGCGATCAAGGTCGGCTTGCGACTGCAGCCCGGACAGGATTTGCTGCTCACCGCGCCCTCCGTTGCGCTGCCGCTGGTGCGGCGGATCGCCGAACACGCCTACAAGGCCGGCGCGGGCCTGGTGACCCCGTTCCTGTCGGACGAGGAAATCACGCTGGCGCGCTATCGTTATGGTCACAATGACAGTTTCGATCGTGCCGCCAACTGGCTCTATGAGGGCATGGCGAAGGCGTTTTCGGCCAACACCGCGCGCCTCGCCATCGTCGGCGACAATCCGATGCTGCTGTCGGGCGAAGATCCGACCAAGGTGGCGCGTGCCAGCAAGGCCAATTCGATGGCCTATCAGCCGGCGCTGGAGAAGATCGTCAATTTCGACACCAACTGGAACATCATCGCCTATCCGAGCCTGTCCTGGGCCCGGCAGGTGTTTCCCGATGTGCCTGATGATGTCGGGGTGGCAAAACTCGCGGATGCGATCTTTGCGGCGTCGCGGGTCGATCAGGATGGCGCCGTCGCCGCATGGGAGAAACACAACGCCGTGCTGCGCGAACGGACCGAATGGCTGAACGGCCAGCGCTTCCATGCGCTGAAATATTCCGGTCCGGGCGCCGATCTGACCATCGGTCTCGCTGACGGCCATGAGTGGGAAGGCGGCGCCTCGACGGCCAAGAACGGCATTACCTGCAACGCCAATATTCCAACCGAGGAAGTCTTCACCACACCGCACTGCCGGCGCGTCAGCGGCCATGTCGTCTCCTCTAAGCCGCTGTCCTATCAGGGCACGCTGATCGACAACATTCAGGTCCGGTTCGAGGAAGGCCGCATCGTCGAAGCGAAGGCCTCGCGCGGTGAGGAGGTGCTGAAGAAAGTGCTCGATACCGACGAAGGCGCGGCGCGCCTCGGCGAAGTGGCGCTGGTGCCGCACTCCTCGCCTATCTCGAAGAGCGGGCTGTTGTTCTTCAACACGCTGTTCGACGAAAACGCCGCGTCCCACATCGCGCTCGGGCAGTGCTACTCGAAATGCTTCGTCGGTGGCGACAAGCTGACGCCGGAGCAGATTGCGGCCCAGGGCGGCAACAAGAGCCTCATCCACATCGACTGGATGATCGGCACGGCCGAGACCGACATCGACGGCGTTCACGCCGATGGAAGCCGCGTGCCGGTCATGCGCAAGGGCGAATGGGCGTAATCAGTCCAGCTTCAGCTTGTAAAAGTCTGTCGCCGTCTTGGAGAACAACGCCGTCTTTTCCGCTTCGCTATATTGCGCGGCGAGCCGCTTGAAGGCGTTGAAGATCACCTGATAGCTGCACTGGCCTTTATCCGGCGGAAAATTGCTTTCGAACATGCACCGGTCGGGCCCGAACGCCTCGATGCAGGTCTCGATATAGGGACGCCACGCCGCCGCAGCCTCTTCCGATGACGGCGGCTTGGGCCGCAGGTGAAAGTCATAGCCGAGCAGGCACATCGCGAGGCCGCCGAGCTTGACCACGACGTTCTCGCAGTGGGCGATTTCCTGGATCGAAGCTTTCCACTCCGGAAAAACTTCCTCGCGCCGGCCGGCAAAGCGGCCGATGCCGGCCGGGCCGCCGCAATGGTCGAGCACGATCCTGGTATCGGGGAATGCGCGGGCGAGATCGGTGAGCTCGCCGATCTGCGGATGAAACAGCCAGGCATCAAAGCTCAGGCCGAGCGGCGCGAGACAGGCAAAACCCTTGCGGAAGGTGCTGTCGAGCAGCAAGCCCTTCGGCCGCGTCGCATACATGCCGGCGACGCTGGGATCGGAGTCCCAGGCCGAGGAATGACGAATGCCGCGGAAGCGGCCGTTGCCGGCGGCAATCTCGGCTTCCAGCACGATCCGTGCGCCTTCGCCGAGCAAGAGGTTGACGTGGCTGACGATGCCGGCGCAGATCGCCGCCGTGCCGTAGCCGCCGCTCGCCGCCATCGCGGCAACGCCATTGGCGAACTCGACCTCGCCCACAGGGCGGAACGCCTCCGGGCCATGCTTGCGGTACATCGAGCGGCAATCGACATAGACGGTCGCGATGATGTTGTGGCCGGAGGCGATGTCGGACACCATCTCCTCGATCAAGTAGCGCAGCCCGCCGCGGTCCCAGAGATGGTGATGCGGATCGACGATCGGGCGCGCGGGATCGATGATCTCCTCGGTGTGCTGCGCCAGCCAGTCTTCGCGCGGATCGGCAAAAAGCCCGCTTTTAGAAGCGGGTGCGGTGCTGGCGGCCATGAGTTTCTCTCCCGTTATTATTGTTGATTTTGCTGAGTCGTCGTCATTGCGAGGAGCGCAGCGACGAAGCAATCCATGTCCCCACAAGCGGTGAAATGGATTGCTTCGCTGCGCTCGCAATGACGGTAGTTATCAATAGCACCTTACCTCACACCCCTTCCAGAATGATTACCGTCGGCGTGCCCGGTAGCGTTTCCCTGGAAATCTTCAGGGTCCGCTCGCTGCGCTGGTCGATGGTGAATTGCTGGCCGATCAGGCGCATGAATTCGTCGAGCGGGGTGGCGAAGCGATGCATCGGCAGCACCACGGACGAGCGCAGGCGTTTTGTGATCTCGGAGACGCCGTCGAGCGACATCGTATAGGTGCCGTCGATCGGCACCATCACGATATCAAGCCGGCCGATCGCGGCGAAATGCGTCTCATCGAGCTTGTGATGCAGATGCCCGAGATGGCCGATGCAGAGGCCGGCGACCTCGAAAATGAAGATCGAATTGCCGTCCTTGAGCATCGCGCCGGAACCCTCGCCATAATAGCGGCGGATGTCGGTCGGCACGTTTCGGATATAGACGTCGCCGACGCGGGTCGAGACATGCGCGGCCTCTCCGTTCTCGCCCCAGCCGTGCAGCACATGCGCGATCTTCGGATCGGGAAACAGCGTGTAGTGCGTGGAGTGCGCCCGGTTCATGGTGACGACGTCGGGCAGCCGTCCGGTCCGGTACGCGCCGTTGAAATCGGTTGCGATCCGTACGCCCTCGGGCGTGTCGATATAATAGGTGGAATGCCCGACATAGGTGATCGCGACTTCCTGGGATTTGGCAGCAACGCGCCGGAAGCTGGCCGGGATAGCGCGGGGCGGTGCGTTCGCCATCGCGAGGCACTCGCTGCGCAATGGCTCTTGCTGGGCGGCCACCGGGACGATCAGCGAGCCGAGCAGGGCGATGGCGACAGAAAACGATCGCAGCATGACATGACCCGTCTGCGGCAACGGCCGCTCCTGCTACTCTATCGCCGAAATCCGAAGCCGTCATGATCAGAATAGCGCACAGCCATTCGCCGAATTTGCTTCATCTGGAGGCGGCCCTGCCCTAGTCTGAAATTCAACCAGGGAGGTCGTTTTGTCTGAAAAGGCCGCAACCGCTTCCGCGCCGCGCGCGCCATCGTCCAAACGGCTCGAGCCGTTGCGTCAGGTCGATGCCGGTGTCCTCAGCATCGCCTGCTACGAGGCCGGTCCCGCCGATGGGCCGGCAGTGATGCTGATGCACGGCTTTCCCTATGACATCCATTCCTATGTCGATATCGCGCCGCTACTGGTGGCGCAGGGCTGCCGCGTCATCGTCCCCTATTTGCGGGGCTATGGCCCGACGCGGTTTCGCGATGCTAATACCCCGCGCTCGGGTGAGCAGGCGGCGATCGGCGCCGACATGATGGCGCTGATGGATGCGCTCGGCATCAAGCGCGCAATATTTGCGGGCTATGACTGGGGCGGCCGCGCGGCCTGCGTCGGCGCGGCGCTCTGGCCGGAACGCTGTATCGGACTCGTCTGCGTCAATTCGTATCTCATCCAGGATATCGCCAACGCCATGGTGCCGATGCGCCCTGAACGCGAGGTGGCGCTGTGGTATCAATATTACTTCCATCTCGAGCGTGGCCATGCCGGGCTCGCCGCCAACCGGCGCGAGATCGCGAAGATGTTATGGAAGCAGTGGTCGCCGAGCTGGGCGTTCGACGAAGCCTGCTTCGAACGGACGGCGATCGCCTACGACAATCCCGATTATGTCGATGTGGTGATCCACAGCTATCGCCATCGCTTCGGTCTTGCCGATGGCGATCCGCAATATGCCGATATCCAGCGCCGGCTGGCGGCGCTGCCGCCAATCACGGTGCCATCGATCACGCTTGACGGTGCCGACGATGGCGTCACCCCCGCGACCGATGGCGCTGCCGGTGCGCGGAAATTTCCCGCACGCCGGGCCCACCGCGTCGTGCCGGGCGCCGGACACAATCTGCCGCAGGAAGCGCCCGAGGCGTTTGCGGCGGCGGTGATGGAGCTGGTCAAGGCATAGCGGATGGCTGATACCATCGATCGCCAGCGCCGTCTGCTGCTCGGCGCGGCATTGTCGGGAATGACGGCCAGGGCGTTTGCACAGACAGCAACGTCCGCGCGGCCGGCGCGCCCGCCGTCTTCGCAGCGGATGGAGCCATTGAAGCACGTCGATGCCGGTGTCCTCAGCGTCGCCTATTACGAGGCGGGCCCCGCGGACGGACCGGTGGCCGTCCTTCTGCACGGCTTTCCTTACGACATCCACACCTATGCAGATGTCGCCTCGCAACTTGCGGCGCGGGGCTGCCGCGTCATCGTTCCTTATTTGCGCGGCTTCGGCGCGACGCGGTTTCGCGATCCGGCGGTAATTCGTTCCGGCGAGCAGGCGGCGATCGGCGCCGATGTCGTCGCGCTACTGGACACATTGGACATCCGGCGCGCGGTCGTCGCCGGACACAATTGGGGTGGCCGCGCCGCCTGCGTCGCCGCCGCACTGTGGCCCGAACGCTGCCGCGGCTTGGTCACCTTGAACAGCTACCTGATCCAGGATATTTCCCAGACCATAGTGCCGGGCCATCCGCAACTCGAGGCCGCGCTCTGGTACGAGTTTTATTTTCAGCTCGAGCGCGGTCGCGCCGGGCTCGCCGCCAACCGGCGCGAGATTGCAAGACTGTTATGGAAGCAGTGGTCGCCCGAATGGAATTTCGACCACGCCACCTTCGAGCGCACGGCGGCGGCACACGACAACCCGGATTACGTCGATGTCGTGATCCACAGCTACCGGCATCGCTTCGGCCATGCGGCGGGCGATCCGCGCTATGCCGACCTGCAGCGAAGGCTGGCTTTGCTGCCGCCGATCGCCGTGCCGACGGTGACGCTCGACGGCGACAGGGACGGCGTCGTCGGCGCGAGCGACGGCAACGCCAGCGCCGCCAAGTTCACCGGCAGCCGCATCCATCGCGTGGTGCCGGGCGCGGGACATAACGTGCCGCAGGAAGCGCCGGAGGCGTTCGCGGCGGCGGTGATGGACCTGATCCGCGGCTAACGCCGCCATGACGAGGAGAAAGCGCAGCCCCTCACGCCCGCCGCGGACTGATCTTCCAGGTCGCGGCCAGAATGCCTGATGTCAGCACGCCGCTGACGACAGCCGCGACCGGAATCGCAACGGCAAGTGCTGAGGTCGCGGCCCAGCCGATCGAGCAAAAAGCCTCCGCAAAGGTCGCCAGCCGCGATGAGGTCTGGCGGCGGCGGAATTGGCTGCGTTTGGCCTGCACGCGGAACCAGAGCTGGATCGCGGTGGCGGAGACGGTCGCGACGAGAACGCCGACCGCGGTGACGATCGCTTGCGTCAACGAGGCAAACGCAAGCGCTGCGACCAGTGGCGCGAAGATCGCGCCGATCGCCATCAGAACCACCTCGATCTTGGCGCGGATCACCCTGGAGGGCGGCAGGGGCGCCGTGGCGACGAGGTCGGCGGCGTCCTCGCCTGAAATCGTCAGCCAGGCGAGGCCGCCGGCAAGCTGGCCCGCCGCCATCACGATCACGGGCGTGATCAGCACGATCGCCGTCGAGCGATCGGAGAAGCTCCGCCACAGCATCAGGGCCGGCGGCACCAGATACAGGAGCTGCATCAGGCTTTGCGATAATAGCCATGGGTCGCGCCGCAGCAGCAGGAATTCCTTGGCGCGCAACGCCTGCTGCCGCGAGCCGCTTCGAAACGCCGTCGCGCGCGGACCGCGGCGGACGGTGCGGGCGGTCGCTGCGACGCAGACGACGGTTTCGGCAAATCTTGGCGAGAAGGATGCCATCACGACGCCGAGCAGCAAAAGGCCGCCGGCCAATAGCCAGGACAGCACCAGGCCGTCGCCGATCGCGGCGCGGGCCGGCCACCATAACAGACTATCGAGATCAGGTGCGTAGGCGGCAACGGCATCTGAGGTCAGCACCGCGAAGCGCGACAGCGTGCCGTAGGAAAGAATAGCTGCGACCTGCAGCGCGATGACGAAGCCGGCCCCGATCACGGCCGCCACGATCTGCGCGACGAGGCGGGTGCGGCTAGGGCCGATCAGCCTGAACAGCAGCAAGGTAATGGCGATTGCAACGGCCGCGGCCGAAAGGCCGATGGCGATCACGAGGCCGAATGCCAATAGCCAGCGCGCGCCGCCGCCGATCACGAGCACGTCGATAAAGGGCGTCGAAAACAGCAGCGCCATGCCGGTGACCGAGAGCGCAATCGCCACGATCCGCACCGAGAACACGTTGGCGAGGTTCGCCGGCGAGGACATGATGAGGTCGAGATCGGCGCGGGCGTAAAACACCCGCGTCACCGACTCGATGGCCTGCGACAGCATCAATGCCCAGGCGAGGAAGATCGTCGCCGTGATGACGATCAGCTCGGGCTTGCCGAGCGGAAATTGCAGATCGGCAAATCGGCCGATCACCGCGTAGGCTGGCAGGTGCATGATGGCAGCGAACAGAATCAGAAAAATGATCGCGCGCTTTCGCTTCCCCCGGCTGCCAGTCATCATCGCCAGCCATTCGCGCCAGGCGAGGCGGATTTCGTGGCGAGCAAACCAGGAGAGTGCCGCGGCCGAGCTCATGCGGCGGCCGCGCTGGTGTCGATGAGTGCGATGAACATGTCTTCGAGGCTGGTGTCGCCGCGGCCGTTCTGCTGGCGCAGCTCGGCGAGCGTGCCCTCGGCCACGAGGCGCCCCGCGGCAATGACGCCGATCCGGTCGGCCATCCGTTCGGCGACTTCGAGAATATGCGTGGTCATGATCACGGTGCAGCCGGAACGGACGCGCTCCTGCAGCAATCCCTTGACGTGGCGTGCGGACAGCGCGTCGAGCCCGGTGAGCGGCTCGTCGAGGATGATCAGCCGGGGATCGTGAACCAGTGCACCGGCCAGCGCGACCTTCTGGCGCATGCCCTTGGAAAAGCCTTCGCAGCGTTCGTGCAGATGCGGCTCCAGCCCGAGCGACAGCAGAAGCTGCTGTGCGGAGGCGGCGGAAACGGCGGGGTCGATGCCCCACAGGCCGGCGACGAATTCGAGGTATTCCAGCGGCGTCAGCTTGTCGTAGATCATCGGCTCGTCGGAAACCCAGGCCATGACCTGCTTGGCGGCGACGGGATCGGCGAGCGCATCTATCCCTAAGATGGAGACCGAGCCGGCATCGGGCTTGAGCAGGCCAGCGACCATGCGCAAGGTCGTGGTCTTGCCGGCGCCATTGGGGCCGAGCAGGGCGTAGAACTCACCGGCACGGATGGTGAGGTCGAGCGCGTCGACCGCCGGACGGTCAAAACGCTTCGTTAACCCTCGCACTTCGAGCGCCGATACATCCGGTTTCATGATTTCGGGACGATCCAGTTGGTCATCGCGGACCATGAACCGAAGAACTTTCGGCACGGTGAATTTTGCAGGCCAAATCGCAGCGAACCCCGCAACTTCCCGGGCTGCGGCATTTCTCCGCAATTGTTAACGGTGCCGCACGCAGCGCTTTGTTGACAGGGCTTGAACCTTTCGGCTCAATGCAGCGGGACATGTGCCGCTGCGTCGTGGAATACCACGCAGCGTGTAGACACAAGATGCGAAAAAGGCGGTCGACAGAATCGCCTGGCATCGGGGAGGGAAACGATGCTGGACTTCGTTCAGCAGCTGGTGAGTGGCATCGCACTCGGCTGCGTCTATGGCCTGATCGCGCTCGGTTTTGTGCTCGTTTACAAGGCAACCGAGGTCGTCAATTTCGCCCAGGGCGATTTGATGATGCTGGGCGGGTTCTTCGCCTTCACGTTCATCGGCATGCTCGGCCTCAATTACTGGATCGGATTCGCCGGCGCGGTCGCGGCGATGGCCGCGTTCGGCATGCTGGCGGAACGCGTCGTGGTGCGGCCGATCCTCGGCTATCCGCAGTTCTCCATCATCATGGCGACGATCGGGCTCGGCTATTTCCTGCGCTCCGTGGTCGGCATGATCTGGGGCACCGACGATTTCAAGATCGAGACGCCGTTCAGCGAGGGCGTGCTGCGCATCGGCTCGCTGGTGCTGGCCTATGACAAGCTCTCGGTGATTGCCGCCACGGTCATCCTTTGCGCACTATTGTATCTGTTCTTCAACCGCACCACGCTCGGCACCGCGATGCGTGCCAGTTCGGAGAACATGCTGGCTGCCTACTACATGGGCATTCCGGTCAAGCGCGTTGTGTCGATCGTGTGGGCGATCTCCGCGGCGGTTGCGACCGCAGCCGGCGTGCTGCTGGCGCCGATCACCTTCATTCACTCCAATGTCGGCCTCGTGCTTGGTTTGAAGGCGTTTCCTGCCGCGGTGCTCGGCGGCTTCGGCTCGATTCCCGGCGCCGTGGTCGGCGGCGTCTTGATCGGTGTGATCGAGAGCATGGCGGGCTTCTACTTGCCGCAGGGCTGGAAGGACGTCGCGCCCTACATCGTTCTTCTGGTGGTGCTGCTGCTCAAGCCCGAAGGCCTGTTCGGTATTCATACGCGGAAGAAGGTCTGATGCGGTTTCTTTTCAAAACGGACTATGAAGACGACATCAGGCTGTTTCCGCACAGCGGCTACTACGTTTCCTACGGTATCCTGGTTGCGTTTCTCCTTATCGCGCCGTTCGTGCTGTCGAGCTATCTGGTCAGCCAGCTCGTTTTCGTCTGCATCTACGCGACCGTCGGCGTCGGCCTGATGATCCTCACCGGCTTCACTGGGCAGGCCTCGCTCGGCCACGCCGCGTTTCTGGCGATCGGTGCCTACACAGCGGCCTATCTGCAGCAGTACAACGTGCCGTTTCCGGTCTATTTCCTGGCCGGCGGCCTGCTCACCGGCGTGGTCGGTGCGCTGGTCGGCTTCCCGGCGTTGCGGCTGACGGGCATCTACCTCGTCATCGCCACGATCTCGTTCGCCTTCATCGTCGAGGAAGTGCTGGCGCGCTGGGAAAGCGTGACCCACGGCAATGAGGGCATGCGGGTCAAGACGCTGAGCCTGTTCGGCCAGCCGGTGCCGCAAAACGGCCCGACCTTCTACTATCTCTGTCTTGCCGTCCTGGTCCTCACCATCGTCGGCACGCTTAATCTGTTGCGCTCGCCTACAGGGCGTGCCTTCGTCGCGATCCGCGACAGCGAGACGGCGGCGCGCAGCATGGGCGTCAATGTTTCGCTCTACAAGGTGAAGTCGTTTGCGATCAGCGCTGCCATCACCGGCTTTGCCGGCGTGCTGTTCGCGCACAAGCTTTCCTTCATCTCGCCGGAAATGTTCACGCTGCAGCTCTCGATCGAGTTCATCATCGTGATCCTGATCGGCGGCACTTTCAGCCTGCACGGCGCGGTGCTCGGCGCGATTTTCCTCGTGATGATCGATCCGTTCCTGACCTATCTCAAGGACGATATGCCCAGCGTCATCGCAGGGCTGGCCGCGACCTTCGGCGCCGACAGCATAACGGCCGGAAAAATTCACGCCAACGCCTCGGCCATCGCCTCCGCCAACGGCCTGAAGGGCGCGATCTACGGGATCATCATCGTGCTGTTCGTGCTGTTCGAGCCGCTGGGCCTCTACGGGCGCTGGCTGAAGATCAAACTCTTCTTCCAGCTATTCCCGCTCTACAAGCGCGCCACCTTCAAGCGTCAGAAGATCTACGTGAAATCGGAGCGGAACCGATGAGCTATTTCCGTGCGGAAAACCTGTCGCTGCATTTCGGCGGCCTGAAGGCGGTCGATAAGGTCAGCTTCGCGGTCGAGAGGGGCGAGATCCTCTCGATCATCGGCCCGAACGGCGCCGGCAAGAGCTCGATCTTCAATCTGATCTCGCGGATCTATCCGCCGACCTCGGGCAAGATCTTCTTCGAGGACCGGGACATCACCGAGCAGCCGGCTTACGAGATCGCCGGCCTCGGGATCGCCCGCACCTTCCAGAACATCGAACTGTTCGAGAATGCGACCATGCTGAGCAATCTGTTGGTCGGCCGTCACCGCCACTCGACGACGCAGCTCTGGGAGGAACTGTTGTTCCTGCCGAGCGTGCGCGCCGGCGAGAAGGCACACCGCCGACGCGTCGAGCAGGTGATCGAATTCCTCGACCTCGAAGCCTACCGCGACAAGCTGATCTCGGGCCTGCCTTACGGCGTCCGCAAGGTGATCGAACTGGCGCGTGCGCTGTGCTCGGAGCCGAAGCTGATCCTGTTGGACGAACCGTCCTCCGGGCTCAATGTTGAGGAGACTGAGGACATGTCGTTCTGGATCCGCGACATGAAGAGCGAGCTCGGCATCACCGTGCTGATGGTCGAGCACGACATGACGCTGGTCAACCGCGTCTCCGACCGCGTGATCGCGCTCAATTACGGCCGCGTGCTCGCGATGGGCTCGCCGTCGGAGGTGCAGCGCCATCCCGACGTCGTCGCCGCCTATCTCGGCGCATGAGGATGATGCCATGAGCGCTTCCGACATCATCCTCAAGCTCAGCAACATCGAGAGCTATTATGGGCCGATCATGGCCATCCGCGGCATCAGCCTCGAGGTGCCGCGCGGCCGCATCGTCACGCTGCTCGGGGCCAATGGCGCCGGCAAGACCACGGTGCTCAAGACCATCTCCGGCATTCTCGATCCCCAGAAAGGGTCGATCGAATTTTTGGGCAAGCCGATCCAGCGCATGGAGGCCGACAAGATCGTGCGGCTGGGACTCAGCCACGTGCCTGAGGGACGCGAGGTGTTTCCGTTCCTGTCCGTGCGCGAAAACCTGATGATGGGCGCCTATCCGCGCAAGGACCGCGACGGCGTCGCCGAGGATCTCGATCGCGTCTACAGCTACTTCCCGCGGCTGAAGGAGCGCATCAACCAGCCGGCCGGGCAGCTTTCCGGCGGCGAGCAGCAGATGCTGGCGATCGGTCGCGCCCTGATGAACCGGCCGACGCTGCTGCTGCTCGACGAGCCCTCGCTCGGCCTGTCGCCGATCCTGGTCAAGGAGATCTTCACCATCATCAAGCGCGTCAACGAGGAGCAGGGCATGTCCATCCTCCTGGTCGAGCAGAACGCCAAGGTGGCGCTGGAGACGGCGCATTACGGCTACGTGCTGGAGATCGGTCGCGTGGTGATGAACGATACCTGCGAGCGGCTGATGAATTCAAAGGACATCCAGGAATTCTATCTCGGCGCCAAGGAAGAGGGCGCCCGCGGCGAGCGGCGCTGGAAAAAGAAGAAGACCTGGCGCTAGGGCATGATCCGGAAAAGGGGACGCCGGTTTTCCGGCAAGATCGTGCTTAAGACTAAAGATGCCGCAGGTAAGGCCTTGGCGTTACGAACGAATTCGAGCTAAATTCGAGCCCTGCTTTTGACCCGAGACCGGCTCAAGACCGGTGGCAGATAGCAGGCGACAGAGGGAGGATGAGCGCGCATGGCGAAAGCTGCAGTGCTGACGGTCGCCGACACGATCGCGAGGAGCTTTCTGAAGTCCGTGGAGACCCGCGGCGACCGCCCGGCGATCCGCGAAAAGAAGTTCGGCATCTGGCAGGCGACCAGTTGGCGTGAATGGCTGCAGATATCCAAGGACATCGCTTACGGCCTGCATGCGAGCGGCTTCCGGCCGGGCGACGTCGCCTCGATCATCGCCAACGCCGTGCCCGAATGGGTCCATGCCGACATGGGCATCCTCTGCGCCGGCGGCGTTTCCTCGGGCATCTATCCGACCGATTCCTCATCGCAGGTCGAATACCTGATCAACGATTCCTCGACCAAGGTGATCTTCGCCGAGGACGAAGAGCAGCTCGACAAGATCCTGACCTGCCGTTCGCGTTGTCCGACGCTGCAGAAGATCGTCGTGTTCGATATGGAAGGCCTCAGTGCGTTCAGCGATCCGATGGTGTTGTCGCTCGCCGAGTTCACGGCGCTCGGGCGCAACCATGCGCAGGGCAGGGAGGCGCTGTGGGACGAGATGGTTGGAAGCCGCCGTGCGGAGGATCTCGCCATCCTCGTCTATACGTCCGGCACCACGGGCCCACCGAAGGGCGCGATGCACTCCAACCGCAGCGTGACGCACCAGATGCGCCACGCCAACGATCTGTTTCCGTCGACCGATTCCGAGGAGCGGCTGGTGTTCCTGCCGCTCTGCCACGTCGCCGAGCGGGTCGGCGGCTATTACATCTCGCTGGCGCTGGGATCGGTGATGAATTTTGCCGAGAGCCCGGAGACCGTCCCGGACAATCTGCGCGAGGTGCAGCCGACCGCCTTTCTCGCGGTGCCGCGGATCTGGGAAAAATTCTATTCCGGAATCACCATCGCGCTGAAGGACGCGACCACGTTCCAGAACTGGATGTATCGCAATGCGCTCGCCGTCGGCAACCGGATCACCGAGTACAAGCTGCAGGGCGATACGCCGCCGCTGTCGCTGCGGATAGCGAACCGCGCCGCCTATTGGCTGGTGTTCCGCAATATCCGCCGCATGCTCGGCCTCGATCGTTGCCGGCTGGCCTTCACCGGCGCGGCTCCGATCGCGCCGGATCTGATCCGCTGGTATCTCGCACTTGGCCTCGACATGCGTGAGGTCTACGGCCAGACCGAAAATTGCGGTGTCGCCACGATCATGCCGCCCGATCGCATCAAGCTTGGCTCGGTAGGCAAGGCCGCACCCTGGGGCGAGGTCGCGATCTCGCCGCAAGGCGAAATCCTGATCCGCGGCGATTTCCTGTTCATGGGCTACCTGAACCAGCCGGAGAAGACCGCCGAGACCATCGACGCCAAGGGATGGCTGCACACCGGCGACGTCGGCTCGATCGACAATGAAGGCTTTGTGCGGATCACCGACCGGATGAAGGACATCATCATCACCTCGGGCGGCAAGAACATCACGCCGTCGGAAATCGAGAATCAGTTGAAGTTCTCGCCTTACGTCTCGGATGCCGTCGTGATCGGCGACAAGCGGCCATATCTCACCTGCCTCGTCATGATCGATCAGGAGAACGTCGAGAAGTTCGCCCAGGACCACGACATTCCCTTCACCAACTACGCCAGCCTGTGCCGTGCGCAGGAAATCCAGGACCTGATCCAGCGCGAGATCGAGGCGGTCAACGCCAATTTCGCGCGCGTCGAGACCATCAAGAAGTTCTATTTGATCGAGCGCCAGCTCACGCCCGAGGATGAGGAACTGACGCCGACCATGAAGCTGAAACGCAGTTTTGTGAACAAGCGCTATGCAGCTGAGATCAACGCCATGTATGGCGAACGGGCGGTGGCATAAGCGGAATTTGGGACCAGAATATTTGAAAACGGCGAAGGATCGAGAAGGCCCCACCCTTCGCGCAACACGGGCCAAGGAAGAGGAGACTGCAATGTCGAAATCGTTCAAGGTGCTGGGCCTTGCGGTGAGCGCCCTTGCGCTGACGCAATTACCGGCGGCCGCCCAGACCAAGGTTACCGATCAAGGCATCTCGGCGAGCGAGATCGTCATCGGCACCCATCAGGACCTGTCCGGCCCGATCAAGGTCTGGGGTGTTCCGGTCTCCAACGGCATGAAGATGGCGGCCGAGGAGATCAATGCCGCCGGCGGCATCCATGGCCGCAAGATCAAGCTGATCCTGGAGGACAGTGGCTACGATCCGAAGCGCGCCGTGCTGGCGTCGCAGAAGATGGTCGAGCGTGACAAGGTGTTCGCCATGGTCGGTCCGATGGGCTCGCCCACCGTGCTCGCCGCGCAGGACATCCTGTTCGACGCCGGCGTCCTGCAGCTGTTCCCGCTGACAGCCGCCGAATTCACCTTCAAGTTCGATCCTGCCAAGCCGCAGGAGCGGCTGAAGTTCAACAACCTGCTGCCTTACGTCGAGAGCACCCGCGCCGCCGTCAAGTACATGATGGAGACGAAGAACTTCAAGAAGCCCTGCATCATGCATCAGGACGATGAGTACGGAAAGAACGTGCTTGACGGCTTCACCCAGCAGCTCACCGCGATGAAGGTGACGCCGGCGTCGGTGACGAGCTACAAGCGCGGCGCTTCCGACTTCAGCGCGCAGGTCGCCAAGATGAAAGCCGACGGCTGCGACATGGTCGTGCTCGGAACCGTGATCCGCGAGACCATCGGCGCGATGGGCGAAGCCAAGAAGCTCGGTTGGGACGTCACCTTCCTCGGCGCGACGCCGACCAACGTGCTGGAAGTGCCGGCGCTCGGGAAGGAAGCCGTCGAAGGTCTCTATGCGGCGTCCGGCTTCGAAATCCCCTACGAGGACACGGCAAAGGGCAAGGTCAAGGACTGGCTCGCCAACTACAAGAAGATGTTCGGCTCGGACGCCAACACCCAGGCGATCATCGGCTACAACGCCATGATGACCTTCGCGTTCTACGCCGACAAGGCGGGCAAGGACCTGACCGGCCAGAAGATGATGGACTCGCTGGAGTCAGGCGAGAAGTTCATGGACATCTTCAACTCGCCGCCGACCAAGTTCTCCAAGACCGACCATCTCGCCAACACCATTACCCAGGTCCAGCAGGTCAAGAACGGCCGCTGGGTGCTCGTGAAGGAAGGCCTGATGTTCTAACGGAGCGGTTGGCTCGGATCATACCGGGCTGAGCAACATGGGGCTGCGTGAAATGAAATCGCGCAGCCCTTCCGATTCTAACGTCATTGCGAGGAGCCAACGGGTCGCGCGAATGCGCGCCCGATGACAGGCTCCGCGGCGAAGCAATCCATCTATCCCGGTGCGGAGAGGTGGATTGCTTCGCTTGGCTCGCAATGATGGACAATGAGCGCTGTCGCGCAACCCTTACTGCTGCAGCACCCTCAGCAACTGGTCGCCGAGAATCGCGGGCTCCACCGGGGGCAGATAGGTGAGGCCGGCCGCCTTGGCGAGCTCAGCGATCGTTCCTGCCGCCTGCAACTCCGAGAGCGCCTTGTTGACCAGGACGATGAGCGCCGGATCGCTGGCGAGGCCGACATAGCCCCTGTTGATGCCGATCGGATAATAATATCCGGATGCCGTGAGCTTGCTGTCCGGCTGCGCGGCGCGGTGGGCATCGAAGCGGCGCAGGTCGAGCAAGGTGGCATCGAAGTCGCCGCGATTGAGCGCGCCGAGCAAATCGTCCCGTCCTGGAACCAGATGGGTGATGTCGTCGATCAAGCGTCCCTTGTCGAACGTCATCAGGATCGCATCGCCCAGTGTGCCGCTTTCGATCGCGATACGCAGCCCGGCGAGATCGGCGATGCCGGCGATCTTGCGGTCACGTGCCTTCTCGCTGAGCACGACAGTCAGCGGCGAATAGATATAGGGTTGGCTCGGGGCCAGCACGCCGACCGGCACGCGGCGGCGGCGGTCGTCGCGGGTCGCGCCTTCGAAATCCGGCAACCTTGCCGTCTTGATGCCGGGCACCACGAGCGCGTCCCTGGTCAGTGCATAGCTGCCGACCAATGAACAGCGGCCGTCGGAGAGTAAGGCGTTGGCTTCGAGGGCCGGACTCGAGGTTTCGTCGAGCTTGCTTTCGAACCACTGGATCTTGAGCGGCCGCCCCAGGCGAGCGGCCACCGCCTCTGCAAGCGTGACGTCGAATCCGCTGTCGGGCTTGCCGCGCTGGTGCAGCGAAAGCGGCGGCACATTCTCATCGAGACAGATTTTTAGCGGATCTTCAGCCGCGAGCGCTGTCGTCGCCGTCGTCAGCAATGCGGCCGCGACGGCCACCCGACGCTTCATGGCTTCCTCCGGCTCGATACAAAAGCCCAGATCTCCGCGATCTCCTGATCGCTCAAAATGTCTTTCCACGGCGGCATGTTGTTCTTGCCGTGCTTCACGGTGTTAACGAACCGCGCGTTGTCATCGGGGAATGCGCGCAAGTCGGGCGCCACCGTTCCCGCCGTCACCATGTTCGGGCCATGGCAGTGCGAGCACTTCTGCGCATAGGTGGTTCGGCCGGGAGCAATCAGCGCCTGATCGCTGACGGCCGCTTGTTGTTGTGCGGTGGCCGGCATCGACATCCACGCGATGGCCGTCACTGCGACGGCGGCAACAGATGCCGCCGCCGGTTTCGATACCTTGTCAGTCATCCGCGTTCCGCGATCAGTTCTTCACCGCGAACACCCACAGCGAACCGCCCGTCGGCACGTTGGCAAGACGCTCATCGCCGGAGAAGATCGAGTAGACGCCGCCATACCCGCTGGTGACGGCGATGTACTGGACGCCGTCCTGCTGCCAGGTCACCGGCTGTCCCTCGATGCCGGAGCCGGTCTGGAAGCTCCACAGCTTCTTGCCGTCGTTGGCGTCAAAGGCGTCGAACTCGCCGGTCAACTGGCCGGAGAACACGATCCCGCCGGCGGTCGACAGCACGCCCGAGAAACGCGGGATGTCGCTTCCCACTTCCCACTTCGCCTTTCCGGTCATGGGATCGATGGCCTTGAGATAGCCGCGCGGTCCGTTGGGCCACGCCCAGACATCAGTCAGGTCCATGCCGAGATACCATTCGCCTTGCTTGAAGACGGCCGGTTCGGCCTTGTAGTTGCCGCCGATATTGAGCGTGTTGGCGTAGGCGAGGCCGGTCTGTGGATTGTACGACATCGGCTCCCAGTTCTTGCCGCCGAGGATCGACGGCTGAACCACGACTTTCTTGCCGTCGCGGGCGTCCTTGGAGACGTCGGTCTCGATCGGGCGTCCCGTCTTCATGTCGATGCCACTGGCCCAGTTGACCGTCACGTAGGGATTGGCCGCGAGCAGTTTCCCGTTCGTACGGTCGAGGACGTAGAAGAAGCCGTTGCGATTGGCGTCCATCAACACCTTGGTGGGCTTGCCCTCGATGGTCATGTCGGCCAGCACCATCTCGGCGACGGCGTCATAGTCGAACGGATTGTTGGGCGAGAACTGATAGTGCCATTTGATCTTGCCGGTCTTCGGCTCGAGCGCCAGCACTGCGCAGGTGTACAGATTGTCGCCGGGACGCACTGCCGCGTTGAACGGCCCCGGATTGCCGACGCCCCAATACACCGTGTTCAGCTCCGGATCGTAGGAGCCGGTAATCCAGGTCGATCCGCCGCCGAGCTTCCAGGTGTCGCCCTTCCAGGTGTCGCCGCCGGGCTCCTCGGGGCTGGGTATGGTGTGGGTTCGCCACAGGCGCTTGCCCGTCTCTGGATCATACCCATCGATGAATCCGCGGGTGCCGAATTCGGCGCCGGAGATGCCGGTGATCACCACGCCGTCCGCGACCAGCGGCGCCACGGTCATCGAGTAGCCTTCCTTGATGTCGGCCGCTTTCTGCCGCCACAGTTCCTTTCCGGTCTTCATGTCGAGCGCGATGACGTGGGCATCGAGCGTGGTGCGGAACAGCTTGCCATCATGAATTGCTGCGCCACGGTTGATAATGCCGCAACATACGATGCGTGGTGTCTCTGCGGGATACTCGACCTTGGTCTTCCAGATCTGTTTGCCGGTCTTGGCATCGACCGCCATCGTCGCGTTGTGGCTCGTGATGTAGATGACGCCTTGGTATACCAACGGCTGCGACTGCGCGCTTCGATCGTCGGCGAAGCTGTAGTTCCACACCGGCACCAGGTTCTTGACGTTGTCCTTGTTGATCTGCGTTAGCGTGCTGAACCGCTGCAGATTATAGCCCATGCCGTAATTGAGAACGTTGGCTGTATCGGCCGCTCCCTTGACCAACTGCTCGGTCGTCTGAGCGCTTGCACCGAGTGGCGCAAGAAATACAAGGCTTGCGGCAATCGCAATGCTCTTCATGCTGTCCCTCCCAATGAACTTTATGCGCGCCTATTGTCTGGCACTGTGAGCCAACATCTTCCTGAAACGGGAAAGCGTCAATACGAAAGTCGAAGTTCGCGCGCGAAGCGGCGCGCGAAATTTAGTCTCATGATGTTTCGGAATGCGATAGGCGTACGGCTGCACCGCACCAAGGATTGCGCGGTGAGGAATATCCGGCAAGGAAAGCAGATTGTTGCCGATTGTCGTCGCGCAATATTTGCGCGCGGTCAGTCGTCAGTTGACAAATTCGAGCGGCTGATTTGCGGAGGCGGCCAGAGAGCTCGTGACGAGCGAAACTGCAGACGTCCGGTTCGAGGCCTCGGCGAGCAGGGAAGAATCGGCATATCGCATTACGCCGTGCTGGCCGATGACGAATCTCGGCCGCAAGTTCCTGACGTCGGCATCCGCAACCATTGCCATGCGGCGGTTGTCGAGCATCAGCCAGCGCCCGTCGAGCCGCGCGGCGGCGACTGCGTGGTCTTCGCCGCTGATGGTGTCGTGCAAGACCACGATCCTGAGATCGTCGGGCGCGAGGCCGGCGCGGCGCAACGCGACGAATTTCGCAATTGCATAGTCCTCGCAATCGCCGCCGCCGCGGGCGAGCGTTGCGAGCGGCGATGTCCAGACATCGATCAGGCCGTGCTGCGCGACGTCGCTGATCGGCCGGATCGCGAGGTTGATTGCCCGGTTGATTTCGCCGAGGCGGGCGCGGCCGTCGCGCTGGCGGGCCGCATCGACGATGTCGAGGAATTTCAGCGCGGCCTGGGATGCGCAGCCGTCACGGTCGCCTTCGCAGAGCGCGAGCTGCACCATTTCGTCGTCGAGGCGGCGCTGTACGCCGAGCCACCTGTCAAGCAGTCCGCCACTGGTGAGGAAAAAAGTTGCGAGCCCGAACGGCTCAGCCGATGGCTGGACCTCGACCGGCGCCACCATCACCGGCGGGTCCGCGGTCTCAGCCCGCAGGCCAGCCGGCCCGAACCAGGCCAGGCCGCACGCCACCATGCCCGCACGCCATGCGCGCGCGTAGACCGACAACCCCATCTGACGCCCCTTGTCCAGGCATCGGCGGGCTGGAACTGCCTGCGCGTGACCGGATCATTTGCAGGGGCAGGATGGGCGGGTGGGCTTTTGATCTGCTTAAACCGGGCAGTGCCGGCGGCCGAGTTGCGAAACAATCTGAATCCGGCCTTACCGTATTGCGGATAATTTATATCGACGGGCGGTTATGCCGTCCGTCACGGCGATCGAAATTAACCCTGCCGTGACGCCCTTCCCGATGCGCGAGTACAACCGGTTGCGGATGCTGGAAACGCACGCGGGCGCCCGTGGCGGATCTGGCCCTTCATCTGTCCAGGAAGCGGTGGTCGGTGCGGTGCGGCGACGATAAGTTATTATGAATGTTGGTCTTTGTCCGGGGAAAGGCCATGCCCGTTTTCCGGTCGGCGAGGCAACATTTTGGCCTTGCCGCCGCCATATTCCCGCCCGACAACGTTTTCCGGACCTTTTTGACCTGTGGCCGACATACACCATGTTGAGGGTGTTTGCGGCATGAGTACTTTTGTGTTGGTTACCTGCGTGGTATGAAAATCGCGCAAGGAAATTTAATAATTCTTAACCATTTTGACGTGGTGCCCCATTGAACTACGCCGGCAAATTCGGATCGGGCGGACTTGATCCCCTTGCCGGCACGGACATTGACCTTGGGTCGCTGTCACAGCACGGCCATCTTTTGGCTCCCGGCAAGTTTCACGTCGACAAGGTTTCGACACATGCGCCGTCCGACGCGATAATTATTTCTGATGCTCATCTGCTCTTCCATGGCGACTTCAAGCGGTCCGGCGTCGACCTCGTCCTGAGCAGCGGCGAGCACGAGGTGGTGCTGCGTGACTACTTCAAGAGCGAGAAGCGCGCGGCGCTGGCCTCGCCCGACGGCGCCCATCTCACCGGCGACATCGTCAGCGCCCTGAGCGGTCACACGCAGTTGGCGCAGGCCGACGGCAGCGCCAGCGTTGCGCCGGCCATCATCGGGCACGTCACCAAGCTGACCGGCAACGCGACGGCGATCCGCAACGGCGTATCCGTCATCCTGAACCAGGGCGACACCGTCCACAAAGGCGACGTCGTCCAGTCCGGCTCGGATTCGACGCTCGGCATCACCTTCATCGACGGCACCGTGTTCGGCCTCGCCTCGAACGCCAGGATGGTGCTCAACGAAATGATCTACGACCCCGACGGGTCGGACAATAAGTCGCTGCTCAGCCTGGTCCAGGGCACGATCTCCTTTGTGGCCGGCGCCACCGCCAAGAAAGGCGATATGAAGGTCGACACGCCGGTCGCCACCATGGGCATCCGCGGCACCGCGGTGCTGGTCGAGATCGACTTCGAAGTGCCCGGCCAGGGCGTCGCGCCGCCGGCGAAATTCCAGGTGCTGGTCGAACCCGACGGCACCACCGGCTCCTACATCCTCTACGACAAGACCACGCTGACGCAGATCGCCACCGTCAACCGGGCCGGCACGCAGACGATCATCAACGGCCAGGGCGCGGTCAGCTTCCAGTCCTCGGTGCAGCTGTCGCCCGACGCGCAGAAGATCATCAGCGATGTGTTTTCGCTGAAGTTCACCGACCTGAACAACCCGAACACCAAGCTCACGACCAACTTTACCGACACGATCCAGCCGGACACGCTGTTCCTCAAGCTGGCGAGCAACAGCGTCGTTCCGGTCACGCTGCAATTCCTCAACATTCCCGAGCGAATTGTGGCCGGGCAGGATACGCCCCCGGTCGAAAAGCTCGTGCACATTCCCGGGCCGCCGCAGGCGGCCGCGTTTGGCGGCGCGGTGTCCGAGCGGACCGGTGTCACCGCTAACCCAGCCGTCGACACAGTGTCCGGCACAGTGACCTATCTCGACGTCAACGCTGGCGATACGCCGAGCGTCAGCACGCAATTTTCGTCCTACACCTACAAGAATGCACAGGGCGTCGAGGTCACGGCGACGCTGACGGCGCAGCAAAAGGCGGCGATCGCTGCGGTCGAAGTCCCGCTGGTCGTGACGCAGGACTCCCACGGCAAGAACTTCGGCACTGCGACCTGGACCTATAACGTCCCAGATGGCGCGTTCGACTTCCTCGCTGCCGGCGAGACGCTGACGCTGACCTACATGGCGCGGGTCGACAACAATTACGCGCCGAGCAACGAGACGACGTTCGTGCCGTTTACGATCGTCGTCACCGGCACCAACGACAAGCCGACGCTCTCCGCGACCGGCGGCGAGATCACCGAGCGGATCGGCACCGGCAATACGGCGGTCGATACTGTGACCGGCACCGTCACCTTCGCGGACGTCGACCTGACCGACCGTCCCGTCGTCAGCGCGGCGATCTCCTCGAGCGATCCGTTCCGTTACTACGACGCCGAGGGCAACGATGTCACCGCGACGCTGACCCCGGAGCAACTTGCGGCAATTCTCGCCGTCGAGGTGCCGCTCAGCGTGGTACAGACAGCCGGCAACACCAATAACGGCACGGCGACCTGGACCTACAGCATCGAGGACAGCAAGTTCGACTTCATCGCCGAAGGCGAGACGCTGGTCCTCAATTACATCGCCAAGGTCGACGATGGCCATGGCGGCGTCGTCTCCATCCCGATCACGGTCACGATCCAGGGCGCCGACGTCGTTGTGGTCGGCACCAACGACGTGCCGACCATTGACACCACCAGCGATGGCTTTGCCGAGCTTTCGAGCCCCAGCCAGCCGAACCCGACCGGCTCCAACGCGCTCCATGTCGCGGCCGGCACCATCACCTTCACCGACGTCGACCTGACGGACCGGCCGGTGGCGAGCGCGGCCTTCACTTCGTTCAGCTACCTCGACGCATCCAGCGTCAACATCACCTCGCAGCTCACGGCCAAGCAGATCGCGGCGATATCAGCCGTCGACGAGCCGCTGACGGTGGTGCAGGCCGCCGGCAATACTAACAACGGATCGGCGAGCTGGAGCTACAGCGCGGCCGATGGTGCCTTCGATTTCCTCGCCGACGGCGAAATCCTGACGCTGACCTACACCGCGACCGTCGACGACGGGCATGGCGGCGTAGTGACCAAGCCGATCACCATCACCGTCACCGGCAGCAACGATACCGTCGAAATCACCAGCGATACGCAAGTTGCGACCATTGCGGAACAAGCCGACACCCACGGCTCCGTAACGCCGGATACGGCAAGCGGCGCGATCACGTTCATCGATCCTGACCTGACCGATACGCATCAGGTCAAGATCACCGGCGTCCACGCCCTCGGCGTGACGAGCGGTCTTGCCAATGGTGCGGTCCAGCTGAGCTGGCTGTCGCTGGGTGCGTTGAGCGATGCCACCGACGGCGTGCAGGGTTCGCAGGTCTGGTCGTTCTCGGCGCCGGACAGCAATTTCGATTATCTCGCCGACGGCGAATCCGTCACGCTGACCTATACGGTTGAGATCAATGACAATCATGGCGGGGTCGTTTCGCAGGACATCATCGTTACTATCAACGGCAGCAACGATGCGCCCGAGATCGCCGGCATCGCGCAGCAGAACCTCACCGAGCAGACCGACACCTCGGCCCTGACAACGACGATCCCGGTCACGTTCATAGATCGCGACCTGTCGGACGTCGGCCATACCGCCAAGATCGCCGCCGTGCAGGCGTCCGGCGTTACTGCTGGCCTTGCGCTCGATGAGGCCGCGCTGATCGCGTTGGTGACTCCGGGCGCGGTGAGCGAGGCAGCCGGTTCGTCCGCAGGCTCGGTCGACCTTTCCTTCTCCGCCGCCTCGATTGCTTTCGACTATCTCGCCAAGGGCGAGGTCCTGACGCTGACCTACACGGTTGCGATTGACGATGGCGACGGCGGCGTGACGCCGAGAACATTTGTCCTCACGGTTACCGGCACCGACGATGCGCCGGTGATCAACGCCATCGCGCAGCAAGATCTGACCGAGCAGACCGATACCGCGCCGCTGCTCGCGACGATCCCCGTCACGTTCACCGACGCCGACCTGACGGACGTCGGCCACACCGCGGCCGTCACCGGCGTTGTCGCGTCCGGCGTCACGGCCGGCCTTGCGCTCGATGAGGCCGCGCTGATGGCACTGGTAACGCCGGGCGGCGTAACCAAGAATTCCGGCTCGTCATCAGGCTCGGTCGACCTGTCGTTCGCGGCAGCCTCAACCGCATTCGACTATCTGGCGAAAGGCGAGGTCCTGACACTGACCTACACGGTCGCGATCGATGATGGCGACGGTGGCGTTAGCTCGAAGACGTTCGCCATTACCATCACCGGCACCAACGACGCTCCGGCCATCGCCTCCGACGGCGGTGGCGAGACCGCGATGATCTCGGTCCCGGAGAACACCACGTCTGTCACGACCGTGCAGGCGAGCGACGTGGATAGTTTATCGCTCAGCTATGCGATCCTCACCGGGGCGGATTCGCCGGATTACGCGAAATTCATCATCGATCCGCATACCGGTGCGCTGAGCTTCAGGGATCCGCCCAACTTTGAAAATCCGGCTAGCGCTGCCGGCAGCAACGTCTATACGGTGCAGGTACAGGTGTCGGACGGGGCCGGCGGGTATGACGTTCAAACCATCACCGTCACGGTCGCCGATGTCGCGGAGCCGCCGGTGGCGGCGGATGATTCGGTGGCCACCACCGAGGATTCTTCGGTTACGATTGCGGCCGCGACGCTGCTTGCCAACGACGTAAGCAACTCCGGCGGCACGCTGAGCATCGCCTCGGTCAGCGCGACCAGCGCCAAGGGGGCAACCATCGAGATGTCGGGTACCAACGTCATTTACGACCCGACGTCCGCTACCGCGCTCCAGGCGCTTGCGGCCGGCGAGAAGACGACGGACACGTTCACCTACACCATCGACGATGGCCATGGCGGCACCGCTACCGTGACCGTGGAGCTCACGGGCGTCAATGACGCGCCGGTCGTGCATGACGGTCTATCGGTCAAGGAGGCGAACCTGGCGAACAATCAGGGCGTGCTCGTTTTCGATGGCCACGTCTTCTTCGGCAACAGTGAGTTGACCGTCAGCGACGCCGATCACAACGCCCGGTTCGGCATTGCCGTTACCAGCGTCGACAATGCAAACGGCTATTGGGAATATGAGACCTCGCCGAACGGTCCCTGGATCAAGATCGAACTCGGCGCGGGCCAGGCGCTGCTGTTGTCGGCGGACGCGAAGGTCCGCTTCAGCGGCGCCGGGAGCGGCGACACGGAGCGGCTGACGTTCAAGGCCTGGGACGGCACCGACGGTTCGGCATCCGGCGCAATCATTTCCCTGCACGACACCGGCGGATCGACAGCCTTCAGCAGCGGCAGCTATACGATCGGCGCCAAGAATGTCAGCACCGACACCACGCAGCTCTCGATTACTGAAGATCCGCTCGGCGGGGCCACGACAGTTTCCGATACCGTCAACTTCGTCTTCCAGCAGGATGAAGCAGGTTCCGTGACGCAGACTGGAACCTCGGGCAAGGACATCATTTTCGCCACCAGCCATGACGACATTCTTACCGGCGGCGCGGGTGCCGACCGGTTCGTGTTTGCGCCGGCGAGCAATTTCAGCCACGACACGATCACCGACTTCAAGCCGGGCGAGGATACGATCGATCTTCGCAAATTCGCCGAGGTGGATTCGGACAATATTGGCGCCTGGCTGGCCAGCCATGTGGCGACGGCCGGCGCCGACACGGTGATCACGCTTGCTACCCACGACACTATCACCCTGAAGAATATCGCCATCGCCAGCCTGCACGCCAGCGATTTCATCGTGTCGCCGCATCACTAGATGCAGCTTTCCGCCTTGCGCTAGCCCGTGATATCGATGTTACCTTCTGGCTAGTCTGACGCTGTCAGTTGGCCGAACATCGGAAGCCATGAAGCGGATACAGGCGTTACCAAGGTGGTTCAAGCGGCGCATCGGCTTTGCCCGGCTGCTTTGCCTCGTGCTGCTGGTCGGGTTCGCCGCCTTGCGTGTCGCCGATCCGGCGCCGGTCGAGGAAATCCGCGTCAGGACCTTTGATGCGTTCCAGCGCATCGACCCGCGCAAGAAGACCGTGCGCCCGGTCACCATCGTCGATATTGACGACAAAAGCCTCGAAAAGCTCGGGCAGTGGCCGTGGCCGCGCACGCGGATCGCCGAACTGATCACCGAACTGACGAGGTTGGGTGCCGTGGTGATCGCGTTCGACGCGGTGTTTTCGGAACCTGATCGGCTCAACCCGGATGTAGCGGCCGAGGCCTTCCCGCAGCTCGACGAGGAAATCCGCGCCAAACTGCGCAAGCTGCCGAGCAATGACCAGATTCTGGCCGAAGCGATCAAGAAGTCGCGCGTCGTGCTCGGCGAGTCCGGGCTGCCGGAGGAAATCGCGGCCCTCGACAAAACGCTACCGGTCACTGGCGTTGCGATGCTCGGCGAGGAGCCGCAGCGCTTCATGTTCGAATTTCCCGGCCTGTTGCGCAACGTGCCGGTGCTGGAGCACGCCGCCGCCGGGCGCGGCCTGTTCACCATCAAGCCTGAGCGCGACGGCATCGTGCGGCGGGTGCCGATGATCATGCTGGCGCAGGGCCAGACCATGCCGTCGCTGACATTCGAGATGCTGCGTGTCGCCACCGGATCGGGCACCATCCTGATCAAGGCGGAGAAGGGCGGCATCAAGAGCCTCAGGATCAAGAGCGTCGAGATCCCGACCGATAAGAACGGCCAGCTCTGGGTCCACTATGCCCGCAACGACGCCTCGATCTACGTTCCCGCCGTCAACGTGCTGGAGAAGAACGTCGCGCCCGACATGATAGCGGGCAAGCTGGTCTTGATCGGCACCTCGGCGGTCGGCCTCAACGATATCAAGACCACGCCGGTCGCGCGTGCCATGCCAGGCGTGGAAATTCACGCCCAGGTGCTGGAAAGCGCGCTGACCGGCGCGGTGATCTCGCAGCCGATCTACGGCATTGTGCTCGAATTCGCGGCGGCGATGCTGTTCGGGCTTCTGGTGATTGCGTTCGCGCCGCTGTTCGGTCCGGTCTCGCTGGTCATCGTCGGCGGCGCGTTCGCAAGCGTGCTGCTCGGAACCTCCGCCTATTTTTACACGCAGCACCGGTTGCTGATCGACTTCACCTATCCCTTGATGTCGACCACAGCGGTCTACCTCACGCTTATCTTCGCAGCCTTCGTGCGCGAGCAGCAACAGCGCAAGAAGATCCGCTCGGACTTCGCGCAGTACATGTCGCCGGTGTTGGTCGAGCAGATCGCACAGCATCCTGAAAAGCTGGTGCTCGGCGGCGAAGAGCGCGAGATGACCATCATGTTCTCCGACATGCGTGGCTTCACCTCGATCTCGGAGACCTACAAGGACGATCCGCAGGGCCTGACCACGCTGATGAATCGCTTCTTGACGCCTCTCACCAACGCGATCCTCGCGCGCAAGGGCTATATCGACAAGTATATGGGCGACGCTATCATGGCGTTCTGGAACGCGCCGCTCGACGACAAGGATCATGAGCTCAACGCCTGCGAAGCGGCGATCGACATGCTGGAGCGCATCGACCAGCTCAATCAGGCGCGCGAGCAAGAGGCAAAGGAAGAGGGGCGCCCGTTCATTCCGCTAAATGCCGGCATCGGGCTCAATACCGGCATCTGTGTGGTCGGCAATATGGGTTCCGATCTCAAGTTCAACTATTCGGTGTTCGGCGACAGCGTCAACGTGGCCTCGCGTCTGGAAGGCCAGTCGAAGGAATACGGTTTTCCGATCATCGTCGGCTCCAAGACCGCGCTCGCGGTCAAGGACAGATTCGCGATCCTCGAGCTCGACTTCATCATGGTAAAGGGCAAGAAGGAGCCGGAGGTGATCTACGCCATCGCCGGCCGCGAGGACGTCGCACAGTCCGGCCGCTTCCAGCGCCTGCGCAACCTGACCATCGAGATGCTCGGCTGCTACCGCAGCCGCGACTGGGAAGGTGCGCTGGCTGCGATCGAGCGCGGCCGCAAGACCGACGAGGCCCATGCGTTGGAGCTGCTCTACGATTTGTACGAAGCCCGCATCCGTGGCTATGTCGACAACCCGCCGCCGGAAGACTGGAGCGGCGCATTTGCGTTGCTGACGAAGTAGTTCACTCACAACTGTCGTCACCCGCGAAAGCAAGTGATCCGGTACACCGCGACGTCAGCGAGTTAGCCGAAAAGCCGCGGCGTACTGGATACTCCGCTTTCGCGGAGTATGACGACTGTTATGCGCGGCGGGAATGCCCCACCTCACGCTGGCCTACTCCAGCCCGATCTGTGTCAGATCCTGGAACCAGTGCTGCGCCTGCACGAACTTCTTCACCTTCGGCGACAGCGCGTGCGGGTTGGTGTCGTGCACCACCCAGACCAGCGTGGCGTCGTCGACGATCTGCGCATGGGCCTGCGCCAATAATTCGTCCTGCTTGGTGACATCAAAGGTCTGCTTGGCCTCGTCGATCAGCGCATCGACCTTCGGATTCTTGTAGCCGCCCCAGTTGACGCCGACAGGCGCGACTTGGCCGGAGTGGAAGAAGCGCACGATGGCATAGAGCGGGTCCGACGTGACATAGGCGATGTTGTTGGAGGTGATGTTCGCGTTCATCTCATCGGCCGCGCCCTTGCGCCAATGCGTGTAGAGCGTTTCGAGCTCGACCACCTTGAAGTCGATGTCGATGCCGATTTCCTTGAAACTCTGCTGCAGGAATTCGTTCATCGGCAGCGACAGCATCTGTCCGGTGCCGCCCTGCGCTATGATAAAGGTCGTCTTCAGCGGCTTCTCCTTGGAGTAGCCGGCTTCCTGGACCAGCTTCTTCGCGGCTGCGACATCGTATTTCAGTTCGAACGAGGGCTTGCCGAACCACGGGCTCGACGGGTCGACCTGGCCCTTGGCGGGTTTTGCCAGGCCGTTCATCAGCCCGACCACGGCGTCGCGATCGATCGCAAGGTTGAGCGCCTTACGCAGACGGATATCGGTCCAGGGCGAGCCGGGCAGCACGCTTAAATGATAGTTCCAAACATGCGGCGTGACGTTGTCGACGATCTTCATGCCGGCGGATTTGAGCTGCGGCACCGCGTCCGGCGCCGGCGTCTCGATCAGGTCGACTTGGCCCGCCAGCAGCGCATTGGTACGCGTCAGCGCCTCCGGCATCGGGATCAGCACGATCTTGTCGGCCTCGGGCAGCCGCTTCTTGTCCCAATAGTCGGCATTCTTCGTCAGCTCGGCGAGCTCGCGCGGCACGAGCTTCGTGAGCTTGAACGGCCCGGTGCCGGAGGGCTGGCTGGCGAACTTGTCCCAGTCCTTGCCGAGCTTTTCATATTGCGCGGGGCTGGAGACCAGGAACCAGAGCATCTGGTACGGAAAGAATGAATCGACCGTCTTGGTCGTGATCTCGATCGTGTCGTCGTCGACCTTGGCGTAGCTTGCCACCGAGGGCAGGCGGGTCTTGACCTGCGCGCTCTGCCGCTTGTCGAACTGCGGTGCCTTCTCGTTGAGCACCTTGTCGAGATTCCAGATCACGGCATCGGCGTTGAAATCGCTGCCGTCGTGAAACTTGACGCCCTTGCGCAGGGCAAAGCGCCATTTCTTCTTGTCCTGATCGTCGACCTTCCATTCGGTGGCGAGCCCCGGCACCAGCTTGCCGGGACGGTCAGCAACGTCCATCTCCCAGGCGACCAGCGGATCGTAGATCGTATAGGCGGAAAACTGATAGGCGCCGGCGCCACGGTCAGGCTGGCCTGATGTCAGCGGGATGTCCGCCATCGATATGCCGTAGCGCACAACGCTCTCCGCCTGCGCCGAATTTGTAGGCAAGCCAAGAGGGAATCCGACGGCTATTGCCGCGGCAGCAAGAAGCATCGAATATCGGGTGCGCATGATTTAAGCTCCATCGGGCGGGGGTGGAGTTAAAAAATGCAAACTTGATGCCAGATGGAGCATGGAAGGCGCAGTTGCATGCACATACCCATGGGAGTTGTGCGGCTAAAGGCCCCCGGCGGCGCGCCATCCTTGGCACAGGCGTTGCATACCTTTGCATAAGAATTAGTCACCCAAGTCGAGAAGGGATTGCTGCATATGCGTAACGGGACAACGAGAAAGACGGCCACCGCGTGGCTGCTGGCAACGGCGCTGGTGGCCGGATTGCCGCAACTGGCGAGCGCCGAAACGGTACTGCGGATCGGCATGACCGCTGCCGATATTCCGCGCACGCTGGGCCAGCCCGACCAGGGGTTCGAGGGCAACCGCTTCACCGGCCTCACGATGTACGACGCCCTGACGATGTGGGACCTCTCGTCGGCCGACAAGGCGAGCGTGATGATCCCCGGGCTCGCGACCGAGTGGAAAGTCGATGAGGCCGACAAGAAGAAATGGACCTTCAAGCTGCGTCCCGGCGTCAAATTCCATGACGGCAGCGACTTCAATGCCGACGCCGTGGTCTGGAACGTCGAGAAGGTCTTGAAGCAGGACGCGCCGCAGTTCGACGCCAGCCAGGTCGGCGTCACCGCCTCGCGCATGCCGACGCTGGCCTCCGCGCGCAAGATCGACGACATGACGGTGGAATTGACCACCAAGGAGCCGGACAGTTTTCTGCCGATCAACCTGACCAATCTATTCATGGCGAGCCCCGCGAAGTGGCAGGCGCTTTACGACAAGGCTGAAGGCGCGGACGCCAAGGCAAAATCGCAGGCCGCCTGGGCCGCCTTCGCCAAGGACGCTTCGGGCACCGGCCCGTGGAAGATGTCGCAGTTCACGCCGCGCGAGCGGCTCGAACTCGTCAAGAACGAGGGCTATTGGGACAAGGGCCGGGTGCCGAAGATCGACAAAATGGTGCTGCTGCCGATGCCGGAAGCCAATGCCCGCACCGCGGCACTGCTCTCCGGCCAGGTCGATTGGGTCGAGGCGCCGGCCCCGGATGCCGTCAAGGAGATCAAGGCGCGCGGCTTCCATCTGCAGGCCAATGAATCCCCGCATGTCTGGCCGTGGCAGTTCTCGCGCATCGAAGGCTCGCCCTGGAACGACATCCGCGTGCGCAAGGCGGCTAATCTTTGCATCGACCGCGAAGGCCTCAAGGACGGCCTGCTTGCCGGCCTGATGGTGCCGGCCACCGGCACCTTCGAAGCCGGACATCCCTGGCGCGGCAAGCCGACGTTCGAGATCAAGTATGATCTGAAGGCCGCGCAGAAGCTGATGCAGGAAGCCGGCTACGGCCCGAGCAAGAAGTTGACGGTGAAGACGCAGACCTCGGCGTCGGGATCGGGTCAGATGCAGCCCCTGCCGATGAACGAATATCTGCAGCAGGCGCTGGCCGAATGCTACTTTGACGTCCAGCTCGACGTCATCGAGTGGAACACGCTGTTCACCAACTGGCGCCGCGGCGCCAAGGACCCGACCGCCAACGGCGCCAACGCCACCAACGTCACCTATGCGGCAATGGACCCGTTCTTCGCGCTGGTGCGCTTCCTGCAATCATCGATGGCGCCGCCGGTCTCGAACAATTGGGGCTATATCAACAATCCCAAGTTCGACGAGTTGGTCACCAAGGCGCGTCAGACCTTCGACCCCGCGGCGCGTGACGCGGCGCTCGCCGAGCTGCACGCGGCCTCGGTGGACGATGCGGCGTTCCTCTACGTCGCCCACGACGTCTCGCCGCGCGCGATGAGCCCGAAGGTCAAGGGCTTTGTGCAGCCGAAGAGCTGGTTCGTCGACTTCTCGCCGGTGTCGATGGCGCCGTAGTTCTGGACTGCGATGTTGCGCCCTCTCCCCTTGTGGGAGAGGGTGTCTTCGATGCGCAGCATCGAAGACGGGTGAGGGGTTCTCTTCGCGGACACACCTCTCTCGTTTGCATCGTCTGCATCCGCGGATAGAACCCCTCATCCGGCGCGGACCAATGCCCGCGCCACCTTCTCCCACAAGGGGAGAAGGCAAGAAGAGAGTTGCTCGTGCTCGCTTATACTGCCCGGCGTATCGTCTACGTCATTCCGATCGTGATCAGCGTCGCGCTGGTGTGTTTCCTGCTGGTGCACATCACGCCCGGCGATCCCCTGGTCGCGGTGTTGCCGGCCGATGCCTCGCAGGAACTCGCCGCGCAAATGCGTACTGCTTACGGCTTCGATCGGCCGCTGCCGGTGCAGTTCGGGCTGTGGCTATGGCGTGCGATCCATGGCGATCTCGGCGCTTCGATTGCGACCGGCCGCCCGGTACTGTCGGAAGTGCTGCGCGCCGTCGGCAATACGGTGACGCTCGCCATCGCAGCCGCGCTGATCGGCTTCACGCTCGGGCTGCTGTTCGGCCTGATCGCCGGCTATTTCCGCGACACCTGGGTCGACAAGGTCGCGACCTCCTTTGCCATCGCCGGCGTCTCGGTGCCGCATTACTGGCTCGGCATGGTGATGGTCATCATCTTCTCGGTGCAGCTCAACTGGCTGCCGGCGGTCGGCGCCGGTCCCGGCGGCTCCGGTGCGTGGGCGTGGGACTGGGAGCACATGAAATATCTCATATTGCCGGCGATCACGACGTCGGTGATCCCGATGGGCATCGTCACCCGCACGGTGCGGGCGCTGACCGGCGATATCCTGAGCCAGGACTTTGTTGAGGCATTGCGCGCAAAAGGCCTGCGCGAGACCGGCGTGTTCAAGCACGTCATCAAGAACGCGGCGCCGACCGCGCTTGCGGTGATGGGCCTGCAGCTCGGCTACATGCTGGGCGGCTCGATCCTGATCGAGACCGTGTTCTCCTGGCCCGGCTCGGGACTGCTGCTCAACTCGGCGATCTTCCAGCGCGACCTCCCGCTGCTGCAGGGCACGATTCTGGTGCTGGCACTGTTCTTCGTCACGCTCAATCTCCTGGTCGATATCGCGCAGGCCGCGATCGATCCGCGCATCAAGCGGAGCTGATCATGGCCGTGATGTCGGATACCGCGCTGCAGGCCGCCCCTATCACCAAGGCGCGCGGCTACTGGGCGACCGTCGGCCGCCGTATCGTCAGAGACAAGGTCAGCATGGTCTGCGCGTTCATTCTGGCGCTGATCTTCGCCTCCGCGCTGCTGGCGCCCTGGCTAGGCCTAGCCGACCCCTATCAGGGTTCGATGATCCGCCGTCTCCGCCATATCGGCACGCCGAACTATCCGCTCGGTACCGACGAGCTTGGCCGCGACATGCTGGCGCGGCTGATCTATGGCGGACGGCTCTCGCTGATCATCGGCATTTTGCCTGTCATTTTCGCGTTCGTGATCGGCACCTCGCTCGGTCTGGTCGCCGGCTATGTCGGCGGCCGGCTCAACACCGCGATCATGCGCACGGTCGACGTGTTCTACGCCTTCCCCTCGGTGCTGCTGGCGATTGCGATCTCCGGCGCGCTGGGTGCCGGCATCGTCAACTCGATCGTCTCGCTGACCATCGTGTTCGTGCCTCAGATCACCCGCGTTTCCGAAAGCGTCACGACAGGCGTGCGCAATATGGACTTCGTCGAGGCCGCCCGTGCCTCCGGCGCCGGCCCCTTCACCATCATGCGCGTGCACATGCTGGGTAACGTGCTCGGGCCGATCTTCGTCTACGCCACCGGCCTGATCTCGGTGTCGATGATCCTTGCCGCCGGCCTGTCGTTCCTCGGCCTCGGCACCAAACCGCCGGAGCCGGAATGGGGGCTGATGCTGAACACGCTGCGCACCGCGATCTATGTCAATCCCTGGGTGGCGGCGCTGCCCGGCGTCATGATCTTTGCGGTGTCGATCTGCTTCAACCTGCTCAGCGACGGCATGCGCAGCGCCATGGATATCAGGAACTGACGCGATGAGTGAGACATATCAGTCAGTCGAGGCGCTGGAGCAGGTCGAGGACATCGGCGGCGCGGCACAGCCGCTGCTGCAGGTTACCGGTCTGACCAAGCATTTCCCGGTGCGCGGCGATCTCTTCAGCGCGCGCAAGACCGTACGCGCGGTGGATGATGTTTCCTTCTCGATCGCCAAGGGCGAAACCGTCGGCATCGTCGGCGAATCCGGCTGCGGCAAGTCGACCACCGCGCGACTTTTGATGCACCTGATGAAGCGCGATGCCGGCAACATCATCTATGATGGCATGCAGGTCGGCCGCGCGCTCTCTCTTCGAGAGCTGCGTCGCGGCATGCAGATGGTGTTTCAGGACAGCTACGCCTCGCTCAACCCGCGCCTGACCATCGAGGAATCGATCGCGTTCGGTCCGAAGGTTCACGGCATGGCTGATGGCGCCGCGCGCACGCTGGCGCGCGAACTGCTCGGCAAGGTCGGCCTGCGGCCCGAAACCTTCGCCAATCGCTACCCACATGAGATCTCCGGCGGCCAGCGCCAGCGCGTCAATATCGCCCGTGCGCTCGCACTGTCGCCGCGGCTCGTGATCCTCGATGAAGCCGTCTCGGCGCTCGACAAGTCGGTCGAGGCCCAGGTGCTCAACCTGCTCGCGGACCTGAAGCGCGAATTCGGCCTGACCTACCTGTTCATCAGCCACGATCTCAACGTCGTGCGCTACATCAGTGACCGTGTGCTGGTAATGTATCTCGGCGAGGTGGTCGAACTCGGTCCGGTCGACAAGGTCTGGGATCAGCCTTCGCATCCCTATACGCGGGCGCTGCTCGCCGCCATGCCGTCGTCCGATCCCGACAACCGCACCGAGACGCCTCCGATCTCGGGCGATCCGCCGAATCCGATCGATCCGCCGCCCGGCTGCCGGTTTCACACCCGCTGTCCGTTTGCGGAGCCGCTCTGCGCAAACGCCACGCCAAAACTCAGCGATGTCGATACAATGGGCCATCAGGCGGCGTGCTACATGGCCATTGCAGGCTCCGGGCACAGCCGCGCACCGGCCAACAAGAACAACAAGGGAGCAACCGCCGCATGAGTAGACCCGAACCCAAACAGGTCAAGGTAATGACCGATGTCGCTGGCGTGCCGCAGGATGCAGAGGTGTCCGCGCGTATCGCCAATTCGATTGGACCTGCCTTTGACGGCTTTGCGCCGATCGCCGGCACGCTGCCGATGGATCTCGAGCCGGCAAGCTTTCTCCTGGTGCAGAACGCCAAGGTGTCGAAATGAGCGAACCGGCCCTGATGTCGCTCGTTGCGGTCGCCAAGGCGATCGCCGCCAAGAAGATCTCCTCGCGCGAGGCAACACAATCCTGTCTCGACCGCGTTGCGCAATGGCAGCCGCGCGTCAACGCCTACATGGCGATCGAAAAAGAGGAGGCGCTCGCCGCGGCTGACGCCGCCGATGCTGATCTCGCCAAGGGCGCAATTCGCGGCCCCCTGCACGGCGTGCCGATGGCGCACAAGGACATGTATTACGACGCCGGCAAGGTCGTGACCTGCGGCTCGAAGATCCGGCGCGAGTTCGTCGCGACCACGACCTCGACGGCCTTGCAGCGGCTGAAGGAAGCCGGCTCGGTCAGGCTCGGCTCGTTGCAGATGGTTGAGTTCGCCTACGGCCCGACCGGTCACAACGTGCATTACGGCGCGGTGCGTAATCCCTGGAATGTAGATCACATCACCGGCGGCTCGTCCTCCGGCTCGGGCTCGGCGGTCGCGGCGCGGCTGACCTTTGCGGCGCTCGGTTCCGACACCGGCGGCTCGATCCGGATGCCCGCGCATTTCTGCGGCGTCACCGGCTTCAAGACCACCGTCGGCCTGATCAGCCGCGCCGGCGCGATGCCGCTGTCGCAGTCGTTGGACACCGTTGGGCCGCTTGCGCAAACCGTCGAAGACTGCGCGCTGCTGGTCGGGCTGATGGCGGGTGCCGATCCCCAGGATCCGACCACCTCGACGCGGCCGGTACCGAACTATATGGCGGCGACCACGGCTTCGCTGAAAGGCGCGAAGATCGGCGTGCCCACAGCCTTCTATATCGATGACCTCGATCCCGAAGTGGCGCGGGTGCTCGACGAGACCATCGCGACGCTCAAAAAAGAGGGCGCCGAGATCGTCAAGGTCGAGCTGCCGGATCAGCGCCAGCTCACCGCTGCCTGCCAGATCGTGCTGGCCACCGAGGCCGCTGCCTTCCACAAGCGATGGATGATCGAGCGTCCGCAGGATTACGGCGCGCAGGTGCTGATGCGGCTCCAGAACGGGCTCGCGATCCCGGCCGTCACCTATCTCGAAGCGATGCGCTGGCGTGGCCCGGCACTGTCGGCCTATCTGGCGGCCGTCACCGGCACCGATGCGGTGATCGCGCCGGTGGCGCCGATGCCGGCCGCCACGATTGCCGAAAGCGATGTCGGCAACAGCCTTGAGGCGGAAGCTGTGATCCAGCGGATCACGCGCTTCACGCGCCCGATCAATTATCTCGGCCTGCCGTCGCTCTCAATCCCTGCAGGCTTCACCAAAAACGGCCTGCCGGTCGGCATGCAGTTGATCGGCCGCTCCTTCGACGAGGCAGGACTGGTGCGGATCGGCGCGGCATTCCAGCGCGCCACCGACTATCACCAACAGGTACCCAAACTGGCATGAGCAATCTCGTCGACGTCAGGGACCTCAACATCCGCTTCACCGGCGAGCGTACGGTTCACGCCGTCAACGACATCACGCTCTCGCTCGGTGAGGGCGAGGTGCTCGGCCTGCTCGGCGAATCCGGCTCGGGCAAGAGCGTGACGCTGCGGGCGCTGATGCGGCTGTTGCCGCGGAAGCGGACGCAGATTTCGGGCACGGTGAAGGTGCTCGGTCGCGACGTGCTGGCGATGAACGACGAGGAGCTCTCGGCGTTCCGCGGCCAGACCGTCTCGATGATCTTTCAGGAGCCGGCGCTGGCGCTCGATCCCGTCTACACGATCGGCCGCCAGATCGCCGAAAGCGTGATCCGCCATGAAGGCAAAAGCGAAAAGGAGGCAATGGCCCGCGCGCTGGAGATGCTTGAGGTTGTGCGCATTCCCTCCGCCAAGCGCCGGCTCGAGGCCTATCCACATGAAATGAGCGGCGGCATGCGGCAGCGCGCGATGATCGCGCTGGCGCTGGCCTGCAAGCCGAAGATTTTGCTCGCAGACGAGCCGACCACGGCGCTCGATGCCACCGTCCAGATCCAGATCCTGCTGCTGCTGCGCGAATTGCAGCGCGAGTTCGGCATGTCCGTGATCTTCGTGACCCACGATATCGGCGTCGCCATCGAAATCTGTGACCGCGTCGCGGTGATGTATGCCGGCCAGATCGTGGAGCAGGGCAAGTTGCGCGACATCGTCCGCAGGCCGGTGCATCCCTACGCCAAGGGTCTGTTGGCCTCGACCGTGCACGGCGCCAAGCGCGGCCAACGGCTGGAGACGATTCCGGGCACGCCACCTTCGCTCGACAAGGCGCCTGTCAGTTGTTCGTTCGCGCCGCGTTGCGCGGTAGCCGAGCCGCGCTGCGGCGAGCGCTTGCCGCCCAATGTGCAGGTGTCGCGGGATAGGACGGCGCGTTGTGTTCTGGCGGAGCCGGTGGAAATTTCTGCGGTCGACTAAAGCGGCGTTCCCCGGATGCTGCGCAGCGCGCCGCACTTCGCGGCGTGGTGCGCTGCTGATCCGGGGTCCAGTTGTTGTGGAGTATTGGGTCTCGGCTCTGCGTCGCATCACTGCGTGACGCGCCGCGTCCGGGACATCAGACCAGTCAGCCGCCCAGCCCTGGGTCGGCCCATTGCTCGATCTGTGACGGCCCTACGACTTGCTTCGGCTGATGGGGATTGAGGGTGCCGGCGCTGGCGGACCAGCCCTTGGCCAGGATTTGCATCGCAAACAGTTTGGCGTCGATTTCCGATTTGAAGGTGCGAGTCGAACGTGCCGTGCTTCCCGCAGCGGCCTCCGTCTTGTCCGGACCGAAAGTCACATACCAAATATCGCTTTGTTTCATGCCGACATAACGCGCGTGACATAAAAAAGTTTCACTTCGCAGCGCAGTTGGAATCCGGGACGGCTCATGCCATCGGCCGGCCCGAACCCTGGGGGACTTCAAATGGTGATTTCCAACGAAGGCATTCTCGTCATTCTTTTTGTGGGCCTGATCGCCGGCTGGCTCGCCGGCAAGATCGTGCGCGGCACCGGCTTCGGCATCATCGGCGACATCCTCGTGGGCATCGCTGGCGCGCTGCTGGCGAGCCTCTTATTTCCCAAGGTTGGCATTCGCCTCGGCACCGGCTTGGTCTCCGAGATCGTCTATTCCACGATCGGTGCCATCATCCTGCTGGTGATCGTGCGCCTGCTCCGCACCGGCGGGCGGTGGTAGCACGCTACTATTTCGCGCGGCTCACCGCGCTGATATCCAGCGCCGCACCACGGCGATCCGCGGTCGCGCACCTGCTCGGTGCGCGAGACCAGATAGATCGTCTCGCTATGCGCGGCTTCGAATGCAAAGGGCACGACCAGCTTTTTGCCGAACGAAGGCCGCGCTTTGATCAGCGGCGACATCGCGCGCGTGACGCCGAGCCCCCGCTCGGGCGCCTCCAGCATCGCCGGCAGGCTGTCGAGCCACAGATGCCCGCGCGGTGTGAGATGCTGGGCGGTCGCCAGCCTGCTCACGGCGGAAATCGAGGGATGTGGTGGCGGATCCGAACCCGAATTACGGTGCAACTGTTCCACCAGCCGGAAGGCGGATGGGTCGGCGTGCGCGCCGAGGCCAGGGGGGCGGCCGGCGGGTGGCCTGGGCGCCGGAAGCGGGGTCCTGCTCGACATCCACGGCGAGATCGGCCGGGTCTCGATGTCGGTGATACTTGTGCCGTTTCCGGGCAGCCAGAAGCCCGATTCCACCCCGGCACTGGCGCCAGCGTCAAATTAGCCGGCCAAACGCGCGATCTGTGACCCTTTCATAAGGGTGAACTGAATAGAGGTTAACGTGACTTAAAATAGACGGTGTCCAAAAACACCGGTAAAACCTGTACGTACCTTATCCGTTTGAAGAGATGCGCATTAATGGCAGCCGCCCCCGGCGTCCGGCGTTCCGAACTCGGTGAAGCGCTGCGCGCCTGCCGCAACGCCTTTATCGGCGTCGGCGTCATGAGTTGCATGATCAATATCCTGTACCTCACCGGCTCGATCTTCATGCTTGAGGTCTACGACCGCGTGTTGCCGAGCCGCAGCGTGCCGACCCTGGTCGGCCTCGTGATCCTCGCCGCCGGCCTCTACGCCGCGCAAGGCGGTCTCGACCTGATTCGCGGCCGCATCCTCGGCCGCATCGGAACCGCGCTCGATGAGGCCATCAATACGCGGGTGTTCGAGACTGTGGTGCGCCTGCCCCTGATTGTCGGCAGCCGCAACGAGGGCCTGCAGCCGCTACGCGACCTCGACAATGTCAGGTCGTTTCTGGGCAGCATGGGGCCGGGCGCGTTCTTCGATCTGCCCTGGCTGCCGTTCTATCTGGCGATCTGCTTTGCGTTTCACTGGCTCCTCGGCGTCACCGCGCTGGTCGGCGCCGTCATTCTCGTCACGCTGACGCTGGTCACTGAGTTCCTGTCGCGCCCGCCGGCGAAAGAGGCGATGACACTGGCGGCGCGGCGCAACGACCTTGCCGCCACCAGCCGACGCAATGCCGAAGTGCTGGTCGCGATGGGCATGGCGGGACGCCTGACCAAGCGCTGGAGCGAGGCCAACGAGAGCTATCTCGCCGGCAACCAGCGCGCCAGCGATGTCGCCGGCGGCCTCGGTGCGGTCGCAAAAGTTTTGCGCATGATGCTGCAATCGGCGGTGCTTGCGGTTGGCGCCTACCTCGTGATCCACCAGGAAGCCACCGGCGGCATCATCATCGCCGGCTCGATCCTGAGCGCACGCGCGCTGGCCCCGGTCGACCTCGCCATCGCCCACTGGAAAGGCTTTGTCGCCGCGCGCCAGAGCTGGCATCGCCTCTCCGGGCTGCTGGAGAAGATGCCGCCGGCGAACCAGCAGACGCTGCTGCAGGCACCTAGCACGCGGCTGTCGGTCGAGGCTGTCAGCATCGTGCCGCCGGGCGAGCAGCGCCTCGTCGCGCAGGACGTCAGCTTCGTCGTCGAGGCCGGCACCGGTCTGGGCGTGATCGGACCGAGCGGTTCGGGCAAGTCGTCGCTGGTACGCGCGCTGGTCGGCGTCTGGGCGCCGGCCCGCGGCAAGGTGCGGCTCGACGGCGCCGCGCTCGACCAATGGTCATCGGACGTGCTCGGCCGCTACGTCGGCTATCTGCCGCAGGACGTCGAGCTGTTTGCCGGCACCGTAGCGCAGAACATCTGCCGCTTCGATCCCGAGGCGAAGTCGGACGCGATCATTGCCGCCGCCAAGGAGGCAGGCGTGCACGAGATGATCATCAAGATGCGCGAGGGCTATGACACCCAGATCGGCGAGCAGGGCGCGGCACTGTCCGCCGGGCAGGCCCAGCGCGTGGCGCTCGCGCGCGCGCTCTACGGCAACCCGTTCCTGATCGTGCTCGACGAGCCCAACTCCAACCTCGACAGCGAGGGCGATGAAGCGCTGACGCGCGCGGTGCGCGCCGCGCGGGCCCGCGGCGCTATCGTCATCGTGGTGGCGCACCGGCCGGTCGGCATCGAGGCGGTCGATCAGCTTCTCGTGCTGAAGGACGGCCGCATGCAGGCGTTCGGGCCGAAGGAAGCCGTGCTCAGCCAGGTGCTGCAGCGCCCGGCCTCGCCGCCGATCAAGATCGTGTCCGAAGCGGGAGCGAAGAAGTCATGAACGCCGAGCTGAAGGGCGCACGCCGTTCGATCCGCAGCCATCTCATCGTGGGTCTTGCGCTGATGCTGGTGCTTGCCGGCGGCTTCGGCGGCTGGGCCTCGACGGTGCAGATTTCGGGTGCTCTGATCGCGCCCGGCTCGGTAGTGGTCGATTCCAACGTCAAGAAAGTGCAGCACCCGACCGGTGGCGTGGTCGGCGAGGTCCGCGTGCGCGATGGCGATATCGTCAAGTCTGGCGACGTCGTGGTGCGGCTCGACGAGACCGTGGTCAAGGCGAGCCTTGCCATTGTGGTCAAAACGCTGAACGGCCTGTGGGCGCGCGCGGCGCGGCTGGAAGCCGAGCAGCGCGGCCTCGATCAGATCAAGTTCCCGCCGCAACTCACCGAACGCGCCGACGATCCCGATGTGCGCGATATCATGGCTAGCGAAACCAAGCTGTTCGAGGTCCGCGTGTTTGGCCGCGCCGGGCAGAAATCGCAGCTGCGCGAGCGCGTTGCGCAGCTCAACGAGGAGATCGCAGGCCTCACCGCGCAGGAACAGGCCAAGGACAAGGAAATTGCGCTGGTCGAGAAGGAGCTGGTCGGCGTCCGGCAGCTCTATGAGCAGCGCCTGATCCAGATCTCGCGTCTGACGGTGCTGGAGCGGGACCTCGCCCGCCTATCGGGCGAACGCGCGCAATACATCGCCGCGCGAGCGCAGGCAAAGGGCAAGATCACCGAAACCGAGTTGCAGATCATCCAGATCGACAAGGACGTGGTCAGCGAGGTGTCCAAGGACCTGCGCGAGACCAATGACAAGATCGGCGAGTTCGTCGAGCGCAAGGTCACCGCCGAAGACCAGCTCCGCCGCATCGACATACGCGCGCCGCAGGACGGCGTGGTGCTGCAGTCGACGGTGCACACCGTCGGCGGCGTCATCACCGCGGGGGACGCCATCATGATGATCGTCCCGAAGGCCGACGATCTCTCGGTCGAGGCCAAGGTCAATCCGCAGGACATCGACAAGCTGCAGATCGGCCAGAAGACATTGCTGCGGCTCTCCGCCTTCAACCAGCGCACCACGCCGGAATTGAACGGCGTCGTCACCCGCGTCTCCGCCGACGTCACCACCGACCAGCGCACCGGCCAGAGCTACTACACCATCCGCGTCTCGATGCCGCCGGACGAAGTCGCCCGCCTCGGCGAGGTCAAGATCATTCCGGGCATGCCGGTGGAAGCGTTCGTCCAGACCGGTGACCGCACCATGATGTCGTATCTGATGAAGCCGTTCCGCGACCAGTTGATGCGCTCATTCAGGGAGCGGTGAAGTTCCTGATCCGTCCTTGCCGCGTCTTCGCATGGGCCCCGGCTCTGCGTCGCATCACTGCGTGCCGCGCCGCGTCCGGGACACGACAGCTTTTTGGGGGGCCTCCGTTCCCCGGACGCTGCGCAGCGCGAAGCGGTGCGCTGCAGAGCCGGGGCCGATGCACTGTGTCCGTAGACCTTGGCTCCTACCTCCTGTCATATTCATCCGGCCCCATCGCCCACGCCCACTCTTCGTGGCCGGCTGCGTAGGTGCGGTTGGTTTCGGCCGGGTTGCGGTTGACGAGCGGCCGCATGAACATCGGGTGGGTGGCGCTGCGCACCTCGTGCTCGACGGTGAACAGGTGTTTGCCGCTATCGAGATCGACGATGTCGCGGAAGCGGTATTGATATTGGTTGTCTTCCTGCGAGATCAGGCCGCGCTCGCCGAGGCGACGATAGGGACCGGAAAAATCCGTGATGTAGATCTGCACGTGATGACCGTCGTATTCCGGCTGCGCGCGGTCGGTCTCACGGAATTGCAGGTACTGGTTCTTGCCCGCCTTGACGCGCACGACGGTGCCGTCGCCATTCAATAGCTCTGCCTGCATGCCCATCACCGCGGGATAGAACGCAGAAATCGACTTCGCGCTTCCGACCGGCACGTCGAACTCGACGTAGGGAATGCCAAGCGTGATGCGCCCGAAACGTGCCGCATCCGGCTCATAGCAGCGCACGCGGTTGCCCCAAGGGCAGATCGCCTCGACATGGTCGTTGCGCTCGCTGAATGAGAATGCCGTCCCTTCCAGCTTCTTGGCCACCGACGCCAGCCGATCGAGCAGGGACTCGCGTCCGGCGATGACGAGGCCGGTATGGCCGCGCAGCACCTGCGCTGCGCCCTGCGGAAGATGAAACTGACTCCTACCGACATTGACCCACATGTTGCTATCGGAGACCATGAGATAAGGATCGCGCGTCAGCCCGAGCCCGGCGACATAGAACAGCGTCGCCAGCCGTTGATCGGGAATGGTGACGTTGACGTGCTCGAGATGGATTGAGTTGCCGAGATCTTCTGCGGCGCGGTCGAATTGTTGCATGATGCGATCCTCATGTGGGTCTACATTCCTAACTCTCGTAGCGTGGGCAAAGCGCAGCGTGCCCACCGTTCTTTCTTTCCTTGGATCAAATGGTGGGCACGCTTCGCCTTGTTTGCCTACCCGACGAATTCATCGTCACTTCGACAGATTCTCCAGCAACAACTCCAGCGCCGTCTTCGCAAACGCCTGCATATTTGCTTGCCGGTCATTGCTCCCCGTCTCCAGCGTGACCACGGTGCGTTGCGGGCCCGCGACCGCCGTGCAGCAATGCCCGGCGGCGTCCCCGTAGCGGTTGCCGGTCGGTCCTGCCGCGCCGGTTTCCGACAAGCCCCAGTCCGTTGCAAAACGCTCGCAGACCTTGCTCGCCAACAGCTTCGCGTAGGGCTCGGAGGCGGAACGGATGCCCTTCATCGCCTCATCGGGAATATCCATCAACAGCCGCCGCGCATCCCGCGTGTAGACCACGCCGCCGCCGAGGAATTAGGCGGACGCGCCCGGCACCGACAGTAGTGCCGCCGAGATCAATCCACCGGTTGAAGATTCGGCGACCGCAATCGTCTGTTTGCGCGCGATCAATTGAGCGGCAATCTTTTCGGCTATTGTTATGAGTTCTTTCATCTCACCTCCCAAAAATCCCGCCAGTCATGTCTTCCTAGCACAGGAGGTTCACGTTTGCCGAGTTGCGGCGCGCGGGCCGCCCTGATTGAATGGCTCGAACGACCGCTTGAAGCGGCACACGGGGAAACACCATGACGTCGCCGCTTCCCGGCGGCGTGGATTGCGATCTGCATCCCGCCGTTCCGCATTTGACCAGCCTGTTGCCCTACATGAACGACTATTGGCGCGACCAGGTAACGACGCGCGGCATGACCGATCTGGTCTCGCAATCCTATCCGACCAACTCGCCGATCTCTGCGCGGCCGGATTGGCGGCCTGCGCAGGGCAAGCCGGGCTCGGACCTCGCCGAGATGCAGAGGCAGGCGCTCGACCGGTTCGGCACGGCTTACGGCATCTGCAATCCGCTCTATGGCGTGCAGATGGTGTTTTCCGAGGACATGCAGGACGCATTCTGTCGTGCCTTGAACGACTGGCTCGCCAAGGAATGGCTCGACAAGGATGACCGCCTGCGCGGCTCGATCGTGATCCCCACGCAAAGCGTCGAAAAGTCCGTCGCCGAGATCGAGCGCTGCGCCAAGGACAAGCGCTTCGTTCAGGTGCTGATGCTGGTCATGGGCGACATGCCGCTTGGCAAGCGCGCCTATTGGCCGATCTACGCCGCGGCCGAACGGCTGGGCCTGCCCATCGGCATCCACGCCGGCAGCGCCTATCACAACCCGCCGACCTCGGTCGGCTGGGGTTCCTATCACATCGAGGATTATGTCGCGCAGGCGACCGCATTCCAGACCCAACTCACCAGCCTGATCGTCGAGGGCGTGTTCGCCAAGTACCCGAACCTGAAAATGGTGATGCTCGAGTCCGGTTTTACCTGGCTGCCGGCCTATCTGTGGCGGCTGCACAAGTTCTGGCGCGGCATCCGGATGGAGACGCCTTGGGTCGACCGCGCACCGCTGGAGATTGTGCGAAGCAACATCCGTTTCTCGCTGCAGCCCGTCGATGCGCCGCCCGATCCCGCAACCCTGAACCGCCTGTTTGACCATATGCAGTCGGACGAATTGCTCCTATTCTCGACCGACTATCCGCACTGGCAGTTCGACGGCGACGAGGTGCTGCCGCCGGGATTGTCGCCCGATCTGGTCCGCAAGATCATGATCGACAACCCGCTCGCGACATATAGCCGGCTGCAGATAGTCAGGGAGACGACGCCATGAACGTCCAGTTTCGCCCGGGGTCTTCGGCTTCCGTCATCATCAAGACCGCGATCGCCGATTGTGACATCCATCCGGCGCGCGCGACCAATGAAGAACTCTTTCCTTATCTGGCTAAACGCTGGCACGAACATCTCGAGGCCTACGGCAAACAGGCCTATCACGGCATGATGGAAGGGCCGCCCTATCCGAAGGCGCAGCCGAATGCCTCGCGCCGCGACGCCTGGCCGCCGGAAGGCGGGCCGCAAGGCTCCTCGCTGTCCTTCATGCAGAAGCAGCTGCTCGATCCCTATAATGTCGCGCTCGGCGTGCTCAATCCGCTCAACAGCGGGCAGGGGCTGCGGAACCAGGACTTGGCCGGTGCGATCTGTTCAGCGATCAATGACTGGCAGATCGAGAAATGGACCAGCAAGGACAAGCGTCTGAAGGCATCCATTGTCGTCGCCAATGAGGACGGCGTGACCGCCGCCGCCGAAATCCGCAAGCGCGCCGGCGATCCCAACTTCGTGCAGGTGTTGCTGCTCTCCCGCAATGTCGAGCCGCTGGGACAGCGCCGCTACTGGCCCGTCTACGAGGCGGCACAGGAGATCGGGCTGCCGGTCGGCGTGCACGCCTTCGGCTTTGGCGGCAATCCGCTCACCCCATCGGGCTGGCCGAGCTTCTACATCGAGGAGATGGTCGGCCATGCGCAGTGCCAGCAGACCGTGCTCGCAAGCCTCGTGGTGGAAGGCGTGTTCGAACGGTTCCCGAAGCTCAAGATGGTGATGATCGAGGCCGGCTTCGGCTGGGCGCCATCGCTGGCCTGGCGGCTCGACAAGCATTTTGAGAAACTTCGCAGCGAGGTGCAGCATCTGAGGCGCAGGCCGTCCGAATATATCCGCGACCACATCTGGTGGACCACGCAGCCGATGGAAGATCCGGAACGGCGCGATCATCTGTTCCAGGTGATCGAATGGATCGGCTGGGACAAGCTGTTGTTCGCGACCGACTACCCGCATTGGGATTTCGACGAGCCGTCGCGCGTGCTGCCGCCCGGCGTCAGCGACGCCAACCGCGAAGCGTTCTATCTGGGCAACGCAAAGAAGCTGTACGGGATATCCTGATGGTGCGTCACGTCATCGCCCCGGTGGACGAGCTGCCGCCGGGGACGCGAAAATTCCTCGACATCGACGGGCGGCCGATCGCGATCTTTAACGTCAAGGGCGAGCTCTTCGGCCTGTTGAACCGCTGCCCGCATCAGGGCGCGGCGCTATGTGAGGGACCGCTGATTGGGCTGGCGCAGTCCACCAACCCCGGCGAGATCGAATACACAAAACTCGGCGAAATCATTCGCTGCCCCTGGCATGGCTGGGAATTCGATATCCGCACCGGGAAGTCCTATTGCGACCCAAAACGCTTCCGCGTCCGCGCCTATCCTGTCAACGTCGAGCCGGGATCGGCCGTGGTGAAGGGGCCGTATGTCGCGGAGACGATCGCGGTGTCCGTCGAGAGCGACTACGTGGTGGTGGACTTGTAGTCGCCCGCGCCGTTACTCTCCCGCCCCATGCGCCATCGCTTTGCGCTCCATCGCATAGCGCACCAGCGCCACAAACCGGTAGATGCCGTGGACGAACTTGCCGTAGGGCATGGTGATGAACAGCGAAAACACTACGCCGAGATGCAGCGCCAGCAGCGGGCCCATCGCCGCCGTCTCGCGCAGCATCAACAGCGCTATACCGGTGAGACTGGCCAGGAACAGCATGACGATGAACGCGACGTCCATGCCGTAACGCGTTTCATCGACCAGCACGGTGTCGCGCTTCGATCGTTCGGCAAGCAGGCCGATCGGCCCGATCAGAAGCCCGATGCCGCCCAGCGTACCAAGCACGACGGGCAGGTCCCACCATGGGTAGGGCGCTTCTCGTGCAAGCAGATAGTGATACAGCGTGGCGACGCAGGTGGACGCAAAACACAGCGCGAAGCCGTAGAAGGTGAAATGGTGATAGAGCCGGCGCCGGTCGGTCGGACGGTCGTCCTCGTTGAAGCAGCCGACGCCGCCGCCATCGAGATAGCGTAGCTCGCCGGCATCGCGCATCGCCTGGAACAACGCGCCTGCATCGGTCTTCATGCCGACGGGCTCGCCGATGTCGCGCCAGAACGCGCGTACGCCCATCGCCAGCGCCACGATTGCGTAGAGGAATGCCGCGCCGAACAGCGCCGCCATCGCGTTGTGCGGCATCAATTTGTAGAACGCGCCCGGCCCGGTATGGATGCCGAACAGCACCTGCCGGTCATGCCAGGCTGCGAAGCCGAAAATGAATGCGGCGACGCTGAAGGCCGCGACCAGGCCGATGACGAGCCCGTTGCGCGCAAACGCGCCGGCGAAGGCGCGCGGCCAGACATAGGCCGCCCAGGATTCCGCGCGCGCTATTGCCAGCGTCTTCGGCACATTGACGTCGAACTCATGCGGCGGCGAGAACTGGCAATCGGTGTAGCAGGCGCCGCAGGCGTGGCAGAGATTGGCGAAATAGTTGAGGTCGCCGTCGGAGAACGCGCGGCGCATCTCCATCGCCGGGAAGACCGCACACAGTCCCTCGCAATAGCGGCAGGAATTGCAGACCGTCATCAGGCGGTCTGCTTCCTCGAGGATTTGCGTTCCGTGCATCAATTGCTTCCTGCCCCTTACGCGAGCCCGGTCACTTCGTCAGGCCCTTTCCCTCGAGCCATTTCTGGATCAGGCCCGCGACCTCAGCGTTGTTCTTGTCCATCATGATCATGTGCGAATTTCCTTTGATGCCGGCCTGCGGCAGGTCGACGACGTCGACGCTGCCGCCCGCCGCCCTGACGGCGTCCGCAAACGCAAGGCCGTTGGCGCGGATCTTGGGCCAGCGCGAATCCTTCTCGATGTAGTCGCCATAGATGATCAGCGTCGGAATGTTCTTCAGCGCGTCGACCTTGGCGGGATCGCCGAGACCGGCCGGCTCGACCGCAATCAGCGCCTTCACCTTGTCGGGCCGCGCCTGCGCCACCTTGAAGCCGAAACTGCCGGCCTGGCTGTGGAACAGGATGATGGAGGGACCGACGCGGTCGATCTCGGCGATATAGGCAGCGATGATGGCGTCGTCGGTCGTGGTCCAGCGCGGCACGTTCTGCTTGACGAAGTTCTCATAGCCCTCGTTCGGAAACTGGCTGCCCGGCATCAGCTTGCGCTTGGCGGGATCAGGATCGTAGGAGCCGGCGCCGTCACCGATCCGAAAGCGCTCGAACGGGTTGGCGGTGGTGAGGAACACCGGTTCGCCCTTGAAGATATCAGGGTATTGCGCCCAGCCGGCGCGGCCGCGCTCGACCGCATCGGAATTGTAGACCGCCCAGCCCTTGCGCAGGAAATAGTTCAGCCAGCCCTCGCGGCCATCAGGCGTCGTCTCATAGGTGACGCCGGTCAGCCCGCCGCCATGCCACATCAACAGCGGGTAAGCTCCCTTCTCGTTGGCAGGCAGAAAATACTGCACATACATCTGCTCGACCTGGTAGGTGCCGTTGGGATCGACCCTTGCCGGCACGCCGCCCGGCGTGAAGGTGACTTCTTTCACCGGCTTGCCTGAGATTTCAACCAGCCGCCCGCCGACATGAAACGAACCCATGTCGCGCAGCGCGATCGGCTCGGCGGCGTCGGCAAGTGTTGCGGACATCAGAACCGCAACGGCAGAAGCAATCCCTATGCGCACCATCGAATCCTCCCTGTTGCTTCTCCCTCTCCCCGCGAAGAGCGGGCGAGGTTACTTTCTAGTTCCTCGCATTCTTCGCCGCTTCCCGTCCCGCGACGCGGCCGAACACGCTGCCGATGGTCATGCCGATGCCGGCCGCATAACCCTTGCCGAGCACATTGCCGGCCATGATCTCGCCGGCGGCGAACATGTTGGCAGAGGGCTTGCCGTCCTTCATCACCATGCGCGCCTGCTTATTCACGCGAGTGCCGAGATAGGTGAAGGTGATGCCGGGCCGCACCGGATAGGCAAGGTAGGGCGGCGTCTCGATCCTGCGCGCCCAATGCGTCTTCGGCGGCGTGATGCCTGCCGTGCGGCAATCGTCGAGGATCGTGTGATCGAAGGTGCCGGGCTGCACCGCGGCGTTGAAATCGGTAACGGTCTTTTCCAGCGCGGCCGGCGCGAGGCCGAGCTTGCCGGCGAGCTCGGCCAGCGTTGTGCCTGCGATCGGCGGAAATAGCGTGGGCATGAAGCTGGTGAGCACGGTCGAATCGAAGATGATGTAGGCGATCTGGTCCGGCTGCGCCGCCACCAGGCGCCCCCAGATGGCGTAGCGCTTCGGCCAGATGTCCTCGCCCTCATCGTAAAAGCGCTCAGCGTGCTTGTTGACGACGATGCCGAACACGACCGAGTCGTGCCGCGTGATGATGCCGCCGTCGAATTTCGGCGCTCGGGCGTCGATTGCGACGGCATGACACTGGGTGGGATCGCCGATGTCCTGCACGCCCTTGTCGAGTAGCATTTTCAGAATCGAGCCGCGGTTATAGGGCGTGCCGCGGATCAGGAAATTGTCGGCTGCCTCGCCCCAATACTCCTTCAGCCATTCGATGTTGGCTTCAAACCCGCCCGCGGCCGCTACCAGCGCGGAGGCGCGGATTTCGCTTGCGCCATCGATCGGCTGCTTCAGCTTCGCTGACAGGAACATGCCGCCCTCGATCCTGATATCGACGACCTCCGCGTCATAGGCGATCTCGATACCGAGTTTTTCCGCCGTGAGATAGAGCGCATTCAGCATTGCCCGTCCGCCGCCGAGGAAGAACGAGTTGGTGCGGCCGAGGCTCAGCGTCCCGCCGAGCGACGGCTGCCAGCGCACGCCCTGTTCGACGATCCAGTTCAGGATGTCCTTGGACTCCCGGATCATGAATTTGGCGAGTTCCTCATCGGTCTGGCCGCCGGTCAGGCGCAGCAGATCATCCCAGAACTCTTCCTCCGTATAGGGGCCGGTGAGAATCTCGGTCGCGGCATCGTGCGCGCAACGCATGTTGCGGGTGTGGCGGGTATTGCCGCCGCGATAGAATTTAGGGGCGCCTTCCAGCACCAGCACGGAGGCACCCGCGCGTCGTGCGCTGATGGCGGCGCAGAGCGCGGCGTTGCCGCCGCCGATCACCAGCACATCGAACTTCTGCTTCAAATCGGCCATGCGCTCTTGTTGTCGTTGTTGGCCTGGAATCAAACCGGCGCTTGGCCAGGCAAATCCATCCGTCCCAGCGATTGTCTAGCCTGATGCAGCGGCCGCGTCACGCCTCTCGTGGCGCACGCATGCGTCATTTGCGCGGCTGCATGCGACGATGTCGCATGCGTGCGCGGTGCGGAATTTTCGCGCTCAGGGATGGTTCTGCACGGAGCCGAGCAGCCATTGCCGGAACGCGGACAGCTTTGGCGGATCGGCGCGCCCGGCGGGCGAGACCAAGTAGAAGCCAGCATCAACCGGAAAGGCAATCTTGAAAGGAACGACCAGGCGACCTTTGGCGATGTCCGCCTCGACATAGGCGGTGCGACCCATCGCAACGCCGAGGCCGTCGATGGCGGCCTGCACTGTCATGAAGATCATGTCGAAGGTGACGCCCGGCTGTTTGGAAAAATCGGCCGGCAGCCCGGCGGCCGTCAGCCACAGCCGCCAGTCGTCGCTGTTGGCGGCGCTGGTGTGCAGTAACACGTGATCCCTGAGGTCTTCGGGGCATTTCAGCGGCTTGCTGCCGTTTAGCAAAGCGGGACTGCATACCGGAAACAGTTCGTCCGCCATCAGCCAGTCGGCGCGGACGCCTTGCCACTGGCCGCGGCCATAGCGGATGCCGGCGTCGACCTTGTCACGCTGGAAATCGATCAGATTCGTCGAAGTGGTGATGCGCACATCGATGCCGGGGTGGGCTTCCTGGAAATTGGTGAGCCGCGGCAGCAGCCATTTGGCGGCGAGCGAGGCCAGCGTCGACACCGTCAGCACATGGTCGTCATCCTTGCGCAAGAGGCGGTCGGTTGCCAGGCGCAGGTCGTTGAAGGCGGCGCGGATGCCCGGAAGGTAGTCCTGCGCCTCCGCCGTCAGCGCGAGCGAGCGGTTCTGGCGGATGAACAGGCGAACCCCGAGCTCTTCCTCCAGCCGCTTGATCTGATGGCTGATCGCGGTCTGCGTAACATTCAGCTCGGACGCCGCCTGCGTGAAGCTCAGGTGCCGTGCCGCGGCTTCGAACGCACGTAGCCCATTCAGCGACGGCAGCCTGGCAGTCATCCCGTGATCCCCCGAAACATGAGTTTATTTCATCCGAAACGGTACAAAGTGTCGTTTGTGGAAGGCCCTGTAGAGGCAGATATTAGCGCCAACAGATTACTACAGGAGCCTAAAATGTCTACTTTCACCCATGAATCGATGATAAATCATCATGGCCCGGGGGTTTTGAGTCAATTGGCCGAGACCTTCCATGTCTGGCGGCAGCGCTACCAGGCCCGCAAGGAGCTGGCGAGCTGGTCGGAGCGGGAGTTGCACGACATCGGCGTCTCCTGGAGCGACATCGCCTACGAGACCGAAAAGCCGTTCTGGCGGGCCTAAATGGCGGCCGGGCTGGCGCCGCCTTCTCGAAGGGGCGCCGGCCATTTCCTTCAGCTCCACGGGAGCGACCCATGACCACGATGCGTCTCGACGATCTCAGGCAATATTCCGACGTGCTACGCTCCCGGCACGGCAAGGCCGTGACCGTGCGTTTCGTCGAGCCGCGCGATGCCGAGGCACTGCAGAGCTACTTCCGCTCGCTCTCGACGCGCTCCCGCTACAGCCGCTTCCTCGGCGCCGCCAGCGAGCTGCCGCCGTCCGAACTCGAGCACTTCATCCATGTCGGCGAAGCCGATCGCTTCAGCGTCGTTGCGACCATGCTGGTTGACGGCCGCGAGACCATCGTCGGCGAAGCCCGCTATGCCTTCGACAGTGCGGCCGCCTCGATCGAACTCGGCCTATCGATCGACGACCGCTGGCAGGGCCACGGCATCGGCGCGGCGCTGTTGAAGAATCTCGAGTGCCGCGCGGCCTCGCTCGGTGCCGAGCGCGTATTCGGCGACACGCTGCGCTCCAACGAGGCCATGATCGCGCTCGCCCGCAAGGCCGGCTACGCCTTCACCAACACGCCCGGCGACTGGCGGCTGACGCGCTTCCTGAAGCAGATCCAGAAACGAATTAAGGTCGAACCGCAGGAAATCCCTTGCGCCGGTTGGCGGCTCACCGCCGTCTCTCCCAGTGCAATGTCCTCGCTTGCGGTTTGACAACTGAGCCCGGTTCTGGCTCCGCACCAGGACCGGGCTATTTTCTCCAGAAGATAACCTGATCCTCAATTCCCCCGGAACACCGGCTTGCGCTTTTCAATGAACGCCTGCACCGCCTCTTTGTGATCGGCAGTCGTGGTCAGGCGAGTCAGGCGTTCGGCCTCGTGGTCGCGCGCGGTGGCGAAGTCGAATTGCAGCGCTTCGTCGAGATTGTCCTTAATGTAGCGCAGCGCCAGCGTTGGTCCCTCGGCCATGGATTTGGCGAGTGCAAACGCCTCGGCCTGCAGTCTGTCGTCAGGCACTACGCGGTTGACGAGGCCGATCGTCTCGCATCTCGCTGCCTCGACCTTGTCGCCGGTGAACATCAATTCGCGCGCCCGCGAGGTGCCGACCAGCCGCGTTAACAGCCAGGCGATGCCGTAGTCGCCGGAGAGCCCGACGCGGACATAGCCGGTGGCGACGAAGGCCGATTGCGCGGCGATACGGATATCGCAGGCCAGCGCGAGCGCGAGGCCGGCGCCGACCGCGGGGCCGGGCAGCGCGGCGATGGTGGGCTTGCGCACCGAGACCAGCGCGCCGGTCAGCAGGCGCTGCCGCTCCTGCAGGTCGGCGACCTTGTCCTCATAGGACATCTCCAACCTCTTCTTGTCGCGGTGCGCGCCCATGCCTTTGACGTTGCCGCCGGCGCAGAACGCTGGTCCAGCGCCGGTCAGCAGCAGTGCGCCGACGTCAGGGTTCTCGCCGCACGTCTTGATCATGGTGCGCAGCGCCGGTGTCAACGTATCCGAGAACGCGTTGCGCGCCTCCGGGCGGTTCAGCGTGATGATGGCGACGCGGTCGCGGATCACGCAGAGCAGCTCGTCGGTGCCGGTGTCGATCTTGGTTTCGGTGGTCATGGTTTCCCCTATGTTTGTTCTGTCATTGCGAGGAGCGAAGCGACAAAGCAATCCATCCATCCGTTATGCGGCGCGATGGATTGCTTCGCGGAGCCTGTCATCCGGCGGCGCTTCGCGCCGACCGGGTGGCTCGCAATGACGGCGGTGGGTGTCAAAACTTCTCCACCCACGGCCGCACCTCGATTTCCCAGGTCCAGGCGCTGCGCGGCTGCTGCAGCACGTTCCAATAACTCAATGCAATCGCGTCGGGATCGAGCATCGAGTCCGGCTTGTCGTCGGGCTCGGTGCGTGTGGCACTCCTGATGCCACCGTCGATGACGAAATGCGCGACATGGATGCCTTGCGGGGATAGTTCGCGCGCCATGCTCTGGGCCAGCCCGCGCAGCGCGAACTTGCCCATCGCGAACGGCGCCGATTGCGGATAGCCCTTCACGCTGGCGGACGCGCCGGTGAACAGGATCGCGCCGTGCTTGTTCGGCAGCATGCGCTGCGCCGCCTGCTGCGCCACCAGGAACCCGCCAAACGCCGAGACCGTGATCGCATTGGCGACCTCTGCCGGCACCAGATCGACAAACGCGCCGCGCGCCCGGCCGCTGGCGTTGTAGACGACGAGATCGGGCGTGCCGATCTCGCGCTCGACCAGGCCGAACAGCCGCTCGACCTCCTCGGGCTCGGTGGCGTTGCAGGCGAAGGCGCGGGCGCCGGTCTCCGCGCAGAGCGCGCCCAGCTTTTCAATCTTGCGCGCGGCGAGCGCAACCTTGATGCCTTCCCGCGCGAACAGCCGCGCAAGCGATGCGCTGAGCCCCTCGCCAGCGCCGACGATCAGGGCAATTTTGTATTTTGGCAATTCCATGGGAGAAGTCCTTAGCTAGTGGGACTTGCGTAATCTAGGAGCCGGATTCCGTCTGGCAATCGTCCGCCATGGGGAGGCCCTCCAATTATGCTTGTTGACGGCCCGCCCGCCTGCGCTATCGGTAGTTGATCAACATCGGGCAGAACGAACAAGGCTCAAAATATGCATCCACTCATGCATGATCGTACGGCGGCATCGGCCAATCAGCCGGGACTCCTTGCGCCTGATACGACCGGGATGAATTTCTACCGCGCCGATCCGGCGTTGACCGATCTGCTCAGGCTTCATCTCCCCGATGCGCTGTTTCGCCATATCGAGCCGCATCTCGATCGCCTCGGCGAACTCGCCGGCGGCTATCTCGACGAATGCGCGCGGCTTGCCGACCGGCATACGCCAGTGCTGCATCAGCGCGACAAGTTTGGCCGCGATACGCAAATTATCGAATATCACCCGGCCTATGGCGAGCTGGAGAAGGCGGCATTCGGCGAGTTCGGCATTCACGCGCTGTCGATCCGCAAGGGCATCATGGGCTGGCCCGACAAATATCCGGTCGTTGCCAAGCACGCTTTCACGTTTCTGTTCAACCAGACCGAATTCGGCATGGGCTGCCCGATCAACGTCACCGACGGTTGCGCAAAACTGCTCAACAATTTCGGCAGCGAGGCGCTGAAGGCAAAATATCTCGACGGCCTGACCCAGACCGACATGACCAAGCTGACGCAGGGCGGCCAGTTCATGACGGAGAAGGAGGGTGGCTCCGATGTCGGCACGCTCACGACGAAAGCCGTGCAGGAAGGCGATCACTGGCGGCTCTATGGCGAAAAATGGTTCTGCTCCAATGCCGACGCCAAGGTGGTGATGCTGCTGGCGCGGCCCGAAGGCGCAGGGCCTGGCACGCGCGGCGTCGGTCTGTTCCTGATGCCGCGTTTTCTCGACGACGGCTCGCAGAATCACTACCGGATCGTTCGCCTCAAGGACAAGCTCGGCACCCGCTCGATGGCGTCGGGCGAAATCAAGTTCGAAGGCGCGATCGCCTACGCCGTCGGCAAGCTCGACCGCGGCTTCGTGCAGATGGCCGAAATGGTGAATTCGTCGCGGCTTTCCAACGGCGTCAAATCGACCGCGCTAATGCGGCGCGCGCATCATGATGCGATGGTTGTGGCGAAGAATCGCGTGGTGTTCGGCCAAAGGATCATCGATTTGCCGCTGGCGCGGCGGCAGTTGATGAAGATCATGTTGCCGACCGAGCAGGCACTGTCGCTGAGCTTCCTCACCGCCGATGCGCTCGACCGTGCCGAAGCCGGCAGCCAGGATGCCGCGGCGCTGCTGCGCATCCTGACGCCGACGCTGAAATTCCGCGCGACGCGTGACGCCCGCAAGGTCTGCGGCGACGCCCTGGAGATGCGCGGCGGCATCGGCTACATCGAGGAATTCGCCACCGCGCGCTTGCTGCGCGACGCCCATCTCGGTTCGATCTGGGAGGGCACCGGCAACATCGTCGCGATCGATGCGCTGACGCGCGCGGTCGGCCGTCACGGCGCCGATGCCGCCCTCGCCGCCGACCTGCATGCCCGCCTCGACGATAGCCCCAAGGTGCCGCAGGCCTGGCGCAATACCTTGCGCGAATTGACCGACCGCGCCGTGGGTTTTGCGCGCGAAGTAGCCAGAAGCCGCGACAATGAGGGCGATGCGCGCCGCGCCACCAGCCTGCTCTACCATGTCGCCAGCGCCGTCGCGCTCGCCTGGGAAGGCGGCCGCATCCACGAGATGCGCGGTGACGCAAGAAGGCTGCTGCTCTCGCGCATGGTGATCGACCATCGCGTGGCAGTGGGCGATCCGTTCCGGCTTGCGGAAAATACCACCCAGCGCGCCATTACCGACCATCTGCTCGGCGAGCGCGATGTCGGCATGGCCGAGGTTGGCGAATTGCTCGTCGCAGCGTAGGCTGCGGCCAGTTCAATCATAAGAACAGAAACCAATGGGGAGACACCGATGAAGGCCGCCGTTCTGCATGAGGTCAACAAGCCGCTGGTGATCGAAGAGGTCAGCGTCCCGAATCCCGGACCGCGCGAGGTCCTGATCCGCACGCGCGTCGCCGGCCTCTGCCACTCCGACCTGCATTTCATGGAGGGGCTCTACCCGCATCCGCTGCCGGCGGTGCTCGGGCATGAATCGGCCGGCGTGGTCGAGAAGGTCGGCTCCGACGTCAGCTATGTGAAGCCCGGCGATCACGTCGTGACATGTCTGTCGGTGTTCTGCGGTACCTGCGACAACTGCACCACCGGCCGCACGGTGCTGTGCACCGACACCACGGTGAAGATGCTGCCCGGCCAGTCCAACCGGCTGTCCTGGGCGCGCGAGGAAAAGCTGCACCAGTTCCTCAATCTCTCTTCGTTCGCCGAGCAAATGCTGGTGCACGAGAACGCCATCGTTAAAATCCGCAAGGACATGCCGCTGGAATTGGCGGCGCTGATCGGCTGCGGCGTGATCACCGGCTATGGCGCGGTCGTCAATACGGCCAAGGTTCAGGCCGGCGAGACGGTCGCGGTGATCGGTTGCGGCGGCGTCGGCATGGCCGCAATCAATGGCGCGGCGATCGCCGGCGCCGGCCGCATCATCGCGATCGATACCAACCCGGTGAAGCTGCAGCTTGCCACCAAGCTGGGGGCTACCGACATCGTCGATCCCGCCAAGGGTGACGTCGTGCAGCAGGTGCGCGAACTCACCGGCGGCGGCGTGCATCATTCCTTCGAGGTGCTCGGCCGCAAGGAGACCGCGGAGCAGTCGTTCGGCATGCTGGCGCCCGGCGGCACCGCGACGATCGTTGGCATGATCCCGTTCGGCCAGAAGATCGAGCTGCACGGCTTCGACTTCCTGCGCGAGCGCAAGATCCAGGGCTCATCGATGGGCTCCAACCATTTCCGCGTCGACATGCCCCGCCTCATCGAGTTCTACATGCGCGGCAAGCTGCACCTGGAAGACTGGATCTCGGCCAAGCTGAAACTGTCGGAGATCAACGAAGGCTTTGCCAACATGAAAGCCGGCAAGACGCTGCGCAGCGTGATCGTGTTCGATAGCTAACGCTGCTTGTCATCGCCCGGCCTTGTGCGCAATTGCGCACTGGGACCGGGCGATCCAGTACGCCGCGGCGGCAGACGTACGCTTCAACTAACGGCTCGGGTTACTGCATGTCCCGCTTGAAGCGGGGCATGACAGCAGTGGGTGGGTCGTCACCGCGACACGTGTGCTGATACAGCTAACCATCTCCCGTTCTGCTTCGCCCAGCAATCGGTATAGCGGCCGTGCGCCTGTTGCCCATCCGGCGTGGTGTAGCTGGTGGCGGCGTGGATGATGGCGAAGTCGCCGAGGATACGGATTTTGACGTCATGCGCAGTCAGATTCCTGATCGTCACCGGCACCGCGGTCTGCTTCAGGAATGCCGCGCGATCGACCAGCGACTTGTCGGGATTGGAGCAGTAGAAATCGGGGCTAAGGATTTCGTCGAAGCGCTTGACGTCGGAATTCTGCACGGACGCGACATAGTCGTGGTTGAGCGCCGTCAGCTCGGCGAGGTCGTTGTTCATGATTTTCCTCCGGTTTGTTGGTCAATGCAGAGCGGCCATCACGCCGTTCTCGTCGAGCGCTTGATCGCGGCGCGGGCGAGCGAGCCAAGCACGTAACCCGCAAGCGAGAAGGCGACGGGCGGCAAAAGCCCGTTGAGATCAGAGATGGCGCGAGACAGGAATTGTCCAAGCGCCGGTGGCGCCAGCAGAAGGTCCAGGTTCAGGAAAACAAGCGGCGATATCACGAAGAGCGCCAGGCGCAGCCGGTGTTTGGCGAAGACGCATAGTAGCGCAACGATGACGGCTGTGGCGCCGAACAGGCCGTAGGCAATCTCGAAGCCGAGGGCGTGGCGGATGTTGAAACCGGTGGCCAGCAACAGACCCCAAACAAGGCCGGCAATCAGAGGCGCCGTGTCGTCAATACTCCTGAAAGCCGGTAGATAGCCTAGTGCCAGGAATACTAAAATCGACAGAGTGGGCCAGGCCGCGACAAAGGTGCCATGCATCAGCCCCCATAACTGGAATGTTGGCCAGCCAAGCGCGGCATAGGCATAGCCGAGCGGCCACATCAGCAGGAAGCCGGCAATGACGGCGATGACGCTCCGAATGAAAGTCCGCATGGCGCTTTCAACCGTACCGCTTCACCCTCGCTCCTCGCAACGACGTTGCAGGTAAGTTTCGTCCCTCAATCGTCGAACATCGGCGGCGGCTTGAAGCCGCCGAATTCGCGCTCGATCAGTTCGGCCAACTTCAGCGGCGTGCGGTCCTCCAGCCATGGGCCGACGATCTGCACGCCGACCGGCAGCCCCTCCGGCGAGAAGCCGGTCGGTAGCGCGGTCGCGGGCAGGCCGGGCAGGGTGGCGATGCCAGGCCAGGCGAGCTGGTCGGGATAGACGTGATCCTCGCCGTCGATCCTGACGCGGCGCTTCTCCTGCTCGTCGGAATGATCGTGCGGGTAGGCCGGTGTTGGCATGATCGGGCAGATCACGGCATCGAAGGTCTTGAACAGCTCGCGCCATTGCGCGCGCAGGCGGGCGCGGGCGACGTCGTCCATCAGCCAGTTGCGATGGCTGATCGCAATGCCGCGCAGGCGCTCGGCGCCGAGGCTGACATCGCTCGCGGGCAGCGCGGCTGCGGCGGCCTGCGCGCCGGCATAGACGTCCGGCGGGAAGGAAGCAGCGAGGAACGACATCAGCATCCGCATGTAGAGCCGCGATGTCTCGGCAAAGTTCGGTAGCAGTGGGCTGGTGCGGTCGACCTTGACGCCGGTCTTTTCGAGATTGGCGGCGAGCCGGTGAATCGTGCCGCGCACCACCTCGTCGGTCGGCATGATCGGATCGGTGTCGACGACCAGCACACGAAAATCCTTGAGTGCAGCGTGGCGCGGCCCCGGCAGCGCGAGCTTGTAGCCCTTGCCAGCCTCCAACGGATCGGGACCGGCCATGACGTCCAGCAGCAGCGACAGATCGGCGGCGCTGCGCGCCATCGGGCCGGTCACGGCAAGATCGCGATCGAGCGGCAGCGGCTGGAACGGCGGCGGCGTGTGGCCGCGGCCCGGCACCAGCGCGAAGGTGGGCTTATGCGCATAGACGCCGCAGTGGAAGGCCGGCACGCGCAGCGAGCCGCCGATGTCGGAGCCCAGTGACAGCGGGCCATAGCCGGCGGCCAGCGCGGCGGAGGAGCCACCGGACGAGCCGCCCGGCGTGCGGCCGAGATCGAATGGATTGTTGGTAGTGCCGTAGATCTCGTTGTAGCTCTGCCAGTCGCCGAGCCCGAGCGGCACGTTGGTCTTGCCGAGGATGACGCCGCCGGCGTCCTTGACGCGCGAGACCGACAGCGCGTCTTCAGTCGGCGTGAAATCCTTGTGCACGGGAATGCCCCAGGTCGTTGGCAGTCCCGCGATATTGTAAGATTCCTTCACGGTCACCGGCAGGCCGAGCAGCGGCTTCGTCACGCCGCGCGCCCGCTCGGCGTCGGCGGCGCGGGCAGCGGCCAGGGCACGATCGAAATCGCGAACGCAGATCGCGTTGATCTTGGCATCGTGCCGCTCGATGCGGCCGATCGCATCCTCGGCGAGTTCGACCGCAGAGACCTTTTTCGCAGCGAGTGCGGCTGACAGTTCGACGGCGGTTTTGAAGCTCCATTGCGATTTGGCCAAGGCGTATTCCCCGCTCTGTTATGAATAGGCGCGGATGATGCTCAGTTTAAATGCACGCCGCAAGAGCAATAGCTACACAGCGGCGCGCTCTTCACCTTGCTGTCGTTGGCGATTGAGGTGCTTCTAGGCCGCCCCGATCAATATCCCGACCGCGAGCACGATGGCCCCTCCCAACACGATCTGAAACACCGCCTGCAGGAATGGCGTGTCCATGTAGCGCGCGCGGATGAAGGCGATCGCCCAGAGCTCGAAGAACACGATGACGCAGGCGATCGCGGTGGCGATCCAGAACGCGTTCGGCCAGCTGTCCGGTACCAAATAAGGCAGGGTATGGCCGATGCCGCCGAGCGTCGTCATCAGCCCGCAGGTGATGCCGCGCAGCCACGGCGAGCCGCGCCCTGTCAATGAGCCGTCATCCGACAGCGCTTCGGCAAAACCCATGCTGATGCCGGCGCCGATCGAGGCGGCGAGGCCCACCAGAAAGGTCTGCCAGTTCTGATGGGTAGCAAAGGCGGCCGCGAACAGCGGCGCCAGCGTCGAGACCGAGCCGTCCATCAGACCGGCGAGCCCCGGCTGGACATATTGCAGCACGAACATGCGCCGCCGCGTCCTGTCCTCTTCGGCGCGCACGTCGGGCTTGAGGATTTCGCCGGTCAGTTTGACCGCAAGCTGCTCGTGGTGCTTCTCCTCCTCGGCGAGGTCGCCGAGCAGGCGCCGCACGCCGACGTCTTCGGCCTGCTCACTGGCCTTGGCGTAGAAGCGCTCCGCCTCAAGCTCCATTGTCTCGACTTCTTTGCGGATGGTGTCGAGCGGCAGGTTCTTGGTCAGCCAGATCGGGCGACGTCTCAGAAAGCCTTTGACGTCCTCACGGCGGATCGGCGGCAGATGCGGACCAAAGCGCTTCTCATAGAGTTCGAGCAGGCGATGCCGGTGGCCGCGCTCCTCCTCCGCCATCTCCTCGAACACTTTTGCCGAATCCGGGTAGCGCTCGGCGAGGTCCTCGGCGAAGCTCATGTAGATGCGGCTGTCTTCCTCCTCCGAGGAGATAGCCACGGCCAACACCTCGCGCTCGGTCAGGTCGGCGAAATTCTTCACGGCATGCGCCTTCTTCTTAATTTAGAATTATTCTAATCTTGGCGCTTGCCAGGGTCAATTGTCGGACCCGCTCTAGTCTGCCTTCGTCGTCGCTTCATGCAGGAATTGCACCAGCAGCCGGCTGACTTCGCCCGGCTGCTCCTGCTGCACCCAGTGCCCCGCACCCTCGACGAGATGGCAGCCGATCAAGTTGGTGCAGGCTTTGGTCTGCATCGCCTCGAGCACGCCAGGCCGCTGATAGGTGCCCCAGTCCTGCTTGCCCGAGATGAAGGCGGAAGGCACGTCGATGGTGCGGCCGGACCATAGCTGCAATTCCGCCGTGAACGCGCCGGAGGTGCCGCAGCGATACCATTGCAGCCCGCCCTGGAATCCGTTGCGCTCATACTCGGCGGCGTAAAAGGCAAGCTCACTGTCCGGCAGCCATTTGTTGGCGGCAATCTCGGCAGGTGAGGGCATCTCCTCGGCGACGGTCGCGGCCATGCCCTTGGCGAGGTCCATCACATAATAGGTCGGCAGCTTTGCGACTTCGTCCGCTGTCCAAGCCTTAAGCGGATACGGCTTGTTGTCTTTCCAATCCGCGCTCTTGTGATGATAGTAGGCACGCAGAAAAGCATGCAGCCCCTGCGGCGCGCGATGCATGTCGTTATCAGCCTCGCGCGTCGAGTAGTACCACTGGTAATGTTTTCGCGGGCGCGGCAGTGCAGCGAGGTCGCGATGGATGGGATCATCGGCGGGCTTGGCTGGCTCGTTCACCGTGTTGAACGGCAGCGACGGCGGTCCACCGAACGGTGCACTCATCATCACGACCGATCTGAACACGTCAGGCCGGATCAGCGCACACCAGGCCGCAACCGGCGAGCCGAAATCATGCCCGATAACGGCGTCGACGCTGCGATAGCCGAACGCCGACACCAGCCCCAGCACATCGCGCACCAGATTAGGAAAGCGGAACGAGGCGAGATCGCCGTCATAATCAGGGTCCCATCCGGTGGTGCGGCCATAGCCGCGCTGGTCCGGCGCGATCACGTGGTAGCCGGCTTCGGCGAGTGCCGGCATCACCTTGCGCCAGCTATAGGCCAGCTCTGGAAACCCGTGCAGGAGCAGCACGCAAGGGCGGCCGCGCGTCTCAAAGCCGGCTTCCAGCACATGCATGCGCAGGCCGTTGATGCCCTCGACATAGCGCGAGCGGATGGTGGAGGGCAGCGGAATGTCGGGGACGGAAGCAGTTGTATTCATCTGGCGAACCTCCTTGTCGTCCCGGACAAGTGAGCGTAAGCGAGCGCGATCCGGGACCCATCACCACAAATGTTTGCCGCGATAAAAGGCTGTAGCCCCAGCTTTGTAAAGCGATCAACAGCGGTGATTATGGGTCCCGGCATTCGCCGGGACGACAGTGGAGAGACTTACGCCTTGGTCGCGGCCTTCGGCCAATATCTGTCGCGCAGATGGCGCTTCACCAGTTTCCCCGTCGGTGTGCGTGGCAATTCCGCTTCGAAATCGATGCTCTTCGGGCACTTGATCGGCGACAGATGCTGGCGGCAGAACGCGATCAGTTCGGCTTCCAGCTCCTTGCCGACCTTGGCCATGTCGTGCGGCTGTACCACGGCCTTGACCTCTTCGCCCATTTCCTCGTTCGGCACGCCGAACACCGCGACATCGGAGACGGCGGGGTGGGTGATCAGGACGTCCTCGGTCTCCTGCGGGTAGATGTTCACCCCGCCCGAGATTATCATGTAGCTCTTGCGGTCGGTGAGATAGAGATAGCCTTCTTCGTCGAGATAGCCGACGTCGCCGAGCGTCGACCAGCCCTTGTCGTTATAGGCTTTCTTCGTCTTCTCGGGATCGTTGTGATAGGTGAAGGCGGGTGCGTCGGCGAAGTATACCGTGCCGATCTCGCCGACCGGCCGCTCCTCGTCATTCTCATCCAGAATTTTCACCTTGCCGACCACGGCGCGGCCGACGGTGCCGCGATGGGTCAGCCATTGCTGCGAGGTCGACACCGTCACGCCGTTCCCTTCGGAGCCGGCGTAATACTCGATCAGGATCGGCCCCCACCATTCGATCATCTTGGCCTTCACGTCGACCGGGCACGGCGCCGCGGCGTGAATCGCGCCCTTCAGCGTTGAGACATTGTAGCGCGCCCGCACCTCGTCGGGCAGTTTCAGCATGCGCACGAACATGGTCGGCACCAGCTGCGACTGCGTCACCTTGTATTTCTCGACCAGCCGCAAAAATTCCTCGGCGTCGAAATGCTCCATGATGATCGAGGTGCCGCCGAGCGTGATCGCCATCATGTTGAAGCGCAGCGGCGCGGCGTGATAGAGCGGCGCCGGCGACAGATAGATGCTGTCGGACGACATGCCGCACATGTCGGCGCAGAGAATTTTCAGGAGCGGATTAGGCTCGTCGATCGCCTTGCCCTCGAACGCCTTCTTGATGCCCTTGGGCCTTCCGGTGGTGCCGGACGAATACAGCATGTCATAGCCGGCGACTTCATCCGCGATCGGTGTCGTCGGCATCGCCATCGCTTCCTGGTCATAGGCACGGAAATAGGGTTCGGGCTCGTCCATCATGTAGAGCAGGGGACCGCCCACCTGGCCGACCAGGCCCTTGACCTGTTCGTGGCATTTCGGCGTGGTGATGAAGACTTTGGCGCCGCAATCCCCAACGATATAGGCGATCTCGTCCTGCGTCAGATAGCGGCTGATCGCGGTGTAATAGAGGCCCGCGCGCTGCGCCGCCCAGCAGATCTCCATGAAGGCGAGGCGGTTTTCCATCAACAGCGCAATGTGGTCGCCGGCCTTGAGCCCGAGCGAACGGAACAGATGCGCGCCCTGGTTCGAGAGCTCGTCGAGCTCGCGATAGGTGATCGCCTTGCCGGTGCCGGCCATCTGATAGGCGATCTTGTTCGGTGTGGTGCGGGCGTGAACGGACGGATGCGACACAGGTGCCTGCCAAGGATTGAGTTGTCGTCCCGGCCTTGAGCCGGGACCCATAACCACCAATCTAAGTCATTGAGACGCGCCGGAGCTCCAAGCTCGCCATAACCACGCACTCCTGTGATTATGGGTCCCGGCTCAAGGCCGGGACGACTCCCTTATGTAGAGACTTTCCGCGCGCTTCTTACAGTCTTTCCACAATCGTCACATTGGCCATGCCGCCGCCTTCGCACATGGTCTGCAGGCCGTAGCGCTTGCCCCGCTGCTTCAGCGCATTGACCAGCGTCGTCATCAGCTTTGTGCCGGAGCCGCCGAGCGGATGGCCGAGCGCGATGGCGCCGCCATTGACGTTGAGCCGCTCAGGGTCGGCGCCTGTCGTCTGTAGCCACGCCACCGGGACAGCCGCAAACGCCTCGTTGACCTCGAACAGGTCGATGTCATTGATCGACATGCCGGCCTTTTCCAGCGCGCGCTTGGTGGCGTGCAGCGGGGCGTCCAGCATGATCACGGGATCGCCGCCCATCATGGTCATGTGATGGATGCGCGCCAGCGGCTTGACGCCGAGCGACTTGAGGCCCCGTTCGTTGACGACCATTACGCCGGAAGCGCCGTCGCAGATCTGGCTGGCGCTGGCGGCGGTATGCTTGCCGTTCTCGGCGATCAGCTTGACGCCACGGATGCCGTCGAGGCTCGCATCGAAACGGATGCCTTCGTCGATATGGTGGGTGTCGGTCGAGTTATCGGCTCGGGTGATCTGCAGCGGAACGATCTCGTCCTTGAACTTACCGGCTTGGGTGGCGGCAATCGCGCGCTGGTGGCTGTTGTAGGAGTATTCGTCGAGCTGGTCCTTGGAGAGCCCGTACTTCTCCGCCATCATTTCGGCGCCGGTGAACTGGCTGAACACGATGTTCGGATATTTCTTCTCGATGCCCGAGCTCTTGTAATGACCAAAGCCGTTCTTGGCCGGGAGCTGCGAGGCAAGGCCCATCGGCACGCGGGTCATCGATTCCACACCGGCGGCGATCACGATATCCATGCTGCCGGCCATCACCGCCTGCGCAGCAAAGTGAAGCGCCTGTTGCGACGAGCCGCACTGCCGGTCGACCGAGGTGGCGGGCACACTCTCGGGCAGCTTCGAGGCCATCACCGCGTTGCGGGCGATGTTGTTGGACTGTTCACCGGCCTGCATCACGCAGCCCATGATCACATCTTCGACCTGGGCCGGATCAACGCCGGTGCGGTCGACCAGCGAGTCCAGCACGGAGGCGGCGAGATCGGCTGGGTGCCAGCCCGCCAGACGCCCCCCCTTGCGGCCGCCAGCGGTGCGCGCGGCGGCAACGATATAGGCCTCAGCCATGTCTGTTCTCCCTGGTCATTGTTGTCTGTTGGAAAAGTCGGGCCGGATTTAAGGGGCGCGACGGCATTTAGTCAATCAATCAATTAACTCTTGAGCGCAGCCGCGGCATGCGCTTATGTGCGGCCAGATTTCCTTCCCTCAGGCTGCGATGGGATCTCAGTTGAATACCAGCGTACCGACCAAGCTGCCGAGCGGCCGAAATGCCACCGCCGAGAAGCTGCTCGTCGCGGCGAGCGAGTTGATGATCGAACGCGCCTCGATCGAGGTCTCGCTGTCGGACATTGCGCAGAAGTCGGGCGTCAACGCCGCGCTGGTGAAATATCATTTCGGCAACAAGGACGGGCTGCTGTTGGCGCTCTTGGCGCGCGACGCCGCCACCGAAATGTCGGGCCTCGAATACCTGATCAGCCAGCCGATCACGCCGACCGCGAAGCTGCGGCTGCATATCGGCGGCATCATCCGCGCCTATCACCAGTTCCCCTATATGAACCGGCTGATCCACTACCTCCTGCACGAGAGCAGCGCGGAGGCCGCTGACGAGGTCTCGCAATTCTTCGTCGCGCCGCTGCTGGACTTTCACCGCCGGCTGCTCGCCGAGGGCGTCAAGGCCGGCGAGTTTCGCAATATCGATCCGGTGCTGTTCTACACCAGCCTAATCGGCGCCTGCGATCACCTGTTCTTCGGCCGCCACGCGATGTCGCGGGCGACCGGGGTGGGTCCGGTCACCGACGAAGTCTGCCGCGATTACATCAAACATATGGAAGCGCTGATCTTCGGCGGCATGTTGAATGGGCAAATAGCGAGTAGCGAGTAGCGAGTAGCGAATGGTCGTCCATTCGCCGGTCTAGAGAAGAAACCACCAAGGAAAGGCTCTCAAAAATGCAGTTGAAAGACGTTGCCGTAATCATCACCGGCGGTGGCTCCGGCTTAGGTGCCGCGACCGCCCGCGCCATGGCTGCCAAGGGTGCCAAGATCGGCGTGCTCGACCAGAACAAGGAAAACGCCGAGAAAGTCGCGGCCGAGGTGAAGGGCGTTGCGCTTCATGCCGACGTCACCGACGAGGAAGGCATGAAGGCCGCGATCGCCACGGCGGAAGCGGCGCATGGCGTGGCGCGCGTCCTGATGAACTGCGCCGGCATCGGTGGCTCGCAGCGCGTAGTCGGCAAGGACGGCGTCTATCCGCTGGCAAAGTTCGTGCGCATCATCAATGTCAATCTGATCGGCACCTTCAACGCGCTGCGCCTGTTCTCCGAACGGCTTGCCACCGCGGCGCCGATCGGCGAGGAGCGCGGCGTCATCATCAACACCGCCTCCGTCGCGGCCTATGAAGGCCAGATCGGCCAGATCGCCTATTCGGCTTCGAAGGGCGGCATCGTTGGCCTCACGCTGCCGGCGGCGCGCGACCTCGCCAGCCTGAAGATTCGCGTCAACACCATCGCGCCCGGCATCTTCTTCACGCCGCTCTTGATGGGCCTGAACGAGGAGGCCCGCAAGAGCCTCGGCGCCCAGGTGCCGCACCCGGCCCGCCTCGGCGAGCCCGACGAATACGGCGCGCTCGCGGTGCACATCGTCGAGAATGCAATGCTCAACGGCGAGACCATCCGCCTCGACGGCGCCATCCGCATGGCGCCGCGGTAGGTCACGCACTAGCGTCGTCCCCGCGAAAGCGGGGACCCATACTCCGCGGCTGTTCTTGTTGCAGAAGGTCTCTGCCACCATGCCTCATCGATATGACACGGCCTATGGGTCCCGGCTCAAGGCCGGAACGACGATGGATGGGAGAGTTGCGTGACTCAACCGCTATTGATCGCACATCATGACGGCGTCGATTGGGTCACGCTCAACCGGCCCGACAGCCTCAACGCGCTCGATCCCTCGCTGATCGATGCGCTCAACGCCTATTTCGAAGGCGTGCAGCGCAACCGCTCGACCCGCGTCGTGGTGCTCAGGGGGGCCGGTGCCTCGTTCTGCGCTGGGCTCGATCTGAAACATGCGATGAAGCGCCGCGCCGGGCAGCAGGAGCCACCTGGTGTGACCGAGTCGCTGGATTCGCAGCGACGGATCGCCGACATCGTGATGCTGATGCGGCGCTGTCCGCAGCCGATCATTGCGTTGATCCAGGGCGCGGCCGCCGGTGGCGGTTTTGCGCTGGCCCTCGCCGCAGACATCCGTATCGCCACGAAGTCCGCGCGGATGAACTGCGCCTTCATCAAGCTCGGTCTTGGCGGCTGTGATATCGGCACTTCCTATTTTCTGCCGCGGCTGGTCGGCGTCTCCGTCGCATCCGAACTGATCCTGACCGGCCGCTTCATCGGCGCCGAGCGCGCGCTGGCGGTCGGCCTCGTCTCTGAGGTCGTCGAGGAGGGCGGGCTCGATGCCGCAGCCGAGCCTTACGTCGATGCAATGATGACGGCCTCGCCGGTCGGCCTGCGCCTATCGAAAGAGTGCCTCAACATGAGCATCGACGCCGGCTCGATCGAGGCCGTGATCGCGATGGAAGATCGCAATCAGGTGCTCTGCAGCCGCTCGGAAGATTTCAACGAAGGCATCAGGGCCTTCCTTGAGAAACGAAAGCCTGTCTATATCAGGCGCTAGAACGAAAAGAGCTACGAGATCCGCAAAGGACGAATTCCGGGAGACGCAATATGAGTGGGAGTGCCGCCGCGGTGTTGAGCAAGCCAGCCTTTCGCAAGATTGAATGGCTGGCGCGCGACATTGCGGTCGAGCGTCGCCCCGATGGCGTCATCGTCCTGAAGTCGCGCATTCCACTGCAGTCTTACGAGAAGCATATTCCGGCTTCGCTGGCGAAATGGGCGAAGGAAGCGCCGGAGCGCACCTGGCTGGCGCAGCGCGGCGGAGCGGAGCGGCAGTGGCGAAAGGTCTCCTACGGCGAGGCCAAGCGCATCGTCGATGGCCTGACGCAGGGCCTGCTCAACCTCGGCCTTGAAGAAGGCCGGCCCGTTGCGATCCTGTCCGGCAATTCGATCGAGCATGCGCTGATGACCCAGGCGGCGATGCAAGCACGCTTGCCGGCAGCGCCGGTGTCGCCGGCCTATTCGCTGATGAGCCAGGATCACCTCAAGCTCAAATACCTCTTCAACCTGATCAAGCCCGCAGTCGTGATGGTGCAGGACGGGCCGACCTTCGAGAAGGCGTTGAAAGCGCTCGATCTCACCGGCATCACGGTCGTCCATGTTTTGCGGCCCTGCGACGGCATCGAGAGCGTGCCCTTTGCCGATCTGGCCGCGACACCGGTGACAAAAGATGTCGAGGACTCGATTGCGAAGATCACGCCCAAGACCGTCGGCAAGCTTCTGTTCACGTCGGGCTCGACCGGCATGCCCAAGGCTGTCATCAACACGCAGGAGATGATGTGCGCCAATGCGGCGATGATGATGCAGGTGCGCCCGCGCGATCCCGGCGGGCCGATCGCCACGGTGCTCGACTGGATGCCCTGGAATCACACTATGGGCGGCAATGCCGCGTTTCATCCGATCCTGGTCGATGGTGGCACGCTCTATATCGATGGCGGCCGGCCGATGCCGGGTCAGTTCGAGGAGACCATTAGGAATCTGCGCGAGGTGTCGCCGACCTATTACGCCAACGTGCCTGCCGGCTACGCGGCGCTCGCCGCCGCGATGGAGAAGGATGACGCGCTGTGCCGCAGCTTCTTCAAAAACCTTTCCATCATGGCCTACGGCGGGGCGCGGCTGCCGGACGATCTCTACGACCGCATGCAGGCGCTGGCGGTGAAGACCACCGGCGAGCGCATCGTGTTCTATACCGGCTGGGGTTCGACCGAGACCGCGCCGACCTCGACCGGCACCTATTGGGATACCGAGCGCGTCGGCCTGATCGGCCTGCCGTTCCCCGGTGTCGAACTGAAGCTGGTGCCGTGCGGCTCGAAGTACGAACTGCGCCTGCGCGGCGTCAACGTCACGCCCGGCTATTTCGGCCAGCCGGACCTGACGATGAAGATGTTCGACGAGGAAGGCTTTTATTGCATCGGCGATGCCGGCGTGTTCGTCGATGACAACGATCCGCTGCAGGGCATCATCTTCGCCGGACGCGTGGTCGAGGATTTCAAGCTCACGACCGGCACCTTCGTCCATGTCGGCTCGCTGCGCACCGATGCGATCGCGGCCGCGACGCCCGTGGTGCATGACGCGCTGGTCGCCGGGCAGGACCGCGAATTCATCGCCCTGCTCGCCTGGCCCAATCTGCATGCCTGCCGCCAGATCGTCGGCAACGCCGACGCAACCTTCGGGGACGTGATCAGGCATCCTGACGTCATCGCGTGTTTCAAGAGCGGGCTGGAAGCCCACAACGCTTCCGCCACCGGCAGCAGCATGCGCATTGCCCGCGCGATGCTGATGGCCGAGCCGCCCTCGATCGACGGCAACGAACTCACCGACAAGGGCTACATCAACCAGCGCGCCGGCCTCGAACGCCGCGCCGCACTGGTGGAGAGGCTCTATGCCGCTCAACCGGGAGAGGACGTAATCATTTTGAACTGACCGTAGGATGGGTAGAGCGCAGCGAAACCCATCAGATCCGACCAAGCCATCGATGGGTATCGCTTCGCTCCACCCATCCTACGAAACTGTTGCAACGCGAGTAGGCCAACATGAACTTCGATTTCTCCGACGACCAAAAACAGATGCGCGACGCGGCGAGGAAGTTTCTTGCCGAACAGTGCCCGCCGAAAGCCGTGCGCGAGGTGCTCGATGGTAAGGCGCCATATGACAAGGCGCTGTGGAAGGGGCTCGCCGAGATGGGATTTCTCGGCGTCGCGATCCCCGAGGAGTTCGGCGGCGCCGGCGCTGGCCATCTCGAGCTCTGCGTGATCGCGGAAGAAATGGGCCGCGCCAACGCGCCTGTGCCGTTCTCTTCCACCGTCTATCTCGCCGCGGAAGCGCTGCTGATCGCGGGGTCCGACGCGCAGAAGCGGAATTGGCTGCCGAAGGTTGCTTCCGGCGAAGCGATCGGCACGCTGGCGCTGTTCGAAGGCAAGGGCAATCCGTCGCCGAAGGCGATCAAGCTGCAGGCGTCCGGCGGTACGCTCACGGGCGTGAAGAAGCCGGTACCGGATGGCGCGATCGCGGATTTCGCGGTCGTTGCCGCGCGCACCGGCGTGACCGGGCGCGATAGTGATATCTCGCTGTTTCTGGTCGATCTGAAGGCCGGCGGTGTCGAAGCCAAGGCGCTGACCAATATCGATCCGACCCGTGGCCAGGCCGAACTCACTTTCAAGAACGCCAAGGCCGAGCCGCTCGGCGCTGCCGGCGAGGGCTGGAGCATCCTCACGCAGGTGCTCGACCGCGCCGCGGTGCTGCTGGCGTTCGAGCAGGTCGGCGGCTCCGACCGTGCGCTGGAGATGGGCCGCGACTATGCGCTCGACCGTATCGCCTTCGGCCGGCCGATCGGCTCGTTCCAGGCGGTCAAGCATATGCTGGCCGACATGTATGTCTCGGCGACTCTGGCGCGCTCGAACTGCTACTACGGCGCCTGGGCGCTCTCCACCAACGCCGGTGAATTGCCGGAAGCCGCCGCGGCCGCGCGCATCAGCGCGACGCAGGCGTTTCAGCACTGCTCCAAGAACAACATCCAGGTTCACGGCGGCATGGGCTTCACCTGGGAGTTCGACTGCCACATGTACTACCGCCGCGCCAACGCCACCGCGCTGACGCTCGGCAGCCTGTCCTATTGGGAAGATCAGTTGATCGACCGCATGCGCAAGAAGAACGCGGCTTAACGAGGCTCGCGTCCCGGACGCGATGCAGCGCTCTTCGCGCTGCTTCGCACAGCCGGACCCACAGGGACCAACGATGGACCCCGGCTTAGCAGCGCACCGCTTCGCGCTGCGCCGCATCCGGGGAACGCGAGAGGAAAGAGAAGCGACATGAACTTCGACGACACTCCGCAGGAAGCCGCATTCCGCGCTGAGGCGCGCGCATGGATTCAAGCCAACGCGCCGAAGCAATATGAGGAGGAGTTGCGCAAGACCTCGCTCGGCCGCTCCGGGCTGAAGGGCGCCAACATGCTCGAAGTCGCAAAAGCCTGGCAGAAGAAGAAGGCCGATGCCGGCTGGGCCTGTCTGCACTGGCCGAAGGAATATGGCGGCCGTGGCGCCTCGCCGATCGAGCGCGTGATCTGGCAGCAGGAAGAGGGCCCGTTCGGCAAGCTCTCCGGCATGTTCATCATCGGCCACGGCATGTGCGGGCCGACCATGATGGCGTTCGCCGGCGAGGAGCAGAAGCGCAAATATCTGCCGCCGCTCGCCTCCGGCGAGAAGGTCTGGTGCCAATTATTCTCCGAGCCCGCCGGCGGTTCTGACGTCGCAGGGCTCCGAACCCGCGCGGAGAAGAAGGGCGACGACTGGATCATCAACGGCCAGAAGATATGGACCTCGGGCGCGCATTATTCCGACTACGGGATCCTGCTGACGCGCACCGATCCGACCGTGGCCAAGCACAAGGGCCTCACCATGTTCTTCCTGGACATGAAGAGCCCGGGCGTCGAAGTGCGGCCGATTAAGCAGGCCAGCGGCCAGTCCGACTTCAACGAGGTCTACTTCACCGACGTGAAGATCCCCGATTCGCAGCGCCTCGGCGCTGTCAATGACGGCTGGAACGTTTCGCTGACCACGCTGATGAACGAGCGCATGTCGATCGGCGCCGGCGTTGCGACCGGCTTTCCTGAACTGTTCGACTTCTGCAACAGCTTGATGCTGGAAGATGGCCCCGCGATCGAGGACCGCAGCGTTCGCTCCCGCCTGGCGAACTATGCCGTGAAGGCGAGCGGGCTCCGATACACCAGCATGCGCGCGATCTCGGCGTTGTCGAAGGGCGAGCGCCCGGGGCCGGAAAATTCCATCGGCAAGCTGGTGGCGGGATCGATGGTGCAGGAGGTCGCGATGTATGCGCTCGACCTGCAGGGTGCCGCCGGCGTGCTGAGCGGGCCGGAGGATGCCGAGGTTGCCGGCAAGTTCCAGGCGATGCTGCTGCGCGCGCCCGGCACCCGCGTCGAGGGCGGCACCGACGAGATCATGCGCAACATCATCGCCGAACGCGTGCTTGGTTTGCCCGGTGACATCAGGGTCGACAAGGACGTGCCGTTCAACCAGATCCCGACGAAGGGAAGATAGACCACGTGTCCCGGACGCGGCGCGGCGTTCTTCACGCCGCTCCGCAGAGCCGGGACCCACACGATGCCAGTTCGATGGGCCCCGGCTCTGCAGCACACCGCTTCGCGCTGCGTCCGGGGCACGTTTCCAGAGACAAAGGAGAATGCCGCCATGAACTTCGACGACACCCCGCAGGAAGCGGAATTCCGCAGCTTGGCTCGCAAATGGATCGATGCCAACGCGCCGAAGCAATATGAGGCGGAGCTTTCAAAATCCTCGCTCGGCCGCATCCGCCTGGAGAAGGAAGAGATCGTCGATGTCGGCAAGGCCTGGCAGAAGAAGAAGGCCGAGGGCGGCTGGGCCTGCCTGCACTGGCCGAAGGAATATGGCGGCCGCGGCGCGACGCCGATCGAGAAGGTGATCTGGCAGCAGGAAGAGGGCGTCTACGGCAAGCTGACCCAGCCGTTCCAGATCGGCGAGGGCATGTGCGGCCCGACCGTGATGGCGTTCGGCAGCGAGGAGCACAAGCGCCACTATCTGCCGAAGCTGGCGTCCGGCGAACATATCTGGTGCCAGCTGTTCTCCGAGCCGGCGGGCGGCTCCGACGTGGCGGGGCTGCGCACCCGCGCGGAGAAGAAGGGCGACAACTGGATCGTCAACGGCCAGAAGATCTGGACTTCCGGCGCGCATTATTCCGATTACGGTCTTCTGATCACCCGTACCGATCCCAATGTGCCCAAGCACAAGGGCCTGACGATGTTCTTCCTCGACATGAAGAGCGAGGGCGTCGAGGTGCGGCCGATCAAGCAGGCCAACGGCATGCAGGAATTCAACGAGGTCTATTTCACCGACGTCGTGATTCCGGACAGCCAGCGCTTGGGTGCGGTCGGTGATGGCTGGAACGTGTCGTTGACCACGCTGATGAACGAGCGCATGTCGATCGGCTCGCGGCTCGCCACCGGCGTCCCCGAGATGTTCGAATTCTGCTCGAACTTGGTGCTGGAGGAGGGGCTTGCGATCGACGATCCCGCCGTGCGTTCCAAGCTCGCAAGCTGGGCGGTGAGGGCGAGCGGGCTGAAATACACCAGCTACCGCGCCATCTCCTCGTTGTCGAAGGGCGAACGTCCCGGTCCGGAAAACTCCATTGGCAAGCTGGTGTCGGGCATGATGCTGCAGGATATCGCGGCTTACGCGATGGATCTGCAGGGCGCGGCCGGCGCGCTCACCGGCACTGACGAAGAGCTGGTGCGTGGCCAATTCCAGCAGATGCTGCTGTCCTCGCCCTCGATGCGCATCGCCGGCGGCACCGACGAAATCCTGCGCAACATTATCGCCGAACGCGTGCTCGGTTTGCCCGGGGATATCCGCGTCGACAAGGACGTGCCGTTCAACAAGATCCCGACCAAGGGGCGGTGATCTTTCCGCAGAACAACTCTCGTGTCCCGGACAAGGTGCAGCGTGAAACGCTGCTCCGCCGAGCCGGGACCTAGTGTGATGGGCCCCGGCTCTGCGACGCGTCACTTCGTGCCGCATCGCGTCCGGGGCACGAAAGTGAGCAAGGCATGGATGCCAGCGTAAATCAGCAAGACCGCATCGGCGTGCTCGAAGAGCTGCTGAACGAGCGCTATTCCGTGCGGGCGTTCCTGCCGCGGGAAGTGCCGCGCGAGACCATCGAGCACGTCCTGAAAGTCGCACAGCGCACGGCGTCATGGTGCAACAGCCAGCCCTGGCAGGTGCTGATCGCGAGCGGCGAGGCCAAGGAGAATTTTCGCAAGTCGATCTATGCCGAGGCCGCCTCGGGGGCGAAGGACAATCACGACTTTGCGCCGCCGCGCGAATATCTCGGCGTCTATCTGGAGCGCCGCCGCGAGAGCGGTTTCCAGCTCTACAACACCCTGGGCATCGCCCGCGGCGACAAGGCGGCCTACGCCAAACAGGCGCTGGAGAACTATAATTTCTTCGGCGCGCCGCATGTCGCCATCATCCACACCGATGAACCGCTCGGCATCTATGGCGCGGTCGATTGCGGCGCATACGTCGGTAACTTCATGCTGGCGGCGCAGGCGCTCGGCCTCGGTACCATTCCGCAGGTTGCGCTCGCCCGGCATTCGGGGTTGATCCGGCGCCATTTCAATCTGCCGGATGACCGCCGCGTCGTCTGCGGCATCTCGTTCGGCTATGCCGACCACGCCCACAAGGTCAACAGCTACCGCACCTCGCGGGCAACCATCGCCGATACCGTGACGTTCGTGGATTAGCCGAGCAATTCCTCGGTAACGTCATCCGAAAACCGCTTCTTTTTTCCAGCGACGATCACATGGTCGGAATCACCGGGAATTGCGGTCGCGCCGGGCATGCCGTGATCGCGCAAGGCGCGCGCGCAGCCGACCCAGTCACCGCCTTCGACCGGTTCGTTGCATGAGGCCCATCCGAGCGTGCCGCAGGCATTGTCGCCATGGCCGTGCTGTTCCGTCCATTCGGCGCCGTGTTCGAGCAGAAACCGCGTCAAAGCCGAGTTGCCGCTAAACACGGCAAGATTGAGCGCGGACGCGTCCCAATCGCCGCCGCGCACGGCGATCGGCCAGCCGAGGCGGACCATCAGCCTGACGATATCATCGGCGCCGGCCGCGGCCATATCGGGTAGCAGGCGCAATTGCTTCGGTGAGAGCGAGGCTGGCAGATCAGGTCGCCGACCTTGAATCGCGCGTGCCTCGGCTTCGTCGCCACTTGCGCAGGCGGCAACGAAACGCTCTTCATCCGAAACGTCAGGCACGTCGGTTTGCGTCCGCAGCAGGGCCGCAATGTCGGAGAGTCCGAACTGCAGTGCAAGCCGGTATGGGCTGACGCCATCAGCCGTTGGCTGCGACGCGTCAGCGCCGGCCTCCAGCAGTGCGCTGGCATGGCGGGGGCGCCGGCGGTATATGGCCCATGCGAGCGGCGAGCCCCAATCGCTCAACGGCGCATTCCGAGCCGGCTCGTTCGGATCGCCGCCGTGCTGCAGCAACAATTTCAGCGCACTGTCATCTTCAAGATCGATCGCGCGGTAGATCGCATTGCTCTCGGCGATGCGCGCGCCGTGCTCCAGCAGCAAACGTGTGCATGCCGGATTCTCCAGGGAATGATAGAGCGATTCGCCGTCATTCGGGTTTGCGCCGGCTTCAAGCAAAAGCTTGGTTAGTGTCGCATCGTGATTGCTGCCGGCCGCGCCATAAAGCGCCGAGAGCGGATAGCGCTGGTCCGGCTTATCAAGCGATCCTGGCGGCCAGCGGCTGAAAATGTGCTGGTTGACGTCGGCGCCATCAGCGATCAGCCGCTGCGCGCAGCGATGCAGCCGTTCGCCGAATTCTTCCACGCGCAGCAGGCTCGAATGGGCTACCGCAAACAGCGGCGGCAGCCGTAACGGGCCACCGGGCCGGTTGAGCCAGGATGGGTCGGCTTCCGTCGCCTGCTGGAGCGCGCGTTCGTCACCGATGGTGCAGGCAAGATAGGGATCATCCGCCACCAGTTCGGGATCATCCGCCAGCATCCGCAAAGCAACGCGCGGATGGGCGCGGTTGACCGTACCGCTGATATCGCCGGAATAGAGCAATTGCGCCCAGTGCAGCACGCGGGCAGAGCGCTCGCTGTGCGCCGCTATCTGCACTTCAACGTAACGCTTCAAGTCGGGCCATGACGCAAACCCGTGTTCGCGCGCGATGCAGGATTGCGCGTCGTGCAGGCGAAACTGCAGCGAGGAAATGGCCTGATCGCTATGCCCGGCGGCAGCCGGCAGCGCCGCGCGGAATCGCGCCATCGCCGCCGCATCGCCATCGCGATAGAGGCGAATCAAATCCTTGGCTTGCTTCTTCAGATGATCGAGATTCAAGCGATCGGGCGACCGGTCCATCAGACACCTCCGTGCGTGACATCGCCGAAGGCCCGCAATACCGGCTGCACAAAGGCTCTAGATGTCGCTCGAAAGCTGCAAGTGGGTTCAACCCTTCCCGCGGGCCCGGGAGCGGCTTGCACCGCATGCGCCACCATATGGCCGGCGCGGGCCACGGTCAAATCGGCCGGAAGTGCGTGGTTCCAGCCGGAAAAATCCCGGCCGCTGTTCGCGACCGGGATTCTTGCTTCAGAGACGTTCGATCAGTAGGCGCAGACGTTCACGGTGCGCAGGCGCATGCCACGGCGGGTTTCGACCCAGCGCTGCTGCAGGCAGCCGTTCACGGGGGTGTCGACATAGACGCCGCCGAAGCCGACGCCGATGGCGGGACCCCAGCCCCAATGATGGCCCCAGTGATGGTGATGAAATCCACCGGCGGAAGCGGGCGCCGCGGCGGCAAGGGTGAGCGAGGTGGCGGCGATCAGTCCGAGGGTGATCTTGCGAAACATCGTTAAAATTCTCCAGTTACGTGGCATGAGGCCATTGTTGCGTCCCTGCCCATCAGTCGGACCGACCGCAATTCGCGTTCATGCCAAAGCGGGAAAATCGTGTTTCAGAACTGTTTCGTGCGACTGGCGTCAGAGAAACTATCGTGTCCCGGACGCGGTGCAGCGCGCAAGCGTTGTGCCGCAGAGCCGGGACCTATGTGATAGACCCCGGCTTAGCAGCGCACCACGCCGCGAAGGCATAGCGCGTCAAAGACGCGCGTGAACGCGCTGTTGGCGCTGCGCAGCATCCGGGGAGCGCCCAGCCGCTCAAAACCGCGGCGGCCGCTTTTCCGCAAACGCCTCGATGCCTTCCTTGATCTCGTCGCTGCGCATGCTTTCGCGGTGGCGGCGGTCGGCGGCTTTCTCATCGAGCGCGCCGCGCGCGAATTCATTAATGGCGTGCTTCATGCCGCGCATCGCAATCGGCGCGTTGCCGGCGAGGATCGCGGCGAGGCGATCCACTTCCTCGTCTAGTGCTTCCGCCGGCACCATGGCGGTGAGATAGCCGATGCGCAGCATCTCCGGTGCGGTGACTTTTTGCGCGGTCAGAAACAGCTTTTTGGCATTGTCGACGCCGAGCCGTGAGACGTAGCGCTTGATGCCACCGGGGTAATAGTGCAGCCCGAGCCGTGCCGCCGGCATGAACATTTCGGCGCTGTCGACGCCGATGCGGAAATCGCAGGCCAGCGCCAGGTCGGTCGAGCCGCCATAGACGCCGCCATTGAGCCGGCAAATCGTCGGCACGCCGAGATCCTCCAGGCGGTTGACGACGACCTCGAACGCCGAGCCCGCGCTCTGCTGCTCCGTCTCGCTGGTCGCCCGGTCCGCCACCGAATTGAGATCATAGCCCGCGCTGAAGGCGCGGCCGGTGCCGGTCAAAACCAGCACGCGAATCGCGCCATCGGCCTCGATCCGATCGAACAGCTTCATCATCTCGCCGAGATCCTCGCTCTGCAGCCGGTTCAGATGCTTTGGCCGGTTGAGACGGATGGTGGCGCGCGCGCCGCTGATTTCGAGGATGGGCGCGCTCGCTGAATCGGCCGTGTCGGGCATCGTTGTCTCCATTGTTCTTGTTGGTTTTGCTTACTTGTTCTCTTGCGCGCGCCGCTTGGCCTCGGCGTCGATGGTCTCGGCGAGGTCGGGATGCCGCGCCATCAGGAGGCGGAAGTCGACGAGGTCGAGCACCAGAAGCCGCGTCACCTTGGTGGTCGTGACATTGGCGCCGCGCACGCTGTTGCCGAGCAGCGCCATCTCGCCGAAGAATGCACCCTCGCCGAGCGCCACTTTCTTGCCGGGCAGTTCGACCTCGGCTTCGCCGGCGGCGATGAAATACATGCAGTCGCCCTTTTGGCCCTTGCGGATGATCATGGTGCGCGCCGGCAAATCCATCGTCCGCAGCATGTGGGTGACGTCGGCGATCGCGGCGGGGCCGAGGGTGGCAAAGAACGGCACCTTGCTGACCGTCTCCCATGTCTTCAGAAAATTGTCGCGGCGGGTCTCGGCGGCAAAGCCGGTCGCCAGGATACCGGTCCAGAGCCCGAACACGCCGAGGCCGGAGATCATGACCAACGCCGCGACCATCCGGCCGAGCGGCGTGATCGGCACCACGTCGCCATAGCCGGTCGTGGTCAGCGTCACCACCGCCCACCACAGCGCCGCCGGCACGCTGCCGAACGTTGCCGGCTGCACGTCGCGCTCCAGAAAATATTCCGCAACGGAAGCCAGAAAAACCACCATCAGGAAAATCACGAGCACGCTGAGCAGGGGCCCCGATTCCAGCACCAGCACGCGGCGCAACTGCCGCAGCCCGGGGATGCCGGGCACGACTTTCAGCACCCAGAGGATGCTGAGCAGCCACGCCGTCCGCGGCTCGACGCCCGCGAAAAGCGCGAGCGGCACGGCCAGAGCGCCGATCGCGTCGACCACCCCGCTTGAGGAAAGCAAATAGAGCGACAGCCGGTCCTGCCGCGCCATGTGCCGCAGCCGCACCACCCACTCGAACACGAAATAGGCGAGGCACGCCCATAGCACTGCGTCGACCCAATGATGCGCCGCCTCGTAGGCCGGGCCGGTCGTCAGCACCGCCATCGCGGCGACGCCGGCGGCAACTGCGACATAGGCTGCCGTGGTCATGTTGCGACCGGCCGTCTTGGCGGTGAACTGAGCCAGTGACGAGAAAATGAGCCGCTTGGACATCGGATGTGGGGGCCTGGGCAATAAGGCTTAGACGGCGGTCGGGTCGCAATGGCGACCAATGGGCGGCAAAGTGCCTGCCGGCGGGAGGCCCGTCAACGATGGCCCTGTGCCCACAGCACCATCGGGAGAGCCGATTTGGCCCATGGTAGCGGCGCCCTGGGAGGCGATTTTTCCCCGGAAATAGTGAGAAACCGGACAAAACGTCAGCCTTTCCTCGTATACCAAAAGGGACCGGCCGACGTTAGATAGCTGGCACGGCTGCAGAATCGCGAAAAAATTCAATCCCTGAAGAATTTGGTTGGCCTCCATGGATCCGTCTCATCTGGCACAACACGCAGGAACTGCGGGCGCGCTATTCGCGTCCATCTTCGTGGTCGCCACCACCACGATGAAGACCATGATCCCACTCCGGGTGTTCGGCATCCTCGCCAACGTGGTGCTGATCGTGACGGCTATTCCAACCCACAATTACCTGGTGATGGGCGTTCAGGCGGTCATGCTGTTCGTCAACTCCTACCGCCTGCACCAGATGCTGCAGCTGGTGCGCGACGTGAAGAAATCCGTCAACAGCGACCTCTCGATGGAATGGCTGAAGCCGTTCATGACCGAGCGCAATTGCGCGGCCGGAGAAATCCTGTTCTACAAGGACGAGAAGGCCGAGGACATGCTCTATATCGTGAGCGGCAAGTTCAAGCTGGTCGAATCCGGCATCGTGCTGCCGGTCGGCGCGATCGTCGGCGAACTCGGCATGCTGTCGCCGTCGAACACGCGAACCCAGACGCTGGAATGCGTCGAGGCCGGGCTGATCCTGAGTGTCAGCTACACCAAGGTCGAGGAGCTTTACGTGCAAAATCCCGCGTTCGGCTTCTACTTCCTTCGTCTCGCCAGCGCCCGCCTGTTCCAGAACCTCGAGGCGGCGGAAAAGCGGCTGGCCCAGGTGATCGCGGCCAACGCCGCCGAGTCGAAGCCCGCGTAGGAGCCGGAGCGAAGGGGTGGCCGACCGCGGTATAGTATCGTCGCTGCGTTACCTGTTCGCCGATTTCATCGGCGAGGATGACGACGAGCCGCCGTTCCTGCCCGAAGGGTTGCCGGCGGCGGTGATGGCGCTGGCAAGCGACGCCATCCATCTCCTCATCGACTATCAGGGGCCGGGCTACGCGCGGCTCTATATCGACCGTCTGCGGCGCTTCATCGGCAAGCAGGGCGTCGACGATCAGATGCTGGCCGACATTGCCCGCCTGATGGCAGTGCGCATGAGCTATGAGGACCCGATCCGCATCGCGCAGCTCAAGCTGGCCGAGCTGGAAGACCGCCCCAATGCGGCCGGGTCCGTCGATGTCAGGAAATTCAGCCTCGATGAACTGATCGGCGCGCTGCCGGCCGTGATCGCCGAGTACATTCTCGACGCGCTCGACTGGCTGGGCTGGACGCGCCGCATGCGCGTCTCGATCCGTTTCAGCACGAAGAGCCGCTTCAGTATCCGTCGTCTCAAGATGGAGGCCGGGCTGCGGCGCTGGCGGCTGTTTTCGGTGCGCTACGCCAAGGAGCGGGTCTGGGTCGAGCGCTGGCTGCACATGATCGATCGCAGCCTGATCAAGCAGCCCCAGGCGGCGCCGGCGATCATTCGCACCGCGACCATGATCGTGGGATATGGCGACGTCTACCGGCAGGGCATGGCGGACTGGAACGCGATCATCGACGGGCTCGCCAAGCCGACTTTCGACGGCGTGCTGCCACTGTCAGATCTTGCCGGCGCGGTGGCTGAGGCGCGCGATGCCGCCGTGCCTGACCCGCGGCAGGCCGCGCTCAAGCGCAAGATCGCCGAGATTCGCGCGCGGGCGACGGCCAGCGCGTATGCGACGGTGCCGCAGTCCAGTTAGTGGTTGCTCCCACCCTCAAGGACGTCGCCAGGGCGGCTTCGGTTGGAAGCGGGCCTTCAGGCTTTCGACAAAATGCGAAACGCGAGCCGAGACCCCGCGGCGCGTCGGCACCAGCGCCAGGATGTCGGCGCCTTCGAACTCATAGCCGACCAGCAGCCGGCGGAGCTCGCCGCGCTTGACCGACGGGGCCACGTCCCATTCGGACCTGAGAGCTATGCCTAGCCCCGCGACCGCCCACTCGCGGACAACCTCGCCATTGTTACTCGTCAGCGCCGGGCTTATGCGAAGCGCCTCCGATCGCCGGGATGATGCGCGGCCGTCCTTGTAGCGCCACAGGGTCACGTCCTCCTCGTTTTCGCGAACCGAGAGACAGGCATGCTCCGCCAGCTCCCGCGGGTGCGCCGGCGTTCCGCATCGTCGAAGATAGCCCGGACTGGCGCAGACCCAGCGCGCGTTGCGGGCCAGCAGATGAGCAACCCACGAGGAATCCCGGACCGTTCCGATGTGGATGACGACGTCGGCCTCGACATGGCTGTTCCACGGCGCCTCGGAAAGGTCCAGCGTCGCGCGCACCTGCGGGTGGTCCCGAATGAACGCCGCCATGACGGGCGCGACATGGACCCGGCCGAAGCCGAACGGCGCGACAACCCGCAACGGCCCGGCAAATACGCCGCCGCTGAGACTGTCCGCCAGGCTGTCGACACGCGCCAGCAGTGACTGGGCTTCGTGAACGAGCTGTTCGCCTTCCGGCGTGAAGCGCAGCCCGCGGGAGTTGCGAACGACAAGGCTGGCGCCGAGAGCGGCCTCCAGCTTCTTCAATCGCATGGAAAGCGCCGGCGGCGTGACATCGAGCGCCCGCGCCGCCGCGCTCAGCGAGCCGGTTCGGCTCAGGGCGACTACGAACCGCAGATCCTCGAGGGCGATCATTCAATTTTCCTGAAGGAAAGAGATAATCTCACTTAAACACAACTGATCATCGGGATGATAGGGATTTGACATGACCATGCCCCGCGCCGTCCTTTTCGATCTTCTCACCGCTCTGCTCGATTCCTGGAGCGTCTGGAATGACGCCGCGGGATCCGAGGCCTCGGGCCGGGCCTGGAGGGCGGAGTATCTCCGCCTGACCTATGGCTGCGGGAGCTATGTCCCGTATGAGGATCTGGTCCGCCAGGCCGCACGCGCGACCGGTCTCACGCCGTCGGCGGCAGACGCCCTCGAAGCAAATTGGCCGTCGCTCCCGGTCTGGAGCGGCGCGCAGGCCGCGCTCGATCATCTGGCCGGACGAACGCGCCTTGCCGTCGTCACCAATTGTTCGACGCGCCTTGGCCGAATGGCCGCCGCCCGCCTCCGCACGCCATGGGATGTCGTGATCACCGCGGAGGAGGCCGGCTTCTACAAGCCCGACACCCGCCCCTATCGTATGGCCCTTGACAGGCTCGGTGTGCTGCCCGCGGACGCCGCGTTTGTCGCGGGCTCCGGCTACGACCTCATCGGCACCTCGGCCGTCGGACTGCGTACATACTGGCACAATCGCGTCGGCCTCGCGCGTCCCGATGGCGCGCCGGCAGCCGAGCACGAATCTGCTGATCTCGATGGCCTTATTCCGTGGCTGGAGGATTTTTCATGATATTGCGCACGTTGGCGGCCCTGCTTGCGGTCGCACTGAACATCTCCGCGGCAACGGCTGAGGGATTTCCCGAGCGGCAGTTGACGCTGATCGTTCCGTTTCCCGCCGGTGGCCCGAGCGATGCGCTTGGCCGGGCCGTGGCGCAGGCGATGGCTGCCCACCTGAAGCAGGCCATCATCGTGGAAAATGCCGGCGGCGCGAGCGGCACCATCGGCTTGACCAAGCTATTGAAGGCGCCGGCGGATGGATATTCGCTCGGCTTCGGCACCATCGGCACGCATGTTGCGAATGTCGCCCTCTTCAAGCGGCTGCCTTACGATCCGCTCGGCGATTTCGAGCCTGTGGGACTCGCCGGGATGGCCTTCACGCTTCTTGTCGCGAAGCCCGGCTTGCCGGTATCCAATCTGCAGGACTTCGTCACCTATGCCCGTGCCAACCGCGAAAAACTCACCTATGGCAGCGCCGGCGTCGGATCGATCTCGCACTATGCCTGCGTTCTGCTGCTGTCGAACCTGAAGCTGAACATTACCCATGTTCCGTATCGTGGCGTTGCCCCGGCGATGAACGACCTGATGGGCGGGCACGTGGATTTCATGTGCGACCAGACCATCACCGCGCTGCCTCAGGTGCTCGGCGGCACGATCAAGGCAATCGCGGCGCTGAGCGATCAGCCGCTGCCGCAGGCGCCTGAAGTGTCCACTGCGGCAGCGGCCGGCTATCCGGGCGTCAACCTCCGTTCCTGGAACGCGATCTTCGTGCGCAAGGGAACGCCCGCGCCGGTGCGGCAGAAATTGAATGATGCCTTGCGCGCGGCGCTCGCCGACCCGGATGTCATGCGGCAGATGGCGGCGGTTGGCGTCGAACTGCCACAGGGCGCGGATCTCGAGCCTGCCGCGGTCAGCGCGCTGATCGCTCACGGGCTCGAGCACGACGTCCCGGTGCTGCGCGCCAAGGGCGAATATCTGGATTAGGCATGACATCTCTTTCCGATATCGAAACGCCCGCCGCGGTCGTCGACGTCGCGCGTACGCAGCGCAATATCGCCCGCATGCAGGACCGCATGAACGCCCTGGGTGTCAGGTTCCGTCCGCACATCAAGACGACCAAGTGCGTCGCTGTTGCCGACCGGCAGCGCACCGCGGGCGCAAGCGGCATCACCGTTTCGACCCTGCGCGAAGCCGAGGAATTTTTTGCCGCGGGCTACGACGACATTCTCTACGCGGTCTGCATCGCTCCGCACCGGCTCGGCCGGGCGCAAGCATTGCGCGATCAGGGCTGCCGTCTCAAAATTCTGGTCGACTCGCTCGAGGCTGCGCAAGCCGTCGTTGAGGCGCAGGCGCAACGCGACCCTTTCGAAGTCCTGATCGAAGTCGACACGGACGGACACCGTTCAGGTGTGGGCCCTGAAGATGGGCGTCTCATCGAAATCGGCCGCATTCTTCACAGCGGCGGTGCCACGCTTGGCGGCGTGCTGACCCATGCCGGAAACTCCTATGAACTCAACGATCCCGAGGCCTTGGCGCGCCTTGCGGAGCAGGAGCGCGCCTTGAGCGTGCGCGCGGCCGAACGGCTCCGCGCCGCCGGTCTTCCCTGCCCGGTCGTGAGCGTCGGATCCACGCCGACGGCGCTGTCCGCCCGCACACTGGACGGCGTTACGGAAGTGCGCTCCGGCGTGTATGTGTTCTTCGATCTGTTCATGACGAATGTCGGCGTCTGCACGATCGACGATATCGCCCTTTCCGTGCTGACGACCGTGGTCGGCCACCAGGTGAAAAAAGGCTGGGTCATCGTCGATGCCGGATGGATGGCGATGAGCCGGGACCGCGGCACCGCCCGCCAGCGCCGCGATTACGGCTACGGGATCGCCTGCGACGTGAATGGAAAGCCGCTCAAGCAAGAGCTGGTCATGATCGCGGCAAATCAGGAGCATGGAATCCTCGCCGCGGCGAGCGGACGTCTCGCTTCTCCTGAAGAGCGCTTCCCGATCGGCACGCGGCTTCGAATTCTTCCCAACCACGCCTGCGCCACCGGCGCGCAGTTCTCCGAATACCGGGCCGTCACGAAGAACGGCATCGAGACATGGCGAAGGTTCAATGGCTGGTGACATCGATTACCTCAGACCTCGGGGAATGGCGGCTCCTGGCGGGCACTACAGTCATGCCGTGAGAGCCGGCCCTATCAATTGCCGATCGCCGCCGATGGTGCGCGGCTGGCTGACAAGGACTTTCAGACGCAGGCGCGTCAGGCATTGGCTAATCTCGAGGCGGCCCTGGCGGCGGCAAACAGCGCCGCCGACAGGCTCATTCATGTTCGCGTCTACGTCACGGACATCGATGACTGGCCGGCTTTCGACAAACTCTATTCCGAATGGATCGCCGGCCCGCGCGGTCGTTCCGGTTCCTGCGCTGCACTACGGCTTTCGTATCGAGATCGAAGCAGTGGCGGCCACGATTTAACAGCATAGGGCGAGGGCCGAGGTACGGGCGTTGACAGCAATCGCTCGATAGCGACGGCAATCGCTTTGGCGCAGCCGCAGCCTCGATCCGCTACACCGTCACGGTGCCCACATCCAACCGGACGGAGAAAAAGATGATCTGGAACAGCATCGATACCCCCGTGCGATCACGGCGCCTTCCGCGCGCTGGTCTGGTTTTGTCCGCAGGACGACTGCGACGGTTTCCGACTTCGTCGGCATCGTTCACAACCAGGTTCTGGATATCGGCGACAGCTATCGGCCCGAGCTGCACTACATGCGCGGCCCAGGCCCGAAATGGCGCGCCAAGAACAAAGCGTAGGGTTGGCGAAGCACGTATCCGCCGTGCCCGACCCGCGGCAGGCCGCGCTCAAGTGCAAGATCGCAGAGATCCGCGCGCGGGCGACGGCGGGCGCATCTGCCGCAGTTGTATCGAGCTGAGACGCGTAGGGCGGGCGAGTGGAGCGGAGCGCAGCGGGTCCCCGTTTACGGATCGAGTCATTTGGAATCGGCTAGCAACCTTCCGGCGCTCCGCGCGCCACGCGGGGAAACGCCGAAGCGGGCCCGGAATAGTCGGTTGAAATGCGAAATATCGGAAAAGCCGACCTCTAGCGCGATGTCGGAAATTCGCTGCGCACTGCTGTGAGGCTCCATCAGTAACGCGAACGCCCGCTGCAGCCGCAACTCGTTCACGCATTCCGTGAACGAAGTTCCGGACGATGTCATCAGGTGCTGCAGGTAACGAGGAGAAATGCCCTGACAACGGGCGACCACCTCAAGGCTCAGCTCCGGGTCCTGGAAATGCCCCACGATGTGGTCGAGGGCGGCGCTGTGGCGCGCCGCCACAACGGCGCTCGCGCTGCTCTCGCCTAAAGCAGCGCAATCGCTGATTGCGAGTGCCACGAGATCATGGATGTGAGTCACGACCACATCACGCAGCTTGGGGGCAGCCAGAGCGCCCTCCTTCAATGCAGACTTCAGATAAGCCACGAGAAGGCGAAGCGCTTCGGCTCGGCGAGGAATCGGCCGCATGGTCAGGCTGTCGACATTCGTCACACGCTGCGTCAGTGCCTCGCGCGGCACGGACAGACCAAATTGCAGTCCTTCTGCATAGGTGACAACCGCAGGTTCCGAATGCAGAAGCCCGACTGCATCGCCGGCGCGAAGCTCGACGTCCTGGCCGCGCTGCGATAGCTGACTCTTGCTGGGAGAGCAAATGATGAAGCCAATCGAGTCGTCACCATCAGCAATGTTCGTGTGTGAACGCTTGAAGCGCATGGCTGAACCCTGCCATGCGAGCGTGCGCAAACCCGGAAGTGCTTGCAGCGTTGCCTCGACGCGAAACGGAACGCCCGATGAAGGCTCGATGTCGACATGGACGACGCATCGCCCAAACTCCTCGCGCCACATGGGGATGCGCATCCGCTCCGGAATCGCGCGTGTCGAGAATCGAAGTGATGTAAAATCCGCTGTACACGCTGGCATGCTAATCTCCCAGCATTGATAAGCGTTCGTCCAAAGTACCCCGACAAGTTGTCGTCGGTGTCTTTAGTTTGCAATTCGCGCACCGAGCTTCTGTTTCGTCGTGCGCAGAAGTCCAAGAAACGACAGCGTCCGCCTGTTAGTCTCACTCATTATGATAAAGGCCGCATGTGAACTGGCTCACGCCGCGGCAAAACAATCAAGCTAATGTCATTACGAAAGTGATGGTGCTAAAAATCTCTTTTAAGACGAGATCGCCATGATGAACCGATTTCTAGTTGTTACGATCGCAGTCGTTTTTAAGACTTGCTGGTCCAACGGCGCAACCGCAGGGGCCTGCTTCACTCGTTGATCGCAGTCGATCGAAATCAACGATCCGCGGAGCGATCGACCTGCAGCACTTGGATGTTTGGTCCTCTGATATTAACGTTATGCCGTACGTTCGGCATCAGACTGAGATCGTCAGCAACAAATTCCCGCGCGCTATCGATTGTGTGCCGCGGGCGCATTGGTGGGAAACGATCGCCTGGGAAGTGGTAATCAAGCGAGGGTTCGATCATGTCCACGATACTCGACCTGCTTTACCGCGAATATTGCCGTGCCCGCCTCGCCGAAATGCGGAAACAGCTTCTGCTCTCGGCCGCCAACGATGGAACCGCGACAGCAAATTGGGATGCCGGCGGTCTTGACGATCGAGACCGCGCGGGTGAGGACACCGCGAGCAATTCCCAAACATCTGCTATCGGCATCGGCTCGGTCGACGAGGTGCTCGGTATCGGCACACCTTTGGAGCGTCACGGGTAACTTGAAGGCACTGATCGGCGAGCTACTGCCGGACGGGTTCGGCAGCAACCCACGCATCGATGCCTGCCGTGACGGCGTGACGCTGGATCAGGCGCTACGCTTGGGTGTGCCGGTCTTCAACAGGCCCTCGAGTTCCTTGATCGTCTGTTCTTCGGAGATTCCGTCCACCAGCGCGATTTCCCCGCAGAGGCGGTTCAACGCCGACACGTATAATTGTCGTTCGCTGAAGCTCTGCTCGGATTCGCCCGGTCGGAAGAGATCGCGAGCGACCTCCGCGACCGCGACGATATCTCCGGAGTTGATCTTGCCTTCGTACTCCTGCGCAAGCCGGGACCAGTTGCCACGGCTTTTCCGGGGAGATTCGCTCAGAACCCGCTTCGCTTCCTGGACCGTAGAGAGAGCCGATAATTTGCGCATTCCAACGTTCGCAGCTTTCCCGACGGGAACGCGGACGGTCATCTTGCTCTTCGTGAAGTAGATCACGAAGAATTCCAGGCTTGCTCCGGCAACGGTCTGATTTTCAATCGAGAGGATCTGTCCTGCGCCATGCGCTGGATAGACGACAAATTCCGTCGCCTTGAATTGCAATGGAAGACTTCCGTTTTCCCGCGCATCCGATGGCGCCGAGGCTGCGTCCGCCTCCGGGAAACGATCGGATTTCGCTGTTTGACCGTCCAAGCTCATGTCGCGGTTCGACTCCTTCGGATGTTGCACCGACTGATCGCCAAATCACGCGGCAGATTACTTGAACGTTCCAGTCGCTGCGGCGCTTCGCGCCGTCTTCGCTAATACAACCTCATTAAGCCGGCGAAGCTGACATCGCCACGACAATGATCGCGCGCACCGGAATCCCATCGAGTCATGTGGCTTATCGGCAACTTGTTCCGCACAGAAACGAGGCTGTTACCCACAGGCGAGTTCGCTGTTCGATCGCGCAGCAGCGCGAAGCCAGAGTGTCGTGCCTCCGCGATCTTCCTTTTTATGTTCGGGCGGCATGACCGCCCGCATTATCGAGGTTTCCGCTTACCGCTAACGGATGCGCGAACACGTTTGGTTTTGTCCGTGCGCTTCTGCGTGGAGCGCGTGGTGCGAGAGGGACTCGCGCGCTTGGCGCCGGGCTTGTCGTTGCGAACCGGATCGGGTAGCGATTCAACACGCTGGGGCTGCGTATTGCGGACCGCCTCGGCCAACATCCGGAGCAGGTCAGCCTTGGTCGGAGCGGAGGGCTTTGTCATCTGCCGCTATTCCTTTTGAAATCGCGCACGTATCTTGAGCTGACGATACCGCAGCAGCGGCGCGCCGCGGTGAAAACCACCGGTTAAGCTTGCCAATTAGGTTTAATCGACGCCGGTCAATGCGCATACGCGTAAGGTAGACAAGGTAGCGCTGACGACGTGTCCACCAGCTCTATACACGGGCGTATCTGATGTTGTGCACGCCTTCGCTCTTCGAGCTACGGCGGACAAGTCGCTTCGCTGATCCTACACCGACGCTCACGCGCTCTGCGCGGTCTTCACGACCACGACCTTGTCATCCTGCGCGGCGTGGCGCTTGAGATGCTCGCGGCGCAGGGTGATCTCGTCACGGACGAATTCATAGCCGAGTTTGAAGGTATCGAGGCCGTCGCTGGAGATAGTGCCGTCGCGCAGCCCGATCACCACGCCGCGCAGGACGCCTTCCAGCTCGTCCTGCAGCTCGTCGAGTGCATCGAGGGTATCGGCGAATTCCATGCGTTCGCCGATGTCGAGAATGGCGGTGGCGAGCTGGCTGGCTTTTTCCGGTGCGACCCGTGTGACCTTGGCGTAGATCGCCGCAAACATCGTGCCGATGATGCTGAGCGCGGCCAGCGCGACATACATCAAATCGCTGTAGCGCTCGACGAACGACTTGATTTCGTCGTTGATATATTCGGCTGCGCCCGGATGCGCCACGATGAAGGCGTCCTTGTCGGTCGCCGCCGGCTCGATCTTGGAAGCGAAGCCGTCGGGCAGCGCGAGCTCGGCCTTGTTCTCGTAGATGATCCGCGCAAGGTCGCTGACGGTCGCGGTCGGAAGCTTGGATTGGGCGACCAGCAGCCATTCGAGCCCGATCGTGTCGACGTCTTCTGCCGGGAGGGCAGGGGAGGCGGACAGCATGCCGGTCGCCACCGTTTCCTCCGAGATCGCCGGGTATTTTCTGGCGATCGCCTTGGCCGATTCGATCGCATTCAGCGTGAGGCCGCCGCGCCTGGCATATTGTTCGTAGCTCTTGTCCTTTACGATCTGCGAAGCGTGCGCGATCTTGATCACGGCGGTAAAGCCGGCGGCGAATAGATGGTCAAAGCTCTGGTTCGGCGGCGCCGGCTGGACCCGCGTGGTCGCGTCCGGATTGTCCGACAGTTCGAGAAGGTTGCGCACCAGCACGGCACCGCTGTCGCTGTCGGCGACGACAGCGATCTTCTTTTTCTTGAGCTCGGCGATTGATTTGATCTTCTTGCCGCTGGGGCTGACCAGCAGAAGCAGGTCATGCTCTAGGATCGCAATCGAGCGGGCGCGGGGCGGGATGCGGGCGTCGGTGCGCAGGATCGCAAGGTTGGCTTCCTTGCGGTCGAATTGCGACAACGCCTTCGTATTGTCGCCATTGGGCACGATTTTGAGCCGCAGCCGCGAGGAATTATTTTTCAGCACCACCGCCAGCCGGGCGGCGAAGCGCGCCTCGGGGCCGTTGCCGTCGCCGACGGCAAACACCAGCGTTTCGGAATTGCGCAGCAAGGCCCGGCCGCCCCACACAACTGCGGTGGTCAGGACCAGCGTCAGGATGGAAAACAGCAGGATCTGGGCGCGGTTACTCTTGACGGTCCGAACACGGCGACGCGGCATTCTCGGATGCGGCGTTGGGGCCTCAGCGCTCATGGCTCGTACCCGGAGGTAAGGGACGTGCCGCCCGCCGAACTGGCGCCGCGGGCCGTCCGAATGAATTCGTAAATGCCTAGAAAAGAACGATAATTTTGCCCGCCGGGCAATGATAGCCCCCTCCTATCGGATTGCAAACCGGGCCCGGCGGTAACCTTACCCAAGACGTCTGCCAAGACCGGCTGCCAAGGCCCGCTACACGCTTGGCCGCAGTATCGCAGTTCCGCCACACCGTGCGATTTTCAGACTACCAAGAGGTGCATTCCGGTAAAGGAGATGTCATAAATAAAGGCAACGTTCGAATAGTCCGGGTTTGAAAAGAACATTGCGCTGACAGCCTAGGCCCCGGTTTTTTCGCTACCTCGTCAGTCCCAGCCAAAGGGCGTCAGCTTTGCTGTTTCCTTCGATGTCGTCCTCGATCGTGGTAGGTGCGCTGGTCGGATGGATGCTGCTCCTTACGGTGAAGCACGTCATCGCCGACTTCATGCTGCAGACGTCCTGGATGGCGATCGGCAAGGATCAAAAGACAGGCTGGGCGCTGCCGCTGCTGGCGCACTGCCTGGTGCATCTTGCGGTCTCGCTGGTGTTGATCCTGATCGTCTCGCCGCGTTTCTGGTTCGTCGCCTTTATTGATTTCTTCATTCATATCACGGTGGACCGCCTCAAGGGGATCATCGCTTCCCGATTCGGCGTGACGCTGGAGAACGAGCATCCCTGGTTCTGGACCCTGATCGGCGTCGATCAGGCGCTGCACCATCTGACTGGCTTCGGCCTTTCCATCTACATGGCCGCGAACTGAGCCTCGGCATCGGCTTCGCTGTTTCGATTTACCCCTCCGCGCCCGCTCGGCACGCATTCCGTGCCGCGCAAAGCACCTCGCTTCCGATTCGGTTGTGACTGGCAAGTTCCCCGGAATAGTACTGCTGGGCGTGGTTAACTCTTCATTAGAGAATTACGCGGCATCTTTCGGAAAGGGGAGAACCGCAATGTTTTCAAGCCGCGACGCCTTCGAGAACGATTTCTGTCCAGTCCGGGACGAGCTGCTTGGCGAGATGTATCGCGCCAATCCGCACGGTCTTGCGCTGCTGGTGGAAAGCGTCTCGCCCGACGTCCGCGCCATGCTGGCGCTGTTCTGCTACCGCCGCAGCCATCTCCACACGCTGGCGCTCGCGATTGCTGCAAGCTGCGCCGAGCGCGAGCTGGTCCATTTCGGCGGCCGGGTCGGCTCCACGCTGTATGCACTGTCGCGCGAACCCGCCGCGCGTGCAGCCTCGTCGTCCGGCAGCGGCGGCCGCAAGCCGATCACCCTCTCGACCAAGCCGCTCTCGACCTTCAAGCCGATTGAGGATGACGTCGACGACGAAGAGTTTGCGGACGCGGTGACGGTTTAGAGACCCAAACTCTCCGTCGTCCCTGCGAAAGTAGGGACCCATAACCACCGGCCGTGGTTGGTTATCCCTGGGTTAGCCATTCTGCCCTATCGATAGATCACGCGGTATGGGTCCCTGCGTTCGCAGGGACGACAGGAAGTGCCGGCAATCCATGCCGCTTTCGCGCCATCGCGCATTCGGCATCTCCGGGCATGCAGGTGCGGCACACTTCCGGCCGCATCGCATAGATCAGGCATGAGGTCGTCTCGCCGACCTTGCCCGACAGCGCCGAGCAGCGGTCGCCGTCGCAGCGCATTCCAGATAGGCGCTCGTTGACGAATCTTTCCGGGATCAGGTCGAGCGCCGCATCTTCCTCGATGGTGAAGCGCGGCCAGTTCTGCGAGTAGCTGCAGCAGGCGCCGCAGGTCTGGCACGGGCTTTCATTCTCGGCGGCGCTTCGAGGCATGGTGAGCGTTTAGCGCCAAACGGCCGCCGCGACCAGCGCTGGCATCACGTATCCTTCGGCGCTTCCCAGACCAGGCTGCGCCGCCACTTCGCGCGCAGGATATCGCGCCTCTCGGGGTATTTTTCCTCGTGATAGACCGCGTCGACGACGCGGTCAGTTCGAAAACTGCGGAAATCCTTGCGCAGCTCGCACCATGCCGCGAGGATCCGCACCGCCTCGTGATAGCCGACCGCGATCGGCCAGATGGTGCGCTGGCTGTCGCGGCCGTGCTCGTCGCGATAGTTCAGCGTGATCTTCTTGCCTTCGTGGATTTGCGTTCGTGTCCGCACCATGTCGATGCGGTCGGGCTCCCGGTTCCAGGCCCGCCGGGCGCGGCTGGCCGGCTCCAGCACGAATGGCCGCAGCCGCTCCGGCACGGTCTCGGCGACCTTGGCCATCAGGTCCTGCGCCGCGCGCGCCAGCGCCGGATCGGCATGCCCGACCACCCATTGCGCGCCGAGCACGCAGGCCTCGATCTCGTCCGGTGTCAGCATCAATGGCGGCAGGTCGAAGCCCTTTTCCAGGATGTAGCCGACGCCGGCCTCGCCGCGGATCGGCACCCGCTGCTCGATCAGGGTCGTTATATCGCGGTAGATGGTTCGCTTCGACGTCTCCAGCTCGGCGGCAATCGCATCCGCCGTCAGGGGTTTACGGGTACGCCGAAGCACCTGAATGATCTGGAACAGACGGTCGGCCCGTCGCATGGCTCGGTCTCTTTTCTAAAGGGCGTTTGCCCGATGCTGACAGCATGTTGGCAGCAGGGGGTCGGTACATAAGGACAACACCTCAAGTGAAGGGAATTTGTCCATGACGATTTTCAGCGAATTCGGCCCCCTCACAAGCCGCGCACCTCTGGTCAATGCAAGGGGATTTGCCCTGGAACAGCTGGTTTCCATCCACAGCGTCACCACGGACCTGCGCTGGGCGATGGCCGAGCTGGCGTGGCGCTCGTTCGCGGCGATGTGCGCCCTTGCGCATGGCCAGCTCGTCGCCTGGGTGCGCAAGGCGCGTGCACCCCGGGCCGAGCAAGGCCATGGCCGGCACTGCTGCTGCTGACAACACGTTGGCAGCAGCGGGGTCCTAGCCTTCGGGCAGCGTTCTAGGGAAGATCGGGAGATCGGCAAATGATTACGCTTTACGGCTTCGGTGCGGGTTTTGGCCTGCCGGAGATCAGCCCCTTTGTGACCAAGACCGAAGTCCAGCTCAAGATGGCCGGTCTTGCCTACCGCAAGGAGAGGGCCAAGCCGCCGTCCTCGCCGAAGGGGCAACTGCCCTACATCGTCGACGAAGCCGAGACCATCGCCGATTCCACCTTCATCCGCGCGCATCTGGAGGCCAAATATGGCTTCGATTTCGACGCGCCGCTCAGCCTGCAGGCGCGGGCGCAGGCCTGGGCCTTCGAGCGCATGATCGAGCATCACGTCTATTGGGCGCTGGTCGGCGCACGCTGGGTCGACGGCGAGAATTTCGCCAAGGGACCCTCTCATTTCTTCGACAGTGCACCGATGCATCTGCGCGAGAAGATGCGCGAGGACGCGCAATTCCGCGTCGCCGAGAATTATTTGCTCAGCGGCCTCGGCCGCCACGCACCGGATGAGGATATCGATCTCGCGGTCCGCTCGCTGTTTGCCCTGTCGGTCCAGCTTGGCGACAAGCCGTTCCTGATGGGCGAGTCGCCTTGCGGCCTCGATGCCACCGCCTTCGGCATGCTCGCTGGAATCCTCACCCCGTTCTTCGAATCCGTGCTGCGGCAGCGCACCGAGCAGTTCGAAAACCTCACCGCCTATGTCGATCGGATGATGCTGCTATATTACCCGGAATTCGCCTGGTCGCCGGTGCAGCAGGCCGCCTGATTACGGCGCGACCGATGCGGGCTGGCCGCGCAAGGCCGCCAGCTCCGCCTCGAGTTCGGCGATGCGGGCGTCGCGCACGGCCAGTGCCTGTGCGACATCGGCAGCGTCGAACTTCTGCGGGATGTGCTGCGGGCAGTTGGTGTCCCACGCCGAAATCCTGAACAGGATCGCCTGCTCGGGCCGCGCCTTGTAGCCCTTCGGCATCAGCGCTTCCGTCAAGGCCGGATCGTCCTCCACGACGCGCGCCTCGCCCCAGATCTTCACGCGGCGGCGATGCGCGTAGTCCATCACGAAAATATGCGCCTTCGGATTCTCCGACAGGTTGCCTTGCGTGATGTACTGCCGGTTGCCGCTGTAATCGGCAAAGGCGATGGTGTTCTTGTCGATGATCTTCAGAAACCCCTTGGGGCCGCCGCGGTGCTGGATATAGGGCTGGCCGTCGGCGGCCGCGGTCGCGAGATAGAAGCTGCTCGTCTCAGCCAGAAAGCCGGCGAGGTTTTCGTCGATCTCGGTGCGCCAGCCGCCGCGCGCTTCGACATTGGCATAGGCCTCGCGTGAGCCCTTGCGGGCCTGGATCGCCTTCACCGCCGGGGTGAAGGCCACGTCGCTGGAATAGGTGTGAACGTCAGACATCTGGAGCCTCCCGATGGAGCGCCACTATGGTCGTCCTTCGCACGCAAAGATGAGCATTTCCAGAACTTAAACAATAATGAGAGTTGACACTTCACTGTTGCCAGATATGCAATAGTGGCATGGACCGGCTCGACGCTATGCAGGCCTTTGTTGCGGTGACCGATCTGCGCGGTTTTGCCCCCGCGGCGCGCAAGCTCGGCCTGTCGCCTTCGGGTGTGACGCGGCTGATCGCGGCGCTGGAGGAGCGCCTCGGCGCGCGGCTGTTGCAGCGGACCACGCGGCAGGTGGCGCTGACGGACGCCGGCGCGCGCTACCTGGAGCGGGCACGGCGGATTTTGGCCGATGTCGAGGAGGCGGAAGGGGCTGTGGCGGGCGAGCGCACGCGCCCCGAAGGGCAGCTGGTCATCTCGGCCCCGGTCGGGTTCGGCCGGCTCCATGTCAGCGCAATCGTCTCAGCCTACCTGAAACGCTACAGCGATGTTGCCGTCGACTTCCGCCTTTCGGACCGCGTGGTCAACCTCGTGGAAGACGGCGTCGATCTCGCCGTCAGAATCGGCCACCTGCCGGATTCGACGCTGGTGGCGCGCCGTGTCGGCGAGATGCGGCGGATCGTGGTGGCCTCGCCGGGCTATCTCAAGAAACGCGGCGAGCCGAAGCGTCCGGCTGACATTCCCGCCCATGACACGATCCAGTTCGGCGCCATGACCGCGGCGCTCGACTGGCGGTTCGTCGAGGATGGTCACGAGATCCGCGTTGCGAGCACGCCGCGCTTCGCCACCAACAGTTCGGATGCCGCGATCCAGTATGCGGAAGCGGACGGCGGCCTGACGCGGGTGCTGGCCTATCAGGCTGCCGAATCGCTGAAGAAGGGCCGGCTCAGAATCGTGCTCGCGCCGTTCGAGCAGCCGGCGCTGCCGATCCACATCGTCTATCCGACCTCGCGGTTGTTATCAGCGAAGGTACGCACCTTCATCGATCTCGTGGCCGAGCTGGCCGACTGGCATTTTGGGTGACTATCGTGCCCCGGACGCGGCGCACCGCGAAGTGGTGCGCCGCAGAGCCGGGGCTCATCTATCCTCACGGTAACCGGACATATGGGTCCCGGCTCGGCGGAGCGTCACTTCGCGCCGCGCCGCGTCCGGGACACGAGATTGCCGTTACGACACCGGCTCCTTCTTCGGCACCACGCGAAACGTCGCATTGGCCCGCGCGATCACGACGTCGTCGGCCTTGATCAGGCTTTGCACGAAGCAGATTGTCTTGCCGGTCTTGACGACATCGCTCTCGATCGCGAGCCATTGCCCGACCTCGGCGGTGCCGATGAAATCGACCGCAAGCGAGATCGTCACCAGCGACGACACGCCGCCCATCACATGGGCGCAGCTATGGCCCATCGCGTTGTCGGCAAGCGCGGCGATCAGCCCGCCATGGATCAGGCCACGGCCATTGGTGTGCGGCTTTGCCAATCGCAGCCCGATGATGACGGCCTTGTCGGTTGTCTTCGAATACAGCGGCTCCCACGGATCGGTCAGAGGGCTCCGGCGGGTGCGGCGTTCAAAGCCTGCGGGGATGGCGGATGCGGTCATTTGCGGCTCGCGTTGTGATGATGTTTCGCATCATTGAACGCAAGCGGCGAGGCGAAGTCATCGCCTACAAAGTTTTAAACGGCATTACGACGGATGTTTGAAATGCGCACAACTGTCGTCACCCACCTGTGCGCAATTGCGCACTGGGGCGGGTGATCCGGTATTCCAGAGGCGCCGATCATAGAATCGAGAAGCCGCGGCGTACTGGATACCCCGCCTGCGCGGGGTATGACGACGGTGATTTTGGCGTCGCGGAATACCTAAAACGGCAGCCCCACATAATTCTCCGCGAGCGACGCCGAGGCCGCCTTCGAGCTGACGAGATATTCCAGCTCGGCGAGCTGGATGCGTGCGCCGAATTCGCCCTGGTCCGGGAATTTGTGCAGCATCGAGGTCATCCACCAAGAGAAGCGCACCGCCTTCCAGACCCGGGCCAGCGCGCGTGCCGAATAGCCGTCGATGCCGGCGGAGGATTTTTCGTCGTAATATTCGCGGAAGGCATGCGAGAGGTAATGCACGTCGCTGGCGGCGAGGTTGAGGCCCTTGGCGCCGGTCGGCGGCACGATGTGCGAGGCGTCGCCGGCCAGAAACATCCTCCCGAACCGCATCGGCTCGGCGACGAAGCTGCGCAGCGGCGCGATGCTCTTCTCGATCGAGGGGCCGGTGACGAGTTCGTCCGCCGCCTTCTGGTCGATCCGCCGCTTCAATTCGTCCCAGAACCGCTCGTCCGGCCACTGCGCGATATCGTCGTCGAGCGGACACTGCACATAATAGCGGCTGCGCCTGGTCGAGCGCATGGTGCAGAGCGCAAATCCCCGCGCATGGTTGGAATAGATCAGCTCCGGGCTGACCGGCGGGGTTTCCGAGAGGATGCCAAGCCAACCGAACGGATAGACCCGCTCATAGGTCGTGATCGCCGACGGCTTGACGCTGGCGCGGCTGACGCCGTGAAAGCCGTCGCAGCCGGCGATGAAGTCGCATTCGATCTCGTTGACAACGCCGTCCTTGACGTAGCTGACGCGCGGGCGGTCGGTGTCGAAGTCGATCGGCTTGACGTCGGCGGCCTGATAGACCGAGGTCAGCCCGGCGGCCTTGCGGGCGTTCATCAAATCGAGCGTCACCTCGGTCTGGCCGTAGATCATCACGGTCTTGCCGGTGGCGCCGTGCATGTCGATGCGGTGGCGCGCGCCGCCGAAGGCGAGCTCGACGCCATGATGGACGAGCCCCTCGTGATGGGCGCGCGCGCCGGCGCCGACCTCGTCGAGCAGCGCCACCGTGCCTTCCTCGAGCAGGCCGGCACGGATGCGGCCGAGCACGTATTCCGGTGTCTGCCGCTCAAGGATGATGTTTTCGATGCCGTAGAGGTGTAATAGTTGCCCAAGCAACAATCCGGCGGGACCGGCACCTATGATTGCGACTTTTGTCCTCAATACCCGCTCCTCCCCGGTATTATAAGGTCCCTGGCCCAACGGTTGCGGCCAAGCTTGCAATGATAGTTATATCATATAACGGTTTTGGGAAAGATCATTCGCATGTGACTAGACGAGTGTACTTCGCCGCGGTGCACATCGCGGCCAGGGGAGAGACGCAACGCCGCAGCCGAACGTCCGCCTTGAAAAGGCGGACGAGCTAGATAACATGTTAATTAATGGTCGGGCGATCGAACAGCCCGCGTGGAGGGAGAACATGCCGATGAGGAAAGCATTTCTGGCGATGCTGCTGGCCGCCAGCGTGACGCCTGCGATGGCGCAGGAAAAGAACGTCGACCTGAAGATTTCGCACTGGGTGCCGGCCTCGCATCCGCTGCAGAAGTCGCTGGAGGACTGGGCGGCCGCGGTCGAGAAGGATTCCGGCGGCACCATCAAGTCAAAAGTGTTTCCGGCGCAGCAGCTCGGCAAGGCCTTCGATCACTACGACATGGCACGCGACGGCATCGCCGACGTCACCTACGTCAACCCTGGCTACCAGCCCGGGCGTTTCCCGCTGATCGGCGCCGGCGAGTTGCCGTTCCTGATGTCGGACGCCAAGGGCGGCTCGCAGGGCCTCGACGCCTGGTACCGCAAATATGCCGAGAAGGAGATGAAGGACGTGAAATTCTGCCTCGCCTTCGTCCATTCCCCATCCTCGTTCCATTCGCGGACCAAGAAGATCGTCGTACCCGACGACATCAAGGGCATGAAGATCCGGCCCGCCCACGCCACGATGGCCAATTTCGTCACCCAGCTCGGCGGCACCAACGTGCAGTCGTCTGCGCCTGAAGTGCGCGACATCATCGAGCGCGGCGTCGCCGACGCCGTCACCTTCCCCTGGGGCTCGCTCCTGCTGTTCGGCATCGACAAGGTGACCAAATACGACATGGAGGCGCCGCTCTATGTCACCACCTTTGCCTTCGTGATCAACAAGGACAAATACAACGCGATGTCCGACAAGCAGAAGAAGGCGATCGACAACAACTGCAACACCGAGACCGCCGGCAAGGTCGGCGAGCACTGGGGCAAGATGGAGGACGCCGGGATCGACAAGATCAAGGCGGAGTCCAGCCACGAGGTCTATAAGCTCACGCCCGAGCAGATCGGACTTTGGAAGAAGGCCGCCGAGCCGCTGGTCAAGACCTGGGGCGAGGGCGTCAAGAAGCAGGGCGGCGATCCGGATGCGGCGCTGGCCGAGCTCAAGGCATCGCTGACCAAGTACAACGCGCTCGCGCAGTAGACCTCTTCTCCCTCTCCCGCTTGCGGGGGAGGGCCGGGGTGGAGGTGTCTCCACATGGAGAAGCTTCGCGTGGAGAGAGTCCCCACCCGGCGCGTACGCGCCGACCTAAGAGCGGAGCTTCGCTCGTCTCGACCCCGCAAGCGGGAGAGGTAACATCCAAGCCACACCGTTCAATTTGATGCCGTCAAGCGATAGGAACCTGCGGACATGAATCGCGCGTGGATGGATCGTTTCATCGACACGATCGAATGGATCGCCGCCGGCTTCGTCGGCATCGTGGCGCTCAATATCTTCGTCGGCGTCCTGTTACGCAACACGCTGAACTACGCGATCCCTGATTCCTTTGACATCGGGCGCATGCTGCTCGGCATTCTGATCTTCTGGGGCATCGCCGCCACCAGCTATCGCGGCGGCCACATCACCGTGGACCTGATCTGGGCCAATGTCGGCCCGAAATACCAGCGCATGATCGACGTGTTTGCGACGCTGGTGCTGCTATTCGTGGTGACGGTGCAGACTTATACGCTGTTCGACAAGGTGCGGGGAACCTACAACGACAATGTCCTCACCTTCGACATGCACATGCCGACCTGGCCGTTCTTCGCCATCGCCTGGGCCGGCGACGGCGCCGCGGTGCTGTTGATCGCGATCCGCACCTACCGGCTGATTTTCCATCCCGAAGATATCCACGACGCCAAGGTCAAGACGGTAGAGTAGGCCCCATGAGTACAGATGCCGTCGCTGTCCTCGGATTCGTCGCGCTGTTTGCGCTGATGCTGCTCCGCGTGCCCGTAGGTATGGCGATGGGCCTCGTCGGTGTCTGCGGCTTCGGCTACATCACAGGCTTCACGCCGGCGCTAAAGCTGGTCGGTCAGACCTCGATGCGCACGGTCACCGACTACACCTTCGGTGTGATCCCGATGTTCCTGCTGATGGGAACGTTCGTGTCCAATTCCGGCATGAGCCGCGAATTGTTCCGCGCCGCCAATGGCTTTGTTGGCCACCTGCGCGGTGGGCTCGGCATCGCCACCGTTGCCGCCTGCGGCGGCTTTGCCGCGATCTGCGGCTCATCGGTGGCGACCGCCGCGACCTTCTCGGCCGTGGCCTATCCCGAGATGCGCCGCTTCGGCTATCCGCAATCGTTTGCGACAGGCGTGATTGCGGCCGGCGGTACGCTGGGCGCCATGCTGCCACCGTCCACCGTCCTCGCGGTCTACGGCATTATCACCGAGCAGGACATCGGAAAACTCTTCATCGCCGGCATCATTCCCGGCCTGCTGGCGATGACGATGTACATGATCACCATCGCGCTGATCGGCTGGTTCCGGCCAAACTTCCTGCCGACCGGTAAGCAAACCACCTGGCGCGAGCGCTTTGCCGGATTGAAGGACATTTGGGCGCCGGTGCTGCTGTTCATCTTCGTGATCGGCGGGCTCTATGGCCTGCCGTTCCTGCCGCGCTTCACGCCGACCGAAGCCGGCGGCGTCGGCGCTACCGGCGCGTTCCTGATCGGCGTCCTCACCGGACGGCTCAACAAGGACAAGATACTGGCTTCGCTCTTGCAGGCGACGCGCACCGCGGCCGCGGTGTTCACGGTGCTGATCGGCGCGTTGATCTTCGGCTATTTTCTGACGGTGACGCAGACCCCGCAGAAGGTGACCGAGCTGCTCACCGGTCTCGGCCTCGGGCCCTACGGCATCCTCGCGCTGATCATGGTGATGTATCTGGTGCTGGGCTGCCTGATGGACGCGATGGCCATGATCATCCTGACCGTGCCGATCATCTTCCCCGTGATCATGCATCTCGGCTTCGATCCGATCTGGTTCGGCGTGATCATCGTGATGACGGTGGAGCTTGGCCTGATCCATCCGCCGGTTGGCATGAACGTGTTCGTCATCAAGAGCGTGGTGAAGGACGTCTCGTTCTCGACGATCTTCCGCGGCGTGATTCCGTTCGTGGCGACCGATTTGATCCGTCTGGTGATCCTGATCGCGTTTCCGATCCTGGCGCTGTGGCTGCCGCAGCGCATGGCCGGGTAGGGTGGTTCAATGACCCCGCAGCTCGAGACCAAATATGTCTTCACCATCACCGCGCGGATCGGCGAGGTGACCTCGGCGGGCGAGATCGGCACCGGCGTGCGCCGGATCATCCCGATCATTGGCGGCGAAGTCAGGGGCGAGAGGGTCAACGGCAAGGTTCTCCCGTTTGGCGCCGACTTCCAGATCATTCGCCCGAACGAATTGATCGAGCTGGAAGCTAAATACGCCTTCGAAACCGATGACGGCGCCGTCGTTTATGTCGAGAACAAGGGCCTGCGCTTCGGCCCGATCGATCTCCTGCAAAAACTCAAGCGCGGCGAGCCGGTCGATCCAAAGCTGATCTATTTCCGCACCGTGCCGAAATTCGAGACCGGCGCGCCCAACTATCGTTGGCTGATGGAAAACCTCTTCATCGCCTCCGCCGCCCGCCACGCCGACCGCGTCGTAATCGATGTGCATCAGGTGTTGTGAGCGACCGCTCTCGCCGCGTCATTGCGAGGAGCGTAGCGACGAAGCAATCCATCCATCCCCGAGTCGAGGCATGGATTGCTTCGCTGCGCTCGCATGACGCGTAGACAGCGCCACCATACTCAAATGTCATCCCCGCGAAGGCGGGGAACCAGTACGCCGCGGCTTATCGGCTTGATCACTGCTTTCTCTGGAATACTGGGTCACCCGCCTGCGCGGGTGACGACAGCGGAATATGACTTCGCGATCTCGGGCATATCTACCGACGCCTGGATAGTCGGGCTGCGCTCTACCCATTGTTCGCAATCCCGACCGGACGCTCCAACACCCACCTTGACTCCCCCATCCCAAAATCGTTATAAAACATAACTATTCTGGACAGGAAGCAATAAGAGCCCATGGGAAACGCCGACGCTACCGCCGCTGCGGGTCAGTCCGACCTGCTCAAGATCGAGCAGAAGGGCGCGGTGCTGACCGTCGGCCTCAACCGTCCGGCCAAGCGCAACGCGCTGAACGACGGCATCATCCTCGCGATCCAGGATTGCTTCTCCAATCTCCCCGAGGGCATCGGCGCCGTGGTCATCCATGGCGTCGGCGACCATTTCTCCTCCGGCCTCGATCTTTCCGAGCTGACCGAGCACGACGCCACCGAAGGCCTGCGCCACTCGCAGATGTGGCACCGGGTGTTCGACCGCATCCAGTATAGCCGCGTCCCCGTGATCGCGGCGCTGAAGGGCGCCGTGATCGGCGGCGGCCTGGAGCTGGCCTGCGCGGCCCATATCCGCGTCGCCGAACCCTCGGCTTATTTCGCGCTGCCCGAGGGCCAGCGCGGCATCTTCGTCGGCGGCGGCGGATCGGTGCGGCTGCCGCGGCTGATCGGCGTGGCGCGGATGGTCGACATGATGCTCACGGGACGGGTCTATTCGGCCACCGAGGGCTCGTCCTATGGCTTCTCGCAATACCTCACCGACGAAGCCGGCGCGCTGCCGAAGGCGCTGGAGCTCGCCGAGCGCGTCGCCGCCAACGCGCCGCTGACCAATTTTGCCGTGCTGCAGGCGCTGCCGATGATCGCGGAAGCCAATCCGCAGACCGGGCTCCTGATGGAATCGTTGATGGCCACGGTGGCGCAGAGCGACAAGGAAGCCAAACGCCGCATTCGCGCGTTTCTCGACCACAAGACCGCAAAGGTGAAGCCGACCTGACATGAGCGCCCAACCCAGCATGTCCGCCGCCACTGACCCAGCCCGCGCCGCCGACCATCCGCTGCGTCCGATCTCGTTCGGCACGCCCGCCGTGCATGTCGAGCGCCGCGACGACGGCACCATCTATCTGCGTCCGAAAGCGCAACTGCGCGATTATCCGATCCGCATCACCGACCGTCTGCACCATTGGGCCGCCACCGCGCCCGATCGCGTGTTCATGGCGGAGCGCAACGCTGCGCGCGGCTGGCGCCAGATCACCTACGCCGAGCTGCTGGCCTCCTCGCGGCACATCGCTTCCGCGCTGCTGGCGCGCGGCCTTTCCGCTGAGAAGCCCGTCGTCATTCTCTCCGGCAATTCCATCGACCATGCGCTGGTCGCATTCGGCGCGCTCTATGCCGGCATTCCCTTCTGCCCGGTATCGCCGGCCTATTCGCTGGTGTCGCGTGATTACGGCAAGCTCGGCTATCTGATGAAGCTGCTGACGCCGGGCCTCGTGTTCTCGGACGACGCCACGAAATTCGCCGATGCGCTCGCTGCCAACGTCTCGTTCGGCACCGAGATCGCCGCCTCCCGCGGCGCGGTGCCGGGCCGCGACGTCACGACGCTCGCGGACCTGATGGCGACGCCGTTGCATCCGCGCCTCGACGCGCAGCATGAGGCGATCGGCCCGGATACGATCGCAAAGTTCCTGCTGACGTCGGGCTCGACCGGCAATCCGAAGGCCGTCATCAACACCCAGCGTATGATCTGCGCCAACCAGGTGATGCTGCGCGAGACGCTGGCGTTCCTCAAGGACGAGCCGCCGGTCATCGTCGACTGGCTGCCGTGGAATCATACCTTTGGCGGCAATCACAATATCGGGCTGACGCTCTACAACGGCGGCTCGATGTATCTCGATGAGGGCAAACCGATGCCCGGCGGCATCGAGGAGACCGTGCGCAATCTGCAGGAGATTTCGCCCACCGTCTATTTCAACGTGCCCAAGGGTTATGAGTCACTGCTACCTTATCTGCGCGACGACGCGGCCTTACGCAAAAAATTCTTCGCCCGCCTGCATGCGATGTTCTTCTCCGGCGCTGCGCTGTCGGCGTTCGTCTGGAACAGCCTCGACGAGCTCTCGGTTCGCGAAACCGGCTATCGCGTGCCGATGCTGACCGGGCTCGGTGCCACCGAGACCGCGCCGTTCTTCATGTCGGTCAATCCGCACACCAGCCGCTCCGGCCATGTCGGCCTGCCGGTGCTGGGCAATGACGCCAAGCTCGTGCCCAACAACGGTAAGTTCGAGGTTCGCGCGCGCGGACCGAACGTGATGCCGGGCTATTGGCGCCAGCCCGACATCACCGCGAAGTGTTTTGACGAGGAAGGCTTCTACAAGATGGGCGACGCGCTCAAGCCCGCGGACCCCAATGACTTTGATGCCGGCTTCGATTTCGACGGCCGCATCGGTGAAGATTTCAAGCTCGCCAGCGGCACCTGGGTCAGTGTCGGCCCGCTCCGGGCGCGCTTCGTCGCGGCCTGCGCGCCGCTGGTGCGCGACGTCGTAATCGCGGGAATCAACCGCGACGAAATCTCGGCGCTGGTCGTGCTCGATCTCGACGGCTGCCGCCTGATCAATCCCACGCTTCCGCTGGACGATTTGGCTGCAGTGGCATCCGATCCGCTGATCATCGAGGCGTTCCACGAACGGTTCCGGAAATTTCTCGCCGAAGCCACCGGCTCCTCGACCCGGATCACGCGCGCCGTGCTGCTCGATGCGCCGCTGTCGATCGATCGCGGCGAGGTCACGGACAAGGGCTCGATCAACCAGCGCGCCGTGCTGGAGAATCGCAGCGCGCTGATCGAGCAGATCTATTCGCCCGCGCCGCCGGCGCAAGTCATCACGCTGTAACCGTATCAGTATAAGCTTGTCAGGGAGAGCACCATGCAGTTGAAGGGCCAGGCCGCCATCGTCACCGGCGGCGCATCGGGATTGGGCGCGGCGACCGCGCGCCGGCTCGCGGCGCAGGGTGCCAAGGTCGCCGTCTGCGATCTCAACGCCAACCTAGCGGAAGCGGTTGCGGCCGAGATCGGCGGCCTCGCGGTGATCGCTGACGTCTCCGACGCAGCATCGGCGGAAGCGGCCATTGCAAAAGCCGCGGCGGCGCATGGCCCGGCGCGCGTGCTGGTGAATTGCGCCGGCATCGGCGTCGCCAAGCGCGTGATCGGCAAGGAAGGGCCGATGGCGCTCGGCGATTTCGAGAAGGTGATCAAGGTCAATTTGATCGGCTCCTTCAACATGCTGCGGTTGACAACCGCTGCGATGTCCAAGCTCGAGCCGCTGGCGACCGGCGAGCGCGGCGTCGTCATCTCCACCGCGTCCGTTGCCGCCTATGAAGGCCAGATCGGTCAGTCCGCCTATTCGGCCTCGAAGGGCGGCATCGTCGCCATGACGTTGCCGATCGCGCGCGAGCTAGCGCAGTTTGGCATCCGCGTGCTGACGATCGCGCCCGGACTGTTCCTGACGCCGCTGCTCGCCAACCTGCCGCAGGAGGCGCAGGATTCGCTTGCCGCGTCGATCCCGTTCCCGCGCCGGCTCGGCCAGGCCGAGGAGTTCGCCTCGCTGGCGCTGCACATGATCGACAACCCGTACCTCAACGGCGAAGTGGTGCGGCTCGATGCCGCGCTTCGCATGGCGCCGCGCTAGCGCATGATGCCTGGTCGAGGATAGTCCATGTTCGTCAACAAGCGCGATGTGCAGATACAATGGGGTGATTGCGATCCCGCCAACATCGTTTACTACCCGCGATACTTCGCGATGTTCGACGATTCGACCTCGATCATGTTCGAGGCCGCCGGCTTCTCGAAGCAGGACATCATCTGCAAATACGGCCTGGTCGGCATACCCATGGTGGATACGCGGGCGAAATTCCACATTCCATCAACCCATGGCGACTGGATCAGAATCGAAAGCCGGATTGAGAGATTCAAGCGCTCGAGCTTCGAGGTCGTTCACAATGTGTTCAAGGGCGATGCGTTGGCGATCGAGGCGTTCGAGACCCGTGTGCTGGTCGGCAAGCATCCGGACGATCCGGCGAAGCTGAAATCGGCGCCAATGCCGCCGGAGATCGTCGAGCGATTCATGCGGGGCTGACTTTGATGTCCCGCATGATCTAAAGAAGGGGCTGAATTGATCGTCTGTTTTTGCTTTACACGATAAAGAGAAAATCAACGGAGGAATGAATGAAGAAGGCTTTTCTGTCCGCTGCGGCGATTGTGACGGCGCTCGCGCTGCCGGGCTCGCCGGGCCTGGCGCAGACCAACGAGATCACCATCGGCATCTCCATCGTCACGACCGGACCTGCGGCTGCGCTCGGAATTCCCGAACGCAACGCGCTCGATTTCGTGCCGAAGGAGATCGGCGGCGTGCCCATCAAGGTCATCGTGCTCGACGACGGTGGCGACCCGACTGCCGCGACGACGAATGCGCGGCGGTTCGTGACGGAATCCAAGGCCGACATCATCATGGGCTCGTCGACGACACCGCCGACGATCGCCGTATCCACTGTTGCGAACGAGGCGGGCATTCCGCATTTCGCCCTCGCGCCGCTTCCGATCAACGAAGCGCGCATGAAGTGGTCGGTCGCGATGCCGCAGCCGATTCCGATCATGGGCAAGGTGCTGTACGAGCACATGAAGGCGCATGGCATCAAGACCGTCGGCTACATCGGCTACTCCGATTCCTACGGCGATCTCTGGGCCAACGACTTCAAGGCACAGGCCGTGCCGATGGGCATGACGCTGGCGACCGAGGAGCGCTTCGCACGCACCGATACGTCGGTGACGGGCCAGGTTCTCAAGCTGCTCGCAGCCAATCCTGACGCCATTCTCGTCGGCGCCTCCGGCACCGCCGCAGCGTTGCCGCAGTCGACGCTGCGCGATCGCGGCTACAAGGGCCTGATCTACCAGACCCACGGCGCCGCCAGCATGGACTTCATCCGCATCGCAGGTGCGGCGGCGGAAGGCGTAATCATGTCCTCAGGCCCGGTGATGTCACCGGAATCGCAGCCCGACAGCGCGCTGACCAAGAAGCCGGGGCTGGCGCTCAACACCGCCTATGAAGCGAAATACGGCGCCAACAGCCGCAGCCAGTTCGCCGGCCATTCCTTTGATGCCTTCGAAGTGCTCAAGCGCGTGATCCCGGTGGCGCTGAAGACGGCAAAGCCCGGAACGCCGGAATTCCGCGAGGCGATCCGCCAGGCGCTGACGTCGGAAAAGGAAATCGCCGCCAGCCAGGGCGTCTACAACTTCACCGAAAAGGATCGCTACGGCCTAGACGACCGCTCGCGCATCATCCTGACCGTGAAGGACGGGAAATACGTTCCGGCGAAGTGAGGGATGGCAACCTCTCAGTTCGTCAAGAAGTTTGAGTCGGCCCTAACTCTCGGGCCGACTTTTTCTTACCCTCCCCTGGAGGGGGAGGGTCGGCGCGCATCGCAAGATGCGTGACGGGGTGGGGTGATCTCTCCACTCGGGCACTGCTGGACGAGGAGAGACCGTCACCCCACCTCGGTTCGCATTTCATGCGAACCGATCCTCCCCCTCCAGGGGAGGATAAGATCAAGGTCCTAACCACCGGTCGACGCGATCAGCAATGACGGCGTCGGCTGCGAGCGGGCTTCGTCGATGCTTGCGCGCATCATCCGCGCTTGCGTCGCGACGTGATCGATCAGCCATCGCTCGAACGCTTCGGGCGACATCGCGCGCGCATAGAGATGGCCCTGCACGACATCGCAGCCGAGGGCGGCGAGCAGCTTGCGCTGCCCCTCGGTCTCGACGCCCTCGGCGACCACGGCCATGTTCAGGCTCTGCCCGACACGCACCACGGCGGTGGCGATCGCGAGCGCGCTGGCGTCGCGCTCGATATCGCGCATGAAGCTGCGGTCGATCTTCAATTCGCGGATCGGCAGATGCGCGAGGCGACTTAAGCTCGAATAGCCGGTGCCGAAATCGTCCAGTGACAGGCCGACGCCGAGCTCGCGGATCTCATTCATCGTCTCGATCGCCGCCGAGCGTTCGTTGGCGAGCACGCCCTCGGTGATCTCGAGCATCAACGCGTCAGGAGGCAGGCCATGGGCTTTGATCGTCTCGGCCACTACGGCAGCGAGCTTCGCATTCTGGAAGTTGAGCGGCGACAGATTGACGGCCACACAGGGCACGTCCAGTCCGGCGCAGCGCCAGGCGGCCATCTGCCGGCAGGCCTCGCGGATCGACCACAGGCCGATCTGCTCGATCAGGCCGACCTCCTCGGCCAGCGGGATAAATTTCGCGGGCGGCACCTCGCCAAGCTCCGGGTCGTGCCAGCGCGCCAGCGCCTCGACGCCGTAAAGGGTGCCATCGACGGTGCGGGTCTGCGGTTGATAGACGAGCCTCAGGAGGTCGTTGGCAATGGCCCGGCGGAGCGCAGCGCTGATCACGAGCCGCTGCTCTGCCAGCCGGTTCATGTCGGCGCTGAAGAAGCGATGGGTGGAGCGGCCAGCCTGCTTGGCCTTATACATCGCCGCATCGGCCTGCTGCAGCAGCGCGTCGATGTCGGTCGCGTTGTCGGGATAGATGCTGATGCCCATGCTGGCGGAGATCGGCACCTGGCGGTTGTCGATCCACAGCGGCGAGGTCAGCGCTTCGGTGATGTGCGAGGCGACCAGCGAGGCGCGCGCCGGGTCGCAGTTCGGCAGGACGATGACGAACTCGTCGCCGCTCAGGCGGCCCAGCAGGTCGGATGGCTGGATGCGGGCGCGCAGCCGCTTGGCGAATTCGATCAGCAGGGCATCGCCGGCCGAATGGCCGAGCGTATCGTTGACGTCCTTGAAGTGATCGAGATCGAGAAAGATCAGCGCGAGCTGCCTGTCCTTGCAATCGGCGATCGCCTGGTTGGCGAGCTCAAGCAGCTGCGCGCGGTTCGGCAAACCCGTCAGCATGTCGTGATAGGCGAGGCGGGCGATCTGCGCCCGGGCCTCCTTGCGCTCGATCGCCAGTGCGCCGAGGTGAACGCAGGCCTCGACGATTCGCTGATGCCAGCGGCTCGGCGCGCGGCATTCCCGAAAATAGAATGCGAAGGTGCCGATCACGCGGCCGTCCTTGGCCTTGATTGGCGTCGACCAGCAGGCCTTCAGGCCGACCTCGAGCGGCCGCGTCTTGTAGGGCTGCCAGCGCGGATCGGTGTCGAGATTCTCGGCCAGGACCGGCTTGCCATGATAGGCGGCCGATCCGCACGAGCCGACGTCGGGGCCGATCGAGATGCCCTCGAGGGCGCGCGAATAATCCTCGGGCAGGCTCGGTCCGCCGAGCGGATGTACCAGCCCCTCGGAATCGACATGCAGCACCGAAGCGACGACATCGGGCGCGATGGCTTCGACGCGCCGGCAAAGCTGGTCGGCAATCTCGACGAGCGGGAGCTCGTCGGCCAGCGCCCCCATGATGAGCTGCTGCAGCGACCGCAATTGCTTGCTCTCGCTGACGTCGCTCAGAAGCGCGAACACATATTTGATGCGCCCGCGATCGTTGCGGAATGCCTTGACGATGGCCGAGACCCAGATCTCGTCGCCATTATGGTCGTAAGCAAGGATTTCCTCCTCCTGGCCGCGACCATCGCAGATCCGCCGGTGCAGCCTGGCCAGGGTCTTGCGGTCGGTCATCGGTCCGGCGAGCAACTGGTTGACTTGCCGTCCCTGCACCTGTTCGGCCGAATGTCCGAACACGCCGGAGAACGCCGCATTGGTATAGACGATGCGCAGCTTCCGATCGGTGACGACGACGGCGCGGGTGGTCTTGTCGGCCACGAGGTTGAGCAACGCGATCCGCTCGCGCCGCTCGACTTCGGCGGTAACATCGCGAACGAAGATCATGTAGCTATCCCGGCCGCCGGTCTCGATACGCGAGACCGATATGGCTGCGCGAAGCTGGCTGCCATCGGTCCGGCGAATGGTGATTTCGGAGTGCGGACGCAGATCGGTCAGGCCAAGGCAGCCTGTGTCGAGGCCGAGAATATCCTTGCGCGAGAGACCCCAGATCGCCTCCGCCGCCGCGTTGAAATGACTGATCTGCCGCTCTGCATTGACGATGACGACGGCCTCGCTCGCCTGCTCGAGCGCGGCTAGCAGGAATTCGCTGCTGTCTGTCGTGGGGCAATCCGATGTGCGCATCATCCGACCTTGTGACCTGCCAGCCACCATCGGCGCCCGCATCGGGAGCGAAAGTGGCGACATTACCGCAAGGTTAGAAGCCCGCGCGTGTTCACGAAGTTGTACAACTCACACCGCGCCGGCAGGAACTCGCATCATGATTACGATTTCGTTAACGAGGGACTGACCGCCGCTAGACCGCGCTAGCGCCTTCGTGCTGGAAGCCGAGATAGCTCGCCGCGACCCGCTGATTGCCGGCGATCTCCTTGGCCGAGCCCGACAGGATGAATTCGCCGAGCTCCATGACATAGGCGCGATCGGCGATCTTGAGAGCGGCCTGCGCGTTCTGCTCGACCAGCAGCACCGAGACGCCAGCGGCGCGCAGTTCGCCGATGGTGCGGAAGATGTCGGCGACGATGATCGGCGCGAGTCCAAGGCTCGGCTCGTCCAGCATCAATAGCTTCGGCGCGCCCATCAGGGCGCGGCCCATCGCCAGCATCTGCTGTTCGCCGCCGGAGAGCGTGCCGGCCAGTTGCTTGCGCCGCTCCTTCAGCCGCGGAAACAGCGCATAGACACGCTCGAACGATCTGGCGGCCGTCGCCTTCGGAATCCGAAAGGCGCCGAGCAGCAGATTGTCCTCGACATTCATGGTCGCAAACAATTCGCGATGCTCGGGCACGAGGCTGAGGCCCGCCGCGACGCGGTCTTCGATATCGAGCGTGGCCATGTCGGCGCCCGCGAAAGCGGTGGCGCCCTTGAGCGGCAGCACGCCCATGATGGCATTCAAAAGCGTGGTCTTGCCAGCGCCGTTGGCTCCGATGATGGTGACGATCTCGTTGCCCGCGACCTCGAGCGAGACCGAGCGCACGGCTTCGACCTTGCCATAGGCAACGTGGGCGTCGGAGACCGATAACAGCGCGCTCATGCGGTGGCTCCGAGATAGGCCTTGATCACATCGGGGTTGGTCTTGATCTGGTTCGGGGTGCCCTCGGCGATCTTGGTGCCGAAATCCAGCACCACGACACGGTCGGCGAGATCCATCACAAAGCCCATGTCATGCTCGACCAGCAGCACCGACATGCCGCCGTCACGCAGCTGGCGGAGCAGGGCGGCAAGCCGCTGCTTTTCCATGTGCCGCAAGCCGGCGGCGGGTTCATCGAGCAACAACAGCAGGGGATCGACGCACAGCGCGCGGGCGATCTCGACGATGCGCTGCTGGCCGAGCGACAGGCTGCCCGCCAACTGATCGATCTGGTCGCCGAGGCCGACGCGCTCGATCTGGCGCGCCGCTTCCGCCAGCAATCTCGCTTCGTCAGCGCGGTCGAGCCGGAACATGCTAGAGATCGCCCCGGAAGAGCCGCGCAGATGCGCGCCGATCGCGACGTTCTCCAGCACGGTCATGTCGGGCACCAGCTTGACGTGCTGGAAGGTTCTGCTGACGCCGAGCTTGACGACCTCCTGCGGCGGCGCGTTGTCGACCTTGTGGCCGAGCACGGAGATGGCGCCGCCGGTGGTGGTCAGCACGCCGGTGATCAGGTTGAAGGTCGTGCTCTTGCCGGCGCCGTTGGGGCCGATCAGGGCGACGATCTCGCGCGCCCCGACGTCGAAGGAGACGTCGTTGACGGCGATCACGCCGCCAAATTGTTTGCGCGCCTTCTCGATCTGCAGCAGCGTGCCTGATGATGCCTTTTCGCGGACGGGTGCAGCGAGCGGAAGCGAGGCATCCGGCGTCTTGCGGGCCGGCTTGACCGGCAGACGCGCCATCAGCCAGGGCCAGACGCCGGTCGGCGCCAGCTGCAGCAGGACGACCAAGAGGATGCCGAACACGATGGTCTCGAGCTGGCTCTGGCCGCCGAAGACATAGGGCAGGTAGCTCTGCAGGATCTCCTTGAGGATCACGACGATCCCGGCCCCTAACACCCCGCCCCAGACGTAACCGGCGCCGCCGACCACGGCGATGAACAGATATTCGATGCCGGCATGTGCGCCGAACGGGGTCGGATTGGCCGCGCGCTGGAAATGCGCATAGAGCCAGCCGGAGAGGCCGGCCAGCACGGCCGCATAGACGAACACGAGCAGCTTGGCGCGCGGCGTCTGCACGCCGAACGCTTCGCCGGCGATATGCCCGCGCCGCAGCGCGCGGATCGCACGGCCGGTGCGGGAGTCCAGGAGATTCATGGTCAGCAGTGCCGAGACCAGCACCGCGATCCAGATCGCAAAATAGATCGCGCCGGGATCGAGCATCCGGAAACTGCCGATCGAGAGCGGCGGGATGCCCGAAATGCCGTCATTGCGGCCGAGGAATTCCAGCTTGCTGAACAGGTAGAACAGCCCGATGCCCCAGGCGATGGTGCCGAGCGGCAGGTAATGGCCCGACAGCCGCACCGTGATGATGCCGAGCAGGACGGCGGCGATGCCGCTGACCAGCAGCGAGAGCGGCAGCGTCAGCCATGGCGAGACGCCATAGGCCGTGGTCAGTACCGCCGTGGTGTAGGCGCCGAAGCCGCAGAACGCGGCCTGGCCGAACGAGGTGAGGCCGCCGACGCCGGTCAGCAGCACGAGACCCATCGCCACCAGCGCGGCGAGGCCGATATTGTTGAGCAGCACGATCCAGAACGGCGGCAGGCCCGGGATGAACGGGATCGCCGCCATGAGGGCTGCCAAGAGGAGGAGCGGGGTTCGCTGCTTCATCGCCTCAGTCCTTCTCTTCCTCGACCTCGGGCGCTGCGAGCGACCGGAGCATCAATACGGGAAGGATCAGCGTGAAGACGATGACCTCCTTGAAGTTGCTGGCATAGAACGAGGAGAACGCCTCGACGCCGCCGACGATGAGCGCCGCGACCGCGGTCAGCGGATAGCTGACGAGCCCGCCGATGATCGCGGCGATGAACCCCTTGAGGCCGATCAGGAAGCCGGTGTCGTAATAGAGCGTCGTGATCGGCACGATCAGGATGCCGGAAATCGCGCCGATCAGCGACGCCAGCAGGAAGGCGATCTGGCCCGAGAGCGTGGTGCGGATGCCGACGAGACGGGCGCCGAGGCGGTTGACGGCGGTGGCGCGCAGCGCCTTGCCCATCAACGTGAAGCCGAAGAACAGCCACAGCGCGATGATGAAGGCGATGGTCAGTCCATACACCGCAAGGCTCTGCCCGGTGAAGCGCAGCGGACCGACGGTGAGCGCCGCGGTCGACAGCGCCGGACCGCGCAGGCCTTCGGCGCCGAAGAACACGAGGCCAAGGCCCTGCAAAGCGAGATGGCAGCCGACGGACGAGATCAGCAGCACTAGCACCGACGTATGCGCGAGCGGCTGGAATGCGAGGCGGTAGAGATACAGCCCGATCGCCGCGACGATCAGGAGCGACAGCGCGATATTGACGGCGATCGGCGTCGTGGGGCCGGCGAGGCGATAGGTGAGGGCGAGGATGGCGGCCGGCAGCACGATATTGAGCGCCAGCGAGCGCAGGATCCGCCTGAGCCGTAGCGATCGCCGGGCATCGAACAGGTCGAAGCCGAAGGCGGCGACGCCCATGGCCATCGCCAGCCACACCGTGCCGGGCACTTGGCCTGTAGCCAGCATCGCGTAGCTCAGCGCGCCATAGGTGACGAACTCGCCCTGCGGGATCAGGATGACGCGGGTGACGGCAAACACCAGCACCAGCGCGAGCCCGAGCAGCGCATAGATCGCGCCATTGGTAATGCCGTCCTGCAGCAGGAACAGCATGATCGTCGTATTCAAGACTGGCGCTCCCCCATAAAAGCGTCGCCGATCCTGACCTGATGCGGTCTGCCGGCTGTCCGAGATCTCGGCAGTTGAAAGACGCCGATATTTGATATATCCGATAACAATTATCGAATATAACATCAAGGGCCCGGCCGCCGGCCAGGGCCTTTTCAGGGGGCGAGCCTCACGCCATGACGGTCTCCAAATGACAGTTTCCAAGGCAGCGACCGATGCCGTCAAGTCGCCGCGTAGCAACGGCAAGGAAATTGCCGAGGGGGCGTCCGAAATTGCCGGGCTGCAGCTGGGTGAGCTGGCCGACCTGCTCGGCTATTCACTCAAGCGTGCCCAGCTCAAGGTGTTCGAGGATTTCCTGCGCTGCGTCGCACCGCTGCAGCTGACGCCGGCGCAATTCTCGGTGCTGCTGCTGCTTGACCGCAATCCCGGGCGTAACCAGACCGAAATCGCCAATACGCTCGGCATCCTCCGGCCGAATTTCGTGTCAATGCTGGACGCGCTGGAGAGCCGCGGTCTCTGCACGCGGATGCGCTCCACCAACGACCGCCGCTCGCACATCCTGATTCTGACCGACAAGGGAAAGGCGGTGCTGGCGCGCGCCAAGAAGCTGGTCGCCACCAAGCACGAGGCGCGGCTCAACGACCTGTTGGGTCCCGCCAACCGCGTGGCGCTGCTCGAAATGCTGTCGAAGATCGCCGCGGAGTTTTAGGTGGGGTTGTCATTCCGGGGCGCGAAGCGAACTATGGGGCGCCCTTGCGCCCCTGAGAATCTCGAGATTCCGGGTCAGGTCCTTCGGACCATCCCGGAATGACGGTGCCTTGTATCACGCAGCGACGATACGGCCCTGAACTTCCTTCGACCCGCGTCCCGACAGAAACTGCCGCTCGATTTCAGCCGCGGGAAGCGGCTTGCTGAACAGAAAGCCCTGCATTTCCGTGCATCCTTCGGAAGCAATGCTTTGGAGTTGTTCCGCGGTTTCGACGCCCTCGGCGGTCGCCGTCATGCCCATGCCGTTCGCCAGCGCCGCCACTGCCCGCACGATGTTGAGCGAGCTCAAATTCTCGGTGATGTTCTTGACGAAGGAGCGGTCGATCTTGATCTTGTCGAACGGAAAGCTCTGCAAATAGGTCAGCGACGAATAGCCGGTGCCGAAATCGTCCATGGCGATCCGGATTCCGAGCGAGCGCAACTGGTGCAGCACCGCCAGCGTCGCTTCCTTGTTGTGCAGCAGCACGCTCTCGGTGATCTCGATCTCCAGCCGCGTCGGCGAAAGACCGGAAGCGCCGAGCGCGCCGACGATCACCTGCATCAGGCCGGGACTGCGAAACTGGATCGCCGAAATGTTGACGGCGACATGAAGGTGTTCGGGCCATTGCGCCGCCGTGGCGCAGGCCTGCCGGATGACCCACTCGCCCATCGGCACGATGAAGCCGATCTCCTCGGCCAGCGGAATGAAGGTGGCGGGCGAGATCATTCCCTTGGTCGGATGATTCCAGCGGATCAGGGCTTCGAAGCCCGAGATCTCCTTGCTCGCCAGGTTGACGACGGGCTGATAGTGCAACTCGAATTCGCCGGCCGGCAGCGCGCGGCGCAGATCCTGCTCCATGATGCGGCGGGTCTGCATCTGCAGGTCCATCGCGGGCTCGAAGAAGCGGAACGTGCCGCGGCCGTCGCTCTTGGCGCGATAGAGCGCGAGGTCGGCGTTACGTAGCAGCTTGTCCGGGATCGATCCATCGCCGGGGCCGACCGAAATGCCGATGCTGACGCCGATCACCGCCTGCTGGCCGTCGATGTCATAGGGCTCGCTCAAGGCATCGATGGCGCGCTGCGCCAGCGCGGTGGCGTCCGCCGGGTCGGAGATCGCGGCCTGCACGATGACGAATTCATCTCCGCCCATTCGCGCGATCGTATCGGCGTCGGCAGCGAGGGTGCGTAGCCGTTCGGCGACGATCCTCAGCAGCTTGTCGCCGCAGGGGTGGCCGAACGTATCGTTCACGGCCTTGAATTGATCGAGGTCGAGGTGATGGACAGCCACCATTTTCCCGTCCTGAACCCTGGCCAGCGCATGTTCGAGCCGGTCGTTCAGCAGCACGCGATTGGCCAGATCGGTCAGCGCGTCGTGATGCGCCATATATTCGATCTTGACCTCGGACTGCCGCTGCTCGGTGATGTCCTCGTGGGTCGCAACCCAGCCGCCGCCGGGCATCGGCCGGTGACGGATCTTGAAGGTGCGCCCGTTCATCAGCTCGACGATGCTGTCTTTCGGCTCGTTGGAAACCGCGACATTGGTGCGCCAGCGCAGATATTCGTCGCGCGTCATGGCGGGGAAGCTGCCGGCCTCGAACCTGAGGTCGACGATCTCGATCAGTGACATGCCGGGGCTGACGCGCTCGGGCGCGATGTCGTACATCGCGACGAAGCGATCGTTGCACACGATCAGGCGGTGATCGGAATCGAAGAAGCAGAGCCCCTGCGACATGTTGTTGATCGCAGTGTCGAACTGGAAGTTCTTGATCAGCAGGGCCTCTTCCTGCTTGCGGCCGAGTTCGAATTGCTTCTTCAGGCGCGCATTGAGCTCTTCGCGCTCGGTGATGTCCTCATGGGTCGCCATCCCGCCGCCACCGGGCATCGGGTAGACGGTATAGGCGATGATCCGGCCGTCGGCGAGTTCCTGCACGGTGGTGTCGAGCGCGATATCGCGGCCGACGCGCTCACGGATGTAGTCGTCGGGCGCAAGCTGCACCTTCAAGCCGAGATTGAGCCGGTGCCGGATCAGATCGCGGGTCGGAGTGCCCGGCTTCACCTGTTCGGGCGTGAGGCCGTACAGTTCGCGGTAACGCGCGTTGCAGAAAACCACCTCGCGCTTATCGTCGAAGACGACGATGCCAAGCGACAAATGGTCAATCGCCTCTTCGAGCCGCGCCCCTAAGTTCGCCCCCAAGTGCGCCGACCGCGTGGCGGTGATCTGGCCGTGATCCGTCATATAGCGTTTCCCCCGGCCGCTATCGGCGGCTCCCCTCCTTCCAGGAGAGCCCCATTAGAAGCGCAAGCTGGTGAATTGCGTCTTCGAGCCGGGTATGCGCTTGCGTGTTCCTCTTAACATGCTCAACAAAGCGTTAACACGCTTTCGGCACGCCCAGGATGCGGGCGAGAGACTAAAGAACCTGTGCGGGGTCTACCAGGATCACCCTGACGTCGTTGACATTGGTGAGCGTCGGACCGGTCAGCAAGAGATCGCCGGTTGCCGAGAAGAAGGCGGTCGCATCGTTGTTGGCGAGATAGGCCGCAGGATCGAGCCCGAGCGACTTCATTTTCGCAAACGTCGTCTGATCGATCAGCGCGCCGGCCGGATCGCTCGCGCTGCCGGCGCCGCCGTCGGCGCCGTCGGTGTCGGCGGCCAGCGCCACGATGCCTGAGGTGTCCTTCAAAATGTCCGCCAGCGCCAGCGCGTATTCCTGGTTGGGGCCGCCGCGGCCGTTGCCGCGCACGGTTACCGTCAGTTCGCCGCCCGACAGGACGGCGGTGCGCTTGCCCTCGCTGAGCGCCTTCAGCGCCAGCCGCGCGTGATCTGCGGCAACCTCGCGCGCCTCGCCTTCGAGATCGGCGCCGAGGCCGATGACCTCATAGCCGGCATCCTTTGCGACCTTGATCGCGGCGTCGAGCGATGCCTTCGGCTTTGCAATCATCTCGAACCGCGCGCGGGCGAAGGCGGGATCGCCCGGCTTGCAGCTCTCGTTCCCGGCATCGTCGAGCGCGCGTTTGACGGCATCGTCGACCAAGAGATTATACCGTGCGACCAGCGCGCGGGCGTCCGCCAGCGTGCTTGGATCCGGCACCGTCGGTCCCGATGCGATCGCGGAAGGCTCGTCGTGTGGTACGTCCGAGATCGCGAGCGTCACGATCTCGGCGGCGCGCTGTCCGGCGCGGGCCAGACGGCCGCCCTTGATCCGCGACAGATGCTTGCGGACGATGTTCATCTCGCCGATCGGCGCGCCCGATCGCAACAGCGCGCGGTTGACCTGCTGCTTCTGCGTGAACGAAACGCCATCAGCCGGTGCGATCCAGTTGGCCGAGCCGCCGCCGGATAGCAAAACCAGCAGCAGATCGTCGGCGGTCGCCTCCGCGGCGAGACGCAGCGTTTCGTCAGCGGCTTTCAACCCGGCCTCATCGGGTACGGGATGGCCGGCCTCGATGACCCTGATCCGCCGCGTCGGCACGCCGTGGCCGTGGCGCGTGGTGGCAAGGCCGCTCAGCCGCGACGGATCAAGTCCCAGCGTATCGAGGTAGTGCCTTTCGGCCGCGGCGGCCATCGCGGCCGCGCCCTTGCCGGCGGCTACGCAGATCACCTTGCCCTTGGGCACGGGAGGCAGGTGCGCTGATAGCACGACGTCGGGATGTGCGGCCGCGACGGCTGCGTCAAAGATCGCACGCAAGAGGGAACGCTGGTCGGTCATGATGGCAACAGGCTGCTAACGGACGGGAGTTTTGGTTATCCAACCATTTGCCGCAAAAGAAAACCCCCGCGGAAGGTCCGCGGGGGCGCTTGCAGCCGCAAATGGGCCAATCGGGATTCTGAATGACTAGAGCGGCATGACCTTTCTTCGAAAGTCATCCCGCTCTATCTCTATTTGAGCATGATCTTTTCGGAAAACGGGTCCCCACTTTTCCGGATCATGCTCTAGCCGCCGGCGTCGCCGGACAGAATCTCGCCAAAACGTTCCCAGGTTTCGCCCTTGAACTTGATCAGTTGCACCGAGGAGATCGGGGCAAAGTCGGTCGGCGACGTGTTGACCTTGATGCCCGGCAACAGCCCGTCGAGTTCGAGATCCTTGATGCTCGCGGCCTGCTTCATCACGTTCTCACGGGTGAGATTGTCGCCGCAGGCTTTCAGCACATGCACGAGGCCCTGTGCGACGGTGTAGCCGAACATCACCGAGGCATCGGCGCGGTTGGCTTCCGGATAATACTTGTCCAGGAACTCATTCCACGCCTTCATGCCCTTGTCGTCCTTCCACTGCGCATCTGTCGGATCCTTCAGATACTGCGAGGAGATGATGTCCTGGGCATTTTCCATGCCGGCCGGCTTGATGACGCTGCCGATTGAAGCAGAAACGTTGTTGAGGAAGTGCAGCGGCTTCCAGCCGATCTCGGCGTTCTTCTTGATCGCCTGCGCCGCGAATTTCGGCGTGGTGATGTTGATGAACACGTCGGCGCCGGTCGCCTTCAGCTTGACGATGTGGGAATCGATCGTCGGTTCGGAAACCTCGTAGCTTTCTTCCAGCACGATCATCGACGCGGCCTTGGCGCCGAGCCCGTCCTTGAAGCCCTTCAGGTAGTCCTTACCGTAATCGTCGTTCTGGTAGAGAATTCCGATCTTGGCGTTCGGCTTCTCCTTCAGGATGTACTTCGCATAGATCTGCGTTTCGCTCTGGTAGTTGGGCTGCCAGCCCATCGTCCACGGGAAGTTCTTCGGATCGTTCCACTTGGTCGCGCCGGTGGCGACGAACAGCTGTGGCACCTTCTTGCTGTTCAGGTATTTCTGGATCGCGGTATTCGGCGGCGTGCCGAGCGGATTGAAGATCAAGAGAACTTCATCGCTCTCGACCAGCTTGCGGGCCTGCTCCACCGTCTTTGGCGGCGAGTAGGCGTCGTCGTAGCTGATGAAGTTGATCTTGCGGCCATTGATGCCGCCCTCGGCGTTGATCTTCTTGAAATAGGCTTCCTCGGTCTTGCCGATCACGCCGTAGGCGGAAGCCGGTCCGCTGTAGGGCATGATGTTGCCGATCTTGATCTCGGTATCGCTGGCGCCGGGGTCGTATTTCTTCTGTGCGAAAACGTTGCTCGAGGTTGCCACGAGCAATCCGAACGCGGCCGAAACGACCGCAAGGTTTTTCATTCCGGACATTTCTGTCTCTCCCTTTTCATTTCTTAATGTAACCGTCCGGCCCCTTGAGGAGCTCTTGTGACAGCGTCGTGATTAGCATCTTGCCGGAGGCCTCACAACAAAAAGCCCCTGCGGAAAAAGCCGCAGGGGGCTGCATCTTTATTGAGCTGGCGCGCGACTAGCCGCCGGTATCGCTCGAGAGGATTTCGCCGAAGCGTTCCCAGGTCTCGCCCTTGAAGCGGATCAGTTGCAACTGCGAGAGCGGCGCAAAATCCGTCGCCGAGGTATTAACCTTGACGCCGGGCAACAGGCCGCCGGGTTCGAAGTCCTTGATGCTCGCCGCCTGCTTCATGACGTTGGCGCGGGTCAGGTCGTCGCCGCAGGCCTTCAGCACGTGCACCAGCCCCTGCGCGACGATGTAGGCGTACATCACCGACGCATCGGCCCGGTTGGCTTCCGGATAGTACTTGTCCAGGAACTCGTTCCAGGCCTTCATCGCAGGGTCGTTCTTCCACTGCATGTCGGTCGGGTCCTTGAAGTACTGCGACGAGATGATGTCCTGCCCGTTCTCGAAGCCGGCCGGCTTCATCACGCTGCCGATCGAGCCCGAGACGTTGTTGAGGAAATGCAGCGGTTTCCAGCCGATTTCGGCGTTCTTCTTGATCGCCTGCGCCGCGAACTTCGGCGTGGTGATGTTGAAGAAGACGTCGGCGCCGGTCGACTTCAGCTTGACGATGTGCGAGTCGATGGTCGGCTCGGAAACCTCGTAGCTTTCTTCCATGACGATCAGGGAAGCCGCCTTGGCGCCGAGCCCGTCCTTGAAGCCCTTCAGATAGTCCTTGCCGTAGTCGTCGTTCTGGTAGAGCACGCCGATCTTGGCGTTCGGATGGTTCTTCAGGATGTACTTGGCGTAGATCTGCGACTCGCTCTGGTAGTTGGGCTGCCAGCCCATCGTCCACGGGAATTCCTTCGGATCGTTCCATTTGGTGGCGCCGGTGGCGACGAACAGTTGCGGCACCTTCTTGGAGTTGAGGTACTTCTGGATCGCGGTGTTCGGCGGCGTGCCGAGCGAGTTGAAGACGAGCAGGACTTCGTCGCTCTCGACCAGCTTGCGCGCCTGCTCCACCGTCTTCGGCGGCGAGTAGGCGTCGTCATAGCTGATGAAGTTGATCTTGCGGCCGTTGATACCGCCCTCGGCGTTGATCTTCCTGAAATAGGCTTCCTCGGTCTTGCCGATCACACCGTAGGCGGAAGCCGGTCCGCTGTAGGGCATGATGTTGCCGATCTTGATTTCGGTATCGCTGGCGCCGGTGTCGTATTTCTTTTGGGCTAATGCGCCGCTGCTGGTCGCGGCCAGTAATGCGAGGGCAGCCGAAAAGGCTCCCAAACGCAATTTGATGGCGAGCATTTCTTGATCTCCCTGGGATCGATGACTGTGTCATTGTTTTTGCTGAGCACTTGGCGGCTCTTGTGCTTCATTGAATACCTTTCGCCAGCTTCCAGCAACAAAAAGCCCCCCGCGATCGCGTCGCGGAGGGCGATATTTAGTCGGATGCTCCGGGAAACTACCGCCGGGCGGAATATTGGTTAATGGCCGACTTCGCCGCTGATGACGTCGCCGAACATGTCCCACTTCTCACCCCTGAAGCGCATCATTTGAAGTTGCTCGATCGGGGCAAAGTCGGTGGCCGACGTATTGATCTTGATTCCCGGCAGCAGCGTATCGGGCGCGAAGTCCTTCAGGTTCGCGGCCTGTTTCATGATGTTCGCGCGGGTCAGGTCGTCGCCGCACATTTCGAGCATCTTGGTCAGGGTCTGCGCTGCGCCATAGCCATAGATGACCTGGCTGTTGTGGCGGTCGGCGTCCGGATAGTACTTGTCGAGAAAGGCAAGAAACTTCTTTATCCCGGGATCGTCGTGCCATTGCGCGTCGCCGGCGTCCTTGGCGTAGTGCGCCGAAAGCACGCCTTGCCCGTTCTCGAAGCCCGCCGGCCGCATCACGGCGCCGACCGACGTTGAAACATTGGCGACGATCTGCAGCGCCTTCCAGTCGATCTCGGCCATCTTCTTGATGGTCTGCGCCGCGAATTTCGGCGTCGTAATGCTGATCAGGACGTCCGCGCCGCTGGCCTTGAGCTTGACGATATGGTTGTCGATCGTCGGTTCCGAGATCTCGTAGCTTTCCTCGGCGATGATCATCGAAGCCTTGGCGCCAAACCCGTCCTTCAGGCCCTTTAGGTAGTCCTTGCCGAAGTCGTCGTTCTGATAGAGCACCGCGACCTTGGCGCCGGGCTTTTCCTTCATCAGGTATTTGGCGTAGATGCGCCCCTCGCTCTGATAGGAGGGCTGCCATCCAATGGTCCACGGAAAGTGCGTCGGATCGTTCCACTTGGTGGCGCCGGTGGCGACGAACAGCTGCGGCACCTTCTTGGCATTGAGATATTTCTGGATCGCCGTGTTGGAAGGCGTGCCGAGCGGATTGAACACCACCAGCACCTCATCGCTCTCGACGAGCTTGCGCACCTGTTCGACGGCCTTCGGCGGACTATAGGCGTCGTCATAAGAGATGAACTTGATCTTGCGCCCGTTGATGCCGCCGTTGTCGTTGATCATCTTGAAGTAGGCTTCTTCGGTCTTGCCGATGATGCCGTAGGCGGAAGCAGGACCGCTGTAGGGCACGATGTGCCCGACCTTGATTTCGGTATCGGTCGCACCGGTGTCGTATTTCTTCTGCGCGAGGGCGGTGCCGGACGTGAAAACGAATGCGGCGACCGCCGCCCCGAAGGCGGCGGTCCAGCGTGATGCGGACATGATGTCTCCTGAGTTTGTCGTTAGCTTTCTTAGTTCTTCTTGAGCTTGCCCAGATGGTGCTGGGCGATCATCGCGACCTGCCTGGCGCCGTGCGGCACGAGGAAGATGACGAGAAATAGAAGCACCCCGAATACGGCGCCGGAGAGGCCTTTGGAGATGCTTTCAGCGATGTTGGGCACGAAGATGATGAAGGCCGAGCCGACGATCGACCCCGGCAGCCAGCCGACGCCGCCGACCACCATGCCGAGGAACAGTGAGATCGCCAGCGTGATCGTATAGCCGTCGGGCGCCACGAACTGCACCGCGATGGCGCCGAGGCCGCCGGCAACGCCGGTGATGCCGGCCGAGACGCCGAACGCCAGCGTCTTGTACAACGCGACGTCGACGCCCATGGCGGAAGCGGCAATTTCATTGTCGCGGATCGCCATGAAGGCGCGGCCCGAGCGCGACCGCAGCAGGTTCACGGATGCGATGTAGATGCCGATCGTGATCACGAGCGTGAAGTAGTACAGCCACATGTCCTGCGACATCGGCAGGCCGAACGGCGCGTCGGGCTTGGTCACGACCAATCCCTGCACGCCGCCGGTCCAGTGTTCGAAGAAGCCGAGCTTGAGGAGCTGCGGCATCGCAACCGCCAGCGCGAAGGTCGCCAACGCGAGGTACACGCCGGAGAGCCGCAGCGCCGGCTGGCCGAAGATGAATCCGAAGGCAAAGCAGATCAGGCCTGCAATCGGCAGCGTCAGCGCGTAGTTCATGCCGACGTGTTCCATCAGGATCGCCGACGTGTAGGCGCCGACCGCGTAGAACGCGCTCTGGCCGAGCGAGAACTGGCCGCTTCCCCCGGTCAGGATGTTGAGCGCGAGCACCGCGAGCCCGTAGATCAGGAGCATCGTCATCTGGAAGATGATGAAATTCTTGACGAACAGCGGCGCGATGACGAGCGCGGCCAACACGGCGAGCGAGGTGCCCAGCCCGAGCGTCATGGCCCGCTTCGGAACGGCCTCAACGGCCGGTGCTTCTGTGACGACTTCCTCAGCAGCGCTCATGATCAAACTCGCTTCACGATGGGCCGACCCATGAGGCCAGCCGGTTTGACGACCAGGACGGTGATGATCAGCGCAAGCGCGATCGGCAGTTTCAGCTCGTTACCGACGCCGGGAATGTAGGTCCCGGCGAGATTTTCGAAGATGCCGACGAGAAAGCCGCCGACCACGGCGCCGAGCGGCGAGCTCAACCCGCCGAGCACGGCCGCGGCAAAGCCGTAGATCAGGACGCCGCCCATCATGTTCGGCTCCAGGAACACGACCGGTGCGATCAGGATGCCCGCGATCGCGCCAATGGCGGAGGCCATGCCCCAGCCGAGCGCGATCATCCAGGACGTGTTGATGCCGACGAGGCGAGCCGATTCAGGCAGCGAGGCGGCCGCCCGCATCGCCAGCCCGATGCGCGTGAACTGGAAGAAGATATAGAGTGCGATCAGCAGCAGGATGGTGACGCCGATCATGCCGGCCTGGTGGGTCGAGATGAGCTGGCTGCCGAGGAAGGGCGAGGAGCCGAACGGCGAGGGATACTGCTTGATGGTGAAGTCCCAGATCAGGCCGGCCACCGAGTTGACGATCGCAAACAGGGCGATGAAGCCGGCGACGTTGGTCAGTACCGGTGCCTTGGAGAGCGGCTTGAACAGCAGCCGCTCGATCAGGATGCCGCCGGCAAAGGAGATGATCAGCGTGATCAGGAAGGCCCACCAGTAGGGGACGCCCCACTGCATCAATTGCCAGGAGATGAAGGTCGAGAACATCGCCATTTCGCCTTGCGCGAAATTCAGATGGTCGATCGCCTGGTAGATCATCACCACCGCGAGCGCCATGCAGGCATAGATTGCGCCCGTGGCGATGCCGGCCAGGACTTGGTTGGTAAACAGCTCCATTGTCCTGCTCCTTTAGTAGCCGAGATAGGATTTGCGGACGTCTTCGTTGTTCGCGATGTCCTTGGCGTTGCCCGACATCACGATCCGTCCGGTTTCGATCACATAGGCCTGGTCGGCGAGCTCGAGCGCGAGCTGCGCGTTCTGCTCGACCACCAGGATGGTGACCTTGTCCTCACGGTTGATCTTGCCGAGAATCTTGAACAGATCGCGCACGATCAGCGGCGCCAGGCCGAACGACGGCTCGTCCAGCAGCATCAGGCGAGGCCGCAGCATCAGCGCGCGCGCGACCGCGAGCATCTGCTGCTCGCCGCCCGACAGCGTGCCGGCCTGCTGGGTATGCCGCTCCTTGAGCACCGGGAAGTGCTCGTACATCCGCTCGATGTCGGCGACGATGTTCTTCTTGTCGGTGCGCGTGATGGCCCCGAGCTGCAGATTCTCCTCCACCGTCATGGTGGTGAAGGTGCCGCGGCCCTGCGGCACATGGGCGATGCCGAGGCGGACGACGTTCTCGGTCGAGCGGCTGCCGATCGGCTTGCCCTCGAACTCGATCGCGCCGGTGGAGCGCACCATGTTGCAGATCGCCCGCAGCGTGGTGGTCTTGCCGGCGCCGTTCGCCCCGAGCAGGGTGGTCAGCGAACCCTCGCTGAGCGCGAAGGAGAGGCCGTGCAGCGCCTGCACCTGTCCGTAATAGGCGCGCAGATCCTTGACGTTGAGCATCGTGGTCATTGGTCCTTGCTCCCCAGATAGGCCTTGATGACGTCAGGGTCAGCCTGGACTTGGCTAGGGGTTCCCTCGGCGAGCTTGCGGCCGAAGTTGAGCGCCACGACGTGGTCGGCGATCGACATCACCAGACCCATGTGATGCTCGACCAGCAGTACGGTGAGATGACGCTCGTCGCGAAGCTTCTTGATGAGGTCGCCGAGCACATAGACTTCCTCATGGTTGAGGCCGCCGGCCGGCTCGTCGAGCAGCAGGATCTTCGGATCGGCGGCGAGCGCGCGCGCCAGCTCGACGCGCTTCTGCGTGCCGAACGGCAATCCCGACACCACGGTGTGGGCAACCTCCTCGAGATCGAGATAGGCGAGAATCTCGCGAACCTTCCTGTTGACGTCCGCCTCGCTGCGGCGAACCCAGGCGAGCTTCAGCGAGTCCGAGATGATGTCGCTCGAGGTGCGTGAATGGCAGCCGACGCGGACATTGTCCGAGACCGAGAGGTTGGGGAACAGCGCGACGTTCTGGAAGGTGCGGCCGATGCCGATCTCGGCGATCTTGTGCGCCGGGCGCGTCAGGATGCTCGCGCCTTCCATCAGGATATCGCCGGAGGACGGCTGGTAGAGCCGGGAGAGGCAGTTGAACAGCGTTGTCTTGCCGGCACCGTTCGGTCCGATCAGGCCGAGGATGTTGCCCTTATGCATGTCAAAGGACACACCATTGAGAGCGATGATGCCGCCGAACACGACGCTGACGTCGCGAACCGCGAGCAGGGGTGCGTGTCCCTGCGCGAGCTGTGCCTGCGTCATCGCATCCCGCCCGCCCTGATCACGGAGCGGGAATGACCGTACGAAATTATTTGCCGGTCATGATGAAGGCTATTCGATCCCCTCGGCCAAACGTGCAACTCTTCCTCCTGCTTTCGACTTCTTGCTGTCTGTTTTTTTTGTTTGAGGTGCTGCGCCGCCCAGCGCTGCCTCGATTTTTCTTACCATCGTGACCAGGCGAGGTCCAATGTCCGTCATCAGGCGCTCTTCCGTGAAGCGGAATGCCGGCGCGCCGCAGTTGAACGCGTACGGACCGGTTCCGTCATTGAGCTTGAGCGCGACGCCGGCGGCGCCGATGTCGTCGTGCCAGTCGCCGACCGACAGTGCAAAGCCGCATTTCGCGACGGTCTCGCCGGAACGCTCTAATCCGTCGCGCAGCTTGGGCCAGCGGCTGCCGTAATGCTCGCGCAGATCGCGCAGCAGCGCGGCGCGTTCGTCCTCGCCCAGTGCCCAGAAATAGGCGCGACCCATCGCGCTGGTTGCAATCGGCACGCGCGAACCGACGTCAAGTTGAACGCCGACCGTCTCGCTGCCGCGGCTTTGCCCGAAATAGATCATGCTCTGGCGGTCGCGGCCGCCGACGGCCACCGCCCCACCGGTGGCGCGCATCACTTCCTCGCGGAACGGCTCGGACAAATGGCGAATGCCGAGATTGGCCAGTGCCGCATACCCAAGCGCCATGGCCGACGGCGCGAGCTGATACTTTTCGAAACGCGGAACGGGTGTAAGATAGCCGAGCTTGGTCAGGGTGTAGGTCAGCCGGGAAATGGTTGGCTTCGGCAAATTAGTACGGGCGGCAAGTTCTTGATTGCCGAGAAGCCCGTCGTTGGGATGAAATGCGCGCAACACATCCAGCCCACGGGAGAGTGCGACGACGAAGCTGCGATCGGTCGCCACTTTTTTCCCTGAACGCTTCATTACCCGCTACTGCTGCTGATGAGCTCGTTGACAACGGACGTGCTTCAAAATAACCCTCCCTGTCAAGATGTGGAATTAAATTTCGCAGTGCGAAATTAGTAGAATGACCCGTAGCCACTCAACGCAAGTTGCGTGGCATCCAAGAACAAGCGACCAGGGAGAGTCCCGTGAGCGAAGTTGTAAAACTCGAGCGTCATGACGTCATTGCCATCGTCACGGTCGACAGTCCTCCGGTCAACGCGCTGAGCGCTGCGGTGCGCGGCGGCATCTTCGAATGCATGAAGAGCGCGGTTGCGGATGCTGAGGTGAAGGCGATCGTCTTGACCTGCGCCGGCCGCACCTTCATCGCCGGCGCCGACATCACCGAGTTCGGCAAGCCGCCGAAGCCCCCGGGTCTCGCTGAAGTGCTCGACCTCATGGAAAAGTCGCCGAAGCCGATCATCGCCGCCATTCACGGCACCGCGCTCGGCGGCGGCCTCGAAGTCGCGCTGGCATGCCACTATCGCGTCGCCGTCAAGGAAGCCAAGCTCGGCCTGCCCGAAGTGAAGCTGGGCCTTCTGCCCGGCGCGGGCGGCACGCAGCGGCTGCCGCGTGCGGTCGGGCCTGAGCTTGCGGTCAAGATGATCGTCGGCGGCGATCCGATCAGTGCGGCGGATGCGCTCAAGAACGGCCTGATCGAGGAGATCGTCGAGGGGCCGGCGTCGGGCGGCGAAGCCTTTGCCCGCAAGGTGCTGGCCGAGAAGCGGCCGCTGCGCAAGCTGCGCGACGACGACTCCAAGCTCGCCGCGGCGAAGGCCGATATCTCGATCTTCACCAATGCCGTCGCCGCGATGACCAAGAAGGCGAGGGGCCTGGAAGCCCCGTTCGCTGCGGCGGACGCCGTGCGCGCCGCGATCGAGCTGCCGTTCGATGAAGGTCTCAAGAAGGAGCGTGAAGGTTTTCTCAAGCTGGTCGCCAGTGACCAGTCCAAGGCGCAGCGCTATGCCTTCTTCGCCGAGCGCGAGGCCTCAAAGATCGCCGGCGTGCCCGAAGGCACCAAGCCGCGCAAGGTCGACCGCGTCGCCATCATCGGCGCCGGCACCATGGGCGGCGGTATCGCGATGTCCTTTGCCAATGCCGGTATCCCGGTCACGCTGATCGAGACCGGCGAGGAAGCGCTCAAGCGCGGCATGGGCATCATGCAGAAGAATTGGGAAGCGACCGCCGCGCGCGGCGGCATCCCGGCCGATGCGCCCGCCAAGCGCATGGCGCTGATCGACGGCAAGGTTGGCCTCGAGAACGTCAAGGACGCTGACCTTGTGATCGAAGCCGTGTTCGAGACCATGGCGGTCAAGAAGGAAGTGTTCGGCGCGCTCGACCAACACGCCAAGCCGGGCGCGGTTCTGGCGAGCAACACCTCCTACCTGAACATCGACGAGATCGCGAAGGTGACCAAGCGGCCGCAGGACGTGCTCGGCATGCATTTCTTCTCGCCCGCCAATGTCATGAAGCTGTGCGAGATCGTCCGCGCCGAGAAGACCGCTCCGGACGCACTGACGACCGCCGTTGCCATCTCGCGCAAAATCGCAAAGGTGCCGGCGGTGGTCGGCGTCTGCGACGGTTTTGTCGGCAACCGCATGCTGGCGCAGCGCGGCAAGCAGTCGGAAAAGCTGTTGTTCGAAGGCGCGCTGCCGCAGCAGGTCGACGCCGTGGTGACGAAGTTCGGCATGCCGATGGGACCGTTCGCGATGAGCGACCTCGCCGGCCTCGATATCGGCTGGCGCTCGCGGAAGGACCGCGGCATCAAGTCGGAAATCGCCGACGCGCTGTGCGAAGCCGGCCGCTTCGGCCAGAAGACCGGCAAGGGTTACTACAAATATGAGGGCGGCTCCCGCTCGCCGCTGCCCGATCCCGATGTCGAGAAGCTGATCGACGAGACCTTGCAAAAGCTCGGCAAGAAGCGCCGCGTCGTCGGCGACGACGAGATCCTCGAGCGCATGATGTACCCGATGATCAACGAGGGTGCGCGCATCCTCGAGGAGGGCATCGCTGCGCGGCCGAGCGACATCGACGTGATCTGGCTCTATGGCTACGGCTGGCCGATCTATCGCGGCGGCCCGATGTTCTACGCCGACCAGGTCGGCCTCAAGCACATCGCCGACCGTCTCTCCTATTATGCCAAGGAGACCAACGATCCCTCGCTGGAACCGGCGCCGCTGCTCAAGCGCCTAGCCGCGGAAGGCAAGACCTTTGCCTCGCTGGCGCAGGCATCGAAGGCGGCTTGATGGGGCGCCACCCTCCCTCTGCGTCGTTCCGGGACGCGCAACGCGCGGACTCGGAACCTCGAGATTTCGGGTTCGATGCTGCCGCATCGCCCCCGGAATGACGACCTCTAGAACCCTGCGAGCGGCGGCATGACCCATCCCGGCGAACAGTTCTATCCGCAAGGCGTCCGCTGGGACGAGCCCATCAAGCGCTATCCGCTGCCTGATCTGCTGTCGCAGGCCGCAGCCAGCTACGGCGCGCGCACGGCGATCGAATTCCGCGACCGGCCGATCAGCTATGCCGGGCTGGAGGACATGGTCGAAATCGCCGCGAGCGCGTTCCTGCGCGCCGGCTACGGCAAGGACACGTCTATCGCCCTGTTCCTCGGCAACACGCCCGATCACCCGATCAATTTCTTCGGTGCATTGAAGGCGGGTGCGCGCCTCGTGCATCTGTCGCCGCTCGACGGCGAGATCGCCCTGACGCACAAGCTGACCGATTCCGGCGCGCGCGTCGTCATCACCAGCAATCTCTCCGCGCTGCTTCCGACCGCCCTGAAGTTTCTCGACGAGGGACTGATCGACCGATTGATCGTCTGCGAGGACGACGAGTGGGGCAGGGCCGGCACGCCGCAAACGCCGCTGCCCAATAATCCCGCCATCATCACCTACCGGCACTTCGTGGAGGGAGTAAGCAAGCCCACTGCCTGGCCTGCCGTCGGCGTGGATGACGTTGCCCTGCTGCAATATACCGGCGGGACCACCGGGCTGCCGAAGGGCGCTATGCTCAGCCATGGCAATCTCACGGCGGCCGTCTCGATCTACGACATCTGGAGCAGACCGGTGCGTGCAGAGCGCAATGCGGTCGAACGCGTGATATGCGTGCTGCCGCTGTTCCACATCTATTCGCTCACGGTGGTGATGCTCTCCTCGCTCCGCCACGGCAACCTGGTCTCGCTGCACCAGCGCTTCGACGTCGAAGCCGTGATGCGGGACATCGAGGTGAAGCGCGCCACGATTTTTCCCGGCGTGCCGACGATGTGGATCGCCATCGCCGCGCTGCCCGATCTCGACAAGCGCGATTTCTCATCGCTGCGCACCGCCGGCTCAGGCGGCGCGCCGCTGCCGATGGAAGTCGCAAGGATTTTTGAGCGCAAGGTCGGCATGAAATTGCGGAGCGGCTGGGGCATGACCGAGACCTCTCCGGCTGGCACGGCGCATCCGGAAGATGGACCGGACAAGCCGGGCTCGGTCGGGGTGATGCTGCCCGGCATCGAGATTGACGTGGTGTCGCTGGAAGACCCGACAAAGGTGCTGCCCGTCGGAGAGTCGGGCGAACTGCGCGTCAAGGGACCGAACGTCACCAAGGGTTACTGGAATTTGCCGAAGGCAACCGCCGAGGCTTTCGTCGGCGACCGTTTCCTGACCGGCGATGTCGGCTACATGGACGCCGACGGCTATTTCTACCTGGTCGACCGCAAGAAGGACATGATCATCTCCGGCGGCTTCAACGTCTATCCGCAGATGATCGAGCAGGCGATCTACACCCATCCGTCGGTGCAGGAGGTCATCGTGATCGGCATCCCTGACGATTACCGCGGCGAATCGGCGAAAGCCTTCATCACGCTGCGCGCGGGCGCCCAGCCGTTCACCATCGATGAACTGCGCGGCTTCCTCGCGGGCAAGCTCGGCAAGCACGAGCTGCCGGCCGCCGTCGAATTCTCAGCGGAATTGCCGCGCACGCCGGTCGGCAAGCTGTCGCGCCACGAATTGCGCAAGCAGCAGAAGGCGTTGAAAGCCGCCAATGTTAAGAACATCGCTTAGCCGTAATGTAATTCGCTCACAGGAGGATCCGATGGATCTCGCTTTCACCAAGGAAGAAATCGCGTTTCGTGAAGAAGTAAGAGCCTTCTTTCGGGACAATGTGCCGCCGGAGACCCGGCGCAAGATGGTCGAGGGCCGTCATCTCTCCAAGGACGAGATGATCACCTGGTGGCGCATCCTCAACAAGAAGGGCTGGGGCGTCTCGCACTGGCCGAAGGAATATGGGGGCACGGGGTGGACCTCGGTGCAGCACTATATCTTCAACGAAGAGCTGCAGATGCACCCGGCGCCGGCGCCGCTCGCCTTCGGCGTCAGCATGGTCGGCCCGGTCATCTACACCTTCGGCAATGAGAAGCAGAAGCAGCAGTACCTGCCGCGCATCGCCAATGTCGACGACTGGTGGTGCCAGGGTTTTTCCGAGCCGGGCTCCGGATCGGACCTCGCCTCGCTCAAGACCAAGGCCGAGCGCAAGGGTGACAAGTACATCATCAACGGCCAGAAGACCTGGACGACGCTCGCCCAGCACGCCGACATGATTTTCTGCCTCTGTCGCACCGACACCAATGCGAAGAAGCAGATGGGCATCTCCTTCATCGTCTTCAGCATGAAGAGCAAGGGCGTCACAGTGCGCCCGATAGAGACCATCGACGGCGGCCATGAGGTCAACGAGGTGTTCTTCGACGACGTCGAGGTGCCGGTCGAGAACCTGATCGGCGAGGAGAACAAGGGCTGGGACTACGCAAAATTCCTGCTCGGCAACGAGCGCACCGGCATCGCCCGCGTCGGCGTCTCCAAGGAGCGGCTGCGTCGCATCAAGGACCTCGCCTCCAAGGTCGAACAGAACGGCAAGCCCGTGATCGAGGACCAGGGTTTCCGCGAGAAGCTCGCCGCCTGCGAGATCGAGCTCAAGGCGCTCGAACTCACCCAGCTTCGCGTCGTCGCCGACGAGGGCAAGCACGGCAAGGGCAAGCCCAATCCGGCGTCGTCGGTGCTGAAGATCAAGGGGTCGGAAATCCAGCAGACCACCACCGAGCTGCTGATGGAAGTCATCGGCCCGTTCGCCGCGCCCTACGACGTGCACGGCGACGACGGCTCCAACGAGACGATGGACTGGACCGCCCAGATCGCGCCGAGCTACTTCAATAACCGCAAGGTCTCGATCTACGGCGGCTCCAACGAGATCCAGCGCAACATCATCACCAAGGCGGTGCTGGGGCTGTAGGCCGCCACACAACCACTGTCGTCCCCCGCGAAGGCGGGGGACCCAGTACGCCGCGGCGGTCATGTTTACAACGGGCGCCTGCGATTACTGGATCCCCGCCTTCGCGTGGAAGAGACCGAGAACTCGGCAACGGCGTTGCCCGCATTGATTATAGAGAGAGCAAAAGAGCATGGATTTTGATTTGACCGAGGAGCAGCGGCTTCTCAAGGAAAGCATCGACGGTCTGTTGACCGACTCCTACGATTTCGATGCGCGCAAGAAGTACCAGAAAGAGAAGGGCGGCTGGAGCAAGGCTGTCTGGAACAAGCTCGCCGAGCAGGGCCTGCTGGGCCTGCCGTTCGCCGAAGACGACGGCGGCATCGGTGCCGGCGCGGTCGAGACCATGATCGTGATGGAGGCGCTCGGCAAGGCGCTGGTGCTGGAGCCGTATCTGGCGACCGTGGTGATCGGCGGCGGCTTCCTGCGCCATGGTGGTTCCGCCGAGCAGAAGACCGCGCACATCCCCGGCATTATCGACGGCAGCAAGACCTTTGCCTTTGCGCAGCTCGAGAAGAATTCGCGCTACGATCTCGGCGACGTCACCACCACGGCCAAGAAGAAGGGCGACGGCTGGGTGATCGACGGCGAAAAATTCGTCGTGCTCAACGGCGAAAACGCCGACACGTTGATCGTCACCGCGCGTACCAAGGGCGGCCGGCACGACAAGACCGGCATCGGCGTCTTCATCGTGCCGGCGAACGCCAAGGGCGTCACCCGCAAGGGCTATCCGACCCAGGACGGCCTGCACGCCGCCGACATCACCTTTACCGGCGTCGAGGTGGGCGCGGATGCTGTGGTCGGTGATCCCGAGAACGGCCTGCCGCTGATCGAACGCGTGGTCGATGAGGCCCGCACCGCGATGTGCGCCGAAGCGGTCGGCGCGATGGATGAATCGCTGAAGAGCACTGTCGAATATCTCAAGACGCGAAAGCAGTTCGGCGTGCCGATCGGCAGCTTCCAGACCCTGCAGCACCGCGCCGCCGACATGTTCGTCGCGCTGGAGCAGGCCCGCAGCATGTCGATGTTCGCGACCATGGCGGCCGATTTCGAGAACGCCAAGGAGCGCGCCACGGCGGTGGCCGCTGCCAAGGTGCAGATCGGCAAATCCGGCAAGTTCATCGGCCAGCAGTCGATCCAGCTTCATGGCGGCATCGGCATGACCCAGGAAGCCAAGATCGGCCACTACTTCAAACGGCTGACCATGATCGAAAACACCTTTGGCGACACGGATTACCATCTCCGTCGCGTCGCGGAAGGCGGGTTGGTCTGAGGCAAGCTGACTGTCATTCTCCGCGAAAGCGGGGGATCCAGTACGCGGCGGCCTATCGACTCTCGCGCCATCGTCTCTGTAGTACTGGATCGCCCGGCTAAACCGGGCGATGACGACCGAATGAATGGAATGCAGGGAGAGAACAACAATGAAAAACACCCCGTTCGATCTCACCGGAAAAGTCGCCGTCATCACCGGCTCCAGCCGCGGCATCGGCCGCTCTTCCGCGGAGCTGCTCGCCAAGCTCGGCGCAAAGGTCGTGATCTCCAGCCGGAAGGCGGACGCCTGCCATGAGGTCGCCGGGGGCATCAAGAAGGCCGGCGGCGACGCCCATGTCATTGCCTGCAACATCTCGCGCCGCGATGAAGTCGAGGCGCTGATCTCCGGCACGACACAGCATTACGGCAAGGTCGACATCCTCGTCTGCAACGCCGCGGTGAATCCCTATTACGGCCCGCTGCTCGACATCAAGGACGAAGCCTTCGACAAGATCATGGGCAGTAACGTCAAGAGCAACATCTGGCTCTGCGCGCTGGCGATCCCGCAGATGGCGGAGCGCGGCAACGGCTCGGTCGTCATCATCTCCTCGATCGGCGGCCTGCGCGGCTCGACCGTGATCGGCGCCTACGGCATCTCGAAGGCGGCGGATTTCGCGCTGTGCCGCAGCCTCGCCGGCGAATGGGGACCGAAGGGCGTCCGCGTCAATTGCGTGGCGCCGGGCCTGGTCAAGACCGATTTCGCCCGCGCGCTGTGGGAGGACCCGGAGAACCTCAAGCGCCGCACGGCAAGCACGCCGCTCCGCCGCATCGGCGAACCCGACGAGATCGCCGGCGCCGTGGCGTATCTGGCCTCCGACGCGTCCACCTTCATGACCGGCCAGACCATTGTGGTGGACGGCGGCGTGACGACGGCAGCGACGTAAGACGGTGCGCTCCCTCGCCCCGCTCTTCGCGGGGAGAGGGTTGGGGTGAGGGGCTCTCTCCGCGATTCGAGACCGTGGTTGGTCCGGTACGCCCTCACCCGGCGCTACGCGCCGACCTCTCCCGCAAGCGGGGCGAGGTTAAGAAGGGCGTCTCATTCTGCATCCTCCTTCTTCATATTGACGAACCCGGCCCAATCGGATTGCCTCTCTCCCCATCCAACAATCCTCCCCGGGGAAGCAACGTCATGTCCTTTGTGCTGGCCATCGATCAGGGCACCACATCCTCGCGCGCCATGGTGTTCCGCAGCGATATCTCCATCGCTGCCACCGCGCAGCAGGAATTCCCGCAGCATTTTCCGGCCTCGGGCTGGGTCGAGCACGAGCCGGAGGACATCTGGGCCTCGACCATGACGGTCTGCCGCCAGGCGCTAGAAAAGGCTGGCCTGAAAGCCAAGGACATCGCCGCGATCGGCATCACCAACCAGCGCGAGACCACGGTCGTGTGGGACCGCGCCACCGGGCAGGCCGTCCACCGCGCCATTGTCTGGCAGGACCGCCGCACCGCCGACATCTGCGCCAAGCTCAAGGCCGATGGACATGAGCCCACGATTTCAGCCAAGACCGGCCTGATCATCGATCCTTATTTCTCCGGAACAAAAGTCGCCTGGATCCTCGACCACGTGCCGGGCGCGCGCGAACGCGCCGGCCGCGGCGAACTAATGTTCGGCACCGTCGACTGCTATCTGCTCTGGCGGCTGACCGGCGGCAAGGTGCACGCGACCGACGCCACCAATGCCTCCCGCACGCTCCTCTTCAACATCCACACCGGTGAGTGGGACGACGATCTCCTGAAATTGCTGCGCGTGCCGCGTTCGATGCTGCCGGAGGTGAAGGACTCTTCCGCCAAGTTCGGCGACAGCGACGCGGACCTGTTCGGCGGCTCGATCGCGATATCGGGCATCGCCGGCGATCAGCAGGCCGCGACCATTGGGCAGGCCTGCTTCGAGCCCGGCATGATCAAGTCGACCTACGGCACCGGCTGCTTTGCGCTGCTCAACACCGGCACGACGCCCGTCGCCTCGAAGAACAAGCTGCTCACCACCATCGCCTATCAACTAGGCGGCGAGCGCACCTACGCACTCGAAGGCTCGATCTTCGTCGCAGGGAGTGCGGTGCAATGGCTGCGCGACGGCCTTGGCATCATCAAGCAGGCCTCCGAGACCGGCCCGCTCGCCGACAAATCCGATTCCATGCAGAGCGTCTATCTGGTGCCTGCCTTCGTCGGCATGGGCGCCCCCTACTGGAACCCGCGCGTGCGCGGCGCGCTGTTCGGCCTCACCCGCAACACCGGCCCGGCCGAGCTGGCGCATGCCGCGCTGGAAAGCGTCTGCTATCAGACCTACGACCTCCGCGAAGCGATGCGTGCCGACTGGCCCGGCGAAAAGGCCGCCAACGTGCTCCGCGTCGACGGCGGCATGACCGCCTCCGACTGGACCATGCAACGGTTGGCGGATTTGCTGGATGCTCCGGTCGATCGCCCGATGATCCAGGAGACCACGGCGCTGGGCGCGGCGTATCTCGCCGGGCTGTCAGCCGGTGTTTATCCGGAGCCCGCAAAATTCGCCGACAACTGGCGGCTCGAACATCGCTTCAAGCCCGCGATGAGTGCGGCCACGCGTGAGCGGAAGCTTAAGGGCTGGGCGAGGGCGGTGAAGGGCGTGCTGGCAAGCGACGAGGGGGAGTAGCGTCGGATGATCCTGCCCGACGGCTATTCCGACGTCCCCGCCGGCAAGGTTGCCGCCATCGTCACGCATCTGGAGATGACCGCGCGCCCCACGCCGCGCCCCGATCCTGATAAGTCCTGGACGCTGCGCCGGGTCGAGACGCCGCCGCTCGACTGGTTTCGCGATCTCTATCGCCGCATTGGCGAGGAATGGCTGTGGGTCTCACGGATCAGGATGCCCGACGCCCAGCTTGCCGCTCACCTGCATTCGCCGAAGCTCGAGGTCCATGCGCTGGTCGATGCCGGCAGCGACGAGGGCCTGCTTGAACTCGATTTCCGTGAAGCCGGCCAATGCGAGATCGTGATGTTCGGCGTCACCGCAAAGCTGGTCGGCAGCGGCGCCGGCCGCTGGCTGATGAACCGCGCGCTTGACATCGCCTGGTCGCGCCCGATCGAGCGCCTCTGGCTGCACACCTGCACCTACGACCACCCCGCCGCGCTCGCGTTCTACCAGCGCTCAGGATTTCGTCCGTTCCGGCGGCAGATCGAGGTGAGAGATGACCCGCGGCTGGACGGCACCGTGCCGCGCGAGGCCGCGCCGCATGTGCCGGTGATTGAGTGAGGCGCTAAAGCACTCTTATCGTAGGGCTGTCATCCCCGCGAAAGCGGGGATCCAGTATTCCAGAGAACTACGATAGAGCCGAGACGCCGCGGTGTACTGGATACTCCGCCTTCGCGGAGTATGACGACGTGTGCTTGGAGCGCCCGCGACCACTCTCTTCAAAACACCTCCTGCTTCGCCTTCGCCAACGAAATACCTTTGCGCTCCGACTGGAAGCCGACGGGAGTGGTTTGGGCCATCCCCCCGCTGGCTGTCAGCACCAGAATGAGTGCGCTGAGGCCTTGGAATGGAATGCAGGACATGTGTCCTCCACCATAGTCAACCTTGCGCAACATACGTAATATGTCCTTGATGTCATCATCCGCCTTGTGCGCAATGGCGCACTGGGGCGGATGATCCAGTATTCCAGAGACCTGCGAAAGAGCGGCAGCGCCGCGGCGTACTGGGTCCCCCGCCTTACGCGCGGGACGATGGTCTAGTGTGTGGAAAGGTACGAGCCATGATCCTGATCGGCCAATACGACTCTCCCTTTGTCCGACGTGTTGCCATCGCCATGCGGCTTTACGGCATCGATTTCGAGCACAAACCGTGGTCGACTTTTGGCGATGCCGACAAGATCGCGGCGTACAATCCGCTGCGCCGGGTGCCGACGCTGGTGCTGGATAGCGGCGAAGCGCTGATCGAGAGCGCGATGATTCTGGATTATCTCGACGATCGCGTCGGCGAGGGCAAGGCGATGATTGCGAGGAGCGGCGAGGCGCGCTGGAAGCATCAGCGGATCTGTGCGCTGGCGATGGGGCTCGGCGACAAGGGCGTCAGCCTGCTCTACGAGCGGGTGCTGCGCAAGGACAAGCAGCTCGATCTCTGGGTCGAGCGCTGCAAGATGCAGATCACGGGCGTGCTCGAGGTGCTGGAGAAGGAGCGCGCCCCGGTGAAGACGCCGTACTGGTCGGGTGACAGAATCGGCCATGCTGATATCGCGGTCGGCTGCGTGCTGCGCTTCGTCGGCGAGGCGCATCCCGCGCTGTTCGACGCGCGTTATCCGGCGCTGAAGGCACATTCCGAACGCTGCGAAGCGCTGCGGCCGTTCCAGGAGATCGTCCAGCCGCTGGCGCCGCCGAAGGGGTAATCAGAGGCCAAATCGGGCCGGGTTCCCAGCCCAAACCTACTGTGCATGGGGTTGTTTTCGCGACTTTTGATGGATCGGGTGCGGGAGCCATGTCTCCGGGCGGCCGCCCCCGCTTCATGCCTTCAACCGCATCGCCTCCGGCGTATCCGGCTGCGCCAGCGGATGCGCGTTTGCAAATTCCGGCAGCGCCATCGCGGTCTCGAAGATGCGCTGCACCGTCGGACAGGTCTTCAAGTCGATCTGCTGCGTGATCGCGACGGTGACGTGGCCAACCATGCAGATGTCGGCGAGCGTCGGCGCATCCCCATGGCAGAAGCGACCGGTAGCCTTGTTGTCGGCGAGATGTCCCTCCAGCGCCGCCAGTGTCTCCACGATCCAGTGCCGCCGCCAGGCCACCTGCTGCGTGTCGCGCAGGTTCAGTTCGTGATCGAGATAACGCCGCACCCGCGGCGTGAGCAGCGGATGGCCCTCGCACGCGACCATCAACGCCAGCGCGCGGACGCGGGCGCGGCCGGCGGGGTCAGCGGGCAGCAAAGGCGGGGAGGGATATTTCTCGTCGAGATATTCGAGGATGGCGAGCGACTGGAACAGCGTGGTGCCGTCATCCTCGACCAGCGCCGGCAGCGCCATCTGCGGATTGATCCTCTTGTATTCGGGGGCGCGATGCGCGCTGGCGTCGATGTCGACGAAGATCACTTCAGTCGGAACGTTTTTCAGGTTGAGCGCGATGCGAACCCGAAAGCTCGCCAGCGACCGCCAGAACGAGAAGAATTTCATAGGGCACTCTCCGGCATCATGCCCGGGCGCGATCCGGGCATCCATCACCTTTCGCGAGAGTCTTGTGAAGATGGATCACCGGGTCAAGCCCGGTGACGACGAGGTTTATTGCGGCGGCGGTGCTTCACCCTCCCCTGGAGGGGGAGGGTCGGCTCACATGGAGCGCAGCGAAATGTGAGACGGGGTGGGGTGATCTCTCCACACGGGCACTGTTCGAAATGAAGAGACCGTCACCCCACCTCGGTTCGCATTACATGCGAACCGATCCTCGCCCTCCAGGTGAGGATAAGGAGGGGTCAGCCCGCCCCCACCGCCTTTTTCCGCCAGGCCAGATGCACGGCGCAGGTGCAGCCGGGCGGGTGCGAGGTGACGTCGTTGGCGGAGGTGACGTCGTTGGCGGGCACGATCTCCGCCGCCACCGGGGCCGGCATCGCCTGCTCCTGCGAGGGAATGTAGTTCAGCACCGGGGCCAGCCAGCGCTCGGTCTCAGTGACGCTCATGCCCTTGCGCGCGGCGTAATCCTCGACCTGGTCGCGCTCGATCTTGCCGACGCCGAAATAGAAGCTTTCGGGATGGCTGAAATAGAGCCCCGAGACCGACGAGCCCGGCCACATCGCAAAGCTCTCGGTCAGTTTCACGCCGGCGGTCCTTTCCGCGTCGAGCAGGCGGAACAGCGTCGCCTTCTCGGTGTGGTCGGGCTGCGCGGGATAGCCGGGCGCGGGGCGGATGCCGGCATATTGCTCCAGGATCAACTGGTCGGAGCTCAGCGCCTCGTTCGGGGCATAGCCCCAGAACTCCTTGCGGACGCGCTGGTGCATCCGCTCGGCGAAGGCTTCTGCGAGGCGGTCGGCCAGCGCCTTGCACAGGATCGAGGAGTAGTCGTCATTGGCGTTCTTGAAGCGATCAGCGACCGCATCCTCGCCGATGCCGGCGGTGACGACGAAGCCGCCGATATAGTCAGCCACGCCGGAGGATTGCGGCGCGATGAAGTCGGACAGCGCGGCGTTGAAGCGGCCTTCGCGCTTTTCCAGCTGCTGGCGCAGCGTGTGGAGCGTCGCGATCTTCCTGGCCCGCGTATCGTCGGCATAGACCGCGATATCGTCGCCCTCGGCATTGGCCGGCCAGAAGCCGATGGTGGCGCGCGCGGTAAACCATTTCTCCTTGATGATGCGGTCCAGCATCTTGCGTGCGTCGTCATAGAGCGAACGCGCGACCTCGCCGATCTTGGGATCGTCGAGAATGGCGGGAAAACGCCCGGTCAGCTCCCAGGTCTGGAAGAACGGCGTCCAGTCGATGTATTCGGCGAGCTCCGCCAGATCATAGGCCTCAAAGCTCTTCAGCCCGAGGAACGAAGGCTTCTTCGGCGGCGTCTTGGTAAAGTCGGCCCTGACTGCATTGGCGCGGGCATCGGCGAGCTTCAGGCGCTTTTTGTCGGCCTGGGCGCGCAGGTGCGCCGCCGAAATCTTGGCGTATTCGGCGCGAATCTCGGCGGCATAGCCTTCGCGTTTGTCGGGCGACAGCAGCGAGGACGCGACGCCGACCGCGCGGCTGGCGTCGTTGACGTGCACCACTGGCCCGCCCGGATAGTTCGGATCGATCTTTACAGCGGTATGCACGCGGCTCGTGGTGGCGCCGCCGATCAGCAGCGGCATCTTCATGCCCTGCCGCTCCATCTCGCCGGCCAGAAAGCTCATCTCGTCGAGCGAGGGCGTGATCAGGCCTGATAGCCCGATGATATCGGCGCCTTCCGCCTTGGCGGTCTCGATGATCTTGGTGGCCGGCACCATGACGCCGAGGTCGATCACCTCGAAATTGTTACACTGCAGGACGATGCCGACGATGTTCTTGCCGATGTCGTGGACGTCGCCTTTCACGGTGGCAAGCACGATCTTGCCGGCGGCGCTGCGGCCGTCGCCGGTCACGCCATTGGCAAGGTTGCGCGCCTTCTCTTCTTCCATGAACGGCATCAGATAGGCGACCGCCTGTTTCATCACGCGGGCGGATTTCACGACCTGCGGCAGGAACATCTTGCCGTCTCCGAAGAGGTCGCCGACGATGTTCATGCCGGCCATCAGCGGGCCTTCGATCACGTTCAGCGGCCGCTCGACCGTTTTGCGCGCGGCCTCGGTGTCCTCCTCGATGAATTCGGTGATGCCGTGCACCAGCGCGTGGCTGAGCCGCTTCTCGACCGGCCATTCGCGCCAGGCCAGATCCTGCTCCTTGCTCTGCTTCTCCTTGCCACGGAATTTTTCCGCCAAAGCGAGCAGCCGCTCCGATGCGCCGGGATCGCGGTTGAGGATGACGTCCTCGCACACCTGCCGCAATTCAGGGTCGATGTCGTCATAGACGATCATCTGCCCGGCATTGACGATGCCCATGTCCATGCCAGCGTGAATGGCATGATACAGGAACACCGAATGCATCGCTTCGCGCACCGGCTCGTTGCCGCGGAACGAGAATGAGAGATTGGAGACGCCGCCGGAAACATGCGCGCCCGGCAGGTTCTGCCGGATCCAGCGCGTCGCCTCGATGAAATCGACGCCGTAATTGTTGTGCTCTTCCAGGCCCGTTGCGATCGCGAAGATGTTCGGGTCGAAGATGATGTCCTCAGGCGGGAAGCCGACCTCGCCAACCAGGATGTCGTAGGCGCGCTTGCAGATTTCCGTCTTACGCGCGAATGTATCGGCTTGGCCGACCTCGTCGAACGCCATCACCACGACCGCCGCGCCATGGCGGCGCGCGATGCGGGCCTCGTGGATGAATTTCTCCACGCCCTCCTTCATCGAGATCGAGTTCACGACCGGCTTGCCTTGCACGCATTTCAGGCCGGCCTCGATCACGTTGAACTTCGAGGAGTCCACCATGACAGGCACGCGGGCGATGTCGGGCTCGGCGGCAACGAGGTTGAGGAAGGTGACCATCGCGGCTTCGGAGTCGAGCAAACCCTCGTCCATGTTGACGTCGATAATCTGGGCGCCGTTCTCGACCTGGTCGCGCGCCACCTGCAGCGCTGCGGTATAGTCGCCCGCGGTGATCAGCTTGCGGAATTTCGCCGAGCCGGTGACGTTGGTGCGCTCGCCGACGTTTACGAACGGAATCGCGGGCGTCAGTTCGAACGGCTCGAGGCCCGACAGCCGCAGCCGCGGCTCGATGGTCGGAACGACGCGCGGCTTGTGCGGAGCGACCGCCGCGGCGATCGCGGCGATATGATCCGGCGTGGTGCCGCAGCAGCCGCCGACGATATTGACGAGACCGGCCTCGGCGAACTCGCCGATCAGCCGCGCCATATATTCCGGCGTCTCGTCATACTGGCCGAACTCGTTGGGCAGACCGGCATTTGGATAAGCGCAGACCAGCGTGTCGGCGACGCGGCCGATATCGGCGATATGGGCGCGCAGATCCTCGGCGCCGAGCGCGCAATTGAAGCCGACGGTAACCGGCTTGGCGTGACGGATCGAATTCCAGAACGCTTCCGGCAACTGGCCCGAGAGCAGGCGGCCGGATTTGTCGGTGATGGTGCCTGAGATCATCACGGGCACGTCGATACCGCGTTCTTCCGTAATCTCCGAAATCGCGTAGAGCGCCGCCTTGGCGTTCAGCGTGTCAAAAATGGTTTCGACCAATAGCAGATCGGCGCCACCGTCCAAGAGGCCGTTGACCTGTTCGCCATAGGCCTTGCGCAGATCGTCGAAAGTGACGGCGCGATAGCCGGGGTTGGCGACATCGGGCGAGATTGAAGCCGTGCGGTTGGTTGGACCAAGCGCGCCGGCAACGAACCGCGGCTTGCCATCCTCGGCGCTGACACGCTCGGCGGCAGCGCGCGCGAGTCGCGCGCCGTCGCGGTTCAGCTCATAGGCAAGGTCCGACATGTCGTAGTCGGCCTGTGCAATCGAGGTCGAGGAGAAGGTGTTGGTGGCGACGATGTCGGCGCCAGCGCGCAAGTACGCGGCGTGGATGTCCTCGATCGCCTTCGGCTGCGTCAGGATCAGCAGGTCGTTGTTGCCGCGGACGTCACGGTGGAAGTCTGCAAAGCGCTCGCCGCGAAACGCTGTTTCGTCGAACTGCAGGCCCTGGATCATGGTGCCCATGGCGCCGTCGAGCACCAGGATGCGCTCGCGCGCGGCGGCGAGCAGGGCGGTTCGCTTCGGTGAAACTGTTACGCTCATCGGATCAGGCGGCTTTCTGTGCGCCATTGGGACGGATCCCCAGCAAATGGCTGATCGCGAACACGAGGTCGGCGCGGTTCATGGTGTAGAAGTGGAAGGTGTCGACGCCGTGCTTGGCGAGCTTTTGCACCTGGCCGGCCGCCACGGTGGCGGCGACGAGCTTGCGGGTCTCGGCATCGTTATCGAGACCTTCGAATTTGTCGGCGAGCCAGTCCGGCACCGTGGTGCCGGCGCGGGTCACGAAGCCGCGTGCCTGCTTGAAATTGTGCATCGGCATGATGCCGGGTACGATCGGAATATCGATGCCACGCGCACGGACGCGATCGAGATATCGGAAGTAGAGGTCGTTATCGAAGAACACCTGCGTGATGGCGCGGGCCGCGCCGGCGTCGACCTTGGCCTTCAGCGTGTCGATATCGGTATCGATGGTCCGGCTTTCTGGATGCTTCTCCGGATAGGCCGACACCGAAATTTCGATATCGGGATAGCGCTTCTTGATGCCCTCGATCAGATCAGGTGAGCTCTGATAGCCGTCGGGATGCGCATGATAGGGCGTGCCGATGCCGGTGGTGGGATCGCCGCGCAGCGCCACGATATGGCGGACGCCGATCTCGTGATAGCGCGCCACCACCTCGTCGATCTCACCCTTTGGCGCGCCGACGCAGGTCAGGTGCGCCGCCGGGACCAGGCTGGTCTCCTTGAGGATGCGGGCAATGGTCGAATGAGTCCGCTCGCGGGTCGATCCGCCGGCGCCATAGGTCACCGAGACGAAATTGGGGGCCAGCGGGGCCAGGCGGTTGATGGTCTCCCACAGGCTGCGCTCCATCTCCTCGGTCTTGGGCGGAAAGAACTCGAAAGAAATTTTCGGCGAATGGAGCGCGCGATGGCCGTCGAAAGCAGGGGACGTAATCTCGGTCATGGCACTCACAAGCTCCAAAAGGATGGGCGGGCGTCTGGCGTAGTGGTGAGGAAGCTAAAATAGGCCAAACAGGTCCGTTCAAACAGCCCATTGGGTATGGGAAGTAGCCCAATAGGTGCGAAATATCTGCTGCACTGGTCTTATCGAGATCTGTAGTGGGCCAAGTTCGTGTATATATTTATGTAGTATATTCAATTATATATAGATGATATCAGCCCGAATGGGTGGTCTCTTATGCGGTGGGCAGGTTCGATTGTTCTGAATTTGTCATATTTCGTCCCAAAGTTTGCCGTCCCTTTCCTCACAGGCGCGGGCCTGATCTGCGCAGGTCGGCCCTTTGTCGCTCTCATCGGCCGCATTAGCTTAGGCCGATGATCCCGCTTTCCGTCCTCGACCTCTCCGTCGTCACCACAGGCACCCGTCCGGCCCACGCGCTGCGCAACAGCATCGACCTGGCGCGCCATGTCGATGAGCTCGGCTATGTCCGCTACTGGCTCGCCGAGCACCACAATCTGGCGTCGGTGGCGAGCCCCGCGCCCGACCTGATGATCGGCCAGATCGCGGCGGTGACCAAAAACATCCGCGTCGGCTCCGGCGGCGTGATGCTGCCCAACCATGCGCCGCTGGTGGTGGCCGAGCGCTTCAAGATGTTGGAGGCGCTGTTTCCCGGCCGTATCGATCTCGGCCTTGGCCGCGCGCCCGGCACTGACGGCGCCACCGCGCACGCGCTGCGCAGCCGGCTCGACCGCCGCGACGGCGACGATTTTCTCGAACGGCTCAGCGAACTGGTGCTGTGGGAAACCCGCGGTTTTCCGGAAGGACACCCCTACAACAACGTAGTGGCGATGCCCGACGACACGCCGCTGCCGCCGATCTGGCTGCTCGGCTCGTCCGATTACAGTTCGGAATTGGCAGCGCAGGTCGGCATGGGCTTCGCCTTTGCGCACCATTTCGCGTCCTATGACGCGGTCGCGGCGATGACCAATTACCGCAGTCACTTCAAGTCATCTGGCTGGCGGGACACCCCACACGGTATCCTCGCCGTCGCAGCGGTTGCCGCCGAAACCGACGCGGAGGCCGAGAAGCTCGCATCCTCAATGGACCTCAACCGCCTGCGCCGCGACCGCGGACAATATCTGCCGCTGCCGAGCGTCGAGGAAGCGCTGGCCTATCATTATTCGGATGCCGAGCGCGCTTCGGTGATGCGCAACCGCTCGCGGCTGTTTGTCGGCAGCCCGGCGACCATCATGACAAAGCTGCAGCCGATGATCGCGGCCAGCCAGCCGGATGAACTGATGATCATCACCGCCGTCTACGATCACGACGCGCGCAAGAAGTCGTATAGTCTGCTGGCGGATGCATTCGGGCTGGCGAAGAAGGTAGCGGCATAGCGGCTCTCGTGCCCCGGACGCAGTGCAGCGCGCCGCTATGCGGCGTGATGCGCTGCAGAGCGGGGGCCCAGCCTGCGGCACGATAGGTCCCGGCTCTGCGGAGCAGCGCGAAGCGCTGCGCCGCGTCCGGGACACGAAATCATTCCTGCTTCTCGGAAAACGTCGCGCGGAACGGATGGGCCGGGTAGACGCCGACGATGCGGAATTCGCGCGAGAAGAATTTCAATTCCTCGAGCGCGAAGGCGAGGCCCTTGTCGTCGGGATGGCCGTCGACGTCGGCATAGAACTGCGTCGCGAAGAAATTACCGTCGACCATGTAGCTTTCGAGCTTGGTCATGTTGACGCCGTTGGTGGCAAAGCCGCCGAGCGCCTTGTAAAGCGCGGCGGGCAAATTGCGCACCCGGAAAACAAAAGTCGTGACCAGCGGCCCGGAGCCCTGCTTGGCCCAGTCAGCCTCGCGCGCCAGCACCACGAAGCGCGTGGTGTTGTGGGCCTCGTCCTCGACGTCCTCGGCCAGGATGTCGAGCCCGTAGATCTGCGCTGCCAGGCGAGACGCAATCGCGGCCACCGTCTTGTCCTTGCGCTCGGCAACGTCGCGGGCGCTGCCGGCGGTATCGGCTGCGACGACCGGCTTGATGCCGAGCTTGCGGATGATGCGGCGGCACTGGCCGAGTGCGTGGACGTGGCTTTCCACCGTCTTGATGTCCGAGAGCTTGCTCCCCTTCGGCGCCATCAATTGGTGGCGGACCGGCAGAAACCATTCGCCGACGATGAACAGGCCGGAGGCGGGCAGCAAATGATGGATGTCGGCTACGCGGCCGGCGACCGAATTCTCGATCGGGATCATGCCGAGATCGGCCTCGCCCGAGGAAATGGCCGACAGCGCGTCCTCGAAGGTCGCGCACGGCATCGGTTCGGCGTCGGGATAGGCCTCGACGATGGCGATATGGGAATTGGCGCCAGGCTCGCCCTGGAATGCGATTTTGAGCTTTTTGGTCATGCGGTCTTTCCTGGCGGGCCTTTTAGCAGCGGCTCAGACTTTGGCCAGTATCTTGCGGGCGGTTTCGAGGTCGTCCGGGGTATCGACGCCGAGGGGGACCGAATTGACGATGGCCCCATCGATTCTCATGCCGGCTTCCAGCGCCCGAAGCTGCTCCAGCTTTTCCCGCTTTTCCAGGACGGACGGGGGCAGCTTGACGAAGCGTTCCAGCGCCTCCCGGCGATAGGCATAGAGCCCAATGTGATGATAACGCGGGCCATCGCCGTAAGGCGCCGTGGCGCGGGTAAAATACAGCGCTCGGAGTCGCTGGCCGCTGGTCGGCGACCCGATCAGCTTCACCACGCTGGGATTGGCGTGCTCTTCCTCCCGCCGGATTTCAGCAGCCAGCGTTCCGATGTCGACCTCGGGATCGTCGAGCAGTGCGACCGCGGCGCGGATATCCGCAGGGGGGATGGTCGGCAGATCGCCCTGGACGTTGACCACGACCTCGATTTTGCCGCCGGCGTCGAGCGCCCTCAGCGCCTCGTAGATGCGGTCCGAGCCCGAGGGGTGTTCCGGGCTGGTCATGACCGCCTCGCCGCCATGCGCCGTCACCGCGTCGGCGATCTCGACCGTATCGGTTGCCACCGCCACACGCCCGATATTGGCCTCCTCGGCCCGCCGCAGCACATGCACGATCATCGGGAGGCCCGCGATATCGAGCAGCGGCTTGCCGGGCAGCCGGGTGGCGGCCATCCGAGCCGGAATCAGCACCAAAATACGGGAATCGGTCATCGTCTGAGGGCCCGGTCGGATGAGCGGATTTGATGGGGATGAGGCGGAATTCGGCGCGTTTATACGGGTTGCCAGAGCCCGGGCAAACCGATATCTCAAGCCCTGCTGAGGGTGCGGCGCAAAAGGCTGATTCCTCACGCCCACCCGCGGCCGCCTCACCGGCCTTCAGTCGATCTTCCCGGCCTGGAGCCTGATCCGTTATGGACTCCTTCGAACTCAACAAGATTCTCGGCGCCATCCTGGCTACCTGCATTCTCGTCCTGGTGACGAGCTTTGCCGCCCATGCGATTTTCACCCCCAAGCCGCTGGAGAAGCCGGGCTTCGAGATCGCCGTGAAGGAAGACACTTCGCACGGTGGCGCCAAGGAAGCCGCCGCTCCCGCCGAGCCGATCGAAAAGCTGTTGCAGACCGCCTCGGTCGAGAAGGGCGCTGCCGCGGCCAAAAAGTGCGGCGCCTGCCACACCTTCGAGAAGGGCGGCCCGAACCGCGTCGGCCCTAACCTCTATGGCGTCGTCAACGAGCCAAAGGGCCAAGGCCATGGCGGATTCAATTTCTCGGCGGCCATGAAGAGCAAGGGCGGCAACTGGACCTTTGACGATCTCAACAAGTTCCTCACCAACCCCAAGGCCTTCGTGCCGGGCACGGCCATGGGTTTCGCCGGCATCCCGAAGGATAGCGAGCGCGCAGACGTCATCGCCTATTTGAATTCGCTGTCCGACCATCCGGCGCCGATACCGACCGCGGCGAAGTAGGATATCCGCCAGTCGGTCATGGACCTTGCGGCGACATCACGGCCAGGCATTGCCTGGCCGTTTCGCTTATCGGGGATCACATCATGGCTAGCGGAGTTGTTACCGGGACTTTTCGCCGCAGCGCCGGTGTTCCCAAGCTGCTATCATGAGGAAAAAGCAACGTAATTGGTCGAACCCTTGCCTTATATTGGGTGCTGGCTAGCTTCCCGTAAGCAACAGGATTTCCGCATTTGGCAATTACCCGACGACACCTTCTCCAAGGCACCGCCGCCACCGCGCTGGCCCCGGCACTGGGGCTCACCCCGACGGTCTCCGCCATCACGCCGGCTTATGCGCAGGACGCCCCAGGCGGGCTGAAATGGCGCCACGCCATCTCGACGTTCGGCGACGTAAAGTATCCCGCCGACTTCAAGCGATACGATTACGTCAATCCCAGCGCCCCCAAGGGCGGCGTGGTCCGGTTGTTCGAGTTCGGCACATTCGACAACTTCAATATGGTGATCCAGGGTGTGAAAGGCTCGCTCGCCGGCGGCGTCGGTCAGATCATCGAGACGTTGACCACGCGCTCAATGGACGAACCTTCGACCGCTTACGGCCTGCTTGCGGATGCGGCCGCCTACCCCGACGATTTTTCCTACGTCATCTATCGCCTGAATCCGGCGGCACGCTGGCATGACGGCAAGCCGGTCACTCCCGAGGACGTGATCTTCTCGTTCGATGCGTTCAAGGCCAACAGCCCGATGTACAACGCGTACTACCGGCATATCGTGAAATGCGAGAAGAGCGGCGACCGCGAGGTCAAGTTCGTGTTCGACATGCCCGGCAATCGTGAACTGCCGAGCATCGCCGGCGAGGTTCCGGTGTTGCCCAAGCATTGGTGGGAAGGCACCGATGCGCAGGGACGCAGGCGCGACGTAACCGCGACGACGCTGGAAATTCCGCTGGGGTCCGGGCCCTATCGTATCAAGGAGTTCGTTGCCGCGCGTTCAGTGGTGCTGGAGCGCGTTGCCGACTATTGGGGCAAGGACATCCCGATCAATGTCGGTCAGAACAATTTCGATGAGATCCGCTACGAATTCTTCCGCGACGACTCGGTCGGGCGCGAGGCCTTCAAGGCGGATCAGCTCGACTGGTTTGCCGAGCGAAGCGGCAAACAGTGGTCGACGGCCTATGATTTTCCCGCGGTCACCGAGAAGCGGGTCATCAAGGAGAAGTTCACCAATTCGGCCTCGGGCCGGATGCAGGGTTTTGGCCTCAACCTGCGCCGTCCGTTGTTCGCCGACGTCAGGGTCCGGCGCGCCTTCAACTATGCCTATGACTGGGAAACCTCGGACCGGCTGCTCTCGAACGGCGAGTATCATCGCTGTGGCAGCTATTTCGACGGCATTCCGGAGTTCATGGCCACCGGCGTTCCGGAAGGTGCGGAGCTGAAAATCCTGGAAACAATCCGCGACAAGGTGCCGGCCGAACTGTTCACGGCGCCGTACAAGAATCCGGTTGGCGGCAATGAAGAGGCGAGCCGGGCCAATCTTCGTGAAGCCGCGCGCCTCCTCAAGGAAGCCGGATTTGAAAATCGCGATCGCAAACTTGTCGATCCCTCGGGCAAGCCCGTCAGCGTCGAATTCCTGTGCGGCGATCCGGGCGACGAACGCGGCGTGCTGTTCTACAAGCCTTACCTGGAACGGCTAGGCATGACCGTTTCGATCCGCACCGTCGACAGCGTGCAGTATCAGAACCGGTTGCGCAGTTTCGACTTCGACGTCACCACGACCGTGTGGGGACAGTCGCTGTCGCCGGGCAACGAGCAGCGTGACTTCTTTGGCTCGGATGCAGCGGATCGGCCCGGTTCGCGCAATCGGCCCGGCATCAAAAATCCGGCGGTCGACGCGCTGATCGAACGCATCATCTTTGCCAAGGATCGCGCAGACCTGGTGGCGGCCTGCAAGGCACTGGACCGGGTCTTGCTCTGGAACTGCTATGTCGTTCCACAGTTTGCCGCCGGCTTCGAGCGTGCCGCGCGCTGGGACCGCTTGAGCCGTCCCGATCCGCTGCCGAAATACGGCGTAACGGGCTTTCCGAACCTGTGGTGGTGGGACGCCGAAAAGGCAGCGAAGATCAGCAAGCGCAGCTAAAAGGAAAAGCGCATGGCGCACATCACACGTCGGCACGCGCTGGGGCTCGGCATCGGCGCGCTTTGCGTCGGTCGATTTGATCCCGCAGCCGCCGACAATGGCGGCACCGAGATGCATGGCATGTCGGTGTTCGGCGACCTGAAATACCCCGCCGACTTCAAGCATTTCGACTATGTGAATCCGCAGGCGCCGAAAGGCGGATTGTTCTCTACGATCCCGTCGGTCCGTGCCTACAACCAGTCCTTCCATACGTTCAATTCATTCAACGCCTTCATCCTCAAGGGCGAAGGCGCCAAGGGCATGGAGCTGACCTTCGACTCGCTGATGGCGCGCGCCAGTGATGAGCCGGATGCGATGTATGGCCTTGCCGCCAAGTCGGTATGGATTTCGCCGGACAAGCTGACCTACAAATTCACCATGCGGCCCGAGGCGCGTTTCAACGACGGCTCGAAACTGACGGCGCATGACGTCGCGTTCTCGCTCAACACGCTGAAGGAAAAGGGACACCCGCTGATCCTGGTGCAGCTCCGTGACTTCGTGAAGGCCGAGGCGCTCGACGACGCAACGGTGGCCGTGACCTTCGCTCCCAACCGCGCGCGCGACGTGCCGCTTTACGTCGCGAGCCTGCCGATCTTCTCCAAGACGTGTTACGCGACGCGCCCGTTCGACGAATCGACCACCGACGTCCCGCTCGGCTCCGGGCCATACAAGGTGGGGCGATACGAGATCAACCGCTATGTCGAATTCGACCGGGTGAAGGATTATTGGGCGGCCGATCTTCCCGTCAATCGCGGCAGCTACAATTTCGACACCGTGCGCTACGAGTTCTATCGCGATCGCGACGTGGCGTTCGAGGGCTTTACCGGCAAGAACTATCTCTACCGCGAGGAATTCACCGCGCGGATCTGGGCGACGCGCTATGACTTCCCGGCGATCAAGGACGGCCGCGTCAAGCGCGAGACCTTGCCGGATGAACTGCCGTCGGGCGGGCAGGGCTGGTTCTTCAACACCCGCCGCGACAAGCTCAGGGATCCCAGGGTACGCGAAGCGGTCATCAACGCGTTCGATTTCGAATGGACCAACAAGACCGTGATGTACGGCGCCTATGCGCGCACCGTTTCGCCGTTCCAGAATTCGGACATGGTGGCGACCGGCAAGCCCTCGCCGGAGGAATTGAGGCTGCTGGAGCCGTTCCGCGGCCAGATTCCGGACGAGGTGTTCGGCGAGCCGTTCGTGCCGCCGGTGTCGGACGGGTCGGGCCAGGACCGAGCCTTGCTGCGCAAGGCGCAGCAACTACTTCAGGAGGCCAAGCTGCCGGTCAAGGATGGCAGGCGGCTATTGCAGAACGGCGAGGTCTTCACCATCGAATTCCTGCTCGACGAACCTTCGTTCCAGCCGCACCACGCGACCTTCATCAAGAATCTCGGCCAGCTCGGCATCGAGGCCAGCATCCGCCTGATCGACGCCGTGCAATACCGCGCGCGGGTCGAGGCGTTCGACTTCGACATGACGACGATGCGGCTTTCCATGTCGCCGACGCCGGGCGACAGCCTGCGGCCCTATTTCACTTCGCACGCGGCCGCCACCAAGGGATCGTACAATCTGGCGGGCGTCGCCAATCCTGCGATCGATGCGCTGGTCGACAAGGCCATCGGCGCCGAGACGCGCGCCGATCTGACGATCGCCTGCCGCGCGCTCGATCGCGTGTTCCGCGCCGGCCGCTACTGGGTGCCGCAATGGTATCGCACCAATCACCCGATCGCCTATTGGGACGTGTTCGCCCATCCGGAGAAGTCGGCGCGCTACGCGCAAGGCACCGGCGCGCCTGACTATTGGTGGTATGACGCCGCCAAGGCCGCCAAGCTCGAGCAGACGAAGTAATTCATGTCGGCCTATATCGCCCGCCGCATTCTGCTGATGATTCCGACGCTGCTCGGGATCCTGTTCGTCTCTTTCGTGGTCGTGCAGTTCGCGCCAGGCGGCCCGGTCGAGCGCGTCATCGCCCAGCTTTCCGGCGCCGACACCGGCGGCACGTCACGGGTGTCGGGGGGCGGCGGCGATTTCGGCGCGCGCGGCGGCCAGGTCGGCGCGGCGGCGGATGCCGTCAGCTCGAAATACCGCGGCGCGCAGGGGCTCGATCCTGATTTCATCAAGAAGCTCGAAGCCCAGTTCGGCTTCGACAAGCCGGCGCCGGAACGCTTTGCGCTGATGCTGTGGAATTTCGCCCGCTTCGATTTCGGCAAGAGCTATTTCCGCGACGTCAGCGTGCTTCAGCTCATCAAGGAGAAGCTGCCGGTTTCGATGTCGCTCGGCATCTGGATGACGCTGCTCACCTATCTGATCTCGATCCCGCTCGGCATCCGCAAGGCCGTCGCGGACGGCTCAAAGTTCGATACCTGGACGTCGGCGGCGATCATCATCGGCTTTGCGATCCCGGGCTTTCTGTTTGCGATCCTCCTGATCATCCTGTTCGCCGGCGGCTCGTTCTTCAACCTGTTCCCGCTGCGCGGATTGACCTCCGACGGCTGGGCGCAATTTCCCTGGTACTGGAAGATCATCGATTATTTCTGGCACATCACGCTGCCGCTGGTGTCGATGGCGCTGGGCGCCTTCGCCACCATGACGCTGCTCACCAAGAACTCCTTCCTCGACGAGATCCGCAAGCAGTATGTCATGACCGCGCGCGCCAAGGGCTGCAGCGAACGGCAGGTGCTGTACGGCCACATCTTCCGCAACGCCATGCTGATCGTGATCGCGGGCTTTCCGAGCACGTTCATCCACGCCTTCTTCTCCGGCTCGCTGTTGATCGAAACCATCTTTTCGCTCGACGGCCTCGGCCTGCTCGGTTTCGAGAGCGTGCTCAATCGCGATTACCCCGTGGTTTTCGGAACGCTGTTCATCTTTTCGCTGGTCGGCCTCGTGGTCAATTTGATCTCGGACCTCACCTATATGTGGGTCGATCCGCGGATCGACTTCGAGGCGCGTGAGGTCTGATGACGATCACCGCGCCCCAGCCGATCGAGACCTCGACGCAAGCGCCGCTCGGCGGAGCCGTTCCCGCCACCCGCCACGCCTTCGCGCCATCGCCGCTCAACCGCCGCCGCTGGCAGAACTTCAAGGCCAACCGCAGGGGGTACTGGTCGTTCTGGATCTTCACGATCCTGTTCGTCGTCTCGCTGTTCGCGGAACTGATCGCCAACGACCGGCCGCTCATGATCAAGTATGACGGCCATCTCTACTGGCCGGTCCTGTTCAAATATTCGGAAACCACCTTCGGCGGCGATTTCGAGACGTCGGCCGATTATCGCGATCCGTACCTGCAGAAGCAGATCGCGGCCAAGGGCGGCACCATCGTCTGGCCGATGATCCGCTTCTCCTACGACACCCACAATCTCGACCTGCCGACGCCGGCGCCGTCGCCGCCGACCTGGCGGCTGACCGAGGCGCAGTGCAAGGATGTCGTGCAGAAGAAGGGCCTCAAGAGTTGCAGCGACCTTGAATATAACTGGCTCGGAACCGACGACCAGGGCCGCGACGTGGTCGCGCGGCTGATCTACGGCTTCCGCATCTCGGTGCTGTTCGGACTGACGCTGACGATCGTCTCCTCGGTCATCGGCATCGCGGCCGGCGGCGTGCAGGGCTATTTCGGCGGCTGGATCGATCTGACCTTTCAGCGGCTGATCGAGGTCTGGACCGCGATTCCTTCGCTATATCTGCTGTTGATCCTGTCGTCGGTGCTGGTGCCGGGCTTCTTTGTCCTGCTCGGAATCCTCTTGCTGTTCTCCTGGGTGGCGCTGGTCGGGCTGGTGCGCGCCGAATTCCTGCGCGGGCGAAACTTCGAATACATCCAGGCGGCGAGGGCGCTCGGCGTCCCCAATCCCGTGATCATGTTCCGTCATTTGCTGCCGAACGCGATGGTCGCAACCATGACGTTCCTGCCCTTCATCGTGTCGTCCTCGGTGATGACGCTGACGGCGCTGGATTTCCTCGGCTTCGGCCTGCCGCCGGGCTCGCCCTCGCTTGGCGAATTGCTGTCGCAGGCAAAGGCCAACGTGCAGGCGCCGTGGCTCGGCTTCACCGGCTTCTTCTCGGTCGCGATCATGCTGTCGCTCCTGATCTTCATCGGCGAAGCCGCGCGCGACGCCTTCGACCCGCGCAAGACGTTCCGGTAAGAGGGCTAGCGCATGGACGCCATCAACCAGCCTCTGCTCGATGTGCGCGATCTCTCGGTCGCGTTCGGCAAGACGCTCGCGGTCGACCGCGTCTCGTTCTCGATCAGGCGCGGCGAATGCGTGGCGCTGGTCGGCGAGTCCGGTTCCGGAAAATCCGTCAGCGCGCTGTCGATCCTCAAGCTGTTGCCCTATCCCAGCGCCTCGCATCCTTCCGGCCACATCCGCTTCCGCGGCAGCGATCTGCTGCGGGCGTCGGAAAACGAGATGCGCGAGATCCGCGGCAACGACATCTCGATCATCTTCCAGGAGCCGATGACCTCGCTCAATCCGCTGCACACGATCGAGGCGCAGATCGGCGAGATTCTTTCGCTGCACAACGGTATCAGCGGACAGATGGCGCGGGCGCGCACGCTGGAGCTGCTCACGCAGGTCGGCATCCCCGATCCCGAAACGAGGCTGAAGAGCTATCCGCATCAATTGTCGGGCGGCCAGCGCCAGCGCGTCATGATCGCGATGGCGCTCGCCAACGAGCCGGACCTCCTCATCGCGGACGAGCCGACCACCGCGCTCGACGTCACCGTGCAGGCGCAGATCCTGGCGCTGCTCGCCGACATCCGTCAGCGGCTCGGCATGAGCATGCTGTTCATCACCCATGACCTCGGCATCGTGCGCCGCATCGCCGACGTCGTTTGCGTGATGAATTCGGGAAAGATCGTCGAGCAGGGCCCGGTCGAACAGGTCTTCACCGCGCCGAAGCACGACTATACGCGCGCGCTGCTCGCGGCCGAGCCGAAGCCCGATCCGGCGCCGCCGCGGCCGAACGAGCCGGTGGTGATGTCTGCCGACAATCTGAAGGTCTGGTTTCCAATCAAGCGCGGGCTGTTGCGCTCGACCGTCGGTCACATCAAGGCGGTCGACGGCGTCAGCATCGCGGTGCGCAAGGGCGAGACGCTCGGCGTCGTCGGCGAGTCCGGCTCGGGCAAGACCACGCTGGGGCTGGCGCTGCTGCGGCTGATTTCCTCCAACGGCCCGATCGTGTTCCTCGGCAACGACATTCAGGGCCTGCGCTTCAAGGACATGCTGCCGTTCCGCCGCGACATGCAGATCGTGTTCCAGGATCCGTTCGGCTCGCTCAGTCCCCGCATGTCGGTCGCCGATATCATCGCCGAAGGCCTGACCGTGCATCAGAAGTCGCTATCGTATGAAGAACGCGAGGCTCGCGTCGTCAAGGCGCTGCGGGACGTCGGCCTCGATCCGGAGATGCGCTTCCGCTATCCGCATGAATTCTCCGGCGGCCAGCGCCAGCGCATCTCGATCGCGCGCGCGGTGGTGCTGGAGCCGAACTTCGTCGTGCTGGACGAGCCGACGAGCGCGCTGGACATGCTGTTCCAGGCGCAGATGGTCGATCTCTTGCGAGAGCTGCAGCGCAAGCGCGACCTCACCTATATGTTCATCTCCCACGATTTGCGCGTCGTCGCCTCGCTGGCGAGCCATCTGATCGTGATGCGTCACGGCAAGGTGGTGGAGGAGGGCCCGGCGGCGGAGCTGTTCAAGAATCCGAAGACCGACTACACCCGTGCGTTGTTCGCGGCCGCATTTCGCATCGAAGCGGTGCCGGAGGCGTAATAAAGGCGTTGGCGGAGCCACAATAAAGATCGTCGTACCCCGCGAAGGCGGGGTATCCAGCACGCCGCGGCTTCTCGACTCAATAACAGATGTTTCGGAGTATTGGATCCTCCGCCTGTGCGGAGGATGACGGCGGAGCTTGCGGCGCTACAACCGCTTGATCGCCGTCACGTCGCTTCCCGCGGCCTTGATCCGCGCGATCGCGTCCCGCGTGTTCTCCACCACCGTCGCCATATGATACGCGTTGGCGTGCACGATGGTGTCGGCGGCGCGAACGATCGCGACATGGCCTTTCCAGAAAATCAGGTCGCCGCGCTGCAGCTTCGTCATCTCGTCGGCGCTCAACGCCCGGCCGAGGCCCGTCTGCTGCATGTCGCTGTCGCGCGGGCAGCCGGTGCCGGCGGCGGTGAGCGAAACCTGGACCAGGCCGGAGCAATCGATGCCAAGCGAGCTCTTGCCGCCCCACAGATAGGGCGTGCCGACGAAGCGCTCGGCGACCGCAACGAAGTCGGGCATCTTGGCGTCGCGCGGCCCAAGGTGCTGCCGCGGCAGGAAATAGCCATCGGCAGTGACCGCGAATGGGCCTTCGTCGCGGACGATCGCGACGACGGCACCCATCGGCAGCGTGGCGGCCGGCGGCAGCTTGATCGACGGTCCGGGAAACGCAAAGGTCGAGAGCGCTGTGACCTTGTGCGTCGCCGGCGCCGCGGGCCGCACCAGCGTGCACTCGGGCAGCCAGCCGACATAGCCGTCGCTGCCGAGCTGGCCCCAGGCCCAGCCTTCCCCATTACGATCATAGATCGTGACGCGATCGCCTTTCAGCGCCTGCGTCATCAGTTCGGCATCGGGCGCGGGCTGCTGGCGCAGCGGCGCGATCGCCCCCGTCACCTCGAACACCTCGCCCTCGACGAAGCGCGTGGCCTTGACCTTGCCTTCGAGGTATTTCGCGGCAACTTCCGGCCGGGCCGGCGTCAGGCGCGGATCATCCATAGCGTTGGCTCAACAATTTGTAGATCGCGCGCGCGGCCTGGCATTCGCCGCCTTCGGGACGCGCAGGCTTTGCCGACGGCGTCCAGCCGTAGATATCGACATGCAGCCAGCTCCTGGCGTCGGTGACGAAGCGCTGCAGGAATAGCGCGCAGGTGATCGAGCCGGCAAAGCCGCCGCTTGGCGCGTTGTTGATGTCAGCCACTTTCGAGTCCAGCCAGGAATCATAAGGCGGCCACAGCGGCATTCGCCATAACGGATCGTTCTCCCGCTTCGCATGGAGGGCGACGCTTTCGGCCAGCGTCTCATCCTGGGTATAAAAGGGTGGTAAATCCGGCCCCAGCGCTACCCGCGCCGCGCCGGTCAAGGTGCCGAGGTCGATCAGAAGGTCCGGCTTCTCCTCATCCGCCAGTGCCAGCGCATCTGCCAGCACCAGCCGTCCCTCGGCATCGGTGTTGCCGATCTCGACGTTAAGTCCCTTGCGCGACTTGAAGATGTCGAGCGGGCGGAAGGCGTTGCCGGCCACCGCGTTCTCCACGGCCGGGATCAGAACGCGCAGCCGCACCTTCAATTTCGCATCCATCACCATCTGTGCCAGCGCCAGCACGTTGGCGGCGCCGCCCATGTCCTTCTTCATGATCAGCATGCCGCTGGATGGTTTCAGGTCGAGGCCGCCGGTATCGAAGCAGACGCCCTTGCCGACCAGCGTCACCTTGGGGTGGGAAGCATCGCCCCAGCTCATGTCGATCAGGCGCGGGGCACGGGTCGAGGCCATGCCGACGGCGTGGATCAGCGGAAAGTTCCGTTGCACGAGTTCGTCGCCGCTGATGCAGCCGAAGTCGGCGCCGAAGCGCTCCGCGAGGGTTTTGGCGGCATCTGCGAGTTGCTCCGGCCCCATGTCGTTGGATGGCGTGTTGATCAGGTCCCGCGCCAGCGCGGCCGCTTCCGCCATCCGCGCAATGTCGGCGACGTCGATGTCGTCAGGCGGCACCAGGCGGACGTCGGGCTTGTCCGCCTTGCGGTAACGGCCAAACCGATAGCTGCCGAGCGCAAAGGCGAGCGTCGCGAGGCGCGCATCATGCGGCGCATTGGCGAAGCGGTAGACGCCGGCCGGCAGCAACCCAGGCAGCACGCCGGGCCGGAACAGGTCGCGCGACTTGCTGCTCTCGTCCTCAAGGCCGAACACGACCTGCGCGATCTGCCCGTCGGGCGCGGGCAGCGTCAGGCATTTGCCGGGCTTGGCGGTAAAATCATTGGCCGAGGCAAATTGCCGGGCGTGCTCGGGGAGCTCCTTGGCGATCGCGTCCCAGGTCGTCTTGGTGGCGAAGGTGATGGGGATGGCTGATGTGGCGGGCGCGGTTTCGAACGGGAAGAGCATGCTTGTCTCGCGAAGGACGCAGGTTGAGGCTTGGCATAGCACGGCCGATTAACCGGCCGTTAGGGTTAACAGTCTATTGCTGGCTTGTTCGGCTGCATCCGTCAGCCCTTTTTCGCGAGTTGAAGTTGCCATGCGTCGACCGTCCAGCCATGTCGGGTCTATTTCCCTTGCCCGGTTCCTCGCTTCCGCGGCCGTAACGGCGATTTTGGCCGCTGGCCTTGGCGGCTGCCAAACCATGTCTGATATCACGGGGTCGCTGACCTCATCGTCGTCAAAGGCACAGGCCGCCACCCCCGAGGATCCGCACCGCGCGGCCGAGGTCTATGGCGAGCGGTATCGGGCCAATCCCAAGGATGCCGAAGCAGCGCTGGGCTATGGCCAGGCGCTCCGTGCCAACGGGCAGCGCGCGCAGGCCGTCGCCGTGCTCGAGCAGGCCACCATCGCCCATCCCGGCAACAAGACATTGCTCGCGGCTTACGGCCGTGCGCTCGCCGACAACGGCAATTCGCAGGCCGCCTTCGATGTGCTGAGCCGCGCCCATTCGCCGGCCAATCCCGACTGGCGGATCCTGTCGGCGCAGGGCACCACGCTCGACAAGATGGGCAAGCACGAGGAGGCCCGCCGCTATTATGCGAGCGCGCTGAAGATCGCGCCGGAAGAGCCCTCGGTGCTGTCCAATCTCGGTTTGTCCTACATGCTGACGCGGGAACTGCCGCAAGCCGAGGAGACGCTGCGGCGGGCGTATTCCAATCCGCGGGCCGATGCCAGGGTGCGGCAGAACTTGGCGCTCGTGGTCGGCCTCGAGGGCCGGTTCGCGGAAGCCGAGACCATCGCCAAGGGCGACCTGCCCGCCGATGAGGCGGCCGCCAACGTGGCCTATCTGCGGGAGATGCTCAACCGCAAGGACAAGGACAATTCGCGTCCGCCGGGCAGCCGGGCCACCGTCCCGGTCGCAGCCCTCAACCGCGACTGAGATCGCCAGCCGCCGTCTTCGGCTGCAGCCATCAGCTTTCACAGATCAGCGGTCCGCCGCAGCGCAATGGCTGACGGCGGATCGGGCAGTGCTGTCCGGGATTCATCCAAAGCCTGATCCTGAAAAGTCGGAAGCGATGTTCCGAGAAGATCATGCTCAAGCCAAGAAACGAAGCGCACGATGATCCTTCGTCCCAATCGCATCGCGCTTTAGCCGTCGCCGGCATTGCGCCGGCAGGCGCGACGCGGAAGGTCGAGTGACGCGGCCTTCGCCGCGCCGTTTCGCCCTTAGTTGATTGCTTGGAGCTTGATGTAGGTCGGCCCGAGAATGACGATGAACAGGCATGGCAGGAAGAACAGGATCATCGGCACGGTCAGCTTCGGCGGCAATGCGGCCGCCTTTTTCTCGGCCTCGGTCATTCGCATGTCACGGTTTTCCTGGGCCATCACGCGCAAGCTCTGGCCGAGCGGGGTGCCATAACGTTCCGACTGCATCAGCGCAAGACAGACCGATTTAACGCCTTCGAGGCCGGTGCGCTTGGAGAGGTTCTCATAGGCGACCTTGCGGTCTTGCAGGTAGGAAAGCTCCGCGGTGGTCAGCGCGAACTCCTCCGACAGCGCGACCGACTGCGAGGCGATTTCGGTAGAGACCTTGCGGAACGCGACTTCGACCGACATGCCTGATTCGATGCAGATCAGCAGCAAATCGAGCGCGTCGGGGAAGGCACGCTTGATCGAGAGCTGGCGCTTGCTGATGGCGTTCTTGAGGAACAGCATCGGCGCCTGCAGGCCGAGATAGGCGGCGCCGATGCAGATGCCGAGCTTGACCGTCAACGGCTTGTCCATCTGCGTGATCACGAACACGTAGAGGACGCTGCCGAGAAACAGTGCGATCGGCGTCACTGCGCGGGCGAACAGGAACGTCACATAGGGCGCGTGGCCGCGATAGCCGGCCATGATGAGCTTGTCGCGCGCGGCTTCCTGCGCCAGCCATTTGGTCAGGTTGAAATCTTCCACCACCTTAGAGACGAGCTGCTTCGGGGTCTGCCGCAGCGACACCTTCTCCGATTTGTTGAGGCGTTCGCGTTCGCGCTGCCGCAGCCGCTCGCGTTCACTGGCCACCGCCTTCATGCGCTTGGCAAGGCCTTCGCCGGCGAACAGCGGCATGATCAGGGTATAGGCGGTCGCGCTCGCAGCAACGGCGGCAAGCAGCATGGTCATGAACCGCGCGTCGTGCATCTTGGCGATTAGAAAATCAATCATGGCCGCACCCGTCAGAAATCGAAGTTGATCATTTTTCTCATCACCAGCACGCCGATCGTCATCCAACCGACGCAGCACAGCAGCATGAACTGGCCGAGGTGCGTGCTCCAGAGCAGCGAGATGTAGTCGGGCGTCGAAAGCCAGACCAGGAACATCACCGCTGGCGGCAGCGAGCCGATGATGCCCGCGGACGCCTTGGCCTCCATTGACATCGCCTGAATCTTATCCTTCATCTTCTTGCGGTCGCGCAGCACCTTGGAAAGGTTGCCGAGGGCTTCCGACAGGTTGCCACCGGATTTCTGCTGAATCGCGACCACAATGCCGAAGAAATTTGCCTCCGGCAGCGGCATCCGCTCGTACAGCCGGGCGCACGCTTCGCCGAGCGGCATGCCGATGGTCTGGGTTTCGATGATGGCACTGAACTCGCTCCTGAGCGGTTCTGGAGAGTCGGTGGCCACCACCTTGATCGATTCGAACAGCGGCAGGCCGGCCTTGATGCCGCGCACGATGACGTCGACGGCGTCGGGCAGCGCTTTCAGGAATGCCGCCTCGCGGCGCTTCTTGAGATAGCTCAGCATCCAGCGCGGCAGGCCGAGGCCGGTGCCGAAGCCCATGACGACGGCGCCGAGCAGCGAACCGCCCGCGAAGTAGGCGAGCACGAATCCGACGGCGGCGAAAATGCCTGACATGATCCAGAACTTCTGGGTGGTCCACGATCCCAGGCCGGCCTGCGCAAGACGGGTTGAGAGCGGAACGGCGTTGTCCTTCTTGCGGCGGGCGTCAAGCTCCTTCAGCGATCCCTCGACCTGCTCGCGGCGGGAACGCTGCGTCTTCTCGGCCTGCCGCGCCGGCGCGTCGTTACGGGCGATCGAGGCGCGGCGGGATTCGGCTTTCCGCTCGCCCGACAGCATCGGATAGATGAATACCCAGGCCATGCCGCCGATGGCGGTGGCGGCAAGAAAGGCCAGTGCGAGTGTCTGCATGCTCTGTCGCCCCCTTTTAGACCTTATCGGTGACTTCGGCGGCGTCGAGCGCAGCCGCAAGCCGCTTCTCTTCGTTGTAATACCGCGCCCGCTCCCAGAACCGCGGGCGTCCGATGCCGGTCGAGCGGTGCCGTCCGATGATCTTGCCGTTCGCGTCCTCGCCGATCATGTCGTACAGGAACACGTCCTGGGTGATGATGGTGTCGCCTTCCATGCCCATCACCTCGGTGATGTGGGTGATGCGGCGCGAGCCGTCGCGCAGGCGCGCCGCCTGCACGATGACGTCGATCGAGGCGCAAATCATCTCGCGAATGGTGCGCGAGGGCAGCGAGAAGCCGCCCATGGTGATCATGGATTCGCAGCGTGACAGCGCTTCGCGGGGATTGTTGGCGTGCAACGTTCCCATCGAGCCGTCGTGGCCGGTGTTCATGGCCTGCAAGAGGTCGAACGCCTCGGGTCCGCGGACTTCGCCGACGATGATGCGCTCAGGCCGCATACGCAGGCAGTTGCGGACCAGTTCGCGCATCGTGACCTGGCCTTCGCCTTCGATGTTGGGCGGACGGGTTTCCAGCCGCACCACGTGGGGTTGCTGCAACTGAAGTTCGGCGGCGTCTTCGCAGGTGATGACGCGCTCGTCATGCTCGATGTAGTTGGTCAGGCAGTTCAGCAGCGTGGTCTTGCCGGAGCCGGTACCGCCCGAGATCAGAACGTTGCAGCGAACGCGACCGATAATCTGCAGGATTGTCGCGCCCTCCGGCGAGATCGCACCGAACTTGACCAGCTGGTCGAGGGTGAGCTTGTCCTTCTTGAACTTACGAATCGTGAGCGCGGGCCCGTCGATCGCCAGCGGCGGCACGATGGCGTTGACGCGGCTGCCGTCGGCGAGGCGGGCGTCGCAGATCGGCGAGGATTCGTCGACGCGCCGGCCGACCTGGCTGACGATGCGTTGACAGATGTTGAGCAGCTGCTGGTTGTCGCGAAAGCGGATGCCGGTTTTCTGGATCTTGCCGCCGACTTCGATGAACACCGTGCCGGCGCCATTGACCATGATGTCGGCGATGTCGTCGCGCGACAACAGCGGCTCCAGCGGGCCGTAGCCGAGCACGTCGTTGCAGATGTCATCGAGCAGCTCTTCCTGCTCGGCGATCGACATCACGATGTTCTTGATCGCGATGATCTCGTTGACGATGTCGCGGATTTCCTCGCGCGCCGACTCGCCGTCGAGCTTGGCGAGCTGGGCGAGGTCGATCGCCTCGATCAGCGCGCCGAAGATGGTGGCCTTGACCTGATAGTAATTATCGGACCGCCCGGCGGCGGCCGCAGGGGCCGGCGGCGGCTTGGCGGGGGCGATCGGCGGCGCGGCGACCGTCGGCGCGGCGATCTCGCGCGCCGGCGCTGCGGCGGGAGCCGGCTCCGGCGCCTGGAAGGTGGGCTTCAGAGCCCGAACATCATCATTTCCGCTACGCTTACCGAACACGATGGCACTCCACGCGCGAGCTACTTCTTGGCCCGCAACTTCTCGATCAAAGGCGACAGCAACGAACCCTTCGGCTTCTTGGTCTCGCCGCGGCCGGTGAGCCGCTGCGCGATCTGCAGGAAGATCTCGGTGGTCTTATGGGTCGCGGAGATTTCCGCGATCATCTGGCCATTGTTGGCGGCCGAACCGAAGATCTGCGGCTCGAACGGGATGGTGGCGATCGGGTGATTTTCGATCGCCTTGGCGAACTCGGCGGCCGGAATCTCCGGACGCTTGGGGATGCCGACCTGATTGAGGCAATAGAGCGGGGCGCGATCGTTCGGCCGCGACGACTTCAGAAGATCGAAGATGTTCTTGGTGTTGCGCAGGTTGGCAAGATCGGGCGCGGCGACGATCAGGATGTCGTCGGCCGCGATCAAGGCGCGCTTGGTCCATCCCGACCATTGATGGGGAACGTCGAGCACGATGCAGGGCATCGTGGTGCGAAGCGTATCGAAGATCGAATCGAACGCTTCGACGCCGAAATCGTAGACGCGGTCGAGCGTCGCCGGCGCCGCCAGCAGGCTGAGATGGTCGGTGCACTTCGACAGCAAGCGGTCGAGGAAGGCGGTATCGATCCGGTCGGGCGAGAACACCGCGTCCGCGATGCCTTGCGGCGGGTCCTGGTTGTAGTCGAGGCCGGCGGTGCCGAACGCAAGGTCGAGATCGGCGACCACGGAGTCCAGCGACAGGTCGCGGGCAATCGCCCAGGCGACGTTATGGGCGACGGTAGACGCACCGACGCCGCCCTTGGCGCCGACGACGGCGATGATGCGGCCGACCGCCTTGGCTTCCGGCGACGAGAACAGGTTGCAGACCGAGCGCACCACGTCGATGGCGCCAACCGGGGCGATGACGTAGTCGCTGACGCCGCGCCGGACCAGCTCGCGATAGAGCATGACGTCGTTGATGCGCCCGATCACGATGACACGGGTGCCGGCGTCGCAGACGGTTGCAAGCTGGTCGAGGCCGGCGAGGATGTCATTACGGCCTTCGGTCTCCAGGATGATGACGTTCGGGGTCGGCGCTGAGCGGTAGGCCTCGATGGCCGCGGCCATGCCGCCCATCTGGATCTTGAGATGAGCCTTGCCCAGGCGGCGGTCTTCGCCCGCCGACTGCACGGCGGCGGCGGTCTCCACCGTCTCGCAGAATGCCTGCACCGACACCCGGGGCGCCGGTGCAATATGGTCCTCGGTGGACGGAGCTCCGATTTCCGGCGGCTGCTGCGGATCTGTGTTCTGGCGGGAGTAAGTGATCATTTGCCGATGTCGCTAAGTTTGGCCTTGTCGCTCTCTGAATACGTCGTCGCGGTTGTCGTACCCTTGCGATATTTCTCGAAGGCGATGGCACGGCGCGGCGCGTAGGCCGCGGTTTCGGAACGCGGCTGCACCAAGTCCGACGGGTTGTCGACCATTGCCGCCAGGTTGCGTTGGTTGGAGCAGCCGAAATTGTAGTACTGCTTGTTTTCGAAGTAGCTCTTGTTGTGGATCGAGAGTCCGATGTCCTCCGGCCACAGCCCGCACGGGCCGGCGACCGCCGAAATCTTCGGATAGCTGAGGCGGATAGCGGCCATGTGCCGGGGGTCTTCCGGGCGATATTCGCGGATATTGACCGCGCGCGGCGGCACGCCGGCGGCGGCGAAGGTTGACCGGATCTCGCGCAACGAATCCTCGGCCGCCCGCGCGTTCGGCGTCTTGACGGGGACGTCGACGCTGATGGCACCGGTGCCTTCGCGAAGCCAGCTCTGGGCCAGCGACATCACGTCGGCGCGCTGTGTGGCGGAAAGGCCGCCGCGTCCCCGGCCGACGAAAACCACGATCGAGCGGTCGGTCTCCGTCACCGCGATCGGATGACGCTGTTTATAGTCATCGGGCACGCTCGCCGTCGTCACGACCTCGGTGACGTGCTTGCAGGCGCCGAGCGCCATCGAAAGGCCGAGCAGCGTTCCTGCCAGGCGGAGGGCGCGCCTGACATCGGCGGGCTTGGTTGGGGTTGTCTTGGGTGTCATGTCCCGCCTCAGTCCGTAATAAAGCCGTAGGTGCCGCGATAATTCCGTGCCTTCTCGACCCGGCCCGGAACGCCGTAGATGCGATTGATATTGCCAAGCAGGTCGGCCTGCGGGTCCGAGGCGGCGGCAAAGCCGTCATCGGGGCGCGACAAGTCTTTCTGCGCCACCGCTCGCACCACATACGGCGTGACCAGAACCATCAGTTCGGTTTGGTTGTTGACGTAGTCGCGGCTGCGGAACAGCGTGCCGAGAATCGGCAGTTGCGCCAGTCCCGGCAGGCCGTTGATGGCCTGCTTGGTCTGGTCCGCAATCAAGCCCGCCATCGCCATGGCGCCGCCCGACGGGATCTCCAGCGTGGTTTCCGCGCGGCGGGTCTTGACCGAGGGAATGGTCAGCGAGTTGCTCGAATTGTTGCTCAGCGCCTGCGTTAGCGTGATCGAGTTTTCGTTCGACAGCTCCGACACTTCCGTCATGACGCGAAGGCTGATCCGGCCTTCGGTCATCACGACCGGCGTGAAGTTGAGCGAGATGCCGAACTTCTTGAACGAGATCTGGGTCGTACAGACACGCGTGATCGGGTCGCAGGAATAGCCTGCGGGAACAGGAAATTCGCCGCCTGCGATGAAGGTCGCGGATTCGCCCGAGATCGCCGTCAGGTTCGGCTCAGCCAGCGTGCGGATGACACCGGAGCCCTCCATGGCGCGGAGGGTGGCCGCCACCGACGGCGTGCTGCCGAACGACGTCTGGAACTGGTTGCCCGCGACCAGCGGACGGCCGAGCGCGGTGAACGGATTGGCATTGGTGAAGTTCACGACGGCCGTGCCGTAGTTCAGGTTCGCGGTGAGATCGATGCCGAGCTGCTTGATGATGTTGCGCGAGACTTCGGCGACCGTCACCTTCAGCATCACCTGGTCGCGGCCGCGGACGGCGATCGAATTGACCACCTTGTCGCTGCCGTTCACCAGGCGGGCGGCGATATCGGCGGCCTGCTGCGCCTCGATCGGGGTCGCCGCGGTGCCGGTCAGGACCACGCCATCGCCGACGCCCTCGATCTGGATGTCCGAATTCGGCAGCGACTGTTTCAACGCCGCGCGCACGCCGTTGAGGTCGCGCTTCACCGCGATGTCATAGGCTGCGATCTGCGCGCCCGTGGAATCGAAGAACACGATGTTGGTCTGGCCGACCGCCGCGCCGATGATATAGGCGCGCTGGCTCGAACGGATCACCGCGTTGGCGATCTTCGGATCGGCGACCAGGACGTCCTTGATCTCGCGCGGCAGGTCGATCACCATCGATTTGCCGATCCCGAGCGAAACGAATCGCGCGCTCATCTGGCCATCGGCGGCGACCGGCGCCATGCGATAGTCGCTCGCCACCACCGGCGTCAGCGCCGGATTGAGCGTGAGAGCAGCCACGGCCGAAAACGACAGGGCGCGGACGATGAACGTTCGCATCATCGGCTGAATTTCCCTGCACTTCATATCGCGCGTCCTTTCGGTCACTTCTGCATCATCTGCTGGCTGGCAACGCCGTAACGGATGACGTTGAGGTTTTCGCCGCGCTTGATCTGGGTATCGTCCGGCTTCTCGGTCGCGTTGACGTCGGCGATGCTGCGCAGCGCCAGCGTCAGCGTGCCGCTCTGGCGCGAGCGCGCCAGCGTTTCGGCCTGCTCAGGCTTCAGTTCGAGGGTCACGGTCTTGCCGACCAGCGAGCTGGAGCCTTCCTTCTCCTTCGGCGCCTGGTCGATCGCGAGAACGCGGACGTTGCTGAGAATGATTTCGGAGTTGGGGCTGTCCGGGCCCTTGCCGTCCGGATTTTTGTCGCGCTTGGTGAGAATGACGTCGACGCGGTCGTTCGGCAGGATGAAGCCGCCGGCGCCGGTTTCCGGGGAAATTTCGGTGGAAATGGCCCGGTAGCCCGCGGGCAGGATCGCGGCCATGAAGCCGGAGCCGTCGGCCTTCACCAGCTTCTGGTCGCGGATCGGCTCGCCCGCGATGAACGGCGAGCGGGCGATCGAGCCGGTGATTTCCTTGATCGCCTCGGCCCTGCTGGCGCGGCTGATCAGGTTGCCGCCGGCGCTCGAGGCCGGCCAGGCCTGCCAGTCGATATCGCTCGGCTTGACCGATTGGCCGAGGCCGATATCCGCCTTTGCGATGAGAATATCGACGGTCTGCATCTGCACGACCTGTTGGGCCGGTGCAGGCTTGTCGTCTGACCCGCTGGCGAGATAGGCGGCAATGCCTCCGGCGCCGACGGCGATGGCCAGGACCACGATGCGTGGCTTATTCATACGCTTCACTTTCCACATTACGCCGCGACGCTTCCGTCGCCGTGATGGGAGTTGACCAGCTATTCGTCAAAGCATGGTTAATGAGGCGTGTGTAAATTGCCTTAACGGAAAGTTAGCGGCGCAAAGATCAGCGCATGGCAATGTGCGCGAGGTCGACCGCCTTGATCCACTGGGTTTCCGGATAGACGATCAGCGCGCCGAAGGCGAGCGCGATGCCGTAGGGGATTCCGCTCTTCTCGTGCAGCCGGTTCAGCCAGGTCTGTCTCAAGAGCACGGCCGGCAGCGGCCATTGCCTGAACAGCACCAACAGGATCGTCAGGGCTCCGCCGAGCAGCGAGACATAGATCAGATAATTCAGCAGATGGTCGAAGCCGAGCCAAAGCGCCGCGCAGGCCGCGACCTTGGCGTCGCCGCCGCCAACCTGGCCAATCGCGAAGCAGGCAAAAGCCACCACCAGCACGGCTGCGCCGGCTGCGATGTGCATGAGGATGTCATGCAGGCCCATGCCGCTCAATAGCGCAAGGATCAGGAAGCCGGCCAGCAGCGTCAGCGACACCCAGTTCGAAATCTTCATGGTGAGCAGATCGCTCGCGGCCGCGAAGGCTACCAGGGCGGGAAACAACAGGAGGCGGGCGGTATCGAGGATCATGGCGTAACGGCCCATTGGATTGGAATGTGTTCTTGCGCGTCGGCGCAGCCTATTGACGACAGGTAAACGATCGGAAAATGGCCCTGGGTCATATCAGGGCTTTGGCCGCACGCGGTAGATTTCGAGCGGCTCGGCGGGCTGCTGCGGCAATTTCTCGAGCCAGTCCGGCGGTTCGCTGCGGACCAGTGCGGCGAGCAGGCCGGTGGGTGCCTGTCCGATCACCAGCGCGGTCTCGGCGTTGCCGCGGCAGAGCGCGACAAGCCCAATTCGGTTTTTCTGGATGATGGCGCGCGCCTGCTCGGCCGTGCCGGTAAAGGCGTCGAGCGCGAGCAGGTTGCCAGCGACGTTGCGGTGATACGGCCCAGCCAGCACGCCATGAGGAGAGCGCGCAAGAATCGGCGCCCCGAGGTTGGAAATGGCAAGTACGGTGGCGGGTGGTTGCGCAGCGAGGAAGGCGTAATCGGCGGACCGCTCGCAAGTGCCGGCCGGCAAAGCTGCCGGCTCCGTCTTTCCGAGGGCCGCCGCCGCATGTGCGGCCGCGCTCCAGGTCACGTTCAGGGAAACCAGCCAGACCACCGCCATCCGCGGCATAGCCATCCGGTCCGAGGTCAACGCCGTGCGGTGTCGCCATTCGCCGACCCAGCCTGCGAGCGCGATGGCCGCGAGCGGCAGCGAAAATGTGGCGCCACGCACCTGCCAAAGGCTGACAGCGAAAGCTGAAGTCAGGAATGCCATCAGGATCCAGCCGGCTGCGTCGCTACTACGGCGCAGCCGCAGCCCGAGCATGGTCAGAGCGAGGATGGGCGTGACGTAAAAGCCCGCGGCCTTGGCCCAATTGTCGGAGAGCACGCGCCAGAACGGCTGGGCCTCGCTCACGTGATCCAGCCAGAGCAATTGCAGCTTCGGATCCAGTCCGGCATAGGGATCGGCGAGGCACTGTGGAAACGCGGTCACCGTTACGGCGGCAACGGCGACACCGAGCGCAAGTAGCGTGGCAAGCTTTCTGTGGAAGCTGCGACCCAGCGCGGGAGAAATCGCGGCTATGGTCAGCCCGATTCCGGATATCGCCGCCACCGCGAATTGCGGGATCGAGTAGGCGTCGCAATGCGGGGAAAGCCAGCTACTGGCCGGCACGGTCGCAATGAACGCGGCAATGCCGCCGCCGGCAAGACCAGTCCCGAACCCGGCCGCCCTGGCGGCCTCGGGGCGATCGCCCAGCAGATAGATTACGGCTGCGATCAGCCCGGCAATGGCGACATAGGGTAGCGTTTCCATGCCGATCGCCAGCATCAGAGCGCAGGCGCCGCCTGCGGCGATCCCGGCCTCGTAACCGCGGCCAACCATCAGGGCGGTGATTGCGGCGAGGCAGAGCGTGAGCTGGACGTTGTGGTGATCGATATTGCCGGGCGCGAAGACGCCGCTGAAGTGGAGCGCAGCGGCGCAGATGATGAATGCCGGCATGATCGTCCCATCATCACGGACCGAGCGTGCGATCCGCAGCATGAAAGTCAGTGCGACCGCCATCATCGGGGTCGTCCAGGCGAGCAGCGCCACCTTTTCGCCTGTCGCCTGGCTTCCGGTCAGGGCGGACACGGCAAGAATAAAACACGCAATCGGCACATCGACGAAGCGCGACCAGTGCATGACAAAGCCGCCGGGCGGGCCCATCCTGTACTGGTGCAGGTCGAACCAGGCCTGTCCGCCGATAAGATCGCGAATCTCGACCAACCGAAGCAGACTGTCGTTGTCACCGTTGGCGGCCAGCGTCGGAAAGCCGGCCAACGCGTGCAGGCCGAATGCCAGCAGAGCCCCCGCCAGTCCCAGCATCGCATCGCCGCCCCATGTACTCGGTCGGGCAGCGCTTTGGGGCACGATCGTCTCGTTGACGTTCATTCGAACCTGGATACTCGAGGAGCGGGTAGGCTAGCGGACCGCCTTCAACAAAGCGTAAAGCATGTTTCGCCGCGCTTCGGTTATTCCGCCAATAAGTCAAGGCCATAACGATAAAGGCCCCGGCGAATGCCAGGGCCTTTAAAGAACCAACGTGAGGCTTCGCTTACTTCAACGAGGTCGAGATCGCGTTGAAGTTGCTCGACAGCTTGGTGCCGACGCCCTGAACGGCGGTGATGATCGCGATCGCGATGCCGGCGGCAATCAGGCCGTATTCGATGGCGGTGGCGCCGGACTCATCCTTCACGAAACGCGAAACGAGATTCTTCATAGATGATAACTCCTGTGTACACGTGGCTGGTCGAACTTAAGTTTGGTCTTGCCGGCGTTCTCAGCACCGTGACCATGGTGTCACCCTAGGGTGCGACAATTTCGACGCAGTTAATTCGACCATGCAAAAATGCCTGGAACTTCCTGTTATCGAGCACAGTAAACGTCGCATTAAAGCGTTCGATAAAATGCATCACGCAACTTGGCAGCACGATTTCTGTTTCGCCCGACTCCTTTAGTTCACGGCTCCTTAAGCGCGAGCGGATACGCCTAAACTCTCCGATCGAGCGAGGCCGTCATGTCCAGTCTGCCAATGGAAGTCATCGAAGTCATAGGCCAAACGATGGCGAAGGTCATTCCGGTCACGATCGTGCTCGCCGTCGTGTTCACGGTTCTCTCGCATTTCTGGGCCTGTAATCTGGGCAAGCCCTGGTGGCGCAAGAGCGAGCTCCTCACCGACATCTGCTACTGGTTCTTCGTGCCAGTGTTCGCGCGCATCTTTCGGATCGGGCTGCTGGTGCTCGGCGCCTCGCTTGTCTTCAACATCAATGAGGTCGACGAGCTGATCGCATTCTACGACAACGGCCACGGGCCGCTGGCGCAGCTTCCGCTTTGGCTGCAGGCGCTGCTGTTCCTCGTTGCGTCCGACTTCATGCTGTATTGGCTGCACCGCATGTTTCATGGCGGCGGGTTCTGGAAGTATCACGCCATCCATCACTCCTCGGAGGATCTCGAGTGGATCTCCGCGGCGCGGTTTCATCCCGTCAATCTGTTCATCGGAACGATTTTGGTTGACGTCGTCCTGCTGATGGCCGGCATTTCGCCCAACATCATGCTGTGGGTTGGGCCGTTCACGACCTTCCACTCCGCGTTCGTTCACGCCAACCTGAGTTGGACGTTGGGACCGTTCAAATACGTGCTAGCGACGCCGGTGTTTCACCGATGGCATCACACCTCGCTCGAAGAGGGCGGCAACACCAACTTCGCCGGCACCTTTCCGATCTGGGATATCCTGTTTGGCACGTTCCGCATGCCAGAGAATCGGCTGCCGGAAGGATATGGCGTTGACGATCAAGAGATACCCAACGAGATCGGCGGGCAATTGGCCTATCCGTTCCGCCAGTAGCTCGGTCGGCAATTCGCATGAGCACTGAGACCGGAGCGATCCAGCGGGAAAAAGTCTTCAGCCTTGGCGACGTCCCGGCATGGCTCTGGCTCGGAATCGGCGTCTACGCGTTGGCGTTGATCAACGGCCGGACGCTTCTGGGCGATTCCGATACCTACTGGCACATCGCAGTGGGACAATGGATCCTGGACCACAACGCGTTTCCCACGGTCGATTTCTATTCCTACACCAAGGCCGGCGAGCCGTGGGTTTCGTCGTCGTGGTTGTCCCAGGTGCTGCTTGCGGCGAGCTATAATCTGGCGGGTTGGACGGGACCGATCGTGCTATCCGGAGCCTGCATCGCCGTGACCTTTGCGATGCTGACGAGGATCCTGGGCCAACGCATTCCGGCATCTCTTGCCGTTATCGTCACTTTGCTGGCGCTCCTGCTTTCGGTACAGCATTTGTGGGCGCGCCCGCATGTGCTCGTTCTGCCGGTGATGCTGGCCTGGACATACGGGGTGTTGTCGGCAAGCGAACGGGGAAGCGCGCCTTCATTCTGCTTACTGCTGCTGATTGTGCTGTGGGCAAACCTGCATGGCGGATTCGTCTTCGGCCTCGTGCTGGTCGGCGGGTGTGCGCTCGATGCACTGTGGAACGCGGATCGGCCCCAACGCAAGAGCCTGGCGCTGCGCTGGGCTGGGTTCAGCGTCGCTGCTCTGGCGGCGTGCTGCGTTACGCCCTATGGCTGGGGATCGATCCTCGCGGCGCGCAAGATTCTCGATCTCGGGGAGTTGCTGCACCTCATCTACGAATGGATGCCGGCGGACTTCAGCAGGTTCGGCCTGTTCGAAACGTCGATCCTGGGCCTGATCGCGGGTGCACTTTACGGCCGCGTCAAGCTCACGCCGCCACGGATCGCGCTGGTGCTTGGTCTGCTGCATATGGCGCTTTCGCATGCCAGGAATATCGAGATATTCGCGCTGCTGCTGCCGATCGTGGTGCTGGCGCCGGTGGCGTCGCAACTCGGGTTGCGGCCGGCTTGGGGAGCCCGTGCCGCCGCGCCGACGGTAGTAATGGCGGTGATTATGATCTTGATTGGTGGCTGGACGTGGCTGCTCGCCGCCAACACCACGGTTGCTCCGCCCGAAAGCCATTCGCCGGCCGCGGCCGTCGAAGCGCTGAAGGCGCATAGTCCCAAGCGCGTTCTCAACGACCTTCCATTTGGCGGCTATCTGATCTGGCGACAGATTCCGGTTTTCGTCGACGGGCGCGCCGAGCTCTACGGCGAAGCCTTCGATATGGCCTACTACCGCGCGATGCAGCTCAAGGACATCAATCAGCTTCTCGACATCCTCAAGAGATGGGACATCGATGCCGTGCTGCTGATGCCGCAGACCCCGGCGGCCGGCCTGTTCAGTCATATCGGCGGCTGGCAGAAGGTCTACGCCGACAAGAACGCCGTGCTGCATATCCGCACGGCCAACTGATTTTTGATTCCGGTAGTTACCGGCTCTGCGGCGATTTCCGCGCGGGCTCCGCGTTTATCCTATGACGCTGCTGCTCGGAAGCATCGCAGTTGAGGGCGTCGGCTCCCGCCGCCACCACGGCCCGCTGCGGCGCAAGACCAGACAGCCGATGATCAGCGTAGCGCCGAGGCCACCCGGAATGCCTGCGAAGATGAAGGTCATGATCAGGGGCCACCGCGCCGTCGAGCGCGGGAAGCTCGTGGTTGCGTAAGCCAGACGTCAGTCCGATACGGACCAGGAACGCGACGGGGATCGCCAACACCATCATGTCGTACATGTAGAGAGAAAGTATGCCAGCGCGAAGTTGCAGGCGTTGATGCCGCACAGCACAAAGCACGTCTTGAATAGCGCACCAGGGACGGCGCTTTTGCCCCGGCGGGTTCATCGCAGCTTGTGCCACAGTGGCCATGCGGAGCTCCCGCGCCTTTCCTGGGTTTCAGAATCTCAAGCATTAGGCCGGAGTGAATTGCAGAAATCTTAGACTTTTGAGGTGTGCCGGCCGGATTTCGGCGGCGCTCGATATCAGCGTCAAACTAGTCGGGGCGCTGGAATTCTGATAGGCGAGTGCGCAATCTGGATTCGCTGTTGGATTTGTCACCACTCCGCGGCCCGACGGGAATAAACGGATATGTCCGGGCTACCCACGGAAATCGTCGAGATGCTGGGCCAGACCCTGGCCAAGGTGGTACCGGTCACGATCGCGCTGGCGCTGGTATTCTCGGTGCTGGCGCACTTCTGGTCCTGCAATCCGGGCCGGCCCTGGTGGCGCAAGCGCGAGCTGGTCACCGACATCTGCTACTGGTTTGTGGTGCCGTTGTTCGCGCGGGTGTTCCGCATCGGCCTTCTGGTGCTCGGCGCCGCCCTGCTGTTCGGAATCCGCGACGCCGATGCGCTGATCGCGTTCTACGACAACGGCCACGGCCCGTTGTCGCGGCTGCCTCTGTGGCTGCAGGCAATCCTGTTTCTGGTCGCCGCCGATTTCATGATGTACTGGCTGCACCGCATGTTCCATGGCGGCGGCTTCTGGAAGTACCACGCCATTCACCACTCGTCGGAAGACGTCGACTGGATCTCGGCGGCGCGCTTTCATCCCGTTAACCTGTTGTTAGGCACCATCGGGGTCGACGTCGCGTTGCTCGTCGCTGGCATTTCGCCTGAAGTGATGCTCTGGCTCGGGCCCCTCAACATTTTCCATTCGGCGTTCGTTCACGCCAACCTGAACTGGACCCTCGGGCCGCTGAAATACGTCCTGGCGACGCCGGTATTCCATCGCTGGCACCACACCTCGCCCGCGGAGGGCGGCGACACCAATTTCGCGGGCACCTTTCCGCTCTGGGATATCCTGTTCGGAACCTTCCGGATGCCGCTGGACCGCCTGCCGGAGCAGTACGGCGTGGTCGATCAGGCCTCGTTCCCCGGCGAGATCATCGGCCAGCTGGCCTATCCGTTCCGCAGATCGGACACGGTCCGGCCGCCCGAAGGCCGGTGGTGGCGCAGGGCGCGGACCGACTTGCCTGCAAGATAGAAGCCGCGCACGGCGGATTTCTTGCCGCAATCGCGGACCTATTTGCCCTTTGTTCACGAATTGTCGTCAGATTCACCATTGTCGGGCGCCGGTTCCGCTGCGTATCGCCACTGCCGGCCTGTTGATGCCCCGGGGTAAAGTATGTCGTTCAAGTTCCAGCGTATTCGCGCCCATGCGCGTTTTGGATTGCGTTCTCTCGTGGCAGGTGCCCTGCTGTGGCCAGCCCTCAGCTTGGCTGCGCCCGATCCAGACCGCATCGCGGTCTATGTCGACCAGGCAAAGCTGGTGAAGCTTCCAGCCAAGGTCTCCACCATCGTGGTCGGAAATCCGCTGATCGCGGACGTGACCTTGCAGAGCGGCGGCATCATTGTCGTTACCGGCAAGGGCTATGGTGCGACTAATTTCATCGCCATGGATCGCAACGGCGAGGTGCTGGTCGACCGCCAGATCCAGGTCGAGGGCCCGACCGATCAGATGGTCACAGTGTATCGCGGCGTCGAACGGGAATCCTATAGCTGCATGCCGATCTGCCAGCGCCGCGTCACGCTCGGCGACGGCGACGGCTACTTCAAGACCGCGATCGATCAGGCCGGCTCGCTGAGTGGTCAGGCTGCCAGCGCAGGCGCCAACAAATAAGTACGGTGCACTTCGGTTCTGACCGGATCAGAACCGAAACTGCAGTCGGCCGGCACGCACATCATCGCGTCTGCAAATCGGACCCGCCCGCGAGGCCGATCTGAAGTTGGTTAACGTCGCGTTAGCGGGGCGAGCCGATCTGCTTGGATTCGCCGAAACACTTCCACAATGACTTTCAGTTAGATGTTGCGCGCGGACAAATCGCCGCTGTCTGGGGATTTTCGATGTCGTCACCCGCTGCAACCGTCTCTGTCAAGAACGCATTGCGCCGATTCCGCCGCAACCGGCGAGGCTCGGTCGCCGTTGAATTCGCGCTGGTCGCACCGCTGTTCTTTGCCGTGCTTTTTGCGATTCTCGAAACGGCGATCGTTTTTCTTGCAGGCCAGCTTCTGGAACTGGGAACGGCGGAAAGCGCGCGGCTGATGATGACACATCAGGCCCAGGATAGCGGCATGACCCAGACCGCATTCAAGACGGATCTCTGCAATCGCATCAAGATGATGTTCAATTGCGAGGGCAATCTGGCCAACCTTACCGTGGATGTGAAGGTCTTTACCCCCGGCACCGCGATCACGATTACCGACCCGATCGCCAGTGGAGCCCTGACAGGGCCCTTCTCATATTCTCTGCCGCCAGCGGGCACACCCAATACCATCGTCGTTCGCGCCTTCTATCAATGGCCGCTGTTCGTGACGCGATTCGGCTACAACATTGCAAACCTCAATGGCGGCCAACGGCTGCTCGCGGCGACCGCCGCCTTCCATGTCGAGCCATGATACGATGATGACCCCGATGCAGAAGATGTCGCTTCGTGTGCGCGCTCTGGTGCAGGATTGCCGCGGTCTCGCGGCGGTCGAGTTTGCAATGATCTTTCCGATGATGCTGGTGATGTTCTTCGGAGTGGTGGAGATTTCCTCGGCCATTTCCGTGGATCGCAAGGCCACCTTGGTAGCGCGGACGCTTTCCGATCTGACGTCTCAGATGGCGAGCGTCACGGATGCCGACATCCTCAGTTTTGGTGAGGCGGCAAAGGCGATCATGACGCCTTACCCGGTCTCGCCCTTGATATCCTCGGTTACGGAGGTTTACGTCGATAGCTCGACCGGGGTCGCGAAGGTCCAGTGGAGCAAGGGGCTGACGATCGCTACGACAGGCACTGTCTCGATCGCGGCGACGGCACCGCATAATCCGGGTGACATTGTGGTGTTGCCGCCGGCTCTGGTCGTGGCCAAGGGGACACACGTGGTCTGGAGCGAGGTCAGCTACAAATACGTCCCAGCCGTCGGCTATTTGTTGGCGAAGACCGGCCTCACCTTCAACGATACCGCTTACACGCGTCCGCGCTCGGTGCTGTGCGTTCTATATCCGTCGGCTGGATTCACCGCCTGTCCGTAACGGCTGGAGAGGGCTGGGGTGGGGGTGTCTCCACGGGCGACACTGCCCGAGTGGAGAGAGCCTCCACCCGGCGCTTCGCGCCGACCTAAGAGCGAGCTTCGCTCGTCTCGACCCCGCAAGCGGGAGCGCGCGCTCGCGGCCAACGCGATCTAATCAAAATTCATCGCGCGTTAGTTTCAAGCGCATGATCCGGAGAAGCGGCAACTTTCCCCGGGGACCATCGGCAAGGGTTTGCCGAGATCATGCTCAAACCAAAGACAGCAAATACACCGACCAGATTCAATTCGACCGGCCGGGATCTGACGGGCCCGCCAGCAATCCGCAATCCATCTACTGCCTGTCTGGACGCCACGAACGGACTGCCGCGGTCTCATCGTGGCCGTTCAGGAGCGCGTTGCTGTCTGGAATGGAGCGCTACGTTTGGCTCCGTGCGCCAAGGCTATCGGCAATCGCTTGGCGTAAGAGACGATGGCCGCCGGCCGGATAGCTTCGTTGGAAGGCTGTCGGCCGGCGCTTCTGCCTGTTCAGTACGTAAGATGTGCGGTCTGCAGCGCGTGGTTGAACATGGCGTTCAGCGCCGCTGTGATATCAGCGGGCGTGTTCGCGGTGTAGAAGAAGCCAGGGGACGCGCATTTCTGCAGGCTGGCCGGAATATACTGAATGTTGTTGTTGGCATAGGTGTCTTCATTGCCCGCAAAGCTCGTAACAACGGGTGAGACCGGTTGATAGGGAATATAGAGCACGGAAACGATGACGCCGCGGCTCTTGAGAGTTTCGCATTGGGGAACGGTCGCTAGGGTGTTCTGTTTATCAATCGTGGTGGCCTGGTTGCTACCGTGCCAGCTGCCGTTGGGAACGTCTTTGTATTGGTTGTCTTGTGCGCCGTCGGTGACGAGGAAGACGTAAGGCTGCGGGGTGGTCGGCGTGCTGCCGTCGCCGACGGCGCCGCTGCCGCCGGAGATGAGGTTATTGACCGAACTAAGCGCGGTATCGATATGCGTGCCGCCGGAGCCAAGGTTAGAATCCAAATTTGTGTCAAGCAGCGTGGCAAGGTTTGCCGCGGCGTAGTTGATGGTCGAGGAATTGGTCGGAGAGCCGTTGATGCTGCTAGTCAGAGGAAAATAGGCATAGAGTTTCTGAATGAACGGGTAGAGGCCGATCCTAAACTGGTTGGAAACCTTCATGGAGGCGTTTGCGGTAACGAACAACTGGTTCACGGCGTAGCCGACCGCGTCGAGGCGCAACTGGATGCAGTCGTTGGTGCCATCGGTCGGGCAGGATGAAACCGCCGTCAGGCTGTACGGCAGGCTTTTAGAGTTACCCTTAATCAGCGAATTCGGCGAGCCGGGAGTAACCGTATTATTCAGGTCGGGAAGCATCGCCACCGGCAAGCCGGGGACCTGCTTCTTTACGGCACTGGTCGACGGCTGGTTGATGAGGCTATTGAGCGCGGCCTGTTCGAGGCGCGAATAGATATAGCCCATGCAATAACCATTCGTATTGTATTGCTGGGAATACGAACTGGTAACAGGGGGATTGGCAGCTGGAGCAGCGGGAGGAACGACAGGCGGATCTGTGCACGCGCTGCCTTTCGGCGCAAAATGGCAGGCTAGGGTACAGCTGACGCCGGTGCTGTTGCGGTATTGGACCCAGTTATCCGGGTTGATCTTGCCCAACCGTGCCTGCTCGGCGGGCGTCGACGGCAGGCCCATCGATCCCGAGACGTCCAGTGTCAGATAGAAATCGAGATACGGCGGCAGCGTAGCGGCCGAACTTGAAACGCCCGTTACCGTCAGTTTCTGAAACCCGATCACTTTCAGGAAGCTTACCGGTACGTCGGCAGTGAACGTGACGCTGGCAGCCAGCTTGATTCCGGTCTTCGTAACGGTGCTGCTGCGAACCAGATTTTGGTAGCCTGTAATCCCGTTCATGTTGGCGTCAAAGACGTTGTTGGCATCGGTAACGCCAGCGGAGACTGAGCCGTTGCCTGTCATGACCGAAGCGGCGAGAAAGCCTGGTGACTTCTGCGAAAGCGCGGCAATGCTCGCAGCGTCTGCCGCGGTTTGCAGCTTTGCCTTCATTCGGGTGGCCTGGGAGTAATCCACCGCGCAACCAATGGCCGATATCAGGGGGATGGCCGTGATCGCGAAGATTACCGCGACATTGCCGCGTCGATCGCGACGGAAACGGGAAAGGCTCTGCAGAAGACTGAATGGCACGAGAACGCCCCCTTGGCTGTCCAAAAGCGCGCGATCCTAACTGCAGCCTCCCTAAGTGCGCCTTAATTCGATTGTTGAAAACCAGGCTGATCTCGGATGTGATCGATCTTCAAGACGTCCGTTACGATCTTCTTAACTACATGGGCTGCGTGAAGGCGCAGTGCCTGCGCCCCTCGTCGATAGCCAGATAGCTCGCACTGGCCAAACAAGAAGGGCCGCGCATCAGCACGGCCCTTCTATATTTCGAACTGGATTTCCCGGCCGAGGCCGGAGGAAATCGCTTATCCGGCGGCGCGTAGATTGTCGGCCGAAGATTTGCCAGAGCGGCGATCTGCCACGATTTCGTAGGAGATCTTCTGGCCTTCACGCAACGTTCCGAGGCCGGCACGCTCGACAGCGCTGATGTGCACGAACACGTCATTGCCACCGTCGTCCGGCTGGATGAAGCCATAGCCCTTGGTTGCGTTAAACCACTTCACGGTTCCCATGCTCACTGGGGTAGTCCCTTCTCAGATATACAAGTCGTAGCCCACCCTTCGATGGGCTGGTGAGATCGAATTTTTGGAAGGGTCGTCAGCGTCTAAACCGGCTGTACCGGTGGATAGCTAATGTCGTCCGGCCGAAAATCGATGCTTAATATTATTCGATTGCACAGTCCAAAACAATCCTGACGTGCACAAAAAGTGATTCGGCAGGCCAATGGACCGCGTTCGCGCGCGATAGGGGCCTATCGGGCGCGTTTTCGCAGACGTTAAGGGTTCGTTTACCGACGGCGGAACTGCCCGCCGCGGGGCGGCCCGCCACGTGGCGCGCCGGCAGATGGTGGACGCTCGTCCTTGTGACGGAAGATCAGGCGTCCTTTCTCCAGATCGTAGGGTGACATTTCGACCGTGACCCGATCGCCTGCGAGCGTCTTGATGCGGTTCTTCTTCATCTTGCCCGCGGTATAGGCAACAATCTCGTGTCCGGCATCGAGCTGCACGCGATAGCGCGCATCGGGGAGAATTTCGGTCACCAGTCCTTCGAACTGGATCAGCTCTTCTTTAGCCATGGTGGTCTCCAGGTCGATCGAGGCTAGCGCTGCGGTCGGTGGCTGCGGTTCGGTTGATTATTCGGACGGCTCTCGCGATGCAAGAAGGCGACGCCTTGAATGCCTTCGCTGTGGCCGCCCTGGCCCTTGCCGCCGTGCTGCGCCGGACGCGGCCCTTCATGCCGGTTCGCCTGCGGCGGCGCATTATTACCACCACCGCGGCGCCGTCGGCGAGGGCCTTTTGCGGCCTGCGCCTGTTCGTTGGAGCGGCCGCCATGGGCACGTGCCCCAGGCCGTCCGTTACGGTGCTGGACCGGGTGCGGCGCGGCCGGAGCGGCATCGCGCGCTCCCGGCGTGCGGCGGTCTTCCCGCGGCAGCGTGATGCGGATCAGCCGCTCGATGTCGCGCAGATAGCCCATCTCCTCGGCGCCCGCGATCAGCGAGATCGCAACGCCCTCGGCGCCGGCGCGGGCGGTGCGGCCGATGCGGTGGACATAGGTTTCGGGCACGTTGGGCAGGTCGAAATTCACCACATGGCTGACGCCGTCGACGTCGATGCCGCGGGCGGCAATGTCGGTGGCGACGAGCGTGCGGACCTCGCCGGAGCGGAACGCCGCCAGCACGCGCTCGCGGTGGTTCTGCGACTTGTTGCCGTGGATGGCATTTGCTTCGATGCCGGCCTTGGCCAGCACCTTCACCACCTTGTCGGCGCCATGCTTGGTGCGGGTGAACACCAGCGCGCGGTCGATCGGTTCCTGCTTGAGAAGCTGGGCCAGTACGGCAGGTTTGGCCGCGAAATCGACCTGGATGATGCGCTGGGCGATGCGGTCGGCCGTCGAGGCCACCGGCGTCACCGCCACGCGAGCGGGATCGCGCAGCATCGATTCGGCGAGTTCCGCGATGTCCTGCGGCATGGTGGCCGAGAAGAACAGCGTCTGGCGCTTGATCGGGAGCTTGGCGACGACTTTACGGATGTCATTGATGAAGCCCATGTCGAGCATGCGGTCGGCCTCGTCGAGCACGAGGAACTCGACCTGGTTCAGCTTCAGCCCGTTGCTCTGCACGAGATCGAGCAGGCGGCCGGGGGTCGCCACCATCACCTCGACGCCCTGCATCACCGAGCGGACCTGGCGGCCCATTGGCACGCCGCCGATCGCCAGCGCCGCGGAGAGGCGGATATGGCGGCCATAGGCGTTGAAGCTGTCGAGGATCTGGCCCGACAATTCGCGGGTCGGCGACAGCACCAGCACGCGGCAGCTCTTCGGCTGCGGGCGGATGCGGTTCTCCAGCAGGCGGTGCAGGATCGGCAGCGCGAAGGCCGCGGTCTTGCCGGTTCCGGTCTGGGCGATGCCGACGACGTCGCGGCCGGCCAAGGCAAGGGGGATGGTCTGGGCCTGGATTGGTGTGGGAGTGTGGTAATTTTCTTCCTTGAGTGCACGCGAGATGGGATCGGCGAGGCCGAAATCCTGAAAGGAGGTCAAAAGAGGGGTTCTTTCCATTAAAAAAGGCAGGCGCCCGGCGGTGTCAGCCAGGAGCGCGCGGGTGTGTCTTGAGACACCCGCGTGTTTGGGGCGTCGGTTTTGCTAGCTGAAGGGGGCAAGCCAGAAACCGCTAAAACGGGATCAGAACACGCGGCTCGCAGGGACCTGATGATTCTCTAGGTCACGGCGAACATATGGCGCACGCGGGCGGCGCTTTCAAGACGAATTCCGCCAATCGAGGCAGTGCGGTTAAGGAATCCAATCAACCGGAGGGCGCTGGCTGCCCATCAGAAAACCGAAAGATCAAAATTCGTGCAAGAAATTTAGCCAAATTTCGGCTTTTGCACAAAAAATAGATAGTTTGCCGTCAAAGCATACATTTGCGCCGGCTAAGAAATAGGCAATTTTGCCGCGACGGGTTTCCGCGGACTCCAGATTCTCAAATGATTAGATGGGCTTATGTCATCTTCCGCCGGTGGCATGGTTCTTGCGATTCCCTTAACGCAGGCGGCCGCGGGGGCCGTTTCGCAGCGCATAAACGTCTGCGTCAGGGAGATGACATCTCATGCTTACTCAATTGACTCACGATATAGCGACGATGAGCCGCCGTCGCTGGCTGGCGGCCACCGCCGGCCTGGTTATGGGCCTCGCCGCCTTCTCGCCCGCCAAGGCGCAGGAGACCATCAAGGTCGGCGTGCTGCATTCGCTTTCCGGCACCATGGCCATCAGTGAAACCACGCTGAAGGACACCATCCTCTTTCTGATCGACGAGCAGAACAAGAAGGGCGGCGTTCTCGGCAAGAAGCTCGAAGCCGTCGTGGTCGACCCCGCCTCGAACTGGCCGCTGTTTGCCGAAAAGGCCCGCGAGCTGATCACCAAGGACAAGGTTTCCGTCGTGTTCGGCTGCTGGACCTCAGTGTCGCGCAAGTCCGTGCTCCCCGTGTTCAAGGAGCTGAACTCGATCCTGTTCTACCCCGTGCAGTACGAGGGTGAGGAGTCAGAGCGCAACGTGTTCTACACCGGTGCTGCGCCGAACCAGCAGGCGATTCCGGCGGTCGACTATTTGATGAAGGACGAGAAGGTGAAGCGCTGGGTGCTGGCCGGCACCGACTACGTCTATCCGCGCACCACCAACAAGATCCTCGAAGCCTACTTGAAATCGAAGGGCGTCAAGCAGGAAGACATCATGATCAACTACACGCCGTTCGGTCACTCGGACTGGCAGACGATCGTCGCCGACATCAAGAAGTTCGGCTCGGCCGGCAAGAAGACCGCCGTTGTCTCCACCATCAACGGCGACGCCAACGTTCCCTTCTACAAGGAACTCGGCAACCAGGGCATCAAGGCGACCGACATTCCCGTCGTCGCGTTCTCGGTCGGTGAGGAAGAGCTCGCCGGCATCGACACCAAGCCGCTGCTCGGCCATCTCGCCGCCTGGAACTACTTCCAGTCGATCAAGTCGCCCGAGAACGACAAGTTCATCAAGGCCTGGCAGGCCTACACCAAGAACCCGAAGCGCGTGACCAACGATCCGATGGAAGCGCACGTCATCGGTTTCGAAATGTGGGTCAAGGCGGTCGAGAAGGTGAAGTCGACCGATCCGGACAAGGTGATCGATGCGCTCCCGGGCATCGAAGCCAAGAACCTGACCGGCGGCACCTCCAAGATGCTTCCGAACCATCACATCACCAAGCCGGTGTTCATTGGCGAGATCAAAGCCAACGGCCAGTTCGACGTGGTGTGGAAGACCCCCTCGCTGGTCGCCGGCGATGCCTGGTCGAAGGAGCTGGAGGGCTCCAAGGACCTGATCGGCGACTGGGTCGGCAAAAAGTGCGGCAACTACAACACCAAGACCAACAAATGCGGCGGCCAGGGATCCTAAACGGCTCCTAAGCCCTGCCTGACCTCCAACGAATAACTTCCAAGAGAATGACCAAGAACGGAGAAGGCGGCGATGTCGCCGCCTTCTCCTCACCACTCCTGCCGGGGTCGTATTGTGTCTGCCAATTTCCTCGATCGCCTGCGGGCGTTCCTGCTCGCACTCCTTTTGGCTGTTTCCTTCACGGCGCCGGCGCTGGCGGGTCCGTTCGAGGATGCGGTTGCCAAATTCGCCAACGACGATTTTTCCGACACCGATGAATCGATCGGCGTGGTCGCGGCATCGGGCAATCCGCTGGCCTTCCCGATCATCAGCGCGCTGCAGGACGGCAGGCTCTCCGCCGACCTTGATACCAAGAAGGTTTTCGTCACCGGCAGCGACGGCAAGATCGTCGATGCCTCAACCGGCGCGGCCGTCGACAAGCTGCCCGACAATGCCGCCGTCGTCCGCCTCAACAACCGTCTGCGCCGTGCCGTGGAGGCTGCGCTCGGCAGCCTGACGCTGCTGTCGCCGGATCCCAACAAGCGCATCGCCGCCGCGCAGTCCGTCTTCAAGAGCCACGAGGAGAGCGCGCTCGCAGTGATCGACGACGCGCTTTCCAAGGAAAGCAACAAGGCCGTCAAGGCTGCGTTTGCGGAAGCCCGCGCCGCGATCCTCCTCTACAAGTCCGATGCCAGCGAGGTGGAAAAGCTCGAGGCCGTCGCCGTCGTCAAGGCGCGCGGTGACCAGGAGGCGATGGCGCTCCTGACCGGTCTGCCTGCCGATCAACCCGCCAGCGTCGCCCGCGCGGCGACCAGCGCAATTGCGTCGATCCAGAGCAATCTGGCGATGTGGTCGATGGTGCAGAACGCCTGGTATGGCCTGTCGCTCGGCTCGGTGCTGCTGCTCGCCGCGATCGGGCTGGCGATCACTTTCGGCGTCATGGGCGTCATCAACATGGCCCATGGCGAGATGGTGATGATCGGCGCCTACACCACCTTCGTGGTGCAGGAAGTCATTCGCACTCGCTATCCCGGCCTGTTCGACTATTCGCTGCTGATCGCGGTGCCGCTTGCGTTCCTCGTTGCCGGCGCCATCGGCGTCTTGATCGAGCGCGGCATCATCCGCTTTCTCTACGGCCGCCCGCTGGAGACGCTGCTCGCGACGTGGGGCCTCTCACTGGTATTGCAGCAGGCGGTGCGCACCGCGTTCGGCCCGACCAACCGCGAGGTTGGCAATCCCTCCTGGATGAGCGGGGCGTTCGAGCTCGGCCAGATCACCATCACCTATAACCGGCTCTGGATCCTCTGCTTCACGCTCGCGGTCTTCGTCATCCTGCTGGCCATGCTGCGCTACACCGCGCTCGGGCTGGAGATGCGCGCGGTCACGCAAAATCGACGCATGGCAGCGTCGATGGGCATCGCCACTTCGCGCGTCGATGCGCTGACCTTCGGCCTCGGCTCGGGCATTGCCGGCATTGCCGGCGTCGCGCTGTCGCAGATCGACAATGTCAGCCCCAACCTCGGCCAGAGCTACATCATCGACAGTTTTATGGTGGTGGTGTTCGGCGGCGTCGGTAATCTCTGGGGCACCTTGGTCGGCGCGTTCACGCTCGGCATCGCCAACAAGTTTTTGGAGCCGGTGGCCGGCGCCGTGCTCGGCAAGATCGCCATTCTCGTGCTGATCATCCTGTTCATCCAGAAGCGTCCGCGCGGCCTGTTCGCGCTCAAGGGCCGGGCGGTGGAAGCATGACGCCGCACGTGCTCACCCGCTCGCTCGACCGTTCTGCTGCGATCTTCATCCTGGTCGTCGCCGGGCTCGGCATCCTCATTCCGCTATCGAACCTCTTGCTGCCGGCGGGCTCGATGTTCCAGGTGCCGACCTACCTCGTGGCGCTGTGGGGCAAATATGTCTGCTACGCCATCCTGGCGCTCTCGATCGACCTGATCTGGGGCTATTGCGGCATCCTCTCGCTCGGCCACGGCGCATTCTTCGCGCTCGGCGGCTACGCCATGGGCATGTACCTGATGCGGCAGATCGGCAGCCGCGGCGTCTACGGCAATCCGATCCTGCCCGACTTCATGGTGTTCCTGAACTGGCCGAGCCTACCGTGGTACTGGTACGGCTTCGACATGTTCTGGTTCGCGGCGCTGATGGTGGTGGTCGTGCCGGGCCTGCTGGCGTTTGCCTTCGGCTGGTTCGCCTTCCGCTCCCGCGTTACCGGCGTGTATCTGTCGATCATCACGCAGGCAATGACCTATGCGCTGCTGCTCGGCTTCTTCCGCAACGATTTCGGCTTCGGCGGCAATAACGGCCTGACCGATTTCAAGGACATCCTCGGCTTCAACGTGCAGGCCGAAGGCACGCGCTGTGCGCTGTTCTTCCTGAGCTGCGCCGCGCTGATCGCCGTCTTCCTGATCTGCCGCGCGGTCGTCACCTCCAAGCTCGGCAAGGTGCTGGTCGCGATCCGCGACGCGGAATCGCGCACCCGCTTTCTCGGCTACCGCGTCGAATCCTACAAGCTGTTCGTGTTCACGCTGTCGGCCTGCATGGCGGGCGTAGCCGGCGCGCTCTATGTGCCGCAGGTCGGCATCATCAACCCCTCAGAATTCTCGCCGGGCAACTCGATCGAGGCGGTGATCTGGGTCGCGGTCGGTGGCCGCGGCACGCTGGTCGGCGCAGCGCTCGGCGCCGTCGTCGTCAACTACGCCAAGACGTTCTTCACGTCAGGGCCGCTGGCGCCGTACTGGCTGTTCATGCTGGGCGCGTTGTTCATCCTGGTGACGCTGCTGCTGCCCAAGGGCATCATCGGCACCTTCAATGCGTGGTGGGAGCAGCGCAAGCCCGCCCTTGGCAACGGCGCGGCCGCAAGCGCGGCGCGCGAAGACGGCGTCGCGCCGAAACCGGCGGAGTGAAGCATATGAACGTCATGGACACCCGCCAGACCTCGGCCATCCTCTATCTCGACGGTGTGCACGTCTCGTTCGACGGCTTCCACGCCATCAACAATTTGTCGCTGACGCTCGAGCCCGGCGAGATGCGCGCCATCATCGGCCCGAACGGCGCCGGCAAGACCACGATGATGGACATCATCACCGGCAAGACCAAGCCGGACGAGGGCGTGGTGCTGTTCGACGGCGTCACCGACCTGACGCGCCTCGACGAGACCCGGATCGCCGAACTAGGCATCGGCCGCAAATTCCAGAAGCCGACCGTGTTCGAAAGCCAGACCGTGCAGGACAACCTGCTGCTCGCGCTCAACGTCGATCACAGCGTCAAGGGCACGCTGTTCTGGCGCGGCAACAAGGCCGAGGCCGAGCGCATCGACAAGGTGCTGGAGACCATCCGCCTCACCGATGCACGCCATCGCCTCGCCGGCAGCCTGTCGCATGGCCAGAAGCAATGGCTCGAGATCGGCATGCTGCTGGCGCAGGATCCGAAGGTCTTGCTGGTCGACGAGCCCGTCGCAGGGATGACCGACGTCGAGACGCATCTGACCGCCGAGCTGCTCAAGCAGATCAACCGCAACCACACCGTCATGGTGGTCGAGCACGACATGACCTTCGTGCGCGAGCTTGGCGTCAAGGTGACGTGCCTGCACGAAGGAACGGTGCTGGCCGAAGGGACCATCGATCAGGTCTCGTCGAATGAGCGGGTCATTGAAGTGTATCTGGGGCGCTGATCCATGCTAAAGGTCGACAACATCAGCCTCTACTACGGCGCGGCGCAGGCGCTGCGCGGCGTCTCGCTGACCGCGGAGCCCGGCAAGGTGACCTGTGTGCTTGGCCGCAACGGCGTCGGCAAGACCTCGCTGCTACGCGCGCTGGTCGGGCAGTATCCGATCTCGTCGGGAAGCATCACCTTTGATGGCGAAGACATCAATTCCCTGAAATCCTACGAGCGCGCCCGGCGCGGCATCGGCTTCGTGCCGCAGGGCCGCGAGATCTTTCCGCTGCTCACGGTGGAAGAGAATCTGAAAACCGGTTTCGGGCCCCTGAAGCGCGACCAGCGCAACATTCCCGACGACGTGTTCTCGCTGTTCCCGGTCCTCAACACCATGCTGGGCCGGCGCGGCGGCGACCTCTCCGGCGGCCAGCAACAGCAACTGGCGATCGGCCGCGCTCTGGTGATGCGGCCGAAACTGTTGCTGCTGGACGAGCCGACGGAGGGCATCCAGCCCTCGATCATCAAGGACATCGGCCGCGCCATTTCGTACCTGCGCAACCTCGGCAACATCGCGATCGTGCTGGTCGAACAATATCTCGACTTTGCCTGCGAGCTCGGCGACAATTTCGCGGTCATGGATCGCGGCGCGGTGAAATATGCCTGCGACCGCGCCAGCCTCGATCCCGCGGAGATCAGCCGCCAGATGGCCTTGTAGGCTCGCGGACAGGGTTGATCGTAACGCCGCTTGGGGGGACGGATGCGGACCGAAATTGCGCGCGCGGCGTCAGCCACCTTCGCGGCCAACCGCGCCCAGGGCGCGGTGCGGTTCGGCGTGCATCTGCAGGATGGCGTCACCCGCCGTGGCGATTTGCATGAATCTGGCTCGCTGCGCGTCCGCTTTCCCTCGCCCGAGCAAGAGGGGCTCTCCGGCGTATTCGTCAACACCGCGGGCGGCATTGCCGGCGGGGACCGTTTCGACATTGGCATCACGGCAGGCGAGGGCGCGCGGCTGACGCTGACGACGGCGGCGGCGGAAAAGGTCTATCGCGCGCCCGGTCCCGCCGCGCAGCTCACGATCGCGCTGAGGGCGGAGAGGGGCGCGCATCTTTCCTGGCTGCCGCAGGAGACCATCCTGTTCGACAGGGCGCGGATTATCAGGCGTATCGACATCGGCCTCGCCGAGGACGCCTCGCTTCTGCTCTGCGAAATTGTGGTGTTCGGCCGCGCGGCGATGGGCGAGACAATGCAGCACGGGGAATTCGTAGATCGCTGGCGCTTGCGCCGTGGTGGTCGCCTCGTATTTGCGGAAACGATCCGGCTCGACGGCGACATCGGCGCAAAAATGGCGCGGCTGGCGATCGCAGGTGGCGGCTGCGCCATCGGCACGGCGCTGATCGTGCCCGGCAGCGAGGAGGTCGTGGAAAGGATTCGCGCGGCGTCCGACACCTTCGGCGGAGAGGTCGGCATTTCCTCTTGGAATGGATTTGCAATGGCACGCTTCTGTGCCCAAGATGCGGCCCGGCTGCGCGCCGACATGATGACGGTGCTCGGCAGCGCGTCTCCCACGCCTCTGCCGCGTCTGTGGCTGAACTAGTTCTTCTCAACACCAGAGTGCTCGCATGAATCTTTCTCCCCGCGAAAAAGACAAGCTTCTGATCTCGATGGCCGCGATGGTGGCGCGCCGCCGGCTGGAGCGCGGCGTCAAGCTCAACCATCCCGAGGCGGTCGCCATCATCTCCGATTTCATCGTCGAGGGCGCGCGCGACGGCCGCACGGTGGCCGAGCTGATGCAGGCGGGCGCGCAGGTCATCACCCGCGCGCAATGCATGGACGGCATTCCCGAGATGATCCACGACATCCAGGTCGAAGCGACGTTCCCGGACGGGACGAAGCTCGTCACCGTGCACGAGCCGATCCGGTGAAGTCCAACACAAGCCATCAACACCGTCATGCCCGGGCTTGTCCCGGGCATCCACGTCTTTCTTTTCTGAGGCCGCAAAGACGCGGATGGCCGGGACGAGCCCGGCCACGACAGAGCAGAGCAATACGAGGTACCAGACATGATCCCCGGCGAACTCTTCATCAAGGACGGCGAGATCGAGCTCAATGCCGGCCGCAAGACCGTGACGCTCACGGTCGCCAACACCGGCGACCGCCCGATCCAGGTCGGCTCGCACTACCACTTCTTCGAGACCAACCCGGCGCTTAAATTCGATCGCAAGAAGGCGCGCGGCATGCGCCTCGACATCGCCGCCGGCACCGCCGTCCGCTTCGAGCCCGGCCAGACCCGCGATGTGCAACTCGTCGCGCTGGCGGGCAAGCGCACCATCTACGGCTTCCGCGGCGAGGTGCAGGGGAAGCTGTAGATTCCAGAAACGCGCCGTGACGACTTCCAGTGAGGTGAGCACGCTGGCAGGGCTACCTCCCCCCATGCGGGGGAGGGTTGGGGAGAGGGGTAAGCCGCGAGTCACAATGCCCGTAATGAAGCACCGATCACATCTGAAGGCTGGAGCCTGACATGTCCGTGAAAATCAAACGTAGCGTCTATGCCGACATGTTCGGTCCCACCACCGGCGACAAGGTTCGGCTGGCGGACACCGATCTCATCATCGAGGTGGAAAAGGATTTCACCACTTACGGCGAGGAGGTGAAGTTCGGCGGCGGCAAGGTGATCCGCGACGGCATGGGGCAGTCGCAGGCGACCAACAAGCAGGGCGCGGCCGATACCGTCATCACCAATGCGCTGATCGTCGATCACTGGGGCATCGTCAAGGCCGACGTTGCGATCAAGGAAGGCATGATCGCGGCGATCGGCAAGGCCGGCAATCCGGACATTCAGCCCGGCGTCACCATCGTGATCGGCCCCGGCACCGACGTGATCGCGGGCGAGGGCAAGATCCTTACCGCAGGCGGATTCGACAGCCACATCCATTTCATCTGCCCGCAGCAGATCGAGCATGCGCTGATGTCTGGCGTCACCTCGATGCTCGGCGGCGGCACCGGTCCATCGCACGGCACCTTCGCGACCACCTGCACGCCCGGGCCGTGGCACATGGGACGTATGATCCAGTCGTTCGATGCCTTCCCGGTCAATCTCGGCATTTCCGGGAAGGGCAACGCCGCGCGCCCGACCGCGCTTGTCGAGATGATCAAGGCCGGCGCCTGTGCGCTGAAGCTGCATGAGGACTGGGGCACCACGCCGGCCGCGATCGACAATTGCCTCGATGTCGCCGACGATTACGACGTCCAGGTGATGCTGCATTCGGACACGCTGAACGAGTCGGGCTTCGTCGAGGACACCGTGAAGGCGTTCAAGGGCCGCACCATCCATGCCTTCCACACCGAAGGTGCCGGCGGCGGCCATGCGCCTGACATCATCAAGATTGCCGGATTGAAGAACGTGCTGCCGTCCTCCACCAACCCGACGCGACCGTTCACGCGCAATACCATCGACGAGCATCTGGACATGCTGATGGTATGCCATCATCTCGATCCGTCGATCGCCGAAGACCTCGCCTTTGCCGAAAGCCGCATCCGCAAGGAGACCATCGCGGCTGAGGATATCCTGCACGATCTCGGTGCGCTCTCGATGATGTCCTCGGACTCGCAGGCGATGGGCCGGTTAGGGGAAGTCATCATTCGCACCTGGCAGACCGCCGACAAGATGAAGAAGCAGCGCGGCGCACTGCCGGAGGACAAGGGCAACGACAACGACAATTTCCGCGTCAAGCGCTACATCGCCAAATACACCATCAACCCCGCGATCGCGCACGGTGTGTCAAAGCTGATCGGCTCGGTGGAGAAGGGCAAACTTGCCGACCTCGTGCTGTGGTCGCCGGCGTTCTTCGGCGTCAAGCCGGATTGCATCATCAAAGGCGGCTCGATCGTGGCGGCGCCGATGGGCGATCCGAACGCCTCCATCCCGACGCCGCAGCCGGTGCATTACCAGCCGATGTTCGCCGCCTTCGGAAAATCGCTGACGGCGTCCTCGGTGGTGTTCACGTCGAAGGCCGCCATCACGGGCGGGCTGGCGCGCAAGCTCGGCATCAGCAAAACGCTCTATCCGGTGAAAAACACCCGCGGCGGCATCTCCAAGAAGAGCATGATCCACAACGGCGCCACCCCTGATATCGAGGTCGATGCCGAGACCTATGAGGTGCGCGCAGACGGCGAGCTTCTGACATGCGCGCCGGCGGAGGTGCTGCCGCTGGCACAGCGCTATTTCATGTTCTAAGGTCCCACCCGGAATTGTATCAAGAACAAGAGTCCGGGAGGATTGAGTGATTTACGTTGTCGCAACGCTGACCATCAAGCCGGAGACGCGCGCCGATTTCATCGCCGCCGCTACCGCCTGCATCAAGGAAACCCGCAAAGAGCCGGGCAACATCGCCTACGACCTGCACGAAAGCGTCACCGATCCCGCCAAGATGGTGTTCGTCGAGCAGTGGGAGAACATGGAAGCGCTGGGCCCGCACCGGACCGCGGAGCACATGAAGGCGTTCGGCCGCGTAGCCGTCAAATGCATGACGGCGCCGCCGAGGATCGAGTACATCACGCCCGCCAAGGTCGAAACCCGCTAACAAGAAAAGCCAACGGGAGAGAGTCTCATGATCTACGTGATCGCCACCACGCCGATGAAGCCGGAAAACAAGGACGACTTCATCAAAGGTCATAAGGCCTGCACCACTGAGACGCTGAAGGAGAAGGGCTGCATCTCCTATGACGGCCATGTCAGCGTGAGCAACCCCAATCTCTATGTGGTGGTGGAACGCTGGGAGACCCGCGAGGACCTTAACGCGCATGGCCGCGCGCCCCATATGAAGGTGTGGCGGGAATATTCCTCGCAGATGAAGACGGCGCCGACGGTGATCGAGATCATCAGCGACGGCAAGGTGGAGAAATTCTAGCATAGCCTTTTCAAGCGAAGTGGAAACCGGTTCGCGTGAAGAAAACGCGTCAAAATATAAGGCTCTCATGATCCGCGCGACCAACGTTCTGGGCCAGCATCGCTGGACGCAATCAGCCGCCGATACCGTCGTGCTCGATTTCGACGACCGGCACCGGCGGCGGATGGCGATGACCGGCACGCGCGGGCTTGAATTCCTGCTTGACCTCGAAAATGCCGTCGCGCTGCGCGGCGGCGACGCGCTGGTGCTGGAAGATGGGAGGCTGATCGAGGTGGTGGCGGCGGCCGAGCCGCTGATCGAAATCCGCGGCGCTGATCCCTTGCATCTGGTACGTATCGCCTGGCACCTCGGCAACCGCCATTTGCCGACCCAGATCATGCCGAAGGGCCTGCGCATCCGCCGGGATCACGTTATCGAGGCGATGGTGAAGGGGCTGGGCGCACGCATCATCGAGATCGAGGCGCCGTTCGATCCCGAGGGCGGCGCCTATGCGCAGGCGTCGCATGACCACGCCGCGCATCATCACGGCCATGATCGTGAGCACGATCATCATCACCACCACCACGGTGATCACGGTCACGCGGACCACGACCATCATCACCACGACGAGCATTGCGACCACGATCACCATCACCACGATCACTCCCATGCTCATGGCCGCAAATGAGCCCGTGCCGGTCGATGGCGACCGGCGCGACATGCCGGATGCCGAGGCGGCGGCGCTGTACCGGCTGATGACCTGGCTGTCGCCGTCCTTTCCGGTCGGCGCGTTCTCCTATTCCAGCGGCATCGAATGGGCGGTGGAGGCGGGCGACATCGCCGATGCCGCCGCGCTGCGGGACTGGCTGGGCGCCATGCTCGGCGATGGCCCCGGCTTCTGCGATGCCGTGTTCCTGGCGCAGGCGCATCGCGCCGCATCCGCACAGGACATCAGCGCCTTGCGCGAGATTGCCGAACTCGCCGCCGCCTTCGTGCCCTCGCGTGAGCGCCAGCTCGAGACCTCGACCCAGGGCCGCGCCTTCATCGACATCGCGCGCGCGGCCTGGCCCTGCGATGGGCTCGACGGCCTGATCGCGGCTTGCGGCGGCGATACGGTCTATCCCGTGGCGGTCGGCATCGTCAGCGCCGCCCATGGCCTGCCGCTGGCGCCTGCGCTGCATGCCTTCCTGCACGCGGTGGTATCGAACTGGATTTCCGCCGGCGCGCGCCTCGTGCCGCTCGGGCAGACCGACAGCCAGCGCATCCTCGCAAGCTTGGAGGCCGACGTCGCCGCCACCGCCGGGCGCGCACTGACAGCTTCGCTCGACGATCTCGGCAGCGCCACCTTCCGCGCCGACCTCGCCAGCCTGCGCCATGAGACGCAATATACGCGGCTGTTCCGGTCATGAGGATGCATATTCATTCGTCGTCCCCGCGCATGCGGGGACCCATAGCCACAAATGTTTGTGGCTATTCCAGGCTGGAGCTCCAGCCAGTCGCAACAACTGAATTCGGTGGTTATGGGTCCCTGCTTTCGCAGGGACGACAACGCGGAAAGAGCACCTGCCATGTCTAAATCTCACGGCCCGCTTCGCATCGGCGTCGGCGGCCCCGTCGGCTCCGGCAAGACTGCGCTGATGGATCTGCTCTGCAAGTCGATGCGCGAGCGCTACGACATCGCCGCGATCACCAACGACATTTACACCAAATGGGACGCGGAATTTCTGGTGCGGTCGGGCTCGCTGACGCCGGACCGCATCGCCGGCGTCGAGACCGGCGGCTGCCCGCACACCGCGATCCGCGAGGACGCCTCGATGAACCTCGCCGCGGTGGCCGACATGCGCGCGAAATTTCCGGGTCTCGACCTGGTGCTGATCGAATCCGGCGGCGACAATCTTGCTGCGACGTTTTCGCCCGAACTTGCCGATCTCACGATCTACGTCATCGACGTCGCTGCCGGCGACAAGATCCCCTCCAAGGGTGGGCCCGGCATCACGCGCTCGGACCTGCTCGTGATCAACAAGATCGACCTCGCACCTTACGTCGGCGCCTCCCTGGAGAAGATGGATACCGACGCCAGGCGGATGCGGGGAGAGCGCCCCTTCGTGATGACCAACCTGAAAAAGAGCGAGGGCCTCGACCGCATCATCGGCTTCATCGAGGCCAAGGGCGGCCTGCGCCCGGCAGCGAAGGCCAAATAAGGCATATCCGGCAAGCCGCCGCGCAGGCGAGGCGGACAAGGCGGTCAGACCAACGGCCGGGAGGCCCGGGCATTAACATTAATGGCCGATCTGTCGCCGCGGGCTGCCGAATTGTCCGTTTGCGCCGGAACCAAATCGGCGTTGTCAGCTTATCAACTCTGGCCCCGCGAGATCAGCGTTAACGGTGGCCTTATTGTTGTTGCCCCGCTGCCAACCTCTCAGTTGCGTGCTGATGATCGCTCCGTCATATTTGCCGTGGTTGGCTGTCGCGTCATTGCCGATGTATCTCTGCCAATGTGTTTCTGCTCCGGCAGACCAAAAGATGCTTTCAATACGTCTTCGCCAACACGTCATTCCTGAGTAAGCGAGTGGTTCGGCTGGGCTTCATTATCGGCTTCATCGCGCTGATCGGAGTTCTGCTCTCCGGTCTCGCAGCTTATCGTGTCCACGAACAGGAATTGGCGCTCGACGGCATCGCGCTGGCCCGCGCCATCGACGTCCATGCCAGCCTGGTGCAGGACCGCCTGACCGAACGCGAATTGCTCGCGCGCGTTGCGTCCGGATTGTTTCGTTCACCCTCAGTGGTGAAGGCCAACATGCTGCAGCCACTGCGCTCGGCGATCTACGCTTTCAAGAGCGATTTCGTGATCGCGTCCTGGATCGCGCGGCTCAAGCCCAGCGATCTGGCCGCGGCGCAGGCGGAGCTGAAAAGCGCCGGTTTCACCAATCCGACGATCCGCGATTTCGACGACAAGCCGATCGACATCAAGACGATCGACAAGCCGCTCGACGTCATGATGGACGTCGAGCCGCGCAGCGCGGATATGCTTGGCATTCCGGGCCGCGCCTTTGATCGTCATTCGGCGATCGGGCCGATGCTGGCGCGGGCAGCGGCGACCGGCAAGCCGGTGGCGTCCGACCCGATCCCGATGTTGCGGCAGAACGGGCCGATCGGTCTCGTGCTGGCGTCCGCCATTTTCAAGGAAGGCACCACGGAGCCGGTCGGCTTCGTCGCCTTCTCCTACGAACTGGCGCCGTTGATGCTGACCAATGACGATCGTTCGCTGTTCTCGGTGGTGCTGAAGGACCCTGACGATGCCAGCGACGAATATGTCGCCAACGATCAGGGCGTCGTTTCTCTGCGGGCGGTGAAGCAGGGCGATCCGTTGCCCTCGGTGGTGCGGACGGTGACGTTCGGCGGCCGCGACTGGTCGCTCGGCTATTATTCCAAGAACAACGCCATGCAGCGCGCGCAGCAGACCGCGATCGTCGTCGCGGCCATCGGGCTCGCGCTCACCGGCATCATTTGCGGCCTGTTCGGCTATGTCGCCTACAACAATCTGCGGCTCAGCCGCGAGATCCAGGTCCGCATCGGGTTCGAGCGGCGGCTGACCGCGGTGATCGATGAGCTGAATCACCGGGTCAAGAACATCCTGGCCGTGATCCAGTCGATCGTGACGCGCACGCTGCGCCACGGCTCCGACATGGACGTCTCGCGTGAACTCTTGATCGGCCGCATCCATGCGATGTCGAACGTGGTGACGCTGCTCAGCGAAAGCCAGTGGCAGGGCGTCAAGCTCCGCGGCCTGTTCGAATCGCGTGCCATCCCGCATGCCGACCGCATCGTGGTGAACGGCCCCGATATCGCGGTGAGCGCCCGCGCGGCACAATCGCTGTCGCTGCTGTTTTTCGAGCTGGCCTCGCATTCCGACGAGGGCCTGTCGCTGGTTGGCAAACACCCGCACATCGTCGCGAACTGGGAAGTCACCGGCGAGGAGCCGGACACGATCTTTCATTTCCGCTGGGAAGAGTTCAACACCAGCTCGGCGACGCGGCGGGAGGACAGTGATTTCGGCCTCATCTTGCTCGATCGCGTCGCACCGGAAGCGCTCGGCGGCACCGCCAAGCGCTACTTCACCGACGTCAGCTACGTCTACGAGCTCACCGCGCCGATGGTCACTGTCGTCGACATGACCGAGCGCGACCGCACCGAGCAGATTTCCGCGCCGGTGCGGCCGCTACGGTGACGCTTTTTCAACCTCTCCCCTCCTGCGCGGGGTGAGGTCGCCGCGCCCTTGCGCTGCGGGTGAGGGGGGGTACAGGTCTAATTTCGTTCGGAACTCCTGGAGAGAGCCCCTCAACCCGACCCTCACCCCGTAAAGAACGGGGAGAGGGAGAGGACTCGCCGGAACGCGCCACCTCTCCATGCATTAACGCCCCATTAATGGACGATGGAGGAAATCATGGGACGTTATCTCTTGTTGTGGTTGATCGGTGTGCCGATTCCGATTTTGATTCTGATCTCTGCTTTCGGCGGCTTGCACTGACGAGCTATACATCAAAACGAAAAAGGGCGGCCGTACTGGCCGCCCTTTCGTTTCACTTTGATGACGTCATCAGCCGCCATTGCCGCCGATCACGGCGCGCACGGTCTCGTCGGGCCCGAAATCCTCGGCGCCTTCGACATAGAGCAGCGCTGACAATTTCGAGCGCGCGCGGTTGACGCGGCTCTTGATGGTGCCGACCGCGCAGCCGCAGATGGCGGCGGCGTCCTCATAGGAGAAGCCGGAGGCGCCGACCAGGATAAGCGCTTCGCGCTGGTCCTGCGGCAGCTTGTCGAGGGCGGCGCGAAACTCCTCGAACTCCAGATGCGCGCCTTGCGACGGCTGGGTCTTCAGGGTCTTCGCATAATTGCCCTCGGCGTCCTCCACCTCGCGCCGCCGCTTCCGATAGTCGGAGCGAAACAGGTTGCGCAAAATGGTGAACAGCCACGCCGGCAGGTTCGAACCAGGCTGGAACGAGTCGATGTTGGCAATGGCGCGCAGCAAGGTCTCCTGAACGAGGTCGTCTGCACGATCACCATTGCCCGAGAGCGAGATCGCGAACGCGCGCAGGCTAGGCACCGACGCCAAAATGTCGTCGCGAAGAGAGTCTGTGAGAGGCATTAGTCCCTCCCGTCAGTTTTTGCTGTTTCGTCGATCTGGGCCGCCGCCGCTTCCGGCCCGTCGAGCTTTCGGATCAGTTCTGCAAAGCGGTCCGGCACGCCCTGTCGGACCACATCGTCGTACATGGCGCGGAGCTGGTGGCCGATCCTGGACTGAATCTCGGCGTTGAGCCCGCCCTGCTTCTTTACTTCCTTCATGGTCTGATCCACGCTTCCCCGAGAGTTAATTCTCTGTGGTTTCAAGAGGTTACCTCGAAATTGGGCCTTGGCCGCCGAGTTGTTAGGTCAAGGCTAATGCGAATAGTTGCGGAAGGTTCCGAATTCCTGGAACTATTTTGGAACTTTTTTGACCCCCGGGAGTAGTCGGGGGCACAGGGGAACCAGGGTCCCCCCAGCGCAACTGAAATTGACGCCCGATGCGGGCGTATCTGGTTACGTCCGCCCGGCTGAGACCCTAAGTATGGCCAAGGATACGGCCTAAGATAAGGATGGTATGGGGATGTCCCGATCACAGCTCGTTGCTGAACATCTGCCGCTGTTGCGGCGCTATGCCCGTGCGCTGACCGGAAACCAAGCCTCGGGCGACGCTTATGTGGCCGCCATGCTGGAGGCCCTGCTGCAGGATGCCTCGCTGCTGGATGAACGGCACGGCCCGCGCGCCGGGCTGTTCAAGCTGTTCACCCAGATCTGGAATTCGGTCTCGCTCAACGATAATCCCGACGTGGCAACGCTGGCGCTGCCGCCGGAGCGGAGATTGTCGAACATCACGCCGCTGCCGCGTCAGGCCTTCCTGCTGCTCTCGCTCGAAGGCTTCTCCGAGGAGGAGGTGGCGTTCATTCTCAATACCGATATCGCCGAGACGCGCCGCCTGACCGATCTGGCGGGCCGCGAAATGGCGGCGGAAATCGCGACCGACGTCCTGATCATCGAGGACGAGACCTTCATCGCGATGGACCTCGAAAGCCTCGTGAAGAATCTCGGCCACAACGTGATCGGCGTCGCGCGCACCCATGCCGATGCGGTGGCGCTGGCCAAGAACAAGAAGCCGGGCCTGATCCTCGCCGACATCCAGCTTGCCGACGGCTCGTCGGGCCTCGACGCCGTCAACGAGTTGCTGCGCGTGTTCGAGGTGCCGGTGGTGTTCATCACCGCTTACCCCGAGCGCTTCCTGACCGGCGAGCGGCCGGAGCCGGCGTTCCTGATCTCAAAACCGTTCCAGCCCGCAATGGTCTCGGCGGTGGCGAGCCAGGCGCTGTTCTTCCAGCGCAACTCGCGCAACCGCGCACCGCGCGCGGCCACCGGCTAACGAGGTCCGTAGCGTAGCCTAGCAAAATCCGGCGCGCCCCACTGCGCGCCGGATTTTTCTTGGACTTCTTCCTCGAAATTTTTCTCGAAATTTTTTTGGAATTTTGTTGGGATGAGCATCGGGCTGATCGGCCTTCTCGATGATATCGCGGCTATCGCCAAAGTCGCCGCAGCCTCCCTCGATGACGTGGCAAGCCAGGCGGCCAAGGCTGGCGCGAAGGCGGCAGGCGTCGTCATCGACGATACCGCCGTTACGCCCGGCTATGTGATTGGGCTCGAGCCGAAGCGCGAGCTTCCCATCGTAGGAAAAATTGCGGCGGGGTCGCTGCGCAACAAGCTGATGATCCTGCTGCCGGCCGCGCTGGTGCTGAGCTACTTCCTGCCAGGTGCAATTACACCGCTATTGATGCTGGGCGGCGCCTATCTCTGTTATGAAGGCGTGGAGAAAGTCTTCCACGCGTTAATGCCGCATAGCGCCCAGCAGCACGAAGCCCAGCTCGGCACTGTGGCGTTGAGCGCGCAGTCGGTCGAAGACGAGAAGGTCGCGAGCGCGATCAAGACCGATTTTATCCTGTCCGCCGAAATCATGGCGATCACCCTGGCTGCGCTACCCGCAGGGAGCCTCTGGAAGCAGGCCCTGGTGCTGGCGCTCGTCGGGATCGGGATCACGGTGGCAGTTTACGGCGTGGTGGCCCTGATCGTGAAAGCTGACGATGCCGGCGTGGCGCTGGCGCGCGGCAGCGCCACGCGCGTGAGCCGCGCGGTTGGGCGCGGCATGGTTCGCGGCATGCCCGTGCTGTTGAAAATTCTCAGCGTGATCGGCACGGCCGCGATGATCTGGGTCGGCGGAGGCATCATCCTGCACGGGTTAGAGGTCTACGGGCCGCCCGCGATCCACCACGCCATCCACGCCGTTGCCGAAGCGGTTGCTCATGCAGTTCCGTCGCTGGCCGCGGTCCTCGAATGGGCGGTTGAGGCGGCGATATCCGGCGTCGTCGGCCTTGTGGTCGGCGCCGCGTCGATTCCGGTCGTCGGATTTATCTTCGCACCTTTGTGGAAATTGCTGAAGCGCCTGCTGTAACGCCGTCGCTATGGCCTGGCGTAAACCTTCGTATAGCCCAGCCGATCCGTTTCGATACCGGCGATTTACTTCCGTACAATTGAGCACGACGCCCAGGGATCGTAGGGTCGGCCTGTCGCGGCAGGCGGCGTATTGCCCAATTGCTCGGCGCATCGTCGGTTCCTACTCCCGGTAGCCGGCGCCGCCTGCCGCGGCACTTCGGTTATTTTGGCATTACACCTGTCTATGGGCAAAAATCTGTAGGCGGCCTGCATATTCTTCATGAGAGGACAGTCTCGGATGTTGCCCTCTGCCAGAATTGCGCTCTTCATTGATGGTGCCAATTTGTACTCGACCGCCAGAGCGCTCGGTTTCGATGTCGACTACAAGCGTCTGCTCAGAGAATTCCAGGAGCGGGGCGTGCTATTGCGGGCCTTCTACTACACGACCCTCATCGAGGATCAGGAATTTGTATCGCTTCGTCCTCTGATCGACTGGCTCGACTATAACGGGTATACGGCCGTCACCAAGCTCAGCAAGGAGTTCGTCGAAGCCGGCGGCCGCCGCAGGGTGAAGGGCAGCATGAATATCGAGCTTGCCGTCCATGCGATGGAACTCGCCGATCATGTGGATGCGATCTTTCTGTTCTCGGGCGACGGCGATTTCCGGCCGCTGCTGGAGGCCGTGCAGCGCCGCGGCGTGCACGTCACCGTCGTCTCCACTTTGGCCAGTCAGCCCCCGATGGTGGCCGACGAATTGCGGCGTCAAGCCGACGCTTTCCTCGATCTTGCCGAACTGAAGCCGAAGATCGGGCGCGATCCGTCGGAGCGGCCTGCCTCACGCGACATCCGCCAGCAGTCGCCGCAATTCCTGCGCGCAACGGCCAATGCAAACGGCATTGCGAAATGACGCAGACCGATCCGTCGTCGCGCGGATGTGCGCATTGTGTGATCCAGTTCACGTCGTGTTCACGGAGACCGCGGTATTATCGTCGTGACCCTAGACGTCGCCTCGGGACGGGCGATCTGAGTTCGCGGCCAGGACCTCCCCCTGGCTCGGGCCACCAGCCTTGATTTGAAAGCTGGTTGGACTTATCCGGCGCGTCCCACCTAGCGCGCCGGATTTTTTTGTGAAAAAGGCCCGACACTGGCTGCGCTCGCCGGCCGCATCAACTCCAAACTCGTTGTGGGGATAAGCCCGCCTGAGATGCGTCGCAGTGCCGGTTGAACTGCGCTTCCCGCCCGCATAGGCTCGTGGGAACAATAACAGCCGGAAACGCCCGTTACCCGATGCAGCCCGCCGAGCGGCCTTTCCCCTACCGCCGGGGCCTGATCATCGTTGCGACCATGGCGACCGCCTATGTCGCGAGCCACTTCTTCCGTGCCTCCAACGTCACCATCGGCCTCGACGTGATGCGCGATCTTTCGATCGGGCCGGAGGCGCTGGGGGCGTTAACGGGGGCCTTCTTTTTCGGCTTTGCCGCGATGCAGATTCCCTGCGGCTTCTTCTTCGACCGGTTTGGGCCGCGCTACACCGTAACAGGCATGCTGATCGTCGCCAGCCTCGGCGGCGCGCTGTTCACGCTGGCGCCGGGCTGGGCGGTGCTGCTGACGGGACGGATGCTGATGGGCGCCGGCTGCGGCGTGATGCTGATCGGCAGCATGGTGGTGATCTCGCGATGGTTTCCGCCGGACCGCTTCTCGACGCTGACCGCCATCGTGCTGTCGATCGGCCTGCTCGGCAATCTCGCCGCCACCACGCCGTTGGCCTGGGCCGCGCAGGCGGTCGGCTGGCGACCGGTATTCGGCGCCGTCGTCCTTTTCACGGCGCTGGCGACGGTCGCGATCTTCCTCGTGGTGCGTGACGCGCCGGCCGGCCATCCTTTCCTGTCCCGCAAGGCCGAGCCGGCCGGCGAAATGTTCCGCGGCCTGATCGAGGTGCTGCGCAACCCGCTTCTCAAGCCGATCCTGGCGCTGAACTTCTGCAACTATGCCTGCACCTTCACCGTGCAAGGCCTGTGGGGCGGCCCGTTCCTGCGCGAGGTGCTTGGGCTCAGTCCGTTCGCGGCGGGCAATGTGCTGTTCTTCGCGGTGATCGCCTATCAATGCGGCATGCTCGCCTTCGGCCCGCTCGACCGCCGGCTCGACACCCGCAAGGGCATCGCGATCGGCGGCACGCTGGTGATAACGGTTTTGCTGGCGATCCTCGCGCTGTTCTCCCATCCGCCGGCGTGGCTGCCGATATCGGTCATCATCGCGATGGGTTTCTTCTCGGCCTCCAGCACCATGGTGATGACGCATGGCCGCGGCATCTTCCCCGACCGCTTGATCGGCCGCGGCATCTCACAATGAACACGTCAGTGATGCTCGGCGTCGCCTGCATGCAGACGCTCTCCGGCATCATCGTCGGCGCGTTCGAACCGCTTGCCAGCGGCGCGCGCAGCGAAGAGGCCTACCGCGCGCTGTTCGGCACGCTGACGCTGGTGCTGCTGGTGGCGGTCGCGATCTACAGCCGCTCGCAGGATGTCAGGCCGAGCGAGGAGATGAAGGCGCGGCAAATGACGTAGCGGTGCCGAGAACTGGAACACCACAACGGATGGTGCGTTGCCCGACATGTCCGCATTGAACATTGCAAAGCCGCTTGCGCGCGCGATCAACATCTATCGTTCCATGACCAGGCATGACCTGGACAGGCAGACGCAGCGCGACCTCGCGCGGCATATCAAGAAGATTGCCGAGCAGGGAACGCAGGATCCCGGCCGCCTGACCGTGCACGGCCTCAGCTATCTGCGGGCGCGCGAGCGGAACGCAAAAGAGCGGAAAGAGTAAAGGCTCAAACGCCACATTGATTACCTCTTCACCCTGGCGGCCGTGGCGCCATTTAAACGTGCTCGCAACGAGAACTGTCTGGCGCGATCGATAAAAAAGCCCCGGCCGAGCCGGGGCTTGAAGTGCGCTGGAGATTAGCTTCGCCCCGTCAGTAGCGTGCCGCCACCGGCGGCGAATAGCCGCCAAAGCGGTAGTTGATGCGCAACGTCACCATGTCGACATCCTGCGAGATGCGGTTGAGCGCAGCGGCGACGACCGGATTGACCACCGAGAACGAATTGTTCGCATCGCCCATGAACAGATGATCGTATTCGATGCCGATCGACCAGTTCGGTGTGAAGCCGTACTCGAATCCGACGCCTACCGCAGCGCCCCAACGCGTTGCGCTGGCTGATGCCAGGTTGACGCCGCCGACCGTGGTGAGGATATCGAAGTTGTTGTTCGTCACCGCAGCGCCGCCCTTGACGTAAAACAGCGCGGCGTTCCAGGCGTAGCCGATCTGGCCGGTGAAGAGGCCGATCGCGTCGGTGCGCACCCGGGTCGAGAATGTCGGATCGAACACGCTGACGCGCGTGCTGCTGAGATCGGCCCAATCGCCTCGCGCTTCGAGACCAAATACCCAACCGCCGGTTTGCCAGCGATAGCCGAGTTGACCACCAACCAGACCTCCGGAGCGGTCCGCGCAGCCGTCGGCGATGACCGCTCCTGCAGCCGTGACAAAATCCCAACAATTGCGGCTCGATCCCCAGCCGCCGTTGATGCCGAGGTAGAAGCCGCTCCAGTTGTAGATCACCGGCAACGGAGCTGGAGGCGGTGCCTTGACGGCCATGTCGGCGGCAGATGCAGGAGCGGCGGCCAAGGCAATTGCTGCGAAACCGATAGCGGCGGCTAAAAACTTTCTCATCCTTCGGGTCCCCTTTTTTAGTTCACGCGCGCAACGATGTGTGAGCGCGCTTGCGTGCAAATCACTTGCATTACCGGTGCTGAGCGTAGGTTCGCTTCGCGCGAGACCCCGTAACAGAAAGCGGATTAGAGTTATGCGGATGCTGCTTGTCGCGGCCGCTGGCCTGCGGATTCGGCTCATTTGAATGGTCGCAGGACCGCGTTCTTGCCCTATCCGTTCAAAGCGCCGAGGCGAGGGTGGGGCGGCCGGCAACACCGGCCAGCGTTGCTGGCGTCGCGCGGCGCACGACCCGGCGGGCGGTCGTCGGCGGCGCGGCGGTGGGGGCGGCGGCTGCCGGAACGGCATGCGTCCGCGTGCTGGTGAACGGCTCATACGTCTGTCGTTGAGGCACTCCTCGGCAGGATGATGAGGTCGCGGTCGTGAGGCGGCTGGTGCTGCCTGGCGCAGCCGCTCACGGGCGCTGAAAGGCGGAACAGCAATGGCGTGCCTGTTCCGTAGCTTGAAGCTCTCGTTGATTCAGATCAACGCGCGTCGTCGGCCAAATGCTTTCATAACAAAACGTGCGCAGGTGAGGCCTGCGCCAATCGACGTGAGGTCGGGTTCGAGACGCGGCCATGGGGATCAACGGCCGCGGCTACGGTTCACCGGTCTCGCCCATGCTCCTGGTTGCGCGAAGGCTTGCGGGAGAGGCCATTGCATACACGGGCGAGGGGGCGGAGCGTTTTGAATGCCCCTGGCGCGCTACTTCCTCCTTGTGGGCGGAGCATTGCTTCTGGTGTTGCTCATTGCCGGCGCGTGGCTGCCGTCGCCGCCCATCATTGAGCGAGTCGAAGCGCAACGCACGGCTATCCGCATTCAATCCGAGCTGAAGCTGCCGGAGCGCGTGGTCTTCGATACCAGCGCCTCTCCGGCTACTCATTCCGGGGCGCCTGTGCTTGCCGAGATCGGCACGGCAATCCCATCATCTGCTGATAATTCGAGCAACGCGCGCAAGGCATTCGCGCAGATGCAGCCGAGCGAGGTGAGCAGGACGAGAGTGGCCGAACTGAAGCGGCCGGAGCCTAAACCTTCGCTGTCGCGAAAGAGTGAAACAAGGAAGCGCGCGGCCGCACCGCGCAAGGTCCGGCTTGCGCGCCAACCTCAGTTCGATTGGTTTGGCGGCAGGATGTGGTGGTGAATTTACTTGGACGACCAATCGACAAATTGATTTTTCAGGGCTTGCCGATTGGAGGATTACTCCGGACGGAATTTCCTTAAATGCGCGCCCGGTACGATGACGATGCTGGACGATGGCCGGTTGTATTGCTGTCACTAGACGATGCAAGAATTTTCCGGAAGGCGGCTCATGGACTGCCTTCCATGACAGTCGCGGTCGTGGCGGACAACCTCACCGATCCGCGCGGGGTCAGCCTGCAAGCCGCGACAAGCCTTCCCAATCGAACGCAATGCCATGTCCGGGCCGCGGCGGCGCAAGCGCCATGCCCTGATCGAGCACCAGCGGATGGGCGATATAGCGATCGAGCCCAAAGCCGTGCGCTTCCAGATAGGAGCGGTTTGGGCACGCCGCGAGCAGATGCACCGTCACGTCATGCGCGCCGTGGCTGGTCACCGGCAGATTGAACGCTTCGGCCAGCCGCGCGATCTTCATGAAAACCGTCACACCGCCGCAATTGGTGACGTCGGGCTCCGGATAGGACACCGCGCCGGCGGCGATGTAGTTCTTGAATTCCCACAGCGAGCGCAGGTTTTCGCCCGCCGCGATCGGCACGCCGCCGGCGGCCATGATGCGGGCGTGGCCGGTGACATCGTCGGGGATGATGGGCTCTTCGAGCCAGGTGAGATCATAGGGCTGGAAAGCGCGGGCGGCGCGGATGGCTTCCTCCACCGTCCATTTCATGTTGGCGTCGACCATCAGCGGAAAGCCGTCGCCGAGGTGTTTTCGCATCGCCTGCACCCGCGCGACGTCGGAGGCGAGGTCGGGCCGGCCGGCCTTCATCTTGATCGCGCGAAAACCCTTGGCGAGATTGCCGTCCGTCTGCTTCAGCAGATCGGCGATGGATAGATCGAGGTCGATGCCGCCGGCATAACAGGGCACGCGCGCATCGTACCCGCCGAGCAGGCGGTAGAGCGGCAATTTGGCGCGTTGCGCCTTCAGGTCCCACAGCGCGATGTCGAGCGCCGATTGCGCCAGCACCGGCGGCCCACCGCGCCCACCGTAATGCAGCCCCCACCAGACGTGATGCCAGATCGCTTCGGTATCGTCAGCCTCGCGGCCCTCGATCATGTCAGGAATTTCCCGTCGCAGAATGTCGGCTACCGCGCCGCCGTTGCGGCCGACCGTATAGGTGTAGCCGACACCCTCGGCGCCGTCGGCATCGTGGATGCGGACGGTGATCAGTTCGAACGCGGTGATCTCGCCATGCGTGCTGTCGGAGAGGGTGACGGTGAGGGGGATCCGGTACAGTCCGGTCTCGATTTTCTTAATAAGGGACATTGTGCTTCCACCCGGTGTTTTGCCGGGAGGTTAGGTCGATCTTGCCGGCAGGGCAAATCGCGGCGCGGCCTTATTTGGGCGGAACCAGACTCCCCTGCATGGCGGTGGCCGGGTCGACCGCAGCATAGTCAGCCGCACGATGCTGGTCGAGGGCGAGGTAGGCGATGAAGCCGGCGAGCAGACATCCATAACGCCGATCGAGATCCAGCCATCGGCTAATGGAGCGGCGATCTTCGCCGCTGAGAAAAACCGGGGCGCTCTTGCATGTGCAACTCTTCATCGCTCGCATTGCACGAGCGGAGTTTGGATGGTCGCACAAGGGTGCCGCATCGCTCGAACGAATGAGACCACGAGGATGTGAGGCGACCGGATTGCCGCTTTTCCAAGCGTTTTCTATTTCGTGGCCGCGCCGGACGGGGCTGGCTGGCACCGGGATTTTGGACTAAAACTGTGCCCTGAAGTCATTTTCCGATTTTCGAGACACTTCGAAGCAAGTATCAGATCGACAATTGATCCGCTGCAGTTCGCTGTCTGGAGGCGGTCGTGCTGTTTGAGCCGTTTCAAATTAAAGGCGTCACTTTCTCAAATCGTATATTGCGTTCGTCGATGGGTGGAAGAACCGCGTATTACGACGGCACGGTTTCCCCGGCCTGGGTTCATTTCGAGAAGCGATTTGCCGCCGGCGGCGTTGCCGGTCTGATTTCTCCGACCATCAGCGTCAATGAAGCGCGGCAGTCGCCGCTGGAATATCCGTCGCTGCATGACAATCGCTTCATCGGCCCGCTGCGCGATGCGGTACGGGAAATCAAGGCCGCCGGCCGCGGCAAGCATGGGTGCCGGTATATCGTTCAGATCGGCGACACCGGCGGGCACACCCATACCAGCTTGAAGCCGCAGGACAAGGATCGCGTTTCGGCCTCGCCATTCTTTGATGCGCAGTACGGTTACCCGAACACCGCCCGCGCCATGAGCCTCGATGAAATCGGGGAGACGATCGACGATTTTTCGAATGCCGCGCGCCGCGTCGTCGCGGCCGAATGCGACGGCATCGAAATCACCGCCTCCAAGGGATATCTGATCCACCAGTTCTTGAACCCGCTCACCAATCGTCGAACCGATGATTACGGTGGATCGCTCGACAAGCGGTTCAAGCTGCTGGAAGACATCGTCAAGGCGGTGCGCAAGGCGGTCGGCGCCGATTTCCTGTTCGGCGTCAGGCTCTCGGCCAAGGATTTCAAATCGTCCCGCTTTGCGCGCTTTCCGCTGACCTGGCCGCCGCCCCCCAAGCAAGTCTGGATCGGCAATGATCTGGCGGAGACCACGCTCTACGCAAAAAAGCTCGAGGCGCTTGGGGTCGACTACCTGCATATCGACAGCGGCTTCGGTTTTCCCAATCCGCATGGAAGCCCGGGCGGCTTTCCCTTTGAGGCCGTTCTCAACACGTTCAACGCCTACCGCTTTCTCAGCCGCAAGGCGCGGCTGCGCGCAACCCTTTTCAACATCGCCAAACTCGTGCCGATGGGGCTTGGCAAGAAATTCCTCGGCAGAGGCTGGCGGTTCACGCCGGCGGCGAACCTCGATTTCGCAGCGGCCATTCGCGAGGTCGTCAGCATTCCCGTGATCGCCAACGGTGGCTTCCAGGATCGCGACATCATCGACGGCGCCTTGACCTCGAACAAGTGCGACATGATCGCGATCGCGCGCCCGCTGCTCGCCAATCCGGATCTTCTGGATCAGTTCGACAAGGGGGCGAACAGGCCGAGCAACCCGTGTTCGTTCTGCTCGCTCTGCTGCGCATCGACCGCGATCTTCCCGCTTGGATGCTACGATCAGAACCGGTTTGAAACGCCGGAAGCCATGACGAACCAGATTCTGGCCTGGTGTTCGCCGAATGCGCCGTTCAACGTCAAAGACGGCAAGATCGACAAAAGCGTGCAGCGGCAGGAATTGTCGCAATGAGCACCATTCCCTTCCGCTCGGCAACGGCGCTTGCGGCTCTCATCAGGCAGAAGAAGATCGGGGCGCAGGAGCTGCTCGATCTCTATCTGGCGCGGATCGACAAATATAATCCGCGCGTCAACGCCATCGTTGCGATGGATATCGCGGGCGCGCGGCAGCGCGCCAGGGCGGCCGATGCGGCGCTTGCCAAGGGTCAGGTGTGGGGCCCGCTGCACGGCGTGCCCGTAACCATCAAGGACAGCTTCGACGTTGCCGGGCTGCCTTCGACCTGGGGGGTGCCCGAGCTGAAGGACCGGCGGCCGGTCAGCAATGCGCAGGCGGTGCAACGCTATATCGACGCCGGCGCCGTCGTGTTCGGCAAAACCAATGTCGCGGCCTATTTGATCGGCTGGGCCACCGTCAATGACGTCTACGGCACGACCAGCAATCCCTTCGATCTCGAAAGGTCTCCCGGCGGATCGTCGGGCGGTGCAGCGGCCGCATTGGCTGCGGGGTTGACCGGGCTGGAGCTGGGCGTCGACTTCGGCGGCGGCGTGCGGTGCGTCGCGCATTATTGCGGAATTTACGGCCACAAGCCGACCTACGGCATCACCAATTCCGACGGCCATGTGATGCCCGGCCTCGCCAACAAGCCGGACCTCGCCGTCACCGGCCCGCTCGCCCGTTCATCTGACGACCTCGAACTGGCGCTGTCCTTGATCAGCGGTCCCGAGCCGGAGGATGCCCCGGCATGGCATCTGAGGCTGCCGCCCCCGCGCACGACCAAGACCGGCGATTTGCGCGTCGCCGTAATGCGGGAAGACGCCAGCTTTCCCGTCGATACCGAGGTCCAGGATCGCATCCAGGCGGCGGCGGACTTCTTCGCCAGGAAGGGCGCCAGGGTGTCGGACAAGGCAAGGCCCGCATTCGACAACGCAGCGGCTTTCCGGATTTTTGGCGGCCTGCTGATGGCGGGCCTGACCCGGCGAAAGAACGACGAGGCGTTCTGGAGCAGGCTGAGCCATCTGCGCGCGCGCTTCATGACCACCGATGATCATGGCAAGGCCGTTGAAAGGGTGTTCACCCATGCCGACTGGCTCGAGATGGACGCGGCGCGCGAAGCCCTGCGACGGGCATGGAAGGCGTTCTTCGCGGATTGGGACATTCTGCTGTGTCCCGCAGCTCCCACGGTCGCCGTCCCGCACGACCCCAAGCACGCCTGGCATGAGCGGAAGGTCGTGGTGAAGGGACGCCCGACCTCGCCGGCCGATCCCACCTTCTGGGGCGCCTTCACCACGGTCGCCTACCTGCCGTCGACTGTTGCGCCGGCCGGCCTTACGAAGTCGGGTCTGCCGGTCGGGGTTCAGATCGTCGGCCCGCATTATGGTGACTTGACCTGCATCGAGGTTGCGCGCCAGCTCGAGCGTGATTTCGGCGGCTTCGTGCCGCCGAGAGGCTGGGGTTGACGATGCGGCCCGAGAGATTGTCCGACATCATCGGATCGGTTTACGACTGCGTGCTCGAGCCGCAGGAGTGGTCACGCACACTGCCGCTGATCTCCGCCTTTGGCGAAAGCGCGGCGAGCTCGATCGTGGTGCAGGGCCGGCTCAACAATAGCGGCGCCCGGATCTTCGAGGATGGCGATCGCCAATCATTCCTTCGGCTCTACTTCGAAAAGCTCGCAGCCTCGCGAATGCCTGCGATGAAGCAGGTCGCGTTCGACCATCTTGGCGAAGTCGCGACCATGACGATGCTGGCCGGCGAACGCGAGCCGCTCAACAGCGATTTCTACCTCAAATGGGTGAGGCCGCTCGGTTTTCGCGACGTGATCGGCGTGCTGGTGCTGAAGTCGGGCAAGCGGGTCGCCTGGTTTTCGGTGGCGAGGTCCGACGTCCAGTCCCGCTTCACGGAGAGCGATCTGCGGCAGATGGAGCTGTTATCGCCGCATATTTGTCGCGCGCTGCTGATCTCGGATGCCCTTGACCTGCAATCGATCGTGGCGACGCGGCTGGCCGAAACGGTGGATCATCTCTCCACCGGCGTCCTGTTGACCGAGGAGAAGGGGCGCATCGCCTACATGAACGGCTCGGCGGAAGCCATCCTGAAGGATAGCGGCGCATTGAAATCGAAAGACGGCCATCTCGTCGCCACGAGGCCACATGCCCGCGATGCGCTGTCGCGGGCCCTGGAAGAGAGCAGCGCCGGAAGGGCGCCGTCGACCAGCGGCCAACATGCCATTCCGCTGCCCGACGAAGAAGGATCGGGCCTGATCGCCAATGTCCTGCCGCTGCAGTGGCGCGACGGCCGCAATCCGCTGGCAGCATTGCCCGGCGCCGCGGCCGTGATCATTCAAAATCCCGCCGAAGGTGCACCGGCGCCGATCGAAGCCATCGGGCTGCTCTACGGCCTGACCGCGGCGGAACGCAACGTGCTGGAGCACGTGGCCGCCAGCCACTCGCCGCAGGAAACCGCCGACCGTCTCGGTGTCAGCGTGAACACGGTCAAGACGCACCTGCAAAAGATATTTGCGAAGACCAACACCGCCCGGCAGGCCGATCTCGTCAGCCTGGTCGCCCGTTCGACCGCGCCGTTGAAGTCAAAGCGCTAGCAACAGCGGCCGACAGTCATCTCGCAGGCGCAGGCGCCGGCGCCAAAAAAAACCTCTTCCGATCACCCGGATGAATGATGTCCGCCCGGCGCGGCGGCCCATACTGGGCACCGTTTCATCACCTGTCCTGTTGGCAAGCGACGGAGACGCCCAAGGAGACGCTCATGGCAATCCTGGCACCCGAACTATCGATCGGCGGCCTGACGGCCCTGTTGTGCGCGATCAGCGCGATGCTGGTCCCGCTGACGATCTGGGTCTTTTACAGCCTTGAACGTCAGAAATCCGACCGCTGGCTCAGGCGTGCGCAGAAGCCGTCAGGAAGGTGCTCCACCCGAGCATGATCCGGAGAAGCGGGAACCGATTGTCCGAGAAGATCATGCTGAACCGGTCCAGGGAGTTGGTCACATGCGAACGCCGTTTGCTTCCCGGCCAGCCTGCAAAACGCCGTTGAATCCGAATTTGTATGGCGGGCGTCTTTCCATCGCCAGGGTCGTCGTTTCGATCGCGCTGGTTCTGCTCACGTTGGTGATTGCACTCGCGCAAAACGGCAGTTCGCTTGGGCGGAAATCAGCCGCGCCAACGATCTGCGCCTTGCGCATGCTCCAGCCATAGCGGCCTCGCGTCTGAAATTCCGGATGGTTTCACCAGCTGTCTGCGTATCGCGGGAGTGACGTGGATGAGCAACATTATCCTGCTGTTCGTCTGCATGCTGATCGGAATGGCGCTCAGGCGCTACGGCCGCGTTCCTGAAAATGCGCACACGGCCATTCAACGGCTTCATCGTCAACGTCTCGCTGTCTGCGCTCACATTGTGCTGCAGATCCACGCATCGAGCTTCATGCGGCACTTGCCTATGCGGTGGCGATGCCGTGGCTGCTGTTCATTAGGTGGCTCAGGCGAAGGTGCAGCTGCGCGTCGCTCTCGCCGGCCAGATCGAGCAGGCCGAGATAAGGATCGCCTGATATTCCGAGGACGGTCGCAAATGCCGGCTCCGTCTTGATCCCCTGCGATCTTTGCCGGGCGACGGCATTCCTCAGGCGTCCGTCGTCGAGCGCCAGCAGTCGCCTTTCGATCTCGAAATGCAGCCAGCCCCGCTGTTGATCGACCGGCCGCCGGTCCCCGAACACTTCGAAAGGCCAGCCGCCCCATTGGAAGCGCGCGACCAGCGGTCGTTCCAGGGCGCGCCATTGGTAGAGCACGAAGCCATCGCAGGATCGGTAGTGCGCCCAGATTGCCTCCGCCAAAATGGTCGGCTCGGAGGCGTGGCAAACGATGTCGACGTCGCTTCCGGGCACGGCAAGCCCGAGCGGCAGCGTTCCGACCACCCGCGGATCGAACGCGCGCAGGATGTCCAGCACAGCAGAGCTGATGATCGCCGCTTGGTAATCCATGAAGGTGTGACGATGCTGCCGGGGCAAAAGAACGTCGGGCGAGATCTGCCGATTGGAGATCTTCGATGACCTCGCACAAAAAAAGCAGGGCGCGACCGGCATCACCACGGTCGCGCCCTACGTCGCCGGTCAATGGGGCAGGGGGAATAACCGGCTGCCGGGATGACTCCGAGGCCCCCGATTTCGTTCCGGTGGTTTCGAAATATTTTTCGTACACGGTTAAGTGATCGCGAAGTCCCGGACCCCCTGTGGCTCGGATCGGGTTGTGTTCTCGTCGCCATTGGGGCGCGGGACAGAAGGTCATGTCACAGATTTTCAAAGTGTTTTTTGCTTTTCTCGCCGGTTCCGCAACGTTTGGCGCCGTCCAACTCGCCTCAGGTCATGATCTCGCCGGCCTTCGGCAACTCGCCGCACCCGCGCCCGGATCGGACGTCAACCGCTCGGGCAAGGCCGATCGTGGGACGCTGAAGGCTGCGGAAAGCGACACCCAAACCATCACCGTTCGGGCGGTGGGTCTTGAGGATACGTCGGTGGTCGTCCGTGTTCCCGTGATCAAGGAAGAGGCGCGGAACCGTGCCGCGCCGCCGGCCAAGCCCGAGGGATCGAAGCCCGGTCCATCGAAGACGACGATCGCCTGCGAGCCCCCGGTCAGCGTACTCACGGAAGTCGCCAAGCTGCTTCAGCCCGGCCGCTGTGTGACATGATCTGGGCCACCGTAGTGACTGGGCGCTGTTAGTGACATGCCCGCCATCTCTGACACCAATACAAGCCATCCGTCATTGCGAGGAGCGTAGCGACGAAGCGATCCATATACCCCCGTGTAGAGGTGTGGATTGCTTTCGCTCCGCCCTGCGCCCTCTGATTGGCGAGGGCAAACGAGATGCAAGCCTCGGACAATTCATGCCGCGAGAATGCGGCGTCATATTCAGTTGTCATTCCCGCGCAGGCGGGGATCCAGTATTCCAGAGACGTCAATGCAATGATTGAACCGATAAGCCGCGGCGTACTGCATCCCCGCCGGAGCCTCTTATCGGGCGCGCATTCGCGCGACCCGGTGGCGGGGATGACAGTAGTGTGCATCGCTATTTCCAGCTACTCCGCCGGGGCTTGGTTGCTACTCGCATTGGTGCGGCTGGCGAGAAAGCCGAGCGCGATGCCACCGACGGCGAGGATCGGGATCAGCCGTTTGACGCCGACGGCGCGGATCACCTGGAGGCCGACTGCAACCATCGCCGGGTCGGACAGCAGCGTCTGCGCGGTGGATTTCGCGGCCTTTGCCGCTTGTTCGGCGCGGGCCTCGATTTGCCGCTTGCGCATCATGTAACAGCCGGCGGCGATCATCGCGACGATGAAGAAGATCGCAGCGCCAGTAAGACAGGCCTGAACGGGACCGTAATTCTGCAGCACGAAGACAAACGCCGCCGCGCAGAGAAACGCGATCGTGACCAGCAACGCCATCGCCGCCGCGGCGGCCAGCGAGGTCAGCCGCAGCGCGCTGCCTGCCGAATCCTTGAAATCATCAATGAATCGCTGAAGCATGGCCAAGCCTCAATCCGTACGCCTCGATCCGAAAATGACATCGAAACAAGATTGCGCGCGCGCCGCGACCTTGCCGGCGCGCGTCACGAAAGATTCTCAGCGCCAAGCTTACCTGCGCCAAGCCACGCCGATCAGAAAGCCGAGGCCGAGCGCAAGGCCGACAGTCGCCAGCGGACGCTGCGTGATGACATCCTCCAGGGTCTCCTCGATCGAGGAGGCCGCATTTTGCGCCGCATCCATCATCGCGCTGCCGCGCTCCGACATGTCCTCGACCGCCGCTTCCGCATTGGCTCGGGCCTCGTTGTAGCCGCGCCGTGCCTGCTTGCCGGCGGTGCCGGCAAAGCTGTTCAGCGCATCGGTGATCTGTTCGGTCAGGGCTGCAATATCGTTTTTCACGGCGGTGACTTCCTTTTGCAGACGCTCAGAGGTCGCTTTGTCCGTCAGATTCTTGAAGGCGGCGTCAGACATCGAAAGCTCCCGGGTATTGAATTTGGCTCTGGAACCAACGCCTCGCGGAACGGGAAGTTCCCCGAACTAGCCCTCCGGCAGTTGCGGCGCATCGGGAGGCATCAGGTGCTCCTTCACGATCAGCGCGACGATCAGAAGCGGCGAAGACAGGAACGCGCCCATCGGCCCCCACAGCCAGGTCCAGAACGCCAGCGCCAGGAACACGGCGAGCGCGTTCAAGGCGAGCCGGCGTCCGACAATCGTCGGCGTCAGGAAATGGCCTTCCATGAAGGTCATGAACGCAAAGATGGCCGATGCCAGAAGGCCGCCGCTCAGGGTCGGGAACGAGACGAGGCCGACCACCACCAGCACCGCGAACATCGCGACGGGCCCGATGATCGGAATGAAGTTGAGGATCGCGGCCAGTGCCCCGAGGCCTGCTGGATTGGGCATGCCGGTGACGGCGCAGATCAGGCCCGTGACGATACCGACGCCGACATTGATCATGGTCACGATCAGGAGATAGTTGCCGAGATGGTCCTCGATCTCGTTGAGGATACGCAGTGTCCGCAGCCGCCACTCGCGCTCGCCGAAATTCATGATCATCGCCCGCCGCAGGTCGCGCCAGCTGGCGATGAACAGGATCAGGGTCGCGACAAACAGCAGGAATTCGGCGAAGGTCGGCGACAGGAATTCCAGCGTCGGCTGCACCCAGTCGATCTTCGGCAGATGCAGCGTCGTCAGCGTGTCGGGGCCGCCGATCATGCTCTGAAATTCCTGCCACAGCGCCAGTGGCCGGTCGAACACATGCAGCTTGTCCTTCAGCATGGCGGCGAGCTCGGGGAGCTTGCCGCTCCATTCCACGGCCGGCGAGGCGATCAGGCCGACCATGAAGGCGGCGCCGGCGCCGGCGGCAGCGACGATCAAGACAGCCGCGAGCGCCCGCGGGATGCCCAAGCGCTCCAGAAAGCCAGCCGCCGGCGACAGCATGGTCCCGACTATGAACGCCATCGTGATCGGCAGGAAGAACGCCTTGGCCAGATAGAGACTGATGACAATGCAGATAAGCAGAAGGCCGACGAGGCAGATTGCCACCACTTCCTGGCGGCGGATCACCGGCGGCAGCTCGAGCTTGCTCTCGGTGACCGGCGTGCCTTCGCCTTCATGGGCAAGCTGGCGGTCGTTTGGCAGATGTTTGGGCGGCGGGGATTTGGCGGCCGAAGGTTTGAGCGGCGAAGGCTTGGTGGGAGTGACGCTCACAATAGTTTTCCCTCGCCCGAAGCGGCGATGACACGAAAGCGACGTCGCGAAGCGGACTGCGATCATAACGTCGCGCATCGGCGCAGGTTCCATCGCGCGGGCGCAGCACCGCATCCGTCGCGTGCGGTGTGATGTCGGATGCGCGGAACTGCCGACGTCCAGTCGCGTTTGTTGGGGCAGAGCATCGCACGATGCACACATCCCACGGGGCAATCCCATGACACAGTCCTTTGTTCGCCGGCATTCGTCGCGCGTCGCACGCGCGCTCGTCCTTGTCAGCGCCGCGCTGCTGACGCCGGTAATGATCTCCGGCGCTGCGACCGCACAGACGCTCGGCTATGCTTCCACCCAGCAGAGTGCATATCCCGCCGATGAGGTGATCGGCGCCGACGAGAACGCAACGCCGGAGCGGTTGCGCCGCGCCGTCGTTGCCTTCGGGACCACGGAGGCGCCGGGCACGATCATCATCGATACCGGCAACACCACGCTCTACTACGTGCTCGGCCAGGGCCGGGCCATCCGTTACGGTGTCGGCGTCGGCCGCGAGGGCTTTACCTGGTCCGGCGTGCAGACCGTCAGCCGCAAGGCGGAATGGCCGGACTGGCATCCACCCGCCGAGATGATCGCGCGCCAGCCCTATCTGCCGCGCTTCATGGCCGGCGGTCCCGGCAATCCGCTGGGCGCCCGGGCGATGTATCTCGGTACCAGCCAATACCGCATCCACGGCACCAACGATCCCTCGACGATCGGAAAATTCGTCTCGTCCGGCTGCATCCGCCTGACCAATGAGGACGTCATAGATCTGTTCAACCGGGTCGAGGTCGGCACCAAGGTGGTGGTGCTGCCGAAGAACGCGCCGGTAATGGCGCGCGGCGGGGACGGCAGGCCGGTTCGTCCGGTCGGCATGGCGCCGCGCCCGGCGGTGACCGCCCCCTCCGGCCGCCAGGCGATGAACCTACTGGTGCCGCAAGAGAACTGAACGAGTGAACTGAATGAAAGCGCTCTGTTGCGCGACGGGAGAAGCCTGATGCGATCTGGAAAACTGGCCGCCTGCGGGATCGCCGCGCTGCTCTGCGCATCCGCGCTGGCGCCTGCCGCACAGGCGCAGGACTTCTTCTCGCAACTGTTCGGCGGCTTCAATCGCCCGCGCCAGCAGCCGTATATCCCGATGCCGTTCGCTGACGACGGCCAGGCCGCCGCGCCGCGCGAAGGGCGGGGACGCAGCTACGGCGGCGGAGGCCAGGCCTATTGCGTGCGGACCTGCGATGGCCGCTACTTCCCGGTCACCGCCGCCGACAATGCCAGCCGGGCCGCCTCGTGCAGCAAGCTCTGCCCAGCGAGCGAGACCAAGGTGTACTACGGCGGCAATATCGACGACGCGACCGCCGAGAACGGCAAGGCCTATTCGGAGCTGCCGAACGCGTTCAAATACCGCAATGAACTCGTCAGCGGCTGCACCTGCAACGGCAAGGACCCGGTCGGGCTCGCGCAGGTCAAGGTCGAGGATGATCCGACGCTGAAGAAGGGCGACATCGTCGCCGGCGAGAAGGGCTTGTTGGTGGCCGGCCGCAGCGCCGACAGACGCGGCGCCGAGCTGAATTTCTCACCCGCCTCGGAAAAGATCCGCGCCAAATACGGCCGCGCGCCGGTGGTGGCGCGGGAGTGAACTGCTGTCATGGCTGGGCTTGACCTGGCTTGACCTGCCCATGACGAACCTTATGCCGCGCGGATCTTGCCGAGGAACGTGGTGACCTGATTGCCGAGTTGCTGGCTCTGCGTCTCCAGCGTCTGCGAGGCCTGTTTCACATTCTCGGCGGCGGCCGCGGCGGCGTCCGCATCGGCCTTCACGCCGTTGATGTTTTCGGACACGTTTTTGGTGCCCTGCGCCGCAAACTGCGTCGAGCGCGTGATTTCCTGGGTGGCGGCGCCCTGCTGCTGCACGGCGGCGGCAATCGCGGTCGCGACCTCGTTGACCTCGCCGATGATGCTGCCGATGCCCTTGATGGCGTCGATCGCCTCGCCGGCGACGCGTTGGATGTCGGAGATCTGCTCGGAGATTTCCTCGGTCGCCTTCGCGGTCTGGCTCGCCAGCGATTTGACTTCGGAGGCGACCACCGCAAAGCCGCGGCCGGCCTCGCCGGCGCGCGCGGCCTCGATGGTGGCGTTGAGCGCGAGCAGATTGGTCTGCGCGGCAATGGTGTTGATCAGGCCGACCACTTCGCCGATCCGGCCCGCCGACTGGGCGAGGCCCTGGACAGTGCCGTCGGTGTTGCGGGCCTGGCCGACCGCGCGGCTCGCAATATCGGCTGCGTGCGCCGCCTGCTGGCTGATGTCGTTGATCGAGGCACTGAGCTCCTCGGACGCCGCGGCTACCGTCTCGACGCTCATCGAGGCCTCGCCGGAGGCCTTCTCGGCGATCTGGACGCGCTCGTTGGTCTGGCGCGAGATCGTCGACAGACCGGACGAGGTGGTCCGCATCTGGCCGGACGCATTGCCGAGCTGGCTCAGCGTGTCGCGCACGGTGCCCTCGAACTCGCCGACATAGCTTTCGATCGCCTGCTGGCGCGCCATCGCGGCGGCGTTGCGCTCGCGCTCCTGGGACTCGATTCGGGCCTTGTCGGCGGCCTGCTGCTTGAAGGTCTCGAGCGCACCGGCCAGCGCGCCGATTTCGTCGTGGCGCGCGGCATAGCCGGTATCGACCTGGAGATCGCCGGCGGCGACCCTGAGCATGGCGTCGCGCATGGCGAGCAGCGGCTTGATCGCCCGGCGGGTGACGATCGTCATGGCGCCGAAGGCGAGCGCCAGCGCGCCGGTCAGCAACACGAGCTGCATCATCAGCGAACGCTGGGCGGCGCTGTAGAGATGCGCGGCATGGTCCTTGGCGGCATCAAGCGCGGCTTCGGCCACGTTGACGGCGGCGGACAACCGCCCGACGGTGACCGGGGTCCACTGGTTGGCGGTCAGTTCCGGCTTTTCGCCGTCCGCAATCTGCGTCAGCAGGCGGTCGCGCAGGCTGAGATAGGACGGCTCGAAATAGGCGGTCTTGGTCGCCGTGATCGCGCTCGAAATCGGCGCCGGCAGCTGCATGCCCGACGCGGTGAGCCCGAGTGCGCCCCAGGCAGCGTCGATGCCGCCGACATATTTGGTGTAGGCGAGACGGGCCTCCGGCGTGACCTTGCCGGCGCTGAGCCCGGTCGAGACGATCAGCGAGGCCTCGCCGGCGGTGTTGCGCAACAGCCAGGCGATCTGCTTGATCGCCAGCAACTGGTCGATGGTTGCATCCTGGTGATTGACGGCGGCGGCGAGCGCGCCCGAAAGCTTTTCGAGCAGCTCCAGCATCCCGTTCGCCACGTCCATGTAGTCCTTCGCGAGCGTCGGACGGCGGGAAGCCTTCGGCTTGGCCACGGCCTCCCAGAACTCCTTCTGCAGCGTGATCATCGTCTTGTAGATGCGGTCGAATTCCGGCACCAGCGTCTGCGCTTGCGCGAAGTCAAGGCCATCGAGCAGGCGGAGCGCATTACCCATCGCCGGCATTTCGGTATCGCGGATGTTGCGCAGGTATTTCTCGATATCGGCGTCCATCGGCGCATCGGAGTTCAACAGGCGGTTGGTCGTCGAGCGATCGGTGCGCAGATTGTGCATCGCCTTGAAGATGTTGGCGGAGGCATCGGCGATCACGGCAATGCGGCTTGCCGTCTGCAAGCGGCCCCAGGCATCCCAGGCGTTGAGTGAAAATCCGACTACCACGCAAAAGGACGTGGCGAGAATGACGGTTTTCAGCAGCGCAGATACGGTCAGACGGTTCAACATGATGCTCTCCCCCAAGACGCCCGGCCATTTGGAGGAAAAACCGTAAAAACTTAACGAGTGCGCCTTGGTAGAACTACGAGGGTTTTGAAATGATTGAAATTTTTTCGATCGTGTCGCGTTCCGCGAGATGGAACTGGCGATACACGTTCACGTTAACAAGCTGCCAACGAAACATTTCCCGTTAATGCAGGGGCCTTCCGCATGCTTGTCAGCATACTCATCACGTTTTTGGTCGTTATCCTCGTCCTCTATCTCATCAATCTCCTGCCGCTCGACGGCCGCGCCAAGCAGATCGCGCGGGTCGTGGTGATCATTCTGGGCGTGATCTCGCTGCTGAAATACATCTCGGTATAGAGGCCTGTGGGTGCGGCATCGTCACGCGCAACGGCGAGGTTGAACGACAACGAAAAAGCCCCGGCATCGGGCCGGGGCTTTCGCTTGCTTGTCATTTCAAGGTACTGAACCAGTCGTCCACGTCCTTGCGGATCTGGTCCTTGGCGAAGCCGTAGCGCTGCTGCAGCTTGCCTTCGAGCTGGTCGCGGCGGCCCTCGATGACGTTGAGATCGTCATCGGTGAGCTTGCCCCACTTCTCCTTCGCCGAGCCCTTGAACTGCTTCCAGTTACCTTCAACCCTGTTCCAGTCCATCGTCACCTCCTCAATGTTGGGATGACGATCAACGGACAAAAAGCTCAGGTGTTCCCCGATGAGCGATGCGGCATCGTGACGTTATTGTCTGACGCGTTTTCCTGCGCGAACCGGTACCCACTTCGCTTGAAAACGCTATGTGATCAGCCCGCCGCCTTCGCCTCGCGGCGCCGCGCGGTGAGGATGTATTCGGTGTAACCGTTCGGCTGCTCGCGGCCCTTGAAAACAAGGTCGCAGGCGGCCTGGAACGCAACGCCATTAAACGCGGGCGCCATCGGCTTGTAGAGCGGATCCCCGGCATTCTGCTTGTCGACCACGACCGCCATGCGCTTTAAGGATTCCATCACCTGGTCCCTGCTGACGACGCCGTGCGCCAGCCAGTTCGCCAGATGCTGGCTGGAGATGCGCAAGGTGGCGCGGTCTTCCATCAGGCCGACATCGTGAATATCGGGCACCTTGGAACAGCCGACGCCCTGGTCGATCCAGCGCACGACATAGCCAAGGATGCCCTGACAGTTGTTGTCGATCTCCTGCTTCACATCGTCAGGCGCCCAGTTCGATTGCGACACCGGAATGGTGAGGATATCGGAGAGCTTTGCGCGCTGGCCGCCCTTGGCAAGCTCCTGCTGGCGCGCGATCACGTTGACCTGGTGATAGTGCAGCGCGTGCAGCGTGGCCGCGGTCGGCGACGGTACCCACGCCGTGGTCGCGCCGGCCTGCGGATGGCCGAGCTTCTGGGTCAGCATGTCGACCATTTTGTCCGGCGCGGCCCACATGCCCTTGCCGATCTGGGCATGGCCGGGCAGGCCATCGATCAGGCCCATGTCGACGTTCCAGTCTTCATAGGCCTTGATCCAGGGCTGCGCCTTCATGTCGTTCTTGCGGATCATCGGCCCGGCTTCCATCGAGGTATGGATCTCGTCGCCGGTGCGGTCGAGGAAGCCGGTGTTGATGAAGCAGATGCGCTTCGATGCATTCTGGATGCAGGCCTTGAGGTTCACCGTGGTACGGCGCTCCTCGTCCATGATGCCGATCTTCATGGTGTTCTCGGGCAGGCCGAGCAGATTTTCCACCTCGCCGAACAGTTCGCAGGTCAGCGCGACTTCATCGGGGCCGTGCATCTTCGGCTTGACGATGTAGACCGAGCCGGTGCGGCTGTTCTTCGTCTTCGAATTGCCCTTGAGATCGTGGATCGCGAGCAGGCCGGCGACGGCAGCATCGAGCAGGCCTTCCGGGATCTCTTGGCCCTTGTCGTCGAGCACGGCGTCGGTGAACATGTGATGGCCGACATTGCGCATCAAGAGCAGGCTGCGGCCGTGCAGCGTCAGGTCCTTGCCGTCAGGCGTCGTGTAGACGCGGTCGGCGTTGAGCGAGCGCTTGACGGTCTTGCCGCCCTTCTCGAAATCGGCCGAGAGCGTGCCGTTCATCAGGCCGAGCGTGTTACGATAAACCAGCACCTTGTCCTCGGCATCGACGGCGGCGACCGAGTCTTCCATGTCGAGAATGGTCGAGACCGCAGCTTCGAGGATCATGTCGGCGACGCCCGCTGGATCGTCCTTGCCGATCATGTTGCTGCGGTCGATCTTCACTTCGATGTGCATGCCGTTATTGACCAGCAGGATCGCGCTTGGCGAAGCCTCATCGCCCTGGAAGCCGGCGAACTGCGAAGCCGTCTTCAGCGCAGTGGCGTTGCCGCTCTTCAGCTTCACCGCGAGCTGGCCGGCGATCACGCTGTAGGACGTCACGTCGGTGTGGCTGCCGGTCGCGAGCGGCACGGCGGCGTCGAGGAAGGCCTTGGCCTTCGCGATCACCTTGTCGCCGCGCGCCTTGTTGTAGCCCTTGCCGATCTCGCTCGGATCGTGCGGGATCGCATCCGTGCCGTAGAACGCATCATAGAGCGAGCCCCAGCGCGCATTCGCCGCGTTCAGGGCATAGCGGGCGTTGGTCAGGGGAACGACGAGCTGCGGCCCGCAGATCTTGCCGATTTCCTCATCGACATTGGCCGTCTCGACTTTCTGCGTGGCAGGCTCGGGCAAGAGGTAGCCGATCTCCTTCAGGAACGCGGTATAGGCGTTGACATCGAACGCCTTGCCCTTGTTGGCGCGATGCCAGTCGTCGATCTTGGCCTGCAGCGCGTCGCGGAAGGCGAGCAACTCGCGATTCTTCGGTCCCAGCTTCTTGATGATGGCGCCGACACCGGCCCAGAACGCATCGGGCGCAATCCCGGTTTTGGGGGTCGCCTCCTTGGCGATGAAATCGAACAGGACAGGGGCGATCTTCAATCCGTGGGCATCGACACGCTTCATGATGGGCTTTCTCAAAAGAAATGGCGTTTACAGGCTGCTTTCAGGCCAAAACAGCAAAAAACGCGCCAAAGGGGCGGCGTTGGCCGCCCTTTTAGCCCTAAAGCCGGGTCGATGAGAAGTGCCTAAAAGGCCTAGATATTGGCCGCCAGGTCCACGAGTTCGTCGAACAAAATACCGCTCTCCGCCAGCATCCGCTCGATCTCGTCAGTCGCATCGGAAACCGTGCGGGTCGAAGTGTCGATGCTCAGCTCTGCCTGGGCCGGCGGCTGGTAGTCATTGCCGATCCCGGTGAATGCCTGCAGCGTGCCCGCGCGCGCCTTGGCGTAGTGTCCCTTGGGATCGCGTCTCTCGCAGACCTCGGCCGGCGTTGCGACGTAGATCTCGCGGAACGTGGTATCGGCGATGCGTCGCGCGGCGGCGCGATCATCCGCCGAGGGCGACACCGCGGCAACGACGGCGATGTGTCCGTTGCGCGCCAGATGGGTCGCGACCTCCGCAAGCCTGCGGATATTTTCCGTGCGGTCCTGCGCCGAGAAACCAAGATCGCCATTGAGCCCGGCGCGCAGCGTATCGCCGTCGAGCAAGATCGGCGAGCCGCCGCGCGAGAACAGGCGACGCTCGAGCGCGCGCGCGAGCGTGGATTTTCCGGCTCCCGGCAGACCGGTCAGCCAGACAACCGCGCCATTGTGGCGGTAGCGCGCCGAGCGCTCCTCGGGACGCAACGCGGATTCGACAGGCACGATATCGATCGGAACGGCGCGTGCCCCGGCATCGACCGACAGCACGAGACCACCGCCGGCGATCCGGCCATTGACCTCGATCACCACACGTCCGGTGCGCGGGTTGTCAGAGTAAGGATCGGCCGCGATCGGCTGTGCCAGCGAGATGTCGATTTCGCCGACATGGTTGCGGGCGATCGCCTTGGTCTCCTCGTTGGAGAGCTCGCCGGGATCGACCGCCTTTTCGATCGCGACCACGCTGGCGCGGGTTTCCCGCGTGCCGAGGCGGATCAGGATCTGGTCGCCCTTCGACAGCGGTTTGTCGTGCAGCCAGAAAATCCGGGCGCGCATCCGCCGCGTGTCGCGCGGCGTGGCGCCGGCGTGCGCGATGACATCGCCGCGCTCGATGAACAATTCGCGGTCGAGCGTGATGCCGACCGAACGGCCGGCGCCGTGACCGCCCTTGAGCGGCGTTACCGGCCAGCTCTCCACCGTCTTGATCTTTGCGATCTTGCCGGCCGGCATGATGACGATTTCATCGCCGGCGGCGAGATGGCCGGACTCGATCCGGCCGGCCACGATGCGGCGGTCGTCGAATTTGTAGATCGCCTGCACCGGCAGCCGCAGCGCAAGCTGCTCCAGCGGCCGCGCCGGTTCGAGCGCATCCAGCGCCTCGACCACGGTCGGCCCCTTGTGCCAGCCAATGCGTGCGGTGTGCTCGGCAACGCCATCGCCATCGCGTGCGGAAATCGGAATAACAGCCGACGGCTTGACGCCGAGGCCGATCAGGTGCGCCGAAATCTCGTCGCTGATTTCCTTGAAGCGGTCGGCGCTGAAATCGACCCGGTCCATCTTATTGACGACGATCGCGACCTGCTTGATGCCGAGCAGATGCAAGAGATAGCCATGGCGCCGGGTCTGGTCGCGCACGCCTTCCAGTGCGTCGATGATCAGCACCGCACCGTCGGCCTGCGAGGCGCCAGTGATCATGTTGCGGAGGAACTCGGCGTGACCGGGCGCGTCGATCAAGACGACGTCGCGCGAGCGGGTGCGGAAGCGGATCTGCGTGGTGTCGATGGTGATGCCCTGGTCGCGCTCAGTCTGCAGTGCGTCGAGCAGAAACGACCATTCGAACGGCATGCCGCGCCGTGCGCTGACCGCCTTCAGCATTTCCAGCTTGCCTTCGGGCAGGCTGCCGGTCTCGTGCAAGAGGCGGCCCACCAAAGTGGATTTACCGTGATCAACATGGCCGACGATGACAATGCGGACTTGGGGGCGGGTAGTGCCGTTCGGCGTGGCCGACACGCTGGCGGGAAGGATCATGTTCATGGCGACGCTCACACCCAATGTCCGTCAGAGGTAACCTGCGACACGCAGCCGCTCGAAGGCGTCTTCGGTCTCGTGATCCAGCGCGCGGCCGGCGCGCTCCGGCACCTTGGTGCCGTCGAGTTCGGTCAGGATTTCATCGATGTTGGAGGCGGTCGAAGCCACCGGGAATGTGATGTCGGCATCGCCAAGCGAGCGGTAGCGCTTGCCGTTGTTCGAGAGATACAGCGGGATGATCGGAATGTTCTCGCGCTTGGTGTAGGCCCAGATGTCGGCCTCGGTCCAATGCAGGATCGGGTGAACGCGCAAATGCGCGCCTGGCGGCACCGAGGCGTTGAACTGGTCCCAGAACTCCGGGGGCTGATCGCGCACGTCCCAGCCGCCTTCGAGGCCGCGCGGTGAGAACACGCGCTCCTTGGCGCGGGTCGCTTCCTCATCGCGGCGGATGCCGGCGATCAGCCCGTCAAAACCGTATTTGTTGAGCGCCCATTTGAGCCCTTCGGTCTTGCGCGCAGCCGAACGCGCGGCCGGCGGCAGCGTCGGATCGACCGCGTCGATCGGCGGGCAGGGCTCGACCTTGAGGTCGAGGTCCCATTCCTTGCCGTAGTGATCGCGGAAGGCGTACATCTCCGGAAATTTCTTGCCGGTGTCGACGTGCAGCGCCGGGAACGGCACGCGGCCGAAGAAGGCCTTGCGCGCCAGCCAGATCATCACGTTGGAATCCTTGCCCAGCGACCACAGCATCGCGAGCTTCTTCAGCCGCGCGAACGCCTCCCGCAGGATGTAGATGCTCTGCGCCTCGAGCTCATCGAGGTGGTCCATCGAGGGCGGCGGCAGGGTTCGGCCGTTAAAAATTGTCGGCACAGATGATGCTTCGTGACGGGCTGCAGGCCGCAACCCCTGTCCGTTGGATTCATGGTCGAGAAGATGCATCTCTGAGCCTTGGACTTGGGAGTGGAAAAATTCTAAAGTTGTGCCGCAATAGAGAAGAAATAATTTTCTCTTTGTGGCTCTTGATCGAGACATAAATAGAAAATAATTTCAGTCAACCCCCTACTTGGGGAAAGCGAGTGTCGGATGCGCTATCTGCCTGTCTTCCTGGATTTGCAACGCGGCAAGGTGCTGCTCGTCGGAGCGGGTGACCTCGCTCGCGCGAAGTTGCGCCTGCTCGCCGCGGCCGGCGCCGAGGTGCGTTGGTATGCGACCGACGGCAACCATGAGCTTGCGGGCCTTGCCGCAGCCGACGTTGCGCGGATCGAACCCGTCACGGGCGATCCACTGTCGGCCGATCTCTCCGGCATCATTGCCATCCTCTGCGCCGGCGCCGGCGATATCGGCGTTGCGATGTCGGCGCGTGCGAAGGCGGTCGGACTGCCCGTCAACGTGATGGACGATCTCGCGCATTCCACCTTCATCTTTCCGGCGATCGTGGATCGCGGCGACGTCGTCGTTGCCGTCGGCACCGGCGGCACCTCGCCGGTGGTGGCGCGCCGCATCCGCGAGCGCATCGAGGCGGTGCTGCCCGCACGGATCGGTGATCTCGCCACTTTCATCGGTAGCTGCCGCAAGGCGATCCATGCGCGCATTCCCGAATTCGCGTTGCGCCGCCGCTTCTGGGAGCGTGTGATCGACGGCCCGATCGGCGCGCTGGTGCTGGCCGGACGCAAGGACGACGCCGAAAAGGCACTGAACGAAATCGCCGATCCCTCCGCCTTTGCCGGCGCGACAGAGGACGGCAAGGCCGAGGGTAGGGTGACGCTGGTCGGTGCCGGCCCGGGCGATCCGGATCTGCTCACCATCAAGGCGCTGCGCGCGCTGCAGGATGCCGACATCGTTTTCTACGACGAGCTGGTCTCGCCGGAAATTCTCGATCGCGTGCGCCGCGATGCCTCGCGCATTCCGGTCGGCCGCCGCGTCGGCAAGCCCGGTATCGGCCAGGACGCGATCCACAAACTCCTGATCGACGCGGCGAAGTCCGGACAGCGAGCGGTGCGGCTGAAGGGCGGTGACCCCTTCATCTTCGGCCGCGGCGGCGAGGAGATCGAAGTTTTGCGTGCCGCAGGCGTTGCCTATTCGGTGGTGCCTGGCATCACCGCAGGACTCGGCGCTGCGGCGCATTTCGAGGCACCGCTGACCTATCGACACGAGGCGCTGCGCATCACCTTCCTGACCGCGCACAAGGCCAAGGATGCCGAAGCCGTCGACTGGTCGGTGCTGACAGACAAGAAGATGACCATCGTGGTCTATATGGGCATGACCGCCGCGCCTTCGGTGCGCGCCGGGCTGCTCGCGGCGGGGCGATCGCCGCGCACGCCCGTCGGCATTTTCGCGCGCGTAACGCGGCCGGACGCGCAGGCGGCTGTCGGCACGCTGGAGAATCTTCCGGCGCTGGTCGAAAAAATCGATGGCGGTCCCGCCATCCTGATCATCGGCGACGTCGTGGCGCATTCCGCGCCTTGGCGTCAGTCAAACCTCAATCAAGTCGTCTCCAAACTGCTGGATGCTGCCGAATGACCTCTCCGCTCGAACAGAAGAAAATCAGAATCACCGGTCCGTCGGTGGTGACCGCCAACCGCACCTGGGACGGCGCCGTGGTCTGGCGGACCGCAGAACGGGGCTGGACGACCGCGCTGGCGGACGCCGCGATCGTCAGCACCTCGGATGACGCGCGTGCGTTGCTCGCCGAGAGCGTCGCCGACGACGTCGGTGCGGTCGGCGCCTATATCGCGCCCGTCGAACTCAAGGCCGGCGTGATCAGGCCCGGCAATCTTCGCGAACACATCCGGTCGAAGGGTGTCACCATCGACCTTCTTCCGGCCTGAAGGCTAGTCCATCATGTATGCATATGACGAACTCGACCGCACGCTCATCAACGAGCGTGTTTCGGAATTCCGCGATCAGGTGAAGCGCCGCCTGGCCGGCGAGCTCACCGAGGACGAATTCAAGATCCTGCGGCTGCAGAACGGCGTGTACCTGCAACTGCACGCCTATATGTTCCGCGTCGCGATCCCCTATGGCACGCTGTCGTCGAAGCAGCTGAGGGCGCTGGCCCGTGTCGCGCGGCGCTATGACCGCGGCTACGGCCATTTCACCACGCGGCAGAACATCCAGTACAACTGGATCAAGCTCGCCGAGCTGCCCGATGCGCTGGCCGAGCTCGCTGAAGTGGGCATCCACGCGATGCAGACCTCCGGCAACAACATGCGCAACGTCACCTCGGACCAGTGGGCCGGCGTTGCGCCCGGCGAGGTCGAGGACCCCCGCATCTGGTCGGAGATTCTGCGCCAGCACACCACACTGCATCCGGAATTCTCGTTCCTGCCGCGCAAGTTCAAGATCGCGATCACCGCATCCGAGCACGATCGCGCCGCGATCAAGATCCACGATATCGGCCTGCGGCTGCACAAGAATGCGGACGGCGAGACCGGCTTCGAGGTGTTGGTCGGCGGCGGCCTCGGCCGCACGCCGTTCATCGCCAAGACCATCAAGCCATTTGTGCACGGCCGCGATATCCTGAGCTATGTCGAGGCGATCCTTCGCGTCTACAACCAGTACGGCCGCCGCGACAACATCTACAAGGCCCGCATCAAGATCCTGGTCCATGAGCTCGGCATCGAAAAGTTCGCGCGCGAGGTCGAGGAGGAATGGAAGCAGATGGGCCACAGCGCCCTGACGCTCGATCATTCCGCCATCGAGGAGGTGCGCTCGCGCTTTTCCTATCCGGCTTACGAAAAGCTGCCGCACATGCCGGACGAACTGAAGCAGGCTGCGGCCGATCCGCTGTTCGAGCGCTGGCGCAAGAACTCGGTCGCCCCGCACAAGGTGCAGGGCTATTCGATCGTGACGCTGTCGCTGAAGCCGGTCGGCGGCCCGCCCGGCGATGCCACCGCCGACCAGATGGACGCGGTCGCCGATCTCGCCGACAAATATTCATTCGGCGAAATCCGCGTCGGCCACGAGCAGAACCTGGCGCTGCCGCATGTCGCCAAGCGCGACCTGCCGCAGCTCTGGAGGGCGCTCGACCGTCTCGGGCTCGCGACGCCGAACGTCAATCTGGTCACCGACATCATCGCCTGCCCGGGGCTGGACTATTGCTCGCTCGCCAATGCGCGCTCTATCCCGATCGCGCAGGAATTGACGCGGCGGTTCGCCAACCACGACACATCAGACATGATCGGCCGTCTCCATATCAACATCTCCGGCTGCATCAATGCCTGCGGCCATCACCATGTCGGCCATATCGGCATTCTCGGTGTCGAGAAGAACGGCGAGGAATTTTATCAGATCACGATCGGCGGCCGCGCCGACGAAAACGCCCAGATGGGCGTGCTGATCGGTCCGGCCGTTCCCTATGCCGAAGTTGCCGACGTGATCGAAGACATTGTCGAAGCTTATCTGGCGCTGCGCGACCGTCCCGAGGAATTGTTCGTCGACACGGTGAAGCGTCTGGGCGTCGAGCCTTTCAAGGAGCGGGTCTATGCCACTCGTTAAGAACGGAAGAATTGCCACCGATCTGTTCGTCCACGTCGCCGACGGCGCCGAACTGCCGGGCGACGGCGCGGTCCTCATTACCGGGGCGCGCTTCCTCGACAATCCGGAAGCCATTCTCAAGCGCGGCAAGACCGGCGTGATCTGGCCGAACAGTCGCGCGATCGACGACCTCGTGCCCTATCTCGACCGCCTGGCCGCCGTCGCGCTGGTGTTTCCGACCTTCCGCGACGGCCGCGCCTACAGCCAGGCGCGGCTGCTGCGCGAGCGGCACGGTTATGACGGCGAGCTGCGCGCTACCGGCCAGGTGCTGCGCGACCAGTTCGTATTCATGTCGCGCGCCGGCTTCGATGCCTTCGAGGTGAAGAAGGACACCGATGCCGATGCGTTCGCCGAGACCATGAAGCGTTATTCGGTGTTCTACCAGCCGACCGGCGATGGCCGCATTACCGCCCTCAACCGGCGTATGCAACTGCGCCACTCGGAGAGTGCCGGCCAGTGAGCACGATTTCACAAGCTGCGCATGCGGCTGAAGCTGCGATCCTTCATTCGGCGCAGACGCTCGATCGTACGTTGCGCGACGCCTCGCCCGAGCACATCATCGAGACCGCGCTGAAAACCGTCGGCCGCGAGCAGATCGCGCTGGTGTCGTCGTTCGGCACGGAATCGGCCGCGCTGCTCAAGGTGATGGCGGACGTCGATCCCGCGATCCCCGTGATCTTTCTCGATACCGGTTGGCTATTCGAGGAGACGCTGGCCTATCGCGATACGCTGATCTCCGTGCTCGGCCTTCGCGACGTTCGCTCCGTCACGCCGCTGGAAGAGACGCTTTCGCGCCAGGACCCCGAACGCGAATTGTGGTTCTCCGATCCGGATGCGTGCTGCCGCATTCGCAAGGTGGAGCCGCTGGCGCGGGCACTCAAACCGTTCTCCGCCTGGATCAACGGACGCAAGCGCTTTCAGGGTGGCGCGCGTGCCGAGATCCCCGTCGTCGAAGAGGATGGCGAGCGGCTGAAGTTCAATCCATTCGCCAACGTTTCGCGCGAAGAGATCCAAGCGATCTATAAGCTGGCTAAATTGCCTGCGCATCCGCTGGTCGCCTCAGGATACTTGTCGGTCGGATGCATGCCGTGCTCGAGCCGCACTTTGCCCGACGAAGACGCCCGCGCGGGGCGTTGGCGCGGCAGAGCCAAGACCGAATGCGGCATCCACACGATGAAGGCGTCGTAGGACGCCAGATTGATAGGACAATGAAGCTGCGGAACCGAAAACTATGAAACGCGGTTTCATTGACTAAGCGACCTTTCGTCGCGACTTATGCGATCCCGCTTTGATGATATGTTTCGTCAAGCCGAATGGAGATCAACGATGATCCGTCGCATTCTGCCGCTGGTCGCTGGATTGCTCTGGGCGAGTTCGGCCATCGCCGCTGACTTTAGCCTGCTCAATGTGTCCTACGATCCGACGCGTGAGCTCTACGCCGATTTCAACAAGGCTTTCGCCGCGGCCTATCAGAAGGAAACCGGCAAGAGCGTCGAGATCAAGCAGTCGCATGGCGGCTCGGGCTCGCAGGCGCGCTCGGTGATCGACGGGCTGCAGGCTGATATCGTCACGCTCGCGCTCGCGTATGACATCGACGCCATCGCCGCGAAAGGCCTTGTGGCGGCGGATTGGCAGAAGCGCTTGTCGCTCAATGCCGCGCCCTACACCTCGACGATCGTGTTCCTGGTGCGCAAGGGCAATCCCAAAGCGATCAAGGACTGGGACGATCTGATCAAATCAGGTGTGCAGGTGATTACGCCGAACCCGAAGACGTCGGGTGGCGCACGCTGGAATTACCTCGCAGCGTGGGGCTTTGCCGAGAAGAAGTACGGCTCGGCCGACAAGGCCAGGAAGTTCGTCGCTGATCTCTTCAAGAACGTGCCGGTGCTGGATACCGGCGCACGCGGCTCGACGGTAACTTTCGTCGAGCGCGGCGTCGGCGACGTGCTGCTGGCCTGGGAGAACGAGGCGTTCCTGGCGCAGCGCGAATTCGGCAAGGACAAGTTCGAGATTGTATCGCCGCCGCTCTCGATTCTCGCTGAGCCGCCGCTGGCCATCGTCGACAAGGTTGCCGATAAAAAAGGCACCCGAGCGGTGGCCGAGGCCTATCTGAAATATTGGTATACCAAGGAAGGTCAGGAAATCGCCGCACGCAATTCGTATCGTCCGCGCGATTCGGAGATTGCGAAGGAGTACGAAAAATCCTTCGCCAAGGTCGAACTTTTCACCATCGACGACGTTTTTGGTGGTTGGACCAAGGCGCAGAAGGATCACTTCGGCGAAGGCGGCATTTTCGACCAGATTTACAAGAATTGATCTGGTGAGCGGTCAGCCGGAGCGGAAGCAGGGGGATATGTGAGCACAGCGGTCGCACGGCGAAGCAGCCTGCCCGGGTTTGGTCTTACCATGGGACTGACCCTGACCTGGCTTTCCGTCATTATTCTCATTCCGCTCGCCGGCCTGTTTCTAAGGACGTTCGACCTCTCGCTGGTTCAGTTCTGGGAAATCCTCACCAGCCGCCGCACCTTGAACGCGCTGAAGATTTCGTTCGGCCTTTCTTTCGCGGCGGCCTGCGTCAATCTGGTCATGGGCACCATCATTGTGTGGGCGCTGGTGCGCTATCGCTTTCCAGGGCGGCGGCTGTTCGACGCCATCGTCGATATTCCTTTTGCACTGCCGACCGCGGTGGCGGGCGTCGCGCTGACGCAATTGTTCGCGCAGAAGGGCTGGCTCGGCGCACCCCTGGCCGAGCTCGGCATCAAGGTGGCGTTCACGCCGATCGGTATTTTCATTGCGATGGTCTTCATCGGTATTCCCTTCGTGGTGCGCACGGTGCAGCCCGTGCTGATTGATCTCGATCCGGAGATCGAGGAGGCCGCCGCAAGCCTCGGTGCCAACCGCTGGCACACGGTGTTTCGGGTCATCATGCCGAGCCTGATTCCGGCGCTGCTGACCGGCTTTGCGCTGGCGTTCGCGCGCGCGGTTGGCGAATACGGCTCGGTGATCTTCATCGCCGGCAATCTGCCCAACGTCTCCGAGATCGCGCCGCTGCTGATCGTGATCCGGTTATCCGAATTCCGCTATGCCGATGCGACGGCGATTGCCGTCGTCATGCTGCTGGCTGCCTTCGTGATCATCTTCGCCGTCAATCGCCTGCAACGCTGGGCGCAAACCCGCATTCCCGCGCATTGAGGGCCGGTCGATGTCGACGCAAACGAGCTTTGTGACCCCGGCGACCTCGCTGCGAGCCTATGCCTCCGCCGCCGACCTCGCGATTTCCCAGCCGGCCCCGCGCAAGGCAAGCGACCGTGCCCGCCATGCGGCGGCCTCCAAGGATCTGCGAAGCGAGCCCGGACCGATCCGATTCATCATCATCGCTCTCGCGCTTTCCTTTCTCACGGTCTTCGTCGTGCTGCCGTTGGTCGTCGTGTTCGCATCGGCCTTTTCCAAGGGCGTCAGCACCTATCTTGCCGCGCTGGCCGAGCCGGAGGCGCTTTCGGCGATCAAGCTGACGCTGCTGGTGGCGGCGATCTCCGTCACGCTCAATTTGGTGTTCGGCGTGATTGCCGCCTGGGCGATCGCAAAGTTCGATTTTCCCGGCAAGACGTTCCTGATCACGCTGATCGATCTGCCGTTCTCCGTCAGCCCTGTCATATCGGGCCTCGTCTTCGTGCTGCTGTTCGGCGCGCAGGGCTATTGGGGCGCATGGCTGCAGGCGAACAACATCCACATCCTGTTCGCGGTGCCGGGCATCGCGCTAGCGACGATCTTCGTCACCTTTCCGTTCGTCGCCCGTTCGCTGATTCCCTTGATGCAGGAGCAGGGCACGCAGGAGGAAGAGGCCGCGATCTCGCTCGGTGCCTCGGGCCTGCAGACCTTCTTCCGCGTCACGCTGCCCAATATCAAATGGGGCCTGCTCTACGGCGTATTGCTGTGCAATGCGCGCGCGATGGGCGAGTTCGGCGCGGTGTCGGTGGTCTCGGGCCATATCCGCGGCGAGACCAACACTATGCCGCTGCTGGTCGAAATCCTCTACAATGAGTATCAATTCGTGGCCTCGTTCGCGATTGCTTCGCTGCTGGCGATGCTGGCGCTGATCACGCTGGTCGTGAAGACTGTTCTCGAGCAGCGCCTGGATGAAGGGCAAACCCCAAAGGACGATTTAAGGTGACCATCGAAGTCAAGAACATCGTCAAGAAATTCGGCTCGTTCGCCGCGCTCGACAATGTCGATCTGAAGGTCGGCAAGGGCGAGTTGTTGGCGCTGCTCGGTCCGTCAGGCTCGGGAAAGACGACGCTGCTGCGCATCATCGCCGGTCTCGACTGGCCGGATGCCGGCGAGGTCACGATCGACGGCGAGGACGCGCTCGGACACGGCGCGAGCGAGCGCCATGTCGGCTTCGTATTTCAGCACTACGCGCTGTTCCGCCACATGACGGTGTTCGAGAACGTCGCCTTCGGCCTGCGCGTACAGCCGCGCGCCGTGCGCAAGGACGAGTCCACGATCCGCGCCCGCGTCAAGGAATTGCTCGATCTGGTGCAACTCGACTGGCTCGCCAATCGCTATCCGAGCCAGCTTTCCGGCGGGCAGCGGCAGCGCATCGCGCTGGCGCGCGCGCTGGCGATCGAGCCGCGCATCCTCTTGCTCGACGAGCCCTTTGGCGCGCTCGATGCCAAGGTGCGCAAGGAGCTGCGGCAATGGTTGCGCTCGCTGCACAATGAGATCCACGTCACCTCGATCTTCGTCACCCATGACCAGGAAGAGGCGCTGGAAGTCGCCAATCGGGTGGTTGTCATGGACAAGGGCCGCATCGAACAGATCGGCTCACCCGGCGAGGTCTATGACAATCCGGCCACCGCCTTCGTCCATGGCTTCATCGGCGAATCCATCGTGCTGCCGGTGGAGGTCGCCGGCGGCTCGGTGCATCTCGGCGGCCGGCCGCTCAATATCGCCGCCGAGGGGGTCGCTGCCGGCGCCTCGAAACTGTTCGTCCGCCGCCATGACATGCAGATCGGCCCAGCAGGAACCGGCTCGCTGGAGGGCGCGGTGCGCCATGTCCGCTCGTTCGGCCCGATCCAGCGGGCCGAGGTCGCCTTGACCGATGGCGAGGGCAAGACCGTGATCGAGATCGATGCCCCCCGGGACCGGGAACTCCAGGCCGGTGAGATCATCGGCTTGCAGCCCCGCCGCTACCGGATTTTTGCGGCCCAGGATTAGCCCGAGATGCCGCCAAAAGCGGTTGTCATACCCGCGAAGGCGGGTATCCAGTAATCACCGCTGCCTATAATTGCGAGGACCCTGAGTACTGGATCGTCCGCCCCAGTGCGCAATTGCGCACTGGGGCGGACGATGACAGCGGTGAGTGCCTTAATGGCCAGCATCCGTCCCCTCGTTCACCATTCAGCCACGGTTGGTATGCAACAACGGCCGTCCAGCCTTAGGGGATTCGGGGGATTTTATCGGTGAAACGGGCGACAACCGCCATTATCGGGCTCTTGCTGCTTGCCGGCTGTGCCGGCGACGTCAAATTGCCGGAGCAGCCGTCGATGTATGTCGACATGTCCAAGCCCGGTGCCGCCCTCGATACGGCGGCCGCCGCGATCATGATCTCGCAATACCGCCAGAACAACGGGCTTGGCACCGTGGTGGTCGATCCGGAGCTGACCCGGCTTGCCGAGCAGCAATCCCAGGCGATGGCCGCCCGCAACAAGATGGACCACGACGTGAAGGGCCCGCTGGACAAGCGGCTGAAAGCCTCAGGCTATCCGGCGACGCTAGCGGTCGAAAACGTCTCGGCCGGATACCACACGCTGGCGGAGGCCTTCTCCGGCTGGCGCGACTCGCCGCCGCACAAGGCCAATATGCTGAAGCACGGTGTCACAAAATTGGGCATCGCGGCCACTTATGCTCCAAACACCAAATACAAGGTGTTCTGGACGCTTATCCTGGCATCGACCTGAAGCAGGGACCGGGTAGGGCTCCAGAATTTCACAATGCGATAAACTCGGCGTGATCCTTGCTTCGATCTCGCTGATTGACGCCGTCGCGAACTGCCGCCACGGTGCCGCTGTCATTGTCCACTAGCCGGCGGTCACGATGGATTCTCCCCATACGGTCACAATGAGTTCTTCGGATTCTGCACCGGCCACCACGCCCGCAATGGCCCAGCGCGTCCTGGTGCTGCAAGGCGGCGGCGCGCTAGGCTCCTACCAGGCGGGCGCCTTTCAGGCGCTGTGTCGCTCGGGCTTCGAGCCGGAATGGATTGCCGGCATTTCGATCGGCGCCATCAACGCCGCGATCATTGCCGGCAACGATAACTCAACGCGCGTCGATCGGCTCAAGGAATTCTGGGAGATGGTGTCGTCGCCGGTGTCGTGGAGCCCGGTGACCCCAGGCGATCGCGCGCGCTCGTTGTTTAATGAAACCAGCGCGGCGCTGATCGCGACCTTCGGCGTGCCCGGCTTCTTCACGCCGCGCGTTCCGCCGGCACCGCTGTGGCCGCCGGGCAGCCGGCAATCGCAGAGCTATTACGACACCGCGCCTTTGAGGAAGACGCTGGAGCGGCTGGTCGACTTCGATCGCATCAACGATCTGAAGACGCGGCTCAGCGTCGGCGCCGTCGGCGTGGCTTCAGGCAACCTGAAGTATTTCGACAATTTCGAATTCAGGAAGCTCGGCAAAAAGATCGGGCCGGAGCATATCATGGCGTCCGGTGCGCTGCCGCCGGGCTTTCCCTCCGTCGAGATCGAAGGCGAGCATTACTGGGATGGCGGCATTGCCTCCAATACGCCGCTCGATTTCGTGCTGGGGGAGGAAACCAACCGCGATCTCCTGATCTTCCAGGTCGACCTGTTCAGCGCGACCGGCGATCTGCCGACGTCGCTGCTGGAAGCCGCCGAGCGCGAAAAGGACATCCGCTATTCCAGCCGCACCCGCATGGCAACCGACAAGAACAAGCAACTGCACAACGCGCGCAAGGCGCTGCGCGAGCTGCTCGGAAAATTGCCCGATGAACTCAAAAGCGATCCGTCAGTGGAAGTGCTTTGCAACGCGGCAAAGGAAAACACCGTCACCGTGGTGCACCTGATCTACAAGAGCAAGAACTACGAAACCTCGTCCAAGGATTACGACTTTTCACACGTCGCCATGGTCGAGCACTGGAACGCGGGCGTCCGCGACGTTCATCAGTCGATGCGTCACAAGGACGTGCTGGAGCGTCCGCAATCCGGCGAGACCATGATGGCTTACGACATGTCGGGGGATGCTCCCAAAACCCCCGGCGCCAAGCAGGAGTGAATGCAATGACAACGTTAAAAGGCAAAACCGCCGTCGTGACCGGATCGACCAGTGGCATCGGATTGGCCTATGCGCGCGCTTTCGCCGCCGCCGGCGCCAATGTCGTGCTCAACGGCATGGGCGTGCCGGCCGATATCGAGCGCGAGCGCTCCGGCATCGAGACCGACTTCAAGGTGCGCGCCGTGCATTCGCCCGCCGACATGACCAAGCCCGCCGAGATCGCCGAAATGATTGCGCTCGGCGAGAAGACCTTCGGTTCGGTCGATATCCTCGTCAACAATGCCGGCATCCAGTTCGTGTCGCCGATCGAGGAGTTTCCGATCGAAAAATGGAACGCGATCATTGCGATCAATCTATCATCGGCATTTCATGCCATCCGCGCTGCCGTGCCCGGCATGAAGAAGCGCGGCTGGGGCCGCATCATCAACACGGCATCAGCGCATTCGCTGGTGGCTTCGCCTTTCAAGTCGGCCTATGTCTCGGCGAAGCACGGCATCGCCGGCCTCACCAAGACGGTGGCGCTCGAGCTTGCGACCTTCAAGATCACCTGCAACTGCATCAGCCCGGGTTATGTCTGGACGCCGCTCGTTGAGCACCAGATCCCCGAAACCATGAAAGCGCGTAACATGACCAAGGAGCAGGTCATCAAGGACGTGCTCCTTGATGCACAGCCGACCAAGGAATTCGTGACCTCGGAACAGGTCGCGGCGCTGGCGCTGTTCCTATGCGGCGACGAAGCTGCGCAGATTACCGGCGCCAATTTGTCGATCGACGGCGGCTGGACCGCGGAGTAGCGAACGGCTGCGGCGCAGGAGCGCGCACACTAATGCGTGATGCCCCTCGCCGCGGCTGCGACACTCTCGGTTGATATCTGCAGTTCGTTGAAGCCGAGCTTGCTGGCCACCAGAATCAGTACGGTTGCCAGCAGCAGTCTGAGCACGCTCTCCGGCACACGAACCGCGCAGTAGCTGCCGACGATGATGCCCGGCAGCGAGCCGATCAGCAGCACGCCCATCAGCGCCCAATCGACCGCACCCAGCGCCCAGTGGCCAACGCCGGCGACCAGCGTCAGCGGCACGGCGTGCGCGATGTCGGAGCCTACGATGCGCGCCATCGGCAGGCGCGGATAGAGCAGCAGGAGTGCGGTGACGCCGACCGCGCCGGCGCCGACGGATGAAATCGAGACCAGGACGCCGAGCGCCACGCCGACCAATATCGTTGCCCGGTCGGTCATCGATGGGGCGAGCTGCTCCATGTGCCTGCGGTAGCGCTCCATGATGGCCTTGCGGAAGATCAGCGAGGTCGCGGTCAGGATCAGAGCAAAGCACAGCACCAGATTGACCAGGCTGCGCGCGGCCTCGCTGTTGAGTTCGAGCTGCCACAACACCAGCAGGGTAACGATGCTTGCCGGGATGCTGCCGCTGGCAAGGCGGATCACCGCCGGCCAGTGAATGCTCTGCGCCAGGCCATGCACCAGGCTGCCGCCGGTCTTGGTCGCCGCGGCGTAAAGCAGGTCGGTGCCAACAGCGGTCGACGGGTGAATGCCGAACAACAGGATCAGCAGCGGCGTCATCAGCGAACCGCCGCCGACGCCGGTCATCCCGACCAGCAGGCCGACGCCGAATCCTGATGCAACGTAGAGAGGATCGATCATTTCAAGTGTCAGATATTTGATTCCATAGAGTATATAGCAACGCAGGTGGCGACGTCCCGATCGGGCAAAATAAGAACGCTTTGTGCAGGCTCCGCAGCGCGCTGGATATTTTCTCCATTATGGCGCTGCGACGACGGCAATGTTCCCGAAGCCTCAGATGTCGCCCCGCGAAATCGTTACGGATGTGAGGCTGGAACACGCCAGCCGTTTGTTCCTGCTCCTCAAGAGCGGGGGAAATGTGGCGCGATTGCTGTCCTATTGCTTCAGGACGAGCGCTTGCCGAACGCCAGCACGTGGAGTCCCAGCCGCCGGCGCACGATCCAGAACAGCAACACGGTCTCGAACGCCAGCGAGATCGAGGTCGCCGCTGCCGCGCCGTGGCCGCCGAAACGGGGCACCAGGATGACGCAAAGCACGACGTTCATGACGAAGGCGAGCGCATAGGCCAGCGCGCAGATGTGCTGGTGGCCGAGCATGTTGAGCAGACGCTCGACCGGGCCGATCGCAGCACGTACCAGAAGGCCGATCGCCGCAATGAACATGATGTCGTAGCCGGCCACGAATTGCGGCCCGAACAGCCACAGCAATGGCTTGCCGAGCGCCAGCAGCACGATGGTCGCCGCGAGCGACGGCCAGAACGTCCACTGGATCGCGTGCGCCACATAGGCCGACAGCCGCGGCTTGTCGCCCTGGGCATGATATTCAGCAAAGCGGTGTGCCGTGGTCGCTGCCATCGCGTAGTGAATGAAGGACACCAGCGCCAGCGTCTTCACCACGGCGAAATAGATGCCGACTTCTTCCGACGAACGGAATTGCTGCAGCACCAGCACGTCGGTGTAGGACAGCAGCAGGTAAAATCCTTCGACCATCAGGATCGGCAGCGAGACCGCGAGCCAGCCGCGGAAATCATAGGCCTTGGGGCCGGGCTCGACATGGCCGCCGAGCCGGCGATTGAGTACGATCATCTGGCCGAGCATCGCGATCCACACCGCCGCAGCGCTCGCCAGCATCGCGGCGGTGGCGCCGAGATTGAAGCCGAGCGCGAAGGCGCCTGCGGTAAAGCCGACGATCAGCGATTGCCGCACGATGAATTGCGGCATCAGGCCGAGCTGCATCCAGTCATGCGAGCGGGCGATGCCATCCTGGGTATTGGCGACGACAAAGGCCGGCAGCGTCAGGCAACCGATATAGAGCGGAATGGTCGCGTTGCCGTCGATCCAAGTCGACAGTCCCTTCACCACGCCCGCCAGCAGCAGCGAGACAAGAGAGGAGACCGCGAAGGTGATCCAGCGGCTGCCGGAGAGGAAGCCGCGCAGCAATGCATGTTCGCCGCGCGTTCGATATTCCGGAATGATCTTCTGCGCGGATGCCGAGATGCCGAAATCCATCATGCTGCCGAGCAGCAGCACCCAAGTCCAGACATAGACATAGACGCCGTAATCCGAGCCGCCCATCCAGCGCGCCAGCAGGATCTGCGAAAAATAGGCCAGCGCCGCGCTGAAAACGCGGATGACAAAGATCATGCCGGCGAGGCGCCGCGTGACGGAAGCTTCATGGGAGCCGCCGAGCAGGGCGCGCAGGCGGCCGATCACGCCGGAAGGCGAGGCGGCTGCGGATTGTGTCTCCATCACGGCCACAAGGATGCATCCCCGAAACGCGCCGCGAGGCGGCGGCGATGGCCTGACGTATCAACCATTCGTTAAGATTCGGTTGGGTCGGGGACCTGTTCCATCAAGCCTGCAGGTGGGATTCGGAGAGCTTGGCCAGACGGATAAGGCGCTGGCGCTGGTCATAGCAAGTTTTGGCGGTTGCAACAGGCGTAGACAATGCTCGATTACCCGACGCTCGCTTTCGACAGGAACGATCGGACGCTCGACGGCAATTGCCGGAGTATGGCTGCTTCGGCCAGATGCTGGAGCTGGATCGACCGGTGGGACATAAGCGGATGATGCGTTTGCGAGCCCGGTGCGATCTGCGATGTCAGCGCAATCGCATCGGGCAGATCGGCTCAATTCGCGGACAGTTGCTGCACGCTCTGCATCTGCCGCGTTGGCCCGATTCCCCACTGCTGTGTCGGGGACAACAGGAGGTCGGTCTTGAACGCGTTGGTGTTCGCGTCCCACTTCATCCAGGGTATCGATTCAATATAGGGGACCGGCGGCAACGTAATGGGAGTAGCTGCGCCATTGACAGGCTGCCGGACATGTGGGCTGTCCATTCCCCAAGCCGCCAGCGCCAGCATGGTCAGTGCCGCGCCAATGACAACTGCCATCAATCGTCGCTTGAAGGGGCGATCCGCGTAAGTGTCCTTGCTCATCTCCGTCCGAGCGGAGATGATGGTGTGATCAGCGATCATCTCATCCTCCTATCGTTCGAAAACTGATCCACGCGATTGTTGCGAAGCTCATTGCAACCATGAGCCAATCCAGAACGAGCGCTACGCGTTTGCGCGGCCTTCCCTGAACAGACGTGCTCATCTCAAGCTCCCGTACCCGTGCATCCTTTCTTGCTTGCCTAGTAGCGGGCCTGGCCTGCTGGCCGGACCGTATTCCGAATTGCGCCGAGCGACGCCGAAGCGCCTCCGGCGCGGAAAACGATCTGGTGGGGTCCAAGTCCGCATTCAAGAGGTCGGCTAAAAAATTTTTGCAGGGGACGGGCCTTCGTTAACAACTGGCCGGACGGGCGATGCGATGCAGGGGCGCAGGAACTAAATGGTCTTGCCATTGTTTGTTGCCCGGAGCCATCGCCCGCCGTTCACAACGGCGCCTGTCGCGGATAGCCAAAGGTCTTCAGGACCCGCCGTTATTCACACGAGCGCTCGCGCGGATAGCCAAAGGCGATGGCTGCCAGCTGTTTGAGTACTATTCCTGTCCCGGCCATGAAATGGATGATCCAACGGACTTGGTGCTGGCGATGATGGGGGTAGTCATAGCTGCCGTCATGCTGATCGCAGGCGGGCTCTACCTCGTCCTGTCCCCCGATCCTCTTCCTGTCCACATGCCACCGCCAGCCGTTGTGGCGCCAACCCCCACTTCGTAGTTCTTCATTCGGGGCGGCAACGGCGATGTTGCAAAGAACGGGCGGTGGGAGGTCAGTTCAAATTGACGTTGAATTCATAGGCCTTGTCGCCGCCGACGAGAGTCAGCTTGAGCGCGGCGCCATCGGGACTGGCGCCGGGTGGCAGGCCGTCGAGCTCGAAGGCAAAGCGCTTGACGCCGGGCGGGCTCTGCTCGACCAGTTTCGGCACCGGCAGCGCCCAATCCGGCGTCGGACCCTCGACGAACAGGTTGACCTCTTTGGCGTCGGGCGCCGTGACGTCGACCAGCACGCCGGTCTTTCCGTTGCGCTTGACGTCGCGGATGGTCAAGGGCGTGGGGTCGCCGATATTGGCGGGTTTCGGCACCGCATTCAGCGCGTCGGACAGCGTGCCGTCCTCGGTACTTGCCACACTGGCGAAGGCGAGTTCGGCATGGGCTTCGACCGGAATGCAGATCTTCTCGCAAACCGCGTAGCCGATATTGGCCCGCAGCGTCACTGGCTTGTCGGCACTCTTGGCGACGATGCGGAGCGGCAGCACGACCTGATGCTTGTATCCCAGCGCGGTGCCGCCGGCACCATCATCGAACTTGGTCGGCGCCGGCCACAGCACCGTTACGGCCTCGACATTGTCGGATTTGGAGAAATCGAAGCGGGGCGGGACGCCGGAATCGCCAGGCGTCCGCCAGTAGGTCTTCCACCCCGGCTGCAGCTGGATGGCGACACCACCGAGCAATACCGTACCGCTGCGCGAGCCCGCCAGCAGCCGCAGCGCGGAATGCGCGTCGCGTTGCCACGGCGAGGTATCCTCGGCCCGAACCTCCGACGCCGCGTAGGCGACACATAGGGCGGCGACGCCGATTGCGGCGCGCAGTGGAACCATAGGGATCATGGCACGTCTTTACAGGCAAGTTTCGGCGTAAACCATTGAATTGCGTGTGATCGTTGGGCGAATGATGTCGCAAGCTTGATTGACAGAAACCGCCCCCGATATCAGGATATGAGACCTGTAAGAGAGGCTTTTGCGGATGAGCCCTGAAGGCAAGACACCCAAATCCGTCCGCCGCAAAGCCGCCGGCATTGGCGATAGCTCGTCCGGTGAAGGCTATCTGGACGGCCGGCTGCTGATTGCGATGCCCGTGATGGGCGATCCGCGCTTCGAGCGCTCCGTGATCTACATGTGCGCCCATTCGTCGGAAGGAGCGATGGGCATCATCGTCAACCGGCCGGCCGGCAGCATCGATTTTCCGGGGCTTTTGGTTCAGCTCGACATCATCCAGAAGGCCGACCAGATCAAGCTGCCGGAAAATGCGGAAACATTGCAGGTGCTCAAGGGCGGCCCGGTCGATACCGGCCGCGGTTTCGTGCTGCATTCGAGCGATTTCTTCATCAAGGACGCGACGCTGAACATCGATAGCGGCATCTGTTTGACGGCGACGGTGGACATCCTCAAGGCGATCGCAGAGGGTACCGGGCCGAAGCACGCGATCCTGGCGCTGGGCTATGCCGGTTGGGCGCCGGGCCAGCTCGAGAACGAGATCCAGCACAATGGCTGGCTGCATTGCGACGCCGATCCGGATCTGATCTTCGGCGACGATGTCGAGGAGAAGTACCAGCGTGCGCTGCGCAAGATCGGCATCGATCCCGGCATGCTGTCGAACGAAGCCGGGCACGCGTGACTCTGCTCGTCATGCCCCGCGCAGGCGGGGCATCCAGTAGCCACCATCGTTCGCAATTGTCGAAGACTGCGTTTACTGGATCGGCCGCCTTCGCGGGCGATGACAGTGAAGGGCTCTCTACTCCGCCGCCTGCTGCTGCACCGTCGGCTCGGTGCCGGCAATGGTGGCGCGGCGCATGTCGCGGGGCTGCGACTGGTCATAGCGCCGCACGCGGTGCATGGTCTGGCGGTTGTCCCACATTACGAGGTCATGCAGTGTCCATTTGTGGACGTAGACAAATTCCGGCTGCGTGGCGTGCTCGTTGAGGTCGCGTAGCAGCAGCCGACCCTCCGGCATGCTCATGCCCTGGATGGCGCCGGCATGCGAGGACAGATACAGCGACTTGCGGCGGTGCACCGGGTGCGTTCGCACCAGGCGCTGCAGCACCGGTTTGAACATCTCCTTCTCCTCGTCGGTGTAATCGAGGAAGCCGAGCGAGCCGCGCGAATACATCAGCGAATGCTCGCAGATCATGTCCTCGATCTCGGCCTTGGTCTCGTCGTCGAGCGCGTCATAGGCCGCGCGCATGTCGGCGAATTCGGTGTTGCCGCCCTTCGGGTTCACCACCCGCGCCGACAACAGCGAGAATTTTGCCGGGATCGGGCGGAACGAACTGTCGGAATGCCAGAGGCAGTTGCCGAGATTGAACAGATGGGCGCGGCTGTCGCGGGCGAGCGGCTTGCCGTCCTTGCCGAGATTGGAGACGTCGTTCAGTCCGGTGGTGAGCCGGTACTCGTCCTTCTTCACGATCGTGCCGCCGCGCGCCTTCTCGCGCTCGCCGAAATTCAGTGCAAATGCCAGCTGCTGCTCGTCGGTGATATCCTGGCCGTGAAACACCAGCACGGCATATTTGTCCATCGCCGCTTCGACCTCGGTCGCCTGCTCCCTGGTGAGCGGCACACGCAAATCGAGGCCGGACACCTCGCCGACAAAATGCTTGTGCAACTGACGGATGGCCAAGGCCATGGTGCCTCTCCCTGCTGCGTTGCTTTTTCGGAAAGGCTACTCCCGGGCCGCGCGATGTCAACGTTACTGGCTCTGTCAGCGGCGCATGGCCTCGTGTCCCGAACGCGACGCCTCACGCATTGCGGGCCATCAGCCCGCCGTCGACCGGGATCACCGCGCCGGTCAGGAACGAGGCGGCCGGCAGGCACAGGCTCAACGTCATGTGTGCCACCTCTTCCGCGTCGCCATAGCGGCCGAGGGCGGTGCGGCGCTTGGCGTAGATCGTCTTGTGCTCTTCGGAAATCCGCTCGGTGATGGCGGTGCGGATCGGGCCGGGGCAGATGCAGTTCACGGTGATGCCTTCGCGGCCGAGCTCGACGGCGAGCGAGCGGGTCAGGCTGGTCACGCCTCCCTTCGCGGCGGAGTAGGGGCTGTGCAGCGCGGTGGCGCCGAGCGCTTCGGTCGAGGCGATGTTGACGATGCGGGGCGATTTCGATCGGCGCAGGTGGGGAAGGGCGGCGCGGATAATGCGGGGATGCGCCGTCAGCATCACCGCCAGCGCCCTGTCCCAGGCGGCGTCATATCCATCGTCGTCGATCGCGACGCGCACGGAAATGCCGGCATTGTTGACGACGATATCAAGCGAGCCGAAATGGGCGGCGACGTCGTTGACGACGCTGACGATGTCGCCGGGATTGGCGACATCGAGCGTCCACGCCTTCGCAGCGCCGCCGCGCGAAGCGATCTGGCCGGCGACCGCCTGGGTTGCCTCAGCATCCAGATCGGTGACGGCAACGCTCGCGCCTTCGTCCGCGAAAACGAGCGCGGTGGCGCGGCCCATGCCGCTGGCAGCGCCGGTAACGAGAACCGTCAGACCTTTGACGGAGCGGCTGAGCTGTTTGAAATCCGACATGTGGGACCTGGACAGGGATGCGCGTTGCGAGATTGACAAGGCTGGCACCGATCCTCAGACAGGTCAAACGAAGCGAGGTGCAAACGTGACCGACATTGGCGCAGCGCAGATACGTCGCCTGGAGGGTGCCGATGCCGCGCTCTACCGGGAGATCCGGCTGGAGGCGCTGCAGAAAAACCCCGAGGCATTCGGCAGCACGCTCGAGTGGGAAAGTGCACAGCCGCTATCGTGGTTCGAAGCAGCTATTGGCCGCGCTTCCATCTTCGGTGCATTCCTCAACGGAAGGCTCATCGGAATAGCCGGATTTTCCGTGCGGGAAGGTTCGAAGCAGGCGCACAAGGGCTTGCTCTGGGCCATGTATGTTCGAGACCTTGCGCGAGGTTCCGGCGTCGGAAAGATGCTTGTCACGGCGGTTCTCGACCACGCGCGCGGGCGCGTGGAGATGGTTCAGTTGACCGTGGTCAGCGAGAACGAAGCGGCGCACCGGCTCTATAGCGCCATGGGCTTCGTCGAATATGGCTATGAAAAGCACGGCCTCAAGCATGACGGGCGTTATTACGACGAGTTTCTGATGGTCAAATTCCTCGACGAAGGCTCAAACTAGAAAACAACAAGAAGGGATCTCAGGGATGAACGAACTGGATTTCAGCGGCAGGCAGGTGCTGGTGGTGGGCGGCTCCAGCGGCATCGGCAACGGCATCGCGCAGGCGTTTCGCGCCAAGGGCGCGAAGGTCGCGGTCTGCGGCAGGCGCAACAGCGCCGCCGATTATTCGCCCGACGAAGGATCGCATCTCGACGGGCTCGACTATTTCCAGCTCGACGTCAGTGATGCGCAAGCCATTCAATCGTTCAAGCCATCCTTTGAGACGCTCGACGTGCTGGTGCTGGCGCAAGGCGCGGTAATCTATCGCCGCGGCGAGTTCGAGATGGACGGCTTTCGAAAAGTGCTGGAAGTGAATCTGATAAGCCTGATGGCGTGCGCAACCAAATTTCAGTCGATGCTGAGCGTGGCAAAGGGTTCGCTGATCATCGTCAGTTCGACCGCCGCCTATCACTCCACCATGGGCAATCCCGCCTACAATGCCTCCAAGACCGGTGCGGTGGGCCTGACGCGCACGCTAGGCGAGGCGTGGGCCGAAAACGGCATTCGCGTCAACGGCATCGCGCCCGGCCTCGTCGACACCAAGATGACCAAGGCGACGACGGCAAATCCAAAACGGCTGGAAGGCGCGCTGGAACGGATTCCGCTGAAGCGGCTCGGCACGCCCGCCGATATGGCAGGTGCCGCCTTGTTCCTCGCCTCGCCGCTGGCGTCCTACATCATCGGCCAGACCATCGTGGTCGATGGCGGGCTGATCCTGTAAGCCCGGCACCAAGCGTACCGGCGGTTTGGGTGGTCGGAACCCGGACGGGGGCTCGTCGGTTACTCCTCTTGAAAACAGGAGTGACCGCGATGGACAAGGATCGGATTGTCGGCTCGGCGAAAGATTTTGCCGGTAAGGTCGAAGGCACGGTCGGTGATATGGCCGGCGATGCCAAGACGCAGGCCGAGGGCCGCGCGCGCGAAGCCGCCGGCACGGTGCAAAATCTCTACGGCCAAGCCAAGGACGCCGCCCGCGACGCCACCGACACCGCCGTCAACTACGCCAAGGATGCTTACGAGAACAGCGGCGAGACGGTTCGCAGCGGCCAGAAGGCAGTGGCGAAAACCGTGCAGGAAAACCCGCTGGGTGCGCTGCTTGTCGCCGGCGGAATTGGCTTTGCGTTGGCGCTGTTGATGACGCGCCCGCCACGCCGCCCGCCGCCGCGCTGGCGCTATTACGGTTAGGCATGCCGTCCCCACAGGTTCATCGGGCGATGCGATGCATCGTCCGATGATGCGTGAACATGGTCCTCGGCGTGAGGCGTCAGAAATTATCGTGTGAAGTTGCCGGGCGGGACCTCGGCCGCGCGCCCGACGTTACCTGGCGGACGCGGCACGCCGGGGGCAAACGGCCCGCGCGGCGGTGCCGCCGCAGGTGGAGCAGGCGGCCGCGGTGCTGCGCCGAAGCCGCCGAAGAAGTCACGCAGCGACGGCCCGTTGTTTTGCGCCGGCCGAAGCTGCATCGGCGGCGGAGGTGGCGGCGGTAGTCTCCTTTGCTGCTGCTGCACTTGCTGTGGTGGCGGCAACAAAAGCTGCTTTTGCGCGGGCGCTGCCGCCACCGCGCCACCGGACGGGGCGGCCGCAACCGGCGCATCACCTCTCGCGGGCTCACGGCCGATTTCCCGGCGGGGCCACATGTAGTCGTCGGCGCGGCCGGCAGGCGGTGCCAGCGCTTCACCCTTCACCAGTGTGCGAGCAGCGAGCGCATCGACGGCGGCGGGACGCGAGCCGGGACCACCGAGCAGCTGGTCGGTGCCGACGGAGGAAGCCACCAGCGGCATGACCGGTCCGGCCAAGGGCCGCGGCGCCGGCTGGCCGGGCGTGACGTTGGCTTCGGGCGCGGTCGGCTCGATCGGCACCGCGATTGGCCCCGAGCGTGCCGCGAGCAGGCGCGTCACCTCGCGCTCGACATAATGCGCGAGCTTGCGCGCGCCGGGCCGGGTGAAGAAGACGCCATCGGCGGTGCGGAGCTGGCGGATCTGCCCTTCGAAGTCGGGGCCCTTCTGCAGGAAACGGCCGGCCTCGTCGACAAAGCCGTCCCAGATATCGACATAGGTGATGCCCGCCTTGCCTGCGCCATCGCGGTAGAGCGCATCGAGGAACAGCATGTCGGCCGTTCCCTTTTGTCCGCGGATCGCCGGCAGGCCGACCCACAACACCGGCACGCCCTTGGCTTTCAGGATGCCGATCAGCTCTTCGATCTTCTTGGCGTAGAGCTCGACCCAGCGCTCGTCGCGGAATTCATAGAGCCCGCCGCCCGAGCGCGCGCTCTTTTCGGGGGCGGCGGTTTGCGGCGTGTCGTTGTCGGCATCGTCAGGCGACAATTCGGCATCGACCGGCTTTTCGTCGCGCTTTGCGGTGTCGGTCGCGCCTTCCGGCTTCTTGCCATCCGCAGGCTTGGCGTCCGGCTTGCCGCGGGCGTCCTTCTTCTCATCCTTCTTGTCGGTCTTCTTCTCGGTGACCGCCTCGCGGATCGCGACGCGGTCGTTGAGGCCGAGCATGACGACGATGGCATCAGGCTTTTCGGTCGCGAGGATGGCCTTGGCGGCCGCGGCCCAATCGGCAGGCTCGCCGCGCGGCTGATACTTGATCAGGCCGGAGACGGTCTTGTGCTTGCGGATCACGCCCATATCGGGCTGTTCGGAATAGGCGTCTTCCAGGCCATAGGCGAGCCAGTCCGCCATGGCGTCGCCGAGCACCAGCACGTTACGTTCCGGTACGGTGTCGCGCTTGGCGGGGCCGGGCGCGCGGGAGAAATCCTGGCGCGGTGCCTGGGGTTGCTGCTGCTGCTGGAAGGGCGCAAAGAAATCGCCGCCAAACCAGCCGCCGCCACGCTGCGGCGCCTGTCGCTGCGGCGGTCCGCCAAAGCCGCCGAAGTTGAAGAACTGCGCGGAAGCCGGGCCCACGATCCCGACCAGAAGCGCGATGACAACTGCCAGCACGGCCAGCGGGCCGGTGTCGGTGAACACGCGCAAGAAGGACTTTGGCTTTCGCATCCGGCTCGGTCGCAAAATGGATCGTGAAGCGTCAAATATAGTAGCGGAATCGGGCCGCAAGCGGGCAGATTTTCCCCATAAACCGGTGTTCCGGCCCGAGCGTCAAGGCTTCTGCCGAATCGTGGTTTTCAGGACGCCTTTTAACTCCGGAAAGGGGTAATTCAACGCCCTCTCAGCCGTTCCAGCACGTCCGCCGAGGCAAATCCGTCCGCCGGCGCCCCGATCGAGGCTTGGAAGCTGCGCAGCGCCTCCCGGGTCTGGCCGCCGAACTGGCCGTCCGGGGTGCCCTTGTAGAAGCCGCGCTGGGCCAGGAGCTGCTGCAATTCCAGCCGCTCGGCACGCGACAGCACCCGTTCCTGGCGCGGCCAGGCTTGCACGAAAGGCGGTGCGCCACGCAACCGGTCGGCAAAATGGCCGATCGCCAGCGCATAGGCCTCGGCCGGGTTGTATTTCATGATCACCCGGAAATTCTGCAGCATCAGGAAGCCCGGCCCCTGCATGCCGGCCGGCGCTAGCAGGTAGGCCTTTTCGGTCGCATCCGGGAACGGCTTGCCGTCGGCCCGGGTCAGGCCTTGCGCCTGCCATTGCGCGACCGTCATCGCCTTGGACTTGTCCGCCAGCATGAAATTGAAGCCCTGCGGCAACACCACCTCGTAGCCCCAGCTCCGCCCGGTCTGCCAACCGTCCTTCTTCAGGTTGTTGGCGGTGGAGGCGATCAGGTCAGCGGGATTGTCAACGACATCGCGGCGGCCATCGCCGTCGCCATCGACGGCATAGCGCTTGAAGGCGGTCGGCATGAACTGGGTCGGTCCGAACGCGCCGGCCCAGGAACCGCGCATCTGCTCGATACTGAGATCGCCGCGGTTGAGGATTTCCAGCGCGGTGAGGAATTCATCTTTGAAATAGGCCTGGCGGCGGCCGATGCAGGCCAGCGTCGCCGTCGAATTCACCACGCTGCGGTCGCCGATCTGCGTCGAGTAGTTGGACTCGATGCCCCAGATCGAGGCGATGATGTAGCGGTCGACGCCATAGGCTTTCTCCACGGCATCGAACTGCGGTTTGTATTTCGCGAGGATTTCGCGCCCCTTGGCGAGGCGGTTGTCGTTCACGAGAATGTCGAGATAGTCCCAGATCGCCTTGGTGAATTCGGGCTGCGAATCCATCAGGTCCATGATGCGCAGATCAGGCTCCAGCCCTGCAGTGAAGCGCTGGAAGTTTTCCTGGCTGATGTTGCGCCGTGCGGCATCAGGCCACATCGAGGCGACGCAGTTCTGAAAATTCGCCGCCGCCTGGCGGATCGCGTCGGCGGTCATCAGGGGATGGCCGGAGGCGCCGTCCTCGCCGCTCCAGGGCGGCGGCGCGCCGTTTGGGCCGGGCGCGGCCTGCGGCGTCGGGCTGGCGTTTGGACCCGAGAAGATGTTGTCCAAAAAGTTCGAAATCCCGTCCTTGCCCGAGGATTGGGCATGGGACGGGGCAACCAAGGCTGCCGGACAGGAACACAACAGCGCGGCCGCGATTAGGATCGTGCCGGCCCGTTTGCTCATCGCTCGTTCAGCTAAGCCCATGCAGTGTCCGTCCGTCGTTTTTCACCCCGGTTCTAAAGGCCCGGTCACGGTTTCCAATAGCTTAACAAAGGGCATTTTGTTGTCGCGCGCCCCGCGCGCAAGGGGACCATACATCCGCCTTTGTTCAGGGCTGCAAACCGGCTATCAACGTGCTTTCAAAGCACTTTCCTCATTTCTAAGGCTACCGACATCCCATGAAGATCCGTAAAGCCGTTTTCCCGGTCGCCGGTCTCGGCACCCGTGTCCTGCCCGCCACCAAGGCGATGCCGAAGGAGATGCTGACCATCGTCGACAAGCCGTTGATCCAATATGTGGTCGACGAGGCCAAGGAGGCCGGGATCGAACATTTCGTCTTCGTCACCGGCCGCAACAAGGGCGTGATCGAAGACCATTTCGACCGCATGTTCGAGCTCGACACCACGCTGGCGCAGCGCGGCAAGAAGGCCGAGCAGGACATTCTGGCGCGCGACCAGCCCGAAGCGGGCGCCATGAGCTTTACGCGCCAGCAGGCGCCGCTCGGTCTCGGACATGCCGTGTGGTGCGCGCGCGACATCGTCGGCGACGAGCCGTTCGCGGTGGTGCTGCCGGATGAGCTGGTGCTGAACAATCCGGGTTGCCTGAAGCAGATGATCGAGGCGGCGAGCCAGCTCGGCGAAAAATCCAACCTGCTCGCGGTGGAAGCCGTGCCTGACGATCTCACCCATCAATACGGCATCTGCGGTGTCGGCGAGCGCCTTGCAAGCAACATGTTCGAAGTCGACGGCATGGTGGAGAAGCCGCCGAAGGGCTCGGCGCCGTCAAATCTTTCGATCACCGGTCGTTACATCCTGCAGCCGGAAATCTTCAATATCCTGGAGAAGCAGGAGCGCGGCGCGGGCAACGAGATCCAACTCACCGATGCGATGAAGACGCTTGCCAAGACTCAGAAATTCTACGGCGTCGAGTTCGAGGGCGAGCGGCACGATTGCGGCTCGAAATCCGGCTTCCTGCGCGCCAACATCGCCTACGGCATGGCCCGCGATGAGCTGCGCGACGGCCTGCGCGCGGAGATGAAGAAGTATCTCGATAAATGACGTGAGGCGCGAAGCGTATTTTGCGTTCCTCTGCTGTCATCATCCCCGAAAGCGGATGATCCAGTACTCCGCGGCGTTGGTGGTCGATCCGAAGCGGCGCGGCGTACTGGATGCCCGCCGGAGCCTGTCATCTGGCCGGCCAGAGGCCGGACCGGGTGGCGGGCATGACGACACCGTGCCCTAAGCCACCAGCGCGAGCTGCGGGATTGCGGCGACCACGGACTGGTTGCGGCCGTTGGCCTTGGCGGCGTAGAGCGCCTTGTCGGCAGCTTCGATGAGGTCGGGCCAGCCGAACGATCCCGCCGGCGTCATGCTCGCCACGCCGGCGCTGACGGTCGTCACGCCCGGATATTCCGACCATTGCTCGACCTTCAGTCGGATGGCCTCTGCAACAGCGAACGCTTCGATGGCCGACAGACCCGGCAGGAGCACGGCGAATTCCTCGCCGCCGTAGCGCGCCGGACAATCGCCGGCGCGTCGCACCGCGTCCGAAATGCAGATCGCGATGCCGACCAGCACCTGATCGCCGGCCTGATGTCCGTAGGTGTCGTTGTAGGCCTTGAAGTGGTCCGCGTCGATCATCAGGACCGCGACCGGCGTCTTGTTGCGCGCCGCCCGCCGCCACTCGGCGTCGATCTCGATATCGAACTTGCGCCGGTTCTTCAGTCCGGTGAGCGAGTCCGTCGTTGCAAGCTCCTCGAGCTTCTCCTCCGCCTTGGCGCGGCGGCCGATCTCGCGGGCGAGGAACAGCGTGGTGCCGACCACGAACAAGGTCAGCACCAGCATGATCGCGCCGATCCGCAGCGCTTCGCGGTGCCAAAGTTTTAAGATGCTCGCCAGCGGCTTGCCGACCACGACGAAAAACAGGCTCGTCGTACCGGCGCGAACGAACAGCCGTGGGGTCGGATCGACCGGGCCGACCCCGGCAAAAGATCCGCCGTCCTTCAGGTTCGCCGGATTCCACCGGGGACGCTCGGCCAGATTCTTGCCGATGATCTCAAGGCCGAACGGTTTGCGCATGATGATGGTTCGATCCTGACGCAGCACCGTGATCGTATCGCCGGGATCGAGCGTGAGCCGGCCGAACAGTTCATGGAAATAGCTGAAGCGGATCGAGCCCACCACGACGCCAAGGAAGCCGCCGTCGGAATCATTGATGCGCCGGCTGAACACAATCGAATAGGCACTGCGACGCAGCATCGGACGGCTCATGTAGAGCCCGACGTTGGAATTGGCGCGATGGATCTGGAAATATTCCTCGTCACTGCGATCCTCCGGAGCCGGGTCGAGGCTCGCCGCATCGATGCTCAGCTTGCCGTCGGCATCGAATACCTGGATCGCGCCGAAGTGCTTTGCGGTCGCGGCATGATCGAACAGGATCAGATGACGGATCTCCTTGCTGACCTTGTGGATCTCCGGAATGACCAGATTGCTGGCGACGTTGCGCAGCGACAGATCGTAGAGCTCGATGTTCCGGGCGATATCGGCATCGATGCCGGCAGCGAGATTTTCCAGCGTCTGGCGCGCGAGTTCTTCCTCGCCGCGACGCATGTCGAACATCACGCTGGTGCAGATCGCCGAGAAGCCGATGACGGTTGCGATCGACGAGGCGATCAGCAGCTTCACGGACAAGCGCCAGCGCCGGCGGCCGGAGGCTTTCCCGAACCAACCCCTTCCGATCGCGTCGCTTTGCCGTCCGAATAGCATCGTCTGTTCCTGGCCATCCGGTATGCGCTGGATTAATTGTTGCGGCCTTAAACGGCCGGCACGTTATGATAGAGAGTTAACGACCGGTTGCCGGCGCCGACGGTTTTCTGCAGATCACCACCGAGGACACGCGTGAACGTTTACGACCCGTTGCGGGACTATCTTAAGGCGCAGACGCGCGCGGAATTCGTGCTGAGCTTCGAGGAGATCGAGGAGATCATCGACGCCGCGTTGCCGCGGGCGGCACACCGCGCCTCCTGGTGGGACAGCCTGCGCAGCCCGCAGGAGAAGATGCCGCAGCGCGAGGCGTGCCTTGACGGAGGCTACATCGCCACCCGCCAGGCGGACGGGAAGAGCGTGAAGTTCAAGCGAATGCCGTCGAGGCGGTGAGTTACGCCAAGATCCCTCTCGCGCGGCTGTCATCATCCGCCAACGGGTCGCGCGAATGCGCGCCCGATGACAGGCTCAGGCGGATGATCCAGTATGCCAGAGGCATTGGTGACTGAATTAAAAGGCCGCGGCGTACTGGATACCCCGCCTTCGCGGGGTATGACGACGCGTGTGAACGCCGCGTGTCGCTGACGAAGAGATCAGCTCGCCGCTTCCAGCCGCTCTTCAGTCAGCAGCCGCATCGCGGCATCCGCATCCATCGGCTCGCCGAAGGCAAAGCCCTGCGCGTATTCGCAGCCGAGCTGATAGAGTTCGACCGCATCTGAATCCGTCTCCGCGCCTTCCGCCACCACGTCCATGCCGAGGTCGTGCGCCAGCGCGATGATCGATTTGAGGATCACCGGACGCGTGCCGCGGCTGGTGGTGCGCACGAAGGACTGGTCGATCTTGATGGTATCGAACGGGAAGCGCTGCAGATAGGCCAGCGAGGAATGGCCGGTGCCGAAATCGTCAAGCGACAGGCCGGTGCCGAGCTCGCGGATGCGCGTCAGCATCTGCGCGGCGTGCTCGGGATTCTCCATCACCAGCGATTCCGTCAATTCAAGTTTGAGCGTGCCGCGCGCCACCGACGAGCGCGACAGCACGGTGCGGATGTCGTGGATCAGGTCGTGCCGCAGCAATTGCCGCGAGGAGACGTTGACGGAAGCGAAGATCGGCTCGCGCGAACGCATCGCGCGCTGCCAGACCGAAAGCTGACGCGCCGTCTGGTCGAGCACGAACATGCCCAGATCGACAATCAGGCCTATCTCCTCGGCAATCGAGATGAATTCCGAAGGGGACATGCGGCCGAGTTTGGGGTGATCCCAGCGCGCCAACGCCTCGAAGCCGGCGATCGAGCGGTCTTCCAGCCGCACGATCGGCTGATACAGGATGGTGATTTCCTGCCGCTCGATGGCGCGGCGCAGCTCGCTTTCCAGCGTCAGGCGATCGGTTTTCCGCGCGCGCATGGCGGGCTTGTACACATCGATGCGGTCGCCGCCGATACGCTTGGAATGATACATCGCAAGCTCGGCGTCCTTGATGATCTCGTCGCTAAGCGGCGTCTGCGGATCGGAGAGTGCGAGGCCGATCGAGGCGGTCAGGAAGATTTCGCGGTCGTTGAACGCGATCGGGGCGCGGATCGTCTTGCGGATGGTCTCGGCGAAATTGGTGATCCGTGCCGGGTCCTGCTCCGACAACAGGATCAGGCCGAACTGGTCGCCGGCGAGCCGCGCCAGCGTGTCCTGCGGCTTGAGGATGCGGGTCAGCCGCCGAGCCAGCGTCAGCAGGATGGAGTCGCCGACCGCGATGCCGACGGAATCGTTGACCTGCTTGAAGCGGTCGAGGTCGATCACCATCAGCGTCGGCCGCAGGTTCGGCATCGCCTTTGTGAAATTGGCGACCGCGCCGAGGCGGTCCATGAACAATTTGCGGTTTGGCAGGCCGGTGAGGTTGTCGTGCACGGAGTCGTGCAGCATGCGCTCTTCGGCGTTCTTGAACTCGGTGACGTCGGTCAGGGTGCCGACGACGCGCGACACTTCGCCGTCGGAGCCGACCACCGGGCGCGCCTTCAGCGCGAACCACATGAAGTGGCCATCGGGCGTGCGCAGGCGGAAATCCTGCACGAGGCGGCCGCGGCGCTGGTCGAGCACGCTGTCGAGCGCGGCGCGGAAGCGGTCCTGGTCGAGCGGATGCAGCACCTCGAGCCATTTAGCGGCGGGACCTTCCAGCGTGCCGCGCTTCAGGCCCAAGAGGCTTTCGGTCTCCGGGCTGGTGAACACCTTGTCGGCGGAGACGTCCCAGTCCCAGATCAGGTCGCCGGAGCCGGTCAGCGCCAGCGCACGGCGCTCGACGTCGGAGACGATGCCGGTGGTCGCTCCGCCGCCGGCGAAAGCGTGCTGCATGACCGTAAATCCGATCAGCATCACGATCAGCACGAGGCCGCCGAGCAGGGCAGGGCCGACGATGTCGTTGGTAACGGAGCCCGCAACCGTCATGCCGGCCGCGATCACCCAGACCACCAGCAGGAACCAGGTCGGGATCAGCAGCACCGCGCGGTCGAAACCATGCGTCGAGAGATAGACGATCAGCGCAAAGCCCGCGAAGGCAATCAGGACCAGCGAGATGCGCGCAATGCCCGAGGCGACCGCAGGATCGAACAGCGCCAGCCCTACCAGCGAGCCGAGAAAGGCGAGCCAGCCGACAGTGATGTGGGAGTAGCGCACATGCCAGCGGCTGAGATTGAGATAGGCGAACAGGAACACCAGCAGCGTTGCCGCGAGGATCGCTTCGCCCGCCGCGCGCCAGACGCGCTCGGCGTTGTTCGACATGTCGAGCACCTTGCCCCAGAAGCCGAAATCGACGCCGATATAGACCAGCACCGCCCAGGCAAGCGCGGCGGCGGCCGGGAACATGATGCTGCCCTTCACCACGAACAAAATGGTCAGCACCAGCGCCAGGAGGCCGGAGATGCCGATCACGATGCCCTGGTAGAGCGTGAAGGAGTTGACCTTGTCCTTGTAGGCGTCGGGTTCCCAGAGATAGAGCTGCGGCAATTTGTCGGTGCGCAGTTCCGCCACGAAGGTGATGACCGCGCCGGGGTCGAGCGTGATGCGGAAGATGTCGGCGGTCGCGCTCTCCTGCCGCTCGGGCCGGTCACCGGTGGACGGCGTAATCGTTGCGATGCGTGACAGGCCGAGGTCGGGCCACAGCAGGCCGGACGACACGATGCGGTAATGCGGGGCGACGATCAGGCGGTCGAGCTGGTCGTCGGTGTTGTTGGCCAGCGCGAACACCACCCAGTTCTGCCCACCCTCGCGGGCGCGGACCTCGATGCGGCGGACGATGCCGTCGGTTCCCGGCGCGGTCGAAACCTGGATGCGATCGGTTTCGCTGCGCTGATGGTCGAGGACGGCGGTGAGATCGATCGCAGGCGCGTCGCTGCGGACGCTGACAGCGTCAATGGCGTGCGCCGAAGGGGCCGCCGCAACAATCATGAGGCCCAGCGCAAGCAGCGCCAGGCACCTGATTAGACGCAATGTCAGTACTCCGCGACCAACGATTCTCCCGGCCCAGCGAACGGGTCGGCGTAGCCGCGATAAATGACATGAAAGCAAATCGAATCAAAGGGTTTCCACCTTGACTCCGCGGGTGATCGGTCAAACCTCCAACACAATTTTGCCAATATGTGCTGACGTCTCCATCCGCCGGTGCGCATCGGCGGCTTTTTCGAGCGGGAATGAGCTGTCCATCAGCGGTTTTACGCGTCCTTCGCGCAATAGTGGCATCACCTTGGCCTCGATTGCGGCGACCATCGCGGCCTTATCCGCATTAGTACGGGGGCGCAAAGTGGAGCCGGTATGGGTCAGCCGCTTCACCATCACCTTGGCAATATTGACGCTGACCTTGGGCCCGTTGAGGGTTGCGATCTGCACGATGCGGCCATCGACGGCGGCGGCGTCATAATTGCGGTCGACATAGTCGCCGGCGACCATGTCGAGGATCAAGTTGGCGCCGACATTGTTGGTCTCCGCCTTGACCACGGCGACGAAATCCTCGGTTTTGTAGTTGATGGCGCGGTCGGCGCCGAGTTTGAGGCAGGCGTCGATCTTGTCCTGCGAGCCGACGGTCACGATCACCTTGGCGCCGAATGCCTTGGCAAGCTGGATTGCCATGGTGCCGATGCCGGACGATCCGCCATGGATCAACAGGGTTTCACCTGCCTTGAGGGCGCCGCGCTCGAACACATTGTGCCAGACCGTCATCAGCGTTTCCGGGATGGCGCCGGCTTCCTGGATCGAGAGCGCGGGGGGCACCGCCATCGCCTGCGCATCTTGCGCAATGCAATATTGGGCGTAGCCGCCGCCCGCGACCAGCGACATCACTTTGTCGCCGAGCTTGTGCTTGCTCGCGCCTTCGCCGAGCGCGACCACCTCGCCGGCGATCTCAAGGCCGGGCAGGTCGCTGGCGCCGGGCGGCGGCGGGTAGGCGCCGGAGCGCTGCGCGACATCAGGGCGGTTGACGCCGGCCGCCATCACCTTGACCAGGATTTCGCCCGGACCGGGCTTCGGCACGGCGCGGGTTTCCGGCAGCAACACCTCGGGACCGCCGGGCTTGCTGATGCCGATGACAGTCATTTGCGCGGGCAGCTTTTCCATGATTTGTCCTTGCGAAAGGCTGAGAATGAAAGCCGGCCCTTGATTAGCCAGCCCGGCTGCGGCTGGCAACCGCGTGAGGGGGTGGCCAGATCTGCAGGCAAGTGAACCTGCAGGCAAGTGAAGAAGGGAGGAAGCGCATGGCGATCGAGGACGACGACAAGCCACGGAAGAAAATCAGCCACGAGATCGGCCAGGACCTGTCGCTGCTGTCAGTCGAGGAATTGACCGAGCGCATTGCGCTGCTGAATGGCGAAATCACCCGGCTGCAGGAGGCGGCAACAAAGAAGCGTGCCTCCAAGGACGCCGCCAACGCAATCTTCAAGTCATAGCGGAAGTGTGCCGTTGTTGCCGTTTTCCGACCCGGATAGCGTCGCCCGCTATGCCGAAGGCCCCATACGTCAGGTTCCGGGATTTCTCGCCCTGCAACAGATGACGCGGCTGCTGCTCGCTGAGAGAGTCCAGGATGATGGCCATGTGCTCGTCCTCGGCGCCGGCGGCGGGCTGGAGCTGAAGGCTTTTGCAGAAGCACAGCGCGGATGGCGCTTTTGCGGCGTCGATCCGTCAGCGGAGATGCTTGGTCTGGCCGAGCGTACGCTTGGTCCGCTCGGCTCGCGCGTCGACTTGTGCCAAGGTTATATCGACAGCGCACCATCGGGACCGTTCGATGCCGCGACCTGCCTCCTGACCTTGCATTTCATTCCCGAGCAGGAGCGCCGGCGCACGTTGATCGAGTTGCATCGGCGGTTGAAGCCCGGCGCCCCGCTCGTCGTTGCGCATCACAGCTTTCCGCAGGACGACGGCGAGAAAGCAAAATGGCTCGCGCGCTATGCCGCCTTTGCGGCTGCGTCCGGCGTACCCGCGGCACACGCCGAGAGCGCCATCGCCGCCATGAGCGAACGCTTGCCGCTTTTGTCCCCGCAGCAAGACGAAGCGCTGTTGCGGCAGGCGGGATTTGCCGATGTGGCGCTGTTCTACGCAGCTTTCACGTTCAGAGGGTGGGTCGCGTACAAAGCGTAATTCCGTTGCGCTGGGCCGCTGCACGACTTGAGCCGGGTTAATTTCCAAAACTCGGCCAATGGCCGACATGGCAAACAAAGTCTAAAAAAAATCGCTCGTTTACGACCCGTTAAGCTTTCTCGATTATGACTGTCATTGTCCTCGTTTGGACACCGAGTGGCTCCTGTCCACTCTGTTTGACGCCTCCCTGTTATCAACTTCAAAAGCCGCCGGAAACGGCGGCTCTTTTTTGTGTGCGCCACGGCTATTTTGTGTCCCCACGGGCTGGAAACCATAAATTTGGTTGCCGCTGGACTCTCGATCTCCCCCGAGCAATGATTTGTTCATCATAAGCCGGTGAGTTCACAGCCGGCGGGGCAAATAGTGGCGTGAGGGCGTTAACCATGGCGGACCGTCTGCAAAGCGATTCCGCGCTCGTTCTGTTCAGCGAGCGGCTTACCAATTCAGCAGCATTCGGAACGCTTTTTCGGGAAGGCATGGATCTGGTTGAGGAAACCGCCGCCTATCTGGACGGCGAGGGCCGCACCGAGGCCAAGGCGCTTGAGCGTTCGGTCAGTCTCACTTACGCGACCGAAAGCATGCGCCTCACCACGCGCCTGATGCAGCTGGCGTCCTGGCTGCTGCTGCACCGCGCGGTCAAGGAAGGCGAGATGACGCTGACCCAAGCCAACCGGGAGAAGACCAAGGTCAAGCTCACGGCTGCCGATCCCGGTCCCCAGGACATGATCGAAAAGCTGCCGCAGCAATTGCAGGATTTGATCGCCCGCTCGATGAGCCTGCAGGCCAAGGTCCGCCGGCTCGACAGCTCGATCCACGCGCCGCCAGCCGAACGCGCGCCGATCGGCAACCCGCTGGTGCCGCAGCTAAATCGCCTCAAGGCGGCGTTCGAGCAGTAAGGGCAAGACTCTCTCCGCTGTCATTGCGAGGAGCGTTAGCGACGAAGCAATCCATTTCTCCGCTTGCCACGCGATGGATTGCTTCGCTGCGCTCGCAATGACGGGGATGGGCTACTGCCACAACAAAAAACGCCCCGGCTGACCGGGGCGTTTTGCATTCTGGGCAGGATCAGAGCGGGTCCGAGACCCTCAGTCCTTCTTGAGGAAGCCCGAAAACTTCTTCTGGAAGCGCGACACGCGGCCGCCGCGGTCGAGGATCTGCTGCGAGCCGCCGGTCCAGGCCGGGTGCGACTTGGGGTCGATATCGAGGTTCAGCTTGTCGCCTTCCTTGCCCCAGGTGGAGCGGGTCTGATACTCGGTCCCGTCGGTCATCACGACCGTAATCGTATGATAATTCGGATGAATTTCGGCTTTCATGGCATATCCTTCGGCGCGCCGGCGCCCATCTGAAATGTCGGGGTATACGGGATTTGGCGGCTCTATAACGTAAGCCGCCCGCCAAAACAAGCTACGTATATGCCCTGATTGGGAATCTCCCGGATTTGCCAGAGGGGGGCACGGAGGCCTATCTGAGGGCGGAAAAACCGGTCGGATTTCATGAGCGCAGTGGAACAGATTGAAGCCCCTCGCGGCACGCCGCCGCGCGACGCCCTGCTTGACGAAGAGGCGTTCATCGAGACCCAGCTGACGCAGTCGCCGGCCAAGACCCGGGCGAGGCTGCGGCCGCTATTGGCGCTCGCGCCCTATGTCGCGCGCTACCGCGGACGCGCGCTGCTTGCCTTCATCTCGCTGACGGTTGCGGCGATCACGACGCTGGTGGTGCCGATCGCGGTCCGCCGGATGATCGATTTCGGCTTCAGTCCCGAAGGCATCGCGTTGATCAACAGCTATTTCAGCGTCATGATCGCGGTCGTCGCCGTGCTCGCCGCGGCCAGCGCTTCGCGCTACTACCTCGTGATGACGATCGGCGAACGCATTGTCGCCGACCTCAGGCGCGACGTGTTCGCGCATCTGGTCTCGCTGTCGCCGGCCTTTTTCGATTCCGCGCGCTCGGGCGAATTGGTGTCGCGACTGACGGCGGATACCACCCAGATCAAGTCCGCCGTCGGCGCCTCGGTGTCGATCGCGCTGCGCAACATGATGCTGTTCATCGGCGCCACCGCCATGATGGTGATCACGAGCCCGAAACTGTCGGGTTTCGTGCTGCTGGCGATCCCCGTGATCGTGATCCCGCTGGTCGCGTTCGGGCGCTGGGTGCGGCGGCTGTCGCGCAACGCACAGGATACGCTGGCCGATGCCTCTGCCTACGCCTCCGAATTGGTCGGCGCCATCAGGACCGTGCAGGCCTATACCAGCGAGCGGCTGGCAGCCAGTCGCTTCGGCGGCGAGGTCGAGCAGGCCTACGAGGCGGCGCGCAGCTCGACGCGGGCGCGCGCGGTGCTGACGCTGATCATCATCTTCATCGTGTTCTCCAGCGTCGTCGCCATCCTCTGGGTCGGCTCGCATGATGTGCTGACCGGCCAGATCACGCCGGGCCGGCTCGGCCAGTTCGTGCTGTATGCGGCGTTTGCCGCCACCGGTCTCGGCCAGCTCAGCGAGGTCTGGGGCGAGGTCTCGGCGGCGTCGGGCGCGGCCGAGCGGCTGTTCGAAATTCTTCGGGTCAAATCGCAGATCACGGCGCCGCCGCAGCCGGTCGCGCTGCCGCAGCCGGCGCGCGGCGATGTCGGTTTTGAAAAAGTCAGCTTCGCCTATCCGGCACGGCCGGACGTGCTTGCGGTCGACAACGTCTCGCTGTCGGTCAAGGCCGGCGAAAAGGTCGCGATCGTCGGGCCCTCGGGCGCCGGCAAGAGCACGCTGTTTCATCTATTGCTGCGCTTCTACGATCCGGCGCGCGGCACCATCTCGCTCGATGGCGTGCCGATCAAATCGGCCGATCCGGTCGATGTGCGCTCGCGCATCGCGCTGGTGCCGCAGGATACCGTGGTGTTCGCCGCTACCGCGCGCGAAAACATCCGCTTCGGCCGGCCGGATGCCACAGATGCGGAAGTCGAGCGCGCTGCCGACCTGGCGCATGCATCCGAATTCCTGCGCCGGCTGCCCGGCGGCTTCGAGGCGCAGCTTGGCGAGCGCGGCGTGACGCTGTCGGGCGGCCAGCGCCAGCGGATCGCGATCGCCCGCGCCATCCTGCGCGATGCGCCGCTGTTGCTGCTGGACGAAGCCACCTCCGCGCTCGATGCCGAAAGCGAGACGCTGGTGCAGACCGCGCTGGAAGAGTTGATGCGCCACCGCACCACGCTGGTGATCGCCCATCGCCTTGCGACCGTCCTGTCCTGCGACCGCATCATGGTGATGGACCAGGGCCGTATCGTCGAGCAGGGCACGCATGCGGAGCTGGTTGCAGCGAACGGGCTCTACGCGCGATTGGCGCGGCTGCAATTTGAGGGCGTGTAGCCGGGAACCTAAAGCGCCACCTCGTTGTTGCCTGACCATGATTCTGAAAGGTCAGCTCAACAGGAGACGGTTATGCCCTTCCGCCGCGGTGGTTTTGCTCTGACGCCTCCCTCGGTCGCTATCTTCCTGGTTTCGTTCATCCTGGCAGTCTGCGCGCTGCTCGTTCGCTACGCGCATGTATCCATGCCGATCATCACGCCGGCGCATGTGTTCGACGTGCTGGCGATTGCCTATGTGGTGTTGACGGCAGGCGTTTTGATCCGCGGCGTATGACGGCTGCCGCATTGGGCACGACGTCGGGATCATCTCTCGCCGACTACCGTTCCGTCAGCTTCAATTCGATGCGGCGGTTGCGCTTGTAGGCGTCTTCGTTCGGCGCGTTGTCGAGCGGCTGGAATTCGGCAAAGCCGGCGGCGACCAGCCGCTGCGCGGGGACGCCGAGGAAGATCAGATACTGCACCACGGAGATGGCGCGCGACGACGACAATTCCCAGTTCGACTTGAACAGCGGCGAATTGATCGGCCGCATGTCGGTGTGGCCGTCGACCCGCAGCACCCAGGCGATCTCGGCCGGAATCTGCTTGTCGAGATCGATCAGCGCGGTGGCGAGCTTGTCGAGCTCGGCGCGGCCCTCAGGCAGCAGCAGCGCCTGGCCGCTATCGAAGAACACTTCCGACTGGAACACGAAGCGGTCGCCGACGATGCGGACATCCGGGCGGTTGCCGAGAATGGCGCGCAGCCGGCCGAAGAATTCCGAGCGGTAGCGCGACAATTCCTGCACGCGCTGCGCCAGCGCGACGTTGAGGCGCTGGCCGAGGTCGGCGATCTTGCCTTGCGATTCCTTGTCGCGCTTCTCGGAAGCTTCCAACGCTTCCTCAAGCGCCGCGAGCTGACGGCGCAGCGCGCTGATCTGCTGGTTCAGCACTTCGATCTGCGCCAGTGCCCGCGTGCTGACGCTCTTTTCGGATTCGAGCGCCTTGGTGAGCTCGTTGGCGCGGCCTTGCGCGTCGCCGCCGGCGCCGGACAGCCCCTCATAGAGCCCCTTGATGCGGTCGCGCTCGCCCTCCGCGGCGGCGAGGCCGGCGCGCAACTGCGTGATCTGGTCGTCGAGCGCCAGCTTGCCCAGCTTTTCCAGCGACAGGAGGTCGTTGAGTTGCGCGATCTTGGCGTTGAGCTGCTCCAGCGCCTTGTCCTTGCCGGTGACCTCCTGCGACAGGAAGAACTGCACCACCAGGAACACCGACAGCAGGAAGACGATCGACAGCACCAGCGTCGAGAGCGCGTCGACAAAGCCCGGCCAGTAGTTGAAGCCGGATTCACTGCGGCGGGCGCGGGCGAGGGCCATTTTGAAATCTCCGACAATCTCGTGTCCCGGACGCGGTGCAGCGTGAAACGCTGCTCCGCAGAGCCGGGATCTACTCGCGGTGGGTCCCGGCTCTGCGTCGCATCACTGGCGTGCTGCGCCGCGTCCGGGACATGAACATTTGCCCTTCAGCTCTTCTCGGGCTGCTTGGCGATCCGCTCCAAGAGCTTCTTGATCTCGCGGTTCTGCTCGCCCTGGCCATCGGCCCATTCGCGGATCATCTGCTGCTCGGTGCGCATATGCGCGACCAGGCCCTGGATGGCCTCGGCGAGATTGGCCATCGCCGCCGTGGTGCTGCGGCTGCCGCCGCCCTCCTCGACCACCGTGCGGATGCGCTCCATGGCATGCTGGATTTCACCTCCCATGCCGTCGCCATATTCGCGCACCGTGGAGGCAAGCCAGTCCTCGAGGTCGGTATAGAAGCGGTTCTGCGCCTGGCTCGACTGCAGGTCGAGGAAGCCCAGGATCAGCGAGCCGGCAAGGCCGAACAGCGAGGACGAGAATGAGATGCCCATGCCGCCGAGCGGCGCGGCCAGCCCCTCCTTGAGGGTATCGAATACGGACGCGGCGTCGCCGCCGACCTTCAGGCCGTCGATCACCTTGCCGACGGAACCGACGGTCTCGATCAGGCCCCAGAAGGTGCCGAGCAGGCCGAGAAAGACCAGCAGGCCGGTCATGTAGCGGGAAATGTCGCGGGCCTCGTCCAGCCGCGTCGCGATCGAATCAAGCAGGTGCCGCATAGTCTGCTGCGAGATCGTCATCCGCCCGGAGCGCTCGCCGCCGAGGATGGCCGCCATTGGCGCCAGCAGTTTTGGGCGCCGCTCCAGCGCCAGCCCGGGATCGGCAATCCGGAAATTGTTGACCCAGGACACTTCGGGATAGAGCCGGATCACCTGCCGGAACGACAGGATGATGCCGATCAACAGCACCCCGCCGATCAACGCATTGAGGCCGGGATTGGCAAAGAATGCCAAGATGATCTGCTTGTAGAGCACGACCATGACGAGTGCGCACAGCACCAGGAACACCAGCATCCGCACCAGGAAAATCCGGGGCGAGGACAGTTTGCTCAGTTCGATCTCCATATCGGAGCGGGAGGAGGGGCCTGAGGGCATTTGCGGGTGTCATCCGTTACGAAAGGCCGCACTGGCGGCCAATATGGCACAGCGGGCCGGATAGAAAAGCGGCAAGCCGTCATTTCGGGCAGGCAGTACGAACCCTCTTCCCGAAACCCGGCTTTGACGTCAGCGTATTTGGGAACTGCTCGATGTCCAACCGGGATTTTTCGTGACGCTTTCGCCACGCAGCCGGTTTGATCCCCGACCTCCAGAATTGGTTAACGCCGAGGTGGAACGGTTTTCGAGCACGGAGGAATGCCTCGATGACCCGCGGCGAGATCCGGCGATGCTCGCGGTCCAAGGCAACGACCAACGACAGCGTACCGATCGACGGGACGTAGCCCGGGTTGCTGCCCGTGCAGCAGCCGGTCATGTGTCAGAGCCGGGTGAACCCAACTCCAGGGCATTGGACGAATTGCGTAGGTTTTTCGCTTGCGATTCGCCTCATCCGCGCGTCGCGCTCAACCCATCCGGTTAGGTCGGAATTAACCGAATCATGGCGGAAGCCGCAGCAACACGCATCGACTGCAACCGCGTGCAGTCAAACGACGTGTTCTGAGCGGCTCACGTCTGGTTCCTACGCAAGCGTGGCGATGGAACCCGGCTCACAATCGAGTGAGTCCTCCGAAATCAGCGCAAATTCAGGGCGATAGCCTCATGTGACATTGGGCCGCCGCGCCGACTATTTGCATCGCAGCAGGCTACCCCTATCCTCTCTGCCATCAACCGTGAGTTCCAAGATTCTCTACCACAACGTCGCGAATGCTCAATTCGCGCTTCCAACCTGAACTGGGGCAATACCTTCAATGTCCGGACTACGAACGCGATCGGCCTGCATCGTTTTGATGTTGACTGCGATGGCGCCGCTTCTAACTGGCTGTAACGAACCGCACGCCGCGGCCGCCGCGGCCAAACCTGCCGAACCCGAGGTCGGCACCTTTACCGTCAGATCGCAGGCCCGTGCCCTGGTTCGTGAACTGCCGGGCCGGATTGCGCCCACGCGGGTTTCCGAGGTCCGCGCCCGCGTGTCGGGCATCATCGTCGAGCGCCTGTTCCAGCAGGGCACCGAGGTGAAGGCCGGCGATCCGCTCTACCGAATCGATCCGAAACCGTTCGAAGTGGAACTGCAGGCGAGCGAAGCCGCGCTCGACAAGGCGGTGGCGGCACTTGATCTGGCAACCCAGCATGCGAAGCGAATTGCGACGCTGACCAGCCAGCGCGCCGCGCCGGAGGTGGAGAACGAGAAGGCGATCGCGGCGCAGCGTCAGGCGGAGGCCGAAGTCGGCGCCCGCAAGGCCGAAGTCGCGCGCGCCAAGCTCAATCTCGATTATGCGACGATCCGCGCGCCGATCAGCGGCGTGGTCGGCGCCGCGCTGGTTAGCGAGGGCGCGCTGGTGGTGCAGAACGAGACCACCAGCCTCGCCACCATCCAGCAACTCGACCCGATCTATGCCGACTTCACCCAGTCGGTTTCCGAGATGCACAAGCTGCGCCGCGCCTTCGACAGCGGCGATCTTGACCGGATCGCGCCTGACACGGCCAAGGTCCGCCTCGTGCTCGACGACGGCACAGTCTACCCGATTTCCGGCAAGCTGCTGTTCTCGGAAGCCAAGGTCGACGCCTATACGGGGCAGGTCACGTTGCGCGGCCAGTTCCCGAATCCGAACCGCGAACTGCTGCCGGGCATGTATGTCCGCGTACTGATCGAGCAGGGCATCGATTCCGATGCCATTGCCGTGCCGCAGCAGGCGATCCAGCGCGACGCCGGCGGCGGCAGCGAGGTCTTTGTGGTCAAGGAAGACGGCCGGATCGCGACGCAGCCGGTCCGCACCGGCGCGGTGCAGGACGGCCTCTGGCTCGTCAGCGAAGGCCTGAAGGACGGCGACCGTATCGTGGTCGACGGGTTCCAGAAGTTCGTTCCCGGCGACAAGGTCAAGGCGAAGGCGTGGATCGACGCGGATGCCTCGGTTGGTTCGGTATCGAGTGCGCCGGCGACCCAGGCCGCACGCTGAGCTGATCGATGCCTAGCTTCTTCATCGACAGGCCGATCTTCGCCTGGGTGGTCGCGCTTTTCATCTGCCTGATCGGCGCAATCTCGATCCCGCTGCTCGCGGTCGCGCAATATCCGATCATCGCGCCGCCCTCGATCTCGATCTCGACGAGCTATCCCGGCGCGTCGCCGGAAAACCTCTACAACAGCGTCACGCGGCTGATCGAGGAGGAACTCAACGGCGCCAACGGCATCCTCAATTTCGAATCGACCTCCGACTCGCTGGGGCAGGTCGAGATCATCGCCAACTTCGTGCCGGGTACCGAGACCAGCGCGGCGTCGGTGGAGGTGCAGAACCGCATCAAGCGCGTCGAGGCGCGGCTGCCGCGCGCCGTGATCCAGCAGGGCATCCTGATCGAGGAAGCATCCAGCGCGGTGCTGCAGATCATCACGCTGAACTCGACCGACGGTTCGCTCGACGAAATCGGCCTCGGCGATTTCATGATCCGCAACGTGCTCGGCGAGATCAGGCGCATTCCCGGCGTCGGCCGCGCCACGCTCTATTCGACGGAACGCTCGCTGCGGATTTGGGTCGATCCGGCCAAGCTCGTCGGCTACGGCCTTACCGCCGACGACGTCAACAAGGCGATCACGGCGCAGAACGCGCAGGTCGCCTCGGGCAGCGTCGGCGCCGAGCCGAGCACGCCGGAGCAGAAGATTTCCGCGCTTGTGCTGGTCAAGGGCCAGCTTTCCTCGCCGGAGGAGTTTGGCGCGATCACGCTGCGTGCCAACGCAGATGGCTCTACGGTGCGGCTGCGCGACGTCGCGCGCATCGAGATCGGCGGCCTCAGCTACCAGTTCAACACGCGGCTGAACGGCAAGCCGACGGCGGGCCTCTCGGTGCTGCTGTCGCCGACCGGCAACGCGCTCGCGACCGCCAGCGCGGTCGAAGCCAAGATGAAGGAACTGTCGAAGTTCTTTCCGGCCAATATCTCCTATGACATCCCCTACAACATCACGCCGGTCGTCAAGGCCTCGATCAACAAGGTGCTGATGACGCTGGTGGAAGCGGTGGTGCTGGTCTTCATCGTGATGTTCCTGTTCCTGCAGAACATCCGCTACACCATCATCCCGACCATCGTAGTGCCGGTGGCGCTGCTCGGCACCTGCGCGACGCTGATGGCGGCCGGTTATTCCATCAACATGCTGACCATGTTCGGCATGGTGCTGGCGGTCGGCATCCTCGTCGACGACGCCATCGTCGTGGTCGAGAACGTCGAGCGCATCATGGCCGAAGAAGGCCTGCCGCCAAAGGAGGCGACGCGCAAGGCGATGTCGCAGATCACCAGCGCCATCATCGGCATCACGCTGGTCTTGATGGCGGTGTTCGTGCCGATGGCGTTCTTCCCGGGATCGGTCGGTATCATCTACCGCCAGTTCTCGGTCACCATGGTTTCCGCGATCGCATTCTCGGCGCTGATGGCGCTGTCGCTGACGCCGGCGCTGTGCGCGACGCTGCTCAAGCCGGTTCAGGCCGGTCACGGCCACGCCAGCAAGGGCGTGTTCGGCTGGTTCAACCGCGTGCTCGAGAGCGGCCGCGGCGGCTATACGCGTACCGTCAAGGGTTCGCTGAAGCGCACCGGGCGCTTGATGCTGATCTACGCCGTGCTGCTGATCGGGCTCGGCTGGGCGTTCGTCCGCCTGCCGGGCGGCTTCCTTCCCGTCGACGACCAGGGTTTCATCACCACCGACGTGCAGACGCCGTCCGACTCGTCCTATGCCCGCACCGAGGCTGCGGTCGAGCAGGTCGAGAAATATCTGCGCGAGCGCCAGGGTATCGAGGACGTCACGTTCCTGACCGGCTTCAGCTTCCTCGGCCAGGGCATGAACACCGCGCAGGCCTTCATCACGCTGAAGGACTGGAAGGAGCGCGGGCCGCAGGATTCCGCCGTGGCGATCGTTGCCGACATCAACCGCGATCTGTCGTCGATCCGCGACGCCAGGATTTCGGCGCTGCAGCCGCCGCCGATCGACAATCTCGGCAACTCATCCGGCTTTTCGTTCCGGCTGCAGGACCGCGGCCAGAAGGGCTATCCGGCGCTGGTCGCCGCCGCCGACCGGCTGATCGCCGAGGCCAATACCAGCCCGGTGCTGCAGAAGGTCTATGTCGAAGGCCTGCCGCCCGCGCCACAGGTCAATCTGTTGATCGACCGCGAGAAGGCCGGCGCCTTCGGCGTCACCTTTGAGGACATCAACCAGACGATTTCGACCAATCTCGGCTCGAACTACATCAACGACTTCCCGAACCGCGGGCGGATGCAGCGCGTCATCGTGCAGGCGGATCGCAGTAGCCGCATGAACGCGGACGACATCCTCAACTACAACGTCAAGAACAGCCGCGGCCAATTGGTGCCGTTCTCCGCCTTCGCCACCGTGCAGTGGCAGAAGGGCCCGACGCAGATCGCAGGCTTCAACTACTATCCCGCGGTGCGCATCTCGGGCGAAGCCAAACCCGGCTTCACCTCGGGCAACGCCATCGCGGAAATGGAGCGGCTGGCGAACAAGCTGCCGCGCGGCTTCGGCTATGAATGGACCGGGCAATCCTTGCAGGAAAAGCTGTCGGGCTCGCAGGCGCCGTTCCTGCTCGGCCTCTCGGTGCTTGTCGTGTTCCTGCTGCTCGCCGCGCTCTATGAAAGCTGGACCATTCCGCTCGCGGTGCTGCTGACGGTGCCGCTCGGTATCTGCGGCGCCGTGATCGCCGCGACCATGCGCGGCCTGCCGAACGACGTCTATTTCACCGTCGGCCTCATCACCATCATCGGCCTTGCCGCCAAGGACGCCATCCTCATCATCGAGTTCGCCAAGGATCTGCGCGCCCAGGGCAAGCCGCTGCTGGAAGCAACCATCGAGGCCTGCTCGTTGCGCTTCCGCCCGATCCTGATGACCGGCCTCGCCTTCGTCTGCGGCGTGCTGCCGATGGCGATCGCCACCGGCGCCGGCGGCGCCAGCCAGCAGGCGCTCGGCACCAGCGTGATGGGCGGTATGATCGCCGTGGTGATCCTGGCACTATTGATGGTGCCGGTGTTCTTCGTCAGCGTGCAGCGCGTGCTGGCGGGGGACCGGGAGAAGGCGGAGGAGCAGGCGGCGGCGCAAGAGCCGCATGGGCCGCCGGCGCCTGCCAAGTCCTGACTTGTCATGCCCCGCGAAGGCGGGGCACCCAGTACGCCGTGACAGTCGATTTCAGCAATATTGGCCGCGGCGTACTGGATCATCCGCCTTCGCGGATGATGACGGCGGAGCGGGTGGCGCGAGCTGCCCCGGCGGCTTCAATATCCGCACCAATTCCCCGTGCACAAACTCATTCCCGCACACCACGTGGCCGGTGGTCAGCGCATCGTCCTTGCCGCCGATATCCGAAATCGTGCCGCCGGCTAGCAGCGAAGCGACGCCATGTCACACGAGCGGAAGTCGTGTCGAACGACCAAGCAATGGCACCATTGATGATCGCCTCTGTAGCGTAGGGTATCTTCTCGCGAGCACGTCGCGCTCAAGGCTGATTACAGAAAAATTATCCCGCAGAGCTTCGTGCTCTGCGGGCCGCGCCGCCGAATCAGGCGGTAAAGCCTAGGATCCGCTTGTGCTCGAACCGGTGAATAGGACAGAGCAGCGGTGATGATTAACTACCAGGAGAGGCACGGCTCCGAACACAATCGGTCAGCCATATTGACGAATGCACTGAGCCCCGTGAATCGACAAAAACGAATCTAGGGTGTTCACTATGTGAAATGAGACCCAAGGAGGCCTCGTTCATAACAGCCAGATCCATTCATTGATATCGTTCGGGAGAAACGAATATGTCCTTCGTCGCACGACGATTGGCGGCGTTTTCTGCCGCCGTCATTATGTTCGCTGCCAGTGGAGGCAGTGCGCTGTCTCAGAAGAAATATGATGTCGGCGCAACCGACACCGAAATAAAGATCGGCAACATCATGCCGTACAGCGGACCCGCGTCGGCTTACGGGGTAATCGGCAGGACCGAGGCTGCCTACTTCCGCAAAATCAATGCCGAGGGCGGTATCAATGGGCGGAAGATCAACTTCATCTCCTATGACGACGCCTACAGCCCGCCGAAAACGGTTGAGCAGGCGCGCAAGCTGGTCGAGAGCGACGAGGTGCTTCTGGTCTTCGGCCCGCTCGGCACGCCGTCCAATACTGCCATTCAGAGGTACATGAACACCAAGAAGGTGCCGCAGCTGTTCGTCGCGACAGGTGCGACCAAATGGAACGATCCGAAAACCTATCCGTGGACCATGGGCTGGCAGCCCAACTATCAGAACGAGGCGCGGATCTACGCGAGGTACATCCTCAAGGAAAAACCGAACGCCAGAATCGGTGTTCTTTATCAGAACGATGATTACGGAAAGGACTACCTGAAGGGCCTGAAGGATGGGCTGGGCGACAAGGCGGCATCGATGATCGTAGCGGAGGATGCTTACGAGGTCGCCGAACCGACCATCGATACGCATGTCGTCAAGATGAAATCTATTAACGCCGACGTGTTCGTCAACATCACCACGCCGAAGTTCGCTGCGCAGGCCATCAAGAAGGCGGGCGAGATCGGCTGGAAGCCGATGCACTTTCTGAACATCGTTGCCACCTCGATCGGCGCAGTAATCAGGCCGGCCGGAGCCGAGAATGCGCAAGATATCATTTCGGTGGCTTACTTGATGGATCCGATGGATCCGCAATGGAGTGATCATCCGGGAATGAAGGCCTTCGACGAGTTTTTGGCCAAGTACTTCCCCGAAGCCAATCGGGCCGACAACTTCGTGGTCACGGGATATAATACTGCCCAGACTTTGGTTCAGGTATTGAAGCAGTGCGGCGACGAGCTCACCCGCGAGAACGTGATGAAGCAGGCCGCGAATCTAAAGAACTTCAGAACCGATAACCTGCTGCCGGGCATCACGATCAACACCAGTCCGACTGATTTCGCTGCGATCAAGCAAGTCCAGTTCAGACGGTTCAAGGGAGATAGGTGGGAGCTGTTTGGCCCCGTGCTCAGCGATGAAATCGGAGGCTAGGAAGTACCAAGTCGTAATCAGTCACTTGCGACTTCCGGCTCATTGGGAGCAACCGTAGACTTCCTCTACCAAACTCGGTTGGTGGCGGTGACGCGCCCGGGTGTGTGGGTCGGCGCGGTGCTGCATCCTGGCCATACTCGTAGCACTCGCGATGGAACCGGCCTCCTGTCGCACTGCGATGGCCGACCCGCGCAGCGTCCGGATCCTTCAAGCTCCGAAACCGGAGCCTCGAATCATGCGCTACGAATTCAGCGAGCATGGGTGGACCGCCACTAAGCCGATGTTGCCTAACAAGCCGCGGGCGCTCATCGGGCAGGTGGCCGCCGCGTGCTCGATGCCATCGTTTGGGTCCGGCGTTCGGGTGCGCCATGGCGCGATTTGCCGGCGACCTATGGTCTCCACACGACTTGTTACAATCGCTTCGTTCGGTGAATGATGGTCTTGTCTCACTGATTTGCCCGACGTGTCAAACGTCGACTTCGGCACACATGCGTGCCGGCTACTGTGCATGGGGTTGTTTTCAATATTTTGGTTGGGAACGAGGCGCATGGGTCCGACCGGAGCCGGCCAAGTCCTGACTTGTCATGCCCCGCGAAGGCGGGGCATCCAGTACGCCGTGACAGACGATTTCAGCAATGTTGGCCGCGGGGTACTGGATCATCCGCTTTTGCGGATGATGACAGCGACCGTTGTGGCGCTAGCTAGCCCAGCGGCTCCAGTATCTTCACCAGCTCCCCGTGCACGAACTCGTTGCCGCACACCACGTGTCCGGTGGACAGCGCATTGTCCTTGCCGCCGATATCCGAAATCGTGCCGCCGGCTTCGCGCACCATGATCTGCCCGGCGGCGATATCCCACGGGGAGAGGTTGCGTTCCCAGTAGCCGTCGATGCGGCCGGCGGCGACGAAGGCCAGGTCGAGCGAGGCGGCGCCGAAGCGGCGGAAGCCGGCGACCTTGTTCTGCAGGGCGGCCATTTCCTTCAGCGCTAATTGATGGTCGCCGCGGCCGATATGCGGCATGCCGCAGGCGACCACGCATTCATCGAGCCGGCGGCGGCCGGCGACGCGCAGGCGCTGGTCGTTGAGGAACGCGCCCTTGCCGCGCTCGGCGATATAGAGCTCGTCATTGGCGGGATTGTAGATCACGCCCGCGATGACGGTGTCTTCGCGCCGCAGGCCGATCGAAATCGCGAATTGCGGGATGCCGTGCAGGAAGTTAGTGGTGCCGTCCAAGGGATCGACGATCCAGGTGTGGGTCTTGTCGGCGCCCTCGCGCGTGCCGCCTTCCTCGCCGATGAAGCCATAGCCCGGCCGCGCCTTGGCGAGGTCTTCATAGAGCATCTCCTCGGCGCGCTTGTCGGCCTTGCTGACGAAGTTGGCCGGGCCCTTCAGCGAGACCTGCAGGTGCTCGATCTCGCCGAGGTCGCGCTTGAGGCTGCGGCCGGCGCGGCGCGCGGCCTTCACCATGACGTTGATAAGGGCGGAATGGAGCATGGGGGGAGCTTATGGCGTAAGAGGGAACGGCCCGAAGCCGTCAGGGTTTAGCGACTGGGTGCCCTGCTGACGTGCCGCCGTCAAGGCGTGATTTGCTGGTGGCGGCGCCGGTCCATCGCTCCGCCGCCTCCTGCGCCTTGGCGCGATCCGCGGCGGGCAGTTCCGCAAACATTTCGTCCAGTTTGGGGTCGCCCTTGCCGGCACTCTTGGCGACGAGATGCCATTTGAAGCCCTCGATCTTGTCCACCGGTGTGCCCACACCGTAGACCAATACCCAGGCCAGCCGATTTTGCGCGATCGCATTGTTTTGCCGGGCAGCTTTGCGCAACAGCGCGACCGCGGCCGGCTGGTTCTTCGGCGTACCGGTGCCGTTGAACAGCGCGATGGCATATTCGACCTCGGCATCGACATTGTCGGCCAGCGCCGCCGCCTGCAACAGCCGCACCGCCCGTTCGAGGTCCTTCGGCACGCCGGTGCCTTCCTTGTAGAAGGTTGCGAGCGCGTATTGTGCCTCCGCGTTACCGGCGTCCGCCGCGACGCGCAGCAGTTCGGCCGCACGCCCGAGATCCTGCGGCAGCGTGTTGCCGTCGAGATAGAGCAGCGCCAGATTGTAGGCCGCCTTCGGGTTGCCGAGCTTGGCTGAGGAAGCGAGCAGCTTGACGGCCTGCTCGCGATTGCTGTTTCCGCCGCGCCCCGACAGTCGCATCATGGCGAGCGCGAACATGCCCTCGCGGTCGCCGGCATCGGCGGCGCGCTGATACCACTCGGCGGCCTTCGGATAGTTGCGCTTGACGCCGAGCCCGTTGGCGTAGAGCTCGCCCAGCATCGTCATCGCCTTGGGGTCGCTATTGTACTGCGCGCGCGTGGTCGCGAGATCGAATGCCGTCTTGTACATGCCGCGCTGATAGGCGCCGTAGACGAGATCGACATTCGGATCCTCGAAGGTGGCCGAGGGCGAAGGGGAGGGCGTCGGCGTCGCCGCCGGTCGCGGCGTGGCGGCAGGCCTCGGCGTTGCGGCCGGCTGCTTCGCCGCGGGTGGCGCCTTCGGCTTCGGCGCTTCCTTTTTTGCCGCCGGTGGGGCGGGCGGCTGCGCGGCGGGCGGCGTCGGCGAAACCTGTGCGGAAGCGCCGGCCATCGTCATCAAGAGGGCCGCAAGCAGCGATGTGGGACGCAGCAGCTTCATCTCCGGCGTTATCCGTGTCCGGCCAAGTCTGCCAAGTCAGAGCTGTCTTCGGCCTTTTCGAACGCGCCTTCGCGCGCCTGCCGGATCGTCTCCCCGGCCTCGACCAGCGCCGCCTTTGCGCCGCGCGGATCGGCCCAGATGAAATCGCCGACCAGGACGAAATCGGCGCCGGCAGACGCGAATGCGGCAGCTTCCGCGCATGAGGCGGCAAAGCCGACGCAGGGCGGCTCGAACAGTTCATCCCACCATTGCAGGCGTTCGGCGATCGCCTCTACCGAGGGCCGCTGGCCGCGCGCATCCGGCTCGCCGAACAGCACGTAGTCGGCGCCGTCCTCGCCTGCAGTCATCGAATCATGCCGCGTGGCAAGGCCGCCGACGCCGGCAATGCGGTCCGGCTTGAGCGAGGGCCACGCCTCTTCCAGCGCGGTGAGGTTGTTCAGATGCGCGCCGTCGGCGCCGGCGCGCGCCACTAGCTCGGCATGGCCGTCGAGCAGCAGCGCCGCGCCGGCATTCTGGATCGCAGGCGCCAGCATTTTCGCGCGCGTGATCATCGTGCGCTGGTCGATTGGCTTGAGCCGCACCAGCACGGCCGCGACATCGGCCGCTGCGAGCAGCGCCGGAAGCTCGGCGACGAGCTGCGACGGATCGTCCACCTCCGGCGTCGCGAGATAGAGGCGCGGCGCCGGGCGTGACGGAGCGGTTTTATTGGACAAGTCTAGGCGACCTTCTTTTCCAGGCCGGTGTCCCACTCGCCCTTGCTTGCCAGCGCGTTCATCCTGGCGCGGTGCGTGAACGCGCGCTGGCCTGCGGCGACGTTCTCGGCCTTGCCGGACCACGCCTTCTGCGGCGCCGCCTGCAGCGCGCGGCCATAGGAGAAGGTGAGCCTCCAGGGCAGCCCGCCGATCTTGTTCATCGCATCCAGATGCGCGGTCGCTTCCTCGTCCGATTGTCCGCCGGAAAGGAAGGCGATGCCCGGCACAGCCGCGGGCACGCAGGCCTTCAGCATCCGCACGGTCTTTTCAGCGACTTCATTGGCGGACGCCTGCTTTGCGCACTTCTTGCCTGAGATGGCCATGTTGGGTTTCAGCACCATGCCTTCGAGCTCGACCCGCTGCACGCGGAGTTCCTGGAACGTCTTGTTCAGGACGCGCTGGGTCACGTCATAGCAGCGGTCGATGTCGTGATCGCCGTCCATCAACACTTCCGGCTCCACGATCGGCACGATCTGTGCCGCCTGGCACAGCGCCGCATAGCGCGCCAGCGCATGGGCGTTGACGCTGATCGCGGTCATGGTGGGAATGCCGCTGCCGATATCGATCACCGCGCGCCATTTGGCGAAGCGCGCGCCGCGCTCGTAATACTTCTTCAGGCGCTCGGCGAGCTTGTCGAGGCCGACGGTGACGAGTTCGCCCGGGCACTGCGGCAGCGCCTGGGTGCCCTCATCGACCTTGATGCCGGGGATCGCGCCGGCCTGCTCGATCAGCTTGACCAGCGGCGTGCCGTCCTTGGCATTCTGCCAGATCGTCTCGTCGTAAAGGATCACTCCCGAGACATACTTGCTCATCGCCTCGGTGGAGCGGAACAGCATCTCGCGATAGTCGCGGCGGTTCTCCTCGATGGATTCGACCTTGATGGCGTCGAAGCGCTTCTTGATCGTGCCCGAGGATTCGTCGGCGGCGAGAATGCCCTTGCCTGGGGTGACCATGGCGAGGGCAACCTTGTTGAGGTCAGCAAGATTCATGGGAACGTTCTCCGGAAACATCATGCCCTTGCGCACCAAAATAGGCGGTTCTCGGGCAAATGCCTAGAAAACGTTCGTCGCACCCTGGGTGTTTGCGCGGCGCCTGTTCGGCCAATCTTGTCAGGTAACCTTGTCAGGCGGTTTTGGGATCGAGCTCACCCTTGGCATACCGCTTGGCCATCTCGGCGGTGGTCAGCACCTTCTTGATCTTGGAGGCCTGGCCTGCGGTATTGAATTCCTGCAGCCGCTGCTTGCACAGTTTGGTCATGGCTTCCATCGCGGGCTTCAGGTATTTGCGCGGATCGAACTCTTCCGGATTGTCCTTCAGCACTTTGCGGATCTGCCCGGTCATCGCCATGCGGTTGTCGGTGTCGATGTTGATCTTGCGGACGCCGTTCTTGATGCCGCGCTGGATCTCCGCAACCGGCACGCCCCAGGTCGGCTTCATCTTGCCGCCATTGGCGTTGATGATCTCCTGCAGCTCCTGTGGCACCGAGGATGAGCCGTGCATCACCAGATGCGTGTTCGGCAGCTTGCGGTGGATTTCCTCGATCACCTTCATGGCGAGAATGTCGCCGTCCGGCTTGCGGGTGAACTTGTAGGCGCCGTGCGAGGTGCCCATCGCGATCGCCAGCGCGTCGACCTTCGTTTCTTTCACGAACTTCACGGCTTCGTCGGGATTGGTCAGCAGCTGGTCGTGTGACAGTTTTCCCTCGGCACCGTGGCCGTCTTCCTTGTCGCCCATGCCGGTCTCCAGCGACCCGAGCACGCCGAGCTCGCCTTCCACCGAGATGCCGCCGAGATGCGCCATGTCGGTCACGGTCCTGGTCACGCCGACATTGTAGTCCCAGTCGCCGGGGGTCTTGCCGTCGGCCTGCAGCGAGCCGTCCATCATCACGGATGTGAAGCCGGCCTGGATCGCGGTCATGCAGGTGGCGGGCTCGTTGCCGTGGTCGAGATGCACGCAGACCGGAATCTGCGGGTAGATCTCGGTGACGGCATCCATCATGTGCTTGAGCATCACGTCATTGGCGTAGGAGCGCGCGCCGCGCGAGGCCTGGATGATGACGGGCGCGTCGACCGCAGAGGCGGCCTCCATGATCGAGAGCGCCTGCTCCATGTTGTTGATGTTGAACGCCGGCACACCGTAATCGTGCTCTGCCGCATGATCGAGCAGTTGACGCAAGGTAATGCGAGCCATTCAAATTCTCCTGTATTTGCCGCGCTTTTGGCGCCCCATTAACTCGTGATCTAACGTGATTTGAGAACTTCCACACCGGGCAGCGGCTTGCCTTCCATCCATTCGAGGAAGGCCCCGCCGGCCGTCGAAACATATGAGAAATCGTCGGCGACGCCGGCCTGGTTCAGCGCCGCGACGGTGTCGCCGCCGCCGGCAACCGAGATCAGTTTCTTCGTCTTGGTCCGCTCCGCTGCGTGCTTGGCCGCCACCATCGTGCCGCGGTCGAACGGCGTCAGCTCGAATGCGCCGAGCGGGCCGTTCCAGACCAGCGTCTTGGCGTCATCGATCGCGGCGTGAATCCGCGCGGTCGATTGCGGACCGACGTCGAGGATCATGCCATCGGCCGGAATCGCATCGAGGCCATAGGCGTGCGACGGCGAATTGGCCGCGAAGTGATAGGCGACCACGGCATCGACCGGGAGGATGATGGCGCAGTTCGCCGCACTGGCTTTTTCCATGATGCGCAGCGCGGTCGCGGCGAGGTCCTTCTCGGCCAGCGACTTGCCGACGTTGACGCCCTGCGCATGCAGGAAGGTGTTGGCCATGCCGCCGCCGATCACCAGCGCGTCGACTTTCGTCACCAGGTTCTCGAGCAGATCGATCTTGGTGGAAACTTTTGCGCCGCCGATGATCGCGATGACCGGCTTGGCCGGCGCCTCCAGCGCCTTCTCCAGCGCATTGAGCTCGGCCTGCATGGTGCGTCCGGCATAGGCCGGCAGCTTGTGGCCAAGGCCTTCGGTCGAGGCATGCGCGCGGTGCGCGGCCGAGAACGCGTCGTTGACCCAGATGTCGCCGAGTTTTGCGAGCTCGGCAACGAACGCCGGATCGTTCTTCTCTTCCTCCTTGTGGAAGCGGGTGTTCTCCAGGCAGAGGATGTCGCCGTCCTTCATCGCGCCGACGGCCTTGGCCGCGGCCTCGCCGATGCAATCGTCGGCAAAAGCGACCGCCTTTTTGACGACCCTCGACAGGGCTTCCGCGACGGGCTTGAGCGAATCCTTGGCGTCGCGGCCCTTCGGCCGGCCGAAATGGGCGAGCAGGATGACCTTGCCGCCCTTGCCGGAAATTTCGCTGATGGTCGGCGCGACGCGCTCGAGCCGGGTCGCATCGGTGACGCGGCCGTTCTCCATAGGGACGTTGAGGTCGACGCGCAGCAGCACGCGCTTGCCCTTCACGTCAACGTCGTCGAGGGTGCGGAATGATTTTGTCATGGGCGGGTCTCTTGTCCCGGGCGCACTGCGGCGCAAAGCGCCGCTGTGCTGAACCGGGACCTACGTTGGAATGGGTCCCGGCTCTGCGTCGCGCCACACCGTGACGCGCCGCGTCCGGGACACGAGACTTACAGCAGCTTGCCCATCGCGACGGCGGTGTCGGCCATGCGGTTGGAGAAGCCCCACTCGTTGTCGTACCAGGACATCACGCGCACCAGCGTGCCGTTCTGCACCTTGGTCTGGTCCTCGTGGAACGTCGAGGAGTGCGGATCGTGGTTGAAGTCGATCGAGACGTTCGGCGCAGTGGTGTAGCCGAGGATGCCCTTGAGCTGCTGCTCGGAGGCGCGCTTCATCGCCGCGTTGATTTCCTTGGCGTCGGTTGAGCGCTTGGCGACGATTTTGAGGTCGACGACCGAAACATTCGGGGTCGGCACGCGGATCGCGACGCCGTCGAGCTTGCCCTTCAGCTCGGGCAGCACCAGCCCGATCGCCTTCGCTGCGCCGGTCGAGGTCGGTATCATCGACATCGCCGCCGCACGGCCGCGATAGAGATCCTTGTGCAGGGTATCGAGGGTCGGCTGGTCGCCGGTATAGGCGTGGATCGTGGTCATGAAGCCGGTCTCGATGCCGACCGTATCGTTCAGCACCTTGGCGACGGGCGCCAGGCAGTTGGTGGTGCAGCTTCCGTTGGAGACGACCAGATGATCCTTGGTCAGGGTGTCATGGTTGACGCCGTAGACGATGGTGGCGTCGGCATTGTCGGCGGGCGCCGAGACCAGCACGCGCTTGGCGCCGGCGGTCAGGTGCGCGGAGGCCTTGTCCTTGGCGGTGAAGATACCGGTGCATTCCAGCGCGATGTCGACGCCGAGAGCCTTCCACGGCAATTTGGAGGGATCACGCTCGGCGGAAACCTTGATCTTGCCGTTGCCGAGGCTGATCGAGTCGCCGTCGACGGTCACGGTGCCGGGGAAGCGGCCATGCACGGAATCGAAGCGCAGCAGGTGTGCGTTGGTTTCGACCGGTCCGAGATCGTTGATGCCGACCACCTCGATATCCTTGCGGCCGGACTCCGCGATGGCTCGCAAGATGTTGCGGCCGATGCGGCCAAATCCGTTAATCCCAACGCGGATTGCCATGCTGATCTCTCCTCTAATAGCCGATGCCGGCCCCGCGGAGCTGTTCCACGGAGGTGCTGACGGCGGAACGCCCGGTTCGGCCGGGCGGGAACGGTCAAGATGGAGGTCTTGGTAGTCCTTTTTCCCAGCAATCTCAACCGTCAGCCCAAGCGCTTCACGGCAGCGTTAACGGCGGCCTCGGCAGTAATTCCGAAGTGCTTGAAAAGGTCCTTGGCAGGCGCGCTGGCTCCGAAACCGTGCATGCCCACGAATTCACCATCCTGGCCGATCACGGCATCCCAGCCCCAGCGCACGCCGGCCTCGATGGCGACCTTGACCGGCGCATTGCCGATAATGGCTGTCTTTCGGTCCGCGGGCTGCGCCAGCAGCAGTTCGAGCGAGGGCACCGACACAACCCGTGCGGCGATGCCGCGCTCCGCGAGCTGCTTCTGGGCCGCCACGGCGACCTCGACCTCGGAGCCCGAGGCGAACAGCGACACCTTGGCCTCGCCCTGGGCTGCGACTAGTTCATAGGCGCCATGCGCGCAAGGGTTATCATTCGGCGCATTGGTGCGGAGCTGCGGCAGGTTCTGGCGGGTCAGCGCGAGCACGGTCGGACCATCGATACGGTTGAGTGCCAGTTCCCAGCATTCCGCCACCTCGACGGCGTCGCACGGCCGGAACACGCGCATGTTGGGAATGGCGCGGAGCGCGGCAAGATGCTCGACCGGCTGATGCGTCGGGCCGTCCTCGCCGAGCCCGATCGAGTCATGGGTCATCACATAGACGACGCCGTTGCCCATCAGCGCGGCGAGCCGCATCGCCGGGCGAGCATAGTCTGTGAACACCAGAAAGGTCGCGCCGTTCGGGGCGAAGCCGCCATGCAGGAAGATGCCGTTCAGCGCCGCGGCCATGCCGTGTTCGCGGATGCCGTAATGGATGAAGCGGCCCTTCGGCGTCTTGGCCGAGAACGCGACAGCCGACTTCGCCTTGTTGTTGTTGGAGCCGGTGAGGTCGGCGGAGCCGGCGAGGAATTCCATCGGCATCGCCGCGGCAATCGCCTCGATCGCGGACTCAGAGGATTTCCGCGTCGCGACATTCAGCGGTGATTCCAATAGCGCCTTCTTGTGCGCGCGCAGCGCCTTCGCCAGCGCGGCCGGACGCTCGTGCCGCATCCGCCGGTCGAACTCGGCGCGCTTGCGCGGGCCGAGCTCGCCGAACGCACTTTCCCATTCCTCGCGCGCGGCCGCGCCGCGGCTGCCGGCGGCGCGCCAGGCCTTCAGCACATCATCGGGCACCGAGAAGGCATCGAGCGAGATGCCGAGCTTTTCCTTGGCGCCCTTGAGCTCGTCCGCGCCGAGCGCCTCGCCGTGGGCCTTCGCCGTGCCGGCGCGCGTCGGCGCACCAAAGCCGATCGTGGTCTTGCAGGCGATCAGCGACGGCTTGTTGGACTTTTGTGCGCGGGTGATCGCCGCTGCGATCGCCTTCGGATCATGGCCGTCGATCAATTCCGCCGCCCAGCCGGCGGACTTGAAGCGCTTCACCTGGTCGACCGAGTCGGCGATCGAGGTCGGCCCGTCGATCGAGATGCCGTTGTCGTCATACAGCACGATCATCTTGCTGAGCTTCCAGTGCCCGGCCATTGCGATCGCTTCCTGCGACACGCCTTCCATCAGGTCGCCGTCAGAGGCCAGCACATAGGTGTGATGGCTGACCACCTTCTTGCCGAACTCCGCGGCGAGCATCTTCTCCGCCAGGGCCATGCCGACCGCGGTCGAGATACCCTGGCCGAGCGGGCCGGTGGTGGTCTCGACGCCGCTGGTCTCGAAGTTCTCCGGATGGCCCGGCGTCTTGGAGCCGAGCTGACGGAAGTTCCTGATCTGGTCGAGCGTCATCTCCTTGTTGCCGGTGAGGTAGAGCAACGCATAGAGCAGCATCGAGCCGTGGCCGGCCGACAGCACGAAGCGATCGCGGTCCGGCCAGTTCGGAGCGGCGGCATCGAATTTGAGGAACTGCGTGAACAGCACGGTCGCGATGTCCGCCGCGCCCATCGGCAGGCCGGGATGGCCGGATTTCGCCTTTTCGACGGCATCCATGGCAAGCCCGCGAATCGCATTGGCCATACGGGTATGATCGACCTGCGTCATGATGAAAATCCGCCTGAAATGAGGTGCTTGGTTGCGGGTAACGTACCGGGCGAAAGCCGCAATACGGGCGTGGATCGAGGGAAAGCCGGCGCTGGATAGCACCTCAATCCCGAGGAGTCCAAGCCGGGGAAACGCGCTTTTGGTGCCAAAAGTTGCTTAGCGGTGCATAGCTTCGCGCGGGCGTTGCGCTTGGCTCGCTTGCCACGTAAATTTCGCCCTCTAACCGCTTGCCGAACCGCGGATTTTGCTGCCGGGCGGCGGGCCTACCGCGAAGGTGCGCGCTGCCCCTCATGAGCGATCGTTACATCAACGGGACCGGCAACGCCGAGACGGTCCAGGTCGACATCGACGCCGCCACGCGGCGCCTGATGCTGGCACTCGATGCGCTCGAGGCGGCGGCCGAGCGAAGGCGCGACGCCGACCGCGATGAGAACGAATTGGCGAGCCGGATTCAGGCGCTTGGCGCCGATCGCTCGCGGCTGGCCGACGAACTCGACGGCTCGCTGGTGAAGACGCGACGGCTGGAGCGCGCCAACCGCGAGATCGCCGAACGGCTGGATATCGCGATCGGCACCATCCGTGCGGTGCTCGATGCCGGAGAGGACGAATGAGCCACATCAACGTCACCATCAATGGCCGGCAGTATCGCATGGCCTGCGAGGAAGGGCAGGAAGTGCGGCTCCTCAAGCTCGCCGAGAACCTGGAATCGCGGGTTGGGGAGCTGCGCGGCAAGTTCGGCGAGATCGGCGATGCGCGCCTCACCGTGATGGCCGCGCTCACCGTCTGCGACGAACTGGTCGACGCCAACGCTCGCATCCGCGCGCTGGAAGGCGAGCTCGAAACCCTGCGCAACGTCCGCGTCGCCGCCGCCGACCGCACCAAGGCCACCCAGATCGCCGTCGCCAACGCGCTCAACGCCGCCGCCGAGCGCATCGAGAAAACCACGCAGATGCTGAACCGCACCATCGGCACCGGCGTCGCGATCGGGTGAGGCGCCGGGTTTCTGTTTCACCCTCCTCTGGAGGGGGAGGGTCGCCGCGCAGCGGCGGGGCGGGGTGACAGACTATCGTCGTCGGAGGTGTTTCAGTGGCAGCGCTTCAGCGTCTAACGCACCATGCACCTCGACGTAGATTCGCTCTAGCGCCGCGCTGAGATCGGCCGCAACATCCGAATTCCAGAAGCGGATGACGCGATATCCTTCCTGTTCAAGCCAAGCTTGCCGCTCGCTATCGCGCTCGGCGATCGCATCGTCGTTATGATGACCGCCATCAAGTTCGATGATGAGACGCTTTGCGGGACAAAAGAAATCCACGACATAGGGCCCGATCTGTGCTTGACGCGGAAATGTGTGCCTTCGATCGGCAGTTCCTTGAGCGCACGCCGCAACGTGCGCTCATGCGGGGTGGTATTGGCGCGCAGCTTCTTCGCTGCCGCGCGGCGGATTGCCGTTGAAATCATAACTATCGCACTCGCGGAGAGATCACCCCACCCCGTTCGCATCGAACGACCCTCCCCCTCTAGGGGAGGGTGAAGTTGATCGCAATCTAAAGGCGAACGCAAGCAGTCTCGGCTGGCGGATTCGGTTCGTAACGCCTACATTCTCTTCGCGAGGCTGCGTCGTGCGTCAGGAGCCATATATCCCCGGGGCCTTATCGATCCTTTAGGGAACTGTCCCTGGCCGGGTCCGTGGATCCGGACATATGGTGCCCACCTACTTTCGTAGGGAACTCCGGGATCGAGTGCTTCAACGGCGTTCGCGGCCTCGCACTTTGGTTTGTTGCTCGCGTGCCCGCTTGTCATCCCGCGCACGTTCGTCATACCCGCGAAGGCGGGTATCCAGTACGCCGCGGCCCCGCAGTTGAGCGCTAGTGTCTCTGGAATACTGGATCATCCGCCTTCGCGGATGATGACGGACTGAGCTCCCGCATGACAATAATCCTGTCGAAAGCCGACCTCCGCGCCGCAGCGCTCGCCAAGCGCGATGCGCTCAGCGAGGAGCAGCGCGCTATAGCCGCAGAAGCGATGGCGAAACGGGGGCTGCCGTTCGCGATCGAACCGGGTTTCATCGTGTCGGGCTATTCGCCGATCCGCAGCGAGATCGACCCGGCGCCGCTGATGCGCAAGCTGGCCGGGCAGGGCGCAAGGCTCGCGCTTCCGGCGGTGCTTTCACGCGGCAAATCGCTCGCCTTTCGCGCATGGTCGCCCGACGATCGCCTGATGCTGGGGCCGCTCGGCATTCCCGAGCCGTCGCCGGCGGCGCAAGAGCTCATTCCCGACATCATGCTGGTGCCGCTGGCGGCATTCGACCGCGAGGGCCATCGCATCGGCTATGGCGCCGGCCATTACGATTTCACGCTCGCCCATCTGCGCAAGGCCAAGGCGATCACGGCCGTTGGCACCGCGTTTTCCGTGCAGGAAATAAAGGCCGTTCCAGCCCTGCCGCACGACGTGGCGCTGGATTATGTGCTAACGGAAAAGAAAGTGTTCGATTTCCGGAGCTGAACTTTGCGTATTCTCTTCGTCGGTGACGTGGTCGGCCGCGCAGGCCGCACCGCGATCTCAGAACATCTGCCTGGCATGATCAGGGACTGGCAACTCGATCTCGTCGTCGTCAATGGCGAGAATTCCGCCGGCGGTTTCGGCATTACCGAGACCATCTACCAGGAGCTGCTCGATGCCGGTGCCGATGCCATCACGCTCGGCAACCACGCCTGGGATCAGCGCGAGGCACTGGTGTTCATCGAGCGCGCGCCGAAATTGGTCCGGCCTGCGAACTTTCCAAAGGGCACGCCGGGGCGCGGCGCCGCGCTGGTCGACGCCAAGAACGGCAAGCGCGCGCTCGTCGTCAACGCCATCGGCCGCGTCTTCATGACGCCGTTCGATGATCCCTTCGCGGTGCTGAGCCGCGAGCTCGAGGCCTGCCCGCTCGGCGAGGCGGCGGATGCGATCGTGGTCGACTTCCACGGCGAGGCGACCAGCGAGAAGCAGGCGATCGGCTATTACTGCGACGGCCGCGCCAGCCTCGTCGTCGGCACCCACACCCATGTGCCGACCGCCGATCACCAGATTCTTTCCGGCGGCACCGCCTACATGACTGACGCCGGCATGACCGGCGATTATGATTCCGTGATCGGCATGCAGAAGGAAGAGCCGATGCGGCGCTTCACGACGGGCATTCCCTCGGCCCGTTTCGAACCGGCGGGCGGGATCGCGACACTCAGCGGTGTCGCCGTCGAGACCGATGATTCAACCGGCCTCGCGCTGCGCGTTGCGCCGGTGCGGGCCGGTGGCCGGCTCGAGCCGGTCGTCCCCGCGTTCTGGGCGTGAGAAGATCGTACGCCGGAGAGTGTCGACGCCGAGATTACCACTCTCCGTTCCCCGGACGCAGCGCAGCACGCAGTGATGCGCTGCTGAGCCGGGGTCCAGAGATGATATGCGGAAACATGGGCCCCGGCTCTGCGGAGCAGCGCCATAGCGCGTCGAAGACGCGCGTGAACGCGCTTACGGTGCTGCACCGCGTCCGGGACTCGGACCTAGCTTCAATTGAACTGAACCACCTTGTCGAGCGTGATCGGCAGATCGCGCACGCGCTTTCCCGTTGCATGATAGACCGCGTTGGCGATGGCCGCCGCGACGCCGACGATGCCGATCTCGCCGAGGCCCTTGATGCCGAGCGGATTGACGATCGCATCCGGCTCGTCGACGAAGATCACCTTGATGTCGTGGATGTCGGCATTAACGGGCACGTGATATTCGGCGATGTTGGCGTTCATCACGCGCCCGAAGCGGTGGTCGTAGAGCGTTTCCTCGTGCAGCGCCATGCCGATTCCCCAGACCACGCCGCCCATCACCTGGCTGTGCGCGGTCTTGAGGTTCAGGATACGGCCGGCGGCGACCGCGTTGACCACGCGGGTGACGCGGACCACGCCGAGCTCTTCGTCGACCTTGATCTCGGCGAAGATCGCCGAGTGCACATTGCGCGCGTGAGACTTATCCTCCTCGACCTCATTGGTTTCCTCGCATGAGAGGCGCTCGGTTTGGCCGGACTGCATCACACTCGCGACGGAGAGCGCGCGGGTCGCGTCGCGCTTGCTGACGATCCTGCCGTCGACCAGCGCCACGTCATCGACATCGACGTCCGCCAGTGGCGAATCCTGCAGTGCGTTGGCGAGCTTCAGCAGCTCGCCGCGAACCGCGCGAGCGGTATTGGCGATGGCGTTGCACACCGATGATGCAATCCATGAACCGCCTTCCACCGGGCATTGCGGCAGCGAGGAGTCGCCGAGCTTGACGCTGATATTGTCGATGGGCAGGCCGAGCAAGTCGGCCGCCACCTGCGCCATGATCGTGTAGGTGCCGGTGCCGATGTCGGAGGCGGCGGTCGCGACTTCCGCATGTCCATTGGCCGTCAGCACGATACGGACGGTCGCTGGCATCTGCAGCGCTTCCCACACGCCCGATGCCATGCCCCAGCCGACCAGCTCGTTGCCGTCGCGCATCGACCGCGGTTCCGGATTGCGCCTGTCCCAGCCGAATTCTGCGGCGCCTTGGCTATAGCATTCGCGGAGCTGCTTGCTGGTATAGGGAACGTCCTCGCCCTGGTGGCGGTCGGAATAGCATTGCAGGCGGAACTGAACTGGATCGGTCTTGAGCGCGATGGCGAGTTCGTCCATCGCGCACTCCAGCGCATAGACGCCGGTGGCGGCGCCTGGCGCCCGCATGTCGCAGGACGTCGGCAGGTCGAGCTTGACGAGCTTGTGCTCGAACTTCGCGTTGGAGGTCTTGTAGAGCAGGTTGCCCCAGCCGGTATCGTTGCGCGCGAATTCCTCGAATCTTGAGGTCACGGCGATAGCTTCATGGTGCATCGACTCCAGCGTGCCGGTGCTATTGGCGCCGAGCGCCAGCCGTTCGATGCTCGCCGGGCGGTAGCCGAGCGCGTACATCTGCGCGCGCGTTAGCACGACGCGGACCGGTCGCTTGAGCGCCTGCGCTCCGAGCACCGCCAGCACGACCTGATATTGCGGGCGCAGGCCGGCGCCGAAGCCGCCGCCCATATAGGGCGACATGACGCGCAGCTCGTCCGGCTTCAACTTGAACACACCGCAGAGATATTTCTGTACGTTTTGTACACCCTGCGTCTTGTCGTAGACGATGAGCCGGCCGCCTTCCCAGATCGCGGTCGAAGCAAACAGCTCCATCGGATTGTGGTGCTCGCTCGGAATGAAGTATTCGGCGGCGTGGTGCACGGCGGCGGAGGCAAAAGCCTTGTCGGCATCGCCACGCGATTTTTCCGGCGCGTCGACGGCAAAGGCGCGGGCGCGCTCGGCCTCCAGGTCGGTGACGTGCGGCTCCTGCTGGTATTTGATTTTCACCATCGCGGCGGCGATGCGCGCGGTTTCCCAATCTTCCGCCAGCACCAGCGCGACCGGCTGTCCGGTGAAAAGGATTTTGTCGTCGTAGAGCGGGCGGTAGGGCGAGCCTTTCTCCGGCGCGACCTCGTCCTTGTAGGAGTCGTCCTTGTCGGCCATCGGCGGCCGGTTGCGATGGGTGAGCACGTCGATCACGCCGGCGATATCAAGCGCGCCGCTGACGTCGATGCGCGCAATTCGCCCCTTCGGGATGGTCGATTCGACGACGTAGCCGTGGACGAGGCCGGCAACGTTGAATTCGCCGGCATATCTGGCTTCGCCGGTGACCTTGGCCCGGCCGTCGACGCGGGATGTCGCTGTTCCGATATAGCTTGCCATGGCGGTCACCGTATCCTCTTGTCGGAGATCGACTGCGGCGTGCCGCGCGCCGCCTGACCGAGCGTGCGTATGATGGCGCGCCGAGCCAGGCCGATCTTGAAATTGTTGTGTCCAAAACCCTTGGCGCCTCGCAGCAGGACATCCGCTGCCGATGAGAAAGCGCTTGCATCGGCGCGCTGGCCGCGCAGGACGATTTCAGCCGCCGGGCTGCGCCAAGGCTTATGCGCGACGCCGCCGAGCGCCAGGCGCGCGTCCTTGATGGTGTCGCCGTCGAGTTCGAGCGCGGCCGCCACCGATACCAGCGCGAACGCATAGGACAGGCGGTCTCGGATCTTGAGGTAGGAATAGTTCGCGCTGAAGCCCTTGGCGGGAAGCTCGATCGCCGTGATGATCTCGTCGGGCTCCAGATTGGTGTCGAGCTGCGGCGTGTTATTGGGCAGCCGATGGAAATCCGCAATCGCAATGCTGCGCGCGCCCGCAGGACCTTGGACATGCACGCTCGCTTCGAGCGCGGCGAGCGCGACGCACATGTCGGACGGATGGGTGGCGATGCAGGATTCGCTGGTGCCGAGGATCGCGTTGATGCGGTTGACACCATCGATCGCCGAGCAGCCGCTGCCCGGCTCGCGCTTGTTGCAGGGCGTCGTCGCGTCGTAGAAATAGAAGCAGCGCGTGCGCTGCACGAGGTTGCCGCCGGTCGAGGCCATGTTGCGGAGCTGTTGCGACGCGCCAGCGAGGATCGACCGTGACAGCAGCGGATAGCGCGCCTCGATCAGCGGATGGTAGGCGAGGTCGGTATTCGGCACCAGCGCGCCGATCAGCACGCCGCCGTCCGCGGTCTCCTCGACCTTCCTGAGCGGCAGGCGCGAGATGTCGATCAGCCGGGTCGGAGCCGCGACGTCGTATTTGATCAGGTCGAGCAGGTTGGTACCACCCGCGATGAATTTCGCGGAAGGATCGGTGGCGATCTGCTTGATGGCGTCGGCGACGTCGCTGGCGCGGCTGTATTGAAACGGGATCATGATCGCTCCATCGCCTGCTGAATCGCCGCTACGATGTTCGGATAGGCGCCGCAGCGGCAGATGTTGCCGCTCATCAGCTCGCGAATCTCGTCGGCGGTTTTTGCTCTGCCTTCCCTGATCAGCCCGGCGGCCGAGCAAATCTGCCCCGACGTGCAATAGCCGCACTGAAACGCGTCGTGATCGATGAAGGCCTGCTGCAGCGGATGCAGTTCTCCGTCTTGCGCAAGGCCCTCGATGGTGATGATGTCGGCTCCTTCCTGCATCACGGCGAGCGTCAGGCACGAATTGATTCGCCGTCCTCCGACGAGAACGGTGCATGCGCCGCACTGGCCGTGGTCGCAGCCTTTCTTGGTGCCGGTCAGATTGAGATGGTCGCGTAGCGCGTCCAACAGCGTCGTCCACGGCGCGAGGAGAAGCTTGACCTGCTTGCCATTGACGTCAAGGGTTACCGGAATTTTCTCGGGCACTGCGGCTACGCGCCCTGTGGGCGCGGCTGTCCCAGAATGCGTCATTCTTTTTCTCCGCCTGTTCCGGTGCTTGGGATGGTTAGCCCGCGCGCACCTAGAGGCCATTCACCGGGCCTTCTGTCCGCGCAAAAAAGCCTTGGGTTTCCGACCTGTCTACAACCAGCTCGATCGAAGAAGGTTCAAGGCGAGCCTGGGATGCTTGGCCAGCGAGGCGAAGCCCGTTTTTGCTGCGAGTGAATGACGCGCATGCGACAGTCGCAACGGCGCGTTTTCTGGGCGGACATCGGCGGGACCGCGAAGACGCGCTGCGATTGGTTATGGTCTGAGGGAAAGAACGGCTACAGCTTGTAAGCCGTGCGGAATCCACCCCAGTGGCGGCCTTTGACGCGGACCGGCACGTCGATCTCGCGCATCATCACCGTATTACCGTTGCCCATGTCGCGGGCGTAGGTCTGGATCAGATAGACGCGCTGGTTGCGCCCGGCGGCAAGCCCGGCCGGATCGTTGAAGATGCGGCGGTTGCGGCTGTTGGCGGTGTTCCAGGTGACGTCGCCCGGACGCTGCGGGTGCGAATAGATCTTGTTGTGCACCGGAAGGTAGCCGTTGGTGTCGATCACGGCGCAGAAAGCCATCCGCTGGTCCTTGGCGAGGAACGCTTCCTGGAACGGCGGCAAAGCCCGATCGGCCCAGTCGAGGATTTTGGTGCGGTATTGCACCGGATTGGTGCCTGGTATCTCGACATAGTTGGTGTCGAACATGTCCTCCATCGAGATCGCGCCGCTATCGATGCCGCTCTCGAAGATCTTCTTCAGCGCGGCACCGGCTTCGATCGCGCGGGTCACCGCTTCAGTGTTGTCGTCCTGGATCGACCAGATCTTGTCTTCGAGCTTCTCGATCAACGCCGTGGCAGGCCGTTCGAACTGCGCGTGCGCGCCGGCTTTCGTCCGCTGGACGATGCGAATTCGGCACGCACCGACATCTTGCAGCGTCGCGTCAAAACTCTGGCCCTGCGCCAACGCTTCCGCGTTTGCCCCGCTGACCAGAATGCCGCCCATCGAAATCTCATAGACCGGTGCCGATATCACTCCGCGCGAGGTCGTAATCTCGATCTTGAGGCTGCAAGGCAGCTTTTCGTCCTTGCCGCGCTCGGCACGCTCGCCTTCCTTTTCTCCCTGGCGCAACAGCACGGCGCAGCGCGCCTTGAGTTTGTGCGCGAACGCGGTCACGGCCCGTCCAGCCCTGGCGACGCTTTCGCCATGCGCCTCGGCTTCCTTGGTGGCGCTGTCGATCTCGCCGGCGCTGTCGCCGACCGAGACGATGAAGCTGGAAGCGGAGGCCGCGTTGTCGGCCATTTCGCCTGTCGTGGCGTTCTGTTCGGCGACCGCGCCATTGACGTGCTCGAATACCGGGCGGATCGCTTCGATCGATTGCGTGATGCGATGAACGGCGTCGACCGAGCCGGCGGCGTCGCGCTGCAACGCCTCGATCTTCTTGGTGATCTCCTCGGTGGCGTTCTGGGTCTGCACCGCGAGCGCCTTCACTTCGGTGGCGACGACGGCGAAGCCGCGTCCGGCCTCGCCGGCGCGCGCCGCCTCGATGGTGGAGTTGAGCGCCAGCAGCGTGGTCTGCCGCGCGATCTGTGCGATCAGGTTGACGACGTTGCCGATCGCCGCCGAGGACTCGCGCAGGCGGTCGACATTGGCGCCGGCCTCGCGGGCGGCCGCGCTGGCCTCGTCGGCGAGCTTGCCGGCGTCGCGCACCTGGGCGCCGATCCCCTGCGCCGACTGGGTGAACTTGTCGGCGGCCTGCGAAAATGTCGTCGCCGTACGCTGGGCGGCGCTCGAGCGGCTGGTCAGCGCATCGGTGCGCTGGCGGATGGTCGAGAGCGTCGCCGCCGTGGCCTCGGCGCCGCCGGCGACCGAATTGGCCGCGCGCTCGAGCTGGCGGATCATCGCGCCGAGTTCGAGTTCCAGGAGTTCGAGGATCGCCCTGGCCGAATCACTATCGCCGGGCGCGGCTTCCACGCTGGGGGCAGCCGCCTGAACCTCGGGCTCAGAGGCGGGCTGGGCCAGCTCCGGCACCCGCTTTTTGAACAAACCGAAGGCCATAACGTCTCTTGAAAGTTGAGGATCTCTGCGAAATCCTCTCATCCGAGCATGAAGTCGTGGTTAACAACTGCCTGATTTTCCGGCAGGCGGCAGTATTGCCATACCAAAACCGGCTGCAAATCTTTGATTTCGGCGGGTTGCCGGCCTATAAGGCCGCGCCCTATCCCTACATCCCCTGGACGAATCCAAGAGACTGCGCATGGCCGGCCATTCCCAATTCAAGAACATCATGCACCGCAAGGGCCGGCAGGATGCCCAGAAATCCAAGCTGTTCGGCAAGCTGGCCCGCGAAATCACCGTCGCCGCCAAGCTGGGCACCCCGGACCCCGCGATGAATCCGCGGCTGCGCGCGGCCGTCATCGCGGCGCGCCAGGAAAACATGCCGAAGGACAATATCGAGCGCGCCATCAAGAAGGCGACCGGCGGTGAAAGCGAGAACTACGACGAAATCCGCTACGAGGGCTACGGCCCCGGCGGCGTCGCCGTGATCGTCGAGGCGCTGACCGACAACCGCAACCGCGCCGCCTCCGACATCCGCTCCTACTTCACCAAGTCGGGCGGCAATCTCGGCGAAACCGGCTCGGTCGCCTTCATGTTCGACCGCACCGGCATTATCGAATATGACGCCAGCGTCGCCTCCGACGATGCGATGCTGGAAGCCGCCATCGAGGCCGGCGCCGACGACGTGGCATCAAGCGAAAGCGGCCATGAGATCTACGCCTCGCAGGAAACCTTTCGCGAGGTCGCCAAGGCGCTGGAAGCCAAGTTCGGCGAAGCCCGCAAGGCGGCGCTGACCTGGAAGCCGCAGAACACGGTCGCGGTCGACGACGAGACCGGCGAGAAGCTCTTGAAGCTGATGGACCTCCTCAACGAGCACGACGACGTCCAGAACGTCTACGCCAATTTCGAGATCTCGGACGCGCTGGTCGCCAAGATGGGCGGGTAGGCGATCTCGTGTCCCGGACGCGGTGCAGCGCGTGAGCGCTGCTCCGCAGAGCCGGGACCCATGTCACCAGATGCCGAGCCGGATAGATGGGTCCCGGCTCTGCGGCGCACCACTTCGCGGTGCGCCGCGTCCGGGGCACGAGCCAGCGCATCCATCGGGGATTTCCGTTCTCTTTATGTTTCGTTCACACGGCTCTGGCGTTATCACTACGCCATGACAGCCTCACCGATTCGCCAACCCGTCCGTATCATCGGCATCGATCCTGGCCTGCGCCGCACCGGCTGGGGCGTGATTGAGTCCGAGGGTAACCGGCTTGTCTTCATCGGCTGCGGCTCGGTCGAGCCGCCGGACGATCTGCCCCTGGCCAGCCGCCTCCTGGCGATCCATGAGGGGCTCGCGGCCGTGCTCGGCGATTTCCGCCCGGCGGAGGCCGCCGTGGAACAGACCTTTGTGAACAAGGACGGCGTCGCGACGCTGAAGCTCGGCCAGGCCCGCGGCGTCGCCATGCTGTCGCCGGCGATGTTCGGTATTGCGGTTGCGGAATATGCGCCCAATCAGGTCAAGAAGACCGTGGTCGGGGCCGGACATGCCGACAAGAACCAGATCGCGGTGATGCTGAAAATATTGCTGCCGAAAGCCGAACCGAAATCCGCTGACGCGGCGGACGCGCTCGCCATCGCCGTCACCCACGCCCATCACCGCCAGGGTGCGCTGCTGCGGATCAAGGTGGCGAGCCTATGATCGGCAAGCTCAAAGGCCTGATCGATTCGTACGGCGAGGATTATGTCATCCTCGATGTCGGCGGCGTCGGCTATCAGGTGCATTGCTCCTCGCGTACGCTGCAGGCGCTGCCGTCGCCCGGCGAGGCGGCGGTGCTGTCGATCGAAACTTATGTGCGTGAAGATCAAATAAAGCTGTTCGGCTTCCGCACCGACGCCGAGCGCGAATGGTTTCGCTTGCTGCAGACCGTGCAGGGCGTCGGCGCCAAAGTCGCGCTCGCGGTGCTCGGCACCTTGCCGCCGGCCGAGCTCGCCAACGCGATTGCGCTGCGCGACAAGGCCGCGGTGTCGCGCACGCCCGGCGTCGGCCCGAAAGTCGCCGAGCGCATCGTCTCTGAGCTCAAGGACAAGGCGCCTGCCTTTGCCAATGTCGATCCTGCTGTCGTGCATCTCGCCGGCGCCGTCGACGATCAGCGCGCGCCGCGCCCGGTCACCGACGCGATTTCGGCGCTGGTCAATCTCGGCTATGGCCAGCCGCAGGCGGCGGCCGCGATTGCCGCGGCGTCACGCAGCGCTGGTGAAAAAGCCGAGACCGCGCAGCTGATCCGGCTGGGCCTGAAGGAGCTGGCGAAGTAGACTACGTTTGCCCTTCCCTGACGAAGGAACGCGTTTCCGTCATGTTGAGTGAAAAAGACCAGGAACTAATTGCCGCCGCGATTGACGCGATCAGGCCGCGGTATCGGAACCGTTGGCAAGAGGTCGGCGCAGCCATGCGCACCCGCGACGGCCGCATCGTCACCGGTGTGAACATCGACGCCTATATCGGCCGGATCGCCGTCTGTGCGGAGGCGATCGCCATTGGGCGCGCGATTACCGAAACCGGCGATCGCGGTATCGAGACCATCGTCGCCGTCCGTCATCCCAAACCGGACGAGCCCGGCGATATTGCCGTCGTCTCGCCCTGCGGCATCTGTCGCGAACTGATCCATGATTACGATGCGAACGCGCGGGTCATCGTTCCCGACAATGGCCGCGAGCCGAAGGTTGCGACCATCGGCGAGCTTTTGCCCAACAAGTACCGGAGGGGCAACGGGTGAACACCCCCTCCCGTATCGTCACCCCCGAGCGGCGTTCCGACGATGTCGGCGACACCGCGCTGCGTCCGCAACTGCTGTCGGAGTTTGTCGGCCAGGCGCAGGCGCGCAAGAATCTGTCGATCTTCATCGAGGCGGCGCGCAAGCGCGGCGAGGCGCTGGATCATGTGCTGTTCGTCGGCCCACCCGGCCTCGGCAAGACCACGCTGGCACAGATCGTTGCGCGCGAGCTCGGCGTCGGCTTTCGCGCCACCTCAGGCCCGGTGATCGCGAAGGCCGGCGATCTTGCGGCGCTGCTCACCAATCTGGAAGAGCGCGACGTGCTCTTCATCGATGAGATCCATCGCCTCAGCCCGGCGGTCGAAGAAGTACTCTATCCCGCGATGGAGGATTTTCAGCTCGACCTCATCATCGGCGAGGGACCCGCGGCGCGCTCGGTCAAGATCGAGCTGGCAAAATTCACCCTGGTCGGTGCGACGACGCGCGCAGGGCTGTTGACCAATCCACTGCGCGACCGCTTCGGCATTCCGGTCCGCCTGAATTTCTACACCGAGGACGAGCTGGAGAAGATCGTCTCGCGCGGCGCCCGCGTGCTCAACATCGGCATGACGGCTGATGGCGCCAACGAGATCGCGCGCCGCGCCCGCGGCACGCCGCGCATCGCCGGGCGCCTCTTGCGCCGCGTGCGCGATTTTGCTTCCGCGGCCGATGCCAGCTCCGTCGACCGCGCCATTGCCGACCACGCGCTGAGCGCGCTGGAAGTCGATGCCGCCGGTCTCGACGCCATGGACCGCCGCTACCTGACCACGATTGCGCTCAACTATGGCGGCGGGCCGGTCGGGGTGGAAACCATGGCGGCGGCGCTGTCGGAGCCGCGCGACGCCATCGAGGACATCATCGAGCCGTACCTGATCCAGTGCGGCTATCTGCAGCGCACCCCGCGCGGCCGGCTTTTGACCTCGCACGCCTTCCGCCATCTCGGCCTCGCCGAGCCGACGCGCGATCCCGCGCAATTCGGCCTGTTCGGCAACGGCGACAGCGACGACGGACCGCTTCGAACCCGATGATTCCTGTGGAACACTAAAGGCAAACAGCGGGTTCATGCGCGCACTGCCATGGTGAAAAGCTGCGTGAGCTCTGCTGACGATCTGCACAAACCTACCGCATTTCGGGCCCAATCCGTCCCCATGTTAGCGCTGCATCACGACTGAGTTCCCATGTTAACACGCCGTCATTTTCTGAAATCCGTGGCTGGTCTCGGCGCGTTCGGCGTCTCCACCACTGCCTACGGATTCAGCGCGCCGATCGTCCGGCTGCGCGTCACGAGGTACAACATCACGCCGCCGCGATGGCCTGATGGCCTCAAGCTTCGGATCGCCGCCATCGCCGATTTGCATGCCTGCGATCCCTGGATGTCGCTCGATCACATCCAGGAGATCGTCGAACGCACCAATGCGCTGAAGCCTGACATCGTCGTCATGCTCGGTGACTACGTCACCGGCCATCGCAAAGTAACGCGCATCATTCCTGATGCCGAATGGGCCGGCGTGCTGGCCGGCCTGAAAGCGCCGCTCGGCGTGCATGCGGTGCTCGGCAATCACGATTGGTGGGAAGACAAGACCGTCCAGCGGGACGGGCAGGGACTGCCGTCCGCCGGCCGCGCGCTGGAGAAGGTCGGCATTCCCGTCTACGAGAACGACGCGCGGAAGCTTTATAAGAACGGCCATTCGTTCTGGATTGCGGGTCTTGGCGATCAGCTCGCCTACATGCCGGCGCGCCGCTTCCGCCCGCTCAAGCGGATCGGCGTCGATGATCTCGGCGCGACGCTTTCGAAGGTCACCGACGATGCGCCCGTCGTCCTTATGGCGCATGAGCCCGATATCGCCAAACGCGTGCCCTCGCGCGTCGCGCTGCAGCTCTCCGGCCATACCCATGGCGGTCAGGTGCGGATGCTCGGCTGGTCGCCGATCTCGCCGTCCGGCCAGCAGCTCGCCTATGGCCACATCAAGATGAATTGCGACGTCGTTGTCTCCGGCGGCCTCGGCTGCAGCATCGTGCCGTTCCGCCTCGGTGTGCCCCCGGAAATCGTGCTGGTGACACTCGGCGCGCCGCGGCCGGCAGTGGCTTAGCCCGCCGGCGCTTGCGCACCCGCTGGTTTTGCGCAAAACCAGTGGCTTCCAGCGCGAGCAAGGACGGCACGTGACATCACCCATTCTCGACGGCGAGATCCGCGACGGCCGGCATCACATGCAGGTCCGTGTCTACTACGAAGATACTGATTTTTCGGGGATCGTCTATCACGCCAATTATCTGCGCTTCATGGAGCGCGGGCGCACCAATCATCTGCGGCTGATGGGCGCTTCGCAGCACGCGCTGTTCGAGCAGGCACAAGAAGAGACGCCGGGTTTTGCCTTCGTGGTGCGCTCGATGCAGCTCGACTTCCTGCGGCCGGCGCGGATGGACGATGTGCTTGATGTCGTGACATGGCCGATCGTGGTGAAGGGCGCCTCAATCACGCTGGCGCAGGAGGTGCGGCGCGGCGAGGAGGTGCTGGTCAAGGCCGCGGTGCGCGTCGCTTTCATCTGCGGCGGCAGGGCGCAGCCGATCCCGAAATCGCTGCGGTTGTTGATGAAGGCCGAGCTGGCGCCAGACTAAATAGCGCATTGACTCTCTGTACCGATCGGTACAATCTCCCGGGCGTCATCCACCCGGAGAAATGCCATGTCGCGTCCGCCGCTGCCGCCCTTCACCCGTGAAACCGCCGCACAGAAGGCGCGCATGGCCGAAGACGCCTGGAATTCGCGCGATCCGGTAAAAGTGTCGCTGGCCTATACCGAGGACAGCCGCTGGCGTAACCGCTCCGAGTTCTTTGAAGGACGCGCGGCGATCGTCGAATTCCTCACCCGCAAATGGGCCAAGGAGCACGACTACCGCCTGATCAAGGATCTCTGGGCGTTTGATCAGAACCGCATCGCCGTGCGCTTCCAGTATGAATGGCACGACGATGCCGGACAGTGGCACCGTTCCTACGGCAACGAGCAGTGGGAGTTCGACGAGCACGGCCTGATGCGCCGGCGCGAGGCCAGCATTAACGACATCGCGATCGAGGAGAGCGAGCGCCGTTTCCGCTGGGCGGCGCCCGGACCGCGCCCGGCCGACGTTCCCGGCCTCGGCGAGAATCCAAAGTGATGCGATGCTGAAGAGGGGCGGCGAGCGCAAGGAGGTGCTGCGCGCGCTCAGCGAGGTGTTTCGCGCGCATGGCTATGAGGGCGCTTCGCTGACGCTGATCACGGAGGCGACCGGGCTCGGCAAGGGCAGCCTCTATCACCTGTTTCCCGGCGGCAAGGAGCAGATGGCCACCGAAGTGCTGGTCGAGATCGATACCTGGTTCGAACTGAACATCTATGCGCCCTTGCGCGACGCCGACGATCCCGCGCGCGCGATCGCGGCGATGATCGCCGGCGTCGAACAGTATTTTCATTCCGGCAACCGCATCTGCCTGGTCGGCTTGGTCGCACTCGGCGCGGCGCGCGATACGTTTTCGGACGCCGTCGACAGCTATTTTGCGCGCTGGCAAGAGGCGTTGGCGCGGCTTTTGCGGCGGTCCGGACTGAGCAAGGGCCAGGCACAGCGCCGCGCCGAGGATGCGCTGCTCACCATCCAGGGTGCGCTGGTGCTGGCGCGGGCGCGCAGCGATGCCGGGATATTTCGCCGGGCGTTGGGTGATTTGACGAAGCGGCTGATGGCGCCGCCGGAGTGATAGTTGCTTGCCATTCCCGGATGCGGTGCAGCGCGCAGCGGTGCACTGCTTTGCCGGGGTCCATGTATGCCGCGAAACTGGGTCCCGGCTCGGCGGTGCATCACCAAGAGGTGCTGCACCGCGTCCGGGACACGAGACCTACGCCGCCGCCTTGTGCCGCGCCTGCTCGGCCTTGTAGAGCTCGAACTCTTCCGCGACCGCCTTTGCGATGCTCGGGCGGGCGCGCAGCCGCTCGTAATACGCCTTCACAACAGGCCATTTCGCCAGCTCGATGGGGGGCGTCGCCATCGTCCAGTTGATGATGGTGACGAGATAGGCGTCGGCGACGCTGAAATGGTCGAGCAGGAACTCGCGGCCCTTCAAATAGTTCTCGAGATAGTCGAGCCGCGAGATGTTCTTGGTCAATGCATAGGTTTTCGCATCCTGCGGCGCGGTCTTGTCGAGCAGCGGCACGAACAGCGCCTTGTGCAGCTCGGTGCCGATGAAGCACAGCCATTGATGCAGGCGGCTGCGCTCCTCAGGAGAATTGGCCGTCATGCCGGCCTTCGGAAAACGGTCCGCGACATATTGCAGGATCGCCGCGTTCTCCGTCAGGACCGTGCCGTCGTCGGTACGGAGCGTCGGTACCAGCCCGAGCGGGTTGATGGTGCGGAAATCCGAGCCGTCCTTCTGCACGACCTTGGTCTTGGGATCGACCTCGAGATAATTGGCCTCGGCGCCGGCTTCGTACAGCGCGATCCGGGTCGCGAGCGAGCAGGCGAGCGGCGAGAAATACAGATCCATGGTTTGCCTCCTTGGCGGTTGATCGACCGGGCACCCAGGGGCGGCGCGGTTGATTTTTATACCGTCTCGCATAATATACATCAGGTCAAGGAATTTTTGCGAAATGGTACAAAAAAGTAAGAAGCCGCCCGTCCCACGGATCCCCGTTCCGCGGATCGACGACCCCGCGCCGCCCAAGCGCCGCGGCCGGCCACGCGCCTATGAGCCGGATGTCGCGCTCGGCAAGGCGCTCGACCTGTTCCGGCGTGACGGGTTTGCTGCGACCTCGCTCGACGATCTCTCGGCGGCGACCGGCATGAACCGGCCGAGCCTCTATGGTGCGTTCGGCGACAAGCGCGAGCTGTTCATCAAGAGCTACCGCCGCTACCGCGAGGACGCGCGCACTGCGATGGGCGACATCTTTGGGAAAGAGCTGCCGATCCGAGAGCGGCTGAGGCGCATCTATGCCGTGGCGCTCGACATCTATCTATCCGGCGAATCCGGCCCGCGCGGCTGCTTCACGGTGATGACCGCCGCCTCCGAGGCGGTGCACGATCCTGACATCCGCGCCATGGTGATGGACGGTTTCACCGAGCTCGACAAGGCCTTCGCCGCCTGTTTCCGCCGCGCGAAGGAGAAGGGGGAGCTGCCTGCGAGCGCAAATCCGACCGTGCTGGCGCAGCTCGCCTCCGCCACCATTCACACCATTGCAATCCGCGCCCGCGCCCAAACGCCGCGCAAGGAGCTGGAGGCGATCGTCAACGGTGCGCTCGATGTGATGCTGGGGGCCTAGCTCTGACGTCGTCCCGGCCTTCGCATGGCCTTCGCAGGGACGACGATGGGCCATCGTATCCGCCGGCGTACCGCTCACGCCGCCCGGATATGGGCGAGGAAGCGGTCGACCTCGCTGCGCAGCGTGCGCGACTGCTCGGCGAGTTCGGCGGCCGATGACAGCACTTCCTTGGCGGCGTCGCCGGTGGAGCCGATGCCGGTCGTTACGCCGGAAATGTTGCGCGAGACCTCGCCGGTCCGCGCCGCGGCCTGCTGCACGTTGCGGGCGATCTCCTCCGTCGCCGAGCCCTGCTGGCCGATGGCCGCGGCAATCGCCGCGGAAATCTCGTCGACTTCCCGGATCGTGGTGCAGATCGATTGGATGCCCTCGACGGCCGCGGAGGTCTCGCTCTGCACCGCCGTGATCTGCGCGCGAATTTCCTCGGTCGCTTTCGCCGTCTGCGTCGCCAGCGTCTTCACCTCGCTGGCAACGACCGCAAAGCCGCGGCCGGATTCGCCGGCGCGCGCCGCCTCGATGGTGGCGTTGAGCGCGAGCAGATTGGTCTGGCTGGCGATCTGGTTGATCAGCGACACCACCTCGCCGATCTTCGCCGCGGCGGCGGCAAGGCTCTGCACGCGGTCGTTCGACTGCTGGCCGTCGCTGGCCGCCTTGCCGACGACGGTCGAGGCGTGCGTCAGCCGCCGGCCGATCTCGCCCATCGAGGACGACAGCTCCTCGGCGGCCGTGGCGACGGTCTGGACGTTGTCGGAGGCCTGCGCAGAGGCGGTCGAAACCGTCAGCGTCTGCTGCCGCGATTGCTCGACGGTCGCGGACATCGACTGCGCGGTCGCCTGCATTTCGGTGGCCGCCGCCGAGACGCGCTCGACCACGCCGCGCACGCTTGCCTCAAAACTGTCGGCCAGCGCCGCGAAGGTACGCCGCTTCTCCTGCTCGGACCGCGCCTTGGCTTCCGCCTGCTCCGACAGCATCCGTTGCATGCTGATCGCATTGTCCTTGAACACGGCAACCGCCCGCGCCATCTCGCCGACCTCGTCCTCGCGCTGATGGGCCGGCAGCTCGATTTCCAGCTTGCCATGCGCGAGATCGCGCATCGCCGCCGTGATCGAAAGGATCGGGCGCGAAATGCCGCGGGCGATCAACAGGCCCGCGGCCGCAGCCATCGCGATGCCGAACAGCGCCATGCTGATGGCGAGCTGGCGGGCGCGGTCGAGGGCGGCGACGGAGTCGCTGTTATCCATCACGATTTCGACAGCACCGATGGCGTTGCCGGAAAAATCCTTGATCGGGCCGAGCAGCGCGGCAACCGGCGTGCTGCCGAGCTTGCCGCGGCGGGCGATGAAGCCGCCGTCGCGCGCGCCGCGATAGTCGGCCGCATCGAAAAAGCTCTGGCCGCCCAGCGTGCCGCCGAACAGCTTGAAGTCGCTGTTCGCCGAAAGATGGAATGCAACATCGACGCCGCGCGTGCGCTTGAATTCGTCGAAGAACGGCTGGCTGAAGGTCAGGCCGAACTCCACCGAGCCGAGATGTTTGCCGGCCTGCGCGACCGGAACGACGCCGCGGATGCCGAGCCCGGCAACGCCGCCTTCGAGGCCTAGGATCGGCTTGCGCTGCTGATTGGCCGCGACCACGGTCTTGCGGAAGCCTGAGAGGTCGTCGCCGAATTTTGGCGGCTGGTGGACGCGCAGATAGGAGATCGCCGGCGGCGTGTGAAACTGGAACTGGTCGACGCCGTAGTCGGCTCTCAGCGCGGCAAATCCGGGGCCGAACAGGCCGATTAGCGCATCGCGGTCGCCACGCGTCATCGCTTCCTGAACCGCAGGGATGGTGGCGACGACGGCGCTCATCGCGGCGGCGCGGCGCGATTCCTGGCCGAGCCGCGACTGCAGCGCATCATAGTGGCTGCGCAATTCGCGCTCATCGGAGCGATCGACAATGCCGGAGATGATCCACATCGCCCCGACCAGCACGAAAACGGCCGTGCCTGCTGAGGCGAGGGCGAGGGCGGCGGTGATCCGCGTCCTCAGTCCCAGATGGAAGCGTTGGGAGAAAGCGTTTCGGGTGCTGGCCATTCCGTGGAAATAGCGGAACGTTACTAATTTTGGATGAATGGAACCGGCGCTGCAACCTGACCGGGCCGATTGGCGGCAGGGGCGCTCTGCAGCCTTATTTGCGAGGAGCGTAGCGATGAAGCAATCCATCTATCCCAAGCGGAGAGGTGGATTGCTTCGCAGCGATCGCAATGACGATGGTGGGACTAATACCCCCGGTTGCGGTCCACGAGATTCTCCAGCGCGCCGCCGGCCTCAAAGCGCTTGATCTGCTCGGCGACGTATTTCGATATCTCGTCCGGATCGGTGTCGGCCGCATTGTGCGGGGTCAGCACCACCTTCGGGTGGGTCCAGAACCGGCTGTCCTCGGGCAGCGGCTCGGTGGCGTAGACATCGAGCGAGGCGCCGCCGAGCGTGCCGTCGTCGAGACATTGCAGAATGTCGGCCTCGTTCTGCAGGCCGCCGCGCCCGGCATTGATCAGGACCGGCGCGCCGAGTGGGCTGGTGCGGTTCAGCTTCTCGAACAGCGGCCTGTTCAACACGTGCCGGGTCTCTGGTGTCAGCGGCAGCAGGCAGACTAGGATGTCGGTCCGCCGCAGGAATGCATCGATCCCGACCTCGCCGTGAAAGCATTCGACGCCCGGAATCGCCTTCGCGCTTCGGCTCCAGCCGGCGACGCGAAAGCCGAGGCGCCCCAGCGCATCGGCGGCGTCGGCCCCGAGCGTGCCGAGGCCCATGATGCCGACGCTGATCGCGTTCGCTGCCCATTGCGACTTCGGCGCCCAACGCTTTTCGCGCTGCGACTGCCGCAAATAAGGCTCCTGCCGGTGGTGCATCAAGACATGCAGCACGACATATTCGGTCATGCGCGCGGTGAGATCACCGACCGCGACGCGTACCAGCGGTACGTCGGGCAGAGTACGGTCCGCCATCAGCGCATCGACGCCGGCGCCAAGGTTGAAGATCACACGCAAGTTCGGGAAACCGGCCAGCTCGCCAGACTGCGGCTTCCACACCGCCGCGTAATGCACGGCCGCGGGATCGGATTTGGCCTCGGCGAGCGGCAGCACGGGCCGGCCCTCGCAGACCTCGTCGAACCGGTCCTTCCAGCGCGGCGGCGACCAATTGTCAGTTCCGCCATGCACCAGCAGCGCGAGCGCACCTTTCGTCATTGCCATTCCCTATTCATAGCTTCAAAGATTCTGGGCGCCAAAGACGGCGTGACCCGCCTCACATCGTGGATTGAGCCGTTTCTCTAGCCTCCTTTTGCCGAAGAAGGGAGGCTTGCCATGCGCAAATGTAAGGCTGAGTGGCCGAAGACGCGCCGGCTCGCCATCAAGTGTGGTGTCCATCCGTGATACAGGCGGTGATCGTCGCGGTGGCTGCGGTCTCGCTGGTGTTTTTCCGGCGGAAGTATCGCCGCGGCGGCACCATCACAGTGATTGAGGCCTTCAGGGCAAGGATGAAGATCGTCTTCCTGGCACTCGCGGTGTGCAGCCTTTGTTCCAAGGTGGTCGTCCACACCTACAGGCATTTCAATCCGCCGCCACCTCCCATTATCGGTCCCTGAACCGGCGACGGAACAATCCATAATTTCTTCGACGCCCCTGTCGGCAGCAGGCATAATCGTTCGTCATCATGATGAACGGAGATGCCGAGCCGCCATGCTTTACGCCATTCTTTGCTATCACGACGAGGACTTCGTCGGCTCCTGGACCAAGGAACAGGACGCCGCGGTCATGAAGAAGCTTGCCGTCGTGCAGGACAAGCTCACCCAGCAAGGCCGGCTCGGTCCGGTTGCCCGGCTGTTGCCGACGACGGCGGCGACCACGCTGCGCAAGGAAAACCCGCCGCTGGTGCTGGACGGGCCCTATGCCGAAACCAAGGAGCAGCTGCTCGGCTTCTACCTCGTCGACTGCAAGGATCTCGACGAGGCGCTCGACGTCGCCCGCGATCTCGGCGCAGCCAATCCCGGCGGCGCCTATGAGATCCGCCCCGTCGGCCAGTTCATGCCCGGGAGCGCGAAGCCATGACCGATACCGCCTGGATCGATGCCGCGCTGACCTCGGCTCGCCCCCAGGCGGTCGGCGCCCTGCTGCGTTACTTCCGCGATCTCGATACCGCGGAGGAAGCCTTTCAGAACGCGTGCTTGCGCGCGCTGAAGAGCTGGCCGCAGAACGGCCCGCCGCGCGATCCCGCGGCGTGGCTGATCATGGTCGGGCGCAATGTCGCGATCGACGACATCAGGCGGACGAGGAAGCAGGAGGCGCTGCCCGACGACGAGGCGATCTCCGATCTCGAGGACGCCGAAGAGCAGCTTGCCGAGCGGCTCGACGGCTCGCACTACCGCGACGATATCCTCCGGCTTCTCTTCATCTGCTGCCATCCCGACTTGCCGGCGACCCAGCAGATCGCGCTCGCGCTCCGCATCGTCTCCGGGCTGACGGTGAAGCAGATCGCGCGCGCCTTTCTGGTCTCGGAGGCTGCGATGGAGCAGCGCATCACGCGGGCAAAGGCGCGCGTTGCCGATGCCGACGTGCCGTTCGAGGCGCCGGGCGCGGTGGAGCGTTCCGAACGCCTCGCTTCCGTCGCCGCCATGATCTACCTGATCTTCAACGAAGGCTATTCGGCGAGCGGCGATACCGCAGCGATCCGCAGCACGCTGTGCGAGGAGGCCATTCGCCTGGCGCGGCTGTTGCTGCGCCTGTTCCAGGGCGAGCCCGAGATCATGGGGCTGACCGCGCTGCTGCTGTTGCAGCATGCGCGGGCCGATGCGCGGTTCGGCGCCGACGGCGCGGTGATCCTGCTCGACGACCAGGACCGTTCGAAGTGGAACAAGGCGCTGATCGCCGAGGGCCTCGCGTTGATCGACAAGGCGATGCGCCATCGCCGCAGCGGGCCCTACCAGGTGCAGGCCGCGATATCGGCGCTGCATGCCCGCGCCGAAAAGCCCGAGGATACCGACTGGACCCAGATCGATCTGCTCTACGGCGCGCTGGAAATCATGCAGCCGTCACCCGTAGTGACGCTGAACCGCGCGGTCGCGGTGTCCAAGGTGAGGGGGCCGCAGGCCGCGCTCGACATGATCGAGCCGCTCGCGGCGCGGTTGTCGAACTATTTTCATTTCTTCGGCGTGCGCGGCGCTTTCCTGATGCAGCTCGGCCGCAACGAGGAAGCCCGCACCGCCTTCGACCGCGCCATCGCGCTCGCCAACACCTCGGCCGAAGCCGCCCATATCCGCATGCACCTCGACCGCCTGCAGCGCGACAGCCAGCCCCGCGGCAAGAAGGCGGGGAAGTAGTCGGTCTCGTGTCCCGGACGCGGTGCAGCGCTACTTCAGCGGTGCACCGCAGAGCCGGGAACCATCTGTCTCCGTATGGGCCCCGGCCTAGCAGCGCATCACGCCGCAAGCCATAGCGCGTCGAAGGCGCGCGTGAACGCGCTGTTGGCGCTGCGCAGCATCCGGGGCACGCCAGGCGCGAATTTTGGGGGCGAAAAAATTTCTCACCCCCTGTCGGTTTCCGATTCCCCCGTTCGTCTTGAATACGAACAGCCATTCAAGCCAAGGGGACCCATCATGACCGTCATCGCCGAGAACTATCCGGCTTCCAGTCCCGCGCGTTGGATCGGCCGCATCCTCTCCGGCCTCGTCATCGTCTTTCTGTTATTCGACGGCGCCATCAAGCTGGTGCCGTGGCCGATCGTCACCGAAACCATGGAGCGGATGGGCTATGGCTCAAGCGATGCGCTGATGCGCGGCCTTGGCGCCATCACCATCGTCTGCACCGTGCTCTATGCGATCCCGCCGACCTCGATCCTCGGCGCCATCCTGCTCACCGGCTATCTTGGCGGCGCGATCGCTTCGCACGTCCGGATCGAGAGCCCCCTGTTCACGCACACCCTGTTCGGGCTTTACCTCGGCCTCATGGTGTGGGGCGGACTGTGGCTGCGCGACGCGAACTTGCGTAGCCTGATGCCGTTTCGCCGCACCCTGCTTCAACAACGATCGCAATAGGAAACCGACATGTTCGACATCGTCGTCGTCGCCATCATCCTGGCGATTGCCATCGTTGCCATTCTCATTCGCGCCGCCACCAGGCCGAAGACGCTACGCGTAGCGCGCGCGATCGACATCAAGGCGCCGGCCGAGAAAATCTTTCCGCTGATCTCCGATTTTCACCAGTGGTTGAAATGGTCGCCCTATGAAGAGAAGGACCCGGCGATGAAGCGCACTTATGGCGGCGCTGACAGCGACAGGGGTGCGACCTACGCCTGGGACGGCGACAAGAATGTCGGCTCCGGCCGCATGGAAATCCTCGAGGCGGCCGCGCCGTCGAAGATCGTCATCAAGCTCGATTTCTTCAAGCCGTTCGAAGGCCACAACACCGCCGAGTTCACAATGCTGCCGCAGGGCGATGGCACCCATGTCACATGGGTAATGCATGGTCCGGCGAACTTCATGTCCAGGCTGATCCAGATGTTCATCAATCTGGACGAGATGATAGGCAGGGATTTCGAAGCGGGTCTCGCCAGGCTGAAGACGATCACCGAGAAATGAGAGCCACGCTATCTTGTCCCGGACGCGGCGCAGCACGTAAGTGATGCGACGCAGAGCCGGGACCCAGATGGACCCCGGAATAGCAGCGCACCGCTGACGCGCTGCGCCGTATCCGGGGAACGCAAAAGACACCACACAACAACCAAGGAGCCAGCCATGCAGGTCAATCCCTATCTGTTCTTCAACGGCAATTGCGAGGAAGCGCTGAACTATTACCAGAAGGCGCTCGGCGCGCGGATCGAGGCCAAGATGCCCTATGGCGACGGGCCCGCGGAAATGCCTATCCCGGCAGACTGGAAGACCAAGATCATGCACGCCCGCATCACCATCGACGGCGAGGTGCTGATGGCATCCGACGCCACGCCGGGCGACTACAAGGCGCCGCAGGGCATTTCAGTGGCGCTCGCGGTCGAAGATCCGGCGGATGCCGAACGCCGCTTCAAGGCGCTTGCCGAGGGCGGCACGGTGCGGATGCCGTTCGGCCCGACCTTCTTCTCCAACGGCTTTGGCATGTGCGTCGACAAGTTCGGCATTCCCTGGATGGTGAACTCGCCGAAGGAAGGGATGTAGCGCCCTACGATCACCTGCACCTCGGATAGATCGCCGCGAGCTCGCGGCCGCGCAGCAAGAGCAGCCGCGAGGTCAATCCGCCCCGGCGCATGATCCATTCGCGCACCGGCGGCGGATAGGCCGCTTCGACCGCGCGCGAGGCTTCCGGCTCGGCATAGATCCGGCCGCGGCGGTCGATCGAGCGCGCGGCGTGAAATCCGAGCACCGCGCGGCGTGTCACACAAATCCGCTCCTCCGGGATCGTCATCAGCACCAGCGTGCAGGCCGACAAGCAAGGCCCGTCGATCACCACCCGCTCGCCGGATTGGCGCACGCGATCGAACAGTTCGAGAAACGGTCCGACCTGTCCGCCCGGACTTGCCAGGATACGGATTTCCGCCCGCGCGGGGAGGATCGCCGCAAACAGCGCGGCGGCGACAACGACACTCCTGATGCCCGCCATTCGCATGCGCGGCTCCCTCGCCAGCTCTGCCCATTGGGCAGTTACGCTGAAACATGTGGCAAGGTTTCGTCAAGCGCCGTGTGGCGCGGCGGGAGAATGGCGCGGGACCGTTCAAAGTCCCGCAGACCCGCCGTGGGAAAGCTTTGAGCAGGCCCGGAACGAAGGGTATGGCAATTCGTTGAGCCGGATGGATCAGCTATTTCTCAGTACCATCTGTGCAGGCGTTTTGCTGCTTGTGACCGCGTTTGCCCTGGCAACGCCGAGCATGAAACCGGACGTTCCGCCGGAGAAGACAGTGTTGCTCAGTATTGCGTCGCGATAGCCGCGGCCAGCCGCGCTGATCCGCATGCTACGCAGCATAGCGAGCTCCAATCACCCGTTCCGTCGCTGGCCGCGCAGCGTCGGCAGGCCGATACCGGCGGCATCGAAACCGCCATCGACGGCCAGGATTTGCCCGGTGATGTAGCTCGACCGCTCGCTGCACAGGAAGAAGATCGCCTCCGCCAGTTCCTCCTCGAGGCCGTAGCGGTTGAGCGGGATGGCGTCGTGATAATCGGCGCGGATTTCCGGCGTATGCACCTGCTTGGCCATCGCGGTCTCGACCGGGCCCGGCGCCACGGCATTGACGCGGATGCCGAGCGAAGCGAGTTCGACCGCGAGCTGCTTGGTAAGATGCGCCAGCCCCGCCTTGCTGGTGCCGTAGGCCGAGCGCAGCGTCGAGGCGCGCACCGCCGAGATCGAGGTGATGTTGACGATCGCGCCGCCCTGTTCGCGCAATAGCGGCGCCGCGGCCTTCGTGCAGATGAAGGGCCCTGTGAGATTGACCGCCAATATGCGGCTCCAATCCTGATCGGACGTATTGAGCAGCGGCGCGAACACCGCGATGCCAGCATTGTTGACCAGCGCGTCGAGCCGGCCGAACCGTTCGTTCAGCGCACCCATCGCGGTTGCCACCGCGGCCGCGTCGGAGACGTCGCAATTTAGCGCCAGCGTGTTGTCTGGATCGGCAAGGCCGGTGACGGCGCCGTGCAGCGATTCGCCCTCGATGTCGAGCAGCGCCACCTTCCAGCTCTCGGCGAGAAAGCGTTTGGCCGTCGCAAGCCCGATGCCGCGCGCGGCGCCGGTGACGAGGGCGACTTTCTGAGAGGAGTGAGGCATGGGCAGATCCGTTGGAGAGAGACAATTTCCCGCCTCTAATAGCCCAAGCCTTGAAGCATGTCGCGGCGGCAGCGATGCAGAATTCGGCCCTGCTAGCCCCCCGATATGCAAAATCCGATACGGGCGCTTTAACCCGTATCGGATCGGTCGGTTGGTGCGGCCGTATCGCTAGCGCTGCGCGATGGCTTTCGCTTCGACGGCGGCGCGCTGCATGTTGGAAGACATTTCAGAGGTGACGGTGCTCTGCTCCTCGACGGCGGCGGCGGTCGCGTTGACGTACTCGCTGACGCCCTGGATCGCCTGCTTGATGCTGTCGAGGGCGCCGACGACGTCGCCGGAGATGCCGTTGAGGTTGCCGATCTCCTGGCCGATCTTGTCGGTGGCCTGCTTGGCCTGGGTGGCGAGGTTCTTGACCTCGGAGGCCACCACGGCGAAGCCGCGGCCCGCTTCGCCGGCGCGCGCCGATTCGATCGTCGCATTCAGCGCCAGGAGGTTGATCTGGCCGGTGATGTTGCCGATCAACTCGACGATGCCGCTCATCGCCTGCGCCGCCTCGTTCAACCGCTGCGCCTGGGCGTCGGCGGCTTCGACCCGCCCCACCGCAGTGGACGCGGTCTCGCGCGACTTGGTCATGGCTTCGGAGATTTCCCGCACCGAAGCGTTCAGCTCCTCGGCGCCGGCGGCGACCGATTCCATCATGCCGCGCACCCGCTCGTTGCCGAGGCGGACCAGCACCTGCGCCGTGGTGTCGGTGGCGTATTTCACCACCTTGAACGGCTTGCCGTTGAGATCGAGGATCGGATTGTACGACGCCTGGATCCAGACCTCCTTGCCGTTCTTGCCGATCCGCTTGTATTCGGCGGCCTGGTATTCGCCGCGGTTCAGCGCCGCCCAGAATTCGCGATAGGCCGCGCTGTCGCGCTCGCTCTGTTCGACGAACATGCTGTGATGCTTGCCCTGGATCTCATTGAGCGAATAGCCGACGGTCTTCAGGAAATTCTGGTTGGCGCCGATGATGGTGCCGTTCATGTTGAACTCGATCACCGCCTGCGACTTGCTGATGGCGGCGATCTGGCCGGCGAGGTCGGCGGTCGAAAGCTTCTGGCTGGTGATGTCGGTGGCGAACTTCACCACGCGGAACGGCTTGCCCTTGTCGTCGAGCACCGGGTTGTAGGAGGCGAGGATCCAGACTTCGCGGCCGCCCTTGCCGATCCGCTTGTATTCGGCCGCCTGGGTTTCGCCGCGGTTCAGCTTGGCCCAGAGTTCCCGATAGCCCGCACTGTCGCGCTCGCGCAGCTCGACGAACATGCTGTGGTGCTTGCCCTGGATTTCGCCGAGCGTATAGCCCATCGCCTTTAAGAAGTTGTCGTTGGCGGTGACGATGGTGCCGTCCATCTCGAAGGCGATGACGGCCTGGGCGCGGCTGATCGCGGCGATCTGGCTCGCGTCTTCCATGCTCCTGATCTTGCGCGCGGTGATGTCAGTGGCGAACTTCACCACCTTGACCGGCTTGCCGCTGCCGTCGAGGATCGGGTTGTAGGTCGCCTGGATCCAGACTTCCTTGCCGCCTTTGCCGATCCGCTTGTATTCGGCCGCCTGGTACTCGCCACGCCTCAGCGCCGCCCAGAAATCGCGGTAGGCCGTCGTGTCGCGCTCCGACGGGTCGACGAACATGCTGTGATGCTTGCCCTGGATCTCATTGAGCGAATAACCGAGGGCTTTGAGAAAATTGTCGTTGGCGGTGATGATGGTGCCGTCCGGCTTAAACTCGATCACGGCCTGCGAGCGGCTGAGCGCCTCGGCAAGCGCCTTGTCTGCCGAGGAGTTCTTGAGCAATTGAAACACGGGAAGGCCTCATCCAAATGGCGGTAGAAAATGAGGCCGTCGATAATCCACCCGAGCCTCGTTGCTAGCGCTCCACCGTGGATGGAAGGAAGAAAGATTACGTTAACGCTGTTATCCGTAATGTGACGGAGAGCCTCGCCAGCCTGACGGCGTTCTCATGCACAGCGCTGAGCGCGACTCGGCAAGATTAAGGCGCCGCACGCCTACTTCCCTTCACGACGCTCTCATAGGCGGCTTGCAATCGCTCGCCGACCGATGGACCGATTCGCTTGCGGCGCTTGATGCCGAGGTGAGCATCGCGCAGCTCATCCATGAACTCGGCCCACATCTTCGGTCCGCCCTCGCTGAGCAGCCGCGCGCGGATGCCAAGTTCCTCGCTGACGGGCAGATAGCGGTAACCCCAGGCGGCCATCTGCGCCAGAACCGGCAACAGCTCGATGCCCTGTTCGGTGAGCGAATAGATTCCCTTCTGCTTGTGCGTCGGATCGTCCTCGCGGGTGATGATGCCGGCCTCGAGCAGGGTCTTCAGCCGGTCGGCAAGAATATTGGAGGAGATGCCTTCCTCCGATTTCGTCAAGAGCTCGCGAAAATGCCGCCGGTTGCCGAACATCATGTCGCGGATGATCAGAAGGCTCCATTTGTCGCCGAGCACTTCCAGCGAAAGATTGATCGGGCAGCCGGAACGCTGGGCGTCGGTCATGGGCGGTCTCCGGGCGCCCGCTGGCGCCTTCGAAAAACTGCTTGCAATATTGCACCGGTTGGCCCAAGGTACAACCAGTTGCAATTCGCAATCAGTCTGGGAGATGGTGAGATGGCGAGGCTGATCATGTGGAACCTGATGACGCTGGACGGCTTCGTCGAAGGTCCGAACCGCGACATTTCCTGGCATGAGGACGTCTGGGGCGACGAGCTGGAACAACTGTCGATCCGGCAGCTGAATGAGGCCGGCGGACTGTTGTTCGGCCGCGTCACCTATGAATTGATGGCGAACTACTGGCCGGGCGCGACCGGCGAGGTCGCCGACTTCATGAACGCGGCGCCGAAATATGTCTTCTCGCGCACGGTGAAGAACTTGCCGTGGAACAACACGCAGGTTTTTGGCGTCGACGTGTCCGGCACCGTCGCCCGGCTGAAGCGCGAGAGCGCCAAGGATCTCTTTCTGTTCGGCAGTGCCGATCTTGCCGCCACGCTGATCTCTCACGGCCTGATCGACGAATTCCGCATCGCGGTGAACCCGGTCATCCTTGGCGGCGGAACGCCGCTGTTCAAGCCGGGCGAGAAGGTCAGGCTCACGCTGATCGACAGCCGGCCATTGTCGACCGGCATTGTCATCCTGCGCTACGTGCCGGCGGCGGCGAAATAGTCGATGCTTGAATCTGGAATTGTAAAGGAGTCTCCATGTCGCTGACGCTGCATTATCACCCTCTCGCCTCGTACTGCTGGAAGGCGCTCATCGCGCTTTACGAGAACGACGTCCCGTTCACGCCGAACCTCGTCGATCTCGGCAATCCCGCGGAGCGCGCCGCGCTGGTGAAGCTGTGGGGGGTCGGCAAGTTTCCGGTGCTGCAGGACGATGCGCGCGGCGAGATCGTTCCGGAATCCAGCATCATCATCGAATATCTCGATCGCCATCCTGGCGGCCGCACACCGCTGATCCCTGCCGATCCCGACAAGGCGCTGCAGGCCCGGCTGCGCGACCGCTTCTACGATCTCTATGTGCATCTGCCGATGCAGAAGATCGTGGTCGACCGGATGCGGCCCGACGGAAGAAGGGATCCACACGGTGTCGCGGAGGCGAGGGCGCAGCTCTGCGCCTCCTACGCCATGATCGAGCACCAGATGGCCGGCGGCGGCTGGGCGATCGGGGCCGACTTCACGCTGGCCGATTGCGCCGCGGCGCCGTCGCTGTTCTACGGCAATATGGCCGAGCCGTTCGGTGACGATCACCGGCACGTCGCCGCCTATCTGGAGCGGCTGAAGGCGCGGCCTTCCGTCGCCCGCGTACTCAAGGAGGCGGAGCCGTATTTCCATATGGTGCCCAAGGAACCTTAAGGCGGAACCTGATAGCGGGAGCCTTGGAGCCGAGCCCCAAAGGACAGCGCTCAACCAGGCGCGCCGTGCACGCGGTCTTTATGGTCTGCCTTGCGGACAACCACCAGTTGGTCGAGGCGCGGAGCGAGCAGCCGGCTGCTTGCACCAAAAATAATTCTCTCCGACATGTCGGCGGCGTAAAAGCCCGTTCGTCTTGTTGACGAAGGCCGGCGGACTGTCGCCGCTCCAGCAGGACGGAAATGGAGAATGACGATGCGATTCATGGTGATAGTGAAGGCCAGCAAGGATACGGAAGCCGGCGTCATGCCGAGCACGGAGCTGCTGGCCGCGATGGGCAAGTTCAACGAGGAGCTGGTCAAGGCCGGCGTAATGGAAGCCGGCGAGGGCCTGCATCCGACCTCCAAGGGCGCGCGGATCAGGTATGGCAGCGGCGAGAGCGTCACGCGCGGGCCGTTCGCGCTGAGCACGGATCTCGTTGCCGGTTTCTGGCTGATCAACACCAAGTCGCTCGACGAGGCGATCGCATGGATGAAGCGCGCGCCGTTCGCCGAGGGCGACGAGATCGAGATACGCCAGGTGTTCTCAGCGGAAGATTTCGGCGAAGCGCTCACCCCCGAATTGCGCGAGCAGGAAGAGCGGCTGCGCGCCGAGGCGGCAAAGAAGTAATTCTTGCTCCTTCATTCCGGGATGGTCCGAAGGACCAGACCTCAGATGCGCAATTGCGCATCGGGGAATCTCGAGATTCTCAGGTGCGCAATCGCTCACCATAGTTCGATGCTTCGCATCGCCCGGAATGACGACAACCAAAGAGGACTCCTCGCATGCGATTCATGATGCTGATGATCCCCCTCGGCTATGAGACCGCGCCGCCCGACGTCCAGCTCGACCCTGAGAGGGTCAAGGCGATGATGGCGTACAACAAGGCGCTGAAAGAGGCCGGCGTCCTGATTGCGCTTGACGGGCTGCATCCGCCCTCGATGGGTGCGCGGGTCTCGTTTGCCACCGGCAAGGCGGTCGTCACCGACGGCCCCTTCACCGAAGCCAAGGAAGTGCTCGGCGGCTACTGGATGATCAACGTGAGGTCGCGGGAGGAGGCGATCGAATGGGCAAAGAAGTGCCCGGCTTCCGAGAACGAGATCATCGAGATCCGCCAGGTCCAGGAGATGGCGGATTTCTCCGAGGAGGTGCAAGAGGCGGCCAAGGGGTTTGAGGAACTGCAGAAGGGAAATGCGCACAAGGCGCGGTGAGGTGCCCGATCTCTCCCTCTCCCCGTTCTTCACGGGGAGAGGGTCGGGGTGAGGGGCCTCTTCCCGCGTGTGAGCTCTATCGATAGACCTGTACCGCCGCGCAAGCGCGCGTCGACCTCTCCCCGCAAGCGGGGCGAGGTTTGCGAGCCGTCGAATGACCGCCCTACTATCCAACCGTTAACCTTCCTGAACGCGCAAAATAAGTGACCTTTACGGCCAGCTCATGTAAAAGCCCTTTACATGAGCTGGCGCAAGGACCAAGGCCGCAGCGAGCGCGGCTATCATCACGGTAATCTAAAAGAGGCGCTGCTGCAGGCGGCGCTCGATCTGATCTCGCAGAAGGGGCCGGCGGGCTTCACCTTCGCCGATGCCGCGCGCATGGCCGGCGTCAGCCCGGCGGCGCCTTACCGGCATTTCCGCGATCGCGATGAGTTGCTGTCGTCGATCGCCCAGCGCGGTTTCGAGCAGTTCGAGGCGATGCTGACGCAGGCCTGGGACGACGGCCGCCCGGACACGGTCACCGCCTTCGAACGGGTCGGCAAGGCCTATCTGGCATTCGCCCGCAACGAGCCGGCGTTCTATTCGGCGATGTTCGAATCGGGAATTCCCGTCGAATCCAATCCTAATTTGATGGCGGCGAGCGAGCGCGCCTTCGCCATCATCCGCGCCGCCGCCGAGCGGCTCGCGGCGATGGCGCCCCCGGGCGTGCCGCGACCGCCCGCGCTGATGATGGCGCTGCACATCTGGTCGATGGCGCACGGCGTGGCCTCGCTGTTCGGGCGCGGCGACGGCGCGCGGCGCAAACTGCCAATGTCGCCGGACGACCTCCTGGAGGCGCAGGTGCTGATCTATCTGCGCGGCCTCGGCTTCCCGACCGACCGGCGACCTTCCGACCCGAAGCCGCCGCCGGTCCCTCCCGGCGGACCCTGGGGTACCCCCAAATAATTTTTCAGGGGCGCGGCAAGCCGCCCGCTTGACAAAGACGCGGGATGGTTTAGGTATGTAAATGTTATTTACATTCACAACGGCGTGATCGCCGTCATGGAGAGGGAAATGGCCTACACCGCAGATGTCAATCGATGGCGCGGCCCGACGGAAGAGACCTATCACCGCCCCCATATGCTCGAGAGCCCGTGGCACCCCGGCTGGATCGTGGTGACCATTCTCGGCTTCATCATCTGGTGGCCGATCGGCCTTGCCCTTCTCTTTTTCACACTAGGGAGCAGAAAGATGGGTTGCTGGAGCCACCACGATCGCGATCGCTGGGCGAACAGGATGGAGAAGATGCAGTACAAGATGGACCGGATGCGGAGTCGCATGGAGCGCCGCGGCTTTGGCGGCTTCGGCTTCGGCCCGCCGTCGAGCGGCAACCGCGCCTTCGACGAGTACCGCATGGAAACCTTGCGCCGGCTCGAGGAAGAGCAGGTCGAGTTCAAGAACTTCCTCGACCGCCTGCGTCACGCCAAGGACAAGGAGGAGTTCGACGCGTTCATGGCGCAGCACAAGCAGCGTCCGACCCCGCCGAACGACCAGCCGCAGCAGGGTTGAAGTTCAGCAAGTCTCCAGGAAGTTCAGCCGCGGGTGTGATGCCCCCATGACGCCCGACGGCGGATACAACCGCCCATTTGCGAAAGCAGGTGGGCGGTTTGTTCTTTGGCTATCGAAGAGGCGACCGAACCGCGATGGCAACAGCAAGCGAGCGTGGGGATCTGCGGCTAAGCGAATACGGTCCGCTAGCGGCGCCTTCCCGGCGGTTCTATATTGTGTGACGCGCTAACCCAAGGGCGGACGTCATGATTGAAAGCCTGTTTGTCGATCAGCTCTGGCGCTCGATCCGCCAGGAAGCCGAAAGCGCCATTGTGCGCGATCCTGTATTCGGCGCCGCGCTCGCTTCGTCCATTCTCGATCATCCCGATTTCGCGCATGCGCTGGCGCACCAGATCGGCGCGCGGCTCGGCAAGACGGCGGACGATCGCGCGCACTTCGCACATTTCGCGCGCGAGGCGTTCACGGCATCGCCCGATCTGGTCGACGCCGCCAGCCTCGACCTGCAGAGCATCGCGGTTCACGATCCCGCAAAGACAACGCTGTTGCCGCCGCTGCTGAACTTCAAGGGATACATCGCGCTGCAGGTCTTTCGTGTCTCGAACTGGCTCTGGCGCGAAGGGCGCCACGATCTCGCGCTTCTGCTGCAAAGCCTGTCGTCGGACCAGCTTCAGGTCAGCATTCACCCCACGGCATCGATCGGAACGTCGGTGTTCCTTGATCACGCCACTGGCATCATCATTGGCGCCTTTGTCGTGATTGGTGACGGGGTGACGATTTTGCAGAACGTCACCATTGGCCGCAAACATTCGGAGCCGGATCGCGCGCCGAAGATCGGAAACGGTGTTTATCTCGGCGGCGGGTCGACCATGATCGGTGGTATCAGCATTGGTGATTTCGCCAAGATCGGCGCCGGGGCGCTCGTCGAGCAAGACGTGCCCGCCGGCTGCACCGCGGTCGGCGTTCCCGCGCGATTGACGGATTACCCGGAAGTTTCCGCCTGAGTGCGTAGCCCGGCCGAGCCACCGGGTCGCGCGAATGCGCGCCCGATGACAGGCTCCGCGACCCCGGGGACAATATTCCCGCATATCGCGTGCACTCATGCGGGCTACGATATACCCGCAAATCCCTACTTCACCATCGCCCCGTAGACGATGTCCTGCACCTGCTCGCGATAGTACTTCCTGAGTTCACCGGGCGCCGCCGTTCCCACGACAACGACAAGCCGCTCTTTCGGGTCGCTGAAGAACTGCGTACCGTAAGCACCGTTCCAGGTGAATTCGCCCGGATTGCCCGGCACCGACGACAGGCCTTCGCTGGTGCGCACCGCGACGCTGAGGCCGAAGCCAAAGCCGCCGCGATGCGGCTCCACATTGCCGACATTGTTCTTGATCTCGGGGCCGAGGTGGTTGGAGATCATGTGGTGCACGGTCTTGGGCCCGAGAATGCGCTGGCCGTCGAGTTCGCCGCCATTGAGCAGCATCTGCCCGAAGCGGACGTAGTCGCCCATGGTGGCGAACGCGCAGGCGCCGCCGCAGTCGAACTTGGTCGGCGTGTCCAGCAGCTTGATCGCCTGCGGCTTGCCGGTCAGCGGATCGTTTGGAAATGGCCGGGCAAGCCGCGCGCGTTGCGCTTCGTTCGGGTGGAACGTGGCGTCCTTCATGCCGAGCGGCTGCCATACATTGCTGGCGAGATAATCGCCAAGCCGCTGCTCGCTGACTTTCTCAACGACGGCACCGAGCACGTCGATCGAGAAGCCGTATTCAAAAACCGTCGCCGGCTGGTGCGCCAGCGGCAGTTTGGTGATGCGATCGATGAAGGCCTGGGTATCGCCTTCGATCGCCGGCGCGGTGCCGTCAGGATACTGACGCGCCACTGGGCTCGAGCTATCCGGGCGTCCGCCATACATCAGGCCGGATGTGTGCCGGTAAAGGTCGTGGATGAAGATCGGTGACGCCTGCGCATCGAGCTTTAGCGAACCGTCCGCTTGCGGAACACCCACCTTCATCTCGGCGAAGGCCGGATAGTAATCCGCAAGTTTTGCCTGCAGCGGCAGGCGGCCCTGTTCCATCAAGGTCAGGCCAGCGACGGCGGCCATCGGCTTGGTCATGGAGGCCAGCGCGAACACGGCATCCAGCGGCATCGGCATGCCCTTGACCGGATCCAGCTGCCCGTACGCCTTGTACTGCACGAGTTTGCCGTCGCGCGCGATCGCAACCACCGCACCCGGCACGCGCTTGGCGGCAATCTCGCGCGCAAAGAAATCGTCCAGGCGGGCGAGACCCGCTTGCGAAAATCCAACGTCATCCGGCTTTGCCTCGGGCAGCGGCGCAGCATGTGCCGAATGGGCGGCGACGCCGGCAACGATCGCTGCGGCCATCATGAATGGCTTCATGGTCTTCTCCCTGCAAATGCGGTTCAGGTCCGCATGATTGTTGTGTTTGGGAGCACCATGTTAGATCGCGCCCGCATGAGCGACAAGGCGAGCGAGCAAAGGGACGCGTAGTGCCGTAGTCCGGGCGAGCGAAGCGACCCCCGGGGACAGTGTTCCCGCATATCGCTACGCTCATGCGGGCTACATTCTCTGTGAATGTGACTGCCCGACGAGGCAAATCACTTCCGATTTTCAGAAGTTGCGTCAAGCCAATAATTTCTGAGAATCACCGCTTCCCTTCACCCAAATCAACGGCATAACTCCGCTCGTCTCACCGCGGGATGAGGGGCGTTGGCCATCGTCACCGACGCGCGGGGAGATGCGATGGACGCGGATGCCATGACAGACGAGTCCTATGGTTCTGGCGCCGTGGTGCTGGCGTTAAGTCCGCAAGAGGCGAAAGCGTCTTGCCGGCGACGGAGGCAAAAGAGCCGTTCTCCGGGAAGAGTACGAAGTAAGCCGTAAGCCATTGCGCAGGGAAGGCCGGGATGCTCCCGCCGAACCTGTATGCTCGCGTGCATCTTTTGCTAATGCGCATAATGGCACGCGAGACCACGGGTGCGGCGTGCACCGGTCTTCCCTGCATCCTCTAATTGGTGGGGCAACGAGATGCAAACCTCGGGCAATTCATGTCGCGAGAATGCCGCCTCATATTCAGTCGTCATCCCCGCGAAGGCGGGGATCCAGTATTCCAGAGACTCCAATGATTGAACCGATAAGCCGCGGCGTACTGGATCCTCCGCCTGCGCGGAGGATGACAGCGGTATGTGGTGCACACGCCGCCGATCCCAATGGCCTCCAGGTCCTAATACCCCCGCACCCCGTCCCCAGGGAACCCGACCTCAGCCGCCCTAACCGCCCGGCCGGCCTGGATTTCCGGCAGCCAAGTTCCCCTTTGGTAACCAAAACTTAACCAAGCTTAGCGTCTGGTTAGGGACGGAATGACGCGCTGACAGCCCTCGTTTTGACATGTTGGCAGGGGAAGCAATGCCCGGCTTTCGGCGGGCCCCCCATGCGACACCAAGAGAGCTCTCGCGCTGCGAAAATCGCCGCGCCCGACGCGCGGCTGTGGAGCCGGCAGCCATTTGCTCCCGGAGGAAATAGGGACACTTTGCGTTGAGAGGATACCGCCCATGAATCCCGCTGACGTTGCTCAGTCAGCCTTGCCGATGGTGTCGGCCGACGTATCGCTGATCGCGCTGTTCATGCAGGCGCATTGGGTCGTCAAGACGGTCATGCTCGGCCTGCTTGCCTGCTCGGTCTGGGTATGGGCGATCGCGATCGACAAGATTTTCCTCTATTCGCGCACGAAGCGGGCCATGGACCGCTTCGAGCAGGCGTTCTGGTCCGGACAGTCGATCGAGGAGCTCTATCGTGCGCTGTCGGCAAAACCGACGCAATCGATGGCGGCGTGCTTCGTCGCCGCGATGCGCGAGTGGAAACGCTCGTTCGAGAGCCAGTCGCGCTCCTTTGCCGGTTTGCAGATGCGGATCGAGAAGGTGATGAACGTCTCGATCGCGCGCGAGGTCGAGCGGCTGGAGCGGCGGCTCTTAGTGCTCGCGACCGTCGGCTCGGCAGGTCCCTTTGTCGGCCTGTTCGGAACCGTCTGGGGCATCATGTCGAGCTTCCAGTCGATCGCGGCCTCGAAAAACACTTCGCTGGCCGTGGTGGCGCCCGGTATTGCCGAAGCGCTGTTTGCGACCGCTATCGGGCTTATCGCCGCCATCCCCGCGACCATTTTCTACAATAAATTCACGTCCGAGGTGAATCGGCAGGCTCAGCGGCTGGAAGGTTTTGCCGACGAGTTTTCCGCCATCCTGTCCCGCCAGATCGACGAGCGCGGATGAGGGCGGCATATGACGAGCGCAGCGTGAGAGCTAGATCATGGCGATGAACATGGCAGGTTCGGCTGGTGGCGGCGGTGGACGCCGCGGCCGGCGTCGCGCCGCCGTGATGGCGGAGATCAACGTCACGCCGATGGTCGACGTGATGTTGGTGCTGCTCATCATCTTCATGGTGGCGGCGCCGCTGATGACTTCGAGCATCGACATCGACCTGCCGGTCGCCGGCGGCGGCAAGCAGATCCAGGCCAACGCCCCGCCGCTGACGCTGTCGGTCAAGCGCACCGGCGGCGCCTGCAATTCCAATGTCGAGCTCTATCTTGGGGATTCGCCGATTCCGGCCAACGAGCTGCTGCCCAAGATCACGGCGATCAAAGAGACCCGAACCGAGGCCGAGCGGGTGGTATACCTGCGGGGGGACAAAGACGTCTGCTACACGGATATGATGAAACTTTTGGGGTATATTCGGCAGGCGGGGTTCAAAGCGAATATCGTGATCGTGCCGGAGCAGGGGTCCTGAGCCATGTCATACACGACGGCTGACGGGGGAGCGGGAAAGCTCAAGTGAGGATCAAGGTCGACAAGACGGTTCTGGCGTCGGTTGCCCTGCACGTGCTCGTGCTGGGGTGGGTGATGCTGTCGTTCTCGACCAAGGCACTGGAAATGCCGCCCGAAGATTCGGTCCCCGTCGACGTGATTTCGGCCAACGAACTGGCCAAGACCATGGCCGGGATGAAGACCGGCAAGAAGGAAAATCCGAAGCCGCTGGTCGAGAAGGTCGCCGAAGCCAAGCCGGTCGATGACACCGTCGGCAAGATCAGCGAGAAGGCGCCCGTGGTGACCGAGACCGCGCCACAGCCGCAGCCGAAGGTCGAGGAGAAGCCGGTCGAGAAGAAACCCGACCCGCCGAAGGTCGTCGAAAAACCGAAGGAAGAGCCGAAGCCGGTCGAGAAGCCGAAGGAAGAGGCGAGGCCGGTCGAGAAAAAGCCCGAGCAGAAGGTCGACCAGATCGGCGACACCATCAAGAAGGAAGAGAAGAAGTCGCCGCCACCGCCGAAGCCCGCGCAGGCCGCCAAGCCGCCGGAGCCGCCGAAGCAAAGAATCGTGGAGCGGCATTTCGACCAGAGCCAGATCGCGGCGCTGCTCGACAAGCGCGATCCGACGCGTCAGGCCACGACCGGCGACACCATGAATTCCAATGCCGCGCTCGGCACTGCCAAGGGGTCGGCCGCGGACAATTCCGCCACCTGGGGCTCGATGTTCCAGCGTCAGGTCGAGCGCTGCTGGAAGAAGCCCTATGGCGGCATCGAGTCACAGAAGCCTGAAGTGGCGTTCGCCATTCGCCTGAAGCGTGACGGCACGCTCGAAGGCGCGCCGGTTCCGGAAGGAACGCCGGCGACGCCGTTCCTGCGCGTCTATCAGGAGAGCGCGCTGCGCGCGATCATCGAATGCCAGCCCTACAAGCTGCCGGCGGCCATGTATGACGAATGGAAATACTTCGCGCCGGTGTTCAAGGAAAAAGTCTAACGATTTGGTCACGTGGCGGCCACCTGTTAGCAATGACAGATATGAGCAAAGCTTGAAGCGATGACTGACAAAGATGGATTGCCGAACATGCTGTATCGCCCGAGCCGCCGGCAGATCATTTCCGGAATGGCTGCGCTTGGTGTAGTCGCCGGCGGTCGCAATGCCTTCGCGCAGAAGCGAGTCGTCATTCCCGAGGGCGAATTCACCCCGCTTCCGATCGCGATTACGAACTTCGTGGCCGGCACGCCTGGAGACGCCGAGGTCGGTGTTGGCGTGTCGCAGGTCATCACCAACAACCTCAAGCGCAGCGGATTGTTTGCGCCGATCGATCAGGCCGCCTTCATCGAGCGTATCAGCAATCCGGACAGCCCACCGACGTTTCAGAGCTGGAAGCAGATCAATGCGCAGGCACTGGTGCTTGGTCGCATGACGCGGCAGGGCGATGGACGCCTCAAGGCCGAATTCCGTCTCTGGGACGTCAACACTCAGCAGCAGCTCGCCGGCCAACAGTACTTTACCTCGCCGGAATATTGGCGGCGGATCGCCCACATCATCTCCGACCAGATCTACGAGCGTCTCACCGGCGAGAAGGGCTATTTCGACAGCCGGGTCGTGTTCGTCGATGAGACCGGTGCGAAGGAGCGCCGCGTCAAGCGGCTGGCGCTGATGGATCAGGACGGCGCCAATGTCCGCTATCTCACCAAGGGCTCCGACCTGGTGCTGACGCCGCGGTTCTCGCCGTCGACACAAGAGATCACCTACATGGAATTCGGCCAGGGCGATCCGCGCGTCTATCTGTTCAACGTCGAAACCGGACAGCGCGAGATCGTCGGCAACTTCCCCGGCATGTCGTTTTCGCCGCGGTTCTCGCCGGACGGCCAACGCATCATCATGAGCCTGCAGCAGGGCGGCAATTCGAACCTGTTCGTTATGGACCTGCGCTCGAAATCGATGACGCGGCTCACCGATACGCCGGCGATCGATACCTCACCTTCCTATTCGCCCGACGGCAGCCGGATCTGCTTCGAGTCCGACCGCGGCGGCAAGCCGCAGATTTACGTGATGTCGGCCAATGGCGGCGGCGCGCAGCGCATCTCATTCAATGAGGGCAGCTACTCGACGCCGGTCTGGTCGCCGCGCGGCGACTACATCGCCTTCACCAAGCAGGGTGGCGGGCAATTCGCCATCGGCATCATGAAGACCGACGGTTCGGGCGAGCGCATCCTCACCGCCGGCTTCCACAACGAGGGGCCGACCTTTTCGCCGAACGGCCGGGTCGTGATGTTCTTCCGCGATCCCGGCGGCAGCGGCGGGCCGTCGCTCTACACTGTCGATATCTCCGGTCGCAACGAACTACGGGTACCAACACCCGGTTTTGCTTCCGATCCGGCGTGGTCACCATTGTTGTCGTAGTGGAACTCAACCCCAGGGCGGCGCAGTCGTTAATCGGCAAACATTGCCTAGCCCACTGATTTTACAGGAATAATTTTTCGCGTATCAGCGAAAAGCAACGTCTCGGTAACGATGTTCCCTCAGAAAGACTTCATCTGAGGCGGGTAGAAATACCTACCCTAACAGGACGCGTGCCCTGGCGATGCAATTGGTCGACCCGAAAAAGAGAGGCAGCCGTGAAGAGCTGGAGCCGGTGCTCTATGCTGCGCTGGTCGATTCGATGTGCCAGAATTTCTGGCCCATGTTCATCGGCTCGGTCTCCACAGCGGTCGCCGCGGTACTGACGGCGCTGAAGACCGGCAACGTGTTGTTATGGCCCTGCGCGGTCCTGATCATCGGAATCGGCACGGTTCGCGCCCTTCACATGCGCACATACGAACGTCGCACCCAGGTGTTGACGTACGAGCAGGCCAAATATCTCGAGCCGCGCTACGCGGCCGGCGCCATGCTGTATGCCAGCGTGGTCGGCATCTGGTGCTTTCTCACCATTTTCGCCAACGACGATGCCGTAGCCCACGCGGTGTGTGTCGCCGCGACGGTCGGCTACACGGCCGGCGGTGCGGCGCGCAACTACGGCCGTCCCAAGCTGATCCAGTATCACATCCTGCTGGCATGCGGGCCGATGTCGCTGGCGCTCGCGCTGCACGGCGATTTCTATTACGTCAGCCTCGCCGTGCTGCTGGGGTTGTTTTTCCTCGGCCTGAAGGACATCAACCTCAGCCTGCACGCCATCTTCGTCAAGGCATTCACGTCGAGCTTCCGGGAAGCGGCGCTGGCCCGCCAGTTCGACACCGCGCTCAACAACATGCCGCACGGGCTCTGCATGTTTCGCGCCGACGGCCAGCTTGCCGTGATGAATCATCGTTTCAGCCAGATGATGAATCTTTCCGGGAATCTCATCCAGCGCGGCGCCAGTGCGCACGATATCGTGGCGGCCTGCATCGATTCCGGCGCGATCTCGGCGGCGAGCGGCGAGATGATCCTGTCGGAGATCGTGAACACGCATGCCCGCGACATGGTAACGACCGATCCCAACGCCACGCGCGGCCGATCGCTGTCGTGGACATTCCAGGCGATGGAGGGCGGCGGCGCAGTCGTACTGGTTGAAGACATCACCGAGCGCCGCAATGCGGAAGCCCGCATCAGTCATCTGGCGCGCTACGACGAATTGACCACGCTGCCGAACCGGGTCAATTTCAGGGACGAGATCGGACGGCTGCTGGCAGTCCAGCAGGGCGCCGATCATTTGTCCGCACTGCTGTTCATTGACCTCGACCAGTTCAAGCAGGTCAACGACACGCTCGGCCATCCCTGCGGCGATCAGTTGCTCTGCGCGGTGTCCGAACGGCTGCGCGAGATGCTGCGGCCCGAGGATTTCGTGGCGCGGTTCGGCGGCGACGAGTTCGTGGTGTTCCAGCAGAACATCCATTCCACCGACGACGCTGCCGGTCTTGCCCGGCGCATCGTGGATCGGTTGAGCGAGCGCTACAAGATCGACAATCATCTGGTCGAGATCGGCGCCAGCGTCGGCATTGCGATGACCTCGCGCGGCGTCAGCGCCGACACGCTGCTCAAGAACGCCGACATGGCGCTGTATCGCGCCAAGGCCGACGGCCGCGGCACCTTCTGTTTCTTCCGGGAGGAGATGGCGCAAGTCGTCGAATCCCGCCGCATCCTCGAACTGGATTTGCGCAAGGCGCTGGCCAACGAGGAGTTCGAACTGTTCTTCCAGCCGCTGGTCAATCTCAAGTCAGGACGAATATCGACCTGCGAGGCGCTGATCCGCTGGAATCATCCGGTGCGCGGCACGGTGTCGCCGACCGACATCATTCCGATCGCCGAGGACATGGGCCTGATCGTCGATCTTGGCCGCTGGATTCTGCGCAAGGCCTGCATGGAATGCATGAAGTGGCCCGAGGGCGTCAGCGTCGCCGTCAATTTCTCGCCGCAGCAATTCCACCAGCGCGACGTGCTGAGCGAAGTGCGCTACGCGCTCGAGGTGTCCGGCTTGCCGGCGAACCGGCTCGAGATCGAGATCACCGAATCCTCGCTGTTGCGCAACACGCAACTGACGCACGACGTGCTGTCGCAACTGCATTCGCTCGGCGTGCGGATCTCGCTCGACGATTTCGGCACCGGCTATTCGAGCCTGAGCTACCTTCACAACTTCCCCTTGCAGAAGGTCAAGATCGATCGCTCGTTCCTGGAAGGGATCGACAGCGACCGTCCGCTGACGCTGCTCCGGGGCGTGGCGCGGCTGTCGGCCGACCTTGGAATGTCGGTCGTGGTCGAAGGCATCGAGACCAACGAGCAGCTCGAACTGATCAGTGCCGACGGCGCGGTGACCGAGGCGCAGGGCTATCTGTTCAGCCCGCCGGTGCCCGCGGTGCGGGTGCGCCAGCTCCTCAATGCCTCGCACGGCCGCCGCCCGTCGGAGAGCCATCTGGTCCCGGTTGCCTCGCGATCCATCGCTTAAGACTCCGTGAAAATACGGGTCCTGGGCTCTTAACCCTAAGATTGTGTTCTGTTTGCAATCCGTTAAGAAGCTGTTAATCTTCTCCTAAGCTCGCAGAGGTTGCTTGATAGTGCTAGGAGTACAGTAGATGAGGTCCCCGGCCGAAGTTTCGACGGCCTTTGGACGAAGCTCGGACCTGTTGGATCAAGTCGACTATCGTCTCGCGCAAACACCCGAAGAAAAAGAAGAGATCTACAACCTTCGCTATCGCGCCTATCTTCGCGAAGGCGCAGTGAAGGAATCTCTCGCGCAGCGCGTCACCGATCAGTATGATGACCTGCCGAATTCCTGGACGTTTGGCGTCTATCTGCACGGAGAACTCTACAGTTCCGTTCGCATCAGTGTGCTGACGTCCGAATGGCGCGAGTCCTGTTCGGCCGAGGCATTCGGTGAAATTCTGCACCCCCGGCTCGATCGGGGCGAGGTGATCATCGATCCCGCGCGTTTCGTCGCCGATCCGGACAAGGCCAGGCGTTTCCCCGAGCTGCCCTATCTGACGCTGCGGCTCGCCTATATGGCGTGTGAATATTTCAACGCCGACCTCGGGCTCGCAATCGTGCGTGCCGAGCATCAGGCGTTCTATCGCCGGGTGTTCCTGCATGAAACCATTGCCGAGCCGCGCTTCTTCCCCGGCCTGTTGAAGCCGGTCGGATTGATGGCGGCGGATTTTCCGGCAATGAAGGAAAAAGTGTTCGAGCGTTATCCGATGATGCGCTCGACCGCCTTCGAGCGGCGCATGCTGTTCGAGCGCCTTAGCGAGCGGCGAGCCCGGCCGGCGGCGAAGGTCGCCGAATACGTCCAGGCCTCGATCGCTCCGAATTCCTGAACCGAAGCCCAATTCCTTAACCGAGGCGGTTGCCGGCGGACCCGAATCATTCGGGCCCCTCGCGCCTGCTATCGAAGCACCCGGCGAAGGCTTGTCATTTTGCAGCGATTGACGGGTCTGAACCTGCCGATTCCGGTGATTTCCGCCCTCGGGTACTTGCCTTCACCATCGCGCCACATTTACAAATCATTAACTATCGCAGTGGCTTTTCACGGTTTGTCGGCATTTGATCGAGCCTGGCAAGGTTCCATCAAGGTTGACGGAACGTTCGTTTAACCATCGACCTGTAGACCGGATCACAGTCGAAAAACGTGAGCGTTGGAGGCTCCGGAATGAAATATCAGATGCGTATCCTCCAGGGATGGAAGCTAGCGGCTGTGGTCGCTGTGGCGCTGTCGATGGGCGCCTGCGCCAAGAACAACATCGGCGCCGATGGCGCGATGGCGAGCGCGGCCACCCCGGGGAGCCAGCAGGATTTCGTGGTCAATGTCGGCGACCGCGTGTTCTTCGAGAGCGATCAGACCGATCTGAGCCCGCAGGCGATCGCTACCCTCGACAAGCAGGCGCAGTGGCTGCAGACCTACAACCGCTATTCCTTCACCATCGAAGGCCATGCCGACGAGCGCGGCACCCGCGAATACAACATCGCGCTCGGAGCGCGCCGCGCCCAGTCGGTGCGCAGCTATCTCGCCTCGCGCGGCATCGATCCGAACCGCATGCGCACGATCTCCTACGGCAAGGAGCGTCCGGTGGCGGTGTGTAACGACATCTCCTGCTGGTCGCAGAACCGCCGCGCCGTCACGGTGCTGAACGCCGGCGCCTGAGCGGTTTGCACTGTTCGTAAGTTCTCAAAGCCGGCGCCTTCAGGCGCCGGCTTAATTTCGCTTAGTGCTTTCAAGCCAAGTGGATGCGGGCGCGTGTTAAGAAAACTCACCAAGAAGTTAATCTAGCGCTTCAGGATAAAATTCCGGATCACTGCCAACGCTCGTTCCGGCGCGTCTGGCACGACGCCGTGCCCACAATCTGCGAACCGCTCGAATTGCACCAGATGGGCCGGTAGCGCGGCCGCGATATCCGCTTGGCTTTCGATCGGATGCATCGGATCGTCCTCGCCGCCGAGCACCAGGGTCGGGCACCGGATGCGGTCGAGATCCGGAAACATGTCGAAGCGGTCGCTTTCGCCGTCGGGCTTTGCGAACCAGTGCAGGCTCACCGCAGGGCGGTTGACGGCACGGCGCGCCATTTCCGGATCCCGTGGCCGGCGCGTATAGACCGGGAAAGCAAGCTGGAGCCAAGCCTCGCGTGACGCCTGATCCCAGGGCTCTTCAGGCCGGAGGAAGCGGCGCCGGGCCAGCGCGCCGACTTCCGGCCCGCCGAGGCGCTCGAACAGCGCCGCACGACGTTCCGGATAGGAACCGCCGCGGGCTTCGGTACTGATCAGGATTAGTTTCGCAGGATGCTCGGGGTGCCGAGTGGCGTAGGACAGCGCGACCATGCCGCCGAAGGACGCACCGAGCACGACTGGGTTGACTATGCCGAGCGTCTCGCAGAACGCGGCGACGTCGTCACCCCATTGCGCCAGATTCCAGCCCTCGCGGGGCCCGTCCTCGCTGCGGCCGTTGCCGCGATGGTCGAGATAGATGGTCTGGGCGACGTCGGCCAAGGCCGAATAGGCGGGCTTGTAAATCGAATGATCGAAACCGGGTCCGCCATGCAGCATCAGCAAGACCGGCTTTTCCCGCATTACGGGACCATCAGGGACGAGTTTCGCGCCCTCGACATCGAAGAACAGCCGCACTCCGTTCACTGAAACATACATGAACGAGGCTCCTCCGAATTGTGAACGGCCCGCCGGGCCATGCGGCTTGTCTTGAAGGAGATACTAAACCATACCGGAACCAGCGAACCGAATCGGAGACGCCAGTCACAATTCCGGCGCACTCCATTACTCCAGTGTTCTGCTTTCGTTTGACACGGAATTTCGTCGTCAGGGCAAAATGTCATCCAGATTCCTCAATGCAGCGGGCGCCGCGGCTGTTGCCGCGATGCTGGCTTTGTCTGTGCAGCCCGCATCCGCACAGATCACGTTTCCCTGGGAACGCGAACGCGCTCCGCAAGGCTACCCGCAGGGCCAGCCACAGTCCGATGATGCCGACGCGGAAATGCGGATCCAGCGGCTGGAACAGCAGCTTCGGCAACTGACCGGCCAGAACGAGGAACTGCAGTACCGCAACCGCCAGCTCGAAGAGCGGCTGCGCCAGCTCGGCGCTGCTCCGCCCGGGCCGGGCCAGCCACAAGCGGCGGCGCAGCCTGGCATGGCCGCTGCACCGCCGCCCGTCCAGCCGGGTCCGGCCGCAGAGCCGCAGCAGGGCTATCCGCAGCAACCGGGCTATCGCCAGCCATCACAGGGCTATCCGCAGGCGCAGCCGGGCTATGACCGGCAGCCGCAGATCGCTTCGCCCGCGCCCATCGTGCAAGAGCCGGCAGCCGGCGGCCGGCGCCGCGGCGATGCCTTCGATCCGAACCAGAATCCCAATGCGCCCGGCGCGCCTCGGGCGCTCGGCGGCGGCCAGATGCCAGTGTCGAGCGATGCTGCGGCCGGCGCCCCCGGCGGGCGCGGTCCAGGCGAGCCGCTTAATATCGGTGGCCCGCGCGATTCCGCCGGCGCTTTGCCGCCACCCGCGGCGGCCGCGTCGTCACCGCGTGGTCCGGGACCCGGCGCCAGCGCCGCGCTGACCACGCTGCCGCCCTCGGCGACGCCGAAGGACGAGTTCGATCTCGGCATCGGCTACATGCAGCGCAAGGACTATGCGCTGGCCGAGGAGACCATGAAGAACTTCGCGCAGAAATATCCGAACGATGCGCTGCTCGGGGACGCGCAATACTGGCTCGGCGAAAGTTATTTCCAGCGCCAGCAATATCGTGACGCCGCCGAAGCATTTCTCGGCGTGACCTCCAAATACGACAAGTCGGGCAAGGCGCCCGACGCGCTGCTGCGGCTCGGCCAGTCGCTGGCGGCATTGAAGGAAAAGGAAGCCGCCTGCGCGGCGCTCGGCGAGGTCGGACGGAAATATCCGCGCGCGTCAGCGGGCGTAAAGGCTGCCGTCGATCGGGAGCAGAAGCGGGTCAAGTGCTGACCACGATCTCCTGCAGCGCCGAGGGGCTGCAGGAGAGATTGGCGAACCGCGTCGATTGCTACTCGGCCTGCTCGATCGCCGCCGGCATTTTAGCTACCGACATCAGCGACCGCGCGACCTGGTTGAGAAGCTGATCGGAGTTTTCCTCTTCCGCCAGCGACTTCGACAACAAGGCGACCACCGCGCTGTGGCGGAGTTGCTGAGCCAGATTCTTCGCCGTCGTGTAGGCCGACATCTCGTAATGTTCGACGCGCTGCGCAGCGCCGATCAGCGCGAGGTCGGCGGCGGCATCTCCCTTTTCCTCGCCCTCGGCCATGACCTCCTGACCTTCCTCGATGAGCCCCATCATGCCTTTGCACGGCTTTGCGCGGGCGGTCTTGCCAAGCAGGTCGAAGCATTCATTGATGCGCTCGACCTGATTTTCGGTCTCGACGAGATGCTGCTCGAGCAGCTCGCGGAGCTGATCGAAGCGCGCCGCTTCGGCCATTTTCGGCAGCGCCTTGGTGAGCTGCTTTTCCGCATGCAGGATGTCGCGAAGCTCATCAATCAGGAGTTCGGTCAAGCCGGCTTCGTCGACCGGCGGCGAACTCTCCGTGACGATGACGGTGCCGGCACCTGCATCGGCCTGGATGGCGGGCGATTCCGTGAACACCCAGTCGCCGCCCTCATTCCACGGGCCACGGGTGTCGATCTCGCCGTGATCGCCGGTGCCGGTGGAATCGTTGAAGAACTGATCGACCAGCCCCGGGGTCGGTGCGATGCGTCCGATGCTGAAGGCCGGCTTCTGCATGCTTTCAAGCGCCAGCGCGAACGCCTTCATATGGGTGATCTCGCGGGTCATCAGGAACTGCAGCGCGTCCTTGGTGCCGGCATCGTCACAGAAATTGATCAGCCGCTCGTAGACAATCTTGGCCCGCGCCTCGGCAGCGATGTTGCTGCGCAGGTCGACGTCGAGCTCGCCTGTGATCTTCAGATAGTCGGCGGTCCAGGCGTTGCCTTGCGAGTTGAACAGGTTGACGCCGCCGCCGCCCGCGATGGCGATGAGCGGGTCGGCCTCCGCGGCCTGACGATCGAACTTTGCGGGTTTGAGATGCATGCGCGCCAGCGTGCCGACGACCTCAAGGTGGCTCAGCTCTTCCGTGCCGATATCCATCAAGAGGTCCTTGCGATCCGGATCCTCGCAGTTGAGCCCTTGAATTGAATACTGCATGGCGGCCGCGAGTTCGCCATTGGCGCCGCCGAACTGTTCGAGCAGCATGTTGCCGAAGCGCGGATCGGGCTCGTCGACGCGGACAGTGAACATCAGTTTCTTGACATGGTGATACATGGGAGGCCTCGGCGGTTGGGATGAAGAATCCCGAACGAGGGCCTCTGTGGTTTGTTCCTAAACCAGTGCGTGCCGGCAGGCAGCTGCCTCGATAGGAACGGTGGTCGCGGACGTGGGTTGACGGGAGGGCAAGCGCCTTGCGGTAATGGACAGATCGCTCCAAACATAGGCGTTCTCACCACCCGCAGAGCCATGCCCGATCCCGACCATTCGCCGATCTCGGCACAGCAAGCGAAAGAGCTGTTTGCGCACTGGAAGGCCGCGCCCGCGCTTGTACTGGCGGTGTCCGGAGGACCCGACTCGCTTGCCCTGATGTGGCTTGCCGCCCGCTGGCGCCGGGCGCTCTCGCGCGGGCCGCGTCTGATTGCCGTCACCATCGATCATGGCTTGCGGCCCGAAGCGGCGCGAGAGGCGCGCGACGTCAAGCGATTGGCCAGGCAACTCGATCTGCCTCACCGCACGCTGCGCTGGACCGGCGCCAAGCCGAAGAGCGGCCTGCCGGCCGCGGCCCGCGCCGCGCGCTATCAGTTGCTGGCGAAAGCCGCGCAAGCGAGCGGCGCCACGCATATCCTCACCGCCCATACCCGCGACGACCAGGCCGAGACGCTGTTGATGCGGATGCTGCGTGGCAGCGGCATCGCGGGTCTAGCGGCGATGGCGCGCGAGAGCGAACGCGAGGGCGTGTGGCTGGCGCGGCCGTTGCTGGATATCCCGAAATCCCGGCTCATTGCGACACTCGGCAAGGCGAAAGTCGCCTTCGCCGACGATCCCACCAATCGCGACATGAGTTTCACACGGCCTCGGCTGCGGGCACTGATGCCGGCGCTGGCCGGGGAGGGGGGCGACAGCCGAAACCTGGCGCGGCTGGCGTTCCGCTTGGCGCGGGCCAATGCCGCCATCGAGGTTCTGGCCGACGGCGCCGAGCGCTATCTCGCATTAAAAAATCGCAACGATGCCTCGCGCTTCGGTTTCGATGCGCAGGCATTTGCAGGCCTGCCCGAGGAGATCCGGCTTCGGCTGCTCAAGCGCGCCATCGATCGAGCGGGCCACGAAGGACCTGCGGAACTCGGCAAAGTGGAAACCCTTCTGGCCGTGCTGGACCGGGCCATTGCGCGCGGCGAAAGGGCCACAAGGCTGAAACAGACGCTTGCGGGGGCTGCGATCAGCCTGATCCAAGGCCGGATTCATGTTGATCGGGCGCCGCCGCGCCGTGGTAGCCGGGTGTGAGTGCCATTCCCTTACCGCGCTATCCGCGATATGGGGGACCGAGAGCCTTAACCACCCCGGAAAAAGCTCGGATTCTGCGCCATTTTTTGACCGGGAATCGCGTTAAGATGCGTTAAATAGTCCTGCGTGGTTCCCTTGGCATTGACCCGGGCGCCACCTAAATTGGGATGCAGTGGACCGGGGATTCTCGCCTCACTACCCAAGGATATTCAAGGCTTACTGCCAAGGACATAGGGCCGCGATCCGCGCGACCACGAAGGAAGATCAATGAACGCCAATCTGCGCAACTTCGCCCTCTGGGTCATCATTGTTTTGCTGCTGTTGGCATTGTTCACGCTTTTCCAGAATCCGGGTCAGCGCACGTCCTCGCAGGACATCTCCTTCTCGCAGCTCTTGAGCGAGGTCGATCAGGGCCGCGTGCGCGACGTCATCATCCAGGGGCCGGACATTCACGGCACCTTCACCAATGGCTCGAGCTTCCAGACCTATGCGCCGAGCGATCCGACGCTCGTGAAGCGGCTCTATGACGCCAAGGTCTCGATCACCGCCAAGCCGCCCGGCGACAACGTGCCGTGGTTCGTCTCGTTGCTGGTTTCCTGGCTGCCCTTCATCGCGCTGATCGGCGTGTGGATCTTCCTGTCGCGGCAGATGCAGGGCGGTGCCGGCAAGGCGATGGGCTTCGGCAAATCGCGCGCCAAGATGCTGACGGAAGCGCATGGCCGCGTCACCTTCGAGGATGTGGCCGGCGTCGACGAGGCCAAGCAGGACCTGCAGGAGATCGTCGAGTTCCTGCGCGACCCCGGAAAATTCCAGCGCCTCGGCGGCCGCATTCCGCGCGGCGTGCTCCTGGTCGGTCCTCCCGGCACAGGCAAGACGCTGATCGCGCGCGCGGTCGCGGGCGAAGCCAACGTTCCGTTCTTCACCATCTCGGGTTCGGACTTCGTCGAAATGTTCGTCGGCGTCGGTGCCAGCCGCGTGCGTGACATGTTCGAACAGGCCAAGAAGAACGCGCCCTGCATCATCTTCATCGACGAAATCGATGCGGTCGGCCGTCATCGCGGCGCCGGTCTCGGCGGCGGCAATGACGAACGCGAACAGACACTCAACCAGTTGCTGGTCGAGATGGACGGCTTTGAAGCCAATGAAGGCGTGATCCTGATCGCGGCGACCAACCGCCCCGACGTGCTCGATCCCGCGCTGCTGCGTCCCGGCCGTTTCGACCGCCAGGTCGTCGTGCCGAATCCGGACGTTGTCGGCCGCGAACAGATCCTCAAGGTTCACGTCCGCAAGGTGCCGCTGGCGCCGGATATCAACCTCAAGACCATCGCGCGGGGCACCCCGGGCTTCTCCGGTGCCGACCTGATGAACCTCGTCAACGAGGCTGCGCTGACCGCCGCCCGCCGCAACAAGCGGATGGTGACGCAGGCCGAGTTCGAAGAGGCCAAGGACAAGGTGATGATGGGCGCCGAGCGCAAGTCGCTCGTCATGACCGAGGAAGAGAAGCTCTTGACGGCCTATCACGAGGGCGGCCACGCCATCGTCGGTCTCAACGTCGTCGCGACCGACCCGATCCACAAGGCCACGATCATCCCGCGCGGCCGCGCGCTCGGCATGGTGATGCAGTTGCCCGAGCGCGACAAGCTGTCCATGTCGCTGGAGCAGATGACCTCGCGACTCGCCATCATGATGGGCGGCCGCGTTGCCGAAGAGCTGATCTTCGGCCGCGAAAAGGTCACCTCGGGCGCCGCCTCCGACATCGAGCAGGCGACGCGCCTGGCACGGATGATGGTGACGCGCTGGGGCCTTTCGGAAGAGCTCGGCACCGTGTCCTACGGCGAAAACCAGGACGAGGTGTTTCTGGGCATGTCGGTGTCGCGCACGCAGAACGCGTCGGAAGCGACCGTCCAGAAGATCGACAAGGAGATCAAGCGGCTGGTCGAGGAAGGCTATAACGAGGCCACCAAGATCCTTACCGAGAAGCGCGAAGACCTCGAGACCCTCGCCAAGGGCTTGCTTGAGTTCGAAACGCTGAGCGGCGACGAGATCATCGACCTCCTGAAGGGCAAGAAGCCCAACCGCGAGTCGGTGCTGGAGCCCAGCACGCCGCGCGCCTCCGCGGTGCCGCCGGCCGGCAAGCCCCGCCCGCGTCCCGATCCGGACCCGGGTCTGGAGCCGCAGCCGCAGGCGTAAAGCGGATGGCATCTCGAACAAGAAACGCGGCGGAGACGCCGCGTTTTTTTGTGAAACATCATGGCGCCGCGGTCGGAGCCCCGAGGTGTACAGCCAGAATGTGTTCCGGTGTCTCCGTCACCTCGATCGTCTGCCCGTCGCCGCCGACGAAGGCGAGCACGGTGCGCTCGCCTTCGCGCGACATGCTGCCGACGAGCGCGATGTTGATGTGAATGGTTTGTCCTGTCTCGAACCTCGTGCATTGAATCCAGAAGCGCATCGCGATCTCCTTCTATCCCACGTGGGCAAAGCATAGGCAGCGTCGCAGGGCGGGCAAAGCCGCGGTGCGGGCAGCCATTGCGCAAGGAGAGCGAGCGAAAGGCGGCGCGCTGCCCTGGGAATAGGGATCTCGCTATCGGCTCTGCGAACGCCAGCACGGCGGACAATAACCCGCGTCACCGTTCCAAAACTTAAGATTTCCTCAATTCAGTCCGGCCTATTGCTTGGGGTGTGCGCCTTCGGAAAGGGCACAAGCAAGGACCCGCGCATGACCGCCTCTTTGAAGACCGCGCCCAAGCAAGCCGCTATTCCCGAATGGCTCATGAAGGTGTGCCTGGCGCTGGCGGTGGCCAATGTCGCGCTTTGCCCCGCGGCCTATTTCGCGAGCTGGTGGATCTACAATCCGGATGGCCTCGGCATTCCGACCGACTTCATCAATGTCTGGGCCGCGGGCCGCCTGGTGCTCGATGGCGTTCCGGCGCAGGCCTATGATTGGGACATCCAGAAGCAGGTCGAAATCGCCAAGCTCGGTCAGGATTTCACCGGCTATTTTGCCTGGCACTATCCGCCGCCATTTCTGTTCGTCGCCTCGCTGCTCGCGATGCTGCCCTATTCGGTCGGCTATGCCGGCTGGGTGTATGTCAGCATGCTGCCTTATCTTGCCGTCATGCGCGCCATCGTCGGCCACAATCTCGGCATCCTGATCGCGCTCGCCCTCCCGACCGTGCTGATGAATACCTATGCCGGGCAGAACGGCTTCCTCACCGCGGCGCTGATCGGTGGCACGATCTACCTGATCCCGGTCCGGCCGGTCCTCGCGGGCATTTGCCTCGGACTACTGAGCTACAAGCCGCAATACGGGCTGCTGTTTCCGGTCGTGCTGGTCGCGGCCGGGCATTGGCGGGTGTTCGTCAGCGCCGCCGTGACCACCGTCGCGCTGTCGCTCGTCTCCGCGCTCGCCCTGGGCGTTGAGAGCTGGCTCGCATTCTTCCACTGGATGCCGCGATTCTCGCAGGCGTTCCTGACCGAGGGCAAGGCGACCTGGTGGAAGCTGCAAAGCATCTTTTCACTGGTGCGCTATTTCGGCGGCAGCGAGCCGCTCGGCTGGGCGTTCCAGTGGGTTCTCACCGCCTCGGTGGCCGTGGTGCAGGCGCTGATGTGGCGCAGCCGCGTGCCCTATACGTTGAAGGGCGCAGCGCTTGCGGTCGGCACGCTGCTGATCACGCCCTATCTCTTCGTCTACGACATGATGGTGCTGGCGATCCCGATCGGCTTTCTCGTTCGCATTGGCTTGAAGAGGGGCTTTCGTCCCTATGAGCTTCCCGCACTCGGCGCGGTCGTCGCCCTCATCACCTGCTACATGTTCGCGGGCATACCGACGGGCCTCAGTGCCACGCTGCTCGTCGGTGCGCTGGTCCTGCGCCGCGCCGGATCATGGTGGCGGCAGGAGCCGGCGCCGAAGGTCGTTGCGGCGGGCGCAGCTATTTGATGTACGCCGCCCATAGCGCGGCGCTCGCAAGCGTGCCGATCTCGTTCATGTGGCAGCCGTCGGAGCTGCGGCCTTCATTTCCGATCGTATCGGTATCCGGCCCCTGGCGGATGTTCAGCGCCGTGTCGACCGCGGATAGTTGCCCAGCTCGGACCGCCGCGATGTTCGTCGGCCCTAGATAGTCGCATTTTGTGCTGCGCGAGACGTAGAACGGCGCATCAAAGCCGGCGGCGCGAAACCGCTTCACGAGCTGGTGCAGCAGCGCCGCATATTCTTCGGCGGTCGTCGTCATCAGCGCATCGCTTTCTCCCTGCTGAAACAGGATATGCGTCGGAGTCAGGCCCGCGGCCGTGAGCTTCGCAACGCCGTTGGTCGTCAGCTCGGCGCCCTCGTTATTCAGGAAGGAAAGCGAGGCGCCGCCCCGCGCGATCGGCACGAGGATCACGCGGTCGTAGCGTCCGCTCTGGATCAGCATGTCGCCAAGACGCGTCGCAAAGCTCCCGCCCATGCCGTCGGTGCCCAGCAGCGGGTCGGCGGCGGCAAAGCATCTGCCCGTTCCAGGATCGAAATTGTCGACGGCCTGGCGCGCCGTGTACCGGGCCCTCTCCCAATTGGCCGCATTGCTCTGGCCATGCACAACGATGATTGCCGTCTTGGCGGATACGGGGTTGCAGGCCGTTAGCGTGGCGGCGGCGGTATTGTGGCCAATCGGATCCGCCCGCGCGCCACTTCATGAACTCGCCGATGACGATGCCGATCAGTAGCCCGCCCGCCACGATTATGGCGAGGCGCGGCCATCGGTTGGTTCGCCGGAGCGCGGGAGGTAATCCGAGGCTGTCCATTGGCCTGCATGCTGGCCGGGCCGCGTTGAGAGCTTGTTAATGGATTGAACGCGGGTTGCCGGAAAGATCGCATGGATGCGCGTCGCAGAACCGGCTTGTCATCGGCCCTGAATAGTTGTTCACTTCTTCAAAGCAACGGGCGTGCTCGTTGCTCAAGGGATTGAAGATGTGCGCGTTCTCGAAAGTCCCCACGGGCTCGAGCGCGCGCCGGGGACGGACAACGCGCCATGGTGTATCGGCGAACCCATCAGGTCGTAAAACGGCTGGCGGCCCGGCGCAGCGCCATCCTGGCTGCGGCGCGGGACGCCGCAGCCGAGGGCGGCATGGCGGCGGTGCAGATCGCGCCGGTGGCGGTCCGCGCCAATGTCGCGGCCGGCACCGTCTATCGTTACTTCCCCTCCAAGGCCGAGCTGATTTCCGAATTGATCGCGGAAGTGTCGCGCGATGAGTTGGCGGCGATCCGCCGCGCGGCGGACGCCGCGCCGGGGCCGTCCTCGGCGCTGGCGGCCGCCGTCACCACCGTTGCCGTCCACGTGCTGTCGCAGCGCAAGCTCGCCTGGGGCATCCTGGCCGAGCCTGTCGATGTCGACGTCTCGGTGTCGCGGCTCGCCAGCCGCCGCGAAATCTCCGGCGAGATTGCCACCCGGATCGACGCCGCGGTGCGCGCCGGCCATCTTCCGGCGCAGGACACGGCGCTCGCCGCCACCGCGCTGCTCGGCGCGCTGCACGAATCGCTGGTCGGGCCGCTAGCGCCGGACAATCTCGATGATCCCGCCAAGCTGCGCGATGCCGTGCAAACGGTCACGCTGCTGGCGCTGCGCGCCGTAGGCGTGATGGACGCCCGCGCCCGCGGCCTCGTTGTGCAGGCGGTGCTGCCGGCGAAGACGCTGGTGGGGGCGTAGACGCCGTCATTTGCGACACGCTGCCGTCGCAACCATTTGGCAGCTTGCGGCTTATCGACGGTCCAACCCGTAAGCAGGAGCATGCGATGACAACGACATCAGGGTCGGCCAAGTGGCAGGGTGGCATCAAGGACGGCAAAGGCGCGATATCGACCAAGAGCGGGGCGCTCAATGATTATCCTTACGGCTTCTCCAGCCGCTTCGAGGGCAAAGCCGGCTCCAATCCGGAAGAGCTGATCGGCGCGGCGCATGCCGCCTGCTTCACCATGGCGCTGTCGTTGATCCTGGGCGAAGCCAAGCTCACCGCCGAGCACATGGAGACCAAGGCCGACGTCACGCTGGAAAAGCAGGACGATGGGTTTGCCATCACCTCGGTCCACCTGACGCTGAACGCGAAGATACCGGGCGCTGACAATGCGAAGTTTCAGGAGCTGGCGGGCAAGGCCAAGGCCGGCTGCCCGGTGTCGAAGCTGCTGAAGACGAACATCACGCTGGATGCGAAGCTGGTGTAGTTTTCTGAGTCATTCCGGGGCGATGCGTCAGCATCGAACTATGGTGCGCACTTGCGCACCTGAGGATCTCGAGATTCTCAGATGCGCAAGTGCGCATCATAGTTCGCGGTTACGCGCGCCCCGGAATGACAGTGAAAGTTCGTGATAGGCCGTCACTTCTCCGCCTCGACATTGGCGATGCGCACCATGTTGGTGGTGCCGGGGATGCCTAGCGGCACGCCGGCGACGATGATCACGCGCTGGCCGGCCTTGGCAAAGCCGTCGCGGAAGGCAATCGAGCCGGCGCGATCGACCATGTCGTCCTGGTCGTGAGCGTCTTCCGCCACCACGCAATGCACGCCCCAGACGACGGACAATTTGCGCCCCGTCGCAACGTTCGGCGTGATCGCCACCACAGGCGGCTTCGGCCGTTCGCGTGCGACGCGGATGCCGGTCGAGCCCGACGAGGTCCAGCAAATGATCGCCGACAATTCCAGCGTCTCGGCGATCTGCCGCGCGGCGTCGGCGATGGCATCGCCGACGGTGTTTTCCGGCTGCATGCGCTGCGCCGTCAGCACCGAACGATAGGTCGGGTCGCGCTCCACTTCCTCGCCGATGCGGTTCATGGTGGAGACCGCCTCGACCGGGAATTTGCCGGCAGCGGATTCGGCCGACAGCATGATGGCGTCGGCGCCTTCATAGACAGCGGTCGCGACGTCGGAGACTTCGGCGCGTGTCGGCACCGGAGCCTGGATCATCGATTCCAGCATCTGGGTGGCGATTACCACCGGCTTGCCGGCGCGGCGCGCCATCCGCGTCATTTGCTTCTGCAGGCTCGGTACCCGCTCCAGCGGCAGTTCGACGCCGAGGTCGCCGCGCGCCACCATCAGCGCATCGGATGCGTCGATGATTTCGGCAAGGCGGTCGATCGCCTGCGGCTTCTCGATCTTGGCCATCACGGCGGCGCGGCCGCGGATCATCCGCTTGGCCTCGTGGACATCCTCTGCGCGCTGCACGAAGGAGAGCGCGATCCAGTCGACTCCGGTTACCAATGCGGCCTCGAGATCGGCGCGGTCCTTCGGCGTCATCGCCGACACAGGCAGATCGGTATCGGGCAGGCTGACGCCCTTGCGGTCCGACATCTTGCCGCCGATCACGACGCGCGTCACCGCGCGCTCGGGCGTGGTCTCTTCCGCAATCAGGCGCACCTTGCCGTCGTCGAGCAGCAGGGCATGGCCGGGGCGAAGGGCCGCGAGAATTTCCGGATGCGGCAGCTGCACGCGGTTGTTGTCGCCCGGCGCCTTGTCGGAATCGAGCACAAAGCTCTGACCGTTCTTGAGTTGCGTCGAGCCATCGGTGAACGCGCCAAGCCGCAGCTTCGGCCCCTGCAGGTCGACCAGAATGCCGATCGGGCGGCCGTAGCTGCTCTCGACATTGCGGATGGTGGCGACCAGCTCCCGCATCTTGTCATGCGGGGTGTGGCTCATGTTGATACGGAACACGTCCGCGCCGGCCTCGAACAGCTTCCGGATCATCGCGCTGTCTGATGATGCCGGGCCGAGGGTCGCGAGGATCTTGATGCGACGAAGCCGTCTCATTGCTTGGGCGCCGGGGCTGGCGGCAGACCCGGTCCGCCCGGCGGCGGATTGGCGAGGCCCGGAACCCCGCCGGGGCCGCCCGGTCCCATCGTTCCCGGAATCCCCGGCACGCGCTGTGCGGGCTGTTCGTTGGCTTCGGTCAGTTGCACGGTCCACGCTCGCTGTTCGCCTGTATCGACCTCGAAGAAGCCCGTGCGGTCGTAGCCGCGCGCCAGGCAATTCTCGGTGCCCTTGATGGTGAATTCTTTGTCACGCGAACACATGAAGGCCTGCCCCGACCATTCACCGCCGCGGTCATAGTCGAGCGCGTAGATGTAATAGTAACGTGCGACAAGAGTTCCGCGTAGCAGGGTCTCGCAGCTGCGCGAGGACACGTTCCACCAGCCTTCGGTGGTCCAGCCCTCGGCGTCCTTGTAGCCAAGCGCAATGCCGACCCGGCTCGACGTGTTGTTGCAGAGTCGGAAATCGGCCGCCGCAGGATCGCTCCAGAGGCACGTCACCGCCAAGGCCAGCACCGGCGCCAGAAGGCCGGCGGCTGTGCGAGCGCGAAAGGGGGACAAGCAGCGCGAATCTTTTGCAATCATGCAGCCAAGCTATATCAAATCATTGACGATTTCGCGTGAGCCGGCGGGACCTGTCAACGGCCGGGGAACGCCTTTCCCGCGTTGTGGGAAACCGGAGCTTCCTGTGAGGCCGGCAATTTTGCGCGCAGATATGGCAAAATCTGTGACAAATTCCCACCTGAGATCAAATGCCCGGCACCATGTGAGGCAGTACCCGCCATGACGATCGACGACAAAACCAGAACGGAATTGGAAGCCGCCGCTTTCCGGCGCCTGGTCAGCCATCTGCAGGCCCGGACCGACGTCCAGAACATCGATCTGATGAACCTGGCCGGCTTCTGCCGCAACTGCCTGTCCAACTGGATGAAGGAGGAGGCCGACGCCAAGGGCATCGCCATCAGCAAGGACGAGAGCCGCGAGGCGATCTACGGCATGCCCTATGAGGAGTGGAAGACAAAGCACCAGGGCACGGCCACGGCGGAGCAGCTCGCCGCGATGAAGAAGGTTCACCCCGGGCATTGAGCTCGGTCTGGCTCTCGCGTGCGCTAGCAACAAAGTTCTCCGTCATGCCCGGGCTTGTCGCGGGCATCCATGTCTTTGACGGGCCTCGACAGAAGACGTGGATGGCCGGGTCAAGCCCGGCCGTGACGTGGCAGACACTATGCTCCCATCTCCTGTGGGCGCGCTGTGGATGAGCATGATGCCGCCTTGACGCAAGGCCCCCCGATATTGAGGGTCATCTTGCAAAAAGCGCCGTGCGGTAACGCGTGCGGCGCTTGATCTTTCAGCATCACGCATCAGTTCCATTCAGGAGTATCCGATGGCCAATTCCGCCGCCGCAGCCGTCCAGGACGACGCCGCGCACAGATTCGCCAAAGACCAGCTCAAGGCCATCGTCGAGCGCATCGAGCGTCTGGAAGAAGAAAAGAAGACCATCTCCGACGACATCCGCGACGTCTATGCCGAAGCCAAGGGCAATGGTTTCGACACCAAGGCGCTGCGCACCATCGTGCGGATGCGCAAGCAGGACGCCAACGAGCGCGCCGAGCAGGAAACCATTCTGGAAACCTACATGCAGGCGCTGGGCATGCTGTGAGGCCCTGGGCCGCTACACAAGTTCCCCGTCGTCCCGGACAAGCCAACGGGTCGGCGCAAAGCGCCGCCCGATGACAGGCTCCGCGCGATCCGGGACGCATAACCACTGTTGGTCGAGTTGAAGAATGCTGGAGCTCCAGCAAACTTAACGACACGCATCTGTGGGGATGGGTCCTCGCGTTCGCAGGGACGACGGCGAGTTTGGGGAAACAGGGCGCCTTAGCGCAGCGCGGCGGTGCGCATCACGAACGACTGGGTCGGCAGCTGCGTGGTCGCCGATCCCGTGAAGCTGTCGCTGCTCATTCCCATCATCGGATCATCCGAGAAGGTCATGGCGATCGCGGCCTTCGGCTTGACGAAGTAGGCGCGCATCTGGGTCATCTCGGTGTCGCCGAGCACCGTCGTCGACATGGCGGTGCTTGCGCTCGGCGCGAGCATCACGACCCGCATCCAGACATCGTTACCGCGGGCGGCGGCCAGACGGGTCGCAGTGGCGACCACGGCGTCCTGGCCCTGACCTTGGGCGCTGCCCTGCGGGCCCTTGGCGACCACGGTGTTGATTTCAGTCGCGGCCGCGCCGGCGGTGCGGGCCGGCCGCACGGACCGCGGCACGGGCACGGAAGCCGCGACGATGTTGGCGCGATCGACCGGCGAGGAGGCGGCCGGTGCATAGGCCATCGCACGGTTGAAGGATTCGGTGACGCTGGCGGTCGGCTGCGGATCGGTGGCGGCGGCGAGGGCCTGGCGGGCGCGGAGGGCGGCGACCTGCGCGGGCGTGGCCTGGTTCGGGGATTTCGGGATGTCGTCCCAGAAGCCGCGTGAGTTGATGATATCGGCCGGGGTCTGGGGCTTCGGCTCGCTGGTGTCGGCGGCGGCCTGCTGGGCCGGCTTCGCCTCAGGCTTTGATTCGGCTTTGGCTTTAGGCGGCGACACGATCTGCGCGTCGGCGGCCGCCAGCTGAATGGTCGCGCCGACCGGTTTTGCGCGCGGCGTCGGAACCGGGTCGGCGGATTTCACAGCGGCCACGCTGGTCGGCGCCGGCTTCTCGTTCTTGACCGGCGCGCTGGCGCCCTCGTCATCCTCTTCCGTCGACGACTTGCCGCCCTTGAACAGTGCCGCGAACAGATTCGGCATCTTGACGGTCGAGGCATCGCCGCCATTGCCGCGGCGTTCGATGTCGGCGCGGGCCAGCTCGTAGCCCTTCATCGGTCCGCTGGTGGACTGGTGAACGGTCCGTCCGTCCGGGAAGACCTTGGCTAGCTGATCATGGGTCATGCGCGGCCAGTGACGGATGCTGCCGGTGTCGAGATGGACGAACGGCGAGCCTGAGGTCGGGTAGAAACCGACGCCGCCACGCTGCAGCCGGAGGCCGGCGGCGCGGATATTCTCCAGCGGCACGTCCGGGATGTAGAAATCCATCGCATGGCCGAGCATGTGCTGGCTGAAGCGCGCCACGCCGGAAGAGCGGCGGCGGAGCATGGCGTTGGTGGCGGGGGAACGGTAGGCGGAGATGATCTGGATCGGCTTCTTGCCGTCGACGTCGCGGTAGACTTCCCAGATGATATCGAACAGGTGCCGATCCATCGTGGTGGAGTCCTGGCTGCGCCAGTCGCGGAGGAAGTGATTGAGCTTCTTCAGCGCGTCTTCGTCGTAGCGGCCATCGCGCTTGAAGGTGACGGTGAGGTCTTCGTCGGAATGGGTGTGGTGGAAGGAGAGGGTGCGAGTTTCGTTCAGCGCAGTCGCGTCATGCACCGTGCCGGCGCCGGCGAGCAGCAACAGCGACGTCAGCCCGATCCGATATCCGGCCTTTGGCAGAGCAAGCGGATTGAATTGGCGCGCGAAACCAGCCAGCACGTATGAGCCCACCCAGTCGACGAGCGTTCACGGTGTTCTTTTGCAGACCCCCGGCAAAAGACGATGAACGCTTTCTTAAAGCAATACAGTTAACCGAGGTTTACCGTATTGCCCCCAAGCAAGCCTTAACCTAACCCGCGGACTGTGGCGAAAAAGTGCCGCATGCCCGATCGGCAGGGATAGTGGTTAACGTAAACAACCTCTCCGGCGGGGAGAGGTTGTTGATATTGTTAAGAAATTCTAACCAGGAGGCTCGCGCCGTAGTCCTGCGGGATTACCGGGTGAAGCGCTGCTGCGGCCGGCGGCCGACCGGGGCAGGGGGCGTCGCGGCGGTCGACGGACCGCCGAACAGGCGCTCGAAGAACGAGGGGCCGGACGAGTAGGTGTTGTCGCTGGCGAAGTTGACCCCCGCCGGCAGGCTCGAGCCGGACGGCCGCGAATAGCTCGGCTGCGCATGGGCGACCATGGCCTCCAGGTCCTTGTTGCGGCTGTTCTTGAGCAAGGCAATCATGACGGCGTCGCGGCCATAGACGTCCTTGCGGATCTGCAGCTTGCCGGCGTCGTCCACGAACGCGGTCTGGTAGGTGATGTTCACCGGGATCGGCGTCGGGAATTTCAGGTCGATCTCGCTGCGGCCGTACATGCTGCGAATTCGTTCCGGCGTGTAGCGCTCGTTCGGCATCGTGATGTTGAGCAGCGTTGCGGCGTAGACGTCCGGGTTCTGCACGCGCATGCAGCCGTGGCTGAACGCACGCTCTTCCTTGGCGAACAGGTGCTTGTCCGGGGTATCGTGCTGATAGACCAGGAACTTGTTCGGGAAGTTGAAGCGGACACGGCCGAGTGCATTGGCCTCGCCCGGCGGCTGCGAGATGTGGATGCTACCGTCGCGGTTGCGCTCGAGCTTCAGGCCCATGCGCTGCAGCACGGTCGGGTCCTGCTGCAGGGCCGGCAGGTATTCGTTGTAGATGATCGAGGGCGGCACGTTCCAGGTCGGGTTGACGGTGATGAACTTCATCGTCTCCGTCAGCATCGGCGTGGCGTGCTTGCCCGGCTTTCCGGTCACCACGCGCGTGGTCCAGACCTGCGCGCCGTTCTGCATCACCTTCAGCGTGAAATCAGGCACGTTGAGGATGACATAGGCATTGCCGATCGAGGCTGCGCCGAGCTGGCGCGGCAGCCAGCGCCAGCGCTCCATGTTGACGAGCACGATGTCGATCTGCCGGTCGCGCTTCGGGCTGTTGAGCGCCTTGACCGTGCGGTCGTCGAGCACGCCGGTCGGCTTGAGGTCGACGCTCTCCTGGAATTTGCGCACGGCAGCGGCGACCTTGGCGTCGTAAAGCGTGCTGTCCGGATGGTCGGAGACGTGGAGCTTAGCGCGCAGTTGCGGCACGCGCGAATCTTCCGGCGCGACCTCACCCTGCTTCTTGGTCGCGGCCTTGTAGGCCAGCGCCGGGCCTTCGGCGATCTGAAGCAGCGGTCCGTCGCCCTGGCCGCGCAGCTCGGCGAGCTTGGCCTTCAGTTCCTTGTAGAGCTTGTGCGGCGGGTTGTAGCCCTCGAGCGCCGCCGAGGCATCCTTGGCGGTCGAGATGTTGGCGAGCACTTCGGCCGGGTCGGTCGGGTGCTCGGGATACTGGATGTCGGCAGAGACCTGCGACCAGTGCATCCGGCCGCTCTGGGCCTGCCGTGCATAGTCGAGCATGCTCGCGGTCAGCTTCAGCTCGGCTTCGGCGAGCAGATCCGGCGAATTCGCGGAAGCAAAATCCGGCACCGGATAGTCGACCGGATTGAGGCCTTCGGCGCCGGCATCCTTCAAACGCGCGATCACACCCTTGCCGCTGTCGGTCAGCTTGCCGGCCTGCGTCCATTGCGGCGCATAGTCGCGCGCGGCGTAAAACTTCTCGACGGCCGCACGCTCGTTCTTGCGGTCGAAATAGCGCAGCGACTTGGTGCCGAGCATATCGCGCAGCTTGTCGGCGACCGGCTGATCGGCCGGCGCGACGGTACTGACTTTCACAGGCTCCTTGGCCGGTTCGGCGGCGGGCGCAGTGGCTGTCGCAGCCGGTGGCGGAGCGGTCGCGGCGTCGCTCGCGGCAGGTGCGGCGGCGGTGTCGGCCGGCTTGGGTTCAACGGCCTTCGCAGCCGTGCTCGGGTCGGCGGGCTTGTCGATCGCCTTGGTTGCGTCGGGCACTGAGGCAGTGGAGTCCATCTTGAAATCGCTGGCGGTCGGCGGCGGAACGTTGGCCGGTTCGGGGCGGGGTATGGCTGCGTCGATCGCCAGCTCGGCAGCACTGGTGCGCGGCGTCGTCGACTGACCCGCCAGTGCTGAGGTCGCAGACACCGTGAGGAAGGTTGCCGCGACGGCCATCAGCACGCGGTCAAATCCTGCACGATTGGTCGAACAGTCACGCATCGTCACACCCCCTTGGGCGAAACTGCCCCGGCATGGAACAGTTAGCATCGCTCGTCATAGCTTGCGCGGGAAAGCGCCGGCTTCGGTTCAGTCGTACGCCGCACGCCACGATTCAACGCGAGACGATACATGTGCCCCTATCATGCAGCCAGCGCCATGCGGGACAACTCACGACAAACTGACCTCAAACTACCCATTGAACTCGGGTCGCGTGTTTTTGCCACGCCCCCCGCCTTTTGTCTGTCACCGCCAAGCCACGGTTCAAAAGCTTCCGACCGACTCATGTCCTTGGTTTGCCACGATCTTTGCCATGCGGGCGCCATAATCAGGCACGCTGCCGCGCGCACGTCTTTCGCGGCTCAATTGGCGTCCTGTGCGCCGCCTTCGGCGGGGTTGTCGGCGGCCGCTTCATCGAGTTTGCGGTAGAGCGTGGAGCGGCCGATCTTGAGACGGCGCGCGACTTCCGACATCTGGCCGCGATAGTGCGAGATCGCAAAACGGATGATTTCGTTTTCCATCTCTTCGAGCGGCCGGACCTCGCCGGAGGCCGTGAGCATCGAAAGACTGCCGGCACTGCTCAGCGGGGCAATTGGTATGTCGCTACCCGATACCAGGGACGGTACCGCCGACGGTGCGACGACCAGCGGTTCGCTGTGCCGGAGTTCGCCGTCCGGCTGGGCCTGGCCGATCGTCTGCGGAAAATCGGACAGCGCAAGCATGTCGCTCTCGCTCAGCACCACGGCGCGGTACACCGTGTTCTCGAGCTGGCGGATGTTGCCGGGCCAGTCGAGCTGCGCGAGATGGGCGACGGCCTCGCCGTTGATGCCGGTGATGGTGCGGTTTTCCTCGGCGGCAAAGCGCGCCAGAAAGTGCCGTAGCAGATGCGGGATATCTTCGCGCCGCGTCCGCAAGGGCGGGATCGTCAGCGGCAATACGTGAAGGCGGTAGAACAGATCCTCGCGGAATGCGCCGCTCTTCACGAGGTCGAGCAGCTTGCGGTTGGTCGCGGAAATGATGCGGACGTCGACTTTCACGGGCTTGCGGCCGCCGACCGGCTCGACGGTGCCTTCCTGCAATGCGCGGAGCAGCTTTACCTGCGCGGCCAGCGGCAGTTCGCCGACCTCGTCGAGAAACAGCGTGCCGCCCGAAGCTTCGACGAACTTGCCCATGTGACGTTCGGTGGCGCCGGTGAAGGCGCCTTTCTCGTGACCGAACAGGATCGATTCCACGAGATTGTCGGGAATGGCGCCGCAATTGACCGCCACGAAGGGTTTTGATTTGCGTTCACTGGAGCCGTGGATGGCGCGGGCGAACAATTCCTTGCCGACGCCGGACTCGCCCTCGATCAGCACCGGAATGCCCGATGTCGCGGCCTTCTGCGCCGTGCGCAGCACGGCCGACATGGCCTCGCTGCGGGTGATGATGTCGGCGAAGGTGAGGCGTCCCTCGCGGCTGTGGCGGATGCGCTGCAATTCGCCCTTCAGCGCCGAGGTGTTGAGCGCGTTGCGCAGCGAAACCTGCAGCCGCTCGAAGCCGACGGGCTTGACCACGAAATCCTGCGCGCCGGCACGCATCGCCGAAACCACATTGTCGATGCCGCCATGGGCCGTTTGCACGATGACGGGGATGTTGACGCCGGCATCGCGGAGTTTGGCGAGCACGCCGAGGCCGTCGAGGCCGGGCATCACGAGGTCGAGCACGACCGCATCGATCGCCTGCGCGTCCGGGGAGGTCAGCAGGGCGACGGCGGCGTCGCCGTTTTCGACGACAAGGGGCTCATAGCCGCACTTCTGCACCATGTTTTCAACCAAACGGCGCTGCACGGCGTCGTCGTCGGCAATCAAAATGGTGGCAGCCATGGTTTTCCCCGCACGCTACTGAATTGTACCGAATCGGGGCACTTTCGCCGAAGCCGATTAACGACCTCTTAAACGTTGAAAAATGGCGTTGTTGGGAACGACGAGATGTTGAGGTGGGGCCACACCTCCAGCGAGCCGCGATAGCACATGTCGAACGCCACATAGAGGATGATCAAAAGGCCGACATAGGCGATCCAGCGATGCTTTTCCAACAGGCGTGCAATGAAATTGGCCGCGAAGCCCATTAATGCAATCGAAAGCCCAAGGCCGAATATCAGGATGATCGGGTGTTCCCGTGCGGCGCCCGCAACGGCCAGCACGTTGTCGAGCGACATCGATACGTCGGCGAGGGTGATCTGCCATATCGCCTGACCGAGCGTCTTCTGACGATGACCGGGCACATCGGTGGCGTCCATCGTCCTTGCAGCCGACAGATCGTGGAACTTCGGCTGATGCGCATGCGTGGCCTGCAGTTCGCGCCACATTTTCCAGCATACCCAGAGCAGCAGAACGCCGCCGGCAAGCAACAGCCCGATGATCTGCAACAGCTGCACAGTGATGCTGGCAAATCCGATGCGCAGCGCCGTGGCTGCCAGGATGCCGACAAGAATCGCTTTCTTGCGCTGGCCCTCGGGCAGCCCGGCGGCGGCAAGCCCGATGACGATCGCGTTGTCGCCGGCGAGCACCAGGTCGATCATGATGACCTGGAAAAGCGCCGTCAGGTGTTGCGAGGAGATCAATTCCAGCATGTGGGCCACTCCGTTCAAGGTCCAATCCGACATCGCAGTTCGCTTGAACTGCCAGAGGGGCCCGGGCCTGGACGCACACAGTTGAATGCGCAGTCAGAACCGCGCGGGGAGATGAGGTTCCTTACTCAGATTGGTCAGAGGCGCCGCATAGCCTCATCAGTTGTTCGGGCTCGATCAGCACGGAAAGAACGACGCCGATGAATGTCAGGCCGCCGGCGATCTCGAACCACGCCATGCGGAATGGGCCGGCGCGGCACAGCAGCGCGAGGACGGCCGTCGCCGCGCCGACCGCGAACAGCAGCGTGACGATGACCGGCGCCAGCGCGTCCGTCGGCACCAGGTTCCGGATCGCGAGCGCCGTAACCAACGCGGCCAGCAGGATGCCGGCCGTCAGCTCCTTGCCATGCGCGGGCGATGCCCGCTCGGTGGTTCGGACAATCTGACTGCGGTCGAGCAACGCCATCGGGTTCTTATTCGCGAGCTGGAATTGTGGTAGGGAACATGACCCACCCAGCAATTCATATTGGCTAGTTTAGTAAACATGAAACGTGCGAAACATCAAGACGTTTTCACTGAACGTCCGCCGGCCAAGGCTGCGCCCGACGCCAAGCAATTGCGTAAACTGGCTGGGGATTGGCTGAAGCAGCGCCGGGCGGATGCCGAATTGTCGCAGGCCGATCTCGCCGCGCGCCTCGGCCTGAAATATTACACGTTCATTTCTCAGGTGGAGAACGGGTTCAGCCGTGTTCCAACCGAAATCATGGGCGCGTGGGCGAATGAATTGGGCCTTGAACAGGCCGCGTTCGCTAGGCATCTGTTGCTATACTATGAGCCGGAATTGCACCGGCTGCTGTTCGGAGCAGAGAAGAAATGAACGTGGTTGCGTTCGCGCGCAAACAAGACACCGGCGAATGGAGCGAAAGGGAACTCCGCACCATTCTCACGGCGCTGGAGACAACGCTTGCGCCGGGGACCGGACGCGACTGGGAAACCGGCATGACGGAGGCGGGCGATGCCCAGTTCTATCTGCTCGGCCCGTTGCCGGACCGGGCGTGCGAATGGTGCCTGTCCCGAATCAAGGGCCGTTACATCCTAGAAAACGGATCGGGCCGGCTGCTGTTCGAGCACCGCAACCTCGATCTGGTGATGCTGCACGCGCAGGCCGCGGTGCCATCGACGTCGTGGCTGATGGTCCGCGCGATCACATTGTGGTGTGCTACGCGCAATACGATCCACGAAAAGGTGGAGCCGCTGCTCGTCGAGGGCGAAGAGATGTTCGTCCAGTTGGTTCCGCAGCTTGCGGCGTTCGCCTGATCTCCTCGCCCATTTCCTGATCACCTCTCACGTTTTGAAAGTGTCATGAGCGCAAAATCTGCGACTTCCCGAGCCGGCAAGACGTCCCGCAAACCCGCCACCAACAGCAAGGCAGCGGCAGCCAAATCCAAAACCGGCAAGCTGCCGGAATGGAACCTTGGCGATCTCTATTCGGGGATCGACGCGCCCGAGATTGCGCGCGACCTGCAGAAGCTGGATGCAGAGTGCGTCGCGTTCGAAACCGATTACAAGGGCAAGTTGGCCGAAGGCGTTGCCCGCGACGACGGCGGTGTCTGGCTGGCCCAGGCGGTCAGGCGCTACGAGGCGATCGACGATCTCGCCGGCCGGCTCGGCTCCTATGCCGGCCTGGTTCACGCCGGCGACAGCGTCGATGCCGCGATCTCGAAATTTTACGGCGACGTCTCCGAGCGGCTGACGGCGGCCTCGCTGCATCTCCTGTTTTTTGCGCTTGAGCTCAACCGCATCGACGACGCCGTGATCGAGCGCGCGATGCAGGCGCCCGAGCTTGCCCACTACCGTCCGTGGATCGAGGACCTGCGCAAGGACAAGCCGTATCAGCTCGAAGACCGCGTCGAACAGCTGTTTCACGAGAAGTCGCAGAGCGGTTACGCCGCCTGGAACCGGCTGTTCGACCAGACCATTTCCGGGCTGCGCTTCAAGGTCGGGGCCAAGGAGCTTGCGATCGAGCCGGTCCTCAATCTCCTGCAGGATCGTGCGCCGGAAAAACGCAAGGCCGCTGCGCAGGCGCTGGCGAAAACCTTCAAGGACAATGAGCGGACCTTCGCGCTCATCACCAACACGCTCGCCAAGGACAAGGAGATTTCCGACCGCTGGCGCGGCTTCCAGGATGTCGCGGATTCACGCCACCTCAACAACCGTGTCGAGCGCGAAGTGGTCGACGCGCTGGTCAGTTCGGTTCGCGCGGCCTATCCGCGCCTGTCGCATCGTTACTACGCGCTGAAGGCCGGCTGGTTCAAAAAGAAGAAGCTCGCCCATTGGGACCGCAACGCGCCGCTGCCGTTTGCGGCGACCGGCACCGTTGCCTGGCCCGAGGCGCAGAAGATGGTGCTGACGGCCTATCGCGGCTTTTCCACCGAGATGGCTGACATCGCCGAGCGCTTCTTCGCCGAGCGCTGGATCGATGCGCCGGTGCGGCCGGGCAAGGCGCCGGGCGCGTTCTCGCACCCGACCACGCCGTCGGCGCATCCCTATGTGCTGATGAACTACCAGGGCAAGCCACGCGACGTGATGACGCTCGCCCATGAGCTCGGCCACGGCGTGCACCAGGTGCTGGCGGCCAAGCAGGGCGCGCTGATGGCGCCGACGCCGCTGACGCTGGCGGAGACCGCGAGCGTGTTCGGCGAGATGCTGACGTTCAAGCGGCTGTTGTCGCAGACCAGCAACGCCAAGCAGCGCCAGGCGCTGCTCGCCGGCAAGGTCGAGGACATGATCAACACTGTGGTGCGGCAGATCGCGTTCTATTCGTTCGAGCGCGCCGTGCATACCGAGCGCAAGGACGGTGAATTGACCGCCGAGCGGATCGGCCAGATCTGGCTCAGCGTGCAGAACGAGAGCCTCGGACCGGCGATCGACATCCGTCCCGGCTACGAGAATTTCTGGATGTACATCCCCCATTTCATCCATTCGCCGTTCTACGTCTACGCTTACGCGTTCGGCGACTGCCTGGTGAATTCGCTCTACGCGGTCTACGAGAACGCCTCGGAAGGTTTCGCCGAGCGCTATCTCGAGATGCTCGCGGCCGGCGGCACCAAGCATTATTCCGAGCTGCTGAGGCCGTTCGGGCTGGACGCCAAGGATCCAAAATTCTGGGACGGCGGCCTCTCGGTAATCTCCGGCATGATCGACGAACTCGAGGCGATGGGCTGATCCGCGCGGCGCCTGCGCAAACGGATTTGTGATGGACGCGGACACAATTTCAGCCGCCGTCGCCCTTCATGATGGTGGTGAGAGAAGGGGAGGGCCCCATGATCGACACCCCGACGCGGCGCGTAGTGCTTCAAGCAGGCGTCTTCGCCGCCGGTTCGCTGCTCCTGGTCGATGGCAGCGTGGCTCAGGCCCCGCTTGCGCCAACGCCTGCATGCCACGACGGCGACGACCGCACGATGGCGCAAACCGAAGGGCCATACTTCAAGCCAGCGTCGCCGGAGCGAACCGAGCTGTTTGAAGAGGGCATGGCAGGCCAGCCGATCGAACTGGTTGGCTTCGTGTTCACCCGTGCCTGCAAACCGCTCGCCGGCGCCTTGCTAGATTTCTGGCAGGCGGACGACAAGGGCCGCTACGACAATTCCGGTTTTCGCCTGCGCGGCCATCAATTCTCCGATGCGGAAGGCCGCTATCGGTTGCGCAGCATTGTGCCCGGCATTTATCCCGGCCGTACGCGCCATATCCATGTGAAGGTGCAGCCGCGCGGTGGTCCCGTGTTGACCACCCAGCTCTATTTCCCCGGCGAGCCAAAAAACCGCTCTGACGACCTCTTCCGCAAGGAATTGCTGCTGCGCACGGCCAAGAACTCAGGCTCGCTCGCCGGTCGCTTCGATTTCGTGGTGGCCTAGGGGCCTCCACCCCAAAGTTCTGGCGTAAAACATCCGTTGAACATGCCATCCAACGATGTTATACATTTTGTATAACGGAGCTGGTGCCATGAACAAAACCCCTCGCGGAATGGAAGAGGCCAATGTCCTTCAAATCCGGAAGATCGGTAATTCGGTCGGTGTGATTCTGCCGAAAGAGCTTCTTGCCCGGCTCAACCTCAAGGAGGGCGACAAGTTCTATCCGGTGGAGCAACCGGACGGCAGCTTGCGGCTTTCACCCTTCAATCCCAAGCACGCGCGGACCATGGCAATCGCCCGCCAGGTCATGCACGAATATCGCGATACGTTTGCCGCGCTTGCCGAATGAGTGAGCCGATCTGGCTCGACGTCGATGAAGTCGTCGACATGGATGCCGAGCAACTGGCGCTATTCGGCGGTCCGGAAGGCATTCGGGACCGAGGCCTCCTTGAGTCGGCGATTTTGCGGCCGGTCAATCAATGGAATTATGGGACGACGGATATGGCTGCACTTGCTGCCGCCTATGCGTTCGGTCTCGCCCGTAAGCATGCTTTCGTGGATGGCAACAAGCGCATCGCGTTCCACGCCATGATGGTTTTCCTGCGCGTGAACGACATACCCTTTGCGCCCGATCCCGCGCACGCCACCGCCATCATCCTCTCCCTCGCCGCGGGCGAAGTCAGCGAGCAGAGCCTGACCCGCTGGATCCGGGATAATTGGCCTTCCGAATGACCCGATAGGCAAGGGGCCGTTGCCCTGCCAAACGCTTTGCGGTAATTGCACGCGAGAAACGAGAGATTTTCACTGGGGATACCGATGGCAGACCATAGCGAAGTGGCCTACACGACCGCGGACGGCAACGATTATCCGGCCCACGAGCAGACCTATGAAGGGTTCATCATGCTCGTCAAATACGGCACGGCCGCCGTCGTGATCATCGTCGCCCTGATGGGCTATTTCCTGACCTGACCGATCGCGGCCCCGCGTCGCCGCAATCTGCGGCGGCCGGAAAATTGCACGCATGCCGGTTACGAAACCGGTATCCAACTAAGCGAAAAAGACGCTAGTTTGCTTGCGCGCGCGCCCGCCGCGCCGGGGGAGGCTCCATGAAGATTGCGATTGCCAGGGAAATCGATCCGTCCGAACCGCGCGTTGCCGCTTCCCCGGACACGGTGAAGAAATTCAAGGCGCTCGGCGCCGAAGTGGCGATCGAGCCGGGCGCGGGCATCAAGTCGGGCCTGCCGGATTCCGAATTCACCGCGGTCGGCGCCACCGTCAGCGCGGATGCCTTGAAGGACGCCGACATCGTCATCAAGGTGAAGCGGCCCGAGGCCTCGGAGCTCGCCAGCTACAAGCGCGGCGCGCTCGTCATCGCGATCATGGATCCCTACGGCAATGAAGCGGCGCTGAAGACGATGGCGGATGCCGGCGTCTCCGCCTTTGCCATGGAACTGATGCCCCGCATCACCCGCGCGCAGGTGATGGACGTCTTGTCCTCGCAGGCCAACCTCGCCGGCTATCGCGCGGTGATCGAGGCCGCCGAAGCGTTCGGCCGCGCGTTCCCGATGATGATGACCGCCGCCGGCACCGTTCCGGCGGCAAAAGTGTTCGTGATGGGCGTCGGCGTCGCCGGCTTGCAGGCGATCGCGACCGCGCGCCGCTTAGGGGCCGTCGTCACCGCAACCGACGTGCGCCCGGCGACAAAGGAACAGGTCGAATCGCTCGGCGCAAAATTCCTCGCGGTCGAGGACGAAGAATTCAAGAACGCGCAGACCGCCGGCGGCTACGCCAAGGAAATGTCGAAAGAGTATCAGGCCAAGCAGGCCGCGCTGACCGCCGAGCACGTCAAGAAGCAGGACATCGTGATCACCACCGCGCTGATCCCGGGCCGTCCGGCGCCAAAGCTCGTCAGCGCCGAGATGGTGAAATCGATGAAGCCGGGCTCGGTGCTGGTCGATCTCGCCGTCGAGCGCGGCGGCAATGTCGAGGGCGCCAGGGCCGGCGAAGTCGTCGATATCGATGGCATCAAGATCGTCGGCTACACCAACGTCGCCGGCCGCGTCGCGGCGTCCGCCTCCGGCCTCTATGCCCGCAACCTGTTCTCGTTCATCGAAACCCTGGTCGACAAGGCGAACAAGGCCTTGGCCGTCAACTGGGACGATGAACTCGTGAAGGCGACCGCTCTGACCAAAGACGGCGCCGTCATCCATCCGAACTTCCAGCCGAAAGCCTAAGGAGAGAAGCCATGGAGCATGTCGCTCAAGCCGTCGACCCCTTCGTGTTCCGGCTGTCGATCTTCGTCCTTGCCGTCTTCGTCGGCTATTTCGTGGTCTGGTCGGTGACCCCCGCGCTGCACACGCCGCTGATGTCGGTAACCAACGCGATCTCCTCGGTGATCGTGGTCGGCGCGCTGCTCGCGGTGGGCGTCGGCATGATCTCGAGCGGCTCGGGCTGGGCGCGCGGTTTCGGCTTCATCGCGCTGATCTTCGCCTGCATCAATATCTTCGGCGGGTTCCTTGTCACCCAGCGCATGCTGGCGATGTACAAGAAGAAGACCAAGTGAATATCGAGCGTGAGTGGCAAGCACCTCGGGGTGCCGAAGGCATATAATGGGGACCTGAGATGAGCGCCAATCTCTCTGCACTTCTCTATCTGGTGGCGGGTGTGCTGTTCATCCTGTCGCTGCGCGGCCTGTCGAGCCCGGCGTCATCCCGCCAGGGCAATCTGTTCGGCATGATCGGCATGGCGATTGCCGTCGCCACCACGCTCGCCAATCATCCGCCGGCTGACGGTCTTGCCTGGGTCCTGGTCATCCTCGGTATCGCGATCGGTGCCGCCATCGGCGCTGTCATCGCTCGCCGCGTGCCGATGACCTCGATGCCGGAACTGGTCGCGGCGTTCCACTCGCTGGTCGGCATGGCCGCGGTGCTGGTCGCCGCCGGCGCGTTCTATGCGCCGGAAGCCTTCGACATCGGTACATCCGGCAACATCCACGCCTCGAGCCTCGTCGAAATGTCGCTCGGCGTTGCCATCGGCGCGCTGACCTTCACCGGCTCGGTGATCGCGTTCCTGAAGCTTTCCGCGCGCATGAGCGGCGCGCCGATCATCCTGCCCGGCCGCCACATCATCAACATCGCGCTGGCGCTGGCGCTGGTGTTCTTCATCTTCGGCCTGGTCCGCTCCGGCAGCGCGGTCGATTTCTGGCTGATCACCATCATTGCTCTGGTGCTCGGCGTGCTCATGATCATCCCGATCGGCGGCGCCGATATGCCGGTCGTGATCTCGATGCTGAACTCGTATTCGGGTTGGGCCGCGGCCGGCATCGGCTTCACGCTCGGCAATTCCGCGCTGATCATCACCGGCGCGCTGGTCGGCTCCTCGGGCGCGATCCTGTCCTATATCATGTGCCACGCGATGAACCGCTCCTTCATCTCGGTCATCCTCGGTGGCTTCGGCGGCGAGACCGCGGCCGCAGGCGGTGGCAGCGGCGAACAGAAGCCGGCCAAGCTCGGCTCGGCCGACGACGCCGCCTTTATCATGAAGAACGCCTCCAAGGTCATCATCGTGCCCGGATACGGCATGGCGGTGGCACAGGCTCAGCACGCGCTGCGCGAAATGGCCGATCTTCTGAAGAAGGAAGGCGTCGAGGTGAAGTACGCGATCCACCCGGTCGCGGGGCGCATGCCCGGCCACATGAACGTGCTGCTGGCCGAAGCCAACGTGCCCTATGACGAGGTGTTCGAGCTCGAGGACATCAACTCCGAATTCGCGCAGGCCGATATCGCCTTCGTGATCGGCGCCAACGACGTCACCAACCCGGCCGCGGAAGAAGACAAGACGTCGCCGATCTATGGCATGCCGGTGCTGCAGGTCTGGAAGGCGGGCACCGTGATGTTCATCAAGCGCTCGCTGGCATCAGGTTATGCCGGTATCGACAATCCACTGTTCTATCGCGACAACACCATGATGCTCCTTGGTGATGCCAAGAAGGTGACCGAGAACATCGTCAAGGGGATGTAACGCGCTCGCAGGAACTTCATGACCGCGCTGAAATGGCTGCTGATCACCGCCTCAGCCGGTTATGTCCTGGGCCTGCTCGCGCTGTTCCTTGGGCAGCGCGCCTTCCTGTTTCCGGCGCCGACGAGCGTGCGCACGCCGCCGGACGCGGCGGGCTTTCCGGAAGTTGAAGAACACGTCCTGGCCACAGCGGATGGTGAAAAGGTCATCGTCTGGCACGTTCCGGCCAAACCTGGACGCCCGGTCGTGCTCTATTTCCACGGCAATGGCGATTATCTCGCCGGCTTCTTCGGCCGCTTTCGCCCGCTGATCGCCGACGGGATCGGGATCGTTGCGCTGTCCTATCGCGGCTATGCCGGCTCGAGCGGGTATCCCAGCGAGCAGGGATTGCTGCAGGATGCCGCCGCGGCCTACGCCTTCACGGCAACGCGCTACAAGGCGGAAAGAATCGTCCCCTGGGGATTCTCGCTCGGCAGCGGCGTCGCCGTCGCGCTGGCTGCCGCACAGCCGGTCGGCAAGCTGATCCTGGAAGCGCCCTATACCTCTATCGTCGACGTCGCCGCGTCAGCGTTCTGGTTTGCGCCGGTGCGGCTGTTGATGCGCGATCACTTCTACTCCGACCGGCAGATCGGCCGGATCAGGGTCCCGCTGCTGGTGATGCATGGCGCGCTCGATCCTACGATCCCAGTCGCGTTCGGTGAACGGCTGTTTGCGCGGGCGAACGAACCGAAACGGTTCGTCCGCCTGGCAAGGGGCGGCCACAACGATCTGGACAATTTCGGCGCGATTGAAATCGCCCGCAATTTCATCAACCTTGCGAAGAGGTGATAGCTGCTTGGGGTTAGCGTCTTCGGCCCACCAACCTATTGGGAGCTTGATCGCATGAGCGCACATGGACCGATGCCGCGATCGGCCTGGATATTCCCGGCGCTGGCGATGCTGCTCTTTGGGCTGGCGACCGGGCTCGGGCTCGATTTCAAGCCGTCGGTCGGCGGCATGCTTTTCGCGGTGGTGCTGCTGGCGATCCTGTTCGGCACCGTGTTCGCGGCCGTACATCATGCCGAGGTGATTGCGGAGCGGATCGGCGAGCCTTACGGCACGCTACTGCTGACGCTCGCGGTCACCATCATCGAAGTGGCGCTGATCGCCACCATCATGCTCGGCGGAAAGCCGCAGCCGGCGCTGACGCGCGACACCGTGTTTGCGGTGGTGATGATCGTGTGCAACGGCCTTGTCGGCTTCTGCATCTTTATCGGCGGGCTGCGCTACCGCGAGCAGAATTTTCAGGTCTCGGGTGCGAACCTCTATCTCAGCGTGCTGTTACGCTGATCATGCCGAACTATACGCTGACGGCGCCGTGACGGAAATGATCGGTGCGCCGCCGGCTTTCGCCGGTGTGGTGGTGGCGCTGTTGATACTGATGCCGGAAACCGTTCCGGCTGTCGGTGCCGCCCGCCGGAACGACCTGCAGAAGAGCATCAATCTAGCGCTCGGCTCTTCGCTTGCCACGATCGGGCTGACGGTGCCGGCGGTCGCGGTCGTTGCCTATACGCTCGACAAGCAGCTGATGCTGGGGCTCAATGCGCCGGAGATGGTGCTGCTGTTGCTGACCTCGTCATCAGCATGCTCACCTTCGACACCGGGCGCACGAATGTTCTGTTCGGGCTTGTGCATATGCTGGTGTTCGCCGTGTACCTGTCATGGTATTCGTGCCGTAAATCCGCTGGAGTGAATCAACGATGCTTGCCGCCAAGTCCGAAGTTCAGGTCGATACATCAGAAGTCCGCGTTACCGAATGGCGGCTGGCGCCGGGCAGCGCCACCGGTCATCACACCCATGAGATGGATTACGTGATCGTGCCGGTGACGGCGGGCGAGATGACCATCGTCGCGCCGAACGGCGAACGCAGCAAGGCGCAACTGGCGGCCGGCAAGTCCTATTTCCGGAAGGCCGGCGTCCAGCATGACGTGCTCAACGAGACGGCGACCGAGATCGTGTTCCTAGAGGTGGAGCTGAAGCCGTGATTGCGGGTTCCCGGGCGGAGGTGTTCAATTCGGGGACAGTCGGCTGCCTGGATCCGCGACGTCTGCACAGGAACTGCTGATTTGCCATCGATCCGTCGCAGTTGATCCCTCAATTTGCCCTTAAGTTCCTGCATTTCAAGGGCCGCGGGGAGTGGCTCTTAATGCTGAATTACCTCAAGAAATTCGCGGTGGACATCTTCCCTTCGGTGGCTGCGACCGTCATCGGGGCGTACATCGTGAACCACTACATTGTGGCGAAGCCGGCGGACGTCCCTGCCGCCGCGGCGGTATCAGCCGCCAATCCCAAAGCAGACACCAAGCCCGCTGAATCGAAAGCCGACGACGGCGGCAAGTCTGACGAGGCTACGGCCAGCAATCTTCCGACGGCCGGCGTCAAGGCGCGGGGCATCTCCGAGAAGGCCGTCATGGATAAGACGGCCGCCGAGAAATCTCAGAAGGCAGACGAGAAGGCTGACGCCAAGTCTGCCGAAGCTAAGCCTGCTGAAGCCAGGTCCGACGCCAACAAGCCCGATGTGAAATCGGCTGAAAGCCCGGCCGACACCGAGCGCCGACATGCCGCCGCACCGCGCGAGAAGGAAAAGATCCGCGTCGTGCTGCCGTCGCCGATCCAGGCCGTGGAATCGCCGACAACCAACTCTCCGGTCGTGACGGCAGCCCCGACGGCGGTGCCCGCACCAGCCACCCCAGTCGAGACTTCGGCCGCGCCGGCGGAACGCCGCGACGCCAACGACTTGGCGCGCGCTGCGATCGAGCGCCTGCGCGCTAACGGTGAGGCCGTTCCGCGCGGCGCCGAACCGAGTCGTGCGCCCGAAGCGCCGAAGGTCGCGCATGCGCCGGCGGCCGCGAAGGAGCCTGCTGCCTCGCCCGTGCTTCGTCCGCTCCCGCCGCCGATCATGGTCTCGGGCTCGCCGGTCGGCGAACCCTTTGGCCACGCGCCGACGCAAGCGCGGCCGCCTTACGCTGAGGCCAATGATCCGAACCGCCCGGTCCCGCCAGCCGATATTCCGGTTTCGCGCCCGCTCGATCTGCGTGCCGAAATGGGCGAGCCCTCCGTGCGTGACCGCGCCACCGCCGCCGCCGAGGACGCGTTGTCGACCGCTAAGTCGATCTTCAACTCGGTGATCCCGAAGTAACTTTCGAGTATTTTTGGCTCTTTGTGTGAAGGAAGCTCCCGAAGTTGATTCGGGGGCTTTTGCTTTGTGCGCGCGAGAAGCGCGGCACTCCGGACTGCAGCAAAATATCAAATCCGACAAAGCTAGCCGCCGGTGCGCACGAGGCCGCTTCGCGCGGCTTCATCCCTGGGCCGCAGTGCAAGCGCCCGGCCATAGGATGCGAACGCCTTGGCCTTGTCGCCGAGCCGTTCATAGGTGACGCCGCGGGCCGACCAGGCCTGCGCGCTGTTGGGATCGGCCTGCACCGCTTCGTCGAGATCGGAGGCGGCTTCCTTTGTCTTGTCAATGGCGAGGTAGCTGGTCGCGCGCGCGAGCAGCGGCTCGACCCGCTGCGGCGTCAGGCCGTTGGCCGCGGTGAAATCCGCGATCGCCTGCTCATGCCGCTTTTCGGCCTGGTAGAGCAGGCCGCGGCCATACAGCGCCGGCACGTTGTAGGGATCGAGCGCGAGCGCGCGGTCGAATTCCGCCAGCGCCTCTTCGCTCTTGCCGGATTTGGCAAGCGCCTGGCCGCGCGCTGCATTGCCTTGGGCGTCGCTGACGTTTTGTCCGCTGATCGTACCGGTCGGCTTCTGATCAGTTGCCTGCGGCTTGTCCTTGTCCGGTCCCCATGAGCCCAGATCGAACGAACAGCCGCACAGGGGAAGTGCAAGAGCGGTTGCAAGTAGCGCGACAGGCAAAGCCGCAAAGCGCGCGGAGCAGAAGGCATTGCAATCCGTAACGGCCATGCAGCGGAATACTCTCGCGTTCACTGCACACATTGGTAGCGTGCCAAAATGCAAAATGCATCGGTCAAAATATCCGCAAGACTACTTGTTCGAGCGCTTTCGGCTTGAGGCCGCTCGCCACGGCTTCCGCAAGCGACGCAAAAAATTGCATGAGCAACGCACGAAGGTGCTCCTACTGAAATACGCTGACCCGCAAAAGCAAAAACGCGGACCCGAGGCCCGCGTTTCAGTTCGTGTCTCGCTAAGAACGCGCTTAGCGCGGTCCGCGTGGACCTGCGCCCGGGCCGCCACGGCCGCCGGCACCACCACGGTCGCCGGGACCGGCGCCGAACACCGGCTTCGGCTTCATCGGCAGCAGGCCTTCGCGCTGCAGCTTCTTGCGGGCCAGCTTGCGCGCGCGGCGCACGGCTTCGGCCTTTTCACGGGCCTTCTTCTCGGAGGGCTTTTCGTAGTGACCGCGGAGCTTCATCTCGCGGAAGATTCCCTCGCGCTGCATCTTCTTCTTCAGCGCCTTGAGGGCTTGATCGACATTGTTATCGCGAACGAGAACCTGCACGCGGCATCCTCTTTCAATTGACCGGATAGGAATTCTGGTGAAGCGAAGGGCCGGCGAAAGGCCTGGCTCTTAACCCTGAGCGCGGGCATGTAGCAGACAAAACCGCCGATGTCCACCTGAGAAGGCGGTTTTGGGCCCGGAAAAGCCCCGGAAATCGGCAAGATTCGGCCGGGACGCCCCCGATTCCCGCAAAATAACGAGCCCCTCACGGCACCTGGCCTAGCCTTGGGTCACGCAAAACATGCGGGAGGTGCGTATGAGTATGAAAAGATATGCCGCAGAAGCGATCGGCACGTTTTGGCTCACTTTTGCGGGATGCGGCAGTGCGGTCATTGCGGCCGGCTTCCCCCAGGTCGGGATCGGCCTAGTCGGGGTGTCTCTGGCGTTCGGCCTGAGCGTCGTGACCATGGCCTATGCCGTCGGCCACATCTCCGGCTGCCATCTCAACCCCGCGGTGACGGTGGGCCTCGCGGCGGGTGGACGGTTTCCGGCGCAGCAGATCCTTCCTTACGTGATCGCGCAGGTGATTGGCGCCATCGTTGCCGCATCGCTGCTCTACGCGATCGCCAGCGGCGCGCCGGGCTTCGATCTCGGCAAGGGCTTTGCCGCCAACGGCTATGATGCGCATTCGCCCGGCCAGTACGGCATGGTGGCCTGCTTCATCACCGAGGTGGTAATGACGATGATGTTCCTGTTCATCATCATGGGTGTCACACACGGCAAGGCGCCGGCGGGCTTTGCCCCGCTGGCGATCGGGCTGGCGCTGGTGATGATTCATCTCGTCAGCATTCCCGTCACCAATACATCGGTAAATCCGGCGCGCAGCACTGGACCCGCGCTGTTCGTCGGTGGCTGGGCGATGATGCAGCTCTGGCTGTTCTGGGTTGCGCCGCTGATCGGCGGCGTGCTCGGCGGCATCGTCTATCGCTGGCTCAGCGAGGAGCCGGCCGGCGTCGTGGAAGGCTTGAAGACGGCCTGATCGCGAGGCAAGCGTAGCAAGCGTTATTTGCTGCTCGCCGGGGCCACCTCGGTGACATGCCCCATCTTGCGGCCCGGCCGCGGCGCGCCTTTGCCGTAGAGGTGAACCGTCGCGCCGGGCACCGCCAGCCAGCGCTCATAGGTGAGAATATCATCACCGATCAGGTTGGTCATGGTGACCTGGCCGTGGCGAACCGGCTTGCCGAGCGGCCAGCCGGCGATCGCACGGATGTGCTGCTCGAACTGCGAGATCGACGCGCCGTCGAGCGTCCAGTGCCCGGAATTATGCACCCTCGGCGCAATCTCATTGACCAACACGTGCGGCCCGCCGTTTCCGGCAACGACGAATAATTCGACCGCGAGCACGCCGACATAGTCCAGGGCGTTGGCGATCTTCTCCGCGACAGCGCGCGCATCGGCGGCCAGCTTGTCCGAGATCGCGGCGGGCACGCGCGAGAATTTCAGGATGTGATCGCGATGTTCGTTCTCGGTGACGTCGTAGCATTCGACCTGACCGTCGACTGAGCGCGCGGCGATCACGGAGATCTCGCGCTCGAACGGCACGAAGGCTTCCAGGATCGCGGATTTGGTGCCGAGCTCTTCCCAGACCTGGTTGAGGTCATCGCCCTCGCGGATGATAGCCTGGCCCTTGCCGTCATAGCCGAAGCGGCGGGTCTTGATCACGGCAGGAAGGCCGATGCGCGCGACGGCGCTCTGCAGGGTATCGACCGATGACACGTCGGCATAGTCGGCGGTGCCGATGCCGATCCGCTTGACGAAATCCTTTTCGATCAGCCGGTCCTGCGTGGTCTCGAGGATCTTCTGTGCCGGCAACACCGGGCGGCGCGCGGCCAGCACCATGGCGGTCGCGGCAGGGACGTTCTCGAATTCATAGGTGATGACGTCGACGTCGTTGGCGAACAGCTCGAGCGCCTCGACGTCGGCATATTCGGCGCAGGTCGCGTTCAGCACCACGTCGAACGCGGGCGAATCCGGGTCCGGCGAGAACACCTGGCATTTGAGGCCGAGGCGCGCCGCCGCCATGGCCAGCATCCGGCCCAATTGTCCGCCGCCGAGAATTCCGATGGTGTCGCCCGGCTTCAGCTTCACCCTGCCTGAAGCCGTCACGCCGATCCCTCCGGGCGCTCCTTGACCGCTTCCGTCTGCTGCTGGCGCCAGGCGGCAAGCCGGCTCGCCAGCGCGGCATCGTTCAGCGCGAGCACGCTGGCGGCAAGGAGGGCGGCGTTGATGGCGCCGGCCTTGCCGATCGCCAGCGTGCCGACGGGAACGCCGGCCGGCATCTGCACGATCGAGTAGAGCGAATCGACCCCCGACAGCGCCTTGGACTCGACGGGAACGCCGAATACCGGCAGTTCCGTCAGCGCCGCCGCCATGCCCGGTAGATGCGCCGCCCCGCCGGCGCCGGCGATAATGACCTTGAAACCCGCCGCCTTGGCGCCCTTGGCGAACGCGAACAGTCGGTCGGGGGTGCGGTGGGCAGAGACGATGCGCTTTTCGCAGTCGACCCCGAGCGCCAGCAGGGTTTCGGCGGCGTGGCGCATGGTCTCCCAGTCGGACTGGCTGCCCATAATGATGGCGATCGGTGCGGTCATCTCGTCAATTCTGTGCGGGAATCCAGAAACATAGGCCGATTATAGGGTCGGCCCGGGGCTCATCCAAGGCGTGGCAAGGGATCAGGAATGGACTATCCTGTCTAGGTGAATCCCGGCAAGCCTTGATAAGCGAGCCTGCACAGGGAAGGCCATGAAGAAAAAGACCAGGGCGTCCGCCGGAAAGGCCAGAAAACGCCCCAAAAACGCGGCTTCCGGGCGAAAAACCGCTCCAAGGCGGCCGGCGACCGGCGGGTCCATGGCGCCTGCCATCTCCAACGGCACCAAGGCAACGATTCGCCGGCTCAAGGCCGAGCTGGCCCGGACCCAGGCGCAGATCGAGGAACTTCAGGCCACCGCCGACACCGACCATCTGCTCGGGATCGCGAACCGGCGCGGTTTCGAGCGCGAGCTCAATCGCGCCATTGCCTATATGAAACGCTATCGCGCCTTCGGCGCCTTGGTCGTGCTCGATGTCGATCGCTTAAAGCCGATCAACGACGCCTTCGGTCACGCTGCCGGCGATCAGGTGCTCAAGGCCATCGTGGCGGAGCTGACCGCCCATGTGCGCGCCTCCGACGTGGTCGGTCGTCTCGGCGGCGACGAGTTTGCGCTACTGCTGTGGAATCTTAGCGAGACCGACGCCAGGGCCAAGGCCGCTGCCCTGGAGGAAGCGATCGATAGTCTCAGTTTCGAGTTCGACGGCAGCACCATCAATGCAGGCGCCTCCGCCGGCGTCGCCGTTCTTGACACGCACTCCGAAGCCGGCCGTGCGCTGGAAGCGGCCGACAGCGCCATGTATGTGCGCAAGGCGCTGCGGCGGCACGAGAGCTGATATTGCAGCGCGCGAAACATGCGTTGTGCAGCGATGGAGCGCGATGATGGCGATTGCAGTGTCCGGGCGTGCGCCCTCACCGGTGGAATATATCGACCTTCGCGCGCGAGCGGGCTGGGGCGCGATCGATCAGGAAACCGCGACCAGGACGATTCACGCCGCGTCATTCACCGCCTGCCTGCGCGACAACGACCGTCTGATCGGGCTTGTCCGCGCGATGGGTGACGGCGTGCTCTATTTCTTTCTCGCCGATTTGATCATCGATCCCGGCTATCGCGGCGGCGGGCACGGCGATACCTTGATGCGGCTCGCCACTGAATATTTCGATCGAAACGCCAAGCCGGGCGCGTCAATCACGCTCGTTGCCCTGGATGGTCGCGAGACGTTCTACGAGCGCTTCGGCTTTGTGCGTTGCCCGAACGGCCCATTCGGCATGGGCATGCACTACGCGCCGGCTCCCTCGCCGAGATAGCGGCACGTCGCCGAAGCAGATGCGATTTCCTACAGCTCGCTCAGATCGTCAGGCACGTTGCCGAACTTGCGCAAAAGTTTCGCATCGCTGAATTCGCCGAGCATGGGATCGCCGCTGCGGCTGAAGGCGATGGCGCCGATGCTGCCGGCCATGCGCGACATCATCTCGGCGCGCCGCAGCGCCGTCGTCGGGCTCTGGCATTCTTCGGCGGCGCCCGCGACCGGCGCGCCGCTATCGTCCTGCAGGAATGGCATTGCGACGTAATAGGTGAGGTCGGCCATTGTCTTGCTCCGGGGGCTCTTGCTCCTGTGATGATCGGTCAGGCCGCGTCGCTCTTTGCCTCGGAGCTTCGCGCCGGCACGCAGCCGGCGGCGATGGCCGCCTGCCATTCCTCCAGCTCGATTTCCAGATACTCGTTCGCCATGATCAGCGCCTTGATGGTCGAGCGCAGATTGCCGTCGCACATCGCGATGGCCTGATCGCAGGCCTGCTCGTAGCGGCTGTTGTCGGAGAGGGGCGACGTGACGGACATGGCGATTACTCCCGAGGCGGCGGCAAGCAATGTTCTCTTTTTGTTCTCAAGAAGTCAAGCCCGCATGCGCCCGCGGCACGCCCGTTTTTTCGGCGCTCCGTAAGGCGCGATCGCTGCGTCTGTGGATGTCGGGGAAAGAGCCCGCGGAAACGCGAGCGCTTTCCGCGCATCAGACCGGCCGAACCAGGCGGCGCAAATCAGGCGATGATGTCGGGCGTGATCTGGTCTTCGATGAAGGCGATGCGGTCGCGCAATTGCAACTTGCGCTTCTTCAATCGCTGCAGTCGCAGCAGATCCGGCGCAGGCGACTGATGCAACGCGTCGATCGCCGCATCGAGATCGCGATGCTCCTGCTGCAGCCGAGCGAGCTCGTTTTCAAGCTCGCGCTCATCATCGTCGGTCATGGTGTATGCTAGCTGAAAACGTGATGAGGTTGTGAACGGATTCTGTTGAGCCGGCGGTGAATATCGGGCCTGCGAGGGCGCCGCGCAAGCTACCCGGTTCCATACTCACGATTGGTTACAGATAAATCCGAAAATATGAGAAGCGCGATTTTCGGATACCCATCGACAGATTCGTCGGCTGGTGTACACTCTCGCGTCCGGATCGAATCTGAGGTTCACCCACCGAGGAGATTTCGAATGGCTCTACAGGCGCATCTTGTTGAACTTGAACGTAAACACAAGATTCTCGAGAACGAGTTGCACGAAGCGCTACTGCACCTGTCCACAGACGACCTGCAAATTGTCGAGTTGAAGCGCCGCAAGTTGATGGTCAAGGATCAGATCGAGCGGTTGAGACATACCGCCGAAGAAACTCTCCACTAACCAGTCCCCTAGAGTACAGAAAATCGCACACGGCCGGATGGGCGCCACTGCGCTCATCCGCCTGGTGGTCGCACTTGCGGCCTCGGTCAAAGCCCCGCGAGATGGCCGACATGATCGGCGATCGCGAGCGAGGACGTCAGTCCCGGTGATTCAATACCGAACAGGTTGATCAGTCCGGCGACGCCGTGATCGGCAGGGCCCTGGATCAGAAAGTCCTGCGTGGCGACGGCTGGCGGCACGATCTTCGGCCGGATTCCGGAATAGCTCGGCATCAGTGCGCCGTCCGGCAGCGTCGGCCAGTAGCGCCGGATCGCCGGGTAGAAGCGTTCGGCGCGCGCCGGATCGACCGCATAATCGATGCTCTCGACCCATTCGACGTCGGGCCCGAAACGCGCCTGTCCGGCCATGTCGAGCGTCAGGTGCACGCCGAGCCCGCCGGGCTCGGGCACCGGATAGATCAGGCGTGAAAACGGCGCCCGCGCGCTGCAGCTGAAATAATTGCCCTTGGCGAGATAGGCGCAGGGGATCATGCCGACCGGCATGCCGTCGATGCTGCGCGCCACCGCGGGAGCGCTCAGGCCCGCCGCGTTGACGAACAGGTCGCAGGCCAGCATCATCGGCGCATCGCCACCGGTTTCGATTTCGATCCGGCCGCCGCTGGCGCGTGCGTGCAATAGCGGCGTGTGGAAGGCAAAGGCTGCGCCGGCCTCTTCCGCATCGCCGCGCAGCGCCAACATGTAGGCGTGGCTGTCGATGATGCCGGTGGATGGCGAGAGCAGGGCGGCATCGCAGTTGAGCGCCGGCTCCAGCGCCCGCGCCGCATCGCCCGTCAGCAATTGCAAGTCGTCGACGCCATTGGCTTCGGCATGCGCGCGGATCGACTGCAGCTTTTCGGCTTCGCTCGGTGTCGTCGCCACGATCAGCTTGCCGCAATGCCGATGCGGGATGCCGTGGTCGCGGCAATAGCGGTAAAGCGCATGCTTGCCGCTGACGCACATCCGCGCCATCAGGCTGCCGGCGCGGTAATAGATGCCGGCGTGAATCACCTCGCTGTTGCGGGAGGAGGTGACGGTGCCGATGCCCTCGGCGGCCTCGATCACGATGACTTCGCGGCCCGCCTGGGCCAGGCGCCGTGCGATCGCGAGCCCGATCACTCCAGCTCCGACGACGACGCAATCAACCTTTTCCATGTCTGCTTCAGGCCCGGGAATCTGGTGCGGTAGTCGGCGCCTGCCGCGCGCCGCGGTGATCGTTTCGCTCGGTCGAGCCGCCAGCCAACCCGTTGGTTTGCCTCGAATTATGCCGCGGACGCCATTCCATTAGTGAAGTATTAATCATGTCAGGGCAATTGCCGTAATTTGGGTCACATTTTAGAATTGTACGGGTAGGCGTTTACCCGATCCAAACCCGTCAAGCCAGACACTCCGCCCGCAAACCTTGGGTGGGTAATGGCTGACAGCAACCGGCAGGCAGGACGGAAGAATTCGATTCCGGCGCAGGCCCTCGTCTGTCTGCTCGCCATTGCTGCGCCGTGCGGATCTGCGTCGGCCGCGCCTGCCGTCGGCGAACTCGATCCCAATCAGATGTGGGAGATCCTGCTCGGCGGGATCGCGGGCGTCTCTTTCCTTCTCGCGATCGGCATCTGGATACTGGCCGCTTTTCGAAGGGCCAGGAACGCCCTGGCCCAGCGCAGCGCCTTCATCAGTTCGGCGCTCAACACGCTCAACCAGGGCGTGATGATGACCAACGCGCAAAATCGCGTGGTCTTCTGCAACGACCGCTTTCTCGAAATGTACGGGCTCAGCCGGGCCGAGATTTCGAGCAAGATGACCGGCCGCGAGCTGCTCGAATTGCGGCGCGCGCGCGGGCTGCTCAACCTCACGGTCGAGGAATTCAGCAAGCTGGCCCGTCGCCCCGAAGGGGTCGTCACCGATCTGCCGGACGGGCGCTCGGTGCTGACGAAAATCTTCCGCTTGCCCAATGGCGGAACGATCGGGACGCATGAGGACTGCACGCAGCAGCGCCAACTGTCGCGCAAGCTGGCATCGACCACCAAGTTCCTGGAATCGGTGCTCGACAACGTGCCGGTCTGTGTCGCCGCCAAGAACATCGAGGACGGCCGCTACATCTTCGTCAACCGCGCGTTCGAGCGTTTCTCGCGTTTCTCCCGCGATCGCATTGTCGGCAAGCGCGCCGACGAGATGTTCCGGCCCGAGACCGCCAAGAGCATCGAGGCGGCGGACCAGGCGGCGCTGACCGCGCCCGACGGCCATCACCATAACGAATACGTCGTTCAGCGGAGCGACGAGGAGCGCGTTCTGTCGGCCAACCGCGTCATCGCGCGCAACGAGAACAACAAGCCGGAATTCCTGATCACGCTGTTCGACGACGTCACCGACCGCCGGTCGCTGTCGCGCGAGCTGGAGAGCACCAAGAAATTCCTTGAGCTCGTGGTCGACAACATCCCGGTATCGCTGATCGTCGAGCGCGTCAGCGACGGGCGGTATCTGCTCGCCAACCGCAGCGCGGAGACCATTCTCAATCGCCGCCGCGAGGACGCCACCGGCCTGACGGCAGCCGACATCTTCAATCCGCGCGAAGCCAAACTGATCATCGCGCGCGACGAAGCCGCGATCAAGAAACGCGGCCTGCTCACCGAAGAGCACCCGATCTCGACCAAGGATGGCCTGCGGCTGTTCCTGACCCGCCGCATGACCGTGCTCGATGAGGCCGGCGAACCGCAATACCTGATCAAGACCCACGAGGACGTCACTGACAGGCGCCAGACCGAATCGCGGATGGCGCATATGGCCTATCATGACGGCCTGACCGACCTGCCGAACCGCGCCGCCTTCCTGCAGGCGCTGGCGCAGATGATCGAGGCCTGTGCCGGCACCGACGAGGAATTCGCGGTGCTGTGCGTCGACCTCGACGGCCTCAAGGAAATCAACGACGTGTTCGGCCATGCCATGGGCGACAAGCTGCTGATCGAAGTTGCCGGCCGCATCCAGGCCTGTGCCCGCGGCGGCGTGGTGGCGCGTCTTTCCGGCGACGAGTTCGGCCTGATTATCGACGGCACGCAGCCGGAGGCCGGCAAGGCGCTCGCCGAAAAGCTCGCGCAAACCCTGTCGGACGAGTTCGTGATCGACGGCAAGTCGGTGCGGACCGGTGTCACAACAGGCATTTCGGTGTTCCCGCATAACGGTTCCGACGCAGCTTCCCTGCTCGCCAATTCCGGCGCGGCGCTGTTCCGCGCCAAACAGAAATCGCGCGGCTCGATCAGCGTTTTCGAGCCGGAAATGGACCAGCAGATCCGCGATCGCCGCGTGCTGCACCAGGACCTCTCGATGGCGATCCGGAACGGCGAATTGTCGTTGTATTACCAGCCGCAGGCCGCGGCGGGGCCGACGATCGGCACCAGCAAGATCATCGGCTTCGAGGCGCTGGCGCGCTGGTTTCATCCGGTGCGCGGCTTCGTGTCACCAGGCGAATTCATTCCGCTGGCGGAAGAAAGCGGCCTGATCGTCGAAATGGGGGTCTGGATACTGCGCGAAGCCTGCCGGGAGGCCGCCTCCTGGCCGGAGCCGATGCAGATCGCCGTCAACCTGTCGCCGGCGCAGTTCATGCATGGCGACGTCGTCAGCCTGGTGCATTCGATCCTGCTTGAGACGGGTCTTGCGCCGGATAGGCTCGAGCTCGAAATCACCGAAGGCGTGCTGATCGAGGATTTCGACCGCGGTCTGGCGCTGCTGCGGCGGCTGAAGGCGCTCGGCGTGCGGATCTCGATGGACGATTTCGGTTCAGGCTACTCCTCGCTGAGCTATCTGCAGGCGTTCCCGTTCGACAAGATCAAGATCGATCGCGCCTTCGTCATGAATCTCGGCCGCAACCCGCAGTCGGCGGCAATCGTGCGGGCCGTCATCGATCTCGGCCATGGCCTCGAAATGTCGATCGTTGCCGAAGGTGTGGAAACCCAGGAACAGCTCGGTTTCCTCGCGGACGAGGGCTGCGACTCGGTGCAGGGCTATCTGCTCGGCAAGCCCCAGCCGATCGGCCACTACGCCGCGCTGGTCGGCCGCAGTGCCGCCAACGACGCCGAGACCGAACGCAAGCTCGCCAGCGCCTGATTCTCTCGCGATATCTATTTTTGGCCATCATGGCCTAGTGTAGTGAATTCACGATTCTCTGCAGTAGCCCTTGCGTATGGCGGACTACGATCTCGCGATCATTGGCGGCGGGTTAAACGGCGTCAGCATCGCGCGGGACGCTGTCGGACGCGGCCTGCGCGTCATTCTGCTGGAACAGGGCGATCTCGGCGCCGGCGCCTCCTCGGCCACGCCGCGGCTGATCCATGGCGATCTCGCAGGGCTTGAGCGGCGGCATTTTCTGCGCGTCCGTTCGGCGCTTGCCGAGCGCAGCATCTGGCTCACCATCGCGCCGCATCTGGTGCGCCCGGTGCGCTTTGCGATTCCCGCCCATTCGGAAGAGCGGCCCATCTGGCAGCTGCGCTCATGGCTGCTGCTCTACGATCGCTTGGCCGCGCGCAGCGGGCTTCCGGTCTCCGCCACCGTCGACGTCACCCATCATCCCCTCGGCAACGCGCTGAAGCGACCGTTCGGCACGGCCTTCGAATATTCCGACTGTATCGTCGACGATTCGCGCCTCGTGGTTCTCACGGCCGTGGATGCCGCGGCGCGGGGGGCGTTGATCCGCACCGGCGCACGGTGCACCCGCGCCGAACGTGGCAGGGAATGGCGTCTCGTGACGAAAGATCGCGGCTTTCGCCAGGTCGTCACGGCGAGAGCGGTCGCCAACGCTACCGGCGCCTGGACGCCGTCCGTCGCCGAGACGGTGTTGCGGGTGCCGCCGCCGAAGCTCGCCGCCGTTCAGATGAGCCAGATCGTCGTTCGCCGCCTGTTCGACGGCGACAACATCTATGTGTTCCAGAACAGCGACGGACGGCTGATCTTCGCAAGCCCCTATGAGCGCGAGTTCACCCTGATCGGCACGGCAAATCACCCCTTCAAGGGCGATCCGGCCGTCGTCGCGATGGGGGCGGACGATGTCGCCTATCTCTGCGACGCGGCCAACCGCTATTTCCGCGAGCGGATCGAGACCGTCGACGTGGTGCGGACGCTTTCAGGCGCCAACATGGCGCAAAATCCCGCGGATAGAAGCGAAGGGGCGGTGCGGCTTGACCGTGGCCGCGACAAGGCGCCGCTGCTAACGGTGTTCGGCGGCGACGTCACCACCTCGCGTCGGCGTGCGGAGCAGGCCGTCTCGAAGCTGACGCCGTTCTATCCGATGTCGCCGTGCTGGACCGCCAAGGCGCCATTGCCCGGCGGCGATTTTGCGTGGGATTGCTTTGACAACGAGGTCGAGGATGCGCGGGAGCGCTGGCGATTTCTCGGTGAGGAAGAAGCGAGGCGCCTGGTCGCCGCTTACGGAACGAAAGTCAAGGAGATCCTCGGCGAGGCCAAAGCGCGCAGCGACCTCGGCCCGGCCTTCGGACCGGAATTGACCGGCGCCGAAGTGCGCTATCTCATGCAGAAGGAATGGGCGCGCTTTCCGGACGATATCCTGTGGCGGCGCTCCAAGCTCGGGCTGACCATGCCGCCGGCGGACCGCGAGGCGCTGGCGGTGTTCATGGCGGACAGAGGTGCGAGTTGACGATCGGGAAGGCGAAGAAGGTCGGTCGCTTGAATGGTATCTAGAAATCGAGCCTGTCGCGCACCGCGTCGATGCCCGCTTTCGCGCAGGCTTCATCCGCCTCACCACCGGGAGCGCCGGACACGCCGACCGCGCCGAGCAGAGAGCCCGCCGATTCGACGGTCAAGCCGCCGCCGAGAATGACGGCGCCAGGCAGATGGCGGATTCCCGCTTGCATCATTCCGGGCTGGCTGATGGCAATGAGTTCGGTCGTGCTGGTGCGGAAGCTGGCTGCCGTCCACGCTTTGCCCGACGCGGTCGTCACCGTATGGGGACCTGCATAGCGGTCGCGCAGCAGCACTTGCGTCACGCCGAAACGGTCGACGACGGCGACCGACACCTGGTAGCCGCGCTTTTGGCAATCCGCCATCGTGGCACGCGCCAGATCGAGGGCCAGTTCGGGGCTCAACGCCTTGTAGCTCACGGTGGCCTCCTGGGCTCTGCCAGCTCCGGCGATCAGGAAGGGAATAGCCGTTGCGGCCAGCAGCTTCCGGATGATCATCTCGTTCCTCCGCGATCTGATACGTGAGCGTCGTCTCCGAGTATTAGCAGAAACTGTGCTCCTCTCCTGCGAACCGGTTGAGCCGGCGACAATCCGCCGGTAGCTTGCAACCACGGTTTGGCTGACGGATACCATGGCTGAGGAATTGGCAAAAATCGAGGGCATGGCGGAATTGGCAAATCTTGCGCGGCCGGCCGCGGCCGACGCACCGCTGCTTTCCATCGAGGGAGTTGCCAAGAATTTCGGCAGCTTTCGCGCGGTAGACCGGCTCTCGCTCGACATCCGCGCCGGCGAGTTCTTTGCGCTGCTCGGCCCCAGCGGCTGCGGCAAGACCACGCTGCTACGGATGCTGGCCGGCTTCGAGACGCCCGACGAGGGACGCATCCTGCTGGACGGCCGCGACATCGCGCCGGTGCTGCCGCATGAGCGGCCCGTCAACATGATGTTCCAGAACTACGCGTTGTTTCCGCACCTGTCGGTGCGCGACAACATCGCCTTCGGCCTGAAGCGCGCCGGCATGGCGCGCGCTGGGATCGATACCCGCGTCAGCGAGATGGTGGCGCTGGTCAAGCTTGATGGCATGGAGAAGCGCAAGCCGGACCAGCTTTCCGGTGGCCAGCGGCAGCGCGTGGCGCTGGCCCGCTCGCTGGCGCGGCGGCCAAAGGTGCTGCTGCTCGACGAGCCGCTCGCCGCGCTCGACAAGAAGCTGCGTGAGAGCACGCAGCAGGAACTGATGGAGCTGCAGCGCAGCCTCGGCATGACCTTCATCGTCGTCACCCATGACCAGGAAGAGGCGATGACGATGGCGAACCGGATCGGCGTCATGAATGCCGGCCGGCTCGAACAGGTGGCGGCCCCGCGCGATCTCTACGAGGCGCCAGCCTCGCGCTGGGTCGCCGAGTTTGTCGGCGACGTCAATCTGTTCGACGGCGAAGTTGCCTCGCACGAGCATCATCGGTTGACCGTTGCCAGCAGGAACGGCGGAAACATCGTGGCGACGGAGCCGCGCCAATTGGTCGCCGGCACCGGCGTCTCGGTTGCGATCCGCCCCGAGAAAGTGAAGTTGTGGCATGACGGCGGGCCCGCGTCGGACGCAGGCCGTTCGCAAGCGATCAACCGGCTGGCAGGCATAGTCGCGGACGTCAGCTATCTCGGTGGCGCGACAGTCTACAAGGTCAAGCTGGATTCCGGTGCGGTCGTGCGCGCGTCGATGGCCAATACCACGCGGCTGGATATCCATACCTATAGCGCCGGACAGCGCGTGGTGGCGTGGTTCACGCCCGACGATTGCGTGGTGCTGGAACGATGAGCGGGCGCCGTATCTTCGCGCAGCCGGCGCGCTATGCCGCCATCGCGCCCTATCTGTGGATGGTGCTGTTCTTCCTGGTGCCGTTCGGCTTCGTTCTGAAGATCAGCCTGTCGCAGACCGCGATCGCGCAGCCGCCTTACCTGCCGGTATTCGATTTCGCGGAAGGCTGGACGGCGATCAAGGAAGCCTTCGCGCAGCTCTCCTTCGATAATTTCAGGCTGCTCACTTCGGATAGCCTCTACATCAGCTCCTATCTGCGCAGCGTCGTCGTCGCCGTGACGTCGACGCTGATCCTGCTCTTGATCGGCTATCCCATTGCCTACGGCATGGCGCGGCTGCCGCAGCGCTGGCAACCGGTCGCGATGATGCTTGTCATCGTTCCGTTCTGGACCTCGTTCCTGATCCGCATCTATGCCTGGGTCAACATCCTGCAGCATGATGGCCTGCTCAACCAGGTGCTGCTCGCGCTACATCTGGTCGCGGCCCCGGTGGGGTGGCTCTCGACCGATACGGCGATGTATATCGGCGTCGTCTATTCCTATCTGCCGTTCATGATCCTGCCGCTCTACGCGACGCTCTCCCGGATGGACGCCTCGCTATTGGAAGCGGCCGCCGATCTCGGCGCGTCGCCGCTTCAGGCGTTCTGGCTGGTGACATTTCCGCTGTCCCTGCCGGGGGTAGTTGCCGGTGCGCTGCTCTGCTTTATCCCGATTGTCGGCGAGTTCGTGATTCCGGATCTATTGGCGGGTTCCGGCTCGATGATGATCGGCCAGACGCTGTGGCTGGAATTCTTCACCAACAAGGACTGGCCGGTTGCCGCGGCAGCGGCCATCGCTCTCCTGGTGATGCTGGTGCCGCCGCTGTTATTGTACGACCGGCTGCAGCGCCGCACCCTGGCCGGAGGTGGCTGATGGCGAGCAGGGTCAACCACCTGTCGCGCCTCAACATCACCGCGCTCGCGCTCGGGATAGCGTTTCTGTACCTGCCGATCGTGATCCTCGTGATCTATTCGTTCAACGCCTCGCGGCTGGTCACGGTGTGGGGCGGCTGGTCCCTGCGCTGGTATTACGAGTTCTTCAACGACCGCGCGATGCTGGATGCGGCGTGGATGAGCTTGCGCGTCGCCGCGCTTTCGGCGACGTCAGCGACCGTGCTCGGCACGCTCGCCGCCGTGGCCCTGGTGCGCGGTGAGCGCTTCCGCGGCCGGGCGCTGTTTTCCGGCATGCTCTATGCGCCGCTGGTGATGCCCGAGGTGATCTCCGGCCTCTCGCTGCTGCTATTGTTCGTGGCGCTGAATGCCGAACGCGGCTTCTGGACGGTGACGATCGCCCATACCACGCTGACCATGTGCTTCGTCACGGTGGTCGTGCAGTCGCGCCTCGCCTCGCTCGACCGTAGCCTGGAGGAGGCCGCAATGGATCTCGGCTGCGATCCGGTGCAGGCCTTCCTTCGCGTCACGCTGCCGCTGATCCTTCCGGCGATCGTGGCGGGGTGGATGCTGGCATTCACGCTCTCGCTCGACGATGTCGTGATCGCGAGCTTCACCACCGGCCCCGGCTCGGCAACGCTGCCGATCCGGATCTATTCCGAGGTGCGGCTCGGCGTGAAACCCGAGATCAACGCGATCTGCACCATGGTGATCGCATTGATCGCCGTGATCGTCGTGATCGCCTCACTGGCGTCGAAACTGTCGAGCTCGGAAGCCAAAAGCGCCGCGCCGCTGTAGCCTCCGTCATTGCTGCGAGCGAAGCGAAGCAATCCATGGCTCCACTTGCCGAGAGATGGATTGCTTCGTCGCTTGCGCTCCTCGCAATGACGGCGAAGGTACGTTCAGGATTTAACCGCGCCGGCTGTCAGTCCGCCCACCATGTACCGCTTGAACGCGTAATAGATCGCGGCCGGCGGCAGGGCGTAGATGAAGCCGGTGGTCATCAAGAGTTCCCACGGCGAGTCGTCCGCGGCCAGGAAGTTGCCGAGCGCGACGGGCAGCGTGATCTCGGTATCCTTGGAGAGCAGCAGGAACGCGTAGAGATATTCGTTCCAGGCGAGCAGGATCGCGTAGGTGCCGATCGCGACCAGCGAAGGCATCATCAGCGGCACATAGACCAGGCGGAACAGCTGCAGCGTGGTGGCGCCGTCCATGGTGGCGGCTTCATCGAGCTCGACCGGCAGCTTGTCGGAGGCCTGCTTCAACACCCAGATCGCGTAGGGCGAGGCAATCGTCACCATCGCCAGGATCAGCGACCAGTGATTGTTGAGGAGGCCGTAATTGCCCATGGTGCGGTACATCGGCACGGCAAGGAACGCCGCGGGGATGAAGTAGGTGAGCAGCGCCAGATTCATCACCCAGCGCCCGCCGGGGACGCGCAGCCGCGAGATCGAGAACGCGGCGGCGGTTGCGATCACCAGCGTCAACGCGCCGGCGGAAAGCGCGATCACCACCGAATTGAAGAACTGGATCCAGAAATCGCGCAGGAAGTAGTGCTCCTGGTAGAACACGATCTTGAAATTGTTCAGCGTCGGATGCGCTGGCCACAGTTTTCCCGAGAACGCGTCCTCCTTCGGCGAGATCGCGAACAGGAACATGTGGTAGATCGGCACCATCGTCCAGATCAGCACGGGAATGCCGATCAGAAGCAGCTTGGCCTCGTTACCGATTTCTTTGAGGGAGGGCAGCTTCATCGCGACAACCGTTTCATCATGAAATAAACCAGCGGCAGCACCAGCGGCAGCGCGCAGACGATCGAGGCCATCGCGAGCGAAAGCTGGTCGAGCCGGAGATAGCGGATACCGAGGGTGGCCAGCACGTGGGTGAGGTCGGCGGGGCCGCCGCCGGTGAGCAGGTAAACGCTGTTGAAGTCGCCAAGCGTCCAGATCATCGAGAGCAGCGTGCAGGTGATGTAGAGCGTCTGCATTGACGGCCAGGTGATGTAGCGGAATTTCTGCGACCAACTCGCGCCGTCGACCTCGGCCGCCTCATAAAGGTCGTGCGAGATCGCAAGGCGCCCGGTCAAGAGGATCAGCGTCCAGAATGGCAGCGATTTCCAGATGTGCACGCCGATCGCCATGCCGAGCGCCACCGTCGGGTCGTTCAGCCAGTTCGGGCCGTCCTCGGCGGTGAACTTGAAGATCAGCTGGTTGATCACGCCCCATTCCGGATTGAGCATGAAGCGCACGGACAGGATGGTGGGGATCGACGGCACCGCCCAGGGCAGGATGAACAGCACCGACAGCCATTTGATCCAGGTGCGCTGCTGCGCAAAGAAGCCGGACAAAAACAGCGCGATCGCCATTTTGACGTTGATACCGACCAAGAGGAAGATCAGCGTGTTGACGGCGGCGCGCGCGAAGATCGGGTCATGCCAGAGCGCGACATAGCTTGCCGGATGCCGCGCCAGCCACAGGCCGTAGCCGACGGGGTAGACCACGAAGGCCAGGAACACGAGCAGATAGGGCGCCAGCAGCAGGATGCCCCAGATCTGCGGCGTCGTCAGGCGGGCTGACAGAGGCGGGCTTGGGATCGCGTGATCGCCTGAAAGCGTGATTGCCATAGATTACTCTTAGACGACATGTCTGCCCCGGCTACGCCGTCGTCCCTGCGAACGCAGGGACCCATAACCACAGGCGGTTGTTGTTGCGCAAAGCCGTTGACCAGCATCTTTCAAAACGGCCGCCGCGGCGTATGGGTCCCTGCGTTCGCAGGGACGACAGCACACCGCGGCGGCCGGCAATGGGTACTCTAACCCGCGACCTGCTTGATGCGGGCGATCAGTTCGTCGACGGCCTTGTCGACCGGCACCTTCTCGCTCACCACGCGGTTCATCGCCTTGGCCCAGACGTTCTCGTTGTTGAGAATCGTGAACTTCCAGTTCTTGGTGAAGTCGAACGGCGTGGTGCCGCCGGTGAACTGATTGTACACCGCCTTGCGATGCCGGTCAGCCTGCCAGAACGGGCTCTGCTGGCTGGCCGTCGTCACCGGGAACCAGCGCCCGAGCGCGCCTTCGATGTACGGGCGGAGATTCTCTTCCTGCATCAGGAACTTGACGAACTCCTTGCCCTCCGCCTTGTTCTTGGCGGACGCGAACATCAGACCGGTCTTGACGTCGGAGCGATACTTGATCGGGGTACCGTCCGGCTTGTTCGGGAAGGCTGCGGTGATGATAACCTCTTCGTAGTTCTTCTTGCCGAGCGCGCGCTGCTCCGGCGTCAGCGCCGGGTTGTTGGCGTCGTCGAGCCACTTCGCCGCGATCGAGATCGTGAAGTTGTGCGTCATCACGATCGTCTTGTTGTGGAAGGCAACGTTGTTGTCCGGGTCCTTCCAGGTGGTGGAGGAGGGCGGCGTGCAGCCCTTGATGTAGGTATCGGTGTAATCCTTGAGCGCCTTGATCAGGTTTTCCCGCGTCTTTGGATCGTCGACCAGGAGCTTGCCCTCGTCATCGACCAGCTTGACATTGTGAGCGTCCATGAAGGTGTAGAACGACTGGAAGCTGTCGGTGGATTCCACGCCCATCGGCTGGCCGACGGCATAGATGCGCTGACCGGTCGCCTTGCGGATCGCCGGCTGCACTTTGTCGCACCAGAACGACCAGTAGTCTTCCCACTTGGTCGGGATGTCGCTCTGCTTGAAGCCGGCCTGCTCCAGCATGTCCTGCCAGATCTGCACATGCATGCTCTGCTGCTTCAGCGGGAAGCCGTAATAGGCGCGCTTCTTGGCGACGTCGTTGTAGAGGTTGACGGTCTCCAGCGTGTTCGGCGCGAATGCCGGCTTCATCGGCGTCATGATGTCGGAAAGATCTTCCAGCTTGCCTTCGAACGCCCACTTGCCCTGCGCCTGCACGTCATAGCTGTCGGAATAGGCGACATCCGGCACAGTGCCGGAATCCAGCGCCGCCACCGTCTTCGGAATCATGTCCTGGATGGCGTATTGCGACAATTCGACCTTGATGCCGGTCTTGGCCTCGAATTTCTTGATCGCCTCGAGCAGTGCGTCGTCCTCAGACTTGTAGAAGCCTTTGCCGAACCAGACGGTGATGGTCTTCTGCTGGGCGAGCGCGGGTGCCGTGGCGTAAAACAGCCCGACGGCAGCAACGGCGAGCGAAAATGACTTTAGTCTCCTGGATATCACGTTGTTCTCCCTGAAAACGCCGGGCTTTTTAACCGGTTGGATAATGATAGCGCAACCATGCAGCCATATCCAGCCAGCAAATCCCAGACTTCTGTAGGGGAGGGATCGTTTGTGGCGTCATTGCGGGCGAGCCGGTCAATTCGTTAAAGCTTTGATGAAGCGGAACCAATCGGCCCCTGACCTGACCGATGACGGGCCAAAATCCAATGATGGCTGACGCTAATCCGCCTTGCGCCGGGCTTTCCGTCTTGGCGCCGCGCGTTCCCTGATCGCGGCAACGCGGTGCGCCGCCGCCAGCGCGGATCGCGCCCAGGCGACAAATTCCTCAGGCTCGTCGAACAGCCGCTCGGGGATGCGCCAGAAAGAGAGATCGATGGTGCCGCCGCCCTTCGCGTAGTTGAGCGGCGGATAGGCCTCGGCCTCCTTGAACGCTTCCTTGCTCTCGTCATCGACCCGGAGATAGAGCGTGTTCTCCGTCACCATGCCGAACATCACGCCGTCGCAGAACACGCCGGTCTTGCCGAACATGCGCCGCATGGTGATGCCGCCGAGCGGGGCGAGTTGCTCACGCAGGAATTCGGCAAAGGACTCGCTCGCAACCATTTTCTGTCCATCGCAAAAATATGCAACTCGCAGAGCGCGGTGATATGCGGGATCTTCAAAACGAATTCGCCAGCTCGATCTCCGCCTTGAGCGCCGCGATACGTCGTTCGGCCTCCTGTGCCGTCAAATTCTTCGCGAACAGTTTGGGCTGATAGGCCTCAGCGCTGAGGCTGCGCAGGGTTGCCAGTTGGCGGGGCGTCATCGGGGCGTCCACCTGGTCGGGGAGGCGGGACATCGGGAACTCCAAGGATTTTTCATCAGAGAATTTTCAATTGGATGTCGACTCTTAACTTGAAATTTGTTCTTTATTTGTTCTTATAGGGTTCTACCGCAGTGAGGTGGCCCATGGATAACAAACTTAATGAAATTCGTAGAAAAATCAGAATGTTGCGGACGGATATGCGGAGCGCGGAGGATAACATCCGCAAACAGGTGAACCGGGATGAGGATTGCTCGGTCGCCGCCACGCATCTCATGGCCATGCGGGCCACAATGGTCGGCCTGATCGGCGAGCGGAACCGGCTCGGCGGCGAGGAGCGGCTGCTCAGTGTCGATGAGCGGCTGAAGCTGGAGGCCCGTGCGGTCGGCCGGAAGCCCTCTACCGGCGTGCCCAACGGCCGTGAGCGATGACACTGTAGAGGCCCTGCGCCGGCGGATTATCGAGCTGGACCAGCTTGCGCGCCAGCGCGATCAATCCGGCCTGAACAATGCAAGGGCGCAGCTCCTGCTCTCGCGCAAGCGGGCGGAGCTGGAAGATTTCATCAACAGAGGCCGGCGATGTCAGGACCGCTCCGATGGTACGATCACAGCGCGGACAACCCGCCGTGGATAAACGCGCTGGCGGAAGTCCGCATCATGGCGACGCGCGAAGGCTGGTGCCACGCCCATGTCCAGGCGATCATCGTCGCGATCGATCAATATGCCGAAGCGGCGCTGGGTAACCGGAGTTATTTTCTGAACAAGCCGTATGGTGTCGGGGGTGGCCGGGGCAATGACGTGCCGTAGTGAAGCGAGCGGGACGAAAGGCTTCGGCTACGCTCGTCTAGACGTAGCCGGCGTTACCGCGATGCCTGTTCGGAAACAGGAAGATGAGCGGAAGCGCCAGCGGCCCGATAAACGCGGCAATCCACGCCCACACCGTGAAGCGCCGTCCGCGCCGCTCGGCAATTCGGCCGGCGAGGTACATTGAACCGATCGCCACGATGGTCAGCAATGCAAAGAGGATGTTGGCGTCGAAGGCAATGTCGGCACTCATTCCACGAGCTCCAATCCGGCATTGCGCCAAGCATAATATGGAACTGGCCGCCCGGCGACTGCCGCTCAGGCCGCTCTCATTTAATTGAGATGGCCGGCGATCAATTCGCCTTCGCGCCGTCAGCGGTCTCCGGCGCCGCCGGTTTCGCTCCGCCGCCGGTAAACCGCTCGATCACCGAGCGCACCGCGTCGCGCGTCTTGCGGTCCTTTACGGCGTCAAGCAGCGGGGCCGCGCCTGGCGAACGGCGGATCAGGCTCTCGGGATCGGGAAATACCAGCGGATCGTCCCACGGGCCCTGCACCACGAAGGGCAGCTCAAACCCCTTGTCACCGCCGGACGCAGCCGCCGTCAGGCTGGCGACGCCCTTGAGGTCGTATTCGCGGCTCGGCACCGAAGCGGTGCCGGTGAGCGTCAGGCGCGTCGTCGGGCCGTCGACGCGGATATCCTCCACGGTGGCAATGCCGTCGTTGAAGCGCACGGAAACGTTGAGACTGTCGTAGGGCGTCGAGCCGCTGCGCAGATTACCACTGCCGGACAGCGGCCGCCGCTCCAGCCGTTTCAGCAACTGCTCGATATTGAAGCCCGCGATCGCGCCGTCATGGCCGACCAGGGTTGCGGTGCCGTCGAGCGAGGAGGCGAGGCCGAACGGGCTGGCGCCTGACGCCACCAGCGAGACACCGAGATTGCCGCGGCCGGACAGCTTTGTGATGCCGAACAATTCATTGGCGCAAGCCTGCAGGTCGACATCGGTGAACTGCAACTGCGCCTTGACGTCGGCGACTGCGTCCGAGCGCGCGATCCCGAACGAACCCCTGGCAATGCCGCCATACATCTGCGCCTCGCCGACCGAGAGCGCCAGCGCGCCGTTGCGCAAATTGGCGCCGAGGGCAGTGCGGCCGAGCTTGGTCCCGCCGACCGTCACCCGCGCAGCCGACAAGCGCATATCGAGATCGGTGGCGGAGAGCGACGACAGGTCGAACAACTGCCTGTTCCAGTCGCGCGCGCCGCTCGCCAAAAGGCGGAACGTCGATATGTACGGCGTGAAATCGAGGTTGCCGGCGGCGAGCGTTGCCTGCAGCGTCTGACGGCCGTTATTGGCGACGGTCATCACGCCTTCGGCGACGTTGCCGTCGAGCTCGACATTCACGTTGGTGAGCGCCACCGAGGCGCCGACGACGTTGGCGCGGGCCTTCAGCGCGAAACGGCCGAAGCCGCCGCTGCCGGGCACCTGTCCTCCCATCCAGCGCAGCGCGTTGCGCAGCGACAGGCTGTCGACGGTCATGGTGCCTTCCATCATCAGGCTGGTGCGGTTGGCAACCGAGCCGTCGAACGCGAGTTTTAAGGGTGCGCTGATCAGCCGCGCCTTCAGGCCCGAGCGGTCGCCCGAGAGCATCGCGACGAAGTCGCTGGCGGAGATCGAGCCGTCGACGCGTTCGCCGCGAAAGTCGAACTGGCCGGTCGCCGCGAACGAACGCGAGATCGAGGGCCAGGCCAGCGAGAGATCGATGTCGCCGAGCTGTTCCTTGAGATTATTGGCGGCGTCCTCGTATTTCAGCACGCCATCCTGAATCCTGATCTCGGAAAACGACACTTGATTTTCCGCGCCGGGCCGCATCGTGCGCGCGATCCGTTCGACGAACGGCGTCCAGTTGCTTTCTCCGCTTGCCTCCCTGACGACGCGGATATGCGGCCGCAGCATCATGACATCGGCGATCTCGAAGCGGCGCAGCAGCAGCGGCAGCAGGCGCAGGTTGGCGGTCAGCACGTCGACCTGCAGCGCGGGATCGGTGGTGCCACCGCCCTTCAGCCCGACATTGTGAAAGGAGACGTAGCTGCCCGGAAACACGGACACGTCGATCGCGCCTGAAACAACCAGATCGAGCCCGGTGACGGCGCGGATCTGCGCCTCGACCGCCTGCCGGAGCGCATCGCGGTTGAGGAACCAGGAGGTTCCGATCAACGCGAGCACGGCGACGGCAAACACTGCCGCAATCGGCATCCCGAGGCGCTTCATTCCTTGGGCCATCGTCAATGACATATCCGGATCTGGTTAAACCGAAGTCGGGTTACTGCTATAGCGTTTATCTTGATTAGGGCAGGCCGCGCAAAGATTAGCCCGTGCCAATTCACACAACTTGAAGCGTTTTCGTGACCCTTTCAAGGCCAGCCCGGGGTCGGTTCCGGCGGCGGATCGCAAACCCAGGGCTCGGCCGCCCGAAGCCGTACCATTCCCGTACCATTACGGATCACCAGAAGGTCCGAAGCGTGGGCCGAAAATCTCATGGCGGCCCCGAAGAAACTTGCTAGTATTTCCCAATATTGTCCGGCCCTGATTTTTATTAAGGGGGTCATCCATGGTTTCGGCTAATAGCGCCCGTTTGCTCCTGCCCAAGAACTTTCTGACATCCGGCGCCACTTCAAAATGCGCCATTTCGACGGCAATTCTTGTTATGTTGGCCTCCGCGGCGCAGGCGCTGAGCATCGAAGCGGCGATAGAAAATTGCCGGATGAGCGTCGGCCGCCCGATGGTTCAGGCGTGCATGCGCGCCTCCGGCGGCAGGGAAAATCTCGAAGCCTGCCGTGCCCAAGCGACGCCACGTGTACGCGCCTGTGTCAAGGCCGCGCTCGACAAGGCCAACGGCCGCGCCAACGTAGCGGTCGCGATTCCAACCGAAGTCGCGCCCAAGGTGGCGCCCGGTAGCGCGCAACCGGCCGGCTTCGTCGCGCCGCCGAGAACGATCACCGACATTACCGCGATCCTGGACAGCGAGAAGGCCGATCTCAAGACGATCGAGGCGCTGAAAGCGAAGGCTGATGCCAAGCCGGGCAGGGAGGCAGGCGAGGACCTCGCTCAATTCTATTTCGATCGCGGTAACGCACGTGCCCAGCTCGGCCGGCTGGCCGATTCCATCGCCGACGCCTACAAAGCCATGGAAGTCGGACGTGGGACCGTTTCTGCCCTCCTGATGGGAAGGTTTATTACGCTCGCCGCCCAGCAGCACGGCGCGGCAGGCGATCCCAAGAAGGCCGTTGAAGTGTATCAGCGGCTGATTCGCGAGACGTCCAACCAAAGGGGAGCGAGGGGATTCTCGATCGGTGCCAACCGGGCTATTGCCACCTATCTTATTCAGATGGGCGATATCGGGCAGGCTGAAGCTTATCTCCGCCGCAGCCAGCCGCTGCTTCAGGAAGCGCGGACCAGCGGCAATCCCTTGATGCGGGCGGCATACAACACCTACGGCCAGAACTGGGAGGCCGAAGTCGAAATCGGTCGCGCCATGATTTTTGAAGCGCGGGGACAGTATCGCGATGCTGAGACTTCGTACAAGCTGGCCGAAATGCGCAAACGAGCGGCAATCAAGCCGATGTTGGCCTCCGAGAGTCCGCCGTCGGAGTCCAGTATGGTGCTCGCAGTCGATTTCAACGTCGTGAGCCAGGCCAGGGTAAAAGCGCGACAAGGGCGGCTGCAGGAAGCCGAGGTCGATGCGCGCCGTGCGCTGCTCTCGCAATTGAAGAACCAAGGCAAGTACAATCCGATCACGCCGCGCTTTGTTACCGGATTAGCCGACATTCTGGTCGAGCAGGGCCGTTACGCCGAAGCTGAGCAATTGGTCCGGGTTTCTCTTGAGATCATCCGAACCGTCGGCATTGCCGAGGATTCGCTCTCGAACGTGCAGCAGCTTTCGCAGCTTGGCAATATCCTGAACCTGCAGCGTAAGGGGGGAGCTGCGATTGCCGTGTTCGCGCAGCTGGACAAGGCGATCGCCAACTGGGAGCCGGCGCGACGGCAGAGCTTTGAACTAGGTGGCGGACGCATCACCTCGCTCTATGCCGCCGGGCAGGTCGATGCCGGCATTGCGGCCGCCGAGCAACTCGTGAAGAGGCAGGTTTCCAGGGTCGGAGAAAATCATGCCGATACAGCCTTGGCACGCGGCATTCTGGCGGTCGGTCTGATGCGCGCCGGACGCGACGCGGAAGCTGCTCGCGAATTCCGCACCGCGATCCCAATTCTGATGGCATACTCCCGCGAGAATGCGGATGACGATACGACCGCGGTCGCTGCACGTAACCTCCGCCTGCAGAATACTGTCGAAGCCTACCTCGTCATGCTGGCGCGCGAGAAAAACGCTTCCGGCGAGATCGGTGCCGAGACCTTCAGCCTGGCCGATGCCATTCGAGGTCGCTCCGTGCAGCAGGCGCTCGCAGCCTCGAGCGCACGCGCCGCGGCCAGCGATCCGGCACTGGCCGAACTGGTGCGCAAGGAGCAGGACCTTGGCAAGCAGATCAACGCGCAACTGGGCACGCTGAACAACGTGCTGTCGCTGTCATCGGCGGAACGGGACGAGAAGGGCGTGCAGGCGATAAACGCCTCGATCAACGCCCTGCGCGCCGATCGCCTCAAGGCGCAGCAGGAGATCGGCCAGCGCTTCCCGGCCTATGCCGGCCTGGTCTCACCGAAACCACCGTCGGTCGAGCACATCAGGGCGACGCTGGCTGAGGACGAGGCGATGCTGTCGTTCTATTTCGGACAGAACTACAGCTTCGTCTGGGCCGTCCCGAAGAGCGGTCCGGTCGCATTCGCCGCGATCAAGGCAAGCAGTGGCGACATCGAAAGCAAGGTGCGCAAGCTGCGCGAGGCTCTGGAGCCGCAGGCTGCGATGATTTCGGACATTCCGCCATTCGATCTCAAGCTCGCCCATGAACTCTATTCGCTACTGCTGCAGCCGGTGGAAAGCGGATGGAAGCCGGCGAATAACCTCATCATGGTGACCAATGGCGCGCTCGGCCTGCTGCCGCTGTCACTGTTGCCGACCGCGCCGTCTGAAGCTCGCAGCGACGACGATCCGCTGTTCTCAAGCTACAAGGACGTACCTTGGCTGGCGCGCACCCATGCCATCACCACCGTGCCGTCAGCGGCGGCGCTGCGCACGCTGCGGCAATTGCCGCCGGGCAAGGCGGGGCGCAGCGAGTTGATTGCGTTCGGCGATCCCTATTTCAGCAAGGAGCAGGAAGCTGAAGCCATCGCCAGCGAAAAGGTCAGACTCGCCGACGCCAGCGGCAATACCACGCGCGGCGGTCCGTTGAAACGGCGCAACAGCGTCAAGCTCGATGGCGTCGACAGCGCTGAACTGGCAATGTTGCCGCGACTTCCAGACACGTCGGAAGAGTTGAAATCGATTGCGCTGGCGTTGCAGGCCGATCCGTCAAAGGTTCTGAACCTCGGCAAGCAGGCGAGCGAGCAGGCGGTCAAGACGATGGATCTGTCCGGCTTCAAGGTGCTGGCGTTCGCGACCCACGGCCTGGTGCCTGGAGAGCTGAACGGCCTGTCGCAGCCGGCGCTGGCGATGTCCTCTCCGACCGTGACCGGCGGCGAGGGCGATGGGCTGCTGACCATGGAGGAAATACTTGGCCTCAAGCTCGATGCCGACTGGGTGGTGCTGTCGGCGTGCAACACCGGTACCGGCGCGGGCGCCGGAGCCGAGGCGGCATCGGGTCTCGGCCGCGCCTTTTTCTATGCCGGCACCCGCGCGCTCCTGGTGACCAACTGGTCGGTTCATTCCCAGTCGGCACGCGAACTGGTGGCCGACCTGTTCAAGCGGCAGGCGCAGGATCCGAAACTGACGCGCGGCGAAGCCTTGCGGCAGGCGATGATGGCGCTGATCGACGGCCCGGGTTATGCCGGCCCCGATGGCAAGACAGAATTCGCCTATGCCCATCCGTTATTCTGGGCGCCATACAGCATCATTGGCGACGGCGGTGTGCGATAGGTTGGTAACGAGGGGAGGAAGAGCAATCGTGCGAAGTTGGAAATTGGGGGTGCTGTTGGCAAGTGCTGCGGCCATCGCAGGTTCGTCGCCGGCACGCGCTGCGCAGGTTCTGATCACCCCCGAGGAAGCGGCGTTGCCGCCGCCGAAAGGCGCGGTGATAACGGAACGGCGGGGGATCACGCGAGGACCCAAAGTCGACGTGGTGACAAGCCCGGGAGAGCTTCGATCTCCGATGCGCTTTCAATTGAAATTTGAACCGTATGGCGGAGCGAAGATCGATCCTACCTCCGTCAAGGTGATCTATCTCCGCACCCCGAACGTCGATCTCACGCAGCGGATAAAAGCCTTTGTGCAACCGTCCGGCATCGACATTCCGGAAGTCGAGTTGCCAGCCGGCGAGCATATGGTGCGCGTAGACGTCAAGGACAGTGACGGGCGCATCGGGACCACGAGCTTCCTCCTCAAGGTTGTGCCCTGAGCACCGCCTGTCCATATTGCGCGCGCGAAAATCCGCCAGCGGCGCGCGTCTGCGGTTCCTGCTCGCGCGAAATAGCCGTGCCGGAAAAGCTGCTCACCGAGCGCGACGAACTGGCTCGCAAGCGTGACATGTTGCGGCTGGAACTGGACCAGGCGCGCACCGAGCTCGAAGCGCTCCGGCGGAAACGAAAGCGGTCAGCCTGATGGAATGCCCGTTCTGCGCTGAAACGATCAAGGATGAGGCCGTCGTTTGCAAGCATTGCTCGCGCGATCTGCGGATCGTGCGCCCGGTCATTGCCGAGATCCAGGAAATCGTCCTGGAACTGGACGGGCTGCAGCGCGAACTGGACCGTACCCGCGCGCGCATCGAACGGATTCGCTCGCCGGGCCATTTCTACGTTGTTCACTCGCTCGCCTATGTCGTCGTACCCGTCATCCTGCTGGTCGCCGCGCACATCTTTGTCACCATCACGTTGAATGTGAGCCCGCTTTATCTCCGGCTCGCCTCGGTGATTATCCCGCTGCCGTTCGGGCTGCTGATCCGTGCGCGTCACAAGGTCGGCTTTCGCGGCGCCATATTGGTCGGGTTTCTGACCGCGGCGATCGCGGTGACATGCATGCTGACCGTCACGGGTATCAACGACAATGTTCCGATCGTACCGGGGCCGTGGGTCGAGTGGCGGGAAGTGATTGAATATTCGCTGAGCATTGCGCTCGCCTTTGTCACTGGCAACATTCTCGGATCGCTGATCTTCGAGATCTTGCCAAAGACGATGACGCAAGGCGGCGGCAAGCCCAATCCCGTGGCTTACAAGCTGGCCGGCCTGCTCGGTCAGCATGTCGGCGAGGAGCATCTTCGCCGCCGCGCGCGGACCATCCAGGACCTCATGACGACCGCGGGTCCCCTGCTCGGGGTGGTTGGGACCGCGGCAGGCTCCATATACGCAGGTCTGAAGGGCGTCATCGGCTGAGTGCATTGACGCACCGCGAAGAATTCGCCTAATACTCCTGATAATGCCGGCTTTCGGCCGTTCCCTTCATCAGGTCTTATTTCCATGAACAAGGTTTATCCCGACGCCAAATCGGCACTCGATGGCGTTCTCAAGGACGGCATGATGATCATGTCGGGCGGCTTCGGCCTGTGCGGTATCGCCGAAACTCTTTCGGACGCGATCCGCGATTCCGGCGTCAAGAATCTGACGGTTGTTTCCAACAATGCGGGCGTCGACGGCATCGGCCTCAGCCGCCTGCTGGAAACCCGGCAGATTAGGAAAATGATCTCGTCCTATGTCGGCGAGAACAAGCTGTTCGCGCAGCAGTATCTCGCCGGCGAGCTGGAACTCGAGTTCAACCCGCAGGGCACGCTGGCCGAGCGCATCCGGGCCGGCGGCGCCGGTATCCCGGCGTTCTACACCAAGACCGGCGTCGGCACGCTGATCGCCGAAGGCAAGGAAGTGAAGGAATTCGACGGCGAGAAGTACATCATGGAGCGCGGCCTGTTTGCCGACCTCGCCATCGTGCACGCCTGGAAGGGCGACACCGCCGGTAACTTGATCTACCGCAAGACCGCGCGCAACTTTAACCCGATGATGGCGACCGCTGCGAAGATCACCGTGGCCGAAGTCGAGCAGCTGGTTCCGGCCGGCGAACTCAATCCGGACCACATCCACACGCCCGGCATTTTCGTCAAACGCATCATTGAAGTGGGCACCGGCAAGAAGCGGATCGAATTCCGCAACACCCGCCCGCGGCCGGCTGCTTGAGCGCACGCACAGGAGAAACGATATGGCCTGGACCCGTGAACAGATGGCTGCGCGCGCCGCGAAGGAATTGCGCGACGGCTACTACGTCAATCTCGGCATCGGCATTCCGACGCTGGTCTCGAACTACATCCCCGACGGCATGGACGTCAGCCTGCAGAGCGAGAACGGCATGCTCGGCATGGGCCCGTTCCCCTACGAGGGCGAGGAAGATGCCGACCTGATCAACGCCGGCAAGCAGACGGTGAGCGAACTGCCGTCGACCAGCTATTTCTCGAGCGCGGACTCCTTCGGTATGATCCGGGGCGGCCATATGGATCTATCGATCCTTGGCGCGATGCAGGTCGCCCAGAACGGCGATCTCGCCAACTGGATGATCCCGGGCAAGATGGTGAAGGGCATGGGCGGCGCGATGGACCTCGTCGCCGGCGTCAAGCGGGTGATTGTGGTGATGGAGCATTCCGCCAAGGACGGCCCGAAACTGCTGAAGAAGTGCAATTTGCCGCTGACCGGCGAGCGCGTGGTCGACATGGTCGTGACCGATCTTGCCGTCTTCACCATCGACAAACACGGCAAGGACGGCATGGCGCTGATCGAGCTCGCCGACGGGGTTACGCTGGACGAGGTGAAGGCCAAGACCGAGGCCGAATTCCGCGTCGCGCTGAAGAACGCCTGATGTGATGGCGGGGCGGTCGCAAGTAGCGATCCGTCCCGCGCGTCGCGAAGACGCAAGATTCATTGCCCGCAACATCCTGGCCTCGCAGCGCGGCCCATTCCGGCGCGGCTGGTTCGACATCGCCCTCGGTTGGGACGAGCCGCAATGTCTTGCGTTCGTCGAATGCATCGCGCTCGCGCCAACGCCATCGTGGTGGCACATCACTCACTTCATCGTCGCCGAGGTCGAGGGGGAGCCGGCGGCATCGCTGTGCGCGCTGCCCGCGGCCGGCCCCGAGGCCGCGCGAGCGGCGATCCAGGAGGTGGCGACCGCAATGGGGCTGGGCGCCACCGATCTGAAGGCGATCTTCCGGCGCGGTACCTATGGAGTGAACTGCTGGGTGCAGGGCGGCGAAGGGGACTGGCTGATCGAACATGTCGCGACGCTACCTGAATATCGCGGGCGCGGGCTGGTGCAGGCGCTGATCGAGCATGCGCTCGCCGCTGGCAGGGCCGCGGGGTTCGAGATTGCGCCGATTTCGTTCCTGATTGGCAACGAGGCGGCCGAGCGTTGTTATGCCAAGGTCGGCTTTGCCTTCGCCGAAGAGAAGCGCGATCCGGCGTTCGAGGCTATCACGGGATCGCCGGGCTTCCGGCGGTTCGTGCGGGCGATCGGCGCACCGAGCTGACAAACGCGCAAGGCGCATTAGTGGTCGGCGGGTGTCCCCGGTCCCAGATGATAGCGGCTGGAGAAGTACACCAGCGGAAGATTGTCACTGTGATGGCAGCTGGATACTTCGGCGATGAACAGCGTGTGGTCGCTGACGTCGATCGTCCGGATCACCTCGCAGGCGAAGAACGCCACGCAGTTCGACAGCCGCGGCAGGCCATCGACAATGTCGTCGCCGGGAAATGCCTCGCGCGATTGATCCGCAAAATGCTTCGATAGCGCCTTCGCATGTTCCGGCAGCACGTTAACGCCGTAGCGCCGGCTCGCTGACACCGCCTCATGCGTCCTGCCTGGTTTCACCGAGACCAGCACGGTCGGCGGCGTGAGGCTGATCGTGACAAAACTGTTGGCCGTCATGCCGCAGGCCGCGCCATGCCGGTCGAGCGCGGTCAGTACCGCAACCCCCGTCGCAAAGCGCGACGCCGCCTGGCGGAAGGCAAGCGGGTCGGCGCGCTGCATCGCAGGCTCGCTCACGCCGTGGCCCGCACCGGTACCGCCGGCGTCTTGCGCTCGATCCAGGCATGGATGCGGTCGGCCGAGGCGACGCGGTCCCATTGAAGGTCCGGATAGTTGAAATTCTCGGTAAACTCGTCGGCAAGCGCCTGGTTCTGGCTCATCGTGCCGATCAGCATGCCGAGTGCCTCCGACGGCGGTTGCAGCATGATATTGGTCCACCGCGCCGCCGCCAGCACGCGGTCCTGCCGCTTGAGATCGACCTTCTCGCAGAAGCGCGCATCGAGCACGTCGGTGCCCACGATCTCCTCGCCGAGCACGAAAGCGGCGTAGGAGGCGACATTGGCGCCCTGTCCCATCATGGGATCGACGACCGAATGAACATCGCCGAGCGCAATCGCGCATTTGCCGCCGTCGAATTCCACCACCGTATTGCGAACCGTCGGCACCACGCCGCCCTGCAGCAAATCGAGCGGCTGTGCGAGATCGAAGCGCGCGGTGTCGATGCGGTCATAGGTGGTCGGATGATGCTTCTCGAGCTTGTCAAGCACGGTGCGCAGGAAACGCTTGCGGTCTGCATCATAGCTCAGCGTCGCCAGTTCCTCCATGTCGCCGCCCGGGACGTTCTCCATCAGAAGCGCGCTGGCGATGCCGTTGAAGGTGATGGTGGGAATGACGATCATCTCGCCATGCCCCGGCGAGACCGACAGCGTCACGTTCATGGGGTCCGGCTCGCGAACGCCGGTGTAAAGCCCGACACAAAGGCGCCGCTGTGGCTGGGAATAGGGCGAGTGCTCGGGCCGGTAGGCGAACAGCTGGCCGAGCGGACCCTTGCCGCTGGCGACGACGAGCAGGTCGAAGCGATTGACTAGCGGCATGATGTCATCTTCCTCGATGCGGCGGTATTCGATCCTGCCGCCACGATCGGCAAAATCCTTCATCAGCACCGGCAGGTAGATGCGGTAATCGACCGCGCGGCTCGGCCGCGAGAAGTAGCCGCGGAAGCTGATCGGCTGCGGGAAGTTGAAGAAGTGATCGTGGTAGTAATAGTGATGTTTCGGATCGCCCCAGTGATTGACGTCGAGATAGTCCTCGCGCGCGATCGTCACATGGTGATGCGCGACCGTGTTGAGCAGGCGGATGCCGCGATAGTCGTCTGGCGCGCGGTCGGTGATCAACGTCGCGTCGACGCCGTGCTTCTGAAGATAGAGGGCCAGGTGCAGGCCGGCGATGCCGGCCCCAACGATCCCGATGCGCCGCCTCATGTCCGCCTCCCCAAAAGATTGTCCAAGGATTGCCCGGGAGGTCGCGCTCCCGTTGTTGGCTGCAGCCTAGCTGCGAACTTGCCCGGGAAAAACGGAATGGATAGGATATGATCTATTCCTAATAGGAATGATCGAATGGACCGGCTCGACTGTCTGCGCGCCTTTGTCCGTGCCCTGGAGGGCGGCAGTTTCTCCGTCGCCGCCCATGAGCTCGGCATCGGCCAGCCAGCGGTGAGCAAGCGCATCGCGCTGCTCGAAAGCGAATTCGGCACGCAACTATTCTTTCGCACCACGCGCAAGCTCAAGCCGACGCCGGAAGGCCAGCGAATATATGATTTGGCCCGGCAGATTCTCGGCAACTTCGATCTGGCCCGAGCCAACGTCGAGGAGAATTCGCTGCGGCCGAGCGGCACGCTGCGGGTGAGCCTGCCCTCGTCGTTCGGCCGGCGCTACCTGATGCCCGTCATCGCCGAATATATCAGGACCTATCAGGGCGTTCGCCTCGACGTCCGCTTCAGCGAGCGTTTCGTCAACCTTGTGGAAGAGGGGATCGAGCTGGCGCTGCGGATCGGGCAGCTCGAATCGAGCACACTCGTTGCGCGGCGGCTCGGCACGGTGCGGCGTTATCTGGTCGCGACGCCGGCCTACCTCAAGGGTCGCACAGTCCCGCGCGCGCCTGACGATCTCAATGCGCATCAATGCATCGTCTATTCGCGGCTGCCGTCCGCCAACGACTGGATATTCGAATCCGAGCACGGCCGCCACGTCGTTTCGATCACCGGGCCGCTTCTGGTCGACGATGCCGATGCGATGGAGCAGGCGGTGAGGCATCATCTCGGCATCGCGATACTGCCGGAATGGAGCGCGCTTGCCGGCATCCGCGGTGGCCAGTTGCAGAACCTGTTGCCGGATTTTTCGATTGCCGCGCTGCCGCTGCACGCGGTCTATCCCGAGACGCACTGGATGTCGCTTCGGGCACGAAGCTTCCTCGATCTGCTGATCAAGCGCGCCGGGCAATTCTCCACGCCGTAAGACGGGTGAGAACTGGAAGCGGACTATGCCGGCCCTGACGGAACATCCGAAAACCGCGTCAGCCACGCAACCGGGCCGATGCTGGCGGCGACGATCAATAGCGCCGCCAGCGCGCCTTCCTCAAAGCTGCCGCGGCTGGCATATTGGTAGATCGAGGTCGCCAGCGTGTCGACGTTGAGCGGCCGCAGCAGCAGCGTCGCCGGCAGTTCGTTCAGGCAGTCCACGAACACGACGATGACAGCGCCGAGCATGGCCGGGCGGAGCAGCGGCAGATGGACCAGCCGCATCGTCGTGGTCTGGCTGGCGCCGACGGCGCGCGCGCTGTCGTCATAGTCGCGCGGGATCCGCTCGAAGCCTGCCTTGATGAACCCGGTCGGCACCGCCAGAAACCGGATCACATAGGCGATGACGACGGCGGCGCCGGAGCCGACCACGATCAGGCCCGGCGAGGCGCGCCCGAGCCATCCGGCGATCGCATTCAGCGAATTGTCGATAGCGAGCACCGGCCCGAGCAACCCGATCGCCAGCACCAGGCCCGGAAGGGTGTAGCCGGACTGTGCGACGTTCATGGCAATGAGGCGCAACGCGTTCGGCCGCCAGCGCCAGGCCAAAATGGTGGCAAAGCCGAGCAGCAGCGAAGCCAGCGCCGCGATGGTCGCGAACGCGATCGAGTTGAAGGCGTCGCGCCACAGCGCCGCATCGAAATTCGCAAACAGCCCGCGCTTGAAGCTCTGGTGGGTGAGATACGATAGCGGCACGAGGAAGCCGAGCGCCACCGGCAGCAGGCAGGCTGCGAGGGCCGCGGCACCCTTGAGGCCGGCAAGCTCGGTCCGCTGCGTCAGCCGCGGGCTCTCGGCGGAGAACTCCACGTTGATGTTGCGGCGGCCGTAACGCTCGATCGCGATCAGCCCGGCGACGATCGCGAGCATGAAGCAGGACAATTGCGCCGCGCCGGCAAGGCTGCCGCGGTTGAGCCAGGTCGTGAACACGGAGACGGTGAGGGTGCGGACGCCGAGATATTCGCTGGCGCCGATGTCGTTCAGCGTCTCCAGCGACACCAGCGCGACGCCGACCGCCAGCGCCGGCCGCGCCATCGGCAGCGAGACGCGCCAGAAGATGGTCCAGCGTCCGGCGCCAAGCGTCCGTGCCGCTTCCGCAAATTCGGCGCTCTGAAGCTGAAACATCGGCCGTGCTGAAAAATAGACGTAGGGGTAAAGCACCAGCGCGATCACGAAGATGGCGCCGGGCAGCGAGCGCAAGTTGGGCAGCATACGCACCGCGTCCTGCATTGGCAGCCACAGCGCCAGCGTCCGGTGGACCAGGCCAAGCGGTTCGAACAGGTCGACATAGACGTAAGCGGCAAGATAGGTCGGGATCGCCAGCGGCAGCGGCACCAGCCACAGCAAAATCCCGCGACCGCGGAAATCATGCAGCGAGATCAGCCACGCGGTGCCGGCGCCCATCGCGAGCGACAATACGCCGACGCCGCCGAGCAGCAGTGCGGTGTCGAGAATAGTGGCCGGCAGCACATAGTTGATCAGATGCTGCCAGACGTCAGGCGCAGGCTGCAGCGCGAGCGCGATGATGGAGATGACGGGAGCGGCGACGAGAATGGCCGTCGCAACCGCAATCGCGGCGGCGATCTGGCTGGAGCGCGAGGTGGGCGTCACGCCGGCACACGTCGACGAGGAGAGCCGAAGTTTTTCCGCTTGCGCAGGTAGACTCCCTCCCTCCTTGCGGGGGAGGGCGGGGGAGAGGGGTAGCCACGAGCGATACTGCCCGTGTGGCTCACCCCTCTCCCTAACCCTCCCCCGCAAGGGGGGAGGGGACGCAGTTGTGTCTGGCGCGCGATCACGGGTCTAACACTTCACCGGCGATCGCGATCAATTATCGAACCCGACCTTGTCGACCAGCGTCGAGGCCGCCTTGCGGTTGGCGACGATCTTGGCGATCGGCGTCGGGTCGGCGGTGAGCCTGCCGTAGCCCGCGATGGTCGGGTTGACGGCGACGCCGGCGCGGATCGGATACTCGTAGTTGGAATCGGCGTAGATGTGCTGCGCCTTGTCACCGACGAGCCACTCGATCAGCTTGACGGCGTTGGCCTTGTTGGGCGCGTGCTTGGCCAGGATGACGCCGGAGAGATTGACGTGGGTGCCGCCGCCTTCGAACGTCGGCAGGATCACCTTGGTGGCTTCGGCCCACGGCTTCTTCTCGGGGTCGTTGTTCATCATCAGCGCCCAGTAATAGGTGTTGCCGATGCCGATATCGCACTTGCCGGCCGCGACGTCACGCGCGGCTTCGCGGTCGCCGCCGGAGGGTTTTTGCGCCAAATTGGCCTTCACGCCCTTCAGCCATTCTTCGGCCTTGGCCTCGCCGTACTTGGCGACATAGGCCGCGAACAGGCCATTGTTGTAGATGTGCTGGCCGGAGCGGATGCAGATCTTGCCCTTCCACTTGGGATCGGCAAGCTCTTCATAGGTGATCTTGTCCTGCTTGACGCGGTCCTTCGACGCATAGATCACGCGCGCGCGCATCGAGATGCCGGCCCATTGGCCGTCCGGATCGCGGTACTGTGCCGGCACGATCTCGTCGATCACCACGGACTTGATCGGCTGGGTCACGCTGGCCTGCACGGCGTCGTCAAGGCGGCCGAGATCGACCGTCAGCAGCACATCGGCCGGGCTCGACGCGCCTTCCGCCTTCATCCGCTGCTCGAGGCCCGAGCTGGCCGAGACCACGTTGACCTTGATGCCGGTGTCCTTGGTGAAGGCATCGAACAGCGGCTGGACCAGCTTGGTTTCGCGATAGGTGTAGACGTTGACCTCGCCGTCGGCGGATGCCGGCGAAGCTCCGAACGCGGTGAGACAAAGCAACGCTGCGGTTGCGGCGGTAGCGCGAAATTTCGTCATGAAAGCTGCTCGACAAAGTTGAGGAGATGCCGGTCTCAGTAGCGCAGCCTCCATCATGCCGTCAGCGACGGGATGTCGCGAATGCCTCGATTTAGAGCGATTCCAACGAGATGATTTAGAGTGATTCCAAATATGGCAGGCTCAGCCGCCCCCTGGACCGGACGCACGCAATGCCAGCCCGAATTGGGCGGCAATACCGCGACCCGATGGCAGTCAACAGGAGCGGTTGAAATCAACGACGTCGGTATTGCCGCCGCAGATGATCACCCCAACGCGCTCGCCCGCAGCGGGCCGGTAGGCGCCCGATAGGACCGCCGCGAGCGCTGCCGCACCACCCGGCTCCGCCACGACGCGCAAGGCGCGCCACAGCGTCGCCTGCGTCTCGGCAATCGCGGCGTCGGTAACCAGCACCGTCTGTCGTGCATATTTCCAGACGATCGGAAAGACCCGTTCACCCACGCGTCGCGGCGCCAGTGAATCCGCGGCCAGTCCGCCGGCCTCCGCGTCGACCGGATGGCCGGCCTCAAAAGCTCTCGTCAGCGTCGGCGCTGCAAACGGCTCGACGCCAACAATCTTGACGCGGCCGGAATACCAGGCGGCCAGTCCGGAGATCAGCCCGCCGCCGCCAACCGAGACGAGCACCGTATCGATCTCAGGCGCCTGGCCCGCGAGCTCGAGGCCGAGCGTTCCCTGTCCCGTGATGGTCTCGTTCTGATCGAATGCGTGCACCGGCAATGCGCCGGTTTGCTGCAACCACGTCTCGCTGGCCGCAAGCGCATCGGCATAGCGATCGCCCCCGATCGTGAGATCGGCGCCGTAACCTTTGATGTGCTCAACCTTCGCCGGCGAGCAGATGCCCGGCACGAAGATCTTGGCCGGCTTGCCGAGCTTCATCGCCGCATAGGCGACGGCCACGCCATGATTGCCGCCGGACGCCGCCACCACGCCGGCCTTCGGCACGTCGCGGGTCAGCAAATTGGCGAACGCGCCGCGCGCCTTGAACGAGCCGGAATGCTGAAGCAGCTCGAGCTTGAGCGTCAGCGTATGGCCGCGGAGGCCGAACTCCGCGCCATCGACCTCAATTACCGGCGTTCGCCGGATGAAGGGCCGAATGCGCTGCTCACATTCTGCAATCGCTTCAGGAGTTACGGCATCCAAAGGCGCGTCCATCGGACATTTCCAGGTTTGACAGAAATTAGGCATTTAGCTAATTAGCAATATGACTTCTTTGGATGACGACGTCGAGTCTGCATTTCGCGCGCTGGCCAGCGATCGGCGGCTCCAGATCCTGGAGTGGCTGAAGCGCCCCCGCACGCATTTTCGCGAGCAGATCGATGGCGATCTGGTCAAAGACGGAGTCTGCGGGGTGTTGATTGCCGAGAAGCTCGGTGTGAGCCAGCCCACCGTGAGCGAGCATTTGAAGATACTGTCACAGGCCGGCCTGGTGAGCGCCAAGCGGGTCAAGCAATGGACGTTCTACAAGCGCGATGAAGCGCGCATCGCGAAGCTGAAAGCAGCCATGCTGGCGAAGATCTGAAGCGACGCCTAGCTTGCTCTGCCAACATTTTGGGCAGCGGGGCGAGTCTTATCCGTTCGACCCAGGCGTCATCAGTGCCTAGTCTTGGTGGACAAGAGGATGACGATCATGCGCGCAATGCTGGACTATTGTATCAGGGGAATTCAGCGAACCGTGCCGGCTGGCGCGCTCGTGCTCCAAGAGGGCAGCAAGACCGGGCATCTGTTCGTGCTGCTCGAAGGGCGGCTGGAGGTCATCAAGGGCGACAGCGTCGTCGCCGTCCTGACCGAGCCTGGGGCGATGCTGGGCGAAATGTCGGTATTGCTCGAGCAGCCCCACACCGCGACCGTGCGCGCCGCCGCCGATTCCGTCGTCTATGAGTTCGACGACGCCGCGGCGTTCCTGCGCGACCAGCCGGCGGCGGCGCTATTGATTGCGCGCCTGCTGGCGCAACGCCTCAACGTCGCCAACACCTATCTGGCCGACCTGATGCATCAATATGCCGGCCACGGTAATCATCTCTCGATGGTTGGCGAACTCCTGCAGAGCATGATCAACCTGCCGCCGACAGAGGTCTCGCCAGGCTCGGATCGGCAATCCGACCCAAGGATATGAGCCAGGGCGGCGGGTTCTCGATCGGGGCCGCCGGCCGCGCCAAAGGCGCACGCAGGTCGATGCGTTGCGCTTCGCCGGCCGCCAGCCAGAACGCGGCGCCTTCATCGAGGTCGAGCACGATGCACACCGGCGGGCGGCCGTGCTGCAGGCCGGTGTTGAACACCCAGGTCGAGCCGAGCCGATCGAACCACGAGCCGTCGGGAATGAAGGGCGATTGATGCACGTGGCCCGAGATCACCATCGAGGGCTGATATTGCGCGATCCATTGCACCAGCTCGACGTCGCCGAAGAACCGCTTGCCGCCCCAGCTCGTCGGCGAATTCGCCGGCGGCGCGTGATGCACCCAGATCCAGCGCTGCTCCCGCTCGCGCGCGGCGTCGCGAAGCTGCGCTTCGATTTGGTTTTTCACCAGCGGCCCGTCCCACCATGGGCATACCGTGAAGCTGGTGTCACCGACGGTCAGGCTGTCGCCGTCGCAGACGATGCCGAGTTCTCTGATGTCGCCGATCCAGCGCGCGATCTTTTCGCCTTCCGCGCTTCGTTCGTCGAGGTCGTGATTGCCCGAGCAGAGAATGACGCGCGTCGTCTGGGACAACAGCGACAGGTATTTCTTCACCACCAGGATCTGCGCGCGGAAATCGACGAACGATCCGATGTCGAGCGCGTCGCCGGCGAAAATCACGACGTCGAATTCGGGTGCGGCCGCGAGCAGCCAGTCGAACTGCGGCAATGAATAATGCAAGTCGGCAACGACAAGGCAGCGCATAATCATCAAATCCAAAATGCCAGGAAACGGGCGATCCGCAGGCGGATGCATTCAGGCAGACTGGATTCGAGCAAGAATTGTGCCGAACCTTATTTCCAGACGGGATCTGGCAAATCGACGCGAATAGCCCTTTTCAGACTTCAGACGACGTTTGATTCGAGTCCGGAAAGCGCCGGATAGATGACATCGATCAGGCCGCGCTCGCGGAGCTGGATTGATGATTAGTACTGAGCCTAATCCTCGGCCGCTTTGAAGCGGTCGAGGCCCTTCAGCACGAAGGGTGCCAATAGCGCGATCAGCGCGATGGCGAGCAGTGTCGCCGACATCGGGCTTTGCAGCAGCACGATGGGATCGCCGAGGCTGATGGCGAGCGCACGGCGCAACTGGCTTTCCGCGATCGGACCCAGGATCAGCCCGACGACGACGGGCGCGATCGGAAAATCGAACCGTCGCATCAAAAAGCCCATCACGCCAAAGCCCGCCAGCATCGAGAGTTCCACCACTGACGGTTTTGCCGCGATTGTGCCCATCGTCGCGAATACGAGAATGCCGGCATAGAGCCATGGCTGCGGGATTGCTAGCAGTTTCACCCAGAGGCCGACCAGCGGCAGGTTGAGGACCAGCAGCATCACGTTGGCGATGAAGAGGCTCGCGATCAGGCCCCAGACGAGATCGGGCCGTTCGGCGAACAATAGCGGCCCCGGGTTCAGTCCATATTGCTGGAAGCCCGCCAGCATCATCGCGGCGGTCGCCGAGGTCGGCAGGCCGAGCGTCAGGAGCGGCACCAGCGTGCCGGCGGCCGAAGCGTTGTTGGCGGCTTCCGGACCTGCGACGCCTTCGATCGCGCCCTTGCCGAATTCCTCCGGATGCTTCGTCAGCCGCTTCTCGGTCGAATAGGACAAGAAGGTCGGAATCTCCGCGCCGCCGGCCGGCAAGGCGCCGATCGGAAAACCGAACATCGTGCCGCGCAGCCACGCCTTCCACGACCGCTTCCAGTCCTCCAGCGTCATCCACAGCGAGCCGCGCACCGGCTCGATCTGCTCCTCGGCGTGATGGCGGCGCGAGGCGACGTACAGCGCTTCGCCGACCGCGAACAGGCCGACTGCCAGCGTCGTCACCTCGACGCCGTCGAGCAATTCCGGCACGCCGAACGCAAGCCGTGCCTGGCCGGTGAGCTTGTCGATGCCGATCAGGCCGAGCGTCAACCCGATGAACAGGCTGGTCAGGCCGCGGATCGGCGAATCGCCGAACGTCGCTGACACCGTGATGAAGGCGACGCACATCAGCGCGAAATAATCCTCAGGACCGAAGCGCACCGCAAAATCCACCAGCCATGGCGCGAGAAAAGCGAGGCCGATGGTGGCGATGGTGCCGGCGACGAACGAGCCGATCGCCGCGGTTGCCAGTGCCGGACCGCCGCGGCCGGCTTTCGCCATTTTGTTGCCCTCGAGCGCGGTCGCCATCGATGCGCTCTCGCCGGGCGTGTTGATGAGAATGGCGGTGGTCGATCCGCCATACATGCCGCCGTAATAAATTCCCGCGAACATGATCAGCGAGCCGCCGGGATCGAGCTTGTAGGTCACCGGCAATAGCAATGCGACGGTGAGCGCCGGGCCGATGCCGGGCAGCACGCCGACCGCCGTGCCGAGGAACACGCCGATCAGCGCATAGAGCAGGTTCATCGGCTGCACGGCGACGGCCATGCCGTGCGCGAGGGCGGCAAAGGTTTCCATTACAGCAGTCTTTCCAGAGGGCCGGTGGGCAGGCTGAGCGTCAGCAGCCGGTCGAAAGCCAGATAGATCAGGGTGCTCATCACGAGGGCGATGATGAGATCGGTCAAGACGGCGTGCCGCCCGAAGGCGGCGGACGTTGCGACGAACAGCGCCGAGGTCGCGAGGATGAAGCCGCCGCCAAAGCCGATGATGGCGATGAGCAGCGCGAGCCCGCCGAGGATCAGCAGCACGGGCTTCGGATCGGAGCTCTCGCGCGGCGGCAGGTTGCCGCGCAGGGCATCGATCAGATTGCCGATCGCGAGCAGGCCGAGACCTGTCGCGACGACGACCGGCATCGCCTCGGGACCCATGCCGTACATCGACGTCGACGGCAGTTGGCTGGCGTCCCACACCAGCACGGCGGCGAGCACCGCCAGCGCCAGCGCAATGACGATTCCGGCGGGATCGATGCGCCGCGGGGCGGGCGCATCACTGGAGGCGTTGTCGGTCATGACTTGACGAGGCCGACCGACTTCAGCACGTCGGTGACGCGCGTCGTTTCCTTCTTCAGGAAATCGGCGAACGCATCGCCGCCGAGATAGGCGTCCTCCCAGCCCTTCTGCTTGAGGATCTCCTTCCAGGCATCGGAGTGGACCATCTTCTCCACGGCATCGCTCAAGACCTTGCGCTGCTCCGGCGTGATGCCGGGAGGCGCGACCACCGAGCGCCAGTTGGCGATCACGAGGTCGATGCCCTGCTCTTTGAAGGTCGGAATGTCCTGGCCTGGGATACGCTTCTCCGAGGTCACGCCGAGCGCGCGCAATTTGCCCGACTTGATCTGGCCTTCATATTCGGAGAGGCCCGAAATGCCTGCGGTGACCTTGCCGCCGAGGATGGCTGCCAGCGACTCGCCGCCGCCGGAGAACGGGATGTAGTTGACCTTCTTGGCGTCGGCGCCGATCGCACCCGCAAACAGCGCCGCCATCACATGGTCGACACCGCCAGCCGAGCCGCCGGCAAAGGTGACTTTGGCGATATCGGCCTTCACGGCGTTGGCAAGATCCTGCGCGGTCTTGAGCGGCGAATTCGCCGGCACCACGATCACCTGGATTTCCTCGGTGAGCCGCGCAATCGGCGTCACCTGCTCGAGCGTCACCGGCGACTTGTTCATGGCGAGCGCGCCCACCATGACGAAGCCGTTCACCATCATCTGGTTACCATCGCCCTTGGCACCATTGACGAACTGCGCGATGCCGACGCTGCCGCCGGCGCCCGCCACGTTGGTGACCTGGACGCTGCGGGCGATCTTGGCGGCGACGAGGGCCTGCTGCATCGAGCGCGCGGTCTGATCCCATCCGCCGCCGGGGGCCGCGGGCGCCATGATCTTGAGCTCGAGCTGCTGCGAGAGGGCAGGGCTGGCTGCAAGCGCCAACGCAACGACCGCGCCGAACAGGCGCGTTTTAAACGGCATCATGGGTTTCCTCCAGGCTCACACGGCGCATCTGTGTGTCAATTCGCCGCATATCATCCGGAAATGCCGCCGCTGTCCAGACGGACTCTCGATGACGGTCCACCTTTTGATGCTGATGTGACGGCCGCGGCAAAACCGTTCCGCAGGTCGCGGTTCAGCGCGCCGAAAACACGCGCGCCGGCATGACCGATGCCCGCAAGGTCAGGCGCGCGCGACCGCGTGCGGAAACACGATCTCGATCAGCGTGCCGGAGCGGCCGCCGGTCTTGATCCGGAATTTGGCGCGGTTGGCTTCCACCAGCGCCTTGGTCAGCGACAGGCTGACCGCTGAAGTCTCCGCTTGATCGGAAGGCGCTCGCGTGCGGAACGGCTCGAGCGCCGCGGCAACCTCGTTGTCGTTGAGGCCGTTGCCGGTGTCGCGGACGCGGAGCATCACCTCGCCGAAATCGGACAGGGCGGTGGAGACGATGACCTGGCCGCCGGCATTGGCGAGGTGGATCGAGTTGCCGATCAGGTTCAGTGTGATCTGGCGCAGCGCCCGCGCATCAGCTACGACCGGCGGCAGCGAATGCCCGAGCGAGGTGCGGATGATGATGCGCTCGCGATTGGCCTGCGGCTGCATCACCGCCACGCAGCTCCCCACCATCTCGTTGAGGTTCTGATGGGTGAAGGCGAGATCGAGCTTGCCGGTTTCGATCCTGGAGATATCCAAGAGGTCGTTGATGATGGCGATCACGCGCTCGCCGGAGGCGCGGATGTCCTTCATGTATTCCCGGTAGCGCTCGTTGCAGAGCGCGCCGAAACGCTCGCCGATCATTACTTCGGAGAAGCCGATGATAGCGTTGAGCGGCGTCCGCACTTCGTGGCTGATCCGCGCCAGCACGTCGGCCTTGGCGTTGGCGGCGCGTTCGGCGAGCCGCCGCGCCTCGCGCAATTCGCTCTCGGTCTTCTTGGCCTGCGAAAGGTCGCGGAACACCGCGAAGAAGTTCGGACCGTCGGCGCGCGTTCGGCCGATGGTCATCGACAGCGGGATGATGCCGCCCTTGGCCTCGCGGCCCAGCACCTCGCGGCCCTGCTCGAGCAGGCTCTCGACGCCGGAAGCCTTGATGCCGGCGAGATATTCGAACACCGCGTGCTGGCTTTCCGGCGCGAAGAGATCGGCGAGATTGCGCTGCACGAGCTCGCTGCCGTCGCGGCCGAACAGCGCTTCGGCGCTGCGGTTGGCTGCGTGGATGTTGCCCTCGGCATCGAACATCACGATGCCTTCGGCCGTGGTGTCGAGGATGGCGGCGAGTTCTTCAGCGTTGGCGTGGCCGACATCGGAGGGCGGGACGATTTCGGCCGCGGCTGCGGGCTCTGTTTGGGCGAGCGCGGCGGCGACCGCCGCGGCCTCATGGCGCGTGCCCGAGAAGATTAGGGCGAGCGCGGAATCGCCGTCCCATGAAATCGTGTAAAGGCGGGCCTCTGCCGCCGCTGACGGCGCGGCATCATCTGCGGGCGCGCTTGCGGAAATTATCACGGGACGGCCGGTATCCGACGTCGAGGACGCATTGGAAGCGCCGGGTTCGACATAGAGCGCGTCGAGGCCACCGGCTTCTTCGAGCGCATGCAGGCTCGGATAGCCCATCTGCGTCAGGAAGGCGGGATTGGCATAGAGCAGACGGTCGAGCCGGTAGATCAGGATGCCGACGGGGAGGAGATCGAGCAGCGCCTTGTCGCGCGCGGTCTCGCCATGGGCCGGCGGCTCCGGCGTCGCCAGCCATTCCGGCGGTGCGGCCAGCGGTTCGAAGGGAGATCCTTCGCCGGCGTCCAGCGCATTTGTTTCTTGGCCGTTCTCGGTGTCGAGCCGCGCCGACAATCGGCGCGCCAGCTCGTCGAACGCGCTGTTTTCGACCGGCGTCAGCGATAGCGACTTGGTATCGCCCGGCGCGCGGAAGGGCAGGATGTTTCCGGCCGCGTCCGCCGGCAATCCGGTCGCGGCTTCGGTCGAACTATTCATGACGCTTTCCTTGACGTCGTCCTCGACGCTTTCCTCGACGCTCTCCTTGGGAGGTTCCACGGGCGTCTCCAGATCTTCCTGATGTGAAGTCTCGGCAGCGGTCAGGGCGGGCAATTCGTCTTGCGATGGTGATGGTGCTTTGATGGGCTCTGCCGCTGTAGCAGCGGGCGCTTCCTGCGGCGTCATCGACTCGCCGGATAATTCTGCAAGCCGCCGGGCGGCAAGCCGCGCCAGCGCGTCGAAATCCCGGCAGACGCCAAAGCCCCGATAGCCGACGAAATTTCGCAGCCCGTCGAAGACAGGCAATCCCGACAGTTCCGCCGGCAGCGTGCCGCCGCCATCGACCGGCCAGTTCAGCGTGATGCCGCTCCAGGTCGCCCCCGTCGCGAATGCCTTCATGATCCGTCCCTCCGGATCGAAGCCGAAGGTCTCGGCGATGTCGCGCCAGGGACGGCCGAACGCGGCCGTGGTGCGCGGGCCGATCAGTCCGGTGAATTCGTCGGCACCGAGCGTGAAGCGGCCTTCCTTGTCCATCTGCCAGGTGAAGCGCAGCGGCAGCCGACGCCCCTGTGTGGTGTGGCCGGCGAAGGCTTCGAACTTGAATGTTTCGAGCGCAGGTGCGGGCGGGGGTACGTCGGTTTCGGTCGCAGGCGGCGTCTCGGCTGCGGCGGGCTGCTCGGCAGCGGAAGATTTTTCAATCGTGTCATGCTCGGCGAGCGCATCGAACAGCGTAAAGCCGGCGGGCTGGTCATCGGGTGCCGGCGGCGGCGCGGCCGGTTGCTCGGCGATGGTCATGGCGGGCGCGCTTGGCCGCTGGCTCGTTTCCGATGATGCGGCAGCGGGCGGCATTTCATTCTCGGGCGGTTGATACGCCGGCGCCGGCCGCGGCGTCATCAGCGCGATATTGCCGGCAGCGATGAGGACGCCGTGGCCGCCGTCCGGAAAATCGAAGCGCGAACAGCCGCAGGTCGCGAGCATGCCGGGGGCTGCGCCAAATCCCCTCAGGCGCTCCAGGCGGATGGCGCCGCTGGCGAGCAGCCGGCCTGCGAGCCGCGCGATCTGCCGCCGGTGATGGTCGGCCGGCCCGAAATTTCGTTCAGCAAGGGCCGCCGCGCTGGTAGCGCCGAACACGCGGACGCCGGCCGCATTGGCCCAGAGAACCCGCCGGCCGTCGGCGCTCCATAACCATGCGGGCAGGCGGCTCGCCGCATAGGCCGCCAATCGCGGATCGCTCTGCGCCCGCCACTGAAATTCCGCATCCTTCATCGCTTGCTACATCACCGTCCGGCATCACATCGGCAGCCAGAACGCCGACAGGGTTAAGGCTTCGTTAGTATCGCAAGCCGGCCGCGGCAGGTCCACGGCCCGGCTAGCCGCTTGGTAACCTTAGCCGAGGATAACCTTAACCCGGCCGCATCCGCCTCAAGCGCTAGACCCTTGCGCAGCGTATTGCGTTCGGTGGGTTGCACGCCGGCGCCAGGACCATGATCGAGGAGGCTCCCGACGCCGTCTGATTCGGAGCGGCTTCCTCGGCGTTATCGGACGCGATCCGGAAGGAGCACGCGATGAGTGACGATATGCCAGGCCGTTTCGAGATACCCAGGGAGATCCGTGCGATGGCGGAAGCGAGCTTCGAGCAGGCTCGCCAGACCTTCGAGAAGTTCGCCGCCTCCGCCCAGGCCGTGGCCGGCTCCCTCGAAGAGCGCAACGCTACCGTCAATGCCGGCGCCCGAGACGTCGGCCAGAAGGCGATCGTCAACGCCGAGCGCAACGTCCGCGCCTCGCTGGACCACGCGCAATCGTTGCTCAAGGCCAAGGATCTGACCGAGGTGATCCGACTGCAGGGCGAATATGTGCAGGCTCAAATGCGCGTACTGGCGGAGCAGGCGGCCGAAATGGGCCAGCTCGTCAGCAAGACCGCGCTCGATGCAGCGAAGCCAAAAAACTGACCCGGCCGCATTGGCAAAGACTGCAACCACTGGGAATACCAGATGGAACCGGCATCCGTGGCGAGAATAAATGTTGCGACGCGCCACAAACTGCATTGCGTTGCACAAATTTGACATGATATGGGTGCTTATTAGGCAAGCCCGTGGATGGGCACTTCGGTGAATGCGTGTGTACGTAACCCCTTCGGTCGCTTGTCTGCCCGCGTCCGCGAGGGGGAAATATCGTTTAACCCCGTTGTGAAGGATGCAAGCCGTGACCAGCTCCACCGATCCCTTCTCTGCCTCCATCATTCCCTTCGAAGTGCCCGAGCAGATGCGCGCGCTCGCCGAAAAGGGCGTCTCGCAGGCCCGCGACAGCTATGCCAAGTTCAAGGACGCCGCCGAGACCCATAACGGCACCATCGAGGCCGTGTTCACCTCGGCCAGCAAGGGCGCCAGCGAGTACAACGCCAAGCTGATCGAGTTCTTCAAGGCCAACACCTCGTCCTCGCTCGATTTCGCGCAGGAGCTGTTCGGCGTGAAGACCCCGGCCGCGGCGCTCGAGCTGTGGACCTCGCACGCCAAGAAGCAGTACGAGACCTTCACTGCCCAGGCCAAGGAACTGGCCGAGCTCGGCCAGAAAGTTGCGAGCGAGACCGTCGAGCCGATCAAGACCTCCGCCGCGAAGTACTACAAGCCCGCCGCCTGATCGCTTGGGTATGAACTCTGGAAAAGCCCGGGCGAAACGGCCCGGGCTTTTTGCTTGCCCGTTTTTGCTTGCCTGTTTTTGCTTGTCCGGGCCGGTCACCGCCCTGGCGGACGGTTCGCAAAAATGAACGCAAAATGTCTCGCCGGCGACCATTATGTGTGACGTGGCGCACTTGCCAAAGCGAGGCGTTGCACCTAGTTTCCGGCCCATTCGCGAGGCCGCTTTTCGGCCCCCCGCGGTAGGATGCAGTTGTAGCTCAGTTGGTTAGAGCGCCTGTCTGTGGAACAGGAGGTCGGTGGTTCGAGCCCACCCAACTGTACCATCCTTCATCCCGCTAAATGGCCGCCGGACCCGAACTGCCGCGACACTTGTGCTGTGGCGCGTCGTCCACCCGTGCTTGCGAATCCCCCGCCATTCACCCACAATTCTGCCAAAGTTTGGGCTGGGGAATTTGATGACGATTTTTCGGGCAGGGATTTTTCGGATCGGATTGTTTTTGGCCACCGCGCTGTCGCTCTCAGCTGGGCCCACTGCGGCGCAGTCCTACACCGCCGAGCAGCAGCAGGCCTGCACCGGCGATGCGTTCCGCCTCTGCAGCGCCGACATTCCCGATGTCGACCGCATCACCGCCTGCATGATCAGGAACAAGTCGCAACTCTCGCCACCTTGCCGTGCGCAATTCAGGGCCGGCCCGGAGCCGGGGGAGGTTTCAGCCAGATCAGCGGGCCGGCCGATGGTGATCCGGCCGGCAACGCCGCGCAAGGCCGTGGGCGCGAAGCCGCGGAAGAAGAAGCCGGCGAAACCGGCGGCGTGACCGACATCACAAGGTTTCACGGTTTCGTTCGCGGCGGATTGATACCTTGTTTGCTGCCTCTGCAATGAACATCTCCTGACCTAAGAGGAGAGGGTGTTCATTGAGTAAGCATCAGAAGGAGCTCGACCGGCATTTTGCCTGGTTCGAGAAGAAGCTGCCGCCGCGGCCGGCGAAGTTCGTCGGCTGGGTGCGCAAGCCATCGTCGTTTTATGTGCGCGTTCCGCTCGCGTTTTTGCTTGTTGTCGGCGGCTTTCTCAGCTTCCTGCCGGTGCTCGGGCTCTGGATGCTGCCGCTCGGACTCCTTTTGTTCGCGCAGGATGTGCCGCCACTGCAGAAGCCGCTGGCGCAAGGGCTGGGCTGGGTCGAGCGTAAAATGGCTCGAGCGTCAGCGCGCCAAGTTCGAACGCGAGCACGCAAACAGCGCGCAGTGAGGCCCAGCAGAGCAAGCTTGCCGATTTCCGTGTCGTCCAGTCGGTGATTGCGCGGTGTGACTCAAAAACCAGCCTTATTGGCAATTAAGTGGCCCCATCGCGGCGGCCGTTAAATTTTTCTTTCACGAATCAGCGCGCTGATTCATTTTCGGCTTCTGGGGTCAACTGGAGGCCAAGGTATGAACGTAATTGTTTTTGCATCACGTAAAGGGGGGTCGGGAAAAAGTACCCTGGCTGCTCATCTTGCTGCCCATGTTCACAAGGCAACAAAACCTATACTGCTCGTCGACGCCGATCCGCAGGGCTCGCTCACGCTGTGGCACAAGCTGCGCGGCACCAATGAACCGCCGATCAAGGCTGCGGTGAATTCCGTCAGCGGCATCGTCGCCGCCGCCAAGCGCGACGGCATCGAATGGGTGTTCATCGACACGCCGCCGAACCTGTCGGCCGTGGTCGACGACGCGATCCGCAACGCGACGATGGTGATCATTCCGGCGCGACCCGGCGTGTTCGACGTCAACGCGGTGCAGGAAACGATTCAGACCTGCCGCTCGGCGCGCAAGCCCTACGCGGTTGTGATCAACGGCGCCCCCGCCGAACGTGACGGCGTCGAGAGCCGCATCGTCACCATCGCGCGCGAAGCGCTGGCGAAATTCCGCGCTCCCGTCTGGAGCGGCCAGATCACCAACCGCGCCGATCTGTTGATGGCGCTGAGCCAGGGCGAAGGCGCCCGCGAATATTACGCCGAAGGCCGCGCCGCGGCGGAGATCTCGAGGCTCTGGGGCGCGATCGAACGTTCGATCAAGGCGATCCGCGGAACCGCCTCGGCATCGGGCGCCATGCACAAGCAGGCGGCGTAACAACGCCGCTTGTCTTTCCGGACTGTTGAAGACGCGCGGCGCCCCGCGCGTTTTTCTCTTTTTGGGGTTGTTGTTCAGCAGTCATTCCGGAGCGATGCGAAGCATCGAACCCGGTTCTCGAGATTCTCAGGTGCGCAATCGCGCACCATAGTTCGCTTCGCGCCCCGGAATGACGCTGCCATTTGTGATCGCGCGCTTACGCTACCATCAGCACATAAAACACGACGACCGGCGACAGCGTCAGGATCACCGACCAGATGCCGACGGCCCAGACAATGTCCTCCGTGGAGAAGCCCTGTTCGGCCAGCCTGTTGTTTTCGAAATGCACGACGCGCCCCGCGTTTCTCGTTGCTCCGGCCAGTTTGATACGTGGCCGGTTTTAAAAACCTGGTTGAGATTTCGCTTGCAATTGAATCCACCTGCTACGGCGGACTAACCGCCGCCAGTGCTGGTTAACATCCGGTGACCGCGCGGCGTCAAAGTCGAGCGAAGCCGCGTCCGCAACGTTAGAATTTTACGCGTATGGATTCTTCTCAGAAAAAGTTTCGGGGGGATTCCATGACCTTTCATCGCAATAGATTTTCGTTCGGCGATTACGCCCAGAGCATGCACGACGTCCTCCTGGTGTCGTCGTTCGCCGCCTGGGCGATGCTGCTCGGTTTCGCGCCGGTCATGACCTATCGGCTGCTCTTCAGCTAGAGCGCATCGCTCCCGCTCGCCATCGAGCGGGAGTTGACCGGCTTCTCTTGTGTGCACCATTCAGGCCCGCATCTTCAGCGGCGGACTGCGCCGCGCGATTTCCTCGTCCAGTAGCGCCGCCAGCTCGGCGCTCACGTCGACCATCGGCAGGCGCACTTCGGCGCTGTCGATCAACCCGCTGCGCGCGAGCCAATACTTGGCGGGCGCCGGGCTCGGCTCGCTGAATAGCAGCCGGGTCAGAACCGAAACCTGCTTCCAGCAGACAAGCGCACCGTCGCGGTCGCCCTGCGCCAGCAGCGTCCGCACCGATGCGAAGGCCTCCGTCTCAAGATGCGCGGACAGCAGGATCGCGCCGTCGGCGCCGTCGCTGAGCCCTTCATGGTATTGCGCGTCTTCGCCGGTCAGCACGCGAAAGCCTGCAGGACGCCGGCTCAGGAAGTCGATCGACTGCGCGCGGTCGGCGCTGCAATCCTTCATGCCGACGATGTTCGGATGTGCGGCAAGCTGCAGCAGCGTTTCGTTGGTGATGTTGACCGCGGTCCGGTAGGGGATGTTGTAGAGCACGAGGGGGCGCGCAGCCCGGTCGGCGAGCGCGGTGAAGTGCTGCAGGATGCCGCGTTGCGACGGCCTGGTGTAATAGGGGCTCGCGATCAGATAGCCGTCGATCGGCCAGCCAGCCGTCTCGTCGAGCGCCGCCAGCATCTTGGCGGTCGAGGCGCCGGAGAGGCCGAGCAAGATCGGCAAATGACGCCGGCCGGCGGTGGCGAGCTCGCTGCGCGTCACCCTCACCAGCCGCTCGAGCTCGTCGGTGCGCAGCGACATGCCTTCGCCCGATGTCGCCGCGAGAATGAAGCCGTCGATCGGGCCGGCTGCATAGTGTCTGACGAGCCGGCGCAGCGACGCCTCGTCGAGTTCGCCGTTTCGAAACGGCGTGATCAGCGGCAGCCACAGGCCCTGCAGGCGGCTCGTCAAATCACGGGTCGAAGGTTCAATCATCGTTCCATCTCCTCTTGGGGTAAGCCGGAGACGGGGCCAATAAAAAACCCCGTCCAGACGGCGGGGCTTTGCGGATCACGGTTTGCGGCAGTTCAGCGCGCGCGTCGATCCCGGGTCCCCGGATGGAGACCTTTTTTCGACGACAGAGCTGCACACGAACGCGTGATCATCTGCGCATGATGGTTGTGAAAGGTTTCAATGTCAATCGGCGGACTCATGGGGTGCGCCTAAGAAAAAAAGCCGGGCCCAAGAGAGCCCGGCTTGAGGTATTGGCCACGTGAGGCCGACACAATCACCTTCCAAGAGGGATTACTGAACCGCCGCGTCACTGGAGGAGGGGGACATATGCGCGACACGACCGATCAGCGTTTGAGCACTATGATCCTCATCCATGCCCTGCAGCAACCGTCGAGGTCGCATGTCAGACATGCGGTGAGCGCGCCCTCTATAAAATAGGCTAATCCACAGGACGCGCGCGCATTTACGAAGGCCAGCGCTGCGCCTTGCTCACCACGAAGTCGCGGAACACCTGCACCCGCGCGACTGTCTTCAACTCTTCGGGATAGACGAAATAGGTGTCGAGCTGGATCGAGTCGGATTCGCCGAACAGCTGCACCAGACGGTCGTTTGACTCGACGAGATAGTCGGGCAGCGCGGCAATGCCGAGACCCTGCTGGCAGGCGCGGACCAGCCCCAAGATGTTGTTCACCTTGAAATAGGCTTCGCGCGGGCCCGAGCCGTTGCGGCCGGCGTCGATCAGCCAGGCACGGTTCTGCAGATGCGTCGGAACCTGCGCGTCGCCGAGCATAATGATGCGGTGCGAATCGAGGTCATCGAGGGTGCGCGGCGTGCCGAAGCGCTTGATGTATTCCGGCGAGCAATAAGCGTGGAAGCCGATCGAGAACAGCTTGCGCTGGATCAGGTCGGGCTGCGTCGGCTTGCGGGTCCGGATCGCGACGTCGGCCTCGCGCATCGACAGGTCGAGATCCTCATCGGTGACGATCAGCGAGATGCGGATGTCGGGATAGAGCGCGGTGAACTCGTCGAGCCGCGGGATCAGCCAGTTGATGCCGAGGGCAGGGGGCGTGGTGATCTTCAGATCGCCGCTCGGCCGCTCGCGGCTATCGGTCAGCTTGGCGCGCGCCGCCTGCAACTGCATGAACACGTCATGCGCGGTGCGGAACAATAGGTCGCCCTGCTCGGTGAGGATGAGCCCTCGCGCATGGCGATGGAACAGCGACACCGAAAGCTCCTGCTCGAGCGCACTGACCTGCCGAGACACCGCCGATTGCGAGAGCCCAAGTTGCTCGCCGGCATGGGTGAAGCTTCCCGCTTCCGCAGCCGCGTGAAACACCTTCAGCTTGTCCCAATCCATGTCCGTAAATCCGTCCCGCGTTCGAGCCATGATTATTCTGCCGCCGCGCGATCGCTCGCACGCAAAGCCAGGAAACGTTCGGCCTCGAGGGCCGCCATGCAGCCGAGGCCGGCGGCCGTGACCGCCTGCCGGTAGGTTTCGTCGGCAACGTCGCCGGCAGCGAACAGGCCGGGCACGGAGGTCGCCGTCGAGTTCGGCGCCACCTCGACATAGCCGGAGGATTTCAGCTTGATCTGGTCTTTGACGAGGTCGGTCGCCGGCGCGTGGCCGATGGCGATGAAGACGCCGTCGGCCGGCACTTCCGTCAGCGCGCCGGTCCTGACGTTCTTCAGCCGCACATGGGTGACCTTGCTAGGATTCTCGGCGCCGCAGATTTCGTCGATTGTCGAGTCCCACACCACCTTGATCTTGGGGTGCTTGAACAGGCGGTCCTGCAGGATGCGTTCGGCGCGGAAATGATCGCGACGATGCACGATCGTCACTTGCGAAGCAAAGTTGGTCAGGAACAGCGCTTCCTCGACCGCGGTGTTGCCGCCGCCGACCACGATCACTTCCTTACCGCGGTAGAAGAAGCCGTCGCAGGTCGCGCAGGCCGAAACGCCAAAACCCTTGAACTTCTCTTCCGAGGGGATGCCGAGCCAGCGCGCCTGGGCGCCGGTAGCGAGGATCACGGTCTCCGCCAGATAGACGTCGCCGCTATCGCAGGTCAGACGGAACGGGCGCTGCGCCAGTTCCAGCTTGCTGACGAGATCGGTGACGATCTTGGTGCCGACATGCGCCGCCTGCTTCTCCATCTGCTCCATCAGCCAGGGACCCTGGATGACGTCGGCGAAACCCGGATAGTTCTCCACGTCGGTGGTGATGGTGAGTTGTCCTCCGGGCTGGATGCCCTGGATCAGTATGGGCTCCAGCATCGCGCGCGCCGCGTAGATCGCCGCGGTGTAACCGGCGGGGCCGGAACCGATAATGACGACCTTGGCATGGATAGGCGCAGGCATCGGCGGATCCCTCTCTTATTCGGGGGTTGTTTTGACTGAGCAGAAAGCGCCCGGGGAGGAGGTCGCGGCGGCGCTGAAAGTGTCAAATCCAAGTCTAAGATATCTGGGTAGCTATGCAAGATTTGCAATTCATCCCAGCGAATTTTCCCCGGAACCGAATTCACAATCGCGAAATTGGGCAGCGCACGCGCAATAAAATTGCTCAAGCCGCGCGGCCTGCGCTAAGAGATTGCCAGCAAAGCTGCCCGGGCGCAGCGAAAATTAGGGAACCCGACGCGCGTGTCGAAGAATTTGGACGAAATCGATCTCAAGATCCTTGCCGAAATCCAGGCCGATGGCCGAATCACCAATGTGGAACTGGCCAAGCGCGTCGGCATCTCGCCGCCGCCCTGCCTGCGCCGGGTCCGCACCCTGGAGGAGGAGGGCTACATCCAGGGCTATCGCGGCCTCTTGGACCCGCGCCGGCTCGGCTTTGATGTCACTGTGTTTGCTTCTGTGCATCTGTCCAGCCAGGCGGACGCCGATTTACGCGCCTTCGAGGAGTTCGTCCGCGCCGAGCCCCTGGTGCGGGAATGCTGGATGCTGTCGGGCGAGGTCGACTTCATCCTCAAATGCGTCGCGCCCGACATGGCGACGTTTCAGGATTTCGTCACGCACCTGACGGCGGCGCCGCACGTGCGCAACGTCCGGACCTCGCTGGTGCTGCACAATTCGAAATACGAGGCGGCCGTGCCGCTCGATGTGAAGGTGGCGGGGTGAGAAGAGAGGGGCATTCCGGGGCGATGCGAAAGCATCGAACCTGGAATCTCAAGATTCCCGATGCGCAATTGCGCATCTGAGGTCTGGTGCTTACGCGCCATCCCGGAATGACTGAACCGACGCTCAGTCACCTCTTCCGCATCATGGCGTCGGCGCTGATCGGGCCGCCGCCGGCGGTCGCCAGATAGAGACAGGCGAAGCAGAACAGGATCGCCGCCGTGCCACCATTGAGTAGCGGCAGGAACACCGGTGCGTCGGGGGTCTTGAACATGTGGCCGATGAAGTAGGCGAACGCCATTTCGCCGGAAAGGATGAACGCGCTCAGGCGCGTGAACAGGCCGATCATCAACAGCGCGCCGAGCACGAGTTCGATCGTGCCGGCTACCACGATCAAGGGCGGTATCTTGGCGAACATAGGCACGGCCGGAAAGCCGAGAATCTTGGCGACGCCGTATTGAAACAGCAGAAGCCCGGTAATGAAGCGAAACAGGCTCAGCGCTGTCGGCTCCCATTTCGCGAGCATCTTGTCGAGTTGGTCCATGTCATTGTCCCCCTTTGTTTGACGCGCCAGAACTTGGCGCGACGAGATTACACGGTGTTGGCGGAACGCGTGTGATGCCGAGACAACACCAGCGAAATTGAATCATTCCCGCCGCTTCGCGAGATTGTCGCGATGCAGCGCAACAAGATCGTTTCGGCAGGCCGGTCCCCGCCGTTTCGATCCCTTGCCTGGTCCGGCGAACGAAACTCGCCGCGCCCGAATGGCAAGCTCATTTAGTTATGAAGTATAAGCATTGTACCAGGTTCGGTATTACGGAATCCGCGGTGTCGCCACTCACAATGCTGTCAGAAAGCGCAAGCAAGAGAACCACGTCGCCATGCGCGCCTTTACCGCAACAGTTACTCGCGGGTGACCGTCGTCTCGCGACGATTCCAAAGGTGCGCGCTGCGGCTATGGCTTGGGAGCGGAGCCGCGGCTCAGGCAGGTGACCGCCTTGGGCTGGCAGGCAGTGCCGATGTTGGAGCAGACCGGTTCAGCGTCCTTGTCGTCGCGCGCGCAGTTCACGCAGCCGTCGCTCCACCGGCTGCAATTCGGCGGGCCCTTCTGAACCGAAACATTGTCGTACCCACGGCGCGGCGGGATTTCGATTTCGGCGGCGAGTGCGGCCGATCCGCCGAGCGCGAGGAGGGCGACGACAAGGCGGTAACGCAGCATTCCGCTCTCCGTAGCCTGGGGCCGAATTCACCGGCAGGAAATACGTGAGAGCAGCAGAAAAGAATTTACCGCCACTCGACCTTGGTGATCTCGTAAGCCTTGGCGCCGCCGGGCGCCATCACTTCGACGGTGGCGCCCTTCTTCTTGCCGATCAGCGCGCGGGCGAGCGGCGAGGTGATGGAGATGCGGCCCTTCTTGGCATCGGCCTCGACTTCGCCGACGATCTGCCACACCGCCTTCTTCTCGGTGTCCTCGTCGACCAGCGTGACGGTCGCGCCGAATTTGATGGTGTCGCCGGACAGCTTCGAGATGTCGATGATGTCGGCGCGCGCGAGCTTGTCCTCGATCTCGGCAATGCGGCCTTCATTATGCGACTGCTCTTCCTTGGCCGCGTGATATTCCGCGTTCTCGGAGAGGTCGCCATGCGAGCGCGCCTCGGCGATATGCTCGATGATGCGTGGACGATCCACCGACTGGCGCTGCTTCAACTCGAGCTCCAGGGCGGCGTAGCCGCCGGCAGTCATCGGAACCTTATCCATCATCTCTTCCGTCCTTGCATCGCGCGAACCACCATTGGCGCAGCACGCACGAGCTACTTTCTAGATTTCGATTCGGGCCTTCGTGGCTCGGATATGAGCCGCCAGCCTATTAATTTTCGGCCCCTTCCGGGGCCGATTCAACATCCAACCAAGCGGTGAGTTCCAGCCATACGGCTTTATTGCCAATCGCTTAGCGGGCGTTCGCCCGGCCAAGGATCAGTTTTCGGAAAAGTAACTCTGCAACGTGCGAACCTCAAGGTCCCCGCCCAGATAGGCGCGGATGCCCTGGGCGGCCGCAACAGCACCCGAAAGAGTGGTGTAATACGGCACTTTATGCAAGAGGGCAGCCCGACGCAGCGAACGGCTGTCGGCCAGCGCCTGCGGGCCTTCAGTGGTGTTGAAGACGAGCTGGATGTCGCCATTGGTGATGGCGTCGACGATATGCGGCCGTCCCTCCAGCACCTTGTTGACTTTCTCGGTCGGAATGCCCCTGTCGGCAAGGAAGCGCTGAGTGCCCGACGTGCCCATCACCTTGAAGCCGAGCGAGTGCAACAGACGGACAGCTTCCGCGATGCGGTTCTTGTCGGTCTCGCGCACCGAGACGAACACGGTGCCGTTGCGCGGCACGCGGGTGCCACCGCCGAGTTGGCTCTTGGCAAAGGCAACCTCGAACGAGCGGTCGATGCCCATGACCTCGCCGGTCGATCGCATTTCCGGACCGAGCACGGTATCGACGCCGGGGAAGCGGGCGAACGGGAAAACGGATTCCTTCACGCCGACATGGCCGAGCTGCTTCTTCTTCAGCTTGAAGTCGGCGAGCTTCTCGCCGGCCATGATTCTTGCTGCGATCTTGGCCACCGGCGTGCCGATCACCTTGGCGACGAACGGCACGGTGCGCGAGGCGCGAGGGTTGACCTCGAGCACGTAGATCTCGCCGTCCTTGATCGCATATTGCACGTTCATCAGGCCGACGACGTCGAGGCCGAGCGCGAGCTCGCGGGTCTGGCGTTCCAGCTCCTCGATCATCTTCGCGTCCAGCGAATGCGGCGGCAGCGAGCAGGCGGAATCGCCGGAGTGAATGCCGGCTTCCTCGATATGCTCCATGATCCCGACGATGAAGGTATCCTTGCCGTCGCAGAGGCAGTCGACATCGATCTCGGTGGCGTCGGACAGATAGCGGTCGAACAGCAGCGGGTTTTTGCCGAGCACCGTGTTGATCTGCCCGGTCTTGTCGTTCGGGTAGCGCGCCTTGACGTCGGCCGGCACGAGCTCGGGCAGCGTGCCGAGCAGGTAGTCGTCGAGCTGGGTCTCCTCGCGGATGATCTGCATGGCGCGGCCGCCCAGCACGTAGGACGGGCGCACCACCAGCGGCAGGCCGAGATCTGCCGTCACCAGACGCGCCTGCTCGACCGAATAGGCGATGCCGTTCTTGGGCTGCTTCAGCCGCAGTCGGTCGAGCACGCGCTTGAAGCGGTCGCGATCCTCGGCGAGGTCGATGGCGTCGGGCGAGGTGCCGAGGATCGGCACTTCGGCGGCTTCCAGCGCGCGCGCCAGCTTGAGCGGGGTCTGGCCGCCGAACTGCACGATCACGCCGTGCAGCGTGCCGTTCTGCCGCTCGGTGGCGATGATCTCCAGCACGTCCTCGGCGGTGAGCGGCTCGAAATAGAGCCGGTCGGCGGTGTCGTAGTCGGTCGAGACCGTCTCCGGATTGCAGTTGACCATGATGGTCTCATAGCCGGCGTCATCGAGCGCGAAGCAGGCGTGGCAGCAGCAATAATCGAATTCGATGCCCTGGCCGATCCGGTTCGGGCCGCCGCCGAGGATGATCACCTTCTTGCGGTCGGAGGGCGCGCTCTCGTCGGCGAGGCTGCCTGCAAACGGCGCCTCATAGCTCGAATACATGTAGGCGGTCGGCGAGGCGAATTCGGCGGCGCAGGTGTCGATGCGCTTGAACGCGGGGCGGACGCCGAGCGCGTGCCGCTTGGCCTTCACCTCGGCCTCGGTGGTCTCGGTCAGTACCGCGAGGCGCGCATCGGAGAAGCCCATCGCTTTGAGCATGCGCATGCCGTAGCCGTTCGGCGGCAGACCGTTGGCCCGCACCTTGGCTTCCATGTCGACGATGCCGCGCATCTCGCTGAGGAACCACGGATCGATCTTGCAGGAGTTGAAGATCTCCTCGTTCGACCAGCCGAGCCGCATCGCCTGCGCCACCTGCAGGATGCGGTTCGGCGTCGGCGTGCCGAGTGCGGCGCGGATCGCGTTCTTGTCGTCGCCGCGGCCGAGGCCTTCGATCTCGATCTCGTCGAGGCCGGTGAGGCCGGTCTCGAGCCCGCGCAGCGCCTTCTGCAGGCTCTCCTGGAAGGTGCGGCCGATCGCCATGACTTCGCCCACTGACTTCATCGACGTCGTCAGCGTGGTGGAAGCGCCGGGGAATTTCTCGAACGCAAACCGGGGGACCTTGGTGACGACATAGTCGATGGTCGGCTCGAACGAGGCCGGCGTCGCGCCTCCGGTGATGTCGTTGGCGATTTCATCGAGCGTGTAGCCGATCGCGAGCTTGGCGGCGACTTTGGCGATCGGAAAGCCGGTCGCCTTCGAGGCCAGCGCCGAGGAACGCGACACGCGCGGGTTCATCTCGATAACGACCATGCGGCCGTCGGCCGGGTTGACGCCGAACTGCACGTTGGAGCCGCCGGTCTCGACCCCGATCTCGCGCAGCACCGCCAGCGAGGCGTCGCGCATGATCTGGTATTCCTTGTCGGTCAGCGTCAGCGCCGGCGCCACCGTGATGGAATCGCCGGTGTGCACGCCCATCGGATCGAGGTTCTCGATCGAGCAGACGATGATGCAATTGTCCTTCTTGTCGCGCACCACCTCCATCTCGAACTCTTTCCAGCCGAGCACGGATTCCTCGATCAAGACTTCGTTGGTCGGGGAGGCATCCAAGCCGCGTTCGATGATGTCGAGGAACTCTTCCTTGTTGTAGGCGATGCCGCCGCCGGTGCCACCCATGGTGAAGGAGGGGCGGATGATCGCTGGCAGCCCGATCTCGGACAGCGCCATCAGCGCTTGGCCGAGGGCGTGCTCCTGGTAGCGCTTGCGGCGTTCGCTTTCGCCGAGCGTCCATTGCCTTTCGAGTTCATCCAGCGCCGCGCCGGATAGTTTCTCCCGTTCGGCGAGGTATTTGTCGCGATAGGACTTCTTCAATTCCGAGGCGTTGGCGAGCCGCGATTTCGGCGTCTCGAGCCCGATCTTGGTCATGGCCTCGCGGAACAGCTGGCGGTCCTCGGCCTTGTCGATCGCGTCGGCCGTGGCGCCGATCATCTCGACGTCGAACTTGTCGAGCGTGCCCTGGCGGCGCAGCGACAGTGCGCAGTTCAGCGCGGTCTGGCCGCCCATGGTCGGCAGCAGTGCAAAGCCGCCGGGGATGACGTGACGTTCCTTCTCGATGATCTTGGCGACGATTTCCGGGGTGATCGGCTCGATATAGGTCGCATCAGCAAGTTCCGGATCCGTCATGATGGTGGCCGGATTGGAATTGACGAGGACGATGCGGTAGCCCTCTTCCTTCAGCGTCTTCACCGCCTGGGTGCCGGAATAGTCGAATTCGCAGGCCTGGCCGATCACGATGGGACCGGCGCCGATGATCAGGATGGTGGAGATGTCTGTTCTTTTGGGCATCAGCTCTCAAACGGGAAATTGGGCACAAAAAAAGGGCGCGCAGCCGCGCGTCCCCTAAGCCAAGAGCGCGGGTCACCCTCGCGCGCGGGTGGTCTTTAGACCAGATTTTGCACCCGCGAAACCCCCAAAAACGGGCCATCAACGGGGATTTTCAGGGATTTGGCAGCCTGCGAGTTGTGCGGTGGCCAGCTCGGTCCGCCTTCGCTCTGCGAGCTACGGCGGGACAGCCTTCGCTACGAAAGGGCCTGTCTAGCCGAACCCGCCGCCGCTCTGCGAGCTGTGGCGGAGCAAGGCTGGCTTGCCTAGCCGAAGCTGCGTAAGCAGCGAAGGCTGGAGGCCCGGCCTGGATTTGAACCAGGATAAAGAGCATTGCACTGCTCCCGCGTCGACGCTTCCGCCACCGGGCCATGCTCATCATGGCCGATCACGGCGCGGTGAACCATGCTTACCGTGGTTTAGGGTTAACAACCTTAGGGCGCCATAGCGTCTAATTGAGCTTCAGAGCGTGCCGCGCGACGAAGGTCATCCGCCAGGGGTTGTGGCCGATGTTCTGGGGCGCGCGCGAGGTCGAGAAGCCGGCGCGCGTGAGCTTCCCAATCATGTCATTCTCGGTGTAGCGCTGCAGTCCGATCCGCGTGCGCAGCTGCCGGTAATCCGACAGCGCCGTGCTCGCGAGGCCGTACAGGGCATCCTTCAGGAACCCGTGGGCGGAGGCGAACTTCAACAGCGCCAGCACGTCCCTGAACATGCCGACCTCGGGCCGCAGGATGTCGCCGACCACCAAGCGGCCGTTGGGCTTTAGCAGCCGGCGGACCACGCCAAAGGCCGAATCCAGCTCCGACGGCGTCATGTATTGCGCGACCGAATTCATGACGACGAGATCGACCGAGCCTTCCGCCATCCGCGAGAGATCCTCGAGCGAGCGGACGCGGATTTTGGTGTTCGGCGCAAAGCGCGCGATCAGCCGGCCGCGCACGCCGGGCGCCGGCTCGGCCAGATAGAGCATGGCGCAGGCGTCCGCCACGCGGGCCGCCGACAGCGCCTCGCCGCAGGCATAATCGAGCACGACGGCATCGGGCGTGGCGATGTAGCCGATGATGTCGCGCGCGATGAGCTGGAAATGCAGGTCGCGATGCAGCTTGCTCGCATAAATCGTATGCGTGGAATCGTAATAGTCGATCCATTCATCCATGCGTGCGCGCCCGGCCAAAGTCGCCGGTTCCGGTCGCGGAACCAGCCTGAAACTGATGCGTTAGGTCGTCCGGCGGCCAATGTCCACCGCCGCCGGTATCTGGTCCTAACAGGAAGGTGTAATGTGAGCAAAACCAACAATAAATCCGACAAGGTATCCCCCGACCTCGATACGCCGACCGACCTGGCGCCGGCCGCCGTCGAGAAGATTTCGGCATCGCTCAACGTGCTCCTGGCGGACGCCTTCGCGCTTTACTTGAAGACCAAGAACTTCCACTGGCATGTCAGCGGCCGCCACTTCCGCGACTATCATTTGCTGCTCGACGAACAATCCGAAGCGATCTTCGCAACCACCGACCAGCTTGCCGAGCGGGTGCGCAAGATCGGCGGCATTACGCTGCGCTCGATCGGTCAGATCGCCAAGCTGCAGACCATCCAGGACAACAATGAGGATTACGTGCCGCCGCGGCAAATGCTGCGCGAATTGATGGAAGACAACAAGAAGATGGCGGCGGCGATGCGCAAGGCGCACAAGCTCGCCGACGATAATGAGGACACGGGCACCGCCCAGCTGCTCGAACTTTTCATCGACGAGACCGAGCGCCGCACCTGGTTCCTGTTCGAGGCCAGCCGGCAGGAAGGCGCCAACGCGGCTTGACCCACAGCCTCCCGTGCGGGAGGAGCAGGTTCGCCAACGGGCCGGCGCGACCCGCCGCTCCGTCAGGCGTGGCCGATCTTTGAATCGACGTGCAGTGCCAAAGTAAAGGTAGCTTGCGGGGCGGGTTCCGCTACGATGCTGTCGTGCGAGATTAACGGGAGGCCTGCGATGCCTATCTCCTTCTCGATGATCATCTTGAACTCGCATCTGATCGTTATGGCGGCTGACGGAATGCCGAACTACGATATTGCCCGGAGCTGCAAGCTCGTCGCGGCCGCGGCTGCCGGGCTCTCTCTTGATCAATCGGTCAAGACCTGCGTCAGCGATGAACAAAAAGCGCAGAAGCAGCTCGCGGGCCAATGGTCCAAATTTCCTGCGCCGAGCCGCGCAGGCTGTGCTTCGCAAGAAAATATCGGTGGCACGCCAAGTTACGTCAGCTTGTTAACGTGTCTGCAAATGGGCCAGGCGGGCAGATGACCGACTAGCGTGGCTTCAATGCGCCTCGGACGCCGGCGCCCGAAGCGTCGGGAGTACCGAAGTGCCTTCCTTCATTGCGCCGCTCCAACCGTCGCCAGTGTCCGCACAACCGGCGGCGGATTCCATCTTCCGGTAAGTGCTTCGGACTTCGGCGCGTAAAGGCGCATGGTGAGATTGAAGGCTCCCTTCGGTGCCGGCAGCCAGTTGGCGTCCTTATCCTTTCCGGGGCTTTCGTTCTGGAAGTACAGGTCAAGCGAACCGTCGGCGTTGTACTTGAACGGCATCCAGCTGCTCACGGCGAAACGGCCCAGTACGTTGCTGACCTGGAATCCTTCCGGATCGTACAGCGTGATCGACCAGAACGCATTTACCGGCGGTGCAGCGCCCTTCTCGAACGTGAGGGTGTATTTGTTTGAGCCGTCGAGCGGCTTGCCGGATTCGTCACCGAGATTGAGCGGATAGATGGCGTCCTCAGGCAGATTGGCTCCGAGCCCCACTTGCGCGACGATCGCCCGCTTCAGGTAGTAGTTGCCGTAGACGCCCATGGTGTCGGTGTTCATGGACCAGTTGTTCGCGACCCGCGCCAGCGTCGGCACCTTCCAGGCCATCAGCTTCTGTGCCTCTTGCGGTGCAGTCTCCAATGCCCGCCGTATGTGGGGATCGAGCATGCCGATGTCAAAGCTCTTGCCTGGCTCGATGCCGATCTTCTTCATCTGCGCGATGATCGGCTCGTCGGTGATATGCGGCGGATGCAGCTTGAGCAATTCAGCCGCGTTGGCGAAGTAGACGCCGGCCGACATGGTATCGACCTGGACCTTTGGCGGTGTCTTCATATCGACGCTCGGATCGATCTTGACCTCGGCCGGCTTTGGCGTTTTGCCGAACTCGGATAGCGGGGTAACCTTGTACCCGGCCTGGATTTTATGAACGGCGCTGTAATCCGCCGGGCCATCCGTCTTGGTGCGGCCGATGATCCAGACATAGGGCGTCGGCGCTTCGATCCGCTGCGTATCTTCTGGAAGCCTGAACGCCTCGGCGAACTTCTCGCGCAGATCGGGCCTCCAGCCGGGCGGTGTTAGCAGAAACGTCCCCGCCTCGGTGCCCGTCGTTCGCCACCCCGGCGATGCAAAAACATCGGACCACATGTCGAGCATCGGCAACAAATAGTAGCGTCCATCTGTATCCGGGACAGTGATAACGACCGGCTCCTTGGACATGTCCAACCATGCCGAGGAATAAAGGGTGTCAAAATTGGACCGCACGACACCCTTGAAATCCGCCGGCGGGTATTCGCGCACGTTCACGATCGTGTTCATCGGGCCTTTGAAACTGTCCGTACCCGTTTCAACGTTCGTGAATTGCCTCCGCGTGATATCCATAGACAGGAGAGGGTAGAAATAGACATAAGCATCCACTGCAATGGCGCGCCCTTCGTCTTCGGCGATCGACGCCGTGAGCTGGGCCAGCGCCGCCGGCGCAGCAGCCGCACCTATGCAGAGAGATAGTGTCAGCGGCAGAATTCCTCGAAACATGTCGAATCCTCCTTCTGTCGTGATTGTTTGTGAGATATTCGGAGCCGTAGCTGATGCGCGTGGCCTCCATTGCTCCGCAAAATTAGTGGCAGACGCGATCGTGCGGTCGCGTCCGGAAATGGATTGCGTGCCCTAACGTGTCATTGTCGGCATCAAATGCCGACGCGCATGCTGACTTAGATCAAGGTTTCTTGGAAAACCGATGCCGGCGGGGTTGATCGAGGTGTGTTCAGCTACTTCCAACTGAGCGACGATGCGCGGCCCACCCGACAACCCGCTGCAGCCAAGTGTCGCAGGTAAATGACATGCGCACAAAGAAAGTGCTGCGGGATTCCGATAGTCAATTTAAGCGTGTTTGGGCGAGATTGCCGGTAGCATGTAACCCGGCCGGGTGAGCTGATTGCGCGGTAAAACAATAGCAACTTTCAAGTCCATAATTGCCGAGTTTGGAATCCTGCGATGCAGAAAATTGTCGAATTACGTGACGTAACATCCGGCCATCGGGCCGGCCCATCCGGTCAGCCGGCCACGAAAGCGCCGGGCTCACAGGCAGCGGTGCCGTCGATCGAGCCGATCTATGCGGTGGTCGATTCCCTGTCTCGCACGCTGGAATGCATCAAGACGATGTGCGCGACCGTTCCGAACGGGCCGGTCCGTGATGACAAGCTCGAGATCGAGCGCACCAATCTCGTCATCGGGCTGTTCGTGGCGCGGATCGCGGCGATGCGGGTCTCACCGGCCGATGCGGAGCCAGCCGCCGTGGCCGAGCCAAAATTCCCACTCGCCCGGAGCGGCTGACGAACTCCGTCTCATCCCGCGCGGCGGCTCCATAGCCGCACCAGCGGCCCGTCTTCACCGCGCACGGGATCGGTCTTCGGCACCTTCACGTCCGGGATCGTCTTCAACGCTTTTGCGTGGTTCTCCGGCGTCGGCCGCGTGATCTGCATCGGCGGCCCCGGCGGGTAGGCGCCGACCACGCAGAAATCAGGGCTGGCGAACACGCATTGATGCCCGGTGCCGGCCGGCAGGATGGCGACGTCGCCGGCGGATATTTCAAGCTCCTGACCGCCATTGCCGCCGAAGCGGACGCGCGCGCGGCCGCGGGCAACGCCGAGCACTTCATGCACGGTGGCGTGGTAGTGCACGTAATCATAAACGCCATTACGCCACATGGCGCCCCAGCCATTGGCGCCGAACAATCCCTCGATGGTCTTTTCCGGATGCTCGTTGGCAACGTCCACCGCGCCCCTGTAGACCAGGAACGGCAGCGGATTGTTCGGCACGAGGCCGTCGTCCTCGAAGACGAGGGCGAGCGGCTCGATATCGGCGTTGACGACGGACATGATGGGTTCTCCGCAGGACGCAGCAACCCATGGTGAGGAGCGCGTTGCGCGTCTCGAACCATGAGGTCCGGCCGATGGCTTCATCCTTCGAGACGCCTCTGCGCGGCTCCTCAGGATGGAGTCGACAAACCTACACTTTCAAACCGCCGCCAGCGCCTCACGTTCCTTCGGAATCTCGAAAACCATGCACGTCGTCGTGGCATGCGCAATTGTTGCGCCGGCTAATTCAGTCCGCCGTCATTGCGAGCGAAGCGAAGCAATCCATCTCTCGGCAATGAGGAAAGATGGATTGCTTCGTCGCTGGCGCTCCTCGCAATGACGATAGCGGCTTCTTACGCTCGCTTCCTCTGCCGCATCAGATCGGCGAACCGCTTGAACAGGTAGTGCGAGTCGCGCGGGCCCGGGGATGCTTCCGGGTGATACTGCACCGAGAAGACCGGCTTACCCTTCAGCTCGATGCCGCAATTGGAGCCGTCGAACAGCGAGATGTGAGTCTGCGTCGCGCCCTCGGGCAACGTGTCCTGATCCACGGCAAAACCGTGGTTCATCGAGGTGATCTCGACCTTGCCGGTGGTCTCGTCTTTCACCGGATGGTTGGCGCCGTGGTGGCCCTGATGCATCTTCTTAGTTCTGGCGCCGACCGCGAGGCCCAGCATCTGGTGGCCGAGGCAGATGCCGAAGGTCGGCGTGCCCGATTTGATCACCTCCTGGATGACGGGCACGGCATATTTGCCGGTTGCCGCCGGATCGCCCGGGCCATTGCTCAGGAAAACGCCGTCCGGCTTCATCGCCAGGATGTCCTCGGCCGGCGTCGTCGCCGGCACCACCGTGACCTTGCAGCCTTCGGCGGCGAGCAGGCGCAGAATGTTGCGCTTGATGCCGTAGTCGATCGCGACCACGTTGAATTCCGGATCGCTCTGGCGGCCAAAGCCCTTCTGCCAGTCCCAGGGCGTCTCGTCCCAGGTGAAGCGCTGGCCGGAGGTGACCATCGGCACCAGGTCCATGCCCTCGAGGCCCGGCCATTCGCGCGCCTCTTCCTTCAACGCGTGCAGGTCGAACTCGCCCCTCTTCGAATGTGCGATCACGGCATTCGGCATGCCCTTGGAACGGATCAGTGCGGTGAGCGCGCGGGTGTCGATGCCGGAGAGACCGATGATGCCCCTGGCGCGCAGCCACTGGTCGAGATGTTTTGTCGCGCGGTAGTTCGAGGGATCGGTGATGGCAGTGCGCAGGATCACGCCGCGCGCGCCGGGCGTTGCCGCCATGTTCACCGTCTCGATGTCTTCCTCGTTGGTACCGACATTGCCGATATGCGGGAAGGTGAAGGTGATGAGCTGGCCGGCATAGGAGGGATCGGTGAGGATCTCCTCATAACCGGTCATCGCGGTGTTGAAGCAGACCTCGCCGACGGCGCGGCCTTCCGCGCCGAGGCCAAAGCCCTCCAGCACGGTACCATCGGCGAGCACGAGGAGCGCGGTCGGCTTGTGGTCCGGCCAGGCTGAGGCGTTTTCGGATGTTGTCATGAGCGCACTTCATAGTCGCAAGCGCCCCCGCGCGTCAAAGCCGGAAGGCCAGAAAACGGCGCGATTCACATGCGTTTACCGCATATTTGATCGCCGGTTCCGGCGACCCGGCCGGTTTGGGCCCAATTCGCCGGAATTGGCCGCCCAGCTTAACCAATTCGAGCTGATGCCGCTCGTTCAGGTCCCACCGGCCGACATCCCAGCAGTGGCGCGGCTCGCTTGGCCGCTATATAGACGCGCGATCTTCCGATAGACCAAGGGTCCACCGGCGGCACCATCTTCAGTGAGGCAACCATGCTGCGCGACGACATCAACAACGCGGTCAAGGAGGCCATGAAGGCCAAGGACGAGCGCAAGCTCTCCACGTTGCGCATGGTCAACTCGACCCTCAAGAATGCCGACATCGAGGCGCGCGGGCAGGGCAAGCCGCCGCTCGCCGACGCCGACATCCTTGGCGTGCTGCAGAAGATGATCAAGCAGCGCCAGGAATCGGTCGAGCTCTATGAGAAGGGCGGCCGCGCCGAGCTTGCCGCGCAGGAGCGCGAGGAGATCGCCGTCATCTCCGCCTATCTGCCCAAGCAGATGTCCGACGACGAGGTGAAGGCGGCGATCTCGGCAGCGATCGCCGAGACCGGCGCCGCCGGCATGAAGGACATGGGCAAGGTGATCGGTGTGCTGCGCGCGAAGTTTGCCGGCCAGATGGATTTCGGCAAGGCGAGCGGCCTGGTGAAGGCGGCGCTGTCAGGCTAGTCTTGCCTCGAACCAACCCGGACTCCGACGATTCAAGTATTACGACGATTCATGTGTTACGCGGCCCGTTGCTTCCCTGATTTTTCATCGGTGATGGTCGCGGTTTCATCGAGCGCCTTTTCATAATTGCCCGCAAGCCTCTCGATGCTGTCGGCCCACAACCTCAGCATCGAAACCTGCAAGTGCATGATTGGCCTTAAGGCATCCATGCCGATTGCTGTCGCCATGATACGGCTCTGCGCGTCGTGTGCGGCGCGGTTTACGTTGGCGGAATCTGCCATGCTGCTGGCTCCTCTGCTCTTGTGTGTGGCCTACAATTAAGTCCCGGCCGGCGCACTTCGTGACTTCAAGCGCTCGGCCAAGGCCTGGTCTGCTGCGAGTCTCGCACTTCGATCGTCATGCAATTCGTCCAGCTTCTTCAAGTAAGCGACGGCCGCGATTTGCAAGAGACCGAAATCATAGTCGCCGGTATCGCGAAGATTGGAGACATAGCGATAAAGGGCGGAACGCCTGCTATCGTTCTCACTGATGCTGCTGTCTCGCAGCAGGTAGTTCCGCCAAGCGAACGCACATGCACCTTCTATGGCCTGAGAAGTCATGGGCACCTCCCAAAGGTCGAGAAAGACCGACGAGCCGTTTCGTTCCGCGAATCTGTGAGGTGTAACGCTGTTCTGTTGCTGCGCCGCACGAGTGCGACATCAGTGCCGGCGGTCGGCGTCCATGAGGCAATCGGTCGCGCAACGTGCCTCAGGAACACTACCGGACCGCTCGTCGTGCGGGTTTGCATGCGGCCGGAAGCAGGCATGCGACGGCTTGGCCGGCTGCTGGAGCGCACGCGGACAGCAAACGCCGTCAACTTTCCTAAGGTGCGCGGCCGAGTTCTCGGGAACCTTTCCGCCGAGGCTGCATCCAACGGGTTCAAGCTCGTTAATGCAAGCGTGGAAAGGCCTCTCGATGAATCCGAATGTACATGCACTGGATCGCGCTAGGACCCGGCCGTCTGAAATCCAGCGGCCTGATCGGGCCGAGGTCGAAGCGGCCGTTCGCACCATCCTCCGATGGACCGGCGAAGACCCTGACCGGGACGGCCTGCGCGAGACGCCGGCGCGGGTAACGCGCGCGTTCGAGGAATTCTTCTCCGGCTATGCGCAGGACCCCGTCGAAATCCTGAGAAAGACGTTTGAGGAGATCGAAGGCTATGACGAGATGATCGTGCTGCGCGGCATCCGTTTCGAGAGCCATTGCGAGCACCACATGGCGCCGATCGTCGGCCAGGCCTGGGTGGCCTATATTCCAAACGGCCGCGTCGTCGGCATCAGCAAGCTGGCGCGCGTCGTCGATGTCTATGCAAAGCGCTTGCAGATCCAGGAAAAGATGACGGCGCAGATCGCCAACACCATCAATGACGTGCTGGAACCGCAGGGCGTCGGCGTCATTATCAAGGCGACGCATCACTGCATGACGACGCGCGGCGTGCACAAGCCGGACACCGATCTCGTCACCAGCCGCATGCTCGGCTGCTTTCGCGACAACGCGCTGACCCGTCAGGAATTTCTGGGAATGGCAACTTAACGCCACGCTGCGGAGGAAGAGATGGCCGATCAGCAATCGCCGCCCGCCGGTCCCGATCTGTCAAAGGGCGTCACGCCGTCCGAATTCACCGGCCAGATGTTGCTCGGCCATGTCGGCGACGAGGAAGTCCTGCTGGTGCGTTCCGGGCCGGAGATTTATGCGATCGGCGCGCATTGCACGCACTATCACGGGCCCCTCGCCGAAGGTCTTGTGACCGGGGATGGCGTTCGTTGTCCCTGGCATCATGCCTGTTTCGACCTGCGTACCGGCGAAGCTACACGGGCGCCGGCGCTCAGTCCGGTCGCCGTTTGGAAGGTCGAGCTGCAAGGTGATCGCGTCTTCGTTCGCGAGAAGCGCGAACAGCCCAAACCGCGGATCAAGCCGCAGCCCGCTACCGACATGCCCGGCCAGATCGTGATCGTCGGCGGCGGCGCGGCGGGCTTTGCCGCCGCCGAGATGCTGCGGCGTCAGGACTATCGCGGCAACATCGTGATGCTGAGTGACGATGGCGCGGCGCCGGTCGACCGGCCGAACCTGTCAAAGGATTATCTCGCCGGCAGCGCGCCGGAGGATTGGCTGCCGCTGCGGCCGGATGATTTCTATACTGACGCGAAGATCGACCTCCGGCTCAATACCGAGGTCACGTCGATCGACACCAAGGCACGCCATGTCATCACGTCTGGCGGCGAGACCATTCCCTATGACCGCTTGCTGCTGGCGACCGGCGCCGAGCCGGTGCGCCTGCAAATACCGGGCATCGATCAGCCTCATGTCCACGTGCTGCGCTCGCTGGCGGATTCCCGTGCGATCATTGCGCAGGCCGATGGCGCGCGGCGCGCCGTCGTTATCGGCGCGAGTTTTATCGGATTGGAGACCGCAGCGTCACTGCGGGCCAGAAATGTCGAAGTTCATGTCGTCGGCCTGGAGCAGCGGCCGATGGAGCGCGTGCTCGGGCCCGAACTGGGCGACTTCGTCCGTGCGCTGCATGAGGAGCACGGCGTCATCTTCCATCTCGGCGACACTGTCACTGCGATCGACGGCAAGCGCGCGACGCTGAAAAGCGGTAGCGTGGTCGAGGCCGATATCGTCGTGGTCGGCGTCGGCGTGCGCCCGCGTCTTGGCTTGGCCGAGAAGGCGGGGCTTGCGATCGATCGCGGCGTCACCGTCGATATCTATCTGGAAACCAGCGTTCCCGGCATCTATGCCGCCGGCGATATCGCCCGCTGGCCCGATCCGCATTCCGGCGAAAACATCCGGGTCGAGCATTGGGTGGTGGCGGAGCGACAGGGCCAGACCGCGGCGCGCAACATGCTCGGGCAACAGGAACGTTTTGACGCCGTGCCGTTCTTCTGGAGCCAGCATTACGACGTCCCGATCAACTATGTCGGTCACGCCGAGAAATGGGACGAAATTACCGTGGACGGCGACATCGCCGGCAAGGATTGCCTGCTACAGTACAAGCGCAAGGGGCGCGTGCTTGCCGTCACCTCGATCTATCGCGACGTCGCAAGCCTCGAGGCCGAGCTTGCGATGGAGCAGGCGCTGATTTTTTGAGATTGACATCACCTCGGATGTCGTCCCCGCGAAAGCGGGAACCCATACTCCGCGGCCGCGCGATATATTCTAGATGCGCGTTGAATCGTTCTTACCCATAGCTAAACTTGGTGGCTATGGGTCCCCGCCTTCGCGGGGACGACGAACGAAGGCGTCCGATGCTCACCGAAGCCGCAACCTACGACGAACTCTACCGCAACTTCCGTTGGACCATCCCCGCGCGCTTCAACATGGCGACCGCGTGCTGCGACCGCCACGCCGACGGCTCCGGCCGGCTCGCGCTGGTTTATGTCGACGAGAGCGGCGCCATCACGCGCACTTCGTTCGACGAGGTTGCCGAGTATTCTCGCCGCTTTGCCAACGTGTTGAAAGCCGACGGCCTAATGCGCGGTGACCGCATCGCCGTGTTCCTCTCGCAATCGCTGGAACTGCCGATCGCGCATCTCGCCGCGTTCCGCTCCGGTATGATCTCGATCCCGCTGTTCGCGCTGTTCGGTGAGGATGCGCTGGAATTCCGGCTGTCGAATTCCGGCGCGCGGGCCATCATTACCGACGAAAGCGGGTGGGAGAAGCTCTCGAAGATCCGCGACCGGCTGCCCTATCTTCAGGCTATCTATGTCACGACCAGCATCGCGCACGCTGGCGCGAAGCCGTTCTGGCCGGCGATCGAGGAGGCGGACGAGGTGTTTCCTACCGTCGATACCTCGTCCGACGATCCCGCGCTGATCATCTACACCTCCGGCACCACAGGAAACCCAAAAGGTGCGCTGCATGCGCACCGCGTCGTACTCGGCCATCTGCCGAATGTCGAGATGTGCCACAACTTCCTGCCCAAGCCCGGCGATCTGATGTGGACGCCGGCCGACTGGGCCTGGATCGGCGGGCTGATCAACGGCCTGCTCGCGTTCTGGTATCATGGCATTCCGCTGGTCGGGCATCGCGCGCGAAAGTTCGAGCCGCAGGCAGCGATGCAAATGATGGCCGACCTCGGCATCCGCAACACGTTCCTGCCGCCGACCGCGCTGAAACTGATGCGGCAGGCGGACGTAAGGAATCCCGGCCTGAAGCTGCGCAGCATCTTCACCGGCGGCGAATCGCTCGGTGGCGAATTGCATGGCTGGGTGCGCGAAACGTTTGGCATCGACGCGCATGAGGTGTTCGGCCAGACCGAATGCAATCTTGTGATCGGCAGCAATTCGAACCTGTTTCCGATTCGCCCGGGATCGATGGGCAAGGCAACCCCGGGCTTCGACGTCCGCATCGTCAATGACAAGGGCGAGGAGCTGCCGCGCGGCGAGCGCGGCATCATCGGCGTGCGCCAGCCATGCCCGTGCACCATGATCGAATACTGGAAGAACCCGGAAGCGACCGCGAAGAAATATGCCGGCGAATTTCTGCTCACCGGCGATCTCGGTGTGCAGGATGAAGACGACTATTTCTGGTACGTCAGCCGCGAGGATGACGTCATCACCACCGCCGGCTACCGCGTCGGGCCCTCCGAGATCGAGCACACGCTGATGAAGCATCCAGCGGTCGCGATGTCGGCCGTGGTCGGCATTCCCGATCCGATCCGCACTGAATCGATCAAGGCCTGGATCGTGCTGCGTCCGGGCTTTGCCGCCAGCGACGAATTGGCGCGCGAGATCCAGGAATTCGTCAAGGTGCAGCTTGCCGCCCACGAATATCCGCGCTTTGTGCAGTTCGCCGAGACGCTGCCAATGACGGCGACGGGCAAGGTGCTGCGCCGCGAATTGCGGGCGCTGGGATAATTTTCGTTTCGGGGGACGAATGAAGAAGACTGCCAAACGCGTGGCGGGCCTGCACCGCGCCTCGCTCACCAAGCTCGACGAGTTGGATGCCGCGCTCGAACTGATGTACTACGGCTGGCGCGGCATGACGCTCACGGCCGACCAGTATCTTGCGACGCTCGGCCTGTCGCGCCCGCACCATCGCATTCTCTATGTCGTGGCGCGGCAGCCCGATATCTCGATCGGCGCGCTGATCGACATCCTCGGGATTTCCAAGCAGGCCGTGAACCGGCCGCTCAACCTGCTATTGGAACGCAAGCTCCTGATATCGAAGCGGTCGCCCGAGCAGCACCGCTCCAAATTGTTGCGGCTGACCCCGGAGGGGCAACGGATCGAACAGCGGGCGTCGGGTTATGAGCGCAAGGTGCTGCGCGCGGCGTTCGACCATGTCGGCGAGACCGGCGCTGCAGCCTGGATGGCGGTGATGGGAGCCATCGCCGACAAGCATTGACGCTTCTAACGTCAATATAGTTGACTTGAAAATTGCCTTGTGCCATCTCTTCTCCGCCGTTGCACGGAGAAGAGGGCGCGAGCATGAGCCAACAGCCAATGGACCGGGCGGCGATCGGGCGCTTTGTCGAGACATGGTGTGCGAACTGGTGCAAGGTCGATATCGACGCGGTCGTCTCGCACTTTGCCGAGAACGCCGAGATGCGCAGCCCGCTGGCGGTCAAATTGACCGGCGCTCCCGTGGTCGCGGGCGCCGAGAACATCCGTACCTATTGGCGGAAGGCGTATGGCCACATCGCCAGCGCTGATCTGAAAATCCTGAACTGGAGCTGGGACGAGACGATTTCGCGCCTGACCGTGTGGTGGCAATTGGGCGAGGCGCGCGCTAGCGAGTTCATGGATTTCGACAGCGCCGGCCGCGTGGTGCGCAGCGAAGCGTTCTACGGAAAGTAGCCATGCGATTTCTTCCGGATCTTGTCCTGCTGCTCAATGCGCTCTGGTTCGGCGGCGCCTTCATCCAGTTCAGCATCGCCCAGGGTAATACGCTGAAGATACTGGTGCCGCGCGAGGAGCGCGGAAATCCGATCGCGCCGACCTTGTCGGCCAGCGTGGCGTTTCTCGGCGGCATAAATCTGCCGATCGGCTTGCTGTCTGTGTATCTCCTGCTGTTCCGGCCGCCGTTCTTTGGGGCGCATGACGCGCAGCTTGCGCTGTTCCTGTTCTTCTCGGCGTGTCACTTCAGCCAGTTCGCCTACAACCTTCCGATCCTGATGCGCGGCGGCCGGGTCGGGGTGGCGTATTGGCCGGTCCTGAAGGGCCCGATGCTCAGGATCTTCGTCATCGATGCCGCGCTGTTCGTGGCCAATGCGATCGTCGCGATGATGCTGGCGGCGTGATGTAACGTCAATGTCGTCCCTGCGAACGCAGGGACCCATACGCCGCGGCCGTCATTATCGGAAAGGACGGGTAATTGACCGGCGCAAAAACAATTTCCGCTGGTGGTTATGGGTCCCTGCGTTCGCAGGGACGACAGTGAGAGGGGGGCTCGCCTCTCGATTCTTGACCGAGATCAACACATCTTTTGCTCCGCCTGCCTCAATGCCTCCGACAACACGGAGGAACCCATGGCGTCGGTTTCCGGCAAGGCCGATCCGGTGGTGCGGCGCATTGCGGCGGCCGATATCGCCGAGGCGCTGGGGCTGGGCTTGCGTGATTTCCAGGCGGTGCCGCTCTACGGGCTCGCCTTCGGCGCTTTCTATGCCGCTGGCGGCATTGCGATCCTGCTCTGCCTGACCGCGTTCGGCATGGTTTATCTGGCCTATCCGCTCGCCGCCGGCTTTGCGCTGCTCGGCCCGTTCGTTGCGATCGGGCTCTATGAGGTCAGCCGCCGGCGCGAAATGGGGCTGACGATATCGATCGGCGCGATCTGGACCACGGTGCGGACGCGCAGCGAGATCGGCTGGATGGCGTTCGTCACGCTGTTCGTGTTCGTGGTCTGGATGTATCAGGTGCGGCTGTTGATCGCGCTGCTGCTCGGCCTCAACGCGTCCTTCTCCAGCCTGCACGACTTCATCACGGTGGTGCTCACGACCAATGAGGGCCTGCTGTTTCTCGCGATCGGCAACGCCGTCGGCGCCGCGCTGTCGCTGATCCTGTTCTCGCTCACGGTGGTGTCGTTTCCGCTATTGCTCGACCGTGACGTCGATTTCGTCACCGCGATGATCACCAGTGTGCGCGCGGTGGTGACGAGCCCGATGCCGATGATCTCGTGGGCGGCGCTGATCGTGATCCTGCTGGCGGTGTCGGCGATGCCGTACTTTCTCGGCCTCCTCGTCACGCTGCCGGTGCTCGGCCACACCACCTGGCACCTTTATCGCCGGATCATCGCGCCGCTAAAGGAATAAGCTGGCCCTTAGCTCGCCTTCAAAGCCGAACGCAGCATCGATGCCAAGTCGTGGCGGCGATAGGGCTTGTTGAGAATCCGCACCTCGCGACCGTCGCCATCGGTCGCATCGACGGGATGTTCGGTGTGGCCTGACGTCAACAGGATTTTCAGCGCCGGCCGCAGCCGGGCGGCTTCCTTGGCGAGCTCGGTCCCGAACATGCCGCCGGGCATCACCACATCCGTGAACAGAAGGTCGATGCTCTCGGGCCCCCTCAATATGTCGAGCGCCGCGGGCGCGTGGCGCGTGACGATGACGCGATAGCCGAGCGCCTTCAATTCGCCCTCGACATAGCTGCGCACCATGTCGTCGTCCTCGACCACGAGAATGGTCTCGCTGCCAATGGGCGAGGTCCGCTGTGTGGTGGTGGGGGCAGCGCTGGCGCGGGGTGTGCCGACGCGGGGGAAGAACAGCCTGACGGCGGTGCCGTTTCCCGGCTCGGACCGTATCTGCATCAACCCGCCGGATTGCCGGGCGAATCCATAGACCATGCTGAGGCCAAGGCCTGTGCCTTTGCCCACCTCCTTGGTGGTGAAGAACGGCTCGAAGGCGCGGCGCGCGACCTCAGTGGTCATGCCGGTGCCGGTATCTGTCACCGCGACCATGACGTAGTCGCCGGGACGCGCCTCGCCGTTGACGTCGACATCGGATTCGCCGAGCGAGGTATTTTGCACCTCGACCGTCAGCTTGCCGCCCGACGGCATGGCGTCGCGCGCGTTGAGCACGAGATTGAGCAGCGCGGAGGCCAGCTGGCCGGGATCGACGCTGGCCTGCCATAATTCCTGATCGATGAGGAATTCGCACTCGATATGCTCGCCGAGCGTCCGCCGCAGCAAGGACTCCATGCCGACGACCTTCTGGCCGATGTTGATGTCCTTCGGCATCAATGGCTGCTTGCGCGCGAACGCGAGCAGGCTGCGCGTCAGGTCCGACCCGCGTTCGGCGGCGGTCGCGATGCTCTCGGCGATGGCGCTCAGCTCCTTGTGAGGGGCGAGCTGCTCGGCCAGGTGCTCGGCATTGCCGAGGATCACGGTCAGCAAATTGTTGAAATCATGGGCCACGCCGCCGGTGAGCTGGCCCATCGCTTCCATCTTCTGGGATTGGGTGAGCTTCTGATTGAGCTCGTCGATGGCCGTGCGCTGCCGCTGCAGCGATTCCGCGGTGCCGTTGAGCAGCGTCATCAGCCCGCCGAGTTCGCCACTCGGATGCGGCGGCGCGATCCGCGCGCTGAGGTCGCCAAGTCCGAGCTTCCTTGCCATCGCCGCTAGCCGTCCGACCTGACGGCCGATGCTAATGGTCGCCAGAATCCAGACGCCTGCCAGAAGCAGCAGCGAGGCCACCGCGAGAATGGCGAGGTCCTCATACAGGCGGCGGTTGGCCGTCGCCACCAGGCTGTCCTTGGGCCGTCCGACCAGAATGGTAAGCCCGGCATCGCGTGACGAGGGCGAGCGCGCGGCAGCCCAGACGCGGGTGCGGCCGTTGCGGCCGGTCACTTCCTGGAATGGCTCGCGGGTCGGCGACTCCGCAAATCGGAATAATTCCGAATTCGCCATCGACGTGCCGGCCGGCTTGGTCCAATCCTTGCTGTCGGGTGCGACGAGGACAGTGCCCTTCCTGTCAACGAGCAAAATCTCGCTATCATCGGACAGGCGCCTGTCGTGGTCCTCGGCGAATTTCTTCAGGTTGAACGAGGCGAGCAGGATGAATTTCAGCTCGCCGGATTCGGAGCGAACGGGATAGGCGATCTGCAGCACGGAGATCCCCGTCAGCCGGCCGAACACGGGCTCGAGCGTAACGATGCCATGGGCTTTCAGCGCCTGCCTGAAATATTCGCGGTCCCGCAAGTCCAGCGTCCGGTTGGTCCGCAGCGAGTCGCAGAACAGGCTGCCGTCCGGATTGATGGTCAATATGCCGGTGTATCGCGTGTATTCTTCGCGCACGGCGGACAGGAAGTCCGAACATGCCGCCTTGTCGCGCGTGTCGAGATCGCTGGCGCGAGCGAGGCCGTAGTGGAGCTGGGCGGTGCCCTGAATTTTCTCGTCGAGATCGCCCTGGATGTCGTTGGCGGTCGCCGACAGGCTGGCCAGCGCAGCATCAATGTCGTTGGTCCGGTTCTGAACGAAGCGCAATCCCACCAGCGTGGCCGGCACCAGCATCGCGGCGATAACCAGGATCAATAGCCGGGTGCGGAGGCTCATCGGTGCGTGGTTCCACGCTCAGGTCAGCGGTGTTGCGATAGGTAGCGTCCGGCGCGTGCGAGGCAGCCGTACTGTCCACGCATGCTGGAATATCCCTTGGGCGGGCTTAAGTCTACTTGCGAGCGGCGGCTTCCAGGTCTCAAGGTTACGTTCAACCGTCATCACCCGCGAAGGCGGGGTGACCCAGTAATCCGAGACACCGATGATTGAACCGAGAAGCCGCGGCGTACTGGATACCCCGCCTTTCGCGGGGTATGACAGCGGTGGGAATGGCGACATTCGCTCGCAATGATGACGGAAACTAATGCAGCTACTTCGGCGTTCCGATCCCCATTTCCTTCAGCGCTTTTAGCATCCGCTCCGGCGGCTGCATCTTGATCGCCAGCGCATGGCCGGTTTCCAAAAGGCTCTTCAGGCTCGACAGGATCGCGGGCCAGCCGGCGCGGCCGCCGGACAGGATGTCGTCGCTGATGTCCCGGTCATGCGACTGCAACATCGTCAGCTTGACGACGTCGCCGGCCTCCTCGATCTCATAGGTGACGAGCGTCGGCCCGAGCTTCTCCACTAGCCCCGGCCAGTTCACGTTCCAGGTGATGGTCAGCCGCTTCGGTGGATCGCATTCGATCACTTCGCCGGAGATATGTTCGGAGCCGTCGGGCGCGCGGGCGATGAAGGCGCCGCCGACCTTGAGGTCGGCCTCGATCGCAAAGCCGGAAAAATAGTTGCGGCTGAAATCGGCCGTCGTCAGCGCCTTCCAGATCTGCTCGGGCGTGGCGGCGATGTAGATCGTGTAGACGATCATCGGCTTGAATTTCTTGACGTCAATTCCGCTACCCTTACTCATCACGCTTCTCCAACTGCCGTTTCAACTCAGAGAGCGCGGCGAGCCTCCCGCGCTCGAATTTCCTGATCCAGCGCTCGCCGATCTGATGGATCGGGACGGGGTTGATGTAGTGCAGCTTCTCGCGGCCGTGCTTCATCGTACCGACGAGGTTGGCCGCTTCGAGAACGTCAAGGTGCTTGGTGACGGCCTGCCGCGTCATCGCAAGGCCATCGCAGAGTTCGTTCAGCGTCTGTCCGTTTCTGGCGTGAAGCCGATCCAGCAGCGCGCGCCGCGAACCGTCGGCAAGCGCTTTGAAGACTTCATCCATGCCTGGGATAATAGGCAACCAAAAGGTTGCATGTCAAGGGCGTGTGTTGGGCATGGCCCGCAGCCTGTGTTATCGTAACGTCAGCCAGCGCAGATTGGCCTTGAACATTCGGGGGTGGAAGATGAGCGCTCGCCTCACACTCGCAGCCTTTTTCTCGGTTCACCTCCTTGCTTGCCCAAATATCGCTTCTGCGCAGCAGCAAGTGATTGGCGCGCCACCCGAAGCGCTCAACATGAAGCTGGTCGGAACCAGCGACCTGCAGGCGCGCAGCGGCTATCAGCCGACCATTCATCATCAGGGCGAGCGCTGGATCGCCTATATCGGCCATCACGGCGGCAGCGACGAGATTCCCGCACCCGTCAATCCGCAGACCGGCAAGGCCGAGCCGAACGGCACCTCGATCGTCGATGTTACCGATCCCTCGCAGCCGAAATATCTGCGCCATCTGCCTGGCCAGGAGGGCAAATATGAGTCTGGCGGGGCGCAAATGGTGCGGATTTGCAACGGCAAGTCGCTGCCGAAGGGCGACCGCAACGCGGTCTACATGCTCCGGACGTTTGGCGGCGCGGCGCATGAAATCTGGAATGTCGCCGATCCCGCCAACCCCGTGCTGGTGACGCGGATCGCCGGCTTGAAGGACACACACAAGAACTGGTGGGAGTGCGACACCGGCATTGGCTTCCTGGTGTCGGGGGCGCCCGACTGGCGCACGCGCCGGATGACGCAAGTCTATGATCTCTCCGATCCGGCGCATCCGCAGAAGATCCGGGATTTCGGCCTGCCCGGTCAGGAGCCCGGCGCGACCGGGGCGGTGCCGACCGAGTTGCATGGGCCGATCTCGACCGGACCGTCCGGCAACCGGGTCTATTTCGGCTACGGCACCAACAAGGGCGGCATCCTGCAGATCGTCGATCGCGACAAGCTGCTCAATGGCCCGAAGGAGCCGACGCCGGACAATCTGCGCCTGCCGGAAATTGCGCGGCTGCCGATGTCGGCCTTCAACGGCGCCCATACCACGTTTCCGATGCCGGGCATGCCGATTGCGGAATTCGCCAAGGACAAGGACGGCAAGACCCGCGACATCGTCATGATCGTCGACGAGGCGATCCTGAACGAATGCAACGAGCCCAGGCAGATGGTGTGGTTCGCCGACGTCACGGTCGAAAAGGCCCCGATGATCATCTCGAACTACACGGTGCCGGAAGCGAGCGGCGCGTTCTGCGAGCGGGGAGGGCGGTTCGGCGCGCATTCCTCCAACGAGAGCATGGCGCCGGTGTTCTACAAGAAGATGGCGTTCATCGCCTTCTTCAATGCCGGGGTACGCGCGCTCGACATCCGCGACCCCTATCACCCCAGGGAGGTCGGCTATTTCATTCCCGCGATCACGGATGCGACCGACAAGCGCTGCGTCAAAGTCGGCGAGCAGGACCGCTGCAAGGTCGCGATCCAGACCAATAATGTCGAGACCGACGAGCGCGGCTATGTCTACATCGTCGACCGCGCCAACACCGGCCTCCACATCCTGGAGCTGACCGGGCCGGCGCGCGGGGCTGCCGGCCTGCCGTGAGGACGCCGGCCATGCGCCGATGGCCGCTCATTGCGTCAGTCCTTGTGGCGCTCGGCGCGATGTCGGGCGCGGCGGCCTATCATCAGCATGCCGGACTGCATCAGCAAGACGCATGGCAGGAAATCGCCTGGCCATTTCCGCGCGATGGCTGGCCCGCCGGCAAGGCGTTCCGCTGCGGTAACGCTGCGTGCGGCGGCGAAGTGGAGCTTTACGTGCGGCCGAAGCTGGGATTTTGTAATTGCGACCGCGGCGTCGCCGATGACGATGAGGTCGATCGCGTCGCCGATCTCGACCTGATGAGCGAACATTTTGCGCCACTGGCGCCGGGCGATATGGCGCAGCTCGCCGACATGCCCGGGCGGATCAGGGCCTATGATCTCAAGATGCCCGATCGTATGCCGCATACCGCCATCGGCATCGCCGTCTCGCGCCGCTGCGATCTCCTCGTTGCGGTCGCACACGGCAAAGGTGATGCGGCCGAATTGCGGCGCGCGGCGCTGGCGTTTCTGGAGAGGTATGAAATGAAGCGCTGGATGACCGCCGCGATGGCGGGAGGGTAGCAGTCTCTAACCTCGCCCCACTTGCGGGGAGAGGTCGGATCGCATCGAAGATGCAATCCGGGTGAGGGGGGACTCTCCGCGATTTGTACGCGCGGTAACAGCCCCTCACCCCAACCCTCTCCCCGTGAAGGACGGGGAGAGGGAGCAGAAGCAGCGGCGTACAAGAAATTGCGCCGCTTCCATCTCCACCCCTCACATGCATAATACCCCAATCGCTGTCCCACCCAGGATTCCTCTCCCATGTCCCTACAAGTCTATCTCGCCTTCGTCGCCGCCTGCATTGCGCTTGCGCTGTTGCCGGGCCCGGTCGTGACGCTTTTGATCGCCAACGGCCTGCGGCATGGGACTCGCGCGGCGATGATCAATTGCGCCGGCGTGCAAACCGGTATGGCGATCGTGATTGGCACCGTCGCGATCGGTCTGACCACGTTGATGGCGACCATGGGGTACTGGTTCGATTGGGTGCGCTTTGCCGGCGCGGCCTACCTGATCTGGCTCGGCATCAAGCTGATCCGATCCCCTGTCGAAGGCGTCAATACCGACGAGCCGCCACCGCCGCCGCGCGGCGGCTTCTTCCTGCAGGGCTTTCTGGTGCTGCTCAGTAACCCGAAGGTGCTGGTGTTCTTCGGCGCGTTCATTCCGCAGTTCATGGACATGGAGAAGCCGCATCTGCCGCAGGTGGCGCTGCTCGGCATCACCTTCATGGTGATCGCCGCCTCGACCGACGCGGTCTATGCTCTGCTCGCCGGCCGCGCGCGGCTGTTCTTCTCCAAGCAGCGGACCCGCCTGGTGTCGCGCGTTTCCGGCGGCTTCATGATCGGCGGCGGTATCTGGCTGGCGCTGACGCGGGCGCGCTGACCTCACACGCGTTGAACCCGGCGAGCCGGCGCGGCGTCTAACAGCCAGCCGTCTTAAGGGGGACAAGCCGTGCTGCCCGATCTGCCGTGGTTCGCCTATCTGATATTGCTGGGCCCGCTCGCGCTGCTGCTCGGCGCCGCCGTCTACAAGACACTCGAGGTGCGCGCGGCGCACGGATGGCCGTCCACTGCCGGCAAGGTGGTGGTCTCGAATGCCGAGGTGCGCGAAGTCAAAGTGATCGACGGCGAGCGCGAGAACGGCTTTCGCATGGAGCCGCGCAACTTCGCCAATGTGGTTTACGAATATTCCGTTGCTGGCAAGAAGCAGCGCAACAACCGCATCAGCATCGGTGAAGACCGCGGCGATTTCGAGCTTGCCGAGACGCTGGCGAAATACCCGGTCGGTACCATCGTCACCGTCTATTACAACCCCCGGCATCCGGATCGGGCAGTGCTGGAGCGCGACCTGCCGAAGGGCCTGTGGGGCTGCCTCGGCATCGGCACGGCCATCGTGCTGGCCATCCTGTTCGGCTCCGCGGTCGGACTGCACAAGATCACCGACTATATCGCGACCCAGATCCCCGCCTCCGGCAATCCGGCGGCCGCCGTCGCCTTCGCGGCGTTCGGCACCGTCGTGGCGCTGTTTGCGCTCGCGCTGCAGCGTCAGGCGTCGCTGGCAAAGGGATGGCCGGTCGTGACCGGCACCATCAAGCTCTCCGATATCGAGCAGTACCGCGCCGCGCCGACGGACGGCCGATCGCGGGGGCAGACCATGTATCAGCGCCGGGTGTCCTATACCTACAGGTACAACAATCTCACCTATACCAACACGCATGCCACGCTTGCGAGCAGCGTCGCTTCGAGCTCAAGCTGGCTGGTGAAGAAATCGACGACCGATTACAAGAACGGCGCCAGCGTGAAGGTCTTCGTCAATCCCGACAATCCGGCGCAGGCGACGCTGGAGCCGCGCGCAGGCTTTGTGTGGGTGCTATGGATCGCCGCCGCCGCGATCTGGGGCGTCGCGTATTACGCGGCGGTGCATGGCTGACGTTGCCAACGGCGGAGCAGACGCCGCCTGACCGTCCCGGGCAGCTTTCGGCCCTCCGAACTGCAATGCGTGTACGCGGATGGAGCGCCCCGGAAATTACGATGCCGAGGCGCGAGGAGGTTCCGCTTCTGGTCCCCGCCGACAGGCCTGTTTTGGCCGTCGACGGCGGCTTCCGGGTGGAAAACCACCCAGGCGACGACGAAGTCGCTTTTTGACCCAACTCGGGTCTCGGGCGGCCAAGTTTGTTGCGCCGCGATAAGCCACTTCCGGTAAACTGGCCCCACCGGCTCCAAAGGAGATATGTCCATCATGCTGGACCGCATTCTCGATGCAGCAACCGACAACCTCAGGTTCGCGAAGATTCTGGTCCAAATGGGTCTCGATCCGAACAACGTGACCTGGGACGCCATCTTCAACCGCCTGCTGGAAATCTTCCTGCACAACATCACGCTTGCCAATATGTTCGCGCTGGTCGGCGCGATCTTCTTTGTCGCCACATTGCTGACGCACACGATGGTGCCGCTGCGGGTCGCGAACATGATCGGTTGCGCATTCTTCGCCATCTTCGGTGCGCTCACCGGAGCCGTCGCGACGTTTCTTCTTTATCTCCTGATGATTCCGATTAATGCTTACCGTCTCCGTCAAATGCTCGCTCTCGTGAAGAAGGCGCGCACCGCAACACAGGGCGACACGTCGATGGAGTGGCTCAAGCCATTCATGACCGACCGCAAGTATCGCAAGGGCGATATCCTGATGAAGAAGGGTGACGCAGCAAATGAAATGCTGCTGACCGTTACCGGCAAATTCCGGGTCATCGAAATCAACGTCGAACTTCCGCCGGGGCGTTTGATGGGCGAGCTTGGTTTCCTCACGCCCGACAACCGCCGGACCGCGACGATCGAATGTATCGAGGATGGCCGCGTCCTGACCATCAGCTATGAAAAGCTGCTCGAGATCTACTTCCAAAACCCGCAGTTCGGCTATTACTTCCTTGTCTTGACCAGCCAGCGCCTGCTGGAAAATCTCGCGCGGGCCGAAGCCATCATCGCGCAGAACAAGATCGCGCCGCAGCCGCCTTTCGCCAACTGACCGCGGTCCGGGCGATTTGATCCCGGCCGTCGCCTGCCCTGCCGCCGTTCTAGTTCGCACCAGCTTCGCGTGCGGCGAGCGCGAGGCGCAAGGGCAGAAAACGTGGTCTCGTTCGCGCCACGCAGCGGCACAAGCAACGAGGCCGTCAAACCAACTGCCGCGCCCGCAGCGTTAGTTCGATCTCGCCGAGAATCCTCGCCAGCCGTTCCGCCCAGGCCTTCTCGCCCGCCTGATCCGAAATCAGATCCTGGCGGATTTCGATTCCCGTATTCATCAACCCGCGCGCTTCGCCATGGACGGGGATGGTGTAGTCGGTCTCGTCGCTCACCTTGTAGGGCTCGTTGTCGCCGACCACGAGGTCGCCCTCGGCGCGCAGCAGCTCCAGCATCAGCGGCGGCAAATGGGTGTCGCGATGGTAGAGCGTGCCGATGTGCCATGGACGCGCGATGCCCGCATAAACCGGGGTAAAGCTGTGCAGCGATACCAGCACCGTCGGCATGCCGGCGCTGCCGCGCTGGTCGATGATCTCGCCGATGCGCCGGTGGTAGGGATCGAAGATCTGCGTCCGCCGGATCGCGGCGGTCTCGCGCGAAAGACCTTCGTTACCGGGGATGGTGGTGGCCTCGCTGATGCGCGGGATCGAGCTTGCGACATGGGGCGGGCGGTTGCAGTCGATGACGAGCCGCGAATAGCGCTGCACGATCAAATGGGCGTCGAGATGCTTTGACAGCGCCTCGGCAACGCCGGCAATCCCGATGTCCCAGGCAATATGGCGCTTGAGCTCGCTCTCGGGCAGACCGAGGTCGCCGAGCAGGCGCGGGATCAGCCGGCCGTAATGGTCGCAGGTCAGAAGAAACGGCGAGCGCCCGGCTGCGTTGAACTCGTGGACCGGAGGAACATCTTCGTTGCTGAGGAGTAGAATTGTGCTGCTTGCGTCGTTCAAAGCATTTCCTCGAGAGCATTGCCTATCGAAGCGGCACGCCGATCTACAATTGGGCAGAATTCAGTTTAGGTGAGACCTGCCAGAATCGATGATTGTTTGACGATGCCGCCCCTGACCATCAATCACAAGACCATTTATCGTTACCGCCGGTGGCTTGGGCGCCGGATTCTCGACGTGTTTGCGCAAGACGAAGTACAACGGGGAGAAAAGGTCTGAGCCATGGAGATCAGGGTCGGCTTCGAGATCGCCTATGCGGCCGTGCAGCCGACGCCGATGGTGACCATGCTCTCGATCCACCCATCGCGCTTTTCCGATATCGTCGGGACCGAGCGCATTACGGCCGAGCCCGACGTGCCGATCAGCTTCTACCGCGACAGTTTTGGCAATGTGTGCGGCCGCCTGATCGCGCCCGCTGGCGGCATCACCCTGCGCGGCGAGGCATTGGTGCGCGATTGCGGTCTGCCCGATCCGTTCGTGCCGACCGCGCAGCAATTGCCGATCGACCAATTGCCAGACGACGTGCTGCTTTATCTGATGCCAAGCCGCTATTGCGAGACCGACAAGCTCACCGATATCGCCTGGTCGCTGTTCGGCAGCACGGCGCCGGGATGGCCGCGGGTCCAGACGATCGTCGATTTCGTCCACGGCCATGTCCGCTTCGGCTACCAGCACGCGCACCACATGAAGTCGGCGCACGATGTCTACGCGGAGGGCGCCGGTGTCTGCCGCGACTTTGCGCATCTGGCGCTGACCTTCTGCCGCTGCATGAACATCCCGGCGCGCTACTGCACCGGCTATCTCGGCGACATCGGCGTGCCCCGTGACCCCGCGCCGATGGATTTCTCCGGCTGGTTCCAGGTCTATCTCTCCGGCCAGTGGTACACGTTCGACGCCCGCCACAACACCCCGCGCATCGGCCGCATCCTGATGGCCACCGGCCGCGACGCCGCCGACGTCGCGCTGACCACCAGCTTTGGGCGGATGGATCTGGTGAAGTTTCTGGTGATCAGCGAAGAGGTCGTGCCGGCTTGACGTTTTGCTCCGTCCTCGCAATGACGCTATATCAATTCCCATGATTTCAGATCGACTGTTCGTCTACGGCACGCTGATGCGCGGCTTCGACCATCCGATGGCGCAGCTTCTGTCGCGCAGCGCGGATTTCCTCGGCACGGCTACCTGCCGCGGCCGGCTCTACCGCATCAAGCATTATCCGGGGCTGGTGCTCTCGGACGATCCTGATGATGTCGTGTTCGGCGAGCTCTATCGCCTGCGCGAGCGTGACGCGCTGCTCGCCGAGTTCGACATGTACGAGGCTTGCGGTGCCGGTTTTCCGGAGCCGACCGAATATATTCGCCGCATGCTTGACGTGACTCAGGAAGACGGCGCGTCCGGCGAGGCCTGGACCTATGTCTACAACTGGCCGGTGACAGGACTGCCGCAGATCACGTCGGGAAAGTTTTTGGAAACATAACTCTCGGGGCCCGGACGCGGTGCAGCGCGCAGCGATGCGCCGCAGAGCCGGGACCTATGCTCTCGTTGTGGCGCGGTGGTGGGCCCCGGCTCAGCAGCGCATCACTTCGTGCTGCGCAGCATCCGGGGCGCGAAGGCACCGAGGGCATCAATCGCCTGCGTCGAGCCGCTCGCGCTCCATCCTGATGTCCACCTCGCGCTCGACATATTTCCATTCCTCGCTGGCGCGCAGCGTTTGGACCAGCTCCTCGAACTTATCAGCATGTTCGGGCGCGTATTCGAACCAGGTCAGGAAATCGAAGGGCTCGCCGAGATCGCGGCTGTGATAGAGCTGGCGGGCAATATCAGGCAGATACTTGAGGCTCGCCGCGATGTGCTGCGATTTGTCCTCAAAGATCTCGCGCCGCTCTTCCTGCGTCAGATCCCACCATGCCGCCGATTTCTTGATCGGGATCAGCGCGGCATGGGTCGCCTCCGGTCGGCCGATCTCGGCCCGCACGGCGTCGAGCTCGCTCTTCTCGGGCCGTTCAGTATAGCGCAGGTGGCTGGCGACGCCGGCGAGCCGCCAAGAGGTCGGCGAGGGCAGGATCGGCAGCGCGATGGTCAGCGTATGCACGACCGACAGCGCCGGCGTCGGCGCCAGCGATGCGCCCTTCACCGGGGCAAACCGCGTCACCCGCCACGCCCCGCTCCTGCCACCCCGGAAAACCGTGAACATGCGGTATATGGAAGCGTGGAACCGTGACGGGATCAAGTATTCGCCGTCATTCCAGGGCGATGCGCGCCGGGGAATGACGGAGAGCTCCTGTGAATAGCGGCGAGAAATCCGGCGGCCTTCGCCTTTTAACGGCCCCGCCCTGTATCCATGGTCGGTTGGCACGGCCCCCTGATTCGGCAAAAACTCCACTGATGCGCTTTACACCCCAATTCCTCGAAGAACTGCGCGCCCGGCTTCCGGTCTCGGAAGTCGTGGGCCGGCGCGTCAAGCTGAAGAAGGCGGGCAGGGAGTTCAAGGGGCTGTCGCCGTTCCAGCAGGAGAAGACGCCGTCGTTTACGGTCAACGACCAGAAGCAGTTTTACCACGACTTCTCGACCGGCAAGCACGGCAACATTTTTGACTTTGTCATGGAGACCGAGGGCGTTTCGTTTCCGGAAGCCGTCGAGCGACTGGCCGCGATGGCCGGCCTGCCGCTGCCGGTGGCGACTCCCGACGCCGCGCGCCACGAGCAGCGGCGCAGGACGCTCTATGACGTGGTGGAACTCGCGGCAAAATTCTTTGCCGATACGCTGGCCTCACGCAACGGCGCGAAAGCGCGCGGTTATCTCGGCGACCGCGCGATTACGCCGGCGACGCAGCTCCAGTTTCGTCTCGGCTATGCGCTGCCGGATCGCTTTGCGCTGAAGGAGCACCTTGGCGCGCAGGGCATCTCCACCGACGACATGGTGGAAGCGGGCCTGCTGGTCGGCGGCGACGACATTCCGGTGCCTTACGACCGCTTCCGCGACCGTGTGATGTTTCCGATCACGGATGCCCGTGGCCGCGTCATCGCGTTCGGTGGCCGCGCGCTGGAGAAGGACGTTCCGGCAAAATACCTGAACTCGCCGGAAACGCCGCTGTTTCACAAAGGCGACAATCTCTACAACCTCGCCACCGCCCGCCAGGCCGCGCATGACGGCTCGCCGCTGATCGTGGTCGAAGGCTATGTCGACGTCATCGCCATGGTCACCGCGGGCTTTGCCGGGGCGGTGGCGCCGCTCGGCACGGCGCTCACCGAAAACCAGCTCGCGCTGCTCTGGCGGATGGCGGACGAGCCGATCCTGTGCTTCGACGGTGACCGCGCCGGGCAGAAGGCGGCGTATCGCGCCGCCGATCTTGCGCTACCCAATCTCGCGCCCGGCAAGAGCCTGCGCTTTGCGCTGCTGCCGGAAGGGCAGGACCCTGACGATCTCGCGCGCGCCGGTGGCCGCATGGCGATCGAGGAGGTGATCTCGGCGGCGCGGCCGCTCGCCGACATGATCTGGTCGCGCGAGATCGAGGGCGGCACGTTCGCTACCCCCGAGCGCCGTGCGGCGCTGGAAGCAAAAATCAACGAACTCAGTAACGGCATCCGTGACGAGGTGGTGCGCCGCTATTACCGGCAGGATCTGGCCGAGCGCCTGCAGCGCACCTTTGCTCCCGATACGGGGCGCGGCGGCTATGGCCGGGGCGGCTTCGTGGCCCGGCGCGGCGAATCACCCCGCGCCTTCGTCCCGCGTGGCGGCGCTCCGGCCGGCCGATTCGCTCCCCGCGGCGGCCGTCCGGCGGGAACGGCGTCGGGGATCGCCCCCGGTCCGTACCAGGCGGCGAGCCCGCAGCTTGCGACCAGCCCGATCATGCGCGGCCAGCGCAGCGCCATGTCCCGCCGCGAGGCTCTGATCCTGCAATCCCTGATTAACCATCCCTGGCTGCTGCATGACCACCTCGAGGAGGTGGCCGCGCTGGAACTGGCGCATGCTGAGGCCAACAAGCTGCGCGCCGGTATCATCGCCGCCTTTGCCAACGACCATCACCATTCCCCCGACGCCGAGGAGGCGGCCGAGAAGATGCGCGCCGATCTCGAAGCACGCGGATTAGGCGAGATTCTTCAAAGGGTTGAACGGGCAATCACGACTTCTGCGGTGTGGGGCACAAGGCCGGGGGCGGCGCGCGAAGACGTTTTGGCCACCTGGCAGCAACTCGTTGTCTTGCATCAGAAAACGCACGCCCTACTTAGGGAGAAGCGAGATGCCGAGATGGCGTTGGGCGAGGAGCCCAGTGAGGCCAATCTGGCGTGGCTGAAGGACGTCGGCGCCCGGCTGGAGTCGCTCGACGGCACGGAAGCCCTGATCGAGGGTTTTGGCGAGCTTTCGGGCCGGTTCCGGAAGAGCGTTTAGAATACAAAAAACATTTGCGGATGGCGGCGGCCGTGCCCGCAAAAAGACTCGCCAAATCCATGGTTTGGCGGCAAAAACAGGGTTAAGCGAAGCTTAATAGTCCGAAGGTACTTAACCAGCGAGGCGCCTTTCGGGCTATGGCATAACACCGGCGATGGCGGGTTACAGGGGTGGCGACGGTCTGCGCCGCCCTTTGCGCGTCGTAAGCATGCGAATACTCAGGGGCGGGCGTGATCCGGAAAAGCGGTAACCGGTTTTCGATATGGATCGCGCGCAGAGCAAGGATCTAGCGGGTTGGCTTTTCAAACAAAAGACATCCTGCTGTCGACTTCAGTAATTCAGGAGCGGATGACGCCTGGCGTCGTTCCGCACGAGCGCGTTTCGGGAGCTTCATGAATGGCCACCAAGGCAAAGACGCTGCAGGTTAAGGACAAGGAAAAAGACGACAAGGCAGCGGACGCCCCGGAGAAGGATTCGGCCGACGCGCCGTCGCCGTTGCTCGACCTCTCCGACGCTGCCGTCAAGAAGATGATCAAGCAGGCCAAGAAGCGCGGCTTCGTGACCTTCGATCAGCTCAACGAAGTGCTGCCCTCCGACACCACCTCGCCGGAGCAGATCGAGGACATCATGTCGATGCTCTCGGACATGGGCATCAACGTCTCCGAGGCCGAGGAAGCCGACGACGAGGCCGAGAAGGAAGACGATGACGACACCGACAACGAGCTTGTCGAGGTCACGGCGAAGGCCGTCACCGAGGTCAAGAAGTCCGAGCCCGGCGAGCGCACCGACGATCCCGTCCGCATGTATCTGCGCGAGATGGGCACGGTGGAGCTGTTGTCGCGCGAAGGCGAAATCGCGATCGCCAAGCGCATCGAAGCCGGCCGCGAGGCGATGATCGCGGGCCTCTGCGAAAGTCCGCTGACCTTCCAGGCCATCATTATCTGGCGCGATGAACTCAACGAAGGAAAGATCTTCCTTCGCGACATCATCGATCTCGAAGCCACCTATGCCGGCCCCGACGCCAAGAACAACATGAACCCGGCGCTGATCACCGCGCCCGCCGAGGGCCAGGCCGCCAATGGCGAGGCCGCTGCGCCCGCCCATGTCGCACCGCCCGCCGCGCCGCCGACGGCGACCCCGTTCCGCGCCACGCCCGATGCCGATGGCGAGGAAAAGGACCCGGGCGAAGCCGCCGCCGAAGGCGACATGGAAGAGGACGAGTTCGAGAACCAGATGTCGCTCGCCGCCATCGAGGCCGAACTGAAGCCGAAGGTGGTCGAGACCTTCGACAAGATCGCGTCCGAATACAAGAAGCTGCGCCGCCTGCAGGAGCAGGACATCGCCAACCAGCTGCAGAGCGAGTCGCTGTCGCCCTCGCAGGAGCGCAAGTACAAGAAGCTGAAGGACGAGATCATCGTCGAGGTGAAGTCGCTGCGCCTCAACCAGGCCCGCATCGACTCACTCGTCGAGCAGCTCTACGACATCAACAAGAAGCTGGTCTCGTTCGAGGGCCGCCTGCTGCGTCTCGGCGACAGCCATGGCGTCGCGCGCGAGGACTTCTTGCGCAACTACCAGGGCTCGGAGCTCGATCCGCGCTGGCTCAACCGCGTCTCAAAACTGTCGGCCAAGGGTTGGAAGAATTTCGTTCACTACGAGAAGGACCGCATCAAGGAGCTGCGCGGCGAGATCCAGCAGCTTGCGGCGCTGACCGGGCTAGAGATCGGCGAATTCCGCAAGATCGTGCACGGCGTGCAGAAGGGCGAGCGCGAGGCACGCCAGGCCAAGAAGGAAATGGTCGAGGCCAACCTTCGCCTCGTGATCTCGATCGCCAAGAAGTACACCAACCGCGGCCTGCAGTTCCTCGACCTGATCCAGGAAGGCAACATCGGGTTGATGAAGGCGGTTGATAAATTCGAGTATCGCCGCGGCTACAAGTTCTCGACCTACGCCACTTGGTGGATCCGGCAGGCGATCACGCGCAGCATTGCGGACCAGGCCCGCACCATCCGCATCCCCGTGCACATGATCGAAACGATCAACAAGATCGTGCGCACCTCGCGGCAGATGCTCAACGAGATCGGCCGTGAGCCGACCCCGGAAGAGCTCGCCGAAAAGCTCGGCATGCCCCTGGAGAAGGTCCGCAAGGTCCTCAAGATCGCCAAAGAGCCGCTGTCGCTGGAAACGCCTGTTGGCGACGAAGAGGATTCGCACCTCGGCGATTTCATCGAGGACAAGAACGCGATCCTCCCCATTGACGCGGCGATCCAGTCCAATCTGCGCGAGACTACCACGCGCGTTTTGGCCTCGCTCACCCCGCGCGAAGAGCGCGTGCTGCGCATGCGCTTCGGCATCGGCATGAACACCGACCACACGCTGGAAGAAGTCGGCCAGCAGTTCAGTGTGACGCGCGAACGCATCCGCCAGATCGAGGCAAAAGCGCTGCGCAAGCTGAAGCATCCCTCACGGTCGCGGAAGCTGCGGAGCTTCCTCGACAATTAATTCGCCGGGCGGTGTATGCATTCGAATGAAAACGGCGGGCGAAAGCCCGCCGTTTTTGTCTTGAATCGCATTGCATCCACGACGGCGCTCTTCTCCCTCTCCCGCTTGCGGGAGAGGGCGGGGTGGGGGTGTCGTCACGAGTCGCATCTCTCGTGTGGAGAGAGCCCCCACCCGCCGCGCTGCGCGCGTCGACCTCCTCCGCAAGCGGGAGAGGTGAATTGCCCACAGCGTTTCTGTCTTACTTCTTCTTCGCCCCGACGCGGCTGATGCTCTTGATCTCGAGCTGCGGACGGCCGGATTTTTCGGCGATCTCGCGATCCTGCTCGCGGATGAAGGCGCGGGCCGGCTCGTCGCCGTCGAGCCCGCCGAGCAGCTCCGACGGCACGCGGCGGTTGGAGCGCATGGAATCGTCTTCGTAGACGACGTTGAAAAAGGCGAATTCGCCTTTGGGATTGGTTCCGGGTTTTTTGGCCATGGCCGGCTTGTCCTCGATAGGGCCGCTGCTGTCAAAGCAAAATAATGCGCTTGCCGTGCCCATCTGCCCTGCGCGATCGGGCGGTCCGGCTGCTTGCCAAGCGGCAGGCGTCACGTGGCGGCTCGACGCGGTGGCGGGGCGCGATTACGCTCGCGGCTATGGCCGCGCCTCATCTCACCGTCTGGTACAACACACGCTGCCCGGTCTGCGACGCCGGCATCCACTGGCAGCAGAGCAAGCTGCTGGCGGCGGTGCGCGCCGGCGCCATCGCATTCAAGGATATCAACGAACAGCCCGACGCGCTCGCCGGCTACGGTGCCTCGCTCGAGGACGTGCGCCGCCGCCTGCACGCGACCGATGAAGGCGGACGCCTCGTTGTCGGCGCGGATGTCGCCATTGCGATCTGGCGGCTCACGCCCGGCGAACGTTGGCTCGCCACCCTGTTCGGCAATCGCCTCGCGCTGCCGTTCACGCGGTTCTTCTACGACCGCTTTGCCGACCTGCTGTTTGCCTGGAACAAGCGCAAGAGGCGGTGGTGATGCCGGCGTCGCGGGGGAAGGGCGAGCTCAGGCCGGTGCTGGTCGCCTGCTGCCTTGCGATGCTTGCGGTCGGCGACAACTCGACCGCGATCATGGCCGCGCTTCCCGACATGAAGGCTGGCCTGCGGCTTGGTCCGGCCGAGCTCGAATGGGTGGTCAACGCCTATCTCCTGACGGCCGCAATCTTCATCGTCGTCGGCGGCGGCGCCGCGGACCGGCTCGGCGCGCGGCGCTCCTCGGTGATCGGCATCGTGCTGTTCGCGCTGGCCTCACTGATCATCGCGTTGGCGCCGGCGGGCTTCGTCGTGATTGGCGCCCGCGCGATGCAGGGGCTGGGGGCCGCGTTCGCCGTAGCAGGCACGCTGGCGGCGGTGACGGAAGCTGCGCCTGACGAACGGCGGGCGGACGCAATCGGCGCCTGGACCGGCTTTCTGATGCTCGGCTTCAGCATCGGTCCGCTGGTCGGCGGCGCGGTCACGCATTACGCCGGCTGGCGCTTCATCTTCTGGTTGAACATCGCCGCGATGGTGCCCTCAGCCCTGATGCTGCTGCGGCACCCCGCCGCGCGCGGCCACGGCACGATATCGATGGACTGGGCCGGGCTCGGCCTTCTCGTCGTCTTCATGGTGACGCTGATCTCGGGCCTACAGGCGCTCGCGCACAGCAGCGGCAACGCGCTGGCCGCGATCGTTCCGCTCGCCGTGGCGGTAATCGCCTTTGCTGCGCTGCTGCGGATCGAGACGCAGCGCCCGCAGCCGCTGGTCGATTTCACTCTGTTCGCGAACCGCAATTTCGCAATTGCCGCCAGCCTCTTGTTCCTCGTGATGTCTGACATCATGACGCTGCTGCTCTACTACAATCTCTTCGCGCAATCCGTTGATGGACTTCACATGTCGGCCGTCGCGGCCGGCCTTTCCCTGGTGCCGCTCTCGCTGGCGCTGTTCGCCTTGGCGCGCGCGGCGCCGATGATCGCAGCAAAGATCGGCGTGCGCCGCATGCTGATATCAGCATCGCTCCTGCTCGCGGCCGGCTGCGCCATCATCTGGTGGTCACTGCAGATCGGCGCGACCTTCGTGGTCCTGATGCCGGGCCTGTGTATCGCGGGCATCGGCATCGCGCTCATCTATGCCTCGGCGCCGCGGCTTGGCCTCGCGGCGCTGCCGCCAACGCAGGCGGGCAAGGGATCCGGCATGCTCAATTCATGCAGCTTCCTCGGCGGAACCGTCGGCGTCACCTTCGGCGGCCTGGTGTTCGCGAGCCACGGATTATCCGGCGTACTGGAGCTGCTCGGGGCTTCAGCGCTGGCGAGTGCGGTGCTCTGCCTTCGGCTGCACGCAGATTGAGGGGTATTCGCGCGAAATCTGCAAATCTCCGTCGCGTTTCAACCGTGATCGGCGGCGATCCTCCCGCGCGTGCACCTTCCGAAACCGCTTCCAGATCATCCGCCATCCAGCCCGAGCGCCGCCGCCATCTGGCCGCCGCTCCGCCGCTTCATGGTCGCCGAATACCGCCTCGGCCGCGTCATGGCGCGGCGGCGCTGGACCTCGGCGCTCTACGAATTCATCCGCTTCGGCGCCAAGCAGGCCTTCGCCTGCCTGTTCGGCGGCATCGCCGTGTTCCTGATGATCGCGACCTGGCGTTTCTATCCGGCGGATGCCGCGCTGGCGCGCTACGACTTCCTGTTCCTCTGCATGATCGCGGTGCAGATCGCGCTGCTCGCCGGCCGCCTGGAAACGCTGGAAGAAGCCAAGGTCATCCTGATCTATCACCTCGTCGGGTCAGCGATGGAGCTGTTTAAGACAAAGGTCGGCTCCTGGATCTATCCCGAGCCGAACTTCTTTCGCATCGGTGGCGTGCCGCTGTTCTCCGGCTTCATGTATTCCTGCATCGGCAGCTACATCTGCCGCGCCTGGCGCCTGTTCGATTTCGAGTTCACGGCACACCCGCGCCGCCTTGCGCTCGCCGTGCTCAGCCTCGCGATCTACGTCAACTTCTTCAGCCATCACTTCATTATGGACCTGCGTTGGATCTTGTTCGCATGGAGTATCCTGCTGTTCTCCCGCACCCGCGTCCATTTCAGGGTCTGGCGCGAGTACCGCGCGATGCCGCTGCTGCTCGGGCTCTTCCTGGTGTCGGTGTTCATCTGGTTCTCGGAAAACATCGGCACCTTCACCAAAACCTGGCTCTATCCGTCGCAGCGGCAGGGCTGGGAGCCGGTATCCTTCGGCAAGCTCGGCTCGTGGTTCCTGCTGCTGATCATCAGCTACACGCTGGTGAGCCTGATCAACAGGCCCAGGGAAAGGCGAGGCGAGGCGCGCGCGGCCGGCATCCGCCAGAAGCTCAGTCGCACGCTGGATTTCTGGCATTCGCGATCGCAAGAAACGTGATCGTGGCCGGGGGCAGCGCGATCGCATCTGGCGGCGTTGCCACGCCGGCAAGCGCCGGCAGATCGTCATTCGGCCCGAGTTCCAAGGTCGTTCCGTTCAGCTTCACGTCGGCGCTCTGCAAATCATCCGCCGACAGCGTGTAGCGCTCGCTCCCCGCTGATAAAAGCAGCGCCGTCGCCGCCGTCCGGCTCGTATTGATCGCCAGCAGCGCAACGCCGCGCGCCCCGCGACGGCAATGCGCATAGAGGTGCATCTCCCTGTGCTCGCCGGCGTCGAGAACGACCGTGCCCATTAGTCGGCGCCACAGCAGCGCCGCCCAATAGTTCGGCCGCGGGCGGGACGTCGTCTCGTCGAGCAGGCCGTAATCGCTCGCCGCCAGCGTGTTGTGCGCCACCACCTGGATGCCGGCGCGGGCCAGCCGGCCGAGCTGATCGAGATAGCGGAACGTATCAAGGAAGGTCGAAGCCCAAGGATTGCCGCCGCAGGCCGCTTCCGCGGTCTCGGTCAGCCACATTGGCTTATCAGACGCAAACTCATCGCGCAGCGATTGGTAGAACGCGCGCGTGCGGTCGGTGCGCGCAAGCCAGTCATCCGACAGCGCGGCCTCTGGCGTGGTCTCGCCCGGAATTCCGGAGCATCGCTGCGATAGCGCGCCGTAATGATGGTAGGAAAACGCATCGATGCCGGGCCCCGATGCGGCCAAGAGGTCGCGCGTGCCGATGAAGCCGGCGCTGGATGGCGCCGCCGCCGTCTCGCTTGCCGAACCCGGGCCGAGAACGAGCGCGTCGGGCTCGCTGGCCTTCATGAACGCAACAAAAGCCCTGAAGTCCCGCCCGTAAGCCGCCGCATCATAGCCCTTGGGCGCGCTGCCCATGCCGGCCAGGTTCGGCTCGTTCATGAACTCGGCGGCGGCAATCCGGCCGCCAATGGATTTGGTATAGGCAAACAAGTGCCGCGCCTGGTCGCTCTGCCACAGGCCCGTTGCATCCCGCGCGCCGGGCCCTGTTGCCATCGAGGTCACGATGTCAGCATTTACCGCGCGGGCAAAGTCGATGACAGCCTTCCAGCGCGCCCGGCTCAGCACCGCGCGGAAACCATCCGGCGGCGTCGCAGGCGGCGCATCGCTGTCGGCAAAGTAGGTGGTGTTGGCCCAGGTGCCGCTGACGCGCACGTAGCTAGGGGCGAGGGCAGCCGCCAATGTGCGCAGCCGGGTGTTCGAGAAATCGATCGGCTTCCGATATTCATAGAGGTCCGGATTGCCGCCGCCTGGAGCATTGCCGGTGTTCGCCGCATCGCGCGCCGACGGCGAAGCGCCCGCCCGGTAGGGCCTCCAGAACCGTCCACCGGTAACTTCGACCATTTCGACATTATACGACTGAAAGCGCGCGTCGATGGTGCCGAGACGGGGCAGTCGTGAAGGATCTAAAGAAAGCGCCGGTAATTGTGCGGCCGCCGTTTCGCTTCCGGCCAGCGCAGCAATGGTAATTCCAATCCCGGCTTTGAAGCCGTCGAACCTGGCCATGGCCTTTGTCCTTGGAGCGCCAAGCGGTCTAAGCGCGCGTTGAAACTACGACGCCGGAGTTCGACGCCGTAGTTCAGGCGGAGCCGGCAGACCGGCGGTTCAAACTAGTCGCAATCATGGCTGATTTCGAGATGTCAATGGAGATGGCAAGCCTCGAAGCGCGGCGAAGGACATGCTAGAAACCGGGGCTTACTTGTAGCGCCCTATCAGGAATGGTTGTCTATGCTCCGCATCGTTTTTGTTTTCAGCGCTTCGCTGGCAACGCTCGTATCTTTCACCACTCACAGCCACGCCGCCACCTGCGGCAGCTCGGCCGCCGGCTACGCCGCCTGGAAACAGGAGTTCGCCGGCGAAGCCCGCGCCAAAGGCATCAGCGCGGGCACCATCCAGGCGCTGATGGCGACGAATTATGCGCAGGCGACGATCAATGCCGATCGCGGGCAGCGCAGCTTCAATCTCTCGCTCGAGGCGTTTCTCGCCAAGCGCGGGGCGACGACCATCGTGGCGAGGGGGCGGCAGCTCAAGAACTCGCAAGGCGCGCTGTTCGCTTCGATCCGGGAGCGCTATGGCGTGCCGCCGGGGCCGCTGTTGGCGATCTGGGGCATGGAGACCGGCTTCGGCAGCCAGCGCGGCAACCAGAACATGCTCGCCTCGATCGCGACGCTGTCCTATGACTGCCGCCGCTCGGCCTATTTCACCGAGCACCTCTACGCGGCGCTGCAATTGATCGATCGCGGCGCGCTGTCACCGTCGCAGCGCGGCTCGATGCATGGCGAGGTCGGCCAGACGCAGTTCATGCCGAAGGCGATCCTCGCCTACGGGACCGGCAATCTCGAGAACTCGGCGAATGCGCTGATGTCGACCGCGGCATTCCTGAAGGCACATGGCTGGAGGGCCGGTGCCGGCTACCAGCCGGGCGAGCCGAACTTTGCCGCGATCCAGGCCTGGAACGCCGCCGGCGTCTATCAGAAGGCGATCGCGCTGATGGGCCGCCAGATCGACGGCGGCAGCGAGTAGGCTATCACGGTCGTCCCCGCGCAGGCGGGGACCCATAGCCACCGGCGGCAATTGTTCAAGCCAAGCCGTCGACACGTCCGCTCTTACAAGGCAGGCCGCGGCGTATGGGTCCCGGCGTGCGCCGGGACGACAAAGTTAGAGCCAAAGCCAAAAGCACTTAACGAGCGCAGCAACTCACGCTGCCGGTTTCACATCCGCGCCCCCGCGCCATTCTTTCTGGCTCGCAAGGATGCTCTGCCACAGCGCCGCGACGCTGCGCTGCGTCTCCGGCGCGATCAGGCAGTGGCCCTGATTGTCGAAGCCGCAGAATTTTGCGGAGGCATCGCCGCGCACGTGTGAACAAGCCGCGTTGATCGCCTCGAGGCATTCGATCACCTGTTCGATATCCTCAAGGCGCGTGTGATAGAGGATGTCGATCAGCCGGAACGCCATCACCGGGGGCTGTCCGAACGAAATGCCGGGACGGGCAAATTCGAAGAACACGTTGAATGCCGGCATCATCCCCTTGATCTCTGCCAGCACCGCGGCCGCCTCTTCCGTCGTGCAGGCGACCAGATGTGCGGCCTGCGGATGCTCCGCGGGCGTCTCGGGCGCGAGGCCGAGCGAGGCGATCACTTGCTGCTCGATCCACTGCCGAACCGGCGTAGGGGCGTTGCGGATCTGGTCCGTGGTCAGGGTAATTCCGATCATCGAGGCTCTCCGTTTTGACCGATCCTAGGAAAGCCGGCGCGCGGCAATATTGACGCGGATCAAGCGCGGGAGCTGGAAATCAGAGGCTCTCAGCGGCGCGGTTTGGCAGGTGTCGCAAGCCGCCGGGATTGAGCGCGAGCAGGCCGCCGACCAGGGCGGCCGCCAGCGCCACGCCGATCGCCAGGTTGATCGCGAGCAGGCGAAACAGCTGCACGCGCAGCACGCCGGGGCGGACACGGTTCTGGTTCGCGCGGTCGTCCTGGATCACCGCATTTCTCCTGAGCAATGGCGGGCCGAATATCTCATCGCACGCCATTCTATTGCATCTTTGCGCCGGCTCAAATCCGGCAACAATCTCGAACGGCCGGCGCGGCCGTGCTACAAGCAGCGCCGGTTTGCCCGTGCCCTTCCGAAAATGGCTCCCCATGCACTCGTTTCGCCTCGTCTTTGCCTTCTGCGCGTCGGCGCTTGCCGTCCTCGCTTTTGCCAGCCCCGCCCGCGCCGCCCGGTGCGGCGGCGATTTCAACGCCTTCATCGCCGCGATGTCGCAGGAGGCGGCCGCGGCGGGCATCTCGCAAGGCGTGATCAGCCAGGCCTTCGCCGGCATCACGCAGGACCCGGCGGTGCTCGCCTTCGACCGCCGCCAGCGCGGCACCTTCAACAAGTCGTTCGAGCAATATGTCTCAACCCGCGTTGGCCCTGGCCGCATCAATATGGGGCGGCAGATGCTGCTGAGGCACGGCTCGCTGCTGGCGCGCATCGAGCAGAAGTTCGGCGTGCCGCGGGAGATCGTGGTCGCGATCTGGGGGCTGGAGTCCGATTTCGGCAAGGGCGATATCGGCAAGCTGCCGGTCATCCGCACGCTCGCCACCATGGCGCATGATTGCCGCCGCACCGAATTGTTCCAGGGCGAGCTGCTGGCCGCGCTCAAGATCGTGCAGCGTGGCGATCTGCCGCTCCGCGACCTGATCGGCGCGTTCGCCGGCGAGATCGGCCAGACGCAGTTTCTGCCGTCGTCCTACATCAAGTACGGCGTCGACTTCGACGGCAACGGCCATGTCGATCTGCGCCACAGCGTCCCTGACGTGCTCGCCTCCACCGCGAACCTGCTGCACACCGCCGGCTACAAGGCCGGTGCCCCCTATGACGAGGGCACCGCCAATTTCGAGGCGATGCGCGAGTGGAACAGGGCAACGATCTACCGCAAGACCATCGGCTATTTTGCGGATCGGTTGGCGGCGCGATAGCGACACGGGGGCTGCGCTTTCTTTCTTGTGAGCAGGGCGCCGCCCGCATATTCCACCTGTCATCGTCCGCGAAGGCGGACGATCCAGTATCCCAGAGACAGCAGTGATTGATCCGAGGAGCCGCGGCGTACCGGATCCCGCATGCGCGGGGATGACGGTCGTGTGTGCGGCGCTATTTCCCCGCCTTCGCCCCCATCTTCTCGATCCGCTTCGCCAGCACGCTCCAATAGGTCGCCGGGCGAAACCGCTGCAACAGATCCAGGAATTTCGCGTCGTTGCCGATCAAGATGCGCGGCTGGTTTTTCTCGATGCCGGCGATGATGCGCTGCGCGGCGATCGGCGGCGTCGTCTTGGCGATCGCATCGAAGCGGTCGATCGATTCGGCGCGGCGGGCATTGTCTGATATGCCTCTGCCGGTGCGGGAATTGCGCACGATGTTGGTGAGCACGCCGCCGGGATGCACCACCGACAGTTTTACGGGACTGTTCGCCATCGCCAGCTCATGCCGCAGGCTTTCCGAAAAACCGCGCACCGCGAATTTGGCGGCGCAATAGGCGGTCTGGCCGGGCGGGGCGACGATGCCGAAGATCGAGGACAGGTTGACGATATGCGCTTCGCGCCGCGTCGACAGGTGCGGCAGGAAGGCGCGGGTGCCGTGCACCACCCCCCAGAAATTGATGTTGATCAGCCACTCCATTTGCGCCTGGTCGACCTCGCCAAACGCGCCGAGCAGGGCGACGCCGGCATTGTTGATGACGATGTTCAGCCCCGGATGGGCGGCGATGGCGCCTTGTGCGAACACCTCGATCTCCGCGGCCACGCCGACATCGATGCGGTGCGTGGTGATCTTGCGTTTGTGCGCCTTGCCGATCTCGGCAGCCACCTCGAGCAACCCGGCCTCATCGCGATCGGCCAGCGCCAAGTCGCAGCCGCGCGCGGCCAGTTCCAGCGCCAGAGCGCGGCCGATGCCGCTGGCCGCGCCGGTCACGGCGGCGGCGCTTCCGGATATCGCAGTCATGTCGGGAGAGCTCCTTGGAAGATCTGGAGGGTAGTTCCCGCAAACTTTCGCAAATTGGAACCGAACCGAAAAGCGGTTTCATTGCTTAGTGTCGATTACCGGAAAAAAAACGACGTCGCCCGACCGACGCGAATCTTTCAGGAGGCTGACATGGGACAATCAAAACCCCTTCGCGCTACAGCCCTCATCGTCGAAGACGATCCGATGCAGCGGGACATGATCTGTCTCCTGCTGGAGGAGAGCGAGGTTGATGTCATCGAATGCGAGAGTGCGGAAGCTGCCGAGCTGGTGCTGGAGCGCGCCGCCGACAATCTCGTCCTGCTGATGACCGACGTGCAGCTCGCCGGCAACATGGACGGCGTCGAGCTCGCGCATATCGCGCGGCGATACAATCCCGAAATGGGCGTGATCGTCACCTCGGGCAAGCCGCTGCACCAGGAATTGCCTGACGGCGTCAAATTCTGGGCCAAGCCCTGGGCGCCGCTCGATGTGATCCGCGAGGCGGAGCGGATGGTCTATGAGCACCGCCACGATCACGGACGCGAGGCGCGCTCGTAAGCACGCAGGCCTGCTTTCGCGGCCGCTGGCGGCGTGATAAAGGCGAGGGATGACGCTGTCATTCCTCCTGACCTCCCTGATCGTGGTCGCATCCCCCGGCACCGGCGTGCTCTATACGCTGGCCGTGGCGCTGACGCAGGGCGCACGGCCCTCGGTCGCCGCGGCCTTCGGCTGCACGCTCGGTATCGTGCCGCACATGCTCGCGGCGATGCTCGGGCTTGCCGCGGTGCTGCACACCAGCGCGCTGGCCTTTGCCGTGCTGAAATGGTGCGGCGTGATCTACCTGCTCTATATGGCCTGGCAGGCGCTGCGCGAGACAGGCGCGCTGTCGGTCGATACCCGCCCCGCCGCGGCCACCCGCTCCAGCCGGCGCGTCATCGTCACCGCCGTCCTGATCAACATCCTCAATCCAAAACTGTCGATCTTCTTCCTCGCCTTCCTGCCGCAATTCGTCGCCGCCACCGAGCCGCATCCGCTCGCGCGCATGCTGGAGCTGAGCGCGGCCTTCATGGCGATGACCTTTGCGGTGTTCGCGGTCTACGGCCTGTTCGCGGCAGGGGTGCGCGACCGCGTCATCACGCGGCCGAAGGCGATGGCCTGGCTGCGCCGCAGCTTTGCCGCCGGTTTTGCCGCGCTCGGGGCCAAGCTCGCGCTCTCGGAGCGGTGAATTAAACCGCTGCTTATGTCCGTCATTGCGAGGAGCGAAGCGACGCGGCAATCCATCTTCGTGCTTGCGGCGCTATGGATTGCTTCGCTACGCTCGCAATGAAGGCTGAGAGACCGAAATAAAAAGGCGGACCCGCGGCCCGCCATTCTCCAAAAACGATCCCGGAGCTTGGGAGCCCGGGCGGAGCTGAGCACTCCACCCGGGCCAAAATTCACTTCTTCTTGGCCTTCTTGGCCTTTTTCGCCTTCGCCTTTTTGGCCTTCTTCGCTTTCTTAGCCATAGTATCCTCTCAAGGTTTTCATGGATTGAAACGCGACACCGAGGCATGCTTGGCGGAGGGCCAGCCTCGCAACATCCTCGTGCATGATCCCAGCAGATTCGCGGGCCGCTGCCGCGTGCCGTCATGGCGTTGTCATCACGTTATCCACAGTTGTTATGCATTTTGACGCGATTTTGTGCCGGAACGCGCGCTACCTTCGTCATTCGCAAGCGCGCACGTCATGCTTAACGATCCCCCAACGCGCGCGATCTTCATCAATTCAAAACCAAGGATTGGATTGGCCGGTGGCGGTGAGGGTCCGTTAAGCGGCGCGGATGCACCTTGTCCCGCAAGACGGCGGGGATCGTCGTGGGAGAAAACGCTGGGCACGCGCGTGCGCGCAAGGTCTCGGGCGGTCGTCAGAACAAGAGGGGAGACGGGACATTGCTGTCCTGATTTCGCGATGCTGAGCGTTCCGACGCTGTGGACGGTGTTCGTCATCAATTTTCTGGCGCTGGGCCTGATCTGGGCTTACGTCATGCGTTGCTATCCCTCGTTCGAGGCCGCGCGGTTCTGGACGGCTTGCGCATTCGTCGGCGCGGCAGGTGCAGCGGTCGCGATGCTGCGGGTCGTGCTGCCGGATACCATGGTGCCGCTGTTGTTCGCGGGCACCGCGCTGATCCTGGCGATCTGCCTTGCCGCGATGGGGGTGCAGCGGTTTTTCAATCAGCCCGTCTACTGGCGCTACGCTGTGCTGATCACGGCGCTTGGCTCGATCGGACTGTGCTTCTTCACCTATGTCCATGACAGCGTGCCCGCGCGAATGACCGTCTTGACGATCACCCAGACGCTGCCGATGGCGTTCAGCCTGAAACTGCTCTTGGCGCGGCATGACGGCCACATCAATCCGGGCGCGCGGCTGGCCGGCATGGTCACCATCATCATCATGGCCATCTTCGCCGTCCGCCTGTTGGGCGCGGTGACAGGCGTCGGCGGCGGCTTCTCCTATCTGCATTTCAACGCGACCCAGTCGGTCGTGGTCCTGGTGCTGGTGTTCCTGTCGATGGCGCTGAATTTCGGCTTCCTGCTGATGGCGATGGACCGCCTGCGCAACGAGGTCGCCGATCTCGCGCTGCTCGACGACCTCACCGGCGTCGGCAACCGCCGCTACCTCTTGCAGCGCCTCACGGAAGAATGCGCGCGCTCGGAGCGCAGCGGGCAGCCTTTCGCACTGCTCGTGATCGATCTCGACGGCTTCAAGGGCATCAACGACACCTACGGCCATGCGGCGGGCGACGCCTGCCTGCAGCATTTCACGCTGATGGCGCAGACGCGCCTGCGGCCCGGCGACATGCTGGCGCGCACCGGTGGCGACGAATTCTGCATCGTGCTGCCGTCCTCGACGCTGCGCGAGGGCGCCATGATCGCGCGCCGCGTGCTGGAGGTCTGCCGTGCCGATGCCGCGCAGTGCAGCGGCAACGACATCCCGGTCGCGGTCTCGATCGGCGTCGCGCAATGGACGGCCGAGATGGGCCTCTATCCCGACCGCTTGATCGCCGCCGCCGACCATGCGCTCTACGATGCCAAGAAGGCCGGCCGCAACGGCTTTGCGACCTACACGCCGGCGCCGCCGCTTCAGCCCGAAGCGGTCGATCTGCAAGTGACCGAGATGAGCCTGCGCCAGCGCGCCTGAAGCGTGGTACTGAGGTTCGTCACCGGATCTCGATCATGAATCGCTTCCTCGCGACCGCACTTTTGATCCTCGCCTTTCCCGCCTGCGCTGTTGCGCAGGCGCCCGACCTCGCCGCGATCGCGCGCGCGTCGGGAACGCCTGACATTCCCGGCCTGAAGATGGTGTGGCTCGCGCCGTGGGGCGACCTCGCCAAGTCCCATCCATGGCGCAACATCATCGTGCACCAGACCGAGGGGCCGGCGGGCTCGGCGCGCGGCGGCGCGCTGGCGCAGTCGAAGAACCCGACGCGGCGCGGCGTCATGGTGTGGGTCGAAACCGACGGCACGGTGTACTGGGCGGTAGCTGAGCATCTCGTGCCGACCCATGGCGACGGCGCCAACCGCAACGACGACAAGTACATCGACAACAAGGCGACCTATCGCCAGGTGGTCGGCCACAATTCGGTCGGCGTCGAGTTCGCCGGCAACTATCCCGACGTGACGCGCGGGCCGACCGAGGCGCAGATCGCCGCCTGGAAAATCCTGGTGAAGGTGCTGCGCGCGCGCTACGGCATTCCGCTGGACCGCGTCTATGCGCATAACTGGATCGACTACAAGGACGCGCGGTATTGCGAAGGCTGCGCGCTTGCGACAATGGCGCGGGAGTGGGGGGAGTAGGGGCGGGCGCACTCTCGTCGTCCGCGCAGGCGGGGACCCATACCCCCTAACGTTCATTGCTGCGACGGAAAGGCAATGGGCACCGCCGTAGCCACGACCGCTGCGGCGTATGGGTCCCCGCCTGCGCGTCGCCTGCGCGGGGACGACACCGTATGTGGAGAAACAGCGTGCCCCAAAAACAAAAAGCCGGCGTTGCCGCCGGCTTTCGTCGATTGTTACCTAGCCTCGCGATCAGTGCGCGGCTTCGAGCTCGGCTTCCTGCCGCGCAATCGTGCCCTTGACGGCCGACTGCACCTTTTCGAAAGCGCGGACCTCGATCTGCCGCACGCGTTCGCGGGAGACGCCGAACTCGGCGGCGAGGTCTTCCAGCGTCATCGGCTCTTCCGCCAGGCGCCGCGCCTCGAAGATGCGGCGTTCGCGCGGGTTGAGCACACCGATGGCGCCGTTCAGCGCCTGACGGCGATGATCGAACTCCTCGCTCTCCGCCATGATGGTTTCCTGGCTCGGTGAGTTGTCGACCAGCCAGTCCTGCCATTCGCCGGCTTCACCGTCGTCGCGGATCGGCGCGTTGAGCGAGGCATCGCCGCCGAGACGGCGGTTCATGTCGATCACGTCCTGATCCGTCACGCCGAGGCGCTTGGCAATCAGCTTCACCTGGTCGGGGTGGAGATCACCCTCGTCCAGTGCGGAGATCTTGCTCTTCGCCTTGCGCAGGTTGAAGAACAGCTTCTTCTGGTTCGCGGTGGTTCCCATTTTCACGAGCGACCACGAACGCAGGATGTACTCTTGAATCGAGGCCTTGATCCACCACATGGCGTAAGTGGCAAGACGGAAACCCTTCTCGGGCTCGAACCGCTTGACCGCCTGCATCAGGCCGACATTGCCTTCCGAGACGACCTCGGAGATCGGCAAGCCGTAGCCGCGATAGCCCATGGCGATCTTGGCCACGAGCCGGAGATGGCTGGTGACAAGGTGATGTGCCGCGTCGCGATCGTCATGCTCGCGCCAACGCTTGGCGAGCATGTATTCCTGCTGGGGTTCCAGCATGGGGAATTTGCGGATCTCGGCGAGGTATCTGGAAAGACCGGATTCTCCATTGAGAACCGGCAAGGTAGCTGTACGGGCCATTGAGCGCCCTCCAGTTGGTTCAGGCCCCCGATAGCGGCGGGCCCGGCAGGTGATCGCTGTGTTAAAGCCGACCAGGCTGCGATGTTCCGCGCTGGATATTCAGCGCAGGTGCAACATAGCAAAAATCGAACAAATAGGGAAGGAATACTGACGTCACGTAACCGTGTGTCTGGCATAACTTATTGTCATATCTTAGCTTTTCCAAAAGGCCTGCGTCATAGCGCCGCTTCGAGGGCGCTTTGCAGGGTAAGCAAATCCTCCGGCAGGCCGCTTTCCCAATGCAAAAATTCCGCGGTCCGCGGGTGTTCCAGGGCTAGCAGATAGGCGTGCAGGGCCTGCCGGCCAAGGCTGGTGAGCGCGTCCTGACCTTGGGAGCCGAGCTGGCCGGCCTTGGTCTTGAAGTGCGGGCCGTAAACGCCATCGCCCATCAGGGGGTGGCCGATATGGGCGAGGTGGACGCGGATCTGGTGCGTCCGCCCGGTCTCGAGCTGGCAGGCGAGCAGCGACGCGATGCCCTTGCCGTCGCGCCCCTGATAGGCCGCTTGCAGCTCCCAATGGGTGATCGCCTCGCGTCCGCCCGGGCGCACCGCCATTTTCTCGCGGGCGAACGGATGCCGGTCGATCGGCGCGTCGACCGTGCCGCGCTGGCGGTTCGGCACCCCCCAGATGAAGGCCATGTAGCCGCGCTGCATCGGCCCGGTGCGGCCGTGATCGGCGAATTGCGCGGTCAGCGATTGATGCGCGTGGTCGTTCTTGGCGACCACCATCAGCCCGGTCGTGTCCTTGTCCAGCCGGTGCACGATGCCCGGGCGGCGGACACCCCCAATCCCTGAAAGGCTGGCGCCGCAATGGGCGATCAGCGCATTCACCAGCGTGCCGGTCTCGTGTCCCGCGGCCGGGTGGACGACCAGGCCTTTTGGCTTGTCGATGACGATGATGTCGTCGTCCTCATAGACAATATTAAGGGCGATATCTTCGCCCTTGGGCTCCGGCGGGACGGCTTCGGGCACGTCGATTGTGATCGTATCCCCTCGCGCGACATGATAAGCGGGGTCGCGGATGGGGACGCCCTTGGCGGTGACGGAACCGGCCAGGATCAGCGCCTTCAGCCGCGAGCGCGACAGTTCCGGGCGAAGCACCGCGAGCACGCGGTCGAGCCGGGGCGATCCCTCGTCGCCGCCGACGGTGACCTCCAGCCTCTGACCGCTATTTGATGATCTCTGTTCCAACCAAGAGTCCTGCATGACCGATACCGTCGCGCCCGAACCGACCCCCGAGCAGGCCGCGCTGATCGCGCGTGTCAGGCGGATGATGCTGGTTGCGGGCCTGACCTCGGCGCTCGCGGTGGCCGTGGTCCTGATCGCCGTCGGGTACCGTCTTTCCCGCGGCGAGGGAAGCCCCGCAGCGGCCACGACCGACATCACGGCAAGCCTGCCCAGGGGCGCCAGGATCGTATCGACCGCCGTCGCGGGCGAGCGGCTGGTGCTGACGCTGGACATCGGCGGGGCGACCGAAATCCGCACCTTCGACGCCAAGACGCTGAAACCGGCCGGAAAGCTCAGATTTGTCAACGAACCGTAATTGACCTTCCCTGCCGTCATTCCGGGGCATCCCGCAGGGCTGAACCCGGAATCCATCTTGAGGCTGTGACGGCGGCACGTTGGATTCCGCTTCCGGACCCGGACAAACAGCACCTTCCGCCTTGCCCGCCGCACATTTCGCGGCTATTCCCTCTGACCAACGCTCCCTTCGTCTAGCGGTTAGGACGCGGCCCTCTCAAGGCTGAAACAGGGGTTCGATTCCCCTAGGGAGCGCCATAAAATCAATAGCTTAGAAGATGATCGCCTTGGTCATCCAATATCCGAAAAATTTGCATCGACGTACATCAGCGGACTGTGCCGGTTCAAACATTGCTCGCAGACTTTGCGATTGTCGATCTCCAACCGATTTTACGCCTCCGCTCCAACAGTTCGCGACGCTACTAGCGCGCTTTTGCTGACCCTCCTTCCGTAAAACGCGGATCGTTTGGGCGCAGCAGAGAATGCATTTTCCCGATGCACGCACCAATGATGGCAATCTAAACTCCGAAATACGAGATCAAGATTTGCGAACGAAAACGCGGGAGCCGGAAGCGTGCCGACTAAGTGGATTTTGGTTATGCAAGTCGCCAGCCCGATCAGGCGGCATCATTCCCAACGCAAGACATTGATCGGCCTTGGGCTGAACCGCATTCGACGACAGAGAATACTGCCGAACACGCCCGAAGTCCGGGGCATGCTTTGCAAGGTCAAACATTTGGTGCGCGTGTTCGACGGTCCGCTTATGGGCGAGATCACACCGGCCAAGAAAAACGTCTTCGATGTGCTTAGGCGATTCAATCGGCGGGTAACCCGCACCGAACAATCCGCGTTCTGGAGGCGCTTCGCAACTCAGGTGCCAAACGTTATTTCCCGTATGGATAAGATGACGTTCAAGAGAACCGGCGACGCTCGTTTCGAGATGCAGGGTATCATCCATTCTTCATTGGAGGATTTCGATCAAGACGCGATCGCCGCCTTTGTCCTCGACTATCGACAATACACGCAGAAAAACGACGCGATTTCGATTGCCTCTCTGGCGGAAATCTATTCGCAGCCGTGGATGCACGTCGGCGCGCGCAAGAATTTTGAAGAGTTCCGTGTGCACTTCAATCGCGCGCTTGATGCACCATCTACGCTAATCTTCGGAACGCATCATATCAGCACGCGCGAACTGGTTGAAACTGTCGTCTACGGCGGATTGGCACATTCAAATTCAGAAAAAGCTGCAACATTCGAAAGCTGGGAAGGGTCCGGCATCATGGGGTTCGTTTGGGCGGTATTCTTTGCGGCTATGCGCGACTTGATGCGAACGCTGAAGCAGGTCCGACTGCTCAATGAGCAAGTGCTGTCTTTAGCTGATCCCGAAGGAGTGCAAGATGCCTGACTGGATCGGCACCGCCATTTCAGGCGTGGCGTTGTGCGTCTCCGCGTACAGCCTTTTCATCGCGCGCCGTACGGCGCAGCGGGCTATCGACGCCGAGAATGTCTCGGCGTGGATCGAGATCGCGAAATCCGGCGACAAGGAATGGTTTGTGTGCACGGTGCACGTCAAAAATCCCTCGCGACACGACATAAAAATTGAAAAGCTAACTGTCGATCTTCCCGACTTTCGGATTGCCGATGTCCGGGCGGCCTACCAAGCCAGTAGCAGTGGCGATATTGTGATGAAGGAAAAAGTCGAAGTCGAACCGAAAGACCTGACACTGCCGCTCTCGCTGACGATAAAATCTGGGGAGACGAAGGAAAAGCAATTTTGTTTGTATCAACCCGCCCATAGTCAGCGGAGGAGCACGAAGGTGAGCGTGATGTACTGGACGCTGGAGCCTGTGCAACGATGGCGCATTCTGCCGGTCACCGTGAACACGAGATCGAGCTTTTAGTGGAGGGACGCGAATTGAAAATGCCGACGCGTCCTTGGTATCCTCCCGTGGAGTCCCTGAAAGATATCTTCGGACTTCATCACGTAACGATATTGGGCGCGGCGTGCGAGAGCGGTGTCGAACGTCAGCGCCGCGTGACCAGAGTAAAGGCGGGTGTGCTGGAGGCTTTTCTTGCCGCCTCACAGCATCTGGGCGAAGAGGTAGCTAGAGAGCTTTTCAAGCAGGTGCTTCGTCGCCCGAAGCGCGGAGCCGGGAAGTCGATTGCGACCGACCGCGATGCGATCCTTCTAGCCGCTTTCGACGCCGCGCCCGGTGAGAGCATCGCATCCGTCGCCCGCAAACTTCACGCGAAACATCAACGGCTCGGAAACACACCGGCAGCGATTGCCGCGCAAATCCGCAAGTTGGTGCAGGAACGCAAAGATCGGGAATATCGACGGCGCGTCGAAGCGCGGCGTTGGCGGATGGCAATGCGAAACGAACCGCCCTCGTTAATTAGCGGCGCGCTCACCGCGCGCAAGAAATGACCCCTAGCCCTTTTCTCTCTAGGGCCGGCAGACTTCGTCGCCTAACGTCGTCGCAAGCTTGAATTGGGGAGACCGGATCCCATGACGAGGGGAGACGATCATCTAGATGCATTCGCGAAGATACTGAGTGCGCTCGCGACGCTGTTGACAGCAGTAACGAGCGGAGCGGTGGCGGGCCACTCTATCGGTTGGTGGTAGGCGTCTCGATGTGTTCGTGTTTGGCAGCAAGCGTAGCCCCGGATGAGCGCGCAGCGACATCCGGGGGATGGGTCCTTACCGCACGGGCTCGGAAGGCTTACCCGTAGGCCCGAGCCTCCTGCCTCTCACAAGAGTCATGTCCCTTCTATCAATCACTTATACCGCTCCAAATAGAACAATAAAAGAACATTCAAAATTGCTTAACCATAGGCTGTCAGTGTAGAACACAGCAACGGGAGCGCACATGGCTGGTTTCTCGAAAATCGAATGGACGGATTCGACCTTCAATCCGTGGGTGGGATGCACCAAAATCGATCGACCAGGCGGCGCGCCCTCAGCTTGCGATTTCTGCTATGCGGAGGGATGGTCGAAACGTAGCGGCCATGTGAAATGGGGTAACAATCCGAGACGCAGGACCACTGAGTCCTACTGGAGCGCGCCCGCAAAGTGGAACGCCGCGGCCGCGAAATTTCAACGAGAGCATGGTCGCCGGCAAAGGGTCTTTTGCGCTTCGCTGGCCGATGTATTTGACAATCAGGTGGATCGTACCTGGCGTTCTGACCTCTGGAACCTTATTCGTGAATGCGATGCGCTGGACTGGCAGTTGTTGACAAAGCGCCCGCAAAACATCAGGAAAATGCTTCCGAAGGATTGGGGACAGGGCTACCCGAACGTTTGGCTGGGGACTACCGCGGAGGATGCGGCGGCCTATCAGCAGCGCGGACGTCACCTTCTGGAGATCCCGGCAGCAGTGCATTTTGTGAGCTATGAGCCGGCCATGGGTCCCCTCGGGCAGTTGCCGATCGCGGGCAAGGTGCCGCATTGGGTTATCATCGGAGGAGAAAGCGGAGTAGCTCTAGACAAAACTAGGCCGACCCACCCACAGTGGGCTAGGGCTGCGATCGCCGAGTGCTATAGAGTGGGAACGGCACCGTTTCTTAAGCAGTGGGGTCGGTACGCAAACAATCCCTTGGTGGTCGAAAACGGCATGAACGAGCGGGAAGCCGCCGCAGTGGACCCGTCTAGCAACGGCAAGGGCGGAGGGCTCCTCGACGGCCGCCTTTATCGCGATTTTCCAAAAACCTTGGGGTATTCCGTTGTTGCCGCTTGAGGTTGCTCGGCCGATGCTCCAGCATCGGTTGCATGATCAAACAGGGCAACCTATTCCCGGACCTTCCGTCAACCGATAAGCCGCTACGCTTTCGTTCGCCAGATCGGCCAATCTGGACGGAGAACAAGGCCAAGTTGATCGAACGCTACCTCTACTACTTCGTGATGATCACGAAACATGGAGCGTACATCGATGGATTTGCGGGGCCGCAGTATCCCGACAAGCAAGATGCTTGGGCGGCAAAGCTTGTTATCGAATCGAAGCCGCCATTTCTTCGCAAATTCTGGCTGTGTGAGACGAGCGAAGAAAAGCTGCCGGCGCTTTACAGTCTGGCCTCTGCCAGCTTTCAAAAAGGGCGATCCATTAAGGTGCTGCCCGGCGACTTCAACAAAAATCTGGAGTCGATCTTGGCCAGCGGTGCGATCACTGAAAAAATGGCCACGTTTTGTCTGCTCGACCAGCATACATTCGAGTGCGAGTGGAAGTCCCTTCAAGCATTGGCGGTACACAAGAAAGATAATAAGATTGAGTTGTTTTATTTTCTCGCCACGGGCTGGCTAGATCGAGCGATCGCGGCAACGACGCGTAGCCAGCATATCGTTAAAGCATGGTGGGGCGGAGATGATTGGAAAAAACTATTAGGCATGCGGTCGTTCGACCGAGCTCAGCTTTTTGCCAGCCGCTTCAGGCTAGAACTCGGCTACAAGCACGCTCATGCGTGGCCTATATACGATAGGGAAAGCGGCGCGCGTCGGGTTATGTATCACATGATTCACGCATCGGATCATGATGAGGCTCCAAAGCTGATGAGCCGTGCCTACCGAAAGGCAAACGAGCCAAAGGAAGAACTGGCTGATGTTCAGCGCGAACTTTTTGGGTCGGAAAGTTTTCACAAGCGTTAGGGTGCGTAACTATGCCGCTGCAAGTGAACCATCGAGGCGGGGAGGGTATAACAGTTCCGTATCCACCTCTCTTCGATGGCATCCGGGAAAACCGCGGATTCATTGACGCCAGGAGTAGGGTCGAGCTCGCATCAGAAATCGCTGAAGGCATTACGTCCAATGCCCTGCGAAATTGTCTGGTGAAAATCGCTGAAGAGAATAAATATGTGATGGCGAGGAGGGCCAAAGGCTGACGTCAGCGAGGCGCAGCCCGCGATTGCCTGACGCACGTCGCGGGACAAGCAGCCTCACGCAACCGCAAAACGGCAACTCTCCCCTTCATAGGAAACCTATCGTGCCGCCGTCACCCGCAACGATTTCCTCAGCGCCCGTTCGGGGCTCGATTCCGGATCTCCGATTGGGCGGCGGTAGGTCGCGACGCGGCGCAGCCAGCCGGCCTCGAAGACGCGGTTGGAGGGGAGGTTGCGAATTCTCTGCTGCAGGACGAACTGCGCCGCATCGGCGAATTCGGCGCGCACGGCCTTCGGATCGCCGGTCTCACCGTTCATCTTGAGCAGCACCTGCTTGAGACCCCAGCCCTGCCGCCGCCCGGTCTCCCTGTCCATGGCGGCTTCGTTCGGGTTGGTGCCCTCGCCCTTGAAGTTGATGTAGTCGATCAGCGGATAAAAATCATCGGAGGCGCTGACGACGCGCGTGAACTGGATGACGATATGGTCGCGCTCGGTGCCGTCGGGCGTCGTCTTGAGGATCTTCTCCATCGCACCTTGCGCCCGCACCACCATGAATTGCGTCTGCTCCGCCACGGTGTCGAGCATGAACTGCCTCAACTCTTTCATCCGCGGTGAGTTGGCGTTCCTCCTGAACTCGGCCCGGCTGGTCCACGGGTTGGCCGGAATTTGCGCCTGGTCCAGCCAGGCGGGCAAACGCACGTTCTTCTGGCGCATGAATTCGAGCAGGGCCGGAAAGCTCTCCTCGAAAGGCAGCCATTTGCCGACAGGAAACCAGATGAAATGACCGATGCCTAGGGAAGCGAATTCCTCGTTCGCATTCCATGACGTGATCGCATCAATTCTTCCGCCTGTTTCATTCAGCCAGATCTTCTGGCCGATCTTCTTCGCCAGATCCGCGGGCAAGACGAGCTGTGGTACAGGTAAATCCTTGGGTAAATCCTTGGGTAAATCCTTGACTAAATCCTTGGCCTCGGGGCTCGATTTCGGGGCGTCCGGCATTTGAACCGCAGCTTCCGGCGCCGGCTTCTGCACCTCGTTCTGTCGCAGGGCTGTTTCGGGTTCCGGCTTCTGCGTGCGCGATGCTCGTGCGGCGCCAGGCCCGCCCGGCTCTTTTTCGGGATCAGCGACGCCTGTCGCGGCCGGCGTTTCCGCCAATGCCGTTTGCGTCGCCATGCCGGCGACGATGACACACGCGAGCAGCCATGCGCTGCACGCAAGCCGCTTCGCGCTGTACGGTCCGCCTTTCACTAGCTGTGCCGTTCTCCCGCCGCCACCCGCACGCCAGCCATCAATGAAATCACAGCCCATATCCACTTTCCGAAGGCCAGCCTGACGGGAAGGATCGTACAGGCGAACAACACGATGCGTATGGCGAAATCGTGGGGTCATGGTGGCGGACCGGAGCCGCCGTCCATGTGTTGCTTTTCGGTGCCGACAAGTCCAGCCAGCGCCGCGATATCGCCAGGGCAAAGCGCATGGTGAGGGAGTTGAAGGAGGGCGGGCTACTCGCTAGATCGTGGACGCCGCTCTATCCGCGTCATTGCGAGCGCAGCGAAGCAATCCATTTATCCCCGAGGCGAGACGTCGATTGCTTCGCTGCGCTCGCAATGACGGAAGTGAAAGATTCGCAGGCTCTCAGGATGAGGGTTTTTCGAGCGCATATACGCAATCACTTTATCTCCTCCAGCAGCTTCCGCGCGTCACCCAACACCGCCTGTATCCGTCTTCGCTCTTCGATCGCATCCGTGGTGAACAGGCCGTGCTTGCGCGCGTTCAAGTTTGCCCTTGGCGCGCCGGAGCCCTTCGCGCCGCCGTGCATGCGGCAGCGGTTTTTGCCGTGCATCGCCGGCGAGCGGCACGCGCTACCGGCGCGCGTCTTGGCGCCACAGCGCGGGCTCGCCCGCATCGGGCCGGGGTTTCTGACGTGATCGCTCATGCCTCCGCTTCCCGCTCGGCATCTGCGCAATCGCGCCTTCGCCTGGCGCTTGCGGCCTTCGGCGGCTTGCGCGCCGCGGAGGCCGGGCGGTTGTCCGAAACAATCATGCGGGCATGCTGCGTGACATTGCCGACAATGGCCTTGCCGCCGCCGGCGATCGATACGTTCTGCACGGTGATGGCGGGCTCGCCATGGCTGCGGTAGCGGTTCAGCGCCTCGATCTGCATGGGGAAGGTGCGGGCGAGCCGTCCGAGGGCGCGTGCGGCGCTGTCGTGCTGGGCGAGGTCGTCGGCGCCGGCGAGGTGATGGGCGCAGCGCATCGCCATCACGTGAACCGAAACCATCTGCGCCACCAGCATGGCCTCGACGGAATCCCGGGGGCGGATGCTTCTGACCATCGACAGCATGAAGGAGAGGGTGACCTCGTCGGGACCTTCGCCGCTCACGCTGGCCTTCACCAATTGCCTGATAATGCCGTGCATCGCCTCGCGGTCGGTGACGCCCAGCGCATCGGCCATAAGCTGTTCGCCGAGGGTCTGATCCGGATGGTCGATGGCGAAGCCGTGCGACTGAAGTTTTATCCGCGGGACCGCGGCCGCGTTGGTCTGGTCGATTGCGCCGACCGGCGTTGACGTCGTGCTATCAGGAGCGGTGTTCATGTCGAGATTCCCTTATGCATGCGTGCTGGCGCACGCGGTTCGGCCACGCGCAGGCGATCGTTCGCCGCGGTGGTTAGACAAATTTCAATTGGCGGTGAGGAAGTTTTCGGCTGCGAGGGCCGCGCCCGCTATTGCGGGGCGACCGGCGCGTGCAGGATTTCGGAATATCGGAAAATGCCCCTGATTTGCCCGACATGTCAAGTCGCGATATCGAACGCCGGCCGCCGCCGGCTACTGTGCATGGGGTTGTTTTCGATATTTTTGGAAATGCGCCCCTCCGGAAGGGAGTTTCCCAGTGCCATCAAGCCGATGGTCTGGTGAAGACGTAGACCAGGCCCACCAGCATGAATGCGCCGACGCTGGCCATCAGGATCGGGCCGGGCGCGCTGCCGATCCAGAACAGCAGGAAGCCAACGATGATGCCGGCGAGGGCCAGCAGCTTCGCGCGCAGCGGGATGGCGCCGCGCTCGCGCCAGTCACGCAGCGCCGGCCCGAAATGAGGGTGGGAGAGCAGCCAGTTTTCGAGCCGCGGAGACGATCGTGCAAAGCAGGTCGTCGCGAGAATCAGGAAAGGTGTCGTTGGGAGCACCGGCAGGAAGGCTCCGATGAATCCGAGCGCGACGAAGAAAAAGCCGAGAACAAGATAAAGCCGACGCATCAGCCGCAACCCATCATGCAAGCGCGAGGACGTGATGAAGCGTTTTCCGCTAATCCCTATCCGCCGCTTGCCGCAGCTTGAAATGCCCGAACGCGGTGGCGATCGGCTTTGATGCGTCGTCCTGCCAGGCCTGTGCCTGAAAGGCGACGATGCGCAGGCCCTGCTTGACGATCGAGACATTCGCAAAACTGTCGAGCGCCCGTCCAGAACGCAGATAGTTGATGGTCAGGCCGATCGGCTTCGGCGGCGTTGCGAAGCCGAGTTCGCGCGCGACGCCGATGATCGCCGTCGTCTCCAGGAAGGCGCCGGTGATACCGCCGTGGATGGCGGGCAGCACCGGATTGCCGATGATTTTTGGCGAGAACGGCATGTGCAGCACGCCGTCATCAGCGATGCCGATGCCGAGGCAGCGCGCGAACGGGCTTTTGGCGAACGGGCCTGAAGGATCTTCGGGCAGATCGAGGGTCGGCACCTCATAGGCTTCCCGGTCCTGCAGCATATTGGTGCGGTTGGCGCCGATCATGAAGCAGGCGGCGGCGGTCGCGACCGGATCCTGCTCGGTCTCCTGATAGGCGGTGGCGCGCACGAAGGCGATCGAACGCGTGACGTGGTAGCAGATCGCGTGCGCCTTGATGTCGATGCCGGGTTTTGCCGGCTTCTGGTAATCGATGCGCAGGTCGAGTGTCGCAATCGCACGGCTGCCGTCGAGCGCCAGCTGCACGGCCATGCCGCAGCTTTCGTCCAGCATGGCGGTGACCACGCCGCCATGGATCACGCCGGTCGTGGTGTCGCCGGCGAAGACGGATTGGTAGGGCAGGCTGGACCAGGCTTCGCCGCGCTCGGCGCGATCGATGCAAAGGCCGCTGGCGCGGCCATAGAGCGAGCGGCGTTCTGCGATCGCTCTGGCGAGTTGTTCGAAGGGCAGCGGCTGCCCGCCATAGGTTGTGATTTCCGACATGGTGGTGATTTTAGCATGCCGCTGTGATGAATGGTGCAGCAATGCGCATGAGGTATCAGCATCGGCGGAGGTGGTCTTGGGCCGAAAAATCTGCCTCTATTGGAATCGAGGCGGTCCTCTGCGGCCGTCGATGTATCTTGCGGAACTGCCGGCGGCCGGGCCTCGCGTTCCTGCATGTGGGAGTGGCGATATGGGTGGCTTGGTGATCAGTGGCGGCCGGGTGGTGGATCCCGCCAGCGGGATGGATGGGATCGGCGATGTTGCCGTCGTTGATGGCCGGATCGCCGCGGTCGGCACCGATCTCGGCAGCGCCGAACGGGTGATCGACGCGACCGGGCTCGTGGTGGCGCCGGGCTTCATCGACCTGCATGCGCATGGCCAGTCGATCCCGGCGGACCGCATGCAGGCCTTCGACGGGGTGACGACGACGCTCGATCTCGAGGCCGGCGTGTTGCCGGTCGCATCGTGGTATCGGAAACAGGCCGACAAAGGCCGTGTGCTCAACTACGGCGCCGCTGCCAACTGGGCCTTTGCGCGCATCGGCGCGATGACGGGCTCGAACGCGGAGAGTTCGCTGGAGGCGTTCGGCAACGCCATGCGCGACCGGCGCTGGATGGACAATGTGGCCAGCGAGACCGAGGTGGCGGGCATCCTCGACCGCCTCGCAATCGGGCTGAAAGAGGGGGGCATCGGCATCGGCATCCTCAACGCCTATGCCCCGGGCGCCGGCGTGCAGGAGCTGACCGCGGTGTGCCAGCTCGCGGCCGCGCACAATGTCGCGACCTTCACCCATGTCGCCTACATGTCCCGCATCGATCCCGAGAGCGCGGCCGAAGCCTATATCCGCCTGATCGGCTATGCCGGCGCCACCGGCGCGCATATGCACATCTGTCACTTCAACTCGTCCAGCAAGACCGACATCGAGCGTTGCGCCGTGCTGGTGAAGAAGGCGCAGGCGCAGGGCCTGCCGATCACGGTGGAGGCCTATCCCTACGGCACCGGCTCGACGGTGCTGGCGGCGGCGTTCTTCAGCGACCCCGAATTCGAGGCGCGCAACGGCCTCGGCTACGATTCGGTGCAGCGGGTCACCGACGGGCGGCGCTTCCGCGACCGCGAGGAATTGCTGGCGGCGCAAGCCGAAGAGCCTTCGACGCTGGTGCTGTGGCATATCCTCGATACCGAGAACAATCCGCATCACCGCGATCTCCTCGACATCTCCGTGCTGTATCCCGGCGGCGCGATCGCCTCCGATGCGATGCCCTGGACGCTGTCGGACGGCAGCGTCTACACCGGTGATGCCTGGCCGCTGCCGAAGGACGCCACCTCGCATCCGCGTTCCGCCGGCTGCTTCACCCGTTTTATCCGCGAGTGGGTGCGCGAGCGCAAGGCGGTATCGCTGCTGGAAGGCATCCGCAAATGCGCACTGATTCCGGCGGAGATTCTCTCGGCGAGCACGCCGGCGATGCGTGCCAAGGGTCGGCTGCAGCAGGGCGCGGATGCCGACATCGTCGTGTTCGATTTCGAGGCGCTGAGCGACCGTGCGACGTTTTCGGCGATGAACCGGCCCTCGGAAGGCGTCAGGCATCTCGTGGTCAGCGGCCATCCGCTGATTTCGGACGGCGTGATGGATGTGGCGGCGCGGCCCGGCCGGCCGGTGCGCCGGCCCGTGGTCGAGAGCTGATCATGCCGGTTCCGGTCCTGCTCGTCACCGGCTTTCTCGGCGCGGGCAAGACCACGGTCGTGAACCATCTGCTGGCGCATGCGGAAGGGCGGCGCATCGCCGCCGTGGTCAATGATTTCGGCGCGATCAATATCGACGCGGAGCTGATCGCCGGCGCGAGCGATGGTGTGGTCAGCCTTAGCAACGGCTGCATCTGCTGCTCGCTGGAAGCCGACCTGTTGCGCACGCTCGCCACGCTGCTGCGGCGCGATCCGCCGCCGGAGTTCATCGTGATCGAAACCAGCGGCGTCGCCGATCCCGCCGATATCGTCCGCAACCTGATGGACCCCCTGATCTGGAAAGAAGCGCCGCTGGACACGGTGCTGTGCGTGGTCGACGCGACGACAACGGCAGCGGCGCTGAACGAGGACGCGCTGTTGCGGTCTCAGCTTCGCGCGGCCGATGTGGTGGCACTCAGCAAGATCGATCTGGTGGACGCAGCTCGTAGTGCGCAACTGCGCGAGGCCATCCGCGGGCTACATCCAGCGGCCGCGGTGGTCGATGCTCTGCACGGCGAAGTCCCGGTTACGCTTCTGTTCCCTGTTGACGTCGACCGCGCCCTCGCGCCGCGCGAGGTCGGGCTACAACGCCCCAAGGCTGACCGGTTCGAGACCCTGAGCTGGACATCGGAACGGCCGATATCGCTGCCGCGCTTGCAGCAGGCGATCGGCCGGTTGGCACCGAGGCTCATTCGGGCCAAGGGATTGGTTGAGACGGTGGAGCAGCCCGGGCGGTTGATGGTGTTTCAACTCGCCGGCGGCCGTGCGACCTTGGCACCAGGCGGGCCGTTGACGGTCGGAGTGCTGCGGACACGGATCGTATTCATCGCCGAGCTCGGGGTTCTCTCGAAGGGCGAGATCGAGAGGATCATGGAAGCGTGCACCGGGTGAGGTGCACCTGTTGCTATTGCTGCAACGACGACACGCTCGCCGCAATATTCTCCGCGAGCGCCTGCACCAGCGGCACGTAACGCCCGACGGCATCGGCGCGGTCGAGCGCCGAGGTGAAGTAGGTCATGCCGACGGTGGCGAGCACGCGGTCATTCGCGATGATCGGAACGGCGATCGTGTTCGACGAGCGCGGATCGACCATCGGGTCGCGTTCGGCAAAGCCTTGCTTGCGGATGGCGGCCAGCAGCGACAGCGCGCGCTTGCGCTCATTGGCGAGCTTGTCTTCGCGTTGCTGCGAGCGCGCCAGCATGTCGAGCAGGATCGATCGTTCGTTCACCGGGCAGAACGCCAGATAGGCGCGGCCGAGCGCCCGGCCGAGCAGGCTCAAATGCATGTTGAGCGTGCCGTGAAACGGCGAGACCGGGCTGTCGGGAATCGTGCTGAAGCGTACCACGACGGAGCTGCGGTCAAGCACGGCGATCGCGATCGGCCATTGATATTGCCGCGTGAAAGCGAGCGCCCAGGGCCGCGCGGCCTCCACCACCAGCGGATCGCCGTGAAAGCCGTTGCTCAGCGACTTGACCCGCGAGGCGACCGCGTAGCCGCCCTGCCGGCGGTCGTTGGCCGCATAGCCCATCGCGCAGAGCGATTTCATCAGCCGCACCACCGTCGATTTCGGTAGCCCCGTCGCCTTGTGCAGGCGATTGATCGAGGTGACGCGGTGGCGGTTGAGCTCCTCCAGCAGCAGAAGCGTGCGGGAGGCGGCTTCGACGGTGTCGGACTTGAGCGGCATCTAGGTATTCCACCTGGTGGAACGCGGCGGAATAGCTATGGCCGACCGCCCGCCGCCCTGCAATGGTTTTCACCAAGCTACGCCGGAGCGCCTCGAACGCGGTCCTGAGCCGATGGCGGGGAGGAACAATGTCTGGAGACGCCGTCAGGCCGCATTTTTCGTCGTTCCGCCGCCGCTTCGTCGCGCGGCAGACCGTTGTCGGCACCTTCATTAAGACGCCGACCACCCATGCGACCGAGATCTTCGGCGCGCTCGGCTATGATTTTGTCGTGATCGACGAGGAGCACGCGCCGATCGATCGCGCGATGACCGATGTCATGCTGCTGGCGGCCCGCGCCAGCAACCTTGCCGGCATCGTGCGGGTATCGTCAGACGATCCCTCGAAAATCCTGTCGTGCCTCGACTGCGGTGCCGCCGGCGTGCTGGTGCCGCATGTCGCGACCGTCGAGAAGGCGCGCGCGGTTGCCGCCGCGGCGCGCTATCGCGGCGGGCGGCGCGGCTATTCCGGCTCGGCCCGCGCCGGCAGCTATGGCGGCACGCCGATGTGGTCGCTGGTTGAGGAACAGGACGCATCGGTCTGCGCGATTGCGATGATCGAGGATCCCGAGGCGCTGGATCAGATCGACGCCATCGCCGCCGTCGACGGCATCCACGGCTTCTTCATTGGCCGCGGCGATCTCACCGTCGCCCTCGGCGCCAGATCCTCAGGCGACGCGTCGGTAAAGGATGCGGTCATCCGCATCATTGCTGCGGCGCAGAAGGTCACCAAGCCGGTCTGCGTGATGGTCGCGAGCGCGGCGGAAGCGAAGGATCTCGCCGGGCTCGGCGCCAGCGCCTTCATCATCTCGTCGGACCAGGGCCAGATGCGCCGGGCCGCGGCGCAGACGCTCACCGATTTCAGGAATCTCGTTCAAACCACGGATGGTCTCCATGTATCACACCAGTGATCCCCGCGCCGCGCTTGCCGCTGCGCCCGTCGGCGCAAAGCCCGCCGCCACGCATTTTGCCGGCGCGGAGTATGCAAAGTTCTACGAAATGGAGCCTGCCGAGAACCAGAACGGCGCGCGCACCTGGTACGCCCGCGGCCAGAACTTCATCATTGCCTACAGCGACGCCGATGAGGGTGCCGTGCTGGCCCGCGCCAACCAGCCGGATGAATATGTCGTGCTGCTTCCCGACCCCGGCGCGGGCGCCGAGATCGTGTGGGGCAATGAGCGCGCGCTGGTCAACGGCCACACGATCAGTTTCGTGCCGGCGGGTGCAAGCTCCGTCACGCTGCTTGGCGCCGCCAAGGTGGTGCGCTTGATGACGACGCAATCGGAAGATCTCGCCAAGCGCTGCTCGAATGCGGCGTCCTATGCGACGCCGCATCCGAATCTGCCGCCGTTCGAGCCGTGGCCGGAAGCGGCCGGCGGTCCTAAGATCCGCACCTACAGTCTCGACATCGCGGCAACGCCCGGAAGGTTCGGGCGGATCTTCCGCTGCTCGACCTTCATGGTGAATTTTCTCGAGCCGCGAAACGGCCCGCGCGATACGACCAAGATGTCGCCCCATCATCATGATGATTTCGAACAATGCTCGCTGGCGTTGGCCGGCACGTTCATCCATCATCTGCGCTGGCCATGGACGACAGACATGGCGCAGTGGCGCGACGACGATCACGAACACTGCGGATCGCCGTCGATCGCGGTCATTCCACCGCCGTCGATCCACACCACGCAGGCGATCGACCCCAAGCTCAACATCCTCGTCGATATCTTCTGTCCGCCGCGGCTGGATTTCTCGGCCAAGCCCGGCTGGGTGCTGAACGCGGACGATTATCCGATGCCTGAGCCCACGCCCGCCGGCAAATCCGCTGCCTGATCTGTCTTCAATCGAAAGGGCCCGCCATGGCCGAGAAGCAAGCGTCCTATCCGACCACCGTCCCGCTGCCGCCGCTGTCGCGCGCAGCGGAGGTTGCCGAGCTCCTGGTCGGCGCCATCGACTTGCACTGCCATAGCGGGCCGGCGGCGATGCCGCGCATCCTCGATCATCACGAGGAACTGCTCGATGCGGCCGCGGCCAAATTCCGCGCGGTGCTGTTCAAGGATCATTTCTACGCCGGCATGCCGCACGCGATCCTCTTGGAGAAGCTGTTCCCTGAGACCAATGTAAAATTGTTCTCGGGGATCGTGCTCAACAATGCGTCCGGCGGCATCAACCCGCACGCTGTCGATCACACGATCAAGCTCGGCGGCAAGATCGTCTGGATGCCGACGCTGTCGGCGGCGAACCACATAAGAGCGATGGCGGCGGGCAACTCGACCTTTCCGAAGACCGCACAAAAGATGCTCGATCCCATCCCGCTTTCCGCGCTCGATGCCAACGGCAAGCTCACGGATGACACCAGGAAAGTCATCGATCTTATCGCGGAAGCGGACATCATCCTGGCCGGTGGCCATCTGCCGGCCAACGAGCTGCACATCCTGTTCGACGAAGCGGCACGGCGCGGCGTCAAGAAGATGATGGTCAACCATCCCACTTACATCGTCGGCTGCAACGATACCGATATCCGCCAGCTTGTTGCACGCGGCGTCAAGATGGAGCACTCGATCTGCATGTTCATCGAAGGCAAGTCGCTGAAGTACAGCCCGGATGATCTCGCGCATTTGATCGAGGTGGCCGGCGTCGACAACACGATCCTGTCGTCCGATCTCGGGCTGCAGGGCTCGCAGCGCCCCGTCGACGGTTTCCGCAGCATCACGCAGATACTGCTCGATCTGCAGATGCCGCGCACGGCGATCAGAAAACTCATCAGCGACAATGCCGCAAGGTTCCTGAATCTTCCAGACATGGCGGCGCAGAACGCCGCCTAGCGAGAGGCGTAAAGACCGCAAAGCGGCGCGCCGGGGAGGGAGGCAGATGACGAGGAACAGTAAGGGCTGGCAACCGATTGCCGTGGCCTTGATGTTTGCCGCGATGAACAATCCGGTCTGTGCCCAAGAGGATCGCAAGAAGCCGCCGATCATCCTGGAATCGACCGGTGCGTATGAAGTGGGCGGCAAGATCATCGCCAAGCCCGGAGATCCTGGCCAGACGCTCTCTTGCGATCATGGTTACGTCGAATACTTCATTCCGGCAAAACGGCGCAGTGTCGGCCTGATCATGTGGCACTCTTCCAGCACGAAGGTGTGGGAGAACCGCTGGGACGGCGGTGAGGGTTACAAGAGCATATTTCTGCGCAAGGGCTATCCGGTCTATCTTTGGGACGGCCCGCGTGTCGGCCGCGCGAACTGGAGCTGCGAGCCGATCACCTACACGCCCGATTATTTCGATCAGCGCAATTTCGCCGCCTGGCGTTTCGGCCTGACCTATCTGAACTGGCATCCGGGCTTGCAGTTTCCGACAGCCGACAAGGAAGCCTGGAATCAGGCGACGCGCGCCCGCTATGACGAGTTCGATACGCTGGAGAATGCACTGCTGCAGGCTGAGGCCGGCGGCCAAGCCATCGACAGGATCGGGCCGGTCGTTGCCGTCACCAATTCCGCGGGCGGGTGGCGCGCGCTGTTGTCGGCGCTGAAGGCCAGGAGCGACAACCTGAAGGGCATCGTTGCCTATGAGACGCCGGGCTTCGTCTTTCCGGAAGGCGAAGGGCCCGAGCCGAAGCCGGACGCGCCGTATGGCCCGAACGCCGTGCCGCTCGCCGAGTTCAAGAAGCTGACGAAGTTCCCGATCCAGATCGTGTTCGGCGACTACACCGATACGCGTCCGATCTGGGCGAGCTCGGTCAAGGTGGCGCGGACGTTCTGCGACATCGTCAATCGCCACGGCGGGGATTGCGAGGTCCTGCTGCTGCCCGACGCGGGCCTGCGCGGCAACACGCACATCGCCTTTGCCGATCTCAATAACGAAGCCGTTGCGGATGAGATGTCCAAATGGTTGCACCGAAAGGGCCTGGACAGGTTCGCCGGAGAATAAGCGCGTCGGTCAACGAAAGGCACACGTCAGGAGGAAGCATGCGCCCGCTAGTTTTTGGCCTCTTGGGCCTGGCTCTCGCCCTCAGCCCATATCACCGCGCCGCCGCGCAGGGTTGGCCGAATCGTCCGGTGACCATGATCGTGCCGTTCCCGGCAGGCGCTGCCGTCGATACGCTGGCACGTGCGGTGGCCCACGCGCTCAGCGAAGATTTTGGCAAGCAGTTCATCGTCGACAACCGTGCGGGCGCGGGCGGCAATCTCGGCGGCACGGCGGTGGCCAAGGCTGCGGCCGACGGCCACACCTGGCTGTTCGGCACGCCGGCGCCCATCGCGCTCAACAAGCTCATGTACAAGGGTCTCGCCTACGATTCCGATCGGGATTTCACGCCGGTCATCCTTGTTGCCAAGTCGCCGATGATCATTGCGGCGACATCGGCCTTTCCGGCCAAGACGCTTCCCGAGTTGATCGCCTACGCCAAGCAGAACCCCGGCAAGGTCAATGTCGGCCATCCCGGCAACGGCACGCTCGGGCACATCACCTCAGCGCTGATCCAGCAGTTCGCCGGCGTGGAGATGACGCATGTACCCTACCGCGGCTCGGCGCCGCTGATCACCGATCTGCTGTCGGGACAGGTCGACGTCGCCATGGATTTCATGCCGACCTATCTGCCGCTGATAGCCGACCGCAGGATCCGCGCGCTGGCGGTGACGACGAGCCAGCGGGTGGCGCAGCTACCGGATGTGCCGACCGTGCAGGAAGCAGGTTTCAAGGGATTCGAGGCGACCGCATGGTATGCGATCGTCGCGCCGACCGGCACGCCGCCAGAGATCGTGGCGAAGGTGAACAAGGCGGTGAATGCCTTTCTGAGCAGCGACAAGGGCAAAACTATCCTCGAACAGAATTCGCTGCAGGGCGTCGGGGGCTCGCCTGATGACCTCAAGGCCTTCATCGACGGCGAACGCGACAAATGGCATCCGGTGATCGAGGCCGCGAAGATCGCGATGCAGTGACGAGATCGCCGATGACTGTAATTGAAATTCCGGTGCTGACGGCGCCGAAGGTCGCGCTGGTCACCGGCGGCAACAGCGGCATCGGCAAGGCGACCGCGGCACGGCTTGCTGCTATGGGGGCAGCCGTCGTGGTTGGCTACAACATCCGCCGCTCGCTGGCGGAAGAGCTGATCGAGGGACTGCAGGGAAGTGGGCATCTCGCGATGCGCACCGCCATTGACGATCCGGCTTCGATCTCCGAAGCAGCCGCGGCCGTGGAGAGGCGGTACGGGCGGCTCGATGTACTGGTCAATTGCGGAGGCGCCACGACGCCGGTACCCGCTGCCGATCTGGACGGGCTGACGGACGACATCTTCGATCGCACCGTTACGACCAATCTGCGCGGGCCGTTCGCCATGATCCGCGCCTTTCGCCCGTTGCTGGAGCGCGGCAGCGGCGCAGCCGTCGTGAACATCTCGTCGATTGCGGCCCGCACGGGCGTCGGCAGCAGCCTGGCCTATCTCGCCGCCAAGGCGGGCGTCGACGCGCTGACGATCGCGCTCGCAAAGGTGCTGGCGCCGCGCATTCGCGTGTTCTCCGTCTCGCCGGCCGGTGTGGATACGGATTTTGTCGCGGGCCGTACGCGAGAGCAGTTGCAGAAGATTGCCAAAAAACTGCCGCTCGCCCACCTCACCACGCCCGATGATGTCGCGAGGGCGGTGATCGCCTGCATCGTCAACCTGACGAGCTCGACGGGAATTGTGCTGCCGGTGGATGAGGGCAGGCATCTCTGACTGAACAACGCCATGCGGGCATCATGAACGGGGAACGATGGAAAAACTGAAATTCTATATCGAGGGCGCATGGGTCGATCCGGCGGCGCCGTCAACGCTCGGCGTGGTCAACCCTGCGAGGGAAGAGATCTTCGCCTGGATCAGCCTCGGCTCGAAGTCCGACGTGGATAGGGCCGTCGCTGCGGCGCGCCGCGCGTTCGCGGTCTATTCCGAAACCAGCGTCGAGGAACGCCTGTCGTGGCTGCAGAAGATCATCGAGGGTTTTAGAGCGCGCCTGCCGGAGCTGGCGCGGACGATGACGCTCGAAATGGGCGCGCCGATCACGTTCGCGACGGAGCGTCAGGCTACCGTGGCGCTGTTTCATTTCGAGGAAGCTGCGCGCGTGCTGGCGCAATACTCCTTCGAGGAGCGGATGGGAAACGGCATCGTCCGCCGCGAGCCGATCGGCGTCTGCGGATTGATCACACCGTGGAACTGGCCGCTGAACCAGGTTGCTTCCAAGGTCGCGCCGGCGCTCGCCACCGGATGCACCGTGGTCCTGAAGCCCAGCGAGATCGCCCCGCTCAGCGCGATGCTGTTTGCCGAGATCGTCGACGCTGCCGGCGTGCCGTCGGGCGTCTTCAATCTCGTCAACGGTGATGGCCCCACGGTCGGCGAGGCGATCGCCGTGCACCCCGGGATCGACATGGTATCGTTCACGGGCTCAACGACGGCCGGCGTGCGAGTGGCAAAACTCGCTGCAGATACCGTCAAGCGCGTCACGCAGGAACTCGGCGGCAAGTCCGCCAACATCATCCTCGCCGATGCCGACTTGAAGAACGCCGTGATCCAGGGCGTTCATGCCTGTTACACCAATGCCGGCCAGAATTGCCAGTCTCCGACGCGCATGCTGGTCCCCCGCGCGCAACTCGGGACGGCATTCGCGGCCGCGCAGGAGGCGGTCGGCAGCATCCGCGTCGGCGACCCCCTTGATCCGGCATCCACCATGGGGCCGCTGGTGAGCCAGGCGCAGTTCGACAAGGTGCAGGATTTCATTCAGTCCGGCATTGACGAGGGGGCGACGCTGGTCGCTGGCGGTCCGGGGCGGCCAGCCGACATCAACCGCGGATACTATGTTCGCCCGACCGTCTTCGGCCACGTGATGCCACAGATGAAGATTGCACGCGAGGAGATCTTTGGGCCGGTGCTGTCGATCATCAGTTACGATACCGAGGACGAGGCAGTCGAGATCGCCAACGACACGCCATTTGGCCTGGCGGGATTCGTGCAGTCTAGGGACGTTGCACGCGCCCACAAGATCGCCAATCGCATCCGCGCCGGGCGGGTCTATCTCAACGGCGCGCCGTTCGACCGCAGCCTGCCGTTCGGCGGCTACAAGCAATCCGGCAATGGGCGTGAGTTCGGCGTGTTCGGATTTGAAGAGTATCTGGAGGTGAAGGCGATCATCGGCTAGCACGCCTCGCATTCAGGTCGCGGGACGGAAATGTCCGGGCGGATGCTTCGTGTCGCGCCGGATCAGCCGGCGCAGCGTGGACGGCTCCGCATATCCGACGCGCCGCGCGATTTCGTCGACCGAAAGCCGCGTGGTCTCCAGCAAGAATCGCGCGGTCTCCAGCTTGATCCGTTGCACGAACTGAATCGGCGACACGCCGCAGGTCGCCGCCATTCGCCGGGCAAATGTCCGCGGCGCCAGCGCCACGGCTGCGGCGAGCTCTTCGATCGCGAAGTCGCGCGCGATGTTGTCGCGCACCCATTGCTCGGCCTTGGCGATCCGTTCGTCCTGTCCCGCCAGATAATTGATGGCCATGAAGGGCGCCTGCGAGCGTCGCCCTTCAAGCAGCAGATAGTTGGCGCAGGCTTGCGCCAGGGCCGATCCGGCAAACCGGCCGACGATCGCAAGCATGAGGTCCATCTGCGCCATGGCCGCGCCGCCGGTCGCGATGGGCCAGTCGGCGACCACAATCTGCTCCGGCACCAGGTCGACTGCGGGATAGCGCTGCCGGAATAGCGGTGCGAACCACCACGTCGTGGTCGCACGCCGGCTCTCGAGCAGCCCGGTGTCCGCCAGCAGGAAGGTGCTCGCGCAGGACGCGGCGAGCGCGGCGCCACCTTCGAACGCACCGGCAAGCATGTCGCCGGCGCGCCGGCAGGCCGAACTCTTCAACTTGAGAAGCAGCTCGTCTGCCGATGGCGTGCCAAGGCCGGGGACGATGGCGAGTTCGATGCCGCGCAGATCGACATTGCTGCGGCGTGGCCCGCACCGCACCGTCGTCACCTTGAACGGCACATGGCGCTTCGCACTGCCGATCCGGTTGGCAGTCGCAAATACGTCGTGGGTGATGGCCGCGCTTGAAGCCATGCATCCCTCGATCTCGATGATCGCGACTTTGGTCATGTCAAAAAATGCTCGATTAATGTCGTTTTTGACACTAGCGCGCCACCAGAAAAATCGCAACGATCGCTGCGAAAAGGCTGTCTTGGAAGGAATTGCGCCCATGCCGAACCGATCGATGAAAGAGGACGATCCGCTCGAGGATTTCACCCGCCGCGAGATCACGCTCGATGGCATCGCCAAGGTCGTCTACGTCGCCGGCACCGGGCCTGGCGTCATCGTGATGGCGGAGATGCCGGGCATCAGTCCGCATGTGGCGCGATTTGCGCGTTGGGTCCGTGACGCCGGCTTCACCGTCTACATGCCGTCGCTGTTCGGCCGCGACGGCGCCGTTCCCGGTGTGGAGGAGGGCGCGGCGGTCTTTCAGCGCGCCTGTGTGAGCGCCGAGTTTCGCGCGCTCGCCTCAAACCAATCCAGTCCGGTGACGAAGTGGCTGCGATCGCTAGCGCGATTTGCACGTGGCGAATGCGGCGGTCCCGGCGTCGGCGCGATCGGGATGTGCTTTACGGGAAATTTCGCGCTGACCATGATGCTCGAGCCGTCGATGCTGGCGCCGGTGCTCTCGCAGCCGTCGCTGCCGCTGAACGATCCGGCCGGCATTGAAATCGCGCCGGACGAAATCAGGGCGGTTCGCGAACGGCTCGAACGCGACGATCTGACGGTCATGGCCTATCGCTTCGAGGGCGACAAGTTCTGCATGGCGCAGCGCTTCAAGGCCTATGCGGAAGCGCTCGGTGACCGCTTCGTCGGGCGGGTGCTGCCGGACAGCGCGGCCAATACCGATCTTGCGCCGTTCTTCGCCCGCCACGTCACGACGCCGCACAGCGTCGTCACCGCGCACCTGATCGACGAAGCCGGCCAGCCCACGATCGCGGCACGCGATGAGATCCTGGCGTTCTTCAGGCACAGGCTGAGGTCATAGAAGGGCAGCACTCTGATCGAGATCAAACGAAGGGCGGAATGTGGTAAGCTCCTTTTGAAAAGGAGCCCACATGCGGGTATTGACTTGCACAGTTATGACGATCGCCGCGGCGCTGGCGGCCTCGCCGCTGCGCGCCCAGACCTACGACCCCAATTATCCGGTTTGCATCCAGATCTATTCCATCGGCGGCGGCAGAATCGATTGCAGCTTTACGTCCCTGGCGCAGTGCGCCGCATCGGCATCGGGCCGTGCGGCACAGTGCTACGATAATCCGTACTTCGCGCAGCCAGGCAGGAAACTGTCTCGACCACGCGGCGTTTACTAGAGAGCGCGGCTGGCTTGCGCCGGAGGCATCATATGCCGCTTTTGCCCGCGCCGGTGCTTCTACGTATAATGCGTTGAAACCATCCATTCCGTGAGGTCATGTGACTGCCCCCAATCCCGCTGCCGGCAAGCCGGTCGACCCCGCTTCCCTCGTCAACGTACCGCAACTGGTCACGGCCTATTTCGCTTTGAAGCCTGACCCGGCCGATCCCACCCAGCGGGTTGCGTTCGGGACCTCGGGTCATCGCGGGACGTCGCTGAAAAACTCGTTCAACGAAAACCACATCCTGGCGACGACGCAGGCCATCTGCGATCACCGCCGCGAGACCGGACTGACCGGGCCACTGTTCATCGGCATTGATACCCATGCCCTTGCCGAGCCGGCGCTGGCAAGCGCGGTGGAAGTATTTGCCGCCAACGGCGTCGACATCATGATCGACGAGCGCGGCGGCTACACGCCGACGCCCGTCATCTCGCATGCGATCCTGAACTACAACAAGGGCCGCACCAGCGGGCTCGCCGACGGCGTCGTCATCACGCCGTCGCACAATCCGCCCGAGGACGGCGGGTACAAATACAATCCTCCGCACGGTGGCCCCGCCGATACCGACGTGACCGGCAAGGTCGAGAAGGCGGCCAACGCCTATATGGAAGCCGGCATGAAGGGCGTCGCGCGGATGCCGTATGAGCGCGCCCGCAAGGCGCCCTCGACGCATCGGCACGACTATATCAGGTCCTTTGTCGCCGATCTCGGCAATGTCGTGGATATGGCGCTGATCAAATCGGCCGGCGTCAAGATAGGCATCGATCCGCTCGGCGGCGCTGCGGTTCACTACTGGGCGCCGCTGATCGAGCATTACGGAATCAACGCGACCGTCGTGAACAAGGCCGTCGATCCGACCTTCCGCTTCATGACGGCGGACTGGGACGGCAAGATCCGGATGGACTGTTCCTCGCCGTTCGCGATGGCAAGCCTGATCCAGATGCGCGACAGGTTCGACGTCGCCTTTGCCAACGATACCGACGCCGATCGCCACGGCATCGTAACGCGCACCGGCGGGCTGATGAACCCGAACCACTTTCTCGCCACCGCGATCGCCTATCTGTTCGAGCATCGGCCGCAATGGGGCGGCGGGGCCGCAATCGGCAAGACCATTGTCTCGAGCTCGATCATCGATCGGATCGCGCGCAAGCTGAACCGCAAGCTGGTCGAAACGCCGGTCGGCTTCAAATGGTTCGTCGAAGGCCTCGGCAGCGGTGCATTCGGCTTTGCAGGCGAGGAAAGCGCCGGCGCCTCGTTCCTCAAGCGCGACGGCTCGGTATGGACGACCGACAAGGACGGCGTCGTGATGGGGCTGCTCGCCGCCGAAATCCTCGGCCGCACCGGCCGCGACCCGAGCCAGTTGTTTGCTGCGCTGACCGCCGAGCTCGGCGTGCCCTTCTACGAGCGGATCGACGTGCCGGCAACGCCAAAGCAGAAGAGCGCGCTGAAGGCGCTCGGACCGGACGAGCTCGACATGCGCCAGCTCGCCGGCGACGCGGTCACGGCGGTTCGCACCCGGGCGCCGGGTAACGATCAATCCTTCGGCGGCATCAAGGTGGAGACCGAGGCCGGGTGGTTCGCCGCGCGGCCGTCAGGCACCGAGGACGTCTACAAGATCTATGCCGAGAGTTTTCGCGACCAGAATCATCTGAAGGCCATTCAGCAGGACGCCCAGCGCGCCATCGCGAAGGCGTTCTGATTTCCGCGAAGGCGCGTTGGCTCCGCACCGACTGATTTTTTTTCCCGGAAAGTGCAGGGATCCTGCGTCGATCTGCGTCCGATTGCACCAGTTCGGCACAGGCCGGCAGACAATGGAACTGCAGCACCAAATTTCGGCCGCGATTGCACCTCCGATCACGCTGAAATCACGAAGGGGCACGCAGTGTTAGGCTCGGGAAGTAGCTGTAAAAAGCCATCCGAATCGGGGGGCTCGTCAGCTATCACGGTACCGGGGGATGAGAATGAGTGCGGAATCGGTCGTTTACTACCTGAATCGCGTGCCTGAGAGCGATCCGAATGACCAAACCGAGTGGCTGTTGACGGCGTTGGGGAGCTATACCGGCGCGGAACTGCGTGAACTGCTCTATGTCGCGGAGGAACCGGGCTTCTTTGAGCTGATGCGCGGGCTATTTGCGCTGTCGGACGAAAGCCGTGCCGTTCTGCTGCACTATCTCGAAACCGGTCGTCCGTCGGGCATGAAGGCGGCGATCGACTCGAAAGGCCGGTTGACGCTCGAGCACGCCACTGAGGAGCCGCGGGTCAAATGGCTCCCTGTGATCGCAAATTAGCAGCAGAATCTCTCTGAGGTTGTGTTAGGGTCTCCCAGTTCAACAGGGTTGGGAGCTTGCCCATGGCGACGAGGAAGTCCGGCCCGCTGGACGTGCTGGTGGGTACGAGGATTCGTACATTTCGGGTGAACCGCGGCATGAGCCAGGCCGTGCTGGCGGCGCGGACCGGCGTTACTTATCAACAATTGCAGAAATTTGAGCGCGGGACTGAACGGGTCGGCGCCAGCCGGTTATCGCGGATCGCTGTCGTGCTGGACATTTCGGTCGGCGAATTTTTCGAATCTTCCGAGACAGGATCTTCCGACTTGGGTTTGCCGGTGCGCTTGCTCACCGAGCCGGGCGCCTTGCGCGTGCTCGAGGCCTATGCGCGGACGACCAATCCGCGCGTGCGCCGCAGCCTCGCGAAGCTCGTTGAAAGCATCGCCGATCGAATCCCCGGCGCCAAGGCTACGGTTGCGCGCCTCGAGCAGAGCGATCTTGCCGATCGGAGAAGGTCTCCGTCCCAGCGATAATCCGGCTGCGAATTTTCAGCCGGTCGCGCGAATCGCCAGCCGTTCCGGTGGCCGGCTGCCGGGCACGAACTCGCCGATCCAGTCGCGGCGCGTCGCCTCGATGTGCCAGGACATCGCCTCGGCCGAATAGGGCGCCGGATCGGGAATGTCCTTGCGGATCTCCTTGCCATCGAGCCAGCCGCAACTATGCGAATAGCGCGCCTTGCCGACGAGATGAATATCGCCATGGTCCTGCAGCAACACGTATCCGTCGGCAGGAAAGAATGTGCCGGCAAGCTCGATCGCAGCGGGCGGCTGGCGCACGAGCAGGAATGTGCTGGTGGACTGCTTTTCCGATTCGGAAACCAGCAGGCCGACCATACTATGGATTGGCGTGATTGACTGCGGTGCAACCACTGCGAGAGGTTCTGTGATCGGGCCAGCTGTCGCAATCGACAGGTATTCGCCTTCCGGTCCCCAGCGGCAGGCGATCAGCCACTCACGGCTTCGGCTACGAATCAAGGTCGGCTTGGCGTAATCCGATCGGGCAATATCTGCCGCCATGGCTATGACGAAGGCTTTCGCGAGCATAAGTTCCTCCAGGACGAGGGCTGGCCTCTCGTTCACAAGTCTGCACGTCAAGTCGTGAGGTCACCGTGAGCGGTACCGTAAATTCGATGCAGGAATTGTTTGCTGACGCGGCATCGTTGCTTCTTGGCAACGCATTGGACGCAGCCAGAGATCACGAAGCCAGAGGTGTGCTGCAGGCCCTGGAATATGAGGCTGAATCCGATAGGCGGACCGATCCGAAAACAACGAATCGCGCGCATTTGCTGATCGCGGCCTCCCGGTTTGCGCGGGTGTTCGAACTGGCGGCGCCAACGGCGCCCGGCCTGATCAGCTTTGGCGCGCAGTTTGATCCGGCGTTTGCCGACAAGTTGCACGACGGAAGCCCCATCGTTGGCGTTTCCGGCGTTGGTATCACACTGCAGGAGGCGTTTCAGGGCTGCATCGGTGAGGGAATAGAGTACCTCTCTCAATTGCTGACCGGGGCGGATCTGCTGCTCAATTCCTCCGTCGACGACTGGCGTGGAAGACTCGGACCAAAGGCGTTGGAGCTGGTGGCGCTTCTTTTGGAGCGTCGTATTCAACCGGAGCGAGCGCTTTCCTGGTGCCGTGCGACGCGGCTGACGGATGGTGGCGAGGTGTGGCTTCCGGCGGATATCTGCCTGCGCCGTCCGCCGGCGCAGCGTGATTTCGTGCCGCCATTTCCCTTGAGCATCGGCTCGGCCGCCGGACCGTCGTGGGACGCCGCAGCCCTGCACGGCCTTCTGGAATTGATCGAACGCGATGCGGCCAGCCTGTGGTGGAGGGGCGGTCGGTTAGCCCGATCGATTCCGCCGCAACACGCTGCCGGCGCGGCGGCGGAAGCGTTGTTGCAGAAGCTTCGCCACGGCATCTCGACGCCGCGCCGGACATGGCTGCTCGATATCACGACGGATATCGGCGTACCCTGCGTCGCCGCGGTCTCGTGCCGGGCGGATGGCGGCGGCTTTGCATTCGGCCTCGCTGCGCGGCCGGCGCTGGAGGCTGCGGTTCGCTCCGCGATTCTCGAAATGTGTCAGCTCGAACTTGCCGATGCCATTGTTTCGGCGAAGCGCGGCGAGCGCGGTGACGATGCGCTCAATGTTCAGGATCGCATCCATCTGCGGCGCGCGGCGATCAACGCGGATCAGTGCCGATTGCTGCAACCCGTCGCGGAGCCCGCCGCCCATCTGCCTCTCGACGCAACTGAAGCGAGCGACATATTCGGACTGATCGTGCAGCGTTTGCAAAAACTGGGAATCGATACATTTTGTATCGATCTCACGCGCGAACGCTTCGCCGTGCCGGTGGTCCGCGTGATCGCCCCGGGCCTGCAGCTGGAGCCATCCGAAATCGTCACCCCCAGGCTGCAGGATACGATTGCGCAAACCGGCGGGGGCGCAACCTATACCGGGGGCGTCTCTTTGATATAGACTGAACGGAATTAACCGGTCGGTTCCGGAAACTGTTGCAATGCCGGTCAGCGCCAACGCCATCACTGCAGACAACGCCGCGGCGCTCGACAGCGCGCCGCGCCTGTCGATATCGCTGATCGGCCGGCTCGGTGTGCGATTCAACGGCCGGCCGATCGAACTGCGCACCCGCAAGGCCGGCGCCGTTCTGAGCTATCTCGCCCTGTCGGAGACGAAACAGGAGAGCCGCGAGCGGCTGGTCGGCCTGCTCTGGAGCCGTTCGGACGAGGAGAAGGCGCGTGCTTCGCTGCGCCAGGTGGTTCGCGAACTGCGGTCGATGCTCGAGGAGGCAGGCTACGACGGCTTCGTCGCGGAACGCCTGATGGTCGGTCTCGACATCGGACGAATCGAGGTCGATATCGAAAGCGTGCTTCAACTCGCCGAGGGTGGACGCGTTCACCCGCTGCTGCTCAACACGCCGCAACTCGACGGGCGGCTGCTCGAAGGAATGGACGATCTCGACCCGTCATTCCGGGTCTGGGTTCTCGCCAAGCGCCAGACCATTCATGAACGCCTGATGCGAAACCTCGACGAGGGCTTGACCTCCGTCAACGTGCCGGCCGATTCCAAGAAGAAGATCGCGGCCGCGATCGTCAATCTCGATCCGACGCATGAATATGCCTGCCGCTATCTGATGCGGGCGCATGCGGAAGAGGGCGACACCGCCGGCGCGCTGCGCATCTACAAGTCGTTGTGGGATCTTTTGGATCGCGACTATGCGATGGAGCCGTCAGCGGCCACCGAAGAGCTCGTCGCCAACATCAAGCTCGGGATTCTGGAACGCGCGCCGGCCGATCGGGGCGCCTCGGCGGCGAACGATGAATTCGCCATCCGGATGGTCAGAGGAATCGGTCTGCAGCCGGTGGTCCCGCTCGCGCCGGCGTCCAATCCGCCGGCCAAGACACGCCTTGTGTTGCGGCCCTTTGCAATGCACGGCGTCGACGAGGATCACAGCCATCTGGTGCAGGGATTCTCCCAGCATCTCGCCGCTTGTCTGGTGCGCTTCCGCGAATGGAGCGTCGTCGACCGTCCGCCGGCCGCCGTCGTGCTTCCCGCCTCGGGCACGGCACCGCAATACTGCATCGAAACCACCGCCTATCAGGCGGGGGCCGAAATCAACATCGTGATGGTGCTGCGCGACGATACCACCGGGATCTATATCTGGAGCGAAAGCTTCCGCCTAGGTCTTGGCAACTGGTTCGAAACACAGCAGCACATCATCCGCCGGATCGCGACTTCCTTGAATGTACAGTTGTCGACCGAGCGACTGATGCGGCTCGCCGGCGAGCCCGACGTTTCGCTCGATCTTCATGACCGCTGGCTGCGAGGCCAGAGCCTTATTGCGAAGTTTGACCGGGAAAGCTGGCACCGGGCTGTCGCGATCTTTCGTGATTCAATCCGCGAAAATCCTGCTTTCTCGCCGTTTTACAGCAGCCTTGTGCAGATGAACAATATCGAGCATCTCGTGCACCCGGGAGTCTTCCGCAATCTCGACAAGACAAAGGCAACACTTGAACTGGCGAAAACCGCAGTCGAGCTCGATCCGGTCGATTCAAGGGCGCATCTCTGTTGTGGCTGGTCTTATACGTTTGCCTTACGCGAGGCCGAGGCAGCGCCGCACATGGATCTCGCGTGCGAGCTGAACGACACCGATCCGTGGACGTTGCTGTCCAGCGCTCATTATTTCGCTTTCTGCGGTTCGATCGAAAAGACCCGGTTGCGCTCCAGCCAATCGCTTGCCCTTTCGCTGGCGCCGTCGCGCCTCGAATGGGGCTATCACTGCGTCAATCGTTTCCTGTGCGGCGACTATGAGGGCGCGATAGAGGCCGCCGACCGCGCCTACAACGTCATTCAGACATTGCCGGCCTGGCGTGCCGCCGCGCTGTTCGAACTGGGGCAGCGGGAGGCGGCGCGCGAGGAAGCGCAGCGATTTCTGAACGGCATCCGCTCGTTCTGGGTTGGGTCAGACGCGCCGACCGACGTGACGATCACACGCTGGCTCTTGCAGGCGCATCCCATCAACATCATGGCGCGGTGGGAAGCCCTGCGCCGCAGCTTGCGCGGCGCCGGGTTTCCGGTCGAAGGCGTTGCGCCATTGTGCTGGTGACAAGTCCCGTCGTGGATCAGGCACAGGCACTGATGGTGTAGTCGCCAATACGTTCGGCGTGCACCTTGAACTTCTCGCTCTCCGGGATCACCGGATCCATGCCGTTGAACAAGCGCTTGTAGAACGGCGGCAGCGGATAGGTGGCTCCGGGTTGGTTGAGCAGCGCCTCGGAATCCTCAATCATCACTTTCGGGGGCAACTTCACCAGGATCGTGTCCTGCTCCTGTGCCACGAACTTGATGTGCTTGAAGCGGTCCGGCACGGTGGCGAATACCTGTGCCTTGGCGAGCTGCTCCTTGAACTCTTCCATCGTCTCCGGCAGCGGATAGACGTTGTCATCCTCGAGGTAGTTGGTGCCGGTCGCCCAGGTCTTCACCAGCTTTCCCCAACGCTCATGATTGGTCACCTGTAGCCTTTCGATACGCTGCATAATCTGGCTCCTTCGGGTTGGGTGAGACGGAACAATTCCGCTCACAAAAATGCAGGACAGGCCTGCTGCAGTTCGGCAATCTCGCTCGTGAAACTCACCAACTGCGCCATGCTTGAGATGGGGGGGATTTCCTGGAAAAAATCCACCGAATAACGTTCCCGGGAAAGGCGGGCGAGCTGCGCCGCGAGGGCGTCGCCGCTGGACGAGCGCGGATCATTTGCAAGCACGCCGAAAATCACTTCTGCTACGATGATAGAGCCGAGCGTTCCGAGCTTCAGACCCGCCATCTGCTGCATCGCTTCGAACAGTACGAAGAACGGCAGCGGCGGATCGTTCGAGAGGGTTTCGATGTCCTCCACGGTCAGAGCGCTGTAGGCATGCCCCGCAGCGAGCCATTGGCGGAGTTGGTCGACACGGTAGGCACGATCTGCAAGCAATCGCGACGCGGCGATGAGATGCGGCTGCCTGCTGCGGATCTCGCCGATCAATGCATCGACAGACCACATTCCGGCGAAACCCGCGCCGAGCAGGTCACGGTAGAGCAGGCCAACCCGTTCCGTCTCGTCGAACGCCGGAAAGATCTGATCATTGCCGAGTCCGTCGCTGAGAAACGGCCCGATCCGCCGGCTGAAGTTCGGCGTGGTTTCGGTGATTTCGAAAAACCGAGACCACTGAACCATCCAGGTTTCATCAAGCGGCATATTGACCGGGTCGTTGGCGGATGTCTTTTCGAGCGTGCTGTTGAGGTCCTGAATCGACAGATCATTGATGCAGTATTCATGTCGGACCATGGCGTGACCGAAGCGAAACGCGCCGTGCGAGAACTCAAACGGAATTTCCCAGTCGCCGATCGCAAGGCCTTGGTCGGCGTTATCGGGCCGGTCCATGAAGTGCGGAAACGGTCCGCTATAAGCCGCATAGATCGCTGGATGAATGACTCGCTGCATCAGATCGTTGCGGAGAATATTGTGATAGGTCAGCGTGACGGCCTCGCGGGCGCACAGAAACCGCTTATAGGCGGCGCCGAACTGGCTGTTTCGTCCGCTACCGTGCTCCTGCCGCCGGATGAGATCGATCAGGGCGTTGTGGAGCAGCGCGAATAGCGCGGTGAGCTGCGACATCACGGCGTGATCATCATTGCGCGGGTCGGCGACCAAAGCTTCGGTGAGCGCAACCCGAACGCCGGCGATGCTGCGATCTATCCCCGTCACGTTCTCGGCCTGGGCGCGGGCGATGTCGCGGAACGGGCAGCCGGTTGCGGGCTCATTCTCCTTCCAGCGCATGCGGCCTAGCCGCAGCTTGGTGCGGCGATCGTCGTTCGGCGCGTCGAGCGCGTAGATATGCGGGGATCCGACAGGGCCGCTGCCATACAGCGTCTCCAGCCGAAGCGGTATGCGGCGGGCGTTGGCCGTTCCGCGGCCGAGCCCTCCCGCCACCGAAAGCGGGATCGCAGAATGCACCAGATCATGCGCGATGAACTGCAGCAGATAGGTGTAGCCGGAGGGGATGAAGGGATTTTCCCAGTATTCCGCCGACTGGACATGGTGTGGCGGCCACTTGATGGCGGCGTCCATCCGTCGCGATAGGCGATGCATCAATCCGCGCAGCTTGGCATGATCCGACGAAGCGAGCGGATCGACACCGAAGGCGCGGAAGCGTTGCGCAGGCGATGGTGCGCCGAGGAAATGACGAAATCCGGGAGTGGTTGCAGCAGAAATGGGGCAACGCGCCGTGCGTCCGGAAGCTCGAAAGGACGATGCGTCAGCGGCCTCTTGCACAGCCATCAAACCTGCTCTCGCATTTGGTCAAGGCGGCAAGATTGGAAAGAAAGTCGTGAAATTATCGTGAGTTAAATCGTTAGAACCTGTGAACATTTGTGGACATCTTAGGCCTTTCGAACGCGTCTCTCACGCCTGTTTCACGGTGGCGGAAGCAGCGGTATGATTTGCATGTCGCGGCGAGGAATGAGAGGAGTACATCGTGAAGCTGATCGAGGCGGCATCCTTGGCGCGCCGTCTCGGCGCGATGCTCGCGGTGATGATTGTTGTCTCGGGCATCGCTCGAGCCGAGCCGGTTTTCTCCTTCGATGCGACGCCGGGCAAGCTGCCGAAAACCGTCGTTCCGATCCACTACGCGATCGAGCTGAGGCCCGATGCCGAGAATCTGACGCTCGGCGGTGTCGAACTGATCGACATCGAGGTGCGCGAACCTACCGCCCGCCTGACACTCAATGCGGTGAGCACCGCCTTTGCGTCCGTAACGATCGATGGTGGTGCCGAGCGCGCCGACATCGCGCTCGATGCCGCCGCCGAGACGGCAACATTCACCTTTGCGCAGCCGTTAGCTGCGGGCGCGCATCGGCTGCGCGTCGAGTTTACCGCTGGGATCAACAAGTTCGACCGCGGTTTCTTTTTCGTCGATTACCCGACCGACAACGGCACCAGGCGGCTGTTGACCAGCAAGCTCGAGCCCGCCGATGCGCGACGGATATTTCCCTGCTGGGACGAGCCCGCCTTCAAGGCGAGCTTTGGGCTGACCGTGATCGTGCCACGTCATCTCGTCGCCGTGGCCAACATGCCCGTGACGCGAGAAGAAATGCTGGAGCCGAACCTGAAGCGCGTTGCTTTCGCGTCCACGCCGAGAATGTCGACCTATCTGTTCGTCCTGATGGTGGGCGAGCTGGAGCGCATCACCGCGGAAGCGGAAGGCGTGACGATCGGCATCGTCGCCACCATGGGTAAGGCCGCGAAGGGACAGTTCGCGCTCGACAGCGCGATGAAGCTGCTTGGCTGGTTCAATGACTATTTCGGCGTCAAGTATCCGCTGCCCAAGCTCGACCTGATCGCCGTGCCCGGCGGCTTTGGCGGCGCAATGGAGAACTGGGGCGGCATCACCTTCTTCGAGAGCCGGTTGCTGTTCGATCCCGCGACCAATCCGGATAGCGCGCGGCGCGGCATCTTTTCCATCATCGCCCATGAGATGGCGCATCAATGGTTCGGCGATCTCGTCACCATGGCGTGGTGGGACAATCTGTGGCTCAACGAGGGCTTTGCGACCTGGATGGCGACAAAGGCGGCCGAGCAGTTTCATCCGCAGTGGCAGGGCTGGCTGAACGGCTACGGCCAGAAGCAGTTCGCCATGGCGCTCGACGCACGGCGCACCACGCATCCGATCCAGCAGGCCGTCGCCAATGAAAGCGAAGCCATGGTCGCGTTCGACGCCATCACCTACAACAAGGGGCAGGCGCTGATCCGGATGCTGGAGAACTATCTCGGCGAAGCCGCATTCCGGGACGGCATCCGCGCCTACATGGCCGCGCATGCTTACAGCAACACCACCACGGCCGATCTCTGGCGGGCGCTGGAGCGCGCGGGCCACAAGCCGGTGGCCGAAATTGCCGCATCCTTTACCGAGCAGGACGGCGTGCCACTGGTTTGGGCCGAAACCGTTTGCCAGGGCGGTACGCAGCGCATGATGCTGCGGCAGGATCGATTTGCGATCGCCCCCGCATGGATGGGCCCAGCCCTGCCGCCGCGCAACTGGCAGGTGCCGGTTGCGATCGGGCCGTTGGGCGCGACGCCGCCCGCCGATGTCGTATTGCTTCGCGGCTCGGCGGAAGTGGCGGCCGGGTCCTGCGGCGAGGCGGTCAAGGCCAATCTTGGCGATATCGGCTACTACCGCGTGGAATACGGGCCAGCGAGCCGGATGGCATTGACAAAGGCGCTGCCGCGGATGTCGGCGACAGATCGCGTCAATTTCCTCGCCGATAGCTGGGCGATGGTGCAGGCCGGCCGCGCCGAGCCGCCATCCTATCTCGCCTTGGTCGAACAGATCAGTGCGGATGACCGCCGTCCGGTATGGGATCAGGTCATCGGTGTGTTCTCTTCGCTCAACCGCCTGTCGCGCGAGCGCACTGAGCGACCGGCGCTGCAGCGCTATGCCCGCGCCAAATTGCGCCCGGTGCTCGATCGGCTCGGCTGGAATGGCAGCGGCTCTGGTGATGACGACGATACGCTGCTGCGCAGCAGCCTGATCTGGACGCTCGGCGACCTCGGCGACGAAGACGTCATTGCGGAGGCGAGGCGGCGGTTTGCCGGCTTCCTCGGCGATCCGCAATCCCTGCCCAACGCGTTGCGCGATGCGGTCACGCACGTTACGGGCGTAACGGCGGATCGTGCGACGTATGACGCGCTGCTAGCGCTCGCGCGCAAGAGCACCGTGACCAGCGAACGTACCCGTTATTACCTCGCCGCTGCTAGCGGGCGCGATCCGGCGCTGGCCCGCGCCACGCTGGCGTTGACGCTGACCGATGAAGTGCCGGGCACCATCGTTACCGGCATGATCAATTCAGTCGGGTTTTCCGGTGAGCAGCCCGGTCTGGCCTGGGAGTTCCTGCAGAAAAATTATGATGCGCTGTTCGCCAAGCAGGGACCGCAATTCCGCGACCAGTTCGTGGCGAACTTCATGACCAATTTCAGCGACGAGAGCCGCGCCACCGAACTCGCCGCCTTCGCACCGGCTCAGGCAACCTCTGGCGGACGCGTGATGGCCGGCCGGGCCCGGGAGACGATCGCGATCTCGGCCGATCTCAAGGCGCGTGCGCTGCCGGCAATCGAGGTCTGGATCAGGGAACGCAAATAGCGAACATTGCCTTGGATCGGCATTCCGGATAGCCATGGCGAAAACGACCTTTCCGATTGAGGCATGTTTCTTTCATGGCTGATTTTCACGGCGTCTTTCCCTATCTGGTCTCGCCGATCGATGCGTCTGGACAGGTCCGTACCGACGTTCTCGGCCGGCTCTGCGACGATCTGATCAAGGCGGGCGTGCATGGGCTGACGCCGCTGGGTTCGACCGGCGAGTTTGCCTATCTGAACCAGGCGCAGCGGGCGGCCGTGGTGCGGACCACGATCGAGGCGGCAAGTGGCCGCGTGCCGGTGATTGCCGGCGTGGCTTCGACGTCGACGGCGGATGCCGTGGCGCAGGCGAGGGAGTATCAAAAGCGCGGCGCCGACGGCATTCTCGCGATCATGGAAGCCTACTTTCCGGTCGCCGACGCGCAGGTCGAAGCCTACTTCCGCGCCATTGCCGACGCCGTCGACATTCCCATTGTCATGTACACCAATCCGCAATTTCAGCGGTCCGATCTGACGCTCGACGTTATCGCGCGTCTCTCGACCCATCCGCGCATCGGCTACATCAAGGATGCTTCGACCAACACCGGCCGGCTGCTGTCGATCATGAACCGTTGCGGCGAGGGCATCAAAGTCTTCTCGGCATCCGCCCACATCCCGGCGGCGGTGATGCTGATCGGCGGGCTCGGCTGGATGGCAGGCCCCGCCTGCATCATCCCGCGGCAGAGCGTCGAGCTCTACAATCTCTGCAAGGCAGCGCGATGGGATGAGGCGATGGCGCTGCAGCGCAGGCTGTGGCGCATCAACGAGGCCTTTGCGCGTTTCAATCTGGCCGCCTGCATCAAGGCCGGGCTCGACATCCAGGGCTATGCGGTCGGCGACCCCGTGCCGCCGCAGGCGCCGCTGACGGCCGAACAGCGCAAGGTGATCGAAGCTGCGCTGCGCGATTTGGCTTAGGCGAAATTTCGCAGGTTGGACTAAACCGCCCGCAATGCTTCCTTCGGCGTCTCTCGGATCAACGCCTCCAGATCGCTTTGCTCAAGCGTCTCCTTCTCCAGCAATTTCTTCGCCGCCCGGTCCAGGATCGCGCGCCGCGCTTTCAGGATGCCTTGCGCCCGCTCGAACACATGATCGACGATCGATCGAACCTCCTCGTCGACAGTCGCGGCGGTCTCGTCGGCATAGTCGCGCTCGCGCGTCGGATAGGGTCGATCGGCGCCGGCGAGGAAATTGCCGGGATCGCGCTCATAGGCGACGCTGCCGAGCTTTTCCGACATGCCATAGCGCGTCACCATGCTGCGGGCGATGTCGGTGACGCGGCGAAGGTCGTCGGCCGCGCCGGTGGAGAGATGATTGAACACGATCAATTCCGCCGCGCGGCCGCCGAGCAGCACCGCCATCTTGTTCTCCAGCTCCTCCTTGGTCATCAGGAAGCGGTCTTCGATCGGGCGCTGGATAGTGTATCCAAGCGCGCCGACGCCGCGCGGGATGATCGATACCTTGTGCACGGGGTCGACGCCGGGCAGCGACAGCGCGATCAGCGCGTGGCCCATCTCGTGATTGGCGACGATCTCGCGCTCCCTGGGATTGAGCAGCCGGTTTCGCTTCTCCAGCCCCGCCACCATGCGCTCGACCGCATTGTTGAAGTCGGTCATGGCTACCGCGCCGGCGCCGCGGCGCGTGGCGAGCAGGGCGGCTTCGTTGACAAGGTTGGCGAGATCGGCGCCGGTGAAGCCGGGCGTGAGTGCCGCGACCGCTTCGGCATCGACGCTCGTATCGAGCTGAATTTTCTTCATGTGCACTTTAAGAATCTCGATGCGGCCCTTCTTGTCGGGGCGGTCGACCAGCACCTGACGGTCGAAGCGGCCGGCGCGCAGCAGCGCCGGATCGAGGATTTCCGGCCGGTTGGTCGCGGCCAGGATGACGAGACCCGAACGCGAGTCGAAGCCGTCGAGTTCGACCAGCAGCTGGTTGAGCGTCTGCTCCTTTTCGTCGTGCCCGCCGGCAAACGGCCCGATGCCGCGGGCGCGGCCCAGCGCGTCGAGCTCGTCGATGAAGATGATCGCCGGAGCCTTCTGGTGCGCCTGCTGGAACAGGTCGCGCACCCGCGCCGCGCCAACGCCGACGAACATCTCGACGAACTCCGAACCGGAGATCGAGAAGAACGGCACCTTGGCCTCGCCGGCGACGGCCTTGGCCAGCAAGGTCTTGCCGGTGCCGGGCGGGCCGACCAGCAGCACGCCTTTCGGCATACGGCCGCCGAGCCGCCCGTAGTCGGACGGATTTTTGAGGAAGTCGACGACCTCGCGCAGCTCGTCCTTGGCTTCGTCGACACCGGCGACATCGGAGAAGTTCACGCCAGTATCGGACTCGACATAGATCTTGGCCTTGCTCTTGCCGATCGCCATCAGCCCGCCGCCAAGACCGCCGCCTTCCGCGGCGCGCTTGCCGATGTACCACCACAGTCCGAGGAACAGCAGCACCGGCATGACCCAGGACAAGAGGTCGCGCAGGAACGTGCTCTCGATCTGCCCGGTGAATTTGACGTTGTATTTCTCGAGCTCCTGCGCGGTCTCCTGGTCGACGCGGGTGGTGATGAACTGCTTCTGCCCTCCCGAAAGCGGCTCCTTCAACGTGCCCTGCACGGTGCGGTCGGAGATGCCGACGCTCACGACTTTTCCCTGCTTCAATAGCTGCTGGTATTCGCTGTAGGGAATAACGGCGATCTGGTTCGCCATGGAAATGAAGTACTGGATCACAAAGACGGCAAAGATGGCGGCGATGGCATAGCCGACGTTGAAACGTGTCTTGTTGTTCATGATCGAACTCCGGGCGCACACCCCAATCCCGCGTCGGCACATTTGCCTCAAATCAGCAAAAGCCGTGGCGCAACCTCGATTGTGGCCTTCTGACAATGGGATGAGGGAGGCTTGGTTTCAACAAGCAAGGGCTGCTTGCGCGACAATGCGCGCTCCCTAGATGATGGCTGCCCAACCCCGGGTGCGCCAACAAGTCTCTGAACGGTCAGAAACTTTCGGCTGTTCGGGGCGTTTGTTGACGCGGATACCTCATGGGCTGAAATCTCCGCCGCCCGTTCTCCTCGCCGGAGGCGGCATTTTACAGATGAGTAATCGATGAGCCGTCGCTTCGCGCTTTTCCTCACCGTCGTCGCAGCCGTACTGGTTGCCTTGACGCTCTCCAACATCCGCTATAGCCCATGGACAAATACGTCGGCCCGCAGCGTTGACCAGCGCGGGCCACTCTCCGAGGCCGAGCGCGCCAATATCGAATTGTTCGAGCGCGTGTCACCGTCGGTCGTGCAGGTCGCCGCACGCTCCGGCGCCGCCAATCCGCTGGCCGAAGATGAGGGCGGCGAAGCCGGCGCGGGCGCGGCTTCGGGCACAGGCTTTATTTGGGACAATGATGGCCACGTGGTTACGAACAATCACGTCGTTCAGAATGGCAGCGAAGTCGCGGTTCGCTTCGCCTCCGGCGAAGTGGCCCGGGCAGAGATCATCGGCGTCGCGCCAAACTACGACCTCGCGGTGCTCAGGATCAGGAGCGCCCGCAAGCTGCCGCCACCGGTGGCGCTGGGAAGTTCGAGTGAACTGAAGGTCGGTCAATCGGCCTTTGCGATCGGCAATCCCTTCGGCCTCGATCAATCGCTCACCAGCGGCATCATCAGTGCGCTCAAGCGCCGGTTGCCAACCTCAAGCGGCCGGGAGATCGCCAACGTGATCCAGACCGACACCGCGATCAATCCGGGCAATTCGGGCGGGCCGCTGCTGGATTCAGCGGGGAGGCTGATCGGCGTCAACACCGCGATCCTCTCGCCCTCCGGCACCAGCGCCGGCATCGGCTTTGCGATCCCCGTCGACATCGTCAACCGCGTAGTCCCCGATCTCATCAAGAATGGCCGTGTGCCGACGCCCGGAATCGGCATCGTCGCCGCCAGCGAGGCGGTCTCGACCAGGCTGGGCGTCGAGGGGGTGATCGTCGTGCGCACCGCGCCCGGCAGCCCAGCTGAACGCGCGGGTATCCGCGGCGTCGATTTCAACTCGGGTGCGCTCGGCGACGTCATCGTCCAGGCCGACGGCAAGCCGGTGCACCGGCTTTCCGACCTGACCGACCAAATTGAGCAGATCGGTGCCGGCAAGAGCATCCGCATCGGCCTGAAACGAGGCTCGCAGACGCGCGATGTCACGCTCGATATCGTTGACGTCGGCCGTAGCTGATAGCCCTTTTTGACAGCAGGATCATACCCGCCTGCGGGCCGGCCGCGAGGCGCCCTGGCGCATTTATTGCAGGCATTATTTCAATGAATTGAATGCGTTGCCTCCTGCGGAAAAACCGCTAAAACCCCGCCCAATTCCTACCAAGAAGCTCGAAGGAAAAACGGATGAACATTCTTCCCGGCAATATGCGTTTCGGTGCGGGCCAGCCGGTCAAGCGTTTGGAAGACCAGCGGCTGCTGACCGGGAAGGGACAGTTCATCGACGACAAGCCGGAGGAGGGCGCGCTGTGGCTCTATCTGCTGCGCTCGCCGCATGCCCACGCCAAGATCGTCTCGATCGATACGCAAGCTGCGGTCGGGATGAACGGCGTCCAGGCGGTCTATACTGGCGCCGATCTGATCAAGGACGACATTGGCACGCTCCCGACGCTCGCCATCTTCAAGCGGCCGGACGGTTCGGCGATGACGGTGCCGCCGCGCCGGCTGCTTGCGCACGAGGTCGTGCGCTACGCCGGCGAGGCCGTCGCCGCCGTGGTCGCGACCTCGCGGGTGCAGGCGCAGACCGCGGCCGAAGCCATCGTCGTGGACTATGAGGTGCTGCCGTCGGTGGTCGATCCGGTGGAAGCGGTCAAGCCCGGTGCGCCCGTGGTGTGGCCGGAGGCGCCCGACAATGTCGTCGCCGCCATGAGCTATGGCGATGCCGCCAAGGTCGAGGAAGCTTTTGCCAATGCCGCGCACAAAGTCTCGCTCGATCTGGTCAGCCAGCGGCTGGTGCCGTCGGCAATGGAGCCGCGCTCGACGATTGCCGAAATCGAAAAGAAGACCGGCCGCCTGATCCTGCATGTGCAGTCGCAAACCCCCGGCTCGACCCGCGACCTGCTCGCCGAATCCATCCTGAAGCGGCCGAAGGACAGCGTCCTCGTGCTGGTCGGCGATATCGGCGGCGGTTTTGGCCAGAAGACCAGCCTCTATCCCGAGGACGGCATCGTCGCCTACGCCGCGACCAAGCTGAACAGGAAGATCCGCTGGCGCGGCGATCGTACGGATGAATTTGTCGGCGGCACCCATGGCCGCGATCTCACCTCGACCGGTGAATTCGCGCTCGACGCCAAGGGGCGCGTGCTGGCCTATCGCGTGCGCTCGATAGGCGGCACCGGCGCGTACTCCTCGGGGACCGCGAACATCATTCCGCTGGTGCTCGGGCCCTTCGTGCAGACCGGCGTCTACGATCTGCCGCTGGTGCATTTCGAGGTGAAGTCGGTGATGACCAACACCGCGCCGGTCGGCGCCTATCGCGGGGCGGGGCGGCCGGAGGCGGTGTTCATCGTCGAGCGGCTGATGGACGCCGCGGCGCGGCAGATCGGCATGGACCCGCGCACCATCCGCAAGGTCAACTACATCAAGCCGGCGCAGCTGCCTTACACCAACGCCGTCGGCCAGGTGTATGATTCCGGCGCGTTTGCGCACATGCTGTCGCGCGCCGCCGAGCTGGCGGACTGGGACGGCTTTGCCGCACGCAAGAAGGCCGCGAAGAAAAAGGGCCTGCTCTACGGGCGCGGCCTCACCAGCTACATCGAATGGACCGGCGGGCGCGCGCACACCGAAAAGGTCTCCCTGCACGCGACCGCGGACGGCCGCATCATCCTGCATTCCGGCACCATGGCGATGGGGCAGGGGCTGCAGACCACCTACTCGCAAATGGTATCGGAATCGCTCGGCATTCCCCTCGACAAGATCGATGTCGTGCAGGGCGATACCGATCTCGCCACCGGCTTCGGCAGCGTCGGCTCGCGCTCGCTGTTCGTCGGCGGCACGGCGGTCGCGGTTTCGGCGAACGACATGATCACCAAGGCGCGCGAGAAGGCGTCGAACGTGCTGGAGACCTCGGTCGAGGATATCGAATATCGCGACGGCTGGCTGACGGTGGTCGGCACCGACAAGAAGATCAGCCTGTTCGAGATCGCGAAGAACGAGGACGGCGCGCGTCTGTCAGTCGATTCCGAGGGCGAGGTCGACGGGCCGAGCTGGCCGAACGGCACGCATATCTGCGAGGTCGAGATCGATCCGGAAACCGGCGTCACGCGGGTGGTGCGCTACACCACGGTTGACGACGTCGGCGTGGCCGTTAACCCGATGCTGGTGACCGGGCAGGTGCATGGTGGCGTCGCCCAGGGCATCGGGCAGGCGCTCTATGAGGGCGTTGCCTACAGCGAGGAAGGCCAGCTCTTGACCGCGAGCTATCAGGACTACTGCGTGCCGCGCGCCGACGACATTCCGCCGATCGTGGTCACGCTCGATGATTCCGCGCCCTGCCGCACCAACCCGCTCGGCGCCAAGGGCTGCGGCGAATCCGGCGCCATCGGCGGCCCGCCCTGTGTCGCCAACGGCGTGATGGATGCGCTTAGTGAGCTCGGCATCAAGCAGCTCAACACGCCGCTGACGCCGGCCAAGGTGTGGCAGGCGATCAGGGATGCGAGGATGACGGGGTAGAGACTGCGTAGCGTTCCCATCCTCCCCTGGAGGGACCCTCCAGGGGAGGATAAGACGACCAACGGCTAGTCGCCCTTAAAGCCCCAACACCATCTTCGCCACGATATCCCTCTGAATCTCCGACGAGCCGCCGAAGATCGTGTACGCCCGGCCGTTGAGATATTCCGGGACCACGGGCAGCATCTCCTCTGGAATTCCCGGCGCCCCGTTCAGCCGATACAGCGGCCGCATTGGCTCGACATACAGACCGTCATGGCCGATCACGTCGACGCCCAGCCGCGTCACCGCCTGGCGGATTTCGCTGTTGCGTAGTTTCAATATCGACGACACCGCGCCGGGGTTTTGCCCGGTTTGCAGCGCGGAGAGCACGCGCAACTCGGTCATCTCGAGCGTATCGATGTCGACCTCGATCTCCGACATCCGCATCGCGATGTCAGGGTCGTCGATGGCGCGGCCGGTCGCCTCTGACGCGGCGAGGTCGCGAATCGTTTTCAGCGCATCGCGCAGCTTGGCCGAGGCGATTCCGGCGCCGCGCTCGAACTCGAGCAGGTATTTGCCGTAGGTCCAGCCCTTGCCTTCCTCGCCGACGCGGTTCGTGACAGGCACGCGCACATCGTCAAAGAACACCTGGTTGACCTCGTGGTCGCCACCGATAGTAAGGATCGGCCGCGTCGTGATCCCTGCGCTCTTCATATCGATCAGGATGAAGGAGATGCCGTCCTGCTGCCGTTCGGTCTCGTTGGTGCGCACCAGTGCGAACATCATGTTGGCGTGGTGGGCATGCGTGGTCCAGATCTTGGTGCCATTGATGACGTAGTGGTCGCCGTCGCGTACCGCGCGGGTTTTCAGCGAGGCGAGGTCGGAACCGGAGCCCGGTTCGGAGTAGCCCTGGCACCAATAATCCTTGCCGGCGATAATCCGTGGCAAATAATAGTTCTTCTGCTCGAGCGTTCCGAAGCCGATGATGACCGGGCCGACCATCTTGACGCCCATCACATTCACATTCGGCACACCGGCGCGAGCGCTTTCGCTCTCGAAGATCCAGCGCTGCGCCGGGGTCCAGGGCGGTCCGCCATATTCGACCGGCCAGCCCGGCGCGCCCCAGCCTTTCCGGTGCAGCGCGCGCTGCCAGGCCATGCCGATATCGGGGTCGGAGAACACCGAGGGTGTCAGCGCGGTGGCGCGCTTCATTTCCGGGGTAAGATTGGCAGCGATAAAATCGCGGACTTCCTTTTCGAACGCGCGCTCTTCGGCGTTGAAGGTTAGGTGCATGGTTTCGGCTCCTTGTCAGGCCTGAGCGGCACGGCCGCCGAGCGCGGCATGACGGCGATAATGATGGGCGCTGCCGCCGAACAGCGTCTCGAAGGCGAGCAGCCGCTTGAAATAGGCACCGATGTCGAGCTCTTCGGTGACGCCCATGGCGCCGTGGAGCTGCACCGATTGTTCGGCGACGAAGAGCGCGCATTTTCCGATCTTGGCTTTCGCGCCTGACGCGGCGCGGCTCCGTGCCACCGGCTCGGCATTCGCCATCAGCGCGGCGCGTAGCGCCATCGAGCGTGCCTCGTCGCACTGCATCGCCATGTCGGCGAGGCGATGACGGATCACCTGGTTGGCGGAAAGCGGCCGGCCGAACTGTTTTCGGATCTTGGTGTATTCGAGCGTCTGGTCCAGCAGCGTCTGCATGATGCCGACGGCCTCAGCGCCGAGCGCAGCCATTGCGCGGTCGACCACCGCCTCGACCATCGGCAGCGCGTCGCCGCCGTCGCCGAGCAGTGCATCGGCGGGAAGCTCGACGCCGGTCAGTTCGAGATTGCAGGCGCGGCCGCCGCCAAGCCGCGGGTAGTCGCGCAAGGCCAGGCCTCGTGTGCCCTGCGGCATCAGGAACAGGCAGAGCTTGCCGTCATCGATGCGGGCCGAAACGATAATCTGGTGGGCCGCACTGCCGTCCAGCACGGCGGTCTTTTGCCCGTCGAGGCGCCAGCCGCCGGACGTCTTCTTCGCCGTGGTCCGAACATTGCCGAGATCGAAGCGCGCCTGACGCTCCCAATGCGCTGATGCGAGATACAGCGATCCGTCGGCGATCTTCGGCAACAGCGCTTGTTTCTGCGCTTCCGTACCGCACTCCGCGATCAGCGATGCCCCGATCACGGCGGTGGAGAGGTACGGCTCGGCGACGAGGCCGCGGCCGAACGCTTCCATGAGGATGCCGATCTCGATCGCGCCGCCGCCGAGCCCGCCGTAGACTTCAGGAATCGGCAGCGCCAGCCAGCCGAGTTCGGCGAACTGTTTCCAGATCGCGGCGCTGAAGCCGAGCGGGTCGTTCGCGATGCGGCGGCGATGATCGGCGGTGTAGGTTTCGCTGACGAAGCGGTCGGCACTTTCTCGCAGCAATCGCTGCTCGTCGCTCAGGGTGAGGTCCATTTGTTGGTCAGTGCTTTCTCTATTTGAACTTCTCTATTTGACCTGCGCCGATTTTCGAACCGAGGGATGAAGGCCTGCGGGATCGACCACCATGCCGAACTCCTGCAGGTTGTGCGCGTGGCAGAGCTGATGCAGTGCGAAGGCCTGATCGATCGCCGCTGGCTGTCCCATCACGTCGACCGAGCGATTGACCGCTTCCTTGGTCAGCTTCAGCGCAAACGAAGGTTTGGCCGCGATCCGCTCGGCGAGCTTCATGACGAAGGACGACAACTGCTCGCGTGGGATCACGTGGTTGACCATGCCGAGGCGATGCGCTTCCTCTGCGCTCCAGACGTCAGCCGTGAACAGCAATTCCTTTGCTTTGCGTGGGCCGAGCTCCCAGGGATGCACGAACCATTCGACGCCGCAGACGCCCATGGTGACAACGGGGTCGCAGAATTCTGCATCACTGCTTGCAACGATGAGGTCGCAGGCCCATGCCAGCATCAAGCCGCCGGCGATGCACTTGCCGTGCACTTCGGCGATCGTCGGCTTGGCCAGATTGCGCCAACGCCTCGTGATCTGGAGGTAGATCTCCTGCTCGCGGGCGAAGCGGCCATGGGCGTTGGGCTCGGCGAACCCGCCCCAATTTCCAACCGGCGGAAAATCCGCGCCGGCGGTGTTTTTGCCGCCCGGCCGCAGATCATGTCCCGACGAGAAATGCGGACCGTTGCCGGCGAGAATGATGACCTTGATCGTATCGTCCTGCACCGCCTGGTCGAAGGCGGCATTGAGGTCGTAGGTCATCTGCAGGTTCTGCGCGTTGCGCGCCTCGGGGCGGTTCATCACGATCCGGGCGATGCGCGGCTCCGGCCGCTCCACGACGATGGTTTCAAATGGCATCTAAAGCCCTCGCGTTTTCGCTTTTTGTTGCCGGGCATGTTGTTATTTCGGCAAATGATACGCAAGGGCTGTCTGGTGCATTCGGCCTGCAAAATCGGCCTGACGCAATTTCTGGCTTGCATACCGCGCGCAACCATTCTGCTATGCTGTCGTTTGATTGTTTTTGGGAGAGTTCGATGCGCAGACTATTGACCATGCTGGCGACGCTGTCGTGCCTGAGCCTGACCAATTGCGGCTACAACGCGATCCAGACCAACGACGAGCAGGTCAAGTCAAGCTGGTCGGAAGTGGTCAACCAGTATCAGCGCCGCGCCGATCTGGTGCCCAACCTCGTCAATTCCGTGAAGGGCTTTGCGCAGCAGGAAAAGGACGTCCTGCTCGGGGTCACCAATGCCCGTGCCAAGGTCGGCAGCCTCCAAGCGACGCCGGAAGTGCTGAACGACCCCGCTGCGTTCCAGAAATTCCAGGCGGCGCAGAGCGAGTTGACGAGCGCGTTATCGCGCCTCCTGGTCGTGACCGAGAACTATCCACAGCTCAAGTCGGATACGCTGTTTCGCGATTTGATGGCACAGCTCGAGGGCACCGAGAACCGCATCACCGTGGCGCGCAACCGCTACATCAAGGCGGTGCAGGACTATAATGTCGGCATCCGCACCTTCCCGAACAACCTGACGGCGATGGCATTCGGCTACAAGGAGAAGCCGAACTTCACGGTCGACAACGAGAAGGCGATCTCGACTGCGCCGAAGGTGGATTTCAATCCGACGCCAGCGCCCGCGAAATAGCGGGTGAGCGGACGATCCGCGATGAACATTGCAAGAGCCTCTCTTCTTGCGCTGCTGTTCTGCTGGGCTTCTTCGGCGCTGGCGCTCGTCGCGGTGCCGCCGCTGACGGGGCGCGTAGTCGACCAGACGGGCACATTGTCGGCGGGCGATATTGCTGCATTGACGCAGACGTTGAAAGATCTGGAAGCGCGGAAGGGCAGCCAGGTCGCGGTGCTGATCGTGCCGACGACCGATGGCGAGGCGATCGAGCCGTTTTCCCTGCGAGTGGCAGAGGCCTGGAAGATCGGCCGCAAGAAGGTTGACGACGGCGCGCTGCTGGTCATCGCCAAGAACGATCGGCATCTGCGCATCGAGGTCGGCTATGGCCTCGAAGGCGCGCTGACCGACGCCACAACAAAACGCATCATCGACGAGGACATCACACCGAAATTCAAGGCCGGTGATTTCGCCGGCGGCGTCTCCGCAGGAATCAATCGGATGATCCGGGTGATCGACGGCGAAAAGCTGCCGACGCCGGAGCCGGCGCATTGGGAAGCGCCTGACGTTCTGAACTATCTCAATCCAGGCAATCCGCTGGTTATCTTCGGGTTGATCATTCTGGCCGCGGCGCTGCGCAGTTTCCTCGGCCGGTTGATCGGCGCCGTAGCCCTGGGCGGGATGGTCGGGGTCTTCGGCTGGTTCATCTCGGGATCACTGGGAGCGGCGATCCTGGTGGGCTTCATCGCCTTCCTCGTCACATTCCTGTTCCAGAACCTGCAGTCGAGCGGGCCAACCATGCGCGGCCGCCGAACTCAGCGGGATTCCGGCGGCTGGGTGATCGGCGGTGGCGGCGGCTCCTGGGGCGGCGGCTCCTCTTCCAGCGACAGTGACAGCGGCAGCTTCAGTGGGGGCGGCGGCAGCTTTGGCGGCGGCGGCGCATCGGGGAGCTGGTAGATATGAGCGTTTCCCGCATCATCCGGCATCTTCTCCAGCATCACTGGCGGCGTCGTCTTGCCTTTCCGCCGGCGACGCTGGCGAAGATCGAGCAGGCGATCAACGCGGGCGAAGCCACGCACGCCGCCCAGCTCCGCTTCGTCGTCGAAGGCGCCCTCGACGGCGCCCCGCTGTTTCGCAACCAGCCGGCGCGCGAGCGGGCGTTGGACGTCTTCTCGCAGCTCCGCATTTGGGATACCGCGCAGAATAACGGCGTGCTGATCTATTTGCTGCTCGCCGATCGCGACGTCGAGATCGTCGCCGACCGCGGCATCAACGCCAAGGTCGGCGATGAAGGCTGGGAGCGCATCTGCCGGGAGATGGAAGCGGATTTCAGGGCAGGGGATTTCGAGCGCGGCGTGATCAGGGGTGTCGAGGCAGTGTCGCGCGAGCTGGCGAAGCATTTTCCCAAGGTCAGCGGTGGGCCGAACGAATTGCCGGATACGCCGGTGGTGATATAGCCGACCATCTCCCTAAACCAATGGATAGTCGTGCCCATCCGTTTCCATGGTGGCGCGCCTACCTTGGTTCGGTTCGCAAATACCTGCGCGCAATGGCGTCAGGCGGTCCTGGATGATACTGATCGAACAGTTCTAATTGCACAATGCACAGCAGCGGAACCGGACCTGCGAGCCGGCAGTTGCAAGACAAGGTCGGCGGCGTAACGCTCGCCGGCCTTTTCTCTTCTCTTGATCGACCGACCGCGGTCAAATGGGTGACCGCAAACAGCCCGTCTCACACGGACTCATCAGCTTTGAGCGTGCCGCGGTAGGCATGCTTTCGATATTCGGCCGGCGTGATGTTCATGTGACGGCGAAACACCCGATTAAGATGGCTCTGATCGGCGAAGCCGCTCAACAGAGCGATCTCCTTGAGCGGCAATCGATCCTTACGCAGAAGCTGGCACGCACGCTCCACCTTGCGGCTCAAGACATAGGCATGTGGGCGCATTCCGTAATGCACCTGGAATTTGCGGGCAAACTGTACCGGTGTGCAGTTGCAGGTGTTTGCCAGCTCCTCAAGCGTGATGTTCCGGAAGATATTTTGTTCGATATAGTCTTCGATCAGGCGCGCATGGGGCGGTCTGAAACGTCCCTGTGCGCAGGGCATCTTGAACTGCACGGAGGCGTATTTGCGCAAGATGTGCACGCTGGCCTGCAGCGCCAGCGCATCGTAGCAGAGCCGCCCGCCCGGACCTCCTGAGGCAACCTCCTGAACCATTTGATCGCCGATCCAGGTCAGGACCGGATCGTCGATCCTGAGCAGGTCGTGGAGCTCGACGGCTTCCGCGTCGCGGTCGAAAGCCTCGCTCGCGGTTTTCGCCATCAGCGTCGGCGAAATGTAGAAATGGCTGACCTCGATGTCATGCGCCCAGCGCCAGTTCGAGGCTTCGGCGCGGGTCAGCAGCGTGGCGACGCCGCGGCCGACATGATCCTGCTTCCAGGCGCCCGTAACGCGGCGGTTCATCGACGTCGTGCCTTCGCGGTAGACGACGATCAGAAAATTTTCCGACGGCGGGACCCAGATATCTGACGGCGCATAGCGGAACACGCGCAGCCGGAAATCGGCCTTTCCCAACGCAAAACTGTCCAGCTTTAGTTCACCGGGAGCATAGCGGGGCAGCTCCTCGACCGTGATGAATTGGCCCATCGCCTAGGCTCCCTCCGTGCAACTCAGTATGGCGCGCTTAGGCGCTCTTTCTCGTTGGCCGGATTGCAGCCTGGGCAGCATAAGCCGCTTTTGTCATTTGCCAAGCGAACTATGCGTAGCCGCTCGCGGGGTAGCGGTGAGTTTGTTCAAAGGATTGTCTGTTTCGTCCAAGCCCGGGACGCAGGCGGGACCGTAGGCTCCTTCCCGTCTCGAGCAGGAACGGGAAGAACGGCGAAAAAGCCGCGGGCCCACAGAACTCGTCCGATCGACCGCCGGGACTGACCATTGCGACGCGTCGCCAGCCGATCACATCTCGGGTGGAAGGAAAGCCGCGCGCGAAAAACCTGGGAGGGAGGGAAAGATGACGGAAGCTGCGACCAAGTCCAACGGAAGCAACGGCACGCAAGTGACGGCGAAACTCGATGCGGTGGTTGTCGGGGTCGGCGTTGCCGGGCTCTATGCACTGCACCGTCTGCGTGAACAGGGCTTGAACGTCAGGGCGATCGATGCTGCAACGGGGGTCGGCGGCACCTGGTATTGGAATCGCTACCCTGGCGCGCGCTTCGATTCCGAAAGCTATATCTATCAGTACCTGTTTTCCGAAGAGCTCTACAAGGGATGGAGCTGGAGCGAGAAATTCCCCGGCCAGCCGGAAATCGAACGCTGGCTGAACTACGTGGCGGACCGTCTCGATCTCCGGAAGGACATCCAGTTTGCCACGACGGTCAAGAGCGCGCATTTCAACGAAGCAACGCAGCGCTGGCTGATCACGACCGATCGGGGTGACGTGATCGACAGCCAGTTCCTGGTCACCTGCTGCGGCATGCTTTCGGCGCCTCACGTGTCGTTCCCCGGACAGCAATCGTTCGAGGGGCAGGTGTTCCATACGGCACGCTGGCCGAAGCAACCGGTCGATTTCGCCGGAAAGCGCGTCGGCGTCATCGGAAACGGCGCGACCGGCATCCAGGTCATCCAGACCATCGCCGGCGAGGTCGGCCAGATGAAGGTGTTCGTCCGCACGCCGCAATACATCATCCCGATGAAGAATCCGAAATACAGCCCGGCGGACGCGGAAGCCTACAAGTCGAAGTTCAAGCGCTTCACCGAGCGGCTGCCGCATACCTTTACCGGATTCGAATACGATTTCGAGCACAGCTGGGCCGGCCTGACCCAAGAGCAGCGCCGTGAGGTGATCGAGGATTGCTGGAACGACGGCTCCCTCAAACTGTGGATCTCGTCCTTCGCGGAGCTGTTCTTTGAAGAGGAGGTCAACAGCGAGATCTCCGAATTTGTGCGCAAGAAAATGCGCGAACGGCTCAAGGATCCGAAACTGTGCGAGCTGCTGATTCCGTCGGATTATGGGTTCGGGACCCACCGGGTCCCGCTCGAGCAGAACTTTCTCGAGGCCTTCCACCGTCCCAACGTCGAGATCGTCAGCGTCAAGGATAATCCGATCGAATGCGTGACACCGGCCGGCATCAGGACCGCCGACGGGACGATTCACGATCTCGACATCATTATCCTGGCGACCGGGTTTGACGCCGGCACCGGCGCGCTGACGCGGATCGACATCAGAGGTCGCGGCGGACGATCGCTCAGGGATGACTGGAGCAGGGACATCCGCACCACGATGGGCCTCCAGGTTCACGGCTATCCGAACCTGTTCACGACCGCCGTGCCGCTCGCGCCCTCGGCTGCGCTGTGCAACATGACCACGTGCCTGCAGCAGCAGGTCGAATGGATCGACGATTGCATCGCCCACATGCGCCGCCAGAGCCTCAACGTCGTCGAGCCGACGAAGGACGCGGAGGACGGGTGGGTAGCCCATCACGATGAGATCGCCAATGCGACGCTGATTGCAAAAACCAATTCCTGGTATCTGGGCTCGAACGTTGAAGGCAAGCCGCGTCGGATCCTGTCGTACTGCGGCGGCGTCGGCGCCTACCGCCAGAAGTGCGACGAGGTCGCCGCGAATGGCTACCCGGGTTTCGCCATGCAGTGATCAAAGTGCCAGGCCGACGAAGCTATTCCAATCCAGAAGGGGAAAGATCATGAGCGCCAACTTCAGTGCGGCGGCGGACGCCGTTCTTGATGGTATCGTTACCTCCACTCCGCGCGTACCCGGCGTCGTCGCCATGGTGACGGACCGCCATCGCAACATCTACGAAGGTGCGGCCGGCAAGCGCCGCCTCGATCAGCCTGCCGACATGACGACCGACAGCATTTTCGCCATCTTCTCCACGACCAAGGCGATTACCGGGACTGCCGTCCTACAACTTGTCGAGGAAGGCAAGCTAGATCTCGACGCGCCAGCGCGACGCTATGCGCCCGAAATCGGAAAGCTGCAGGTGATCGAGGGTTTTGCCGCCAATGGCGAGCCGATCCTGCGGGCGCCGAAGCGCGACATCACCACGCGCATGCTGATGGTTCACACTTCCGGCCTGAGCTACGATTTCATCAACCACACCTATAATCGCCTGGCGCAGGAGAGGGGACAACCCAGCGTCATCACCGCGTCCAAGGCGTGCCTGATGACGCCATTGCTGTTCGATCCGGGCGAGCGATGGGAATACGGCACCAATCTCGATTGGTGCGGTCAAATCGTGGAGGCCATCACGGGGAGCCGGCTCGGCGAAGTGTTCAAGACAAGAATTTTCGAACCGCTCGGCACGCACGACACCACATTCGAACTTACCGATGCGATGCGCAAGAAGCTGGCCGGGATTCACGCGCGAAATGCCGACGGGTCACTGACGCCGATGAATTTCGAGCTGCCGGCCAAGCCCGAGGTACACATGGGCGGTCATGGCCTTTATGGCACGGTCAGTGACTACATGCGCTTCATCCGAATGTGGTTGAATGACGGAATGGGCGAGCACGGCCGTGTGCTGAAGGCCGAGACGGTGCGGATGGCGGAGAAGAACCATCTGGGGGAGAGCAAGGTGACTCCTATCACTGGCGTCATTCCTTCGCTGTGCAACGATGCGGAGTTCTTCCCGGGGCAATCAAAGTCCTGGGCGCTAACCTTCATGATCAACGACGAGGAGGCTCCCACCGGCCGTCCCGCCGGCGCCCTCGGCTGGGCGGGCCTTGCCAACCTGTTCTATTGGATCGATCGGCGGAACGGGTTCGGCGGGTTCTGGGCCACCCAGATTCTTCCCTTCGGCGATCCGGCGTCGTTCATAGGTTACATGAACCTCGAGACCGCGTTCTACGCGAGCCTGAGGCAGCGCAAGGCAGGCTGAAGCCCACAGGCAATGGGATCACGCCTTCACCGAGGGCCGCATGCATTCGGCGTAGCGGAATACAGCAAGCCGGCTGGCCTAGCTGTCGTCGAGCTTGTTGAGGTCGCGCACCGACTGCATGATCGGCTCGAAATTCGCGCGCGCGTCCAGCGCGTCGAACAACTGCGCGGTGTCGGACAGCAGGCCGTGCGAGCGCTGGATCGCGATCCGCACGTCCTCCTGCGGCGTGTCGGACAGCCGCCCGTGGCCGGACAGCAGGATCCTGGAGTCGAGGCCCTTCAGCCGCTCCAGCGACTGGATGTAGTCGGCGATGCTGCCGGAGCCGAATACGCCGCCCATTACCCCGCCGGGCATCAGGGTATCGGAGGCGAACAGCAATCCCTTGTCCTGCTCGAACAGCGTGATGCAGGCGGAGGTGTGGCCCGGCGTATGCATCACGTTGAGGCGGAAATTGCCGAGATCGATCAAATTGCCTTCTTCCAACCAGAGATCGATGTTGATCGGCACGTTCGGCTCGTTGAACATCTTGCGCAGCATCGAGAAGTCGTCGCGCAGCATGATCTTGTTGGCGGCCAGCCGGTGTGCGGCGATGAAAGCACGGCCATGGAAATGATAGGCGGCGCCGATATGGTCGAGATGCTCATGGCTCAGCACCACCATGTCGATATCGTCGGGCTTCACCCCGATATGGCTCAGTGATTTCAGGAGGTAAGGATAGTTCGAGGAGAGGCCCACGTCGATCATGATGGTGCGCGAGCTGCCGCGCACCAGATAGGCGTTCGCCGCTCGATTCTTGAACCGCATCTGATAGACGTCCTTGGCCGCCTCGATCAGCGTGCACATCTCGCTGTCGAGCAGCGTCTTGAATGGGCTTGGCCGGCGCTCGCTCATGAAGAGGCCGCGGCTTTGTAGGCGACGGTATTTGAGGCCCGCAGGCGCTTGCTGAGCGCATCCATGATCATCAGCGCAAAGGCCGGCTGCTGGCTGACCAAATAGACGAAGCGGGCATGGTTGATCCGCATCACGCGGGTGTTCGGGGCGGCCGCGATGGCCGTTGCCGAACGGGACGAGCCGTCGATGACCGCCATCTCGCCGAAGAACTCGCCCTTGCCCAGCGTGACGATCACCGTCTTGCTGGCGCCGTTCATCTTGGCGATCTCGACCTTGCCGTCGAGCACGACGAACAGTTCCCGCCCGGTCGAGCCTTCCTCAAAAATGACGTCATCTACATCAAAGTCGGCGATGCATTTCTCGATGGTCATGGCGGCCTCCTGCCTTTCTGGCTGGTCGGTTACGTCCATGTTAGTCGGGAAACAGACCGGCGCAAACGGAACCAGCGAATGCCGCGGGGCAGCATAGGGCCCAGGGATCGGGTCGGCCAATACTTAGCGATCCAAAATCCCGGCCGGATGAGTTCCTAAAATTTCGGTAAGGCCGTGGCCGGTAACGATTTGGCAAGCAATAAAAGTTACCAAATGGTCAATCAATTCTGGAGAATCCAAACGTGAGCGATCAGCAATCCCAGCCCGCCAGTGGTGAAACCGGAACTTCCGGCACGGGGCCGTCCGGTCCCGTGATATCAGCGCCGAACGAGCCCGTCATGGCCGCGCCGGACGTGCAGGCGGCAAGGCTGGCGCCTGAGCAGGAAGAGACCTCGCCCAAGGCGGACGCGCCCAAGCTGGAAGCTGACAGAATCGAAGCGGCGGAGGTCAAGGCGCCCAAGGTCGAGGCGCTCAAGGCTGAGGCTCCGAAGGCCGAGGCTCCGAAGGCTGAAGCATCCAAGCCCGAAGCTTCCAAGGCCGAAACTCCCAAGATCGACGCCGTGAAGGCGGAAGCGCCGCGCTTCCCCGGCAATGTGACGATCATGTCGTCCGGCGACCGCGTCGGCGCCGATGCGAAGGCCGCGAAGGTGGAAACATCGTCCGACAAACGCAGGTTCGGCGCCATGGCCGCAGTGGTGGCGCTGGCGACGGTGGCGGGTGCGCTGGGTGGTGCGCTGGCGACCGCGGGCATTGGCAAGCTGATGGCCGAGGAGCCGGCCGCCCAGGCTGCCGTGAAGGACGGCGCGCTCGAAGCCGCGGTGGCGCGGATCGATGCCGACATCGCCACGCTCAAGGCCAGCATCGAACATACCGCCAAGGCCGGCGCGACCCAGTTAAACAAGGCCAACGACCGCCTCGACAAGGTCGAGAAGGCGCAGGCCGAGCCGGCTGCGAAACTCGCCAAGCTCAGCGAGACCGTCGACAAGCTCCGCGCCGCCCAGGCGTCGGTGACGACAACGGCTGCCGCAACTTCCACGAAGGAGAAGGACGTCACGGGCTCGATACCGCAACAGGCGGCCGCTGCACCGGCACCCGCGCCCGCCGCGCCGCCCAAGCCCGAGGTTGCCCGCCTGCCGACCGTCGAAGGCTGGGTGCTGCGCGACGTCGCCAACGGCAGCGCGCTGATCGAGAGCCGCCGCGGCATGTATGAAGTCTATGCTGGCGATCCCGTGCCCGGCCTCGGCCGCGTCGATGCCATCCGCAAGCAGGATGGCCGCTGGGTGGTCGTGACCAGCAAGGGCCTGATCGTCGCGCGTTGACAGGACAACAAAGCTGACAGCAAGGCGCCTCACGGCGATGTGAGGCGCCTTTCTTCTTGAATAGACCACTTTGTGCGGTGTTAGTGTGGCATGAGCCGCGCCCCGGGATTTCTCGCCATCATGTTCGTTCTGCTGTGCGCCGCCTTGCCGGCGTGCGCGGCACAGGATGAGGCGTTGGAGCGTGGCACCGCGATCCTCGATCCCGCGACGCTCCGCAAATTCGATGCCGGAAAATTTCGCCTCGACCGTATGCTGGTGCCGGAACGGCCGGCCGCCACCCCGCTCGCCAACAACGAACTGTTCGCCATCCCGTCGATGACGCCGCTCCGGCAAGCGATCGATGGCGAGTTCGATCGCTATGTCGCGCGGCACCGCGCGAGCCTGCCGAAGGAGACGATCGGCGTCGGCGCCGGCTTTGATTTTCAGCTGTTCGACCGTGCGCTGCTTTACTCGGCGGATACGCGGTTCGTGCTGGCCGGCATCATCAACCGCATGGATCGCACCTACGTCGCGGAGGCAGGCTGCGGCGAGATCCGCCTGATCTATCGCCTGACGCGGATCAACAAGGCGGCCGGCGACGACGCTTCGCCGCGGCTGCCGATGACGCTCAATCTCGTATTGAAGACGAAAGCCGAGGGTGCGGCGATCACCTGCGCCGAAATCGCACGTCGCTGGCTGGCCGCGTCAACGGCAGGCGCATGGACGGCCAATGGCGGCCCGCTTGATCTGATCGGCCCCGAGAATATCGGCCGCATCGAGACCAATCTGCAGATCGCGCATGCGCCGAAATCCGCGGTGCGCGATTTCCGCACCGACTATCTGCTGAAAGTGTTCCGCTACGATCGGAACATCAGCATGTTCGCGGAAGCGCCGATGGAAAACCAGATCGATCGCGCGCGGCTGTTGGCGGATGACGGCCTCAAGCGCGAGTTCAAGGCGTGGCTGCTGGATCCCGCCAATCTCGCCGCGTTCGATCGCGGCACGCTGCTGATCCCGGAAAAATTTCTCGCGAACGCTGCGATTGCGCCGACGCCCGTCGGCTTCGATCCATCCGATCTCGAGCCCGAATTCGGGCTGGTGCAGGGCGAGGGCGCCGTGTTCGGCGAGGCCGATGTCGTGGCAGCGCTGAGGAAGGCGGCGGAGGGCGGCGTGAAGCTGCAGAACATCCGCTCGCCCGCCGGGTTCGAACGGCGCCTCAACGACGTGACCTGCTCCGGTTGCCACCAGACCCGCGGCATCGGCGGCTTTCATTTCCCCGGCGTCGACTGGATGGAGGACAAGCCGTCGAATATGGCCGTCGTGCCGGCGTCGCCGCATTTCTTCGGCGACCAGGTCCGTCGCCGCGATATTCTCGCCTCCTTGCGTGACGGCAAGTCGCCGGACTATTCGCGCGGCTTCGCCAACCGTCCGCAACTACGCGGCAGCACCGAGCTCGCCGGCAGCAACTATTCCGATGGATGGGGCGCGCATTGCTATGCGCAGGGCAAGCCGGCCGCCGGCAACGACGCGAGCTTTCGCGACTGGATCTGCGCCGAAGGCCTGAGCTGCCAGGCCGCCGGTAAGGTCTCGCGCATCGGCATGTGCTTCGTCAAAAGCCGCTGAGGTCATGTTACTTGGCGTAATGCGTCAGGCGCTTACCCGGCAATAGGTCATAGGCCGATTTCCAGCCCGGCAGTTGCGCCATGCGTCCAAGCCACGCGCTGATCGCGGGATGGCTCGTTGCCAGATCATATCCCGTCTCGTCAGCGGGATAATGCAGATAGGCCATCATGGAAATGTCCGCGACTGTCGGTCGGTCGCCGATCGCAAATGCATTCTTCTGCATGTGCTGCTCGAGGATGGACAGGAAATCGTCAAGACGGCGGCGAAAATGCTTTACCACATGCTCATCCGGCGATGGCGTGAACGTGCGGAAATAGCGGTAGGTCGCCATGTAGCCGGTGAGCTTGTGGTTGTCCCAGAACAGCCAGCGCAGCAGTTCGAACTCTTCCTGCTCGGTCTCGCCACGGAACTTGCCGAATTGCTTCGCGAGCTTGAGCAGGATCGGTGCAGTCTGGGTGAGGCGTTCGCCGTCCACCTCCAGCACCGGAATTTCGCCCATCTCGTTGACATCGCGCCGCCATTCCGGCGTCCGCGTTACGCCGCCGCCAAAATCCGTCCAGACCTCTTCGAAGCTCTGGCCACACAGAGTGAGCATCAGTGCGAGCTTGTAGCTGTTTCCCGATTCCGGGAAATAATGCAGGCGATAGCGGGGCATCGCTCGTTCCTTCTCAAGCCACCGCGCCGGCCGTGCGCAGTGCCTTGATCGCGGCCTCGTCATAGCCGGCGCCGCGTAGGATTTCGTCGCTGTGTTCGCCGATGCCGGGCGGCTTGCGCGGCTGGACCTTCTTGCTGCCATCCACCCAGATCGGGCTATTGATCGTCAGCATGGTGTCGTTCTCGAACGGCACCAGCACCTCGTTCTCGATCATCTGCTTGTCGTTTGGAATGTCGTCGAGGATGCCGACCACGCCGAACACCAGGCCGTTGCCGTCGAGGATCCTGCGCCATTCGGCGAGGTCCCTGGTGGCGAACACTTCATCGAAGATCTTGATCAGTTCGAGCGAGCGTGCGTGACGATCCTTCTTCGCTTCAAAGCGTGGGTCGCTGACGAGGTCTTCGCGGCCGAGGCAGCGCGCCAGCGTCGGCCACTGCCGGTCTTCATTTAGTAGCGAGAGGATCAGCCAGCGGCCGTCCTTGCACTGATAGTGGTTGGTGCACGCGTTCAGTGCGCGCTCGCGGGGCCGCCGCTCGCCGAATTTCGCGCCGACGAGTTTCGCCTGCGCCAGCACCGAAGCGGCCCAGACGCCGTTCGCCATCAGGTTGGAGCTGACATGCGAGCCCTTGCCGGTGCGCTCGCGCTTGTAGAGTGCGGTGACGATCGCGCCGTAAAATGCCATCGCGCAGGGGTGGTCGCCCATGCCGGCGATCGAGCGCGCTGGCGTGGTGTGCTCATCCGCCCGCACCAGGTCCATCAGGCCCGAACGGGCCCAATAGGCGTTGGAGTCGAAGCCGGGCTTGTTGGCTTCCTCGCCCTTTTCGCCGTAGCCGGTGAAGGAGGCATAGATCAGGCGCTCATTGTGGGGCGCCAGATGGTCATGGGTGATACCGAGCCGCTCGCGCACCTGGGGCGGATAGTTGGTGATGAAGACGTCGGCCTGGGCCGCCAGCCGGTGCAGCACCGCCTGTCCCTCGGGCTTGGAGAGATCGAGCGCGAGGCTCCGCTTGTTGCGGGCTTCCAGCATCCACGCGAAATTGTGCTCGCTGTGCGGGTAGCCCGGGAGATTCGGCAGGTTGCGATAGGGATCGCCGGCGCCGGGAGGCTCGATCTTGATCACGTCGGCGCCGAAATCCGACAGCACGGTGGCGGCCGCTGGCGCAGCGATGAAGCTCGCGCAATCCAGAACCTTGAGGCCTTCGAAAATACCCTTTTCCATCGTGGCGCCGCTCCGTGACGTTTATTCCGTCTTGTTGAATTATCGCCTCTCATCGCTTTTGGGCGATCAGGTTCAGACGTCATTTGGCGCATCTTGCGGGGGGATGCAACTACTCGTCGCCCGACATCAGCGCTGCATTTCCGCCGGCCGCCGCCGTGTTGACCGTTACCGTCTGTTCGGTTGCAAACCGCGCGAGATAATGCGGCCCGCCGGCCTTGGGCCCGGTGCCCGATAAGCCATGGCCGCCGAACGGCTGGACGCCGACGACGGCGCCGATCATGTTGCGATTAACGTAGATATTGCCGACCTGGAGCTTTTCGATCGTATCCTCCACGGTGTCGTCGATCCGTGAATGGATGCCGAGCGTCAGCCCATAGCCGGAACGTTCGACCGATTGCAGCACCTGGTCGAAGCGGTCGGCACGATAACGCACCACATGCAGCACCGGGCCGAACACTTCCTCTGTGAGTTGTCCGGCATCGGGCAATTCGAAAATATGCGGCGCGACGTAATTGCCCGGCGGCGCGCTGCCTACGAAATGCGCCCGGGCTTCCTTCTTCATACGCGCGATATGCGCATCCAGCCGCTGCTTGGCCTCGGTGTCGATCACCGGGCCGATATGCGTCGCGGGATCGGAGGGATCGCCGATGACGAGCTCGCGCGCCGCGCCCGCGATCATCTCGATCATGCGGTCGGCGACATCGTCCTGCAGGAACAACAATCGCAGCGCCGAGCAGCGCTGGCCGGCGGAGCGGAACGCCGACGTAACCACATCGTCGGAAACCTGTTCGGGCAGGGCCGTGGCATCGACGATCATGGCATTGATGCCGCCGGTCTCGGCGATCAGCGGCACGATCGGTCCGTCCTTGGCGGCGAGCGTGCGGTTGATCGTGCGCGCGACTTCGGTCGAGCCGGTGAAGACGACGCCGGCAATACCGGGATGGGCCACCAGCACGCCGCCGATCCGGCCATCGCCGGCGACCAGATGCAGCGCCGGTTCCGGCACGCCGGCTTCATGCAATAGCCGCACCGCCTCCGCCGCGATCAGCGGCGTCTGCTCGGCCGGCTTCGCAACGACCGCGTTGCCCGCCATCAATGCCGCGCTGACCTGACCGAGGAAGATCGCCAGCGGGAAATTCCACGGCGAGATCGCGACGAAGACGCCGCGCCCGCGCAGGCGGAGCACGTTGCTCTCGCCGGTCGGCCCCGGCATCAGCCTGCCGTCGCCGAACAGTTCGCGCCCTTGCATGGCATAGTAACGGCAGAAATCCACGGCCTCGCGGACTTCCGAAATCGCATCATCCAGCGTCTTGCCGCCCTCGCTTTGCAACAGCGCGATGAAACGGGCGGCGCGCGCCTCCAGCAGGTCGGCCGCCTTTTCCAGTGCGGCGGCGCGCGTCCCGGCCGATGTCGCAGCCCAATGCACGAAGCCGCCGCGCGCGGCCACGATCGCCGCATTGGCCTCGCTCTTGGTTGCGTCAGCGACGCTGCCCGGAGCTGGCAATGATGCGGCGGCGATGTCCGAGACGAGCTGCGCCAACGCCGCGCGGTCACCGAGTTCGGTGCCGCGGGAGTTTCTTCGTGTCGTCCCGTAGAGATCGCGCGGCAACGGAATGTTCGGATGATTGGCATTTTCGGCGGTGCTGATAATTTCGGCCGGCCGCCGCAGCAATTGCGACACCGGCACCGTCTCGTCCGCGGCGAGTGCAACAAACGATGAATTGGCGCCGTTCTCCAATAGTCGCCGCACCAGATAGGCCAGCAGATCTCGATGGCTGCCCACGGGAGCATAGGTGCGATGGGCGATGTCCGGGCGATCCTCGCCGAGCTTGGCATAGAGCGCCTCGCCCATGCCGTGCAGACGTTGGAATTCGAAGCCGGTGTGGTCCGTCGCCAGTTCGAGGATGCTTGCGACCGTAAGCGCATTATGGGTGGCGAATTGCGGAAATATCCGCGGCCGCAGCGCCAGCAATTGCTGCGCGCAGGTAATGTAGTTCAGATCCGTCATCGCCTTGCGGGTGAAGACGGGATAGCCGTCGAGCCCGCGTTCCTGCGCGCGCTTGATCTCGGTGTCCCAATAGGCGCCCTTGACCAGCCGCACCATCATCTTGCGGCGGAGGCTGCGTGCGAGATGATCGACATAGTCGATCACATCGATGGCGCGCTTCTGATAGGCCTGGATCGCCAGCCCAAACCCATCCCAGCCCGCAAGTGAGAGATCGCCGATCGCTGCCGCGATTACGTCGAGCGACAGTTCCAGCCGGTCCGCTTCCTCGGCGTCGACGGTAAGATTGAGGTCGTAGGATTTGGCTTGCCGCGCGAGATCGATCAGCCGCGGCACCAGTTCGTCCATCACCCGCGCGCGGCTTACCGCCTCGAAACGGGGATGCAGCGCCGACAGCTTGACCGAGATGCCGGGCCGGTCGGGCAGGGGACGATCGCCCGCGATGCGGCCGATTGCCTCGATCGCACTGGTGTAGGAATTGAAATAGCGCGTGGCGTCGTCTTTGGTGCGCGCCCCTTCGCCGAGCATGTCGAAGGAGTAGCGCTGGTGGCGCGAGGCGTGCGGCTGCGCGCGCGACAGCGCCGCCTCGATGGTCTCGCCGAGCACGAAATGATTGCCCATCAGCCGCATCGCCTGCCGCGTCGCGGCCCGCACCGCCGGGGCGCCGAGCCGCTTGGTCAGCCGTCCGATGGTCCCCTGCGGCGTCTCGCCGGGCTGGATCACGCGGGCCGACATGCCGAGCGCCCAGGCGGAGGCGTTGACGAGGAAGGCGCTCGATCGCGTTTCATGGTGGACGAAGTCGCCCTGGCCGAGCTTGTCCTCGATGAACTGGTCGGCGGTGCGGGCGTCCGGCACGCGCAGCAGCGCTTCGGCCAGTACCATCAGCGCAAGGCCCTCCTTGGTCGAGAGCGCGAACTCGCGCAGCATGTCCTCAACCCCGCCGAGCGGGTCGTCATTGGCCCTGATGGCCTCGATCAGGGTCCTCGCCGTGCGGTCGATGCGGGCCTCCTGCGCCGCATCGAGCCGCGCGGCCCGAAGCAGGCGGGTAGCCATGGTGCGATCATCGGGCGCATAGGGCGCGCTGAAAGGCGGAGGGGGCGAGGCGGGAATCGGCATGGGATTCGGCATGGGATTCTCTTGGCTTCGGCCAGCTTACCGGGGACGGGAGGACCGGAACAGGCGCAATCCCGCCGACTGGCGCACCGAGAGCACAGCCGGCGTATTTTCGGCGCGGCGATCCACGGGACTGCGGGCTTGACGGTTGGCAGCGCGACGGCGCCGCGCTAATCGTCACGCACGCCGTCGTCGGGGAACTCGCTGACATGATGAGGGACGCTGCTCTGCCGATACCGGGAAGCCGCACATGGAACCACGTCGCCGCGGTGCTTGGCGTGCTCCTTGCCGCGATGATCGGCGCTCGGGCCGCGACAGCCGCCGGAATCAGCTCCGCGATCAGCTATCTCTACGAATCGGTATCGATCAATCCGCCGACGGCCAGCTCCATGACGGTGTGCTACGGCTTCGTCTGCCGCCGCCGGGAGGTTCTCGAGTTCACCGACGCCGACCGGAAGGCAATCGCCCAGATCATGACCGCCGGGCGCGCTTCGGCGGCGGCTGAGCGCGCGGCCGTGCAGAAGGTGGTGGTATGGTTCGACCGCCGAATGGGCCCGATCCTCGGCACCAACAAGCGCGTGGCGAAGGCGGACTTCCGCTACTTCGACGACAAGCACAATTACGATTGCTGGGACACGACGCGCAACACCACCAGCCTGCTCCTGGTGCTGCAGGAGTGGGGCCTGCTCAAGCATCATTCGATCGGCGATCCGAAGTATCGCGGCAATACGCTGGTGCTGCAGACGCCGCACAACACGGCGGTGCTGGTCGACCGCGGCACCAAGGTCGAATGGGTCGTCGATCTCTGGCCTCGCGGCTATCTGCAGCCACCGGACGTGATGACGGTTCAGCAATGGGTGACGGAAGATTGAGCGGCCGGTGCTTGCGCACGAGTGGACCATCGCGCGTGCAGAAGCGGTGCCCGCTCCGCCGAACGCTCACAGTTTTCGGGTAGTTTCTTTAGCCTACTCCCGGATCTCGATCCGAGAGCGTGCCGTTGCCGACGGCGCCTGCGCGCTAAACCTTGAGGTTCTCGGCCGAAGTCTTGCCGCGGTTGGCGATCTCTTCGTACTCGACGGTCTGTCCTTCATTGAGTGTCGAAAGGCCCGCTTTCTCAACTGCCGAAATATGAACGAACACGTCCTTGCCGCCCGTCGAGGGCTGGATGAACCCGTACCCCTTGGTTGGGTTGAACCACTTTACCGTACCTTTAGCCATTCACGTCGTCTCCGCGGAATCAAAAAAATAAACGAGCCGCCGGTCCCCGCACTAACCGGCATGCCCGTTCATGAAGGATACGCGGGTTAGGGCAGGCTGAATAGCGCAAACGGATCGGCCGTTTCGGCGAAAAAGCCCCCATTCGCCGCCGATTTTAGCCGTTTTGCCGGTTTCGTCCCGATTTCGCGGGACCAAGTGGCGGCGATTCCCGAATTGGCCGGTTGCCCTGACCCCTACGCGCGAAGGTGTCATTCTCGCGCTCGGTCCCCGATCAGGCGAGTCGCAGCACTGCGAAAAACCCCGGCCGCAGCAGCGACCGGGGTGTCTGCACCGAACGTGCGTTGATCTAAATCAACGGAATAGTTGATCTGGATCAGTAGCAGACGTTCACGGTGCGCCAGCGGAAGCCGTAGGGCGTCAGCACCCGGCGGGTCACGTAGCAGCCATCATAGCCACCGCCAGTGAAGCCGATGCCGAAGCCGTGGCCGTAGCCCCAGTGATGGTGGTGATGATGGTAGTTCGGCCAGATGAAGCCGCCGGCCGAAGCGCTGGTCGGAGCCAGCGCGATGGCGCCGAGGGATGCTGCAGCGGCAAGCGCGAGGGTCAATTTGCGAAACATGGTCGTTCTCCGTTAAGTGCGCGCGTTCGACGTTTTGTCTTGGCGCGGGTTGAGGTTTCAGTCTTACCCATCGCCAATCAGTCGCGTGCCCGGAAATGCGGGTTCGAGGAATCTGCGCCGCGCGGGCCGACAATTTTCTGAACGATTATTCAGATGTGAAAAACATCACAGAGGCGCTGAACCACTATTACTGCAGCGTTTTACGCGGCGGCGCTTTGCTCGCCATTAACCAATGCCGACAGCGTTCGCGCATCACTGACCGTGCGCACGATCATCGGTTCGTTGCGTCCGCGGATCGTGACCTCCTGTGCCGGCAACGCATCTTCCGAAAGTCCCGCGGTCGCGCGCACCTCGTCCGAGACGACGAGCTCGCACGCAAGGCTCTTGGTCATGTCCTGCAGGCGGGCCGCGACATTGACGGGATCGCCGAGCGCGGTGAACACCATGTGGTCGCGATAGCCGATGTCGCCGACGATGACTTCGCCGCCATTGATGCCGATGCCGAAGCGGATCGGCTCACGCAGATCATGCTCGAGAAACTTGTTGAGCGCGTCGACATTGGCGGCGATCAGCGCCGCGGCGCGGAGCGCCTGGCGACAGGCTTGCTGTCGGGTGGTGGAGAGCCCGAACAGCGCCAGCATGCCGTCGCCGACGAACTGGTTCGGCATGCCGCCGCTCTCGAGCACCGCCTGCGACACCGCGCCGAGGAAGCGGTTGACGATGAACACCGTGTCGAACGGCAGGCGCTTCTCGGCCAATTGCGTCGAGCCGCGCATGTCGACGAACAGGCTGACGAGGTAGCGCTCCTGACCGACGCGTGTCGGATTGGACTCATGGCCGTCGGCGGAAGTGTGCGGCAGGAAGAGCTGGAAGAAGGAAAGGTCGGACGGCGGCCGCAGCTGGCAGGCGAGGCGGATCGACGGATCCGATGTGCCGACCCGGCCGAGCACGAACGCTTCGCGCTGCGAGGGTTTTGGCAGGTCGTGGCAGTCGCCGATGATGCGGATGCGGCAGGTCGAGCAGCGCGCGCGGCCGCCGCAGACGCTGGCGTGCGGCACGTTGTTGCGCAGGCTCGCCTCCAGCACGCTGAGGCCCCGGGGAACGCGCACGGTGCGGCCGTTGCCGTAGGAGAGGTTGATCATGCCGCGGCGGCGTTCGTTGATGGCGCGGGCGCCCCGCGCGAGCAGCGCGATGCCGATCAGACCGAAATAGCCGAACAGGAAATAGTCTGTGATGCGGTCGAGCGTCTGTGCCTCGGCGCGGGTGCCGATCTGTCGCTCCGATTGGGTCTCGGCACGCCATTCCTCGCTGTCGAGCTCGATCACCATGCGGCCGCTCTGATAGAAGCCGAGCATGGACAGCGTCGGCACCAGCACCGCGGCGGCGAGCAGGAACGGCGCGGCGCGCTTGTAGATCGCCCGCATCCGTAGCCAGAAATACAGGCCGATGCAGCCATGGACCCAGGCAATGGTCATCACCGCGAGCATCATCGGAATCCGCCATGGCGCCCAGATCCAGTACAGGAACAGGATCTGCGGATAGAGCCGCTCATGACCGTACAGTGTCTCGCCGAGCCGGATGCCAATGACATGGGCGATGATCAGCATCGGTATGCTTAAGCCAAGCGCGAGCTGCAGCGGCTCGATCGCCTTCCAGCGGAACTGCCGGCGCTCATAGAGCGCCCAGATGCCGAGCGCGGTGTGCACCACGCAGGCGGCGTAGAACAGGATCGTGATCGGGAGGAATTGCCAGAATGCGACGTGGATCTGGACGCCGGCCGCCAGCGCGTCCAGCGAGATGTTGCCGAGCGCGTGGTTGAGGAAGTGGCTGATCAGGTAGGCGAACAGCACGACGCCGGTGACAAGACGGATCTGCCGCAGGCTGATGCCGCGCAGGAAGGTCGTTACGCGTTCTCGGGACAGGGCGGCCATGCGATCCATAGTGGCTATATCGGCGATACCGGTGCTTTATTCCAGCGGTGAACATTCCGGTTGGTCGTCCCTGCGAATGCAGGGACCCATACTCCGCGGCGGTTCAGTGGCGCCGTAGTGCAAGCCGTTTTCCTTACCACGATCGGTGGTTATGGGTCCCTGCGTTCGCCGGGACGACGATCAAATTTTTCCGGTCAAGCCGCGTTGACACTCCCCGCTCAGTCGAGGAGAAAGCGCCGTGACGAATGCCCCGCCCCAGAAGAGTCAAGCCGGCCCGGCCGTCTCGCCATGGCGCGCCGTTATCCTGCTGATCGCGGCGATGACGGCGATGCGACTGGTCTATGCCAGCGTGCTCGAGCTGCGTACCGACGAGGCCTATTACTGGACCTGGTCGAAGGAGAGCGCGCTCGCCTTTCTCGACCATCCCCCCGGCATCGCCTGGCTGATCCGATTTGGCACGGCGATCTTCGGCGATACCAATCTCGGCGTGCGGTTCGGCGGCATCGTCGCGATGCTGGTCACGCAGCTCCTGCTCGCCGATATCGTCCGCCGCGTGACCCATGACATGCGCGCCGTGATCTTCGCGGTGTTGCTGCCGGAGGCTGCGCTCTATTACGGGCTGTTGATGGCGAAGGTGGCGCCCGATACGGCGATGATCCCCTGTGCGGTCGCGATGCTGTGGGCACTGGTGCGGCTCGACGAAAGCGGAAACCGGCGCTGGTGGCTTGCCGCCGGGCTGTTCGCGGGGCTGGCGCTGCTGTCGAAATTCACCGCGATCATGCTGCTGCCGGCGGTCGCCGCCTTCGTGCTGGTGCCGGACTGGCGGCGGCGCTGGCTGCTCAGCCCGTATCCATGGGCTGCAATGCTGATCGCGGCGATCGTGTTTTCGCCGGTCCTGATCTGGAATGTGCAGCATGACTGGGCTTCGTTCCGCTTCCAGTTTGTGCGCGCGGTCGCCACCCATCCGTTTTCGTTCCGCACCGTCGGCGAATTCGTCGGCCTGCAGTTCGGCCTCGTCGGCTTCGTGCTGCTGCCGGTGGTGCTGTCGGGCGTGACACTGACGGCCTGGCGCGGTTATCGCACTCGCGAGCCGGTCGCGATCCTGCTGTCGACCGCCGTGCTGGTGCCGTTCCTCTACTTTCTCTGGAAGTCGCTGACGCTGCGCGTCGGCGATACCTGGCCGATGTTCCTGTGGCCCGCCGGCTTTGCCGCGACCGCGATCAACTTGGTGATGCTGCCGCGCGAAAATTTTCCGGAATGGATGGTGAAGTCGACGTTCCACTGGGCGCGGATGGCGGTCATCTCCGGCATCGTCTTCGTCGTCTGTGTGTTCTTCTATTACGTCGCCACCCCGTGGAATCTGATCGGCAGGACCGATCCGATCGGAGGCGAGGCCGGCTATCAACAGGTCGCAGCGAGCGCGCGCGAGCAGTTGCAGAAAACCGGCGCGACGTGGATCGCCACGACCGACTACCGCACCTATGCGATGCTGCGCTGGTATTTCAACAGCGAGGTGCCGGTGGTGCAGGTCAACGAGCGCGGCCGCTTTCAGGGCTTTGCCGATCCCGGCATGAAGCTGATCAAGGATCATCCCGGCCTCTATGTCGCGCGCGAGCCCGATCATCGCCTGCCGCTGTGGGATCTCACAGGTGCCAGGCGCGAGCCGCTGGAGCGGGTCGAGCGCGTCTGGCGCGGCATGGTGATGGATACGTACGCGCTGGAGAAGCTGACGGGCTGGACGCCGGAGCTTTCGCCGCCGCCGGACTCCCCGCTGTTCCGCTGGCGCGTGCTGGCGGGAAGTGACGGGGGCGAGATGCGCGCCGCGCACACAACTGTCATTCCCGCGCATGCGGGAATCCAGTACGCCGCGGATTCTCGGTTCAAGCATTGACGTCTCTGGATACTGGGTCGCCCGGTCAAGCCGGGCGATGACAATTGCGTTTGAGGAGCATTCTCGCGCCCTACTTCGCTTTGCTCACCTACGAAGGCTCAGGCATCATCATCGCGCTTGCTCAACAAGTCCTTGGCGAGATCGCCGAGCGCCGGCCGCGGCAACGCCGTGAACGGCAGGGGGCGCGTGACGTCGATTGCCGCGAGCCCGAGCCTTGCCGTCAGCAGGCCGTTGAGCACGCCTTCGCCGAGCCGTTGCGAGAGCTTGGCCGCGATGCCGTGGCCGAGCACCTGTTGAACGAGACTGTCGCCGACCGCCATGCCGCCTGTTATGGCGAGGTGGCCGATCACATGACGGAGCAGGCTGATCATGCCGAGCGTGCCGGGCCTGCCGCCATAGAGCCGTGCCAACTGCCGGATCAGCCGCATCGCAGCGACGAACACGAACAGCACGTCGATCAGCGCGCGGGGGCTCACCGCCGTCACCACCGAGACGCGCTGCGCGGTCGCCGAGACCAGCCGGCGCGCCTCCTCATCGAGCGGCGCCATCAGTTCGCGTTCGGCGAGCTTGATCATGTCGGCGCCGTCGATAATGTCGTCGGCGTGGCTGACCAGCGTGGCGCGGGCGCGCGCCAGTTGCGGGTTCTGGTGGGCAAGCTTGAGCAGGTCCTGAACGATCTCGCGGCTCGCGGCGCGGTCGTCGCTGCGCAATACCTCAATGGCGCGCTGATGCAGTTTCTCGATTGCTGCGAGCCGCGCCAGCCCGAAGGCTTCGCGGCCGATGACGACGGCAAGCGCCAGCCCCGCGGCGATTGCGAATGCCAGTGCGACATAGCCGAGCGTCTGGCTGCGCGCGAACAAATCCTCGATCAGGTTGACGACGCCGAGCCCAGAGCCGAGCAGGACCAGCCCACTGAGCGCCGACCAGAACAGCGTGCCCCAGCGAAAGCCGCGCCGCGCCGGGAGAAGCGGTTTGTCGATCGGCACGGGCAGCGTCGCCGGATCCGCCTCAGGCGTGATCTGCACGGTGCCGCGGGCCGGGCGGGCGCTCTCGTCGGGGTCGATGACGATCACGTTGGGGTCGCCGAGCTTGAACGTCGCCGGCCGCCGATGGGGCGTCTTCTCGCTCATTGCAGTCGGTCTCCGATCAGGAACTGAAGCGCGCGGTCGAGACGGATGTGCGGCAGCGCCGGCTCTTCCTTGGGCCTGCGTTCCAGCAGCGGCGGCCGGAAACGCAGGAAGCGGAAGTCGGCCGCCTCATGCGGCGTCGAGGAAAGCCCGCGAAAGCCGCCCTTGAACAACGCCTCGGGATCGGCGGGCAGGTCGCCCGGAAAGGTCGCCACTTCCGTCTCGCCGTCGAATGTGTCGCCATTGGCGGTCTCGCCGGGCGCGGGCGTGCCGAGGATCGACGGCAGTTTTTCGCGGCCGCGCGCCACCATCGCCTCGCGGGTGGCGCGGACGGCGGCGAGCGCGACGACGTCGATGACCGCACCGGCATATTCGGCGCGATCCGCCGCCTTGGCGACGGCGCGGCGCAGCACCGCTTCCAGGTGGTCATGGCTGGCGTGATGCAGGTGATCGGCCTTGGTGGCGGCGAACAGGATGCGATCGATCCGCGGGCGAAACAGGCTGCTCAGGATCGTAGAGCGGCCGACACGAAAGCAATCGAGAATGCCGGCAAGGGCGGCTTCGAGATCGTGCAGCGCCTCAGGCCCGGCGTTGAAGGCCGCGAGCGCATCGACCAGCACGACCTGGCGGTCGAGCCGCGCAAAATGATCGCGGAAGAACGGGCGCACCACGATGTCCTTGTAAGCTTCATAGCGCCGCCGCATCATCGCCCACAGCGAACCGTCCGGCGCGGTGCCGTCGACGGCCACATCCAGCGGCGCAAACGTCAGCGCCGGCGTGCCGGCGAGGTTGCCCGGCATCAGGAAACGGCCGGGCGGCAAGAGGCTCATCGCAAAGCGTTCGTCGCGGCAGGCGCGCAGGTAATCGGTGAACAGCTTTGCCGCGGCGAGTGTCGCCTGCTCGTCCTCGCGAGCCTCGGGGACGAGCGTTGCCAGATGCGCGTGCCAGGGCGCCGCGAGTTTTGCACGCGGGCCCTCGCGCGAGAGCGCCAAGCTCTCGGCCGACCATTGCTCAAAACTCTTGTTGAGCAGGGGAAGGTCGAGCAGCCATTCGCCGGGATAGTCGACGATGTCGATGGTGAGCGTCCGGTCGGCGCCGTTCTGCCGCTGGTAGTCGATGACGAGCCGGAGTTCAGAGATGTCGGTGGTCGAGTTCGGCCAGCGCCGTTCCTCGATCAGGGTGCGGACATGGTTCTCATAGGCGAAGCGCGGCACGGCATCATCAGGCTGCGGCTCGAGCCGGCCGCGGGCGATCCGGCCCGAGGCATAGGGTTCAAACACCGGAAACCTGCCGCCACGGGTGAGGCCGTGGATCAGCGCCGTGATGAACACGGTCTTGCCGGCACGTGACAGGCCCGTGACGCCGAGGCGCACGGTGGGGTTGAAGAAGCTGTCGCCGTAATCAAGCAGCGCCCGCGCCGACAGGCGCGCTTCCTCGATGATGTCTGAAAAACGGGGGGCCATGCGGGCAGGAAACTCGATGAGAGAGGCGGGGCGGGCGACCACCGAAAAGTGGCGATTGGCCGGCCAAAATCAAGCTTTCGTCATACCCTGCGAAGGCGGGGTATCCAGTAATCGCAGGTGCGCGAAAAAGCCACGGTGGTGGGATACTGGATCATCCGCCCCAGTGCGCAATTGCGCACAAGGCGGATGATGACAGCTAGCTTGGGGCCCAGCTCATTCTCCCCGGGGAACATGTGTTATATGACTTCTCTCATCGGTTTTTGCGGGCCTGCATGACGATCTTCAGACTGAAACAACTCGCCTCGACATCCATCCACGCGGCGGCCGGTGTCATGCACTGGAACTACGACCGTGCCGAGCTGATCGCCGACGGTGTCGTTCATATCATCGGTGTGTGCCTCGGGCTTGTCGCGGCCACAGCGCTGATCGTCTTGACGGCGGTCTATGCCAGCACGTTCGAAATCACCGTAGTGTCGGTCTATGTCGCCGGCCTGCTCGCGATGCTGGTGCTGTCGGCGATGTATAATCTCTGGCCGGTTTCACGCGCCAAATGGGTGCTGCGCCGCTTCGATCATTCCGCGATCTATCTGCTGATCGCCGCCACGTATACGCCGTTCATCGCGGGGCTGAAGGAGAGCTATCTGGCGATCGCGCTGTTGATCGGGGTGTGGTGCGCTGCGATCGCCGGTATCGTGCTGAAGCTGGCGTTGCCCGGACGGTACGATCGTCTGGCGGTCGGGCTTTATCTCGCGCTCGGCTGGAGCGGCGTCATGATCTACGACGCCGTGGTGAAGGCGGTGCCCCCGATGGCGCTCGGCTTTGTGGTCGCCGGCGGCGTGCTCTACAGCCTAGGCGTGATCTTCCATGCCTGGCAGCGGCTGCGCTTCCAGAACGCGATCTGGCACGGCTTCGTCTTGCTCGGCGCCGCCTGCCATTATACGGCTATTCTCGATATGATGGTCCTGACCTAGGACCAAAATAAACGGGAGGAGCGGCCATGCAGGTGACGGGCAAAGTCGTGGTTGTCACCGGTGGCGGCAACGGCATCGGCAAGGCGATGTGCGAGGCCTTCCACCGCGAGGGCGCCGCCAAGGTGGTGGTGGTCGATCTCGACCATGCCGCGGCCGAGAAGCTTGCCGTCTCGATCAACGGCGCGGCGTTCAAATGCGACGTCGGACAGGAAAAGAACATCCGCCATGTCATCGAGGAGACCGAGCGGCAGTTCGGGCAGATCGAGCTGTTCTGTTCCAATGCCGGCATCGGCGGCGGTTTCGATCCACTGTCGGTGAATGCCGGCGGCAGCTCGGACGAGCCGTGGCAGCGAAGCTGGGCCGTTCACGTGATGGCGCACGTCTATGCGGCGCGGCATCTGATTCCCCGCATGAAGGCGCGCGGCGGCGGCTATTTCCTCAACACGATCTCGGCGGCGGGATTGTTGTCGCAGGTCGGCAGCCCGGCCTATTCGACGACCAAGCACGCCGCGGTCGGCTTTGCCGAGAATCTCGCGATCTCGCACCAGGCCGACAACATCCGCGTCTCGATCCTCTGTCCGCAGGGCGTCGATACCAACATGCTGCGCGGGATTCCGAAGGGCCCGCAATCCAGCGACGGCGACCTGTCGCCGGAGCAGGTAGCGGAGGATGTGCTGAAGGGGCTGGACGCGGAAACTTTTGTCATCCTGCCGCACCCGCAGGTGCTCGGCTACATGCGCAAGAAGACCGAGAACTACGACCGCTGGATATCAGGCATGGCGAAGATCCAGGCCAAGATGCGGGACGCTTACGGGAAGTGATTTGAGGGCGCATCGACCTCTCCTCCGTCATTGCGAGCCACCCGGTCGGCGCGAAGCGCCGCCGGATGACAGGCTCCGCGAAGCAATCCATCGCGCCACACGGGGATAGATGGATTGCTTTCGCGTTTATCGCAGGCAATGACGGGGATTGATTGCCCCAAGATCACTGGCACCTGTGCATCAGGCCGTCCTCGAGACGGATCAGGGTGCCGGGCTGGCAGATGATGCCATTGCGCGCCGCGTAATCCTGGCTCCATACGCCCGGCCCGCTGTAATAGGCATAAGTACCGCCGGTGTAGGTGGGGCCGCTTCCGACGTACGGAGCGTTGCCGTCGTAATAGGCGTACGGGCCGCTTCCGTTATAATAGGGCCCGCCCGCGCCGTAGGTGGGACCGCCACCGGCGTAGTAGGCGGCGGTTGCTCCGGCTGCGACCGCACCAGCGCCAACCGCGGCGGCGCCCGCGCCCATCGCCGTCGCACGGCCCGCCCGCCGCGCCGAGCGGCGGGTGGTGAAGGCCGGGCTCGCCGTCTCGTCTATCGTCTGTGCTTGCGCGCGCCCGATGGACAGCGAGCCGCCCTTCTGTTCGCTCCCGTCAAATGAGAGCATGATCGCGCAGGCGAAGACGGAGACCGCGAGGGCTGCTTTTCCAAGAACTGGCTGTTTCATGGTATTCACTCCAGGGTTGCCCCATGCTGCACTCTCGTGCGAGCGTAGAGGGCCGTCAAATCACGTTCGCGGGTGACTTGCAGGCCAATTGTCGATCGTTTGAATCAAACGAGGCCTTATGAGCTGGCGTGGCTGGCTATCGGGACAAACGCCATCGGCGCCGGGCACGCCGGGTACGCTGCTCGCCGGGATCAAGCAGCGGGGCAGGCAATATCTCGATGACGCCGACAACGGCAAATGGGTCTTCCCGGCCTGCAAGCGGACCACCGCGGATGCCGGCGCCGACAGGGCGACGGTCTGCGATCATACCCGGCTGGAAGCGTTCCGCTATCTGCTGATGGTGCCGCGGGGCGAGTTCAAACTGCTCGCCGAGCCGGATTCGCAAGGCGCTGCCATCGAGGCCTATCTGCGCCAGCGGCCGCACGAGGACATCGTGATCGAATTCACCGGCAACACCATGAACGACCTCGCGACCGCCGTGATCGCCGGGTTCAACTGGCTCAACCATTGCGCCGGCCTTGCCCGCGCCGATCGCCGGCCGTTTTCCGGCACGCTCAATCACTTTCGCAGAGTGGCGCTGTCGGCACAGAAATGGTGGGAGATGGAGGGCGCAAAGGCGCGCTCTGCGCAGATGCTGCAGGCCGGGCAGGAGCCGCCGCTGTTGCTCAATCTGGTGTGGGCGGATTACGGGCGGCTTGCGGCGGAGATCGCCGCGGGGCGGCGGGGTTAGCTCTTGCCGAGGGGCTGCGTTCGTTCCCCGTCATTGCGAGGAGCGAAGCGACGAAGCAATCCATGGTGCGGCAAGCGGCGCCATGGATTGCTTCGCTTCGCTCGCAATGACGGGGATAGAGCCTTCGTCTCAATCCTTCCGTGCATAGAGCAGCGGCACGGCGGAATCGACGATCACCTCGACGAGGCTGGTGCCATCATGTGAAAGGCCCTGTTTCAACGCGGCCGGCAGTTCGGATGATTTCGTCACCCGTACGGCGTGGCAGCCCATGCTCTCCGCGAGTCCAGCGAAATCGATGCCGGGCAGCTCCAGCCCCGGCACGTTGCGCACCTGCATGACCTGGCTGAACGAGCGCATGGCGCCGTAGCCCGAATTGTTGATGACGACGACGGTGAGCGGCAGCTTGCGCTGCGCCGCGGTCCACAGCGCCTGGATCGAATACATCGCCGAGCCGTCGCCGATCAGGCAGACCGTGCGCGCATTGTGCCGGCCGAGCGCCATGCCGACCGCGGCCGGCAGGCTGTAGCCGAGGCCGCCGCTCGACATGGTGTAAAAACTGTCCTGGCCGCGCATCGGCATGAATTTTTGCATCGCCGGCCGATGCGAGGGCGCCTCTTCCACCAGCACGTCGTGCGGCCCCATCGCCGTCGAGAGCGCATGGAGCAGGAATTCGGCCTGGATCGGGTCGGAGGCCTTCGGCGGCGGCGGCAGCACGCGGCCTGCGGGCATCGCGCGCGACGTTTCGGGCAGCAGGTCGAGCAGCATCGCAAGCGCCGGCTTCATGGTGGCGATGATGCTGGCGCCCGACGGGGTGACGGCGGCGGCGTCCGGATCGTCGGTGATCTGGAAGATCGTGGTGCTGCCGTCGAAAATAGAAGCGTGGCCCTCGACATGGAAGGTGAAGACCGGCGCGCCGATCACCACGACGAGGTCGTGGTCGCGCAGCGCCTCCGATAGCTGTCCCGGCGAAGCGTGCAGGAAGCCGGAGAACTGCGGATGGCGTTCCGGGAACGAGCAGCGAGCCGAGAACGGGCTGACCCAGACGGCGGCCTTCGCCTTCTCGGCCACCTTCACCATCAGCTCGACGGCGCCGGCGCGATCGACGGCGGGGCCGACGATCAGGGCAGGGCGCTTGCTCTTCGACAGCACTTCGACGACTGCGTTCATCGCCGCCGCATCGGGGCCGATCTCGCGGCTGATCTGGCGGGCGTCGATCGGTTGCGTCGGGCGCGTCCAGTCGTCGATCGGGATCGAGACGAAGGTCGGCCCGCAGGGCGGCTGCATTGCGACGTAATAGGCGCGTGCGATCGCCGCCGGCACGTCCTCAGCGCGCGCCGGCTCGACGCTGTACTTGACGTAGGGCCGCGGAAATTCGGAAGCGCGCTCGGCATAGAGAAAAGCCTGCAGCGGCAGGATCGAGCGCGCCTGCTGGCCGGCGGTGATGACGAGCGGCGTCTGGTTGCGGTGCGCGGTATAGATATTGCCGAGCGCATTACCGACCCCGGCGCCGGAATGCAGATTGACGAAGCCGGCGTTGCGCGTCGCCTGCGCATAGCCATCGGCCATGCCGACCACGGAAGCCTCCTGCAGGCCGAGCACATATTCGATGTCCTCCGGCCAGTCGCTGAGAAAGGGCAGCTCGGTCGAGCCGGGATTGCCGAACACCTTGTCGATGCCGAAGGCGCGGAGCAGGCCGAAGGTGGCGTCCTTGACGGTGAGGGCGGTGGCGGCGGATTTGGCCGGTTTGCGGGACGACATCAGGCGGCTCCCATTTCTGGTTTCTTGCTGTTCCGTTGCGAGGAGCAAACGATTACCCGTCCGCCATGGCGCGTGAGCGAAGGCGGAAGCCATCCACCTGTCGATGGATTGGCTTGCGAAGTCAAGCAGCGGGGCGCAATGACGGCTCAGGGACGTATTCAAAAAGAGCCTGGACCTGTGTCTTGGATCACACGACCGCCGTTGCCGCAGTGCGATCGTCGTTGCCGCTGACGGCTTGTCGATCTGGTGACGCCGAACCTTTGATCGGGCGTCAAACGCCGGCGTCGCGTCTCTGGTGTCCTTGAAGATCGGAGGGTCCAATGTTTCCCATCCTGTGCCGATTGCTGACGCTTGTTCTTTGCTGGCTCATCAGCGAAGCTGCTTATGCCGGCGAACTGCGGCAGAAGGTTTTCACGGCGAAATCCTACGCCGGCTCGCGCGATCGCCACTATCAGGTCTTCGTGCCGTCCACCTACACGGGGCAGGACGCGGTGCCGCTCGTCATGATCCTGCACGGCTGCCGCCAGACCGACGTCAACATGATCAACGAGACCCGCTTCAAGGATCTGGCGGAACGCGACAACATCATCGCGGTTTATCCCTTCATCACCTCCTATGACGGTATGCGGGAAACGAATTGCTGGGGTTTCTTTCTCGACCAGCACATTCACAAGGGTGCCGGCGAGGCCGAGGACCTGCACCAGATCGCAGTCGAGGTCGAGGCCGAGCTGAAGATCGATCCCAATCGGCGCTATGTGACCGGCCTGTCCTCGGGCGCCGGCATGTCGGTGGCGCTCGCCGTCGCTCACAGCGACTATTTTGCCGCGGGCGGCTCTGTCGAGGGCTTGCCCTACGCAGAGACATCCTCCGCAGTTGGGTTCGTCTGCGCCAATCCGGGAAGTTTCAAGCCGGTCTCCGCCGACGTGGTCGCGATGAAAACAGAGCAGCAGCAACCCGAGGAGCAGCGTCCGGTTCCGATCATGGCCATTCATTCGCGCAATGATTGCGTCGTCAATAAATTGGCCTCCGAGAACATACGCGATGCCTGGATCCGCCGTTACGGACTTAGTCCGTCTGCGGTTGCGACATTGGATTGTACGGCTGAAGGCGTGCCCTGCACCCAGACAAAGTATGGGAGCCCGCAGCGTTCCGTGGTCGAGACAGTGTTTTACGAGGGCAAACGCGGCGATTTCATCGGCACCGGCTCGCACTATTGGGTTGGCGACAACAGCGGACAATATGCCGATCCGACCGGGCCGAGCGCCAGTGAGTTGCAATGGGCGTTTTTCAAGGCGCATCCATTCCGCGAGACCCCACCCCCGTCGATCTCGATCAGTTCGGCCCAGGCCACCGGAAATTCGATCGGCGTGAATGGGACGACATCCGCCGCCGCGGGCTCGGTTGCAAGTGTGACCGTGCGGCTGGATGGCCGCTTTCCTCAGCCATCCAAACCAGCGTTGGGCGCAAGCAATTGGGCCGTCACGTTCGACAATCTGCCGATGGATGCCGTCTATGTGCCGGTCGCGACCGCGAAAGACAATGATGGCGCCACCGCGACGATATCAGGCAATCCGATCACGGTTGGATCGCCGCCGCCGAATGTCCCACCCAGCGTCACGATCAGCAGCGCCTCGGTCAGCAGTGACTGTGTCACGATAGCAGGCTCGGCATCCGATCCCGAGGGACAGCTTGCCAACGTCCAGGTCGAGTTGGGGACGCGGCCACGAAAACAAGCGGCTCTGAGCCAGGACAGGTTCAAATACCAGGAATGCGGGCTGCCGGGAGGAACCTATTCGACCCGAGCCCAGGCAACGGATCGCGCCGGCGCAACGAGTCCAGTTAATTCGGGCCCCGACGTAACCGTGAGCAATTTGCAGGCCGTGACCGCCAATTGGCAGGCCCACATGGGGGCGGGGAGGCTCCGGGTCTACTCGGCGCCCTGTGCGAATATTGGATTTGGCTCGTGCGATCAGGGATTTTCCGAGATCTTCCTCGCCAACATGTTCAATCCCTTCCCGCTGCACAGGAAAGCGAGTTCCAATGACTGGTATGTGCGGCGGGAGATCATACCCTGAGGGTTTGGTGGACTGTTTGAACCTCTGTCCGGATTCACCCATGTCGATCTCAAACACCGGCTCGTAGCCGCTGGTACTCGCGCGGATATGCCGGGCGAGTGTCGGAGCCCGGCTATACGCAGAAAACACCATCTGTTCACCAACACCCTGAACGGGCTGACAACCACCTTTCCTAACTGGCCCGAAACGGCTGCGCGCTAGTCTCCCCAGACAAACAGGGGACAGCCAATGTCATCCGCTCTTCAAATTGTGCTCCTGCTACTCAGCGCCTACGCAGGTTCTGCCCTTGCGACGGTGCAGTTCGGGGAATTGCCCGAAACATCTGACGTGTCATCGAGATAGTCCGCGCGAGAACGATCATGTCCACTGCCCTTGCCAATATTCAAATTGATGAAGAGCACTCGCGCGCGATCTGCGAGGAAATCGGTGATCGCCTGCGTATCGCACTGGGCGGCCCCCCTCCAGCCTCAGCAATTCTGGACAGCCTGGTCGCCAGGCTCATCGAATTGGACGAGCACGATTCTCCTTCAATTGTGCCGGCTATCGATAGCGCAGAAGTCGAGGTCGAAGTCGGCATCTGACCTCGTGATTATTTCCCGGAGCCGATCCGGAATTGCTTGAGAGTCTGTCTCTTGCTCATCAGCAACGATTGGTAAGTCGCGTCCCGAATTAAAGCGTGCCTGAAGACGAAGGCACCCTCAGAAGGAGGTGCGCTGCCACGAGTTCGGCGATGGCGGCGTCAAGGACCGCGGATGGCAACTCGCAAACACGAGCAAGCAGATCCCGGCCAAACTCGCGGCCGATGACAGAGGCAATTTGTGCAGCCTCCCTTGCGGTCGGCTCGCATCGATCAAGTCGCACTAGGAGAGATCCCTGCAGTGTCGCTGGCAACACCATCTTAGTTTCGCGCTCGCTCGCATCGCGTTCGACAAGAAAGCGGGCCATCTCCTCGACGAACAGTGGGATGCCGTCGGTTTGATCAACGATTTCATTGACCAGTCGAGCGCTGGCGCTCAGACCTACGATGTTTCGTACCATGTCGGCGACAAGTGGCTGGGCGAGGGCCCCGATGGAAAGCGGCAGCACGTGATCGCATGCGCGGGACCATTCGGATTTCCAGCTCGGCCGATGGGTCACAAGCAACATGACAGGTGCTCGATTGATCGCTGGCAGTAGGGCGTCGAGCAGCTCGGTCGTGGTTGGATCGATCCAGTGGGCATCTTCAACAACCAGCAGCAGGGTGGTACGTCCCGCGCGGTGTAGGAAGTGCTCGACGAGAGTCTGCAAGATGAGACCCTTCCTTTGCTGTGGCGCGAGTTCGAGCTCGCCATAGCGATCATGGTAGTCAAGTGAAAGGAGCTCGGCGTAGACGGAACCCACGGCGCTGGTGTCGATGCAGAGATCGGTGAGCATGCGCTCGAGTTTGTCGAGGCGCTGATCGTTATGATCGTCCGGGTCGAAAGGCGGCCATTCGCGACAGGTTCTGAACGATTGGAAATAGCGCACTGTTGCTATGGTAGGGTGAGCACTGAAGACAGATGACCTCGTGCGGTGCGGTATCGAGCTTTTCTATAAGGACCTGGACGAGCCGCGACTTGCCGATGCCGGCGTCTCCCGATAGCAGGACTGCCTGTCCCTTCGCCCCGCGCGCGAGATTCGATTTTTCGAGGAGCAGGGCGAGTTCATGTACGCGACCAACGAATGGCGACAGTTCTCCCGCATGAGCGGCGTGGAAGCGGCTCTTTACCTCACGTTCCGACTCGACGAGATCTGGCTTCTGTGAGATGCGGGAGCACCCTCAGGTCGATGTCGTTGGCAACGAATGCATCGGAATATTGCTCAAGGCCGAGCGCACGCAGCCACGTATGAACGTCGTCGCTCATTGGCTTCCCGTCGCTTCTTCACTCCCTTTTTGTGCTTGCCATGCGGTCAAGCCGTCACCGGGGTCGAGAAAAGCCGGCGCAATGCTATGTTGGTCCGAAACAGGTCAATTCTTGCTCGGGCGGCGACCATCCCCGATCTGCTCCCGCCGGTAGCACTTTGGACCATCGGCCAGCTTGCTGGCTAACCCATGCGGTAGGCGTCCAGAGCGTGGGCGGCAAAGATTGCCACGCTAAGTACCGTCAATAGGGCTATTGAAATCTCGATCATTGCCCGGCCTCCAGTTGAGCCATTTCGATGAGATACTGGCTGCGTGACTGATCCCAAATCAGATCTAAAATGAATTGCATGTGACCGTCCCCTATTAATCGAGTGAGGGTACCCGGCCTTTTGTTTCAGGACGGTTTCGTCGCCTCAGGAAAATGGTTTCGTCCCGACAGTGGCTGGATTTGCTTAATGACGAAATCCAAGCGCGCGCCCATGCTCCCTCTGGGCGAGGTGATTCGATGATGTTGGAAACAATTCTATTGCTGATGGGCATTGCGAGTTGTGCCCTGGTCCTCATCGCCTTCAGGGGCACTGACTTACTGGGCAATGAGTGGCGCAAGCGGCACTAGGCAGTGCCCTTGGTATCGAGTGCCTGGCGCCGCCGCAGGCGGCGCGTTTGTCAGTGGGCTCCCTGACCGAGCCTTACCAGCTCGCCGTGCCCTTCATGGTCGGCTGACCCTCGGCGTTCGCGATCCACAATTCCATGCCGGCGCTGGTCTCGTTGGCGTTGATCGAGAACTCGCCGCCCTCGAACAGTGGCTGCACGCCGCGATAGCTGAACTTTTTCGGCGCCGAGTCGCCATGCAGCTTGGCGGCGAATTCGACTATCAGCGCAGCCTGCAACGGACCGTGGAAGATCAGACCGGGATAGCCCTCGACCTTGGTGACGTAGTCGCGGTCGTAGTGGATGCGGTGGCCGTTGAAGGTCAGCGCGGAATAGCGGAACAGCAGAACGGGATCGCTGACATGGGTTTCCCGGTGCCTGGCGACCGGCGGCGGAGGAGGGGCCTTGGGCGGCGAAGCGGGGGTCGCGCCGCCCATCTCGCGGTAGACGATGTCCTGCCGCTCGCGGATCGCCACGCCGCGCGATGTTGTTATCGTGTGCTCGACCGCGACGAAGCACAGCGCGCCGGTCGAGCCGGTCTTCAGCGTCACGTCGGCGATGCGCGAGGTGCGCGTCGCTTCATCGCCGACGCGCAAGGAGGCGAGGAATTCGATCTCGCCGCCGGCCCACATCCGGCGCGGCAGCGGCACCGGCGGCAGAAAACCGCCGCGGGTCGGATGGCCGTCGGGGCCGAGCATCGACATCGGGAACACCGGCTGCGCCAGGCACCAATGCGTGGTCCATGGCGCGGCGTCGCCCGGCCTGGGTTCGCCGATGTCCTGAAACAGCGTCGCGCGCAGGCCCTTGACGAGCTGCGCGGTGACGATGTCGGAGGCTTCGGTGCTGCGGCCGATCCATTGGCGCAGATGGTCGAGATCGAGTTTGGCGGCGGATTCGGTCATGATTTCAGGCTTTTTTGCGGGCTTTGGGAAATTCGGCGTGCTCGCCGATTGCGGGCACGGCGCCATAGTGCCTGTCTTCGCCGACGAAGATCGCGGCCGGCGCGGCGTAGCTCACTTTGCCATTCGGCGTATCGACCTCGATGCGGCGCAGATGCGGATGCACCGCGAGATCGGCCATGCTGTTGACCTCGGCAAAGGCGATGTCGGCTTCATCAAGGCGCTTGAGCAGTTCGATGCGATCCATCGCGGCAAAACTGTCGGCCACCGTCCTGTCGGTGAGCGCCCGGTTGCGCACGCGCTCGACCATGTTGGCAAAGCGTGGATCGTTCGGCAGATCAGGCTGTCCCAGCACCTCGGCGCAGAGCTTCTTCCACTCGCGCTCGCTCTGGATCGAGATCAGGATGCCCTTGCCGTCCCTGGAATTAAACACGCCATAGGGCGCGATCGAGGGATGGGCCAGCGCCATCCGCTTCGGCGGGTTGCCGGCTTCCGAATTGATCAGCGGCACCGCCATCCAGTCAGCCATCACGTCGAACATCGAGATGCGGATATCGGCGCCCTTGCCGGTACGTCCGCGCGCGATCAGCGCTTCGAGGATCGACGCATGCGCCGTGGCGCCGGTTGCGATATCGACCACAGAAATGCCGACGCGCGACGGGCCCTCGGGGCCGCCGGTGATCGAGGCAAGCCCGCTCTCGGCCTGGATCAAGAGGTCGTAGGCCTTGCGTTCGGCATAAGGGCCGCTGTCGCCATAGCCGGAGATGGTGCAGCAGATCAGCGCCGGATAATCCTTGCGCAGCCGCTGCAGCGAGAAGCCGAGCTTGTCCATCGAGCCCGGCTTGAGGTTCTGCAGCAGCACGTCGGCGCTCGCGATCAGTTCTTCGAGCGCCGCACGGCCTTGCTTGGTTGCGAGGTCGATCACCTGCGAATGCTTGCCGCGGTTGAGCCAGACGAAATAGCTGCTCTGTCCCTTGGCGGCGGCGTCATAACCGCGGGCGAAATCGCCCTCGGGGCGTTCGACCTTGACGACATGCGCGCCGGCGTCCGCCAGGCGCGAGCTGCAGAACGGCGCGGCGACGGCCTGTTCGACGGAGACGACGATCAATCCTTCAAGCGGCAGCATGTTCTGAACTCAGTAGGAGCGGGGCAGGCCGAGCACATGCTCGGCGACGTAGGACAGGATCAAATTGGTCGAGATCGGCGCGACCTGATAGAGCCGCGTCTCGCGGAACTTGCGTTCGACATCGTATTCTTCCGCAAAACCGAAGCCGCCATGGGTCTGCACGCAGGCATTGGCGGCTTCCCACGACGCATCCGCCGCCAGCATCTTGGCCATGTTGGCCTCGGCGCCGCAATCGAGCCCGGCCTCGTATTTGCGCGTGGCTTCCTTCACCATCAATTCGGCTGCGCGCATCTGCGCGTAGGACTTCGCGATCGGGAACTGGATGCCCTGATTCATGCCGATCGGACGGCCGAACACGGCGCGCTCCTTGGCGTAGTTGGTCGCCTTGGCGATGAACCATTTGGCGTCGCCGATGCATTCTGCCGCGATGAGGATGCGCTCGGCGTTCATGCCTGACAGAATGTAGCGAAAGCCCTTGCCTTCCTCGCCGATCAGGTTCTCGGCGGGCACGCGCATATCCGTGAAGAACACTTCCGTGGTGGCGTGGTTCATCATGGTGCGGATCGGGCGGATCTCGAGCCCCTTGCCCTTGACCTCGCGCATGTCGACGATGAAGACTGAAAGACCATCGGTGCGCTTCCTGGCCTGCTCCTTCGGCGTGGTGCGCGCCAGCAGGATCATCAGGTCGGAATGCTCGGCGCGGCTGGTCCAGATCTTCTGGCCGTTGACGACGTAGTGGTCGCCGTCGCGCCTGGCGACTGTCTTCAGGGAGGAGGTGTCGGTGCCGCTGGTCGGCTCGGTGACGCCGAATGCCTGCAGCCGTAATTTGCCGCTGGCGATGCCGGGCAGGTACTTCGCCTTCTGGGCATCGTTGCCGTGCCGCAGCACGGTGCCCATCGTGTACATCTGAGCATGGCAGCCGCCACCGTTGCATCCGGCGCGCTGGATCTCTTCCAGGATCGCGGCCGCCGCCGACAGTTTCAGCCCGGAGCCGCCATATTCCTCGGGAATCAGCACCGAGAGGTAGCCGGCCTCGGTCAGCGCATCGACGAACTCCTTCGGATACGCCATCTCGCGATCCAGCTTGCGCCAGTACTCGCCGGGGAACTGGGCGCAGAGTTTGGCAACGGCGTCGCGGATGTCGTGGAATTCGTCTTGCTGTTCTTGTGCGGTCATCTGATTTTTTGGGCGTGGATACGGGTTGATGTCAATTGCTCGGGGAAGGGGAACGTTGTGCAACGGCGGCGGGTCCCCTATGCTGAATTGTTATAGCGTATGAACCTGCCTTCGAAGAATGGCAAGCAATGGATATCAGGCAGCTCAGGACCTTCAGTTGCGTCGCCGAGCTCGGCAGCCTCAGCAAGGCTTCCGATACGCTGCGCGTGGCGCAGCCGGCGCTGAGCCGGCAGATCAAATTGCTCGAGCATGAACTGCGCGCCGAGCTGTTCACGCGGAACGGCCGGGGCATGGTGCTGACCGACGCCGGCCGGCTTCTGCTTGCAAGAACGTCGGGCATTGTACGGCAGATCGACCAGGTGCGCGACGAGATCCAGTCCGCCGGCGGCCCGCCCTCGGGCCGCGTGGTGCTTGGCCTGGTGCCGACCGTGAGCTGCGTGATCTCGGCGCGGCTCGCCCGCCGCACCGTCGACAAGTATCCGGGGATCTCGCTCTGCATCGTCGAAAGCTACAGCGGCCACCTGACGGAATGGCTGCATCGCGGCGAGATGGATCTGGCGCTGATCTATGGTCCCTCGAGCGACCTGCACCTTGCCGTGAAAAGCCTCGGCCGCGATCCCATCGTCGCCGTCGGTCCGCGCGGCAGCGGATTGTCCAAAAAGAAGCAGGTCGATATCGGCTGGCTCTTGAAGCAGCGCCTGGTGCTGCCCAGTCATTCGCACGGTCTCCGGGCGCTGATCGAGCAGGCAGCGGCGAAGAAGAAACTGAAGCTCGACGTCAAGCTGGAGGCGGACTCCTTCCGCGTGCTGACCAGCCTGGTCGAGGAGGGGCTGGGATACACGCTTCTGCCGCCGTCCTCGGTGCGCAGCGAGGTCGCCGGGGGCCGGCTGGAGACCGCGGCGATCGCGAAACCGTCGCCGATGCGCGAACTGACCCTTGCGTCTCCCATCGATCATCCCGGCTCGACTGCGATTGCGCTGGTGAGCGAGCTGCTTCGCGATGAGCTGATCGCCTGCCGCGAAGAGGGCCTCTGGGACATCAAGCTCGCCTGAGCCGGTGCCGGCCCATGAGCGTTGGCTTAGAGCAAAACGGCCGCTCGCGGCATTCTCATCTGGCTACTTCTGTCATGCCGCAATTGTATAGGGGGCACCCAGCTGGCGCGCTCGGTCCTGGATGCGAACAGATCGAGTCGACGCGCTTGATCTAAATCAAGTCGCTGAAGCGTCCAAAAGCACAGCGCTATGCAGCGAAGAAGGTCATCGCCTGCCGCGGCAAGAGGGAAGAACACCGATGTGGGTCCTGATGTATGTCTTCTCCTACTCGGTCAGTCCGGCTGCTACGAATGACCGGGCGGAATGGAGGCTCCTCCCGACCGTGGTGTTCCAGGAGTTTTCGAATGAAGAGCGATGCAAGGCGGCCAAGGCAACACTCGAAGGCAGCCTGAAGGACGCAGGGACGCGGCTGAAAAGTGGGTTGGAGGACCTGAAGACCATCGGCAAGGCCGACCCTGCGCAGATCATCATCGCCTATAATGTGGAATGCCTTCTGAAATAGGCACGCCATTCGGACATCCTGTGCTGATGGCTCACTGCGCACCGGAGCGGCCCGTGAGGCTCTGCAGGCCAGCTCGCTGGCCGCCCCGGCTTTCCGGCCTGTACGAAGTTCTTGTGCGGGCGACAGAGGTTTCGTCGACCGTAGGTGGCTCCTCCGTAGAACCGGAGCTGCACTTCTGATCGCCCTCGCCGCCCTTGCGAGCGAACGGTTCGCGCACGATCACCTTTGAAGCCAGCAGATCGGCCTGATCGAGATACGTGATCTTGCCAGGCGGTGTCGCTACCATCTTTCCGATGGTCGAGCTGGGAATGCCAAGTTGCGCAGACAGCCTTGCGAAATAGATCGTGTCCCGGACGGCGCCGTTGTCCTCATTGCCATACTCGTTGCCGACCGCATGAACGCCGATCTTCGCGTCTTTTCCGATGTAGCGCTTGGTGCCGAGGAGAAAGATGAAAGCGCACGCCGAATCGCATTCCTTTGCCACGAAGGTGGCAAGCCGCTTTTGGCGGGCCATAGCTGCAATTCGAACGCCTTCGTAAAGTGAGCCGCCGCCGGAATGCAGATCCAGTCCGACGATCCGTCGCGGATCGCCGAAATGGGATCGAAACTTAGCATAGTCGCCGTGCTCTATCGGGCCCCGCAGCCGCAGCACGTCACCGCCGACGCATCCTACCAGCCGTGACATTTCCATCGCGGCACCTGGCTCGGAAATCGCAGTGATCAATGACGTGATCAGCACGAACTGGCGGATGCGTCTCTGTCGCAAGTTCGCGAACGCCCTCGACAGAACCCTGTCGAGGCGCGTCGCGGTAGCGAACTGCATTGCAACCCGTGCCATGCCTCTTCACTTGAGCTCGGGTATCTTCGCACCCCTTGCGATCCAATTTTCATAGGTGCGGAATGGCAGCCCGAGCCTGTCGTAGTGAACGCGCAGATACCCGTCGCCGCCACGATGGACGGCATCGGGACGGACTACGCTGACCTCCTGCGCCATCACGCCGACATAGGCTTTCTCGCTGCCCTCGTAGGCGAAACGATAGTAGCCCAATCCATTCTCGAGGCGGCCGAGCAGCACGATGTCGTGCTTGAGCGCGATGTCCGACCGGCGTCCACCGCCGCGCCCGCCGCCGCCACGGAATCCGCCGCCACCGCCGCGGAAGGCTGCCCCGCCACCGCCGCCGCGAAATGCTGCACGGTGTCCGCCGCCGGCAAACCGGGTGGCGCCCCCGTGGCGCATGCCGGCCGAGGGCCTGAAGTGCCCAGCCCGCGAGGCTGGTCGCGCGGCTACCCGACCTGCGCGCGCGCTGCGTCCCGCTGTCGGGCGATTCCGGCTGACGGCTTGCCGGTTCGCGGCCGTCCTTCCGGCGCCCGCCTGCCGGCCACGATCGATGCCTTGCGCTCGGTTGCCGATGCCTTGGGCGCGATCGGCGACATTCGGCCGATTGGTGCCCTGGCCCACGCCCTGGCGTCCGCCGCCGGGACGTTGGTTCGGATTGCCAAATCTCTGCTGCAGGTTTGCGTTGTTGTAACGCGCGCCCTGGCGATGCGCCGGATTGTGCTGCCAGTGCTCGACGCGGGCACCGCGGTTGATGTTGATGCCACCGCCGGCCCAGTTGACGCGGCTGCCGCCCCAATAGCCTCCGCGGCCCCAATATCCGCCGGTGGCCCATCGGCCTAATCCGTAGGCTGCACCGAATGCGAGACCGGTCGCAATCACGCCGGCGGCGATGTAGCCAGGATAGCCCCAATAGTAGGGATAGGCGGGATAGTCTGCGTAGGGCCAGTCTCCGAACATCACGGGCGGATCGTAGTAAGGAACGTAGATGCTGTCGGATACGGCGGGCTCGATGTAGATCATCTGCCGGTTCTGCTCCTGTCGCACGGACACGACCTGTTGTGGCGTAGTGACAAGTTTCTGCCTGTCGTGGGCCCTCGCGCGCAGCCGCTGCACCGCGTCCATGACGTCCTGCTGCTGAGCCAGGAACGCTTCGCCGAGCTTCTGCGTCCAGTCGAGACGCTCGTTCATCATGTCCAGCACGGAAGGTGTCGCGACCAGCGCCTTTACGCTGGAGTCCCAGCTCTGCTGTTCGGCCGCGGCCTTCAGCGCGTCGCCCTGCAGCTTGCTGTTGTCCTTCAGCCAGCGTTCGGCCCGGACGATCTCCAGCGGATAGGTCGCCGCCATCAGGACATTGGCGAGAAGCGTGTCGGGATAAAGCGCGATGGGCGCAACCAGTCCGTCGAGTTCGGCCGGCTTGAGCAGTTCAGGGGCCGGCGCGGCTGGCGTAGCCGCTGGCGGCGGCGCGGTCTGGTCGCCGGTCTGGGCGAGGGCGGGATGGCCGAGGTTCAGCGCGCCGAGAACGGCGAGGAAGCGGATCTTCTTGAATGCAAGCATGGGCTTGTGCCTCCCGTTGATGATCCGGAGCAGCGACGAAACGGCCGCCGGCCCGGGCAGAGCGAAGTGCGGGTGCGTCCCTGGCAGCAATATGTGGGCGTGCAGCCTGGGGGGCTGTCGGAGAGGGCAATTGACGTAAGTCAACGAAACTCAAATCACCGTTCTCGATGCGCACCAGCGGTCACTTCAATTGTGGCCGAAGCCGTCCACGACCTGCGAGGGCTGTTTTGCGATGTGGATTGAGATAGGCAGCCGGCGTCTCTCAGCCGCAAACCAGCCCGCTGTTGATCTAGATCAAGGGATCAAAATGGCCGCCTCGAAAGTTAGGCAAGGCGCTTTCTTCAGTCGAGTTCCTGCCATGACCACGCTGCTCCGGGTTCTTCTGGCGATCCTCGTTGCGCTCGCGTCGCTGGGCGCGATTTCCGAAGGCGTGCGCCAGGAGGGGGTGAGCGATGACGAAATCCGTATCGGCAATCTTATGCCCTACAGCGGAGGCCTTTCGATCTTCGGGGCGATCGGCAAAGCGGAAGCGGCTTATTTCGAGATGCTGAACCAGCGCGGCGGCATCAACGGCCGCAAGGTCCGCTTCATCTCCTATGACGACAAGTCCGATCCCGCCTCCGCGCTCAATCTGACGCGCACGTTGGTCGAAGAAGACAAGGTGCTCCTGATGTTCGGCTCGTTCGGCACGCCGGGCAATTTCGCGGTCCGCAAATATCTCAACGAGCGGCAGATTCCCCAGCTCTTCGTGGCGTCCGGAGACGATCATCTCAGCGATCCCTCGCTGTTCCCATGGACCATGGGCTGGCAGCCCTCGTTCCGAGAGGAGGGGCGCATCTACGCCAACTACATCCAGGCGTTTTATCCGGGCAAGCGGATCGTCGCGCTCTGGCAGAACGATTATTTCGGCCGCGAGGTCATCAAGGGCATGGAGGACGGCCTCGGCCCCGTCGCGCGCATGATCAGGGTCGGCATCGCCTATGATCTGAGGGATGAGCATCTCGATACGCACGTATCGATCCTGAAGCGATCGGGCGCTGAAATCCTGGTGTTCGCGGGCGTGCCTGAAAACGCCGCGAAGGTCATTCGCCTGGCGGCGAGCCTCGACTGGCGTCCGGTGGTCATCATGAACCAGATGGCTTCGTCGATCGGCGACGGGCTGAAACCCGCGGGCCTCGAAAACGCGGTGGGCGTGACGACCGCCGCCTATCTGAAGGACGCCGACGATCCGGCCTGGAAGGACGACCAGTCCGGTGCCGACTGGCAGTCGTTCCTGGAAAACTATCGCCGCGCCGGCGGCACGGATGAAAGCGCCGCCATGTTCGGCTTTGCCGCCGCAGAGACATTGGCGCAGGTGCTGAGGCAATGCGGCAACGACCTGTCGCGCGAGAACGTCATGAAGCAGGCGGCGGCGCTGAAGGATTATCAGGGCTCCGTTCTGCTGCCTGGTATCAAGATCAGCACCGGGCCCTGGAACTTCCGTCCCATCAAGCACATGCGGCTGGTGCAGTTCGACGGCCGTACCTGGCAGCCGATCGGCGACGTCCTCGAAACCGCGTTTGCCGGCACCGACAAGTAGACCTTTTCGATTCACGGAGGAGCACGCAGGTCATGGCCGAAACCAAAAAGCTCTCGGTGGAAAAGGCGCTCAACAAGATCCGCGAAGCGGACGCAACGAAATCTCGGACCGAGCGCCGCGACGAGGAAATGGATGTGCTCGACGAGGAGATCAAGCGGATGAGATTGCAGCGTCAGCGTCTCGAGCGGCGTCAACGCAAGCAGGATTGAAAGGGCGCGGGCGCGCGGAAGTGAGAGCAGTTCTTTGGGGGCTCCTGATCCTTGCCCTTCTTCATGGCGAACCAGGAGTTCGCCGACGGGCGCTATACCCGTAGCGCCAAGAAGGCGCTGACGAAGATCAGGAACACGATCGGCATCTGGTATCTGGCAGTCATACCAACAGCTCGTGCGAGCCGTGGCTTGCAGCATGCGAGTGAACGGTATGGTCTTGAACGACATGCGACAGACCGGCAGCGTGTTCTTCGGCCGGGGAAAGCGCAGCCACGATCTCCGGGATTGCTGCTGGTCCGCCGAGCTCGGCCAGCTCCGCCGGGCCCGTGGGTTCGAAACCGGTGTTCTTGAACTGGAATGAATTTCCGTGCCCGGGCTCGTTCACCGTCGGCGCGGGACTGATGCCGGCGGAAGTGGCTTGATGGCTCTGGCCGGGGGACGTCGCTGGCGCCGACGCTGAGTGGGCATTGTTGGAGCCGGCTTGCAGAGCGGCCGCAGGCAGCTCGTGCGGCGGCTGGTTGTGGCTCGCGCCGCTGCCCGGCGTTACCCCGAGTTGTGCAAGCTGGGACGCGGCGACGGGGTTCGCCACCGAATGAGGCTCATTGGGTCCGGCTTGCTGAGCGGCGGCGTGCGGCTCATGCTGCGACTGCTGATGGTTCGCACCGCCGCCGGGCGTCACACCATGTTGGGCATGCTGTGAGGCGGGGACTGCATTTTCCACCGAATGAGGATCATTGGGTGCAGCCTGTTGCGCGGCGGAGTGTGGTTCATGCGGCGGCTGATGGTTCGCACCGCTGCCCGGCGTCACCTCATTGCTCACAAGCTGAGACGTGGCGACCACATTCCCCACCATGAAGCCGGCCGGCTCGATGCTGACCGGAACCATGATCTCGCCGGTCACAGTGGCGCCGGCGTTGATCGCTGCTTGATGGAATGTGAAGTGATTCTCCGTTAGCGTTCCGATGTAATCGTGCCAAAGCTCGGCCGGTGATGCGCCTGCCGGCGCAATGGCCGCCTCATCTTCGCTGACTGCCGTCGCGTAGGTGGGAGCCTCGCCAAAGTGGGCTAGCCTGACGGAATCGATGGTTTCGACGTCGCGCTCGAAACGGAATTTGAAGCTCTCTTCTTCGGCTTGCAGAGTCCAGGCGCTGGTGCCGCCCGCGATGGAGCCTTCGGTCGAGCCGGTGAAGGTTTCGGAGAACGTTTCAGCGCTGGCCGCCGCCAGAACGGCGTCTTCGGCCGCAAGTAACTGAAGCGAGACGTCGATCGCTTCGCCGGCTGCAGCGACGGCATTTGTCGCCGCCTGATAGATGAAATCCGATTCCCGGACGGACACAACGCCCTGCAGGTGAATTTCCAGGAGAGACGAATCGCCGATCTTCAGGGTGTTACCGGTCGGATTCACGTAGACGATGGTTTCATTGCTCGCACTGTCGTAGATCCAGGCGATGGTATGCGGCGGCACCGATGTGCTTGTCGACGTCAGGTGCAGGAATGCCAGCCCGCCAAGGGCCGCCAGGTTGATCTTGTCCGACCCCGATGCGAAATCGGTAATGGTGTCGAACTGCGTGGCATTGGAATCGGCAACCGACAGGTAGACGAAGACGTCATTGCCGTTGCTGCCGGTCAGCCTGTCCGCGCCAAATCCGCCCGTGATGGTATCGTTGCCGTTGTTGCCGTTGACGGTGTCGTTCCCGGACCCTCCATAAATCGTGTCGTTGCCGTCGTTTCCCTTGATCGTATCGTTGCCGGATCCCGAATAGAGAATGTCGTCCCTGCCGGTGCCGTTGACGACGTCATCGCCGGCGCCGGCGTAGACGATCTGAAATTCATCGCCGCCGCCCGCAATATTCTCGCCGTTCGGCGTTCCGTACACGTATGGCGTATTGACGATGACGTGGTCCCCCTGCGCCAGATTATCGAAATCGTTGGGATCCGCATCGCTGCTGCCGTGGATGACGATGGTCACGGTCTGTGTGGTGCCGTCGATCGTGGCGACGGTGAACGTGTCGGTCAGCGTCTGGCCGGCCTCGAGGGCCTGTACCGTGCCGTTGTTGTTGTCCAGCATGTAGGTCCACACGCCGGCCACCGTGATCATGAAGGTGCCATAGCCTTTGCTGCTCGCGGTCGGCGAGGTCACGGCGGTGAAACTGTTGGCCGCATTGTCGACGTCGGTATCGGTAAGAGTGCCGGTCGCAGTCGGCGTGCCCGGCGTGGTGGTGCCGGCCTCGATCACCGAGCCGGTGGTGGCACCGGAAATGACGGCTGCGTCATTGGCGCCGACGATGGTGATCGTCACCACCTGGAGAGTGCCGTCGACGGTGGTAACGGTAAAGGTGTCGGTCAGCGTCGCGCCGATATTGAGCGCTTGCACGGCGGGGTTAGTATTGTCCAGCGTGTAGGTCCACACGCCGGCCGCGGTCATGGTGAAGGTGCCATAGCCGTTATGGCTCGCGGTCGGCGAGCTGACGGCTGTGAAGGTGTTCGCGGCATTGTCGGTGTCGGAAGCGGTGAGCGTGCCGGTCGCGACGGGTATGCCGGCGGCAGTGCCGGTGGCCTCGACCACCGAGCCGGCGACGGAGCCAGAAATAATCGCTGCGTCATTGGCGCCGGTGATGGTGATCATCACCACCTGCGTGGTGCCGTCCACGGTGGCCACCGTGAAGGTGTCCGTCAGCCTCTCGCCGGCGTTGAGCGCCTGTACGGCAGCGTTGGCGTTGTCGAGCGTGTAGGTCCACACGCCGGCCGCCGTCATGGTGAAGCTGCCGTAGCCCTTGTTGCTCGCGGTTGGAGAGGGCACGGCGGCAAAACTGTTGGCTGCGTTGTCGACGTCGGTATCGGTGAGCGTGCCGCTCGCGACAGGAACTCCGGCCGCGGTGCCGCTGGCCTCGATCACCGTTCCGGTCTGGGCCCCGGAAATGACGGCCGCATCATTGGCCCCGGTGATGATGATCGTCACCACCTGGGTGGTGCCATCTATTGTGGCCACGGTGAAGGCATCGACCAGCGTCGCGCCAACATTGAGCGCCTGCACAGCGGGGTTGGTATCGTTCACCGTGTAGGTCCACACGCCCGCCGCTGTTATCGTGAACGTGCCGTAGCCCTTCGCGCTCGGTGTCGCCGAGCTAACTTCGGTGAAGGTATTCGCTGGATTATCGACGTCAGTGTCGGTGAGCGTACCGCTCGCGGTCGGCGCGCCAGGCGCGGCGTTGGCTAGGCCGCCCGCCTCCGCCACGGCGCCGCTCGCGGTGCCGCTAATGATCGCGGCGTCATTCGTGCCGTTGATGATGACCGTGTAGGTTTGACTGACCGACAGCGTGCCGTCCGAAACCGTGATGGTGAAATTTTCGGTCGTGGGTACCGACAGCGCGTTCACCGCGGCATTTTCCGGGACGTAGAGGTAGGCGCCGGTTGTGCTGTTGAGGTAGAGCGTGCCGTAGAGGCCTGTCTTCGAGATATTGTAGGTGATGGCTTCCATCACCGTGTTGCCGGCGGTGCCGCCGGCGATGCCGAAGGTCAGCGTCGCTCCTGGCTGGGAACTGCTGGCGGTGAAACTTCCCCCCGACGCGGTGAAGAGATCGAGCGCCGCCGTATCGATCAGCGTCGGGCCAGTCGCCGAATTCAACGATGGCGGTTGGGGCGGCGGAATGAAGGGTTCGATGACTATGGGACTTGGACCCTCCGGCAGCGGCGGGAGCACGCCTGGCGCTATCAAGCCGCCGGACTGCACGTTGTTGATCGGCTGCAGTTTCGGCAAATCAAGGTAGTAGGGAGTGCCGGATCCGCCCGGACCATAGCCCTTGGCGTAATTGGCCAGCACGGCCTGTTGGGCCGTTTGCAATTCCTCCATGCGGGCCGCGGAATTAGTGACCTGGCTTACGCTGACCGAAGAGCCCTTCCTGGTGAGCACGACTGTCTCGCCGGGATCTTCGACGATGATGTGTCGCGGGATGGCTTCCTTGGTCCACAGCTCGAATGCGCCGTGTTCGAAATCCTTGTACGCGATATTGTCGTCATCCAGGAACGTCGCGTCAGGGTCGGCCGCCTTGGCATCGCTCATCATTGCGAAAGTGAGCGCCGTGAGCGACAGCATGCCAAATCCGCCAGCTTGGGCCCGGCCGCGAATACTTCCGACCGGCGTCTCGATCCGGAGCGAACCGGCCTTTGCCATCCGGCCAGCAACGAAGGCGAATGATCCCTTGTCCACCGCGAACAGCGACGATTGCGAGACACAGCCGGGATCGTCAGCGAAGCCGTCAAAAACCACCCGCGTGTCGTGCGACAGAACGAATTGGGTGCCGTCGATCAGGCTGATTGCGATCTGCCCGTCGGCCGCAGTCTCGATGACATCGCCTTCGCGAATGGAATCGCCGGCCATCGCTGGAACAGCAATACCGTCTGCAGGCGTCCAGGTGCCGCAACCGATCGTTGCTTGGATGGTGCCGATGATCGGGGGAAGCGCGGCCGCAACGGCCTGGTCTCCGGACGCAACATGGGACGCAACTGACATGGCTTGACCTCGCTGCCCCGCGTGGCGCCGCCGTCTTCTTGCTTTGGCTTGCCGGACGCCCCTGAGGTCCAATTACTGGCGCCGGCCAGCCTTAGGCTGCCCGCCGAAATGTCTGATCAAATAATCTAGTATCTTCAGGGGGAAGACGTGGTCAGGGCGACGTCAAACAAGCTTCTTGTTTCGCCGCGAACGTGTCCGGCCCCTCAAGAATTATTGAATTCGTCTTGAGGAACAACCTGCGCCCTTTTTGTGGCACCACGCAAGTCCCTGGAGTACAGTTGAAAAAAATATTTGCAATGGTCGGCATTAAACTACCACACTACATCGGACTGGCGCATTAGACGTCGTGCAGCGTTTGGTTGTTCTTTAGTGAACCAGCGGACTGTTACGCGAACGGGATCTTCTCAGGAAAGGAGAGGGTCATGGTTACGCAAAAGAATATATTATTAGTAGCCGGTTTTGTTTTGACGCTGGCAGGCTGTTTCCCTGGCTATTCTGTGGCCCAAATTGCGCCGCCACGGCCGGCCGTTCTGGATGCCCAGTCTAAGGCGATTGGCAAAGTGGTTGTTGTCACCGGTTCGGTCTCGATTGAGCGCGCCAGCGCGATGGTCGTTCAGGCAAGCACTGCCGCGCCGGAGACCAAGATCGGTGATCTCGTCTATCAGGGCGATGTGGTCAAGACAGGTGCTGATGGTCGGATCGGCATCAACTTTGCCGATAGCAGCTCGTTCAATCTATCGAGTAACGCGCGCATCGCGTTGGACGAGTTCGTTTACGATCCGAATAGCAAATCGAACTCCACCCTCTTCAATCTGACGAGCGGGACGATCACTTTCGTGGCCGGCAATGTCGCGAAAAGCGGCGACATGAAAGTCGATACGCCGGTCGCGACGATGGGTATCCGAGGCACGACGCCACATGTCGAGATCGCGGAAGATGGCGCAGTGAAATTCTCGACGCTGATCGAAGCGGGCAAGGACAAGCTTGCGAAGCGATCAGCGCCGGCCGCCCCGCAGCGGACCGAACCGCAGGAGCGCGACCGGTTGAATCTAAAGATTTGCCGGGGATGCTAGGTGCTTCTTCGCGCGCAGACCCGAGCTTACCAGCGGCGGCGGGACGCCAATTTCTGCACAGGGCTCTTTTCGGATAGCCGCGTCGGGAAAGCCGACATGAGACGTGGTGCAAGAAGCTGCTTGGGCGAGGGGACGGTCGCCATTCTCGTCGTGCTGCTGCTCGGATGGCCCGCGGCGGCGCAGTCGCCAGGACAGAAGAGTGATTATCTGAAGAATACTGAATTGTGCAACGGCAAAGGCGCCACGTCTCCCGAAGCCCGGATCGAAGGTTGCACGGCACTCATCCAGACCGTTCAAGGCAACGCGACGGCACTGCCGATCGCCTACAACAACCGCGGCAATGCGTATATCGCGAAGCACGACTACGACCGCGCCATCCAGGACTTCGAACAATCGATCAAGCTCAATCAGACCTACACCAAGCCGTTCAACAATCGCGGCGTGGCCTACCTCCGAAAGGGCGAATACGACCTTGCAATCAGGGCTTTCGATGCGGCGATCAGGCTCAAGCCGGATTATGGCGAGGCCTTCGCCAACCGCGCCGCGGTCTACCTGAAAAAGAAAGAGTACGATCGCGCTGTGCGAGACTTCGACGAGGCCATCCGGATCGATCCCGGTCTGCGGGCTGCCTGGAGTGGCCGCTGCTGGAGCCGGGCTATCGCCGGCGCATTGCAGGCCGCGCTGGAAGATTGCGACAAAGCGCTCGAGACCGAGCCGGACAGCGCCGTGGCATATGATTCCCGCGGATTGATCCGCCTGAAGATGGGGCAGCCCGGCGCGGCCCTGGCCGATTACAATTCCGCGCTACGTCTTGATCCGAAGCTTGCAAGCGCGCTTTACGGCCGCGGATTTGCCAAGCTCAGAACCGGCCGCGTCGCCGATGGCAATGACGATATCGCGGCGGCAACCTCGATCGATGCCGAAATCGCCGACAAGTTCATGCATTACGGTGTTCGGTGATCTCAACCCGATGAACGGTTGGCGTGTGGAGGCGGATTGAGGCTGTCTTGATACGATCCTTGCTGTGTTCACAAGTGCACCGATCGAAGCGCCCCGTCCGTAATACTGCGGAGCGCCATGAGAAAATCTTTTAAGCGATCATTAGGTGCTTGGCTCTCATGCTGAGCCAATGAAGGTCATCGTTGCCGCATCGGTGTGCTGTATTGTTGTTTCGCTGGCGGACCGGGCGCTTTTCGGTGGCCGGCTCGTCGAAAGCTTGCCCTTGTTCTTCAAGGCGGTTGCGCGGGGCTTCTTCGGCTGACATCGGGCCCGTTCGTAGCGGCATCTCTGTTCAGATTCTTGCCTGCGACAATTGAATGCCGAGCGCGGCGACGGTCGCGGCGATGCGGATGCCGCCGCCGCTCAGCCGGGAATGCGCACCGGCAGCTGCTCGATGCCGCGCACGAAGCTGGAATAGACCCGCTTCGGCTCGCCGACCACTTCGATGCGGTCGAAGCGCTTGAGCATTTCCTGCCAGACGATTTTGAGCTGCAGTTCGGCAAGGCGCATGCCGACGCAGCGGTGGATGCCGAAGCCGAACGACAGATGGGTGCGCGGGCGGGCGCGGTCGATGATGAACTCGTCGGGACGCTCGATGCCTTCCTCGTCGCGATTGCCCGAGACGTACCACATCACGACGCGGTCGCCCTTCCTGATCTTCTTGCCGCCGATCTCGGTATCGACCAGAGCGGTGCGCCGCATATGGGCGAGCGGCGTCTGCCAGCGGATCACCTCAGGCACCATGGTGTCGATCAGCGCGGGGTTTTCGCGCAGCTTCTGGTATTGATCCGGGTTCTCGTTCAGCGCCAGCACCGAGCCGCTCATGGTGTTGCGCGTGGTATCGTTGCCGCCGACGATGAGCAGGATGATGTTGCCCATCAGGTTATCGGGGTCCATGTGCCGCGTGGCGTCGCTATGCGCCATCATCGACAAAAGGTCGTTCTTCGGCGGCGCGTTGACGCGCTCGTTCCACAGCTTCGAGAAATAGGCGTAGCACTCGTCCATCTCGCGGCGGCGCTGCTCCGGCGATTCCACGACGCCGCTCTTGGGCAGCGCGGTCGAGACGTCGGACCAGCGCGTCAGCTTGCGCCGCTCTTCCCAAGGGAAGTCGAACAAGGTCGCCAGCATCTGCGTGGTCAATTCGATCGAGACGCGCTCGACGAAGTTGAAGGTCTCGTTGCGCGGCAGATTGTCCAGCACCTTTTGCGAGCGCTCGCGGATTAGCTTGGCCAGCTCATCCAGATGCGTCGGCGTGAACATCGGCGACACCGTCTTGCGCTGCGCCGAGTGGCGCGGCTGGTCCATCGCGATGAAGCTCGGATAGTCGTAGCCGGGCGGGACGTCGCGGATCGAGATGCCGCCGAGCGTGGAATCGGAGGAGAAGATGCCGTGATTGGTGTCGACATGCATGATGTCGTTGTATTTGGTGACCGACCAATAGGGCTCGATCGGCGCGTTGGTGCAGTAATGCACCGGCTCTTCCTTGCGCAGCCGCTCGAACCACGGCCACAGGGTGTCGTTCTGGAACAGCTTTGGCGCACCGGGATGAAAATCCTTCAGCGGCGTCGAATAGGCCTCTTCGCGCGCGGCGCGAAGCAGCTCTTTCTTGTCGGCCCTGATTGAGGTCTGAACGTTCATGGTTCGGTCATCCCGGGTGACGTTGAATTCAGACGAGACTGCTAGGCGGCGATGCGCACCGGCAGGGTCTCGTAGCCCTTGACGAAACTCGAATACACCCGCTTCGGTTCGCCAGCCAGCGCAATATTATCGTATCGCTTGAGAATTTCCTCCCAGATAATCCTGAGTTGCAGCTCGGCCAGCCTGATCCCGACGCAGCGGTGGATGCCGAAGCCGAAGGAAAGGTGCGTGCGGGGACGGGCGCGGTCAATGATGAACTCGTAGGGACGATCGATCACGTCCTCGTCACGGTTGCCCGAGACATACCACATCACGACCTTGTCGCCCTTCTTGAACTGCTTGCCTCTGAACTCGATGTCTTCCAGCGCAGTGCGGCGCATATGCGCCAGCGGCGTCTGCCAGCGGATCACCTCAGGCACGAAACTATCGATCAGGTCGGGGTTGTCGCGCAGCTTGCGATACTGGTCCGGATTCTTGTTCAAGGCATAGACGCTGCCGGAGAGCGTGTTGCGCGTAGTGTCGTTGCCGCCGACGATCAGGAGGATGAGGTTGCCGAGAAAGTTCTTCGGGTCCATGTCGCGCGTGGCCTCGCTATGCGCCATCATCGACAGCAGGTCGCTTTTCGGCGGCGCGTTGATGCGCTCCTTCCACAGCCTTGCGAAATAGGTCGCGCATTCCATCAACTCGGCCTGCCGCTCCTCCTCGGTGGCGACCAGCCCGCCCGGGCCTGGAATGGTGGTCGCAACGTCCGACCAGCGCGTCAGCTTGCGGCGATCCTCCCAGGGGAAGTCGAACAGCACGGCCAGCATCTGCGTGGTGAGCTCGATCGAGACCTGGTCGACCCAGTCGAACACTTCGTTCTTCGGAAGGTTGTCGAGGCATTCAGCCGAACGTTTGCGGATGTTGATCGCGAGCTGATCCAGATGCGTCGGCGTGAACATCGGCGCCACCGTCTTGCGCTGCGCGGAGTGGCGCGGCTGGTCCATGGCGATGAAGCTCTCGCGACGCAGGTCCGGCGCGACGTCGCGGATGGTGATGCCGCCGAGCGAGGCCGCCGACGAGAACACCGCATGGTTGGTTTCGATATCCATGATGTCGTTGTATTTGGTCACCGACCAATAGGGACCGAACATCGAGTCCTTGCAGTAATGCACCGGCTCTTCGCGGCGCAGCCGGTCGAAATACGGCCAGAACGTATCGCTCTTGAACAGTTCGGGGTTGCCGACATCGAAATCGGCAAGCGGAGTGGACTGGGCCGCATCGCGCGCGGCCCGCAGATGGGAGTCTCCGGCGAGATCGATGGTTCCTTGCATGAGCCGCTCTCCCAAATTTCCCCGCGCGAAGCATGCCGAACGGGTGATGTTTTACCCTATTACATCCCGAGCCGTGGCCCGGCGCAAGGGCGAGTTCAGTGCATTTGGCCGCAGCAATGGCCAGTGGGCTACACTCATTTCGTCGCGTGACAACGGCAGTCTCGAAGACTAAGTCTGTTTGAAACAACGTTTAATTCCGCCGGGAGGCGACCATGATCCCCAACGTCCATCGGATGCTCAATTTCGATCTTGGCGAGACTGCGGACGCGATCCGCGAGACGGTGCAGGCGTTCTCGCAGAACGAAATCGCTCCTCGCGCCGCCGAGATCGACCGCAGCAATCAGTTTCCGCGTGACCTCTGGCCGAAGATCGGCGCGCTCGGCCTGCACGGCATCACGGTCGAGGAGGAGTATGGCGGTGCCGGCCTGGGCTATCTTGAGCACTGCATCGCGGTCGAGGAAATATCCCGCGCCTCCGCCGCGGTCGGGCTGTCCTATGGCGCGCATTCCAACCTCTGCATCAACCAGATCCGCCGCAATGGCAACGAGGCGCAAAAGCGCAAATACCTGCCGAAGCTGATCTCCGGTGAGCATGTCGGCTCGCTCGCGATGTCCGAGCCCGGCGCCGGCAGTGACGTGGTCTCGATGAAGACCCGCGCCGAGAAGAAGGGCGACCGCTTTGTGCTCAACGGCAACAAGATGTGGATCACCAACGGCCCGGTCGCCAATACGCTGGTGGTCTACGCCAAGACTGATCCCAACGCCGGCCCGCGCGGCATGACGGCTTTCCTGATCGAAAAGGGCATGAAGGGGTTTTCCACCGCGCAGAAGCTCGACAAGCTCGGCATGCGCGGCTCCGATACCTGCGAATTGCTGTTCGAGGATTGCGAGGTGCCGGAGGAGAATGTGCTCGGCGAGGTCGGCCGCGGCGTCAACGTGTTGATGTCCGGTCTCGACTATGAGCGCGCGGTGCTGGCGGCCGGCCCGATCGGCATCATGCAGGCCTGCATGGACGTGGTGTTGCCCTATGTGCACGAGCGCAAACAGTTCGGCGAGCCGATCGGCACGTTTCAACTGGTGCAGGGCAAGATCGCCGACATGTACACCACGATGAACGCCTCGCGCGCCTATGTCTATGCGGTGGCGAAAGCCTGCGACCGCGGCGAGACCACGCGGGAGGACGCCGCCGGCGCCATTCTCTATGCCGCCGAGAAGGCCACGCAATGCGCGCTCGACGCCATCCAGCTCTTAGGCGGCAACGGCTACATCAACGACTATCCGACCGGGCGGCTGCTCCGCGACGCCAAGCTCTACGAGATCGGCGCCGGCACATCCGAAATCCGCCGCATGCTGATCGGCCGGGAGCTGTTCGAGAAGACGGCGTAAGGTGCGGATTTGCGCGCTGATATAGTCCAGAAACTGGACTATATTGGCGGCCCGCGTGATGCTAAAGTTCTCGTCATGAAAGGCTATGGATCATTTTGTCCCGTAGCCAAAGCTGCGGAAATCCTCACGGAGCGGTGGACTCCGCTCGTGCTCCGCGAGCTGTTGCTCGGGTCCCGCCACTTCAACCAGCTTCGCCGCGGCATCCCTCAGATGTCGCCGAGCCTCCTCTCCAAGCGCCTTCAAACGCTAGAAGAAGCCGGGCTAATCTCACGCCAATCAGGCGATAACGGGCATTGGGAGTACCATCCAACCCAAGCGGCCAGAGAAGCCCGGCCAATTATCGATGCATTGGGTCATTGGGGTCACAGATGGGCGCGCAGCCAGCTCACGCCCAACGAGCTCCACGCGGGCCGGCTCATGTGGAATATGCGCCGTTCGTTCGATCTAAAGCACATTCCATGCGACTTCGTGCTGTACATCGAGATTGCGGACGCTCGGCCAAGGTGCTGGTGGTTTGTTGTGAAGAAGGAGGAAGCCGATCTCTGCTGGGATGATCCCGGTTTCGAGGTCGATATCAGTCTCTATGCGAGTCTGCGGACACTTGTGCAGATTTTCATGGGCGAGCTGCCGCTGCTCCGGGCGCGTGAGCTCGGCAAAATCGAGATCGACGGTCCAAAACATCTTGTGGACAGCATGGGCATTTGGTTCCCACGCAGCAAATATGCCGATGAGGCGCCTGCGCTGGCAGGTCAGGTCTCGGTCCGCTGACGACATTCTCTCCAGTTCACTTTTTGGACTAGTGGTCCTGTTTTGCTCAGCGGTAGCGTTTGCGCTCACGCTAAGCATCTCAAGGAGGCAAAGATGAGCCGCCCTTCTCTTCCTGCCTACGTCGTGCTGTTGATCCTAACTTGTGCTTGCGTTGGTCATGCAGGGGCAGACCAACTTGCCAACGAAATTTCCTCGTTGGCTGCCAAATGGGATGCCGCCATCAACAACGCGGACTTCGATGCCCTGCTTCCATTGTATACCGCGGACGGCAGACTGATGCCGCCCGGTGCCCAGCCGGTCACCGGCCCTCTGGCAATCCGTGATTTCTTTGCCGGGCGGGGAAGAAGCGTCAGAAACCACAAGGTTGAACTAGTCGATGTGTTACCCGTCGGGAACTATGCCTATACCACCTCCCATTTCACGGCCACGTTGGTGGTGAATGAGAAGGCTGCGCCAATTTCTGGCAGCACCGTGAGGCTCCTTGAACGCCAAGCCGACGGGCGGTGGAAGATAAAGTCTCATATGTTCGTTAGAGAATGAACACGTGGTGCCACAGCCATCCGGTCAGACAGCCAGAAACCTGACACGGCTCATAGATGATCATGCACCCGATTTTGCCCTAATCGGCTTCGAGTGATGTTCGGCGCCAGCCCGCAAAAACCGCTGCAAAGCGGACGCAGATCAACCGATATCCGCCCATCTCGATTGGTGAGTTTGCCCCATAGCAAGCGATTGTGGGACCTGGGTCACACAACGGCCGACAATTTCGTGATTTGATCCGCGACAAATCACCCTGGAGTTGATCCGTGAACCAGATGACCTGGCCGCCGCAGGTGCCGCCGATGCCGTCGCCCGTACCGCCGCCGATGCCGGTGGCATTCTCCGGCAAGCGACGCGAATTCTTCGACCTGGTCAAGCGCGGCGCCGGGCTGGAATTCGTCACGCTTGGCTTCTATCGCTTCTGGCTGCTTACCGATATCCGCAGGCATCTCTGGGCCAACACGCAGGTCGGCGGCGATGCCGCCGAATATACCGGCCGCGGCAAGGAGTTGTTGATCGGATTTCTGGTCGCGCTGGCGATCCTGATGCCAGTCTATATTGGCTATTTCCTAGTCGGCCTTGAGGCCGAGCATATCCAGGCCTTTGCCAGTATTCCGCTGATCGCCTTCTTCTATGTGTTTGGGCAGTTCGCGATCTACCGCGCGCGGCGCTACCGCCTGACGCGCACGGTGTGGCGCGGCGTGCGGTTCTGGATGACCGGCTCGGGATGGATCTATGCGCTGCAGGCCTCGCTATGGGGGCTGTTGATGATCCTCACGCTCGGGCTGATCCTGCCCTGGCGCAATGCGGCGCTCGAGCGCTACAAGATGCGCCATTCCCATTACGGCGACCTGCAGGGCAGTTTCGAGGGCCGCGGCTGGGATTTCTTCAAGCGGGGCTGGTGGCTGTGGCTGCTGACGCCGATCGCACTCTATGTGACGCCGATCGCGCCTTTCATTTACGGCGCGTACAAGGCGATCGAATGGCGCTGGTGGCTGTCGGGCATCCGGTTCGGCGGCGTGCGCGTGGAATCGACGCTGCGAAAAGGCGATCTGATCGGGCTGTACTGGAAAGTGATCGGCTGGATCGTCGTGTTCGCCCTGGTCTTCTCGGTCTATCTGGGCTTGGCAGCGGTGCTGGTCGCCAGCATGACCGACGGGTCATTCACCGAGTTCTTCAAATCGCAGGAGTTCATGAAGAGCATTCCGTTCCTGGTGCTCGCCGGCCTCGGCTATCTCGTGTTCGCGCTGGCGATGAACATCGTAATCCGGGTCTATCTGCTGCGCGATCTCTGGGTGAGGGTGCTCGGCTCGATCAATGTGAGCGGGCTCGAGGCTGCGGCCAATGTCGCCGCGCGCGGCGATTTGGCCAATGCGCTCGGCGAGGGGTTTGCCGACGGCCTTGATGTCGGCGGCTTCTGATCGGAGCTTTGATGGCCATGGATAACGCGACGCCCGAGCAACTGACAACGCAGACATCGCAAGGAAGCGGACCAGCGATCTATTTCGACGGCGTGTCGAGCCGGCGACGCGCGGTCACGCTTTATCTGTCTGAGCGGCTCGAGATCGGCGAGGACGGGCAGGCGCTCGCGGCATGGGATTATCAGGACATCCGCCGCGTCGATAGCCCCGCCGGCGTGCTGCGCCTCTCCAGCCTGACCGCGCCGGCGCTGGCGCGGCTCGAAATTCGCGACCAGGCGCTGGCGGCTGAGCTCGCCTCGCGCTGTACCAATATCGATGATCACATGATCGGCCGCCGCGGCGTTGCCGCCATTGTCGGCTGGTCGCTGGCGGCCGCGGCTTCGATCGTTGCGGTCGTGCTGTTCGGACTGCCGCTGATTGCCGACCGCCTGACACCGCTGGTGCCCGAAGCTTTCGAACGGCGGCTCGGCGAGGTCGCCGACGCCCAGGTCAAGACCATGTTCGACGCCAAGGTCTGCGACGATGAGGCCGGGCAGAAGGCGTTCGTCAAGCTCGTCACCGCGATCCGCGAATCCGCGGGCCTTGATACGTCAGTGCAGTCGGGCGTGCTGTCGAGCTCGATTCCCAACGCCTTCGCGCTGCCGGGCGGCAAGGTCTATCTGTTCAACGGCCTGCTCGCGAAGGCCGAGAACGCCGACGAGATCGCGGGCGTGCTGGCCCATGAGCTCGGCCATCTCAAGCACCGCGACAGCATGCGCGGGCTGATCCACAATGGCGGCACGTCGTTCCTGGTCGGGCTATTGTTCGGCGACATCACTGGCTCCAGCGCGCTGATCTTTGGCTCGCGCACGCTGGTGACGTCATCCCACTCCCGCGAGGCCGAAACCAACGCCGACAGCTTTGCCATCGAAATCATGCACCGGCTCGGCCGGCCGGCGAAACCGACCGGCGAGCTGTTGCTTCGGGTGACCGGAAAGGAAGGCAAGGGCCTTTCCATCATCTCCACCCATCCCCTGAGCGAGGACCGCCTGGCGCGGATGAGCCGGCAGGATCCGCCGGCCAGCGGGCCGCCTCTGCTGACGTCAGCGGAGTGGAGGGCGCTGAAGTCGATCTGCAGCGCCAAGTTTGACACAAAGTCCGAGAAGATCTGAGATCAATATCTGTCCCCGGCTACCTGCGCGCGCTCTTGCGCGACCGCGCCGCTTCGATCGGTGCGGGCGCGGTGTTGCTCGGCTGCAGGTCCCAAACCGACTGCATGACGGAAAACGCGCGGGCGATGACCGGCTCGTGGCGCCGCGACGTCAGACAGGCGAAGCTGAGGTCGCAGGTCAGAGCCACCTCGTCGGCAACCACGAAATTCCGTTGGCGCGTGATGCGGTCGAGCACGCTATCTCTGATGAGGCTGAGACCGGCGCCGGATTCGACGAGGCCGATCATGGCGTCTTCCTGCTCGGCGAAGGCGCCGCGCTTGGGCAGCGTTCCCATCGGACGATAGACATCGTCGAGCAGCCGCCGCTGCGCCGAATCGAGCGGGGGCGCGAGCCAGGGCAGGTCGACGAGATCTGCCCAGCTCTTTCCCATGACCATGCCGCTCCATTCGGCGGGCGCGATCACGCGGTAGTTGAAGCGCGACAAAGCAACGAGCAGGAACTTGCCCTCTTCGATGGTGCGTTCCGGCGAGGCGCCCGATGCCAGGGATTCGGGAGGCGTGGCATCGATGTAGAAGCCGACATCGAGCTCGCCCCGGCCGATCTGCGCCAGCACGTCGTCGCTCATGCCGTAGCGCAGCACGACTTCGGTCTTCTTCGAAGAGGTGGCGAGGCTGCGCACGAACGGGCCGAGCCGGATCGATTCCGGATCCAGGATGGTGCCGATCCGGAGCGTGCTGCGCTGCGATTCGCGCAAAGAGTCGGCGGCCGTCCTGAAATCCGCCGAGGCCGCCACCGTGCGGTGCGCCAGCGGCAGCAGGGCGGCGCCCGCTTCGGTCAGGGTGAAGCCGCCCGGGGTGCGGTTGAACAGCTGCAGCCCGGTATTTTCCTCCAGGCCCTTCAATTGCAGGCTGACAGCAGGCTGAGTCAGGTGCAGCAAGGTGGCCGCGCGCGACACCGTGCCCTCGCGGGCGACGGTGATAAAGCAGCGCAAAGCCTGAATTCGCGGCAGGTCGTTCATTTGGCAGAAGTATCGAAGGCGCCCATGGCCCCATTAGACAGGATTTGCTCTTGGAAGTCACAATGTTTCGACAACAAAACTTTGCGTTGTTGTCGAAAAACGGTGAATGGTGCCGCGATCCGGTGGCCGGGGGTCTCCCACAGGCCTCCGGGGAGCCGTTCCGGTCCCATGGCTTGGGAACTCTCCAAGGTTGCAACTGGCTGGAAGGCGGCGTCGGCGGCATGGTCCGGCCGTCATGGCAAGGAAGCGCGGCGCGTCACTGCGGCAGGTTGTTGACTTTGCGCACCCAGGCGCGGACGTCGGCAAGCACGTCCGGCAGCACCGCCTTGGCCTCCTGAACGGTCATGCCGGGCTTGATCCGGGGATTGTAGAGCAGGTTGAGCAGATACTGGTCGTAGACGTCGAAATAGCCCATCGACACGTTGTCGTTGAACATGGTCCAGGGCACGGTCGAGGTATCGTTGATCGGCCCGAGCGACTGCAGCAGTTCCTCATAGGCGCAGTCGAAGAAGACGAAGTCGCCATTGTCGACGGTGAGGATCACGTCGGAGCGCTCGATTTCGAACTTCTCGTTCTTGCGGAAGCCCGACAGGCATTGCGGATCGAGCGAGGAGCGAATCTCTTTCGCCCGTTCGCTGCCGTAGAAGGTCGTGATGGTCTTCTGCAGGTCGCGGTCGCGCACCAGCTTGACCTGCACATTGGCGTCTTCGAGGCTTTCAGCCATGCCAATGTCAAGGTGCTGGACGCGCGCGGCGATGTCGGCGACGATTTTCGCGATCTGCGCCTTGCGGTCGGCGCGGTTGCCGTCGGCAAACACCCGCACCGGCCCGTCATATTTGCGGATGCGGTCGACGCGGCCGGCGAGGTGATATTCGGCGCCGAACGCGATCTTCAAAAAACCCTCGACGATCTCGTTGTCGGTGAAGCTCTTTTTCTCGGTGCGCTGACGCTGCGCGATCGCCGCAATCTCGCCGGCGGCCGCCGGCGGCACGGTGATTTCGCCGAACATGACGGCGCCGAGGGCAGCCGCTAGCGTCCGTACAGACAAGAATCGGCGGAGCGTGCGCATTTCAAACGACGCTGCAGCAATCGACGCGCGCGTGCAAGGGGCGTGCAAGGGGTATGTAAGCCTGGAAGGGCGCGATCACGCGATTGCGTGCATGATCGCGCCGGTTCCTTGCCTCAATTCCTGACGATGACCGTGGTGCCGACTCGGACGCGGCTATAGAGATCGGTGACGTCCTCATTGGTCATGCGGAAGCAACCGGAGGATACCGCCTGTCCGATCGTCTCGGGCTCGTTGGAGCCGTGGATGCGGTAGAGCGTCGATCCCAGATACAGCGCCCGCGCGCCGAGCGGATTTTCGATGCCGCCGGGCATGTGGCGCGGCAGGTCCGGCCGCCGCCGCAGCATCTGGGCCGGCGGGGTCCAGCTCGGCCATTCCTTCTTCGCCGAAATGCGGTGGGTTCCACTCCAGCGAAAACCATCCCGGCCGACGCCGATGCCATAGCGGAGCGCCTGACCGTTGCCTAGCACGAGATAGAGCCGCCGCTCGGCGGTGGAGATAAGGATCGTGCCGGGCGCATAATTGCTGTCGAAGTACACGGTGGTGCGTGGGATCGGGCTCGATCCCGAGGGCATGCCTGGCCGGAAGAAGCCGGGGCCGCCGCCCATGATGTCGCGCGAGTCTTCGAATTGAAAGAAACCTTGGGCCTGTGCCTGGCCGGCTCCCGCCAGCATGGTGAGCGCCGCAAGTAGCAAAGCAAAAGCCCGGGTCATTCTTTTTCCCTCGCGAAAAAATCTCAATATGCAAGGACACAGGCCATAATTGCGGCGGTCGTGCAACCAACGAGCCTGTGACCACAGCCATTTTCAATCGCTGCGGTTAAAAAAGGCAACATGCCCTACGCGATGGCTGCCTTGTTCCGCTAAACCTTTGACGAAACGCGAGAACAATGTTTGATCTTCAGCGGCTCAAGAAAAACGAAGCGCGAAGGGGAATGAGGCTATGAACGGTGCGGAAAGTCTGGTGCGGACATTGGTCGCGGGCGGCGTCGACGTCTGCTTCACCAATCCCGGCACCTCGGAGATGCATTTCGTCGCCGCACTGGACCGGGTCGAGGGAATGCGCTGCGTGCTCGGCCTGTTCGAGGGTGTGGTGACGGGCGCGGCCGACGGCTATTACCGCATGAAGGGCACGCCGGCGTCGACGCTGCTGCATCTCGGCCCCGGTCTCGCCAATGGCCTTGCCAATCTGCACAACGCCAAGAAAGCCAATTCCGGCATCGTCAACATCGTCGGCCAGCATGCGACGTATCATATCGGTTACAACGCGCCGCTGACGTCGGACATCGAAGGGCTGGCGCGGCCGATGTCGGCCTGGGTGCGGACCTCGCCGGACGCCAGGTCTGTCGCCGCCGACGGCGCCGCCGCCATTGCGGCGGCGAGGAGCGCGCAGATCGCCACCCTGATCCTGCCCGCCGACACGGCCTGGAACGAGGCCGACGGCATCGCGCAGGTGCCGCACGACAGCCAGCGCGCTAGCTATTCCGCGCAGGCGGTCGACCATGCCGCCAAGGTCATGCGCAACGGCGGCGCATCGACGCTGCTCTTGATGACCGGCAGCGCGCTGACCGAGCATGGGTTGGATCTGGCGGCCCGGATCGCCGGCAAGACCGGCTGCAAGGTGATGGCGCAGACCTATAATCCGCGCATGGCGCGCGGCAAGGGTCGCTTCTCGGTCGACCGCATCCCTTACGTGATCGAGCAGGCGCTGCCGATCCTGAAGGATTTCAAGAATATCGTATTGGTTGAGGCCAACGATCCCGTCGCCTTCTTCGCCTATCCGAACAAGCCGAGCATGCTCAAGCCGCAGGGCTGCGAGGTGCACCGCATGACCTCGGGCGCGGAGAATTCGGTCGCGGCGCTGGAAGCGCTGGCCGGCGCGCTGCATGCGCAGCCGTCGGACCGGCAGGCGCAGAAGCTGGTCGAGATCGCAAAACCGACCGGCGCGCTGACGCATGCCTCGATCGCGCAGGCGATTGCGATGGCGATCCCGGAAAACGCCATCGTGGTCGACGAATCCGTCACCACCGGCCGCGGCTTCTTCCCGCCGACGGCGGCCGCCGCGCCGCACGACTGGCTGCAGAACATGGGCGGCTCGATCGGCTTCTCGACCCCGGTGGCCACCGGCGCCGCAGTGGCGTGTCCCGATCGTAAAGTCATCTGCATGGTTGGCGACGGCAGCGCGATGTACACGCTGCAATCGCTGTGGACGCAGGCGCGCGAGGGCCTCAACGTCGTCACGATCGTCTTCGCCAACCGGATCTACCAGATCCTGCGCGGCGAGTTCGATGGCGTCGGCGCCGGCGAGCCCGGACAGCGGGCGCAGGACATGCTCAAGATCGACCGGCCGACGCTGGACTTCGTCGCGATGGCCAAGGGCATGGGCGTGCCGGGCCGCGCGGTCGCCAACGCCGACGACTTCAACAAGGCGCTGGCGGAGGCCATTGCCGAGCCCGGACCGCGGCTGATCGAAGTGCAGATGTAAGGCGGCGTATACCGCCTTCGTGGGAGGCGACATGCAGACCGAGCTGAACAAGGTCATCACCGCCCTTCACGAGTTCTATGCGCGCGAAGCGTTCCTGCTGGAGCGGGATGTCGGCGAGCGCGCGCTGACGCACCGCCTGGCGGTGCATTTCGAAAAGCCGTTTGCGGGTTGGGAAATCGATTGCGAATATGACCGGCTCGGTGACCGCACGCTGCGGCTGCCGCACGGCTCGATCGTGTCGACCGACGATCACCTCGCCAAATCGATCTATCCCGACATCGTGGTGCACCAGCGCGCCATTCCCAACAATCTGCTCGCGGTCGAGATACGCAAATCGGCCAATCATCAGCCGATCGAGCACGACCAGCACAAGCTGCGCGCGCTGACCGATCCACATCTGTGGTTCGCCTACTGGATCGGCCTGCTGCTGACGCTCGGCAAGACGCAGGTCACGGCGTCGGAAGTCTATACCAGCGGCGTGTTCGACCAGGCGCTGTCGGCCTGGTTCGCAAGCCGGCTGAAAGAGGCCGGCTTAAGCGCAGGATAAAGTTACCAACGGAGTATTTTTTGATGACGCTCACCCGATCGATCCTGGCCATTGTCTTCGTCGCCGCTGCGCAGCACGCGCTGATCCAGGAGGTGCGGGCGCAAGGCGCTGGTGCGCCTGACCTCGAGGCCATTCTCGCCGCCCCCAAGATCGTCAAGGCGCTCGACGACATCAAGGCCGATGACGAACGGACGTTTGCCGAACAAAAGCGCATCACGGAAATTCCGGCGCCGCCGTTCAAGGAAAAGGTCCGCGCCGAATTCTACCAGAAGCGGATGCAGGAGCTCGGCCTCAAGGACGCGTCGATCGATGCCGAGGGCAATGTGATCGCACTGCGCAAGGGCAGCGGCGGCGGCCGGCCGAAGCTCGTGGTGTCGGCGCATCTCGACACGGTCTTTCCCGAAGGCACTGATGTGGCCGTGAAGGAAAAGGACGGCGCGATCGTTGCGCCCGGCATCGGCGATGATTCACGCGGGCTTGCGGCGCTGCTGTCGCTGATCAAGGCGATCAACGAGAACCAGATCGGCACCTTCGGCGACATCATGTTCGTCGGTACGGTCGGCGAGGAAGAGCTCGGCAATCTGCGCGGCGTCAAGGCGCTGTTCCGCGACCACGCCGACATCGACGGCTTCATCTCGATCGACGGGCTCGGTATCACCCGCGTCGTCAACCAGGCGACCGGCAGCCATCGCTACGAGTTCGTGTTCAAGGGGCCCGGCGGACACTCGTTTGCGGAATTCGGCCTGCCGAGCGCGACCCATGCGATGGGCCGGGCGATCGCGAAGATCGCCGAGCTGCAGCCGCCTGCTGACCCCAAGACCACCTTCACCGTCGGCACCGTGACCGGCGGCACCTCTGTCAATGCCATCGCGGCCGAAGCGCGGATGGCGGTCGACATGCGCTCGAACTCGGAGGAAGAGCTGCTCAAGCTCGAGGCGCGGCTGCTCGAACTCGTCAAGGAAGCCGTGGCGGATGAAAACGCCCGCTGGAAGTCCGACAAGATGACGGTCGATGTAAAGCTGATCGGCGATCGTCCGGCCGGAATCGTGCCGATGGATTCGCCGATCGTGCAGGCCACCCAGCGCACGGTCGCGGCCGTCACCAAGGGCCCGCGCCCAACCTTTGCCGGCTCCTCGACCGATTCCAACATCGCGATGTCGCTCGGCATTCCCGCGGTCACCATCGGCGGCGGCGGCGAAGGGGGCAACTGGCACTCGCGCAACGAATGGTACAAGCCGGTCAACGCCTGGTACGGCCCGCAAAACGCGCTGCTGACGGTCTTGATGCTGTCCGGCCTCGATGGCGTCACCAAACCGGCGCTTTCGGTGCGAAAAGCCAGCAAATAGCGCCTAAATTCGTCCCCAAGGGCGGCGCCGCGCCCCTGATTGGTCAGATTATCGGCCCATTGCGGCCAAAGCCGTAACTGAAAATCCCCTCAAGTTCACCGAGCGTGAGGGGATTTTGTGATGGCGTACAGGATCGTGGCGGAGCGTCAGGACGAGACCGTCCGGATGGACCGGAGCAGCATGCTGGTGGCCGTCGCCAAGGCGCGGGTCTGGGCCAGCGAAGGCTGGAAGGTCACCATCATCGTCGGCGACGAGGACGAGATCGCGCCGTCCGACCCGCGCCGGCTTACCTTCAACTGATCGGGATCGTGCGCCGTCGTTCCGGCGGCGCGAAACTAAGGCGGAACCGGGAACCCGGTTCGGCGTTATCGCTGCGGGCAGGCTTTCTGGAGCAAGGCCATGCAGTGGCGGTCAGCAAGCACGGGCGCCGACGCGATGCGCGGCACCGACGACGACCAAATCTCCTACGCAACCGGATGGACCATCAGCGGGCTGGCGACGCTGGGCACGATCGTCGCGATCTGGCTGCTGGGGATCTGAGTTGATCTGGTGCTCTTGCGCGACCCGCATGCCGCCGGGCACGAGCACCCCTGTCCATGACGCCAACCAAAAAGACCGCCCGAAGGCGGTCTTTGCGTTTTCGGTCGGCTGACATCCATCAGACCGCGGCAAGCGCGCCAGGCTGTGGCCGGCGGCGGTACGCCACCAAGCCGACAAAGCCAAAGCCGGCCACCATCATGAACTAGGTGGAAGGCTCGGGGAGCGCGGCCACCGCAAGGAATGCCTCGGCGATTTTCTCATGCGCCGCCCCTGTCGGATGAATGCCGTCCCAATAGGCGTAAGTGGCGCAGTTCGCGCCGACGATCGCGCCGCAGGCATCGGTCACGTTGGTGAAACCAAACGCTCCCGGATTGAGCGAGCCATCGAAAAAATCCCATCATCTTTGGAGCTTACGGAGCTTACCGTTAAAGCATTGCTTGGCGCTACCTCGGCGAGGGCTGCGCGGTTGGTTGATGAAGTCATCTGCCGTTGAGGCAGTTGAGACGAACGCAGCCCGCAACTGACTTGGAGCATTACCATGAGCAAGTAAGTCCCTTCTCGTGAGACCTTCAGCGATTCGATTCGGAGACCCGCATCCGTTCTGACGGCGGCTTTCGTACCCGCCGGGCACAGTCAGAGAGTGGCGACCGTTCGCGATCGTGAGCCGCAAAAGAAGCCTGAGAGCGACACGGCCATTGAGAAGCTCGCCGACCCCACCAGGGCGGCGGGTTTTGATTTAAGCCGTGAACCCGAAATCGACCAAGCTGACGCTCGCGAGAGTCCGCTTTGCCCCGATAGCGATCAAATTCGGGATCGCAGCGAAATGACGCGATGGCCAAATTCCGACTTGGCCCCGCATCGACCGAGCAAGCATGATATGCTTCGGTTCTTTATTCGGTTTTTGTTGACGGTGATGACATGGCTCATCGAGGACTGACCGGGGCTGTACTGTATGCGAAGGATCTGCATCGGCTGGTGCAGTTTTATACTGCGGTAGCTGGTCTTGATGTGCAGAAGATCGAACGAGCATATGCAGTCCTTGGCCGTGAGCCATCGCAGTTGGTAATCGTCCGGATTCCAAAACGTATCGCAGCCGCGATTCAAATCACAACGCCTCCTAAACGCCGCGAAGACACGCCGATCAAGCTTGTATTCGCGGCCGAGGACATTGCGATCGCGCGAAGTCGGGCAGCAGAGTTGGGCGGCACCATGAATGCTGTGAACGAGAATGGAATTTTGAAGGCGCTAAAGTCTGCGATGGCTGCGATCCCGAGGGCAATGTTTTCCAGATCAGGGAGGCGGGCCGAATTCTTGAACGGTCCGCGGAGCGGCCTGGCTAAGGTCTGCTTTGGCTCAGCAGGCGACCTCGCCAATCCATCAGGCGCTAGTCCGCTCCACCTCACACCGGACATTTGCGCGCTCGTCACGCAGGTCAGCAACGGGCCACAAGCAGCAATCCCGCCGCTCATCTCGTCAGGTCCGGTTCTCCTCTAAGAGCGGCCTTTGCGACCCGCTCGAAGGCAGTTCGGCTGAGGGCCAAAAGCAGAGGAAACCATCGAGATTCAATGTTCATCGGTTGGATTTACCAGTCAGGGCATTCGCTTGCCGGCGAGCGGCTTGGCTATCTCCCGCGCGCACTCGATGAATAGCCGCCGCGCTGGATTTGGCGTACGGCCCTTCAGCGTGATGATTCCGATCGGCCACATCTGCGCGGGCATTTCGACAGGCAAGACTTTCATCGAGAGCCGCTTGGCGCTGAAATGCAGCATCGATGCCGGAAGGAAGCTCAGGAAGCGCTCCGACGAAAGCAAAGCCGACTGCATCAGGATCGAGTACACTGTCACGCTGGCCCGCGGCACCTCCAGTCCGGAGGCGTGAAACGCGTTGGCAATCCAACCGCCCGGAAAGCTTTCGCGCGGTGGCAGGCACCAGCGCTCGTTGACCAGTTCGGCGAGGCGGATCTTGCGCCGCCGCACCCACGGATGATTCAAGCCTGCAACAACTACACCGCTCTCGTGCAACAGCTCCTGCACTTCGGTGTCGGCAGCCGGCGTCGGGCTCGGCAGCCGTCCGATCATTAGGTCTATATCATGGTTGCGCAGATGCCGGTCCTGAAGCTCCGGCGGTTCGCCCTCGATGATATGAAGCGCGAGCCGTGGATATTGCCGCGAAAGTCGGTCAATAATGGCTGGAAGGAGGCCCGCCATCACCGGCTCCGTGCTTCCGATGCGCAGTTCGCCCATCGCGGGATCGGCCAGCGACTGCAACTCATCGACGCCGCTTCGCAGATCGTTGCACAGCGCGATGCTGCGTTTGAGCAAGGCGTTGCCGTACAGCGTGGGCTCGACGCCGAGCCGGCCGCGCTCCAGCAGAGGAACACCGAGCGTCTGCTCCAGGCTCGCGATCATTTTGGAAACGACGGGCTGCGAAATGGCAAGGTGCTCGGCCGCCTTGGCCATGCTCCCGTGCTCCACGACAGCGATGAAGACGTTCAGCTGCCGCAGCTTGATCCGCCGGCTGATCTGGGATGCGTCAAGCATGCCGACCCTTTCTGAAATGGAATAGAAGGATCGCAAATTAGAACTTTTCTTATATAGGTCCGACGGCCAAGCTGCAATTGCACCTGATTTCACTGCCAAGCCTTGGAGCAGCCCATGTCGGAGACACCGCATTCCCGCCTGCCCCGTCGCACGTTCCTGCTGGCAGGCCTTGCAGGATTACTGCTGCCCGGACAGGTCGCCGCGCAACCCTATCCGTCCAATCTCATTCGAATTGTCGTGCCGACCGGTGCCGGCACGCCACCTGACATCATCAGCCGCATGGTCGCCGACGAACTAGCCGCCAATGAAGGCTGGCGGCTCGTAGTGGAAGACCGTCCGGGTGCCTTGCAGACGATCGCCATGAACGAGGTAAGCGGCCGTCCGGCGGACGGTTATACGCTGCTCACAATGAGCCTGCCGATGACGGTCACGCCGTCGCTGTTTCCAAGGGCGGAGGTTCGCCCCGATGTGGATTTCGATCCCGTAATCAAGATCTCGAGGTCCTATACTGTCCTTGTCACAACGCCGTCCTTGCCGGTAAATTCCCTGGCCGAACTGGTGGCGTTGCTCAAGAGCAAGCCGGGAAAGCTCAACTTCTCCTCAGCCGGATTCGGAACGCCCTCGCATCTGATCGGCGAGATGTTCGCATTGCAGGCGGGCGTGCGCGCCACGCATGTGCCCTACCAGCAGTTTCCTCAGGCGATTGCCGATCTGATCAGCGGCAACGTTCAATACATGTTTGTCACCACGCTTCCAGTCATTGACCTCATCGCGACTGGCAAGCTGCGCGCGCTCGCTGTCACGGCCCCAACCCGGATCGCTGCGCTTCAGGACGTCCCCACCGTGGTCGAGGCGGGCTTTCCCAATCTCGTGACAGCCGACTGGATCGGCTTTGCCGCCAAGCGAGGAACGTCCACGGAGATCAGATTGCAGCTCAACAAGGCGATCAACAAGGTTCTTGCAGGGCCGAAAATCCGTGCTTCGCTCGACAAGATAGGAGCCGTACCCGTCGGCGGCACCGCCGCAGAATTTGGTGACGGAATCCGAACCGATGTTGGCCACTGGGCCAAGATCGTCAAGGACGCGGATATCAAGTTGCCCCAATGAGCAAGGCCGGATCCAAAGAGCCGACGGGCCGGCGCATGACCGGAACATTTGCTATAACGCCGCCGCAGATCGTCGGCCCGTTCTATCCAGTCTCTGAGCGCCCCGACCTGGCAACCGATCTGGCGCGTCCAACGGGCAGCGCCGCCGAGGCGCAGGGCCAGCTCATCCATGTCGGGGGCCGCGTGCTCACTCCTTCGGGAGAGCCGGTGTCGCATGCGCGCATCGATGTCTGGCAGGCCAACGCTGCAGGGAAATATCGTCACCCGAGCGATATCAACCCGGCGCCGCTCGATCCAAATTTCAAAGGCTTCGCGCGCCTCACGACAGATGCGTCCGGGCGATACAATTTTCGTACGATAAAACCTGGCTGCTATCCGACGGCAGAAGGCGAAATCAGGCCGCCGCACATTCACCTCACCATCGAGGGTCGGTTTGACCGCCTGGTAACTCAGCTCTATTTCGCCGGCGAAGCCGAAAACCTGACCGACCGCTGGCTTAACGCGGCCCCTCATCCCGAACGGCTAATTGTCACTTTGCAAGAGCCGCCATCGCACCTCGAAAAGCACGCGATGGTCGCGAATTTCGACATCGTTCTTGCCAGCGGGTGATGGGGAGTCTCGGCGGCTTGCAGGTCTGCTCAGGGTCACAAGCTGTGGTCCGGCCGCTCATTGCGTCAGATCCGGTTTGCCCTTGAGAGCTGCCTTTCGACCGCTCATAGGCAGTTCGGCTAAGGGCCAGGAGCGGACGTGCTGAGGGCGTAAGGTACCTGACGTCGCAGCTAAGGAACTGAAGCCGGCTCTGCAAGTTTGACGCTGATAAGCGAAGCGGAGGTTTGCCATGCGGCTCGTGATGATAGCAATTTGCCTGACCTTATCGTGCGGATTTGCCGCGGCGCAAACCGACCCAAACAAAGACGTCAACACGACGACCGGGCGCTCGCCGTCCGAAGATAGAGGCCGGTTGCAGCCGCAGGATGCGGCGGGGCCGTCCGAGACGAAATCGGGCGGCGCGCCCGCCGAAAGCCCACAGGGGGAAAGCCCGCCAGGCATGCAGGCAGCGCCCGAGGGATCGACCAAAGCCGTCGTTGAACCTCCCAAATAGCGCGTGTCTACGGCGGTCATTCCGCTCCGTCTGAAATGTCGAGAGCGAGATACTTTGCCGAATGCCTTAAGCGCGCCTTCGCCCTGTCGACGCTGATGGACCGATTAGCGGACAGAGACTTCCACCATGATTCAAAACGTGACATCGATCGACTTTACGCCTTCTGCCTTGGGTCATTCGCGACAGAGCACACGTTCTTGATCCATTTGGCCACTACTGAGCGAGCATCCGACAGCATGTTCTTGGCGCAACTTCTAATTATTTTGCGAAGATTGGGGGCAATCCTTGGCAGCTATTTGAAGTGAGGCGACATAGGTGGCCGCGTATGTCGGTCGGTTTTGAATTTCTGATTGAGGGGCCGTTCAGGAAACCGCGTGCTTCTCAGCGACTTTGGATAAACCGACCGAATTATGGGCGCACATGGGATCGAACCATGGACCTTTCGCATGTGAAGCGAACGGCTCTCCTGCCGAGCTTTTGCCTTAAGCCGATATGTCCTCTAAGGCGCTTTCTGCTCAACGGCAAAAGGTCGCGCGCAATAGCCTCCGATGAGATTAGCCGCGGTCCGATGGTGGCATCGTGCCGCTGATTTGCCCGACGTGTCAAATGGATTCGGAAAATCCGTAACCCTCATGGGGGCCGCATCGGCTACTGTGCATGGGGTTGTTTTCGATATTTTGGTGCGACGGTCGCGAAAGCCGCCGGCGGGCGCCTGGCGTCGAAGATTGTCCGCAACCGGTATGCTTCAGGAGGCAGGATGGTGGACGCACAAGGGATCGAACCTTGGACCTCTCCCGTGTGAAGGGAACGCTCTCCCGCTGAGCTATGCGTCCGGGAACGGCGAAAAATCAGGGCCGTCAGAGCCCGCGATTTACGAAGGACGGGCCCCTAGTGTCAAGCGATCAGTCGGGCCGAAACGTCGCGTTTCGCCCCGAATGAAGCAAATCAGGCGCCCTGGGGGCGGGCCCGCGAGGCATGGGACTGCAGCGCGCGGATGCGTTCGGCGAGCGTGCCGCCGCCTTCCGGCAGGCCGGCGGGCGCACCAGTGACGTCGTTGGCGGGCTTGGCCGGCACTTTCGGCACCGCCGGTTCCGCCGCCAGCATCGCCTCGATCGCCGAATTCGGTCCCTCGAGCTGCATGGCGAGTTTTGCCACTTCAGCCGCGATGTCGTTGATCCGCTCGCGCAGAAGCGCATTCTCCATCCGCTCGGTCTGCCAGGAGCTTTCTGCCTGTTGCTGGATCGCGTTGATGTCGCGCTGGAGTTTAGCGCGCTCGTCGCGGGCGATGCGAAGCTGCTCCTCGACGGCCGCCTTCTCGGCGCGCAGTTTTTCCACGACCGGCGACCTGCCGCCGTTCATCGCCGCGATCTCCTCGCGCAGTTCGCGTGCGGCGCGCTCGGCGTTTTCGTTGGCCTGCCGGAGCTGGTTGTTTTCGTAATCGCGCTCCGCCAATAGCTTGCCCTGCGTCGCCAGCCGCGCCTCGAGGTCGTCAACGCGGTTGCCGAGCATCTCGGCTTCCTTGACCTGCACGATCAATTGCCGGTCGAGATCGGTGACGCGCTGGCTCAGGTTTTCGACGCGGCTGCGCGCTTCCGAAAGCTCGCGCGTCGCATGCTCGGAATCGGCACGCTCCTGGGTGAGGCGGGCCTGCGTCGTCGAGAATTCCTTCTCGGCCTCGCCGACGCGGCCCTTCAATTCCTCGATCTGCGTGCGCACCGCGACCAGCTCGACCTGACGGCTGTCCGCCATTATCGAACGGTCGCTCAGTTCCTGATTGATCCTGGCGAGTTCGCCCTGCTTGTCGCTCAGCGCCTGTTCGGCGTTGCGCAGAAGCTCGGTCTTGGCCGCAAATTCCTCCTCGGTGGCGCGCAGCTGCTCCTTCATCGCCTTCTCGCGCGCCTCCAGCGCAAAGATCGTGGCGTTCTTTTCGCCGAGCTCGATCTTCATGCGGTTGATGGCGTCGCTCTTCTTGCCGAGTTCGGCGAGCTGGCTGGTGGTCTTGTTCTTAAGCTGCTCGACGCTCATTTCGAGCCGCCGTGCCGACATCGCGAATTCCGCGCGCAACTGGTCCTTGTCGGCCTGGATCTCGGCCATCGACAGCGGGGTTGCTGCCTCGAGCCGCCGCGTCGTCAGCCGCACCGCGCGGTTGTGCACCAGCGGCACGATCATCAGGCCGCACAGCATGGAGAGCAGAAAACCGATCGCCAGATACATGATCGGTTCGATCATGGATGGTCACTCCACACGAGGTTAGGATTCGTTAATCACAATGCCACGCCCGGCCCGAGCAACGCCAGCCCAATGCCGCATTAACCTGAATCCACCTGGGGAGATGATGCGCGTCGATGCGCGAGGACGGCTCAGAATGGGTTCCAGGTCGCCCGCGGCGTATATTTGAGATAGCCGACATTGGCGCCGAGCCGCAGGCCGATGCCGGAGCGGATCGGCACCAGCACGATGTTGTTGGCGGTCAGCGCCGTCATGCCGAAGCCGCCGACGATATAGGCGGAGCCGTCGATGCCGACGAAGCGCTGATAGATCGCGTTGGTGGCGGGCAGGTTGTAGACCAGCGTCATGGTGCGCGCGCCGTCGCCGCCCCAGTCGAAGCCGACCGAGGGGCCCTGCCAGTAGACCCGCAAATCACCGGCGTTCTTGGTGTAGAGCGTGCCTTCGCCATACCGCAGGCCGGCCACAAAAGCGCCCGAGCCTTCTTCGCCGAGCACATAGCCGTTGGGCAGGCCCCATTGGCTGACCGCCCGCTCGATGACGGAAGCGAGCCCGCGCGAAACATTGCCGAAGAATTTGTGCCCGGCCGATACCAGCTCATCGGGCCCGAACGTCTCGGGTCCCGCCTGGCGCTGCGGCGGCGGGTAAACCGCCGGCGGCTGCTGCGCGGGATACGCAGCCGGCGGCTGTGCCGGATAAGCGGGCGGTGGCTGCTGCGCCGGATAGGCCGGGGGCGGCGGCTGTTGTGCGAAGGCCGGAACGGTCCAGCACATCAGCGCGGCTGACATCACCGCGGCAAGGCGTGAAGCAAACGTCATGAAAGAACCCCTGGCATCGAAATTCTGGCCGCCGCCTTAACCTGACGCCAACAAGCATGGCTCTAGGTTGCGCCCAGTGTCCCCTCGACTCGCAATGTTATCGGCACCAACTATGACGGCACAACGGCAGGAAAGATACCAGTTGCGCCCCCAAATGGCCGTTTTTGCCTTACTGGCAAGCTTTTTTGGTTTGCTCGGCCTTGATTTCGCCGCCTCTGCTGCGACCACCGAACGGATTGTGGTGAACCGTTATTCCGGTCTCGCCATCGCCGGCTTCGATCCCGTTGCCTATTTCACCGACTCAATGGCGATCCAGGGACTGCCTGACTTCGAAGCCCGCGAAGGCGGCGCCGTCTGGCGTTTCCGCAACGAAGGTAACCGCGCTTCCTTCATCGCGCATCCGGAGATTTACGGGCCTCAGTTCGGGGGCTACGACCCAGTCGATCTCGGGCGCGGCGTCAGCTATCCGGGCAACCCGCATTTTTGGCTGGTCGCGGGGCAGCGGCTCTATTTGTTCGGTCGCGAGGAAAACCGCGATGCGTTCGCCGCCGAGCCGGAGCGTTTCCTGAAGGAAGCGGCGTCGCGCTGGCCGGCGGTTGAGCGCGAGCTGGCGCAGTAGCGAGCGGGCTGTCTCACGCTTGAGGCGCCGCCGCCGGATCGCCCCAGGCGATGAATTCCGGCACGATGCAGCCGTTCAGCCCGGTGCCGAAGACCAGCGGCGCGCCGCGTGAATCCGTGATCCGGCCGCCGGCCGCCGTGACGACCGCGAGGCCCGCGGCAACATCCCATTCCGAGGTCGGCGACAGGCGCGGGTAGATATCGACGGCGCCTTCGGCGACCCGGCCGAATTTCACCGCCGAGCCGAGCTCGCACCTGATCGCGCCCGGCCGCTTGGCGATGAAGGCTTCGGTCCTGGCATCGCCATGCAAACGGCTGACCGCGACCGTCCAGGGCTCGCCGCGCGGTGGACAGGGGCGGGTCCGCACCGGCTCGATCAGCGGCTTGCCTTGCCCCAGCGTCAGCCGTTCCGCACCCCGGCCGACGATGCCGCGCCAGATCAGCCCCAGCGCCGGCGCGCTGACGATGCCGAGCAGCGGGGTTCCACCGCTCACCAGCGCGACGTTGACGGTGAATTCCTTGCGGCCGGCGACGAACTCCTTGGTGCCGTCGAGCGGGTCGACCAGGAAGAAGCTTTCCCTATGGGGTGGCGCATCCTTCTCGACACGCTCTTCCGACAGCGAGGGGATCGCCGGTGCAAGCTGCGCGAGGCCTTCGGCGATGATGCGGTCGGCGGCGAGGTCCGCCTCGGTTACCGGCGATCCGTCGATCTTGCCGTCGACCCGCATGGCGGAACGGTTGACGGCGAGGATGGCCTCGCCGGCCCGGGTCACGATCTCGGTCAGCGGTTCGATCAGGGCCGCGGCGGCGTCGCGATCGAGCATGGAACGTGCCTCATTCATGGGCGGGGCCTGTTTGCTGTTCGTCCCTGCCTTACCATTGCCGCCCGATGCTGGCAGCAGGGGGTGGCGCAGTGTATCAAAGCGATAAGCACGCGTGATTCGTAACGGTCCGCCAGCAATCGGCTTTCGGCGGCTTTCCAGGAACCCATGATGTCTGGCACTTCGACTCCCGGTCCGGCTCCCGATGCCCTCGAACTTGCGGCGCTGCTCTGCTCGCGCGTCTGTCACGATCTCATCAGCCCGGTTGGCGCCATCGTCAATGGGCTTGAGGTGCTGGACGACAATCCCAAGCCCGAAGATCGCGATTTCGCGCTCGACCTGATCCGCAAGAGCGCCAAGACCGCTTCCGCGCGGTTGCAGTTCTGCCGCCTGGCATTTGGCGCTGCGGGATCGTCGGGTGCGCAGATCGATCTCGGCGACGCCCAGACCATGGCACGCGGTCACATCGAGGACGGCAAGGTCACCATCACCTGGAACTTGCCGCGCCTGCTGCTACCGAAGAACCGCGTGAAGCTGCTGCTCAACATGCTGATCATCGCGCAGCAGACGATCCCGCGCGGCGGCACGCTGACGATCGATCCGATCGGCGAGGGCGAGGGGATGAGCTTTCGCGTGACCTCATCCGGCCTGAACGCCCGCGTGCCGCAGAACATCGTCGATCTCCTGAGCACAAGCTCGACGGCATCAGTCGATGCGCACGCGGTGCAGCCTCACTATACGCGGCTCCTGGCGCAGGCCTGCGGGCTGAACGTGACCCTGGCGCCCGACGGGGAAAAGGTGGTCATCACCGCTTCCTAAAGGCGCTTCGGCGCGCAAATATGGTTAACCAACGGTTGAGAAAAAGCGGCAGAGTGTATTTCTGCCGCTTATCTCTTTGTTGATCCCGTTCTTTTCCATTTGCTCAACCAATATTAAACGCTTTGCATGGAAGCTGGGCCTCGTTCCGTAAGGCGCGTCGATGTCGCGTGCCGGTGCGTACGAAGGCCAGTTTCATGGATGATCTGTTGCGGGAGTTTTTGACCGAGACCAGCGAGAGCCTGGACACGGTCGACAATCAGTTGGTTCGCTTCGAGCAGGATCCGAGCGACGCGAAGATTCTGGATAACATCTTCCGCCTGGTCCACACCATCAAGGGTACCTGCGGCTTCCTCGGGTTGCCGCGGCTCGAAGCGCTGGCCCATGCCGGCGAGACCTTGATGGGCAAATTCCGCGACGGCATGCCGGTCAAGGCCGAGGCCGTGACGCTGATCCTGTCCTCGATCGACCGCATCAAGGAAATTCTCGCCGGGCTGGAAGCCACCGAGATCGAGCCCGAGGGCACCGACGAAGATCTGATCGAGCAGCTGCATGCGATGGCCGAGGGCGGCCACCACGCCGCCGCCGAGCCGCCGCCACCGGCCCCGGTGGTCGAGGCGCCGCCCGCGGCGCCCACGATGACCAAGGGCACGCTGGTCGAGCAGGTGCTGGAGCGCCCGTTGCGTCCGGGCGAAGTCTCGCTTGACGACCTCGAACGCGCCTTCCGCGAGACCGAGACCGAAGTCGCGCCGGCGCCCGTCGTCAAGGCCGCCCCTGCGCCGGAAGCCGCCAAGGAAATTGCGAAGGAAAAAGCCAAGCCCGCCAGGCGCGCGCCTGCCGCGGACGCCGACGGCGAGGTCGCCGACAAGATCGCCAACCAGTCGATCCGCGTCAATGTCGACACGCTCGAACACCTGATGACCATGGTCTCCGAGCTGGTCTTGACCCGCAACCAGCTTTTGGAAATCTCCCGCCGCAACGAGGACACCGAGTTCAAGGTGCCGCTGCAGCGGCTCTCCAACGTCACCGCCGAGCTGCAGGAAGGCGTCATGAAGACGCGCATGCAGCCGATCGGCAATGCCTGGCAGAAGCTGCCGCGCATCGTCCGCGACCTCTCCGGCGAACTCGGCAAGCAGATCGAATTGGAGATGCACGGCGCCGACACCGAGCTCGACCGCCAGGTGCTCGACCTGATCAAGGATCCGCTCACCCACATGGTGCGCAACTCCGCCGACCACGGCCTGGAGACCCCGGCCGAGCGGCTGGCCGCCGGCAAGGGCGAGCAGGGCACCATCCGGCTGTCCGCCTATCATGAGGGCGGCCACATCATCATCTGCATCGCCGACAATGGCCGCGGTTTGAACACCGAGCGGATCAAGGCGAAAGCGCTGCAGAACGGTCTCGTCAGCGAGGCCGAGCTGGAGAAGATGACCGAGGCCCAGATCCACAAGTTCATCTTCGCGCCGGGCTTCTCGACCGCGGCGACCGTCACCTCGGTGTCCGGCCGCGGCGTCGGCATGGACGTGGTGCGCACCAATATCGACCAGATCGGCGGCACCATCGACATCAAGAGCGTGGCCGGCGAGGGCTCCAGTGTCACCATCAAGATCCCGCTGACGCTGGCGATCGTCTCGGCCCTGATCGTCGAGGCCGGCGGCGACCGTTTTGCGATCCCGCAATTGTCTGTTGTCGAGCTGGTCCGGGCACGGGCCAACTCCGAGCACCGCATCGAGCGCATCAAGGACACCGCGGTCTTGCGGCTGCGCAACAAGCTCTTGCCGCTGATGCACCTGAAGAAGCTCCTGAAGATCGACGACGGCTCCTCGAGCGATCCCGAGAACGGCTTCATCGTGGTCACCCAAGTGGGCAGCCAGACCTTCGGCATCGTGGTCGACGGCGTGTTCCACACCGAGGAAATCGTCGTCAAGCCGATGTCGACCAAGCTGCGGCACATCGACATGTTCTCCGGCAACACCATTCTGGGCGATGGCGCGGTCATCATGATCATCGATCCCAACGGCATTGCCAAAGCGCTCGGCGCCTCCGGCTCCTCGGCCCATGAGATGGCCGACGAGGCCTCCGCCGCACACGCGGTCGGCGGCGAGCAACTCACCTCGCTGCTGGTGTTCCGCGCCGGCTCGAACCAGCCCAAGGCGGTGCCGCTCGGCCTCGTCACGCGGCTGGAAGAGATCGCCACCGACAAGATCGAGCTCAGTAACGGCCGCTACATGGTGCAGTACCGCGACCAGCTGATGCCGCTGGTGCAGATGAACGGCGTCAGCGTCCAGACCCAGGGCTCGCAGCCGATCCTGGTGTTCGCCGACGACGGCCGCTCGATGGGGCTCGTGGTCGACGAGATCATCGACATCGTCGAGGAGCGGCTGCACATCGAGGTCGCCGGCCAGGCCGACGGCATTCTGGGCTCGGCCGTGATCAAGGGCCAGGCCACCGAAGTGATCGATGTCGGCCACTTCCTGCCGATGGCGTTTGCCGACTGGTTCTCGCGCAAGGAGATGCGGGCGTCCTCGACCGCGCAGTCGGTGCTGCTGGTCGACGACTCAGCCTTCTTCCGCAACATGCTGGCCCCGGTGCTCAAGGCCGCCGGCTACAAGGTGCGGGTTGCCGTCAACGCGCAGGAGGGCCTCGCCGCGCTGCGTTCGAACCAGAGCTTCGACGTCGTGCTGACCGACATCGAGATGCCCGACATGAACGGCTTCGAGTTCGCCGAGACGATCCGCGCCGACAACAATCTGAGCCAGATGCCGATCATCGCCTTGTCCTCGCTGGTGTCGCCGGCGGCGATCGAGCGCGGCCGGCAGGCCGGCTTCCACGACTATGTCGCCAAGTTCGACCGTCCCGGCCTGATCGCGGCGCTGAAGGAACAGACCGCCGAGACGCGGAAAGCGGCCTAAGGATTAACGATCATGACAACCAAGACCGAGACCATCGAAGGCGCCGTGGCCGAATACGTCACGGCCGTGATCGGCGGGCAATTGTTCGGCCTGCCGATCTCGCGCGTGCAGGACGTGTTCATGCCGGAACGGCTGACGCGGGTGCCGCTGGCATCGAGCGAGATCGCCGGCGTGCTCAATCTGCGCGGCCGCATCGTCACCGTGGTCGACATGCGGGCCCGGCTCGGCCTGCCCAAGAACGACGACGGCAAGCCGCCGATGGCGGTCGGCGTCGACCTGCGCGGCGAGTCCTACGGGCTTCTGATCGACCAGATCGGCGAGGTGCTGCGGCTGCCCGAAGCGAGTTGCGAGGAAAACCCGGTCAACCTCGACCCCCGCATGGCCAAGCTCGCCGGCGGCGTGCATCGCCTCGACGGTCAGCTCATGGTCGTGCTCGACGTTGACCGCGTTCTCGAACTCGCGCCCGACATGATGGCGGCGTGAACATCAAACCTTGAATGAAACATCCCGGTTGGGAACTGGTGCAAGTGGAGGCCTAAAATGAAAACCTGTCTGGTCGTCGATGACTCCAGCGTCATCCGCAAGGTCGCACGAAGAATCCTCGAAGGTCTCGACTTTCAGATCGTCGAGGCCGAGGACGGCGCGAAGGCGCTTGAGGTCTGCAAGCGCGGGATGCCCGAGGCGGTGCTGCTCGACTGGAACATGCCTGTCATGGATGGCTACGAGTTCCTCGGCAATCTGCGCCGCATGCCCGGTGGCGACGCCCCCAAGGTGGTGTTCTGCACCACCGAAAACGACGTCGCGCACATCGCGCGCGCGCTGCATGCCGGTGCGAACGAATACATCATGAAGCCGTTCGACAAGGACATCGTCACCGCGAAGTTTCAGGAAGTGGGCCTGATCTGATCGCGCGTGTAGTCCCGGCGGCTCAACGGCCTTCGGCGTTGTATTTGTAAGTGTGCCGCTTGAGTTGGGTCGGGTGAAGGTATGAGTGTTGCGTTAACGAGGTCTCCGCCACCCGTCTCGACACGGCAGGATAAACTGCGTGTCATGGTGGTCGATGACTCCGTCGTGATCCGAGGGATGATCTCGCGGTGGATCGGCGCCGAGCCCGATATGGAGGTATCGGCCTCCTTGCGGACCGGCCTCGACGCAGTCAACCAGATCGAACGCATCAAGCCCGACGTCGCCGTGCTCGATATCGAAATGCCGGAGCTCGACGGCATTTCGGCGCTGCCGCAACTGCTCGCAAAAAAGCGCGACCTCGTCATCATCATGGCGTCGACGCTGACCCGCCGTAACGCGGAGATCAGCTTCAAGGCGCTGTCGCTAGGCGCGGCCGACTACATTCCAAAGCCGGAAAGCACCCGCGAGGCTTCTGCCGCCGAGACTTTCCACCACGATCTGATCCAAAAAATCCGTCATCTCGGCGCGCGGGCGCGCCGTCGCGCTTCGCCTGCCGCCGGTCCGTCGCCGGCGCCGGCCCTCGACCGGGTGCGCGAACTCGCGCCCCAGCCGGCCGCGGCGCCGCTTGCGCAACTGCAATTGGCGCGCCGTCCGTTCAGCATGCTGGCGCCGCGCGTGCTGCTGATCGGCTCGTCGACCGGCGGTCCGCAGGCGCTGATGACGCTGGTTGCCGATATCGGCCCGGTGATCGATCGTTTTCCGGTGCTGATCACCCAGCACATGCCGCCGACCTTCACGACGATCCTTGCCGAGCATCTGGGGCGCGCGAGCCGCCGGCCGGCGCACGAGGCGGTCGATGGCGAGCTGGTCAAGCCGGGCCGCATCTATCTTGCGCCGGGCGGCCGCCACATGCGCGTCGTGCGCCACGGCGCTGATGCAGCGATCGCGCTCGACGACGGGCCGCCGGTGAATTTCTGCAAGCCCGCGGTGGACCCGCTGTTCAATTCCGCCATCGACGTCTGGCAGGGCGGCATCATGTCGGTGATCCTGACCGGCATGGGCTCGGACGGCATGCGCGGCGGCAAGGAAATCGTCGCCGCCGGCGGCAGCGTGATTGCCCAGGACGAGGCCACAAGCGTGGTCTGGGGCATGCCGGGCGCGGCGGCCAATGCAGGGATCTGCGCTGCGGTGCTGCCGCTCAATCAGATCGCGCCCAAACTGGTTCGGTTGTTTTCGGGAGATCGTTCGTGACGCCTTCAGACTATGAGTATCTGCGTAAGCTTCTGAAAGAGCGCTCCGGGCTCGATCTCTCGGCCGACAAGCAATATCTGGTCGAAAGCCGGCTGTTGCCGCTCGCGCGCAAGGCGAGCCTGCCGGGCATTCCCGAGCTTGTCGCCAGGATGAGAGGCGGCGCCGAGGCGGTGACGGCGGAGGTGGTCGAAGCGATGACCACCAACGAGACGTTCTTTTTCCGCGACAAGATTCCATTCGATCATCTGCGCGAGGCTATACTCCCGGCGATGGCGCAGGCGCGCGCCGCCCGCCGCTCGCTGCGCATCTGGTGCGCGGCGTCCTCCACCGGGCAGGAGCCGTATTCGATCGCGATGTGCCTGAAGGAAGCCGGCCCCCTGCTGGCAGGCTGGCGCACCGAGATCGTCGCGACCGACCTATCGCAGGCCGTGCTGGAAAAATCGAAGGCCGGCATCTTCAGCCAGTTCGAGGTGCAGCGCGGATTGCCGATCCAATTGCTGGTGAAGTACTTCACCCAGAACGGCGAGCTCTGGCAGATCAATGCCGAGCTGCGCAGCATGGTGCAGCACCGCCAGCTCAATCTGCTGCAGGATTTCTCCCATCTCGGCGTGTTCGACATCATCTTCTGCCGCAACGTGCTGATCTATTTCGACCAGCCCACCAAGGCCAACATCTTCGAGCGGCTGTCGCGGATGATGGAGCCCGACGGCGTGCTGGCGCTGGGCGCGGCCGAATCCGTGGTCGGCATTACCAGTACCTTCAAGCCCTATCCGGAGCGGCGCGGGCTCTATCGTCCGAACATCGCGCCGGTGATACGGGTCGGCGCATCGACCATGATGCCGCAAACGTTGCGGGCGGTTGCTTCGGCGCTGTAAAGGGTCGCGCGGCGATGCCTCAGACCGTCCTGGTGCTTCGCCCTTTCTGGCTGCTTCCATTGCTGTTGGCGCTGCTCGGCTTCGCCGTGTGGACGCTATTTTCGCTCTGGCCGTGGCTGATGAATTCCGATGCGCCGCTTCGGATTCGCGAGGCGTGGGATATCCCTTTGTTCTGGCAGGTCGGCGTACCCGTCATGCTGCTCGCGCAACTCGTTGGCGGAATGCTGTCCGATGGCAGGATTTCATGGCAGCCGCTGGGCATGCTGGGCGGACTTCTTGCCGGGATCGTGCTGTTGCGTCCTTCCGGCAGCGATGGAGGCATGTTGTCCCTCGCCATGATCCTGATCGGCGTGCCGGCTTATGTCGGTCTGCTCGCGGCCGCAGCCGTCGGCCGTACCATCGGCAAGCATCTCGGCCCTTAGCCGGGCCCGGCTACGATCGCGTGCGGCAGGAAGCGCGAGGTGTTGCCCGTGATCGGGTTCACGTCCTCGCGGATCGACAGGCCGCACGGCGCACCGTCCACCAGCCAGCTTCCGAGCACCGGGTATTGGTCGGTGAAGCTTGGCAGCGGCGCAAAGGCCTGCCGGATAAACCCTTCGGCGCCGTAGGGACCCTCTTGCTCCGCCAGGGTGGTGCCGCCGCTGACCAGTGCGACATTGGCGCCTTCGCGCGAATAGAGCGGCTTGCGGACGAAGGAGGAGCCGAGCATGGACGCCTTCGGATCGTCCTCGAAATAGGCCGGCAGCAGATTGGGATGTTTCGGAAACATCTCCCACAGCAAGGGAAGGATGCCCTTGTTGGAGAGGACCGCCTTCCATGGCGGCTCGATCCAGCGCGTTGTCGCACTCGCGATCTTTTCGCCGAAGGTGTCGCGGAACATCCATTCCCAGGGATAGAGCTTGAAGGCGAGTTCGATGAGGTTGTCGTCGAGATCGACGAAACAGCCGTCGCTATCGAGCCCGATATCCTTGATGTCGAGCGGCGTGGTCGTTAGTCCGGCCTGGCGCGCGGTGTCTTCCAGATAGGCCAGCGTGCCTGAGTCCTCGGGGTTATCGACCATGCCAGCGAGATGAAGGTGCTTGGCGCCATGCTTCTTCCAGGCGCCGATCAGCCGGTCGTGGATTGAATTGAACTGGTCGGCGCGCTTCGGGATGATGGCACGCTCCATCGCCTGTTCAAGCCAGGTCCACTGAAAGACCGCCGCTTCGAACAGCGAAGTCGGCGTATCGGCGTTATATTCCAGAAGTTTCGCCGGGCTCCAGCCGTCATAGCTGAGGTCGAGCCGGCCGTAGAGGCTGGGATCCCTGCGGCGCCAGCTCTCGGCAATCAGCGGCCAGAACGCTTCGGGTATTTTCAGCCGTCGCAGATACTTCTCGTCCTTGACGACGCGGCCGACCAGCTCGAGGCACATCGCATCGATCTCGCCGGTGGGCCCTTCGATCCGCCGCTCGATCTCGTTCAGCGTGAATCCGTAATAGGCCCGCTCGTCCCAATAGCGTTCGCCATTGATGGTGTGAAAGACAAAGCCGACGCCTTCGGCGGTGGTGCGCCAGTCGTCGCGTTCGGGACAGTCGATCCGTTGCATGAAATTCAACCGCCTGAGAAGCCGATGGCATGCCCGAACGAGCCGAAGCCGCCGCGCTGCGCCGCGTGCGAGCCGGAATCGTAGGAGGAGGAGTGGCTCGACGAGGAACTCGATGAGGAGTCGCTGCTGTAATAGCTGCTGCGCGAAGATCCTGAGCCGCCGCCGGAGCTACTGCTGTGGCTCGAGGAAGAGCTGCGCGAGGAGCATTCGGCCGCGTTCTGCGTCGGAGATCCCGCGGAGGTATTCGATGGCTGCTCGCAGGTGCGGCTCGGCATCAGCGTGTAGGCGGTGGTGCCGACGGCAAGCGTACCCATCAGCAAGAGCGCGACGTGGCCCGAGCGCTTGGAGGGCGGCGGCGCGGGGCGCGGCGAATCCGGCACCGAAACCTGCTTGCGCTTGCCGAAATCCTGGTTGGGTTTGTCGGACATGGTCAGTAGACCATGCAGGCGGCGTTGAGCGCGCCGGCTGCCAGCGAGGACAGCCCGAGCCAGATCGCGGCGGCCAGCTCGCCGGAGGCGATCCGTTCCGACAGTTTCGGCACGGGAACCCTGACGAGGTAATAGACAATGATCTGCACGATCAGCGCGATCGCCGCCCAGATCAGGCAATCCCAGACATTGGCCGAGTGGGTGATGGCGCTGACCAGCGGCAGCACGAAGCCGAGTAGGCTGAGCCCCAGCGCAATGGCGGCCGCCGGCTCGTTGGCGCGGATCAGATCGAACTCGTTATGCGCGGTGACGCGGGTATAGACGAAGAGGTAGGCCACCACGGCGACGATGGCCGTACAGAAATAGACCAAAAATGCCGGGAGCCCGGCAAGCGATTGCAGGATCATTGAACTCGCCCCAACTCGTGCGTTCCAGAGATTCGCACGATCTGTCAGTCGGTGCACCGGGGCGGGGGGTTCAAACCCGAACAAAGGTTGCCCAAAACAAAAACCGCGCCGTTTCGGGCGGAGTTTCGCCAGATTTTCGTTGCGAACCGGGTCGGAACGCTACTCGGTCACCTCGATCTTGCCGTTCATGGCCGGGTGCAGGCCGCAGATGACAGATTGACAGCATTCACATCGGCGAGGTCCCCATCGCCCACCGCAAACACGCCTCTTCGTTCGAGGGTCCGGCAATAGGGCTGATGATGATCGTCCAGATCGCAACAGGTCTCATTGAACTTCGATCAATCCGGCGAGGTTGTAACACAACGTGATTAAACTTTGGAGCGAAATCCGGAATCGACGGACTACCTTGAGCAGGCAACTGCACTCTACTCGGGAGGATCGTCATGGCGACGAATTTGGTCTCTGCAGTGATGCAATTCCTCACGCCGGACGTGATCGCAAAGATCGCTTCTGTTCTGGGTCTTGATCGTAATGTCGCGCAAAAAGCCATTGCGGGTGCAATTCCCGCGCTTCTTGCAAGCCTCGCTGACGTTGCTTCCACCCCCAACGGCGCACGTCAGCTCACTAATACGCTGACGCAGCAATCCGGCTCGCTCGATGGTTTCAAGAATTTCACCGGCAGTGCCAGCGCGAATTCGCTCGCGGAAAGCGGGTCGAACATGCTTTCGGGCTTGTTGGGGGACAGAACCCTGGATGCGATGTCACAGACCATCGGCAAGTTCGCGGGGATTGGCGAGGAGACGACCAAGTCGATGCTCGGCATGCTTGGCCCCATGGTCCTTGGCGTCTTGGGCCAGCAGCAAGGCGAGGCTGGTCTCGACGCAAGCAAGTTGGCGTCGCATCTCTCTTCGCAGAAGGATCAGATCGCCGCGGCAATACCGTCCGGTCTCGCCGGTCCGTTGAGTGCCGCTGGTCTTATAGACGGAGCGACCGAAAGCTTGCGCAGCGGTGCCGCGGAAGCCAGCATGGCCGCCAGCCGGATAGCAGAGGCTTCGGAGCGGACCGTTCCTGGGGCTGATCAGGCGGCGTCTGCGATGGGCCGCAGGACTGCGGTACCACCATGGCCATATTGGCTGGCCGCTGCCGTAGTAGTGGGCGGACTCGCATGGTTCGCCCTTGGCCGTCCAGGGGAGGACACCATCGCTCAGGTGTCGCCTGCCGCCACGACGCGTAGCGACACCGGAACCGTGGGCAAGGCTCCGACGGATTTAACGGTCGGGGGCATGAATCTTGCGAACCAGATCAACTCGTCCGTTGGTTCGATCAGGACCGTGCTTCCCAGCATCACCGATGCCACCTCGGCCGAGGCCGCACTGCCCAAGCTGAAGGAAGCGACCGCTCAATTGCATGAGGTCAATTCCCGCGCAGCGCAGCTCCCCCCGGAAGGGAAGGTCGTTCTCGTAAAGCTGATCGTTGCGGCTACCCCCACGATCAATCAGATGTGTGACAAGGTGCTGGCGACGCCCGGCGCCGGCGACATTGCGAAGCCGGCGATTGATGAGCTTCGAGGCAAACTCGACGCGCTTGCGCGCACCTGAATGCCGGAACTTCGTGCCGTCCCGCATGCGCCGGACGGCAGTGTCGCCCCTGGGCCATCCGCCCAAACAAAAACCCCGCCGTTTCGGGCGGGGTTCAGGTCGGGAGGAGCGAGCCGTCCGGCTCGCCGTAAACCCTGATCAGGCGGGGATGCGCTCGTCCGCCTCGTGCGGCTCGCGCAGCACGTAGCCGCGGCCCCACACGGTCTCGATGAAGTTGCGGCCTTCGGAGGCGTTGGCCAGCTTCTTGCGCAGCTTGCAGATGAAGACGTCGATGATCTTCAGCTCGGGCTCGTCCATGCCGCCATAGAGGTGGTTGAGGAACATTTCCTTGGTGAGGGTGGTTCCCTTGCGGAGCGAGAGCAGCTCCAGCATCTGGTATTCCTTGCCGGTCAGGTGCACCCGCTGGCCGCCGACCTCGACCGTCTTGGTGTCGAGATTGACCACGAGGTCACCGGTCTGGATGACCGACTGGGCGTGACCCTTGGAACGGCGCACGATCGCATGGATGCGGGCAACCAGTTCGTCCTTGTGGAAGGGCTTGGTCATGTAGTCGTCGGCGCCGACGCCGAGACCCTTGACCTTGTCCTCGATGCCGGCGAGACCGGAGAGGATCAGGATGGGAGTCTTGATCTTGGAAACCCGCAGCTGCTTGAGCACGTCGTAGCCGGACATGTCGGGCAGATTGAGGTCGAGAAGGATAATATCGTAGTCGTAAAGCTTACCTAGATCGACGCCTTCTTCCCCGAGGTCCGTCGTATAGACGTTGAAACTCTCGGATTTCAGCATCAATTCGATCGACTGCGCGACGGCGCTGTCATCTTCTATCAGCAAAACGCGCATGCCAGTCCCCTTTAGTCCGCCGCTCCGGGCGTCAGGTCGGCCGCACTTGCGGCACTCAAAACGCCTTTAACAACTGATTCGGATCCTGACAGACATATGGTTAACAAAATCTGATTCCGGTTCGCAAGCTCTTTAAGTGCAATTTTTAGCGAATCGCCCTAAGATGTTGCTCGGAAGCAGCTTTTCTCCAAAATGCCCACTCAGGTTCCAGATTAAGAGACGGGCCTAACCGACTCCCGCGTTTAGCCATCTTCTGATGGCAAGCGCTCTCAGTCACCAAAGACAGTGACGCAATGATTAATGATGCGGGTAAACACGAGGTTAAGCGCGGTTTCTTAAAGTGCGGAAACTTAAGGTTTCCGCAATGAAGGCCCTCGCGGAGCAGATCGGCGATATCGACGGCGTCAATATATATGGCCGTGTTGTGGGCGTTCGCGGCCTGATGGTCGAGATCGCCGGGCCCATCCATGCAATGTCGGTCGGCGCCCGGATCGTGATCGACACCGGCGGCAACCGCTTTATCCCGGCCGAGGTCATCGGCTTCTCCGGCAGCAATGCGGTGGTCATGCCTTTCGGCGGACTCGACGGCGTCCGGCGCGGTTGCCGCGCGGTGATCGCTACCGCCGCCAGCCAGGTTCGGCCGTCGCCGGCCTGGCTCGGCCGCGTCATCAATGCGATGGGGGAACCGATCGACGGCAAGGGGCCGCTGGTACAGGGGCCGTCGCCGATGCCCTATCGCAACGCGCCGCCGCCGGCGCATTCGCGCAAACGTGTCGGCCTCCCGCTCGATCTTGGGGTGCGCGCGCTCAACACCTTTCTGACCTGCTGCCGCGGCCAGCGCCTCGGCATCTTTGCCGGTTCCGGCGTCGGCAAATCGGTGCTGCTGTCGATGCTGGCGCGCAACGTCGATGCCGACATTACCGTCATCGGCCTGATCGGCGAACGCGGCCGCGAGGTGCAGGAGTTCCTGCAGGAGGATCTCGGCGAGGAGGGTCTGGCGCGTTCGGTCGTAGTGGTTGCGACGTCGGACGAGCCGGCGCTGATGCGGCGGCAGGCGGCGTATCTGACGCTGGCGATATCAGAATATTTCCGCGACGAGGACCGGGACGTGCTGTGCCTGATGGATTCGGTCACGCGCTTTGCGATGGCGCAGCGCGAGATCGGGCTGTCGGCCGGCGAGCCGCCGACCGCCAAGGGCTACACGCCGACGGTGTTCACCGAACTGCCGAAACTCCTGGAGCGGGCAGGGCCGGGCACCGGCAGCGGAACCATCACCGGCATCTTCACGGTGCTGGTCGACGGCGACGACCATAACGAGCCGATCGCCGATGCGGTGCGCGGCATTCTGGACGGCCATATCGTGATGCAACGCTCGATTGCGGAGCGTGGACGATTTCCCGCCATCAATATTCTCAAATCGGTCTCCCGCACCATGCCGCGCTCGGCCGATCCGGCCTACCTGCCCGTACTCACACGGGCCCGGCAGGTGATGGCGACCTACGCCGACATGGAAGAGCTGATCCGTCTGGGCGCCTATCGCGCTGGTTCCAGTCCGGAAGTCGACGAGGCCGTAAAGCTGCACGAGCCGCTGGAAGCTTTTTTGCGTCAGGCCAAGGAAGAGAAATCGACCCTCCATGACGGCTATCGCCAATTGGCGCTAATCCTCGGCAATTTGGAAACGGAACGCTAACTTTGTCAGGCCATCATCCCCGGCACATGATTAACGACGCCGGTGGGGTCCTCCCGGGGAGCCGGCTCCGTCCCGCGTTCAGATTGGGACTTCTGGGGAGTATGAGTCGATGAAGTCACGAGAAACGCTGATCCGCCTGAAGAAATTTCAGGTCGACGAGAAGCGACGAAGGGTTACCCAGATCGAAGGCATGATCGCCGACTTCCAGCGCATGTCGGTCGATCTCGAGCGCGAGATCCAGACCGAGCAGGAGCGGGCCGGCATCAACGATCCCTCCCACTTTGCCTATCCGACCTACGCCAAGGCCGCGATCCAGCGCCGCGAAAACCTGACCCGCTCCGCCGACGAACTGCGCATTCAGCTCGAAGACGCCAAGAGCCTGCTCAGCGAGGCGTTCGAGGAATTGAAGAAGGTCGAGCTGCTCGACGAACGCGACCAGGCGCGCGAGCGCGCCGAGGAGAGCGCAAGAGAGCAGGCCGACATGGATTCGATAGGCCTGATGCGTGCCCGGCTGGGCGTCGCCTGACGCTTACAGCCTTTATCCGCCAAAGATCGTAGCCCGGGCCGCAAGGCCCGGGTTTTTGTTTGCCAATGGCGCGGAAACGGGCGACTTGGTGCCTCCAGTAACGCAGGATATGGTACGAAACTTCTCGACAGCTCCGGCGTAACACGCGGGTAGAGCACCGGGATCTGGGGGACACTGAATGCTGACGCCAGCGGAGCTGGTCTGGCTGATCGCCGCGGTGGCGAAGAGGGATGAGGCGGCTTTTGAGCGCCTATACGCCGCCACGCGCGCGAAACTCTTCGGCGTCGTGCTCCGTATCTTGCGGCGTCAGGACCTCGCGGAGGAGGTCATTCAGGAGGCTTACGTCAAGATCTGGAACAACGCCGGCCAGTTCAATCCGGCCCTGTCTTCGCCGATTACGTGGATGGCGTCGATCGCGCGCAACCGGGCGATCGACGTGGTGCGCAAGAAGAGCGAAAGCTCGATCGAGGAGGAGCCGGCCGCGATGGAAGTGGCGGCCGAGTCACCCGATCCGCTGGCGCGGCGCGAGATGACGGAAGAGTTGAAGCGGTTGCTGGAATGCGTCGGCCGCCTTGAGCCGGACCGGCAGAAGCTCGTGCTGCTCGCCTATTACAACGGCTGGAGCCGCGAACAGCTTGCCGCCAAGTTCGAGACGCCGGTGAATACGGTGAAGACGTGGCTGCGCCGCAGCATGATGGATATCAGGGAGTGTCTCGGGCTGTCGCGGCCCGGATCTTGAACGATGGCCTATAGCGAAGACCATATCGCGCTCGCCGCGGAATACGCACTCGGCACTCTCGATGCCGACGAACGCGCGCAGGTCGAGACCATGATGGCCGCAGATGACGAATTCACCGCGATCGTCCACGCCTGGGAATACCGGCTCGGCGTCCTGAACCAGATGGTCGGCCCGATCGAGCCACGGCCGGTCGTGTGGGAGAACATCAAGACCGCGATCGGTCACTCCACCGAGCAGCGGGCGCCGCTGGTCTTGCCGGAGGCGCCGCCGGCTTCGCCTGCGCCGGAACCACCGGCCGAGGTGGCGACAGCGGTCGAGACGCCTGCGGTCGTCGAGCCGCCTGCGCGGCAGCCCGCCGCTGACAATTCCAACATCGTCCTGTTGTCGGACGCCCGCGCCAGGCGCTGGCGCAATGTCGCGTCGATCGCTACCGCAGTTGCCGCGGCGCTGATCGCGGTGCTGGGGATGCAGGTCTATCAGCCCGATCGGTTGCCGGAGGCTCTGCGGCCGACGCCGCGCATCCAGACCGTCGAGGTGAAGGTACCGGCGCCGCCGCAGATGGCCTCGGGGCAATATGTCGCGCTGCTGCAGCGCGATGCCGGCTCGCCCGCCTTCATCCTGACGGTCGACGCTGCAACCAAGAATTTCACGGTCCGCCGGGTCGGCTCCGGCGCTGAGCCCGGCAAGAGCTTTGAACTCTGGCTGATCTCCGACAAGCTGCCGCAGCCGCGCTCGCTCGGCGTGATCGGCGGCAGCGATTTCACCGCGCGTCCCGTGCTCGCCGGCTACGACACCGGTACGATCAACGCCGCGACCTTCGCCGTCACTGTCGAGCAGGCCGGCGGCTCGCCGACAGGCCAACCGACCTCGGCGCCGATCTATACCGGCAAGCTGATCGAGACGGTGCCGGCGCGGTAGCCCTTGGTACATCCTCATGGTGAGGAGGCGCAAAGCGCCGTTTCGACCCATGAAGGCCCGACTAGCCGCCAATTGAAAATCGCCCGTGGCCATCCTTCGAGGCCGCCCGCTTCGCAGGCTCTCAGGATGGGGCTCGGTTGTTGACGAAGCAAGCGACGATCCCGATACCGAATTCCCAAAAAGAAAACGCCCGTGGGGAGCGGGCGTTTTCGCAGTCAACTTGGGGGTAGTTGGGGTCTTAATATCCACGTAGCGACTTTGGGGGGCTGTAAAGAGCCACGTGAATTCCGAAAAATTCTGTCTCCTCTAGCGAACGATTGAGTTGCTTGAGCTGGTGACGACGACCGGCTTACCGGCCTTCATCACGCGCGTGCTCGCGGTCTGGGTGAGACCTTCATCCGAGCTGGTGCGCGCCGAGATGCTGAAACCGGCGACCACGATACCTGCCACGAGCGCCACGACCACGATCTTGAGATGGGTCGTGCGATCTGCGCTGTAGATCGAGTGGTTCATGGAAGTCTCCTGCCGCCTTCCCGCGTGTGGATTCGTCGAATGCCTCCACGGGCGGGTTCAACGTCTCGCGTGCAGAAAACGTAGGAATTCGGGGATTCGTTCCCAATGGTCGATCACAAGGCGGTGAAAAGACTTGAACGGCCGCGATCAGGCGGTCGCGTCCAGCGGTCAAGAATGAACAATTATTTATGTACTGCAATATGTTGTGGCGGCGACCGTGCCGGTGACCGGGAAGGGGCCCGTTTTTCCCGATTTTAACAAACCGTTTGCATGTGACGAAAAGGCCTCGGGATTTTCCGGGGTGATTTGCCCCTTTCGCTATACACTCCCCACCGTCTTCAACCGCGCCCGCGGATGAATTTCGGCCTGCGACAATACGGTGGTCTGCGAGCGGAAGCGCTCGACCAGCGAGCGGACGAACGGGCGGATCGCCGCCGAGGTCACCAGCACCGGTGCCTCGCCCTCGCGGGCGGCCTGCTCGAAGGCATTGCGAACCGCGGTCATGAACTCCGAGAGTTTTGAAGGTTGCATCGCGAGGCTGCGCTCTTCGCCGGTGCCCACGATCGATTCTGCAAAGGCCTGCTCCCATCGCGCCGACAGCGCGATCAGCGGCAGGTAACCGTTGTATGTGGTATTCTGTGCGCAGATCTGGCGGGCGAGGCGGGCGCGGACGTGCTCGACCATGGTCGCCGGGTTGCGCGAGAAGGCGAGCGCGTCGGCGATGCCTTCGAGAATGGTCGAGAGGTCGCGGATCGAGATGCGCTCGGCGAGCAGCAACTGCAGCACGCGCTGGATGCCGGAGATCGTGACCTGGCTCGGCACGATGTCCTTGACCAGTTCGCCCTGTTCCTTCGGCAGGTCCTTGATCAGCTTCTGCACCTCGCCATAGGACAGCAAGTCGCTCATGTTATTCTTGAGCAGCTCGGTCAGATGGGTCGACAGCACGGTCGCGGCGTCGACCACGGTATAGCCCTTCAGTGAGGCCTCTTCCTTCAGCGCGGCATCGACCCAGGTGGCGGGCAGGCCGAACGTCGGCTCGACGGTGTGGATGCCGGGCACGCCGACCTGGTTACCGGCGGGGTCCATGACCATGAACTGGTTCGGCCAGATCTTGCCCGAGCCGGCGTCGACTTCCTTGATCTTGATGACGTAGGTGTTGGCCTCAAGCTGAACATTGTCGAGGATGCGCACCGCCGGCATGACAAAGCCCATCTCGATCGCCAGCGAGCGGCGCAGCGCCTTGATCTGCTCGGTCAGGCGGTCGGTGCCGTCGGGGCCGTTGACCAGCGGCAGCAGCGCGTAGCCGAGCTCGATCTTGAGGTCGTCGATCTTGAGCGCGGTGGCGATCGGCTCCTCGGCCGTCGCCTGGGCGGCGGCGGCGGCATCGGGTGCGGCGGCGGCGGCCGCTTCCTGCGCCTTGACGACCTTGTTGTGGTTGCGCGCCTTCCAGGCCAGCGCCGCGGCGCCGCCGCCGAGCGCCAGGAAGGGCAGCATCGGAATACCCGGCAACAGCGCCAGCACCAGCATCACGCCGGCCGACATGCCGAGTGCCTGCGGATAGCCGGAGAGCTGCTTTATCAGCGCCTTGTCGGCGGCACCGGTGATGCCGGCTTTGGAGACGAGCAGGCCCGCCGCGGTCGAGACGATCAGCGCCGGTACCTGGGTGACGAGGCCGTCGCCGACGGTCAGCACGGTATAGGTGCGGGCGGCATCGCCGAAGCTCATGCCCTGCTGGGCGACGCCGATGATGATGCCGCCGACGATGTTGATGAAGACGATCAAAAGACCCGCGATGGCATCGCCGCGGACGAATTTCGAGGCGCCGTCCATGGCGCCGAAGAATCCGCTTTCGTCCTCCAGCGCCTTGCGCCGTTCTTTCGCGGTCTTCTCGTCGATCAGGCCGGCGGAGAGGTCGGCATCGATCGCCATCTGCTTGCCGGGCATCGAATCGAGCTGGAAGCGGGCGGCGACTTCGGCGATGCGGCCCGAACCCTTGGTGATGACGACGAAGTTCACGATGACGAGGATCGCGAACACGATAATTCCGATCACGAAATTACCGGACATCACGAAATTGCCGAAGGCCTCGATGACGTGGCCGGCCGCCGCGGTGCCTTCATGGCCATGCGAGAGGATCAGGCGGGTCGACGCCATGTTGAGCGACAGCCGCAGCATGGTCGAGATCAACAGCACGGTCGGAAACGCCGAGAATTCGAGCGGCGCCTGGATGAACAGCGAGGTCATCAGGATCAGGATCGAGACCGTGATCGAGATCGCCAGGAACAGGTCGAGCACCAGCGAGGGCAGGGGCAGGATCAGGACGACCAGGATGACGAGGACGCCGAACGCCAGCGCCAGGTCGCCGCGCTTCAGGATCTCGCCGATCTCGCCAAGGCTCGGAAATTTGGTGCTCGGGGCGCCGCCGCCCTGACCCGCCGTCACATCGACCATGGTAGCCGCATCCCCCCGCGACTGGCGCCCGCGGGCGCCAAATGTCTGCGCGGCGGCCGAAGGACCGCCGGTTCGAAAGTGAGGCACCGCACTGGCGTTCACGGGGGTTCCTCCCGTATCTAACGCGGCCGACGACACTCGACTTCACCCGGCAATTTTTGCCCGGTGTATGGTTAGCAAAGGGTTAACGGGGGTGGGGGTGGGGCGGTCATTCCGTCCGGTCGGTCTCTTTCAGGGGCGTGCGCGAGAGTTCGACGGACGCCGACGGCGGATGGCGATCCCCTTGGAGCAGCCCGCTCTATCCAGGATGACCTGATCTGGACCTGGCGCAAACGTCTGGTTTGGTCTCTCGCGCCAATCGCTCTGCTTTCAGACGCTCGCGATTTTCCTGAATCGACCGCTGTTCCTTCGCGTAGTCGGTGAGCGGCTTGTTGCCTTCGATTGTCTTGAATATTGCATTGGCCTCGCGCAGAACGCGAGTAGCCCGACTTGTTCTCATCTCAACCTCGATACCGGTTTAAGCAGTAGGACAAGCGGGAGACCGGCGGCAGCCCTTGTATCCTGTCCTGGTAACGGACCGACCAGCCTCACCTGGAGCGGTCCACGCGGACGCGATTGAATTCTTCCGGCCCATTGAGCAGATGCCGCTTCCGGCTCGCCCTGTCGCCTGGATTGGCCGCGGCGTCGCCCACGTCGTCGATCGTGTCCGAAGCCATCTTGCGGGCGCGCCGCTGCTGCTTTCCGCCAAATCGGCGTCCGTCCTCTCCGACCGTCAGACCCAGTTCGACCAGACGGCCAAGGGCCTGCGGCAGCGTGGGTGTGTCGGGCTGATGCTCTGCCCATTTGATGATGGCCGCTCGCAGCGTTGGCGCCGGTCGGAAGCCCATCAGAGGTGCAAGCGCCGCACGCTTTTTCGACTTGCTGATCATCTGCAGCGCCGGGTGACTCGGATCGAGGGCATGGACACTCGCTGTTTCACTTGATGTTGCAGTTAACGGGCGACTTCTGCGCCAGTTCCTTGAAATCGGGCCGGACCTACAAAGTACCGCGGCTGCAACGAAATCAGTCCAGGGGCCGGACGAGGTCGAGGACCTGCTGCTCCAGCCGATCGCGATGGTCGACATATACCTGTTGCATCTCCTCGATTTCCCCGAGGATGAGAATAGCCTGCAGAGGATCTTCGCCCTTCTGCTCGATGCGTCGGACGGCTTCACGTTGAGACGCCAACTCGCGTTCGCCATCGGCAACGAACTGCCGGGCCGCGGAGAGGTATTCCAAGGTCTTCACCAGGCTCATCCAACTCCCCGTGCCTGCGGCCGAGGTAAACTCTCATCCGCATCGACCGTTCCAAAACGGAAGGAACGCCTTCAGCCTTGAGGATGGGACGAAGGGCTGGCGGCCTTCACCTCACAATACGCTGCCTAGCGAGCGCCAAAACACTTGGCGTGGACCGCGGCATGAGCGCACAGGTCGCGACAAGGAACCCGTTTATTCGTCGCGGCAAGAAAGCGATGGCTATTGAGATGGAAGGGGCGCATGCTCCTGGAAGGCAACGCTGGCCAGGCGTTTTCGAGAAAGGCAGGCGCACGTGACTATCGTGTCTAAACGCGAAGTCGTCACCTTCAAGCACGCCTTCCGCATCAAAGGTGTAGATCGCCTGCTGCCAGCCGGCAACTACGAGGTCGTGACCGACGACGAGATGATCGACGGACTGTCGTTCACGGCGTCCCGTCGCGTCGCCACCATGATCATGGTGCCGGCCAAGGACTCCCGCGGCCTTGCGATGGAGATGATCTCGCTCGGCATGGGCGACCTGGCCGACGCGCAGCGCATCGATGCGAGTGCTTCCAATGACTGATGAGCCGCTCGATCTCGACAGCCACCGCGGCATGATGGCTCAGAAGGCGACCGATCTCCGCCGTGCGCTCGGGGAGGTGGAAACCCATGCGCTGGAGCTGCGCCAGCGCCAAGCGAAGATCGAACGTCACCTGTTGTCGGTCCCCGCCGCGTCATGGGCGGAGGCGGCCGTCAAGGCGCGCTACGTCCTCAAGCTGTATGCTGCAGCGCTGCCGCCCCACGATACACTGCATCGCGATCTCGTCGTCGCCGTCCTCGAGGATTTTGCCCGGTTGACCAAGCAGGATTGAGGAATGATGGCGGCGGCGCTTTGAAGGAGTAGCACATGACGCTCCTGCGTGGCCGCTTCCTCGGCTATGAATACGACAGGATGGTCGTCCTGTTTTCGATGCTGGACGGAGAGAGGGAGGTGCCCTGCGCGATTTCGACTTCCGCCATGGATGAGCTGGAAGGCGTGGTGCGTGCGAGGGCGGGCGAGCGCGAGACACAGTTCATGCGGCTGCGTGAGCGGATCGAAGTCTGCGCCGACTACAAATATCGGGCGAGCGAGTTCGAAGGGCAGCCTCCGGGCATTATTCTTCGCAGCATCGATTTCCGGAACCGGCGATAGCAGTCTCGCTGTGTACACCGTTTGACCGACGTCAGAAGACCAAAGGGTCGCGCTTTTAGAATTGCGCTTCTCACTTGAGACGGCACCCCGAGACATGTGGTGCGATGACCAGACGAAGATCGTACTGTACAGCGTCACGAGAGGCTGGCAGGCAGTGGCTGACCTTAAAGCTGTCCATGAAGCGGTGACGGCACCGCGTTCGGCGCGGTTGCGGCGGTGACAATCGGATTTATGTGGGGCGGCTGGGTCACTGGCGGCACCGCAAAGCCATGACCGCAATGGCGGAGAGTAGCGGCCGGATGTCCGTCTTGGTCCCGATGTGGTTGCGCAGTTCACTTACGAAGATCTGAGCCGTTGATCCGTCAATATTGGTATCGAGCGAAATGAACGATCGGCGGTTTCGACGGCCTACTTACCTTGTGTACTGTCCGATGGCGGTCGTTCTGTTCGGCTGTCATGTGCTGCTCGACGGCCTTCAGGCCGATAGCTCCGCAACGATGGCTCCGAATCTGGTTCTCGCCAGATGACGCTTCGTGCGTCTGTCTACCGAGTACCTCGCCGGCTTCCTGCAGGCAGGTGACCTGAGGCAGGCGCACGATCAGCCTTCGTGTTCTCCCGGCCTGATGCACCGGCTTCCCGGCGATGGCTTATGTAAATGCCGGCTTCTTCCGCTTCTTTTTTACCGTCGGCACGTCGCCTGCATCGCGCCTTCGGGTTTCTTCGGCTTCCCTCAAGGTTCGCAAGCGCGCCATGTTTTCGCGAACTGCAATGGCTTGTCGTGCGACATCGACCAAAGCCTTCTTGCCTTCTTCGGCCGCGATCCTGAGGCGATTTGCCCTCGCAACGCTTTCGGGGGAAGGTTCGCCCGATTTCCTGCCGGTCATGTACTTCCCCCCCCATTTTCACGACGAAAACCCGCTCAACCCCTTGGGCCGAGCGGGCACAGCGCTTTCCAGTACATCCGTGGAACAGCGCGACGAGCCTTAGGCCAGCGAGAGATTGTCCGCGCTCACCTTGCCCCGCATCCTGTCGGTCTTTACTTCAAAGTTGACTTTCTGGCCTTCAGCCAGGCCGGAAAGGCCGGCTCGCTCAACCGCGCTGATATGCACGAACACATCGCTGCCGCCGTCGTTGGGCTGAATAAAGCCGAAGCCCTTCTGGCCATTGAACCACTTCACGGTACCTGTCGTCATTTCTCTTCTCCAATTGCAGCTCGCGCGCCAATCGCGCGAGCGAAATTCAACTTCGTCGATGTCGTTGGAAAAGAGCCCGCGGGCACGTTCAACAAGGCACAGCGGCTGATCGAATGACGCTAACATATACCTATTTCCAGTTGTTGCAATGGGGCGCTGCCAATTAAATCCTGGCGCGCTGTTCCCTTGACGTCTTCCTACAAGCAGATGGCGACGACCGTCGCGTGCTTAGCGATTCAACGGCCAGACGCTTTCGCTCCACAGCACGTCGAACGTCTCAGGGACGTAATCCGGTGTCCGCGCTTGCACGGCTTTTTCCGGACGCGACCACGCTTTTGGACCCGGCGGACTGCGGCGCTTCGCTGAGACCGCGTCGGCAACATCCTTGCGCGAGGCTCGGGCTGAATTTTTCCGTAGTGCTTGACCCCGCGAACCCAGTCTCGCTCTTCCTTGACAGCCGGCATCGGAGAGACCAGTCAAGCGCGTTGGACGAACTGGCGTAATCACGTGCGATGCTGACGACACCGGTAATGCGCGGCGCGATCCTCTGCGGCCAGAACTCGCTGCCAATCTTTTGCCTCGGCGTTCTCTTGACCATCGCCAGCCACATGGCGCTGTTCGACATTTCAGAGGGACCTGCCATGCATGGCGTTCAGTCTCCTCGGCGTCGCGGCGATGATCGCGACTGCGACACTGCTGAACCAATCCGTATCAAGCCCAGGCAGCGATCGTAATATCTGGGACACTGCGATCGAACGTTGTGCATCGAACCAGTCTTCGCCACATCGGGGCTGTGAGCAACATAACTTACTGAACTGCAATGACCGATCGCGCCGCAATTTCGTTTGCGGGCCAGAATGAATCCGCCGCCTTGCCAGATTTGAGTCGCATTGTGAACGAGGTCGCGGCCAAAGGTCGTGCGGCGTGGGGCGCAACACTGGAGTTTCCATGTCGGGTCATTTGCGATTGAGCATCGCCGCCTTCGTCGTTCTCACAAGCCTCCCGACTTCTGCGTCGTCGAATCCTCTTGCCGATGTGTTCGGTGCCTCTCCTCCCCCGGCAGCCCCGGAGCTCGCTCCTGCGGAAAAGGAAAGGGAATGCTCGTCGCGGCCCGGGACATCGACGGCGGACGGTCAGCGCTGGGTCTATCGCACCGAGGGAGGCCGCAAGTGCTGGTTCCAGACTGCCGAGGGGAACGCGACGGTGAAGCAGGTTCGTGATCGAGTTCGCGCCGCGAAGGCTCGTGTCGTTGGCGCGAACGAGACCGCGCGCAAGCGCAAGGCAGTCATGGAGGCGCGCGCGGAGATGCTGCGCTCCGCGCCGGTGGAAGCGCCTGAACCGCCGCGGCCGGCGCCCGAGGTCAAGGTCGTTGATGTTGCTCCCGTCCAGGCCACGGGCGCCGCGACCTTCGTGCCGGCGGTACCCGTCGCGGCTGCCAACCAAGCGACCGATCAGCCCGCGCCTGACCAACCCACGCCGCGCCGGCTCGACGAGAAGACGCTTCTGGCAGCCGCGCCGGCCCCGAGCGACGCGGTTGCCGTCTCCGTCCCTCCGGCTGCGCAGGCCGCCGCTCCGATCGCAGCGAGGGCCGATGATGGGCCGGGCTGGACGGCAACCTGGCTTGGCGTGCTGCTGATGGCGCTGGGACTCGCCGTTGTCTTGGGCTCGAGCCGGACCGTTCGGGAAGCCGTGCTGTTGCGCGATTGACGCGAGAACGAAATTGGTGGCCATCGCGAACGCCGGGGGATCGATCATTCGGCGGCGCCTCCATTCAACACCTGCGCGTTAGCATCCCGGCCGGCGTTAACCCTGTCGGCAAGCCGGCTGTGAGCCGCCGCCAAGTTGCCTCATTGAATCGGAGAATTTCACCAGCGCTAGACCAACCGGAGGAGCTACCATGCTCAGAATGGTGTTGGTGGGCCTCCTTATCCCATTGTGTGTAGGAGTGCTGGTGGCAATGGAATTCAGGACTCCCGCGCGTGATGCAGTGGCCATCCAGCCGCTTGCCGACACAACGATGCGCATGTCCGATTCACATGAAGCGTTGGCGAAGGCCGACCGGCTTGAAGTTGCCGTTGCGAGCAGTGAGGCGCCGGCGCAGCCTACTCCGATCAGCGAAGATATTGCTCAGCCGGAAGTCGTCAGTGTGGGTTCTTCGGAGCCCCCGATGCTGATCAACCGCCAACGACACGAGCCCAAACCGAAGAAGGTCACTGCCGCCGCACGTCCCAAGCCGAAGCCCAAAATAGTCAGTATCAAGACCGTCGCTATCAGGACAGTGGCGATCAAGACGTCAGCTATCAAGACGGCTGCCGTCAAGCGAATTGCCATTTCCGAACGGCCAAAGCTTGCCAGCGACGCCGAGACCTGTCGGCTAAGCGCCTTCGGTGGCTTGCGCAAAGCATTGAATTCAGCCGATTGCGAAATCTGATTCATCCGAATGGCTCCGACGGCTCTGACTCGAAGTTCTTCCAGAACCGTGAGCGCAAGGCCGGTCTCAGGACCAATTCGAGCCGGCGCGGTTACTGCTCTTCAGTCCAACTGGTTTTTTTACAACTGAGGCAGCGCAGGAGGCGAACGTTCTTGCCTTGCCGGCTATCCAGAATCTCGACGGCCCGTGCGGTGCCGCCGCAATGATTGCACGTATGATGTTGAAGCGGCTGGCGCCGCCCGGCCTCACCCTCACGCAACAGATTGCTCACGGCACCCTCCTCTAAAGGGCGACACTCAGATAAGACCCCAAACTCTCGTTCCAACGTGCCGAGTGACCATTGATCGAACAGCCGTTGTCTTGAGAACCGCAGACGATGAAATCAGTGTCGAAAATCAGCGACAGACCTCGTTAGGAAGAAACCGCGACGCCCCGAACGAGCCGCGGCAGGTCAACCTTTCAGCGGTCTAACAGCCAGATCCTTCCGCTCCACAGCGCATCGAACGTGTCGGGGACATAGTTCGGTGCCCGCGCTTGCACGGCTTCTTCCGGCACCCAGGGCTGCACGGCTTCTTTCGGCGACCACGCTTGTGCATCCAGTGGACTGCGGCGCTTCGCTGAGACCGCGTCGGCAAAATCCTTGCGGGAGGCTTGCGTAGAATCCTTCGGCGATGGTTCCGCCGAGGCGCTCTTTGGCCATTCCAGCAAGGCTTTCGAAAGTCCGGGCTTGCCTTCGTACCAGCACTTGCGTCCATCGATAAGACGATAGGACCACCATTTGCCGTTCTGGCTGGATGGCATCGCGGCGCTGCATTGCTGTTTCGCTTCGACGTCGGGCATTCCCAACAACAACAGCGCAGCAACGGAAGCCGTCAAAGTCGTTGATGAAGGCTGCTTGTTCATTTGAGCGCCTCCGAGCAACTGCGTTGCTGCAAGCGGCTCACCGCCGCCATCACGTCGGGACGCTCCAGAACCTCTACGAGCTTGTCGAGGATGCGCTCATTGTTCTGAGGCCGGGGTTGCAGATATTCTTCAAGTATCAGCTGAGCCTCGCCAATCGCGGCAATAGCCAATTGTTGGTCGGTCATACGCGTTACTCACCGATCGGCCCCGTTAAAACAAGAAAGCCAAATCAAGGCTGCATTCGGGTTTGTCCCCGTTTTTCAGCGAAATCAGATCAAATTTTGGTGTAGTTCCGCCGCCGCTGCGGTTCCATCGTTTCGATAAGTAGTTGGTTGGCTTGAGTTTTGCGTGAGTAAATCCAGCAGCGTGGGGAACTCGCCTGGTGCTATCGCACCGTTCTGCGGCCCGGCGATGCAAAGTCGAACGCGTATCATCCACGATCGGCGAGCAGCGCAGTCAGGAACGATTGCTTCGCTGGAAAAAGAGGGCGAGCCCTTGCCCAGGCGTGCTTCGCTGGTGCTGACGCTTTACTGCGCCATACACGCGCTGATGGCTGGCGCACTGGCAGCATCCCTGGAGCACGTCGCGTTCGAAAGCGCCTCTCAACGACTCCTTTCCGGTACGATCATCGACGGTGAGCGCATCGAGGGTTATCTGGCGAAGCCCGATGGCGCGGGTCCTTTTCCGGCCGTCGTCGGACTGCACGGCTGCGCCGGGATGCATGACACGACAAGGCAGAGGCTGGCCGATAGACTTGTCGGTCGCGGCTATGTCTTGCTTCTGGTTGACAGCTACGCCACGCGCCGCATCGTTGATGCCTGCACATCGACCGCGTTCGCCACCTTCCTCAAGCGCAGACCGGATGCTTATGGTGCGCTGCTCTTCTTGGGCAGCCAGACCTTCGTCGATTCGGAACGCGTGGCGGTGGTCGGCTTCTCGGCGGGCGCTCGGGTCACTCTCTCCGTCGCGGAGCCGAACTCATTCGAGCTGTTCCTTCCGCCGAGCAAGTTGCGCTTCCGGGCGGCGGCTGCGTTCTATCCGCCATGCAAGGATCCATGGACGTCCCGTCCGGGAATCCCGACGCTCATCTTCATTGGCGCCCTCGACAATTGGACGCCGGCGTCCGACTGCGCCGACAAGGTCGCGAGCTGGGGCAATGACGGGCCGCCGATCGAACTGATCGTCTATCCCGGCGTGTACCATGGATTCTATTACCCGCACCTGCAGCCCGGGCAGACCATGTTCGATCACTGGCTGGAATACGATGGCGAGGCGGCCGACGATGCAACGCACCGCCTGCACCAATTTCTCGATCGCCATCTCAAATGAAGGGTGCCGATCGCCTTTATGACCGCGCGCCGTCGGCAAGTTACAGAGGCGAGACGATGACTGAGATCGATGCGAAGCGCTGACGTCATTCCGCGCGGGAAAGCGCGGCGCGCGGCAGCGTGACCCGGCTCACAGAAATTTACCGGCTGTTAGGCAACAATGGAGCATCGGTGGAACGCAACAATTCGCTTCAAATTATTTCGGACAATTGAGGGCCGGTCATGAGCAAGCTCGAACATCTGTTGCAGCAGGCGGCCCGCGCCGAGCGGCTCTCGAAGGCCATTCTCGACACGCTGACGGTCGAACGGCTTCAGTTATTCGCAGGCCAATGCCGCGCGCAGGCCAAGACACTGGAGATCGAGCAGCAAACAACCAACTCGCCGCAGCAGGTCCGGCCTGCCGCTTAAGCGCGCTGCCATTGCTCGATGCAGATGGGAGCTATGCCGAAAGGTCTTCGACAGGAACACTCGCATCGACATTTGGTTGCAACCACACGAGCGAACCGAGGTCGGTGGGAGAAGCCTTGTTGAGTATCGGAACTCCGCAATCGTCCTGCGTCCCCAGGTTCGAGCACATGGACAATACGAACCGGACTAGTGTCGTCGAAATGAAGATTGGCAAATGGTATGACCCGATTTCGGAACGGTGGCTCGTGCCGCGTGAAGCCGTTTCGTTCCCCGCCAGTTCGTCGTGCGAGCAGCCGCCGAGCCCGGAGAGGGTGCTGGAAATCCACAGAAGGGCAGAAGCGCAACGCACCGAAGCACAGCGCATTTGGCAGCTGTTGGTCGAAAGCTGCGCACATCGATAAGCGCTGTTTCCGCAATCAACCAACGTTCGCGGCAGGCAGGCCTCTGCCGCAGGCGGCGAGGGCGCCCAAATTCGCCGGCGAAAACGCTGTGACTATTTCGGTCGGAGGGTTGGTGCTTCGCCGGCGGACCGGCGGATCTTCAGCCATGGATTGACGTGGGATGATTCTATCATCTGCGCCCGTCGAAGCAGCAGTTCCCGGGCCATGCTGCCGGGAGGCTCATGTTCCGCAGCTTCCCTGAATTTGTGCGCTTCTTGTTCCAGCCGCTCCGCATAAGTCTGCGTGTGAGCGATCCCTGTACGCTGGTGAGCCATGTGGCTGGATCCTTGTGAACAACAACGCCCCGGCATGTTGTAGGGAGCCATCTCGCGTTCCGTCTGTCCGATAGTGGACAGACACTCGGCAGAATCCGCGGCAGCGGGGGTGACGCATCGGACTTGCATCTTGTGGCCGGGCATCGCCGCCTGGATTACGGCGTCGCTTCCGCTCGCCAAGCCCGGCCATCGATCAATCGCAACGAACGCTCGCGCAGCGGCTCAGTTGCAATAGGTCCAGCCGCCATAGCCGTCGTCGCACCGCGCGCGCGTGCGATAAGGCACGCCCAGCGGCGGCCGCGGTGCGTATTCCGGCGCGTACTCGTAGTCCCGGGCGTAGTAACGCTCGGGATAGGCGGGTGCGCGCTCGACATAGACCGGCTGGGCCGCGTAGGCCGGACCGTAGTCGCCGTAAACTGCAGCCGGCGCGCGATAGGTGGGCGGCGCGCCGTAAGAGCGATAGCCGTAACCGGGTTCTGCGTACGGCCGATATTCGGGGCGCGGACGCACATAGACGTTGGACGACGGCGCGTAGACACCGCCCGGTGCGACGTACACGGACGACAAGTCGCTGGCCGCCGCAGTTGCCGAACAGAGGACGACAAAGGCCAGCGTGAGCGATGATCGGTACATTGTGAAGCCTCCAACAAACTCTAGCCGCGCCAGCCAGCACGGTTAATTTTCGCTAAACAATCTGCGTGGTGCAATGATATTTTGCGCGCTGATGTGTGCCATTTCTGGACTGCCCACAGCGCATCGGCATTGTGAACGAGGAACTGTGATGCGATCACAGGCATCGTGCTGCAATTATCGTGATGTCGTAGCAGCGTCATTGCGAGGAGCGCGCGACAAAATTGCAAAGCCATTTCGCACTGAGGCGACGAAGCAATGACGGCGGAGTGCATAGTCGAGGATCGTCATCGATGAACAGCTTCACCATCCGTGCCATGCGACCGGACGAAATCTCGATCGCGATCGAATGGGCGGCGGCGGAAGGCTGGAATCCGGGCCTTGCCGATGCGGCCTGCTTTGCCGCTGTCGATCCGCAGGGCTTCCTGATCGGTGAGCTCGACGGCAAGCCTGCCGCGACCATCTCCTGCGTCAATTACGACGCGCGCTTTGCCTTTCTCGGCTTCTATATCGTGCGACCGGATTTGCGCGGCAAAGGTCTTGGCTTGCGGATATGGAATGCAGCGGTCGCGCATGCGGGATCGCGCGTGATCGGGCTCGACGGCGTGGTGGCGCAGCAGAACAATTACAGGAAGTCCGGCTTTTCACTCGCTTACGCCAATATCCGCTATGGCGGCACGGTCGCAGCGCCGGATGCGCCGCGGAGCGATCTCGTCGCGCTCGGCGATGTGCCGTTCGCGGACGTGGCTGCCGATGACGCGACGGTGTTTCCGGCGCCGCGATCGTCCTTCCTGCGCGCGTGGATCGGCACGTCAGGACATGTCGGCTGCGCGCTGATGCGGGACGGAAAGCTTGCGGGGTGGGGCGTGATCCGCCCGTGCCGCACCGGGCGCAAGATCGGCCCGCTGGTGGCGGATGACCGCGCGGCGGCCGAATCGGTGCTGTCGGCGCTGCTCGCCAGGACGGGTGGCGGCGAGGTTTTCCTTGACGTGCCCGGCATCAACGGCGAGGCGAGCGCGCTGGCGGAAAGTCTTGAGCTCGCGCCGGTGTTCGAGACCGCGCGCATGTACACTGGCGTGATTGCGCCGCTGCGGCTGGAGCGGGTGTTCGGGGTTACGAGCTTTGAATTGGGGTAGGGTGCGATATCCGGGCGAACTATTCCGTCACCGTCTCATCCTGCGTCGTCCGGCGCGACGCGACAAAAATTTCCCAGCTCACCATGAAGATTGCGGCGATCAATGGGCCCAGCACAAAACCGTTGAGGCCGAACACATCGATGCCGCCGAGCGTGGAGATCAGCACGACGTAATCCGGCAGCTTGGTGTCCTTGCCGACCAGAAACGGCCGCAGCAGGTTGTCGACGAGGCCGATGACCAGCACGCCATAGGCGATCAGGCCAAGGCCCTGCCAGATCGCGCCTGACGCGAGAAAGTAGATCGCGACGGGCACCCAGACCAGGCCAGCGCCGATCGCCGGCACCAGCGACAGGAACGCCATCAGCACCGCCCACAGCAGCGCGGCATGAACGCCGAGAAACCAGAAGGCGAGGCCGCCGAGCGCGCCCTGCGCCATCGCCACCAGGATGCCGCCTTTGACGGTGGCGCGGACGACGTCGGCAAAGCGGCTGAACAGCGCCGACTTCCGGTCGCTGCGCAGCGGCACCGCCTCCTTGATGCTTTCGGCAAGCCTGCCGCCATCGCGCATCAGGAAGAACAGTAGATACAGCATGATGCCAAGGCTGATCATGAATTCGAACGTGTTCATGCCGATGCTGAGCGCTTGCGGCGCCAGGATCTGGCCGCCCTTCATCAGGCTGGACGACAGCGTCTCGCGAAGCCCGGAAAGATTGGTGAGGTTGAAGCGTTCGAGCAGACCGACTGCCCACGCCGGCAACGCGTCGAACACGCGCTGAACATAGCCGGCGAGGTCATATTCGCCGGACTGGATCTTTCCGAACAGACTGGTCGCTTCCTGGACCAGCGATGTCGCGACGATCGCCAGCGGCAGGATCACCATGGCGATGACGAGAAGGACGGTGAGCAGCGCCGCGAGGTTTTGCCGGCCAGGCATCGATGCCAGTAGCCTGCGGTTGACCGGTGCAAAGATCACCGCGACGATGATCGCCCACAGCACCGCGCCGTAGAAGGGGTACAGCACCCAGCCGAATGCCAATGTGACGACAAACAGCAGGAGCAGGAACGTTTGATCGTCAATTCGTCGCACGGGCGTCTCGTTTCGTCTTCTGCTCCTCGCATCCATGTTCAGGACGGAAGTCGAGCGCTGTCCAGCGCCTTGTACAACATTTTCGGGGCGCGCGTCATTTGCGTAGAGATGGCGGCCTGCGGATTAACTCTGATGGAGATTAGCGCGCGCCGAGGAACCGGATGAGGGATTCAACGGCAGCGCCGCATCGGCGGCGCTTCCATCATATCGGCCTCCATGCGTTCGTGGTGAGGTAGGTGCAATCCACGATACGCGTGGTTGTTCCTTCGTCAGACGCGATCAGCACGTGCGCGATCGCGGCGCAATGACCGGCACCGCAAGGCAGCCCGGTGCGGTGCCGGCGGGGGCGTCTATTTGGCTTTGTGTATTTTCGTCACGGTGTATCCCGACGCGCCGTTCTCCGCCTCGAACTCGACCTTGTCGCCGACCTGGACCTGCTTGAGCATCGCAGGGTCGTTGACGCGGAAGACCATGGTCATGCCCTGGTCCATCCCGAGATTCTTGATCGGGCCGTGCTTGAGCGTGACCTTGCGGGCGCCCTCGTCGATCTTCTTGACTTCGCCTTGAACGGCGTTGCCTTGCGCGTAAGCGGCAGGTGCCAGCAGCATCAGTGTGAAGGTTGCGGCTGCGAGCGGGTGTGCGAACTTCTTCATGGTGTTCTCCTTCAATAGGTCCCGGGTTCTGCGGCGGCTGCGAGATCTCTTGTGCTTCACTTCACGCTGATCTTGCCGATCATGCCGTAGTCGCGGTGGTCGGGGATCAGGCACGAATATTCGAACGTTCCGGTCTTGGTGAATTTCCAGATGATCTCCGCCGATTTCGCGGGCTTGAGCCGAACGGCGTTCGGTTCGTCGTGCTCCATGTGCGGGTGCTTCTTCATGTCCTCCGCGTGCTTGAGGTTCTCATCCGTCGTCGCGAGCAGGAATTCGTGATCTTCCTTGCCGGCATTACGGATCACCAAACGGATCTGCTCGCCGCGCTTCACCTCAATGCGCGATGGCGTGTATTCCATCTCGCTCATGGCAACCTCGATGGTGCGCGAAGGTTTCTCGGGATTGCCGGGCTCGCCGGCCGAATAGGTTTCATGGGCGTGCTTGTCGTGGCTCAACGCAGGTGGTGCCAGCGCGGCGAGCGCGATCAGTGCCAAGGTGATCGTCGCGATATTCTTCATCGGTATTGTTCCGTTGTTGATTGGGTTGTGTCCGGTTCAAGGCGGTGTGGGCCACTTGTTACATCTTCATCCCCTTGTGCATCGACTTGTGGTCCTTGCTCTTCGCGGGCGGTGAGGTCGCAGGCGTCTCCTGCCGCGGAGGACTGGCGGCGGGCGCGTCGACTTCCCACGCGACGGTGCCGGCTGGGAATTTATAGGGGCCGGGATCTCTGTAGTCGTCGCGCGCCAGCCCCTCGCGGATCTTCATCACCGTGAACATGCCGCCCATCTCGATCGGGCCGAACTGACCGGTGCCGGTCATCATTGGCAGCGTGTTGTCGGGCGCCGGCATTTCCATCTGGCCCATCGCCATGCCGGTCGATCCCATCACCATCGCGTCGGGCGCTAGCTTGCCGACCGCCTTGGCGAGATCCCGGTGCGGCACGCCGATCAGGTTCTTCACGTCGTGGCCCATCGCATTCATCGTGTGGTGCGACTTGTGGCAGTGGAATGCCCAGTCACCGGGATTGTCCGCCAGCATGTCAAAAGCCCTGACCGCGCCGACCGGAACATCGATGGTCGTCTCCGGCCATTGCGCGGTCTCCGGGACCCAGCCGCCGTCGGTGCACGACACCACGAATTTGTGGCCGTGCAGATGGATGGGATGGTTGGTCATGGTGAGATTGCCCATGCGCACACGCACGGTGTCGCCAAGCCGGACGGGCATCGGATCAATGCCGGGGAAGACGCGGCAATTCCAGGTCCACATGTTGAAGTCGGTCATCTCGGTGACCTTCGGCAAATAGGTGCCGGGGTCGATCAGATAGCTCGACATCACGAAGACGAAATCGCGATCGACCGGGCGGAATTTCGGATCGCGGGGATGCACGACGAACATGCCCATCATGCCCATCGCCATCTGCACCATCTCGTCGGAGTGCGGGTGGTACATGAACGTTCCGCTGTGCCTGAGCTGGAACTCGTAGACGAAGGTTTTCCCCGGCGGGATGTGCGGTTGGGTGAGGCCGCCGACGCCGTCCATGCCGCTGGGCAGGATCATGCCGTGCCAGTGCACCGTGGTGGCTTCGGGCAGGCGGTTGGTAACAAAGATGCGGACCTTGTCGCCTTCGACCGCCTCGATCGTCGGCCCGGGTGCCTGACCGTTGTAGCCCCACAGATTAGCCTTCATGCCTTCGGCGAATTCGCGCACCACGGGTTCGGCGACCAGGTGGAATTCCTTCCAGTCGCCGTTCATGCGCCAGGGCAGCGTCCAGCCGTTCAGCGTGACGACGGGGCGGTAGTCAGGGCCGGTGGTCGGATGCAGCGGCGGTTGCATCACCGCCTTGTCCATTGTCGCCGCCTCGGGAATCGATGCGGCCTGCACGTGGCCGGTGATGGCGCTGGCGCCGACGAGGGCTGCGGAGCCGAGAAATCCTCTACGTGAGAACATCGTGCTTCTCCTAATGTGCGCCAGCGGCGGCGGGTGCGGCTGCTGCCGTGGCCGTTGGATTCTCTTTCGCGCCCGATCCGCCGCCGTTGATTGCGGTTTGCAGGTCGGATTGCGCCAACCAGAACGCGCGCTTGGCGTCGATCGCCGCGCGCAGCGAGGCGAGGCGCTGGCGCGCTTCGGTCAGCAGCGCGAACACGTCGATCTGCATCGAGGAGAAGCGAAGCTGCATCTCCTCGGTGATGATCTGGCGCAGCGGCAGGATCTCGCGCTGGTAGTGGCTGGCGATATCCCAGGTCGAGCGGTAGACGCGGTAGGCGTCGCGCGCCTCCGAGCGCACGTTGACGGCCTTTTCAGTCAGCAGGTTGAAGGCCTGGTTGTAGCTCTCGACAGCCTGGCGGACGCGCACTTCGCCGCCGTCGAAGATCGGAATCTGGAACTGGATGTCGAAACCCCGTTCGCGGAACGGCGGCGTCTCCGGATCCGCCGTGCGCTTCGATATGCCGGCGACGTCGAGCAGCGTGACGAAGCGCGTCGCCCGGGTGAGACCGAGCGCCTTTTCGAGCGCGGCCAATTCCATCCGCGCGATCCGCAGGTCGATGCGATGGCCGACCGCGTCGGCTTCGATGGTCGGCAGCGATCGCGGCTGCCGCGGCAGCGCCGGAAGGCGGTTCGGCAGGCGGAAATCGACATCGTCGCCCCACAGGCCCATCAGGCGCGTCAGGCGCTCGCGGGCGCTGGCTGCCTCCTGCCGCGCGGAGGCGAGGTCGGCGGTGGTTTCGGCGTAAAACACCTGCTCGCGCGCCTGGTCGAGCTTGTTCAGCGAACCGGTCTCGCCGAGTTTTTTTGCAAGCTGCGCCGTGCTCTCGGCGGTCGATTTGGCATCGGACAGCAGCACGACCATCTCGTTGGCCGCAACGGTGCGGAAATAGGTGCGCCTGAGCTCGGCGGCGAGCCGCAGCGTCTCCAGTGCGGCGCGGAGTTGCGCCTGACGGAAACGCTCGCGCGCGATCTCGGAGCGGAACGGCAGGGTGGCGAGCGCGAGAATGTCGCCGATCACCTGCCGCTCGATTTCGCTGGCGCCGTTGCCGGAGATGCGGGAGATCGAGAACGTCGGGTTCGGTGGCAGGCTCTGGGCGATGAGATCGGTTTCCGCCAACGCCAGTTCATTATAGGCGGCCTGCAAGCCCTTGTTGCTGAGCAGCGCGACCTGCACAGCGGCATCGGCGGTGAGCGGCCGACCGAGCAGGCGGCGTACCGTGCCGCCGGTCCGCGTGGCATCGTCGGCCCAGCGCACGAAGGCGACGTCTTTGCCAATGGTCTGGTTAGCGACGTCAGCGACGACGGTCATGCCGGTACCCGGCGAAAACGACGCGCAGCCGGCGAGTGCAACGCTTGCTGTCAGCAGCACGATGATCGGCGTGTGCCGGATGAAGAGACATTTCATGGCCGTTCCCCTTGCTTCGGGGCGACACTGTCATTGCGTTCACGCCACGGCGCCGGTGTCGACGGGCGCAGCGCGGTATAGGGCGCGATGGTCGAACGGTAGCCGACGCCGGCCGTCTTCGCCGCGGGATCTGCCGGATCGGCACCGGCGATTCGCGTCGACGCGGGCGTACAGCCGACGGCGCCGGCGGCCAGCGCGATGGCGATCCCACACATCGGCAAATGAAATATGGAATGGCGCCCGCGCGCCGCATCAACGGCGGTGGGCTTCGCCCCAGACTGCGAAGACATGATCTATTCCTGATTCTGATGGACCACGGGCGTGCGCGCGCTCATCGCGCGGCTGCCGACGTCGTTAGGTCAGAAAATCAGGCGATGGGGGGACGGTAGAGCAGGGGGGTCGCCTTGCTCGGCAGGCGCTGGAAATTCTCGGATACACAGAGCGAAATCGGCTGCGACGGCGTTGCCACAGAAGGCAGATCGGCCGCGATCGCGGACACGCACAGCATGGCACAGCACGGCCCCGGCGAAGACTTGCCATGGTGCTGAGGCTCGGCTGGTTCGTCGTGAACGGCGCCGGCATTCGCATGATGGGCGCTATGCGCCTCATGGTGCTGATGCGGGGACGCATCGTGCCCCGGCGCAGCCGCGGCCGTTTCGACCTTCATCACAAGACACGAGGCCGCGTCACCGAGCGCCATCGCGGCGCCGGGCGCGAGCACGCAAGACAGATAGAGCAGGGCGGCAAACCACCCGGCTCTGGCGCGTGCAGGTCTCGTCAGGCGAACGAACATGGCGGCAAACTAATACCAACGGCCGATTCCGCCAAGGTACCGATGGCCGCCGTCCCATCACATTCTGCATGCCCAATATCTCGGCATTGTGGCTTGACGTTAGGCGATTGGCCCCCGAAGCTGCGCCCGCCGTGGTAATTTCTTCTGAACTTTCCCGAGATTCCGAGCTGTTCATTCCCGACTCGCGCCGGGCATGGCTGCGGCTTGTCGTTGCGGTGCTGATCGGCTCGCTCGGCAGCGTTGGCATGTGGTCGGTGGTGGTCGCGCTGCCGGTGGTGCAGGCCGAGTTTGCCGCCAGCCGCGGCACTGCCTCGCTCGCCTTCACCATGATCATGCTCGGCTTCGGCTCCGGCGCGGTGCTGACCGGCAAAATCACCGACCGCTACGGCATCGTCACCGCGATCGGGCTCGGCATCGGCATTCTCGGCCTCGGCTATGTGGTCGCGGGGATGTCGACCTCGATCTGGCAATTCATCCTGGTGCATTTTGCGATCGGACTGTCGTCGTCGGCGACCTTCGGTCCGTTGATGGCGGAGGCCTCGCACTGGTTCGTCCGCTACCGTGGGCTTGCCGTCGCAGTCGCCGCCAGCGGCAATTATATCGGCGGCGCGGTCTGGCCGCCGCTGGTCAATTACGGCATCGAGACGATGGGCTGGCGCACCACCCATATCGCGCTCGGCATCTTCACCGCGGTCGCTATGGCGCTGGCGCTGGTCGTCTTGCGCCTGCTGATGGGGGCGGGTGGGCAGCGCGACCACCAGAACGCGGCGCCGCCGCGCGTTGACTTACGGATATCCACCAACGCACTGACGGCGATCCTGTCGCTGGCCGCGATCGCCTGCTGCGTCGCGATGTCGATGCCGCAGGTTCACATCGTCGCTTATTGCGGCGATCTCGGCTATGGCGTGGCGCGCGGCGCCGAGATGCTGTCGCTGATGCTGGGCTTCGGCATCATTAGCCGGATCGGCTCCGGCTTCCTTGCCGACAAGATCGGCGGCATCCGCACGCTGCTGATCGGCTCGGTGGCGCAGGGCACCGCGCTGTTGTTCTACCTGTTCTTCGACAGCCTGACCTCGCTTTACGTCATCTCGGCGATGTTCGGCCTGTTCCAGGGCGGCATCGTGCCGAGCTACGCCATCATCGTGCGCGAGGCGATGCCGGCCGCGGAAGCCGCGACCCGCGTCGGCATCGTGATCTTCGCCTCCGTGTTCGGCATGTCGTTCGGCGGCTGGATCTCAGGCGCGATCTTCGACGCCACCGGCTCCTACACCGCTGCCTTTGCCAATGGGCTGGCGTGGAACGCGCTCAATATCGGCATTATGCTGCTGCTGTTGATGCGCGCACGGCAGCGGCTGGCGATGGCGTGAGACGAAATATTTCCTACCCCTCGATCTCGACGTCGATAAAGCCCTTCTGATCCTGCAGCATGCGTTCGAGGTCGGTGCGCATCGGTTGCGGCTGGGCGAACGATTCCTTCTCGAATTCGCCGAATTTCGGCACCTCGGACGTCTTCTTGCCGGCCTTCTTGAAGGCGTCGGCGTAGTTTCTGGTGTTGGCGACGCGCTTGCCGATTTCGGCGAGCAGGTCGGTGCGCGGAATGGTTTCGTAATTGCCGCGCCGTGTCGAGACGATCGCCCGGGCGCCGGCCTTCGACTGCACTGGCAGGATGGCGTCGAGGATTGCGAGCGGCTCGCCGGCGCTGGCGGCCGGCGTCATGCCCCAGGGCGTCGCATTGACGCTGCCGTGATGGCCGATCTTGTAGAAGGCCAGCGGGCCCTTCAGTTTTTCCTTGCGCAGCTTCCACATCACGTTCCAGGCGCAATTGGCCTTGCCTTCCTTGTACGCGCCGTCCCATTCGGCGTCGCCGACGAACAACAGCCGCTTGCCCTTCCATTCGATCAGCAGGACAACGCTGGTGTTGTTGCAGACCTTGCCGTCGAGATCGGCGAACGCCAGCGCGGTGGACAGCATGCGCGAGCGGAGCTGGCGGAAATCCGCAGGATCGATATTTGCCGGAGTAGGCACCGTGTCCGGCCGCGGCACCGCGGCCGACGGATCGGGCTGGCTGGTATCGCCAAAGCCGAACCGCCGCAGCGTCTGATCACCTTCCTTGCCGAGATAATAGAAATCGATGTCCTTTTCCGGCCCGAGCACGCTGACCTCGGCACCCCTGAGCGGCAGGGCGAGCTCGGTCTTCTTCGCGTTGGCGTGAACATAGACCGGCTTGATCTTGCTTGCCTTGGGCAGGGTCTCGCGCAGCGTCTTCATCGCATTCTTGTTGAGCGCGAGTGCCGCAGCGAGCTCCATCAAGGGCGGGCTGAGCGACAAATTGAGCCGCACCGCCTGTTCCATGGCATTGGCCGCGAAACTGTGCAGCTTCTTGGCCCGCTTCGCCTCAGGATGGTCGAGGTCCATCGCCGCGCTCATCCAGATCGCGCCGAACGACAGCCCGCCCCAGAGATCGAGGCCGAAGCCGGTCATATGATCCTTGTGCTCGTGGGTCACGACAAGCAGATCGACGTGACGCTTGCCGTCGATCTCGGGCAGCATGGTCTTCAGATTGTCGAGGGCGGCTTCCAGATAATCGGTGCTGCTCAGCGTTCCGCAGTCGATCAGGATATGGAAATCCCGGCCGCTCTCGTGGGCGTTCGGAATCCGGCAATAGATGCAGTCGCCGAGGCCGACGTCGTAGAGCCGGATCAGAAGCTTATTTGCCATTGCCGATCCCCCGTGCCGTCGTGTTCGTGGTCGTCGTCGAGCGCGAAATGCGGCGCGAGGCCAAAGCGCAGCGCGCCGTCGACGCGCTCGACGGTGAATGGCGGCGTGGCGCGCTGCAGCAGGCCGAGCTCGCCGCCGATCGATTCGCCGACCATGCCCGCGGCGATGCGCGCGGCGAGCGTGTCGAGCAACTCGTTGCGCCGGCGAACGCCCTCGGCCTGCTCGTTGAGCGCCACCTGCGAGGTGCCGACGGCGGCGGTGCCGGGCTTGCGCGCCCAGTGGATCAGATTGCCATTCTGGTCGAGAACGATCGTGGCGCCGCACAGCATCGTGGTTCGCTCGCCGGCAAACCGGCCGAACCTTTCGCCTTCGAGCACCAGCTCCTCGCGCCAGAGATATTGCACGATGGTCTGCTGCGGCAGCGGCAACCTGTCACGGCTGCGCTTGCTGGCGCGTATCACCTCGGGGACGTCGATGTCGGCGCTGGACGGAATGAAAAGCTTGGCGCGATTGTCGTCGAGAAAGCGGTAGGCGCCACCGCGCGAGGCGCCGATCGATTCGACGGAGTGGAAGACATCCAACGCCGGGCGGCGAAACACCGGCCCGTTCTCCATCAGCCACGCGCGGTCGACCTCGTCGAGAATACCGCGCTTGATGAAGCAGTCGATCATCAACTCGCGATAGCCCGATGGATCGGTCGGGTTGGCGACGTATTCGGCGCGTAGCACGGCCAGCGCGTAATCGCGGAACGTCACGGAGCAGGGCGGCAGCAGGTCGAGCGGCTGGATGGCGAGCATCTGCATGCGGGGGACGGTATCGGCGAGCGCACGGATGTCGCTCGGCTTGGCGCTGCGGCCGGCCTTTGCGCGCTCGACCTCATTCTTCTGGTGCTTGGCGAACACCCCCATGAGGATGTCGAAGATGGCCCCGGTCAGCACCTCCGACAGCGCATGCGGCTCCAGATTGCCGGCAAGATCCTGCATCGTGAGCTTGTTCAGGGCGGTCCGGAGGTAGGGAGCGTTCGCGGTCGCTTGCCCGAATTCGCGCGCCAGCCCCGCCAGCAACTGTGCGTTGGTGAGCTCGCCGTTGCTTTCCTTGAGCACCGCCTTGCGGAAGGCGTTGTTGCTGAAAGCCATCAGCAGGGCGGTGAGGTCGCCGAGGAATTCGTGAAACGCCGCAGTCTCGGCGAGAACGGATTCATAGTAATGCGGCCGTAGCCCGTCGAGCACCGCGTGGCCAAACTCGTGGTTCACGATGTCGGTCGACAGGCAGGTGTAGACCGTGCCCTTCTCGCTCTCGAACCAGTAGAGCTGCAGCGATTTGCTGCCCCGGTCGTAATAGGCGTTCTCGCCGTAGCCGGCGTGCGGCACGATGATCAGGCGGTTGCCCTCGAACGCCCAGCTGATCCGGCGGCCGAGCCCGGCGCCGCTCTCGAAGAAATCGAGCGTGTTCTGGACCGTCGCCCAGACGCTCAGTTGATGGTACTGATAGAGCTTCTTGACGTTGTCATCGAGCACGGTCTTGCGGTCGGGCGCCAGATAGCAGTTGTTGCGCGGGTGCCAGATCGCAGGCGGCGTCAGCACGTTCCTGGTCGCGTCGTAGTCGACCACGGCGAAGCGCGCGCTGGTCGGGCCGTCCGCGAGCCCCGGCTCCCAGGGCGTGGTGAAGTCGTCGTCGATGCCGGCGCCCTCGGTGCTTGCCGCGACCGCCGGGTCCTTGAAGTAGACGCGCACCTTCATGCGCAGGCCGGTTTCCTTGAGCGTGTCGAGCCCGAGATACTGCCGCGCCTGGTACAGATCGATCATCATCTCGCGCGTCAGCTTGCGCTCGGGCTTTTCCCGCGGCGTCCCGGTCTTCTTCGTCGTGTTCTTCTTTTTCGCTGAAGTGCCCATGTCTCGGCTCTCCTGCAGGAATGGCTCCGCCGCGACCTCAAAGCCAGCGGCCCGCGCGAATCGGTGGCCGTTGCAACTAAGGCCGAGTATGAATTTCGAAAGGCGTCCTGCAAATTCGGGACGGTCGTGAAACAATCAAAACGGGTAAAATCGAGCGAAGTATATTTCGGCGGTGGGCGGATGCAAGAGCCTCGATCCCGCCATGCGGGGCAAGCCCGCTGCCTCTATACCGACTGTCCCGCCTTCAACAGCGAGCAGCCGGTGATCTTCAGGCTGCCGTCGCTCTGCTGCTCCAGCGTATACATCGCCTCCCACACCTCGCCATTGTCGTCGACGATGTGGACGCGCTGGGCGATATGGCCGCCGGCGGCGCGCGCTTCGCCGAACTTCGAAGCTTTTGTGGCGATAGACCGGCGCGTAGCCCTGGCGGACCATCTGCATGAAGATGTCGGCCTGCGGGAAGAGCTGCCTGATCTCGGGCGCCGCATGGGAATAGGCGGCCGCAGCGTCGTCTCGGCTGAACGCCTGCTCCTGCGCGCGGATCACGCTTTGCGCCGCGGCGACGTCGTCGGCGCGGGCAGGGGCGCAAAGGCCGAGCAGGATGGCGAGGATCAAGATTGCGCGCACGGCACACTCCCGCTTCTCGTGTCAGTCCAGCCGTGTCAAGGTTACACACGGCCCGACATGCGCGCAAATCACGACTGGCTTGGCAAGCGCGGCATAGCCGGCCACGCCATGCCGATGCGATCTCCTAGTGCCCCATCAGATCGAGAAACGGCGTGTCGTTGGCGCTGACATAGAAAATGACCACTTTCGTCGGTTCTGTGGCGCTGCGGTTATAGCCGGTCATCGGCACCTTGGGCGGCTCGACCAGGGCCTCACCGGCCTTCACCGTGAGCGGCGGGCGGCCGTCGAGTTCGAGCGTGAAGGCGCCTTCGAGGACGTAGACCGTCACCGGAAAACGATGGGTGTGATAGACGGTCTTGTCGCCAGGCTTGAAGGTCGCCGTCATCACCCGCACGGTCTGCCTGTCGTCCGTCGGTAATCCCTCGACGACCTGCTGCAGCACCATGTTCGGCTTGGCGATATTGGGGGCGGCCGCGCCGTGCTGTTGTGCCCATGCCGGACTGCCGGCGCCGAGGCCGGCGAGCAGGGCGAGGCCGGGGATGAGATGGCTGCGCATGTATCGCTCCTTTGTTCGTTATGAAAGCTGTTTGGGCGCAAAAACCCTATGGCGGCGCGGCCATGCCGCGGGAGCCGCAAGATTGCGAGGGCCCGCTCCAAAAGTGCATAATGGCCGCATGTTCGACTGGAACGACCTGAAATACTTTCTTGCCGTCGCGCGCCATGGCAGCACGATCGCCGCCGGCAAGGCGCTCGGCACCAGCCAGTCAACCGTGCATCGACGCCTCGAAGAACTCGAACGCCGGATCGGGCAGGCGCTGGTGACGCGGCAAGCCAGCGGCTATCGCCTCACCGAATACGGCACCACATTACTGCCCTTCGCCGAACGCATCGAGGCCGCGGTCGGGGATTTTCAGCGGCGCGCCACCGATGCCGAGCAAGACATGAAGGGCACGATCCGTGTCACCTGTCCCGAGCCGATCGTCATCCGCATGACGCAGTCGGGCCTGATTGAACGGTTTCATGCCCGCCATCCGCATCTGCGGGTCGAGTTCATCACCAGTGACCGCTATCTCGACCTGTCGAAGGGCGAGGTCGACGTCGCATTTCGCTCAGGTGATACCGACGATGAATTGATCGGGCGGAAGATCGCGGACTCTTTGTGGGCGGTCTACGCCAGCCGGGATTATGTCGCCCGTCACGGCAAGCCCGATCGTGTCGAAGACTTAGCACAATTTCCGCTCATCGGCTTCGATGAGTCGTTGACCGGTCACCGCGCCGCCAAGTGGCTGAAGGAGGTCGCGCCCGGCGCCAAAATGCCGGTGCGCAACAACAGCGTGCTTGGGCTTGTGTCCGCGGTGAAATCAGGCGCCGGGATAGGACCGTTGCCGACGGCGCTCGGCGATGCCGAGCCGGACCTGATCCGCGTGCTGGGACCGGTGCCGGAGCTGACGCGAAGCTGGCGGCTGCTCACACATCCCGACATCCGCCGTGTGCCGCGCATTGCCGCCTTCTTCGATTACATCATCGAGCAGCGCGATGCGCTGAAGCCGATCCTGACGGGGTGAGGACGCGAGCGTCCTAATCACTTCCCCTGGAATACCGCGGCGCGCCGCTCGATAAAGGATTGAATGCCCTCGCGCGCATCGGCGCTGTTCAGCACGCGCTCGCGGACCTTCGGAATGTAGGCGATCGCCGCCTGCTCGCCCTGTTCAATATATTTCAGGGCGGCTTCCTTGGTGGCCTGGATGCCGAGCGGCGCATTGCTTGCGATGATCCTTGCCAGCGCCATGGCGCGCTCGACCTCTTGGCCCGCCGGCACCACCTCCTGCACCAGGCCGATCTCGCGGGCGCGCGCCGCCGTGAACTCGTCGCACAGGAACAGGTGATACATCGCATTGCCCCAGCCGGTGCGGGACAGGAAGCGGAAGTGCGCGCCGCCGAGCGGGGCGATGCCGCGCTTGGACTCCATCTGGCAGAAGCGGGCGTCGTCCGCGGCCACCACGATGTCGCCCGCCAGCATCAATTCGATGCCGATGGTGAAGACGATGCCCTGCACCGCCGTGACAATCGGCTTTCTGCAGCGCTTCTGCAGGCCGAACACATCGACATTGCCTTCCCTGAAATTGCGCTTCTCGGCGTTGGGGCCGAAGAATTTCGGCATGTCGAGACCCGCGGTGAAATCCTTTCCCTCGGCGCAGATCACGCCGACCCAATAGCTGTCGTTGTTGTGCAGCTCGGTCAGCGCGTCCGACAGCTGCTCCATCATCGCCGGCGAGAACGCGTTCTTCTTGGCGGGATTGTCGATGATGATCTTGAAGATGCGATCATGGGTCTCGGTGCGGATTTTTCCCTCAGTGCTCATGCTTCCTTCCCCGTCGTTATGTTCATTGCGCTATCGTTCGTATTTGACCGCGAGCGCGGTTCGAATCGCAGCGGCGCGCTCCGGCGAAAAATGTGACGGGCCGTGCTCGAGCAGGTCGGGGAACGACAGCACGCCGCCGCGCGAGCCCCAGCTCCTTGCCGGCATCGGCACCGGCTATGACGATCGTCATAACTCCACACGAGGCTGGCTATGTCAAGCGTCATAATCTAGGATAAGTTATCCCGCCGACGAGGAACCCGATGACATCTGTTACCCGCGCCAAGATGGTGGCAGGCGCCGCCGACCTGATGAGCCGCCGCGGCGTCAACGCCACCAGCATGCGCGAGGTGGTGCGCCACACCGGCACGCCGCGCGGCTCGATCGGCCATCACTTTCCGCGCGGCAAGCTGCAATTGATCGAGGACGCACTGCTGTTCGCCGGCAAGCAGGTGAGCGGGCCGCTCGCGCACCTCACGGAAACGCGCGGCGCGGTCGCGGGCCTGCGCACCTTCATCGCACTGTGGCGCCAGAGGCTGGAGCGGACGAAATTTCAGGCCGGCTGCCCCGTGCTCGCGGTCGCGGTCGAGCAATATGTCAACGACGCCACCGAGAAGGACGGCGAGCCCGATGAAGCCGCGCAGCAGCATCTGCTCGATCTCGCCAATGGCGTGTTTGCCGATTGGCAGCAGATCATGTTCACGGCGCTGCGGCGCGAAGGCGTCGCGCCGGCGCGCGCCCGGCGGCTCGCAGCCCTCGTCATCGCATCGACGGAAGGAACGGTCGCGATGTGCCGCGCCGCGCGCAGCGCCCAACCGCTCGACGACGTCAGGCAGGAGCTCGAGCTGCTGCTTGCCAGCGCGCTGGAGGAGTGATCCCGGCCCGGCACGCGCCTGCGCCGCTCCTGAGTAAGGCGGTTATCTATCCAGAAGAACTCACGATGCCAGCGCGATCAGAAGCATTCGCGCCAGGTCGGCGCTGACGTAGGGTTTTGGCAGCAGCAGCACGCCGGCATCGAGGCGGCCGTGATGGACGAGGGCATTCTCGGCATAACCGGAGGTGTACAGCACCTTGAGGCCCGGGCGTCGTTTCACCGCCTCGGTCGCAAGCTGGCGGCCATTTACGCCGCCGGGGAGCATGACGTCAGTGAACAGCAGGTTGACCCTGTCAGGTCCATCGATGATCGCCAGTGCCTCGGTGGCGTTGGCAGCGGCGAGCGTGCGGAATCCGAAACGGGTGATTTGCGCCAGGACATATTGGCGGACCAGCGGATCGTCCTCGACGATCAGGATCGTCTCGTCGCTATGTTCGCCGGCGTAGGAGCCCGTCTCGCCGGCGGGCTCCTGCGTGCCGGCACTCGTGGCCTGCGGCAAGTATAGCTTCACGCTCGTGCCGTGGCCCACCTCGCTGTAGATCTTGATGTGACCGTTCGACTGCCGGGCAAAGCCGTACACCATGCTGAGGCCGAGCCCCGAGCCCTTGCCGGCCTCCTTGGTGGTGAAGAACGGTTCGAACACCTTTTCGAGCAGGTTGCCGGGGATGCCTTCCCCGGTGTCGCTCACGGCGATCATGACGTAGTTGCCCGGTTTCACCTCGCTGTTCAGGCGGGCATAGTTCTCATCGAGCACCACGTTCTTGGTTTCCAGTGTCAGCTTGCCGCCATCGGGCATGGCGTCGCGCGCGTTCAAAGCAAGGTTCAGGATCGCGGTCGATAGCTGGCTGGGGTCGATCAGGGCCGGCGCCGAATCGTGCGCCAGCATCGATTCGATTTCGATGTGCTCGCCCAGCGTCGGGCGCAGCAGACGTGCCGCTTCGATCACCAGTGCGTTGACGTCGGTATTGCGCGGCTGCAGCGGCTGCCGGCGGGAGAAGGCGAGCAAATGCTTGGTCAGCTCGGCCCCCCGTGCCGCGGCCCCGCCCATCAGATCGGTGATCTGGGTGAGATGCGGGCGATCCTTGACGGCATCGGCGAGGATTTCGATGGTGCCGGTGATCACGGTCAGAATGTTGTTGAAGTCGTGCGCCACGCCGCCGGTGAGCTGGCCGATGGCCTCCATCTTCTGCGCTTGCCGCACCTTGGCCTCGGTGGCCTCCTTCTCTTCAAACCGCTTGACCATAGCCTCGGCCTCGCGGCGCTGCCTGACTTCCTCCTCGAGCGCGCTATAGGCATTGGCAAGCTGAATGCGCGTCGGCAGCACCAGGATTCGCGGCAGCGCCAGCAGGAGTGCTGCCGTGACCGGGATCGAGATCAGTGCCAGGAAGGCTTTGGCGAGGGCCTCGATTTCATAGGCCGGCGTCCACATGGTGAAGATCGATAGCAGGCGGGTCACCCCGCAGACCGCGACGAAGAGCGCGAATATCAGGAATACGCCCCGGAACATCAGCTCGCGGTAGCGCCGCCACGCGAAGAAGGCGAGGACATAGGCCGTCGTAAGAAGGGCGATGGCACTCATCGCATCGGAAACGACATTCAGCCAGATCAAGTCCGGCTTCCACAGCAGGCACGCGGCGTGCTCGGTGAGCTTCGACATGCGAAAAAGCTCCAACAAGCGGCTGCATGCGTGCAGCCGCACGCTTCCGATTTCTGCGTCGGATCACGTAAACTATTCAGCTTTTTTGCAACCTGCGCAAGCGCAGCGCCGGGCGTCATCATCACAACGCTGCAGCGGATTTATAGAAATTTATTTCTCGCCGCTCAGAAGGTCGGCGGTGTGCAGGCGCTGATCACTTCGCACGGCTTGGCGCCGACGCAGCGGAAGCGGTGCGGCCTTCGGCTCTCGAAATAATAGGCATCGCCGGGATCGAGGATGCGGCGCTCGTCGTCGACGGTGACCTCGAGCCGGCCGGAGACCACGATGCCGCCTTCCTCGCCGTCATGGGTCAGCGGCACGCGGCCGGTGTCGCTGCCGGGCTCGTAACGCTCTTTGAGGATTTGCAACGCGCGGCCGAACAGATTGTCGCCGACCTGGCGGTAGGAGATCGGTTTCTTGCCGATCTCGGTCAGCTCGTCGGAGCGGTAGAACGCCTTGCGCGGCCGCTCCGGCTCGATCGCAAAGAACTCGGCGAGCCCCATCGGCAGGCCGTCGAGGATGCGCTTCAGCGCCCCGACCGAGGGGTTCATCTGGTTGGATTCGATCAGCGAGATCGTTGAATTGGTCACTCCGGAACGCTTGGCCAGCTCGCGCTGCGACAGCTTGTGCCTGGAACGGATGAATCGGAGTCGCCCGCCGATATCGACGCTCATCGGAAAATCCCTGTTGCAGGTGTTTCGGATCGAACAAATATGCCCTATTGAGGCTAGTAAAATCAATAGGTTGCAGGAGCGAAGAAAAGGACTTGTTATGGCTTCCCGAGCGTGGCCCGGTGTTGGCTTGAGCTGCCAGCAAAGGAGCTAAGCCCGTGACCGTTCACCAAAAGCCGAACACCCTGCAGACCGACTCGTTCTGGATGCCTTTCACGGCCAACCGGCAGTTCAAGAAAGCGCCGCGCCTGTTCGCCTCTGCCGAGGGCATGCACTACACCACCGTCGACGGCCGCAAGGTGATCGACGGCTCCGCCGGCCTGTGGTGCGTCAATGCCGGCCATGGCCGCCGCCAGATCGCCGCCGCCGTCGAGCGCAGCCTGACCAACCTCGACTTCGCGCCCTCGTTCAACATGGGCCATCCGCTGGCCTTCGATTTCGCCGAGCGCCTCACCGAGATCGCGCCGAAGGGGCTCGATCGCATCTTCTTCACCAATTCGGGCTCTGAATCGGTCGACACCGCGCTGAAGATCGCGCTGGCCTATCAGCGCGCCATCGGGCAGGGCACGCGCACGCGCCTGATCGGCCGCGAGCGCGGCTATCACGGCGTCGGCTTCGGCGGTATGTCGGTCGGCGGCATGGTGGCGAACCGCCGCGCCTTTGCGACCCATCTGCCCGGCGTCGATCACATCCGCCACACCCATGACCTCACCCGCAACGCCTTCGCCAAGGATCTGCCGGAGCATGGCGCCGACCTCGCCGACGATCTCGAGCGGATGGTGGCGCTGCATGGCGCCGACACCATCGCCGCCGTGATCGTCGAGCCGGTGCCCGGCTCGACCGCGGTGTTGCCGCCGCCAAAGGGCTATCTGAAGCGCCTGCGCGAGATCGCCGACAAGCACGGCATCCTCTTGATCTTCGACGAGGTGATCACCGGCTTCGGCCGTCTCGGCACGCCGTTCGCCGCCGATTATTTCGGCGTCACGCCCGACATGATGACGACCGCCAAGGGCATCACCAACGGCACCGTGCCGTGCGGCGCCGTGTTCGCCAGCCGCAAGATCCATGACGGGCTGATGACCGGGCCGGAAGGCACCATCGAGCTGTTCCACGGCTACACCTATTCGGCGCATCCGACCGCCTGCGCCGCCGGCCTTGCGACGCTCGACATCTACAAGGACGAGAAGCTGCTGACCCGCGTTGCGTCGATGGCCGACTACTGGCGCGACGGCCTGCATTCGCTTAAAGGTTTGCCGAACGTCGTCGATATCAGAAATGTCGGCCTGATGGGCGCGGTCGAAGTCGCGCCGCGCAAGGAAGGCGTCGGCCTGCGCGGCTATGACGTGATGGTCGACTGCTTCAATCGCGGGCTTTATTTGCGCATGAGCGGCGACAGCTTTGCCTTGTCGCCGCCCCTGATCGTCGAGAAGAGCCACATCGACGACATCGTCTCGATCCTCGGCGACGCGATCAAGCGGGTGGCCTGATCCTTGCTGGTTAAGAAGACAGTAGCCGCGGCAACATTGCCGCGGCAAATCTGTGAGGCATTGTGAAAGTCATCGTTCTCGGCAGTGGCGTGATCGGCGTCACCACGGCCTACTATCTGGCGCGCGCCGGCCACGAAGTGGTCGTCGTCGACCGCCAGGCCGCACCCGCGCAGGAAACCAGCTTTGCCAATGCCGGCGAGGTTTCGCCCGGCTATTCCTCGCCCTGGGCGGGGCCGGGCGTTCCGGTCAAGGCGATCAAATGGCTATTGATGCGGCACGGCCCGCTGGTGATCTGGCCCAAGCTCGATCCTGTGATGTGGATCTGGGGGCTGAAGATGCTGCGCAACTGCACGGCCGCGCGCTACGCCGTCAACAAGAGCCGGATGATCCCGATCGCCGAATACAGCCGCGATTGCCTGCGGGCGCTGCGTGCCGAGATCGGCATCAAATATGACGAGCGCAGCCAGGGTACGCTGCAGCTGTTCCGCAAGCAGAAGCAGCTCGATTCGACGGGTAGCGACATCGCCGTGCTCAAGCAGTATGGCGTGCCTTACGAGGTGCTCGATCGCAACGGCTGCATCGGCGCGGAGCCGGCGCTGGCCGGCGTGAAGGACAAGTTCGTCGGGGGCTTGCGGCTGCCGCAGGACGAGACCGGCGATTGCCACATGTTTACGCAGGCGCTGGCCCAGGAAGCGGCCAAGCTCGGCGTGCAGTTCCACTTCAATACGGCGATCGAGCGGCTGGTCGCCGATGGCGACAAGATATCGGGCGTCGCCACCAGCACAGGCCTGTTCTTCCAAGGCGACGCCTATGTGGCCGCGCTCGGCAGCTGGTCGCCGCGCATGCTCAAGCCGATCGGCATTTCCGTTCCGGTCTATCCCGTGAAGGGCTATTCGATCACGGTGCCGATCACCGATCCCGACGGCGCGCCGGTCTCGACCGTGATGGACGAGAGCTATAAGGTCGCGATCACCCGGTTGGGGGATCGCATCCGCGTCGGCGGCACCGCGGAAATTTCGGGCTATTCGAATACGCTCGACGCGGCACGGCGTGCGACGCTCGACCATTCGCTGACCGACATGTTTCCGCGCGGCGGTGATTTGAGCAAGGCGACGTTTTGGAGCGGCCTGCGCCCGATGACGCCGGATGGCCCGCCGGTGATCGGCGCCACGCGCTTTAGCAATCTGCACCTCAACACCGGCCACGGCACGCTCGGCTGGACCATGGCCTGCGGCTCGGGGCGCGTGATGGCGGACCTGATCTCGGGGCGGAAACCGGACATCGATGTGAGCGAGCTGAATGTAAGCCGGTACGATTCAAGGTTTGGGTAAGACAAGCGCAACTCTCGACCCCGTCAATGCGAGCGAAGCGAAGCGATCCATCTCACAGCGCAGGGATAGATGGATTGCTTCGTCGCTTCGCTCCTCGCGATGACGGTGGAGCTAGCTCGTTCCCGTCACCGCTTCACTCCTGCTCCGGAGGATCGAAGGCGCGGATGTCGGGCAGCTCTCCCTGATACTTCTCGCACTCGACCACCGTCACCTGACCGCAGCAGCCTTGTGCGAGCCGCGACGTGCCGATGTCACGGGTCAGGACGTTCGGATTGCCATGAACGCACAGCGGATACTCCGCCACGCCGGCCTGCGGATCGTACCAGGCGCCGGTGGATAGTTGCATCACGCCTTGCATGACGTCGTGCGAAAGGACGGCAGCGGCGAGGCACGCGCCGCGATCGTTGAACAGGCGGACGATGTCGGCATTCTTGATGCCGCGGCAGGCTGCATCAGCGGGGTTGAGACGGACCGGTTCGCGGCCGACGACCTTCTTTGACTGACTGTACGCGCCGAAATCGAGCTGGCTGTGCAGCCGCGTCGCCGGCTGGTTGGCGATCAGCGTCAGCGGGTGGCGTGCATCCGGCGGTTCGGTCGAGGGCAGCCATGCCGGGTGGGATGGGCAGTCGTCGTAGCCGAAGCCCGCGATGGTTTCCGAAGAGATCTCGATCTTGCCGCTCGGCGTCGGCAGTTTGTTGCCGACGGGATCGTTGCGGAAGGCACGCAGGAAGCCGCCGTCATCGGGAGCGGAAGGCAATGCGAGTTCGCCGCGCCGCCAGAACTCCTCGAAGTCAGGGGCATCCCAACCAGCATCGAACAGCGCGCGCCGCGTCGGCTCGTAAAGATGCGCGAGCCACTGCCGACTGTTGCGTCCTTCCGTAAAAGCCTGTTCGACGCCGAGGCGCCGCGACAGGTCAGCAAAGATGTCGAAATCGTCGCGGGCTTCGCCGATCGGATCGACGGCCCGACGCATCGCCACCAGCCTCGGATCGGTGGCGGCGGCACCGATATCGTCGCGCTCTAGCGTCATCGACGCCGGCAGCACGATGTCGGCAAATTTCGCCATCGGCGTCCAGGCGCTTTCGTGCACGACGATGGTTTGCGGGACGTTGAAAGCGCGGCGCAGCCGGTTGGTGTCCTGGTGATGGTGGAACGGGTTGCCGCCCGCCCAATAGACCAGCTTGATGTCGGGGTAGTGCATCGCGCGGCCGTTATAATCGAACCGCTCGCCGGGATGCAGCAGCATGTCGGCGACACGCCCGACCGGGATGAAGTCGGCGACGCCGTTCTTGCCTTGCGGCAGCGTCGGGATTGGCACGGCGTTGGGCCGGCGGCCGGTATGGCCGAGGGCGCCGAGCGCGTAATGATAGCCGCCGCCCGGCAGGCCGATCTGGCCGAGCATCGCCGCCAGCACCGCGCCCATCCACACCGGCTGCTCGCCATATTGCGCGCGCTGCAGCGAATGCGAGACCGTGATCAGGGTGCGCCCGCGCGGCAGGCGGCGGGCGAGGTCGATGATTGCTGTAGCCGGAAGGCCGACAATATCGGCCGCCCATGCCGCATCCTTTGGCTGATGATCGTCGCGGCCGAGCAGATAGCGCTCGAAAATGTCGAAGCCGGTGCAATAGCGCGCGACGAAGCCGCTGTCCCAGAGGTTTTCGACAAGCAGCGTATGCGCCAGCGCCAGCATCAGCGCGACATCGGTGCCGACCTTGATCGGCAACCACCGGCCGCCGGCCTCTTCCGGCATGTCGTCGCGCAGCGGCGCAACGTTGTAGAAGACGGCGCCGCGGCGCGCAGCCCGTTGCATTGCGTCGCGCTCGATATGACGGCTGACGCCGCCGCTCGCGACATCCGCATTCTTTACGGCCATGCCGCCGAAGGCCAGCACCGTATCGCTATGCTCGGCGATCGCATCCCAGGTCACGTTATGGCGCGAGATGGCCTCATAGCCGCCCATCACGTGCGGCAGGATCACGGCCGAGGCGCCGGCGCTGTAACTGTTCACCGAGCGCACATAGCCGCCGAATGCCATGTTCAGGAACCGGTGAACCTGGCTCTGCGCGTGGTGGAAACGTCCGGCGCTGGACCAGCCGTAGGAGCCGCCATAGACCGCCGCGGCGCCATGCTCGGTTTTGATACGCGACAATTCGGTTGCGAGCAGGTCGAGCACTTCGTCCCAGGGGCATGCGACGAATTTCTGGTCGAACGTGCGCTCGCTGCGTATGCCGCGATCCAGCCATGCCTGGCGCACCATCGGACGGAGGATGCGCGCCTTGTGGCGCATGGCGTTGGAAAAATTCTGCAGCAGCGGTGAGGGGGCCGGATCGCCCTCGTAAGGCGTGACGTCGAGACTGGCGCCATTCCATCGCGCGGAAAAGGCTCCCCAGTGCGCGCTGTGTGGAACCCAATCGTCTGCGGCCTGATCCATCATTCACTCCAGACTGCTATTTACTCCGGGCTCACCCCGCCTGCGTCACGCAGTTCACCCATAGCACAACTGCCTTCGCATCATCTGCCGGATTTGAAAAGCGATGTGGCCGGCGGCTGGCGAAACGAAAACTGTCGCCGGTTTTCAGCGTCCAGGTTTCGGCGTCGACCGTTAGCGTCATCTCGCCTTCCAGCACGAGGCCGGCCTCTTCGCCGTCATGGGTGTAGAGTTCGTCGCCGGTGTTGCCGCCGGGCTCCATGTGGACGAGAAACAGGTTGAGCCGGTTTTCCGTTCCCGCCGGACTCAGCAATTGCTTGGAAATGCCGGTGCGCCACAGTTTCAGTTCGGCGCGCTGCAACTGGCGCGTCACCACGCCATCCGAAGCGGCATCCGCGCTATGCCCGGCGCCGAACAATGCGGCAATGCCGACGCCGAGCACGTCGGCAAGCGTTGCCAGCACGCGCAGCGACGGCGACGACAGGCCGCGCTCGATCTGGCTGAGGAAGCCGATCGACAGATCGGTTCGCGCGGCAATCGTCTCCAGCGACAGCCTGTGCTCGCGGCGCAGTTCGCGGATGCGGTGGCCGACCGCAACATCCATCGCGGGCTCGGCTGGCTTGGCGGCCGGCTTCGCCTTCGACGCAGCCCTTGCCTTGCCGGCCTTCATCCGCGCTCTCGGGGCAGATTTCCTGATCCTTTTGCCGCCGCTCACGTCAGGCTGCTTCCTTCATGTGGATGAAAATGGCTTGCAATGCCCGGGGAAGTGTGACCACAATTTCATATTGGTGAAAATAGGCCTGAACGGCTTGTCCCGCAACCCTTTGGTCGAACGCGGGCGAAACGCTTAGGGCCGGCGTTCAATTCGGGAGGTGGTGCGATGGCTCTGAAGCGTTTCGTTCAGGCCGCGATGGCGGCGTTTGTTCTTTTGGCCGCGATGCCGGCATCCGCGCAGCAGGTGCTGAAGGTGGGCTCGACGCCGACCGGCGTGCCCTTCACCTTCCTCGACACCAAGACCAACAGCATCCAGGGCATCATGGTGGATCTCATCACCGAGATCGGCAACGACGCCGGCTTCAAGGTGCAGATCGAGCCGATGCAGTTCTCGGCGCTCGTGCCGTCGCTGACCTCGAACAAGATCGACATCATTTCGGCCGCGATGTTCGCAACCGCGGCACGCAAGGAGGTGATCGATTTCTCCGACGCCGTCTACACCTATGGTGAGGGGCTCGTGGTCCCGAAGACCGACTCGAAGAATTACGCCTCGCAGGATGATCTCAAGGGCGAGGCCGTCGGCGCCCAGGTGGGAACGGCCTTTGTCGACGCATTGAAGAAAACCGGGCTGTTCAGCGAGGTCAAGGTCTACGACACCATTCCCGACATCCTGCGCGATGTGAATGCCGGCCGCCTCAAGGCGGGTTTTGCTGACTACCCGATCCTCGCCTACAATCTCAAGCAGGGCAATTTCGCCGAGGTACGTCTGGTCGATTCCTACAAGCCGGTCACCGTTGGTACCGTTGCGATCGGGGTGCGCAAGAGCGACACCGAGCTGCTCGGCAAGATCAATGCCTCACTCGCCAAGCTCAAGAAAAGCGGCGCGATCGGCAAAATTCTTGAGAAATGGGGACAGAAGGCCGACGCTTCCTGATCTCTTGAGCCACGCCGCAACATTCCCTTGGCAGGACGCAACCCTGACCTGAGCCGATGCAAAAGTTTTTCAGCGACGCCGTCGAGTTCGTGCCGATCCTGCTGCAGGGCGTCTGGCTGACGATTGTCGTCACCATCGGTTCGCTGGCGCTATCGACCGTGCTCGGGCTTTTCTGGGCGCTGCTGCGGGTATCCGGCGTCAGTGTGCTGGTCGGCCTGAGTGCCGGCCTGATCAATGTAATCCGCGGCATCCCGATCATCGTGCTGCTGTTCTACCTGTATTTCGTGATGCCGGATTTCGGCATCGCATTGACGGCGCTGCAGGCCTCGATTCTCGGGCTCGGCATCGCCTATTCCGCCTATCAGTCGGAAAATTTTCGCGCCGGTATCGAGGCGATCGACAAGGGGCAGATCGAGGCCGCGCAGACCATCGGCATGGGCTGGTGGCTCACCATGCGTCGGGTGGTGCTGCCGCAGGCGGTGAAGATCGTGTTGCCGCCTTACGGCAACATCATGATCATGCTGCTGAAGGATTCCTCGCAGGCCTCCACCATCACGGTGGCCGAGCTGGCGCTGCAGGGCAAGTTGATTGCGTCCTCGACCTTCAAGAACACCAGCGTGTTTACGCTGGTGGCGCTGATGTATCTGACCATGAGCATTCCGCTCATTCTGCTGGTTCGGCATTTCGAGAAGAAGGCGAACCGGAAATGATGGAGCTGGCGGATGTTCACAAGAGCTTTGGCAAGGTCGAGGTGCTCAAGGGAATCTCCGCGTCGATTGCGAAGAGCGAGGTGGTTTGCATCGTCGGCCCCTCGGGTTCGGGCAAATCCACCATCCTGCGCTGCATCAACGGATTGGAGAGCTACGACAGCGGCGACATCCGCGTCGAAGGCGCGCGGGTCGATCGCAATGCGTCGTCGATCGTTTCGATCCGGACGCAGGTTTCGATGGTGTTCCAGCGCTTTAACCTGTTTCCGCACCGCACCGCGCTCGAGAACGTCATCGAGGGCCCGGTCTATGTCAAGAAGGAGCCGCGCGCTGAGGCACTGAAGCGCGGCCGCGCGCTGCTGGCGCAGGTGGGGCTGGCCGAGAAGGCGGATAGCTATCCGCCGCAACTCTCCGGCGGACAGCAGCAGCGCGTCGCGATTGCGCGGGCGCTGGCGATGCAGCCGAAGGCGATTCTGTTCGACGAGCCGACCTCGGCGCTCGATCCGGAACTGGTCGGCGAGGTGCTCTCGGTGATGCGCAAGCTCGCCGATGACGGCATGACCATGGTCGTCGTCACCCACGAGATGGGATTTGCCCGCGATGTCGCCGACCGTGTGCTGTTTATCGATGGCGGGGTGATCGTCGAGCAGGGGCCTGCGAAATCCGTGCTCAACCAACCGCAGCATGCGCGCACGCAGGATTTTTTGCGGCGCGTGCTGCATCCGCTCTGAGTTATCAAACATGACTGCGCCCGCTCGACTGCCGCTGCCCCCGAGTCTCTATGCCGATACGGCGGTCGCGCCGGCAGCGACGCCGCCGCTCACGGCCGACAAGAGAGTTGCAGTTGCCATCGTCGGCGGCGGCTTCACCGGGCTTTCGACCGCTCTGCATCTGGCCGAGCAGGGCACAGGCGTCACCGTGCTGGAAGCGCGCGAGCCGGGCTGGGGCGCCTCGGGCAACAATGGCGGCCAGGTCAATCCGGGGCTGAAGCACGACCCTGATAAGATCGAGGCGGATTTCGGCACCGAGCTCGGCGGCCGGATGATCGCCTTTGCCTACGGCACCACCAACTACACATTCGACCTGATCCGCCGCCACCAGATCCCCTGCGAGGCACGGCAGAACGGCACGCTGCGCGCGGCTTATAATGAGGCAAGCGCCGCGGCCATCGAGAGCACGGCCAAGCAATGCATCCGCCGCGGAATGCCGGTAAGATTTCTGAACCGCGAGCAGATGCGCGAGATGACCGGCACCGACCGCTATCTCTGCGCCATGCTGGACAGTCGCGGCGGCGATCTGCATCCGCTGAGTTATGCGCGCGGCCTCGCGCGCGCCGCGATCTCGGCCGGCGCGGCCGTGCATGGCGAGACGCCGGCGCTCGCCTTGTCGCGCGAAGGCGCCACCTGGCGCATCGAAACGCCGCGTGCGGTCGTGCGCGCCGAGAAGGTGCTGCTGGCGACCAACGGGTTTACCGATAATCTGTGGCCCGGCCTGCGCCGCTCCATCGTGCCGGTGTTCTCCTCGATCACGGCCACCGAGCCGCTTTCCGATGAAGTTGCCCGCGCGATCATGCCGACGCGCCCGGTGCTCTACGAAAGCGGGCACATCACGGTCTATTACCGCATCGACCAGCATAATCGCCTGTTGATGGGCGGCCGCGGGCCGATGCGCTGGATCGATAAGCCCGCCGATGTCGCCTACCTGATCCGTTATGCCGAGCGGCTGTGGCCGCAGATCAAGGGCGTGAAGTGGACTCACGGCTGGAACAGCCGGCTCGCGATCACACCCGATCACTATCCCCATGTGCATGAGCCCACGGAGAATCTGTTGATCTCGCTCGGCTGCAACGGCCGCGGCGTCGCGCTATCGACCGCGATGGGCGCGCAACTGGCGCGCCGCCTCGCCGGTGGCAAGAATGTCGCCATCGATATGCCCATCACCGGCATCAAGCCGATGCCGATGCACGCCTTCTGGCCGCTCGGCGTCGCCGCCGCCGTCATGGCGGGACGGGTGCGGGACCGGCTTGGCATCTAACCTTCTGCTCAAACGTCGCCCCGGCGCTGCAAGACCTCGCCGAAAACCGCATTCAGGTAATGGTGTCGGCGCCTGCTACCATGATGCCCACTGTCGCCAGCGGCAAGGCAAGGCTGCTGATGGTCACCAACCGGGAGCGCTCGCCGATCGCGCCTGATGTGCCGACCGCGATGGAAGCGGGATTCCCCGAACTCACCTTCGATGGCGTGGTGGGCTTCTTCGGCGGACGCGATTTGCCGGCGGCCGTTCGTAATGGGATCGCCGATGACATCGCCATCGTTGGCAAAAATGCGGAGATCAATTCGCGGCTGCAGGCGGCCGGCGTCAAGGTGCGTATGCTGAACGCCGCGCAGTTTGCCGGCGCGATTGAGGAACAGCGCGTGAAGCTGCGCGAGATCGTGTCGACAAACAAGGCGGCGCAGTGAGCGCGGGTAAGGGACAGCTCAGGAGCGACTGCAATTCCAACCGGCGTGCGGAACCTCCGGCGGCGGCGAACGTTCGCATGCGTAACGCCGATCTGGAGGACGTCCACATGCGCAAGCAGTTGCTGTTATCGACGGGAATTATCTGCCTGATGCTGGCTCCGGCCGTGTCCTATGGCCAGGCGCCGAGCGCAAGAGGCGAAGAGCAGAAACAGATGCGGCCGGCAGATACCGGCAAGGGTGGTGCATCGCAGGAACGCGGCGCCGAGCGGGCGCAGGAACGCGGGCAAGCCGCGGAACAGAAGGGGGCGGCCGGCCGCGAGGAAAGGGGCGCCGGTTCCCGTCAGAGCGAGGAGCGGGGCAAGGCGTCGAGCGAACGCCCGGCAACCGCTGCCGATGACAAGCGCGGCCGTGGCGAGGATGCGAAATCCACCGAGCGCGCGCAGGATTCCCGCCAAGATTCTCACCACGGCAGCCGCGACCAAACGGCGCGCGAAGGCAAGGACGCCAAGGACAGCGCCAAAGACAGCAAGGGCAGCGCCGAGATGAAGCGCGACAGCGATCGCGAAAAATCGCGCGCGGAATCGGACAAGTCCAAGGAAGGCAAGGAAGGCACCACGGCCGCTCAGAAGGAGCGCGAGGGCACGGGCACGACGCAGAAGGACGCGGGCCGCGACCAGCGCGACAGCTCGAAGAATGCTGCGGAGCAGGGCAAGGATATGAGCAAGGATGCAAAACAGCCGTCGACTGCGACCGACACCACGCGGCAGCAGCCTTCCACCAATGCGCAAACCGCGCCGGCTGGCTCGACCAACCAGACCACGCAGAGCCAGTCCACACAGAGCCAGACCAACCAGACGCAGGTCAGCCAGCAGTCCAATCTGTCGACGGACAAGCAGGTGCGGATTTCGCAGACCCTGACCCGCGAGCGTCTGGCGGAGCCCGAGCGCAATCTGAGCATTTCAATCCGCGTCGGCGAGCGGGTGCCGGATCGCGTCCGCTTCCATCGGCTGCCAGATACCATCGTGTCGATCGAACCGGAATATCGCGGCTATGATTACTTCACGACTGAAGAGGAGATCGTGATCGTCGAGCCGCGCACGCACCGGATCGTAAGCCAGATCCCGCGCGACGCCTCGCGCATCCACGCGGCGGGCGGCGCCGGCGGCACTGGCAGCACCACCGGCACAGCCGGATACACCGGCACGACGGCGGCCGCCGGTGGCGCCTCGCCGTGCCGCATCATGCGGCGCGATACCGCCGGCAACGTCACCGAACTGACGCCACAGACCGTCGGAGCCGCGGCGCAGCAGCAATCCATCAGCGTCACGGTGCAGGTGCCCGGCGGTGCGACGACCCCGCCGATTGCGATGGGCTCGCCGGATGGACAGATCGTGGTGTCCGGTCAGAGCGGTGCTGATTGCACAGTGACGATCGAGGCGCAGACAAGATAGTCTGCACTTCACATCAATACTCTCTCGTCATGGCCGGGCTTGTCCCGGCCATCCACGTTTTGTTTTGCCACTCAAAGCGAAACCGTGGATGCCCGGGTCAAGCCCGGGCATGACGGTGAGAACAACCGATTATCCCTCCGCCACGGCCTCGCTCCAGGCGTGGAACGGCTCGCTGGCGCCGCTGTTGGTGTCGCCGCTGCGCATCACCATGCTGGGGACGGCAAATTTCATCGGCAGGGTCTGGCTTCCCGCGCGCTCGTAGTCGAAGCGTGCGGCGAGTGCATCATGCGTGGCCTGCGGCAGGCGTTTGTCGCCAATCACGATTGCGCCTTCGCTGGCATCGATGCGCGGCTGGTGGATCGCGGCGTCAAGGTCCATGCCGTAATCCATCACGAACGATAGCAGCTGGCTGACCGCGGGCAGGATGCGCCGGCCGCCGGACGCGCCGACCGCAACGCGGCAGCCGTCGGATGCCTGCGCCAGCACCGGCGTGTAGTTGGTCAGGCAGCGCTTGCCGGGCGCCAGCGAATTCGTCATGCCCGGCGTCGGGTCGAACCACATGATGCCGTTGTTCATGGTGATGCCGGTCGCTTCCGTGACGAATTTTGAGCCGAAGGTCGAGAGCAGGGTCTGCGTCACCGCCGCCATGTTGCCGTCGCGATCGACCGCCGAGAAATGCGTGGTGCAGGCCGGCGCCAGCGCCTCAGTGCCGAGCGAGCGCCGGCCATCCTCGTCGCCCATGCCCTTCAGGCGTTCACGGTAGGCGGCCTGCAGCGCCGATGCATAGGCGGCGTAAGCCGCGGCATCCGGCCCGCCGCGCGCCGGGGAAAGCTCCTTCTGCAGCAGGCCGAGCACGCGCGACAGCGTCGGGCCTGCGGTGAGTTCGGGCGTCGCGAACACCGTGCCGCTCCGATAGGGGATCACCAGCGGCTCGCGCAACTGGGCGCGGAACGGCTTGAGGTCTTCCAGCGACAGCGTGCCGCCGGCCGCCTTGATGTCGGCAACAAGGCTCGCCGCCAGATCGCCTTCGTAGAAGTCGCGTGCGCCGGCACTCGCAAGCTGCGCCATCGTAGCCTTGAGGCGATCCTGCGGCAGACGGATCACCGAGCGGATGCCCCATTGCGGGTTCGGCGGCAGGCCGTCGACGAGATAGGCGGCGGCGCTCGCGCCATAACGGCGCAGATCCGCAGCCGCGCTCGAAATCATCACGGTGGTCCACCAGTCGACCGCGAGGCCTTCGCCGGCAAGCCTGACGATCGGCGCCAGCAATTCCTTCCACGGCATTTTGGCGTGGCGGCGATGCGCTTCGTCCATGCCGGCGACCACGCCGGGCACGGCGATCGAACCGGGGCCGTGCATGTTGCGGTCGTCCTTGACGCGTGCCCACGGAAAGATGTCGGAAGCCGCCCCGCCGCCGGCCAGCGGATAATCCGCGACGTTCAGGCTCGCCGGCGCGCGCATGCCGTAATCGATCACTTCATAGCGATCTTCGCGCGCCCGGTAGAGCACCATCGCACCGCCGCCGCCGGGCCCGCTCATCCAGGGCTCGAGCACACCGAGCGCGAACGTCGTCGCGATGACCGCATCGACACAATCGCCGCCGGCGGCCAGCACCTCGGCGCCGACTTCGGCCGCCCGGCGCGATTGCGCCGCAACGACGCCGCCTTTGGAACTCACGGCTGGCTTGCGGGTTTGTTGGTTGTTGGAGAACTGGTCGCGCATCAGCTGGCTCTCGTTATCCGTGCGGTGGATTTGGTTTCCGGCAGCACTGCAGCGGACTTGCTGCTGTACCGGCCTCGCAACGAAGCGATACGGGTTCCCTCCCTTAGGAGATATTCCGGAACGCCGGTAGGGCCCTGAGCGCAGGGCCTCATTCGGAAGTCGTAGATGGCAGTCAGCCGATTTTAGGCTTGCACAAGCTTCGGGCACGTCGCAATCTTTCTGAAAATGGGAAGTTGGCTTGGTGTGCAGCTCGCTGGCAATAGCGAACTGGCGGACCGTAGAGGGTCAAAAAATGCCTCACGCTTCGAACTTCCTGCTTGGCCGGCTTGTGCCAGCGACGCTGGCGCGCCTCGGGCCGCATCTTTCGGTCGTTGAGTTGGCTGCGGGAGAGGTGCTTGCCGAACCTCATCAGCACATTCGGCGGGTCTATTTTCCGCATTCCGGCATCATCTCTAGCATCGTCGAGCTCTCCGACGGCTCGACCATCGAAACCGGCATGGTCGGCCATGACGGCGTCTTCGGTGCGAGCCAGGCGCTCGATGACAAGGTCTCCTTGAACCTCGTCACTGTGCAGATCCCCGGCAAGGCCTCGGCGATCGGCCCCGACCGGCTGCGTGTGCTGGCGAACGAATTGCCCGACTTCAAGGCGCTGCTGATCAAGTACGAGCAGTTCTTTCTTTCCCAGGTGCAGCAAACCGCTGCCTGCAATGCGGTCCACGACATCGAGGCCCGCACCTGCAAGTGGCTGGCGCGCATGCACGACCTCGCCGGTCCCGATCTGTTGCTGACCCAGGAGTTCTTTGCGCGGATGATGGGCGTGCGGCGCACCAGCGTGACGACGGTAGCCGGGGCGTTGCAGGGCGCCGGGCTGATATCCTACAGCCGGGGGCGGCTCCATATCCACGATATCGAACAGATCAGGAAGCGGGCTTGCGAATGCGACGATGCGGTCCGGGCCAACTTTCAGCGGATGTTCGCTGACGTGGAGGCCGATACGCGGATCCAGCGCTGCGTGTGATGTGTGGCCTCCCGCCGGTGAATCTCAGCGCTGCACGGATCGGGCTGCCAGATGATCGAAGCGCTTGATCGAGTCCCTGAGGATTTCGGCTTCCTGCTCGCATTCGGCAAGCTTCTTACGCCAAGATTCCGCAAGGTGGGTGCGGCCGGCATTCTTCGCCTGCTCGAACAGTCTTCGAGACAGTGCAATTCGCTCGTCCAATGCGCGTAAGCCGCTATTCAGGGCGCGTCGCAGTGTCTCGTCGAGCGCCAGGCTCATCAGTTCGGCGGTATAGGCGTGGCCGACGTGGCAGCGGTAGCGGATGAGGTCGCCTTCCTTGATCTGCCACATCACGCCGTGACAATCCGGGCAGGCCAACAGGGACCGCTCGGCCATCTGATCCAGTTGGCTCATGCTGCCGTTCCTTCCCTTGGCCAGATCGACCTCGTAGATCAGGTCGGAAGATGGCTCGATGGGTTTTCCCTGCGGTTCATTGAGGAGACGCTGAAACAGTACCGGCATCCCGGCGAGGCTCGTGACGTGGTCGGGGGTGAAGTTGGTCAGGGCCGCCTCCGGCATTCCGGAGAAGGCGGCGTCGTTCGGATCCTGGACCACCGTGAGCCCGCCATACTCGTGCAAGGTGTGCAGGCCGGATGCGCCATCGCCAAGCGTGCCGGTCAGCACGGCGCCGACCGCGCGGTAGCCGCAGCATTGCGCCACCGAGCGGAACAAGGGATCGATCGCGGGGCGGGTATTGTTCTCCCGTGGACCCTGGCCGAGCCGAAGCTTGTCGCCTTCGAGAATAAGATGGCTGTCGGGCGGGCCGATATAGATCTGGGCGGGCTCCACGGTCGTATCGTCCTTGGCGAAGCGCGCCGGCAGCGGGCCTGCCTGCGTCAGAATGGAGTCGAGCGATGACTGGTATTGCGCCGACAGATGAATGACTGCCAGCACCGAGGCAGGAAAGTCGCGGGGAAATTCGGAGGCGAGAAAGCGCAAAGCTTCGACGCCGCCCGCCGACGTGCCAATCGCCAGAACGTTCCGATTGGCCATCCGCGAACTCCATCTTTGACCCCGAAGGACAATGGCCGCGGCACCACCTTGTTCCTCCCCTTGAGGAACCGTATCAAAGTTCTTGCCCGCGTCGCCAATCCACGGTTCGATGCGTTGTCGAGGGAAAACAGGTGGTTGAAAACAACGGAAAAAACGATCGCATGATTGGCAATGCCGCCAGACCGATCGTGGTGGGGATGGGCGCCTCCGCCGGGGGCGTGAAGGCCCTCCAGGCTTTCTTTGAGGCACTTCCGGACGCACCCGGGGCCGCGTTCGTGGTGGTCCTGCATCTCGACCCCAGCCTCCCCAGTGAAATGGCCAACATCCTGAGCCTGCGCACCAAGATGCCGGTCGTCCAGGTCGGTGCGCCCCAGCGCATGGAAGTCAATCACGTCTATGTCATTCCCCCCAATCGGCAGTTGCAGATCTCTGATCATGAGATCGGCGCTGCCGAGTTCGCCGAGCCGCGCGGACATCGGGCGCCGATCGACCTGTTCTTCCGCTCGCTGGCCGAGCAGCACGGCGATGGGTTTGCCGTGATATTGACCGGCGCCGGCGCCGACGGCGCGATCGGCATCAAGGCGGTGAAGGAAAGCGGCGGCCTGATCCTGGTCCAGGATCCCGCCGAGGCCGAGCATGACTCGATGCCGCGAAGTGCGATCGCGACCGGCATTGTCGATTTCGTTCTGCCGATCGAAGAACTTGCGAAACGATTGGTGGAGTTGATCAAGGATAAGGAAACGTTTGCGGCGACGGAGCCCCGCAACTTCAACGAAGATGTGCTGCGACGAATCCTGGCGCATGTGCGGGTGCGGACCGGGCACGATTTCGCCAAGTACAAGCGCGCCACTGTGGTGCGCCGGATCGTGCGGCGCATGCAGGTCATGCGGTGCGACGACCCCGCGGAATATTACAATCTGCTGCGCGATCATCCCGACGAGGCAACGGCGCTGCTCGGCGACCTCTTGATTTCGGTCACCACGTTTTTCCGTGACCCCGAGGTGTTCGATGCGCTGAAGGCGGACGTGATGCCGCAGCTTTTCCAGGTCAGGCAGCCGAGCGAGCCGATCCGCGTCTGGGTGGCCGGCTGCGCCACCGGCGAGGAAGCCTACAGCATTGCCATGTTGTTGCTGGAGGAAGCCTCCCGCCACGACCTGCGGCCTACGATTCAGATATTCGGCTCCGATCTCGATTCGCGTTCGCTGTCAGTCGCCCGCGAGGGACGCTATCCCGCGGCGATCGAGGCCGATATCTCCGAGGAGCGCCTGCGGCGCTTCTTCATCCGCGAGGGCGACCATTACCGGGTGCGGCAGGAATTGCGCGACACGCTGCTTTTCGCCAGCCATAGCGTGCTGAAGGACCCGCCGTTCTCCCGCATCGATCTGGTCTCCTGCCGCAACCTCTTGATCTATCTCGATCGTGAACTGCAGCAGCAGGTCTGCAGCACGTTCCACTATGCGCTCAATCCCGGCGGATTTCTCCTGGTCGGATCGTCAGAGACGGCCGACAGCCCACCGGGCTTGTTCCGCACCATCGACCGCAAGGCGCGCATCTATCAGTCGACCGTTCAGTCCGGGGACAAGCCGCGGCTGCTGCCGCGTCTGCTCGGCAGTATGGGGGCCTTGCAGGACCACGCGGCGAGCGCCCGAGCCTCCGTTGCGCCGAGCGCGATGCTCACCGAGGCGGCGTCCCACCGCAAGGCGATCGAAAAGGTCGCGCCACCAAGCATTCTCGTCGACAGCGCGCATCGCGTGATTCACCTTTCGGAGAACGCCGGCCGCTATCTGCAGCCGTCCGGCGGGCCATTGAGCGGCGACATCGTCGATCTGGTTCGTCCCGAATTGCGGTTCGAGCTGCGCTCCGCGTTGCACCGCGTGTTCGAAAATCCAAAACCTTCGCTGAGCATTCCGATCCTGGTGAAGTTCAACGGCTCGTCGCATCGTGTCTTGCTGCACGTCAAACCTGTCGTGGACGACGACGGCGAGCGCCCGCACGAAGCGGTCGTCATCTTCATCGAAGGCGAAGCCGTCGATCCCGCGAACATGAAGGATTTCGACAAGACCGGCGGTGTCGATGAGGTCGTCCGCCGGCTGACGGAGGAATTGCAGCTTACGCAAGCGCGGTTGCGCAGCACGCGGGAGGAATCGGAAGCGACCAACGAGGAACTGCGCGCCGCCAACGAGGAACTGCAATCCATCAACGAGGAATACCGCTCGACCTCGGAAGAGCTCGAGACCAGCAAGGAAGAGCTGCAATCGATCAATGAGGAACTGCAAACCGTCAACACTGAGTTGAAGCTGAAGCTCGAGGCGGTCTCGCGCGGCCACAGTGATCTGCAGAACCTGATGGCCGCCACCGATTTCGGCACGCTGTTCCTCGACGCGGGCCTGCGGATCAAGCGCTTCACCCAGCAGGTCACCGAGCTGATCAGCATCACACCGAATGACGAGGGGCGGCCGGTCACGGACTTCGCCCATCGCCTGGAGTATGAGGATCTGATTAAGGATGCGCAGAACGTGCTGTCGCATCTTGCCCCGATCACGCGCGAAGTCCGCAGCCGGGGCGGCCGCTGGTACGATATCCGCCTGCGGCCCTACCGTACCGTCGACGACAAGATCGATGGCGTCGTCATCACCTTTGTCGACATTACCGATCGCAAGGCGTGGGAGACGCGGCAGGCGCTGCTGCTCGGGGAACTGACCCACCGGGTCAAGAATACGCTGAGTGTGGTGCAGTCGATCGCACATCTGAGCTTCAGGAGCTCGAGATCCTCTGAGGAATTTGTCACCCAGTTCGACGGCAGGCTGGCGGCACTCGCCAAATCGCATAGCCTGCTGGTCGAATCCGACTGGCAGGGCGTCGATCTCGCCGCCCTGATCCGCCAGCAACTCGAGCCCTACATGGTTGGGGGACATGATCGGCTTAAGATCCAGGGTGATGCGGTTACCTTGCCTCCCGATCTCGCCAGCCCATTCGGCCTGGTCTTGCACGAACTGGCGACCAACGCGGCGAAGTATGGTGCGCTCTCGCAGGCGGCGGGCAGAATTATTATGAATTGGTCGATATCCGTGCGGAACAAGAAGCAGAATCTGAAATTCGTATGGAGAGAGCTTGGTGGGCCTCCGGTTCAGGAGCCCGATCACGCCGGTTATGGAACTTCGGTGATCGAGCGAGGTGTTCCCGAGGCCGTCGTGAACAGGGAGTTTTCGCCGGAGGGGATGGTATTCACAATCGAGTTTCCGGTGAGAACGGCAAGTCTCGTGAACGCGTGATGAGGTTAGCAGACAAATTCCGAAGCGCAGGCTTCGGAGCCATTGACGAACGATGACCCCATCAGGTCAGGCTGAAACAGAGTGACCTGAGACAGGACCTGAGACAGGACCTGAGACAGGACCTGAGACAGGAACAACCCCATGCCCCTCTACTACTTTGTCCTGAAGACCGGCCGCCGTAGCTATCCGGACAGCGAGGGGCAGGAATTTCCCGACGACACCGCGGCCCAGGCGCATGCCCATGCGGTGGCGCACGAACTGATGCGCAACCGGGAAAGCAGGACCTCTCACTGGCGCCTTCAAGTCTGTGACGATTACCTGCAGCCGCGCTTCGAATGCCTGTTCGCCGATGTCGACCATACGCTCGAACAATACGACAGCAATCTTCGCGCTACCGTAAGAAGGGTGGCGCGAACGACCGCAGCCCTGCGCGATTCCATCAGCGGCATAGATGCGCAGATGAACAATCTGCGCCAACTGATGAGCCAGATCGATGCCATCGGATCTCGCCGGCCACCGATCTGACTCGTCGCGGGGGAGGGGTTAGACGCTGCAATCCGAGACCCTAAAAATATGGGTCATGTCATGAGATAATGACGCGAAAGCGCCGCTTGGTCGGGATTGGCGTCCATTCCCCGTGCTGGCAGATTGGCGGCAAGAGACATCTGCAAAGGGGGATGCAGGCTTGACGGCGGACGCATTCATTCACTTGCCTGACCTCGAGGGCCGGGTGACGCATCCGGAACAATCGCTGCTGCGGCTGACGCCCGAAATGCTTGCGATGTGGGAGCAGCGCGCGCGGGCTGCGGGATGGCCAGCGAGCTGGCGGCTGCCGGACGATGTGATCGAGGCCTCGCGGCTGGCGCTGCTTGGTGATTATCCTGACGGCGACGATCTCTGGATTTTTTCCTATGGCTCGCTGATGTGGGATCCCGGATTTCATTTCGCCGAGGTGCGCCTTGCCGATATCGACAACTATCAGCGCCGCTTCACGCTGAAGATCAATCTCGGGCGCGGCTCCCCCGATCATCCGGCCCTGATGCTGTCGCTGGAGCCAGGCGAGGGATGTTGCCGCGGCCTGGCGTTTCGCATCGAGGCAGATGTCGTGCATGCGGAATCCACGATCCTGTGGCGCCGCGAAATGCTGCGCGGCGGCTATGCCCCGGCGCTGGTGCCGATGACGACGCCGCAGGGTCCGATCACCGCGCTGGCTTTCACCTCGAACACCTCGCATCCAAGCTATGTCGGCGAGCTGCCGCTTGCCGACACCGCCGCGATCATCACCAGCGGGAAGGGCGTGCTGGGCAGCAACAGGGAATATGTCGAGCAACTGGTGATGCAGTTGCAGGTGTTGGGGATCGAGGACCCGTATGTCGAAGAGCTGCATGCGCAGATCGGCGCGGGCTCGATCCCGTAAGTCCCCGCTGGTCCGCGTGGTGTCGACGCGCATCAGGTGTTACGAGACTGACGAGTGTGGCTGAGGCGTACGTGAAGTCGTATGGTTCTGGCGCCGTGGTGCTGGCGTTAAGTCCGCAAGAGGCGAAAGCGTCTTGCCGGCGACGGAGGCAAAAGAGCCGTTCTCCGGGAAGAGTACGAAGTAAGCCGTAAAGCCATTGTGCAGGGAAGGCCGGGATGCTCCCGCCGAACCTGTATGCTCGTGTGCAGCTTTTGCAAATGCGCATAATGGCACACGAGACCGCGGGTGCGGCGCGCGCCCGGTCTTCCCTGCGCCCTCACAATGGAGAGGGCGAAAAGTTTCAGCAAACCTCGGGCAAACCATGTCGCGAGATCGCCGCCTCATATTCAGTTGTCGTCACTCGCGCAGGCGGGTGACCCAGTATCCCAGAGACGCCAATGTTGAACCGAGATGCCGCGGCGTACTGGATCCTCCGCCTGCGCGGAGGATGACAGCGGTGTTTGATGTGCCTGCCGGGTCTCGATGATCAGCAGTGCGTAGGATGGGTAGAGCGGAAGCGAAACCCATCAGCGTTCGCGCCGCGGGCGCAATTGATGGGTTTCGCTTCGCTCTACCCATCCTACGAATTTTGCAACCCGCACCGGCTTGCTGACGCAAGTGCACGCGACCCGAGACTTGCTATACTGCCGCCCAGTCGCGCAGAGACCGCAGGCAGCAAGAACGACGTGAGAAAGCCGCACATGACCGGGGACATCAAGCCGCATTATGAGGCCGTCGTCGTCGGCGCTGGCGTGTCCGGCATCTACCAGATCAAGCGGCTGGCTGATCTCGGCGTCGATGCCCTCGTGCTCGATGCTGCGCCGGATCTCGGCGGCACCTGGTACTGGAACCGCTATCCCGGCGCGCGCTTCGATTCCGAAAGCTATACCTATGGCTATTCATTTTCGAAGGAGCTGCTCGAGGAATGGCACTGGAAGGAGCGGTTTTCGGCGCAGCCGGAGAACCTGCGCTACCTCAACTACGTCACCGACAAGTTCGATCTTCGCAAATACATGCGCTTTAAGCGCAAGCTCAAGGCGGCCGAGTTCGACGAGGCCGCTCATCTCTGGCGCCTGCGGCTCGACGACGGGCAGGAGCTGAGCTGCCGCTTCCTCATCCTGGCGGTGGGGCTGCTGTCTATCCCGACATTGCCGCGGCTGGAAGGCATGGAGCGTTTCAAAGGCCGCTCGTTCCACACCTTTCACTGGCCGCACGAGCCGGTCGAGCTCGCCGGCAAGAAGGTCGGCATCATCGGCACCGGCGCCACTGCGATCCAGATCATCGGCGAGATCGCCGACAAGGTCGGTGAGCTCACCGTGTTCCAGCGGCGGCCGAACTGGAGCGCGCCGCTCAACAACAGCCCGATCTCCGAAGCCGAGATGGCGGACATCCGCGCGCGCTATGACGAGATCTTTGCCGCCTGCACCCGCACGCCCGGCGGCTTCGAGCACGAGCCGGATAGACGCGGCTTCTACGAGGTCACGCGCGAGGAGCGGATCGCACTGTGGGACAAGCTGTATGACGAGCCGGGCTTCGGCATCTGGCTGAGCAATTTCCGCGAGATATTCACCGACGAGGCGGCCAATGCGGAATTTTCCGCCTACATCGCCGGTCGCATCCGCCAGCGCGTCAAGGATCCGGTGACCGCCGAGAAGTTGATCCCCATGGATCATGGCTTCGGCGTGCAGCGCGTGCCGCTGGAGACCAATTATTTCGAGGCCTATAACCGCGACAACGTGCATCTCGTCGATATCAGCGAGACCCCGATCGAGCGCGTCACCGAAAAAGGCCTGCGCACCAGCGCGCGCGACTACGAGCTCGACATCCTCGTCTATTCGACCGGCTTCGACGCCATCACCGGCGCGTTCGATTCGATCGATATCACCGGCGCAGGAGGCGTGAAGCTGGCGGACGAGTGGCGCGATGGCCCCTCGACCTTCCTCGGCATGATGGCGCACGGCTTTCCGAACCTCTTGATGCCGACCGGGCCGCAGAGCGGTTCGGCATCGACGAATTTTCCGCGCGGTATCGAGAACGGCGTCGGCTGGTGCATGGGCCTGCTCGAGCATATCTGGCGCCACGGCTACACGCGGGCCGAGCCGACCGCCGAGGCACAGGCGCGCTGGACGGCGCATGTCACCAAGATGTACGCGATCATGCTGATGCGCAAAGCCAAGTCCTGGTTCACCGGCTACAATTCCAACGTCCCCGGCCACGAATACGGCAAGACGCGGTACCTCGTCTACAACGGCGGCACGCCGAAATATGTCGCCGCGATTAGCGAAGTTGCGCAGAAGGGGTATGAGGGGATTGAATTTGAGCGGCAGGCGAGGGGTGCCGAGCGACCGGCGAGCGCAGCGGAGTGATCGCGACATGGCGCAACCCTGAACTTCGAAGTCGGGCCGCGGTTCGCGACCACCAAGAAGGTGCTCACCTCTCCCGCTTGCGGGGGAGGTCGGCGAAGCGCCGGGTGGGGGCTCTCTCCACTCGGGCAGTGCCGCCCGCGGAGGCACCCCCACCCCAGCCCTCCCCCGCAAGCGGGAGAGGGAGACCATCTTTCAGCTTACCCCGCAGCCGCGTTCACCGTGATCGGCGAGACGTCCTGCTCGCTCGCCTCAAACTCCCGCGGCAGCCCCGCAAACCCACGCAATGCTTCGGCCATCTTCACGCGTGCGCTGACGCCGGTGATCACGACGTCGACCATCATCAGCGAGGTATGGATGTGACCACGTGCCTGCAGTTGTTCGACCGGGCTGCCCGCGGCTGCCAGCGCTTCGGCATACTCGATGCCCTCATCGCGCAGCGGATCGAATTCGCAGGTGGCGATGAATGCCGGCGGAAGCCCAGCGAGATTGCCGCGCAGCGGGGAGGCGCGCGGATCGGTGCGGTCGGCAGGCGAGCAATAGATGTCCCAGAACCAGAACATCATGGACCGCGTCACGAAATAGCCAACCGCGTTCTCGGCATAGGAGGGGCGGTCGTACCTGCAGTCGGTGACCGGGCAGATCAGGAGCTGGCCCGCGATCTCAGGGCCGCCGCGGTCGCGCGCGAGCTGGCAGGTGACGGCGGCGATATTGCCGCCGGCGCTCCAGCCCGCGACCAGCACCGGTCCGGGCCGGCCGCCGAGTTCGGCCGCATGCTCGGCAATCCACCGCGTCGCCGCATATCCGTCCTCGGCCGCCGCCGGGAATCGGTATTCGGGCGCGTGGCGATAGCCGACGCTGACGACGATCATGCCGCTGCGGCGGCAGAGGTCGCGGCAGAACGGATCGTCGGACTGCTCGTCGCCGAGCACCCAGCCGCCTCCATGGAAATAGACCACGATCGGATGCGGGCCCGGCGTTGCCGGCCGGTAGAGCCGATAGGGCAGCAGACCCTCGGCGCCGTGCAGCACGCCATCGCCGACTTCGCCGACCGGACGTCCGGGTGGACGGCCCTTGTTGAATTCGGTCAGGAAGTCGCGCGCGCCCTGGGCGCCAAGCTGCTCGATGATAGGGAGGTTCATCTCCGCCAGCATGCCGAGCACCAGCCGGACGTCCGGCTGCAGCTGCACGACCCTGCCGTCATTGCACTGCTCGGCAATTTCGGGGCCGGTCATGCGGAAACCGAGCATGCCGCGCGCGACCACCTCGTTGCAGATGCTGCGATAGGGGCCCACGCCGCCGCAATAGGGCATCACACCCTGCGCCTTGCCGGGGACGTTGGCGCCCGTGTACCAGGTGTTGGCCAGCCGATGCAGCGTCATCATCGAGCAGTCGGCCATATGCTGCGCCCAGCCGGCCTGCGCCGTCTCGGTCGCGTCGATCGTGGTGAAGCCGGCGTCGCGCATCGCGGCCAGGCGGTCGACCACCCAGTCGACATGCTGCTCGATGGAAACCGCCATGTTCGACAGCACCGAGGGGCTGCCCGGGCCCGTGATCAGGAACAGGTTCGGGAAGCCGGCGACGGTGAGCCCGAGATAAGTCTGCGGGCCCTTGGCCCAGATGTCCGACAGCGATTTGCCGTCGCGGCCGGTGATCGGATGCACCGCGCGGATCGCGCCGGTCATGGCGTCGAAGCCGGTGGCGAACACGATGACGTCGACGTCGAAGCTACGCTTGTCGGTTGTGATGCCGGAAGCGGTGATCGCCGTGATCGGCTCCTGCCGCAAATTGACCAGCGTGACATTGGGGCGGTTATAGGTGGCGTAGTAGTTGGTATCGAGGCAGGGACGCTTGGCGCCGAACGGGTGATCGTGCGGCGTCAAGGTTTCGGCCGTCGCGGGGTCCTTGACGATCTCGCGGATCTTCTCGCGGATCAGATCGGAGAGCAGCCTGTTGCCGTCGACGTCGACGCCCTGGTCGGCCCAGAGCTGGGTCAGGATGTAGACGAGGTCGCCGGTGGCCCAGGCCTGCTCGAAGCGTTCGCGCCGCTCGGCGTCGCTGAGCTGCCAGCTCACCGCCATCTGCTGCGGATAGGGCACGCCGGCGAGCGACCAGCGCGCCTGCTCGCGATAGGTGGCGCGGTCGCCTTGCAGCATCGCGAGCCGATCAGCCGGCGCCGGGCCGTTATGGGCGGGCAGCGCGAAATTAGGGGTGCGCTGGAATACGGTGAGATGCGCGGCCTGCTCGGCGATGATCGGGATCGACTGGATGCCCGACGATCCCGTGCCGATCACGGCGATACGCTTGCCGGCGAGCTTGACCTCGTCATGCGGCCAGCGGCCCGTGAAATAGACTTCGCCCTTGAAATCCTTGACGCCGTCGATCTCCGGCGGCTTCGGTGTGGAGAGGCAACCGGTCGCCATGATGTAATAGCAGCAGGAGACGCCGGCGCCATTGCTCGTCGTCAGCTGCCAGCGCTGCGTGCCTTCGTCCCATGTGGCCGATGTGACCTTGGTGCCGAAGCGGATGTCGCGGCGCAAATCGTAGCGGTCGGCGACGAAGCCAAGATAGCGCAGGATTTCCGGCTGTGTCGCGTATTTCTCCGACCATTGCCACGCGCTCTCCAGCTCCGGATCGAAGGTGTAGCTGTAGTCGATGGTCTGGATGTCGCAGCGCGCGCCGGGATAGCGATTCCAGTACCAGGTGCCGCCGACATCGCCGGCTTCCTCGATCACGACCACCGAGAATCCGGCCTTGCGCAAGCGATGCAGAAGATAAAGGCCGGCAAATCCGGCGCCGACCACGGCAACATCGACCTGTTGCGTCGTGCCGCTGTTGGTCGTTTCAGAAGAACGTGCTGCGACCGCTGCGTCTGGCATGCCACTCCTCCCGTGCTTTATGTTTTGCGAGAGGCTACGCCCGGGTGTTCAGTTTGTCATCAGGACAAATGCAATCGCTGGATGATTGCTGCCACCATGCGCTGCCGCGTCCGATTTTGCGGATTGCTGTCGTCCCTGCGAACGCAGGGACCCATACCGCGTGATTTCTCGATATGGCGCCATGGCAGACGCATTTCGCAAAACTTCTGTCGGGGGTTATGGGTCCCTGCGTTCGCAGGGACGACGCTGAATGTGTACGTTCTTCCGCTACGCTCGCTTGCGCCGTTCGGTGACGCGGCGGCGTTCGATTCCGGCATTCGCCCAGTTCGGACTGAAATCCAGCGTGAAGTCGCGAAAACTTTCCACGGCCGGCGAAAGCGAGGCGCTATTCCGCACGAACATCGCGATCCTCCATCTGACGGTCGGTTGCGTGAGCGGCAGGAATCTCAGCCCAAAGCCGCGCACCAGCGGCTCGGCCATCGACGGGCAGATCACCACGCCTTGCCGCACGCGCAGCATCGACAGCGCGGTGTTCACCCTGTGCACCGGCACCAGCTCCTTCGGGTGATGCCGCGGCGGCACCTGGCTCAATACGTTGATCGCGATGTTGGGCATGTAGTTGAGCAGCGGCCACTCGCGCAGCTCCTTCCAACTCACCGACTTGCCCTTCGCCAACGGATCATCGCTGCGCACGGCCGCCCAGAGCGGATCGGCGCAGATCATATGCACTTCGACGGATTGATCGGGAACGACGCCGGCCGGCCCAAAGCCGATATCGGTAGAGCCGTTCTGCAAACCCGCCAGCACTTCCTGGATCGGCACGTCGTCGAAGCGGACATCCACGCCGGGGTGGCTGCCATTGTAGGCGGCGATCAACTCCGGCAGCAGCGTGCAGGACAGCGTCTCGGGCGCGGCGACGCGCACCAAGCCGCGGCGCAGCTCCTTGAGATTAGTGAGATTCTCCAGCGCCTCGTCGAGGCTCGACAGCACGCGCCGCGCCATCGGCGCAAACGTCTCGCCGACCGCCGACGGCGAAACCTTGCGGGTGGTACGGTCGAGCAGGCGGACGCCGACGCGGCTCTCGAGCTCCTTGATCAGACCCGACAGCGCCGCCTGCGACAGGTGCATGGCCTTGGCGGCTTCCGAAAAGCTCGCGGCGTCGAGCACGGCCAGATAGGCGCGGAGCTGCCGCAGGGTCACATCCATCGCCATCACGTGCCTCCCGATCTCGTTTCGTCATTCATAGGAGAATCTTATCAATTGGTCAAAAAATACACATTGTTCGATAGAAGCCGCCTCTCTATCGTTGCGACCAGATAACAAGAGCCTGGCGATCCCTCGCGGCCATGCGGCTCGAAGAAGATGGATGGACGCGCCGGCAACGTCGTGCCTTTCCCGGGAGGCATTCATGAACGTCACGCGCCGAACGCTGCTGGGGACGATGGCTGCCGGCTTCGCCGCAAGCTGCGGCTTCGAGGCGGCAGCCGAGGGCGACTGGCCGTCGCGCCTGGTGCGGCTGATCTCGCCCTATGGGGCCGGCGGGTCCAACGACATTTCGCTGCGGATCCTCGCCGAGCAATTTGGCCGCAGCTTCAACCAGCAATTCATCGTCGAGAACCGGCCGGGAGCGGGCACGCGCATCGCCAACGAGATGGTCGCGCGCGCCGCGCCCGATGGATACACCTTCCTCTATGCCGCCGCGCCCTATGCGACCGCCGAAGCGCTGTTCGGAAAATTGAAGTACGAGCGCAAGGACCTGCAGCCGGTGGCGATGGCGGTGATGGCGCCACTATTCCTGATCGCCAACGCCAAGGCCGGCGTCACCAGCCTGCAGGAGCTGATCGCGCGCGGCAAGTCGCAGCCCGATGGCTTGACCTTTGCCTCTCCGGGTGCCGGCTCGCAGCCGCATCTGGCGGCCGAGCTGTGGCTGCGGGACGCCGGCGTCAAGGGCCTCAACGTGCAGTATCGCGGCGATGCGATGGCCTATACCGAGTTGCTCGCCGGCCGCGTCGATGCGACGTTGACGGCGATCAGCACGGCGCTGCCGCACATCCAGAGCGGTGATTTCCGCGTTCTCGGCGTTGCCTCGGCCGAGCGCAGCGCGATCTATCCGGACGCGCCGACCCTGCGCGAGCAGGGCTTTCCGAATGTAGTCGCGTCCGGCTGGTTCGGCTTCATGGCACCGTCAGCTACGGCGCAACCGATCGTCGGGCGGATGGAGGAAGAGATCATCCGCGCGCTCAGCGATTCCGAGGTGAAGCAGAAGCTGCTCGCGCAGGGGCTGGAAGCGCGCCCCGGCACCGCTGCCGATCTCGGCAAGTTCGTCGACGACGAGACGCGCAAATGGGGCGATCTGATCCGCGCTGCCGGCCTCAAGGGAGAATAGCCATACCGCACGAGGAACTATGGCCAAGTCCGCGTCGAGCTATTACTGATGTAGTAGCATAAATACGATGGTGGACCTGGCGAGGGATCGTGAATTTCTTCGAGCGTCTGAAAAAACAAGCGCCCGCGGAGTGGCGCGCCTACACCGAACATGCCTTCACGGACGCGTTGGCGGACGGCTCGCTCCCTGAGGCGGCGTTTCGCCACTATCTCGTTCAGGACTACCTGTTCCTGATCGAGTTTGCCCGCGCCTACGCGCTCGCTGTCTACAAGTCGCCTGATCTCGCCGACATGCGGGAAGCGGCGGCTGGCCTTTCGGCGATCCTCGATGTCGAGATGAATTTGCACGTAAAACTCTGCGCCGGATGGGGCCTGTCGCCGGATGACCTCGAACGAGCTCCTCCGGCGAGCGAAATGCTGGCCTACACACGCTACGTGCTCGATGCAGGAATGCGCGGCGATCTCCTGGCGCTCAAGGTCGCGCTGGCGCCTTGCGTGATCGGCTATGCGGAGATCGCGACGAGGCTTGCCGCAAAGCCCAATGCGATGGCTGCGACAAATCCCTATCATATCTGGATCGGCGAATACGCCGGTGCGCCGTACCAGGAGGTCGCGGCGAGGGCGCAGGCGCACCTGGACGATCTCGCCGCTCGCTACGTCACGCCGGCCCGCGAGGCCGAGCTGATCGCCATCTTCAGGGAAGCCACCCGGCTCGAGGCGGATTTCTGGGAAATGGGCTGGCGCGCGGGCCAGGCGTGATTGGAGGGCTCAGTGTGCGTAGAGGCCCTCGACGATCGGTAGTCGCGCCGCGCGCAGCGCCGGAAACAGTCCGCCGATCAGGCCGACGATCAGCGCCAGCGCAACGCCTTCGGCGATCAGCCAGGGACTGAGCTTGAAGTCGAACACCACCTGCGTGAAGTTGCCGCCCAGGGTAGAGGCCGTGACGCCGTCGAAGATCAGATAGGTGGCCGCGGCGCCCAATAGTCCGCCGATGGCGGAGAGCAGCAGCGACTCGGCGAGCGTTCCGACAAAGGCGGGAAAACCGCCAAAGCCGATGGCGCGCAGCGTTGCGATCTCCGTCGCGCGCGAGGCGACCGACGAATACATCGTGTTCAGCGCGCCGGCAACGGCGCCGAGCGCCATCGCGATCGCCAGCGGCCAGCCGAGTTTCTGGATGAGATCAGAGGTCTGCGACGCCTGCTCGGCGAAGTAGGCGGCCTCCGATTTGACATCGAGCTTCAGCCGCGGGTCGTTGTCGCTGTAGCCCTTCAGTTCGCTCAGCGCAGCCGGCCCAGTGAGGCGGGCGCGCACGGTCTGGACGATGTTGTTGCGGTTGAACAGGCTCTGCACCACGTTGAGGTCGGCCCAGATCTCGGATTCGAACACGCTGCCGCCGGCCTCGAACACGCCGACGACGTTCCAACGCGTGGCGCCGAACGACACGGTCGAGCCGATATCGAATCCTTCGAACTCCCGCAGCAATGCCTTGCCAACCACCACCTCGTTGCTGCCGCGATTGAACATGCGGCCCGCAATAATGGTGATGCCCTTGCGCAGCTCCGAGCCCTGTTCGCCGATCCCGCGCAGCGGCAGATTGGCCTTGGTCTTGGTCGTGCGCTTGATGCCGTCGACCACGAGATAAAGTTCCGGCGAGATCAGCGGCTTGCCGTCGCTGCCGCGGGCAATGCCGGGGCCGTCCTCGATCAGGCGGACCTGATCGCGGCTCACCGTGCTGTTGATCTCGGCCTGCGAGCCGGCGCGCAGCACAATCGCGATGTCATTGGCGCCGGAGCCCGCAATGGTGCGCTGGAAACCGTTGGCCATCGCGAGGAACGCGAGCAGCACGATCACGACCAGGGCGATCGCGATCACCGTCGAGAGCGAAAGCCAGCGCCGCTGCGCAATGCTTTTGAGATTGATTGATGTGACCGCTGCCACCTGAAGCCAGAGCGAGCGCATGCCTTAACCCCGTCCGAGTGCAGTTGCGATCTTGAGCCGCATGGCGTTGAGCGCCGGAATGATCCCGGTGATCAATCCGAGCGCGATCATCAGCGCCAGCCCTTGAAGGACGATCGTCGGCGATACGGCAAAAGCCGGCGCGACGTTGGTGAGGCTGGCGCGGAGCGCCATCGCGATCAGCGCCGCAATCGCTAGTCCAGGAATTCCGCCGAGCAGTGCCAGCAACACGGATTCGCCGAGCACCATTGCCAGAATCCGCGGGCCTGAAAAGCCGAGCGTCTTCAGCACGCCGATCTCGCGGGTGCGTTCCCGGATCGAGAGCGCCATGGTATTGCCAACGATCATCAGGATCGTGACGAAGGCGGCGCCCACCACCAGGAGCACGATCAGCGCGATGTTGCCGAACTGCGCCACGAAGGCCTTGCCGAACGCCTTTTCGGTATCGGTCGAGGTTTCGGCGGTCGAATTGGCAAACATGGCGTCGATCGAGTTGGCCACCCGATCGTTGTTGTCGGGCGAGGTGGTCTGAAGGATCATCCAGCCGATGGTGTCCTTGCCGAAGCTGCGGGTCTCATCGAAATAGGCGTACTGGAACAGCAGGAAGTTGGTATCGACGTGCTCGAGCTTGCCCTTGACGATGCCGGCAATGGTGAGGTCCCAGGTGTGGCCGCCGCTCTTCTGGCTGAAGATATTGCTGTTAAGCGGAATGCGGTCGCCGATCTTCCAGCCCCATTTCTGCGCCAGTTTTTCGCCGACCAGCGCGCTGCTGCGGTCGCGGACGAAGGCCTGTAGTTGCTCGGGTGGAACGTCGAATTCGCTGCGATAGACATCGAAATAGGTAGAGGGCTCGATCGCGAGCGCCATCACGAAGTTCTTCGGGTCCTGATAATAGCCGCCGAACCAGTTGGCGAAGGTCACCTGCCGGACCCCTTCCACCGCCTTGACGCGGTTGAAATAGGCGATCGGCATCGGCTGGGTAAAGTTGATCTTGTTGACCGTGATCATGCGATCCGCGGCGGCGCGGTCCTCGCCGAGGGTGAAGGCGCGGTGGAATCCGGCGAGCACGCCGAAGATCATGAAGGCGATCAGGATCGAGACGATCATCAGGCTCGCGCGCAATTTGCGGCGGAACAGGTTCTTCCGTACCAGGTCGAAATCGTTCACGCGGCAAGCTCCCGTTCGACGAAGCGGCCCTTGTCGAGATGCAGCACGCGCTTGGCATAATTCGCCGCCGCCGGATCGTGCGTCACCATCACGATGGTCTTGCCGAGATCGCTATTGAGCAGTTGCAGGATCGACAGGATCTCGTCGGCGGATTGCCGGTCGAGGTCGCCGGTCGGTTCGTCGCAGAGCAACAGGTTCGGATCGGAGACGATAGCGCGGGCAATCGCCACGCGCTGCTGCTGGCCGCCGGACATCTCGCGCGGACGGTGCTTCATGCGGTCGGCCAGCCCGACCACGGAAAGCGCGGTCTCGACGCGAGCGGCGCGCTCCTTGCTGCGCAGTTTGGTGAGCAATAGCGGTAGCTCGACGTTCTGCGCCGCCGTCAGCATCGGCATCAAATTGTAGAACTGGAAAATGAAGCCGATATTGGCGGCGCGCCAGGCGGCGAGTTCACCCTCGGAGAGGCCGTCGATGCGCCGGTCCGCCACCGAAATTTCGCCCGCTTCAGCCCGGTCGATGCCGCCGAGCAAGTTGAGCAGTGTCGTCTTGCCGGAGCCGGACGGCCCCATCACGGCGATGAAATCACCGCGGGGAATCGCGAGATCGAGGTGATCGAAGATCGAGATCGTTTCCTTCCCTTTGGCGAAACGCTTGTCTACGCCGGCAAGGCGAACCATCGGGTGTTCGGCTGTCACGTGTGTCTCCTCTTCTATATCGGCCGGGAGTTAGTTCGCGGCGGTGGCTTCAGCCGTGCCATTCGCCCTGGCTTCGCGCATGAAGTTCACCTTCACCGCCATGTCGGGCAGGATGCGCGGGTCCTTCTTCTCGAAGCGGATGCGAACCTTCACGGTGGCCTTCTCGCGGTTCGCGGTTGGCACGATGGCTATCACCGAGGCGGGAATGGTCCAGTCTGGGTAGGCGTCCAGCACGGCGTTGACGGGGCCGCCGGGGGAGACCCGGCCGATGAACGCCTCATTGACGTCGACCTCGATTTCGATCGAATCCATGTCGACGATGGTGCAGATGCCTGTGCGCGTATAGCCGCCGACCGACATCGGCGAAATCATCTCGCCGGGCTGGGCGCTGCGGTCGACCACGACGCCGGAAAACGGCGCCTTGATCTGGTGCTTGTCGAGCATCGAGCCCGAGCGCTTGGCGTCGATCTTGGCGGTCTCGAATTGCGACTGGGCCTGGCGCAGTTGCGCGCTGAGCACCCCGACGCGGGCCTGCGCCTTGGTCAGGTCGGCCTCGGTCGCAAAGTTCTTTTGCGAGAGTGTTTGGATGCGCATCATGATGCGGGTCGCGTCTTCGAGATCGGCTGATATCGCGGCTACAGCGGCATCGGCCGTCTCGACGCGCGAGCGCGCCAGTTCAAAATCCTTTTCGGCGAGCACGCTGTCGAGCCGCGCGACGACCTGGCCTTCAGTCACCGTCATGCCTTCGTCGATGAAGACCTCGACCACCTTGCCGGTGATCTCGGCCGCCACGGTGGCCTTGCGGCGCGCCACCACATAGCCGGAGGCGGCGAGACTGCCGGCGGCCTTGTTGCCCGCGGCGGCTTGCTGCTGCGGGGGAGGCGGTGTTTGCGGCTGCGCGGCGGGCTGGGTCGCGGCTGGCGATGTCGTGTCCTTCGAACCCTGCTGGCTGAACTCGTAAGCGCCAAAGGCAGCGAATGCGACGACGGCGGAGACAGCAGCCGTCATCGCGACCGGCAGCCAGCGGCGGCGGGGCGGTTCCGCCTTTTCAGTGCTGCGATCGATGGTCAGCGATCTCAGCAGTTCGCTCTTGTCTTTGGTCATTGCTCATTTCCATCCGGCGGCTTGCGGCAGCTCCCGCGCGAACGGTATCCTTCTCGCGCTGGTGGTCCCGCTCACAGCCGGTCGACATGTCTCGCTACAGAACGGGGCAAGCCCCTCGGCGCTCCCTAAGGCAGCGTCCCCCAGCCCGGTTGTAGCTCCCGATCAGCTCTCGCGAGCGCCAGGCGGCGCCCATTTATCGACGAGGCGAATGACACGAATTTAAAGCCTAATGGTGACGGAGGCAATCGCCGCGGCTAGCAAGAGTTGTATGGCTGGTGTTGCCAGTTGTGGCCATTGGGATCAAGAATTCGGAAGTCCACGGATTCAAAATGCGCTCAAAACTCGGCAAATGGCGGGAACCGGCTGCGGTGCCGAAAAGCGCGGTCAGCCGATCTCGATCGCCACCTTTCCAAAGTGCGCGCCGCTCTCCATGTGCAAAAACGCCTGCTTCGCCTGATCGAACGAGAAGATCTTGTCGATCACCGGCTTCATCTGGTGAACTGCGATGGCATCCACCATCGCCTGGAGATCCTCGACCGATCCGACGGTGACGCCCTGCAGCCGCTGCTGCTGCATTACCATCAAGGGGAGCCGGAGGTCTGACGGCGGCGGGCCGGCGAGCACGCCGATGAATGCGATGGTGCCGCCGATCCTGACAGCCCGGATCGATTCGTTCAGCGTGCCGACGCCGCCGACCTCGACGACGAGGTCGACCCCCTGGCCGCTCCATTCGCGGGCCTTCTTTCCCCAATCCGGTGCCGCCTTGTAGTTCAAGGTGAAGTCCGCGCCGAGCTGCTTGAGACGTTCGATCTTGGCATCGCCTGAGGAAGTCGCGATGACGCGCGCGCCGCACATTTTCGCGAATTGGAGGGCGAACAGCGATACGCCGCCGCTGCCTTGCGTCAGAACGGTCTGGCCGGGCTTGATGCCGCCGAGCTTGACGACCGCGCTCCAGGCTGTGACGCCGGCGCAGGGAAGCGCGGCGGCTTCGACGTCGCTGAGGTGGTCCGGCGTTCTCACCAGAGCGTGCCTGGGAAATATCCGGTACTGCATCAACACGCCGTCGACAGAACCGCCGAGCGCCGCGCTCATCTTGGTTGCGCTCGGTTCTCCGCCGAGCCAGCTTTCGAAGAAGCTGCCGATGACGCGGTCGCCGGCGGCGAATTCACGTACGCCCGGGCCGACCCGTTCGATGACGCCCGCGCCGTCGGATAGCGGTACGAGCGGGAACTTCTGGCGCGAGCCGTAGCCGCCCTTGACGGTGAGAAGATCGCGATAGTTCAGCGTGGCGGCTCTCAGCCGCACCAGCACCTGGCCCTTGCCGGGCTCCGGCACGGGCTTGTCTACGAGGGCGAGCCCGTCGATTCCGCCCGGTCCCTGCAGCTCATAACATTTCACCGGCAATCTCCTTCGGCGCGGTCGGGTAAGCGCCATATTGCCGCAAATGTTCCAGCTGCGCCAACATGCCCGATTAGAATCTCGCCGCCATCTCCGCCAGCCGCCGATGCGCGCTGTCACGCGCGGCCCGGATCGGCTCATCCGGTCCGGTCGTCGGGCCGATCGGCACGAAGCGGACGTCGCTGACGCCGATGAAGCGCAGCGCCTCGCGCAAATAGGGCGTCGCCATGTCGATGCGGCCGCGGTTCATGCCGGTGATGAAGTCGCTGCCGCTCGCCAGGATCACGACCGTAGGCCGGTCCTTGACGAGCGGCAGATAGCCCTGCGCAGGATCGAACCGGAACGTGAGGCCAGGCTGCGTGATGACGTCGATCCAGTGCTTCAGCTTGTAGGGAATGCCGAAATTCCACATCGGCGTCGAGATCAGGACGCGATCGGCGAGCGTGAAGCGGAGCGCGATGCGCTCGGTAACCGCAAAGGCGTCGCGTTGCGAATCCGTAAACGCGCGCCCGCCGATGCGGGCATATTTGGCTTCCAGGACATAACCCTCGAATTCCGGAAGGTGATCCTTCCAGAGATTCATGACGTCGATATCCCAGTCCGGCCGCGCCTCGCGGAAGCGCTCGATGAAGACCCGGGCGCCGGCGGAAGATTCTGAATCCGCGCGCGGCGAGCAGCTCAGGTGAAAGAGCTTTGGCATGGCCGGGTCCTGGTCACCCCAGTCCCCGTATCACCGCATCGGCGTTGGTGACGACGGCAACGTTCTGCATCGCAAAATTGATCGAGGCGTTGTGCCAGTCGGCGTTCATGGTCGAGCAGCAATCCTCCGGTACGATCATGAAATAGCCTTTGTCGGCGCCGGTGCGCGCGGTGTGCTCGACGGACATGTTGGTCCAGGCGCCGGTATTGATGATCATGTCGCGGCCGGTCGCCTTCAGGATGGTCTCCAGCCTTGTACCTTCCCAGGCGCTCATGCGCATCTTCTCGACCACGAAATCTCCGGCGCGCGGCTCCAGCCCAGACACAGGCGCCGCGCCCCAGCTTCCGCGCACCATCGCTCCGCTATCGACGAGGCCTTCGAACAATGGAGCGTTGAGCGTGACACCCGGCGCACCTGGTTCGACGATGAACCAGACATGGATGATGACGACGCCGCGGGCGCGGGCGGCCTCCGCGAGGCGGCGGACATTGTCGACCACCCGCTGCTGGCGCGCATGGCCGGGCGAGCCAGAATCGGCAAACGCGCCGCCTTCCATGATGACGTCGTTCTGCAGATCCTGGATGAGCATCGCGCAGCGCCGCGGGTCGAGCTGCATGTCGCCACTGGCCAATTGCGGCGCGGCGGGTGGAGCGGAGCTGGTATCGGGGCCGGTCGAAATCCGACCGCTCATATAGGGCTCGTGGCGCGGTCCGGCCTTGACCGGGATTGCGTACACGGAATGGGTTGCAGTCAGATATAGCGTACGGAAATCAGGACCGCCCCAGGCGAGATTGGCGACGAGTTCGGGCACCCGCACCTTGCCGAGCAACTCGCCCGCGGGCGAATAGACCCAGACGCCGCCGGGCGCGGTGACCCAGACATTGCCGCGCTGATCGCACTTCATGCCGTCGGGCAGACCGGGCTCGAGCTCGGAACGGATGCCGCTGGCGAAGACGCGCGCGTTGGCGAGCGAGCCATCGGCCTCGACATCGAAGACACGGATCAGCGCCTGCACGGTGTCGTTGATATAGAGCAGGCGCTCGTCGGGCGAGAAGCAGAGGCCGTTGGGCTGATCGAACAAATGGCGGTCGACGACGAGCTTTGCTGCGCCGCCCCCGGGCGGAACGCGATAGACGCCCTGGAAACCGAGCTGGCGCGGCCGTTCGACGCCATAGACCGGCATGCGGCCATACCAGGGATCAGAGAAATAGATCGCGCCGCTGGAATGCACACAGACGTCGTTCGGGCTGTTGAGTTCCTGGTTCTCGAAATGCGAGGCGACCACCTCGCGCCGCCCGTCGGGACGCTCGCGGATCAAGGACGAGGTGGCATGCTCGCAGACGATCAAATTGAGCTCGGCATCATAGGTCATGCCGTTGCATTTGTTCGAGGGACGCTTGACCTCGACCACGCCGCGCTTGGCATCCCATCGCCGGCGCACGTCGGCCGGCATATCCGAGAATAGCAGGAAATGATGGACCGGGTGCCAGATCGGGCCCTCCGTGAAATCAAAACCGGTGCCGACCTGGCCGACCGGCGCATAGGGATCGATCAGCGTCTCGAATTCCGGGCGCAGCGTGACGTGCGTCATCGGTCGGTCCTTCCTAGGGCTTCAGGCCGGGAACCAGTGGCGTTGCGGCAGGCTCTGAACGATCGGGCCGGGCACCTGGTCATGCAGCCGGCCAACCACCATGCCACCCTCGATCTTGGCCGGGCGGTCGTGCACGGGCAGCAAATAGCGCGAATGGCTCAGCAGCTTCTTGATCGCGGCCTTTTCCGCGCGCTTGCTGGTGCCATGATTGCCTGTGGTGCGCGGCTCCCAGTCATGGATTTCATGGAAGGGATTTACGATCTGGTCGTTGAAGTCGTAGATCACGTCGCCGCAGATGGTGGCGATGCCATCGGCCGTGTGAACATGGATGTTCATCGAGCCTTCGGTGTGGGCGTTGGCGGCGTCGCAATAGACGCCCGGCATCAGCTCGATCGGACCAGTGATTTCGAGATCGAGAAAGCGCAGCGCGCTCTTGGTGTGCAGGCGGTCGATCAGATGCTTGATGTCGGGCGCCGGATATTGCGGATGCATCAGGCCGGAGACGGAATATTCCAGCTCCTTGCGGTTGAGCACGACCGTCGTGTTCATCGGGAACAGATCGTCCTTGCCGGCGTGATCGATATGCAGATGGGTGTGGCAGACGAAGCGGACGTCGCCCATGCGCACGCCGTGGCGCGCGAGCTGGTTCTCGATCATGTTCTCGTGGAATTGCAGGCCGCGCATGCCCAGCGTTTCCATGATCTGGTTGGAGCGGTAGCCGGTGTCGACGACGACCGGATAGGGGCCGCCGGTGATGAGGAAGCCAAGCGTCAGGACACGGCGGGTCCGGCCGCAATCGCGGCCGAGCACGAGAAAGCTCGATTCCAGTTCGATATCCCCATAGTCCAGGATCTTGATTTCAAGCGGCATCTGTTCCCTCCCATATTCTTTAATTGGCATGCACCGTCATCGGTCGAGCCGGTAGACGCGCAAGGCAGTCTTTCGCAAAACGGCGTCGCGCTGATCCGCGGCAAGCGCGGCCGTGGCGGCCAGATAAGCATCGATCAATTCGCGATAGGTGGTCCAAAGTTTCTCGATTGGAAAATTGGAGCCGAACAGGCAGCGGTCGGCGCCGAAGATCGTCACTGTGTCGGCAAGGACCTCGGATACATGCGCGGGATCATTGCGGTGTATGAACGTGCCGAGGCCGGACAATTTTGAGACGACGTTCGGACAGGCCGCCAGCTGCATCATTCCGCCGCGCCAGGCGGACCTGCCCTGCGGCGACAGGTCCTCCAGCATGCCGGCGTGCTGCAGGATGAAGGTCACATCGGGGCATGCTTCGGCGAGGCCGGCGGCACCTTCCATCTGCGGCGCGAACACCTGCAGGTCGAAGCTGAAGCCATAGTCGGCGAGCCGCGCGACATTACGCCGGATTTTCGGATCGGCGCAGAGATCGGGCCGCGCGGCGAAGCGATAGAGCGGATTGTCGTGCCAGTGCAGTTGCATGCGCACGCCGCGCACCAGCGGGTAGCGCGCCAGGCGATCGAGCTGCGGGCGGATGTCATCAACATTGAAATCGGCATAGGCGACGATCGCGTGCGGCCAGCCATGGTCCCTGGCTGTCGCCTGCACCCAGGCGGTTTCATCCTCGAAGCGATCATTGGCCCAGTTGGTCTGCACATAGACCGAGCGCGTGACGCCGCAACCGGCGAGGTCGCCGAGATATTCCTCGATCGGATAGTCGCGGCGGATCGGCTCGTAGGGGCCGAAGATGCGCGGCTGCATCGGGCCGATCAGCCAGGGCAGGTCGGCCTGACGCCAGATATGGTGATGGGCATCGACGATGTCGGTCACGCGGCCTTCCTTTGTCCGAGCGAGAGCACGTGGGAGACGATCGCGGCGGTCGATCCGCCGTCGACCAGGTCATCCACGAAACGGCGGATCGTGATCAGCGCTTCGGTCTGCGGCTGAAAGCCGGGGCCTGAGGCCAGCGGCGTCAGCCAGCTCAGCCGCCAGGCGCGTCGCGACAGTTTGGCGACGGCATCGCGCAAGGCTGAGGGATCGCCGCGCTCGAGGCCGTCGGAGATGATGACGGCGGCAGCGCCGCGCGCATAGCCGCCGAACCGGGGCACCGCCAGGAACGCCTGCAGCGCATCGCCGATCCTTGTGCCGCCATCCCAGTCGCTAACGAGATGGGCGGCAGCCGACAGCGCCTGCTCGCGGCGCTTGAGGCGGAGCGCGCGGCTGACGCGGGTCAGGCGGGTGCCGAAGGTGAAGACCTCGACGTTGGGAGCTGCATGCACGACAGCATGGGCGAGCTTCATGTTGTCGTCGGTGCGGCCCTTCATCGAGCCGGAGACGTCGATCAGGAGCAGCACCTTGCGCGGGCGGGTGCGCCGTTTCAGCCGTCCGAGCCGCAGCACTTCGCCGTCGCTGCGCACGCTCTCGCGCAAGGTGCGGCGCAGATCCGCCCACGGCCCGCGGCGCGCCCGCATGCGTCGGTGACCGCGCCGCCGCGACAACCGCGCAGGGGCCTCGCGCGCCAGACGCCGCAAGGCTTCGCCGGTTTGGCTTGGTGCAAAACGACGCTCGACCAGCGCCTCCGCGCGGGCGGCAACAAGCCCGGATTCATTAGCCTCGTCGGCCAGTAATGCTTCGTCTTCGCCGCGGCCTTCTTCCTGCAGGCGAACCACTTCCTCGTCTTCCGCACCGGCCTGATCGATCGCCTCGCTGCCGAGGAAATGCAGGTCGAACAGCCGGTCATAGGTCGCGCGCCGCTCGGGCGGCGGGGCAAGCGTGGCGAGTCCGGCCTGGCGGATAGTCTCGATGCTACGCGGCCCAAGCAATTCGATTGCCGCAAGAAATGCCGTGGTCTGTTCGGGCGCAACCGCAAAGCCGTTGACGCGCAGCAACGCGACAAAGGACAAGAAAACTCTGATAGGGCGCGGCAGTTGCAGCTCGTCACTCACGCGGCAGCCTCCGCGATCAGGGCATCGAGGCGGCCGGAGATGAAGGTGAGATCCTCCTCGTCCTTGAGCGCGACGCCGATCGAGCGCTTGAAGGCATCGGGCCAGCGCGCGCCGCGCGCGTTCAATAGCGTTGCCGCTTCGGCCCAGTCCACGGCTTCCGCAATGCCGGGCGCCTTGCTCAGCGGCTCGCGCCGCAGCTTGCCGACGGCGGCGACGACGGCGCGGGCGGTGGATTCGGCAACACTGGACGCCCTCATCATTACGATGCGCGCTTCGCGCTCCGCGGTGGGGTAGTCGATCCAGTGATAGACGCAGCGGCGGCGCAGCGCTTCGTGCAGATCGCGGGTGCGGTTCGAGGTCAGCACGACGACGGGGCGTTCCATCGCGCGGACCGTGCCGCGCTCGGGGATCGAAATCTGGAAGTCGGAGAGGAATTCGAGCAGGAAAGCCTCGAACTCCTGGTCGGCGCGGTCGATCTCGTCGATCAAGAGCACGGTGGAGTCGGGCGCCCGCAAGGCGGCGAGCATCGGACGTTCGATCAGAAACGTCTCGCCGTAGATATCGATGCTTTCCTCGCCGGCCTGGCGGATCGCGAGCATCTGGCGCGGATAGTTCCACTCATAGAGCGCAGCCGATGCGTCGATGCCTTCATAGCATTGCAGGCGGATCAGGCGGCGGCCGAGCACGGCGGCGATGGCCTTTGCAGCCTCGGTCTTGCCGACACCCGGCGCGCCCTCCAGCAGCAACGGCTTGCCGAGCGCGAGCCCAAGATAGGCCGCCGTCGCAAGGCCCTCGTCGGCGAGGTAGTACGCCGTCCGCAACGCACGTTCGAGCGCCTCGGGGCTATCGATGCCGACAATATTGCCACGGACCGTCATATCAGCGCCTCAGCGCCGCGCCTGCGGCCGTGCGCCGCCCTGGGCCTTGATGGCGCGCAACACCTTCTCTGGCGTGATCGGCAGCTCGTCCATCCGCACGCCGACCGCATTGAAGATGGCGTTGGCGACCGCGGGCAGCACCGGATTAGCGCACATTTCGCCCGGGCCCTTGGCGCCGAACGGCCCGTCGGCCGCGGGGCGTTCCAGCACCGCGATATCATGCGGGCAGACGTCGCCGGGGCCGGGCATCAGATACTCGACGAAATCGCGTGGGCCATGCGCAGGGTCGGGGTAGTATGGCTCGGGCGTTTCGAACAGTGCGTGGCTGACGCCCATCCAGGCGCCGCCGACGAGTTGTTGCTCCACCAGGCGTGGATTGAGCGCACGGCCGAGCTCATATGCGCTGTCCATCCGAACCATCGCGACTTCGCCGGTCTCGTCATCGACCTCGACCTCGGCAACGAGACAGGCATGCGCGTAGCAGGTGGCGGGCGACATCTCGCCGGTCTCGGGATTCACCTCGGACAATGGCACCAGGAAGATGCCGCGGCCCGAGATGGTCTTGCCTTGCTTGAACTGCGCGGCAATGGCGACGTCCTTGGTGGAGATCGAGCGATGCGGCGCGCCCTTGACGTGGATGTTGCCGCGCCCGTCGGTTTCGAGGTCGGCGGCGTTGACCTCCAACTCCTCGGCGGCGGCTTCCATCATGACGCCGCGCGCTTCTTTGGCTGCCGCCATCACCGCATTGCCGACGCGGTGCGTGCCGCGCGAGGCGAACGAGCCCATGCAGTGGGGCCCGGTGTCGGAATCGGCGGTATCGACATAGACGTCCTCGACGGGCACGCCGAGCGTTTCCGCGCAGATCTGCCGCGTCACCGACTTCATGCCCTGGCCGAGGTCGATCGACGAAAGCGACACCGTGAACTTGCCGCTGGGGTTGGAATGGACCAGCGCCTGGCTGGGGTCGCCGCCTAGATTCATGCCGATGGGATAGTTGATCGAGGCGATGCCGCGTCCGCGATGTCTGGTCATGGTCAGCGCCTCCTGGTGCCGAAGACGGACGAGAAACGAGTGGCGCCATGCGAGGGCGACGAAGCCGGTGGGCGCGGGGGTGGAGGCGTCGGCGCAGGCGGCGGTGGCTGGAGCGTGGCAGGTGGCGCGCGATCATAGGTGGTTCGCTGCTGCGATACCGCCGTGCGCTGCGTGACAGGTTCGAGCGGCGTTGAAGGTATTGCCGCCCGGCTGCCGCCGCCGTCCTTGCGTGACGACATGCGCTTGATCTCCTCGCGCAGCGGCCACTTTGCTTTCTCGGCGGCGACCTGCACGCATTCGATCAGCGCGGTGTTTTTTGCCTCGCGCCGGTGCGCCTTCATGTCGCCGTCGCGGTAGGCGTTGAGAATCCGGAACTCCATCGGATCGATGCCGACGAGGTGCGCGAGCTTGTCCATCTGGCATTCCAGCGCAAAGTCCATCGCGGTGACGCCGAAGCCGCGCATCGCGGTCGCCGGCGTCCGGTTGGTGAACACGCAATAGGCATCGCCATGGACGTTGGGAATCGTGTAGGGGCCGGGCAGGTGAGCCACGCATTTGACCACGGCGTAGCTCGACAGCCGGGTGTAGGCGCCGCTGTCGAAATAAGCGCGGATCTTGCGGGCGACGATGCGCCCGTCGCGCATCACACCGTCCTTGATATAGATTCGCTCGGCGCCGCGCGGCGAGCCGAACTGCATCTCTTCCTCGCGGCCGAGCTGGTAGCGCACCGGACGCCCCGTCAGCATAGCGCCGAGAATGGCGAGCGGCTCGGTCAGCGTATCGACCTTGCCGCCAAAGCCGCCGCCGACGGTGCCGCCGATGAAATGGAAGGTATTGGATGGGACGTCGAGGATTTTTGCGCAGGTATCGAGCGAGAAGAACAGCGCCTGCGTCGAAGTATAGACGACATAGCGGCCGTTGGTATCGGGGGCCGCGATCGAGCCGTTGGTTTCGGTCGGCGCATGCTCGATCGGCGACATCTGATAACGCTGTTCGAGGACATGGTCGGCCTCGGCAAAGCCGCGCTCGACATCGCCAAAACGCAGCTTCTGGTGATCGTAGACGTCGTGATAGACGAACGTGTTCTTCGGGTAGACCTCGTTGATGACAGGCGCGCCGGGCTTCAGCGCCTCCTCGACGTCGAACACGGCTGGCAGCGGCTCGTAATCGACCCGCACTTTTGCCAAAGCCTCAAAAGCCTCGCGCGGACTATCGGCGACGATGGCGACGATCGGCTCGCCCTTGTAGCGCACCTTGTCGACGGCGAGCGATGGCTCGTCGTCCTTGCCGAAATTGATCAGGCTGAGCAGCGTGTTGAGATTGACCGGTACGTCGGCGCCGCGAATGATGCGCCGCACGCCGGGGGAACGTTCCGCCTCCATCGTATCGATGCGGCGCAGGCGCGCGTGCGCGTGCGGGCTGCGCAGCACCTTGAGATGCAGCATGCCCTGCAGCTTATGATCGTCAAAGTAGGTCGAGGTGCCCGTGACATGGCCGAGCATGTCCTGGCGCTGCGTGCCCTTGCCGATCTCCTTCAAGTTGTCGTCGCGCTCGTCGGCGAAGATATCCTTGCGCAGTTCCAGCATAGCGATTTCCTCAGGCCCGCGCGCGACCGCAAGGTGCGGCGGCGAGTACGGCGTTAATGATTGGCTCGTAGCCGGTGCAGCGGCAGATATTGCCGGATATCGCCTCGATAACCTCGGCGCGGGTCGGCGACGGATTGCGATCGAGCAGCGCCTTCGCGGCCATCAGCATGCCCGGTGTGCAGTAGCCGCACTGCGCGGCGAACTGTTCCATGAAGGCGCGCTGCAGCGGGTGCAGATTCGGGCCGTCCTTCAGCCCGTCGAGCGTTTCGACGGAGCGACCGGCCGCGGTCTCCGCCAGCGTCAGGCAGGAGAGGTGCAATTCGCCGTCGATCAGCACGCTGCAGGCGCCGCAGCCGCCCTGGCCGCAGCCGAATTTCGGTGTCATGTCGCCCAGTCCTTCGCGGAGAGCGACCAGCAGATTGACGCCGCCGTCGACGAACAGGGCGACGTCGCGGCCGTTGTGGCGAAACTGGAGCGGGGTCTTGGCCATGAATGCTTACTCCAGGCCGGTCAGCAGGCGGCGAAGATGGATGCCGACGATCTCGCGGCGATACCAGGCGCTGCCAAGCGCGTTATCGGCGGGCGATACGCCCTCCGCGGCCACCGCCGCGGCGGCGCTGATGGCGGCGTTATCAAGCGCGCGCCCTTCCAGCGCCCGCTCGGCTGCACGCGCACGGATCTGCATCGGGGCCATCGATCCCAGCGCGATACGCGCGCCCGAGACACGGCCGCCATTGACTGGTAGGTGCGCTGCGAGCGTGATCACCGAGCCGCCCTTCGGCTTGATGCGCGCGATCTTGCGATAGCGGAACGCATCGGCGTTCGCAGGACGCTGACAGGAGATGGCCAGTACGAGTGCGCCGCTCTGCCGCTCCCGGGACTGCAGGAACTCTTCGATTGCCATGTCCCGCGCACCAAGTCCGCCCTGAACGGAGACAGTCGCATCCAGCGCCAGCAGCGCGACGGTGAAATCGCCATAGGGATTGGGTGCGAACAGATTGCCACCAACCGTGCCCATGTTGCGCACGGCCGGCCCGCCGATCGAACGGGCCGGTGCGTGCAGAAAGGCAAGCTCTCGTTCGGCCAGGATCTTGGCGAAGGTCACGCCCGCGCCGATGGTGATGCGTGAGCTCGACACGTCGATGCGAGACAGCGCCCGGTCGGTGGCGCGGACGACGGTCGAGATCGAGATGTCGCCCTCGTTGAGCGCGCGCATCACCAGCGTGCCGCCGCCGAGATAGCGCGCGCCGCGGTCGGACGACAATGCCAAGGCGGCCTCGCCGAAACTCGCAAAGGTCTTCACCGTGACGGGCATAGCTTCGCCTCCGCTCTCATGCGGCCTCCTTCAAATGCCGGCGGATCGCATCGAAGCCGGCTTGATAGATTTGTTCCGCGACCATCTGCGTCAACCGCTCGGCATCCGCAGGTCGCGCGGTGAACCGGGATTCCCACTGCCAAAAAGTGCGGTCGCCGTCGGTGACCGGCAGCAGCCGGACATGGGCGACATAGTTGTACATCGGGATCGGCGTATCGAGCAGGCAATAGCTGAAGGTCTGTTCGAGGTCGGACAGCGCCAGCAATTGTTCGCGCAGCTCCGAGCCGTCCTGCAACTTGAAGCGCCTGACGCAGCCGATCTTGTCGGACGTCTGCGCGCGCTCGATCGTGCTGGTCGCGACGGCCGGATGCCAGCGGTCGTGACCGTTGAAATCGCGCAGCACATCCCACACCGAGCCGGTAGGCGCGTCGAGGATCGTGCTTTTGACGATATGCGGCACGCTAGCCTCCGAAGGCACGCTTGAGCGCATCAAAACCGCCCTGAAACACGCCGGAGCCGATATTGTTCACGAGTTCGTTCTCGCGCTCCGGCGCGCAATCAAACTCGGCGCTCCATTCCAGAAAAGTCTGGTCACCGTCGGTCACCGGCGTCAGCCGCAGCGTTGCGACGTAGTTCTCCACGCCCATCGGCGATTCCAGGATCGAATAGGTGCAGAACATATCATAGTCGGAGAGTCCGAGCAGCTTTTCGCGGATGCGGTCGCCGTTGCGCAGGCGAAAATCCCGCACGCAGCCGATCTTGTCCGCGGGCTCGCCGCCTTCGATCCGGCTCTCCGCAATCGCCGGATGCCAGTTCGGCAGGCCGTTGAAGTCGCGGACGCGCGCCCAGACGCGGTCATTGCGGGCGTTAACGACGGTGGAGACGTAGACGCGGGCCATGGCGTGATCTCACCCTTTCTTGCGCGGACCGCGTTCGGCCGGAGGTTCGCCCGGAGCAGGGGACGGCGCGTCGGTCTTGGCGGGCTGGGCCTTGCGGGCCGAGTCCTTGATACCCTGCATGTCGCGGGCTTCGCGGATCAGGCCGGGCATCTTGGCCAGGCTACCGCCTTCGACGCCGATGTCGGAGAGAATGGAGTCGATCAGCGGCGCCTGCACACGGTAGCGCAGCGCCGAGTCGATCACCTCGTCGGTGGCGCTGCGGCCGCCATTGCCACCGCCGTTGTTTGCGAGCCCGTCGACCTGAAGGATGCGGATGCCCTCGATCTTTTCCATCGGCTTGACGCTTTCGCGCACGATGCCCTCGATGCGATCGAGCAGCTTGCGGCGGAACAGCGAGTAGCGCGCCTGGTCGGTGAGCACGTTCTCGGCTTCGTTGAGCAGCCGCTGCGCCTCGGCTTCGACCGCGGCGCGTACACGCTCGGCATCGGCAGCGATACGGGTCTCCTCGGCCCGCTTCTCCGCCAGCAGAACCTCGATGGTCTTTTGTCGTTTTGCGATCTCGCTTTCGCGGGCGGTGACGACGCGCTCGGCGGCTTCCGTCGCGCGCACGCGGGCGTCCTCGGCCGCGACCTTGGCGGCGGATTCCTCCAGCGATTTCTGATAAAGGGCGATGGCCTTCTCCATCAGCGCGGTCTCGACATCCTTTTCGCGGTTAACCTCAAGCTTCCGCAGGTCGCGCTCGCGGCCGATGCGGGCTTCGTCGAGGCCGCGGTCGGAGGCAATACGGGCGCGCTCGACTTCCTCGCGAGAGGCAATCTCGGCCTCCTGCAGCGCCTGAACGCGGCCGACCTCGAGCTGTTCGATCGCCCGCCGGCGCGCGAGCCGCGCGGCCTCGAGCGCCTGTTCGCGGGAGACGTCGGTGGTTTCGACTTCCTTGCGCGCATTGATCTCGGCCTGCTTGACCTGACGGTCGGCGTCGATCCGTTCGGAGCGCTTTGCCGCGAGCGCGATCACGCGCTCCTCGTCGGCGATCTCGACCGCCTTCTTCTGATCGATGTTGAGCACTTCACGGGTCTTTGAGGAGGCGATGCGCTCGGCTTCCAGCGCCAGCTCGACCTCGACGCGGCGGCGTTCGATGGCGTCGCGGCGCTTGAGCTCGGCAGCCTCGATCGATTCGGTGCGCTCGATTTCGAGCCCCCTGGTTTCCTTCTCGGCGCGGATGCGCTGGGCGGCGACGACCTTCTCCTGGGCAATGCGCGCGGCCTCGATCGCTTCGCGCGAGGCGATATCTGCCTCCTCGATGGCCCGGTTGCGCGCGATTTCGAGCGAGCGGACGCGCTCTTCCTGGGCGATGCGGGAGGCTTCCGTGGCCTCGCGCGCGGCGATCCCGGCGACTTCCAGCGCCTGATTACGATCGATCTCCAGCTTGCGCGTGGCGTGCTCGGAGCTGATCCGTTCGGCCGCAAGCGTCCGCTCGCGGGCGATCCGCGCGGCTTCGACAGCCTTCTGCGCCTCGATCTCCGCTTCCTGGATGGTGCGCACCTGCGCGATCTCCAGCGAGCGGGTGCGCTCGTCGGAGGCGATGCGCTCGACATTGACGATGGTGGTCTGGGCGATGCGGGCCTTCTCGGTGGCCTCGCGCGCCGCGATCTCGGCTTCCTCCACCGCGCGGGTGCGTTCGATCTCGCGGCGGCGCGTTTCCTCCTCATTGGCGATCCGCGCGTCGGTGACGGCGCGATCCTGCTGGATGCGCGCCTTCTCGACCGCCTCGCGGGCCAGGATCTCGGCCTCCTCGACCGACCGCGTGCGTTCGATGTCGCGCTGACGCACCTCGCGCTCGGAGGCGATGCGGGCGGTATCGACCGCGCGCTGGTTGGCGATCTTGGCTTTTTCGATTTCCTCGCGCGCCAGCAGCTCCTTTTCTTCCACCGCACGGGTGCGCTCGATCTCGCGGTGCCGCGTCTCGCGCTCGGAGGCGATGCGGGCTTCGGCGATGGCGAGCTCGTTGGCGATGCGCGCCTTCTCGATGGCTTCGCGGGCCGCGATCTGTGCCTGCTCGGCCTCGGTCTCCCGCAAGGCGCGCTCGCGCGCCACCTCGGTGCGCTGCAGCGCGCGACGCATTTCGATGTCGCGTTCCTGTTCGAGGCGGGCCGTTTCGCTCTCGCGTTCGATCTCCAGCGCCTGCCGCTCGGCATCGAGGTTGCGGGTGCGGATCTTGATCATCGAATCCTGTTCGATGTCGTTGCGCAGCTTACGCCTAGCCTCGATGTCCTCCATCAGGCGGGTGAGACCCTCGGCGTCGAAGCGATTCGACGGGTTGAAATATTCCAGGTCAGTCTGGTCGAGATCGGTGATGGCGACGGATTCCAGTTCGAGGCCGTTCTGGGCCAGAGCCTCGGCGGCGGCGGCCTTGACGCGGGCGACATATTCGCCGCGCTGCTCGTGCATCTGCTCCATGGTCATTTCGGCGGCGACCGAGCGGATCGCGGAGACGAATTTGCCGGAGAGCAGGGCGTGCAGTTGCCCGGGTTCCAGCGTGCGTCGGCCGAGGGTGGCGGCGGCGATCGCGACCGCCTCGCGGGTCGGCTGCACGCGGACGTAAAAATCGGCCTCGATGTCGACGCGCATGCGGTCGCGGGTGATCACGGCGTCATGCTGCGACCGCACGATTCCCATCGGCAGCACGTTCATGTTGACCGGGGTGTAGTCGTGGATGAACGGCAGCACGAAAGCGCCGCCGTTGATCACGACCCGCTCGCCCAAAAGACCGGTTCGGACGAAGGAGACTTCCTTCGACGAGCGGTGATAGAGCCAGTTCACGATGTAGACGACGATGGCGATCACGACGACCGCGACGATCAGCCAGAGGATCAATTCGCCAACCAGAGTCCCCGACATCTTCTCCTCCCTTTGCCCTCGGCGTTATCGCGCGCCGATCGCCTTGAATTTGCGTACCTGTTCCGTCAGCGCGCGCTCCACCGGCAGGCGCTCCATCGAGGACGCCCCGTAGAAGCCGTGGCACTTGCGCGTATGCTTCATGATGAAGTCGGCATCGTCGGGCTCGGCGATCGGGCCACCGTGCGCGAGCACCAGAATGTCCGGATTGACGCTGAGCGCCGCCGAGGCCCAGGTGTCGATCTGCTCCGGGCAGTCTTCCAGCCTGGGCGCGGTGTGCGCGCCGATCGCGCCGCCGGTGGTCAGGCCGAGATGACAGACGATGATGTCGGCGCCGGCAATCGCCATGGCGGCGGCCTGGCTTTCGCTGAACACGTAGGGCGTCGTCAGCATGTCCTTGTCGCGCGCCTTGGCGATCATGTCGATCTCCAGCGCATAGGACATCCCGGTTTCCTCGAGATTGGCGCGGAAGATGCCGTCGATCAGCCCGACGGTCGGAAAATTCTGCACGCCGGCAAACCCGAGGGCTTTCAGCTCATCGAGGAAGCGGTCCATGTCGCGGAACGGATCGGTGCCGTTGACGCCGGCGAGCACCGGCGTCTTGGTGACGACCGGCAGCACTTCGCCGGCCATTTCGACCACGATCGCGTTGGCATCGCCATAGGGCATCAGGCCCGCAAGCGAGCCGCGTCCGGCCATGCGGTAGCGGCCGGAATTGTAGATCACGATCAGGTCGACGCCGCCGGCCTCCTCGCATTTAGCCGATAAGCCGGTGCCGGCGCCGCCGCCGACGATCGGCTCACCCTTGGCAACCATGGTGCGAAACTTCTTCAGGATCGCTGAACGTTCGAACTTCGCCATGGTCACCTCGCAACTCTCCGACGGGTCCCCGGGCGCCCGACCAGCGGGCGGAGCGCGGCGACGATGGCGGATGCAAATTCGGGTTCGTTGATGTGGCGCTTGATGCGGATGAGCTGGCGGTTGCCGGTCTGGCGCACGCTGCGTTCCAGCGCCGTGAACAGCGCCGCATCGGCTTCCGGGTCCCAGAACGGCTGGCCGGACGCATCGAGCGCGGAAACGCCGCCTTCGGGCAGGAAGAAGCGCACCGGCCCGTCCATCCGGTTGAGTTTTTCGCCGATCCAGCGCCCGATGCGCTCGTTCTCTTCCGGCGTGGTGCGCATCAAGGTCACCTGCGGATTGTGAACGTGGAATTTGCGTTGCCGGTAGCGCTCGGGAATGGTGTCGGGCGCGCCGAAATTGACCATGTCGAGCGCGCCGACCGAGCCGACGAAGGGGACACGGCTGCGGATGATGGCGCCGAAGCGATCGTCCGTGGCGGGAAATACCCCGCCCATCAGGAAGTCACACACCTCCGTCGTCGTGAGGTCGATGACTGCGGCGAGCATGCCGGAATCGACCAGCTTCTCCATCGAGCGGCCGCCGACGCCGGTGGCGTGAAAGACCAGACATTCGAAATCGCTGCGCAGGTCGGCCGCGACCTTCTGCACGGCCGGCGTCGTCACTCCGAACATGGTGATGCCGACTGCGGGCAGCGCAGCCGGTGCATTGCGCTCAGTCGCGGCCTGATCTTCCAGCCGTGCCTTCACCATGCCAGCGATGGCGTTGGCGCCGTTGGCGAGCACGGCGCGCGAGATCGAGTTGAGGCCCTGCACGTCGGTCACCGAGTACATCATGGTGATGTCGGCGGGGCCGACATAGGGGCCGACATCGCCTGATGCGACCGAGGAAATGATGAGCTTTGGTACGCCGACGGGCAGGGCGCGCATGCCGGGCGCGACCAGCGAAGCGCCGCCGGAGCCACCGGCCGAAATGATGCCAGCGATATTGCCCTGACGGCGCAGCCAGTTGGCGAAGGCGTCCGCCATCGCGGTCACGGACGCGCCGCGGTCGGCACCGAACACGGTCGATCCGCCGCGGCCGTGGTTGAGCGCGATCTCCTGGGCCGACACGTCGCAGGTGGAGAGCTTGCCACTGGTGGAGACATCGACGAGGCGCGTCCGGAGGCCCTGTCCGGCGATCACATCGCGAATGAAGCGCAGCTCTTCCGCCTTGGTATCGAGCGTGCCGACGACGAGGACGACCGGAGGTCCGGACGTGCTTTGCACGCTCGCGCCGGGCTGCCGCCTTTGCCGGGCAGCATCTTCGATCCGCGTCACGCCTGTCGAAACCGTGCGTGCGGCGGCTTCGATGCGCGCAATTGGCGCTGGCTGCGACCAGCGCGTCGGCAGCGTGGGATTGGAGATGTAGATCCGGACCGGCGCCGCGCCAGCTGCGCGTGCCGGCGCGGAACGCGCCTTCGCCGCGCTCGCATCGGCAGCTTCGATGTCCACTTCCGGCTCGACGCCGTGGACGCCGACGCCGAGCAGGCGCTGCTGCAACTCGCGGTCGGCGGCAAGGCGCGCGGAATCGATGATGCGGTTGATGCGACCATTGACCATGATCGCGACATTCCTGGAGATCGCGGTGGCGACGCCGATGTTCTGCTCGATCACCAGCACCGACATGTCGCCGTCTTCGCCGAGCCGCACCAACATGTCCTCGACCTGGGCGACGATGACGGGCGCCAGCCCTTCGGTCGGCTCGTCCATGATGAGCAGATGCGGGTTGGTCAGGAGCGCGCGGGAGATCGCCAGCATTTGCTGCTCGCCGCCCGAAAGCTGGCCGCCGCCATGATCCTTGCGTTCGGCGAGCCGGGGAAAGGTCTGGTAGATGCGCTCGATGCCCCAGGCGCCGCGGCGCATGCCGGCGGCGAGCCGCAGATGCTCGTCGACGCTGAGCGAGCGCCACAGACGTCGCCCCTGCGGCACGTAGCCGACGCCCGCTTGCGCGATCCGCGTCGGGCTGAAGCGCGTGATGTCCTCGCCGCGCACGCGCACCGAGCCGCCGCTCGCCTGCAACAGGCCCATGATGGTCTTGCACAGCGTGGTCTTGCCCATGCCGTTGCGGCCGACCACCGAGAACACCCCGGAATCGAGCGTCAGGTCGACACCCTGCAGCGCATGGGAATGGCCGTAATAGACGTCGAGGCGGCTGACTTCCAGCGCAGGCGGTGCGCGGCGGAGCTCACTCATGGCCGGCCCCCAGATAGAGTTCCTGGACCTCGGGATCGGCTTCGATCTCGTGCGGCAGGCCTTCCTTGAAGACCCGGCCGTTGTGCATCATCGTGACGCTTTCGACGACGCGCAGCGCAACATCCATGTCGTGTTCGATGATGATGTAGCCGATATGGGCGGGCAGCGAGGTCAGGATCTCGACCAGCTCCCGCCGCTCAGTGGGCGAGAGCCCGGCGGCCGGTTCATCGAACAGGATGAAGCGCGGCGCACCGGCCAGCGCGAGCGCGATCTCGAGCTGTCGCTGCTGGCCGTGCGCGAGCTCGGCGACGCGTTGATCCCTGACCGCGGTCAGATGCACCGCCTGGATCAGCGCCTCCGCCGCATTCATGAGGGCGTCGTTCGCACCCGGGCGCAAGAAGGAGTACCGTCCACGGGAAACGCCGCGGCAGGCGAGATAGACATTGTCCCGCACCGTGAGACCCGGAAACAGCGCCGATATCTGGTAGGTGCGGCGCAAGCCGCGCCTGATCCGCTCATAGGGCGGGAAATGGGTGATGTCCTCGCCGAAGAAGCGGATGGTGCCGGAAGACGGCGGAAAGTCGCCGGTCACGCAGTTGAACAGCGTGGTCTTGCCGGCGCCGTTGGAGCCGAGCACGGCGCGGCGTTCTCCGGGGCGAACCGTGATGGTGACGTCGGTGAGGGCCGCGAGCGCGCCGAACAGCCGCGTCACGCCACGCAGCTCCAGCGCGGCGCCGGCCCCGACGGCTGAAAAGCGTGGCGCTGATCTACCCATGGCCATTCTATCCATGACCTTGGCCTCCGCCAGTGCGCTTATCCGGCGTGGCCGCCCGGCGCCGCCAGCGCTCCCACAGCCCGATCACGCCATCCGACGACCAGAATACGATGGCGAGGAAGCCGAGGCCGATCAGCAGGCGGAAGCGGTTGCCGTCGAGCCCGAACTTGACCAGGAGATCGAGCGCGAAGGTGCGCAGGATGACGAAGATGAAGGCGCCGATATAGGGCCCGACGGGACGGGTGATGCCGCCGACCACGGCGATGATCAGGATATCGATGCAGGCGCCGACGCTGACCGAGCCGGGCGAAATCTGCCGGTAGTTCCAGACCTGCAGGACGCCGCCGAGCGCCGCGATGAAGGATGCGAACGCATAGGCCGCCACGCGATGCGCGTTGACATTGAAGCCGAGCGCCGCCATGCGGCGCGGATTGTCGCGCACGCCCTGCAGCGCAAGCCCGAACGGCGCGCGCGAGACGTATTGAACGGCGAAATAGCAGAGGGCGGCGACGCCGAGCGTGACGTAATAGTAGGGGACGTCGGCGCGCCAGTCGACGCCCCAGAATTTCGGCGTCGCGACTGTGTTAATCCCGGTGTGGCCGCCGAAGATCGCCCAGTTCTGGTTGGTGAAATAGTAGAAGGCGGCGCCGATCGCCAGCGTGATCATGATGGTGTAGATGCCTTCGGTGCGCACCGCTAGCGCGCCGCCGAGCGTGCCGAAGATCGTCGCAAGCAGCAGCGCCGTCGGTGTTGCCAGCCACCACGGCCATCCCAGGCTGATATTGGTGTTGGCGCTCATGCCGAACACCGCGACCATGTAGGCGGCAAACCCGGCGATGGTGAGCTGCATCAGGCTGACCATGCCGCCATAGCCGGCGAGGAACATCAGGCTGAGGGCGATGGTCCCGAGGATCAGCGTGGTGGCGAAGATCTCGATCAGGAAAAAGCCGTTGGCGATCAGCGGCATGATCACGAGGATCACGGCCACAAGCCACGCCGCGGGCTTGTTGAACTCCGGCAATGTCAGGAAGGTCGCGCGCTGCGCCGCGGGCGGCTGGCTGGTCGGAGGATGCGCGCCCTGAACCAACGACATGTCAGCGCCTCGCCAGAAGGCCCTGCGGCCGCAACGCCAGCACCAGCACCATGATGAGGAAGGTCACCACGATCGCGTAGGTTGGGATGTAGACCGAGCCGAGTTGCTCGGCGAGGCCGATGATGATGGCGCCGAGCGCGGCGCCGGGGATCGAGCCCATGCCGCCGACGATGACGACGACGAGGGAGGCGAGGAGAAAGCGGGTGTCTTCGCCGGGCGAGAGCGACTGGAAGGTTCCGCCGACGACGCCGGCGATTCCAGCAAGCCCGGCGCCGAGAGCGAACACGGCAACGAAGACGAGCTGGATCGGCACGCCGGTCGCGGCCAGCATGTCGCGGTCATCGACGCCGGCGCGCACCATCATGCCGACGCGGGTGCGGTTGAGCGCCAGCCACATCACGATACCGATCACGATCGCCGCGACGAAGATCACGAGGCGCACCAGGGGATAGCGCAGATAGACCGCTTCGCCCGACGATTTGACCGCGGTGACCAGCGGCAATTCGACCGGGCCGATCAACCAGCTCGGGGTCTGGATCTGATAGAAATCGCCGCCGAACACCCACAGCATCAGATCGGCAAACACGATCGAGAGGCCGATGGTGACCATGGTCTGGCGCAGGTCCTGACCCTCCATGCGGCGGAAGACGACGATTTGCAGGACGATGCCGAGCAGGGCGACGCCAAGAAATGCGACGATGAAGCCGAGGAGCCAGGAGCCGGTCCAGGTGCTGATGGCGTAACCGATATAGCCGCCGAACAGATAGAGCGAGCCATGCGCCAGGTTGACGTTGCGCATCAGGCCGAAGATCAGGGTAAAGCCGCTCGCCACCAGGAAGTAGAGGCTGCCGAGCGTGATGCCGTTGAAGACGGCGTTGAGGAATACACGCTTCCGACCGATCGCCTCTTCGAGGCCGGGCGGCCAGACGGCGAGGATCAGCCACAGCAGCAGCGCGACCACGACGAGCGTGATCAGCGCCCATGCCGGATGGCGTTCGATGAACCTCGTCATGGCAATCGCCCGGCCGTCGCCATACCGTCCTCCCAGACGTCGCGGCCGTTCCGGCTCGCGTTTTCGGACCATCCTAACGGTGCCGAAAACCGTGCACTTGATCGTCAGTATCTTTTCGCGAGCGTCTTTCCGCGCCAGGCGCGCTTACGGCCGCAAGACTTTGGCGGCGCGGCGGTATTCTGTCGGCGCCATCCCGACATTGGCCGCGAAGAAGCGGGTGAAACCGCTCTGGGAGGAGAAGCCGAGATCGAAGCCGATATCGGCGATCGGCACCTCGGTGGCGACCAGCGCGTCCAGCGCCTGCTCCATGATCAGCGTGTTGAGGTAGAGGTTCGGCGTGACGCCGGTCTGGGTGCGGAACAGCCTGTAAAAATGGGGACGCGACAGGCCGGCGGCGCGGGCGATCGAATCCAGTTCGATCTCGGCGCCAGGGCTTTCCGACATCAGCTTGATGGACTTGCGAACGCGGAAGTCGGTGACGGCGGTGGTATTGCGCGTTTCCTGTACCGGTTCTGACCTTTGCCAGCTTTCCTCGTAGCAACTCTCGATCAACTGCCTGAGCTCGCTATCGAGGCTGCTCAGCGACGGTGCGCCGCAAACCAAGGCTGCGGTGCGCCTGATATGTCGGTCGAGCGTAACAGTTCGCTTGAAGCAGGTGCGGCCGAACCGCAGGCTGTCGGCCCGCGCCGCGTCGGGAGCGAACCATTCGGGATTGACGTAGAGGACGAAGAAGATCGCGCCGTTCTCGATGTCGGTGGGAATAAAATTGTGTGGTTCCCACGGGTTGACGGCAACAATGGAGTCTTCTGCGAGAAGCCATCGCTCATCGCAGACGTCGATCCGGGCCGGCGTTCCACCGACATGAAAAACCAGATGCCCTTCGCGATGCGCATGCATGTTGAAGGGGCGGTTCAACTGATAGACCGTCGCGCGACCGAACCGGCCGTGGAAGACGGCCAGAGCCTTGCTCATGCCTTCCCTCCCGCGGGATGTTCTTGTCTTTTCAACCAGCGTTCAACATCCACCGCGAGAATGCAAGGGTTGATCACTTCGAGCGTAGATCGCATCCCGCCCGGTCGTGCCCGGGCCCCGGTGTGCTCGGGGCCCGTTCGCAGGTGCGAAGAACTCAGTACTTCTTGCACTCCGGAACCGTCCGGCTCGGCAGGCCAATCTTGGAGAACACCGCCGGGTCATAGCCCAAGGTCTGGTTCACGTTCGGGATGACCTTCACGACCTTGCTGAACAGCGCGCCCTTGCCGTCATCGACGACTTCGGTGACGAAGTTGGTGCCGATCGCCTGACGGTTGGAGTCGAGCTTGATCTTGCCGTTCGGCGCATCGAGCTCGATCTTGGCAAGCGCTTCCTTGTATTTCGCCTGGTTGTTGCTGAGATCGCCATTGACCTGGCGCAGCGCGAGGATGAGCGCCATGGTCGAGCCGTAATAGTTGGTGGCGAGCAGCGAGGGGCTCGGGAACCTTTTGTTCGGCGGGAAGGCGTCCTGATAGGCCTTCACGAACTTCTGCCAACCCGGATCCTCCCAGGTATCGGCCTGGCCGCTCGCGGCGATGGTGCCGAGCAGTGCATTCTTGGCGTTGCCCTTGGCGGAGAGGATGGTCTGGTCGACCATGATCGAGCCGCCCATCAGATGCGCCTTGCCGCCGGCCTGCTGATACTGGTTGAGGAAGTTGACCGCGTCGGCACCGCCGAGGCCGAGATAGATCGCGTCGACGTCGTCGGGCAAGGCGGCGATGACGGAGGCAAAATCCTTGGTGCCGAGCGGCACCCATTGCCGGTTGGTGATCTGCCCGCCGGCGCCGCAGAACTCGAGCACCAGCCCGAACACCTGCGTATAGATGAAAGAATAATCCTCGCCGACGGTTGCGATCTTCCGGTAACCCTTGGTCTCATAGGCGTATTTGCCGAGACCGACCTGCCACTGGGCGCCGTCCATGTTGTAGCGGAAGAAGTTCGGCGACGGATCGACGTAAGTGGTTTCCTGCGCGCCGGAGGCGGCGTTGATGAAGGTCAGCTCGGGACGCGTCTTGGCAAAATTCTTGACCGCGATGCCTTCGTCGCCGGACAGCGGCGACAGCAGGATCTGGACCTTGTCCTGCTCGATCAACTTGCGCACGGCGCGAACGGCGGAGTCGGGCGTCGCATCCGTGGAGGCAATGATGAACTCGAGTTCCTTGTCGCCAACCTTCTTGCCAAGTGTATTGATCGCGGTCTGGTGACCGCGGATGCCGTCCTCACCGAGCACCGTGTAGGTGCCTTCGAGCGTCGCGGTGACGCCGACCTTGATCTTTTCCTGAGCCATGGCAGCGCTGGAAAGCAACAGGGTGCTCAGCGCGACCAATCCCGCACAGCTTCTCAACATCGAACCCCTCCCTTGTATCGCCAGGTCTTTATTGCTGGATCTTGTATCGTCAGGTCTTGCTTGTAAGCTCGTTCCGAAATCGCATGCGGTCGATCCCGGTTGCGCAGCGTGCAGCCGGAAATGCATTCGGAACCGCCGGAGCGAAAGCTAGCTGATCACTGGGGCCGCGCGTGCAGCTTGGCCGCTCGCAACTTGACCGGTAGTCTCATTTTGCATGTTGCGGCGCGAAGGCGTTGCTCACGCGTTTGGGCGTCAAAGACTGTCTGTCGCAGTCGAAAGTTGCTTTTCCGCACAAACGAACCAATCCTCGAAGACAAGCAGCACTCTTGAACGGAGGCGGGTGTGGTTGATCTGCGAGCGGCGCGATACCGGCCTGTAATTGTTGGCCCTGATACGGGCCGCGCCATCGTTGGAATATTTGTGGCAGTCGTGCTGACCTGGTGCGCCAGCACCATGGCTGCGGCGGAAGACGATCTCTATCGCGCGAAGGTCACCGTGACGGGCCAGGGCGAGGCAAACCGCATGCTGGGCTTTGCCGCGTGTCTGGAAGACGTCCTCATCAAAGTGTCCGGTGCGCAGAAACTCAGCGGTGACCGGCGACTGGCAGCCTACAAATCGAAAGCAAAGAACTACGTCACCTCGTTCAGCTATCGCGACCAGTTTTTCGGCAAGCCCATTCGCGACGAGCAGGGCACCCGCGACCGCCCCTACGACCTGACGGTCGATTTTGAAGAAAGCAAGATCAACGAACTTCTCAAAACGATCGGCCTCAAGCCCTGGCTGTCACACCGTCCTCTGCTTGCTGTCTTTGTCGCGATGGAGCAGGGCCCGAGGAAATACGTTGTCACCTTGGATGGAACCCAGTCCGACCTGCAGCGCGACGCCTTGCTCGCTGCAGCTGACAGGCGCGGCATCTTTATCGTGCTGCCGGGCGCGGCGGCATTGGCGAAATCGAGCATCACCGGCGAAACGCTAGCGACGACTCCATCATCTGCGCTCGCGCCGATTGCGGCTCAGGAGGAGGCGGAGGCTGTTCTGACCGGGCGGCTGGTCTGGGACGACCGGCAACTCGGCTGGACCACGCAATGGCAGATGGAGTGGGCTGGCCGGACGCACCGTTGGCAGGTTCGTGGCGTCACATTCGATGAAGCCTTCCGACGCGGCATCGGCGGCGCGGCGCAGGTTTTTTCAGGCAATGGCGACTGAAAAAGCAGAACCCGGCAATTGAATGCCGGGTCCGCCAGGCAGCGAAGGCTACTTCTTGTAGGCGGCGATCACGGCTTCACCGTCGGCACCGGCCTTCTTGAGCCAGTCGGCGGTCAGTTGTTCGCCGATCTTCTCGAGGCCGGACTTCAAAGCGGGAGGCGGCGGCAGCACCTTCATCTTGTTGGCTTCGAGCTGCTCAAGATACCACTTGGCCTTTTCTTCGGCGAGCTTCCAGCCGCGTTCTTCCGCGACGGCTGCCGCCTTGACGATGGCTTCCTGGGTCGGCTTGTCGAGTGCGTCGAACGCCGCCTTGTTCACGAACGTCACGTTCTTCGGAATCCAGGCCTGCGTATCGTAGAAGTGCGTCATAGTTTCCCAGGACTTGCTGTCGTAGCCGGTGGAGCCCGAGGTCATGAAGGCATTCACGACGCCGGTCGCCAGCGCCTGCGGCAGTTCGGCGGCCTGGATGGTGACCGGCTGGGCGCCGACCAGTTCGGCGATGCGCGAGGTGCCGACATTATAGGCGCGCCACTTCAGGCCCTTCATGTCCTCGACGGTGTTGATGTCCTTCTTGGCATAGATCCCTTGCGGACCCCACGGCACCGCGAACAGGAGCATCAGGCCCTGCGAGGCGAGCTTCTTCTCGATCGCGGGTTTTGAGGCGAGCCACAGCTTCTTGGCCGCCGGATAGCTCGTCGCCAGGAACGGGATGACGTCGATGCCGAACATCGGGTCCTCGTTCTCGTGCAGCGAGATCAGGACTTCGCCGGCCTGCGCCTGCCCGGTTGCGACCGCGCGCTTGATCTCGGGCGCCTTGAACAGCGATGCCGCGGGATGCACCGTGATCTGCAGCTTGCCGGAGGTCGCATCGCCGACGTCCTTGGCGAACGCGATCAGGTTGACTGAATGCGGATTGTCCGCAGGATAAGCCGCCGGAAGATTCCATTTCGTCTGCGCCATCGCGGGCAGGGCGAAAGTCGCAACGCAGGCAGCCATCGCACACGTTTGCAAAAGCCTGAACATAAAAAACACCTCTCTCTAGCCAGGGAACGCCATCTGCGGCAGCACCATCACGATGGAAGGAAATACCGTGATGATGGCAACCGCGAGAACAAGCAAGAAGAAGAATGGCAGGGCCGCCTTGGCGACCGTATTGGAATCCTTGCCGCTCATGGTCTGCAGAACGAACAGGTTGAAGCCGACCGGCGGCGAGACCTCGGCCATCTCCACCACCAGCACCAGGAAAATGCCGAACCAGACCAGATCGAAGCCGGCCTGCTTGACCATCGGAATGACGATGGCGGTGGTCAGCACGATCATGGAGATGCCGTCGAGCGCGGTGCCGAGCACGATGTACATGATCGTGAGCGCGGCGATCAGCGCGTAGGGGCTGAGCTGCAGGCTGTTCACCCAGCTCGCCAGCGCCATCGGGATGCCGGTATAGGCCATTGACGTGCCCATGTAGGAAGCGCCCGCCAGGATCAGGAGGATCATGCAGTTGACCCTGGTCGCGCCCATCACACTCGCCCAGAACGATTCCCAGGTGAGCGCGCCCTGCCACCACGCGATCGCGAGCGAGCCGAGCACGCCCCATGCCGCGCATTCGGTCGCGGTCGCCCAGCCCATCAACAGCGACAGGAAGACGAAGACGATCAGCAGCAGGCAGGGAATGAGATTGAGCGACTCGGTGATGCGCTGGCGCAGGCTCATCGCCGGCTCCGCCGGGGGCGTCTGCTTCGGATTGGCGAGCGACCAGATCGCGATGTAGCCGGAGTAAAGCGCCATCACCAACAGGCCCGGCAGAAATCCGGCGAGGAACACCTGAATGATCGAGACGTTCGCCTGAACGGCGTAGACCACCATGGTGATCGACGGCGGGATCAGAATGCCGAGCGTACCGGCGCCCGCAAGCGAGCCGAGACTCAGGTCTTCATTGTAGCCGCGCTTCTTCAGTTCGGGCAGCGCGATCTTGGCAACCGTGGCGCAGGTCGCGGCCGACGAGCCCGACACCGAGCCGAACACGCCGCAGGCCAGCACGTTGACGTGCATGAGCCGGCCCGGGAGCCAGTTCAGCCAGGGCGCAAATCCGCGGAACATTTCCTCTGACAGCCGTGTGCGGAACAGGATCTCGCCCATCCAGATGAAGAGCGGCAGAGCCGCGAGCGACCATGACGCGCTGTTGCCCCACACCGTCGTCGCCAGCACGCTGCCCGCCGGGATATTGCCGCCGGCGAATTGCATGCCGGCCCAACCCGTCGCCATCAGCGCGACGGCGATCCAGACGCCGGCGCCGAGCAGCAGCGCGAGGAATCCGAGCAGGATGGCGGCGATGGAGAGCAGCTCCATGTCAGACCCCGCTCTGCACGGCGCGCTCGACCACTTCCTCGGCGCTCTGCGGTTTCGGCAGTTCGTAGCGCGGCGAAAAGCCGCGCAGGACGTGGATCAGCTCGTCGACAAAGGCGATGAAGAGGATCACGAGACCGCCGCTGTAGCCAAGCTGTGGAATCCACAGCGGCACCGCGATGACGCCTTGCGAGATGTCGGAAAATTTCCATGACTGCCAGGTCATGACCGCGGCATGCCAGGCGAAAAAGCCGATGAAGCCGGCGCCAACGATCAGCGCGACGATCTCGACATAATGCCTGACGTTGTCGCTGAGGCGGTCGATCAGCAGGCCGACGCGGATCATCTCGCCATGCTTGAAGGTGTGGGCGAGCCCGAGGAAGGCGGTCGCCGCCATGCACCAGGAGATGAAATCATCGCCGGCGGGAATATTGATGCCGAGCGGCCGGCCGCCCGACAGCAGCATCATCAGCACGAAGATGGCAATGAGGAAGAGACCGGCGAGATAGCCTGAGAAAAGGTAGAGTCGATCAAGAAACACGCGAAGCAAAGCCTATCCTCCTCCTGCACGCCGATCCCCGGAGGCAATAGACGTACCATTTCCGGCATCCATTCTCTTTCGGAAAAGACCGGCCGACACAAGCCCGCCGAAAGTGGATGAAGGGCAGGGGCGCTTGCGGCGGTCGCAGAAGCGCCTTGACAGCCGAAATGTTTCGCGCGCACATTCTTACACTAAGTAAGGATGACGACAGGGATGGAAATGTCGGAGCAGCCGAGAAGTCGGCGGCAGACGCGCGCGGCCATTCTGGGGCATCTGCTTCAGTCCGGCGGCATGTTTCGGCCGCCGCTGGCCAAGGCGGTGCGCCTGTCCGAGGCGAGCCTGTCCCGCATCCTGTTTGATCTGAAGGCAGAGGGCCTGATCGAGGAAGTGAGGCGGCCCGCGCCTTACGTCGGCGGCCCGACAGGCCTGGTGTCCCTCGATAATTCTGTCGCGCTCGCGGCCATAGAGCTGACCGCTCAGCGGCTGAGTGTCGGCGTCGGCGGGCTCTCGGGCGAACTGCATTATACCGAACGCCTGCCGCTGCCGAAAACGCCGACCGTCGAGTCCGTCGGCCGGGTGTTTCACGACGCGCTGCAATTGCTGCAGGACTGGACGCGGCGACGGCGCGTCCGCCTCTCGCAGATCGGCATTGCGATCCCCGGCCTTGGCCGGTCGAGCGTATCAGACAATCCGATCATTCCCTGTGACGTCAGGCTGACACGCGGCGTGCTCGGCGAGATGTTTGCGGGCGTGCCGGTTGAATTCACCAATTCGGTCGTGGCGCATGCAACGTTTCACCGCTGTCGCACGGAGGATTATCCGTTTACCGGGACGCATCTGTTCGTCTTTGTCGGCCAGGGCGTTGCCGGTGCGTGGATGGAAGACCCGATCGAGGCCGATGCCTTGCTGCCGGTCGAACTCGGCCACATGGTGTTCGGCGAGGGAGGTCCGAGGTGCCGCTGCGGCCATCAAGGCTGTGTCGAGGCCTATACATCGCTGCCGGCATTGGCGGAGCTTCTTGGTGTGCCCGAGCCGGAGCTGCTGCATCTCGGTGCCGAGTGGGTGAATGCCATCCCGATCTCGTCGCGCGTGCGGCAGGAGCTGCGGCGCCGGCTGTTCCGGCTTGGCCTTGCGATCGGCAATACGTTGAACGTGAAGCCTTGCCCAGCTGTCGCCATCAGTGGCTGGCCGTCGCTTCTCGCGGAAGAAGATCGAAAGGCCCTGGTCGAAGGGATCGATGCCTGTCTGCTGGGCGGGCGCAAGTTCGCCGGCGTGTCGCTGGCTTTCGTGCCGCCTTCGAACGGCAATGATCCGAATGCCGCGCTGGCCTTTGCCGCCTTTTGTCTGGCGTGTCGCGGCGGCATGCCGGCCGCTTCGGTGGAGGCGGCCTGAGATGCCATGAGCCGCGCGGTCAGCCGCGCCGAGAAGATTCATACCGGGAGGAACATGCTATGCCGATCTCCATCACAAGGCGTCGTCTGCTCGCTGGGTCCGCTGCCACGCTCGCACTGCCGGCGTTCGCCCGCGCGCAAGGCGCGGTCAAGCCGCGCCTGACGGCTATCTCGCAATGGTCCGCCGGCAGCGATGGCGCGGCGATCACGGCGCTCGGCAAGAAATTCGAGGAGAAGGGCGGGATTTGGCAGCACTCGCCCGTCCCCGGGTTCACCACCGAGATGATGAACAAGCTGCGGGCGCAGATCATTGCCGGCGATCCGCCGGCCTGTTCGCAGCTCAAGGGCCCGGAGATTGCGGCTTGGTCGAAGATTGCTCCGACCGTCAATCTCGATGCCCTTGTTGCCGCCGCCGGCTATGAAAAGGTTGTTGCCCCGGACCTTGCGAAACTGCACAAGCCGGGCGGCAGGTGGATTTCGCTGCCGTTGCAGATCTACAGCACCAACATGCTGTTTCTCTCCAAACGCGCGATGGACAAGGCCAAGGCCGACAAGGTGCCCGTCACCTGGGCTGACTTCAACGATCTTGCCGAAAAGATGAAAGCAGGCGGCGTCACATATCCCGTCGCCAACGGCGGCACCCGCCCCGATGACGGGCAGAAATTCGAGGCCTCTCTCGCCGGCATCAGTCCAGCTGCATACCGAGCGGCCATCATGAATCTCGACAAGAAGGCCCTGGAGGGCCCCGAGGTCAAAGCCGCCTTCGCCCAGGTGCGCAAGATCGCCGACTGGATGGATCCCAATGTCGGCGCCCAGCCCTATGCCACCAACCTGAAGCGCTTCATCGACGGCGACATGGGCATGATGATCATGGGCGGGTGGGCCCAGGGCGTGTTGCGCAATGCCGGTTTCAAGTTCGAGGACTTCATCATCGCCCCGGGCCCCAGCGACAATGGCAAGCCGGTCTTCCTCCTGAATGCCGATGCCTTCATCTTCTGGCAGCGCAAGGAGCCCGATCTGCAGGCCGGTCAGACGCTGATGGCCCAGCTCGTCATGGATCCGGCGATCCAGACCATGTATTCGCAGATCACGGGATCGATCCCCGTGCGCACCGACGTCGATCTCTCCGGTGACGGCTGGTCGGACGGTCAACGGCGAACCGCAGCCGCGCTCAAGGACGCTGTCGCCAACAACCAGGCCGTGCTCAGCCTCGCGCACAACATGGCGCAGGAAAACGGCCTGACCGCCGCGATGATCGACGTGCTCACCGAATACGTGAAGAACAAGGCGATCAAGCCGGAGCAGGCGGTGACCCGTCTTGCCGAGGCCGTCGAGGGCGCGCGTTGACCGACACCGTCGCCACGGCACCGCGAACAGGGCGGCCGACAACACCCGATTGGGTGGGGCGGCTGCCCGAAGTCCTGACGATCTGGGTGCCGCTGCTCTTGTCCTCCGCGCATCTCGTTTCGTTTTCGCTATGGACGATCTGGATTTCGTTCACGCCATCCACGCTTGTTCCGGTCGCGGGCTGGGTGGGTTTGCGCAACTACACGGCCGTCCTGGCGACCCGGAACTGGAACATCGCCTTCGACAATCTGCTGCTGTTTGGCAGCGCTTTCGTGCTGCTGAGTCTGATGACCGGCCTCATGCTTGCGATCCTGCTCGACCAGCGCATTCGCGGCGAAAACATGCTGCGCTCCATCTTCCTCTATCCCCTCGCGGTGTCGTTCGTCGTCACCGGCACGGTCTGGAGCTGGCTGCTCAATCCCGGCCTCGGAATCCAGAAGCTCGTCGGTGACCTCGGCTGGACTTCCTTCCGGTTCGACTGGCTGGTCGACCGCGACATGGCAATCTGGACAATTGTGATCGCCGCGATCTGGCAATCGTCCGGCTTCGCCATGGCGCTCTTCCTGGCAGGCCTCCGGTCCGTCGATGCCGACCTCATCAAGGCTGCGCAGATCGACGGCGCCGGGCCAGTTCGAATGTACCGGCGCGTCATTTTGCCGACGCTTTGGCCGATCACCATCACCGTCATCGTCATCCAGCTGCAGTTCGCCATTTCGACCTTCGACCTCGTCCGCGCGCTCACCAACGGCGGCCCCGGAATCGCGACCCAGCTGCCGGCGCTCGTCGTCTACGACCTGATGTTCCAGCGCGGCCTGCTCGGCCGTGGTGCGGCGGCGGCCGTGCTCATGTTGCTGATCCTTCTCGCGGTGCTGCTGCCGTATGCGGCGTGGCGATATCTCCAGCGACGGCGAGCCAGCCATGCGTGATCGATCTTTCGCGCCTGGCCGCGTGCTGATCTATCTCGTCGTTTCGCTGGTCGCGGCGGCGTGGCTCGTGCCGCTGATCGTCGTCGTGCTGAACTCGCTGCGCAGCAACGAGGAGATCGCGCAGACCTCGATGATCGGCTGGCCGCAGCACTGGGCTTTTGGCAACTACCTCACCGCCTGGTCCGACTTCTGCGTTGCGCAGACCTGCGCTGGTATCCGTCCCTACATGCTGAACTCCGCGCTCGTCACCATTCCCGCGACGATCTTCTCCACCCTGCTTGGTGCAGTCGCCGGTTACGCGGTTTCGCTCTGGCGCTTTCGCGGCGATAGCTGGATCTATGGCATCGTCACGCTCGGCATCTTCCTGCCGCAGCAGATGCGTCTGCTGCCCTGGACCATCGTGCTGCGCGATACCGACCTGATGAACACGCTGACGGGCCTGGTGCTGATCCACACGATCCAGGGGCTCTCCTTTACCGTCTTGTTCTGGCGAAACTACTACGTTGCCATCCCGCAGGAGCTGATAAAGGCCGCGCGCGTCGATGGAGCGGGATTCTTTCGGATTTTCTGGCGCATCATTCTGCCGCTCTCGCCGCCCATCCTGATCGTCACCGTGATCTGGCAGTTCACGCACATCTGGAACGAGTTCCTCTACGGCGTGACTTTCACGACCGGCCAACAGCAGCCGGTCACCGCGGCGCTGATCGCGCTTTCCGCCGCGGTCGCCGATATCCCGCATCACGGCGTGCAGAGCGCCGCGGTGATGATCGCGGCGCTGCCCACGCTGCTGATCTATCTGATCGGCGGCAAGTACTTCGTACGCGGGCTTACCGCCGGCGCCGTGAAATGAAGGGGAAGTCATGGCAGCGTTGAGCATTCGTACTCTGTCGAAGCGTTACGCTAATCTGGAGGTGCTGAAGGGGATCAACCTCGACATCGAGAGCGGCGAGTTCACCGTGCTGGTCGGTCCGTCCGGTTGCGGCAAGTCCACCCTGCTCAACATTGTTGCCGGGCTCGATCGTCCGAGCTCCGGCACCATTGAAATCGGCGGTCGCGTCGTCAATGACGTTCCGCCAAAGGACCGCGACATCGCCATGGTGTTCCAGTCCTACGCGCTCTATCCGTCGATGACGGTGCGCCAGAACATCACGTTCGGTATGGAATGCCGCCACGTGCCGAAGGCGGAGCAGGAGAAGGCGCTGGCGAACGTCGCGCGGCTATTGCAGATCGAGCCGCTGCTTGGCCGCAAGCCGTCGCAGCTCTCCGGCGGCCAGCGCCAGCGGGTGGCGATGGGCCGCGCACTGGTGCGCGATCCCTTGCTGTTCCTGTTCGACGAGCCGCTGTCCAATCTCGACGCCAAGCTGCGGGTGGAGATGCGGATGGAGATCAAGCGGCTGCACCAGCGCATCGGCGCCACCATCGTCTATGTCACCCACGACCAGATCGAGGCGATGACCATGGCAACGCGGATCGCCGTCATGCATCAGGGCGAGGTGCAGCAATTCGCCGACCCCGATACCGTGTACCGCTATCCGGCCAATCTGTTCGTCGCGCGCTTCATGGGCTCGCCGCCGATGAACACGATGCCGGCAAGGCTCGAGGCCGAGAACGGCGGCGCGGCGGTCGTGATCGGCGCGGGTCGGCCGGATGAGGTCCGCCTGCGCCTGCAGGGATATGATGCGGCAGCTTCCTTTGTCGGCCGCGAGGTGGTGCTCGGCATCAGGCCGGAATGCATCGCCGAGGGCAGCCGCGCCTTTTCCGGCGCGTCTGGCGCGCCGATCGTCGTCGATGCGCCAGTCGAGATGGTCGAGCCCACCGGCGCCGAGACCATCGTGTTGCTGCGGCTTGGCGGCGAGGCCGCGCTGGCTCGCATTTCGCCTGATGTCCGGCCCGCACCGGGCTCGGTCGCGCCGTTCGCGCTCGATACGCGCCGCATCTGCCTGTTCGATCCTGCCACGGAGCGTCTTATCGCATGACCCACACAAGTTACGCCGGCCTCGCTGATCGCACTGTACTGATCACCGGAGGTGCCAGCGGCATCGGTGCTGCCTTCGTGCGCGCCTTCGCGACCCAAGGTGCGCGTGTCGCCTTTCTCGACATCGATGCCGATACGGGCGAAGCGCTGGTGCGCGAGTTGGCAGGCGCTTCCGGCCCGGCGCCGCTGTTCGTTTCGTGCGATCTCCTCGATATCGACGCCTTGCGCGCCGCGATAACCAAGGTGCATGCCGCGCTGGGCGACGCTGCGGTGCTGGTGAACAATGCCGCCAACGACCAGCGTCATGTTCTTTCCGAGGTGACGCCGGAAGAATTCGACTGGACGATCGGCGTCAACCTCAAGCACGTCTTCTTCGCGGCGCAGGCGGTGGTACCGCAGATGCGGGCGCGCGGCGGCGGCTCGATCATCAACATGTCGTCGGTCGCATGGATCCGCGGCGCGCCGGCGCTGCCGACCTATGCTGCGGCGAAGGCGGCGATTGTCGGCTTCACCAACTCGCTGGCCCGCCTGGTCGGACCCGACCGCATTCGCGTCAACGCCATCGCGCCGGGCATGGTGATCACGGAACGCCAGCGCCGGCTCTGGTTTCCGGACGAGCAGCAGATCGCCGAGTTTCGCACGCGGCAGGCGATTCCGGATGCGGTGACGCCCGACGACATCGCACGCGTGGCGCTGTTCCTGGCGTCCGACGAGAGTCAGCGCATTACGCGCCAGTGTTTTCAAGTCGACGGAGGGCTCTAACGGCGAGGCCTCGTGGTTAGCCGCGCCTCGACCGCACCGACGAGCGGGTGAGGCGGATCCGTCGATGCGTGCGCGGCAAAAACTGCTTGCCCTTGGCGCTGAGGAAATCGAGCATCGCCTGCGCCGGCGGCAGCAGCACCTTGTCCTTGCGCGCGAGCGCGAACCACTGCCGCACGATCGGCAAACCATCGACGTCAAGGGTCACGAGGCGCCGTTCGTCGAGCTCGGTCGCGACCGTGTGCGCTGAGATGAAGGCGATGCCGAGCCCCGCGATCACTGCCTGCTTGATGGTCTCGTTGCTGCTCATGGCGAGGCCGATCCTGGGGCGGATGCCGGACTTCTCGAACAACTGCTCCATCAGCCCGCGCGTTCCCGATCCCGGCTCGCGCGTCAGGAAGGTCTCGCCGGCGAGCTCGCGCGGCGCGATGCGGGAGTTCCGCGCCAGCCGATGCGCGGTCGGCGCGATGATGACGTGGGGATGATCGCCGATCAGGTGGACATTCATGTCGATGTCGGCGGGCGGACGGCCCATGATCGCGAAGTCGAGGTCGTAGCCGCGCAGCGCTTCGCCGACTTCCTGCCGGTTGCCGATCGAGAGGGTGATTTCGACATTCGGATAGAGTTTTGAGAATCCGGAGATCATGAACGGCACAAAATATTTTGCCGTGGAGACCGCGCCGATCGAGATGCGGCCCGCGGTTTTTCCTGCCATCATCTCCAGCGTGGTCCCACAGTCGGTGATCGCGGCCTCGATCCGTTCGGCGAGCGCCAATACCTCGCGCCCGGCATCCGTCAGCAGCATGCCGTCGCCGGTGCGCTGGATCAGCGGCAATCCTGCGACCGCCTGCAGGTTGCGGAGCTGCAGCGTCACGGCGGGTTGCGTCAAATAGAGCTGCTTCGATGCTGCAGTCACCGAGCGATGCTTCTGCACCGCGGCCAGCGCGCGCAATTGACGGATGGTCACTTCCCGCAACAACCGGCCGGCCAAGGTCTGCCTCCAATTATAACAAAAACTTTGTGAAGGCCAAAGATAACAAAATTTCCCTAATTCGGCAAATTGCGTTTCCCTAAGAACGCGGATCGCCAAATCAGGCGGACGCTTCGACAGCGCCGACAGAGCGCGCCGGGAGAGGGCCATGGACGAACGCGTGACGCTGCGTTCACATCTCGATCGATCCGTTGTGCAGACCATGCACGGCGCCGCGGTCGGTGCGGTGATCGAGGCCGTTGCCCTTGCCGCGATCGAGCTTGCTGCACTGATTGCCGATGGACCGCTCGTCGATATCACCGGGCAGGACGGCGGTATCAATACCGACGGCGACCGGCAGAAGGACATCGACATCGTCGCCGACGACCTGATGCGGCGCGCGCTGCGCGATGCGCCGGTGGCGGCAGTTCTTTCCGAGGAAGCGGCACTGCCGGAGACCTTGCGGCCGGAGGCGAGCCTCTGCGTTGCGATCGATCCGCTCGACGGATCGGCCAATCTCGAAAACAACATCTCGATGGGCACCATCTTTTCGATCCGCCCGCGGGGCAACGACATCCTTTCCACGTTCTTCGAGCCCGGAACGGCGCAGTGCGCGGCGGGCTTCGTCGTCTACGGTCCGCAGACCACGCTCGTTCTCGCGCTGAACACGCGCGTCGACATCTTCATTCTCGACCGCCGCGTGGGCGAGTTCTTGCTGATCCGGCAGGCGGTGCAGATCGCGCGCGACACTCCGGAGTTTGCCATCAACGCATCCAACCGCCGGCACTGGCATGGCCCGGTTCGCGCCTACATCGACGAATGTCTCGCCGGCACCAATGGCGGCGGCGAGGTGGATTTCAACATGCGCTGGATCGGCTCGCTGGTGGCGGAATCGCTGCGCATCCTGGCGCGCGGAGGCGTGTTCCTTTATCCGGCCGACGCCCGCCCCAGCTATCGCGAAGGGCGAATTCGTCTGCTCTACGAAGCGCACCCGATGGCGCTGATCATGGAATGGGCCGGCGGCGCGGCCTCCACCGGGCGGCGGCGAATCCTGGAAGTGGCGGCAAAAACGCCGCACCAGCGAGTGCCGCTGATCATGGGGTCCGTGCGGGGTGTACGCGATATCGCTGCTCTCCACGAGCGGGTCGAGCCGATGTTCGACAATAGCACGGCGCCGCTGTTTGCGCGGCGCGGCCTGTTCCGTGACGGGGCATTGTGATGTCACGGGCTCATCCCATCATATCGATCACAGGCTCGTCGGGCGCCGGCACGACGTCGGTGAAGAAGACCTTCGAGCAGATCTTCCGCCGTGAGAAGGTGGTTGCCGCCTACATCGAGGGCGACGCCTTCCATCGCTACAATCGTTTCGAGATGCGAAACAAGATGCGGGAGGAGGCCGAGCGCGGCAACAAGCATTTCAGCCATTTCAGCCCCGAGACAAACCTGTTCGAGGAGCTCGAAAGGGTGTTTCGCGATTACGGCGAATCCGGCACCGGAACGACGCGTCATTACGTTCACGATGACGAAGAGGCGAAGCTGTACGGCGCCAAGCCGGGCACATTCACCGAATGGGAGCAACTGCCCGAAGGCTCCGACCTGCTGTTCTATGAGGGACTGCACGGCGCCGTCGTGACCGACAAGGTCAACGTGGCGCAGCATGCCGATCTCAAGATCGGTGTCGTTCCCGTGATCAATCTGGAATGGATCCAGAAGCTGCATCGCGATCGTCGCGACCGCGGTTATAGCCAGGAGGCGGTGACCGATACGATTCTGCGTCGGATGCCAGATTACGTGAACTACATCTGCCCGCAGTTCGCGGAGACCGACATCAACTTCCAGCGCGTGCCGACCGTCGATACGTCGAACCCGTTCATCGCGCGCTGGATCCCGACGCCGGATGAATCGATGGTGGTGATCCGTCTCAAGAATCCGCGCGGCATCGATTTTCCCTACCTGCTGTCGATGATCCCGCACAGCTTCATGTCGCGCGCCAACTCGATCGTGATTCATGGGGCGAAGCTCGACCTGGCGATGCAGCTCATCCTCACACCGCTGATCCTGCAACTGATGGAACGCAAGAGGCGCACGATATGAACGCTCCCGTCCTGTCCCGCACAGCCGTCCGTTCCGACGCCTCGCACGCCGAGATGGCCAATGCCATCCGTTTTCTGGCGATCGACGCGGTCGAGAAGGCCAAGTCCGGCCATCCGGGCATGCCGATGGGCATGGCTGATGTCGCGACCGTGCTGTTTTCGCGCTTCCTCAAGTTCGATCCGTCAGACCCGGCATGGCCGGACCGCGACCGTTTCGTATTGTCGGCCGGCCATGGCTCGATGCTGCTGTATGCGCTGCTGCATCTCACAGGCTATGAGGGCATGACGCTGGATGAGCTCAAGGCCTTCAGGCAGTGGGGGTCGAAGACGCCAGGACATCCCGAGTATGGCCATACGGCCGGCGTCGAAACGACCACGGGACCGCTAGGGCAGGGCATTGCCACTGCCGTCGGCATGGCGCTGGCCGAGCGGCTGATGAACGCCCGCTTCGGCGACGATTGCGTCGATCATTTTACATACGTGATCGCCGGAGACGGCTGCCTGATGGAAGGAATCAGCCACGAGGCGATTTCGCTGGCCGGGCATCTCCGGCTCAATCGCCTGATCGTGCTGCTCGACGACAACGAAATCTCGATCGACGGTGCGACGTCACTATCCTGTTCGGATGACCAGCTCGCACGGTTCAAGGCGGCGGGATGGGCGGCGTGCCGGATCGATGGCCACAATCCCGAAGCCATCGCGGCCGCGATCGAGCGGGCGCGCAACAGTGACCGCCCTTCGCTGATCGCATGCCGCACCATCATCGGTTTCGGCGCACCGAATCGGCAGGGAACGGAGAAAGTTCATGGCGCGCCGCTGGGGGCCGAGGAAGCCGGCAAGACACGGGCTGCGTTGAACTGGCCGTATGCGCCGTTCGAGGTTCCGCAAACCGTCCTCGCGCAGTGGCGTGAGTCCGGCCGCCGCGGGCATGCCGCCCGCCGCAACTGGATCGAACGGACCAGACTTCTGGGTTCGGACTCCCGCTCACCGTTTCACGATGCGCTGAATCGCAACCTGCCGTGCAGCTATGTACGGGCAATGACACGACTGCGCGAGGACTTCGCGACCGAGCGGCCGCACATTGCCACCAGGCAGGCGTCGCAGCGCGTCATCGATGTCATCGCTGAGGCGCTGCCCAATCTGCTCGGCGGCTCGGCGGATCTGACACATTCGAACCTGACCCGGGCCAGGACCCAGCAGCCGGTGCAGGCAAGCTCGTTCGAGGGCAGCTACATCCACTACGGCGTCCGCGAGCATGCCATGGCGGCGGCGATGAATGGCATTGCGCTGCATGGTGGGTTCATCCCCTACGGCGGCACGTTCCTCAGCTTCGCCGACTACAGCCGTCCGGCGATCCGGCTGGCGGCGTTGATGAAGGTTCGCGTGATCCATGTGATGACGCATGATTCCATCGGGCTCGGCGAGGATGGCCCCACCCATCAGCCGGTCGAGCACCTGGCATCGCTGCGGGCGATCCCCAATCTGCTGGTGTTCCGGCCCGCCGACGCCATCGAGACGGCGGAGGCATGGGACTGCGCGCTACAGGCACAGGCCAATCCATCGGTGCTGTGCCTGTCGCGGCAGGCGCTACCCGCTTTCCGCAACAGCGGCCATGACAATCTCGTTGCCCGCGGCGCCTATGTCGTCGTGGAGGCGGCGCTTGGACGGGATGTCACGCTGATCGCGACCGGATCCGAAGTCTCGATCGCCATCGAAGCGGCGAAAGCGCTCGCGACGGACGGCGTCCGCGCCGCCGTCGTGTCGGCGCCGTGCTTCGAGCTGTTTCGCCGGCAGTCGCCCGCGTACCGGGCGGAGGTCCTCGGCGACGTCCCGCGAATTGGGGTCGAAGCCGCGGTCGAGGGCGACTGGGCGCGGTGGCTCGGCGACGCCGGCGAATTTGTCGGCATGACCGGCTTCGGCGCATCCGCGCCCGCGGAAACGCTCTATCGCGAGTTCGGCATCACCGCGAACGCTGTCGCAATAGCCGCCCTGCGCTGCATCGCGCGATCAAGAATGGCGGCAGCTTAGCAGAAGGAAACGGAGACTCCGATGGCGCGAATTACCTTGAGACAATTGCTGGATCACGCCGCCGAACACGGCTACGGCGTGCCGGCATTCAACATCAACAACATGGAACAGGGCCTTGCGATCATGGAGGCGGCGACGGTCACCGACGCGCCTGTCATCCTGCAGGCCTCGCGCGGCGCGCGTTCCTATGCGGGCGACCTCATGCTGGCGAAGATGATCGATGCGCTGGAAGAGATGTATCCGCAGATCCCGCTCTGCCTGCATCAGGATCACGGCAACGAGGAATCGACCTGCGCCACCGCCCTGCAGCACGGATTTACTTCCGTGATGATGGACGGCTCGCTTAAGGCCGATGCCAAGACCGCCGCGAGTTACGAATATAACGTCGACATCACGCGCCGCGTTGTCGACATCGCGCACTGGATCGGCGCCTCGGTCGAAGGCGAACTCAGCGTGCTCGGGTCGCTGGAGCGTGGCGGCGGTGAGCAGGAGGACGGCCATGGCGTAGAGGGCGAGGTCAGCCACGATCAGCTACTGACCGATCCGGACCAGGCGGTCGATTTCGTTCGTGCCACCAAGGTCGATGCGCTGGCGATTGCGATGGGCACGTCGCATGGTGCCTATAAATTCTCGCGCAAGCCAGACGGCGACATTCTCGCCATGCGCGTGGTCGAGGAGATCCATCAGCGGCTGCCCAATACGCATCTGGTGATGCATGGCTCATCCTCGGTGCCGCAGCCGCTGCAGGACGCCTTCAACGCGTTCGGCGGCGAGATGCCGCAGACCTGGGGCGTGCCGGTCGAGGAAATCGTGCGCGGCATCAGGCATGGCGTCCGCAAGATCAATATCGACACCGATTGCCGGCTGGCGATGACCGCGGCGTTCCGCAAGGTCGCCACCCAAAGCAGGAGCGAGATCGATCCGCGCAAATTCCTGAAACCGGCGATGGACGGCTTGCGCGATCTTTGCCGCGAGCGCTTCGAGCAATTCGGCACCGCGGGACATGCGTCGCACATCAAGGTCGTGCCACTAGCCGAGATGGCACGACGCTACCGCTCCGGCGCGCTCGATCCGAGAATCGGAGGAATTGCCGATGCCGCGGAATGAGCTGATGACACGTCCAATCGCGACCAGTCGCCGCACAACAGCCGAGGAGGCCAACATGAACATGCACTCGATGACCGTCCGCGGCAAGGAACGCTACAAGTCCGGTGTTCTCGAATACAAGAAAATGGGCTATTGGGAGCCGGATTATGTGCCCAAGGATACCGACGTCATCGCGTTGTTCCGCGTCACGCCGCAGGACGGGGTCGATCCGGTCGAGGCATCGGCCGCGGTCGCCGGCGAATCCTCGACGGCAACCTGGACCGTGGTGTGGACCGACCGTCTGACGGCGGCGGAGAAATACCGCGCCAAATGTTTTCGCGTCGATCCGGTGCCGAATTCGCCGGGGCAGTATTTTGCCTATATCGCCTACGACCTCGACCTGTTCGAGCCTGGATCGATCGCCAATTTGTCGGCCTCGATCATCGGCAACGTGTTCGGCTTCAAGCCGCTGAAGGCATTGCGGCTCGAGGACATGCGCCTGCCGGTGGCCTACGTGAAGACGTTCCAGGGGCCGGCGACGGGTATCGTCGTCGAACGCGAGCGCATGGACAAGTTCGGCCGGCCGCTGCTTGGGGCCACGGTGAAGCCGAAGCTCGGCCTGTCCGGCCGCAACTATGGGCGTGTGGTGTATGAGGCGCTGAAGGGCGGGCTCGACTTCACCAAGGACGACGAGAACATCAACTCGCAGCCGTTCATGCATTGGCGCGAACGCTTCCTGTTCTGCATGGAGGCGGTCAACAAGGCGCAGGCAGCGACCGGCGAGATCAAGGGCACCTATCTCAACGTCACCGCCGGCACCATGGAGGACATGTACGAGCGCGCGGAGTTCGCCAAGGAGCTCGGCTCGGTCATCATCATGATCGACCTGGTGATCGGTTACACCGCGATCCAGTCGATGGCAAAATGGGCGCGCCGCAATGATATGATCCTGCATCTGCACCGGGCAGGGCACTCCACCTACACGCGGCAGCGCAGCCACGGCGTCTCGTTCCGGGTGATCGCGAAATGGATGCGGCTTGCGGGGGTCGATCATATCCATGCCGGCACCGTGGTCGGCAAGCTGGAAGGCGATCCGGCGACCACGCGCGGCTACTACGACATCTGCCGCGAAGATTATAACCCGGCGCGGCTGGAGCACGGCGTGTTCTTTGACCAGCACTGGGCCAGCCTCAACCGGCTGATGCCGGTCGCCTCTGGCGGCATTCACGCCGGGCAGATGCATCAGCTGCTCGATCATCTCGGCGAGGACGTGATCCTGCAGTTCGGCGGCGGCACCATCGGCCATCCCATGGGCATCCAGGCCGGCGCGACCGCCAACCGCGTGGCGCTGGAGGCGATGATTCTCGCGCGCAACGAGGGCCGCGACTATCTGCACGAGGGGCCCGAGATTCTCGCCAAGGCCGCGGAGACCTGCACGCCGCTGAAATCGGCGCTCGAGGTCTGGAAGAACGTCACCTTCAACTACGAATCGACGGACATGCCCGACTATGTCCCGACGCCCAGCGTCGCAATGTGAGGAGCCAAAATCATGCGCGTTACCCAAGGCTGCTTCTCGTTCCTGCCTGATCTCACCGACGAGCAGATCACCCGACAGGTCCAGTACTGCCTGAACAATGGCTGGGCGGTGAACATCGAATTCACCGACGATCCGCATCCCCGCAACAATTTCTGGGAAATGTGGGGATTGCCAATGTTCGATCTGCGCGACGCCGCCGGCGTGATGATGGAGCTGGAGCAATGCCGCAAGGTCTATGGTGATCGCTACATCCGCCTGTCAGCGTTCGATTCCAGTCACGGCTGGGAATCAGTGCGGCTATCCTTCATCGTCAACCGGCCGAAGGACGAGCCCGGCTTCCAGCTCGAACGGCATGAAATGGCCGGCCGAAACATCCGCTACACGACCAGATCATACGCCGCCGACCGTCCGGAGGGCCGGCGCTACGGCTAGCACGTTTACCCGGTCCGACAGACGAGTTCTCCCGATCGTGCCTTTCGTCTGCCGGAAGCACTGCTCCGTCGCTGTGAAAGCGGCGACGGAGTTTTTTTAACACGCCGAGGTTTGCCGGATGGACCTGGATATCGCCGACATGACGGATACGGTCAACCTTCGCGAGGAGTTAGAGGCCGTCGGCATCGAGGACGTCCTCACACAGCTCGACCGCGAACTGATCGGGCTGATGCCCGTCAAGACCCGCATTCGCGAGATCGCATCGCTGCTGCTGATCGAACGTATCCGCAGGCGCATGAACCTGACCACGGAGGTGCCGACATTGCACATGTCGTTCACCGGCAATCCCGGCACCGGCAAGACCACGGTGGCGCTGCGCATCGCGAGCATTCTCCATAAACTAGGTTTCGTACGCCGCGGCCACGTCGTATCGGTCACCCGCGACGAGCTGGTCGGGCAGTATATCGGCCACACCGCGCCCAAGACCAAGGAGGTGCTGAAGAAGGCGATGGGCGGCGTGCTGTTCATCGACGAGGCCTATTATCTTTACCGGCCGGACAATGAGCGCGACTACGGCCAGGAGGCGATCGAGATCCTGCTGCAGGTAATGGAATCCCAGCGCGAGGACCTGGTGGTGATCCTCGCCGGCTATGGCGACCGGATGGACAAGTTCTTCGCCAGCAACCCCGGCTTCCGCTCCCGCATCGCCCATCACATCGATTTTCCGGATTATTCCGAGCCGGAACTGCTTGCCATTGCCGAATTGATGCTGCGTGACATGAACTACAAATTCACCGCCGACGCGCGTCAGGCGTTCATCCGCTATATTGCGCTGCGCAAGACCCAGCCGCTGTTCTCTAACGCACGCTCGATCCGCAACGCACTCGACCGCATGCGGCTGCGCCAGGCCAATCGCCTGGTCGCCGATCTCGACCGCGTGCTGGCTGCCGACGACATCATGTCGCTGGAGGCATCGGACGTGCTCGCCAGCCGGGTCTTCCGGAAAGACGAGTCGCGGCCTGGCCCTGCGTGAAGCTGATTCCGCGTTATCGGACCAGCCTGTGTGTCAGGTATGCTTGTCGAGGCGGCGCTTGAGCAGGGTCAGGTGCTGCAGCAGATCCGACTGCGCGGCAGGTGACAATTCGCCGATCAACGCAATCACCCACTCCTCGTGACGCCGCGCCATGCGGCCGAATTCCCTGGCGCCTTCCGACGACAGGCGCAGGCGGAAGGTGCGGCGATCCTCCGAATCGACCTCGCGATGGATCATGCCGTCGGCTTCGAGCTTCTGCACGAGCGCGGTGATAGCTCCGTTGGAGACCATCAGCAGTTCGGAGACCTCGGACATGGTCGCGCCGGCGGGCCGGCGCGCGAGCTGCGCCAGCAGGTCGAACCGGGCAAGGGTGGTGTTGAATTCCTTGCGCAGCCGGGCGTTCAGCGCCTTCTCGATTCTGGTGGCGCAGGACAGCAGCCGGAGCCAGATGCGCAGTTCGAGATGCGCACCGTCGGATTCATGGGCCGGCTCGGCGGGGAGCGGCGGCTGCACGCGCGTGCCCTTCGCGGATCTGGCCTTGCGTTTGACTGTGGCATCCATGGCGGACATCTCGCGTCGCTGGAAGGAAATTGGCTAGATGGATATTGATCCGATGCTGGCGCCGCCGCAGACATACAGCGTCTGTCCGGTGATGAAGTCGGCATCCGGTGAACTGAAGAACGCGACCGCGCGGGCCACGTCGGACGATTTGCCGAGCCGGCCGAGCGGAATCGATTGTGCCAGCTTCTTCGCACGTTCGGATTCCGGCGACATCACGCTCTCGAACATCTCGGTATCTCCGATCGGACCGGGCGCGACGACATTGACGGTGATCCCAAAGGGGGCGAGTTCCAGCGCCCAGGTGCGCGCCATGCCGATGATGCCGGCCTTGGTAGCGGAATAGACGGTGCGCGTGGCGGCCCCCAGCGCGGCGCGAGAAGACAGGAGTACGATGCGGCCGAAGCGGGCCATCTTCATGCTCGGCAGCGCCGCCTGCGCCAGCGCAATCCCCGCCCCAAAATGCAGTTGCGCCAATGCGCCGACATCCTCGTCAGCAACCTCTTCCAGCAGCTTCGCGCGGATCGCGCCGGCATTATGCACGACATGGGTAATCGCCACGTTCGCCGCGATTTCCGACGCCACCTGCCGCGTCGCCGCCGCATCGAGCAGATCGACTTCGTGCGATATGAATCTTGGATGGCTCCAGTCGGGTTTGCGCCGTGACAGCGAGATCACGTAGTAGCCGTCGGCCAGGAAGCTGCGGGCGATCGCAGCACCAATGCCGGTATTGCCGCCGCTGACGATCGCCGTGTAGGGAAGCGCGGGCATCGTACCTCACATGAAGAGCTGGATGTTGCCGAAGGCCGCATCGCAATTGATCAGGTCGACGCGCTTGAGCTTGATTCGCAGCCTGCCGTTTTCGACGCGGAGGTGATGCGTGGCCCAGGCCGCATAGAGCGTCTGCTCGTCGAGGCGGGTCTCGACATAATGCATCGGGGTCCAGGTGACGTAGCTGTTCGCGGCCGCGTCGCGCGAATCCACCTGCGGGGTCTGCAGCACGTGGTGGCAGCGGCTCTTCGGCTTCTGGCTGAAGGTGCGCGCGCCCTTCAGGCGCTCGACCCGGATCGAGAGCAGCAGCTTGTCCTCGTACATGAGGGAGCAGGTCAGCCGCGGATCGGTCTGATTCCACTCCAGCGGCATCCAGTAGAAGGCGTCGTCGGCGTAGAGATCGAGCCATTCGTCGAAACGCTGCTGATCGATCAGGCGCGCCTCGCGGACGACGAAATCGATCAATTCCTGGTCGGTCGGGACTGCGTTCTTGAGGGGGGCTTCAGCGAGCATGGTCATGTCACATCCCCATCGTCATGAACTTGCTCCACGCGCGGAACTGATGACGCATCGGCCATTCGCTGGTGCCATTGACCGCCACGTTGGTCTGCCCGGCTTCGTCGGGACTATAGAGGCGCTGCAGGTTGACCCATTCATTGCCGTTCGAATGCAGGCCTTCCTGCGCGCGTTCGTACATTTCGAGATCGTCGTGGCCGACGATCGAGGTCGGCGCGTTGATCAGCCGGTTGTACATCAGCGTGCGCTCCAGCAGCATGTCGGGCGCATCGACGAGCTGGAACGTCCAGGATTCCACCAGCGTCTTGTTGGCCGCGATCGGCTTGAAATGCCTGAGCAGCTGGATCGGGCCCTTGATCATGATGTTGGGGAAATAGACGGTGTTGTGCCGGTTTTCCCCTAAGATCGCCTTGGCGCGCTCCTCGCCATAGGCCGCCGTCATTTTCTCGAAGTAGCCGGGGATCGCCGAATAGTCGGAATGGATCGAGTGGTGCACGCCGGTGTGGCCGTGGCCATTGTCCCAGATCCGGATCCCCATGTTCTCGAAGAACTCGTACGGGCTCATGAAGGGCGCGATGATCTCGACCGCCATCGGCTTCTTGGTGCCGGGCGGGGCCTTCTTCCAGACCTCGACGACGGTGCCGGCTGAGGATTCGTGCGCGACCATAGGATGGCAGGTGTCGGTCTGGTTTTCGACCAGCATCTTCCAATTGCAATTGTGCATGTAGCGCAGCACGCCGCCGGCGACCTTGAGCTGGCCGACCGGCGAACGGTCGATCATGTTGTCGAAGCTCGACAGGCTCTCGCCGAAGAATTCCTCAAAGCCGAGCCCGCCGTCATTGATCTTGGCGAACACGAAGCCGCGGTAGTTTTTGACATGGCGCACCGGCGTCATGCCGGACGCGGCGTGGCTCTGCTCGAAGCCGGTGTTCTCATAGCCCTTCTTCAAGGGGATCGCGAGCAGCGAGCCGTCGGTCTTGAAGCTCCAGGCATGGTAGGGGCAGCGGAAGAATTTTCCGGTGTTGCCGCAGGTCTCGGAGGTGATGCGCGTCCCCTTGTGGGGGCAGCGGTTGTGCAGCACCTTCACCGTGCCGTCGGTGTGGCGGACGAGCAGCACCGGCTGCGTGCCGATCGTTGTGCCGAAATAGTCGCCGGCATTGGGGACCTGGCTGTCGTGGCCGACATAGACCCAGCTGTTCGGGAACATATGCTCCATCTCGAGCTGGAACACTTCATCGCTGACATAGACGTCGCGGTGAACCTCCTGGTCGCGGACCAGGGCGCGAACGGCCGCGGCGTTGCCGGCATATCGGGTCATGCGTTCCTCCATCACAGGTCGAGCACGAGTCTTTTGGTTTTGGCGCGCGAGATGCAGATCTGCATCACCTTGTTCGAGGCCCTTTCGCTGTCGCTCAAGATGTAGTCGCGATGATCGGGGATACCGTCGATCACCGTGGTCTGGCAGATGCCGCAATCGCCGCGCATGCAGTCGTGCATCGGGTCTTCACCGGCCTCGAGCAGCACGTCGAGAATGGTCTTGCCGGCGGGAATCTCAAAGACGCGTCCGCTGCTCTTGAGCTCGACCTCGAAGGCGGTGTCGCCGGATTTCTCCGCGGGCGCGGTGAAGATTTCGAAATGCAGCCGGCCCTGCGGCCAATTCATTTGCTTGGCCAGCGCGAGGGCCGTTTCGATCATCGGCAGCGGACCGCAGAGATAAAGCGGCACGTCGGGCGCGAGCCGGTTCATCAGGCCCGCGAGATCGAAGAAGCGGCCGGCCTCGTCGTCGGCGTGGATGGTCGCGCTTGTGCCGGCCAGCCGTTCGATCTCGCCGATAAAAGCCAGCTCGCTGCGGCTGCGGCCGGCGTAATAGAACGAGAACGGGCGCTTTGCCGCGTTCAGCTCGCAGGCCATCGCGAGCAGCGGCGTCACACCGATGCCGCCCGCGACGAGCGCGACTTCGCCCGCACCGGCACGAAGCGGAAAATTGTTCGCCGGTGGCGAGATCGTCAGGCGATCGCCGGGCTTGAGACCGTGCATATGGGTCGAGCCACCCTGGCCCTTGCTTTCCTGCAGCACGGCGATGCGGTAAGCGGCCGGATGCTCGGCCGCCGTGCGCGGCGAAACCGTCTCGATCAGCGAATAGGAACGGCGGCCGACATCGGGCAAATGGACATCGATATGGGCGCCCGGCGCCCAGCCCGGCATCGGCGCGCCGTTGGGCCGCGCCAGCACGAATTCGCGGATTCGCGGCGTCAGCGCCTCGGCCTTCGACACCACGACTTCGAACCGATCCATCCTCAGGCGTCCTCGAACAGGGTCTCGACCGTGCGCAATGCGCCGTCGAGCTCGGCGCCATCAGCGTCCTTCAGCGCCACCTTTGTCAGCCGCTGCACCCATTCGGCGGCGTCGGGCCGGCCGGCCAGGCGATCGGACGCGCGCATCACCTTGTCGAACTTCGTTTCGCCGCGCGAGTGCGTATCCGAATAGCCGCCGACGAGACGGCGCGCCTCGCACACCGCGGCCGCATGCGCGGGATCGGCTATCGCGAGCTTCTTGATGCGCTGTGCCCATCCGTCGAGATGGCGCATCTCTCGGGCATGCCGCAGGGTGCCGCGGCGAAATCGGCGCAGGCCGGCGACGCCGTAAAGCAACAGGAATGCCGACGGTGCGGTGGTGCGCAGCTTCCGTCCGCGATCGATGAGCTTGCCAAGCCGTGCGCTGCGTTCGAGCCTCTCGCCGAGCCACGGCGGCAACAGCCCGGCCATTTCCTCGATCCGGGGATGGAAGAATTCGGTGATTGCGAGGATCTGGCCGTCGCCCGCACGCACCTCGCGGCGCACCCGCTCGAACCGTCCCGCGCGCGTCTTGAGATCCGCAACGCGAATCACGTCGTCATAGGCCATCGCCACCGCAAGATATTTGGCAAAGGCTTGCAGCAGGCTGGTTGCCTGACGCGGCATCGCTTCGAGCCGGTCGAGATATTCGCCGCCATAGGCGACGTCCTGGAAATCGACGACGCGCTGCATGCCGGCGGCAACGATGCCGTGCGATTCTTCCGGCAGCAGCCGCGCCCGCGCGACCAGCGCGTCATAGCCGACGTCGCCGATCGGCTCGAGGCGCGGAAAGCGTTTTGCGAGCGGCGGCTTCGCCGCCAGCTTGATCTTCGGATCCTGCTTAAGCTCAGTAACGGTCCGCTCGCGGCCGGCGGTAAAGGCACGCAAACTGGCATCGACGCCGACGCCTGCCGCTCGAATCGTGGCTTCAAAATCTTCCGTGGTGAAGGGCAGGGCGCCGGAGCCTGCGAGCGCGCCGAACAGCACGGCCGAAACCACGCTGCCGGTGGCATCGGCGATCTCGGCCATGTCGAAGGCGATGAAACGGTTGGCGGCGACATTCGCCGCATCGAACACCTGCGCTGCATCCGCGGTGCCGTCACCGGGCGCGGTCTTCTCGATCACCGCCAGCGAGCGGTGCGAGGAGCCGATCAGCAGCGTACGATCCGGCGAGACCAGACCGCGCAGGATGGCGCGGCCCGCTTCCATCAATTCGGCGCCGATCACGATGTCGACCTTGCCGGGCGCCGGCATCAGCGACAGTACCGGGTGTCGGCCTGGCCTGCTGGCATCGGGGGCGATCATCTCGATGTAATAGATCGTGGCCCCGGTGCGCTGCGCGACGCCAGGCACCGAGGTTGACTGCGCGAACCAGCCGCGCTGTTCGGCCAGCGCCACGATCCAGTCGACCAGCACGCCGCCGCCCTGGCCGCCCATCGCGAGCACCGCGACGCTGATCGGGCGGGCCTGGCTGAGGCCGACGGAGGAGGGCGCGACCGATACGTTCATGTCGCATCCTGTTCGAACATGACCCGGCGGCCCGCGCGCCAGCGTTGCAGAGCGTTGATCATCCGCTGCCAGATGTGGTCAAGCCGGGTTTCGAACGCCGTCGGATTGGAAACGATGTCGGCGCGATAGAAGGACGGGCAGAGCACGGCGGCATCGGCGATCTCGCCGCAATGGCCGCAGCCGACGCAGCTATCGTCGACAGCGGCAACCGGATTGTCCTTCAGCGGATCGCTGGTCGGCTTCACCGACAGCGACGGGCAGCCCGACAGGCGGATGCAGGCGTGGTCGCCGGAACAGACGTCCTCATCGACCCCAAAGCGTTCGCGCACGATGCGCTCGCCGCGCTTGACGGCCGCCGCCACCAGCGGCTTCACGCGCCGCTGTTTGTTGAGCATGCATTCCGAGGAGGCGACGATGATCTTCGGGCCCTTCTCCTCGGTCGTCAGCGCCTCGCGCAGCGTGTTGCGCATGCGTGTGACGTCATAGGTGCGGTCGATCTGGCGCACCCATTTAGCGCCGACGCCCTTCACGGCCTCTACGATCGGGTGCTTGGTCGAGCGCGAGCGGTTGTCGGCACGCGAGGAGGGGATGTCCTGGCCGCCGGTCGCGGCGGAATAATAATTGTCGACCACGACGATCACGCCGTCATGCTGGTTGAAGACGGCGTTGCCGACGCCGCTGGTCAGCCCGTTGTGCCAGAAGCCGCCGTCGCCCATGATCGAGATCGGGCGCTTTCCTGCCGGCACGTTGAAGGCCGAAGCCGATGCCGGGCCGAGGCCGTAACCCATCGTGGTGGCGCCGATATTGAACGGGGGCAGGATCGAGAACAGATGGCAGCCGATGTCGGCGGCGATGTGGTGCGGCCCTAGCTCCTTCTCCACCAGCTTCATGGCGGAAAAGATCGGCCGCTCCGGACAGCCGGTGCAGAAGCCCGGCGGGCGCGGCGGCACCACGTCGGCCAATGCGCGGATCTTGTCGTCGACCTCGACACGCTCGATGTTCGGCGCACGGGCAGAATCGGATAGCGCGTCGGGACGCCAGCGGCGGATGAAGGCGCCGATCGCGTCGCACATGACCTGCGCGGTGTATTCGCCGGCCATCGGGAACAGGTCCTTGCCGTGCAGCTTGGCCGGGATATCCGCGTTGCGCAGGATCTTGTGCAGTGCCTGCTCGATGAATTCGGGCTGCCCCTCTTCGACCATCAGCACGGCTTTCTTGTCGCGGCAGAACTCGATCACCTCGCGGTCGACGATCGGGTAGGTCACGTTCATCACGTAGAGCGGCACCCGTGTCTCGCCCCAGATGTCGGCAAGCCCGGCCTCGCGCAGCGCGGTGATGACGCCGTTATACATGCCGCCCTGCATGATGATGCCGATATCGTCGACATCGCCGCCGAATGTCTCGTTCATGCCGCGGGCATGGATGAACTCCACTGCGGCGGGCCAGCGCTGCTCAACCTTTTCCTTCTCGTGCAGGAAGGAGGCGGGCGGCAGCACGATCCGGTTGGTGTCGCGCGACGGCTGTTCGAGCGCGCGCGCCAGCGGAAACGCGGGCCGGACATTGTCGCGGGTGGCGAAACGGCCATGGACATGGCAGGCGCGAATTCGCACCTCCAGCATGACGGGCGTGTTGGAGGCCTCCGACAGCTCGAAGGAATCGCGCACGGCGCTCACGATCGAGGCGACATTGGGCCGCGGATCGACCAGCCAGAGCTGCGACTTCATGGCAAAGGCATGCGAACGCTCCTGCATGATGGAGGAGCCTTCGCCGTAATCTTCGCCGATGATGATCAGCGCGCCGCCGGTGACGCCGCCCGAGGTGAGATTGGCAAGCGCGTCAGAGGCGACATTGATGCCGACCGGCGCCTTGAAGGTGACCGCGCCGCGGACCGGATACATCACGGAAGCCGCCAGCGTCGCCGCCGCGGTCGCTTCGCTCGCGCTCGATTCGAAATGCACGCCGAGGTCGGAGAGAATGTCCTGGGCGTCCGACAGCACGTCCATCAGATGTGAGATCGGCGCGCCCTGGTAGCCGGCGACATAGCTGACGCCGCATTCGAGCAGTGCCTTGGTAATGGCGAGGATGCCTTCGCCGCGGAATTCCTCGCCGGCGCCGAGCTTCAGGTCTTCCACCTCGCGCGCGAAAGAGCGTTCTGCCATGCTCGTCTCCTCGGCCTTGCGGGGAACTATGGACGACCGAATATAATTTTAGACATCAAACAAAAATGATGTCAATCGAACTCGCCTGACCCCGCGCAGCATTTTGCCAGGAGCGCAATTCCATGCGTTCTGCAGCCTGTTTCATAGGCTTCATGTACGGCGGTCCCGTTCAGTGTGGGAGCCGGCTCGCTTGACAAGATATTTTAGCCATGAAACATTATTGGTATGCGCTGCGCTCGGTGGCGCGCGCAAAGCCGGCCTTTGCGGGAGACTGACATGACCCCGGTTTCGCAACTGCGCGGGCCGTCGCGCGAACATCTCGCGTGGCCGTTCTTCGATTCCCGCCACAGCGAATATGTCGCTGCGCTCGACGTGTTTGCAGCCGGTCTCGGCGACACGCATGGCGGCGACGTCGACGAGACCTGCAGATCGCTGGTCCGCAGACTCGGCGCGGCAGGATTGCTCGAGGCGTCGGTCGCGGGCGATTCTCCAAATGCGGTGATCGATTCCCGGCTGATCTGTCTCGCCCGCGAGACGCTGGCCTGGCATAGCGGGCTTGCCGATTTCGCCTTTGCAATGCAGGGCCTAGGCACCGGGGCGGTAGCGATTGTCGGTTCGCCGGAGATGCGCGCGCTGGTGCTGCCGAAGGCGCGGCGCGGCGAGTGGGTTTCCGCCTTTGCGCTTTCGGAGAGGGAAGCCGGCTCCGATGTCGCCGCGATGGCCTGCAGCGCCCGGCGCGAGGGCGACCACTATATTCTCGACGGCGAGAAGACCTGGATTTCGAACGGCGGCATCGCCGACGTCTACACCCTGTTCGCGCGGACCGGCGAGGCGCCGGGGGCGCGGGGAATTTCGGCCTTTGTGGTGCTGCCGGACGATCCCGGCTTTTCGATTGCTGAGCGTATCGACGTGATGGCCCCGCACCCGCTGGCGACGCTGCGCTTCGAGGGCTGCCGGATTCCGGCGGCGCGCCTGCTCGGCTCGCCCGGCGAAGGTTTCAAGATCGCCATGCGCACCCTCGATATTTTCCGCGCCTCAGTCGCCGCCGCCGCGCTGGGCTTTGCCCGCCGTGCGCTCGATGAAGCAACGGCACATGCGCGTAGCAGGCGGATGTTCGGCGGCGTGCTGGCCGACCAGCAATTGACACAGGCGGCGCTCGGCGAGATGGCCGCCGGCGTCGATGCCAGCGTGCTCCTCACCTACCGCGCCGCCTGGCGGCGGGATGTGCAGAAAGCTTCCACCACGCGCGAAGCGGCGATGGCGAAGATGGTCGCCACCGAAACCGCACAGGAAGTGATCGACCGCGCGGTGCAGATGTTCGGCGGTCGCGGCGTACGCTCGGGCGAGATGGTCGAGCAGCTCTATCGCGAGATCCGCGCCTTGCGCATCTATGAAGGCGCGACCGAAGTCCAGAAACTCATCATCGGGCGCGACATCCTGAAAGCCTAGCCGCTGTCCGGCAGCGTCCTGTCATGGGAGATGAAATGTTCGAAGTCTTGCAGCCGCCGGGGTGGGCCAAGCCGAGCGGTTACGCAAACGGCGTCGCCGCCCGCGGCAAGATGATCTTCGTCGCCGGCCAGATCGGCTGGAACGAGCAATGCAGGTTTGAGTCGGATGATCTGGTGGAGCAGATCGGCCAGACCCTGAAAAACGTCGCAGCTGTCCTTCGCGCCGGGACAGCCGCACCCGAGCACGTCGTGTCGATGACCTGGTTCCTGCTCGATCGCAAGGAATACTCGGCCCGCCTGAAAGAGATCGGTGTGGCCTATCGCGACGTCATGGGGCGGCACTTTCCGGCGATGACGGCGCTGCAGGTGTCGGGGCTGGTCGAGGATCGCGCCAAGGTCGAGATAGAGGCGATCGCGATGATACCTGATCCGATGAATTGACAGATAGCGCCGGGCACGGCGGACAACTCACAGGAGGGCGACATGGCAACGAAAGCTCGTGAGAACCACCGGGAAGACGTGGCCGGACGGGCCAATGTCGAGGACACGCCGGAACTGCTCGCCTATTACGACGAGCTCGAACGGCTGGAAGCCGGCGCGCTCTGGACGGTGGCCAACAAGATCGAGCCCTGGCAGCCGAAATCCTCGTCCGTCCCGGTATTGTGGCGCTACGAAGACCTTCGCGCGCATGTGTTGCGCTCGGTCGAACTGGTATCGCCCGAGAAGGCGGGGCGCCGGGTCATCTATCTGAACAATCCGGGCCGGCGCGAGCACGCTGCCGCGGTTGGCTGGCTTTATTCCGGGCTGCAGGTGATGCATCCGGGCGAGGTCGCGTCCGCCCACGTCCATTCGGCGTCCGCGCTGCGCTTCATCATGGAAGGTGAGGGCGCCTACACCATCGTCGACGGCCACAAGATGACGCTCGGCGCCAACGATTTTGTGCTGACACCGAACGGCACCTGGCACGAGCACGGCGTCTCCAGTGACGGCACACCCTGCATCTGGCAGGACGGCCTCGATATTCCATTGGTCAACGCGCTCGAAACCAATTTCTACGTGGTTCACCCCGATCTGCAGCAGAGCGTCGGCTATCCCGTCGACGACATGGCGCATAGCTGGGGCAATCCCGGCCTGCGTCCGGTCGGCGCCGAATGGTCCAAGGGATATTCGCCGCTATTGAAATATGAGTGGGGGCCAACCTACGAGGCGCTGCAGCGTTACGCCAAGGCGACCGACGGCTCACTTTATGATGGCCTTCTCATGAACTACGTCAATCCCGCCACCGGCGGTCCGGTAATGCAGACGATCGGCGCGTCGATGCAGATGTTGCGACCGGGTGAGGCCACCCGTGCGCATCGTCACACTGGCAGCTTCATCTATCAGGTTGCCAAAGGCAGCGGTCACTCGATCATCGACGGCAAGCGTTTTGATTGGAAGGAACGCGATATCTTCTGCGTGCCGTCCTGGGCCTGGCATGAGCACGTGAACGCCTCCGCCAGCGAGGACGCCTGCCTGTTCACGTTCAACGATCTGCCGGTCATGCAGGCGCTCGGGCTCTATCGCGAGGAAGCCTTTGGCGACAATGGCGGCCGGCAGCCGCTCGTAGCCTAGGAGAAAAAACAGTGCGTCTCGTCACCTATCGCAGCACAATTGAGGCTGCTGCCCGTCTGGGCGCTGTCGTCGATGATCTGGTCGTGGATGTCGAAAAAGCAGGCCGGCATGCTGGCGTGTCCTTGCCATCATCGATGCTCGATTTCATCGATCTCGGGCCGCCAGCGCTGGCGGCGCTCAAGAAGATATTGAACGAAAGCAAGGACCAGTGGCCTGTCGGCGCTACCTTGCCGCTGGCGAATGTCAGGCTGCTCGCGCCGATCCCGCGGCCGCGCAAGAACATCTTTGGCATCGGCCTCAATTATGTCGAGCACGTCGCGGAGTCGTCGCGCGCCCTCGATACGGCAAAGGACCTGCCCAAGCAGCCCATCATCTTCTCCAAGCCGCCGACCAGCGTCATCGGGCCGGACGAGGCGATTCAGCACAACAAGGAGATTACGCAGCAACTCGACTGGGAGGTCGAGCTTGCTGTCGTGATGGGACGCACCGCGCGGCGGGTGTCGGAGGCCGAGGCTCTAAGTTTTGTGTTCGGCTACAGCGTGATGATCGACATCAGCGCCCGCGACAATCGCCGTGCCGGCCAGTGGATCTACTCCAAGGGACAGGACACTTACGCCCCGTTCGGGCCATGCATCGTCACGGCAGACGAAATCACCGATCCGCACGCGCTCGATCTCTGGCTGACGGTGAACGGCGTCGAGAAGCAGCGCTCCAACACGCGCCACATGCTGTTCAAGGTGCCGCTTTTGATTGCGGATATTTCGGCCGCGATGACGCTGGAGCCCGGAGACATCATCGCGACCGGCACGCCCGAGGGCGTCGGCGCCGGGCGCTCCCCGCAGGAATGGCTGTGGCCGGGCGATGTGGTGGAAGCGGAAGTGACCGGCATCGGCCGGCTGCGCCACCCCTTGGTGGCGATCTGAGAGGCCGACATGATCTTCGATATGGAGACGCTGGAGGCGCAGAACCGCTACAAGATCCTGACCGCCACGGTGACGCCGCGCCCTATCGCCTGGGTCACCACGCTCTCTGCGGGCGGCGTGATCAATGCCGCGCCTTTCTCCTTCTTCAACGTGATGGGGCATGAGCCGCCGACCGTCGCAATCGGGCTGCTGGCGGGAACAGGCCGCTTCAAGGACACGGCGGCGAATATTCTCGATACCGGTGAGTTCGTCGTTAATCTGGTCGCCGAGCGCAACACTGAAGCCATGAACATCACCTGCATCGACGCGCCGCCCGATATCGACGAACTGGCGCTCGCCGGATTGACGGCGGCTGCGTCGGATGCGGTACGGCCGCCGCGCATTGCGGAATCGCCGGTGTCGTTCGAATGCCGTGTGCTCACCTCGCTGGTGACGGGGCCGCGGCAGACCGCCGTCATCGGCCGTATCGTTCGCGCCCATGTCGACGATGCCGTGATCCTGGACAAGGACCGCTGTCACATCGATACGCCGGCACTGCGCCTGATCGCCCGCATGCACGGCAGCGGCTGGTATGCGCGCTCCAGCGACCTGTTTCAGATCGATCGGCCGAGTTGGGCAGCGTGGCAGGAGAACAGCGCCAAGGCAGAATCGGCGTAACGATGTGTTGCACACAGCGGAGCCGCGCCTAGTGCGGCATCGGTTGTGCATTGCAGATGCGTCGTTTCAGTCCGGTCGGCAAGAAAGCGGAGGACAGTCTTGAAGATCGCGGTGTTGGGTGGAGGAAACGGCTCGTTCGCGGCAGCGGGCGACCTCGGTCTGGCCGGCCACGAAGTGCGGCTGTGGCGGCGAAATCCCGCTGATATCGACGCACACCGCGCCGCGGGCGGCACGATCACGGTGATCGATCGGTCGGGCCGGAGGGAAGCCAGGCTTGCGGCGATCACGTCTTCCATTGCCGAGGCAATCGAGGCGGCCGATCTTGTCCTGTGTCCGGCGCCGGCCTTCGCGCAGCCTGCCATCGCCGAACTGGCGGCGCCGAATTTGCGTGACGGCCAAGTCGTGTTCCTGCCGCCCGGCACGTTCGGCTCCTACATCTTCGCCCACGCCGCGCGTGCCGCGCGCAACCACGCCGAGATCGCAACGGCGGAAACGGGAACGCTGCCATGGCTTGCGCGCAAGCAGGGACCATATGCCGTCCGTATCTCGGGCCGGGGCGCGCGGCTGCCGACCGGCGTATTTCCGTCGCGTCTCGCGCATCATGCGCTCGGCGTCATCGAGCGCGCGTTTCCGAACGCCATCGAGCCGTGCGGCGATGCGCTTTCGGCCGCGCTGATGAACGCCGGGCCGATCATTCATCCGCCGCTGATCACCATGAACGCCGGCCCGATCGAGCATTTCAACAAATGGGACATCCACAAGGAAGGAACGCAGCCGGCGATCCGCCGCGTGACGGATGCGCTCGATGCCGAGCGCATCGCCATCCGCGAGGCTCTCGGCTACGGAAAGCCGCATTTCCCCCTGGCCGACCACTATTCGAAGGACGGCGAACCCTGGATGTATGCACGCGACGCGCATGACGAGCTCACGGAATCGGGCGACTGGTCGGAACGTCTGGTTCTCGTGAAGCACCGCTACATGCTGGAGGACGTCCGTCTCGGTCTGTCGTTCCTCGCCTCGGTGGCAGGCCTTGCGGGCGTACAAACGCCGCTGGTCAACGCTTTCCTCGCGATCGGCTCGGCCATCACCGGCGAGGACTTTGCGGCGACCGGGCGTACCTTAGCATCGCTCGGCCTCGGTGGGCTCGATCGGGCGGCGTTGCAAAATCATCTCGCCGAGGGTTTTCGATGAAACCGGTCATCGGCTGTCTCGGTGCCGGCCGCATGGGGCGCGGCATTGCCGTCGTATTCGCATTCGCCGGCCACCAGGTCGTCGTTGTCGACTTCAAGGAACGCGAGGCGGCGGCCTTCGATGCGCTTGCCGCCGAGGCGCGGGCTGAGATCCGCTCGACGCTGGAAATCCTTTCCCGCATCGGCCTGCTCTCGCCGGAGCATGTGACCACGATTACCGAACGGGTCACGATGGCATCCCGGCAGGAAGCGGCAGCTGCGCTGCCACGCTGTGACGTCATCTTCGAAGGGATGCCGGAGATTCTAGCGCTGAAACAGGCGGCGCTCGCCGAGGCCTCAAGGCTGGCCGGCGAGGCGCCGATCATCGCCTCGACCACGTCGACGATACTGGTCGACGATCTCTCAGGTTCGATCGAGCATCCCGGCCGTTTTCTCAATGCGCACTGGCTAAACCCGGCATATCTGGTGCCGCTGATCGAGCTGTCGCCCGGACGGCTTACGGCGCCGGAGATTACCGCGCGGATGAAGGCGCTGCTCGAAGGCATCGGCAAGGTGCCGGTCGTGTGCGCTGCACGGCCGGGATTCATCGTTCCGCGCATTCAGTCGCTGGCGATGAACGAGGCCGCCCGCATGGTCGAAGAGGGCGTCGCCTCGGCGGAGGATATCGACAAGGCCGTGATCTACGGCTTCGGATTCCGCTTCGCCGTCCTCGGCCTGCTCGAGTTCATCGACTGGGGCGGTGGCGATATCCTGCATCATGCCAGCCGCTATCTGGTCGAGGCGCTCGGCGACAGCCGTTATGCCGCACCCGCCATCATCGCGACGAACATGCGCGAGGGGCGCATCGGCATGAAGACCGGGCGGGGCTTCATGAACTACGACGGCGTCGACCAGGCCGCCTATCGCGAGCAGCGGCTGGCGGCCTTTGCCAAGGCGCTGCGGGCGATGGGGCTCGCGCGCGAACCTGTGATCTGAAGCGCGGCGGCGGCCGTCGCTTCAGTGGCCGCCGAGATAGGCCGCGATCAGTTTCGGATCGTGGATCAGCGTGTCTGCGGGCCCGGACTGGATGATCTCGCCGGTTTCCAGCACATAGCCGTAATCCGCGGTCTCCAGCGCGGCGCGGGCGTTCTGCTCGACGAGCAGGACCGAAACGCCGAGGCTGCGCAGCGAGGCGATGGTGCGGAAGATTTCCCGCACGATCAGCGGCGCAAGGCCGAGACTGGGTTCGTCGAGCACCAGGAGCTTTGGCTTGGCCATCAGCGCGCGGCCGAGCGCCAGCATCTGCCGTTCACCGCCCGACAGCGTGCCGGCGGCCTGCCTGGCCCGCTCCTTCAGCCGCGGGAAGCGATCGAAGACTTCGTCGAGGCTTTTACGCGTCGTCGAACGGTCACGCAGGCTGTAGGTGCCGAGCAGGAGATTGTCGGCGACCGACATGTCGGCGAACAATTCGCGCTTTTCCGGCACGAGACAGAGCCCGCGCTCGACGCGGCCCTCGACATCGATGCGCGCCAGGTCGGCGCCCTGAAATATCATCCGTCCCGTGGACTTGAGCAGGCCGATCGCCGCCATCAGCAGCGTGGTCTTGCCGGCGCCGTTCGGGCCGATCACGGTGACGATCTGGCCCTGTTCGACGGACAGCGAAACGTTCCGCACCGCCTCCACCTTGCCGTAGGCGACCGATACATTCTCGATCGAGAACATCTGCGTCACGCGACACCTCCAAGATAGGCTTCCTGGACGCGGGCATCGCTGCGGATCGCGGCCGGTTCGCCTTCGCAGAGCTTGGAGCCGAAATCGAGCACGACGATGCGGTCGACCAGCGACATCACGAATTCCATGTCGTGCTCGACGAGCAGGATGGTGAGATGCTCGGCGCGCAGCGAGCGCAATAGGTCCGCTAGCTTCAGCTTCTCCTGCCGGCGCAGGCCGGCCGCCGGTTCGTCGAGCACCAGCAGCGTGGGATCGGCGGCTAGCGCCCGGGCGATCTCGAGCACGCGCTGATTGCCGAGCGGCAGATTGCCGGCGAGCTCGAATGGCTTGTCGCCGAGCCCGACGCGTTCGAGCTGCATCAGCGCCTCGTAGCGCGCGCTGGCTTCTTCAGCCTTGTTCAGACGGAAGGCGCCGGCGAACAGGCCGGTTCTGGTGCGCGAATAGGTGCCAAGCAAGACGTTATCGAGCAGGGTCATGCGCGGGCGCAGCTTGACGTGCTGGAAGGTGCGGGAGATGCCGGCGCGGGCAATGTGGAATTGCTGATCGCGGGTGATCGACCGTCCCGCGAACGCGATCTCGCCGCTGTTGGTGCGCAGCGCGCCCGTGAGCAGGTTGAACATCGTGGTCTTGCCGGCGCCGTTCGGCCCGATCAGCCCGAGGATTTCGCCGGACCTGACTTCGAAGCTGACGTTGTTGACGGCGACGAGGCCGCCGAAGCGGCGCTGCGCCTCGTTCACTTTCAGGAGGAGCGTGCCGGGTTTCGGCTGATCGCGGAGCGGCAGCGGATCGGCCACCTGCGGACGGGATTGCTTGATGTCGGGGAGAAAGCCCGCGAGGAACGGGACGATGCCTTGCCGGGCCCGCTGCAGGAACAGGATGAACAGCGCCGAGAACGCGACGATCTCGAGTTGGCCGGAGGCGCCCTTGGCGATCAGCGGCAGATAGTCCTGCACGGCATTTTTCAAGAGCGTGACGATCGCGGCCCCCACCACGCCGCCCAAAATGCTGCCGGCACCACCGACCATCGCCATCATCAGATATTCGATGCCCATGCCGGCTTCGAACGGCCCCGGGCTGACGAAGCGGCCGAGATGGGCATAGAGCCATCCGGACAGCGCGCCGAGAAAAGCGGCGATGACGAAGGTCAGCAGCTTGATCTGGAATGCACTGATCCCGAGGCTTTCGACCAGCGTGTTGCCGCCGCGAAGCGCGCGCATGGCGCGGCCGATCCGGGAATCGAGCAAATTGTAGCAGAGCAGCAGTACCATGACGACGATGGCCCAGATCAGGAAATAGATCTGCCAGCTCTCGACCAAAGCGAGCCGGCCGATCGAGATCGGCGGAATGCCCGAAATGCCATTATGCTGGCCGAGCCCGTCGATGTTGCCGAACAGGAACGCGATCGCCAACCCCCAGGCGACGGTGCTTAGCGACAGGAAGTGACCGCCGAGGCGAAGCGTCACAAACCCCAGGACGGCGGCGACGCTGCAGGTCATGATGACCGCCAGCACGAGGCCGAGCCAAGGGGAATAGCCGTTCAGTGCCGTCACCCATGCGGTCGAATAGGCCGCGACGCCGACGAAAGCCGCCTGCCCGAACGACACGATGCCGCCGACGCCGGTCAATAGCGCAAGCCCGATCGCCGCCAACGCGTAGATGCCGATGTAATTCAATAGAGTGATGCTGAACGGATTGAGCACGAACGGCGCCGCCACGAGGCAAGCGATCGCCGCCGCAACGATGAGACGGATCTGGAGCAGCGTCATTCCTCGACTTCCTCTTCCGAATGCTGCGAGGCCAGCGAGCGCCAGAGCAGGATGGGGATCAGCAGCGAGAAGACGATGACGTCCTTCAAGGTGCTGCTCTGGAACGAGGCGAAGCTTTCGAGGATGCCGACGCCGAACGCGCCGAGCGCCGCGCCGGGATAGCTGGTCATGCCGCCCACGATCGCGCCGACGAAGGCTTTCAGGCCGAGCAGGAATCCGGAATCGTAGAAGATCGTGTTGACCGGGGCGATCAGGATGCCCGAGACGCCTGCCATCAGCGATCCCAGCAGATAGGCGATGGTGCCGGCGCGCGCCGGCCTGATTCCCATCAGGCGTGCGCCCGTCCGGTTGAACGCGGTGGCGCGCAGCGCCTTGCCGAGCAGGGTGAAGTCGAAGAAGAGAAACAGTAGACCGCTGAACACCAGGGCCGCGGCCAGGATGAGCATTGTCTGTCCGGACACATGCACGCCGGCGATTTCCATCCCTAACGAGGTCAGCGGCTCGGTCCGCACGCCTTCGGGGCCGAAGAACAGCAGGCCGAGCCCGACCAGCGCAAAATGCAGCGCGACCGAGACCGTCAGCAGCAGCAGCACCGAGGCGTCCGCAATCGGGCGGAAAACGATCCGGTCGAGTAGCGGCGAGATCGGCATAATCAGGAGCAGCGCCAGCACGATCCTGACCGGCATCGGCGGATTGAAGCGCATGGTCAGCCAGACGATGCCGACGACGAGCAGCGGCAGCACGAGATAGCCGAGAACGGCCTTCGGCAGCGCGCGAAACTCGCCAGCGCGCGACAGCGCGACGACTTCCATTAGGCAGGCCATGCAGGCCAGCACGACAACCAGCCCGACCGTTCCGGGAAGCTGCTTGGCGTCGAGCGCGGCCAGTGTCAGCGCCGTGAAGGCGGCAATGTCGCCGAACGGAATGAAGATCACCCGCGTTACCGTGAAGATCAGCACGGTGCCGATCGCCACCAGGGCGTAGACCGCCCCGGTTGCTATTCCGTCGATCGCAAGGATCGCTGCGATATCTGCCGTCATGCCGTCGGCCGTCCTTCCGTATTATCCGTCGGCGTTGCTCAGGGCTGGTAAGTCCATGCGCCGTTGTTGAGGCGGACGATCACCAGCGCGCGCTCGTCGACGCCATGATAGGCGCCGGGCTTGAAGTTGTAGACCGCGTGCACGCCCGAGAGCTCCTTGGTGGCGAGGATTTCGTCGCGGAGGGCTTTGCGGAATTCGGTGGTGCCGGGTTTCGCGGTCTTCAGCGCACGCTCGGCGGCTGACGTGAAGATCCTCCAGCCGTCGAAGGAATAGGCCGAGAAGCCGTCCGTGGTCGGCAGATTATTGGCCTTCTGGAAGGCAGCGCGGAACTCGAGCGCCAGCTTCTTGGCGAAATGATCGTCGGGAAGCTGCTCGGCGACGATGACCGGGCCGGCCGAGACCTGAATTCCTTCCGCCGCCTTGCCGCCGACGCGGACGAAATCGGGATTGACCAGCGCGACCGTGCCGTAGGTCTTGCCCTTGAAGCCGCGCTCGCCGAGCGCAAGCAAGGGCAATGCGCCCTGCGTGCCCGATCCGCCGATCAGCACGGCGTCGGGACGCGCCGCGAGAACCTTCAGGATCTGGCCGGTGACCGAGGTATCGACGCGCGCGTAGCGCTCGTTGGTCAGAACCTTGATGCCGTCCTCGGCTTCCACCGCCTTGGCACCGTTATAGACGAGATCGCCCCAGGCATCGGAGAAGCCGATATAGCCGATGTTCTTCATCGCATCGCGCTTCATGCGGTCGGCGACGACCTTGACCAGCAGAGAGGCGGGCTGCGGAACGGAAATACCCCACTGGTCCGCGGGATTGGGCTGGCCGGTGACCGGCGAGACCGCGATCATCGGCACCTTCAGTTCGGTCGCAACCGCCATCATCGCGATGGTCGACGGCGCGGTCGCGGTGCCGATCAGGATATCGACCTTCTCTTCCTCGATCAGCTTGCGCGCATTGCGGGTTGCGGCGGACGGATCGGAGCCGTCGTCGAGCTGGATCAGCCGAATTTTTTCGCCGTTGACCTCGCTCTTGTACTCCATGGCGGCCTGGATGCCGCGGCCGTACGGGATGCCGATCGAGGAGCCGGGTCCGCTGAGCGATGTCACGAATCCGACCGTGATGTCGGCCTGTGCGGCCTGGGCCGCAACGAGACCGCCGATGAGTGCAGTCAAACTCAACATCTTGCGCATTGTATTCCCCTTGGTTGAAAACAGCCGCGACTTGAGCGAGATGTCAGCACGGATCGAGGTCGGCCCAGCACGATCGATGCCGCGATTGCCGCCGAAGGCCAGCGTGGACCTGGTGCTTGCGTGCGGACGGAGTTACGAAATGAGCGCTGCCAGCACCGGTTCCAACGTCGAACGCCGCTTCATTACGACGCCTCTTGGGCGCATCCATGTCGCGCTCGCGGGAACCGGCGTTCCGGTGCTTCTGCTTCATCAGACCCCGCGCTCGTGGGACGAATACCGTGATGTGCTGCCGCGGCTCGGCCGCGACCTCCGTGCGATCGCCATGGACACGCTCGGCTTCGGCGATTCCGACAGGCCGGCTGGCGATCCCTCGATCGAAGGGTGGGCGCAAGGGGCGTTCGCGCTGCTCGATGCGCTGGAAGTGCCGCGCGCCGCGATCGTCGGTCATCACACCGGGGCCGTGATCGCGGTCGAGATGGCGGCGTCCAGCCCTGCGCGGGTGAGCGCGCTGGTGCTGTCGGCCTGTCCCTTCGTCGATGCGGCGCGCCGCGCCAAGCATGAAGACATGCGCGTCATCGACGAGGTAGAGCCGCGCACTGACGGCGCTCATCTTGCCGAACTGTGGGGGCGGCGGCAGCCATTCTATCCAGAAGGCGATACCGATCTGCTGCGGCGCTTCGTGATCGATGCGTTGCGCGCCGGCGAGATGGCGGCGGAAGGCCACCGGGTCGTGAATCGCTATCGGATGGAAGACCGTCTGGGGCGAATTCGCTGCCCCACGCTGGTCATTGCTCCGACAGGCGACCCGCATGTTCATCCGGTGGCTCCGAGAGTGGCTGGAGCTATCGAGGGGAGCATCCTGCGTGAACTCTCAGGAGGCATGGTGCCGCTTCCCGATCAGATGCCGGAGGCCTTTGCCGGCCTTGTCCGTGACTTCATCGCTGCGCAGGTTGCCCGGACATGAAACGGCAGGCGTAATGTTCGGCGCAATCGCAGCGAACGCGAACCTGCCGGCAGCCTGCCCTGTTCCGAGGTCGAAGATCTCAGCCACGATTGATGAGCCTCTATCAACGCAACTATTCAAGGGCGACATGCGCCCGCCCAGGCTCCGGCGCCCGCCAATTGTTTAAAGCCTAAAGTATTTATCGGCGGCAGGTCAATACGCCAGTTTCGCGCTTCGCGGAAAAAGTTTGCCGCGGCGCGTGCAGGCGCGAAAGCGGAATTCACCTGTGCGAAAGGGTGAGGCGATGTCTGCCTGTCGGTTCGGCAAAGCGATTTCGTCGTGCGCAGCGATGCCGACGTGCCGTTCAATTGACGCGAAAATTATTTTGTGCTTGAAATATTTCGGTCGATGGAATGGCGCTACCCCGCGAGGCGCCTCACAACGACCGTCGCCTGCGTGTCATCGGCCTTCACCGCGAGGTTCGGATGATCGGCATGCGCCGGCAGTGAACGGGATATCCGCTGTGCGCATCTTCTGGCAGAGCTTCGTCGACCAGGCCACCAGCGCGCCCTATATGGCGCGGCTTGCCGCCTATCTGAACGAGATCGCGGCGCCCGGCACCAGCGTACACGTTGAAGGCATCTCGCCTGCCGACCGCGATTTCGGCCGCCTCAGCGAATTGCGCTGCGCAGTTCTCGCGATCGACAACGGGCTCGCGGCGCAGGAGAACGGCTTCGACGCCTATGTCATGGGCCACTTCCAGGATCCGGGGCTATACGAATTGCGTTCGGCGCTGACGATCCCTGTCGTTGGTGCCGGTGAGGCCACGCTGCTCGCGGCCTCGCAGCTCGGCCGGCGCCTTGGCCTCGTTACGCTCGATTCAGCTTTCGAGGTCTGGCACTACGAGCAGGCCGACCGCTATGGATTGTCCGGCCGCATCGTGCATGTCACCGGCATGGGCTGCCGTCCGGAGGATTTCAGCGCTGCGTTCGCGGGCGATGCAACAGCGAAAGCGCGGATGCTGAGCGACTTCGCGGCCTGCGCCCAGCCGCTGCTCGATCGCGGCGCCGATGTCGTCATTCCGGCCGGGGTGCTGCCCGGTCTCCTCACCGCCAGCGAGCACGGCTTCAAGGTCGGTCATGCGCCGGTGGTGAATTGTGCGGCGGTGGCGCTGAAGAGCGCCGAGATGTGGGTGCAGCTGCGGCAGCTCAACGGCATTGAGCCGAGCCGGGGACCGAGCTTCGCACTGGCCAATGATCGCGCCCGCCAGGATTTCCGCGCGCTGGTGGCGCGAGACAAGACCAACCGTTCTTGAGGACAAACATGCTGCAGCCGGAAAAAATTCTGTACGAAGCCGAAGTGACCGCAACCGGCGGGCGCGACGGCAAGGCTGCGAGCGATGACGGAATTTTGTCGGTGTCGCTGTCGCTGCCGAAATCGCTGGGCGGCCCGGGCGGGCCCGGAACCAATCCCGAGCAGCTTTTTGCCGCGGGCTATGCCGCATGCTTTCTCGGCGCGGTGAAGCTCGTCGCGCGCACGCGCAAGATCATGCCGTCGGCGGAGCCGACCGTCACCGCGAAGGTCGGCATGGGGCCTGTCGCGGTCGGCTATGCGCTCACCGTCGAACTCAGGGTGCAGCTGCCCGGCGTGGAAAGATCCGTGGCCGAGGAAGTCGTTGCCGGCGCCCATGAACGCTGCCCCTATTCCAACGCGACGCGCGGCAATATCGACGTTAAACTGACCGTACTCTAGGGCGGCAGACAGGAATCCGGCGGTCCGATGCAGCGCTCCATCCGAACACCATATGATCGGGTCGTGATGGCGGTTCCGGTGACGATCCCCTATGTGCGCTACTCGATCGAGAGCGCGCAATGGTGGATCGGCCGCGCGCTGAAGGCGCTGGTCGATGGCGGGGGGATCACGCCGCGCGATATCGACGGCTTCTGTGTTTCCAGCTTCACGGCGGGGCTCGATAGCGGCATCGGCCTCACCCAGCATTTCGGCCTGTGCGTGCGGTGGCTCGACACCATTCCGCTCGGCGGCGCGAGCGCGATAGCGGCGCTCCGCCGCGCCGCGCGGGCGGTGCAGGCTGGCGATGCCCGTATCGTCGCGTGCGTCGCCGGCGACACCAACCATGTCGATTCCTTCCGCTACACGCTCGAGAATTTCTCGCGCTTCAACCAGGACGCCGTCTATCCCTATGGCGCCGGCGGTGCCAATGCGAGCTTTGCGCTGATCGCGCGCAACTATATGCGGACGTTCGGAGCAAAGCGCGAGGATTTTGGCAAGATCGCGGTGGCCCAGCGCAGCAACGCGCTGCGCAATCCGCATGCCCTGATGAAGACGCCGCTGACGATCGAGCAATACATGTCGGCGCGGCCGATCGCCGACCCGATGCATCTGTTCGACTGCGTGATGCCGTGCGCCGGCGCCGAGGCATTCTTGGTGATGGGCGAGGATGTCGCCGCATCGCTGAATTTGCCGGCGGCCAAAATTCTCGCCACGATCGAGCGGCACAATGCGTTCGGCGACGATCCCGTTCAGGTGCGGGGCGGGTGGGCTATGGATGTCGACGAGCTCTACGCGATGGCCGGCGTCAAGCCGGACGACCTCGATTTCGTCGAGACCTATGATGATTATCCCGTGATCTCGATGATGCAGTTCGAGGACCTCGGCTTCTGCCGCAAGGGCGAAGGACCTGATTTCGTCCGCCAGCACGATCTGACCATCGACGGCTCCTTTCCGCATAACACCTCCGGCGGCCAGCTCTCGGTCGGGCAGGCGGGGGCGGGCGGCGCCTATCTCGGCGTGGTCGAGGCGCTGCGCCAGGTGCTTGGGCAGGCCGGGCCGACGCAGGTGAGGGATGCCCGCATCGGGTTGGCATCGGGGTTCGGAATGATCAATTATGATCGCGGCCTCGCGTCGGGCGCGGCGATCCTTGCGGGACCAGGCGCATGATAGAGCCGATCGTCAAGCCGCGCCGGAAGAATCCACTACAGCGGACGCGGCTGCCGACGTCGCCGCCGCGGGCGCGCAGCCGCGCCGCGCACGGGTTTACGCGGGCCGCGGCCGAAGGCCGCTTCATGCTGCAGCGCTGCGGCGCCTGTGCGGCCTTCTGCTATCCGGCACGCGATGCATGCCCTGCGTGCCTTTCCGCCGATCTTGTCTTCGCGGACGCACCGCGGCGCGGCATCCTGCTCAGCGAAACCACGCTGCATATTCCGGCTGATGTGCACTTCCGCGAGCGCGCGCCATGGCGCGTCGGCCTGGTCGCCATGGAGTGCGGGCCGAAACTGGTGACGCATCTGCATGCCGACTGCGAGGAAGGCCGGCCGGTCGTGATGTCGTTTCAACTGGACAAGAGCGGGCAGGCCGTTGCCTTCGCCCATCCCGAACGGGAGACCTCCAACATGACGGACGACAGGCAGTGGCGCGAGATGACGGCCGATCCAAAGTTCCGGCGGGTGCTGGTGACGAACGGACGCAGCATCGTCGGCCAGGAAACCGTGGCCGCGCTGAAGGCGGCCGGTGCATCGATCGTGTTCGTCGGCGTCGCCGAGCCCTGGAAGCCGTTCCGCGGCGAGGAGGCGTTGCGGGCGATCGAGGGCGTCGAGATCGTGCCGCTCGATATCGGCGACGAAAAATCCGTCGCTGACCTTGCGGCGGATATCGGCGGCAAGGTCGACATTCTCGTCAACACCACCGAGCATGTCCGCGCCGGTGGGCTGCTCGATCGTCAAGGCACCAGCATCGTGCGCGACGAGATCGACCAGAGCTATCTCGGTTTTGTGCATCTGGCGCAGGCGTTCAGCCCGGCAATGCGGATGCGGGGTTCTGATGGCGTCAGCAGCGCCGCGGCCTGGGTGAATATCCTGTCGGTCTATGCGCTGGCGAACTGGCCGGCGTTCGGCGCCTATTCGGCCTCGCAGGCCGCCTGCCTTTCATTGTCGCACTCCCTGCGCGCGGAACTGCGGCCGGGCGGCGTCAAGGTGGTGAACGTGTTCACCGGTCCGCTCGATATCGAGTGGTTCCAGACGGTGCCGCCGCCGAAGGTCGCGCCGCGCGTCGTGGCATCGTCGATCGTGTCGGCGCTGAAGCGCGGACTCGAAGATGTGTTCGTGGGCGATGTCGCCGAAGATATTCGCCAGCGCCTGGCGGCCAATCCCAAGGCGGTCGAGCGCGAGCTCGGGGCGTAGCGGCTTGTTGGAAGCAGGAGAAGCGCAATGGACAGCAACAGTCTCATGCAGTTTGCCGGCGCAGTTGCATCCGGCGCCGTACGCGTCGTCGATCTGACATTCACGCTGAGCCCGGACTTTCCGGTCATCGTGCTGCCGCCGGAATTTGGCCAGGCTGCGCCGGTGCGTATCCAGCAGATTTCGCGTTACGACGCATCCGGCCCCGCCTGGTACTGGAACAACCTGACCTTCGGCGAGCACACTGGCACGCATTTCGACGCGCCGATCCACTGGTTCACCGGCAAGGACCTGCCGAACAATGCCGTCGATACGCTCCCTGCGCGCGACATGATCGCGCCAGCCTGCGTGATCGATTGCTCGGCCCAGGCGGCGCAGGACCCGGATTTCCTGTTGACGATCCCGGTTGTCGAGGAATGGGAAAGTCGCCACGGCCGGATTCCAGAACGTCACTGGGTGCTGCTGCGCACCGACTGGTCGAAAAAGGGCTGGCGCGACTATGCCAATTTGAAGGACGACGGCGCGCACACACCGGGGCCGAACGCCGCCGTGATGCGCTGGCTGGTCGAGGAACGCGGCGTGATCGGCTTCGGCACAGAGACGATCGGGACCGATGCCGGCCAGGCGGGCCATCTCGATCCGCCCTATCCGGCGCATCATTTCCTGCACGGTGGCGGCCGCTACGGCCTGCAGTGCCTGTGCAACCTCGATCAGCTGCCGCCGACCGGCGCGGTGATCGTGGCCGCGCCGCTCAAAATCCAGAACGGCTCCGGCAGTCCGCTGCGCGTGCTTGCGCTGGTGCCGGTGGCTTAGCTTGTTTCGCTTACATTGAGGGGCGTCATGAAAAAGAAAAAGACTCTGTTGATTAGCGCCGCGCTCCTGCTCGGCGTGATGGCGCCGGCGCATGGCGAAATCCTCGTCGGTTTCGTCACCGGCCTGAGTGGGCCGGTGTCCTCGATCGGCGTGCCGAACGCCAAGGGTCTGGCGGCGGGCCAGGCCTATGTCGGCGAAATCGATGGCGAGAAAATCCGCGTCATCCAGCTCGATGACGGTTCCGACCCGGCGGCCTCGACGCGCAACGCACGCAAGCTGGTCGAACAGGAGAAGGTCGACTTCCTGATCGGCACATCGGGCGCGCCGCAGACGCTGGCGATGGCGACCGCAGCGATCGAGATGAAGGTCCCGATGGTGGCGGTCTCGCCGATCGCACCGGTTGCGGCCGGCGAGGGCGGGCCGTGGGTGGTGCAGACGCCGCAGCCGACGCCGCTGCTCGTGCAGGGCATCGTCGATCACATGAAGAGCCGCAACGTGAAGACGGTGGCGTTCATCGGCTTCTCCGACGCTTTTGGGGACCTGATGTACAACTCGCTGCTGCAAAGCGCCGACCCTGCCGGCATCAAGGTGATCGCCAACGAACGCTATGCGCGTTCCGACAATTCGGTGACCGCGCAGGTGCTGCGCGCGATCTCCGCGCGTCCCGATGCGATCATGCTGGGCGGGACCGGAACGCCAGGCGCGCTGCCGGTGATCGCGCTGGCCGAGCGCGGTTACAAGGGCCCGCTCTACGGCAATCACGGCATGATCAGCGCAGATTTCCTGCGGCTCGCCGGCAAATCCGCCGAGGGCATCATCTGCCCGACCGGACCGGTGACCGCAGCCGAGCAACTTCCCGAGGACAATCCGATCCGCAAGGTCGCGCTGGCGTTTCGCGCCGCCTATGAGAAGGCCAATGGCGAGCCGCCGGCCGACGCGTTCTCGCCCTACGCCTTCGATGGCTGGCTGGTATTCACAGACGCCGCCAAGCGCGCCAAGGCATCGGGCGCGGCGCCGGGAACGCCGGCGTTCCGGACCGCGCTGCGCGAAGCCCTGTTCACGACCAAGGAAGTCGTCGGCACGCACGGCATCTACTCCTATACGCCGGCCGATCGTCATGGCGTCGACAGCCGCGCCCGTATTTTGGTCCAGATCGAAAACGGCAAATACAAGCTGCTGCCCTGAAATGGCAGCCGCCGCTCAGCCGTGACGCAGCTTGGCCTTCAGCGCACGCATGTCGATCGCGCGTTTGTCGGCGACGGAAGCGGCTGCGAGCGTCTTGATCTCGCCGCGCGCGAGCTTGCGCGTTGAAGACAGCGGCAGCTCGTCGACGATGGCGATATAGCCGGGCACCTTGTGATAGGCGAGGCGTTCGGCGCAGATCTTGACGATCGAGGCCGCGAGCACGGCGGCGTCTTCGACCTCCTTGTTCGGCACGATGAAGGCGAATACCTCTTCGCCGCGGATCTCGTCCGGCACGGGCGTCACGGCGCAGCCGCCGATCCGCGTATCCATGTAAAGCGCGCTTTCGACCTCGAGCACACCGATATTCTCGCCGCTGCGGCGAACGATAGTCTTCTTGCGGTCGAAGAAATAAAGCAGCCCGTCTTCGTCGGCGAAAACGAGATCGCCGGTGTGGAACCAGCCGTCCTGCCACGCCGCTTCGGTGGCTTCCTCGTCCTTCAAATAGCCGCTGAAGAATCCGGCGCGCTTGTCGTTACCTTTGGCGCGGACCAGCAATTCGCCGGGTTTTCCAACCGCGACATCGGCGCCCTGATCGTCGACGAGGCGATATTCCATTCCATCAGATGGCCGGCCGACGCAGCGCGCGCCGAAACCCGCCGGCTCGCGCGCGGTGGTCGTGGCCGCCGCGCCGCCGGTCTCGGTCATCGCCCAGGCCTCGACGATCGGGATGCGGTAGCGCTCCTCGAAGGTGGCGCGGTGGCGGACGTCGACGCCGGGCGCAAAGGCGAAGCGCACGCGATGCTGTCGCTCGACTTCCGTGACAGGCAGTTGGAGCAGAATGGCGGGAATGACGCCGAGGCAATGCACGACGGTGGCGCCGCTATCGGCCACGCACTGCCACCAGCGGTTGGCGTGGAAGCGGTCCAGCGGAACCACGGCGCCGCCGAGCACCATCATGCCGACCGCGCTGCAGCCGAGCGCGTTCATGTGAAACATCGGCAGCGGTGTCAGGTTGATCTCGCGGTCCGTCCGCAATTCGGCGACGCCGCCTTGCGCGAGGTACCAGTCGGCGACCCCAAGGAAATACCGGTTCGAGAGCATGCAGCCCTTTGGCTTGCCGGTACTGCCCGACGTGAACAGCAGCGCGCATTCATCGTTGAACTCGGGGCTTTGCGCGACAACTTTGGTCTGGCATGGCGGGATGCAGCTATCGGTATCGATCAGGCGGACGCGCCCCAGCACGGCATCCCTGGTCACATGCATGCGATCGGCCGTCGCCACCAATAGGTCGGCCTGCGACAGCTCGAGCTGAAACGACAATTCGTCGGGGCGGACGTCGGGGTTGATCGGAACGATCGAAACGCCGAGCGCATTGAGCGCCAGCCAATGCAGGAAGAAGACCGGGCGGTTTTCCAGTAGCAGGGCCACCCGCGCGCCGCGTCCGTAGCCCGCGGCCGCGTATTCGCCGCGAAGCCGGTCGACTTCGGCCTTGAACGCCCCGTAGGCAATGGTGAATCCCTCCGGCGCGTAAGCAAGCTGGGCACTGGCAGGGGCGAGCAGGAACGGCGCATCCGGCCGTCGTTCGGCGGTGGCCGCAAAGGCATCGGACGGCGAACGATAGGGAATGTCGTTCATTGCGGACACAGCTCCTGTTGATGCCTCCCGCCGCAGGCGATCGGCCGGAACCTCACGCAGCTCTTGCTGCGGCGGCAGCTTTCGTGAAATACTTTAAGCCTAAACTATCTTGCGGGCCAATAGCCAACTATGCAAGCCGGCCCGGCGAAGCGGCGGAGGTGCGCGTGCGGGCAGATCAGGGCAGGACGTCGATGCAGCGGCCCCGCCAGCCGGTCTGGGCGCAGGCGATCGAGCGCTTCGCGCCGGCGGAGCGAACGCTTCCCAACATCCTGACGCGCCAAGCCGCGCAGTACCGCGACCGCACGCTGTTCGTCTTCGGCGAGACATGCTGGAGCTACGACGAGACGGCCTCCATTGCCGCCGCTTCGGCCGCCCGCTTGATGCAGGCGGGAATTCGCACCGGCGACCGCGTCGCCCTGATGTGCTCGAACCGGCCGGAATTTCTGGAAATCTATCTCGGTTGCGCCTGGATGGGCGCCGTGACCGTGCCGATCAATACGGCGCTGCGCGGCATTCAGCTCAGCCACATCCTGCGCAACTCGACGCCGAAACTGCTGGTGATCGAACAGGGCTTCATTCCGGCGATCGAAACACTGGAACGCGACTTCGCGCTGCCGGACATCGTGTGGACCATCGGCGAGGGCGCCGCGCCAGCGATGGCGCAGGTGTCGATCTTGCCGCTGCCTGCACTCGGAGAGAAAGCCGATCCCGTGCCGGTGCAGCCGGACGACACGGTCGCGATCCTCTATACATCCGGCACCACGGGTCCTTCGAAGGGGGTGTGCTGTCCGCAGGCGCAGATGTTCTGGTGGGGTATCTATTCGGCGCGCGCGCTTGGAATCGTCGAAGGCGATGTGCTGTTCACGACGCTCCCGCTATTTCACACCAACGCGCTGAACGCGTTCTATCAGGCGCTGCTGAACGGCTGTACCTACGTGCTCGAGCCGAAATTCTCCGCCTCCGGCTACTGGGCGGCGGCGCGCCGGCATCAGGCGACGATCGGCTATCTCCTTGGCGCGATGGCTGTGATGCTGCTGGGGCAGCCAAAATCCGCCGATGACACCGCGCATTTCATGCGGGTCGCGCTCGGCGGCGGCGTCCCCGGTCAGTTTCATGGCCCGTTTCTCGAACGCTTCGGTGTGCCGCTGCTGGACGGCTACGGCTCGACTGAAACGAATTTCGTGTTCGCCAGCACGATCCCGTCCGAACGTCCCGGCACCATGGGCCATCTGGTCGAGGGCATGGAGGCACGCATCGTCGGGCTCGACGACGGGCCTCTTCCTGATGGTGAGGCCGGCGAGCTCCTGCTGCGAGCGCGCGAGCCGCTCGCATTTTCGACCGGCTATTTCGAGATGCCTGACAAGACCACTGAAGCCTGGCGAAACCAGTGGTTTCACACCGGCGACCTTGTCGTGCGCGATGCTGATGGCCACTATCGCTTTGTCGACCGGATGAAGGATTCGATCCGGCGGCGCGGCGAGAACGTTTCATCCTGGGAGGTGGAGCAGGTGCTCCTGCAGCATCCGGCCATTGCCGCCTGCGCGGTCTATCCGCTGCCGTCGGAACTCGGCGAGGATGAGGTGGCCGCCGCCGTGCAGCTCGAAGCCGGCCATGCGCTCGGCGCGATCGAGATCATTGGGCATTGCGAGGGAAAGATGGCTCATTTCGCGGTGCCGCGCTATGTCCGGATCGTCACTGAAATGCCGCTGACCGAGAACGGCAAGATCAAAAAGGTCGCGCTGCGCGAGGCCGGAAAGACCTCTGACATCTGGGACCGCGATGCCGCTGGCTACAAGCTGCGCCATTAACCCGCTTTAGGTCTAAACCAGGATGAGTCTTGTGCATGGCCCGCTTTGAGCCTCTGACGCTATCCGATCTCCCGAGCTCGATCTGGCGCACGCGCTTGCCGGTGCGCTTCGGCTCGTGCGATCCGGCCGGAATCGTGTACACGCCGGAATATCTCAACCTGTTCAACGGCGTCATCGAGGATTGGTACGGCGAGGCGCTGGGACTTCCGTATTACGAACTGGTCAGGACGCGGCGGACCGGCCTTGGTTACGCGCATGTCTCGGCGGATTTCGCCAAGCCCAGCAGCATGGGGGATGTTCTCGACGTTGCGCTGATCGTGCGCGGGATCGGGCGCGCCTCGGTGACGCTCACAGTCCACGCGTTCAAGGATGGCATCGAATGCGTGCGCGCCACTTTCGTGACCGTGACGACGTCGCTGGTGAATCACAAGTCGATCGCGTTGCCTGACGACATGCGCCTCGCCCTGAAGCATTATCAGGCGAGGAGCACGTCAGCCGGCCTTGCTCCTCAACAAGCCTGAAGGTGAGCGACCATCGCCCCCCCACGGCCCTCAGCCGTGAACGGCGACCTTCAATGCCTCGGCGCGGATTTCCTCGACGAGCCGTTCTTTCAAGCTGACGAATTCGGGCGTGGTCTTGATCTTATAGGATCGCGGATGCGGCAGATCGACTGGGATTTCGGCCTTGATGCATCCCGGACGGGCACTCATCACGATGACTCGGCTGCCGAGGAAGATGGCTTCCTCGATGTCGTGGGTGACGAACAGCACGGTCTTCTGGTCGCGCTCCCAGATCCCGAGCAGCATTTCCTGCATCAATGCGCGGGTTTGATTGTCCAGTGCGCCGAACGGTTCGTCGAGCAACAGGATTTTTGGATCGTTGGCGAGGGCACGCGCGATGGCCGTGCGCTGCTGCATGCCGCCGGACAGCTGCTTCGGCCAGTGATTCTCAAATCCGCTCAGGCCAACCCGATGGATGAATCCGTCGGCAATCTTGCCGCGCTCCGTCTCGGAGATGCCCCGTTCGCGCAGGCCGAACGCGATGTTTTCACGCACGGTCAGCCATGGGAATAGCGTGTAGGACTGAAACACCATGCCGCGATCCGCGCCAGGTCCGGTCACCTCGGCCCCATCGACGATGACGCGGCCGCTGGTCGGGCGATCGAGCCCGGCGATGATGCGCAGCAGCGTGGACTTTCCGCAGCCGGAGGGGCCGAGGATGGTGACGAAATCATTGTTGCCGATGCTGAGATTGGTCGGCTCCAGGGCCCGCGTCGGCGCATGGCCCTGCCGCGCGGGAAAGGTGCGGGATACCTGATCGATCTTCAGCAACGTCATGCTAATTTCCACGGAAACAGCCAGGCATTGAACGCCTTGAACAGGAAGTCCGATACCAGCCCGATCAGCCCGATGACGATGATGCCGAAGATGATCTGGCCGGTGTTGAGCAGCGCCTGGCTGTCGGTGATCATGTGGCCGATGCCCGACGATGAGCCGATCAGTTCGGCGACGATGACATAGGTCCACGCCCAACCGAGCACGAGCCGAAGGATTTCCGCGATGTCAGGGGCGGAGGAGGGCAGCAGCACGCGACCGATGATGCCGCGATCGCTGGCGCCGAGCGTATAGGCTGCCTCGACGAGGTCGCGCCGCGTGCTGCCGACGCTCACCGCGATCATCAGGATGATCTGGAACACCGAGCCGATAAAGATAACGAGAAGCTTCTGCAGCTCGCCAATGCCCGCCCACAGGATCAATAGCGGGATGAAGGCCGAGGCGGGCAGATAACGCGCGAACGAGACGAACGGCTCCAGGAAGGCTTCGATCGGCTTGTAAGCCCCCATCAGAACCCCCAGCGGTACCGCGATGATCGCCGCCAGCACGAAGCCGCCGACAACCCGCCAGATCGTCATGCCGATGTCGAACAGAAAACCGTGCTTGGTCAGGAGCTCCCAGCCCTCCTGCAGCATGGTCAGCGGATTGGCGAGAAACGTTTTCGAAACGTGCCCGCCGAAGGTGGCCCATGCCCACAAGGCAACGAACAGCACAAAGAACGCGAAGCCATAGACGGCGCGCTGCTTCGATGTCACGGGGTCGAGGGGACGTATCAAGGGAGAACTCCTCAAAGTGCCGCTTGCGGCAGGTCCCGCCGCCTCATGGGAAGCGGGACTACCGCGGCGGCGACAGGCTTACTTGATGAAGTTTGTGTCGACGAGATCGTCGATCTTCGGAACCGATTTGATGATGCCGATCTCGAGCAGGAGGTCCGCGGCATCCTTGGTGAACGCCTGCCACTCGCCGGCGAAGAACTTCTGGTTCGCGGCCTTGTCCTGCCAGCGCAGATATTTGGCCGAATTGCCGAACTGCTCGCCGGATTGCTTCACATCGGCGCCCATGATCTCATAGGATTTGGCCTGATCCTTTTCGATCATGGCGACGGCCTCGAAATAGCTGTCGGCCAGCGCCTTCGCGGCTTTCGGGTTTTCGCTCAGGAACTTCGGCGTGCAGCCGAACGTATCCATGATCATCGGATAATCGAGGGTGGTGGCGATGATCTTGCCCTTGTCCGGCGCGGCGCGCACCGTCGACAGATAAGGCTCGTAGGTCATGGCTGCATCGTTCTGGCCGGACACAAAGGCCTGCGCCGCCGCGGCCGGCTCCAGGTTCACGACCGTGACGTCCTTGACCGAGAGCCCGTTCTTCTTGAGCATCCAGGCCAGGGTGAAATAAGGCGCCGTGCCGGGTGCGGACGCGGCGACGGTCTTGCCCTTCAGATCCTTGATCGCCGCAATGTCATTGCGCGTCACCATGCCGTCGGCGCCGTAGCTCTTGTCGAGCTGGAAGATCTGCTTGGTCGCAACGCCGTTGGCATTCCAGGAAATCCAGGTTTCGACCGTGGTCGCCGCGCACTGGATGTCGCCGGAGGCGATGGCGAGGTGGCGGTCCTTCTGCGGAATCTTCTTGAGGGTCACATCAAGCCCGTTCTTCTTGAAGATGCCGGCCTGGCTTGCGAGCGTCAGCGGCGCGAATCCGGTCCAGCCCGAGATACCGATGCCGACCTTCACATCCTGCGCGAGCGCTGGTGCGGACACCAGAAGCGCGGCGGTTGCGACAAATATTTTGAGATTACGCATGGCTATATCCTCTTGGCTGTTTCATGGATTGCTGTTCGTCGTTTTCAAACCTGCAGGCGACGTTGCATAAATTGTGCCGTCTTCATCCCTATCGTTATCCTTTCCCTAACCGCCCTTGAAGCGGGCCACGAGTTTGTGGGATTCGCCGGGATAGACGAGGCGTACGGCGGTCAGCGTCCGTGCGCTGCGCCAGGTGTGCCGGTCGATCACGAGGCAGGGGGCGCCGATCGCAATATCAAGGGCCGTTGCGGTCTGCTCGTCGGCCGCAATCGCGCTGATCGAATGTTCGGCCTCCGTCCACGGGATATGGTGGAGCAGCCAGGTGCCTGGCGGCTCGACCGCGAAATCCGCCGTGGCGGCTTCCGGCACCGCGTCGAGATCGATCAGTCGATCCTCGATCGCGAATGGCACGCCATCGGCGCTGTGGCGGCATGAGATCGCGATCACCTTGCCGGTTTTCCGTATGCCGAGACGGGCACGGTCGGCGGCGTTGGCCGCCCGCCGCGCGCGCCGGATCAACTGATAGCCATAGCTACGGCCGAGCGCAGTGATCTCGGCGCGGATATCGGGGATCGTCAAAACCGCTGACAGGAATTGGGGACGGCGCACAAACGTGCCGGCGCGCCGGCGCCGCTCGATCAGATCAGCCTGCGCCAGCTCCGACAGCGCCTTGTTCACCGTCATTCGCGAGCAGCCATAGCGCGCCATCAGCTGGTGCTCGAACGGGATGCGGTGACCCGGCGGCCATTCGCCGGTCAGGATTCGGCGCTCGATGTCGAGCCTGATCTGCTTGTACAGCGTCGGCTTGTCGGCCGCCTGGAATTTGTCGCGATCGATCGAGAGGCTCATGTCACGAGCCTTTGCACGGCTTTGTTGAATGCCTCGCGCGCCTGCTGGCGAAGCCGGTGGCATCCGCCCTCGACGACTTTATCCCCGCCCGCCCACACACACGCGACGGCATCCGAGCCCGTTGCAAACATCCAGCCGTCGAGAACGGCGTCGCCGCGCCGCCCGGCGAGCGAGGGATGCGTGGTGTCGAGCGTCACGATATCGGCGCGCGCGCCCGGCTGGAGGCCGACGATCGGCTGCGCGAGCGCTTGGGCGCCGCCCGCCAGCGCAGCATCGAACAGCGTGCGGCCGGTCGAGATGCCGGGACCGCCCGACAGAACATTGCGCTCCCGGTGTCTCAAACGCTGGCCATATTCGAGTTGACGCAGTTCGTCGGCGACGCCGACCAGGACATTGGAGTCGGTGCCGATGCCGAACCGGCCGCCGGCTGCAAGGAATTCGCGCGCCGGGAAAATCCCATCGCCGAGGCTCGCTTCGGTCACCGGGCAGAGGCCGGCGACGGCGCCGCTTCGCGCCAGTGTTTCGACTTCTGATGCGACCGTCTGGGTCGCATGGATCAGGCACCATCGCTGATCGACCGGCGCATGCTCAAGCAGCCACTCCACCGGCCGGCGGCCCGACCACGTGATGCATTCCTCGACTTCCTTGACCTGCTCGGCGGCGTGGATATGCACCGGCCCGCCCTCGGCCAGCGGCAGGATGGCTGACAGTTCGTCCGGCGTCACCGCGCGCAGGCTGTGCGGCGCGATGCCGATAGTGGCGCCAGGTAGATGGCGTATCGCCATCCGCGTGGCATCGATCAGCCTGGCAAACTGGTCGACCGAGCAGATGAACCGGCGCTGGCCGGCATGCGGAGTGGCTCCGCCAAACGAGCCGTGCGCGTAGAAACTCGGCAGCATCGTCAGCCCGATACCAGTGACATCGGCGGACCGCGCAATGCGCGTCGCCATCTCGGCGGGATTGGCGTAGGGCGCGCCGTCGTGATCGTGGTGTAGATAGTGGAATTCCCCGACGCGGGTAAAACCCTGCTCGAGCATCTCGGTATAGAGCAGCGTCGCGACCGCTTCGGTATCGTCCGGCGTCATCTCCAGCGCAAAGCGATACATCGTCTCGCGCCACGTCCAGAACGTATCCGCAGAATTGCCGCGCGTTTCGGCGAGCCCGGCCATGCCGCGCTGGAACGCGTGGCTGTGCAGGCTCGTTATCCCGGGGATTGCGAGTTCGTGACGTTCGTCCTGGGGGCCAGGAGCCACGCCGGCCGTAACCTTGGTGATGATCTGATCCGTCACCTCCACCTGCACGTCATCCGCCCACCCCGAGGGGAGCAGTGCTGATGCGAAATGCAGCGTCGACATGGTTCAAAACCGTCTGGACAGAACACGCGGCCGATTTTATGTATAGACATATAGAGACGTCAAGCTCCTGCCGCCTAAGGAGAGATCCATGGCCGAGCGCTTCGATCGAATCTGGCTCAACGCCCGGCTCGCCACGGTTCGGGAAGGCCTGCCCGGGCTCGGCGAGGTCGAGGACGGCCTGATCGCTGCGCGCGGCGGCCGCATCGTTTTCGCAGGCAGCCGGTCCGACTTCCCGTCGGATGCCGATGCCGCCGAGCGGATCGATTGCGAAGGACGCTGGATCACGCCCGGACTGGTGGATTGCCACACCCATCTGGTGTTTGGCGGAAACCGCGCACACGAGTTTGAGCTGAGGCTGCAGGGCGCCAGCTATGAAGAGATCGCGCGTGCGGGCGGCGGTATCGTCTCGACGGTCGCGGCGACCCGCGCCGCCAGTGAATCTGATCTCGTCGCCGGCGCACTGCCAAGGTTAGAGGCCCTGATCAGCGAGGGCGTGACGACGCTGGAGATCAAATCCGGCTATGGGCTCAACGCTGAAACAGAGATGCGCCAGCTTTCGGCGGCGCGTGCGCTTGCGAACAACCGGCCGGTCACCATCCGGACATCGTTCCTTGGCGCGCATGCGCTGCCGCCGGAAGCCGGTGGCGACAAGGACCGATATATCGATTTGGTTTGCCGCGAAATGTTGCCAGCGGTGGCGCGGGCCGGCCTCGCCGATGCCGTCGACGCCTTCATGGAAGGTATCGCCTTCTCCGGCGAGCAGACGGCGCGGGTGTTCCGTGCGGCGAAGGCGCTTGGACTGCCGGTCAAATTGCACGCGGACCAATTATCGAACCTCGGCGGCGCCGCGCTTGCCGCCGAATTCTCAGCCTTGTCCGCCGATCATCTCGAGCATACGGACGAGGCCGGCGTTGCGGCGATGGCGCGGGCCGGCACGGTCGCGGTGCTGCTGCCGGGCGCGTTCTATTTCATCCGCGAGACGATCAAGCCGCCGGTCGAACTGTTCCGCGCCCACGGCGTGAAGATGGCGCTGGCGACCGATTGCAATCCCGGCAGCTCGCCGCTGACATCGCTTTTGCTGGCCATGAACATGGGCGCAACCCTGTTCCGGATGACCGTCGCCGAATGCCTCGCCGGCGTGACGCGGGAAGGCGCGCGTGCGCTTGGCGTTCTCGCCGAGAGCGGCACGCTCGCGGCCGGCAAGTGGTGCGATCTTGCGATCTGGGATATCGAGCGGCCCGCCGAGCTCGTCTACCGCATCGGTTTCAATCCACTGCACCGCCGGGTGTGGAGAGGCCAATGAACGACGGGCGCGCTTCCATCGTCGTCTCGCCTGGAAGGGTCAGCCTCGACGATCTGCGGCACGTGCTCGCCGGTGCGTCCGTGACGCTCGATCCGTCATTCTGGCCGCGCGTCGAGGCGGCGTCCGTCATCGTTGCCGAAGCGGCGCGCTCCGCCGTTCCGGCTTACGGCATCAACACGGGCTTTGGAAAACTGGCGTCGCGGCGCATTGCCTCGGATCAAACGGCGCTGCTGCAACGAAATCTCATCGTCTCGCATTGTTGCGGGGTAGGGCCGCCCACGCCCGAGCCGATCGTTGGCCTGATGATGGCGCTCAAGATCGTCTCGCTTGGGCGCGGTGCCTCGGGCGTGCGGCGCGAGATCATCGAGCAATTGCAATCGATGCTGGCGCGCCGCGTTTATCCGCTGGTGCCGCAGCAGGGTTCGGTCGGGGCATCGGGCGATCTGGCGCCGTTGGCGCATATGACCGCGGTCATGATCGGGGAGGGACAGGCGCTGGTCGATGGTAAGATCGTGCCGGGCCATGAGGCGCTGGCCTCCGCCAATCTCGCGCCGATCACGCTCGGGCCGAAGGAAGGCCTTGCCCTGATCAACGGTACGCAGTTTTCGACAGCCTATGCCATTTCCGCCCTGCTCCGCGCCCATGGCCTCGCCTGTGCGGCGCTGGTGACGGGCGCGCTATCGGTCGATGCGGCAATGGCCTCGACGGCGCCGTTTCGCCCAGAGATTCAGCAGTTGCGCGGACATGCCGGACAAATCGCCGCCGGCGCCACCCTGACGGCGCTGCTGGATGGCAGCGACATCCGCATGTCCCATCTCGAAGGCGACGAGCGTGTGCAGGATCCCTATTGCCTGCGTTGCCAGCCGCAGGTCGCAGGCGCAGCGCTCGACATTTTGACGCAGGCGGCCCGCACGTTGACGATCGAGGCCAACGCCGTCACCGATAATCCGCTGGTCTTGGTAGACACCCGCGAGATCGTCTCGGGCGGAAATTTTCACGCCGAGCCGGTCGCATTCGCTGCCGATCAGATTGCGCTGGCGCTGTCCGAGATCGGCGCAATCAGCGAGCGCCGCATCGCGACACTGGTCGATCCCGCGCTGAACTTCGGCCTGCCGCCGTTCCTCACGCCTGATCCCGGCATCAATTCCGGCTTCATGATTGCCGAGGTGACGGCTGCCGCGCTGTTTGCCGAGAACAAGCAGCGCGCCGCGGCTTGTTCGATCGATTCGACGCCGACCAGTGCCAACCAGGAAGATCATGTGTCGATGGCCGCGCATGCGGCGCGCCGGCTGTCCGATATGGCGGATAATCTCGCCAGCATTCTGGGCATTGAGCTGTTGGTGGCGGCGCAAGGCATCGGCCTGCGCGCTCCGCATACGACAAGTCCCGCGCTTGCCGCGGTCATCGCCGTGCTGCGGGAGCAGGTGCCAGCGCTGGGTAACGACCGCTACATGGCCGAAGATATCAAGAAGGCAGCCGCCCTGGTCGAGGCCGCCGCCTTGCCCGCCGCCGCGATATCGGTGCTCGCGAATAACCCGTTTCCAAACCTTGCCGAGAGAGGTCATCTGTCATGAACCGCCGACTGGACAACGAACGCACGATCCGGGCCCCTCGTGGCTCTGAGATCAGCGCCAAAAGTTGGCTGACGGAAGCGCCTCTTCGCATGCTGATGAACAATCTCGATCCTGACGTTGCAGAGCGGCCGAGCGAACTCGTCGTCTACGGCGGTATAGGCCGTGCCGCCCGCGACTGGGAAAGTTTTGATCGCATCGTCGCCGCGCTGCGCAAGCTCGATGGCGACCAGACGCTGGTCGTTCAGTCGGGCAAGCCGGTCGGCATTTTCCGCACCCATGCCGATGCGCCGCGGGTGCTGATCGCAAATTCGAACATCGTGCCGCACTGGGCGACGCTCGATCACTTCAACGAACTCGACAGGCAGGGCTTGATGATGTTCGGCCAGATGACGGCCGGATCGTGGATCTACATCGGCAGCCAGGGCATCGTGCAGGGGACCTACGAAACCTTTGTCGAGGTCGGGCGGCGTCATTACGGCGGCAATCTCGCGGGCAAGTGGATCCTGACCGCGGGTCTCGGCGGCATGGGCGGCGCGCAGCCGCTCGCCGCGACGATGGCCGGCGCGTCGATGCTGGCAATCGAGTGCCAGCCGAGCCGGATCGAGATGCGGCTGCGCACGGGTTATCTCGACCGGCAGGCGGCGACGCTCGATGAAGCGCTCGCGCTCATGGCGGAGGCGGCGCAGAGCAAAACGCCGGTTTCCGTCGGCCTGCTCGGCAATGCCGCCGATATCTTCCCCGAACTGGTGCGCCGCGGCGTCAGGCCCGACATCGTCACCGACCAGACCAGCGCGCACGATCCGATCAACGGCTATCTGCCGAAGGGATGGTCGCTCGCGGAATGGGAGGCCCGGCGTGCGGCCGATCCGAAGGCGGTCGAAGTCGCGGCCAAGACCTCGATGGTCGGCCATGTCCAGGCCATGCTGGATTTCCACGCCCAGGGCATTCCAACCCTCGACTACGGCAACAACATCCGCCAGATGGCAAAGGACATGGGTCTGAAGAATGCGTTCGATTTCCCCGGCTTCGTCCCCGCCTATATCCGGCCGCTGTTCTGCCGCGGCGTCGGCCCGTTCCGCTGGGCGGCGCTGTCAGGCGATCCCGAAGATATTTTCCGTACCGATGTCAAGGTGAAGGAGCTGATGCCGGACGACAAGCATCTTCACAACTGGCTCGACATGGCGAAGGCGCGGATCAAGTTCCAGGGATTGCCGGCGCGGATTTGCTGGGTTGGTCTTGGCGATCGCCACCGGCTGGGCATGGCCTTCAACGAAATGGTGGCGCGCGGCGAGCTGAAGGCGCCGATCGTGATCGGCCGCGATCATCTCGACAGCGGCTCGGTGGCAAGTCCGAATCGGGAAACCGAGGCGATGCGCGATGGCTCGGACGCCGTATCCGACTGGCCGCTGCTCAACGCGCTGCTCAACTGCGCCAGCGGCGCCACCTGGGTCTCGCTGCATCATGGCGGCGGCGTCGGCATCGGTTATTCGCAGCATGCGGGCATGGTGATCGTCGCCGACGGAACCGAGGCAGCCGCGCGCCGCCTCGAGCGCGTGCTGTGGAACGATCCGGCGAGCGGGGTGATGCGCCATGCCGACGCGGGCTACGAATCTGCGATAGACTGCGCCCGCGCCAATGGGCTCGATCTGCCCAGTCTGGCGCTCTAGCGCACCGGAAGATTCCATGCCGCCGTGTGCGCCGGGCTCGATGTTCCCTCAAGACAGCGAGAGAGGCCATGGTCAAACCGTTTCCGTCGAAGACCCACATCGGTAATCACACGCTGCATCCCGAAACGCTGATGCTGAACTACGGCTACGATCCGCAATTGTCGGAGGGCGCCGTCAAGCCGCCGGTGTTTTTGACCTCGACCTTCGTCTTCAGGACCGCAGAGGATGGCAAGGACTTCTTCGATTACGTGGCCGGCCGGCGCGAGCCGCCTGAGGGAATGGGCGCTGGCCTCGTCTATTCTCGGTTCAATCATCCGAACAGCGAGATCGTCGAAGACCGCCTGGCCGTCTACGAGCGCGCGGAATCCTGCGCGCTGTTCTCGTCCGGCATGTCGGCGATTGCGACCACGATCCTGGCCTTCGCGCGGCCGGGCGACGTCATCCTGCATTCGCAGCCGCTCTATGGCGGGACGGAAACGCTGCTGGCGAAGACGCTGGCTGACTTCTCGATCCGTGCGGTGGGCTTCGCCGATGGCATCGACGAGGATGCGGTCGAGCAGGCGGCGGACGAGGCCATGCAAAAGGGCCGGGTGGCGATGATTCTGATCGAAACCCCGGCGAATCCGACCAACGGCCTCGTCGACATCGCGATGGTCCGCCGCATCGCCGACAACATCGGCGAGGCGCAGGACCACACGCCGATCGTCGCATGCGACAACACGCTGCTCGGACCAGTGTTCCAGCGGCCGATCGAACACGGCGCGGACATTTCATTGTACTCGCTGACCAAATATGTCGGCGGCCATTCCGATCTGATCGCCGGCGCCGCGCTCGGCTCCAAAGCCCTGCTGAAAGATATCAAGGCGCTGCGCGGCGCCATCGGCACCCAGCTCGATCCGCACTCCTGCTGGATGCTTGGCCGCTCCCTCGAGACGCTGAGCCTGCGCATGGAAAAGGCCGACCAGAATGCCCGCCTGGTGGCGGATTATCTGCGCGACCATGCCAAGGTGGAGCGGGTTCATTATCTTGCGCACCATGACGAAGCCTCGGCTGCCGGCCGCCTGTTCGCCAGACAATGCCTGGGCGCCGGTTCCACGTTTTCGTTCGACATCGTCGGTGGCCAGGCGGCGGCGTCGCGATTCCTGAACGCGCTGCAGATCTTCAAGCTGGCGGTGAGCCTCGGCGGCACGGAGTCGCTCGCCAGCCTGCCGGCCAGCATGACCCACTCCGGCGTTCCCGTTGAAATCCGCCGCAAGATCGGCGTCCTCGATTCCACGATCCGCCTGTCGATCGGCATCGAACATCCGTCCGACCTCATCGCTGATATCGCGCAGGCCTTGAACGAGGCATAACGGCGGCGTGCAAATCACCGTTCTCAGATCAGCTCGCCGTCAATACGTCTCGGTAATCTTGCTCAGGCGAGGGGGACGATCCGGGTCAAACCCGCAGGCGCGCGCGGTCTGCTCAATGATCCGATAGGCCGGAACCAGCATGGTGATCGGGTCGGTGGAGGGGTCATCTTCCGCCAACCAGGGCAACGATCCCTGCGGTCCGCCGCATAGATGCAGCGCGATCTTTTGCCTGCGCAATTCTTCCGCCAAGGCGTCCACCATAACAGCCGTTTCATCCATCAGGCGCATCATGATGACAGGCGTGCGCGATGATAGCGCCGCCCGCGGCCCATGCTGCAGCTCGGCGGCGCTCAGGCCAATCGACGGCAGGCGCAGGATTTCCGAAAGCTTGAGCGCGATCTCCCGCGCCGAGCCGAGGCCGAGGCCCCGCGCTGCCACGAACACGGCCGACGCCTTGGCGAGGTCATCTGATATCTCGGACCAGTCGAGCGCCACCGCGCGGTGCAGGCGCGCGGGCAGTCGGTCGAGTGCCGACTGCAGCGCACGATCTCCCGCCAGCTCGGCAACGAGTGCGGCGCCCGCAGCCATCGAACCGATCACGGTCTTGGTCGCCGCGACGGAGTGCTCTTGGCCGGCTTCCATCGGAACGACGAACTCCGCTTCGTCAGCCACCGGCGATGACGTCGCGTTGACGATGGCGACGGTGCGGGCGCCCGCGGCGCGCGCCGACCTGGTTGCCGCGACAAGATCCGGGCTGCGCCCGGATTGCGAGATCACGATGAACAGCGCATGACGCAGAAGTAAGGGCGTGCGAAATGCCGTGATCACCGAAGGCGCGCTGGCCGAAACCGGAAGGCGAAGCCGCGTCTCCACAAGATATCTCAAGTAAACCCCGGCATGCCCGGAGCTTCCCCGGCCGCACACGACGCACAGGGGGGCCGAACCGATCCCAATTCGCTGTGCGATGTCGCGCGTGGCGGGCCGGTTACGAAAGATTTTGGCGACAACCTCCGCACTTTCCGCGATTTCGCTCGCCATTGCGGATGTCGTCACGACTCCATCGCTCCGCCCTGCTTGCGTCCCGCCGCTTCCTTGGAATGCCGCTCACGATGCAAATCGCGATCCGAATCACGATCCCTGGCGAGCTCGGCAAATATTCGGCGAAGGTTGCCGTCGCCCTCCTTCAGAATGGTCTCGACATCAGCCCGGTCTAGTCCCAATGCCAGAAGAACTGCTGTCTTGACGTCTCCCTCGGCCTGTTCGAGCGAGCGTGCCGCGTGCGACGGATTACATTGCGCGATCTGCGCCACCATGGCCTCGGCACGCCGCTTCAGCTTGGCATTGGTCGGCTGCATGTTCACCATCATGCCACGATACACCCGGCCAAGGCGCAGCATGATCCCTGAGGAGATCAGGTTGAGTACGACCTTCTGCGCGGTGCCGGCCTTCATCCGCGTGGAGCCGGCGATCAGCTCGCGGCCGGTCTCGATCAGAATGGGAAACTTTGCCGAGGCAAGCAGTGCGGTGCCGGGATTGTTGGCGACACCGATCGTCACTGCACCGAAGGAGCCTGCCTGCTGCAGCGCCGCCACCGTGAATGGCGTTGTGCCGCTGGCGGCAACGGCGATCACGACGTCCTGTTGTGTGAGCTGTGCGGCGTTGATCTGCGCGATCGCATCTTCGACATCGTCCTCCGCACCCTCGATGCTGGTGACGAAGGCGCTGTCGCCGCCGGCGACAACGAAGTGGACGCGCGCTTTGGGCCAGGCGAAGGTCGGCGTCAGCTCCGCGCCGTCCTGGACGGCTACGCGGGCCGAGGTGCCGGCGCCGACATACACAATGCGGCCTCGCTCGCCGAGCGCCGCCCTGGCCGCTTCGGTCGCTGCGGTGATCGCCGGAAGGGCATGGCCGATCGCCGCCACTGCCGCAAGCTGGCCCTCCCACATGGCTTCCATCGCCGATGAGAGCGACCATGCGTCAAGGTCGGCAAAACGGGGGTCGACGTCCTCGGTGGCCATGTTGTTGATCCAAGCGCCCTCAAACGCGGAACTTCGAAGCCTGTTCATGGTCGGTTTCTCTCTTCGGCAGGGCAAGCCGGCCTCGCGCCACCAATAGCGCGCCGGCCGCCGCATCGGCGTCAGGGCGCCTCAGGCGGGCGCGCAGGTCAGGCGTCAGCCAGGGTGTGATGGCATCCGCGAGCCCGCCCACCACCGAGAGCCGCTCGATCCCTCGCGCCAGGAACAGATCCAGCAGATCGCCAATGGCATCGGCCGCGCGTTCGACGATGCGCCGGCCGACCGGATCGCCCTGATTGGCATGCCGCATCACGATCGGCGCGAATGCAGCATAGTCTCTGGCCCGGGCCTCTTCAGACCACGCCACCGCCTGATACGGATCTTGATCGAATGCGCCCAGCACCTCTGAAAGCAACGGGGTCAGCTCGCTGCGGCGATCCGCGGCGCGCAGCGCCAGTCGAACGACTTGCAGGCCGATGTCGGCGCCGCTGCCTTCGTCCGACACGGGGAAGCCGTAACCGGCGAGACGGATTTCGCGGCCGTCGATCAGGCCGATCCCCACAGAGCCGGTGCCGGCCACCACGATGGCCCCATCCGCGCCACTATGGGCGCCAAGACAGGCCGCCAGGCCGTCGCTGATGAAGACCACGGACGCGAAGGGATGCGCGATCTTGTTGAGCGCGGTTTCCGCGCCCCGGCGACCAATACCGGCAAGGCCAATTCCGGCCTGCATCCGCGCGAAATCCTCGCGCGTCAGTCCGGCGAGTGCGGCCGCCGCTTCGGTCGCCTCCATGATGGACCGCCAAGCCTTTTCGAGGCCAATCCGCGTCGTGGCAGGCCCCGAGCTTGCTTCACCGAGCACCCTGCCGTTTTCATCCTCGATCCGGGCGCGGCAACTGGTTCCGCCGCCATCAATGCCGAGATACGTGGTACCTTTTGTTCTCATGGAAAGTTAACGCGAGGGTTTCGCTTCGGGTCCTTCCAACCCCTTTGGTGTACATATGAAGTTCTATGCGGGAGAGGACTCGCCTCACGAGTCCGTGACCGCCATTTCCGGATGAACACTGATGGACCACGCTCCGTCTTCTGCATCGCTCATCATTGCCGCGCAGCACATCTTCGATGGTATCGAGATGCGCGGGCCGGGGACGGTCAGGATCTCGCGGGGGCGGATTGAAAGCATCGGTTATGGCGAGGCGGAGCCGCGCGATGCAATCCACCTTCCCGCAGAGACGATCCTTGCACCCGGATTTATCGACATCCAGGTGAACGGAGGTGGCGGCGTTCTTCTCAACGACCAGCCGACAGAGGCCGGCGTTCGACGCATCGTTGAGGCGCATCGCAAGGCGGGCACCACGGGCTGCTTGCCGACCCTCATCACCGATCGCAGCGAGGTTCTAGAGCGGTTGGCGGCAATTGCAGAGAATTGTCTGATTCCCGGCGTGCTCGGCTTTCATCTGGAAGGACCGGCCCTCAACAGATCTCGCAAGGGTATTCATCCGGAAGCCGAGATACGCGCTCCCAATCGGCGCGATCTTGCGGCGATCAAAAGTTTTGCAGGCTGCGGCCGCTCCATCGTGACCCTGGCCCCGGAATGCGTGCCTGCGTCGATGATCGATGAATTGCGCGGCGCCGGGTTGCGTATCGCGGCCGGCCACAGCGACGCTACCGCGGCCGAAATCGGGCGGGCGGTCGATCGCGGTGTTTCCGGGGTGACGCATCTGTTCAATGCCATGTCGCAGTTGACTGCAAGGGAGCCGGGTCTGGTCGGCGCCGCGCTTGATGACGACCGGCTGTTTGCAGGCATCATCTGCGACGGCATCCATGTTGACCGCGGCGCTTTGCGTATTGCCTTCCGCTGCAAGGGGCGCGATCGATTGATGCTGGTCACCGATGCCATGCCATTGGTGGGCACGAATGACCGGCAATTCATGCTGCAAGGAAGGCAGATCACGTTGCACGAAAACCGCCTGACAGGTCCGGATGGCACGCTGGCGGGAGCCCATCTCACAATGATCGAAGCGGTGCGCAACGCCGTTGCGCTGCTCGGAATCCCCCTTGTCGATGCCCTCATCATGGCCTCGCGGACGCCAGCAGCATTTTTGGGCCTTGAGTCCGAGCTCGGACGGATCGCGCCAGGATACCGCGCGGACCTTGTCGCTTTCACTCCGAACTTTGAAGTCGCCGGCACATGGATGGGTGGTGTCGGCTCGGTTGGCGAGGCGAACCTGGTTTCTCACCGAGGCTAGATGCGCAACCATCCCATCATCGTGCAAAAATATGGCGGCGTCTGTCTTGAGACGCCGGAGAAGATTCGTGCCGTTGCGCGCAGTCTCGCCGACCTGCATGGCCGCGGTTATCGTGTCGTGGCGATCGTCTCCGCCATGGGCAAGACCACCGATCAACTGATCCAGATGGCTTATCAGGTAAGCCCTAGTCCCAACCGCCGCGAACTCGACATGCTGCTGACGACCGGTGAGCGCATCAGCATGTCGCTGATGAGCATGGCGCTTTCCGATCTCGGCGTGCCGGCGATCAGCTTCACCGGCAGCCAGGCTGGCGTGATGACTGACGGCTCCCACTCCGCCGCACGCATTCTGGATGTACGGCCGATGCGCGTGCGCGAGGAACTTGATCGTGGGCGTGTTGTAGTGCTGGCAGGATTTCAGGGCGTGAACCCCGTGACCAGGGAAATCACCACGCTCGGCCGGGGCGGCAGCGACACCACAGCGGTTGCGATGGCCGCAGCGCTGAAAGCCGAGCGCTGTGAAATCATCAAGGAAGTCGACGGAATCTGTTCGGCCGATCCGCGCATCGTGCCGAATGCAACACCCCTGCGGCGCGTGGACTTCGCATCGCTGTCGGAGATGTGCTTCTGGGGGGCAAAGGTTCTGCATTTTCGCAGCGTCGAACTGGCGCAAAGTCAGGATGTGCGTCTGGTTCTCAAGCAGTGGGGCGGCGTCAAACGCAGCACGCTCGTGATGAAAGAGGTTGCTGGCATGGAAAACGGAAAGGTTCTGGCCGTCAACTCGATGGCGCGCATCGAGCATGTGGAAATCGATTGCGTGGATCTCAATGACGGTTTCGAGAAGTTCGCGCAGCATCTCAAGCAAAACAGCCTGTCCTGGCCGCAGCTCCTGGCATCACAATTCACCGCTGGAAAAACCAGCATGACCGTGGCCTGCGATGCGGAGTGGCTAGACGCCCTGCTGCGCACGCTGGAGCACGCCAAGGATCTGCGCAAGCAGGGCGAGGCTTCAAGCTCGGTCAGTCTCACCTGTTTCGGCGGAATCTCATCGGAATTGCCGTTCAGGGCGTTGCAGGTTCTTGGCGAGCACGGAATTGTCCCCGACAAATACGTGCTATCGCCGCATTCGGTCAGTCTGTTTGTCGCTGCGGAGAAGCGGGAGGCTGCGGTCAAGGCGCTGCATTCGCTCGTCGAGCAGGGATAGGCGGCGCTCAAGACCGCACGCTAACGAAGCAATTCGCGGGCGATGACGACCCGCTGGATCTGGTTCGTGCCCTCAAAGATCTGCGTCAGCTTCGCATCGCGCATCATGCGTTCGACGGGATAATCCATGGTGTAGCCATATCCGCCGAAGATCTGCACCGCATCCGTCGTGACCTTCATGGCCATGTCGCTACCCACACACTTGGCCATGCTGGCAAGAACGTTGAGACGCTTCCAGTCACCCGCGTCGCCGGCGCGCGCGCACTCGTATACCAGCGCGCGTGCGGCCTCGATTTGCATGGCCATGTCCGCGAGCATGAACTGCACGCCCTGGAATTCCGAGATCGATTTCTTGAACTGCTTGCGCTCTTTCGCGTAGGCGACGCAGGCGTCGAGTGCGCCCTGAGCCAGTCCGACGGACTGCGCTCCGATCGTTGGCCGATTGAGATCGAGTGCGCGCATCGAGGCTCGAAAGCCCTTGCCTTCTTCCCCAACCAGATTTTCCTGCGGAACGCGCACATTATCGAAGAAGATCGGCGTATTCGGCGCGCCCCGGAAACCCATCTTGCGCTCGTGACGTCCGAAAGAAATGCCTGCCATCTTCTTCGGCTCGACAATGAACGCGCTGATGCCATCCGCGCCTGAACCGTCGCTTGTCCGGGCCATCACCACGATATAGTCGGCGACCGCTCCGTAGCTGCACCATTGCTTCCGGCCGTCGAGCACGTAGCAATCGCCATCCTTCCGGGCGCGGGTCGCGATCGCGGTGACGTCTGAGCCGGCCTGCGGCTCGGAGATCGCAATGGCCGTGACGACGCCGCCCTTGGCGATGATCGGCAGGTACTTTCTTCGCTGTTCCTCCGAACCGAAATGGAGGAGCGGCATGATGAACATGGTGTTCAGACAGGCGATCGACGCACAGGCCGGCGATATCCTGGAGATTTCCTCGCGCGCGATGCAGGCCATTGTGAGATTACCGTTCGGGCCGCCATACTGCTCCGGCACCCAAAGTTGCATCAGGCCCATCTCGCCGAACAGCTTCACGAGCTCGGTCGGAAAGCGGTCGGTCTCGTCGATTTCGGCCGCGATGGGCGCCACATGCTTGTCGGCCATCCTGCGGACGGTGTCGCGGAATGCGAGCTGCTCCTCGGAAAAACTCATGGACCTCTTGCGAACCTTTTGACGGGAGGCCCCCAAAAAGGGGCTTCCATTGAATGGGTGATCCATTTAATAATCCACCGTATGAGCACCAAGTCAAGCCTTCGCGCCGCTGCGCGGTCACGCAATTTCTCGTCCGCCAGGCCGAAGCGTCCCGCCGATCAGCGGGCGGCGGCAAGCCCGGCGCCGGTCCCCCGGTTCCGCCCGATCCACACCAGGCGGGCCTTCGAGGAAATCTGCGAGCGCATCCGCGAGCAGCTCGCGCTCGGGCTGCTCAAGCCGGGTGACAAGCTGCCGCCGGAGCGCGATCTCGCCCAGCAGCTCGGCGTGAGCCGGAATGTCCTGAGGGAGGCGCTGCGCAGCCTCGAGATGGCCGGTGTGCTTCGATTGCTGAAGGGCGTCAAAGGCGGCGCCTTCATCCAGGAAGGCGATACCAGCCGCATGAACGACGTCATGCGGGACATGCTGAGCCTCGGTACGATTTCCGTTCGCGAGTTGTCCGAGGCCCGTGTCCATGTCCTCGACCTCGTCGTGGGTCTTGCGTGTGACAACGCGCGTCAGTCCGATCTGGACGCGCTGGAGGCCAACATCCAGCGAACGGAACTTGCGACGAAGGAGGGGAGGCTGCTCGACCGGGTCGAGTGCTCTCGGGAATTCTACAAGCTGCTCGCGGCTTCGACCGGAAACAAGGTCATCGCGATGATCATGGATTCGGTGACGGAAATTCACATGCGCTTTGTCTACGCCAAGGTGGCATCGAGCGGCGTTGCAATGAGCCGGCTGGCCGAGAGGCGGCGTCAACTGCTCTCGGCAATCGCCAGCGGAAACGCGGCATCGGCGCGCCGGTTGATGCGGACGCATCTCGAAGCTGTGCAGCGGATGCTCGAGCAGGATCCCGGCGCCATGTCGCTGCATGTCGCGCTGGCCGAGATCCAGCCGGGCATGCGGCGTTAGGGAGCGAAAACCAGAGCCGAAGCTCGGAACACGATAACAGCGGGAGGAATAAAGTGTCGAATTACGCGAAATACGAATGCCTGAAGGTCGAGGTATCGGAGAAGGTGGCAACGGTGTCCCTGAACCGGCCGCAGTCCCGCAACGCGATCAATCAAAAGCTGATCCGCGAGCTGCGGACGATCTGGGACGACCTTGGCGACGACCACGCCGTCAACGTCGTGGTGCTGACCGGTGCTGGCGATTTCTTCAGCGTCGGCGGTGACGTCAAGGCAATGTCGGAGCGCCCCGGAGGAGATGTCCTCGAGGAGGGCGAGGTGCATGATCCCATGATTAGCCGCAGGGCGGTCACCCGGCAGCTCGAGCTCGACAAGCCCATCATCGCGGCGATCAATGGCGATGCCATCGGGCTGGCCGCGACGCATGCCCTGCTGTGCGATATCACTGTAATGTCCGAGGACGCGCGCATTGGCGACACGCATGTTTCGCGCGTCGGCCTCGTCGCCGGCGACGGCGGCACCGTGATCTGGCCGCTGCTGGTCGGCATCAACAAGGCCAAGGAATTCCTGATCCGCGGCACGCTGCTCAAGGGCAGGGAAGCGGAGCGGATCGGCCTCGTCAATCATGTCGTTCCCCGTGCCGAAGTGCTGGGCAAGGCGCGGGAAATCGCCATCGAGCTCGCGAACGGGCCGACCTGGGCCATCCGCTGGACCAAGCTGTCGATCAACCAGATCGTGAAGGATCGCGTCAACATGCTGCTCGAAGCGTCGATGGCGCTCGAACAGGTCACCTTCGAGACCGCGGACCACAAGGAAGCAACCCAGTCGTTCAAGGAAAAGCGAAAGCCGAAATTCGGCCAGGCGTGAGGCCCTGCGATGGGTGCGGTGTGCGTCGAGAGCGATGACATTACAGAGCTGCTTCGCGACGCCATGCGGGGCCTCCTCGAAACGCATTGGCGGGCCGACGGCCCGATGGAAGGCGCGTCCCCGGAAGCCATCGCCACCATATGGGACAGGCTGGTCCGGCAGGGTGTGACGGTTCTGGGGGCCGATCCGCAGGAACGCAGTTTTTCCGCGGTCCTTGTCGTGATGGAAGAGCTGGGGCGTGCCGCCTGTCCCGCGCCGATGTGGTCGGCGGTGCTGGCGAATATCATGCTGCCGGGCGCTTCCTCCGCTGCCAATGAGATGCGACCGGCGCTTGGGGACGGCAGTGCACGGGTGGCGTTTTCCTTTGGCGCTTTCGATCCTGATTCCGGTATCGGCTCGATTGCACTCCACAACGAAAGGGCGACGGGATCGCTTCGTTTTGTCGAAGCGGCGGGAAGCGCCACGCACCTGCTCGTGCCGGTGTGTGAAACCGAGCTTGCGCTCGTGGACCTGAAGGTGTCCGGCGTCAAGCGCGTGCCCACGCGGGCGATGGGCGCGTGGGGCAATTGGGAGCTGACACTGGACGCGGTGCCGGCAACGCTCGTTCCCCTCGGCGACGTCAGCCTCGGCGAGCTGCGATCGATCGCCGCGACCCTATTGTTGGCGCGAGCCCATGGCGCTGCACGCCGGGCATTCGAGCTGGCGACGGAGTATGCCAAGGAGCGGACGCAATTCGGACAACCGGTCGGAAGATTTCAGGCAATCCAGCACAAGCTCGCCAATTGCTTCATCGACCTCGAGGGTATCAGGCTCGTTCTGCACCACACGGCAAGACTGCTCGACAAGGCTGACGACGACTGGTCGTACTTCGCCGATTGCGCCATGGCATTCGCCGGGCCGGCGTTGCGGCGGGTTTCGCTCGAGACGCAGCACACATTTGGCGCTATCGGCTATGCCGAGGAACACGAAGCGCCCCGGCATTTCAAGCGCGTGCATCTGGACACGATTGCGCTTGGCGGCATGGCTTATGCCAAACGGCGCCTTGCCTCGCGTCTGTTCGATGGCGGCGGCACCGGCCTGCCACAGTACGATCTCGGCACCGCCGGCAACGAGTTGCGTGAACAGGTTAGGCGCTGGCTGGCGCAGAACTGGGCGGCTGAGAGGAAGGCCGCTTTCGACGCCAGGCCCTTCGCCAAACGCGAGTTCGATGCCGAATTTGCCCGCGACGTCGGGGACACGGGATGGATCGGCCTCGGCTGGCCGCGACAGTTCGGCGGTCAGGCGCGGACGCCGATCGAGCAAATCGCCTTCATCGAAACCATGGAACGCAGCGAAGCGCCGCGCATCGGCGCGTCGATACAGTCCAACGCCCTGATGATGTTCGGCACGCCCGAGCAACAGCGGAAATACCTGCCGGAGATTCTGCGCGGCGAGGCCATGCACGGGATGGGCTACAGCGAGCCGCAGGCGGGATCGGACCTCGCGGCGCTCCGGACCAGCGCGGTTCGCGACGGCGACCATTGGGTGATCAACGGACAGAAGATCTGGACCACGACCTGGTGGGGCAAATACATGTTTCTGGCGGCGCGAACCGACAGCAGCGCGACGCCGCCTCACGCCGGCATCAGCATGTTCATCGTTCCGATGGACGCGCCTGGAATCACCATCCAGCCGGCAACGACGATGTACGATGGATCGTTCGCGAACATCTTCTATGACAATGTTCGCGTGCCGCTGGAGAATCTGGTCGGCCGGGTGAACGAGGGCTGGAAGGTCCTGACCGGGGCGCTCGCCTTCGAGCGAGGACTGGTCGGCGGCGGCATTGTGCTGAAAGTCGTGCATGCCTTCGAACAGCTCCGGCAGCACCTTCTGAGCCGGCCGGAGTTGAATGCAGATCCGATCATCCGGGACAGGATGGCAAATTTCGCCTCCGAGATCGAGATCGGCCGGCAACTGATGATGCATTGCGCCGAACTCGCGGCGGATGGCATCACGCCGCCGGAATATGGCGCCATCAGCAAGGTCTTTTCCAGCGAATTGATGGAGCGCTTCTGCGAGGCCGCGCTCGACATGCTCGGCATGCGCGCCGCGCTTTCCGAGCAGATGCCGGGCGCCGTCGACAACGGCCGGTTCGAGCAAAATCTGCGTCATTCCCTGATGTGGGTGATCAGCATCGGGACGAACGAAATTCAGCGCAGCCTGATTGCACAGCGCGCGCTCGGCTTACCGCGATAGGAAAGATGATGCAGGGTCAGCCATTGAACTCACCGCTTGACGGCATTCGCGTGCTGGATTTCTCCATCATGCTGGCCGGTCCCTATTGCGCGCGCCTGCTGGCCGATGTCGGCGCCGAGGTGATCAAGGTTGAACCTCCGGAGGGCGAGGAGATGCGCCTGCGCGCGCCTCTTCGCGATGGCCAGAGCGCCTATTTCGGCCAGCTCAACGCCGGCAAGCAGAGCATCGCGCTTGATCTCAAATCGCCGGAGGCGATCAGGCTCGTACATCGCCTGATCGAAACCACGGACATTCTCGTCGAGAATTTCCGGCCCGGCGTCATGGAGCGCCTCGGTCTCGGATATGAAGCGCTGCGGAAGATCAACCGGCGTCTGATCTATTGCTCGATCTCCGGCTACGGTCAGACCGGCTCGCAGTCCGAACGCCCCGCTTACGCGATGATCGTTCATGCCGAGAGCGGCTTTGACCGTGCGCTTATGCGCTACGCCGGAGATCGTGACCGGCCGGCGGCGGGAGCGGTGTTCGTGGCCGATATTCTCGGCGGCATTTTCGGTTTCTCGGCCATACAAACCGCCATGGTGCAACGGGCGCGCACCGGGGCAGGACAGCACGTCGACGTCGTCCTGATGGACTGCATGCTGAACCTTCTGGTGTACGAGTTGCAGGAAGCGCAGTTCTCCGCACCGGTGGCGCGGCCGACTTATGGACCGGTGCGTGCCAGCGATGGGGACATCCTGATCGCGCCGGTATCGGCGCGCAATTTCGCGGCGCTTCGCGACCTGACCGGGCTGCCGGAGCTTTCGCTGGACCCGCGATTTGCATCGGTGGCGGCGCGCGGCGCGAACTGGAGCGCGATGATGCAAGTGGTCGAGAGATGGGCGGCGCAGCACTCGGTGGATGAATGCCTGGCCGCGCTCGATCGTGCCGGAATTCCGAGCGCGCGCTTTCGCGATCCGGCGGAGACGCTGCACGATCCGCATTTGGCTGAGCGCGGTGTATTCGCAGATGTTGCTGATGCTGCCGGCGAGTTCAAAGGCGTCAACGCGCCATGGCGCATGTCGGAGGCCCGAACCGGGATCGGCCACCACATTCCCGCCATCGGAGAGCACCGGGACGAGATCCTTGCGCGCGTGCTTGGCTGGTCTGCGAATGAAATCGGGCAGGCCGCTGCCGGCGGCGCGTTTGGCACGCTGGCGCCGCCCTGAACCGATGCCGCGTTGCGCGCCTGCATTGCTGCAAGACAATAAACCAAAAAGACCAAGGGAGGATCGACGTGAAAGTGTTAAAAGTTCTGGCTCTTCTTTTGGGAGCCGCAACCGTGTCCGCGCCTGCCGCAGCGGATAATTTTCCCTCGCGGCCGATCCGGCTGATCGTGCCCTACCCCGCAGGCGGGTCGACCGACATCATGGCGCGGGCGTTGCAGGAGCCGATGGCAAAAATCCTCGGCCAGCCGCTCGTTATTGATAACCGCGGCGGCGCGGCCGGCACGACCGGTGCCAACGAAGCGGCGCGATCGGATGCCGACGGCTACACACTTCTGTTTGCCAACAACGGTCCGATTTCGATTGCCCCGCTGCTGCAAAAGGGCGTCGACTTCGATCCGCTGAAGAGCTTTGCGCCGGTCTCGCTCGTCTCCACCGCGCCGCTGGTGCTGGTGGCAAGCGAAAATGTTCCCGTGAGCGACGTTGCCGGGCTCATCGCCTACGCCAAGGCGCAGAGCAAGCCGATGCTGTATGCGACGGCCGGACCAGGGTCGCTGGGACATCTGAGCACCGAACGCTTCCTCAATCAGGCAGGCCTGCAGATGGTCCACGTTCCGTACCGGGGCCAGGCGCCGACGACACTTGCGATCTTTGCCGGCGAAGTGGATATCCTGCTCACGACGACTTCCGATACGTTGAACGAGCATATCAAGGGCGGAAAGGTGAAACTGCTCGGCGTATCGTCGCCCGGTCCTTCGCCGGTGGCGGCGGGGGCAGCGCCGATCGGCAATGCCTTGAAGGGTTTTTCAGTCGAAACCTGGTTCGGCATCCTTGCCCCGGCGGGAACGCCCGCGGAGGTCATCAACAAGCTCAACGCCGCGCTCGGTACGGTCCTCGCAATGCCGCAGTTGCGCGATCGCTTTCTCGCCTATGGCGTCGAGGCCAAGGCCAGCACGCCGGCGGAACTTCAGGCCATGATCGCCGCCGAGATACCCTCGTGGCGCAAGGTAATCGAGGAGCGCAACGTCAGGACCGAATAGCGGGATCTAGATCGAGTCCAGCGATAGTTGCCGACGCTGAGATTGGCAGGCTCGGACGCTCGATGATGCGCGCGATCATGTATTTATGCCGGTGATTTGCCCGACGTGTCAAATGCATCGCCGTTGAGGCCGCATCCGTGCCGGCGACAGCCGTCCTACTGTGCATGGGGTTGTTTTCGATATTTTGGTGAGGCGTGGCTTGTGGCCTCACTTCCGGCAGCGGTGGCCTTGGTATATGAGCAAGTAGCCGAATGGATCGCGATCGAGACTTGAGCAACGCGCATCCGGAAGGCTTTCGACCGGGGCAGGGAATGCCGAATCAATGCACGATCGCCGCTGTGCGGCGCTGGGATCGCTACGCCAAGGCCGTGCTTGCCGCGATGGCGGCGCTGGTCATGCTGACCGCAGATACGGCGGCGCGGGAGGTGCGCCGTGCGCAGACGCGTGAGGAGGTTGCGCCGCGCCAGGGCGGCGAGCCCGTCATGGCCATCGTGTCGATCAAAAGCCAGCAGGTCACCTTCTACGACGCCGACGGCTGGGTCCTGCGCGCGCCGGTCTCGACCGGAGCGACCGAGTACGAGACGCCAGCCGGCGTCTTTGCGATCGTTCAGAAGAAAAAGGACCATCGCTCGAACATGTATGACGATGCCTGGATGCCGCACATGCAGCGCATCACCTGGAACGGCATCGCGCTGCATGGCGGGCCGCTGCCCGGCTATGCGGCTTCGCACGGCTGCGTGCGGTTACCTTTCGGTTTTGCGGAAAGGCTCTTCGAGAAGACGCGGATCGGAATGCGGGTGATCATCGCTCCGGACGACGTAGCCCCGGTCCCGTTTTCCCACCCGGCGCTGCTGGTACCGAGCGCGGAGGCGTTGGCGGCCGCGCGCGCGCGAGCGGAGCCCCTCGTGCTTCAGGCGGCGGAGGCGGCCAGGGCTGAGGATCAGGCGAAACGAGCCGCAGCGGTAGCGGCGCGCGAGGCCGCAACGTTCACGGCGTCGCTGCGCAAGCTTGAATTGTCGAAGCGGCGCGCAGACGCGGAGCTCGCATCGGCCGACAAAGGGCTGACCGGCGCGCGGAAGGACCAAGCCAAGATGCAAGTCGAGGGTTTGAGGCGAAGGGCTGCAGAATTGAGCAGGCAGTTCGACGCCCTGAGTGCCGAAGCAAAGCAAAAGCTCGAGGCGAGCAACTCCGCAAAGGACGCCGCGGAAGCGGCGGAGGTCAAGAAGGCCGACACGGCCAGGGCCGCGGGTGAGGCAAACCTCTCGCTTGAACCCGTCTCGATCTACATCAGCCGTGCGACGCAGAAGCTCTATGTGCGACGCGCGACACGCAAGCCGGTACGAGATGGCGGCGAAGTGTTCGATGCGAGCATCGAGGTTCCGGTCAAGATCCGCAATCCAGGCAAGCCGATCGGCACCCATGTATTCACAGCGATGGCGCGGGAAGGGGCAAACCTGCGCTGGAGTTCGGTAACGATCGACGGCAGCGACGATGCCAAGAGCGCGCTTGACCGCATCGCGATTCCGCAGGAAGTGCTCGACCGCGTCGCGCCGACCGCATTGCCGCGGTCGTCGATCATCGTCTCGGACGAGCCCCTGAGCTCCGAGACCAACTATCGCACAGAGTTCGTCGCGGTCCTCAGCAACCACCCCCAGGGCGGCTTCGTCACGCGCGATCGAACGGGCGATGTCCTCTATGCCGACGATGATCCTTGGCGTGGACGATACGAGCCGCTAAGCGGCATCAGGGGTATCAGCGAGTAGCATCGATCGGGTTGCGCAGCAGTCTAGCGCGAGGGGGCCCGATCCAGCTTGTTCTTGGCGGCCAGCAGCGAGGAACGAACGACCGGGCTGGTCTCCGCTGCCAGGCGCGTCTCGATGGCCTGCGTCACCGCGGCGGTGCGGACGTTGCCGAGCGCGTCGGCGGCGAAGTAGCGCACGTCGTCGTCGCTGTCGGAAAGCGCCGTCAGCAGCGCCGTCTCGGCCTCGGCCGGCGCAATGACGCCCAGCGCCAGCGCGGCCTCCTTGCGCACCGGCGCGCTTTGATCTTTCAGGGCGGAGACGAGAGGCGCTATCGAACTCTTTTCCTTGAGTGTCCGCAGCCCCTTGCAAGCCAGCACTTTCTGCTCTTCGGAGGCGCCGCTGTCCGCCAAGCGCCGCTCCAGCACCGGAACGGCGTTAAGGGCGCGCAGCGCGCTCTGGATCGCCGCAAAAATACCCTCGTCCCTTATATCGAACTGCCTGACGAGGGTGTCGATGGCTTTGGGGTCCTTCGAGTCGCCGAGAGCCTTGGCGGCCTTGATGCGCTCCGCGCGCGAGGCCGCGGGATCGTTCAATGTGGCCATTGGATTGCCCTTGCTGGCGCCAGCCCAGCCCGTGCCCGGCGCGAGCACGAGCGCACAAGCGAGCGCGGAGTGGATCAGACATGATGTCAGTCGTCGTCGAAGCCATCGAGTTTCCATGTGCTTCACTTTCCTGCCAGTTGATGTCCTCGAGCCAGCCCCGACTTCGCGGATGGCTTCGTCCCTCGCGGTTTACTTGGACAGTTACCTGGAGCTAGTTGTCATTGAAGCCGTCGACCTTCCACAACTGCCCTTTGCTTCCCGGCTTCCTGTTGATGTCCTCGAGGTCTGACTTGATCTGGTTGATGCTCTCACCTGCGGTGACACCGTCCAGCATCCTCAGCACGTCGGTGGTTCCAGTACTCCAGGAGAGCGTGCCGGTCGATACGACGAGGTCGAGGTTCTTGCTGTCCTTGCCGGGAACGCGGCGCAGGTCGTCCAAATAGTAGTTTGTGGTGCACGCGTCGAACAACATGAGCTGGTAGTCCTTGGTCATCGCCGTCTTCTGCAGATCCGTTTGGCCTTTGTTCAGCGCGACGTGGCCGGCCTCGTAAGGCTTTCCGATGACGAAGTTGCCCTTGGCCGAGGTGATGGGGTCAAAATCGGGCCCGGAGCCGTAGCGGCCATGGCCGCTGTAAATCACCATCTCCGACTCGCCCATGGCCTTGGCGAACTTGTCTTTCGCCTGCGGCGTGTCCGGCGTGATCAGCTTCACCACCGAGGTGACGTCTTTTCCGTCGTGTTTGAAGGTCTTGGTGAAGTACTGAAGCCCGTCCGCCTTGGCGGCGGCTGGGTCAATGCCGGCTGCCTTGAACCGCTCTGCCATGGCCTTGTCGGTGGCGGCCGTGTTCGGGTCCAGCTCCGTGTACCCTCGCTTCGACAGTCCCGCGATGACTTCCTTGGTTTGATCCTTGTGCGAGTTACCCTCGTCGAAGCCGACGCCAATGGTGGTGTTGAGCTTCCCGTCGGCAAACAGCTTACCGTATTCAGGGAACTTGGTGGACGCGATGCTGAGCTGTTCCATGGTCTGCTTGTCGAGACGTCCGGTGTCCTTCAGGCAATGGTCGGTCTGGAATTTCTTCAGCGCCTTCGCCGTCTCGTCACCGAACTTTCCGTCCGCACCGTACTTGGGCAGCTTGTAACCGGCCGTCTGCAGGGCTTCCTGCATCTTGCCTACGTCCGTACCTTTCGCGCTCTTGGCGAGCTCCTTCTTGCCTGCCGCCACGTCGCGCAACGCCGGGTCGACAAAGGCGCGGGCTTTTTGCTGTGCGGTGGGCGGCGCGCAGGTCAAGGCTTGCTGAGCTGTTTGGGCCGGGCTCGGCGGCCGGCGCGCCAGCATGATGGGGGCCGACGCTGACGACCCCTGTGACTGCTGCGAACCATTGTTCGAGCTGGTCGAACGGCCGACCGCATCGTTGAACTTCTGCACCTGGTCCGGTGAATCGGCGCCGCGATTGCTGGGTGGTGGGGGTGCGCTCTTGACCGCCGTATCCGTCGAGATGCTCATTGGATGCCGCCTTTCAGTGCTGCCTCTGTTCTGGCTCCCATCGTTGTCGACTGCTGCGTGAGAAGCTGTGACGGACGTCACTAACCTTCCGCGGCACGCCGATAATGCGGTTTGAGGAACGTGCGGTGGGGGTGGGAGGTCGCTCTACCTAGATACCTCAAAAGAGCTGCCCAATCTGAACCGCTGTCGCCGCGCCGACAAAGCGGGTGCGGGCGAAGCTGTGGCGCCGCAGGGCAGCCGGCGGCAAGAAGCAGAACCGATGGCGCCATTGACCGGTCCCGTTCGACGGCGCGAATATCCAGCCCACTTTCCGGTGACGACGAGCCTTTGTGACGTCGCTCACTGTTCTCCGGTGGCGACGGGTCTACCTTGTGGACGTCCAGCCTAAGAATACGGGGTCCAAAATGGCCGCTACCGGGATGATGTCTTCCTTCACGACTTGGCTCTCCGCCATCGTCTCATCGTCGCCGTCGACGTTCGTTCTCGAGAGCACGGCCGGCTTTCACCGCGGCGTGCGCCTCGCACTTGAGCCGGGCGATGTCCGTATCGGCTCGACGCCAGGCGCCGACATCGTCTTGCGGGACGCCGGCATCGCGGCCGAGCATGCCGTCCTGCGGGTCGGACGCCGGACCATCGACCTTCACGCGATCGGCGGAGAAGTCCGCGTCGGTGAGAACATCATCGCGAATGGCTATGGCTGCGCGCTGCAAGCGCCGATCGATCTGACGATCGGAGAGGCGCGGCTGCGGATCTCCATCGAGCGCAATCAGGCCGCCTCGCCGAACCCCGTCGAGCCCGGCGAGGTCCCCGCCCGTCGACGCATCCCCACGGCCGTTATGATCGCCGGCGCGCTCTTGCTTACGGTTCCGGCGTTGGGACTGGCCGCGATGCGCCCTGCCGCGAAGGCGAACGACCTGACCAGCGTCACTCGGGCCGAGGCACCGGCGCCGGGCAACGAAACTCTAACGCTGGCGGGCGCATCGAAGCTCATGGCCGATCTCCCCGCGGACGACCGGAAGTTTATTGAGCATTGCTTGTCGGCCCGGCCCGGGATTTCGGTGCGCGAGGCGATTGCAGAGCTCAATGGCTGCGACCGGCAGCCGCCACCGAACCTCGGATCCGCGCTGAATGCGCTCAATGTCGACGACGCCGGGCGCAAGCTCACCGAGCGTCTTGAGGCGTCGGGCCTCTCCGGACTTCGGGTTACCTCAGGGCGTGGACAGGTCGTCGTCACCGGCAGCATCACGAAGCAACAGACCGGCGCCTGGACGGAAGCCCAACAATGGTTCGATGAGGCCTATCGCGGGCGGTTGGTTCTGGTCGCCAACGTGACCTCCCCCGAGGCCAAGAAACCGGCGCCGGTGGTCAATGTGCAGGCCGTGTGGTTCGGCGAGCGCCCCTATATCATTACGGCCGAGGGCAACCGCTATTACAAGGGTGCCTTCCTCGACAATGGCTGGATGATCAAGGATATTGTCGACGGCCGCATCCTTCTTGCCAAGGACGGCGAGACCTTGGCGCTGGTCTATCGTCAGTGAAGTACGCGCGGAAAGGACAGATCGTCGGGGATGGACAACCGTCGCATAGAGCGCACGCAACTCGATCGGCCTGAATCGCGCGCACCTGAAGGTGTTGGCGGCCACGTCAGGAACGGGGCCGTCGATTCCCCGGAGTTCGCGCGGCAGATCGCCGCCGCGCTCCTCGAGCGCAAGGGCACGGTCGGCAAGGCGGTTCTTCGCGAACTCGTCACCGAGTTCGTCAAGCCGACGGTTTCCGATCCCCAGATCCTGTCCAGTGACCGCGCGATTGCAATACTCGAGCAGCTGCTAACCTCGATTCTGCCGCAGCTTAAAGAGAGCGAAGAATTCAATCGCCTGGCAAGCACCGTGCTGGGCGAAGAGATCGAGCAGCGCCGCCATTTGCGTGCGCGCAGCCTTGAGGATACTCCGACATGACGCCAGCGCGCGACCAGACCGTCGAGTTGCTGCACGCGCTCGGCCATCTTTATGCCCGTCACAGCCAGCCGAAACGCGGGCTCGTCCTGCTGCTGATTGCCGCTCGTCTTGCGCCCAACGATGAGGGCGTGCTGCGCACGCTCGCCGAAGCGTTCTTGCGCAGCCGCTCGCCGCAGGCCGCCGCCGAGGTCATCGATCGGCTGCAGGCGCTTGGCGGCGCGAACCAGCCCATGCTCGATCTGCTGCGCAGTCGTGCGCTATGGCTCGCCGGCAATCAAAGCGAAGCAAAGCGTACGTTTCGCAAGTTCCTCGAACATCGCGAACGGTCCGGATCATGATCAATAGATTGGCACGCGCGCTCGTCTTCCTGTCCGGCCGCAGCGATCTCATCGTGGCGATCCTGATGCTGGTCGCGATCGTCATGATCATTATTCCGCTGCCAACCTGGCTGGTGGACGGCCTCATTGCGATCAATATCTCCGTCAGCATGCTCGTCCTGCTGGTCGTCTTCTATATCGCGCGGCCGGTCGAGTTCTCGTCATTCCCGTCGGTCATCCTGATCGCCACATTGTTCCGGCTCGCGATCACCATCACCACGTCGCGGCTCATCCTGCTCCAGGCCGACGCTGGCGAGATCGTCAGCGCGTTCGGTAACTTCGTGATCGGCGGCGACATTGCCGTCGGTCTCGTCGTCTTCCTGATCATCACGATCGCGCAATTCGTTGTCATCACCAAGGGTGGCGAGCGCGTCGCCGAGGTCGCCGCCCGATTCAGCCTCGACGCCATGCCGGGCAAGCAGATGGCGATCGACAACGACCTGCGCTCCGGCGACATCGACCAGGCCGAGGCCAATCGGCTCCGCCGTGGGCTCGAGCGCGAGAGCCATTTGTTCGGCGCCATGGACGGCGCGATGAAGTTCGTCAAAGGCGACGCCATCGCCAGCATCCTCGTCATCCTCGTCAATCTGATCGGCGGCATGATCGTCGGCAGCCTGAAACACGGCATGACGATCGGAGCCGCCGCCGAGACCTATGCGCTGCTCTCCGTCGGCGACGGGCTGGTCGCGCAAATCCCCTCGCTTTTCGTTTCGGTTGCGGCCGGTACGCTGGTGACGCGGGTGTCGTCGGAAAGCGACCTCGGCACCGAAGTGGCCGGGCAGTTGTTCCTGGAGCCGCGTGCGCTGATGCTCGGTTCAGTGATCCTGGTTGGCATGGCGTTCGTTCCAGGCTTCCCGTCGGTGGCCTTTCTGCTTCTCGCGGCGATCCTCGGTTTGACCGGGTTCTTGGCCGGCCGCCGGAGGGCGGCTCGCGAGGCGGCGGCGCGCGCCGCTCCGGTGAAGCGAGCGGCAGGCACGACCGCCCAACCGGCGCAAGCAGGCTCGACCGCTCAAGAACCGGCAAGCCTGGCCGGCCCGCCGGCAGCTGATGCCGCCATCGTCGTTTGGGTAAGCGGCGAGCTTTCATCGGCCATACCGCCGGAGGGTTTCGCCGAGTTGACGACCAAAGCGCGCGCGGACCTGCTCAGCGATCTCGGTATCGAGATCCCGTCGATCGCGCTTGAGGTCGACCCGACCCTCGCGCAGGATCGCTTCCGCATCGACCTCGAGGGCACGCCGGTCATTGAAGGCACGGTTCCGCCGCAGGGGCTGCTCGTCGAGGACGATGCGGCTCACCTCGAACTGCTTGAGATACCTTACCGTCAGGAACTGCCGCTCATCAGCTATCGCCCCGCGCTTTGGGTCGAGCGCTCCCATGCGGAAACCTTGTTGAAGGCTGGTGTCGCCTTTGCGCTGCCGGCCCAGATTCTGGCCAAATGCCTGATACAGATGTTGTACCGACGGGCCGGCAGTTTTGTCGGTATCCAGGAGACGCGGAAGCTCCTCACCAAGATTCAGGCGAACTATGCCGACCTGGTGAAGGAGGCTGAGAAGATCGCGCCCCTGCAGAAGCTGGCAGAAATCCTGCGGCGCCTGGTCGATGAAAACGTGCCCGTCCGCAACATGCGCGCCATTCTCGAGGCCGTGGTCGAATGGGGACAGCGCGAACAGAACGTCGTGCTGCTGGTGGAATATGTGCGCGTGGCCCTTGGTCGCCAGATCTGCTTCCGGTGTGCCGACCGCGACCGGGTTATCGCGGCCTATATGCTCGAGCGCTCGGTCGAAGACATGCTTCGCTCCGCCCAGCGCCAGACCGCGGCCGGGACTTACATGAACCTAACGGAGGAGGCGGTCCAACCGTTGATCGCTGAAATCGCCCGCGCCCTGGCGGAAGCGGCTCCGGACGCGAACCCCGTCGTGCTCACCTCGATGGATGTACGGCGGGTCACACGGCATTTGCTCACGCGCAGCAATATCTACGTACCGGTGATGTCCTATCAGGAACTGGCGCCTGAATTTAACGTGCAGCCCCTCGGCTCCCTGACCAAGGGCAACCAGGCGGAAAATGGCATCGACGAATCTGCCGAACGGTTGAAGCTCGGGGCCGGGGCGGGATGATGCCCTGCGGGGTGCGTCTGCCCCTGGGCCGATGCAAAGCCATTCGAGCCTTCCTGTAGATCTTTACGTGACCTGTGCCGGCATGAGGCAGGCCGCTGGACTTGTGTGACTGTGACTGTGAGTGACTGTGGCCAAATAACACCAAGAACGGTTTTTCGCCCCCACGCTGCCGGTTAGACATTTGAGATTGCGGCAACTTACCGTAAAAAGCGCGGATATCAGTTTCGATTGTTCGATTGCTATCAACCCGGTGTTTGATTGGGCCCCGTCACGAGGGCCGTTTAGGGAGCGGGCCTGGTGAAATCGTATGTAAGGGCCGCATGGAAGCTGAAGGCGGGCGCATTCCTGCTCGCCATCCTTTTCGCGCCACCAGTTGCAGGCCAGGCGCAGACAAGCACCTCCTCGTCTCGACAATCGATCGAGCTGATGGTGGGTCAAGGTCGCCTCCTGCAACTCGATGAGGCGGCTGAATCAGTCTATGTGGGCGACACCACGATCGCCGATCTGCGCGTCGTCGCACCGGATGTGGTCTACGTCTACGGCAGGAAGATCGGCAGCACGAACCTGATCGCGATCTCCGCTGAGCACAAGGTGCGCGCCAACGTGGCGTTCCGCGTGGTCGCCGACCCTGGCGCCGCCAACAGTGCGGTTCGCGACCTTCAGCCGACGACTCACACCAAGCTCAGGCTGTTCGGCAATCGGGTGGCCGCGACCGGCCGCGCCGGCTCCGTCGAGGAAGCGGTCGACGTGCAGAACACTGCGGACACTTACTCTCCGCCGGACCAGCCGCCGATCAACAACACCACAATCAGCAGCTCACAGCAGATCAATATCCGGGTACGTTTTGCCGAGGTGTCGCGCGATGACGTCCAGCGCCTCGGTATCGGATCGTCGGGGGGCATTGCGTTTGGCGGCAGCGGCAGTGAGGTGGATGCCCTCGTCGGAGCGATGCAGCGCAACGGGATGCTGACCATCCTGGCCGAGCCGAACTTGACGGCGTCGAGCGGGCGGCCCGCGAGCTTCCTGGCAGGAGGCGAAATTCCGATCCCAACCCCCGGAAACCAGGCAGGGCAGATCACCGTCCAGTACAAGCCGTTCGGGGTCTCGCTCGAGTTCACGCCGACCCTGATAAGAACAAATCGAATCGCTCTGCGGGTGAAACCGGAAGTGAGCTCGCTGTCGCGGGTAGGGGCCGTCAAGGCCAACGGTGTCGACCTGCCGAGCCTGATGGTTCGGCGGGCCGACACGACCGTGGAAGTGGCGAGCGGCCAAACGTTTGCGATCGCGGGCTTGTTCCAACGACAGATGTCACTGGATTTCGACAGAACCCCAGAAATTGCGGATCTTCCGATTCTCGGCACATTGTTTCGCTCTGCCCGGTACCGTCGCGACGAGACCGAGCTCGTAATTCTCATCACGCCACTCCTCGTCAAACCCGTGCGCGACCGCGGCCTTGCGACCCCCCTCGACAGGCCCGCGCCATTGCCGCCGCCCGGGCCGGCGCTCGTCAAGGCCAGGCCGCTACCCGGGCCGAATTCCGGCTTTGTATTCAAATGATCGATCGAGGGTGCACGATGCTGCGTATTTCCGCCGTCTACCTTTGCCTCGCCGTAGCGGCGTCGGCCCTCGCCGGTTGTGCGGCCGCGCCGCCCTATCCGACTCCGACGGTCTACTGGGGCACTTTTCCGCAGCAGCCGCCGGATTATTCGCCGGATTATGCCTCGGTGCCCGTGGTCGACCGGAAGGGACGCACGCGCTACGTGCTCGTCCCGAAAGCTTGCCTTGGCGCGGATGAAACAGAGCCTCCGTTCCTGGGGCCGCATTTGCCGCCGGGCTGCGCCAACGCACACAACCTTCAGCGCATGGCCGAGCGCCAGTCCGACCTGGTTCGCGGCCGCCCGCTCGGCGCCGCTCCCGCGGCTCCGACGGCCCGGGCGGCGCAGGAATACATCTATGGCACCAAGGGTACCCTGGGTGGCGGTCTTCCGCGTACGCCGACCAGTCAAGTGCAGGGCGCCGGGCCTGAGAGCGTCACCGAGAAGCCCGCCGGGGCGAGGTAAGCGCGGCTTCCCCGGCTTGTCGTACGGTAGCCGGGCCACTTCTATTTTTGCGGTGCAACGGTGATGCTGCATCGCACTGGTACTTAAGGACAGGGCGATGAGTATCCGGTTTCGTCTCGCATCCTGTGCCGTGCCGACCCTCCTAGGCTTTTTGCTCTCCGGGTGCACGGCCCAATCTCTGCTGGACGCAACGGCCAGCACTGAGAAGCCGGATCAGGACGGGCTGATGCGGGTTGCCTCCGATATCGAATCCCAGGGACAGATCGTCGCCGCGCTGCCGATCTATGAGCGCGCGGCTGCCGGCTCGAACGATGCCGCGGCGCAGGTGCGGCTTGGTGATGCCTACACACGCGCAGGCAAGACCGATCAGGCGATCCAGGCCTATCGAGCCGCGCTCGCCGTCGCCCCTGACAATCCCGATGTATTGCTCGGACTAGGCTCGGCCCAGCTTAAGGCTGGCGATGCCGAAGCTGCAGTCGTGGCGCTGGCGAAAGTTGCTCCGATCGTCAAAACGATGGCGGCCTATAATCGGTTGGGCCTCGCGCAGACGCTCACGGGCCAATTCGCGCAAGCGCACCAATCATTCGACGCTGCGAGCGCTCTCGCCCCTGACGACCTCGATATCCGTACCAATCTCGCCCTCGCCGCTGCGCTCGAAGGGCAGGAAACCAAGGCGATAGACGTCGCGCGCTCCGTTGTCACGTCGCCGGGGGCGCAGGCACGACATCGGCGGAATCTGATGATCGTGTACGGCCTGCTTGGGCTGGTCGACGAAGGGCGTGCCTCAGCTCCCAAGGGATTATCGGCAAACGAAGCCAAGAAATTGCTCGCGCGCGCGCTTGCGATCCGCGCCATCAGCGATGCCAAGGCGCGCGCCAAGGCGCTCGGCACTATCATGAGCTGACCTGCGCGCAAGAGCAGATCCACCGGCGCCGGCGGTCTACCGCGTCCGTCCTGCCAAGCCGCGCCGGGAGCGATGATCCCCAGGGGGAACCGGTTCTCGCAAAGCTCGTGCACCAGCATCAATTTTGAGCGTGATGAAAGTCACCCCACTTATAATTAGCCAAGTGTAATGGCTCTTGCCGGGAGCGGAATCGTAGTCGTCGATGTCGTCTTCGTCCGGCGATGGCTCGACGAAAACCTGCCGGTTGTTGCCGCGCTGCGCTCGGACCCCACCTGACGCTTGACATCGACCGGATCAAATGGTCGCCATGCGTCGGAATCCATGGTCGCCTTCACTGGAATGCGCCTTCATGGTGAGGTTTTGGCCGTCTTGGAAGCTAGTATTGCATGGCAACACGGGTTGAAATCAAAGGCGATCGCATTTCTTTTCTCCGGATTACGGTGGGACTTCTTCCACTCGCTTTCGGATACTTTTTGTCTGTTCTGTTTCAAAGTATAGATTCGCTCGTTGCCGATGATCTGTTAACCGATTTGGCTATCGACAAGGACACGCAAGGAATGCTGACCGCGGCATTTCCGGTGGCTTTCGCAGCCTGCCTGCTACCGTCCGGCATTGCGATCGATCGATTGGGGCTGCGTACCGTCCAGTCGGTGATGATGGGTGTGGCGGCCCTCGGCGCATTGATATTCAGCCTGTCCACGGGACCCTTCGGTCTCCTGATTGGCCGCGCGCTGCTCGGTGTGGGCACCGCCTCGGCACTCCTCGCGGCAATGAAGGCGATCGTCACATGGTTTCCGCGTGAACGTCTCGGCCTGGTGACGGGGTGCCTCATAACGGTCGCAGGGCTCGGCGCGCTCGCGCTGGCCGATCCGGCGGCATTCTTCGTGCACGCGTATGGATGGCGGGCGCTGTTTATGTTGTTGGCTGCTCTGGCGACGCTTTGCGCTATCCTGGCCGTGCTGCTCGTTCCCGCACCAGCAACCGTCACTGGCGACGTGCCGGATCAAGACCACGGCCTGTCATTCGTCCTGCGCGAGCCGATCTTTCGACGATTTGCGCCGCTCGCTGCGATTGCGGTCGGGACGGTGTGGGCAATCCAGGGCCAATGGGTTGCAGGTTGGCTTGCCACTGTGAAGGGGGTAAGGCTCACCGACATTATCATCCACAGCAGCTTCATCGCGATTGGTCAGGCCGCTGGGGCGTTCGTCTGGGGGTGGCTCGCCGACTGGGCTGTCCGAAAGGGTCTATCGGCTGCAAACGTCTTTGTGGGCGCGGTCGCGCTCTGCATCTGCATCCAGATGGCGGCGGTCGGCGGAATCGCATTGCCGACCTCTATCGTCTGGGGCGTGTTGGTGGCCGGCGCCGCAGCCATGCTGCCCTTCGTGGTCCTGTTGACGCATTTTCCCCCAGCCTATGCGGCTCGCGCGTGCGCAAGCGTCGCCGTATTGCAGTATGTTGCCACGCTTTTGATCCAGTCGGCCGTTGGTGGCGCCGTCGCGATATGGCCGCATGACCCATCGGGTCAAACGTCTGCGAGCGCCTATGCGATGGCATTTATGGTGCCGATCGCATTGCAACTCGCTGCTCTGGCCTGGTTCTTGTTTCCTCGATCGGAAGCAAGACACGGCGCGCAGAGCCTCGACGAAGTCGCTGCGTTTCAGCGTCAGATGCAGGCTCTCTCGGAACCGCCATCCACTCCTGGTGGCTTGCCATCCGAAGCCGCTGCGGCCCCGGCCCACGCTGCCGAGGAGACTGCCGACACCGCGGTTGAGCCGATCGACAACGCTTTGGCACCAACCGAGACGGCCGGCGAGGAAGCGGTCCCCGTCTCGGCGCCAGCCGAGACAGTGGAAGCACTGACCGACACCACAGCGAAGCCAACCAACCTCGCCACGGAGCCTCCCGACGCAGTTGCGGTCCCAGTCGACCCTGCCGTGGAGCCGGCCGACGCCGCCGGCGCGAAAGCCGAGACAGTCACGGCTGTCACCGACGCCGCTCTTCGGTCCATCCTCGATGTCCCGCTGAGCGTGGGCCCGGCCGGTGCCACAGACGATTTGCGCGCCAGTGCCGACACGTCAAACCGGACCGCTCTCGCTCACAGTGCCGAAATCGCTCAGCCTCAGGTGCAGGAGCTTTCTTTCCCGCTGATCGCACCGTCGCATGTGCAAGCGCTCAACGCCGTGTATCGTCGACGCCCGGCCTTGGCGGCGACGATTGGCGGACGACAAGCAAGCATCATCGCCGCGTGGCTGCCCGCCGATCGGCGTCCCGATGTGAGCTACCGGCTGGCGCTGCGCCTCGACGGCGAGGTCGGCGAGTTGTGGTTGCCGCGATCTCTGCTCGATATCCTGATCGGCAGCGTGGACCCGGCGCTGTCGCTCGATCGCTTGGGGCCAGATCGCGCCGCCATCATTCTCGAATTCGCCCTCGACAGCGCCCTCGCGGCGGTTGAAACGAATCTGGGCTGCGAGCTTGCGGTCGATTCCTATTCGGGCCGGGTCGAGCGGCGCGAGAACGACGGACAGCTGCCGCTGTTTTTTACCCTGGAGGTCGAGGGGCTCGCGACCACCGGCTGCGAATTGCGAATTCCCCGGGATTACGCGCTCAGGCTTGCGGAAGGGCTCGATCGGCATGCGGGGATCAGTCCTGCCGCTCTCGACCTGCCGATCCCGGTGTGCCTGCGCGTCGCTGCCGCCAACCTTTCGGCGGGCGAGATTGAACGCTTGTCGCCCGACGACGTCGTGCTGGTCGACGCTTCCTGCGAGCCGGGCGATGCGGTGATCGCCGTCATCGGCGAGCGGCTTGTTGCGCCGGTCGCGCCCACCCCGGAGGGCCCCCGCCTCGCGACGTATCCGATACAAGGAGCCACTTCATCCTGGGCATGGAGCATGCCCACCGATGCCATGGCCGCCGCCTGGGAGGCCGACGCCGAAACCGATAACCGGTCGCTGCATGTCCTGTTCGAGATCGGACGCTTCGAGCTGCCGGCCAGCCAGGTGAAGCAGCTTGCGCCGAACTTCCTGTTGCCGTTGGAGCCATCGCACGACCGGACGGTCGATATCGTGGTCGACGGACAGCGGATCGGCCGTGGCACCCTGATGCGGATCGGCAATCGCACGGGTGTCCGGGTCATCGCAGTACGCGAACGCCCGCGCGCCGCTGCCGGCTTGAAACGCGCGCCAGCCGGAGAGGGCACCAGCTTCTAGAGCATGATGGGATGAGGTTGGCTGTTGCCACGACGGAGGTGCGCTCCCTCGCCCGCTTTTGGGGGAGGGCTGGGGTGGGGGTTGTCTCCACGGAGAGACTGCCCAAGAGGAGAGAGCCCGCACCCGGCGCTTCGCGCCGACCTTCCCCGCAAGCGGGAGAGGTTGAGTAACTCCGTGGCCCAATCGATTTAACCTAATCCCATCACGCTTTAGAGCATGATCCGGAAACGTGTGAAGCGGTTTTCCGAAGAGTTCATGCTCAAACAAAAAACCGAAGCGCGATGACGATTCATCCAAATCTCATCGCGCTTTGGCGAAGCGCCTGCGGCACGTCTGTCAGGCGTTGAACAGTGTCAGATCCCGAACCGGACCATGAGGCGGGCGACATCCGTGTAGGCCTCTGGCGGAATCCTGTCGCCGATCCCATGGGAGATGAGCACATCGACCAACGATGGATCCTCGGCAACCGGGATTCCAAGGCGTCGCGCTTCGGCGACCATCTCATCGCCGGCCCGGCCGCGAGCCTTGCTGCAGATCAGCGGCACCGGCTCTTCTTCGCGGTGGTACAGGATCCCGACGACACGATCTTCTTGGGCGACGACAAAGGCGGCATGGCGTACGCCTTTGCGCACCTTCTTTGCCGCGAACATGAACTGGAGGCGGCGACGCTCGGCCTTGATCTGCGGATTGCCTTCGAGTTCCTTCATCTCTTTCTTTTTCTCGGTCAGGCTCATGCGCATTTCTTTTAGAAAGAGATGACGCTGCAACGGCATGTCGAGTATGCCGATGACGACAAAGGCGATCACCGCTGTGACCGCGAGCGGCTGCAAGGTGGAAATCACCATCTGCCCGAGACAGCCTTCGCCGCAGGAAGGTGTCTGGAACAGCGACGGGATGTAGCCACGCAGGACGGTCCAGAAGGCAATGGTAACGACGACGACTTTGACAAGACTCTTGACGAACTCGATCACATTGCGCGACGAGAAAATGCGTTTCGCGCCCTTCATCGGGCTGATGTGGTCGAACTGCAGTTTTATGGTCTCGAACGAGAACAGGGGGCCGCCGGTCGCCGCCATTCCCATCACCACGGCGATGGCGAAAACCAGGACAAGCAGCGGCACGGTCGTCATTATCAGCACATCGATGGTGCCATAAACCGCGCGTTGCCAGGTTTCGGCAAACGGCCGATCGGTGGAGTTGGCAACGATGTCGACGAGCTCCACCAGGCGATCGCGCATCATGGGCCACTGGTACAGCAAATAGAGCGTGGCGGCGAGCATCGTGAAGCCCGACACGAGGTCCTTGCTGTTGGAGGTCTGTCCCTTGCGGCGCGCGTCGGAGAGCTTCTTTTGCGATGCCGGAAGGTTTTTCTCTTCTGATTCTTCGTTAGCCATGATGGTGTCTGCCGTCGATCTGGCCCGAGCGAACCCGATACTGACATCGCGGCACTCGCGGTCAAGACCTGTTCATGGGCGCCTGGTCTCGTCTTCCGGAGTTGGAAAGCGATAGCGCCGCTCCGGCTCACTTGTGATTGACGTCACGGTGCGATCAAAGCTGGCGTTACCTTCATGCTCCCGTGATGCTGCCCTCCGCCGGCAATGGGTGTGCTGCTTGTTAATGGCAATGCTTGCGTGATCGCCGGACCCGCAAAACGCAACCGGCGCGAACCCCAACTCGCTGCCCGTCCAACAAGACGGTCACAAGCCGGTGTTCGCGCCGATTGGCTCTGCCGATTTGCGGCCGGTCTTTCTCCGGCCAGCTCGACCGGCGCCTCAGCTCGACTGCACGAGCTGTTTGGCCGTCTGAATAGCGTCGGAAAATTTCTTGTTCTCTACCTGCTTTTGCAGGTTCTCCACGGAATTATCCTTCTGTTGCTGCGATAACACAGCGCTTGCACCATCAACACCACTCATGATCATTCTCCTATGGGTTCGAGTTTGCCGATGCGTCGGGCCTCACCATCGCTGACCAGACGTCCACAAGGTAGCCTCGTTGCCACGGGAAAAAAGTGAGCTACGTCACGTAGGCCCGTCGCCACCGGAAAAAGGGGATTTTGGTGGCGGCGACGTCGATCGGGTCGGGTCAGTCGGTGGATGCGCGCAAGGCAACCAGCAAATGCGCAACCGGTACACGACAGTCTACGAGCTCTCGTCGCTTCGCCGATGTCTGGTCGGCCTCTCTCCGGTCAGCTCGATCGATGCGTCGGACGTCGTTGGCCGCCGGTTGAAAATGGAGCCGGGCAACTTGACGATCTGTGACGCGGGTCCCGCGTGCGGCTCCAAATGTGCGATTGATCAAGCCAATTTCGCCGTGGTAGAATTTCCGGCATTTCAGGATTTGCACTATTCCGCTGCTTGTGACGCAGCTGGCCAGGGGTGCATTCAGGAGACGAACCATGCCTCTGAAGATCGTCTCTGCCGCTCTCACGGCGGCGGTAATTCTTATCGGAATGCCGCAGGTCGCCGCAGCACTGGACCCGAAATGGCCACCGGGCCCCTACAAATACGTCGTGATCGAGCAAGAGCTCAAGGACGCCCTGATCGAGTTCGGCCGCAACATCAACGTTCCGGTCAAGGTCAGTGACGAGGTCAAGGGCAAGCTGCGCGGCGATCTGGGGGCCGGATCGGCCGAGGATTTCTTCAAGCGGCTCACGTCAAGCCACGGCCTTGTCTGGTATTTCGACGGCTCTGTGCTGCACGTCAATTCCGCGAGCGAACTGCGAACGGAAGTGATCGATCTCGGCCGTATCCTGCCGACGGATGTGGTGTCCAAGCTCTCCAAGCTCGGCATCGCCGACCCGCGCTACCCGATTCGAACCACGCCGGGATCGGGCGTCATTTCGGTCTCGGGCCCGCCGCCCTATATCGTGCTCGTGCGCCAGACGCTCATCGCAATGGCTCGGAACATACCTCAGGGAGAGGATACCAGGGTGCGGGTATTTCGCGGCTCGAGCTCGTGACAACGCCGCATTTCGCTGCTTCGCTGCACCGGCCGCGCCGGATCCGATGAAAAGCTTGCCGCTGAGCGGGCTCTCGGCAGGATGAGAGTTCGGCGCAGGCTGAGTCCAGCCGAATGCCTACCTGATCCGCTTGTGAATGCGCGGGTTGACGGCTTAGCTGCCGTGCCGCAGGCGTTCGTCCGTCAATCGCAGAAGCTACGGCGCAGTTCGTTGACGAAGTCTTCTGCGTAGGCAGGCGTTGTCGACGCCAGGCGTGATCGCAATCGGCCAGTCCGCCCGCAGCGCGGTCATGTGCAGCGCCAGGCGAAGCCCATATTCAATCTACATCGTCAAACGCAATCGCACCTTCGATGGCATGCTGCTCTGTCGAGAAGGACAGCATTCTATGGCGTCGGCGTGCGTGCCGCAGCGGCGTGGTGACGGAGCGGACGTGCTGCAGATCACAGAAGGATGGATTTGCTTCTGTCTCAATGAAGCCGTCTGCAGGCACCTGAGCGTCGGCATGAGGCAGGCGCGGGCATCCCTAGCGACAATGGAGAATAGCGATGTTCGGTTTGTTGCCAGCTTTTGCGGGACCTCTTGTCGGAGGCCTCCTGAATAATTTGTTCAATCACCATCACCACCATCACCACGGCCATCATGGTCATCATGACCATGGCTGCCACAACAACCTCCGTGAAGCCGCCCAGGACTTCCGCATGGCTCGGGAAGATTTCCGTGACGCCCAGCAGGATTTCGCGCGCGGAGACTTCTTCGGCGGCATGGAAGAACTTTCCGAGGCTAATCAGCACATGGCTGATGGCTACAGCCACCTCAACCGCGGCTACATCTGATAGCCGAAGCGCGGTGCCACGACGCGGAGATCCTGATCTTTGATCGGGCCTGAGAGCGGGGCAATCAGCCGCCGATCGCAGCGCCCGATCAAGGCAGGATCTTTCGCTGGAAGCACAGCAACACGGTCCCTAAGCCTCAGTGCGAAGGACATTTTCCTCAAATCTTGCAACTCTTAAACCAGGAGATGAACGATGTTAGGCGGCATAATGGGTATAATGGGCGGCGGCGGCCCGATGGGCATGATCCAACAGCTCATGCAGACGGTTCAGCAGATGCAGCCGCAGCAGAGCGGCGAGGCCGACCAATGCTCCCAGGGCTGCGGTCAGACCGATCCCGCCCAGATCTTCCAGCAGATCAAGCAGCAGCTCATGCAGCAGGGCTGATCCGCGTTATCCACCTGATCCGACATGGCGGTCGCATGCCGATGGTTCGGCATGCGGCCGCCATCGGCGTACTCAGAGACGAATACAAGGCGTCAATGATCCGCCAGCCGAGGCATTCGCCACTTTAACGGATGAGCTTAAAGGCTTCAGGTGTCCTACCTTTTCAGCCCTCATGGACGGACAGATGAGCCAATGGTAGGCTGAGGTTCGTCCGTCTTCCGCCGTGATCTTCCAGCGTGGGAGAGGGCCGCTCGCCCGTTGCAGCAACGGACATAAATGTGCGGCGCATCACAGAAGGACGGATTTGGTCATGTCATATTGGGCTGTCAGGACGATATAGTCAGCTGAAGGGATTTATATCATGAGCGTGGCCATTACCGCCCAAGCCCCGGTCGCCGCCGCTTCGCCGCCAACCGATTCACCGCAAGCAGCCCAAAGCTCCGGCTCGGGCACTGGCGCGACCAGCGAGCAGGGACTCGTCGACTTTTTCGCCAAGACCCGCGCGGACGTCGCCAATGGAAACCTGCAAGAGGCCACCAATTCCGTGGCTTCGAGTGGGGAGATGCTCGGCAAGTTGCGCGAGTTCGTCGAAAAGGCGCACAAAAGCGATGCGGCGAATAAGGCCACGAAAGCCAAGCAGAGGGCTGCCGCCGCCGAGGCGAACATTGAGCTTGCCAGCCTCGACACGCTTGGTTCCCTTGGCAATCTTGCCTCTCTCTCCCAGTTCAACCCAATCGGTCAGTCCGGCTCATTCGGTCAGCTTGCCTCCCTCAATCAGTTTACCTCCGTCGGCCTGCCTCCAGGACCGGCGTCAGGATCGCTTGGTCGCGGCCCCGGCCTGGAAATGAAAGGCCGCGGGATGGCCATGATCGACAAGCTGACCAACGACATGACGGATTCCGCGATCCATCAAATGTGGACGCGGGTGGTGATGCATGGGACCAATTCGGTAACCAAGAACGTGATGGCCCTGCTCAAGGGGCAGTGACGAGGGGGAAATTCCGTGAGCGCCGCCTTGCTCCGTTCTTCATTGCCACGCTGGGTACAGCGGGCGCTGGTATTGCTTGTCGCCTTGCTGCTCACGGCTTGCGAAGCGGAGCTCTATAACAATCTCGATCAGCGCCAGGCCAACGAGATGGTCGCGACCCTGCAGCAGCGCGGGATTCCCGCGCAACGCGTGGCGGTCAAGGGCGGTCAGTACATGGTGGTGGTCGACAAGGGGCGCTTTGCCGAATCCATCGCCATTCTCAAGGAAGCTGGACTCCCCAAGCAGGAGTTCCAGAACATGGGGCAGGTCTTCAAGAAAGATGGTCTCGTCTCCTCGCCCCTGCAGGAACGCGCGCAGATGATTTTCGCGCTGAGCCAGGAGCTCTCGCGTACGGTTTCGGAAATTGACGGCGTTCTGTCCGCCCGGGTTCACCTCGTGCTGCCGGAAAACGACCCGCTGCGCCAGCAACTCGTGCCTTCGTCGGCGTCGGTCTTCATCCGCCATCGCAGCAACACCCCCGTCAGCAATCTGGTGCCCCAGGTGAAGATGCTGGTGGCTAACGGCGTCGCTGGTCTGTCCTACGACAAGGTATCGGTTGTCCTCGTCCCGGTCGACCTGCAGAAGGCAAGTCAGGGCCAGGATCTCGAGATGGTCTCATTTTTCGGTCTGTGGATGCAGCGCGAAAACCTGGCGCAGGCGATGTGGATGTTCTTCGGCTTGGTCGCGGTGATCGTCCTGCTCGCTGGTGCGCTCGGCGTCGTCGTCCTGCGCCAGCGCGGACGCGTTTATGCATTGGGTTCGCCGCGCGCGGTTACGCCGAACGCGGTTACGCCGAGCGTCGTGAACGCGGGTCCGACTAACGTGGTGAAAGCGGGCTCGTCGAGTGTGGTGAAAGCGTCATGAGCACTGCAAGCCAAAGCACCGGAGCCGATGCAGGTTGGGATGCGTTCGTAGCGCAGCCGGCCCTCTATGTCGAGCCGTCGCGGCTTGCAGCGTGCTTCGATGGAATGGTGGATCCCGAATTGTGCGCGCGGCTCCAGACCTCACGCCGCCTCGAGGAGCGGCTATCGGACCTCATCCATTCACGCTACGGACTGGCGCGCACCATTGCGGCCGAGGACGTCAGCGACATTGACCGTTTGATCGCGCTTGCCTCGTCCGAACAGCTGGCGGAGCTGGTGCGCCGCGCCGGAGCGATCTATTGGGCGAACAGTATCGCCAATACCGTTCGGGCCGCAGATGCAGCGGCGTTCGATGCCGCGCTGGGTGAGACGCTGTGCGTCGTCGCGCTTGCCAATCGCGATCTTTCCGGCCCGATGCAGCCGCTCGCACCATACGAGCAGCTCGGTCGGCGTGTAATAGAGGATGGCTTGCGCTGCCTTGGCGCATGGTGCAGGGCGCAGAGCCCTGGTGTTGGCCTGCGCGTCAGCCTCAAGCTTGCGCCCAATCCTGCGCTCGACGATGCAGTGAATTCCCCCTTCGATGAGCTCGGCCCGGCGATCATGCGCCGAACGGCCGGCTGAGGTTGAACGCAATGGTAGACAGAGTTGATCCGGTATCCTTGAATCGACAGCCGTCGGCGGGTGGTGCCACGACGGGCTCGGTTCTCAATGCCAGGGATGTGAAAGCCTGGCAGGACGCCTTTGAATTTCTGAATCAGGCCGAGAAGCAGATCGCCGAAGAAAGAACGCAGGCGGAGGAAGCCGCCTCTCGTCTCTATGAGGCCGAGCGTGCCAGGGGCTATGAGGACGGCAAGGCGGAGGCAACCAAGCTTGTTACCGAGACGACCCTAAAGGTGGACCGCTTTCTCCAGTCGATCGAGCCGCAGGTTGCCCAGCTTGCCATGAGTGTCGTTCAGCGTGTTCTCGGCAATTTTGACACGCGCGACCTTGTCGCCGCCGCTGCCGCGCACGCCATCGCCGATTTGCGGCGCGAGAAGGGGCTGACGGTCTCGGTTCACCCTGACGTCGTCGATAGCGTTTCCAAGGAGTTCGCCCGCCTCGGCCTCAGCGGGCGCATCGAAGTGACCATCGAGGGCAACCCGTCGCTCGACCGGACCGCATGCATCATTGCCAGCGATCTTGCCGTCATCGACGCCAGTGTCCAGACGCAACTTGCCGCCATCGCCTCCGCGATCGGCGCGGTTTGACGAGGCGGGACGCGATGACCGCCGAGCGCTTCAGTATCGACGACCGTCTTACCTCCGTCCTGCCTCGCCTGTACGAGAAGGTGCGCGACAGCGCGCCGCGGTCGCGCAAAGGGCGTGTCCGCCGCCTGCTCGGCGTCATCATCCATGCCACCGCGAGCGGGGCGCGCATCGGCGAACTGTGCCATCTGGTCGATCCGGAAACCGGCCGGCGCGTCATGGCCGAGGTAATCGGGATCCTTGACGACGTCGCCGTGCTGACCCCGATCGGCGACCTGTTCGGGCTTTCCAGCGTGACCGAGGTGATCCCCACCGGCACCGAGTTGTTGGCCCCGGTGGGAGACCGGCTGCTCGGCCGCGTTATCAATGCCCTGGGCGACCCGGTCGACGGCGAACCTCTTCCGACCGACATTGCGACCCGTCCGGTCACCGGAGCACCACCGGCGCCGCTCGCTCGCGGCATCATCCGCGATCCAATTCAGCTTGGTATCCGTGCCATCGATGGGCTTATCACCTGTGCACGCGGACAGCGCGTCGGAATTTTCGGTGAAGCCGGCGGCGGCAAGTCCACCCTGCTTGCCGACATTGTCCGCGGCACTGACGCAGACGTGGTCGTGGTCGGCCTCATCGGCGAGCGCGGACGTGAAGTGCGCGAGTTCCTCGAACATCAGCTTGGACCTGAGGGCCGCAAACGCGCCGTGATCGTGGTCGCGACGTCAGACAGCCCGGCGATGGAGCGCGTCAAGGCTGCCTATGCGGCGACGGCGATCGCCGAGTCGTTCCGCGATGAAGGCAAGCAGGTGTTGCTGCTCATGGACAGCCTCACCCGCTTTGCGCGCGCCCAGCGAGAGATCGGGCTGGCGGCAGGCGAACCGCCGACGCGGCGCGGCTTCCCGCCGTCCCTGTTCGCCGCGCTCCCGCGTCTCGTCGAGCGCGCCGGCCTGGACGGTGGCGGCGGGTCGATCACCGGCATTTACACGGTGCTGGTCGAAGGCGAGATCGCTCTCGATCCCGTCGCCGAGGAAGTTGTTTCTCTGCTTGACGGTCACATGGTCCTCTCGGCCGACCTCGCGCGCCGCAATCATTTTCCCGCGATCGATGTCTTGCGCAGCCGCAGCCGATTGATGGACGCGACAGTGCCGCCGCAGCACCGCGCCGATGCCGCCCGCATGCGCCAGCTCATGTCCAGCTACGCCGACGTCGAACTTCTGCTGCGTGTCGGCGAGTACCAGAAAGGCAGCGATCCGCTGGCGGATGAGGCCATCGCCAAGATTGACGCCATCAACGGGTTTCTTCGCCAGACGGCGCACGAGCACGAGGCGATCGACGAAACGCGGCGGCGCATGCACGAGATTGTCGCCCAGGCCGGTAGCCAGCCCCAAGCTCTATGACGCACGCAGCCGCCATCGCTCGTCTTCTCGGCCTGCGACGCTTGCGGGAGCGGTCGGCGCTCAACGCACTGACCCAGTGCGAGGGCGACTGCCGCCGTGCCGAACAGCAGGTCGAGGCGGCACGACATGCAGTCGCCCACCATCTGGAGCAGGCCCGTACGCACGAGCGCGACAAGCGCCAGGCGCTGGTCGGTCGGGCCGTCTCCATGACGGAGATTGCCCGGCTGCAGGCCGGTCTCGACGCCATGGCGGCGGAGACCATGCGGTTGCGCCGGGTCGAGGAGGAAGCGCAAGCGGCATTGCACAATGCCGGGCTGGCGCGTGACGCCGCCCGTGAGCGCTATCGTCTTTGCCAGCGGGCGGTGACCAAGCTCGACGGCCTGGCCGAGCAGGAACGGCGCAAAGCGCAGCGACTCGAGGGAGCCTATGCCGAGGCCGACCTCGAGGAGCGCGCCATCATGGCCGCCGCGACATCAGAACAAGGCTGGGCTTGAGGCAAGGTGCTCGCGCAGCAGACCATACCGGTGTCCAGTGATGCCCGTCACGCCTCGCCGGTGGCCCCGGATGTAGACATTCGGCTGGCGCTCGACGATGTCAGGCTCGCCGATCTACAATGTCAGCCGGACAATGCGGCGACAGCCGTCTTCGTCGGGCATCTTGTCAACCCTGTCGAATTGGGCCCGGCAGGCATCATGGTCACGGCGCGCCCTCTGCGCGGACGTGGTTCTTCCTGGGAGTGGAGCATGGGCAATCCGACAGAGTTCTCCGATCCGGACTTGGACGACTTGCCGGTGCGGCTCGTCTTCGAGCTCGGCCGCGTCGAGCTTTCGCTCGGTGAGCTCCAAAGCCTGGCGCCGGGCGCGCTGGTGCCGCTGGGCCGCCCGCTCGAGGAGCCGCTCGACATCATGGCCAACGGCCGGCGGCTGGGTCGCGGCGCATTGGTGCAAATCGGGGACAGTCTCAGTGTACGAATTGTGAGCATCGCCGGCAATGAATGACGCTCCAAGCACAGTTGGCCTGATCATCTTCATGACAGCGATCGGGCTGTTGCCGTTTATCATTGTGACAATGACGGCCTTCCTCAAGATCTCGGTGGTGATGTTCATCATCCGCAATGCCATCGGCCTGCAGCAGACACCGCCGACCCTGGTGCTGTATTCGATCGCCCTCATTCTCACCGTTTTCGTCAGCCTGCCGCTGATGGAAGACATCTCCAATCGCGTCTCCGCGCGGCCGCTCGATTTCAGTTCGCTCGATAAGCTCCAGGCGTCGGCCAATGTGGTGAAAGACCCGGTCAAAGCCCACCTCATGCGCTACGCGAAACCCGGCGAGCGCGAGTTCTTCCTTTCGGCCACCACCCGCATCTGGCCGCCGGCAACCCGCGCCAATGTCAAGGACGACGACTTCATCATTCTGCTGCCGTCTTTCGTCAGCTCGGAACTCACGCGCGCGTTTGAGATCGGCTTTCTGCTCTTTCTGCCATTCCTGGTCATCGACATCATCGTCTCGAACATTCTCATGGCCATGGGCATGATGATGGTCTCCCCGACATTGATATCCCTGCCGCTCAAGCTGTTCCTGTTCGTCGCTGTGGATGGCTGGTCACGCCTCATGCATGGTCTCATCCTGAGCTATGGGTGAGGCGCGCGGTTCTTTGAGGACACCCCCAATGAGGACAGCCCATGTCTCACGATAGCATCCTCAGCAAGGTCAACGAGTCGCTCATGATCATCCTGATCGTGTCGTCGCCCGTGCTGATCGCCGCCGTCGCGATCGGATTACTGGTAGGGTTGCTCCAGGCGCTGACCCAGATTCAGGACCAGACCTTGCCGCAGGCCGTCAAGCTTGTCGTGGTGCTGATCCTTGTGATCTTCCTGGGCCCCGTGTTGTCGCAGCAGATTGCGAACCAGGCATCGGGCCTCTTCGACGCCTTTCCCATCATGACGCGCTGAGCCGATGCAGGAATGCCGGGATGGAGTTGATTGGCGATCCGTTCAAGCCGTTGGAGCCCTATATTTTTGCGGCTGCCTTCGCGCTCGCCCGGATGCTCGCCATGATGGCTGTCTTCCCGGTGTTCGACCGCCTCGGCGTAACCGGTTTTGTACGCAACTCCATTGCCGTCGTGATCTCGATCCCCCTCATCCCGATGATTGCGGCTCACCTCGAGGGCGAGCAATTCAGCCTCGGCCTGATCGCTATTCTGATACTGAAGGAGGTCATCGTCGGCATCGTCGTGGGCCTCGTACTGGCCGTGCCGCTGTATGCCGCGGAGGCCGCCGGCGACATCCTCGACCTGCAACGCGGGTCCACGTCGGCCAGCCTCAGCGACCCCCTCGGAACGAGCCAAGCCAACATCACGGCCACGCTGCTCGCGCTGATCGTCATCGCGCTCTATTTCGCTTCGGGCTGCTTTGACCTGACGTTGCGGGCGATCTACGACAGCTACGGCATCTGGCCGGTCCGCCGCATCCTGCCGTTGCTCAGCCGCGAAGCCGGCGGGCTGCTTCTCGGTCTGCTCGATACCATTGTTAAGACCGGCCTCATGCTCGTCGGCCCGGTTGTGGTTTGCCTGCTGCTGGTCGACCTTCTATTCGCGCTCATCGCACGGGCCGCGCCGTCGCTGCAGCCCTTTTACCTCTCAATGACCGTGAAGAACCTCGTGTTCTCCCTTGTGCTCGTGCTCTACGGTGCCTTTCTGGTCGGCTACATGAAAAACGGTCTCGTCGTTTTCCTCGACGCGAAGCCGCAACTCGAGGCCATCGCGCCGCGCTGATCGCGTTCCGCAATGTGGTAGGGCGCTCTGGTCTGGGCCTTGAAGCGCAGCGTTAGGCGGTTGCCGCCCACACTGATGCCGTCGAAGATGTGACGCGCGGCAGGACGCCGCGCGTCGTCTCACCCGATCGTCACGGGTGTTTCGGTGTGCCGCTGCCATTGGCCGACCGGATCTGACTCTGAGCGGGCGGGGGCGGTGGCGGTGGGATCAGCACTTCGGTCTGGCGCATCATGCCCAGCTCGGTCGAGTGGCGGATCGATTCGACCGCCGGATCGCCCGTGGTCGGCAGGTTCGCCGCAGCAGCGGACGAGAACCTGAACCCGCGCAGATCCTGGGTATGGTACACCTCGCCGGTCATCGTCTTCAACGTCGCGTCGAGGTCGGCCTGGGTTACGCCCACCTTCGCATTGCTTGGGGTCACCTGGCGGAAGTCCTCGTTCGACGTGACCCAGGTCGTGCCGTCGGGCGCCTTGAACACGCCGAACATGTGACCGATGCCGCCCGCGTGCTGCACGTCGACACTGCCGAGCGACTTGAAACCGGCCGCGGTGAGCAGCCGCGTTTGCATGTACACCTTGCTCTCGCAGTCGCCGATGTAACGGCCTGCGCGCGGCGCGCCTTGCGACGTCACGTCGCTCCACTGGTCGGGCGAGCGCGCGTTCAGCTGCGTGATGCGACCGGCGGGCGCGTCCGGCGATTTGCTGGCGCGCGCGGCTGTTGCGGCCTTCTTCGCGTCGGCCACCGACCCGAACTCGTGCACTTTGCCCGCGCGGTCCTTGTAGAAAGCGTGCGGGCTGGGGTTGGCGTTATAGACCGGATCCTGCCGCCCGGCCGAACTGTAGTGCATGATCATGCCGCCGGTGATGTCGCTGGCGGCCTGCATCACCTGCTGCGAAGTCGGCTGCGGCTTGCCCTTCGCTGGGTTCGTGAGATCGCGCATGTACTGCGTCACCTGCGCCTCGGTCGGCGGGTTCGACACGCCGCCCGGCGCTGATGCGAGGCGATTGATCATCTTTGCGTTGGCGGCGAAGCCGTTCATGTCGTTCAGGGCCTGGTTGCCGCGCGCGCCCCAACGTACCGGATCCGCATGCCAACCGCCGCCTCGCTCGGCATGCACCGGCGTGCTGCCGAGCAGGATCGCGCTCGTCTGGGCGGCCTTGCCGAGTTGTCCGCCCGGTGCGCTCAAGGGAAAGCCCAGCGTACGCAGTTCGGCCTCGGCTTTCTTGTAGTCGCCCGCCTTCAGCGCGTCGGTGGCGCTCTGGAAGTGCTGCTGCGCGTCCTTCAATTGCTGGTGGTCGACCGGACTGCGCGCGACGTTGAAGCTTTGCACGCGGCGGTTCAGCGCCTCCATCTGCGCCGCATCGATCGGCTTTCCTGGCTTGGCCGGCACCGCCGCCTGCTGGGCCGTGGTGCTGCCTGCGCCCTGCGACTGGTACAGCGGCACGCCCTGCCTCCCCGTCGGGTGGGCGAGGTTGATCGGCGGCCGGCCCGCAAGAATGACCGGGTTCGAATTCGACGTACCCTGCGAATGCTGTGAACTGTTGCTTGAGGTGGTCGAACGGTTGACCGCCTCCTTGAATTCCTTTGCTTGTTTGGAAGAATCCGCGCCAGTATTCCTGGGTGCAGGGTTTGGGGTCTTGACCGTATCGGTCGCGCCGGGGACGCTCATGTCATGCCGCCTTTCAGAGCCTGTTTCCGTGACTGTTGCGTTCGTCGTCCCCTCCTGCATTGCTGTTCGATTGCCGAGCGAAAGGATGTGATGAAAATCACCTCCGTGGAGAGGACACGGTCGACAGCGGTTGCGTGAGCGGAAAGTCGCGTCGACGCGAGGCGTCGATCGAATTTTTCGGCGCTCACTTTGTGCTGCCTCTCAGAGGCGGAATCGGCCGTGGCGAAGATCGTTGCTGGCGTCGGCAAGGCTGGCGGCACAGTGGCGACGGTGGCAGCGAAGGTGGCTCCATGGGTCGGCAAAGCGGGCAAGGTGCTCGCCCCGATCGGACAGCTGCTCGGCAAGATCGCGACACCTCTCGCTTTCATCGGCGCCGGTGTGCAGTGGGCGACAGCGAAGACGACCAAGGACTATGTCGACGAAGGCGTGAGCACCGTCAGCGCAGGTCTGATGGCGGCTCCTCATCCGATTGCGGAAGCTGCGGGAGGCGGCATTGCGGTTGGCCTGCTCATTGAGCAAACGCTCGATGTCAGTGACTACAGCTCCGCCATCGGCATCAAGACCAAAGAGCTCGGAGAACGCATCGGCGCGGGGGGAAACCGCGAGCTTCGTGGCGGGCGCCGTTGCAACGGTTGCTTCCACGCCGTCATCGATCACCATCGCCGCAGCCGACAAGGTCACGGGCGGAAAGTTCGCCCGTTGGATCGGGCTGAAATGACGCTTCGCGCAGAGCAAGCAAAGCGATCGACGGCTCGCCGCTTGCCGACGGCGCCATCGAAGATTGCCGGAACGCCCGAGGGTAGCCGCCAGATCGATCGGCCGCTGTTGGCGACTCCGCGCGCGACGTCGTACGTCTCCGTTCCCGGTTCGCGCGGCAACCGGGAAAGGAATCCGTCGTCATACAGTGCAGGATGGCGACGCAGCTCTGCGTGCCATCCACGATTCCGTGAAAGACATCGGAATTGCAGGTGCGGTCGTACAGTGGAAAAACGATACCGTGACACATCAGCTGATCGTCAAGGGCGCGCGCGATCTCGGCGGCGGCCAATACAGCTTTGATGTATTCGAGCCCTGGACCGGCAGAACACGAACCGTATCAGGGGACGAGCTGAAATCCCGCTACACGACAGGTGTTGGAAAGAGCGAAGGAGACTAAAATACGTACAGCTGCCGGATGACATGACGCTGGGAAGAACATCCCTCGTGGATAAGAGGGAAGCTTTGGCGCGCAACCAAATCGAATTACATCAGCCGGAAAAGTTGCCGGAGCTTGTTGCGATCGAAAAGGTGGCGGATCCGGAGAGCCGAAGCGTTCAGGCGCAAATGCTGCTGCACAGCGGGAGTGTGGATGGAATGAAATCCGTCCTGACCAGCAATTTTCCTGCGCTGCAGAACGTGGATGCGCATGGGCTCGAGAGCGTGATCAATATTTATCGGGCTAATCCGACGTCGGAAGCCAGAAGTGCGCTGATCCGGCTGATGCCTGTTCTGGGAAGATTGCCGGAAGGGGCACGCAATCATGCGTTGGAACAGTTGAACAGCATGATGCCTCAGGATCTGCAGAGAACAGCACAACGGCTGGCGGAGTCGCCGATAGCATGGATGAGCGCAAACGATGATGCGGCCGGCGTGCCGAAGGCGCCCGGACTGAATCCGTCGAAGTCGCTTTCGAGCGACGGTCCCCCGGCGCCTAAGGTAACGTACACGGACGCCGGCGGTGACGGTCCTCACCCATACGGGGGCATCACCATCAAGCAGAGCGGAGACGTTCATGTGACCACAGGTAGGCGCCCGGGCGGCCGCCCGTCTCACCAGGACCTGATGAACAACCAGTTTGGACGACTGCAAATCGGCGAACGGCGCTTTGGCATCGAGGGAGGCGCGGGGAGCGCGCTTGTCACGAAGACCTCGGGCTCTACGGGATTCCCGACGCGGAGCGACCTGCCGGCGATTGAACGTGCATTGGCGGAAGCGGGACGTCTGGAGGGGGCGATCGTTCACGTCATGGAGGGAAGTGTGCCGATGGCGCTCCGATGGACTGGCGCGGGCTGGGAGAGGATCGAATAGCGTCCACTCGTTTGCATCCGCGGACCCACAAGTGCGGCAGTGCACGGCACGCATTACGGTGACAGCGAAATCCGGCACTGTCACCGATCGGGCCGGCGTTCGTGGCACCGATCCGCCTTCGCCCGTACGCCTTCGCGTTGATGGGTTGCCGAGCATCACGCCCCAGGGGCCGCAGAATCGACTATTTCTTCGCAGTTTGAAGATAAGGGTTCGCCGCTCTCGTGGAGAGCGTGACACAACATTTTGTCTCCGCATTTGCCGATAATATTTTGGCGATCTCGATGTCATCGGATGGTCGACCCGAGCAGTGGGGGCTCAGGAGAGCGGTGACCACCCTAAAGCCGCGCCGACCTGAAGTTGCTCGGGCGCAGGGTTTTGATGGCCACATGATCCGGCAGAAGGAGATAATGATGTATCGACAAGGTGATGTCCTTATTGTGGCGGTGGGCTCCGTCCCGGGCACGCTGGATCCGATCGAACGAGAGGGAGACCGCATAATCCTCGCACATGGCGAAGTGACCGGCCACGCCCAGCGATCAAGGCCGAGGGCGCGCTGGCGAACCCGGGCGGAAGATGTCGCCCCCGAGCTTTTGCCAGGCAAAGTAGCCGCTCGCGCCGAGGATCACGACAAGGAGATCAACCAACGTTTTCGTTTGGTTTTCATGATCTAAACCGTTTCATCGACAGGCGGCGTCAGCTGATCGGTAGATTTCGAGGCCCCCTTCACCCGCTCGCGCAGCCGCTGGAACACCACATAGAGCATCGGCACCATGAAGATCCCGATCGAGCTTGCCGCCAGCATGCCGGCGAATACGGCGGTGCCGACAGCTCTGCGGCTAAGCTCGGCCGCGCCGGTTGCGATCACGAGCGGCACGAGACCGAGGATGAAGGAGATCGAGGTCATCATCACCGCGCGGAAGCGGAGATGCGCGCCCTGGATCGCGGCGTCGTTGAGTGCCACGCCCGCCTCGCGCCGCTCCTTTGCGAATTCGACGATCAAGATGCCGTTCTTGGCGGCGAGCGCAATCAGCACCACAAGGCCGATCTGGCCGTAGAGGTCGAGATTGAGGCCGGCCAGCTTGACGCCGATATAGGAGCCAAGCACGCCCACGACGACCGACAGCAGCACCGGGATCGGGGTGAGCGTGCTCTCGTAGAGCGCCACCAGGAACAGATAAGCGAACAGCACCGCAAGCATGAGCACGATGCCGGTCTGGCCGGCTGCCTGTTGCTCCTGGTAGGCGGTGCCCGTCCACGCGAAACCGTAGCCCGCAGGCAGCACCGCATTCGAGATCTCAGTCATCGCCGCAATCGCGGTGCCCGACGAGACACCCGGCGCGGGGCTGCCGTTCACCGTCACCGAGCGATAATTGTTGTAGCGGGTAATGACTTGCGGCCCGGTCACCATCCTGATGCGGGCCAACGATCTCAAAGGCACCATCTCGCCGGTATTGTTGCGCACGTGGATTCGCCAAATGTCCGAAACGTCGGCACGATCGAACGCTTCGCCCTGAATGTTGACCTGCCAGGTGCGGCCGAACAGGTTGAAGTTGTTGACGTAGATACCGCCCAGAGTCGCCTGGAGGGCGGTGAAGATGTCGCTGATGGCGACGCCCAGCGCCTGTGCCTTGCGGCGGTCGATGTCGAGATACAGGGACGGATTGGTGGCGCTGAAGGTCGAAAAGACGCGGGCAAGCCGAGGATCGGCGTTGGCGGCGCCGATCAGTGCCGCCGTGACGCTGGAGATATCGGCCGGGCTCTGTCCTTCCAGCGCCTGGAGCTGGTATTCGAATCCGCCGCCGGTGGAGAGCCCGATGATCGGCGGCAGGTTGAACGGCAGCACGTTGGCCAGCCGGATCTGTGCGCCGGCCGCATAGGTGCGTGCAATCAATGCCTGCGCCGAATCCCCCGCCTCCTTGCGGTCGGCAAACGGCTTCAGACGCGTCACTACAAGCGCACTGTTCGGCTGGGAGGTGCCGTCGAGCAGGGAAAAGCCGATCACCGCAAGCACGTGATCGACGGCCGGCATCTGCCTCAGGATATCTTCGACCTGTTGGGTTACTTCGCTGGTCCGCGCCACCGACGCGCCGTCTGGAAGTTGCACTGAGGTGAAGAAGGCACCCTGATCCTCCTCCGGCAGGAAGCCCGTGGGCGTGATCCGTGACATGCCAAAGATGCCGGTGGCGAAGACGGCGACGAGCAGGAGGGAGACGCTGGCCACGCGCACCAGCCGGCGGACGCCGCCGCTGTAGCCGTCGCGCAGCCAATCGATGAAGCCGAGGACGCGGCCCATGATGCCGCGCCTTGGCCCGGTGTGGCGCAGGAACAGCGCGCACAGGGCGGGCGACAGGGTCAGTGCGTTCAACCCCGAAATGATCATGGCAGCGCTGATCGTCACCGCAAACTGGCGAAACAGCGTGCCGGAAATGCCGGCAATGAATGCGATCGGCACGAAGACGGAAAGCAGCACCAGGTTGATCGCGATGATCGGCGCGGTGATCTGCGTCATGGCTTTCTTGCTGGCCTCGGTCGGAGAAATATCCGGCTCTTCCGCCATCACCCGCTCGACGTTCTCCACCACGACAATGGCATCGTCCACCACGATGCCGATGGCGAGCACCATGGCCAGCAACGACACCGTATTAGCCGAATAGCCCAGCACCAGCAGGACGGCGAAGGTGCCGACCAGGCTCACGGGAACGGCAATGGCCGGAATCGCCGTGGCGCGGAGATTGCCAAGGAAGAGGTAGACCACGAGCACGATGAGGACGAAGGCCTCGCCAAGCGTCCGCAGCACCTCCGAAATCGTATCCCGTACGAAGCTTGTGGAATCGTATTGCACGAGGTAGCTGAGCCCGACTGGAAATCTTTGGGACAGCCGCTGCATCGTGACCGCGACCGCCCGCGCGGTGGTCACGGCATTGGCGCCGGGCGCGAGGTAGATCGCGATCGGAACGGCGGCGCGTCCGTCAATCCGCGCTTCGCTGTCGAGGTTTTGCGCGCCCATCTCGACACGGGCGACGTCCTTCACCAGCAGCGACGAACCATCCGGATTGGCGCGCAGGACGATATTGGCAAATTGTTCGACGCTCGCCAGCCGGCCAAGGGTCTGCACGTTGAACTGGAATTGCTGCTGGTCGCTGATTGGGCGTGCCCCGATGCGGCCGACCGGCGCCTGGACGTTTTGCGTGCGGATTGCGACGATGACATCGGCCGGCGTGAGATTGAGGCTGGTGAGCCGCTGCGAATCGAACCAGATCCGCATCGAGTAGTTCATCCTTGCGAACAGATGCGCCTGGCCGACTCCCGGCGTGCTGGAGATCGCGTCGAGCACGTTGATGATGGCGTAGTTGGTGATGAAGAGCGGATCCTGTTGACCGTCGCTGTAGAGCACCAGAAACTGCAGGATCGACGAGGACCGCTTCTGTACCGTCAAGCCCTGTTGCTGCACCTCCGTGGGCAATTGCGACAGCGCGCTTTGCACGCGGTTGTTGACGTTGACGGTGTTAATGTCTGGATTGGTACCGAGTGCGAAGGAAACTGTCAGCGTGTAGCTGCCGTCGTTGCCGCTGGCCGATTTCATGTAGAGCATGCGGTCGACGCCGATCACCTGCGCTTCCAATGGCTGGGCGACACTGGCCTCCACGACATCCGCCGAGGCGCCGGGGAAGGTTCCGGCGACGGTCACCTGCGGCGGCACGATATCGGGAAATTGTGCCACCGGGATTTGCGTGATTGCGAGCGCGCCGGCGATGGTGATGATCAGCGAGATCACCATCGAAAGCCGCGGGCGATCGATGAAGACCGCGGATATCATTGTTTGTTGTCCAGCCGCTGCGCGGGCGTGCCACGATCGGCCAGCGGAGACGCATCGTTGGCGCCGGCCTTCATGCTCGACAGGATGAGTGGGCTTGCCGGTCCCGGCGAAACGGTCTGACCGCGACGAACACGCTGCAGTCCCTCGGCGATTACCTTGTCGCCCGCCGCAAGACCGCTGATGACGGCGCCGATGGTGGGGGTCGATTGCCCAAGCAGAATGCGCCGCTGCTCGGCCTTGTTGTCGGGGTCGACCACTAGAACATAATCACCCTGCTGATCGGACAGCACCGCCGCGCGCGGGATCGCCAGCACTTCGACCGGCTGGACGCCTTCGAGCACGACTGTGACGAATTCGCCGTCGGTCAGTTCGTGAACGGTCACGCCTGCCGCGGAAGGGGCACGCAGAATTGGATTTGCGATCTCGCCCCGAACGGTGATCGTGTCGGTGCTTTGAGCGATAGTGTTGTCGACAAAGTTCAGCTTGCCGGACTGGCCGTACATGCGGCCATCGGGCAGCCGCAGCTTGATCACCACGGCCTCCAGACCGCCTTGAGGGGCGTATCGTTCCCGCAGCTCCAGCCCCTGGCGCAGCGGCACCGGAAAGATGACGTACATCGGGTCCTGGCTGACAATCATGGTCAGCACGCCTGAGCTTGGACCGACGACGTTGCCTTCAGTCACCGCCGTGCGTCCGATCTTGCCGTCGATCGGCGCGCTGATCACTGTGTAGCCGAGATTGATTTTTGAAGCCTGGACTTGCGCCTGTGCGGCCTGCACCTGAGCCTCCAGGCTGCGCTCGTTGGCAAGGGCAGCGTCGAAGGTCGACTGTTGCCCGGCCGGCCCGCCGAGCAGGGTGCGCGCTCGCTCGGTTGTCAGCTTTGCAAGTTCAAGCGTCGCTTGGAGCTGCGCCACCTGCGCCTGTTTCGATGCGAGATCGGCCTCGAAGGGACCGTGCTCAAGCCGATAGAGTTCATCCCCCTTCGTAATCTCAGCGCCCTCGCTGAACAGGCGCTGATCCAGAAACGCGCTGACGCGGGCGACGACGTTGACCCGGTTGATTGCCTCGATTCGCCCGAGGAATTCGCTGGTCTCGGTGATTGGTCGCCTGATCGCTTCGACGACTCCGACGGCAGGGGGGCCGCTTGGGTCAGGCTGTGTCCGGCCCGCCGCGCCGGTGGTTATCGTCAGCAGAGTCGTCGCCAGCAGTCTGACCACAATGCCAGCAAGGTCCATTGTCCGCTCCTTGCTCCAGACTCAGAACTGCGCCGGGTCAGTGCTTCATCGGAGCCTCGCTACTGCTGTCGTGTCCGATTGCTGCACGCGGGGGCGTCATAACCTCTGCGACGAGCGTAGAATATCAGCGCGATCAGGCCGCAGCCGGACACGAGCACCAGGGTTGCTGCTGCTCCCAAGATGATGTTGCCGTAAGGCGGCATTGATGGAGCCGCTCGCCACATCGACACGCAGTACCAGGTTGCCCCGATGAGAAGGGCTGCCAGCACGGCCGCAAGGAGCCATTGGTTCGTGTGGCGCACAGGTCCCTCCTAAAATTCGGCAGGGTCTTGCATGCGCTCGTGAAAGGATTCGCCACTCCCGATCGCAAGATTGCGTAGGCGTTACTAGTGTCATCGCCATCCGCATTGGCGACGACCGCGACGATCCCGCCAGCAAACCCAGCGGCGCCTGCGCACCGGCGGCCGACCCCAGCCCGGGGCAGGTCCCCAACCAGGTCCAGGCCCCAAGCCGGGAGTTGGTCCCCAACCGGGAGCGGCCCCCCAACCGGGCGTGCGCGACGCTCCCCATTGCCATCCGCATCGGCGACGACCGCGATCCCACCAGCAAACCCAGCGGCGTGAGCGCACTGGCGGGCGACCCCAGCCGGGAGCCGCTCCCCATCCTGGTCCCCAACCGGGAGACGGGGATCCCCACCACTGCGCTTGAGCCACGAAGTCAGACGGTTTGCCGGCTAGGCCCAGATCAGGTGGGACCGGCATCGCCTCGGCACCCTCGATGAAACGAACTCCGATGGCACCGATCGCTGCGGCGGCAACGGCATTCTTCGCAAGGCCAAGGAAAGCGCGGCGGGTGGGAGCGTCGTTCATCGTATTCTCCTCTTTTGTTACGCAGTTCTCCGCGCGGACTCAAACGCGTAGAGCAGCCACGCTAGGCCGTGCGAGATCAGGTCGACGCCAAGCAGGAATCCGAGAGCCCAGACACTGATGGTTGGGAAACGGAACAGGATGAGTGCACCCGCGATCAATGCGAAAAGGCCCGACATCAGCATCATCCAGCCGTTCTGTTCCCAATGGGCGAAGCTCAGCACGCATCGAATGGCACCCGATGCGAGCAGCACGACGCCGAGGAAATAGGTCAGGACCAGGGCGCTGGACGCTGGCTGCGTGAGCAGCAATAGGCCGACGGCGAGATAGAGCGCGCCGAGCAGGATTTGCCAGAGGAGCCCGCCCCATCCCTTGGTCCAGAGTGCATGCATGATCTCGAATCCGCCGGTCGCGATCGCGGTCAATCCGATCAGCTTGACGCTGATGATGGTCGCGAACACGACGTCACCGAGAGCGAGCATGCCGGCGGCAATCATGACGATGCCTAGAAGAGCGCAGACCCACAGCGGAGAAGGGCCCAGAGCTTCGATGCTGGCCCGGTCGTCATGGACTGTCATGCCATCCTCCTGATGCGATGATCGCACGCTTGGGATGGTAGCTTCGAACCCGCAACGTCGACATCCGACGAAACCCTGAGCAACGGGCGGGAATGTTCCCAGTGTTGGAAGGACGGCGCCGCCCCGGTTGGGCCGATAGCGGAGGTCAGGCCTATCGCCTTCCTCGCGGACCTAGCGTCAGCTGGGTCACCCCCGCCGCGAGATTGATCCCGATCGATCGCTCGATCGAGAGCGGTTGCAGGACGACGCTGCGTCGAGAACCACCAATCAGGACGTTGGCACCGAGGCCGGGGCCCAAGGCGAGGCTGCCGCTTGCGCCCACATACCTGCCCCGCAGGGTGCCCGAGCCGATCCGCGAGTTCTTGGAGAGGACGGCCCAGGATAAGGTGCCTGCGGAGGTCACGCCGAGATCAATGCCAACGCGTCTAATACGTCCCTCATAGATATATTGCCGAGGTGGTCTCCTGCCGTAGAAGACGCAGCGCAGTGATTGCGCCGATCCAAGAACCAGTCCAACGCGAGGCGTGCTGAAGCACAGTAGTCTGCCGACCCTGAACGTATCGGCGGAGGCAGGTGAGGCGGCGGCGCAAAGCAAGGCGATTGCGCCGATCGGTCCAAGCAACCGTATCCTTTGCATTCAAGCCTCCATCTCGTTGTTCGCGGCGGTGGACGCTGCCGCCGGCCGGCGGTCCAGGCGCACCCAGAACGTTATTGCGAGGCCGATCAGCAGGACAGCGCCCAACAGGAAGAATAAGACGGACTGCTTCAGCCAGGATATCGCCGGCACCGCCACGCCCATCGTAAGGCCGAGGAAAGAGATTTGCAGCGACAGAAGGCTGACGCCCGCGAGGAACGTGCCGAGCGCGAGCAATGTCAACAGGACTAGGCCGGTTGCCGGTGTCGGAAGCAACTGTTGGACGCCCGACACCAGCATGATGTTCATCGTGACCAGGATGGCAATCCAGTGCAGCGCCTGCGTCCAGATCAATCGGAGTTGCGCCTCCCTGCCTTGGGTCTCCGGCCATTTGGTGACGACGCAGACGACCCCGACGGCAAGCGCCAGGAATTCCCAGTAGCCGACGAGGGGCTGGTGGGAGATGTTGGTATAGGCGACGCCTGCGATGGCAAGCACCAGCCCCACGACGTAAGGAAGCTGCTGCCACAGGAAGTGAGCCATCCCGGATTGAGAAGGGGGAGGGTCCGTGCCTTCCTTGCGCTGCGCATCGATCTCGCTCATGGGCCCACTCACTCACGATTTTTCGGCAGTTGTTGGCTTGAGGTCGTCGCCGAGGCAGTCTTCGACGTAGAATCTGATGATTGCGACGCGCCCGATCGCGACGAATGGCATAGCCAACGCGATGCCGATGATGCCGAACAGCGCGCCTAGCAGGACGATCGCGACCAATGTCCAGGCGGGCGGAGTCTCGACCGCTCGACGCTGGATTAGCGGACCGACCACATAGCCTTCGATCGACTGAATGATCGTGTAGACGACGATAGCCCAAATCAGCGCAGACGGGCCGAGAGGCATCGCCACGAGCGCGATTGGAATTCCGGCAATGATTGGCCCGAGATAGGGGATCAAGTTAGAGATACCCGCCTGTAACCCGAGTACAAAAGGACCGGGTAGCCCGAGGAGGTAGAGCGCGATCCACACGCATAGCGTCATGAGGATGATCCGGATCCACTGTCCGACTAACCACAGCCGCATCACATTGCCCATTTCATCCATGACCGCGCGTGTTCGGGCGCGGTATGATTGCTTCACCAGCATGACCAGGCTCTCGCGGTGGCTGATGGGATCGAAGGCAAAGAGGATCCCGAGGAACAGGATTACTAGTGCGCCGGTCAGAAGGCTCGATGCTCCGCCAAGTAAGATTTGGGCGTGGCTGAGAAACCGGCCCTGGTCGGAAAACAGCCACTGCGCAAAATCTCGGCCCCATTCCGGACCGAGCAGGTCGACGCCGTACGACAGGAGATGCTCCTGAAGGACATCGATTTGGGTGTCCATCACCTTCAGCAGGAGGCGCGTCTGTTCCGGCAGCTTGCGCAGGCCCCAGACCAGCCCCAATCCCGATAGTGCTGAGAGCAGCAGAAGCACCATTGTCAGCCGCCAAGCGCGATTGGAGAGGAATGACCAGAGCCAACGCCCGCGCGGAAGCGTCCAGAAATGCCGCGAACAACACACCCGCAAAGATAACGAGGAGACTCGATACCGTTTGCCACAGCAGGAAGAGAGCGACCGATGTGGCGAGCAGAGCGAGTCCGGTCGCGAGAATGCTGCGCCGTCTGCGAGGCAGATCGGCAAGACCATCGCGCAGCATGATCTTGCGCTTCCGGGCAGCACTCGTATCGCTCATCGAACGCTCAACCGAAGAGCCGAGGTGTCAATGTGGTGTATGAACCTGGGTCCGAACACGACGACTGCCAAAATGCGGATGCCTGCCGCCGTGATGACGCCAGTAACGATGCTTTGTCGGGTTCGTGTTTGTATTTGGCGTGGCGCTCTTCTGGCTCTCCGTTGTGCTTTTTGACGCGGACACTTCCTTGTCCTTCGATCGCACAAGAGAAGTTGCCGCCCCAGCTACCAATCCGCCTAGGATCAGAGCGCGGCAAGTTGTCCGGATGTTCATATTCGCCTCCATGACCAGGGAGCACGACAAACGGTAGGGGCCCTGGTCGCCGGCTAACGCGCGGCAATCCTAGAGACACCTTTCCGGTCCGCACATCAGGGATTCTCTGTAGAGAGCAAGGCAGGAAATTGGCTGGCCTGCATCCCGCGGGGCCGCGTTCAGGTCATGGCGACGGGGCCGCCGCGCTTTGATCGCGACTGGATGATGCTGCGGGAACAGCAGTCGGGGCTACAAACACGACGCTGAAACGACAGAATTCGCCGGCCTTCGCCAGCTCGTCCGCAATGCGCCTGGCGTGCAAAATGGCCGCGTTCTGATCGGCGAACTCGCATCCGGTCCCATCTGGAGAGAGACCGTATCTGTCGACGATATGAAAGAAGTAGCGCATCTCGGCTGGATTAGGTCGGAGCGCTGCCATCTTCCAGTGACAAACGTGTAAGGGGCGTTCTCCAAAAGGATGAGAAGTGGCGGCTGTTGCCAGGTTACACCTTGGAAAGGCGCCAGGACGGGTGCCACGCAGGGGCCTAGAGCACGCGAGCTCTCCGGCGGATAGGTGATTTTACATCCGGAACTCGGGTGATTGTCCGATATCCAACGCGAAGGCAGAGGAATAGTTCGGCATCATGCTGTGGGCTCGAGCGGAGGCACAAGCAATGTCAAACTATGATCAGGACCTGACAGCCCCTGACACGTCCGGCGGCGCGATCGCGGTGGATGCCGGCCTGCGCACCTATATGGTACGCATCTACAACCACATGGCTGCAGGCGTCGGCTTGACTGCTGTCGTCGCGTGGTTCACCTATCAACTTACCGGTCCTGAATTGCTGCAGAATCCGCTGATGTGGGTCTTCATCCTGGCACCGCTTGCGCTCGTGTTCTTCATCGGAGCGCGGATAAATTCATTGTCGGTGTCGACGGCGCGACTGTTGTTTTTCGTTTATGCAGCGCTGGTCGGTGTATCGCTCTCGGTTCTGTTTCACATCTATACCAGCGCCTCGATCACTCGCGTCTTCTTCATCGCAGCCGCGACGTTCGGCGCGCTCAGCATCTTCGGATATACCACCAGGCGCGATCTGTCCGGACTCGGCACTTTCCTGTTCATGGGTCTGATCGGCATCATCATCGCAAGCCTGGTCAACCTGTTCCTTCGCTCGACCGGGCTTGACTGGCTGATCTCGATCGTGGGCGTCGGCGTCTTTGCCGGGCTCACGGCCTACGACACGCAGCGGATCAAGGCGATGTACGACAGCAGGGACGATGAGACTTCAGCGGGCCGCAAGTCCGTGATTGCGGCACTTTCGCTTTACCTCAACTTCATCAACTTGTTCATGATGATGCTGCGCCTCGCCGGCAGTCGACGCTGAGAGGCGAATGGCGGCCGTTCAGGTCGCCGGTCGCTCCGCCACGCTTGCGAGTGCATCGCGCAGGGCTTTTTCCTTGGTCTCATCCAGGGACGTCTTCAGCACGGTTCCTCCGGCGTCCTTGATTTCCTTGAGCACCTTGTCCGCGGTCATGTTCCTGATCAAGACAAACAAGGCGGCATTACCGGTCTGGAGGCTTGCCGAGAGCTCTTTCATGAAAGAATCGTCGATGCCGAAATCGGAGAGTGCGCCGCTGAGTGCGCCGGATGCCGCGCCTACTGCGACACCGAGGATCGGATTGAGGAAAAGCACGCCGATCAGAAGCCCCCAAAAACTTCCTGTCATCACGCCTATCGCAGTGGTGTTAACAAGTTGATTGAGCTTGATCCCGCCGGAATCCGTCTTCACGGCGATCACTGCATCGCTGATTACGATCAGATATTCTTTTTGCAGCTTGAGTAACCGTTGACGCACTTCTTCGGCTTTCGCTTCGGACGGATACACGATCGCGACTAGATCAGACATGAAGTTCTCCTCGCCAGCTCCTGCTGGATCGATCCCCACCGGGGCTAAGGCTGAAAGCCGCTGTTTGGCGTGCTGCGCAGATTAGCCCACGGCCGGCTGACGCGGCATCCGAGAAAACCCTCAGTCGCAGGAATGGTGTTCCTGATCAAAACCCGGGGAACTCCCTCCCCAAAGTTGCCCGCCGCTGAACTTGCCCGCGCGCAAGAAGCCGATCGGTGCCACGTCAATCTACAGTTCCATCCGGATTTCACGAGCGAGGTCAATGCCCGGAGGGGAACTGGGATACCAACACGCTCAGTCTAGTCGCCAAGACCAATCTACACTGCCGACGTGGCCCCTAAGATCGGCACCTTTAGGGGATTCGCCCGATCAAGTGTCAGCGAAGGTGAATTCACTCGAAATAACAAACGGTTCGTGAAAACGCTATTTGAGGCACTTTTAGTATCTGTTGCGTCACATTTGAGCTTCGCTCTCAGAACGATGCTTCTCTGCAAGCAAACCCTTCACACAGACTCTAATTTCAATTCTAAGCGATTACTACCTGTTGGTGCAATTTGCATGATGGTGTATAAACGCGTCAACCTGGCGTACTCGTCCGGTCCGGTAATTGATATCGCGCTGGTAAGGAAGAGGGCCACTCTCGGTGTTGAGAGCTATAAAAGAGTGAGTGCGTATAGTGAAGTTGCACAGCGCTCCAGCCCACGAGTCGAATCGAGCAAGCGTAAGAGAATGGCTGCGAATTGGTCCGGAAGAAACGAGCCACCGCCTGTACTGGATGTTCTCAGCCGATCTTCTCTTTGTAGTCCGCCCTTTGCGCCGGGGGCGATTTGCGTACGAAAGGATAAATCCGGCGTTTGAATCTCTTCTTGGCGTCTCGTCGGAGGAAATTCGGGAGACGGACGTCTCTGCCTGTTTGAGTAGGGAAGATGCTAGGCACGTTTGCGAAGCTCTGCACGCATGTCTGGCTGAGAGAGCAGAAGTCAGAATTCGTCATCGCCTCGCGCTTGGCGGTCCTCGACGAACAATCGAGACGACCGTCGCTCCGATCTGCGATGCCGCAACAGGCAGCATGGTTCGCCTGATAGGCAGTCATCGTATCCTGAGCGAAGGCTCCATTAAGGGCGAGAGGATCGTCGACGCGCGGATGAATGTCAGGCTGGTTTCCATTCAGGAGGATATCCAGCAAAAAATCGCATCGGATCTCCACGATTCGACCTGTCAGCATTTGATCGCAGCCAGCCTGGGCCTTATGCGGATCCGGGCCAGCTTGGGCGACCCCATCAACGCCGAGCGGCTTTGCGACGAAATCGACGCATCGATCGATGAAGCGCTCAGGGAGATCCGGGCCTTTGCCTATCTATTGTACCCACAGGACCTGACGATCGACGGACTGAAAGCCACGATCGAGCACTACGCCAAGGGATTCGCGGCACGCACGGCGCTGGAGGTCAGCACCGAGATCGCGCCGGACGTGGATCGATTGCCTCACGAGAAACAGCGCTCGCTGCTGCGGGTCGTCCAGGAAGGCCTCACGAATGTCTTCCGTCATGCGAAGGCGACGGAGGTGGAGATCGCCCTTGAGGTAGCTGACGGTCGCGTCCGGTTGACGATCAGTGACGACGGTCGCGGTATGCCTGTTGCCACGTCGCGCCCCGATACCAGTGCAATTTCGCTTGGTGTTGGAATTCCCGCGATGCGAGCGAGGCTGCAGCAGATCGGAGGCACGCTTGAGATCCGCTCCGGTCCGGCGATGCGGCGCTCGGGTACCGTGTTGTGCGCTATGTTTCCGCACGATTTTCTTACCAACAGGCGCAACCGACGAAAGGCCACCTCAGTCATCACGACTCATACAGGCACCCATTAGAACCAAAACAGGAACCGTTCGTGACCGGCGGAAAGCCGCCGTTTCTGCCGCCTTTCGAGCTTGGCACCGTGCAAGACGACTTGGAGTGTTCTGCCATGAAGCGGATTCTTATCGCTGACGATCACGAAGCGGTGCGGTCGGGGCTGCGAGCGGTTCTACAACAACGGGTCGATTGGGAAGTCGTCGCCGAGGTAAATGACGGCAGCAAGGCAGTTGCCGCTGCGATTGAGAGCCGGCCCCACGTTGCCATCGTCGATTTCTCGATGCCGCGAATGACGGGGGTGGAGGTTGCCCGACGAATCAGGGATCATCCGTTGCAGACGGAGGTGCTGATCTTCACGGTGCACAACTCCGGTCTGCTCGCGCAAGAGGCCTTCCAAGCCGGAGCCCGCGCGTTCCTAGTGAAGTCGGACGCGAACAAACTGCTGTTGGCGGCTATCGACTCGCTTTTGGTTCACAAGCCGTTCTGCAGCAAAAGCTGCGTTGATGAATGGGATATCGGATCGCGTGCCGATGCAGACATCCACCGGGGGCTCTCGCCGCGAGAGCAGCTTGTCGTCAAGCTGGTTGCGGAGGGTTACAGCAACAAGGGCATCAGCACCATCCTGAACCTCAGCGTCAAGACGACCGAGGCGCATCGGGCGGCCGCGATGCGCAAGCTGGAGGTAAACTCGACCGCGGGGCTGGTGCGATACGCGGTTCGGGCAAGGTTGGTCGAGGCATGACGGTTGGTTGGCGGACGCAGAGAGGATCGGCAACTGGAAACGACGAGGATTGCACTGTCTGAGGAGCGTTGCTCCGCCGTGTTGCCGCCGGGCAGGCGCAGCATTGCCCCGCGGGGCTGGGAGGCATTTCAGTACATTCGCCTGGAATTCTCAGGGTTTTGTTGGATAATGCTTTGAGCGACGATCGGTATGATCGTTCGACTTTGCTGCTGGTCATCCCCACAGCGGGGGGCTGGCTTACGGGACCGACGCCGTGAAACGCATCTTGATTGCGGATGATCATGAAGTCGTGCGTTCCGGACTTCGTGCGATCGTTGAAACGCGCTCCGACTGGATCGTCACTGGCCTGGCGACCAATGGCGAGCAGGCCGTCGCATTGGCCTTGGAGACGAGGCCGGACATCGTGATCGTCGATTATTCGATGCCCCTCATGAACGGATTGGAGGTCAGCCGCCGTCTCAGGTCGCTTCATGTGCGTACGGAAGTGTTGATCCTGACGATGCACGAAAATGAGGAACTGCTGACCGAAGCCATTCTGGCGGGCGTCCGTGGATTCTTGTTCAAATCGGACGCCAGGAAACACCTGATTTCCGCGATCGAGGCGCTGCTCGAGGGCAAACCTTACTTCACCAGCGTCTTACTAGAGAAGCTGCTCCACGACTACCAGATCAACAAGCAGAACAAATCGGACCTACTGCTCACGCCGCGCGAGCAGAGTGTGGTTCAGTTGATTGCGGAAGGGCACACTAACAGGTCCATGAGCGAAATACTGAAGCTGAGTGTGAAGACAGTCGAAACCCATCGTGCTTCGGCAATGCGCAAGCTCGGCATGTCGTCGACGGCCGAGTTGGTCCGTTATGCCATCCGCAAGAAATTGGTCGCGCCGTGAGATCTTTATCGCATCGCGGTCAGCGGAGTGAGGCGTGGCTTGGAAATATTGATGGGGGTCTCGATAGGAGCGCTCAAGAGTCCGTCTCCGCGTAGCTGTTGTTGGAACAGCGGTCGCGGATTACGGCCTGGAGAGGTGTTGCTTCAGCCGCGTGATCTCGTCCGGGGACCAGTCGCGAGCATCCGTCACCTCGATCCACGCGTCAATGTAGTGCGCAGGGGCGTAGACGTGGCCGTGGCCGATCGGCGCTGCGGTCGCCACGAACTTGTCCGCTGCCAGTTGAAGAAGAGTTACGACCGGGTACCACTGCAATTGCGGCGACACGTCCGGGCCGCGGGGCGGCTTCATCCAATCTGGTTCGCAATAGAGGCTGCGGTACTCGAAGAAGGTCACGGGGTCGCTTGCATATTGGAGATAGACGACCCGCATCCGCCCCCATAAGGCATTCGGAGCCGAGAATGGGCCGGCTGCGTCTCCGTCCTGGTTCATGAACCGCACGAACGATCCGTCGCGGAACCGGGGAAGCCAAGCTGGCGATCCGGGGTTGCGACGGTCGGTGAGGAAACGCCAGAGCTTGCTTGAATAAGGCGGGCCGCTCCACAGTGCTCCGGCGAACGGGTCGTCAAATACTTCAATCAGATCTGTCGACTGTTCGGAGTTCTTGGCGCCAAGGCTAAGACCGTGCAGATAGAGTCGTGGCCGTTTGTCCTTGGGAAGCGTGGTCCAGTATCCGTAAACCTCCGTGAAGAGCGCGCGTGCAGCATCGGCGCCGTAGTCCGCTCCAACAAGCAGGTACAGCCAACTCCCAAGATAGGAGTATTGCAGGGCAACGCTCGCGACGGCACCACGGTGCAGATATTCGACGCTATCCAACGCCGCTGGGTCCACCCAGCCGGTGCCGGTCGGCGTCACCACGATAAGCACGGACCGGTCGAACCCGCCGACGCGCTTTAATTCTTCCAGCGCGAGCTTGGCGCGCGCTTCCGGCGTGTCTGCCGATCTTAGTCCGACATAGACGCGAATTGGCTCAAGCGATCTCCTGCCCGAGAATGCACTGATCTCCGCGCGGGTCGCTCCCGAAGAGATGAACTCCCGTCCCGCCCGTCCGAGCTCATGCCAAGCCAGCAGGGAAGCGCTGCTGCCCGTCTTCAGAGGGTCCGTCGGTGGCCCAATCTCCGGTTCGATCAGTTTGTCGAATTCCCGGTAAGACGCATCTGCGACGCGCAGGGTGACCCGGAAGAGAAGTCCATTGATAACCGATGAGAACAGCGCAAGCGCGGCGATGATGCCAATGATGTGGGAAACCCGCTTCGGCAGAAGGCGGTTAATTCTTATAACCACGAAGCGGAGCGTCAGCCGAAAGCACCGCGCTAGCGCCAGCAGGATTGCGAAGACCGCCAGTGCAATCAGGGCTACCTCGAATGGATACGCCATTTCGACGTATTCGATTTCCATTAGCTCTCGGATCGAATTCTGCCATCCCGCCGCCTGCCAGAGGGAGGCGAGCGCAATTCCCGTGCAACTGATCGCGGCGGTGAGCCGCACAACCTGCATGAGGCGGCCCTTAGGCTGAGGGAGCTCTATATAGGCCCAGAGCCAACGGGCGAATACGACGATGCCGTATCCGATCGTCAGAGAACATCCCGAGACAACGCCCTGCGTCAGAAAACTTCGCGGCAGCAGCGACGGCGTCAGAGAGGCGGCAAAGAACAGTATTCCGAGGAGAAGGCCGCAGGTAGAGAATGAATGCCATCGCGCTCTCGCCATACGCCCGCGCCTCCCGATTCCGACAGACCTCAACTTTGTCCAGCAGCTTGTCGCGAGCACCTCATGGCCTAGTCTCGCCGTATGGTGAACACCCTTGACCGTTGATTCGACATGCTATTTCAATTTGAGAGCCTAACCGACTGGATAACTGCACATCTGAGCCGGCGGGCTAGCGGTGGCGATTGCTTCTGGAATTGGGATTCTCGTTGTCCTTGATCCTGAACCTGGCTGCCCGATGGGCCTACAATCTTCCGAACTAATGGCAACTACTGTCGTCAGAACGATCCAAAAACCGAACCCAGTATCAGGACAGCAACAAGTGCGATAACGCAACTGACAATCACGGTCATCACCATGTCCAGATAGCTTTCACGGTGAGTCAGGCCACTGATTTGCAGTAGCAGCAACACCGTGCCGTTGTGGGGAAGCGCATCCAGGGTACCAGCGCTCATTGTTGTTATGCGATGCATCAACTCGGGATCGATGCGATGCTCGGTGGCAAGATGCATAAAGTCCGCGCCAAATGCATTGAGCACGATTGCCATGCCGCCGGAAGCAGTACCGGTCAGTCCCGCCAGCACATTCATGGAGAGTGCCAATGAAACCAGCGGTCCTCCCTGGACCGAGAATACCGCGTCGCGAACCAGCGCAAATGCCGGCACTGCGGCAACGACCGCGCCGAAGCCGACGAGACTGGCGATCATCAGCATCGGCAAGGCGGCAGAATTCGCACCCGCGTCGAGAGTTTCGCGCGCGGATGGCAAGCGTCGAAAGTTGATGAGGATGACGGTCAGGTTTGCCAACGCGAGAGCTACCAAGACTGACCAGACGCCGGACACGGCGCCGATCGTAATACCGCCCCAGCGGGGCTCGGACAGGAACGAAAAATCGAGCCGCGGGAATACGACGAGCGCCATCAGGAAATTGGTGACGATAACGACGACGATGGGCAGCATGGCCAGGGCGAAGGGCGGCCCGCTCTCGGCCTGCTTGCCATGCGGTAACTCGGCCGGATCGAAGTCGCCCGCCGGCGCCGCCTGCTCGCGGACCATCTCGTTGACGACGGGAGCGGTTCCCGTCTCGGCAGCGTAACCTTCGCCAGTCTTGCGCGCGGTCGCTTCGGCACGGCCAAGCCACCACATGCCGAAGACAAGGATGATGGCCGACGCGATGAGACTCAGCCCCGGGGCCGCAAAAGTGGTGGTGCCGAAATACGGCATCGGAATCGCGTTATTGACCGAGGGCGTTCCCGGCATCACCGACATGGTGAAGGTGAATGCACCTAGTCCGACGGCCGCCGGTATCAACCGGCGCGGTAGATTCGCGGCCCGGAACATTTCGTGAGCCAGCGGGGCCAGCACGAAAAACGCGACGAACACGCTCACGCCGCCATAGGTCACGATCGCGGAGGCTGCCACCACCGCGAGCATCGTGCGGCTGGCTCCTAACTTCTTGGTCAAATACTGCGCGATGGCGCTGACCGAGCCGCTGTCGCCCATGAGCTTGCCGAACAGCCCGCCAAGCAGAAACAGGGGGAACCATTGCGCCACAAATCGCGCCGCTCCCGGCATGAAGGTCTGCGTCCAGTGGGCGAGCAGCGGTTCTCCCGAGAACACGGCCACGATCAGCGCCGCTATTGGAGACACCATCAGAATGCTCCACCCCCGGTAGGCGAGCCACATAAGCAGCGCTAAGCCAAGCAATATGCCGATGAGTCCCATGGTCCACTTCTCCGACAAAAGCCGAGGATGTTTGAGCTATCGTTATCTCACTCCTCACAGACCCAACGGCAGCCAAATCACGATGAGCGCCATCCTTGAGCGTAGAACACCTGTATGCGGCGTTGTCGCCGCCGTGCCTGTACCTGTCATCCCGAGCGACTGTGATGAGGATCAGGCTACGGCGGTAGGTTTCTTGACCCGGGCAACGGCACGCGCCGCCTCCAGACGTTGCCTCGGCAGCAGGAACAGCCACGTCACCAGCACGAAAGGTGCCGTAAGCGCCGGAATGGCGAATGGTGTCAACGCGACGTTTAAGGCTGATTGGGTGATTACCGTGAACACCGTGGCGAGGGCCGTGTAGACCACGACGCGCCAGTTCGGCTGATAGAAGACGGTACCAAGTGCGATCGCCGTCAGGATCGGGCTGAATCCGAGGAGACCGCCGGTGATCAGGTCGCTCTCGGCTCCGAAAAGATGAGCTGTCAACACTGCCAGTATCGAACCTCCGAGAGCGAAGGTGGCGGCTGCGAGCGAACTCGCGGCCAAACCTGCCAGCAGGAGCAGCGCCGCGATGCCGCTGGCTTTAAGGAAGACTTGTGAAATGCTCAGGAACACGCCCTGAGCAAGGTCGATCAGTTGAAGCGGGCTTGCCTGGTAGGGTTGGAACGCGGTTACGACACCGCCGGACGGCAGTGCCGTTCCCGCGAGCCCGGAAAATCCATACGTGGCCAACAACAGAAGCCACGTTGTGAGCACGAACGGAAATGTGAGAGCGCCACCCCATGGCCTAACGACGTTGGTCGTGGCAAGCATCACGACGACGGACACGGCCGCTCCCAGTATCACATACACCCAAAGCAGCGGCCCGGGAGCAAGGAAAGTCGCCAGCGCAAGACCGACGAGAATGCCGTTGAAGCCAAAGAGCCCAGAATGAAGCGACTCGGTATCGACGTGAAGCAGCTGCGCCGTCAGGTTTGCGACGACGACCGCGAGGACGCCCGCAATCACCACCCGGGGGACGCCGGCTGCATATGAACCCCAGGCTATCGCGGCCAGAAAGAGAATGCCGGTTAGCGGATTGTTCTGAAACATCACCTGACCGATGCTGCGCAAATTGATGTCCAGGAACCGCAATACACCTGACGATGCGGAGAGGCTTTCCCACTTTGCCAAGATCTTTTCCATTGCTGCCTCCTCGAACGTGTCGACACCACTGTTGGAGATCACCTGTTGGCACCGTCCGCTAGCGCCATAGATAGGGCGGAGGTAGCGCGGCGCCGGTGATCTCCTGACGTACCACGCTCCAGAACTCGCGCACTTTGGCTTTCACTTGCGCCGTTTCGCGGCCCAACACCTTGAAGATCAGGCCGGCATCATTGGGCAAGCGACAAGCGCCGAATGCCGCGCCTTCCGCAAGGTTCACATCGGCTCCGACGCGCTCGTGGATACGTTCGGCTTTGTCCTTGGGTGTGCACAGGATCACGTTGGCCAACACATCAAAGGAGCCCATCACGCCAGTCTGCCGCATCGCATATCGCCGCGGCTCGATTACCAGCTTCTCTGCGAATAAGGAGATCCCATCGGGCCGCGCCGCTGCCGTTGATACCGACAGCACGGTCGCTCCGAAGCACTCGTCCGGATGATGGTGCTTTCGGCCCGGTTGAATGACTTCCGAAAGGAGCAATGTAGCCGACGGAGCGACGGAGATTTGTGTGTCGCTAATAAACCGTGCGTTCCGGTGCGGGATCACGGGCTCAGGGAGAAACTCCAGGTATGCGTCATCGGCAAGTGCAATAGTTTGGCTTTGCGCTGCATAGTTGGCGTCCATCGCATGGATTTTGGTTGCGGATTGGGAGGTGAGGTGAGCCTGCGCGCGGGGATGAAGGTTGATGTCCAGAGCGAGTCTGTCTCCCTGCAGCAGGCAGCCCGTGGTGGTGATCAAGAATACGTAGGCCAAACCTGGCAATTGTTCGTCGCAATGCAACGCGCGCTGTACCATGTAGGGAACGCGGCGCTCCAGGTTTGCGAGGATCGTTTTGCCGGAGCGGTGCTCGAAATCCAGGCGGAGGAATCCCGACTTGCCAACAGTGCCGCTGCGCATCTGCGGTGGTTCATCCTGAAACGAGGCGAATTCCTGCATCGATGCGCCGAGCGCTTCAGCGCGTGCCCAGTGAGGGAAGGCCGACGGTATCATGCTGAGCGCCGTGCGCGTGGGTTGATGTCGAACAGGAACTCCCGCTCGATCAGCGCGACCAACTCCGGAATGCCTTCTCCCGTCTTGCAGTTCGTGAACAGGAACGGTTTGCTACCGCGCATCATTTGCGAATCATGCTTCATCACGTCAAGGCTAGCGCCGACATGGGGGGCCAGATCTGTCTTGTTGATCACCAAGATGTCTGAATAGGTGATCCCTGGTCCGTTCTTGCGAGGGATCTTGTCGCCCGCGGCGACGTCGATTACATAAATGAAGTAGTCTACCAGCGCCGGCGAAAAGGTTAGCGTCAGATTGTCGCCACCGCTTTCGATCAGCACGACGTCGCTATCCGGAAAGCGCCGTTCCATATCCTCGACCGCAGCGAGGTTCATGCTTGGGTCTTCGCGCACGGCGGTATGAGGACAGGCGCCCGTCTCGACTCCGATAATACGTTCCTGGAGCAGAACACCCTTGAGCGTGCGCTGAACGTGCTTGGCGTCTTCGGTCGTCACCACGTCATTGGTGATGATAAGCACCTTGATGCCGAGATCGAGAAAGCGCGGCGTGATGGCTTCCACGATCGCGGTCTTGCCTGACCCGACCGGGCCACCGATGCCGATGCGCGTGATAATCTTTGACATCAGAAGCTCCCTTCAACGTCAGCTCATGAACAGGCGCACATGCGCTCTAGTGTGAACGGCAGCCAGAATTTCCGTCAACGGCGCAAAACCTGCCATGTCCGATAGCCGCGCTGCTGCGGCGGTCTCGTACGTCGTTGACGCTTGCCCGGTAAGCTCATAGAGAATCTTCTGCGTCTCGATGTGGCTGACTTTCATCAATCGCAAGGCCGCACCGAGGATCGTTGCCGCAACGCCGTACTGGTGCACGACAAACGCCTGGCTAGCAGGCAGATCCTGCACGGCGAAGTTGATGGCTAGCGCTACCGGGTAGCAACCGGGCGTAACTGATTCTTCAATACATTCACGCCAGGTGCGAAGCAGCGTCGCGCCCACCACCTCCACACCGAGCTCGGTAAATTTCTTGCCCATGCGAACCGACATTGTCCGCGCTTCGTCAGAAAGCTTGCGCGCGTACACCTGCGCATCGATCCGGGCGAGGGCCTTGAGGTTACCGGCAGTGGCTGCGCGATGCGCGGCGATCAGCGCGATGCAGTCACCACGCGCCGCCTGCTCCAGCGCGGTGCGCGCGAATTCTCGAAGCGTTGCCGCGTCGGTGACAACGCCTTGCTGAATGGCGGATTCCAAGCCGGAAGAAAACGCGAACGCGCCGATGGGAAACATCGAGTCACCAAACTGCAGCATCCGCGAGAGGAATGCGGTGCTGCTCGTCGCCCCGACGCCATCATTCTCGATGGTCATGTGCAGAGCCGGCCGTTGCCGGCGGTGGATGTCTCTGAGCGGCGGCTCCCGGATGGGTGTGGACGTGCGTCGGTGGATGTCCGTACACGCGTCCCGTCTCGGCCTCGACACCGGCATAGCTCTCATGCGTGTGCGAATGTACCGGCCCCTCCGCGGCACCGAAAAGCCGACGTGATTCATGCGGAGCGAGATAGGGAACGACCTCTCGGCCGGCTACGAATTCGAAGTGGACTCCCTCAAAACGGTGCGTGTTCATGACCGACGCCATCACCTTCCGATCGACGGTGAGCGGGACATAGACGAGGTTGCCCTTGACCAATGCCGGCCAATGCTGATTACCCATCGCATGGCCAAGTTCAACGCATGTGCGCATTGCCACTTCCGGCACGAGGCTCATTAGATCGCCCAGATGCACGATCATCACGTCACGCAGCTCAATTCTCGCGACCAGCGCCGAGAGCGCCTTGGCATCCCAGAGCAGCACATCTCCATCGCGGATATGGGTGCCGCGGTCGATTGAGACCGCGATCTCCACGCCCTTTGCAGTCGCCTTGCGGAAGCGGCTTTTCTGCGCTTCCCACTGGTCGATCTCCAGTAAGTCGCTCTCCGCGGCAGACAAGCGCGCGGCCCATTCGGGATCGCCGATGTTGCCCAGAATGGTCTTGATAAGGATCACGGCACCTTCCTCAACTGAAGAAATACTTCTGGTTTAACGAGACGGTCGTCAAGGGCTGCACGGTTGCGTGCTTGCCGTCGACGGTAACGGCGAAGGTCTCCGGGCTTACTTCAATTTTCGGCGTCCCGGCATTTCGGAGCATATCGCGCTTGCCGATCTTGCGCACGTTGCGCACCGGCAGAACCTGCCGGCGAAGCCCCAGCCGCTCCTTGATTCCGCCAGCATGAGCGACGCCGGAGACGAATGTGATGCAGTTGGCCGCCAACGCATCGCCGTAGGCACCGAACATGGGTCGATAGTAGGTGGGTTGCGGCGTCGGGAGCGAGGCGTTTGGATCGCCCATCACCGCCCAGCTTATAAAGCCGTTCTTGATGATGATCTTGGGTTTGGCGCCGAAGAATGCAGGCTCCCACAACACAAGGTCAGCGATCTTGCCGACCTCGACCGAGCCCAGTTCGTCGGCAATACCGTGTGTGATCGCAGGGTTGATGGTGATCTTCGCCACGTAGCGCAGCACCCGGAAATTATCATTGCCGGGCGCATCCTCCGGCAGCTTGCCGCGCCCGGTCTTCATCGCATCGGCGGTCTGGATGCAACGCAGCCAGCATTCCCCGATGCGTCCCATGGCTTGCGAATCACTGGAGAACATCGAGATTACGCCGAGATCCTGAAGGACGTTTTCCGCGGCGATGGTTTCAGCGCGGATGCGGCTCTCAGTGAATGCAACATCCGACGGGATGTCGGGGCTGAGGTGATGACACACCATGATCATGTCATAGAGCTCCGCCTGCGAATTGATGCCGTAGGGGAGCGTGGGGTTCGTCGAAGACGGCAAGACGTTGGCAAGGCCTGCGATCTTGATGATATCAGGCGCGTGGCCGCCGCCGGACCCTTCGGTGTGAAATGAATGGACCGTCCGCCCCTCAAACGCCTCGATCGAATCGTCGACGAAACCGGATTCGTTCAGCGTGTCGGTATGGATGCACACTTGAGTGTCCGTCTCGTCTGCGACGGTTAGCGCGGACCGAAGCACCGCGGGGGTGGTGCCCCAATCTTCGTGACATTTCACGCCGACGGCGCCCGCTTCGATCTGTTCAACCAGAGCCGCTTTGCCGTGTCCGTGCCCCTTGCCGAGAATGCCGATGTTGAGCGGCCAGTTTTCGAACGCGCGTAACATCATGCTAATGTTTCCGGGACCGGAGGTCACCGTCGTCGCGTTGGAGCCGTCCGAAGGACCGGTACCGCCACCGATCAACGTCGTAGTTCCATTTGAGAGCGCCGCCTCCGCCTGTTGTGGAGAAATGAAATGAATGTGTGTGTCGATCCCGGCTGCCGTCAGGATCAGATGTGAGCCAGAGATAGCATCGGTGGCGAGGCCAATCTCCAAACCAGGAGTAACGCGATCCATCGTCTGCGGATTGCCGGCCTTGCCGATCGCGCTGATACGGCCGTCCTTGATTCCCACATCCGCCTTCACAACGCCCAGAACCGCGTCGATCACAGTCACGTTGGTGATCACGAGGTCAGGAGCACCGCCCGCTCGCGTCACCTGATTGTCCATGCCCATGCCTTCACGCATGCTCTTGCCGCCACCGAAGACGAGCTCGTCGCCGTAGCCGCCACGTAAGTCGCGCTCAATCTCAACGAACAAACCCGTATCGCCTAACCGGATGCGATCACCCGTCGTTGGACCAAAGAGGCCGACATATTCTTTCCGAGACACGGTAGCCATTTCGGCCCTCGTTCAAGTTTTGCCTTTCGACGCGACCTCACGTCCTATATCGAGCGGAAGCCTCGCTTCGCCGCCTGCGCCACCGCCTTGGATTTGGACGTAGCGGCGTCCTGGCCTGCGGTTGGACCATCGACGAGATTGTTGAAACCATAGACGGCGCGTTTGCCGCCGTAGGGAACGAGTTGAACCTCACGTTCGTCACCGGGTTCGAACCGCGTTGCCGTCGATGATGGAATGTTCAGGCGCAGCCCGAAGGCCGCTGCGCGATCGAATTCCAGCGCACGATTGACTTCGAAGAAATGGAAGTGCGATCCGACCTGTATCGGGCGGTCACCCGAGTTGCGCACCTTAAGCGTCGTCACCGGACGATCGGCATCGAATGTGATCGCCGCCGAGCTGCACACGTAGCCGCCGACTGGCACGCCCTCCGTCGCCGGATCGACATTTGCAGCAACAGCGGGGCCTACTTTTGGTCCGGCCATGTTGGCCTCCTGTCAGGCATTCACTGGACGGGCGTGTGCACCGTCACGAGCCGGCTGCCGTCGGTGAATACTGCCTCGATCTGCACCATCGGAATAAGATCGGCGACGCCATCCATCACATCAGCCTTAGTCAGCGCGGTGCGCGCCTCCTTGGTTACGTCTTCGATTGTTTTTCCCGCGCGCGCACCATCAAGAGCAACCGCTGAGATGACAGCCACGGCTTCGGGATAGTTGAGCTTAAGACCCTTGGCTCTTCGCTTCAACGCGACATCTGCCACCATGTAGACGAGCAACTTGTCGAACTCTCTCGGAGTGAGCTGCATGCAATCCTCCGGACCCTGCCTGGCTTGTCTCACTTGGGAAAAGCAGGGGCACGTTTGAGCTAGTTGGCGGTCGCCTCATGGAGCGGTCGTCAGAATCTCCGTGCAACGGCAGCCATTCGACATTAGATGCACCACAACTGGACGGGTCAATCAGGGTTCTCCCCCGTTCTTCTATCGGAAAAGCCCTGATGGACCAGCTACCGAGAGGGGACCTATCGTCCTGGGTTATCGGCGCTAAAAGTCCTTGGCTTCGATGCCATCTTGAAATGTGCGCAATGACCGAAGCCGCCCTCAGCGTCATATCCTTCCTGTTTCTCGGCTTCTTCCTCGGGATGCGGCATGCGACCGACGCCGATCACGTGGCGGCCATTGCGACGATCGTCAGTCGCGAGCGCAGCGTGGCGGGCTCGGTGCTGATCGGCGCCGCCTGGGGCGTCGGACACACAGTCACGGTCATCGCGGTCGGCGCGGCAATCATCGTGTTCGGGGTCGTCATTCCGCCGCGTCTCGGCTTGTCGATGGAGTTTGCCGTCGGTATCATGCTCGTCCTGCTTGGCGTTCTCACCTTGACAGGCATGAGCCGTGCGGCCCGTGCGCATGCGGCTGTCCGTGGCACACATGAGCTCGACGTCCACGATCATCTCCACGCACACGGCGACTACGTGCACCGGCACCCGCACGGTCATGGCCCCGGCGCGCATGGACACGCCGATGAGCGTACGCCGCTGGCGCGGCTCGACCGCAGCGGGCTCAGCCGGACCGCGTTCTATGGCTGGCTGCGCCCCTTCGTGGTAGGCCTCGTGCACGGCCTGGCCGGGTCGGCGGCCATCGCCCTGATGATCTTGTCCATCATCCGCGAACCGGTAGCCGCGCTCGGGTATCTGCTGCTGTTCGGGCTCGGAACTATCGCCGGAATGATGCTGGTCACGCTAATCCTGTCGGCGCCGTTTACCTGCACGGCTGTCAATCTGCCCAAATTCAATTGGCGACTCCGCGCGGCGTCGGGTTTGGTTAGCTTGTTCTTCGGGGTTGTCCTGATCTACGGCATCGGCTTCGCCGAGGGCGGTCTGTTCACTGAGGCGCCCATCTGGAAACCCCATTGACCCAGCGCACACGGCTTGGGGCAATGGCAAGCCACGAGTGCGGGATCTTCTTCGTTGCCCTACGGCTGTTGACCGCTGAGAACTGAACGACAGCTCCGCAATTGAATACACGGTGGTGATGGCATTCAGATGAAACATGCCGTCGTTGTGGCTCGCAGCAATCCGGGTGCCACGGGCCGAACGTGCGCGCGCTGTATGATTTGTATTGAGAAGTCATACGTGCATCGTTACCGTGCAGGTCGTGCAATAAGAAGATACAACCGGTTTGATCGTCCGATCATGCGGACATGGCATCGCATAGAAAGCTCGTGGCGCCTCTTTTTCGCGACGACATCCATTGTCGTCCTGACTCATTCGACGTACGCACAAGTGGTCCGGGCGGAACCGGGAGCCAGCCTGCTTCCCCCAGTAACGATTACTTCTCCCGACCAGGCGACAAAGAAACGAGCGCAACGCTCGGAGCGCGCGGCGCGCCAGCAGCGCATCCGCCATTCTGCACAAAGGGGGCAATCTGTCAGTCGACAGCCGGCCTCTTCCAGCTTTTCGGGTGATCCAGCGGCAACGCCTGGCCGTGGCGATCTGTCGAGCTCGGTGACTGCGTTACCTGCGGCGACGACGGTACTGGATGTTCCCAGAATCGGCCAGCTGCCCATCGCAACCTATGGCGACCTGTTCCGGTCTCTGCCTGGGTTCAACGTCTCGAACTTTGGACAGGGCGCGATCGGCTATGGCCTTTCGCTCCGCGGCTACACGGAGGCGGAGCACGGGCGTGACATCGCCTATTTCATCGATGGTGTTCCGGTGAACGAAGTCTCGTCGCTGCACACGCCGAACTACGCGGACCTGAACATCTTGCTGCCCGAGACCGTGAAGAGCATCGAAATCGTCCGCGGTCCGTTTGCTGTCGAATATGGCGATTCCAATCTCGGCGGGTCGGTCAACATTACGACCAAGACCGCTGAACCGTTCGCGAGCGCCGGCACATCAGGCGGCACCCAGGGCACCGCGCGCGGTTTGGGCACGTACAGCACGACACAGGGCGCGTGGCTGCCCTACATCGCGTTGGAGGGGTATCGTACCGACGGCTATCGCGATAACAGCTTCATCGACCGTTACAGTTCGTTCAACAAGGTGACGACGACGCTCCCCGACGGAGCTACGGTTTCGTTTCGCGCGCAGGCCTATGGCACGACCTTCGGTGCGCCCGGCTACGCCAACCGCGACGCGATTGAAGCCGGGTTGATATCGGAGCGCTCGGCCACCAATCCGACCGACGGCGGTAACAAGCAGCTTGAGAATTTCGTCATCAATTATGCCACCGGACCACAAGATCAGGAGCTCAAAGGTACGCTGTTCGTCAGCCATGACCATTTTAACCGCTACGCTGATTTCGGCGGGGGGCAGCGATGGCAGCATGACGACCGGACAATGGTCGGCGGGCGCGTCACCAAGGTGTGGACTGGCGCTATCGGTAATGATATTCCGGTGCAGCTGCTGATCGGAAGCAATTGGCGTTCGGACAATATCAACGCATTCCAGGCGCCGACCACGGCCCGGGCGGTGACCGGAGCGCCGGTGGCCAATCTCGGATTGACAGAGACCAACCTCGCGGCTTTTGGCCAGATTCAGATCAAGCCATTGTCATGGCTGAAGTTCACCGCCGGCGGACGCTTCGACCAGTTCTACTATGATATCCGCGACCGCATCACGCCTGGCGATACGCCGAATATCTCGATTGGCATTATGAGTCCGAAGGCAGGCGTCGCGATCACCCCGGTGAAGTGGCTTGAATTGTTTGCGAACTACGGACAGGGTTTCCGCAGCATCGACGTGCCCCTTGAGCTGATCGGTAATCCCGGGATTCAGCCGTTCAAGGTTGTCAGCAGGGAAGGCGGAATTCAGTTCACCTTCGACCGTTTCAGGTTCCTCGCCAGCTATTGGACGACGGATTCTCAAAACGAATCATTTCAAGCGGCTCCCGGACTTCCTGTGACCTTCCTGGGCAAGGCACGTCGCGACGGGTTCGATTTGGACGGGCGTTTCTTCGTCATTCAGGAACCTGCAAACAGTATCTCGTTATTCGCGAACTTCAGCCACGTCCGAGCTCGATTGCTCGATGCGGCTCCCTCATTCTTCGTTCCGAATGTGCCTAACTATGTTGCCAACGTCGGTGTCGACTTCAACGTTGCGACCGCGAATGCGCAAGCGATTTCGGGTAGTGCCTATGTGACGTTTGTCGGCAAGAAGAACCTTACGCAGGATGGCTTGATCGCGACCTCGCCGTTCTCGCGTATCACCGGCAAACTGGCCTACACCTGGCCGGGCGGCTGGACGGCATTCACGCAGGCGACATTGTATCCCGGTGATCGGCTGAGCGAAATTGCAATCAGTTTCGGCAATCCTACGGGAGCGAGTTCGTCTGATATTTTCGTCAGCGCGCCACCGGCCGTTGTTGTCCTCGCTGGGCTCACCTACCGCTTTCCGACCGCTGTTGCTTCGGGTCCTCCAACATTGGTCACCAAATGAGCTTGAACCCATTTCGCATCCGCAGCGCTTTGCTTTTGGCCGCCGCCGCACTGGTGCCGGCCAACTTCGCTTCGGCCCACGATGTTTGGCTGACCTTCTCCGGTGAAGCTGCCTCCCGCCGCGTCGTCGTCAACTATGGTCACCCAGGCGATCGTCCCCCGACCATGGCGGACAAGATCCTCGATCTTGTCGCGATTGCGTCTGCCGGCACTACGTCGTTGTTGTCCGACCTGACGCCAGCGCAGGACCACGGCGCCCCCGTGGTTGTGTCCAAACCTATCGCAGACAGCGGAAATCTGTTGCTGGCTGCGCGTTACGACAACGGGTTCTGGATCAAGACGGCCGACGGCCTTTATCGGAACGCGACGCGGCGCCTCGTTCCTGATGGGGCAGATAGCATGTGGTCGGGGAAATTCGCCAAGGCGCTGACTGGGCCGGACGCACCGTGGCAGAAAGTGATCGGGCACGATCTGGAAATCATTCCGCTATCCGATCCAGACTTGGCGAAACCAGGACAGACCCTGCGCCTCAAAGTGCTGTTTCACGGCAAACCGCTTTCCGGAATCGATGTCGAGCGGGGCGACGGTATGACGGCGGTGGCGGAGCAGGATATCCCTCGCTTTGCCACCGACGCTGACGGCATCGCATCCATACCCATCGTGAAGGCGGGACCGCATTTGCTGGTGGTCGATCACAGAGTGACGCCATCGGCGACGCCGGATCAGGCGAACACGGATCTCTTCAACGCCACGTTATGGTTCAAGACCGCGACTACGAGACCCTGAACGGTCGATGCCCGAGCCGATTTCGCATTGATGGGGCCTTTGCCGACGTTGCGGGCTACACCCATCTCTTCGGTGCGCCTGCCGAAATTGCGCGGTCACTCCGCCAGCGCGGTCGGGCGAGGCATCTGAAGGCGTTCGCCCCGCATGGACGGCGCCTTGCTTGGTTCAATAGAAGTTACGCTCGGCAAAACCAAGACTGCCGCCCTGTTCGGGATGAACACCGAGTGTAGCGCTCCCCCCTCCCAATCGTACGGTTTTGTAAGCTTTGCTGCTTCAGCTTCTTGGATAGCGCGGCTCAGCCGTATCGCCGTTGCGCGACACTGAGCACGCCCACTGGGGCAGTTCTGGCGCTCGGTGCCGGTTGAGGATCGACCAGGAGGCTTGCCGATCGATGCCCGAGGTGGTGACCGGGTCGAACAGCATAGCCGTCAAAACCCTTTGCGCGGGCCCATCGGGAAAACGCCTGCGCGGTTGAGGATGTCGTAGGCGGTTTGGGGCTATCGCGTGGTTGCCTGTCGTTTGCGTTTCGATCTGTTCGCAACCCTAACGCCGTTGCCACGAGTAGCGCAGACCAAAGTCTCCCCGGATGCCATCGCGCTTGTTGCCATCGGTGTGCGCAACGGCGAATTAGTAACCGGCCTGAGCATAGAGGCTCAGCCCGGAGTTCACCTTGGCGGTCACGCCCGCGTTCAGGTCAAGTTGTGCCCCTTGCTCTAACAACGGAACCAGATCGGTGCCGGAGAACGTGGTGGTCGCTCGCGCGCCCCAGTCGTGCCAGAGGTTGGCCCGTACATACGGCTGCCAGACCAGTCCGCCGTTGCTGACAATGGTCCATCGACCCCGCAGACCGAACCGGTCGCGCCCGACGTCGAGCCGAGTGCTACGTTGCCCAGTCCGTCATTGGCACCGTCAAACTACACGTGCTGCCAGACGATCTGGCCCTGCGGCTCCAGCACGAAGCCGGGCCCGAGCGCCGGCACCGGGATAGGATAGCCGGCCTCGAGCGAGGAAACGAAGCCGATGCCCTTGGTCGGGAGGCTGGCGAATATCGTCGATGCGGTGCCTTGATAGGCAGTCGCCTGTAACACTGCGTCAAGATACCAGCCGGTCGGACCGTAATGCGTCCAGTATGTCCCGCCGGACCAACCATTGAGATTGAGGCTCCCCGTCTTGCGGACCATATAGTTGGTCGCTGCGTCGTTAGTGACGAGGCCGTTCACGTCGACGTTGGCATTGGCATAGCGAAGTAGATGCCGGCGCCGTCCCGGTGCCCCGGCAGCAGGCTGCCGCGCCACAGATCGTTGCCGCTCTGGAAACCGGCCACTTGGCCATTGGTGCGAGGATCGGCGAACGCGCGATAGCGATTGTTGATCTGCTGGCCGAAGCCGCGGCCCCACACTGAGCTGTCGACCAGGCGCTTCCAACATTTCCGATCGCGAGCGTGTCGCTGATGCGCTCATGCAGGGTGCCGAGCGCGGTTAGCCCAAGCTGCCGGGCCGTCGGCTGAACCGCGCCATAGGTCGCAATCTCCGGCCCGATGATCGGATAGACACCCGGTGGCAGCACCGGCGGCAAATCGTCCGGCAGTGCCTCTGGCGGCAACTCGGTGGGCGGCGTGATCGGCCCGTTGCCGCCGTTGCCGTTGCCGCTGTTTCCGCCGCGATTGCCATTGCCGCCGTTGCCGTTACCTCCGTTGAAAATCGAGCGCGAGAACCAGTCGTTCGGATTGGTACCGTTAAAGCCGCCCCGGTAGAGACGATAATCGTAAAACCCGGCACGCACCTAGCCAGCGAGTGTGAAAGCACTCTCGGCGGTCGTGCCGCCGTTTGACCGCTTCGATTACGAGGATGCCATTCGCGGTCGTGGAGGCGCCGGGGCTGTTCGGACCGGGAGTGACGTGCAAAAGGGTGTTGCCAATGGCTTGGGCCGGACCATCGGCAGCATTGACGGCCTTGCTCCCGCCGATGATGAGCTTGTCGGACGGCGAATTGTCGGGCCCAAGGTCCGTTCTCAGGTAGATCGAACCTCCAAGGCCATTATAGGTCCCGAAGACGGTGAGGGCATTGCCGACGCTAGTGGCATCGTTGCTGGCGACAAAGATCCTGCCTGCGTTGTCGATCGCACCTGCCGTCATTCCGGTTGTCGTCGAGCGACCCGACATGTACGAGGGTACCGTTTGACGCGATCACGAACTTCGCCACGTCTCCGGTGGAGGCGTTAGTGAACTTGATGGTGCCGCCGTTGACGACGCCGACGTTGACGATTGGCCTATTGGCCGGATCGTTGATCACGAAGCCGGTGGCGTTGACGGTAAAAATATTGCCGTTCTCCAGGCTCAGGACATAACTCGGGGCCGTGAAATTGAGCGTGCCAATGGACTGATTGTTTTGGTCGCGGACCGACCTGTTGGCCGCCGTAGCCAGATTAGTGAAGTTCGCAAGCAGGAGCGGCACAGCATGGCCGCCTGACTGGGTTTGCCAGTTGTTTTGATTGTTCCACTGATCTGTCCCGGTACCGCCGATCCATGTCGCCGGCTCGTTGGTAGTGGCGAACGGCGTCTGCGTCCCCGTCCGGGCCCAAGCCGGCGCGGCGAGGCCGAGCGATATGAGCGTCGGCAAGGCAAAGCACTGCTGCCATTTCGCGATTGCAAGACCGAGCACCCGGCGGCGATGCTGCTGAGGTCCTTGGTTGAAAGAAAACATGGCTGCGGAAGCGAAGCGCTCTCGAAGAAAGTCTACCCACATGCCCCAAGTCTAAGCAAATCGCGTCGGCAGCTCGTTGGTACGCATGCGCAATGCAGGCGACCCTACGACCTGCCGGAAATGGGGACTTTTCGCATTGCCTTGTTCGCAGGCACTAAGGTCCCCGACGCAGATGGTTGGGGGACTGCGCCGGGGCCGCCCGTTCCGCCGATATTTAAAGGGGGCTGGGAACCGGGAAACGAGCATGTTGATTAGAACACAACCTTAGCGGTTTTGCCAATGAAGTTTGTGCTAACTGCAGCGAAAGGTTGTGCGCAACCTTTGATCAAGCGAAAGTTTTGAGAGGAGAACCATGAGGCCGTTAGAGCACAAAGACATGCTGTGGTGCTCGCAATCGGGGTCGCAGTCCACCTACGGACACCCATCCCGACTATTTGTCGGACGCCAGCGATTGCGCGACACCGCCCTCGATTTGGCCGCGGCATTGCATCGGATTGGCGACACGGCCGGCATCGGCCGCCTGCACGCTTCTGAGAATCCTGAGTTCGCCGGTGTATTTGTTCACGGCGACACGAAAGCCCTGCACATTGAAGGTGACGGAGCGCGGCGTCGAAAAGATCGCTATGCGCGGACGCAGCGAACGAAAAGCGCACGTATCTGGTGCGGTACTCCCGCTGCGGCAAAACAAGGCCGGATAAGCAACTGAGTTCGCTGGTGGGCCCGGCAGGACTCGAACCTGCAACCAGACCGTTATGAGCGGCCGGCTCTAACCATTGAGCTACAGGCCCCGCCGCGAGACGGCCGCGGGAAGGGCGGCCGGCAACGGTGCCGCCATCGTTTACAGGCATGACAGCGATACGGCAATGCCGGGTTTGGGGCGGAAAACGCGCTTTCACAAGCGGCCGGGCTTGCCTACAACCTCCGTTGCATCATTCGTCCTGGAACGCTTGAGGCCAACAATGAAACTCGCTTGGATTGCCTGCATCGGCCTGCTGCTTGCGGGCAACGCCGGGGCGCAGGAGGGAGGCAAGGCCATTACCAAGATCACGATCAGCTTGGGGACTGCGACGCCGGGCGGCGGCTTCCCGGTTTACGGGGGCGCGTTTGCGGAAATCATGAATGCGGCCGATCCAGCGCTTTCGATCGAGGCGCGCAACACCAAGGGCTCCAACGAGAACATCCCGCTGCTGGAGGCGGGCCAGCTCGACATCGCACTGGTGGCGGGGGAGCCGGCCTATGAGGCCTTCATGGGCATCGGGCGGGCGCCGACAAAGCTGAAGATCCTCACCGCGATGTATTCCAGCCCCGGCATGTTCGTGGTGCGGGCGGACAGTCCCTACAAGACGATCAGGGATCTGGTCGGCCAGCCGGTTGCCTTCGGCGCCAAAGGCTCCGGCCTGCCGATCCTGTCGCGCTATATCCTCGACGGCATCGGGTTGAAGCAGGACGAGGATTTCAAATCGATCTATCTCGACCGCGCCGGAGAAGGCCCGGCCATGGTGCAGGACGGCCGCGCCGCCGCATTGTGGGGCGCGGGCATCGGCTGGCCCGGCTTTGCCGCTGTCGCGCAGGCGCCGGGCGGCGCGCGCTTCATCGCGCCCGATGCCGGCGAGATTGCGCGCGTCCGTGCCAAGCACACCTTCCTGAAGCCGCTGACGGTCCCGGCCAACAGCTATCCGAACCAGCCGGCCGCCATCGATTCCATTGGCTCGTGGAGTTTTGTACTGGTACGCGAAAGCCTTCCGGACGATGTCGCCTATCGCCTCGCGCGCACGCTGCACGGAGCCGAGGCTGCCCTCTGCAAGAAGCTGCCGCAGGCCTGTGAGACCACGGCCGTCAACACGGTCGCGGCCGCGCCGAACGCGGAGCTGATTCATCCGGGGGTGATGAAGTATTTTAAAGAGGCGGGGGTGGTGAATAGGCGAATAACGAATGGCGGGTAGCGAATAGATGTTTCTTCGTATTCGCCACTCGCCACTCGCCACTCACTATTCGCTCTTCATTTCTTCGCCATTGCACAGGCCGGGTCCGGCGGGCCGAACGCTTCATCGCCTGATATCTTGGCGAGGATCTGATAATAGTCCCACGGATATTTCGATTCCTCCGGCTTCTTGACCTGCACCAGCCAGAGGTCGTGCACCATCAGATTGTCCTCGCGCAGTCTGCCGTTGCGGGAGAAGAAGTCCTCGACCGGCTTCTCGCGCATCTTCGCTGCCACCTTCAGCGGCTCGTCGGTGCCGGCCTCCTTGATCGCATTGAGATAGCTCATGACAGAGGAATAGACGCCGGCCTGCCACATCGTTGGCATCCGGTTCATCTTGGCGAAATAGCGCTTCGACCATTCGCGGGTCTTGTCGTCCATGTCCCAGTAGAACGAGGTCGTCAGCAACAAGCCTTGTGCCGCCGGTAGTCCAAGCGAATGGATGTCGGTGATCAGCGCGAGCAGGGCTGCCATCTGCTGGCCGCCCTTGAACACGCCGAACTCGGCAGCCGTCTTGATCTCGTTCATGTTGTTGGGCGGGCCGGCGGCGATGCCGATGATCTTGGCCTTGGAGGCCTGCGCCTGCAGCACGAACGACGACAGGTCCGGCGTCGCGAGCGGCGGCCGCACCGAGCCCAGCACCTTGCCGCCATTCTTGGTGACCACGGCGGAGGCGTCGCGTTCCAGCGAATGGCCGAAGGCGTAGTCGTCGGTGATGAAGAACCAGCTGTCGCCGCCCCGCTTCACCACGGCCTGCGCAGTGCCGACCGCGAGCGAACGGGTGTCGATCACCCACTGCATCGCGTAGGGCGAACAGGATTTGCCGTGGAAGTCCGCGGCCAGGGTCGAATGCGTGATGAACAGTTTCTTCTTCTCGTTCGCGATGCCTTGCACGGCAAGGCCGACTGCCGACACCGGCACGTCGACGATCAAATCGACCTGTTCGACATCGTACCAGCGCCGCGCGATGCCACCGCCGATGTCGGGCTTGAGCTGGTGGTCGCCGACGACGATGCTGATCGGCTTGCCCAGCACCGTGCCGCCGAAATCGTCGATCGCCATTTGCGTGGCGGTGACCGAGCCCTGGCCGGTCGGCGTCGATGCCGGGCCGGTCATGTCGGTGAGGACGCCGATCTTGACCACGTCATCTGAAATTTGCGCGAGCGCCGCGACTGGTGCCAGCAGCGCAGCCGCGACCAGTCCCAGCCTGGAAATGCTCCTGGCGAACATGCGTTTTCTCCCTCAGGATCGGCGTGATTGGCCGTATCGATTGGTCGGCGGTTGCCTCCGCCAATTGGTCTCATTTGCAACTATTTCGCATCGTCGTCAACCAGCCGAAAGGGGAAGGAAGAACGCGAGCGGGTTCTGTTTATTTCCGGCCCGATTCAGGGCATAGCCGGGCCATGACGTCGTCCCAGCGCCTGCCAGCTTCCCTCACGCCGCTCGATGCGGCCGTTGCAACATTGCTTGGCGGTGTGGGAGCGGTCGCGCCGGTGGAACTGGCGCTTGCAGATGCGCTGTACTGCATCGCAGCGGAGACGCCGCCGCTCAAGGCCTGTCCGCGGCGCGATACCGCCGCGGTCGATGGTTATGCGCTTTGCGCCCGCGATCTCGTCGGCGCGTCCTCCTATTCGCCGCTGCCGCTACCGGCCGCGCCCGTTTGGGTCGAGGCCGGCGAGGCCATCCCGGATGGCTGCGACTGCGTGCTGGATTTGGATTCCGTGGATGTTTCCGGGCCGATGCCGCAGGTGCTGGCGGAAGCGATACCGGGGCAGGGCGTGCGCCGGGCCGGCAGCGATATCGCCGCGGGCCGTCTCGTCGTAGAGCCCGGGGAGCGGGTACTGCCGCACGCTCTTCTGATGGCGCGCGCGGCCGGGCTTGAGCGCTTGAACGTCCGCCGTCCACGACTGCGGGTCGTCAACGTTCCCGGCGGCCAGGTAACCTCGGATCTGGTCGCGGAGAGCGCGCGCGCCGCCGGCGCCGCAACGGTTTCCTTCACGGCTGCGGGACGCGATGCCGGATCGATCGGTGCGGCGCTCGATAGCAGTTCCTGTGATCTGCTCCTGATCATCGGGGGCTCCGGCGTCGGGCGCACCGATGCGACGATAACGGCGTTGGCTTCACGCGGCGAGGTGCTCGCCCACGGCATTGCGCTGCAGCCCGGGCGCACGGCGGCCATCGGACGCGTCGACAAGACGCCGGCTGTAGTGCTACCGGGCGCATCGGACCAGGCGCTTGCGGCATGGTGGACGCTGGTGCTGCCCGTGCTCGATCGTCTTTCGGGCCGCTGCCCGCACAGAACGGTCAATTTGCCGCTGGCTCGCAAGATTGCATCTCAGGTCGGCATCGCCGAGATCGTGCTGGTGGAACGGAAACAGGACACGTGGAGCACGCTGGCGGTGGGCGAGTTGTCGCTGGAGGCGATCGTCCGTGCCGACGCCTGGCTCGTTGTGTCGGGCGGCTCTGAAGGATTTGCAGCAGGCAGTCTCGTCGACGCCTATATGCTGCGGGAGTGACAAGAGTTCAGGAATGACCAATACACCCTCGCCAACAGATCGCGATACGAAGGAACAGGATCAGGATCAGTTCCTGACGATCCTGTCGCGCGAGGATGCGCTGGCGCGGTTCGAAGCCGCCTTGTTCCCGCGTACGATAGCGAGCGAAATCCGCCCGCTCGCCGACGTGCTCGGCTGGGCACTTGCGGAAGACGTCGTGGCGCCGATCGACGTGCCGCCGTTCGATCGCTCGAATGTCGACGGCTTTGCGGTGCGCTCAGTCGATCTCGCTGCTGCCGGCGAAGCTTCGCCGATTCGCGTGATGCTGAACGACGAGGTGATCGCCTGCGGCACGGCGCCGACGCGGCCGGTGCTGTCGGGAACAGCGACGCCGATCGCCACCGGCGGCCCGGTGCCGCGCGGAGCGGATGCCGTCGTCATGGTCGAGCACACGCAACCGGCGGGACCGCGCGCGATCGAAATCCGCCGCGCGGCGTCGCCTGGACAATTCGTCTCCTATGCCGGCTCCGATATCGCCTGCGGCGAGGCGCTGCTGCGCGCCGGCACTGTCATCGGCTCGCGCGAGATCGGCATGCTGGCGGCGTGCGGCATCGCGCAAGTCGCGGTCGCGCGCCGGCCGCGCGTTGCCATCATCTCGACCGGCGACGAGCTGGTGCAGCCCGGTCAGCCGTTACGGCCGGCGGCGATCTATGACACCAACGGCGCGATCGTCACCGCGGCGATCTCCGAGAATGGCGGCGAAGCTCACTTTCTCGGCGCCATTCCTGACGATGAAGCGCAGCTCGAAGACGCGATGCGCAAGGCGCTCGCGACCAGCGATATGCTGGTGCTGTCGGGCGGCACGTCGAAGGGCGCGGGCGACGTCTCCCACCGGATCATCGGCCGGCTCGGCAAGCCCGGTATCATCGCGCATGGCGTGGCGCTCAAGCCCGGCAAGCCGCTGTGCCTTGCGGTATGCGACGGCAAGCCTGTCATTATCCTGCCGGGATTTCCGACCTCCGCGATGTTCACCTTCCACGACATGATCGTGCCGGTGCTGCGGCGGATGGCTGGCCTGCCGCCGCGTTCGGACGCCAAGCTCAACGCACGCGTGCCGGTGCGGATCGCTTCCGAGCTTGGCCGCACCGAGTTCGTCATGGTTTCGCTGGTCGAAGGCGCGGATGGATTGATCGCCTACCCCACGGGCAAGGGCTCCGGCGCCATCACCTCCTTTGCCCAGGCCGACGGCTTCTTGCGCATCGATGCGCTGGTCGACCAGATGCCGGCCGGCAGCGAGGCGGAGGTGACGCTGTTCACGCCGCATGTGCGGGTGCCGGACCTCGTCATCGTCGGCAGCCACTGCACCGGGCTCGACCTCGTCACGGCGCCGCTCGCGCATGCCGGGCTCGTCGTACGCTCGATTGCCGTCGGCAGCCTTGGCGGCCTTGCGGCTGCCAAGCGCGGTGAGTGCGATTTTGCGCCGATCCATCTGTTCGACGAGAAGAGCGAGACCTACAACACGCCCTATCTCAGCGACGGGCTGGAGCTGGTGCCGGGCTGGCGTCGCATGCAGGGCATCGTGTTTCGCAAGGGCGACCGGCGCTTCGAGGGCCTGAGTGCAGAAGACGTGGTGCGCGCCGCGCTCGCCGATCCCGCCTGCATCATGGTCAACCGCAACCAGGGCGCCGGTACGCGCATTTTGATCGACCGGCTGCTCGGCGGTGCGCGCCCGGACGGCTACTGGAATCAGCCGCGCTCGCATAATGCGGTGGCGGCCGCCGTCGTGCAGCATCGCGCCGACTGGGGCATGACCATTGCGCCGGTCGCGCATGCGTCAAACCTGGGTTTCATTCCCTTTGCTGAAGAGCATTATGACTTTGCACTGGTGAAGGCGCGCAAGCAGCGGCCGGCGGTCCAGGCCTTTCTCGATGCACTCGCGTCGGAAGCAGGGCGGGTGGCACTGGTGCAGGCAGGCTTTCGGCCGGCCTGACGCGTTCGCGAATTGACGAAGCCGCCATAGAAGCGGCTCGGGCAGGGATAGGAATGGCAAGACCGCTATCGATTGCGATCATCGGCGCCGGCATGGGAGGGCTCGCCACCGCCGCCGCGCTGAGGCGGGTGGGCATCGAGGTCACTGTCTACGAGCAGGCGGCGCAGTTCGCGCGGTTGGGCGCCGGCATCCAGATCGGCTGCAACGCCATGAAGGTGCTACGCGAACTTGGATTGGAGACAAGGCTGCGCGCGCAGTCCTTCTATCCGCGCTCCTGGAACAACCGCGACTGGCGCAGCGGCGACATCAAGTTCGACATGATCTTCGGCGAGAGCGCCGAGCAGAAATTCGGCGCGCCGTATCTTTTGGCGCATCGTGGCGATCTGCATGCGGCGCTTGCCAGCGCGGGGCCTGATGCCTGTATCAGGCTCAACCACAAACTGGTCGGGCTAGATGAAGGCGGCGACGGCGTTCGGCTCGTCTTTGCCAACGGCACGACCGTCATGGCCGATGCCGTGATCGGCGCCGATGGCGTCCATTCGATCGTGCGGGACATCCTGTTCGGCGTCTCGCCGGTGAACTTCACCGGGCGGATCGCTTACCGCACCACCTATCCCGCCGCGCTGCTCGGCGGTGAGAAAATCGACGATTGCACCAAATGGTGGGGCGAGGACCGCCACATCGTCATCTATTACGTCAAGCCGGACCGCAGCGAAGTCTATCTCGTCACCAGCCAGCCGGAGCCGGACTTCCGGATCGAGTCATGGTCGGCAAAGGGCGATGTCAGGGAATTGCGCAAGGCGTTCGCCGGCTTCCACCAGCAGGTCGAGCAGGTGCTGGCGGCATGTCCCGACGTCCATAAATGGGCGATCGTCGACCGCAATTCGCTGGAGCGCTGGGCAGATCGCAACGTGACGCTGCTAGGCGATGCCTGCCACCCGATGACGCCTTACATGGCGCAGGGCGCGGCGATGGCGATCGAAGACGCCGCCGTCCTGTCGCGCTGCCTCGATGGTATCGAGCGGGAAGGTATCGCGAACGCGTTTCGCCGCTTCGAAGCGACGCGCAAGGAACGGACGGCGCGCATACAAACAACCTCGCGCGCCAACACCTGGCTAAGTGGGAAGACGGATACCGACTGGGTGTACGGCTACGACGCGTGGACCGTCCCGCTCGCGGCGTAGTTCTTTAACCCTGAACCCGCAACAATTCGCTGATGATCCGGGACTTCATCCAGCCGACATTGTCGACGATCTCCCGGCGCAGCGCGTCCTTTTCCGCCTCGTATTGCTCTTGCGTCATGCCTTGGCCGCCCAAGGCCGTGACACCGTACGCGTCGAGCGCGGTCTCATGGCGTTGCTTCCAATCGACGACCCGCGTGGTCATGACTTCCGTCACCGCCGGTATCGAGCCGGGATGACCTGCGATGTCACAGGCCTCCTTGGTGCGCATATCCGTGGCGAGCATAAGCACGTTCCACTCGTCGAAGCCGATGAGGTCCATTGAAGCATACAAGAATGCACCATGCTCGCCGTCCCAGATCGTGTGGTCGATCACCAGAAAAGGCGCGGCACGGCAATAGCCATGGCGTGCGGTCATTTCACGGTTGAAGGTCTCGGTGCGCTCTTCCAGCCGCTTCCTGGCGGCGGCGAAAAGAGCGATGTAATCGTCGGCGGTGAGCAGGATGTTGCGCCGATCGTCGGGGGCAAAGCCACACTCCCGCAGCATGTTGCCGATCTTCGGATCGTCCCAGATTTCCTTCGGGATAACGCGGCTTACGCCATCCGCGTCGGGCGTCCGAGGCATTGCTCTTATTTCGGCAACGGTTGGCTGCCTCGTGCCGAAACTTGTCCTGCGACCAAACATGGCGATGGCCTCGCGTCAATTGCGCGGGGGTCATTTTACCGGCAGCTACATTAAATCGTATTTAACCTGGACGCGAAATCCCGACCGATTCCGTCAATATCCTGGTAGCTCGGGAGTCCGGCGTTACTTGATCAGCCGGCACCGGGTTCAAGGCGCCGTCTGCGGCAATCTGGCGCCTAACCGCCATCAAGGGCGGCCAGCCGCTCCGCCTCCGCAATGTCGTCCATGGTGTTGGCGTTGAAGAAGGGATCGAGCGGTTCGATCGGCCACGTCACCGTCGCCAGCCTGTAGCGCGCGGTCCAACGGTCGATCTTCCTGATGTCTTCGACCACAAGCGCGTGACGCAGCTCTTCGCGCAAGCCGACGCTCCATAGGCCGATCACTGGATGCGACTGGCCACCAGAAGCGGCGACAGCCAATTCGGCATTCTCCGCTTCCAGCGCATCATGTAGCCGCGCCACCAGATCGCGCGGCAGGAACGGGCAGTCTGCGGCGGCGCTGAGAACAAGCCTTACATCGGGCCGGTTGGCCGCAGCCCAGTCGAGCCCCGCCAGAATGCCGGCGAGCGGGCCGGGAAAATCGGTGACGCCATCGGCGATGACCGGCAGGCCGAATGCCGCAAAGCGCGCCGGATCGCCATTGGCGTTGAGGATGAGGCCGTCGCATTGCGGCGCAAGGCGCGCGATCACGCGATCCAGAATGGTGCGGCCGCCGATGGTGCGCATCGGCTTGTCGCCGCCGCCCATCCGCCGCGCGAGGCCCCCTGCCAGGAGAACGCCGGGAATTTTAGTCGTCACGCTCTTCGCCCTTGCGCTTGTGCCGCGCGGATTCCTCCTCGACATAGTCGAGGTTCTGGTCGAACACGATCCGCTCCTGTCCCGACAGCGCGATGAAGCGCTTGCCGCGGGTGCGCCCGACCAGCGTCAGCCCGACCTGCCGCGCCAGCTCGACGCCCCATGCGGTGAAGCCGGAGCGCGAGACGAGAATGGGAATGCCCATCCGCACCGTTTTGATCACCATCTCCGAGGTGAGGCGGCCGGTGGTGTAGAGGATCTTGTCGGCGGGATCGACGCCGTGGCGATAGATCCAGCCGGCGATCTTGTCGACGGCGTTATGGCGTCCGACGTCTTCGGTGTAACAGACCGGCGCGCCTTCCTTGCACAGCACGCAGCCATGGATCGCGCCGGCTTCCAGATAGAGCGAGGGCATGGTGTTGATCGCGCGCGTCATCTCGTAGAGCCAGGAGGTACGCAATTCCGCCTTCGGCAGCGCCACGCTTTCCACCGCCTCCAGGAGATCGCCGAACGCAGTGCCCTGCGCACAGCCGGAGGTCTGCGTGCGTTTCTTCAGCTTGGCCTCGAAATTGGTGTGATGCTCGGTGCGCACCACCACGACCTGCAGGTCATCGTCATACTCGACCTCGGTGACGACGTCGTCGTATTTCAGCATGTTCTGGTTGAGCAGATAGCCGAGCGCCAGATATTCCGGGTAGTCGCCGATCGTCATCATGGTGACGATCTCCTGCGCGTTCAGATACAGCGTCAGCGGCCGTTCGACCGGTACCCGGATTTCGACTGAAGCGCCGGTCTGGTCGGTGCCGGCGACGCGCTCGGTCACCCGGGGGTCCTCGGGATTCGGCACGATCAGGGGGGCGGGGGTTTTTTCCATCTTCATCATAGGACAGAGGTTAGCATGACAACGGCTTCCAGCCGATATAAAGCATTTCGGGATATGGACAATCCGGCCACTCGCCGTCATTGCGAGCGAAGCGAAGCAATCCATCGTGCCGCAAGGGAAGCATGGATTGCTTCGTCGCTTCGCTCCTCGCAATGACGGTGGAGAAGCCGCCATCGGAGTATAAGATGAAAGTAATAGGCCTGGCGGGATGGAGTGGCGCCGGCAAGACCACCTTGCTGACGCGGGCGATCCCGCAATTCGCAAAACAGGGCCTTCGCGTCTCCGTGATCAAGCACGCCCATCATGCCTTCGATGTCGACGTGCCCGGCAAGGATTCCTGGCGGCATCGCGAGGCCGGCGCGGCCGAGGTGCTGGTGTCCTCCAGCCAGCGCTGGGCTCTGATGCGCGAATTGCGCGGCGCCAGCGAGCCGCGGTTGCCGGAACTGCTGGCGAAGATGTCGCCGGTCGACCTCGTTGTCGTCGAAGGATTCAAGCGCGAACCGCATCGCAAGATCGAGGTTCATCGCGCCGCCAACGGCAAGCCGCTGTTGTTCCCCGACGATCCCGGCATCGTCGGCATTGCGACCGACACGGCGGTTGAAACCACGCTGCCGACCGCCCATCTCGACGATATCGAGGCGGTGACGGCGATGATGTTGAAATCGGCGATCTCGCTCGAGACGTTTTGGCCAAATGCGAAGCTGAGGGCTGACTAGACACATGGCGCAACTGTCCGACGATTGCTTTGCCTTCGGCGGTCCGATGATGTCGGTCGATGAGGCCGTGGATCTCATCGCTACCCGCGTGACGCCGGTATTGGATGTCGAGAAGGTCGCGCTTGTGCAAGCCGACGGCCGCATTCTGGCGCACGACGTTTTGGCGCCGCTGCCGCTGCCGCCCTTCACCAATTCCGCCGTCGACGGCTACGCAGTGTCGAGCCGCGACCTGCCCCAAAAGGACGAGCAGACCTTTGCGGTGAGCGGCCGTGTTCAGGCGGGCAGTACCGCCTCCGCGTCGCTCAAGCCGGGACACGCGGTGCGAATTTTTACCGGCGCGCCGATGCCTGATGGCACCGATACCGTGTTCATGCAGGAAGACGTTCGCGTCGACGGCGGCAAGGTCGTGCTTCCTGCGGGCCTCAAACCCGGCGCCAATGTGCGTCCCGCGGGCGAAGATATTCCTTTAGGTGTTGCGGCGTTGCAGGCTGGCCAGCGGTTGCGGCCACAGGACGTTGCGCTTGCGGCCGCCTTTGGGTTGACCGGGCTCGAGGTCGTCAGACGTCTACGCGTGGCCGTGTTCTCCACCGGAAACGAGTTGGCTTCACCCGGCGAAGCGCGCGCGGCGGCGCAATTGTTCGATTCCAACCGTTTCATGCTGATGGCGATGCTCGCGCGCATCGGCTGCGAGATCAGCGATCTCGGGATCATCAGGGACGACCGCGCTGCGCTTGCCCGCGCGTTGCAGAATGTGGCTGCCGCGCACGATTTGATCCTCACCACCGGCGGCGTTTCGACCGGCGAGGAGGATCACGTCAAGGCAAGCGTCGAGAGCGTCGGCCGGCTGGTGTTGTGGCGGATGGCGATCAAGCCGGGACGTCCCGTCGCGATGGGCATCATCGGCGGCACGCCCTTCGTTGGATTGCCCGGCAATCCGGTGGCGAGCTTTGTCACCTTCGTCCATGTGGTGCGGCCGACTGTTTTCGCGCTGTCGGGCGCGCGGCCGGAACCGTTGACGCCAATGCCCGTCCGCGCGGCTTTCGCCTACAAGAAGAAGATTTCGCGCCGCGAATATGTCCGCGTCACCTTGCGCAAGGGCGCGGATGGCGCGCTGGAAGCGGAAAAGTTTCCACGCGAAGGCGCAGGCCTGTTGTCCTCGCTGACGGAGACCGATGGCCTGATCGAGCTCGGCGAGGACGTCACGCAGGTATCGCCCGGCCAGATGGTCGGGTTCCTGTCCTATGCGGCGCTGATCAACTGATGTCCGTTGACGATGCCGAGCCGCTTCGCCATGGTCGCAGCATGACCACGACAAAACTCGATCTGGCCGGGCTGAAATGCCCCTTGCCGGCGCTGAAAACACGCAAGGCCTTAAAGAACCTGCCGGCCGGCGACCGGCTGGAGGTGCTGTGCACCGATCCGCTCTCGGTGATCGACATCCCGAACCTCATTCGCGAGACCGGCGACAGGGTCGAAATCACCGAGCGCAGCCAGGACCGCATCGTATTTTTGATTGAAAAAACAAATGGGTCGATAGAAGAAGCGAATGCATGATGTGGGTGTCTGCAAGCCCCGCGTAGGACAACGACCTCATTAAAACGTACGATTGCCGGGTGCGACATACGGTCCTAGAAATCCCGGCATGAACCTCCCAACATCGAAGGCAAGCGCGGCGGCACCCACTGCCACGGCCAATGAGCCGGCGGCAAAGCTCGGCAAATCGGCCGGTACGGCTGAGTTCAGCGCGCTGGCGCAGGCCTCGATCCTGATTATCGATGACGAGCCGGGCATGCGCAATTTCCTGATGCGCACGCTGGGACCGCGCTGCAAGCATGTGGAGGAAGCGGCCGATACGGACGAAGCCTCGCGCAAGCTCGACAAGAGCCGATTCGACATCGTCATCCTCGACAACATCATGCCGGGCAAGAACGGCGTCGACTGGCTGGCAGAGCAGCGCGCCGTCGGCTTCTTTGCCGACGCCATCCTGATCACCGCCTATGCCGATCTCGACACCGCCATTCAGGCGCTGCGCGCCGGCGCGGTGGATTTCGTGCTGAAACCGTTCCGCTCCAACCAGATACTCAATGCGGTCGCACGCTGTCTCGACCGGGTCAGGCTGCAGCGCGAGAACTATGTGCTGCGTTATGCGCTGCGCGCGTCATCCGATCGCACCTTCCTGCGCGACAATCTGATCGGGGAGTCGCCGGCGGCCCGCCGCGTGCGCGAGACCATTGCGCGTGTCGCCCCGCTGCCGACATCGATCCTTCTGACCGGCGAATCCGGTACCGGCAAGGAGGTCGCGGCACGCTCTATCCACTCATTGTCCGATCGCGCCGACAAGCCCTTTGTGCCAGTCAACTGCGCCGCCATTCCGCCCGAGATGATCGAGGGCGAGCTGTTCGGGCACATCAAGGGCGCCTTCACCGGCGCCGAAGGCGGCCGCGAGGGCCTGTTCCTGTATGCGCACGGCGGCACGCTGTTCCTCGACGAAATCGGCGAACTCCCGCTGCCGATGCAGAGCAAGCTGCTGCGCGTGCTGGAAGATCGGCGTGTCCGCCCGGTCGGCGCCGAGCGCGAAGTGCCGGTCGATCTGCGCTTCATCTTTGCGACCAATGCCGATCTGCAGAAGGCGGTGGAGAAGGGACGCTTCCGGGCCGATCTCTATTACCGGCTGAACGTCATGCAAATCCATCTGCCGCTGTTGAAAGATCGCGGCGACGACGTGCAGGAACTCGCCTCGATCTTCATGAACAAGCTCTCGCTGCAGCTCGGCATGCTGCCGGTGCCGATCGACAGCGCCGTGCGGGCTGCGCTGGCGAGCTATGACTGGCCCGGCAATGTGCGCGAGTTGCGCAACCTGATCGAGCGCACCTTGATCCTCGGCGCATTCCCGGACGATTTTGCTGGTCCCCGGAACGACGGCCAGGCCGCCACCGCCGACAGTCTGGCGGATCTGGAGCGCCGGCATATTCTTTCGGTGCTGAAGGAAGCCGGCGGCAACCGCGAGGAAGCGGCGCGGCGTCTCGGCATTTCGCGCAAGACCATCGACCGCAAACTCGCGTTATGGAATGGCTGACCGGGCTGGCAGCATGCAAGACCCCGTTCGCGGACAATCTGTTCGCTTCCGGCTGCTTGCCATCGCGCTGCTGCCGATGCTGGTCATCCTGCCGCTGCTGCTCGGCGTCGCGGCCTATCGCTGGAATGCGCGGTTCGATGCGACGCTGATCTCGAAGGTGAACGGCGATCTCACCATCGCTCATCAATATCTCGCCCGCATCCTGGAAAAGACCGGCGTTCAGATCCGCGGGCTCAGCCTCTCGTTTCGCTTCCGGGAAGTCGAAGAACAGGAAACGCTGTCCGCCGTCGAGACGCTGATCGAACAGTCCCGCAAGGAGATGGGCCTCGACTTCCTTTATTTGATGGATGCAAGTGGAAAAGTCGTCGCTTCGTCGCCCGCGCTCAAGGGGGCGCCGAGATCGGACTGGCCGATCATCGCTTCGGCGCTGTCGGGCCAATCTCCATCGACCGGCATCGATATCTTCACCTCGGATGAGCTTGCGGCGATTTCGCCTGCGCTTGCCGAGCGTGCGCGCCTCGACCTGGTGTCGACGCCAAATGCGGTGCCGACCGACCGGAGCACGGAAACCCATGGCATGGTGGTGCATGCGGCGAGCCGCGCAAGCGCGCCCGGCGGCGGGCCGGGCGCGCTGGTTGGCGGGATTCTGCTGAACCAGAATCTGGAATTCATCGATACGATCAATGACCTCGTCTATCAGGCGGCCAGCCTGCCGGAAGGCAGCCAGGGTACGGCGACGTTGTTCCTGGATGACGTGCGGGTCTCGACCAACGTTCGCCTGTTCGAGGGACGGCGTGCGTTGGGGACGCGGGTGTCGGCGGCGGTGCGCTCCGCGGTGTTGGGGGAGGGGCGCACCTGGCTCGACAGCGCCTTCGTCGTCAACGACTGGTACATCTCGGCCTATGAGCCGCTCGTCGATACCTATGGCAAGCGCGTCGGCATGCTCTATGTCGGCTTTCTGCAGAAGCCGTTCAACGACGCCAAGCTTGAGACGCTACTGATCATTGCGCTCGCCTTCATCGCGATCACGGCGGCGACCGTGCCGGTCTTCCTGCGCTGGGCGCAATCGATCTTCATGCCGCTCGAACGAGTCACAGCGACGATCGGCGAGGTCGAGAGCGGCAATCTCTCCGCGCGCACCAAACTCCCGGCGTCAGGCGACGAGATCGGCCGCGTGGCGGTTCACCTCGACACATTGCTGGACCAGATCCAGGAGCGCGACCGCCAGCTCCGCGAATGGAACGAGGAGCTGAACATCCGGGTGAGTGAGCGAACGCGCGACCTCGAACTCGCCAACCTGAAGCTGGAAGCGACCACCAAGCAGCTCATCATGTCCGAAAAGCTCGCGGCGATCGGCGAGATCACCGCGGGCGTGGCGCACGAGATCAACAATCCGATCGCGGTGATGCAGGGCAATCTCGACGTTATCAGAAGCGTGATCGGCGACGAGGTCGAAAGGGCCAAGATCGAGTTCCGTCTGGTCGACGAGCAGATCCACCGCATCAGCCAGATCGTCACCAAGCTTTTGCAATTCGCGCGACCTGAAGAGTACGCCGGCTATGTCGAGCGTCATGCGCCGGGAGCCGTGGTGGCGGACTGCCTGCCACTGGTGCAGCATCTCCTCAACAAGACGGAAATCAAGGTGGAGAGAAAGGATCGGGCCAGCCGCCTGGTCCTGATGAACCGTACCGAGCTGCAACAGGTGCTGATCAACCTGATCGTCAACGCCATCCACGCGATGCCGGACGGCGGACGCCTGACGCTTCGTTCATACGACGCCGATCGGGATGGAGTGCCTGGTATCACCATCGAGGTGGGCGACACAGGAATTGGCATGGAACCCGACGTCGTGGAGAAGGTCTTCGACCCCTTCTTCACGACGAAGCGCCGGGAAGGCACCGGTCTGGGTCTTTCCATCAGTCAGACGCTGATCAAGCGCCAGCGTGGCCAGATTACGGTGGAGAGCGAAATCGGCCGAGGAAGCACATTCCGCGTGTGGCTTCCGGAGGCCGACTAATGCGACTGGCGGACATTTTGTCCGGCGGTGTCAGGACAATTTGTCCTGATTGCAGGGACGTTCCCTCACAAGTCATTGATTCCAGACATCGAGCGATTTGGCACATGGATTGCTAATCCCTTCTTCAACAAAGTTGAAAGGGAGGACAACGACGGACGGTTGCACTGTCGAATTGAGCTGCTGGCCGTCTGTTCATGCGGGCAAAATCTCACCTCAATTCGCCGGCATTGCTGCGAGCACAATCCAAAAGCATCAGGGTGGAAGCTCCGAATGCGCGAGTCCCGCGCGTTCCGGAAAACCGCATGGAACGGCAGGATGGGGCTGTTCCACTGCAGGCTGAGGGTGACGAAATCGAAGACAGTAACGAAAGCCCGGCTCAAAGCGCGGGCTGCAGGGGAAAATAGCGATGACAACAATCAGCAGCGCCGGGAGCATCCCCGGTGCAGGAACAGGGTTCCTTGACAAGGAGCGTACGATCGCGACGGCCGGCTTCAATCGCTGGCTTGTGCCGCCGGCCGCGCTTTGTATCCATCTCTGCATAGGCATGGCCTATGGCTTCAGTGTGTTCTGGCTGCCGCTGTCGCGCGCGATCGGGCTGAGTGCGCCGAAGGCATGCCCCGACATGACGCTGGTCCAGGAGCTCTTCACCACCACCTGCGACTGGAAGGTCGCCAGTATGGGCTGGATGTACACGCTGTTCTTCGTGCTGCTCGGCATTGCCGCCGCGGTGTGGGGCGGCTGGCTCGAGCGCGTCGGCCCGCGCAAGGCCGGCTTCGTCTCGGCAATGTGCTGGTGCGGCGGGCTCTTCCTCGGCGCGATCGGCGTCTACACCCATCAACTGTGGTTGCTGTGGCTCGGCTCCGGCGTGATCGGCGGCATCGGTCTCGGCCTCGGCTACATCTCGCCAGTGTCGACCCTGGTAAAATGGTTCCCGGACCGGCGCGGCATGGCGACCGGCATGGCGATCATGGGCTTCGGCGGCGGCGCCATGATCGGCGCGCCGCTGGCCAACCTGCTGATGAACTATTTCAAGACCCCGACTTCGGTCGGCGTCTGGGAAACCTTCGTCGCGATGGGCGTGATCTATTTCGTGTTCATGATGATCGGCGCCTTCCGCTACCGGCTTCCGCCGGCGGGCTGGCGGCCCGAAGGCTGGACGCCGCCGGCGAAGGCCAACGCGATGATCTCGCAGAACCACGTCCATCTGAAGGACGCGCACAAGACGCCGCAGTTCTGGCTGATCTGGTGGGTGCTCTGTCTCAACGTGTCGGCCGGTATCGGCGTGATCGGCATGGCTTCGCCGATGCTGCAGGAAATCTTCGCCGGCAAGCTGATCGGGTTGCCCGACGTCGGCTTCAACCAGCTCGATGCGACACAGAAAGCGACGATTGCCGGCATCGCGGCCGGCTTCGCCGGGCTGCTCTCGCTGTTCAATATCGGCGGCCGCTTCTTCTGGGCCTCGCTATCCGACAAGATCGGCCGCAAGAACACCTATTATACGTTCTTCATCCTCGGCATCGCGCTCTACGCGCTGGCGCCGACATTTGCGGCGATGGGCTCGAAGCTCTTGTTCGTGCTCGGCTTCGGCATCATCCTGTCGATGTATGGCGGAGGCTTTGCGACCGTGCCGGCCTACCTCGCCGACATGTTCGGCACGCAGTTCGTCGGCGCTATCCATGGCCGGCTGCTGACGGCATGGTCGACCGCGGGGATCATCGGTCCGGTGGTGGTGAACTACATCCGCGAATTCCAGCTCGCGGCCGGCGTTCCGCGCGACCAGCTCTACAACACCACGATGTACATCCTGTGTGCGATGCTGATCGCGGGCCTGATCTGCAACTATTTGATCAAGCCGGTCGACAAGAAGTGGCACATGAGCGATGCCGAGGTCGCCAAGCTACAGGCCGCGACGGCGAGCGCCGGGAACTCGGCGCCGTCGGGCTCCTATGGTATCGGCTTCGGCGGGCTCGACGCCAAAGCCGCGCTGTTCTGGGCCTTCGTCGGCATTCCGCTGGCCTGGGGCATCTGGAAGACGCTGGAAAGCGCCGTCAAGATCCTCTGACGGTTTAAGGCCGCCGTGCGGGATCAAACCCCACGGCGGCCCGCCAACGCGGGTTCGGCCGCAATGGCGATAGGCGTTCGCTATTGCAGCATGGAACAGCTTTATTGATCCTGCGGTCGTTTCGCGTTCTCATTGCTGGGTCAGGCAGGGCGATACCGGCTAGAATCGCCGGCGGTGCTCGAACGCACGAACCACGCCACCGCCAGCGACTTAAATACCTAGCAAGACATCATAATTCGCTTGGCATCTGGCATACCAGAGATTAGAGTCGATCTAATTTAGGCTCAGAGAACGAGACGCTGTCAATGAACATCCACAATGCGCACGAAGTCCGCTCGTTCGAGCATCCGGGCGCGGGCCGGAAGCGGGCCAAGGCGACGCCGAAAGGCCGCCAGGTCGACCCTACCGCCGCCCACGAAATCGAGCTCTTGCTCGGCGACCGTCCGAGGCGCCGCGATCTCCTGATCGAGCACCTGCATCTGATCCAGGACAAGTACCACCAGATTTCGGCGGCACATCTCGCGGCACTCGCCGACGAGATGAAGCTGTCGTTTGCGGAGGTGTTCGAGACCGCGACGTTCTATGCGCATTTCGACGTGGTGAAGGAGGGCGAACCTGACATCGCGCCGCTGACCATCCGCGTCTGCGATTCGCTGACCTGCGCGATGATGGGCGCGGAAAAGCTGCTGCATGAGTTGCAGGACAAATCCGGCCCCGGCGTTCGCGTGGTGCGCGCGCCCTGCGTCGGGCTCTGCGATGTGGCACCTGTAGCTGAGGTCGGCCACCACTACGTTTTCAGTGCGACGACGTCCGAAGTGCTGGCGACGGCGAAGCGCGGCGAGACCCACCCGATAATCCCGGAATACGTCGATTACGATGCCTATGTGAAGGACGGCGGCTACAAGCTTTTGAATGACCTGCGTGCGGGCCGCGTCAGCAAGGAAGACATCCTGAAGGCGCTCGATGATTCCAGCTTGCGCGGACTAGGCGGCGCCGGCTTCCCGACGGGGCGCAAATGGCGCGCGGTGCTCGGCGAGCCCGGCCCGCGGCTGATGGCGGTCAACGGCGACGAGGGGGAGCCCGGCACTTTCAAGGATCGCTTCTACCTGCTCCGCGACGTGCATCGGTTTCTTGAGGGCACGCTGATCGGCGCGCATATCATCGATGCGAGCGACGTTTATATCTATCTCCGCGATGAGTACCCGGCCGCGCTAAAACTACTTCCTATCGAGCTTGCCAAGCTGCCGCCCGGCGGCCCTACGATCCACATCCGTCGTGGCGCCGGCGCCTACATTTGCGGCGAGGAATCCTCGCTGCTAGAGAGCATCGAAGGCAAGCGCGGCTTGCCGCGCCACAAGCCGCCTTATCCGTTCCAGGTCGGCTTGTTCGGATTGCCGACGCTGATCAACAATATCGAGACGCTGTTCTGGGTGCGCGATATCGTCGAGAAGGGGCCGTCCTGGTGGAATTCACACGGACGCAATGGTCGCCACGGCCTGCGCAGCTATTCGGTGTCTGGCCGCGTCAAGAATCCGGGCGTGAAGCTGGCGCCGGCCGGACTCACTGTGCGTGAACTGATCGATGAGTACTGCGGCGGCATGGCCGACGGCCACACCTTCCACGCCTATCTGCCGGGCGGCGCGTCCGGCGGCATCCTGCCGGCGTCGATGGACAACATCCCGCTCGATTTCGGCACGCTGGAGAAATACGGCTGCTTTATCGGCTCCGCCGCCGTCATCATCATGTCCGAGCAGGACAGCGTGAAGGATGCGGCGCTGAACCTGATGAAATTCTTCGAGGATGAAAGCTGCGGCCAGTGCACGCCGTGCCGGGTCGGCACGCAGAAGGCGGCGCTGCTAATGCAGCGGCCGGTCTGGGACCGGGAACTGCTCGATCAGCTGAGCCAGGCGATGCGCGATGCCTCGATCTGCGGTCTCGGACAGGCCGCCTCGAATCCGCTGACGTCAGTCATTAAATATTTTCCGGAAGAATTCGTGCCGAACGAGGCCGCGGAATGACCAAGATCAAGTTCGAGCTCGACGGCAAGCAGGTCGAGGCCAACGCCGGCGAGACCATCTGGCAAGTGGCAAAACGCCACCAGAAGGAAATCCCGCATCTGTGCTATTCGCCGGAGCCCGACTACCGGCCCGACGGCAACTGCCGCGCCTGCATGGTCGAGATCGAGGGCGAGCGCGTGCTGGCCGCGTCCTGCAAGCGCACGCCGAGCGTCGGCATGAAGGTGAAGACCGAAAGCGCCCGTGCCGTCGCCGCGCAGAAGATGGTGATGGAGCTTTTGGTTGCTGACCAGCCGGCGCGCGAGACGTCGCACGATCCCGATTCGAAATTCTGGCATTGGGCCGAGAAGGTCGAGGTCACCGAGAGCCGTTTCCCGGCGGCCGAACGGTGGCAGAGCGACACCAGCCATCCTGCGATGAGCGTCAATCTCGATGCCTGCATCCAGTGCGGCCTGTGCGTGCGCGCCTGCCGCGAGGTGCAGGTCAACGACGTCATCGGCATGGCCTATCGCAATGCCGGCGCCAAGATCGTGTTCGACTTCGACGATCCGATGGGTGAATCCACCTGCGTTGCCTGCGGCGAATGCGTGCAGGCCTGCCCGACCGGCGCGTTGATGCCGTCCGTGATGCTGGACGAGAAGCAGACCCGCGTCACCTATGCCGACAAGAAGGTCGATTCGCTGTGCCCGTTCTGCGGCGTCGGCTGCCAGGTGACCTATCAGGTCAAGGACGAGAAAGTCATCTACGCCGAGGGCCGCGACGGCCCGGCCAACCACAACCGTCTCTGCGTCAAGGGCCGCTTCGGCTTCGACTATATCCACCACCCGCATCGGCTCACAAAACCGCTGGTGCGGCTGCCGAATGCGAAGAAGGACGCCAACGACCAGGTCGATCCGGCCAATCCGTTCACGCATTTCCGCGAAGCCTCGTGGGACGAGGCGCTGGATATCGCAGCCAAGGGGCTGGTGAAGATTCGCGACGAGAAGGGCGTCAAGGCGCTGGCCGGTTTCGGCTCCGCCAAGGGCTCGAACGAAGAGGCTTATCTGTTCCAGAAGCTGGTGCGCACCGGCTTCGGCTCCAACAATGTCGATCACTGCACGCGGCTGTGCCATGCCTCATCCGTGGCGGCGCTGTTCGAAGGTCTGAGTTCGGGCGCGGTGTCGGCGCCGTTCGCAGCCGCAATGGACGCCGAGGTCATCATCGTGATCGGTGCCAACCCGACGGTGAACCATCCGGTCGCAGCGACCTACATCAAGAACGCGGCAAAGAAGGGTGCGAAACTCTTCGTGCTGGATCCGCGCCGGCAGGCGCTGTCGCGTCACGCGACGAAGCATTTGCAGTTCAAGCCGGGCTCCGACGTCGCCATGCTCAATGCGATGATCAACACGATCATCACCGAAGGCCTGACCGACGACCAGTACATTGCGGGTTACACCGAGGGATTCCAGGACCTCGAGGAGAAGATCAAGGAGTTCACGCCGGAGAAGATGGCTCCGATCTGCGGTATCGATGCCGAGACCCTGCGCGAGGTCGCCAGAACCTACGCCCGCGCAAAGTCCTCGATCATCTTCTGGGGCATGGGCATCAGCCAGCATGTCCACGGCACCGATAACGCGCGCTGCCTGATTGCGCTTGCCCTGATCACCGGCCAGGTCGGCCGTCCCGGCACGGGGTTGCATCCGCTCCGCGGTCAGAACAACGTGCAGGGCGCCTCCGATGCCGGCCTGATCCCGATGTTCCTGCCCGACTACCAGCCCGTCGGCCGCGATGACATGCGCGGCAACTTCGAGAAGCTGTGGAACCAGGACCTTGATCCCGTGCGCGGCCTCACCGTGGTCGAGATCATGAATGCGATCCACGCCGGCGAGATCAAGGGCATGTACATCGAAGGCGAGAACCCCGCGATGTCCGACCCCGATCTGCAGCATGCGCGCCATGCGCTCGCCATGCTCGATCATCTCGTGGTGCAAGATCTCTTTGTCACAGAGACCGCGTTCCATGCTGACGTCATTCTGCCGGCCTCTGCCTTCGCGGAAAAGGATGGTTCGTTCACCAACACCGATCGCCGCGTGCAGCTGGCGCGCCAGGTGATCAAGCCGCCGGGTGACGCGCGTCAGGATCTCTGGATCATCCAGGAGATCGGCAAGCGTATGGGCCTGCCGTGGAATTATTCGGGTCCCGGCGACGTCTACACCGAGATGGCGCAGCTGATGCCCTCGCTCAAGAATATCAGCTGGGAACGGTTGGTGCGCGAAGGAGCCGTCACCTATCCGGCGGATGATCCGAGCAAGCCCGGCAACGAGATCATCTTCACGACTGGCTTCCCGACCGCGAGCGGCCGCGGCAAGATCGTGCCCGCCAAAGTGATCCCGCCAGATGAGCTGCCCGACGCCGAATATCCGATGGTGCTGTCGACGGGCCGCGTGCTCGAGCATTGGCACACGGGATCGATGACGCGGCGTGCGCAGGTGCTCGACCAGATCGAGCCGGAGGCGGTGGCCTTCATGTCGCCGAAGGACATGCGCAAGCTCGGCGTCTGGCCCGGCGACTTCATCCGCCTGCAGACCCGCCGCGGCACGGTCGAGGTCAAGGTGCGCTCCGACCGCGATGTACCCGAGAACATGGTGTTCATGCCGTTCTGCTACGCGGAAGCGGCGGCGAACCTGCTCACCAACCCCGCGCTCGATCCGTTCGGCAAGATCCCCGAATTCAAGTTCTGCGCAGTGCGGGCGGAAAAAGTGGCGCTCCAATCGGCGGCGGAATAGAGCGGGCACTCCCTACGAACCGACAAGGCTTTGGTGCTCTCGCGTGTCCCGGACGCGGCGCAGCGCACAGCGCTGCTCCGCAGAGCCGGGACCCATTCGCTCGGTCCTGGACCCCGGCTCTGCAGGGCATCACTGCGTGCTGCGCTGCGTCCGGGGAACGGAGACCGTCGTGGCCCATGATCGAAGCGATATCCAGTCCTACCAACAGCGCTTTTACTGCGCGGGCAGGACAAAAACCTGACCGGGATAGATCAGGTTGGGATTGCGGATCTGTTCCTTGTTCGCCTTGTAGATGACCGCATAGCGCGTGCCAGCGCCGTATGATTGCTGGCTGAGGCGCCACAGGCTGTCGCCGCGCGAGACCGTTGTGGTCGTGATCTTCGGCACGACGACGGAGGAGGGCGATGAGCTGCCATCCGGCAGGACGGTGGCCCCGGCAGCGGCAAGCTGCGGCTGTTGTGCCGAGTCCGCACGTTTGGACGCACCGGCCTGTGCCGATATGGATGCCGTTGTATCGGGAGCGCTGAACGGAACCTCGGCGCGCGCGCGCACCGCGCCTGAACTCGACGTCTCGTCGAGCCTGACGCGGTAATTGCCCGGCGCGACCCCTTCATTGATGGTAACCGCAAAACGCCCGTCCGAGCCGGCCGTGACCGATGTGATGAAACTGTCGTTGAGATAAAGCCTCAATGCAGCGCCGGGGTTTGCCTGGCCACTCACATGAAACTTGCCGGTTCGCTCGATCTCGACGGTTTCCACGACGACAGCGCCAGCTGCCGGCTTTGGCCCAGCCGGTTGCGACAGCACGACGGTCGGCTTGTCCGGGGTGACCAGCGCCACGACCGGCCGCTCGGTCGATTTCGGCTCCAGCGCCGCGGTCACACGCTGCTTGGATGTCGTCACCGTGCCGTCAGCCTGTTTCGAGCGCAGCGTCAGGTCATAGGTGCCTGAAGGGAGTTTTGGCGGTACAATGACGAATTGGCCGGAAGAGTCCGCAACTGCGCGATCATGTACTTCGCCGTCACGCAGCAGTTCCACCGTTGCGCCCGGCGCGGCCCGGCCGGCGATAACGGCTTCGCCCGACGGCTCGATGCGGGCCACGTCAAATGTCGGCACGCCATCGTTGCTCTCCGGCGCCGGGGGACGTCCGATCAACGCGTCGACGACGGCATTTGCTTCCGACTTGGCCGTCGCGAGCGGGGCCGTGCTCTGGTCCCGCGTCTGCGATGCAGACCCTGAGATCGCCGGGACTGGCGCTGCAGCCACGCTGTCAGCAGGCGGCTCGCGGCGGACATACTGAATGGCGAAGACCGTGCCGCCGACCGCAACAACCGCCAGCAGGGAAAGGACTATTCGGCTGATCGATATGGCAGTCATGATGCTCCCCGTCTACCGGATCGTGGCTCTGCCATGTTATCCCTTCTTGCGCGGGGTGGGTACCCGCTCCACGTCGAGAACGCTCGCCAGTTCGCAGCCAGCCGACGCGCCAGAATCAGCAATACGGTGCCATTTACCCGAATAAAGCTGCTCCGACCACCGGGAAGTGGCCCGTGTTGGCTTGCGGACGCCTTCCTAGCCGGATACCGGAACCCGCGGTCAGACGAAATTGTCCCTGCAGATCCGCTCGGAGATGGCGTCGGGCGAGGCGCGCCCGTCACGCTGGTCCGGTGCGAGCTGTGGCGACAGGGTGCAGCGCCATTCGGCCGCTTAAGGCCCCACTAGCCGCTCGAATCGCTCCGGCTACTCGCAGCCTGTCCCTCAGTTGCCGTCAACCTCCCTTCAGCTCCCCAAAGGTCCCTTCCAGAGCGGTGAACCAGGCGGTGGAAATGGCGCGGACATCGGCCGGTAGGAATGGAAACGATAGCTCTGAATGTCACGGGATAGCGCGCGCCGTCATAGGCGCGAAAGCCATGGCGACTTAGCCTGAGGACCGCCGCGCGGCTCCCACATGATCCAGATCAAAATCGGGGCTTAGTCTTTCGTTGTGCGGTGCGTGGCCGAATCGTAGCGGCTATCTGCGGCGGGCTTGGTCGCGGACGCGCGCATAGGCAGGTCGCGCCAGGCAGACGTTCAGCCATCGTGTCAAATCCGGGTAAGCCGACATGTCCAGCCGCGCCATTCTTGCCCAGATGAGGATGCCCGCGACGTTGAGGTCGGCGACCGTAAAGCTGTTTCCGGCCAAATAGTCGCGTCCGGTCAGCGCATCGTTCAGCACGCTCAGGGGCTTCTTCAGCAGCAATTCGTTCCGCTCTATCGCGGAGGGATCGCGCGCAAACTCCGCCAGCAGTGCGCGGTGCTCTAGAAGATTGAGCAGCAGGTGTTCAATCTCCAACATCGCCCAGAAACTCCACTGCGCGGCGAGGCCGAGCATTTCCGGACCAGTGCAGTGCAGCGGTCCGTCATACTTTTGCGAGAGATAGAGATTGATCGCCATCGACTCCCAGAGCACCAGCTCGCCGTCGACCAGAGTCGGAATCCGGGCATTTGGATTCAATCGCAGATATTCTGCGGTTTGCAGATCGTCTGCACGCGTGGTCTTTTCCACCAGCTGATGGGCCTGCCGACTTCCTCGAGCATCCACAGGCATCGCGCCGCACGCGATCTCGAATTTCCATAAAGCTGCAGCATTGGTGAAGCTCCCGGGCCAATGGTCGTAATGTAGGTGGCAGGCTGGCGGCAGCGGAAATCTACAGGCTTTCGATTGGCGCTGAAAGCTTGCATAGCGATCGGTATCGCGGTCGGCTGCGCGGGTCAGCTTGCCGCACGCAGTCTCTCCATAAAGTGATATGATTCCCTTGGGATATGACTCGGGCCCGCAGCCCGGGTGAATCAGAACAGGGAGGTCTACGGTCATGGCCGAGAGCATGATGTATCACGAAGGCAATCGGCAACTGCAGGACCGCTTCGACAGCCGCCGCATTTCGGACCGGCTGGAAGAGAAGCTGATGCGGAAGGAATTTGCCGCCGACGACAAGCAGTACATCGAGAGCCTGCCGTACTTCTTCCTGGCGACGGCCGATGCCGATGGTCGTCCCGATTGCTCGTTCAAGGGCGGAGCGCCGGGCTTTGTCCGCGTCACCGGCCCTTCCGAACTTGCGTTCCCGGACTATGACGGCAATGGCATGTTCAAGAGCCTCGGCAACATCGTCGTGAACGACAATGTCGGCCTGCTGTTCATTGCCATGCATGACAAGCCGAAACGTTTGCGGGTCAATGGCAGCGCCAGGGTGAGCGACAGTGATCCGCTGCTTGCAAAGACCGTCGGCGCGCAGCTCATCGTTCGCGTCACCGCGCGCGCGATCTTCCCGAATTGCCCACGCTATATTCCGACCATGGGGGCGATCGAGCCCTCGATCTATGTGCCGATCGCCGGGCAGGACGCGCCGGAGCCGGGCTGGAAGGGTTTTGCGGATTTCAAGGACTGTATCCATCCGCGCCAGCCGACGTACAAGGGATGATCACGATCGCGTCAGCAGGCGTAACGAATATTGAGGCCGTGCGAAACACCGTTACGTCGTGCTCGCCGGAAGCTGGCCGGCCCGCCGTCGCAAAAGAGGTCAGCATGGATCAACACGCAATCATAATCGCAGATGCAACAGGGGTCATTCGGCTTTGGAGCAGCGGCGCCGCTGCCCTGTTTGGCTACCCGGCAACGGACGCCGTCGGCAAGAAGCTCGATCTTGTGGTGCCACCGGATCTGCGTGAGGCTCACTGGAGCGGCTTTGGCCACGCGATGGGGGCCGGCAGTGCGGGCGGCGAAGGCACTTTCTTCGATGCCCCAGGCCTATGCAGCAGCGGTGAGGTCAAGACCCTGCGCGGACAGCTCCACGTCCTCCGCGACGAGAACCGGGGGGCCATTGGAGCAATGGCGATCTTCACCTCGCCCGCTGCCGAGAGCTCCTGAGATCATGACAGCGGGCGCCGGGTCAGATCGCCGTCATCTCGCCCTTGGTCCAGGCTTCGCGCAGCTTGAATTTCTGGATCTTGCCCGACCCGGTCAGCGGAAACGCTTCGACCACGAACCAGTACTTTGGCGTCTTATGCGGGGAGAGCGAGGCGCGCATATAGGCGATGAGCTCCTCCTTGTCGATCACAGCGCCCGGTGCGGGCCGGATGAAGGCAGCAACCTCTTCGCCCCACTTCTCGTGGGGGACGCCGATGACCGCAACTTCGCCGACCTTGGGATGCCTGAACAGCAGCTCTTCCAGCTCGCGCGGATAGATGTTCTCGCCGCCGCGGATGATCATGTCCTTCAGGCGGCCTTCCACCGTGCAATAGCCGCGCGCATCCATCGCGCAGAGATCGCCGGTATGCAGCCAGCCTTCGGCATCGATTGCAGCCGCGGTCGCATCGGGCATTTCGAAATAGCCGATCATCACATGGTAGCCGCGGGTGCAGAACTCGCCGATCGTGCCGATCGGCACGGTCTCGCCGGTGTTGGGATCGATGATCTTGGTTTCCATGTTGGGCAGCGGCAGGCCGATCGTGTTGGCCTTGTCCTCGACGCTGTCATGGGTGCGGGTCTGCGCCGCCACGGGAGAGCATTCGGTCTGGCCAAAAACGATGGTAAAAGGCGCACCGAGCTTTTCTTCCAATAGGCGCACCAGCGCCGCCGGCACCGTGGAGCCGCCCGAGCAGATCGCCTTGACGGACGACAGATCGGTAGTGGCGAATGTCGGGTGCTCGATCATCGCCACCAGCATGGTGGGAACGCCGAGCATCGCATTGCCGCGATAGGTTCCGAGCATTTCGAGCACGAGGCCCGGCTCGAAGGCCTCGACCAGCACCGTGGTCGCCGCCATCGACACCGCGCCGATCACGCAGCAGACGCAGCCGCCGGTGTGAAACAGCGGCATGGTGGTGACGAAAACATCGCCGGGATCGACGCCCATCCGCTCCGCCGTGTCGGCGCCGTTGTTGAGCAGGCCGCGATGGCGGAGCAGGGCGCCCTTCGGAAAGCCTGTCGTGCCCGAGGTGTACTGGATCATGACGGGATCGTCGGGGCTGACGGCGGGCAGCTTGATATCATCGTTGTCGCCGCCGGCAACGAACGCATCCCAATCGTCGAAGCAGATGACCTCGCGCAGCTCCGGGCAATTCGGCCTGACCTCCTGCACAGTCTCCAGCATCGGATTGCCGCGAAAGCCGTTGACGACGAAAACGCCGGCCGCGCGCGACTGCTTCAGTACATATTCGACCTCGCGGGCACGGAACGCAGGATTCACGGTGACGAGGATCATGCCCGCCATGCCGGCGCCGAATTCGAGCATCATCCATTCCGGGATGTTCTGCGCCCAGACGGCAATGCGCTCGCCAGGCTTGAAGCGCGACAGCAGCGCACGGGCGGTACGCTGGCACGCGCGGTAAAACGCGGCGTAGGTCCATTGCCGGCGCAGCTTCGGATCGGGGACGCCGGCGATCAGGGCCAGACGATCAGGCGCTTCCTCGGCCGCCTTGCGCAAGAGATCGCCGAACGTCATTTCCCGCACCGCAGGCGTGATCGGTCCCGCAACATGCGACTTGGTCAATGCCATCAAATCCTCCCCGTGCCTGCGCCTGTATTTTTCTGTGGCGTCAGGTTCCGGGGAAAATGCCTTTTGCCTCCGGGTAATGCAAGCGGGATAGAAGCAAGGAAACGGCGTGTAGGAACGGGCTAGCCAGTAGCCCCGTCACTGCGAGCGAAGCGAAGCAATCCATCGCTCAACGCGTGTGGAGAAATGGATTGCTTCGTCGCTTTGCTCCTCGCAATGACTGCAGAGCGAGTCTAGCTCGCCTTTCGATGCCTGGCCCCGGTCCGGTGCGCCCTTTTCGCCGTCCGGCGTGCCGGCGCGTGCCGCGCAGTTGAACCATGAGCCCGTCGCTTTGCCGCCGGCTTGCCCTTCAGGCTCGCCTTCAGCGCATCCATCAAATTGATCACGTTGTCGGGCTTCTCCTCGGGCTCGGGCATTTTGATCGGCTTGCCGGAAGCCTTGCGGCGCACCAGCGCCTTCAGCGCGTCCTCATATTCATCCTTGAACTTCGATGGATCGAAATGCGCGGCCATCTTGTGCAGGATATGGCCGGCGAGCTCAACCATGTCCTTGGTGATCTTCGGGCTCTTGATGCTATCGAAGAAATCTTCCTCGTCGCGCAGCTCGTAGGGATAGCGCAGCGTGGTGCCGAGCAGGCCCTTGCCGAGCGGCTCGATCGCCATCACGTGCTCGCGGTTGGTCAGCACGATGCGCGCCAGTGCAACCCGGTCCTCATCCTTCATCGCGTCGCGGATTACCGCAAAGGCATCGACGGCAGCCTTGCCGTCCGGCGCGATGTAATAGGGGTGGTTGTAATAGCGCTTGTCGATCTCGTCCCGCGGCACAAAGCTGTCGATCTCGATGGCGTGATTGCTCTCGATCTGGACCGCCTCCAGCTCCTCCTTTTCGATCTCGACATACTGGCCCTTTTTCAGCTCATAGCCGCGGCCCTTCTGGTCGCTCTCGACGACATCGCCGGTCTCGGCATCGATCATCTGCTGCTTCAGGCGATTGCCAGTCTCCTTGTTGATCATGTGAAAGCGGGTTTTCTCGACCGAGGTCGAGGCCGGATAGAGCACCACCGGGCATGATACCAAAGAGAGTTTCAGCGAGCCTTTCCAATAGGCGCGGGGGGCCATTTACGATCTCCGGCAAGAGGTTGGGTTTGGGAACTTCAACGGTTAGTATGGGTTTTCGTTCCGGATGCCGTGCGAGCGGCCCCAAGGGGCGAAGCTACCGTCGAGGTTTGCCGTGGCGTTGAAGAAACTCAGCACGTATCGAAAGAAGCGCGATTTCGGCAAGACGGCCGAGCCCTCCGGCGACGTCAAGGTCGCGCCGGCCGCGCGGCGCCGTTTCGTTATCCAGAAGCATGACGCCACGCGCCTGCATTACGATTTGCGGCTCGAGTTCGACGGCGTCTTCAAGTCTTGGGCCGTCACCAAGGGCCCCTCGCTCGATCCGCACGACAAGCGGCTCGCCGTCGAGGTCGAGGACCACCCGCTCGACTACGGCGATTTCGAAGGCACCATTCCCGAAGGACAGTATGGCGGCGGCACCGTGATGCTGTGGGACCGCGGCTTCTGGGAATCCGATGATCCCGAGCGCGGCTTCAAGAAGGGCGACCTGAAATTCACTTTGCACGGCGGCAAGCTGCATGGCAGCTGGGTCTTGGTGCGCATGCGCGGCGACCGCTATGGCGGCAAGCGCACCAATTGGCTGCTGATCAAGCATCGCGACGAATTCGTGAAGGAGGGAAAGGCCAACGATATTCTGGAGGAAGACCGCTCCGTCGCCTCGGGGCGCACGATGGACCAGATTGCACAAGGCAAGGGCAAGGCGCCGAAACCGTTCATGCTGGCGACGAAGACCAAGGCTGACGCGGTCTGGCAGTCGAACCGTGGTGGTGCTGCCGAGGCGCGCGCCACACGGAAGACCGCGGCCCTGCGCGCCACCCCGGAGACGAGGACCCGTACGCCGGCAGCGGCGGCAAAGCCGAAGAAAGTCACCGCGATGCCGGATTTCGTGGCGCCGCAACTCTGCACGGTGGTCGAGCGGCCGCCCGGCGGCGATGGCTGGTGCCATGAGATCAAGTTCGACGGCTACCGCGTGCAGCTGCGGGTTGAAGATGGAGTGGCTGTGCTCAAGACCCGCAAGGGGCTCGACTGGACCGACAAGTTCAAGTCGATCGCCAGTGAAGCAAAATCGCTTTCCGACTTGCTGATCGACGGCGAGATCGTCGCGCTCGATCATAATGGCGCGCCGAATTTTTCGACCCTGCAGGCCGCGCTGTCGGACGGCGATAGCGAAAGCCTGATCTTCTATGCGTTCGACCTGTTGTTCGCGGACGGCGAGGACCTTCGCGGCCTGCCGCTCGGCGACCGCAAGGCGCGGCTGAAGAAGCTGCTGGAAGCGCGCAAGGGTAAGGAGAAGCAGATCCGCTATGTCGAGCATTTCGAAAGCGGCGGTGATGCCGTCCTGCAGTCGGCCTGCAAGCTGGAACTAGAGGGCGTGGTCTCCAAGAAGCTCGACGCGCCCTATCGCTCCGGCCGCTCGGAGAGCTGGACCAAGGCGAAATGCCGCGCCGGGCACGAGGTGGTGCTCGGCGGCTGGAAGACCACCAATGGCAAGTTCCGCTCGCTGATGGCCGGTGTCTATCGCGGCGATCATCTCGCTTTCGTCGGCATGGTCGGGACAGGCTTCGGGCAGGACAAGGTCCGCCGCATCATGCCGGCGCTGAAGGCCGCGGCTTCCGACAAGAGCCCGTTCGGCGGCAAGAACGCGCCGAAGAAAACCCGCGACGTGCACTGGCTGAAGCCCGAACTGGTCGCCGAGATCGAATTCGCGGGCTTCACCGCCGACGGAAACGTCCGCCAGGCGGCGTTCAAGGGCCTGCGGCAGGACAAGCCGGCCGCGGAAGTGGAAGCGGAAGCGCCCTCGACGAAAGGCGTTACGCAGCCGAAGCCCGGCAAGGGCAAGGTAGTGGCCGCGCGCGCAAAGCCTGCCACCAGCAAGACGGGCGAGGTCATGGGCGTGGTGATCTCCAAGCCCGACAAGGAGTTGTGGCCCGATGGCGGCGACGGCGAAGGCGTCACCAAGCTCGACCTCGCCCACTATTTCGAGGCGGTCGGCGAATGGATGATCGAGCACATCAAGGGACGTCCATGCTCTATCGTGCGTGCACCCGACGGCATCCACGGCGAAAAATTCTTCCAGCGCCACGCCATGCAGGGCGCGTCCAACCTGTTCGAACTCGCCAAGGTATCGGGCGATCGCAAACCCTATCTGCAGATCGACCGCGTCGAGGCGTTGGCGGCGGTGGCGCAGATCGGCGGCCTCGAGCTGCATCCCTGGAATTGCGCGCCCAATGCCTATGACACGCCGGGTAGGCTGGTGTTCGACCTCGATCCCGCGCCTGATGTCGAGTTCTCCGAAGTCATTGATGCGGCCAAGGAGATGCGCCAGCGCCTGACGGAAGTCGGCCTCGAAAGCTTCTGCAAGACCACCGGCGGCAAGGGACTGCATGTCGTGGCGCCGCTCCTCTATGGTGCAAGGGACAAGGTGTCCTGGAAGGAGGCCAAAGCGTTCGCACAAGGCATCTGCCAGTGGATGGCGAATGATGATCCCGAGCGCTATTTGCTCAACATGTCGAAGAAGCTGCGCAAGGGAAAAATCTTCCTCGACTATCTCCGCAACGACCGTATGTCCACGGCAGTCGCCGCGTTGTCGCCGCGGGCGCGCGAGGGCGCCACGGTCTCGATGCCGCTAACCTGGACGCAGGTACGCGGCGATCTCGATCCGAAGAAGTACACGGTCCGCACCGTGCCCGGATTGCTGGCAAAGACGAAGGCATGGGACGGCTACGATGATGCAGCCGCGTCGATCAAGCCGGCGATGAAGAAGTTGGCTGGCAAGCTCTAGCCTCGGCACCACTATCTACTCCGCGAAAGCGGGGGTATCCAGTACGCCGGGGCCTCTCGATCATCACGGCTCCCTCTGGAAAACTGGATCACCCGCTTTCGCGGGTGATGACAGCTTCCGTGTGAAATAGACCGCAAGTCGTTTAAAGCTTTCCGAGCAGCAGCAGGATCAGCAGGATCACGATCACCAGACCCAGTCCGCCGCCGCCGTAATAGCCGGTGCCATAGAACGGTCCACCGCCGATGCCGCTGAATCCGCCGAGCAGCGCGATGATGAGAATGATCAGGATAATGGTGCCGATAGACATAAAGCTCTCCTCAGCCCGAATGGGGCGTTTTGCACGTTCTGCCCTTTGCGTGGAACAACAACCGGGAGTCAGCTAAGTTCCGTACTGCACCGCGACAATCACCGCGCCTCTTCCTTTCGAACCGCGAGCTATTACATGCGCTTAAGGTGAGGAGGATTCTTGCGATGACCAAGCCGCTGGTGGTTTCCATCCCGCATAGTCTTGGACGCGAAGAGGCGATGCGCCGGCTTAAGACCGGGCTCTCGCGTGCCGCTTCCAGCGTGCCAGTCTTGAGCGTCGACGAGGAGCGGTGGGAGGACAACCGCATGATCTTCCGCGTGCGTGCCCTCGGTCAGGCTGCTGCCGGCCATGTCGACGTCGCCGAGGACCACGTGCAAGTGGAAGTCGTACTGCCATGGCTGCTGCAACGCTTTGCCGAGGCCGCCCAGGCGGCGATCCAGAACCGCGGCAAGCTGTTGCTTACAAAGAAATAGCCGCCAGGCCCTCGCGCTTTCGCGCCGGTTTCGCCGCAACAGTAAGCTTGGCTTTCAGGACGGCCACCGGCAGATGCGCGAGCAGGTCGGGCAGGCGCAGCTGGGTCGCATCGGCATCGGCAAAGCCTTCGGCCGCATAGCCGGCCACGTTCAGCACCGCCTCATAAGTCTCCGAACTGGGCCAGTGTCTGCCGCCATCGGTGAAGGGCGCGAACCAGCGCGTAACGACGACAATCGCCGCCTCGCGGCCGCGGCGCCGCGCAAATGCGATGAAATGATCGCGGCTCGGCCCGCTCACCTCCAAGGGCTCATAGTCGCCATTCGTGAAGATGTCGGCGAGCTCGGTTCGAAGCTCGAGCAGATGCCGTGTCCAGGCGAGCTTCAGATGACCGCTTGGCCACTTTTCAACGAGCCCGGTCCAGTCCGGATTTTTGAGCGTATCGAGACGGCCCGCGCGCTCAGCAAAGTCCACCGGACGCCGGTTGTCGGGATCGACCAGCGAGAGATCCCATAGCTCGGTGCCTTGATAGAAATCCGGCACGCCCGGCATAGTCGTCTTCAGCGTGATCTGGCTCAATGAATTCAAGGCGCCCATGAGCGACAGCCGCTGCGCCAGTGTCTGCAGGGAAGCCAGAAATTCGCCCGAGAGCGAAGGATCGAGAATCTTCGCGATGAAATCTTTCACACCTTCTTCATAGGCCGCGTGGGGATTGAGCCAGCTCGTTTCCTGCTTGCCTTCGCGCGCCGCTTTCAGCGCATATTCCTGCATCCTCTCCACGAACGACGCGTCGTCCGGCTGCCATGCGCCGAGCAGCGCCTGATAGAGCATGTATTCGAAAGTTGTTGACGGCGCCCGCAGATCGCCGTCAGCCACCACATGCGGCGCGTTGAGCAGCTTCCATCGCGCCACCGCGCTGGTCCATTCGCCCGGAATCTCCGAGAGCGCCATCAAACGTGCGCGAGCGTCTTCGCCGCGCTTGGTGTCGTGGGTCGCGGTCGCGGTCATGCCACGCGGCCATTCCCTGGCGCGTGCCTGCATCATCTGGTGAAAATCGTCGGCCGACAGCGCCTTCGCCGCAGGATCGCCGCCGACCTCGTTGAGCGCGAGCAGGCGGTGGTAGCGGTAGAATGTCGTATCCTCCAGCGATTTTGCCATCATTGGCCCGGTGAACTGCTGGACTTTCAGCGCAAACCGGCGCACGCGCGGCGCGCTATGGTGGGCGCGGCCGGGCTTGATCAGGTCCATCGTCAGCGTGTCGCGCAGGAAATCAAAAATGCCGTCATCGGCGGCAAACCAGTCGCCGCGGGCCCGCTCGATCGTCTGCGAGATCAACTGGCGATCATGTTCTGATGGCCCCGAGGATGTCAGGTAGGTGCGATAGACCGGGAAATGCAGCACATAGAGTTCGAGCGCCTGCCGCAGGCTGTCGGCGGAATAGTCGCGGGTCGAGTAGTGCCCATTGGCGATGCGCGCCAAGAGGCGCGTGAGCACGGTGAACTCGCTGGTGAGAAGCGTTTCCAGAACGCGGCGCTTGGCTTCCCGCAAGATCGGCTCGAGCTGCGGCGAGCGGTTGCTGATCTGCCGCCAGACCTCGTCGAGTGGCTCCAGCCCGCGGCCATCGGTGAGCACGCGGGTGATCGCGTTCATCCACTCATAGCCGGTGGTGCCATGAACGCCGGCAAATGACGGCAGTTTCTCGTGTTCGCCGAGAATCTTTTCGATCACCACATAAAACGGCCTGAGGTGGCCGCCATGCGCATCGCGGACCAGCCGGCGCAGGCGCTGGAAATACTGCACGGGATCGCGCAGGCCGTCGATGTGGTCGAGCCGCAGCCCGTGGAGCTTGTCCTCGGCAATCAGCCGTTTGACCAGGCGGTGGATCGCGGCGAAGGTGCCGGCATCCTCGACGCGCAGGCCTGCCAGGGAGTTGATGTCGAAGAAGCGACGGTAGTTGATGTCGCTGGAGGCAAGTCGCCAATGGCCGAGCTTGTAGTGTTGACGCTCCAGCAGATGGTGCAAGGCGAGGGTCTGAGTAGCCCGGTCCGCCCCGGCGCGGTAGGCATCCAGCCCCCGCGCGATGATGCCGGCGGCTCCAGCAATGCTTTGCAGTTCCGCCTTGAAGCCCGGTGCTTCCTTGCGATTGGGACGGCGCGGGCCCTGATAGCGCAGCGCCAGTGCAAGCATGGCTTGACCGGCTGCGCTTTCCTCTGCGCCGGCCTCCTTGACGACCATGCGCAGGATTTCGCCGTAACGTTCCGGTGCGATCGGCAGCCGGTGCTCATAATACCAGGCTGAGAAGCTGCCTTCGCCGGCATCAAAGCGCAATTCGATCTCGCCATTCTCCAGCGCCTGTCCGTAGGATGAGCCGATGATCGGCAGCAGCACGCCGCCACGGGCCCGATAGGGCAACTGATCCCAATCGATGTCGAAGGAGGCTGCGTGTGGCGACGCCGGACCCCATTCCAGCATGTCGAGCCACCACGGATTATCGGCGCAATGCACGCCGACATGGTTGGGCACGAAATCAAGGATCAAACCCACATCATGCTGCCGCAGCGCGGCACTCAGCCGTTCGAAGCCGGCTGCGCCGCCGAGTTCTGGATTGAACTCGGCATGGTCGGTCACGTCGTAGCCGTGCGTTGAGCCCTTGCGGGCGCGCGTGAAGGGGGAGGCATAGAGGTGGGTGATGCCGAGCGCCTTCAGATAGGGCACCACGGAAGCTGCGGCATCGAAATCGAAGTCCGCCGACAATTGCAGGCGATAGGTCGCGATCGGGATTGCCGGGGGCATTTTCCTATCCGATGCGCCAGTGCACCGACCATGGCGGCACGCTATTGCCCAACTCGTTTCCCCAGATTGGGGTTCCCACGGCTTGGCTATGGCTGACGGACTTTTCCGAGAGATTGGCGAGGAGGCGAAGTGTCGTGCCATCGCCCATTCGCCAATCTGCCGTCAGCAAGCCGTTGTCGGCCGCATCTGCTTTCCCAAAAGAGGAGCCTACCAGACGGGGCACGATCTCGTGCCGCCGGACATGCAGCAACTCTTGCACCATCGTCAGGCGCTTTCGTCCGGCCGACGTATCGCGGCCGTCCCAGTCGAGCACGGCGGAATCGCGGGTCGAAGCGGCCAGCGCGTCGGGGACCTCGTCGCCATATTCGGCATAGGCCCACGCCAGTTCGACCCGGCGGCCCTTGCGAACGGCGTCGGCAAGGTCGCCGCCGAAATCGCAGAAGAACGGGAAGGGGGCCGTCGAGCCCCATTCCTCGCCCATGAACAGCATGGGGATATGAGGCGCGATCAGGAGGATCTGAAGCGCCGCCTCGATCATCCGCGCGTCGGCGCTACCTTCCAGCCGGTCGCCCAGCGCCCGGTTGCCGATCTGGTCGTGGTTCTGCAGGAAGTTGATGAAGGCGGTTGGCGCCAGATGGCCGCTCGGCTCGCCGCGCTTGCCGCGGCGAAATTCCGACGGTTCGCCCTGATAGACGAACCCGGAAGACAGCGCGCGCGCGATGTCAGACCGCGGCGCGCGCTGGTAGTCGACATAATAGCCCTGCTTCTCGCCGGTTATCATCACGCGCCAGGCGTGATGATAATCGTCGTTCCATTGCGCGCGGTATTTGCCTTGCGGCGGATCCTGAACGGGATCGAGGATGCTGGCGCGGTTGTCGCCATTCTCCAGCACGAGATGAATCTGCCGGCCTGTTTCCGCCGCGAACCGCCCGGCGGCGGCGCTGATGTCGTGCAGCAGCGACAGGCCACCCGGCTCGACGATCGAGTTGACGGCATCGAGCCGCAGGCCGTCGAAGCGATAGTCGCGCAGCCAGTGCACGGCGTTCTCGATGGCAAAGGCGCGGACTTGGCTGACGCGATAGTCGATCGCGCTGCCCCACGGCGTATGGGCATCCGTGAAGAAGGACGGCGCATAGCGGCCGAGATGATTTCCCTCGGGGCCAAAATGATTATAGACCACGTCGAGCATCACCATCAGCCCGCGCAGATGCGCCTCGTCGATCAGGGTCTTGAGATCGTCCGGCCGCCCATAGGCGCTGTCGGGCGCATACCACAGCACGCCGTCATAGCCCCAGTTCCGGGAGCCGGCGAAATCCGCCAGCGGCATCAATTCCAGGGCGGTGATGCCGGTCGCGACGAGATGATCGAGCCGGTCGATCATGGCGCGATACGTGCCTTCTTTGGTGAACGTGCCGACATGCGCTTCGACGATGACGGCCTCATGCCACGGCCGCCCGCGCCAGCCTGCGGCGCGCCAGGAAAACGCGTTGTGGTCGATCACTTCGCTCGGGCCGAACACGTCGTCGGGCTGAAACTCGGATGCCGGATCCGGCACGTCGATGTCATCATCGATGCGAAACTTGTAGCGCGCGCCAGCCCTCACGCCGGCGATGTCAGCCGTGAACCAGCCGTCCTCGCCACGGTTCATGGCGTGCGGCCGCTCCAGCATCACATCGACACGTTTCGCCGCCGGCGCCCACAGCCGAAACCGCGTGCCGTAGTCGGCCAGGGAGGGGCCGAATTGGCGGGCATTCATGTCGCGCCCGCAAAGGCAAGCACCGACCGCGGCGGTGCGCTGCTCTCGGCGCCGGAAGCGAATTCGGCGAAGCCTTGGCTGGCCTCGGTCGTGTTCAGCACCTGCTGCCAGTTCTTGTATTCGGGTAGTTTGGGCAAGGTGAAAGCGATCTCTTCGGGGGCGGCGTTCAGCACGATAAAGATCGGCGGCTGGCCTTGTTCCAATGGCGCCAGCACATAGGCGAGGAAGCGGCCCTCCGGAAAATTCCAGTCGGATTCCTGCATCTCCTCGGCCGCGGGTGTCAGCCACAGCCCGTCAAAGGAGCCGTCCTTGCGGCGTCCTGAGAGCCAGCGCTGGGAGCGGAGCTGGGGGAAGCGCCGGCGCAGCGCCGTCATGTGGCCGACGAAATCGGTGAGGTCGTCGCCCGCCTTGCCGAGATTGTCCCAGTTGACCCAGCCGATCTCGTTGTCCTGGCAATAGGCATTGTTGTTGCCGTTCTGCGAATTGCCGACTTCGTCGCCCGCCAGTAACAGTGGCGTTCCCTGCGCGAGGAACAGGCAGGCAAGCTGGTTCTTGCGCAGCTGGCGGCGCAGCGCGACGATCGCGGCGTCCGTGGTCGGGCCCTCATGGCCGCAATTGTTGCTGTGATTGTCGTTGGAGCCGTCGCGATTGTCCTCGCCATTGGCTTCATTGTGCTTGTCGTTGTAGCTGAACAGATCGGCCAGCGTGAAACCATCGTGGACGGTAATGTGATTGATGCTGGCGCGTGTTGCGCGATTGTCGTGATGGAACAGGTCGGATGAAGCGGTCATGCGGCGCGATACTTCGCCGATCAGGCTGCCTTCGCCGCTCCAGTAGCGCCGCATCGCGCTGCGATAGCGGTCGTTCCACTCCGACCATTGCGAGGGAAATGCGCCGACCTGATAGCCGCCCATGCCGAGGTCCCACGGCTCGGCGACCAGCTTGACGGATGCCAGCACCGGGTCCTGGCGCACGGCGGTCAGAAACGAGGAATTGCGGTCGAAGCCGGTCGGCGTCCGCGCCAGCGTGGTGGCGAGGTCGAAGCGGAAACCGTCGACATGACAGACCTCGACCCAGTAGCGCAGCGAATCCATCACCATCTGCAGCACGCGCGGATGGGTCAGGTTGACCGAGCTGCCACAGCCGGTGAAGTCGTCATAGTAGCGCGGATTGTCCTTGCTGAGCCAGTAATAGGATGCGTTGTCGATGCCGCGGAACGACAGCGTCGGGCCGAGATGGTTGCCCTCGGCGGTGTGGTTGTAGACCACGTCGAGCATCACCTCAATGCCGGCGTCGTGCAGCCGCGCCACCGTGGTGCGGAAGGCATCGAGCGCGTTGTCCTGCGCGTAGCGTGGCTCGGGTGCGAAGAACGCCAGCGTGTTGTAACCCCAATAGTTCGCCAGCTTCCGCTCCACCAGCACCCGGTCGTCGATCAGCCCATGGACCGGTAATAGCTCGATGGTGGTGACGCCGAGCAGCTTGAGATGATCGATCATCGCCGGCGAGCACAGCCCGCCATAGGTGCCACGCCAGGCGGGCGCGATGTCGGCGCGCTTCTGTGTCAGGCCCTTGACGTGGGCCTCGTAGATGATGGTGTCTCCCCAGGAAATGTTCGGCCGGATCTCACGGCGGCCCCAGTTGAAGCTCTCGTCGATGACCACGGCTTTCGGCATGCCGCGGGCATTGTCGCGGCGATCGAAGGAAAGGTCCTCGCGCGCGCTGCCGGTGCGATAGCCGAAATGCGCATCGCTCCAGACCAGCCGGCCGGCGAGCCGCTTGGCGTAGGGATCGAGCAGCAGCTTGTTGGCATTGAAGCGGTGGCCGCGTTCGGGCGCATAGGGCCCATGGACGCGATAGCCATAGAGCTGCCCGGGCGAGACGTCGTTGAGATAGCCGTGCCAGACGTCCTCATTGCGCTCGGGCAGTTCGATCCGCTCAATTTCGCGGCGGCCCTGGCCGTCGAACAGGCAGAGCTCGACCTTCTCTGCATTGGCCGAGAACAACGCAAAGTTGGTGCCCCTTCCGTCCCAGCTTGCACCTAGGCGGGCGGGACTTCCCGCGGACAGTCGCATGCGTCAGCTTTCCGGTACGAGAAAGATCGCAGCCAGCGGCGGAATGGTCAGGCTGAGCTCGGGGATGCTGCCTTCCAGGGTATGGACGGTGCCGATATTGCCGACATTGCTGCCGCCGTAATGGCCGGAGTCGGAATTTAGCACTTCCTTCCAGTTGCCGGCGAACGGCACCCGGACGCGGTAATCGCGATAGACATTCGGCGAAAAGTTCACGACCACGAGGCAGCGGGCATGCGGGTCGAGACCCTTGCGCAGCCAGGCAAAGATGTTGTTGCCGGAATCGTGGGTGATGACCCATTCAAAGCCGGCCTGGTTGCAGTCCATCTGGTGCAGCGCCGGCACGCGGCGATAGAGGTGGTTGAGGTCGCGGATCAGGTTCTGGATGCCGGTGTGCCGGTGCTGCTCCAAGAGATGCCAGTCCAGCGACTGATCGTGATTCCATTCGCGTTCCTGGCCGAACTCGCAGCCCATGAACAGGAGCTTCTTGCCGGGATGGCCGAACATGAAGCTGTAATAGGCGCGCAAATTGGCAAAGCGCTGCCACTCGTCGCCCGGCATGCGGCCGAGGATCGACCGCTTGCCGTGCACGACCTCGTCATGCGACAGCGGCAAGATGAAGTTTTCCGAAAACGCGTAATGCAGGCCGAACAGCACGTCGCCGTGATGGTGCTTGCGGTAGACCGGATCCTTGCCGACATATTTCAGCGTGTCATGCATCCAGCCCATGTTCCATTTGAAGCCGAAGCCGAGCCCGCCATATTCGACCGGCTGCGAGACCTGCGGCCATGCGGTGGACTCCTCCGCCGCCGTGGTGGCGTCCGGGAAATGCCCAAATACTTCGATATTGAAGCGGCGCAGGAATTCGATGGCTTCGAGATTTTCCCGCCCGCCATGCCGGTTCGGAATCCATTCGCCGGCGGGCCGGCTGTAATCGAGATAGAGCATCGAGGCGACCGCATCGACGCGCAGGCCGTCGACGCCGTAACGATCGAGCCAGAACAGCGCGTTGGAGACCAGGAAATTCACGACTTCAGTGCGGCCGTAATTGTAGATCAGCGTGCCCCAGTCGAGGTGGCGGCCCTGCATCGGATTGGCGTGCTCGTAAAGCGCCGTGCCGTCGAAATAGCCGAGCCCGTGCGGATCGTCGGGGAAATGTCCGGGCACCCAGTCGAGCCAGACGCCAAGCCCCTCGCGGTGGCAGGCATCGACCAGCGCCGAAAAATCTTCCGGCGTGCCGAACCGGCTGGTCGGCGCATAGAGGCCAGTCGGTTGATAGCCCCATGAGCCGTCGAACGGATGCTCGCTGACAGGGAGAAACTCGATATGGGTGAACCCCATATCCTTTGCGTAGGCCGGAAGCTGCTCGGCGAGGTCGCGATAGCTCAGCCATTCATTGCCGTGCTTGCGCCGCCAGGAGCCGAGATGGACCTCGTAGATCGAAATCGGCGCCTCCAGCGTGTTGATGCCTGACGGCGCCGGCCGCGGTTTCGGAATTCTGGTCTCGTCAACGACGACCGAGGCCGTCGAGGGGCGGAGCTCCGCTGCAAACGCCACGGGATCGGATTTCAGCGGCAGATGCCGACCATCGGGTCCGGTGATGTCGAACTTGTAGCGGTCGCCGGCGCGGGCGTGCGGCACGAACAATTCCCAATAGCCGACGCCGCGCACGCGCATCGGATGCCGCCGCGCATTCCAGAAATTGAAATCGCCGACCACGTTGACTGCCTTGGCGTTCGGCGCCAGCACCACGAAGGCGACGCCTTCGACGCCGTCGAGCGTCATCGGGTGGGCGCCGAGCTTGTCGTAGATCCGCCGGTGGGTGCCTTCGCCCAAGAGGTAAAGATCGAAATCACTGAGCACGGGCGGGAAGCGGTAGGGATCGTCGAGTTCGACGACGTTCTCGCCGAACCGGGCGCGAAGCTGATAGCGCTTGGAGCCGTTCGGAAGCGCGCCGGCAAACAGCCCGGCGTCGTGAAGCCGTTCAAGTTGTGCCGTCTCGCCGTGCTCGCCGACCGCCTCCACATTGGAGGCCTCGGGAATGAACGCGCGCACCACGCTGTGGCCGCCCTCGCTGTGCAGGCCGAGGTAACGGAACGGATCGGAATGCTTGCCTTCGATGATGGCGTAGGCCTCGGCAGGCAACTTTGTCATGAGGCCTCGGGAAATGGTTGTGATAACATTCGCAGGATACCGATCAGGGGCATGCGCAGCCATTCTGGTCGGAATAACAGTTCGTGCTCGATTTCGTTCAATACCTTCTCGAGCAGGAAGAAGGTCAGCAGCCCGTCCGCCGCCCTGGGGTCGGCCGGCCACAGCCGCTGGTCGGTCAGCGCCTCGTGGTAGGCGGCGAGCAGCGTGGCCGTCGCCCGGTCGCGCCATTCGGCAAGCGCAGCGCCGAGCTTGCCATGCTCATCGTGAGCCACTTTGAGCGCGCGCTCAAGAGCGGCGGTGGCCGAATAATCGATCGAGCGGATCAGGCTGGCGACGTCGCGTGCCGCAGGCGTCTTGCGCCGGCGTTCGGCGATGCTGCGCCGCGGCGCGCCCTCGAAGTCGGTGATGAAGATATCGTCCTTGACGATCAATAGCTGACAGAGATCGAGGTCGCCATGACCGCGAATGTTGGCCACGCGCGCCTCGCGCGACAGCAGCGTTTCCAATAGATCGGGCAAAGCGGGCTGCAACGCCACCACCTGGTCGGCCAGCGGACGGTCGGCTTCCCTCAGCGTCTCGCGCCGTTGCCGGAGCGCGTCGAAAACGCGGCCGGCGCACAGCATCAGGTCGTCGATCCAGCGCTGCACGTCGTCGCTGCCGGTCGGCTCCGGCGCGAATTCGGGGAGCTCGCTGTTGCTGGCGAGCGCTGCGTGCAATTCCGCGACGCGCCGCCCAGCCTGCGCCATGTGGCGCAGATAGGGGATTTCTTCCTCGCGCTCACCGGGATGGATGCTCTCCGCCAGCAGGCGCTGCTCCTCGACGAAGCGATCGAGATAGGCCGCGCTCACGGTCCAGAGGTCGCCCTGGTTGGCGACGAAGGCGTGAACGACGCCGATCGCGCTCTTCTCGTTGCCCTCGACCAGCTCGACACTGCCGAGCAGCGCCGGCACGTTGGCAAAGTTGACGACATCGGTGAGGAAGCGTCCCATCTCGATCTCGGGATTGGGGCCGGCCTGTAGCGTCCGGTAGATCTTGACGACGTAGTCGTTGTCGACCAGCGCGGTGCTGCGCGGCTGGTCGGAATCGACGACGCGAATGTGCTCGGGTTGCCGGATCGGCTTGTCGCCAAAGCGGCTGGTCGGACGGAATTCGAGCTGCAGGCCCTGCTCGCTCTCGTCGACGGTCAATGATTGCTGCAGGTTGCGCAGGAGCAGCGATATGAAAATCTGGTCGGTGGCGACGTCGAGCAGCGTGCCTTCACGCGCACCTTGTCTGACCGCGGCGAGCGCCTGCGGGTTGTAGCGTTCGCGGTCGAAGCGCACCCATTCGATCTGCATCGGCAGCACGTAGCGCGTCGCCACGCCGCGCTCGGTGGTTTCGAAGAAGGCAAGCCAGGGCCGGTTGTCGCCGATGTCGCAGAACGGAATGGCCGAGGTCAGCGCTGGCCGGATCGCCTTGGCTGAGCGTTCCGGATACCAGCGGCTGCGCGCCAGATGGCCGGGAAGCACGTCGCGCTCGAACACGCTGCGCTCGCGCGCCAGCGAGACCCAGGTCGAGTTCAGCGGCACCACCAGCGTCTCGAATTCGGGCACCGCGCGCGGCGGCGCCGGCGTCGATTTATCGCGCTCCTGCAGCTCGAACCAGTAGAAGCCGTACGGCGCGAGCGTGATCATGTAGGGCAGCTCGCCGATCGCCGGAAAGCGGGTGCGCCCAAGCATCTCCAGGGGAATGCGGTCCTTGAAGGCAGAAAGGTCGAGCTCGGTCGCCTGCGCCGATCGCGACAGATTGGCGACGCACAGGATGATTTCGCCCTGATACTGCCGCACATAGCACAGCACCGAGCGGTTTTCCGGGCGGATGAAGGTCATGGTGCCGCGGCCGAAAGCGATGGTGGATTTGCGCACCGCGATCAGCTTCTTGGTGGCGGACAGCAGCGAAGACAGGCTGCGCGACTGCGCCTCGACATTGACCGCTTCATAGCCATAGACCGGGTCCATGATGGTCGGTGCGTAAAGCCGGGCGGGGTCGGCGCGGGAGAAGCCGCCATTGCGGTCCGGCGTCCACTGCATCGGCGTGCGTACGCCGTTGCGGTCGCCGAGATAGATGTTGTCGCCCATGCCGATCTCGTCGCCGTAATAGATGATCGGCGTGCCCGGGAAGGAGAACAGCAGCGAGTTCATCAATTCGATCTTGCGCCGGTCATTGTCCATCAACGGCGCCAGGCGGCGGCGGATGCCGACATTGATGCGCGCGCGGGGGTCGTTGGCGTAGGTCGACCACAGATAGTCTCGCTCGACGTCGGTGACCATTTCCAGCGTCAGCTCGTCGTGATTGCGCAAAAACAGTGCCCACTGGCAGTTGGCCGGGATGTCGGGCGTCTGGCGCAGGATGTCGGTGATCGGGAAGCGGTCTTCCTGCGCGATCGCCATGTAGATGCGCGGCATCAGCGGGAAATGATAGGCCATGTGGCATTCATCGCCGCGGCCGAAATATTCCTGCACGTCCTCGGGCCATTGATTGGCCTCGGCCAGCAACACCTTGCCCTTGGCGTAGGCATCGAGCTCGCCGCGCAACCGTTTGATGATGGCATGCGTCTCCGGCAGGTTCTCGTTGTTGGTGCCGTCGCGCTCGCAGAGATAGGGAATGGCGTCGAGGCGGAAACCGTCCACGCCGGTATCTAGCCAGCGCTTCATCACCTGCACCAGCGCACTCACCACCCGCGGGTTGTCGAAATTGAGGTCCGGCTGGTGCGAGAAAAAGCGGTGCCAGTAGAACTGGCCGGCTTCCGGGTCCCAGGTCCAGTTCGATTTCTCGGTGTCGGTGAAGATGATCCGCGTGCCCAGATATTTCTGGTCGGTGTCGCTCCAGACGTACCAGTTGCGGGCGCTCGAATTCGGGTCCGAACGGCGGGCGCGCTTGAACCAGTCGTGCTGGTCCGAGGTGTGGTTGATGACGAGTTCGGTGATGACGCGCAGGTTTCGCTTCTTGGCTTCCTGGATGAAGCGCTTGAAATCCTTCATCGTCCCGAAATCGGGATTGATGTCGCCATAATCAGCGATGTCGTAGCCGTCGTCGCGGCCGGGGGAGGGGTAGAAGGGCAGCAGCCACAGCGTGGTGACCCCGAGATCCTGCAAATATCCCAGTTTCTCGGTCAGCCCGGCGAAGTCCCCGATGCCGTCATTGTTGCTGTCGGCAAACGCCTTGACGTGGAGCTGGTAGATGATCGCATCCTTGTACCAAAGCTCGTCGGTCGCCTCAGTGGTGGTCGGCACCTCCTTTGCATCGGACAGCAGGCCGCCGCCTTTATCCAGCGGATAGGCAGCGTCGATGGGGAGGGAGACGCCGGCGTTGGAGCTGTCGGCGGTTTGCGCTTTTTTGTTCACGGTGATGCCATTGCCATGGAAATGACGTCCCCGTTTCGTTTGCAGAAACGGAGACGTTCCGGACGGAAGATAGAATCCGCCAGCCGCACTTTGGTTCCCGGGAACCGTTGGTGGGTCTCGGCGTTATTCACCCTCTATCCCCTTCCGGTATTTGGACAATTTCGCGACATCCGTTTGATGTTTGCGTGCAAAGTACGTGCCGAATGGACCTTTTTGCAGAAGCTAAAGCCCGCGGGATTCAGACCGAATTCCTGGATGGTCAGGGTCACCGCCGTGTGACGGACGCTGCCGCGCTCAAAATTATCCTGGATGCGCTGCCGCCGGACGCGCCGGGACCGCTGATCGGCCATCCCGTCGTGGTCCGCTCCGGACGGCCGTCGCGAACCGAACTGCCGGCCGCGGCCGCGCTGCCGGTCGCATGGAAAATCGTTGCGGATGTGCGGGTTATCGCCGAGGGCAAGAGTTCGGATCATGCCATCGACTGGCCTACTGAACTGCCGCTCGGCATCTACCGGCTGCAGGTGAGCAATGCCGCGGCGGCGGAGGACGTGCCGCTGATTTCAGCACCGGAACGGGCGTTTGGCGGTGAATTTGACCGCTGCTGGCTGCTCGCGGCCCAGCTTTACAGTGTCCGCTCGGCGCGGAACTGGGGCATGGGCGACTTCACCGACCTTGCCGACCTGGTTCAGCTGGCCGATCAGCTCGGCGCCGACGGTGTTGGCCTCAATCCGCTGCATGCCTTGTTCGACGATCGCCCCGGCGATTGCAGCCCCTATGCGCCGAACAGCCGGCTATTTCTCAACCCGCTTTATATCGACGTTGAAAAGCTTCCCGAATTTCAGCTTGATTCCGAAACAAGCGAAGCGTTGGCGGCGTTGCGGGCGGCCGACTTTGTCGATTATGTCGGCGTCGCCGGCTTGAAGTGGCGGGCGCTCCGCTCGGCCTTTGCCGCATTCAAGGCGGGCGCAAAACCGCAGCGTCAGCAGGATTTCGACAGATTCCGCGCCGAACGCGGGGCGCTGCTGTCGCATTTTGCCTGCTTCGAGGTGCTTCGGCACAGATTTGGCAAGCCGTGGTGGGAGTGGCCGGACGAGTGGCGGCAACCGGATGACGCCAGATGCGCGGCCTTGCGCGCGGGCGAGGACGCCGCCGAGATCGAGTTCGTCGAATTCGTGCAATGGACCGCCGACCGGCAGCTCGGTGCTGCCGCCGATCTCGCAAAGAAGCTTGGCCTCAAGGTCGGGCTCTATCTCGATGTTGCCGTCGGCGTGCAGTCCGACGGGTTCGACGCCTGGAACGAGCAGGTCGCAATATCCCGCCATCTCGGCGTCGGCGCGCCGCCCGATCCGCTCAATACCGCCGGCCAGAGCTGGGGCCTTGCGGGCTTCAATGCGGTGGGACTGGAGCTTGTATCCTTTGCGCCATACCGCGACATGCTGCGCGCCTCGATGCGGCATGCCGGTGCGATCCGCCTCGACCACGTGCTCGGGCTGAAGCGGCTCTATCTGGTGCCGCAGGGTTTCACCGCACGCGACGGCGTCTATGTGCAGATGCCGTTCGAGGCACTGCTCGCGGTCACGGCGCAGGAAAGTGTCGCCAATCGCTGCGTCGTGATCGGCGAGGACCTCGGCACTGTGCCGGTAGGGTTTCGCGACCAGATCGCCGACTGGGGCATCTGGTCATATCTCGTGATGATGTTCGAGCGCGACGACCACGGATCGTTCCGTAACATCGATCATTATTTGACCAACGCGCTCGTCACGCTCAACACCCACGATCTTTCGACCTATGCCGGCTGGCGCTCGTTCGGCGATCTCACGACCAAGCGCGGCCTCGGTATCGATCCCGGAGAGACGGATGATGCGCGCTGGCATGCGCTTGCGATGCTGGACGATGTGCTGCGTCATCACGCCATCGATCGCAATGATCTCTATTCGGTGACGAATTTCCTGGCGCGGACCAAATCTCGGCTGCTCGCGGTCTCGCTGGAGGATCTGCTCGGCGTGGTCGAGCAGCCCAATATCCCCGGCACGGTCCATGAGCATCCGAACTGGCGGCGGCGGCTGCCGGTGCCACTTGAGAAGATAACGTCCGTGGTTGACGTCGCCGCGCTCAAGGGGGCAACACACGAGCGGTCGAGCGCCGCGATCTGACCGAGGCGGTGAAGCACCGTGCCGTGTCGTATTGAAGATTATGGGCTGATCGGTGACTGCGAGACCGCGGCGCTGGTCGGCCGCGACGGATCGATCGACTGGCTGTGCTGGCCGGCCTTCGATTCCGACGCCTGCTTCGCTGCGCTGCTCGGCACCGAAAAGCACGGCCGCTGGTTGATCGCGCCGGCGGCGGAAGTTACCGGCACCTCGCGCCGTTATTGGGACAACACGCTGATCCTGCAGACCAAGTTCGAGACGGCCGATGGCGCCGTCGACCTGATCGATTTCATGCCGCCGCGCGGCAACGCCTCCGACGTCGTGCGGCTGGTGCGCGGTGTCAGGGGCCGGATCAAGATGCACATGCAACTCGTGATCCGCTTCGGCTTCGGCGTCGATATTCCCTGGGTCAAGAAGAGCGAGGACGGTTCTGCGCTGCTTGCGATCTGCGGGCAGGACATGACGGTGCTGCGGACGCCGGTCGAAACCCGTGGCGAGGATCTGACGACGGTCGCGGATTTCGAGGTCGGCGAGGGCGATACCGTTCCCTTCGTGCTCACCTACGGTCCCTCGCATCTGCCTGTGCCGAAACCGATCGACCCCTCCTACGCGCTGAAGGATACCGAGGCGTTCTGGACCGAATGGTGCAGCCGTTGCACCTATCAGGGCGAAAATCGCGACCTCGTAATGCGCTCCCTGATCACGCTGAAGGCGCAGACCTATGCGCCGACCGGCGGTATCGTCGCCGCGCCGACGACCTCGCTGCCGGAAAAACTCGGGGGTGCCAGGAACTGGGACTATCGCTTCTGCTGGCTGCGCGACGCGACGTTTACGCTGCTGGCGCTGATGAACTCCGGCTATACCGAGGAGGCTTCTGCCTGGCACCGCTGGCTGTTGCGGGCCGCGGCCGGTTCTCCGGCCAACATGCAGATCATGTATGGCATCATGGGGCAGCGCCGTCTGCTGGAGTGGGAAGCCGCCTGGCTGCCCGGCTATGAGGGCGCACAGCCGGTGCGCGTCGGCAATGCCGCGCATGCGCAACTGCAGCTCGACGTTTATGGCGAACTGATCGACGCCTTTCACCAGTGGCGCGTGGCCAAGCTCGAGATGGACGCCACCAGCTGGGCGATGGAATGTGTCGTGCTGGAGCACCTTGCCGAACGCTGGGACCAGTTCGATCACGGTATCTGGGAGCGCCGCGGCGCAGGCAAGCATTATGTCTCGTCGAAGGTGATGAGCTGGGTGGCGTTCGATCGCGGCATCAAGAGCGCCGAAACGTTCGGCCTCAAGGCGCCGCTCGAAAAGTGGCGCGTGTTGCGCGATGCCATTCATGCCGACGTCTGCGCCAAAGGGTTCGATCCCGAAATGAACGCGTTCGTCGAGTCCTACGGTTCGAAAATGCTCGACGCCAGCATCCTGTTATTGCCAGCGGTGGGATTTCTGCCGCCTGAGGACCCGCGTGTGCGCGGCACGCTGGCCGCGGTTGAACGGCATCTGATGCGCGATGGTTTTGTGCTGCGGCATGATCCGCGCGAAGTCGAGAAGCAGCCGGCGGAAGGCGCGTTTCTCGCCTGCACCCTCTGGCTGGCCGATGCCTATGTGCTGGCCGGGGAGTTCGGCAAGGCGCAGGAACTGTTCGACCGTGTCGTCGCGATCGCCAACGATCTCGGCCTGCTGGCCGAGGAGTACGATGCGCAAGCCGGCCGCCAGACCGGCAATTTCCCGCAGGCGCTGACGCATATCGCGCTGATCAACACCGCGCATAATCTCTGCGCCGCCAAGACACCGACCGAGAAACCGGCGGTGCAGCGGTCGAAATAGCGTCTCCTGCAAAGTCGCGCGAGCCGTCGCCCTTCTTCGCCGCGGCGGGCCCGGGCTGGGGTGAGCCTGCCTTCATGAGAGGTAACGGCGGCCGGGCACCGGCTCGCGCTTGTAGACAGAAACGGATTTGCCGCGCGAAGACTTTGAGAATTCCTCGATTTATCCTTCAGGCCGGCTTGATAGTTCCACGCAGCCTATCCGAGCTGCAGCATCGTCTCGACCGCACGCGCGAACCCGTCGCGCTCGTTGCTGTCGGTTACATGCGTCGCATGCCGCTTGATGTCGTCGGCCGCGTTGCCCATGGCGAACGAAAATCCGCTGCGGGCGAACATCGGCAGATCATTCTCCATGTCGCCAATGGTCGCGACCTCCGCGGCCGAAATGCCGAGCCGCTTGATCATCGCATCCACGAAGGTGCCCTTGTCGTGGCCGGGCGGCGTGACGTCGAGGTAGTAAGTCTGCGAGCGGACCGCGGTCGCATCCGTACCGACCGCTTCCCGCATCGCGGCCTCGCAGCGCTGCAGCAGTGCCGGATCCGAGCTTGCGCCGACGATCTTGCAGGCCTCCGGCAGATGCGGGGCGAAATCATCGACGATGGTCGGGTCGGCCTTGATCGCGCGTTTCTCGTGCGGGACGTATTCGCCGTCGGGATTGCGCGTGTACCAGCGCTCGTTGCTGAACAGCCAGATATCGACGCCGAAGGCACGGAGCACGTCGAGGCTGCGCTGCGCCGCCGCGGGCTCGATCAGGTGCTGCTCGATCGGCCTGAGCTCTGCATCGACGATCGAGCTGCCGTTGAAGGCGCCGATGGGAAGCGTGATCGAAAGCGGCTCGATCAGAAATCCCATGCCGATAGTCGGCCGGCTGGAGACGACGGTGAAGCCGATGCCGGCGGCATGTAGCCTGCCGACGGCCTCCTTCGCCCCATCGGTCAGGACTTTATCATGCGTCAACAGCGTGCCGTCGACGTCGGAAACCACAAGCTTGATGCGGGTCATTGAGGAACCAGATTCAGTTGATTGACGATATCGTCGACGATCGCCCCGACTGGCGCGTCGATCGATACGATGATCGGCCGCTCATCCGCGCCGGGCCGTTCCAGGGTCGCGAACTGACTCGCGAGCAGGCCCGGCGGCATGAAATGGCCCTTGCGGGCGACCAGCCGGGCGGCGATCAGATCCTGGGCCCCGTCGAGAAAGATGATCCTGACATCGTCGCGGCCATGCACGAGAATGTTGCGATAGGCGTGCTTGAGCGCCGAGCAGGCGATCACGGCGCGTTCGCCGGATGCGGCGACGCGGTCGATCTCGTCGGCGATCGCCTGCAGCCACGGCCAGCGGTCCTCGTCGGTCAGCGGATGGCCGGCGCTCATTTTGGCGACGTTGCTTGCCGGATGAAACCGGTCGGCATCCTCGTAGGCCCAGCCGAGCCGCCGGGCGAGGTGATCGGCGATGGTGCTCTTCCCCGAGCCGGAAACGCCCATCACCACCAGCGCACAGGGAAACTTACTGCCCACCAAAATTCTCCGGAAGCGCTTCCCGGTCCACCAGCCAGACGGTCTCGCCGATGGAGCGCGCGCGGTTGGCGGGCAGATTCTCGCCTGCAAACAGGCGCGTCAAGATCGCTCGCTTGTCCCGTCCGGAAACCTCAAACAGCATTTGGCGGCAGGAGGCAAGCGTCGGCAGCGTGAGGGTCACGCGTGGGACGAACGGGGCGACATGCGCCCGCGGCACGCCGACGACCCAGCGCGCTTGCTCATCGAGCGCGGGACCATCGGGAAACAGCGAGGCCGTGTGACCATCGGGACCGACGCCCATCAGCACGAGATCGAACAGGGGTTTTGCGGGATCGAGCGTGTCCGCCCCGTAAAATGATCGGAGCTCCTGTTCGTACAGCGCCGCGCTCCCGGCGGGGTCGGCGGTCGCGGTCGGAATCGGATGGATATTCGACGCCGGGGCCAATCGATCGAGGAACGCCGATCGTGCCATCCCCATATTGTTGAGCGGATCGTCCGCCGGCACGAAGCGCTCGTCGCCGATGAACCAGTGCACGCGCTGCCATGGAATGCGGCTGCGATAGGGTTCGGTTGCCAGCAAGTGATAGAGCCGCTTCGGGCTCGAGCCGCCAGTCAGGCAGATCGCGATCCGGCCGCTGTTGGCGGCCGTGCAGGCCAACAAATGCTCGGCGGCTGTCGCTGCCAGCGCCGCTGGATGGGCGACCGTGATCAGTTCGCGGTTGCCGTGGCTGGTCATCGCCTACTCGAACTTCCGCCAGGTCCGGCCGTCCCGGGCGAGCAGTTCGTTGGCCTCCTCGGGGCCCTCGCTGCCAGCCTTGTAGGTTTTCAGGCCGTCGGCGCCGGCCTTTTTCCAGGCGTCGATGAACGGTTGCACGGCTTTCCAGCCGGCTTCGACGCTGTCGGCGCGCTGGAACAGGATGTTGTCGCCGATCATGCAGTCATAGATCAAGGTCTCGTAGCCGGTGGAGGGCGCCGCCTTGAAGTAGTCCTTGTAGCGAAACTTCATCTCGACGCCGTCGATCAGGATCGAGGGTCCCGGCACCTTGGTATTGAAGTGCAGGGCAATGCCCTCGTTCGGCGCGACGCCGATCACGAGATAGTTCTGGGCCAGCCGTTCCACCGGCGTGCAGTTGAACATCGCGAACGGGGCCTGCTTGAACTTGATCGCCACTTCGGTGCGCTTGACGCCGAGCGCCTTGCCAGTGCGCAGATAGAAGGGGACGCCGGCCCAGCGCCAATTGTCGATCATCAGTTTCAGCGCGGCGTAGGTTTCGGTCGTGCTTTCAGGCGCTACGTCCTCGATTCCGCGGTAGTCGGCGATGTCGGTATCGCCGATCCGGCCCGCGAGGTACTGGCCACGCACCGAGTTGCGCAAGGCCTCGGCCTCGCTCTGGATCTGGATCGCCGCGAGCACGTCGGCCTTTTCGGTGCGCACCGAATGCGCATCGAAGCGGATCGGCGGCTCCATCGCGACCAGCGACAGCAGTTGAAACAAATGGTTCGGCACCATGTCGCGCAGCGCGCCGGTTTGGTCGTAGAAGCTGCCGCGGTGGCCGACGCCGAGCTGTTCATCGACAGTGATCTGGACGTGGTCGATGTGGTTGCGGTTCCAGATCGGCTCGAACATGCCGTTGGCGAAGCGCAGCACCAGAATGTTCTGCACCGTTTCCTTGCCGAGATAGTGATCGATTCGGTAGATCTCGTGCTCGTCGACGAGCTTGAGCAGTTCGGCATTCAACGCCTGTGCGGAGGCGAGATCGGTGCCGAACGGCTTCTCTACCACCAGCCGCCGCCACGCGCCGTTCTCGGCCAGCATGCCGGTGCGGCCGAGCTCGCGGCTGATTGGTAGAAACGCGACGGGCGGTGTCGCCAGATAGAACAGCCGGTTGCCGCCGGTATTGCGCGCGGCCTCCAGTTCGGCAAGCTGCTTGCTCATCGCATCGAAGGAAGGGGGATCTTTCGGATCGGCCTCGATGCAGGTGAGGCAGCCGAACAGGCGTCTTGCGATGGCGTCATCGACCGGGCGGGTCGCAAACTGGCGCAACCCCTTCATCAGGCTGTCGCGCAGCCTGTCGGTCGTCATGCCCTTGCGGGCGACGCCGACGAGGCAAAACCTGTCCGGCAGAAGATCGCTGGCCGCCAGATTATAGAGCGCAGGAACGACCAGCCGGTGCGCGAGGTCGCCGGTTACGCCGAAAATGACGAAGGAGCAGGGATCGGGTTTGTTCTGAATTGTTTGACCGACCGCCATGGCAGCTCAAGCCTTCGTACCAGGTTTTTTCGGCGGCTCCTTGTGACCGCCGAATCCGGCCCGCATCGCGGACAGGATCTTTTCCGCAAAAGTGTGATCCTTGCGCGAGCGGAAGCGTGCGTAGAGCGCCGCCGTCAGCACTTCCGCCGGCACGGCCTCGTCGATCGCGGCGTTGACGGTCCAGCGGCCTTCGCCGGAATCTTCCACAAAGCCCGAGTAATTATCGAGCGCCTGGTTTTCCGCCAGCGCGGAGGAGGTCAGGTCGAGCAGCCAGGACGGGATGACGCTGCCGCGCCGCCATACCTCGGCGATATCGGCGATATCGAAATCGAAGCGATGCTCGGGCGGCAGCGCCTCGGTATTGGCGTTCTTCAGGATGTCGAACCCTTCGGCATAGGCTTGCATCAGGCCATATTCGATGCCGTTGTGGATCATCTTGACGAAATGTCCGGCGCCGGACGGGCCGGTATGGATGTAGCCCTGCTCGACGCGGGGATCGCGGCCCTCGCGTCCCCCTGTGCGCGGGATATCACCGGCGCCCGGCGCCAGCGTCTTGAAGATCGGATCGAGCCGGTCCACCACGGCCTTGTCGCCGCCGATCATCATGCAATAGCCGCGCTCGATGCCCCAGACGCCGCCGCTGGTGCCGACGTCGAGATAATGCAGGCCTTTTGCCTTCAGCGCCGCGCCGCGGCGGACGTCGTCTTGCCAGAACGTGTTGCCGCCGTCGATGATGACGTCGCCCGGCTCCATCAGTCTTGCCAGCGCGTCGATGGTCGCCTCCGTAATCCTGCCGGCCGGCAGCATCACCCAGGCGGTGCGCGGCTTTTCGAGTCTCGCGACGAAATCTTCAAGCGAGCCGGCGCCTGTTGCACCTTCGCCGGCGAGGCCGGCCACCGCCTTTGAATCCTTGTCGTAGACCACGGCGGTGTGGCCGTTCTTCATCAGCCGGCGGACGATGTTACCGCCCATCCGGCCGAGGCCGATCATGCCGAGTTGCATATCCCTGAACTTTCCTAACTGAGAGCTTCCGAAATCGCGGCGTCGAGCGCAGCAAGTCCCGGTCCAAGGCTGCCCTTGAGATGGATGCGCAGCGCGCGTCGCCCGCGTTCGGTCAGCACGTCGAAATCGCCGCGCGCCTGCGCGGCCTTGATGATGCCGAAACTTGCCTTCTGGCCCGGCACCGGCAGATCCTCGGCGTCGTCGGCCGTGATCTGCAGGAACACGCCGCTGTCGGGCCCGCCCTTGTAGGCCTGACCTGTGGAATGCAGGAAGCGCGGACCGAATTCGGCGCAGGTCGCGAGGTGATGCGTGTCGCGAACCGCGAGCCGCATCTTCTGCAGCGAGCCGATCGTGCCGGGATTGCGCGCGATGTAGGCGAGCAGGGCGACATAGTCGCCGCCGCCGGAGCGTGAAAGCTGCGCCTTGATCCAGGAGCCGAGCGTGCCGTTGGCGCCGGCCTTGCGCAGTTCGGCCGCGTTGTGCTCGTCGGTGTAGAGATCGGCCTCGTCGGTCGAGACCACCGGCGTCTCCGCAGGCAGCGCGCCGGTCTTCTCGAACGCGCCGGTCAGTTCGCGGGTCTTGATCTTGGCCGCTTCGACGTCAGGCTGGTTGAACGGATTGATGCCGAGGATCGCGCCGGCTACCGCAGTCGCCATCTCGAACCGGAAAAATTCCTGCCCGATATGGTCGATCGACTTCATGACGATTCGCACCACCGGATGTCCGGCGGCTTCCAGCGCCTTGAGCCGGTCGTCATGCGAGGCGTCATCTTCGCCTTCGGTGCGGATATCGATGAAGAAGCGATCATCGCCATAGAGCGAGGGCGCACCCAACGGCTCGCCGTCGATCGGGATCAGGCCTTTGCCTTCCTTGCCGGTGGATTCGGCGATCAGCTGCTCCGCCCAGGCGCCGAAATCGGCGACCTTTTCCGATGAAGTGATCGTCACCTTGTCGCGGCCTTCGAGGCCGGCAAGGCCCATCGCCAGCCCGAGCTGCACGCCCGGATTTTCATGTGGCGGCACGTCGGCGCCGCAGGAGCGCACCATCGAAAGCGTATGTGCGATCAGGCCGCCAACATCAATGCCGGCGGCGGCCGCCGGCACCAGGCCGAACGGCGACAGCACCGAATAGCGGCCGCCAACCGCTGGATCGCCGTGGAAGATGCGGGCAAAGCCCTGTTTGATCGCCGTCTTCTCCAGCGACGATCCGGGATCCGTCACCGCGATGAAGCGGTGGCCGGCCTTGGCCTTGCCGATCGTCTTGGCGACGCGATCGTAGAAGTAATCCTTCATCACGTTCGGTTCGGTGGTACCGCCGGATTTACTGGAGACGATGAAGAGCGTGCGGGCGAGATCGACCGTTTCCTCCATTCCGCGCACCTGTGCCGGATCGGTCGAGTCGAGCACATGCAGCTTTGGAAAGCCCGACTTCTTCGGGAAGGTTTCCGCCAGCACTTCGGGACCGAGGCTCGATCCGCCCATGCCGAGCACGACCGCGTCGCTGAAATTCTGCCCCTTCACACGCCGGGAAAAATCCTCGTAATTGTCGATGTCGGCGGCGGCGGGGCTGTTCAGCCATCCCAGCCATTTGTTCTCATCGTCATTGGTCCAGACCGATTTGTCCTTCTGCCACAGGCGACGGACCTTGGCTGACGCGCGCCAGTCCTCGGTGCTCTTCTCGATAAGCTTCCGCATGCCGTCGCCGAGCGCGAACTGCTGCCGGTCGATGCCGCCACCGAGCGAGGCCGCGCGCTTTTGCGCCACCGCGCCATAAAGCTTGTCGGCGGCGTCGGCGAACAGCTTGACGCCGTCCTTGACCAGTTCATCGGTGATGGCATCGAGCGAGATGCCGGATTTTTCGAGCTCTTCCAGCACGCGCCGCGCGTCGTCGATGTTCTCCTCGAGGCTGTCGCGCAGCTTGCCATGATCGCGGAAGGCATCCAGCGTTGTCGGCGGCACGGTGTTGACGGTGTTGGGACCGATCAACTCCTCGACATACAGCACGTCGCTGTAATCCTTGTTCTTGGTGCCGGTGGAGGCCCAGAGCAGCCGCTGCGGCTTGGCGCCCTTGGCGGCGAGCTTGTCCCAGCGGGGGCCGGCGAACAGGCGCTTGTAGTCCTGATAGGCGAGCTTGGCGTTGGCGATCGCGACCTTGCCCTTCAGCGCGCTGAGCCGCTCCTTTTCGCTGGGATCGTTCGCTTTGGCGATCTTCTCGTCGAGCTGCTTGTCAACGGCGGTATCGATGCGACTAACGAAGAACGAGGCCACACTGGCGACGGGCGCGGGGTCGCCGCCATTGGCAATGTATTTTTCAAGTCCGGCGATATAGGCTTCCGCGACCTCGCGATAGACGGCCTGCGAGAACAATAGCGTGATGTTGATGCTGATGCCTTCGCCGATCAGTTGTTCGATCGCGGGCAGGCCTTTAGGCGTCGCCGGCACCTTCACCATTAGGTTCTGCCGGCTGACATCCTTCCAGAGCCGCATGGCTTCGGCGATCGTCCCCTTGGTGTCCATCGCCAGATAGGGTGAGACCTCGAGGCTGACAAAACCGTCGTTGCCGTCCAGGCGGTCGTAGACCGGGCGCAGCACGTCGGCGGCACTCTGGATATCCTTCACGGCCAGCGCCTCGAACAGGTCGGCCACCGGACGGTCGCCGCCTTTTAGAGCCTGGCCGATCGCCGCGTCATACTCGTCCGAACTGCCGATCGCCTTTTCGAAAATCGAGGGGTTCGAAGTCACGCCCTTGACGCCGTCGGTATCGATCAGCGCCTTGAGGTCGCCCTTGGCGACGAAGCCGCGGGCGAGGAAGTCCAGCCAGACGGCCTGACCATGGTTTTCGAGTGCTTTGACGGGATTCATGATGCCTGTTCTGTTTGCGCGGTCTATTTTTGGGTCTCCGGCAGCTTTCGGGCGCAGGGCCGGAAAGTCAATATTTGGTTGGGCATGCTGCCGGATCGAATGGGGCGGTGCGGTATGATAACGCTATTGGTGCCGGTTCGATCCCCCAAAATCGCCGGTCTCGACGGCCTCGAGATTGCCGGATCGGTCGAACCGGCCTCCGTTATGGCGACACTAACGGCACAAGCACGAAGTCGTGAAGGAGGGCATCATGCGCTGTCGCTTTCAGCCGCTCACCTGCCTCGTGATCGTGTGTGGATTGGTGGCGACCGGCCCGGGCACAGCGGAAGCGGCAGGCATCGGCATTCAGTTGAGGGACCATACGCAGAACTTTCCGCGGGCCTTTGCGGCGACGCGCAATCCGCATGTCGGGGCGGGAGCCGACGCACAGTCGCCGTCGCGGACGGCTCCGAACACGAGAAGCATTCAGCTTGATGGCGCAGACGAAAGTGCGGCGACCAGATCGCTCAAATGAGCGGTCGATGTGAATTGTTCACGTAAACCCTCAGCGCCTTATGGCCTGAGGTAGAGATAGCCCTGCGATTGCAGCTCGGCGATCCGCACCACGCCGCCGCGTTCGGCGGCAACGAAGCCCGGCAGCAGATCCTTCAGCGCGACATTCTGCGACTTCATGGTGTTGCCGCAGGCGGCGAGTTCGAGGCCCGCCCTGGAGAACTGGCCGACCCGCTTCGAAAGGTCCGGGTTGGCGGAAGCCGAATGAAACGCCCGCAGCGCCTGGCCATGAACTACCAGCGCGATCGTGACATGCTCGGGACCGCCGACACCTTCGAGATGGTTCTGGACGTTGCCTGTGACGAAGTTCACTTTGTCGAGATCGTTGAGGTGATAGACTACTTTCAGCTTTGCAACAGGTGCTGCTTCGTTAGCTGCGCCTGCGCGAGAGGTCACAAGGGCTGCCCCGAAAGTGGAAAGCGCGGCCCACAGGATATTTCGGCGATGCATGGCGTCCTTTCGGCCTAATAAGTGCGGGTCACAAACCTAAGTAGGTGGCTTGCCAACTTATGTAGAATGGCTCACCTGCGCCTCAGCGCCGCAAGCTCCTTGCGATCAGTCACCAATTCGGAGCATTCGTGCAGATCGGCGCGATCGACGCGAAAAATCTTGTCGTCGGCCCCGGCCAGCAGATCGTTGCTGGCGTCGTCGTCGGTTTTGTTGCGCTCCCAGATCCTGATGCGCTCCAGACGGATGAGCGCGGATCTGTCGTCCTTCATCGCAACTCCGATGCCGCCGCCTTCGCAATCGACACCGCAGCCAAGCCTGATTTCACCGCCGCTGTTCTCGGCAACAACGTGACTGCAGAAGCCGCTGGAATCGAAATTGCCCGCGCGGTGCCGATATTGAATCCGAGACGGAAGGAATAATTGACGGTCTTGTCTTCGGACGTTTATTCGGCCGTCACCAGCAGCTTCATCGCGCTGACCTTTTGCTTTGGATGCTGCGCCAGATGGCTGGCGTCATAACGACGCACGAAGCAGGCGTAGGTCTTCTGGCTGAGCGGGCCGCCGAACATTCGCCCGTCGAAGGCGGCAGCCTTCGCTTTGTCGACGCTCTCCTGGGCGGGACAGACGCCGGCTCCGATGGCGGACAAAACGGCGGCAACGATCCAGGTGAATTTCATGGCAGACTCGGATTAAACGCGCGGCATTTGACTTTAGTTGCAGGCGGCGAGGGGGGCGTTCAACGCCCGGGCACTGAAATGAATGGTTGTTAATGTTGGCCCTTTCTGCGCCTGGCGCGCCCGCCGAAAGTGACAAAAGCCACATTCTCCCACGTTTGGGCCGTCTAGAATGCGAAATTGCGGGCTTCGGATGGCCAAACCGCCGCAGATTCGTGCGGAGCCGCCACTCGGAATCCTTAAAAAATCCCTTACGTCTTGATCAGTACTAAAACGGTGAAAATGTTGCAGCACGGCTACAACCACATCGGAATGGCACCGTATCAATACGAGGGAGAGCCACTTTGCACGACTATTGCATTGCATTGGGAAGTCGCTCGCGTGTCCAATCGGTGCATGTACTGATGGTGATTCGCGAACGGAAGCTGTGACGCTCCGATACTGGAACCCGATGGTGCGTCCCGGCATTTACAGGTGACCATGGAGAGACGGATCATGTACAACGATTCTCTGTTCAATGCTTTCGCCCGGTCCTTCGAAGCTCGAAGTCAGACCGACATGTCGATGGCGGAATATCTGGAGTCGTGTCGAAACGATCCGATGCGATACGCCAACGCTGCAGAGCGACTACTAGCCGCAATCGGCGAGCCTCAGATGATTGATACGGCCAAGGACCCACGCCTTGGCCGTATCTTTTTGAATCGCACGATGCGGCTCTATCCGGCTTTCGCCGGCTTCTACGGAATGGAAGACACGATCGAGCGCATCGTCGGGTTCTTCCGTCACGCGGCGCAAGGACTCGAAGAGCGCAAGCAGATTCTCTATCTGCTCGGACCGGTCGGCGGCGGAAAATCCTCGCTCGCCGAACGCCTCAAGTCGTTGATGGAAGTCCATCCCATCTACGTGCTCAAGGCTGGTGACGAACTCAGCCCCGTGTTCGAAAGCCCGCTCAGCCTGTTCGATCCGGAATCGCTCGGCCCGATGCTCGAAGAGAAGTACGGCATTCCGCGCCGGCGTCTCACCGGCCTGATGAGTCCGTGGTGCTATAAGAGACTCGAATCGTTCGGCGGCGACATCTCGCAATTCCGCGTCGCCAAGCTCCAGCCGTCGCGGCTGCGCCAGATCGCGATCGCCAAGACCGAGCCCGGCGACGAAAACAACCAGGATATCTCCTCGCTGGTCGGCAAGGTCGACATCCGCAAGCTGGAGACCTACGCGCAGAACGATCCCGATGCCTACAGCTATTCGGGTGGTCTCAATCGCGCCAACCAGGGCATTCTCGAATTCGTCGAAATGTTCAAGGCGCCGATCAAGATGCTGCATCCGCTGCTGACGGCGACGCAGGAAGGCAACTATATCGGGACCGAGAACATCGGCGCGATCCCGTTCACCGGCATCATTCTCGCCCATTCTAACGAGGCCGAGTGGCAGAGCTTCAAGACCAACAAGAACAATGAAGCCTTCATCGATCGTATCTGCGTCATCAAGGTGCCGTACGTTCTGCGCGTCGCCGAAGAGCAGAAGATCTACGAGAAGCTGATCCAGGGCTCGGAGCTCGCCAGCGCGCCGTGCGCCCCGGCCACGCTTGAAACGATGGCGCGCTTCTCGGTGATGTCGCGCTTACGCAGGCATGAGAATTCGACCGTTTACGCCAAGATGCGGATCTACGACGGTGAAAGCCTGAAGGAATCCGATCCGAAGGCGCGCAGCGTTCAGGAGTACAAGGATGCTGCAGGTGTCGACGAGGGCATGGACGGCGTTTCGACCCGCTTCGCGTTCAAGGTGCTCGCGGCGACCTTCAACCACGACACCAGTGAGGTCGGCGCCGACGCGGTCCACCTGATGTACACGCTCGAGCAGGCGATCCGGCGCGAGCAATTGCCCGACGAAGTCGAGAAGCGGTATCTCGAATTCATCAAGGCCGAGCTGGCGCCGCGTTATGCCGAGTTCATCGGGAACGAGATCCAGAAGGCCTATCTCGAATCCTATTCGGATTACGGCCAGAACCTGTTCGATCGCTATGTCGATTATGCCGACGCCTGGATCGAGGATCAGGACTTCAAAGATCCCGACACCGGACAGTTGCTCGATCGCGAGCTGCTCAATCAGGAGCTGACCAAGATCGAGAAGCCGGCCGGAATCGCCAACCCGAAGGACTTCCGCAACGAGGTCGTCAAGTTCTCGCTGCGTTCGCGCGCCCAGAACGGCGGCAAGAACCCGACCTGGACGAGCTATGAGAAGATTCGCGAAGTGATCGAAAAGCGGATATTCTCGCAAGTAGAGGACCTGCTTCCCGTGATCTCCTTCGGCTCAAAGAAAGACGGCGAGACCGAAAAGAAGCACGGCGAGTTTGTCGCGCGCATGGTCGAGCGCGGCTATACCGAGCGGCAAGTCCGCCGGTTGGTCGAGTGGTACATGCGCGTAAAACAGGCAGGCTGAGGCGGATGAGACCGTGGCCATTCATATTGTCGACCGGCGTCTGAACCCAGGCAGCAAGAGCCTGGAGAATCGCCAGCGCTTTTTGCGTCGAGCGAAGGCGCTGGTTCAAGGGGCGGTGAAGAAGTCGTCGCAGGAGCGGGACATCAAGGATGTCCTGGAGGGCGGCGAGGTCAGCGTCCCCATCGACGGCATGGACGAGCCGCGCTTTCGCCGCGAGGGCGGCACGCGCGACATGGTCCTGCCCGGCAACAAGAAGTTCGTCGAAGGCGATGTCCTGCCGCGGCCGAGCGGCGGCAGCGGCAAGGGTGGACGGCAGGCCGGGGAGGGTGACAGCGAAGATACGTTCCGCTTCGTGCTCAGCCGGGATGAGTTTGTCGACCTGTTCCTGGACGATCTCGAATTGCCCGACCTCGCCAAGCGCAAGCTGGCCGAGGTGGAGAGCCAGGGCATTCGCCGCGCGGGCTACTCGACATCGGGATCACCAGCCAATATTTCAGTCAGCCGGACGGTCAGCCGTGCGCTGGCGCGGCGCGTGGCGCTGCGGCGGCCGCGGCCGGAGGCGCTGGCGGAGCTCGAGGCGGAGCTGGAGAATTGCAGCGAGGCGCGCCGCGTCGAAATCCTGGCCGAGCTCGAGGCCTTGAAGTCGAAGATCAAGCGGATTCCGTTCATCGATCCGATCGACATCCGCTACCGCCGTTTCGAGACTGTGCCGAAGCCGGTGGCGCAGGCGGTGATGTTCTGCCTGATGGACGTCTCGGGTTCGATGACCGAGCACATGAAGGATCTCGCCAAGCGTTTCTACATGCTGCTCTACGTGTTCCTGAAGCGGCGCTACCGCCATGTCGAGATCGTTTTCATCCGCCACACCGACCGCGCCGAGGAGGTCGACGAGCAGACGTTCTTTTACGGACCGGCTTCCGGCGGCACGCTGGTGTCGAGTGCGCTGCAGGCGATGCATGACATCGTGCGCACGCGCTTCCGCCCGGCTGACTGGAATATCTATGCCGCGCAGGCCTCCGACGGCGACAATTCCTACGCGGATGGCGAGGTCACGGGCCGGCTGCTGACGGATATGATCCTGCCGGTCAGCCAGTTCTTTGCCTATCTGGAAGTCGGCCAGGAGCATGGCTTGAGCTACGAAATGCCCAACTCGGCGCTCTGGACCCTCTACGAGGGCCTGCGCGCCAACGGTGCGGCGCTGTCGATGCGCAAGGTCAACGAACGCAGCGAGATCTTTCCGGTATTTCACGATCTCTTCCAGCGTCGTGGCCCGCAGGAAAGGACCGCATGATGAGCGCGACCGACCAGTTGCTGTTCCGGGGAGCCGACTGGGATTTCCACACCCTGCAGCGCATCTGCGACACCTGCGAGCAGGTGGCGAAGGACGAGCTGAAGCTCGACGTCTATCCCAACCAGATCGAGGTCATCACCGCCGAGCAGATGCTGGATGCCTATTCGTCCGTCGGCATGCCGCTGTTCTACAAGCACTGGTCGTTCGGCAAGCACTTCGCCTTTCAGGAGGCCTCCTATCGCAAGGGCCTGATGGGGCTGGCTTACGAGATCGTCATCAATTCCTCGCCATGCATTTCCTACCTGATGGAGGAAAACACCGCGACGATGCAGACGCTCGTCATCGCGCATGCCGCGTTCGGCCACAACCATTTCTTCAAGAACAACTATCTGTTCAAGCAGTGGACCGACGCCGACGGCATTCTCGATTATCTCGAATTTGCCAAGCGCTATGTCGCTCATTGCGAGGAGCGTCATGGCCGGCTGGCGGTCGAGCAGACGCTCGACGCCGCCCACGCCCTGATGTCGCACGGCATCGATCGCTATCCCGGCAAGAAGAGTCTCGATCTTCGCGCCGAAGAAAAGCGGGCAGGCCGCCGCCGCGCCCACGAGGAGGCCGCTTTCAACGATCTGTGGCGCACCGTTCCCACCGGCCCGGCGAAGACCAGCGCCATCCTGGATGTCGAGCGCCGCCGCCAGATGCTCGGCCTGCCGCAGGAAAACCTGCTGTACTTCCTGGAAAAGACCGCGCCGCGCCTGCGGCCCTGGCAGCGCGAGATCCTGCGGATCGTGCGGCACATCGCGCAGTATTTCTATCCGCAGAGCCAGACCAAGGTGATGAACGAGGGCACCGCGACCTACGTTCACTATCGCATCATGAATCACCTGCACCAGCAGGGGCGGCTGACTGACGGCAATTTCCTCGAATTCCTGCAGTCGCACACAAACGTCGTGTTCCAGCCCGAATTCGATGATCCGCGTTATTCCGGCTTCAATCCGTATGCGCTGGGATTTGCGATGATGCAGGACATCGAGCGCATCGTCACCAATCCGGAAGCCGAGGATCACGAGTGGTTCCCCGACATCGCCGGGAAGGGCGACGCGATGGGCGTGCTGCGCGACATCTGGGCGAATTATCGCGACGAGAGCTTCATCAGCCAGTTCCTAAGTCCGCGCCTGATGCGGCACTTCCGCATGTTCCACCTGCACGACGATCCGGAGGACCGGACCGGCATTCTGGTCGACGCGATCCACAACGAGCGCGGCTATCGCCGGCTGCGCCGCGAGCTGGCGCGGCAATATGACGTCGGCTATATCGACGCCAACATCGAAGTCGTCGATGTCGACCTCGCCGGCGACCGTCGCCTGATGCTGCGCCATACCGTGGTGAAGGGCGCCCAGCTCAGCGAAGCCGACACCAAGCGCGTGCTGCAGCACCTGGCCGACCTCTGGAGCTACGACGTCTCGCTCGTCGAAAGCGACACGTCCGGCACGGTGCTGAAGGAATATGTCGCGCACCCGCGAAGCCTTGCCGCGGTGGCGTAGCCGGGTTTTCGCGAACTTTCGTGGCCTGTTCCTCGGAGATTGTGAAGCTATGTCCGCCCGCCATTGTGAGCGCGGCGAAGCAATCCATCGATCCCCGCGCCGAGAGCTGGATTGCTTCGCTGCGCTCGCAATGACGAGGAAAGAGCTAACGCACTTCCGTCATTCTGAGGATGAGGGGCTTGCGCCGCAGTTACCGCAGGCTGGCGTTGATCTTTTCCAGCGCTGCCGTGCCGGGGCAGAGGTCCTCGGCTTCCAGCGTGTTGAGCGGCTTCTCGACGGTGTCGAGATGGCTGTGCAGGTCTTCCGCATCCGGATCAACATAGAGCAGCCCGGTGACCACCTGGCCCTTGGCGGCGTGCTTCTGGAGGAAGGTCATCGCCGCCAGCCGGTCGCTGGCATCATAGTCGGCGTCGATCTTGCGCAGCGCCAGCCGCGTACCGTCATGCTGCTCGACCACCTGCACTGTGCCAGGCGCGTAATCGACGGTAATGGGGTCACGGCCGGTGAGCACGTCTAAGCGGTTCACCGCGTCATTGTGCTCGCGCACGTAATCGAAGCTCTTGGTCGACCCGGCGTGATTGTTGAAGGCGATACAGGGGCTAATGACGTCGATGAAGGATGCGCCCTTGTGGCGGATCGCGGCCGCTATCAGCGGCACCAGCTGGGTCTTGTCGCCGGAGAAGCTGCGTGCCACGAAGCTCGCGCCAAGTTGCAGCGCAATCGCCACCAGGTCGATGGCGTTGTCGGTGTTCATCACGCCCTTCTTGGACTTGGAGCCGCGGTCGGCGGTGGCTGAGAACTGGCCCTTGGTCAGGCCATACACGCCATTGTTCTCGACGATGTAGGTCATGTTGACGCCGCGGCGGATCGAATGCGCGAACTGGCCGAAGCCGATCGAGGCGCTGTCGCCGTCGCCGGAGACGCCGAGATAGATCAGGTCGCGGTTGGCAAGGTTGGCGCCGGTCAGGACCGACGGCATGCGGCCGTGCACCGAGTTGAAGCCGTGCGAATTGCCGAGGAAATAGTCTGGTGTCTTCGACGAGCAGCCGATGCCGGAAATCTTTGCGACCCGGTGCGGCTCGATCGAGAGGTCGTAGCAGGCTTCGATGATCGAGGCCGTGATCGAGTCGTGGCCACAGCCGGCGCACAGCGTCGAGATTTTTCCTTCGTAATCTCGGTGGGTGTAACCGAGATCGTTCTTCTTCAGGCCGGGATGATGAAATTTTGGCTTTGCGATGTAGGTCATGACACGGCCTTGCGGAGAGGGGTGACCTTCAGGTGGTCCTGATGGTCGCCGATGGCATTGGCGATGAAGCGGGCGGTGATCGGGGTGCCGTCATAGTGCAGGATCGGCACCAGGCGGACCGGATCGATGCCGTTCTCGTTGACGATCAGCTGGCGCAACTGGGCGTCGCGGTTCTGCTCGACGACGTAAACGAAATCGTGGTCGGCGATGAAGCTCGCCACGCTGGAGTGGAACGGGAAGGCGCGGATGCGCATGCGGTCGAGCTGGTGGCCGCGCGCTTCGAGCAGTCCGATCGCCTCGTCCATCGCCGGCGAGGTCGAGCCGAAATAGATCACGCCGTATTTGGTCGGCTTGGCGGCATTGGCCTGGAGCGGCCGCGGCACCATGTCCTGCGCGGTCTCGAACTTGCGCACCAGCCGCTGCATGTTGTCGGCATAGACGGCGCCTTCTTCCGAATAGCGGGCGTAACGGTCGCGCGAGGTGCCGCGGGTGAAGAACGAGCCCTTGGTCGGGTGCGTGCCGGGATAGGTACGGTAGGGAATGCCGTCGCCGTCGACGTCGAGATAGCGGCCGAAATCGCGGCCGGGTTCGTCGAGCATCGCAGCCGTCATCACCTTGCCACGGTCATATTGCCGGGCGTCATCCCATTTCAGCGGGCGGCACAGGCGGTTGTTCATGCCGATGTCGAGGTCGAGCATCAGGAAGATCATGGTCTGCAGCCGGTCGGCGAGGTCGAACGACTGTGCCGCGAACTCGAACGCTTCGGCGGGGTCTTCCGGGAACAGCAGGACATGCTTGGTGTCGCCGTGCGAGGCATAGGCGCAGGCGATGATGTCGCATTGCTGGGTGCGCGTCGGCATGCCGGTCGAGGGGCCGGCGCGCTGAATGTTCATGATCACGGCCGGAATCTCCGCGAAGTAGGAGAGGCCGATGAATTCGGTCATCAAGGAGATGCCGGGGCCGGAAGTGGCGGTGAAGGCACGCGCGCCGTTCCAGGAGGCGCCGATCACGATGCCGATCGAGGCGAGCTCGTCCTCGCCCTGCACGATGGCGTATTTCGCCTTGCCGGTCTTGGGGTCGTGCCGCAGCTTCTTGCAGTGGCTAGTGAAGGCTTCCGCCACCGACGAGGACGGCGTGATCGGATACCAGGCGCAGACGGTGGCGCCGCCATAGACCGCCCCCAACGCCGCTGCGCTGTTGCCTTCGATGAAGATGCGGTCGCCGACCTTGTCCGCCTTCTTCACCTGTAGCCCGATCGGGCATTTCAGGTTCTGCAATGCCCAGTCGCGGCCGAGGTGCAGCGCGTGGACGTTCGACGACAGCAGCTTTTCCTTGCCCTTGTACTGTTCGCCGATCAGCTGCTCGATCAGCTTCGGATCCATGTCAAGCAGCGCACAGAGCGCGCCGAGGTAGATGATGTTCTTGAATAGCTGGCGCTGGCGCGGATCGGTATAGGTCGAGTTGGTGATCGCGGTCAGCGGCACGCCGATCACGGTGATGTCACTGCGAAACTTCGACGACGGCATCGGCTTGGTCGAATCGTAGAACAGATAGCCGCCGGGCTCGATCGAGGCGACGTCCTTGTCCCAGGTCTGCGGGTTCATCGCCACCATCATGTCGACGCCGCCGCGGGCGCCGAGATGGCCGGCTTCGGTGACGCGCACCTCGTACCAGGTCGGCAGGCCCTGGATGTTGGAGGGGAAGATGTTGCGGGGAGAAACCGGCACGCCGTGCCGCAGGATCGAGCGCGCGAACAACTCGTTGGCGCTGGCCGAACCCGAGCCGTTGACGTTGGCGAAGCGGACGACGAAGTCGTTTACGCTGCTGATCGGGCTTTGGTCTGGCATGTCGAACCTGCGTGCGTCATATCGATGAGGTACTTTTGCATGTCCCAGGCGCCGGTCGGACAACGCTCGGCGCACAGCCCGCAATGCAGGCAGACGTCCTCGTCCTTCACCATGACGCGGCCGGTCTTGAGACCTTCGGCGAGGTAGAGCGCCTGGTCGGGATGCGGCGACGGCGCCTTCAGCCGCTGCCGCAAATCTGCTTCCTCGCCGTTCTCGGTGAATGTGATGCAGTCCATCGGGCAGATGTCGACACAGGCATCGCATTCGATGCAGGCCGGTGCCGAGAACACGGTCTGCACGTCGCAGTTCAGGCAGCGCTGCGCCTCGCCGAGCGCGAGCTTGACGTCATAGCCGAGCTCGACCTCGGCCTTGATGTCCTTGAGCGCGATCACCTTGTCGCGATGCGGCACCTTGTAGCGCTTGTCGCCGGAGATGTCGTTGTCGTAGCTCCACTCGTGGATGCCCATCTTCTGCGAAGACACGTGCACTTCGGGCAGCGGGCGGTCGTTGATGTCCTCGCCCGAGATCATCTTGTGGATCGACAGCGCGGCATCATGGCCGTGCGCCACCGCCCAGATGATGTTCTTCGGGCCGAAGGCGGCGTCGCCGCCGAAAAACACTTTCGGATTGGTCGAGACAAAAGTCTTGGGGTCGACTTGCGGCATGTTCCATTTGTCGAAGTCGATGCCGCAATCGCGCTCGATCCAGGGAAACGCGTTCTCCTGACCGACCGCGACCAGCACATCGTCGCATGGGATGGTCTGGTCCGGCTCGCCCGAGGCCACAAGGTTGCGGCGGCCCTTGGCGTCGTACTCGGCCTTTACCTTCTGGAAGGTGACACCGATCAGCTTGCCGGCCACGTGTTTGAACGCGACCGGAACCATGAAATTGAGGATCGGAATGTCCTCGTGGAGCGCGTCCTCCTTTTCCCAGGGGCTCGCCTTCATCTCCTCGAAGCCGGAACGCACGATCACCTTGACGTCCTCGCCGCCGAGCCGGCGCGCGGTGCGGCAGCAATCCATCGCGGTGTTGCCGCCGCCGAGTACGATGACCCGCTTGCCGATCTTCTCGACATGGCCGAACGAGACCGATGCCAGCCATTCGATGCCGATATGGATGTTGGCGGCGGCCTCCTTGCGGCCGGGAATATCGAGCTCGCGGCCGCGCGGCGCGCCGGAACCGATGAAGATCGCGTCGTAATTTTCCTCAAGCAGCTTCTTCAGGCTGTCGATGCGGTGGCCGCCCTTGAACTCGACGCCGAGGTTCAGGATGTAGCCGGTCTCCTCGTCGATCACGGTGTCGGGCAGGCGGAATTTCGGAATCTGGCTCCGCATCATGCCGCCCGCCTTCGGGTCGGAATCGAACACGGTGCAGTGATAGCCGAGCGGTGCGAGATCGCGCGCCACGGCAAGCGAGGCAGGGCCGCCGCCGACCAGCGCGATGCGCTTGCCGTTCTTCGCTGATGGCCTTGGCATGCGGTGCTTGACGTCGTCCTTGAAGTCGGCGGCGACGCGCTTCAGGCGGCAGATCGCGACTGGATTTTCCTCGACGCGGCCACGACGGCATGCCGGCTCGCATGGACGATCGCAGGTGCGTCCCAGGATACCGGGAAACACGTTCGATTTCCAGTTGATCATGTAGGCGTCGCTATAACGCCCTTCGGCAATCAGACGGATGTATTCGGGAACTGGCGTGTGTGCGGGGCAGGCCCATTGGCAATCGACCACCTTATGAAAGTAGTCTGGCGCCGAGATATCAGTCGGTTTCATTCCTACCTTGTCCCGCGCCGGCAACCGCAACGCGGCCTTATTTTGCCTATGAACGCCTTAGCCAGCGTTCTTGTGGTTTTTGAATTGGATCATAGGCTTATCTTATTAGAGCCATTCCATATCAGGCACAAAGGCAATTTTGCGCGATCTCCAATTTTGAATTGCATGGAGGTTAAGGACTGAGCGTCGCAGCGCTCGTGCGGCAGTGCAGCATGTGCAGTGCAGTGTGTATTCAAGCGCGACACGCAAAAGCGCATCGCGCCGATCAATGTATGCAGGTGAAGCAGGATGCTCAGATCAGTCGCAGGATTGCGCCGGTGATAGCCAGCGTGACGACGACGATCCATGGCGGCAGCTTCCAGACCGTTAGCAGCAGGAAGCCGGCCAGCGCCACCGCAAAATCACGCGGGCTGAGCACGGCGCTGCTCCAGACGGGATTGTAGAGCGCGGCGCTGAGAATGCCGACGACGGCGGCATTGGTGCCGCGCATGGCGGCTTGGGCGGTCGGGCGCAGGCGTAGCGCGTCCCAGAACGGCAGCATGCCGTAGACCAGTAACAGCCCCGGCAACGACAACGCGACCAGCGCTATCACGGCGCCGGCGAGACCATTGGGAGCGGGACCGGTCACGGCGCCGAGATAGGCTGCAAAAGTGAAGAGCGGTCCGGGCACCGCCTGCGCCATGCCGTAGCCGGCAAGGAAATCGGCATTGCTGACCCACCCGGGCGTCACGACTTCCGCCTGCAGCAGCGGCAGCACGACGTGGCCACCGCCGAACACCAGCGTGCCGGAGCGATAGAACGCATCGAACAGTGCAAGCCCCTGCGAGCCGGTTCTGGCCGCCACCAGCGGCGTGACTAGAAAGAGAACGGCGAACAGCACCAGCGCGGCGATGCCATCCCGGTGCGACACCGAAAAGCCAAGCTGGCCGGTCGCAGCGGGGCCGTCGCCGCGGCATAGAAGGAGCCCGGCCAAAGCGCCAAGCCCAATCGCGCCGATCTGGCCGAACGATCCGCCGATGAACACCACGATCGCGACGGCGGTAAGCGCGATGGCAGCCCGCGTGCGGTCCGGCGTCAGGCTCTGTGCCATCCCCCAGATTGCCTGCGCGACCACCGCGACCGCGACCAGCTTGAGACCGTGAAGCACGCCTTCGCCGGACGGTCCGCTAAAGATCGTCGCACCTAGCGCGAAGGCGAACATGACGAGGGCGGACGGCATGGTGAAGGCGGACCACGCTGCCAGCCCACCAAGCAGGCCGTTGCCGCGCAGGATCCCGAGCGTGAAGCCGACCTGGCTGGAAGCCGGTCCGGGCAGGAACTGGCAGAGCGCCACGATGTCGGCGTAGCTGCTTTCGCTCAGCCATTTCCGCCGTTCGACGAATTCGGACCTGAAGTAGCCGAGATGCGCGATCGGCCCGCCGAACGATGTGAGGCCGAGCTTGAGAAAGGCGAAGAAGACTTCGGCGACATTGCCCGCAGGTTTTTCTTCGTTCATTGGCAGGCCACCTCGCGGACGACCGCTCACGAGCCTGAAACTTCATTGGTCAACGTCATGTGATCGGGGCTCTCTTGCGGGCCGACGTTATCGGGAACCGACGATGTCGCCAAGTGTTTGCCCTCCTTAACCCCAAGCAAGGGAGCGGGCGCATGGTGTCCTCAGCCGATTGGTGCCCTCATGACTGACAAATATTCTCCTGGAAGACGAGAACTAATGGTGGTCGCCGCCGGAGCAGCCGCGTCCAGCGGATTGATCCTGCCGGTTTCCTTCGCGAGGGCAGACAAGCGCCGCAAGGAACACGAAAAGGAACACGAAGCCGAGGCCAAAGTCACGCCGCCGGAAGATTTGATGCGTGAGCACGGGGTGCTCGACCGCGTGCTGCTGGTCTATGAAGCGGGCCTGGAAAGATTTACCTCAAATCAGGAATTCGATCCCGCGCATCTCGTCAACGCGGCCGAGATCGTGCGCGACTTCATCGAAGACTATCACGAGAAATCGGAAGAGCAGGCGGTTTTTCCGCGCTTTCGAAAAGCCGGGAAAATGGTCGACCTTGTCGATACGCTTCAGACACAGCACCAGGCCGGGCGACGGGTGACGCAGACGATCATCCAGCACGCGCCCGGCAGCCGGAAGGACGGCGATGACCGGCGTGAGCTGGTAACCGCTATCCGCGCGTTCATCAGAATGTACCGTCCGCACGCCGCAAGAGAAGATACCGACCTCTTTCCGCTTCTAAAGGACGTGGTGTCATCCCACGAATACGACGCCATGGCGGAGGATTTCGAGAAGAAGGAGCATCAGCTCTTCGGCGAGGATGGATTTGAAAAGATGGCCCATCGCGTTGCGGAGCTTGAGAAGGCGATCGGCATCTCCGATCTCAGTCAATTCACGCCCGGATAGTCTCGCTTCGCTATGTCCTTCGCTATGCCGCTGCCTCATGTGAGCGAGGCTCATGCCGTTTGGCGATTACAAACAACGGCAATGATGCGAGTTAAGGCGGCGACCGCGAACGCAATGAGCGCAGATCGGGATTGGTCGTAGAGCAGGCCGGTTGCGATGTTGCCGACCAGCCAGCCGACCCCGTAGCCGGCATAGAAAAGACCGAAAGCCAGATTGCGTTTGCCCTCGGGCAGGACGTTGGCGACCCCGGCCTTCAGCAGCGTGTCCTGCGTTGCGTAGCCGATGCCCCACAGCGCCATGCCGAACACAATCGCCATGTAATTGCCAAGGAAGGCAAACGGCGTGAACAGCGCGGACAGAAAGACAGCTACCAGCAATGTCGGTAGCCTGGCCCGGTCGTACAGCTTGCCGAGAACGAGACTTGCGATCACCCCACAACCTGTCGAGAAAGCCAGGAAAACCGGTATCCAGTTCTCAGTGACGATCTTGGCCGTGGCCAGGTAGTAGGCGATCAGCTCATAGCTCATCAGTCCGGCCGCGAAGCAGGCGGCGGCCACCATGTAAAGCCAATATCACCGACCCAATTCCCGCGCGGGCGCCGTTCGCCCTTCTTCCAAACGCTCCGGCACCGGAAAGTTGATGCGGGCGACGATCAGCGCACCAAGCGCCAGCACGCTCGAAATCAAGAGCAGCGCGTATCCGGTCCGATAGTCGCCACGAAAGAACAGGACAAGGGCGATGATGAGCGGGCCGAGCGTCGCGCCGGTCTCGTCAAGCGCGGTATTGACGCCGTATACCCAGCCGCGTCCATGCTTGCCTGTCGTATAGGACAGCATGGCCTCGACGGTTGGCTTGCGCAGTGCACGGCCGATGCGCTCGGCGAGGATCAACAACGCTGCGACCTGCCAGTTTCCGGCTAGCCATCGCGGGAACGGCGAACAGATTGATGGCATAACCGATGAAAGTGACGAGCCAGTATCGGCCGGTTCGGTCGGCGATGTAGCCCAGGAATTCGCCGAGACCCGCCGTGATGCTGACGATGGCGCTGGCTCCCAATGAGGCCATGAATTGGCCGTTGATGGCCCCGCCACCTTCGTATGTCATATCGCCGAACAGGTTCACGATCCCCATCGTCAACAGGAAGGTGAAGGCGGGCGAAGATCCGGTCGCGAGACGCGTTGCGGACATGGTGGCCTGCTCTTTCGAGAAGTCTCGCGCCGTTCGTGCTGCGATGGCCGATTGCCGGCGTGGCGATTTCCGCGTCTTCAGCCAAACGGCAGGCGCGGTAATCCGTTCCTGGCATGAAATGCGAGCAAGGTAGACCTGCCCAAGCTGGGCAAGTTTCGAGCCGAAGAGGGTCAACGGTTGCTTGTCGCGGGGAGCCCGAGTGTTAGGCATTCGTTAATCGCGCCTTTACCCGTCACCGATACGTTGCCGCAATTGCAGTTCCTGCGCAGGAACACCTCAGCCCATGTTATCAGAAGCACGTCGAACGTCGCGCGTGGAAGCGCTCGATCTGCTCCGCCTTGCGGCCGTGCTCGGCGTCCTGCTCTATCATTTCGGCTTCTGGGGCCCGGCTTCGCACGGCGTGCCGCAGGTGGCGCTGCCCTGGCTGACGCCGGTTGCCAAATACGGCTATCTCGGCGTGCCGGCCTTCTTCGTCATCTCTGGCTTTGTGATCGCCTATTCGGCCGAGGGCAGGACCGCGACCGGCTTTGCCATCGCCCGTTTCAGCCGGATCTACCCGACCTTCGTCTTCTGCATGACGCTGACGTGCCTGGCGATCGCGTTTCTCGGCGTGCCGCACTTTGATACCAGCGCGACACAGTGGCTGGCCAATCTGTTCATCGCCGCGCCGGCGCTCGGCCAGCCCTACATGGACACGTCCTATTGGTCGCTGGTGATCGAAGTGATGTTCTATGCCTGGGTCGCGCTGCTGATCGCGGCCGGGCTGTTCCCGCGCGGGATCAATCTCATTATCCCGATCTGGCTCGGCATCACCCTCGCCAACGAGCTGACCGTCGATGCCCCGCTGGTCGAGAAGCTCTTCATGACCGACGACAGCGGCTTCTTCGCCGTCGGGCTCCTGATCTATCAATTCTACCGCGGACGCCGCGGTGCGGTGCTCTACGGCCTGTTCGCACTGTCGATCGGGGCTGCGGTATTCCAATCCATCCATAAGGCGGTGAAGCTGGCGCCGCACACCGGCGGCGTGTTCGACCCCTGGACGGTTGCCGCGGTCTGCCTCGCGTCCATCGCCGTCATCTTCATGGCCACGCGAATTCGCCACGTCCCGTTGCCGCCGGCACTGGTGCTGGCGGCCGGCGGCCTGACCTATCCGCTCTATCTCCTGCACATGCAGTTCGGCTACGTGCTGTTCACCCGCCAGGCGCCGGCCAACCCAGTGCTGATGGTCGTGGCGATCATCGTCGGCATGACGCTGCTGGCCTGGATGGTGTGGCGTTATGTCGAACGGCCGGCGCAGCGTTGGGTGAGGGATTTCCTGTCGGGCCGCGCCAGCCGGTTCGGCTGGCCGCTCAAACTGCGCGCTACTGTCGGCAGCGGCGAAAGCGCCTAGCCGATATCGCTCTTCGCCAGGTCCCACATCAGCCGGTAGATACCGCTGGAGATGATCAGCGGCTTGAATGCGATATTGCCGGAAAAGCGCAGCATTGCCGCCGGCACCACGCCCACGTCAGTCGCATCGATCAGCACGAACCAGTCGCCGGCGCCGGGATTGGGCGCGGAGGGATCATCGGTGATCGGCTTGGACAGCGCTGGATCGCTTTCGATCAGGTGCAGGGAAATGATCCCGTCGAGAGCTGTGGGGTCGCACTGCTCGGCGAGCGCTGCGCGCAGCCTGTCTTCGCCGCCATCAGGAGGACGCAGCCGCACGATGCCGAGCGCCGCGCCGCGGCCGCTGCCGCGGCTGATCGTGATGCGTGCCACCGCGCGGATCATATTCTGAAAACGGGCTATGTTGGCTTTCGACCACGCGGTCTGGTTGGCCAGCGCGGTGCGATAGGCCGGGCTGTCCAGCACCTCGAAGTTTTTGGTGGAGTAGAGGCTGAGATATTTCGGGTTGCCGTCATGGGCGACATAGCGGCGGGCTTCGAGGAAGCCGTCGATGGCAACGCGCTCTTCGAGATGCTCGCGGTCGTACCAGCGATTGAACTCGGCCTCATGTGCCGCATCGATGTTCATCGAGGTCAGCAGCATGCCTTTTCCCGCCATCGGCATGTTCTTGTTTTCCTATTGTTGCGTTCTGGAAGCCATATCCGCGATTGCTTTCATAACGGCGTCGCGGACGCCGGGGTCATACAGGGTGTGGCCTGCGCCCTCGACCATGCGGATTTCCGCACCGCGCCACACGGCGGCCAGTGCATGCGAGGTCGCGGGCGGACATAAAAGGTCGTAGCGCCCCTGCACGATGATGCCGGGGATACCGGCCAGCTTGCCGGCCTCGCGCATCAATTGGTTCGGCTGCATGAAACAGTCATTGGCAAAGTAGTGCGCTTCCATGAACGGCGTCGTCGGCAGGTTCCGTGACGAACTGAGCGCCGCCATGTCGAGCCGCGTACGGTTCGGTGTGTGTTCGGAAAGAATGCGCTCCGTCTCGCCCCAGGCCCGCGCCGCCGGGATGTTCACGTCGGCGCTGGGATCGAGGATCCTGCGGAAGTAAGACCGGATCGGCTCGGCGCGTTCATCTTCCGGCAGCACGCTCATGAAGTCGTCGTAAAGGACGGGATAAAACCTTGGCAGCGTGCCCAGAAATCCGTTTTCGATCTCCTCGATCGTGCCGAGAAAGGTCGCGCGCAACACGATGCCGGTGACGCGGCGCGGATGGGCCTGCGCATACGCCAGCGCCAGCGTGGCGCCCCAGGAGCCGCCGACGACCATCCAGCGCTCAAGTGCGAATTTTTCGCGGATCATTTCCATGTCCGCGATCAGGTGCGGCAGGGTATTGGCCTGCCGGCTGCCCTTGGGGCGGCTGCGGCCGGCGCCGCGCTGGTCGAACAGCACGGCATGAAACCGTTCCGGATCGAAGAGACGGCGATGGTCAGTCTGGCAGCCGCTGCCGGGCCCGCCATGCAGATAAACCGCGGGAATGCCGCCGCTCCGGCCGGCGCTTTCGACATAGATGTCGTGGCCGTCGCCGACCGCGAGGTGCTCCGAGGTCAGCGGCGCAAACGGATCGTCAGGCTTGATGGATTTGCCGGCGTCGGCGTCAGGCGCCATGCTCGCCTTCCGTCTCCAGCGTGCCGCCGGCGAAATTGCGATAGAGGAAGCGGTCCTGGTGCGCGGCGGCCTCGCGCTCGGCGGTCTTGAAGATCTCTTCATGCCGCGGCGACAGCGTGCAGGCCGGGTCGGTATTGCCGGCATCGCCCGTCAGCGCAAAGGCCTGGCAGCGGCAGCCGCCGAAATCGACCTCGCGGAATTCGCAGCTCTTGCACGGCTCGGGCATCCAGCCGGTGCCACGGTAGCGGTTGAAGGCTTCGGAGTTCTGCCAGATCCAGGCGATCGAATGGTTCGAACGCACGGATTCGAATTCGAGCCCGGTGATGCTCTCGGCCGCGTGGCAGGGCAGCACCTTGCCGGCGGGCGAAATGTTGAAGAACTGCCGGCCCCAGCCGCCCATGCATTTCTTCGGGCGCAGCGCATAATAGTCCGGCACCACATAGTCGATGGCGAGAATGCCCTTCAGGCGCGTTGCGGCTTCCTCGACGATGCGGCTGGTCTCGTCAATCTGCTCGATCGTCGGCATCAACGCCGCGCGGTTCTTCAGGGCCCAGCCGTAATACTGGACGTTGGCAACCTCGAGCCGGTCGGCGTCGAGGTCGACCGCCATCTGGATGATGTCAGGGAGCTGGTGCAGGTTCTGGCGGTGCATCACCGCGTTGACGGTCAGCGGCAAGTCGAGCTCGCGCGTCCATTTCGCGACTTCAAGCTTTTTCTCATGCGCATTTTTCAGCCCGGCAACGCGATCGGCGACAACAGGCTCATTGCCTTGGAAACTGATCTGCACGTGGCACAGCCCGGCATCGGCGAGCGCCGAAAGCTTTTCCTTTGTAAGCAGTACCGCCGAGGTGATGAGATTGCTGTAGAGCCCGACATCGCTCGCATGCTGCACCAGCTCCACCAGGTCCTTGCGCGCGGTCGGCTCGCCGCCGGAGAAATGGATCTGCAGCACGCCAATTTCGGCGAGCTCGGTCAAGACCTTCTTCCATTCTTCTGTAGTGAGTTCGCTGCTGCCGCGGTCAAGTTCGACCGGGTTGGAGCAATAGGGGCATTGCAGCGGGCAGCGGTGCGTCAGCTCAGCGAGCACGGCGAGGGGGATGCCGAACGTCTCCGCGGTCGAGCGCTGCGATTCCAGCACCGCGAGCCCGTCGCTGGGTGCAGCGGTGCCGGTTGTTTTGCTATCGGCGAGAATGTCGCTCATGACGTCTTCTCACGCGCTTCGGTCAAAAAGCCCTTGTCGGCGAGGTCTTGCAGCATCGCGATGACGTCGGTTGCGATCGCCTCGCGCGGCGCGGCGTACTTCACCGCAAGCTGGTCGGCCATCTCGCCGACGCTGCGCACGCCGTCGCACAGCTGCAGCACCTCGACCGCGATCTCGTCCGGCGCCAGCACGCGCTCCGGCGCCAGGATCACCCAGACCTGCCGCGTCTCATCGAATTTCAGCTTGGCGTGCCGCGGCAATTTTGGCCGGCTCGCCTCGCTGATACTGATGTTACGGCTCACGGCCATGATTAGTCCCCTTTGGGCACGAACGCGCCGGGCGGAATGTGGCCGTCGACATAGGCATGATACAGCGCGTCGAGCTGAACCCATAGCACATTGGTCTTGAAGATCAGTGCGTTGGCGACCGCCTCACGCTCCGCCGGCGTCTTGGCATTCTTCCTGACGTAGTCCAGCGCGAAGTTGGCATCGCGCGGAGCCTGGGTCAGGCGGCGCTTGAAATAGCTCATGATGTCCGGATTGACGAAGTCGTAATGCGCCAGCATGCCGGAAATACGCTCCTCGTGCAGGCTCGGCGCGAACAATTCAGTCAGCGAGGAGGCGATCGCCTCCAGCGGCGTCCGGTCGCGGCAGAAATGCACATAGGCTTCCACGGCAAATCGCGTCGCTGGCAAAATTCCTTCGGTCGATTCCACGTAAGCCGTGTCGAGCCCGAGGCCCTCGGTCAGTTTCAGCCAGCGTTCGATGCCGCCTTCACTGCCGATATCGCCGTCGTGGTCCTCGATGCGGTGCCGCCATTCGACCCTGGTGGCACGGTCGCGGAAGCGGGAGATCACCATCGCGTCCTTCAGCGGGATCGTGCTCTGGTAAAAATAGCGGTTCAACGCCCAGGCCTGCACCTGTCCCTTGTTGAGCTTGCCGCCGTGCAGCAGGCGGTGGAACGGATGCAGATTGTGATAGCGCGTCGCGCCGATGTGGCGGAGCATCGCTTCCAGTTCCTCGGCATTGTTGAGCGTGACGCCCTTGCCGATCGACAATGCGGTCATTCCGCTGGTGGGGACGACATTCACAGCGTGATCTCCGTTCCATCGGCTGGGATCTGCCAACCCGCCTGTTCCAACGCCTTTCGCTCGTCCGAGCCGGAGAGCAAGGCAGGGTTGGAGTTGTTGATATGCAGGAACATCCGGCGACCGATGTCGAGGCCGGCGAGGCTCTCGATCGCCCCATGTTCGCCTGACATTGAAATATGGCCCATGCTCTGTCCCGTTTTGGCGCCGAGGCCCTGCACGATCAGTTCATCATCGCGCCACACCGTGCCGTCGAAGAAGACCAGCGCGGCGCCCGAAAGGCGCGATTTCAGGTCGTCGGTCATTCGCGCGCAGGCGGCCAGGAAATAGAAATACTTGCCGCTTGTCTTGTCCAGAATGCGAAGCCCGAGCGTGTCGCCCGCAGCGTCGCCGCCGGTCGGGTGCGCCTTGCCTTCGAGATACCACGCGCCCTTGCCGGGAACCGCGAAGGGGAGAATTTCGATGCCGGACGGCGAGCCATCGGGTAGGGCCGGCTCGAATTCCTTGTCGATCTCGATCGGCCGGCGCTTCACGTTATTTTCGCCCAGCACATTAAAGATGCTGTTGGATCGCAGAATCGCAAGCACCCGTTCATGCGCGTAGAGCGTAAAGGGCGAACCCTCGCGCATCGATAGCAGCCCCGCGACCGCATCGACTTCGCCGTTGGTCAGGATGACGCCGGCGATCGGGCTGTGGCGTAGCTGGCCGGCTTTGGGATGAAGCCGCGGTGTTGCGATGAGTTGCTGACGGAGGTCGGGAGAGGCATTGACGAGGTACCAGTGCTCGCTATCGGCACTCACCGCGATCGAAGCCTGCGTGCTTTGCAATTCCCGGTTTTCGCTTCGTGCTTTCCGACATACCGGACAGCCGCAGTTCCACTGCGGAACACCGCCGCCCGCCGCGGCGCCCAGGACGACGACGCGAAGCATGATCCCGTCTCCTGGAGACTCCCTAGAAACAAATCCGGGCTTGTTAAGCCCGGCGAGAAAAACGGCGCGAGGTGGAAACCGACCTGGCGACATATCTCCCCATTCGGGAAGATGTTCGCCCGGCGATCCACCTGCGCGAAGAGTGAAATTGCGCTACCGCTTACTTACGGGTGGCGCACATATACATGTTGATTTCCATGCCTACCGACACTTCGACGATCTTCGGTGCTTTCCAGGCCATCATGCTCTCCCTTTTGCTACCGGACGAACTCCGCCCTTGAGGCTAAGGTAGCGCGGATCGAAAAGTTCGCCAGTTAAATCTTTTGCCCGGAACCTGTATTGTTGATGCTGCACTGCACAGGGGTCTCACGGAGTTGTGCGGAGAGCGTCGGTCAAAACAACGTGGGATCAAGCCCTTCACGGTTGTTGGGACCGTCGCGAATGACGATTCTGGGGTTGGGACGGAGCGGTTGCAGGCTCCGAACAAAGAACGATGTGATCATTCGGCCTCCCGCGACAGGGGGCCCTAACCGGAGCCAGGTTTGAGCCGATGCCGCGATATTATTTCAACACCCGTATCGGCGACGAGCTGATTTCCGATCCTGACGGCGAAGTGCTGGTTGATCCCGATCGCGCCTGGGAGATGGCGCGTGCGATGATCCGCGAGTTGCTCAAGACCGATGGCGCGGAGGGGGCCCTGCTGAGCGCGACCATCGAGGTGACCGACGACGACGGGGAGATCGTGCTGGAGTTTCCGTTCGCGGAAGCGATCCTCGATGCGCCCGGCGGTCCCATTACAAGACACTGACGACGCCCGGCCCGGCGCCCGTTGTGGGTGCTGCTTGCAGGCGCGACGTTTTCCGATTGCGCACCGGTATCGAAATATGGAGAGTGCCCGCCGGGAAAGCCTCCGGCGCGGCCGTCATGTGAGCCTGCGCGGCGAGAAAGGCTTCCGTCAGGGAGAACGCCCATGGTGAACTACGTGCCGGTGCCGCGCAGCCTGTTGCTGTCCGGTGCATTCTTGACTGCCCTCACGCTCAGCGCCGTTGCCCAGCAGGCTGCCGATCCGCCCGCTGCCGCCACGCCGCCGGCCGCCCAACAACCTTCCGCGCCGCCACCCACGGCTGCCTCGCCACCGCCCGCCGCGCCTACAGCGGCAGCGCCGCTTCCCCCCGGTTCGCCGCTGATCGGACGTCCCGCGGGCAATGAGGCCGCGGCCAAGCTTGCGCCGATTGCGCCTCCGCCGATCCCGGCCGCGCCGGACAAGCTGCCGACCGCCAAGCTGAAGGTGCCGGCCGGCTTCAACATCGAGGTCTATGCCGCCGGCATGGCGAATGCGCGCTCGCTCGCGCTTGGCGACAAGGGCACCGTGTTCGTCGGCAGCCGCCTGGTCGACAAGGTCTATGCCATCATCAACAAGGACGGCAAACGCGAGGTCCAGGTGCTGGCCTCCGGCCTCTACCGTCCGAACGGCATCGCCTTCAAGGACGGCACGCTGTACATCGCCGAACTCTCCAAGGTCTCCAAGATCGAGAAGGTCGAGGATGTCCTGGACAACCCGCCGAAACCGATGGTGATCTTCGACAAGCTGCCGAAGGACGAGGCCCATGGCTGGAAGTTCATCGGCATCGGTCCCGACAACAAGCTCTATGTTCCGGTCGGCCAGCCCGGCAACAACGTGCTGCACAGCGACGAGCACGGCCTGATCAGGCGGATGAACCTTGACGGCTCCGGCGCGGAAGTGATCGCCCGCGGCGTTCGCAACACCGTCGGCTTCGACTGGCATCCGGAGAGCAAGCAGCTCTACTTCACCGACAACGGCCGTGACTGGATGTCGGAAGACGTACCGGAGGACGAGCTCAACCGCATCACAAAGGTCGGCGAACATTTCGGCGCGCCCTACTGCCTGCAGGGCAACATCGTCGATCCCGAATTCGGCTGGGGCAAATCCTGCAGCGAGTTCACCGCGCCAGTCGGCCTGCTCGGTCCGCATTCGGCGTCGCTCGGCATGCGCTTCTACACCGGCAGCATGTTCCCGAAGGCCTACAAGAACGTCGCGATCATCGCGCGGCACGGCTCCTGGAACCGTTCCAAGAAGGTTGGCGGCGATCTCGTCGTCGCCAAGTTCAACAAGGACGGCACCATGAAGTCGCTGGAGCCGTTCCTCACCGGCTTCCTGGAGGACAACAAATATATCGGCCGTCCGGTTGACGTGCTGCAGATGAAGGACGGCTCGCTTCTGGTCTCCGACGACTATAATGGCGCCGTCTACCGCATCACCTACGGCAAGCAGAAGGTGGCGGGGAAGCCGTAGTTCAGCCGTCACCGTAAGTAGCAGTCATTCCGGGCTGGTGCGTTAGCACCAGACCCGGAATCTCGAGATTCCGGGTTCGATGCTTCGCATTGCCCCGGAATGACGAAATGCCGGGAATTGGCCGATGCGTAAAACAATAACGATATCTGTATTCGCCTTCATCGCAGCCTCAGCCAATGCGCAGATTATCGAACAGCGCATCGCGCCATGCCTTGCCTGTCACGGCGAGAACGGCCAGTCGCAAACCGAGAACACACCCTCGCTCGGCGGCCAGCAGGCGCCGTACGCCCTGATCCAGCTCTTCATGTTCCGCGATCGGCTTCGCGTCTTTGAGCCGATGAACGAGATGGCAAAACCGCTCACCGACGACGATCTTCGCACTTTCTCCGACTTCATCGCCAAAATGCCCAAGCCCGCGCCGCCTCCGGAAAATGGCGATCCGGCGCGGATGCAGCGCGGGCTGGCGCTGGTGCAGCAGCACCGCTGCGATACCTGCCACAATCCCGATCTGTCGGGGAAGGAAAACGTCCCGCGCATCGCCAACCAGCGCGAGGATTACCTGGCCAAGACCCTCGCCGAGTACAAGGACAACAGCCGCCACGGCTACGATGCCAGCATGGCCGATGTGATGGCGCCGGTTGCGGCAGAGCAGATCGCCGATCTGGCTTATTTCATCGCGCGCATGCGGTAGTTTACTTCTCCCTCTCCCCGCCCTTCGCGGGAGAGGGTCGGGGTGAGGGGGCTGCCTCCGCATCATCACTGCGATTTGTGGCCGCGGAGAGAGCCCCTCACCCCAGCCCTCTCCCCGTAAGAACGGGGAGAGGGAGTCGACAGCTCTCCCGCTGGCATTGCCCTGCGCCCGGCGCTAAAAGGGCGGCAATCGGATGGAGTTTTGCATGCAGGATCTCTGGCGCCTGTCGGCGGCCGAAATGGCCGCGCTGATCAGGACGAAAAAAGTTTCGGCAAAGGAGGCGGCGACCGCCGGGCTGGCGCGGCTCGACGCGGTCAATCCCAAAATCAATGCCGTCGTCGATCACCGGCCCGAGGATGTGCTGGCGCAGGCTGCCGCCGTCGACGCCGCGATCGGGCGCGGCGAGGACGTCGGTCCGCTCGGCGGCGTGCCGATTACGGTAAAGGTCAACATCGATCAGCAGGGCTATGCCACCACCAACGGGCTGAAGCTGCAGCGCGACGCCATCGCAAAGACCAACAGCCCGGTGATCGACAATCTGCGGAAATCCGGCGCCGTCATTCTCGGCCGCACCAATTGCCCGGCCTTCTCCTACCGCTGGTTCACCTCGAATCTCATCCATGGCGACACGAAGAACCCCCGCGATCCCTCGGTCACCCCGGGCGGCTCGTCCGGCGGCGCGGGCGCTGCCGTCGCGGCTGGCATCGGCCATATCGCGCACGGCACCGATATTGCGGGATCGATCCGCTATCCCGCCTATGCCTGCGGCGTGCATGGCCTGCGGCCGACCATGGGCCGCATCGCGGCATTCAACGCCGCACTACCCGAGCGTCCGATTGGGCCGCAGATCAGCGCCGTCTCGGGCCCGCTGGCGCGCACTATCGGCGATATCAGGATCGCGCTGGCCGCAATGGCCGCGAAGGATTATCGCGATCCTTGGTGGGTGCCGGCACCGCTGGAGGGGCCGGCGACGCCGAAGCGCGTCGCGATGTGCCTCAACCCTGACGGCCTCGATCCTGTGCCCGGAGTGAAGGCTGCGGTGGCCGATGCCGGCCAGCGGCTGGAGCGGGCGGGCTGGATTGTCGAGGAAATCGCCAACACGCCGCCCCTGCGCGAGGCTGCCGATCTGCAGACAAAACTCTGGCTCGGCGACGGCTATGAGGCGCAGCTCGAGATGGCCGAGCGCGAGGGCGACCCCGGCGCGCTGGCCTGCCTGCGCGGCAATCGCGCAAAAGTGCATCCATTCGACCTGTCGAAGGCGCTGACGCGCCGCGCGACCCTGACGCGCGAATGGCTGTCGTTCTTCGAGAACTACGCCGTGCTGCTGATGCCGGTGTCGGGCGAATTGCCGTTCCCCGATCAACTCGACCGCAAGGACGAAGCGTCGTTTGCGCGCGTCTGGCATGCGCAATTGCCGCAGATCGCCATTCCCTTCATGGGGCTGCCCGGGCTAACGGTTTCGACCGGACTGGTCGGGCGCGTTCCCGTTGGCGTGCAACTGGTCTCCGGCCGTTACCGGGAGGATCTATGCCTCGCCGCGGGCGAGGCCATCGAAGACGGTGGCACGCCGTCGGCGGCGATCGATCCGGCGGGCTAGAGCATGATCCCGAAAAGTGGGTACCGGTTTCGGATAAGATCATGCTCCGGTAACAAGCGAGAGGACCATGCCAGGCGTTTATGATTTCACGGCGCAGTCGCTTGCCGGCGAAGAGGTTCCGCTGAGGCGGTTCGAGGGGCAGGTGCTCGTGATCGTCAATACCGCGAGCGCCTGCGGATTCACGCCGCAGTATAAGGGCCTGGAGCAGTTGCATCGTGATTTCTCGCCGCGCGGATTTGCAGTGCTGGGCTTTCCCTGCAACCAGTTCGGCGGCCAGGAGCCGGGCGATAACAGGCAGATCGAGGAGTTCTGCACGCGCAAGTATGACGTGACGTTCCCGATGTTCACCAAGATCGACGTCAACGGTAGCAAGGCCCACCCGTTGTTCAACCATCTGAAGAACGCGAAATCGGGATTGTTGGGTCCGTCGATCAAATGGAATTTCACCAAATTCCTGGTCGACCGGTCGGGAGTAGCGGTCGGGCGTTATGCGCCGACCGCGACACCCGAAGGATTGAGAAAAGAAATCGAGGCACTGTTGTGAGTGAGAACGACAAAGCGATGAGCGACCAATTTCCCGACCGCCTCTCGGTCGATCCGAACAGCCCTTACTACAACGCCGACATCCTTTCGCGCGACGTCGGCATTCGCTTCAAGGGCGTCGAGAAGACCAATGTCGAGGAATATTGCATCAGCGAGGGCTGGGTACGCGTCACCGCCGGCAATGCCAAGGACCGCCACGGCAATCCGCTGACCATCAAGGTGCATGGCGTGGTCGAGCCGTATTTTCGGGATAAGCCGAAGTCTTGAGAAGGTCTCTCCCGCCTTAACAGTCGTCATCCCCGCGAATGCGGGGATCCAGTATTCCAGAGGCCGTAGTGATTGAATCGACAGGCCGCGGCGTACTGGATACCCCGCCGGAGCCTGTCATCTGGCGCGCATTCGCGCGACCCGTTGGCGGGGTATGACGGTGGTAGTAAGTCGCTCTCTCTGACGTCATTGCAAAGACCGAAGGGCCAAACACCATGTCCGTCCGCATCGTCGACGTCTGCGAAATCACAAAACCGATCTCCTCGCCGATCCGCAACGCCTATATCGACTTCACCAAGATGACGACGAGTCTGGTTGCCGTCCTCACCGACGCCGTGCGCGACGGCAAGCGCGTAGTCGGCTACGGCTTCAATTCCAACGGCCGTTACGGCCAGGGCGGTTTGATCCGCGAACGCTTTGCGCCGCGGCTGAAGGAGGCCGATCCCAACAGCCTGCTCGATGCCTCCGGCGGCAATCTCGACCCTGACAAGGTCTGGGCCGCGATGATGGCGAATGAAAAGCCCGGCGGCCATGGCGAGCGCTCGGTTGCGGTCGGCACGATCGACATGGCGGTATGGGATGCGGTGGCGAAGATTGCGAATAAGCCGCTGTTCCGCCTACTTGCCGAGCGCCACGGCCTGACGGCCGACCCGCGCGTGTTCGTCTATGCCGCCGGCGGCTATTATTACCCCGGCAAGGATCTGGCGGCGCTGCGCGGCGAGATGCGCGGCTATCTCGATCGCGGCTACAACGTCGTGAAGATGAAGATCGGCGGTGCGGGAATCGCGGAAGACCGCGAGCGCATCGAGGCCGTGCTGAAGGAGATCGGCAAGGACGCGCAGCTCGCCGTCGACGCCAACGGCCGCTTCGACCTGGAGACCGCGATCGCCTACGCCAAAATGCTGCGCGAATATCCGCTGTTCTGGTACGAGGAGGCCGGCGATCCGCTCGACTTCTCGCTGCAGGCCGCGCTCGCCGATTCTATCCGGCGCCGATGGCGACCGGCGAAAATCTGTTCAGCCATCAGGACGCGCGGAACCTGATCCGCTATGGCGGCATGCGCCCCGACCGCGACTGGCTGCAGTTCGACTGCGCGCTGTCCTATGGCCTATGCGAATACCAGCGCACGCTGGCGGTGCTGAAAATCCACGGCTGGTCACCAAGCCGCTGCATTCCCCATGGCGGCCATCAGATGTCGCTCAACATTGCGGCCGGCCTCGGCCTTGGCGGCAATGAGAGCTATCCGGACCTGTTCCAGCCCTACGGCGGCTTCCCGGACGGCGTCCGCGTCGAGAACGGCTTCATCACCATGCCCGATCTCCCCGGCATCGGATTCGAAGGGAAATCCGACCTCTACAGGGAAATGAAGGCGCTGGCGGCGTAGCGCCGGATGCCATAGGAAGGACCGGAATCGGCGGCCTGGATACGGCGCTCGCCCTGCCACCGCCATTTTACCCTTCATCCATCGCCAGAGGACGCCGCTCACTTGGCCACCACGCTTCCCAAACTCTCGCTCGCAAAGGACAAGATCCGGGTCTTGCTCCTTGAAGGTGTCAACGACAGCGCCGCGCAGATGATTGAGGCTGCCGGCTATTCCAACATGACGCGCCTGTCCAAGGCGCTCGAGGGCGATGCGCTGAAGGAGGCGATCAAGGGTGTGCATCTGCTCGGCATCCGCTCGCGCACGCAGATCACGACGGATGTTCTTGAAGCCGCGGACCGCCTGATCGCGATCGGATGTTTCAGCGTCGGCACCAACCAGGTCGACCTCGACGCCACGCGGCGCAGCGGGATTCCGGTGTTCAACGCGCCGTTCTCCAACACACGGAGCGTGGCGGAACTCGTGATCGGCGAGATCGTCATCCTGCTGCGCCGGATCGTCGCGCGCTCCAACGCCGCCCATGAGGGGCGCTGGGACAAGTCGGCCAACGACAGCTACGAGGTGAGGGGCAAGACGCTCGGCATCATCGGTTACGGCAATATCGGCTCACAGCTCTCCAATCTCGCCGAAGCGATGGGGATGCGAGTCATTTTTTACGACCACACCGACAGGCTCCGTCACGGCAACACCGAGCCGACCGCGAGCCTGCATGAACTCCTGGCGCAAAGCGATGTCGTATCGCTCCATGTGCCGGAAACACCGGCCACGCATGGCATGATCGGACGCGAGGAAATTGCGGCGATCAAACCCGGCGCATATTTCATCAATAACAGCCGCGGTACGGTCGTGGACCTCGAAGCGCTTGCCGACGCACTGCGGGAAGGCAGGCTTCGCGGCGCTGCGGTCGACGTTTTCCCGGTCGAGCCGCGCTCGAACGCGGAGCGCTTCGTCTCGCCGCTGCAGGGGCTGGAGAACGTCATCCTCACCCCGCATATCGGCGGCTCGACCGAGGAGGCGCAAGAGCGCATCGGCGCCGAAGTCGCGCGCAAGCTGGTCGACTACAGCGATTCCGGCTCGACCATGGGCGCCGTCAACTTTCCGCAGGTTCAATTGCCGGCGCGGCCGACCGGCACGCGCTTCATCCAGGTGCAGCGTAACCTGCCGGGCATGCTCGGGCGCTTGAACGAGGTGCTGGCGCGTCATGCCGTCAACATCGCCGCGCAATATTACGAGACCGCCCATGACGTCGGCTACGTGGTGCTCGACGCAGATGCCTCCGCCGCCGACGGCCAGCGTGTGCTCGCGGACATCCGGGCGCTGGACGGCACGATCAGGGCCCGGTTGCTCTATGAGTACAAGGCCTGAAGGCGCCGGAGCTTAACACACGGTGTCATCGTCCGCGCAGGCGGACGATCCAGTACGCCGCGGCTTCTCGATCCTCACTGACGTCATCGAGTACTGGATGCCCGCCTGAGCCTGTCATCGGGCTCGCCGAAGGCGAGACCCGGTGGCGGGCATGACGGGAGAGGTGAGGCGCGATTGATCGCTCGCGATCAGTCCTCGGACAACAGCCCCTTGTCGATCGCCGACTGCCGGTTCCTGAACATCGCCATCGCAGTCTTCATCCGCAGGAAGCCGAATTTTGCATAGAAGGGTTCGCGGCCGGCGACCGAATAGAGGATGATCTTGGCGTGGTCTTGCGACATCGCAAGCAGCCGTTCGACGATCTGTTTTCCAAGACCCGTTCCCTGATGGCTCGGCAGAACCGCGACGTCGCAGAGATAGGCGCAATCACGCCCGTCCGCCAGGACGCGGCCGGCGCCGACGAGGCGGCCGTTGTCGCGGGCAAAGCAGCAGAACATGCTGTTGCCGAACACCACCCTGAGATCATCGGCGTTCTTGTTGCCGAGCGGCGCGGCTTGGTAGAGCGCTTCGAGTTCCCGCCAGTCCACGTCTACCCAATCGTCGGTCCAGTCTATCGTCATCGCACCGCCTCGATCCGTAACCGCAGCATCGGTTGCGCCTCACCATACATCAGCGTGCGCCACAGCCACTCGACCGGGCCGTAGCGGTAACGCCGTAGCCACCATTTGCTGAAAAACACCTGCCCGACATAGACGGCGAGGCCAATGGCCAGCGCATGGGCGACGCCGAGGCGGCCGAACAGGCCGAGACCATAGCCATAGAAGATCCAGCCGAAGATCACGGACTGCATCAGGTAGTTGGTGAAAGCCATGCGTCCCAGCGGTGCGGCCCAGCCGAGCAGGGTCTTACCGCTTGCGAGATTGGCGATGCCGATGATGGCCGCAGCATAACCCAGCGCCAGCAGGATGGTGCCTGAAGGATCGGCGAACATCGGGTTCTTGCGATAATCGAGGATGGTCAATGTCGCGCCACTGACAATTCCGGCGGCGGCGATGACGAACATCAGGCCTTGATGCGGTGTACGCAGGATGCCGCTGCGCCAGGTGTAGGCGCCGAGCAGGAACAACCCGATCGTGCGCGGGAAAATAAAGGCGTGCAGGGAAAAAATGTAAGGCATTTCGCGTAGCCGCAACGCCAGCACGTCGGCATATCCGCCCGTGGCGTAAATGCGGTGTTCGTCGGCGACCGCGCGCGCGAGCGTTTGCGCGTCGGGGAACAGACCATATGGCGGATAGGCCTGCATCAGGAGATACATCGTCAAAAACGCGAGCGCGCTGCATGCCAGCAGCCAGCGCGGTCCCCACAGCAGCGGCAGCACGATCAATCCGGCCAGCGCATATTCGGTGAGGATGTCGCCGTGCCAGATCAGGCACAGATGAAGGAGGCCGATCGCCAGCAGCACCGCCAGCCGGCGCACCAAGAGCTGCGCGCGCCGCGGGCTCGTGGCAAGCCGTTCGAACTGAATGGCGAGGCCGATGCCGAACAGCAGCGAGAACAGCGCAAACGCTTTCAGGTCGACGCCAAGTATCAGGATCGTTTCGACGACGCCATCGAGCGTGGACCCGGTGGTTTTGGCGATCAGGAACTGTTCGAAGATGGAAACACGGAATCCCATCACGAGGTTCATGGCGAGAACGCCGAACAACGCGACGCCACGCAAGGCATCGATGGCATCGATCCGCTCGGTCGGATTTATCGGCCGGGGAGATGCGGCCCTATCGCCCATTGCATCATGATCTCCAGCCGCACGGCGAGCCCATTACTCGCCGGTCAACGACAGCCGCATATCCAGTAGCCGCCGACCCTCGGTCTTGAGCAGTTTCTTCACCGTGCTGGACGCGGCGATCTCGCCCTGGTTGGCGTAGGCCTCGTGGTTCTTCTCGATGTCTTCGAGCCGGTAGAGGTAGTTGACCATGACGCCGGCGGATTCACGCAGGCCCTTGGGCGAGAGATCGCCGAGCCAGTTGATCTTCTCCAGCCGCGCGCCGTTGCCGATATGGAAGCGGGCGACCGAATCGACCAGCCGGCCTTTTGACGTCCGTGCCTTCAGGAAATAATGCGCGGCCAGCGGCTCCGCCACGGCGCGGAGTTGCGTGGTCAGTTCCGCGTTCTCGAACCAGTCGGGCTTGTCGAGCGCCTCCAGCAGCGTGCGTTCCTCATCGCTGACTGGCACATCGTCGGCCTTTTTCAGCCATTGCATGAAGCCGGGCACCGGCGACAGCGTGATGAACGTATCCAGCTTCGGCAGTTCGCGCCGCAATTCCTCGACCACCTGCTTGATTAGGAAGCTGCCGAAGGAGATGCCGCCGAGCCCTTTTTGCGTGTTCGAGATCGAATAGAACACGGCGGTGCGCGCGCGCTCGACCGGCACCGGCTGGCGCTCGGCGGCGAGCAGCGGCGCGATCGCGGTCGGAATCGACTCGGTCAGCGCGACCTCGACGAAGATCAGCGGCTCGTCGTTCAGCTGCGGATGGAAGAAGGCGTAGCAGCGGCGATCGATCGGGTCGATGCGGCGGCGCAGATCGTTCCAGTCGCGGATTTCATGCACCGCCTCGTAACGGATGATCTGTTCCAGAATATTGGCGGGTGTCGACCAGTCGATCCTCCGCAGCACGAGAAATCCCCTGTTGAACCAAGAAGACAGTAGATGGACCATGTCGCGGTCGAGCGCGGCGAGGTCCTTGTTGCCCTTCATCAGCGAAAGCAGGTCGGCGCGCATCGCCACGAGGTCGCTGGTGCCGCCGGGAGCGCGGTTGAGCCGGCGGATCAATTCCTGCCGCCGCGGCTCGGAAGCAAAGTGCAGGTCGCTGGCGTCGGAGTCGTTCGGCTGGTTGCGCCAGCTCTCGATCGCCTGCGACAGTTTCTCGCGGTCGGGACCGAAATCGCGGGCGATCGCCTCGAAGAAGGTGACGCGACCGGCGGTGTCGAGATCGTGGTAGCGATCGAGCACCTCGCGCGCCATAGCCGTGCCGGACGCTTCGCCGCGGCCCGACAGCAGCGCCTCGCACAATTCGACCAATTCGGACGCATCCTGGCCGTCGTCGGACGGCCCGGCGCGCCGCAGCAGCGTGCGGCCGCGTTCTGATATCGTGGCTAACAGGTCGGAGAAGAAGGCATTGGCCATGAGGCGGGTCGAATCCAGCTGAGGTCGTGGAATCTTACATGGAATTTAGGGCGGTGCCGATCACAATCAAGATTCGAAGGTGGTCATACCCCGCGCATGCGGGGTATCCAGTACGCCGCAGCCTCTCGATTTCATCGTTAACGGCTCCAGGATCTGGATTACCCGCTTTCGCTGACAATGACGACAATAGGATGTCCTTACCTCGGGATGTCTTTAACCTCACGTCTTGCCGGCAAACTCCGTCGGCGTCTTGCCGGTGACCTGCCGGAAGGCATGGGAGAACGCCGGCACGCTGGCATAGCCGAGGTCGGAGGCAAGCTGCTTGACCGAGACGCCGCCGCCATCGGTCGAAAGCTTTTCGATTGCCGCGGCAATCCGCGCGCGCTGGCACCAGCTCTTGAAGCTGAGTTGCGTCTCCGACGAGAATAGGCGTGACAGTGTCCGCACTGACGTGCCGACCTCGCTGGCCAGGCTCTCGATCTCGTGGTCTGCGGTGGGGTCGGCCAGCACGATGTGGGCGGCGCGCCGGCAGCGCGGCTCGCGCGGCAGCGGGATGAAGGTCGCGGAGTCCTCGGCGCGATCGAGCTCCATCATGGCGAGCCGCAGCAGCAGCGCGGTCCGTTCACTGTGGCTACGGTCGTCGAACAGAGCGAGGATGGTCTGGTGCAGCAGCGGCGACACCCGCACCACAAACTCCGCCTCGAGGCTGTGGCTGCGCGCCTCGCGGCTGAGCCAGTCGAGCTCGAAATAGAGTGTCCGCATCTCGATATCGGCGAGCACGTCGATCGCGTGTTCCGACAGGGCAGGGACCCACACCGCGCGGTCCGGCGGCACCAGCCAGCGGCCCTTCGGTGTCGTCACCTGCATGGTGCCCTTGGCCGCATAGACCAGCTGCGCCTCGCGGTGCATGTGGGTCTCGATCCGAAAGCCCTTTTGATAGCTGTTGGCGATCATGTGGATGCCGTCGCCAGTCGAGGTGCGGCGGCCGATAATGGCGGCAATTGGCTTTTCGGCGATATTCATTGGCGGCATCCCGTCAGGACTACCCCGTATAACGTATTTTGCAACTGTGCGGGATTCGGGATTAGGCCATGAACAGCCCCTCCAGGGTGATCACCTTCGTTAACGCCGCCCATTTCATCGACCATTATGCGATGCTGATCTTCGCCGCCGCGGTCATCATCATGGGGCCGGCGCTCGGCATGGCCTATTCGGAACTCTTGCCTTACGCCACCCCGGGTTTTGTCGCCTTCGGCGCCGGCTCGCTCGTCACGGGCTGGCTCGGCGACCGCTGGAGCCGCCGCCACATGATGGTGATCTTCTTCATCGGCATCGGCGCATCAATGATCTCGGTCGGCTTCGTCTCCAGCCCGCTGCAGCTTGGCGCGGCGCTGCTGGCGATCGGCCTATTCGCCTCGATCTATCATCCCGTCGGCACCGCGATGATCGTGTCCTATGCTGACAAGCTCGGCCGCGAGATGGGACTGAACGGCGTCTGGGGCAACCTTGGCGTCGCGTCCTCGGCGCTGGTCACCGGCGTGATCGGGCAATATCTCGGCTGGCGGGCCGCCTTTATTATCCCGGGGATCCTCACGATCCTGCTCGGGATCGCCTTCGCACTGATGGTGGTGCACGAGGATCGCACCGGCACCAGGCAGGCGGCGGCGCAGGCACGCATTGCGAAGCAGGATATGTGGCGGGTGCTGCTGGCCTTGCTGATCGTGGTGATCGCCATCTCCACCACCTTCAACGCCATCACGGTCGCGATGCCAAAGCTGTTCGCCGAGCGGCTGGCCGGCATGACCGATAGTCCGGCCATGCTCGGCATCATCGCGGCCGGCGTCTACGTCTTCGGCGCGATGACGCAGTATACGATCGGCAAGCTGATCGACCATTATTCGCTGAAAACCGTGATGCTGCCGCTGTCGTTCCTGCTAGCGCCGTTCATGTATTTCGCGGCGACGCTGTCGAACCTGCCGCTGATCATTGCCGCCATCGGCATCGTGATGGGCGCGTTCGGCCAGGTCACCGTCAACGACGCCATGGTCGGTAAGTACACGACCGAGGAATGGCGCTCGCGCGCCTATTCGGTGCGCTACTTCGTCGGTTTCACCGCGGCGGGCGCTTCCGTCGGCCTGGTGGCGTGGCTCTACGAGCGGGGCGGCTTTGTCACCATGCTGCAGGCGTTCGGCGCCCTGTGCCTGCTCGTGATCGTCGCAGCGCTCATCCTGCCGCAGGAGATCAAGGTGCCGGCGGCGCAATCCACACCGTGATTCAGGTTGGCGGTGTTATTAAGTTGTCATGGGCAGGCTGCCCGCGACGATTTGTTGCGGCGCAATAGAGCAGGGAGAACGTAACTAGATCAAACAGAGCACTTGACCATGGCTACCCTCCTTGTGTGAGGTGCGGCCATGACCCGAATCCGGCTTTTCCTTTGCATCATTGCGATCTCAATGCCGTCGCTGGCCGCCGCGCAGCAGGCCATGAAATTCGAGGAGGCCGCGGCCATGCTGGCGGCGAGCTGCGGCAAGGACATCGATGACAACTGCCGCGGGGTCAATCTCGACGCGACGCGCTTAAGGGAATGCCTCGGCCGCAACCAGGATGTGGTGTCCGCGAAATGCAAGGCCGATTATCCGACGGCGCTCGGCGCCATCCAGGCCCGCATCACGGCGCGCACCTCGCTCGTCAAGCTGTGCAATTGGGAGCTGAACAAGCTGTGCGGCGAGGTTCGGACCGATCCCGTCAAGGGCCTGCAATGCCTCTTGGATTCCACCAAGAAGGCAACCCCGAACTGCAACAAGGCGATCAGCGCAGCGGGGTATCGCTGATGCAGGGGGCAAGGAAGTTGCGCGGCCTCGGCCTCTTGTTGGGCGTCACGGCCCTGTTCGTTCTGCCGGCCGCTCCGGCTTCCGCCCAAACGGCGACCTCGACGGCTGACATCATCGAAAAGCTCGCCGTCGATGGCGAGGCGGATATCGACATCGCGGCCCTGCGCCAGCAGGCCGCCGACCGCATCAAGGCGAGGGCAGATGCCCAACCGCAGAAGCGACCGCCGATCGCGCCGCAACTATTGAAGCTGCCGCAGGTCCGTTTCGACATCGTGTTCGACCAGGATTCTTCGCTGATCCGGCCAGCGTCCTACCAGACCATCGGCAGCATCGCCGACGCGCTGACCGATCCGAAAACGCGGCCCTACCGCTATCTGATCGTCGACCATGTCGAATCCGCCGGCCGGCGCGACCACAATCTGATCCTGAGCCAGCGCCGCGCCGAATCGATCCGCGACGTCTTGGTGAACACCTTCAAGGTCTCCCCAAAGCGCCTGCTCGCGCTTGGGCTCGGCGAGGAACAGTTGCAGGATGTCAGCCGTCCGCCATCGCCTGCCAATGCGCGCGTCCAGCTCATCTTGATCGGCAAGTTCGAAACCGAGCCACCCAAGCCGGCAGCGGCGCCGGCCGCAGCGCCAAAAGGCGGGGCGGCGAAGAAGAAGCGCTGAATCATCCGCGACAAGGATGAATGCGACACGGTGACTGGCTGGGGAGGAGCACCTGATGTTCAATCAACTCGCGCCGCGCATGGCCGGCTTTTTTCTGGGATGGACAGTGATGATGACGGCGCCCGCCGCTGCAGATGCGTTGAAGGATGAGATCGCGCCGACCGGAAAGCTGCGGGTGGCGATTGCGATCAGCCCGGCCGGCGGCGCGTTCTGGTCGACCAAGACCGAAACCGGCTTTGCCGGCGTGCCGGTCGATCTCGGCAAGGCAATGGCCGAGCAGCTTGGCGTTCCCGTGGAATATGTGCCGCACAACAATTCCGGACAGATCGTCGACGCGGTGACGAAGGGCACCTGGGACATCACCTTCTTGCCGAAAGATCCGGAACGCGAGGGCAGGATGGCGTTCGGGCCGATCTATGAAGTCGCCGACGCGACCTATATCGTCAAGCCGGGTTCGACGGTGACGAACTTCGCGACGCTCGATCAGTCGGGCGTCAAGGTTGCCGCCGTCAACAACACGACGACGATGCGTGGCGCGATCGCGCATTTGAAGAATGCCAAGGTGACGGGCTATCAGACCTATGACGAGATCTTCGGTCTGCTCAGAGGCGGCGAGATCGACGCGTTCGCGCTGTCGCGCGACCAGCTCAACGCCATGGCCAGGCAAATTCCGGGCACGCGCGTGCTGGACGAAACCTTCAAGCAGACGGTCACGGCCGTTGCGGTGCCGCCCAACCGTCCGCTGTCGCTGGCATTCGCCGTCAAGTTTCTCAATGACTCGATTGCCAACGGCACCCTGCGCAAGGCCTATGACAATAACGGCCTGAAGGACCGGCCGGTGCGGACGCAGACGAATTAGGCTTCACGGGTCGAATTGCATTGCGGGTTGGCGCTACCGCACCCCGGAATCACCGATAGGCCGGGCTGCACAGCGGGTGCCAACATATGTGCAACTGCACAAATACAAGGCATTGGCTGCGGCTGGAAATCGCGCGATGGCGGCCGTAACCACGTAAAGATACGCGGTTTTCGCCCGCCTGCGGCTCGATTCAAGGTTGGCACATCGATTGCTTAATCCACCTCAGTCAATGACGACTGCCGTCCGTTCGGACTGCCAAGGCCAGCGTTGGCCGATGGCGCTGGGATCAAGCAGCCTCAGATGAGGCGCTTCGAGCAGTCTTCGAGGCCACTTACGATGGCTAGCGCATCCCAAGTCCCTGATCGGGTGTGACCTCGCGTATTCTGTGCCGTGCAAAGCCGGCGCGGGATTCGTCGCGCGCGAGGACGGCAAGATTTTTCATTCAATCGGTGCACGGCTGCGCAGCATCCGGCGCGCTTTAAACGCTGTCTCGAAAGGGGAACAGGAATGGCCTATCTCGCGCCTTCGGAATTCGTGACAAAGATGGTCGACGCCGGAGAATCCAAGATCTTCATGTCGACGCGCGATACGGTCATCCGCGCCTACATGGCCGGTGCGCTGTTGACGTTGGCAGCCTGGTTCGCCGTCACGATGAGTGTCAACACGGGACAGCCGATCATCGGCGCGCTGCTATTCCCGGTCGGCTTCTGCATGCTCTATCTGTTCGGCTTCGACCTGCTCACCGGCGTATTCGTTCTGTGTCCGCTGGCGCTGATCGACAAGCGCCCGGGCGTCACTCTCGGCGGCGTGCTGCGCAACTGGGGTCTTGTGTTCATCGGCAACTTCGGCGGCGCTTTTACTGTCGCGACGATGGCGGCGATCGTTACTACTTTCGGATTCTCGTCGCCGCCCGACAAGGTCGGCATCGCACTTGGCCATATCGGTGAAAGTCGCACGGTGGGTTATGCCGCGCACGGCGCAGCCGGCATGTTGACGCTGTTCGTCCGCGGTATGCTCTGTAACTGGATGGTGTCGGCGGGCGTCGTCGGCGCGATGATCTCCACCACGGTCCCCGGCAAGGTGCTGGCGATGTGGATGCCGATCATGCTGTTTTTTGCGATGACCTTCGAGCACTCGATCGTGAACATGTTTCTGTTTCCCGCAGGCCTGCTGCTCGGCGGCAAGTTCACCTGGTTCGACTATATCTTCTGGAACGAGATCCCGACGGTCGTTGGCAACCTCGTCGGCGGTCTCGCCTTCACCGGCCTGACGCTGTACACGACCCACGTCAAGACGGCACCGAAGCGAGCTGCTTCGCAGCAGCAGGCTTCCTCGCGCATCGCCGCTTGATCTTTCCATGCGGATCGGCCTTTCCTCGAAAGGGGAGAGGCCCTTTTGCCGCGAAAGCCGGGAATGCCGCGCGAGTTGAAAATAACGGTCGGACAGTTTTCCGATAAAGGAGCCAAGGAAACCAACCAGGATTTCCATGGCGTCCTGATCCCGGACGAGCCGCTGCTCAGCCTCAAGGGCATTTCCATCGTGCTGGCCGATGGCATCAGCACCAGCAAGGTCAGCCGGATCGCCGCGGAATCGGCGGTCAAGGGTTTCTTGACCGACTACTACTGCACCTCGGAATCCTGGTCGGTGCGCACCTCGGCGCAGCGCGTGCTGGAGGCAACCAATTCCTGGCTGCATTCGCAGACACGCAGCCAGTACGCCTATGACAAGGATCGCGGCTACGTCTGTACGCTCTCCGCCATGGTCATCAAGTCGACCACCGCGCATCTGTTTCACATCGGCGATTCCCGCATCTATCGTCTCTCCGGCAACACGCTGGAGCAGCTGACCAACGACCACCGCATCGTCATTTCCTCGCAGCAGAGCTATCTCGGCCGCGCCCTCGGCGCAAATCCGCAGATCGAGATCGATTACCAGATGCTGCGCATCGAGCCGGGCGATATTTTTGTGCTCGCGACCGACGGTATCTACGAGCATCTTAGCGCCCGTCGCATTGCAAAGGCGGTAAACGAAGACGGCGCCGATCTTGACGCCACCGCAAAGGCGATCGTCGACCAGGCCTTTGACGCAGGTAGCACGGACAATCTCACCGTCCAGATCGTTCGCATCGATGAAGTGCCCGACGGCGAAGCCGCCGAGGTGTTCGCACGAGCGACCGAATTGCCGCTTCCACCGTTGTTGGAGGCGCGGCAGATTTTCGACGGCTACCGGATCGTTCGCGAACTGCATGGCTCCAGCCGCAGCCACATCTATCTGGCCGTCGACATCGAAACCGATGCCGTTGTCACCATCAAGATTCCGTCGATAGACCTGCGCGACGATCCCGCTTATCTGAAGCGATTCATGATGGAGGAGTGGGTGGCACGGCGGATCGACAGCCCGCATGTGCTCAAACCCTGCCTGCAGCAGCGCAAGCGCAACTTCGTCTATGTTACCGCAGAGTATATCGACGGGCAGACGCTGACGCAGTGGATGATCGATAATTCAAAGCCGAGCCTTGAGACCGTGCGCGACATCGTCGAGCAGATTGCCAAGGGCCTGCGTGCCTTCCACCGCAAGGAGATGCTGCACCAGGACATCAGGCCCGACAACATCATGATCGATGCCACCGGCACCGTGAAGATCATCGATTTCGGCTCGACGAAGATCACCGGCGTCGTCGAGGCCGAGCCGTCAGGCATGCGCAACGATATTCTCGGCACCCAGCAATATACCGCGCCCGAATATTTTCTCGGCGAGCGGGCGACGACGCGCTCCGACCTGTTTTCGCTAGGCGTCATCACCTATCAGATGCTGACCGGAAAACTGCCTTATGGCGCGCAGATCGCGCAGGCGCGGACGCGATCGCAGTTCAACAAGCTGGTCTACCGCCCGGCATCGCATGGCGACCGCGATATTCCACAATGGATCGACGGCACGCTGGAACGGGCGGTGCATCCCAACCCCCTCAAGCGCTACGACAGCTTTTCGGAATTCCTGTTCGACCTGCGCCATCCCAATGCGAACTACCTCTCGACGTCGTCAACGCCGCTGATCGAGCGCAATCCGCTGTTGTTCTGGAAGAGTACGACCGTCGTGCTCGCGCTCGCCGTGATCGTGCTGCTGGCGATGCAGCACATGCATCGGTGAATCCTGTCATGCCCCGCTTCGGGCGGGGCATCCAGTACTCCGAGTCGTCAGTTTTCTTTCACAATACCGGCTGCGGGGTACTGGATCGCCCGATCAAGTCGGGCGATGACGGCTCAGTTTGTGGGAATCGGATCAAGCCCGCTCTTGACGATTTCGCCGCGCGCGGCCGGCGACGCCAGGAAATTGATTAGCGCCTTGCCGGCGTCAGGCTCCTTGGAGACGCTGGCGATGCCTGCGGAGAACACCGTAATCTTCTGCAGCTCATCCGGCAGCGGGCCGATGATGTCGATGCCTTCCACCGGTTTCAACTCGCTCATCTGCTGGAATCCGATTTCGGCCTCGCCATGCGCGACGATCTCGCCGACCGGGGTTGCCGGAATCTTTCGCGCCTTGCCCTCCATCGCCTGCTTGATGCCGAGCTTGTCGAACATCTCGGTCGAGACGTAGACGCCGCTGGCGCTGTCGGAATACGCGATGGTCTTGGCCCCGAGCAGCGCCCGTTTGACCGCATCCGCCGTCGAGATATCCGGCTTCGGCGCACCCGACTTCACGGCGACGGCGATCGGCGATTTGACGAGATCGACGCTGGTCCCGGCGGCCACCTTGCCTTTTTTGGCGAGGTCTTCCAGCGCATAGCCGACCATGATCAACACATCGGCCGGTTCCCCCCGTTCCAGGCGCACCGGGATGGCGTTGGTCGTCGTACCCATCGACGGCCCATAGGCGGTCAGCACCTTGTGGCCGGTGGCCTTTTCGAATTCCGGCACCAGTGCCTTGTAGGCGGCCGACAATCCGCCCGAGATCATCACCCGCACATCGGCGGCCGAGGCCGTGACGGTCAGCAGGAGTGCGCCGGCAAGGCCGAGCGCGAAGGGGCGAAGAGTTTTCGAAAGCCGCATGATAATTCCTCCCGGGACGACTCTTGGGCGGTCGGCCTTGGGAGGGTTTTACAGCGCGAGAGGGAAGGCGGCTAGTGCTGCCGCGTCGTCATTGCGAGGAGCAAAGCGACGAAGCAATCCATCTATCCTCGCGCGTGAGGTGGATTGCTTCGCTCCACTCGCAATGACGGGAGAGAGAGCAGTGCACAATTCCCTCACGAATTCACATGCACAAAATCCCGCAGCAGCGGGTAGATCTCGTTGTTCCACTTCTTGCCGGAGAACACGCCGTAGTGGCCGACGCCAGCCTGCATGTGGTGCACCTTGCGATAGGCGCGCACGCCGGTGCAGACGTCCTGCGCGGCGAGCGTCTGGCCGATCGAGCAGATGTCGTCCCTTTCGCCTTCGACCGTCATCAGGCCCATGCGCCGGATCGAAGCCGGGTCGACCTTCCGTCCCCGGTGCATCAGTTTGCCTTGCGGCAACAGATGCTCTTGAAACACGTCGCGCACCGTCTCGATGTAGAACTCCGCCGGCAGGTCCATCACGGCGAAATATTCATCGTAGAAGTCTTTGATGATGGCAGCTTTCTCTTTTTCGCCCTTCGCCAGATGGTTGGCGAGATCGATATGCTGCTTGATGTGCCGCTCCAGGTTCATCGAGACGAACGCGGTGAGCTGCACGAAGCCGGGATAGACCCGGCGGAAGGCCCCCTTGCACTGCATCGGCACGTAATTGATCAGGTTCTTCTCGAACCAGTCGAGCGGCTTGCTCTTGGCGAATTCGTTGACCTTGGTCGGCTGGATCCGGGTGTCGATCGGGCCGGCCATCAGGGTCAGCGTGGCCGGACGGGCCGGGTGATTGTCATCAGACATGACGGCGGCGGCGGCGACCGCCGAGACCGATGGCTGGCAGATCGCGACCATGTGCGCGCGCGGGCCGATCTTGTCGAGAAAGGTGATGAGGTGGTCGGTGTAGTCCTCCAGCCCGAACCGGCCATGGCCAAGCGGAATGTCGCGCGGATTGTGCCAGTCGGTGATGTAGACGTCGTGGTCCTGCAACAGCGTCTTCACGGTGCCGCGCAGCAGCGTCGCAAAATGGCCGGACATCGGCGCCACAAGCAAGAGGCGGGGTTGCTCGGGCCCGTTTTCCTTCTTGAAGTGCAGCAGCGAGCCGAACGGGGTGGCGAAGCTGACCTCCTCGGTCACCTCCAGCTCCCGGTTGCCTACCAATACGCTATCAATGCCGTAGGCCGGCCGGTTATAGGTGAGGGAGGAGCGCGAGATCAGCTCGAGCGCGGCTGAAAGCCGGCCGAACAGCCGGTCGGAGACGCCCTGTGGCACCAGATTGAGGTATTTCAGCGCCGCCGATGCCCCGGTCCGCCATGGAGCCATCAGGTCCATATGGTTCTGGTAGGCTTGGTACATCATTGACATCATTCACATCAGCCCCCTGTCATCAGGGGCCATGCAATATCGACGCCAGAGCGGGGCATGCTGCCTCCTAAACTGGCACGTGGCTTGCTGGTAAAATGGCCCGGTGCACAGGGCTTCAGCGGCGGCGCGGCCGGCTGCCCACAAGGCAGGGGACGTTTTCCGCGTTTGAGGGAAGGCCATATGGCGACGACGACACTGACCATCAGCAGCAAGAATTATTCGTCTTGGTCGCTGCGCGGCTGGCTGCTGGCGAAGTTCGCGGGGCTGGAGTTCGAGGAGGTGGTGACCGCCCCGGACGATGCGTCGGCGCGGGCCGAAATCCTGCTGCTGTCTTCGTCGATCTTGGTGCCCTGCCTACGCCACGACGGCGCCACCATCTGGGACACGCTGGCGATTGCGGAATATCTCAACGAGATCAGGCCGGAGGCCGGCTTGTTGCCGGCGGACCGCATCCCCCGCGCGCATTGCCGATCGATCTGCGGCGAAATCCATTCCGGCTTCACCACGCTGCGCGCATCGCTGCCGGTCAACCTGAAGGGACACTTTCCCGGCTTCAAGATCTGGTCGCGCGCGCAGGCGGACATCGACCGGGTCTGCACCATCTGGCGCGATTGCCTCAAGGTGTCAGGCGGCCCGTGCCTGTTCGGTACGCGCACCATGGCGGACGCGATGTATGCGCCGGTCGTTACCCGCTTTATGACCTATGACGTGAAGCTCGAACCCGCGCTCGCGGCCTACGCGGCTACCATCATGGCGATGCCTGAGATGCAGGAATGGATCGCGGCCGCCAAGGCCGAGCCGAGCGAGATCGAAGAGCTCGAGGTCGAATATTAGGCACGCCTGGCGGGCCTTGCGCGTCTGAGAAGCTCAGCCAATAAGCAGGCCGTGCTCACGCCAGTGCCAGCCGCCAACAGCGTGCGGCCGCGCCGCCGGCGGTTTTCCACACGCCGCTGAATCCTGATTCCTGTCTCCGGCCAGACGGTTCAGTGCACCGACGTCGATGCCGTCGTTGCCACGCGCTGCGGCTGGCGCGGATTTCGCATGGCAGCATGCAGGCGTGAACGCGACGATGCGAGGCTGCCGAAAATTTGGAGCACTTCGCGCGTGGTCCGCGTTCCCGCAACCGAGAACCGTGGAGGCTCCAATGAACAAGCAGGCCGTCGTCAGTAAGTTCTCTCACGTCAAACCCGGCGATACCGAGTTCAAGGGCGGAGGTCTGCGCGACTTCTTCCTGTATCGCGATCTCGGCATTGCGGATGCCACCGGCGGGCAGGTGATCTGCCATCTGGTCAAGGCCAATCCCGACCTGCCTCCCGAGGAGGGCACCGGCTGGCATCGCCACGACTGCGAATTCCAGATCGTGATCATGACCAAGGGCTGGGCCCGCTTCATGTATGAGGACAAATCGACGCTGGTGCAGGCCGGCGACGTCGTGCATCAGCGGCCCGGCATCACGCACTACCTCTACGACTACTCGGAGGACATGGAGTACCTCGAGATCGTCAGCCCGGCCGATTTCAAGACCGTCGACGTGCTGCCGGCCGTCGACAAGGTGCCACCGCCGACCCCATGGAGGTGACCGACATGTCGTCCCCCGAGGAATTAACGCTTGTGCTCGGCCGCTGGCTGCGGCCGATCGTGTTCATGCTTGATGTTGTGCGTTGGCTCGGATGGCAGCCGACATCTAGCCGTGAACAGGAGCGTACGACGCTCGATCACTGATTCGGACGCGGTTCGTTCCAGCCGCGTTCCGAACCTTAACAATCCGTCGCGCTCCCGTCGCATTCTGGCACAGCGCGCGCAAAGGCGCCTGCGCCGGATGTTTCAGGCCGCGCCCGAGCGCGGCAACCGCCAGCCGACTACCGTAGCTTCGACCATGCCGCCGGTCCTGTCATTGCGCCACCTGCCATCGATCCAGCGGCAGGCGAAGGGCAGTTGATAGGTTCCGCTGTGATCCTCGCAAAGTACCTCCAGCGGCAGGTCCGGCGGCGGATCTCCGTTGCCATCGAACTGCGCCAGCCGCTTTTCACGCGTTGCCATACAATCAATCTCCACTGCCGCGAATGCCCAAACGTGTCTGGGCTCGCGGCTAAATCCATCCACCGTTAAGGGGATGAAGCACAACGCCTGAATGAGGTATCAGTATGGTATCTCTGGGGTGGGAAACCCGCTTCGCGCAAATTGCCGTGATGGGCGTTCCGCCCGGTGTCAGACGCTTTGGAACGAGGATTTTGATGATTGCTCCGATCGCCAGGATAAGTTTCGCCGCCTTTGCGCTGTCGCTGGCTTCATCGCCGACGGCGGTTCGCGCGCAGGACGTTCCCGGCATCGAAATCTGCACCGTCGAAAAGACCATGGAACGGCGCACCTCGTGCCTGCAGAGCAATGTCGATTTCCTGCAGAAGTCGATCACCAAGCTCACGACGGATCATCAGCAGAAACTGGATGCCGCCAACCGGCAGATCGAAGCGCTGAAGGCCGCGGTCATTGGCTTGCAGAAAATTGTCGGCGAACTACAGGCGGTACAGAACAAGGCGGCGGAGGACGCGAAGAAAGCTGCCGCGCCCCCGGCGAAGGATGCAGCGCCGGCCGCAAAGGATGCCGCGCCGGCGAAGGACGGCGCGAAGTAGCTGCGTCACGACACGCGGTACTGCTCCATCACGGCCTTGTCCGGTTCATAGCCGAGACCGGGTCCCTGGGGCACCTCGACATCGCCATTGGCGTCGACGTCGATGCGGCCGCGCCACAGGCATGCGGCGCGCTTCATCGAGAACACCTCAATGAGGCTTGAATCATCGCGCAGCGACATCAACTGCAATGTCGCCAAGAAGCCCGGCCCGAAATATGGCGAATGCGGCGCGAGCCTGACGCCGAGCTGGTCGGCGAGATCGACAACTTTCAAATACTCGGTGATGCCGCCGACCTTGATGACCGAAGGCTGCGCATGGCTCACCGCGCCGGCCTGCATCATCTGCCTGAACTGATGGACCGTGCAGGCGTTCTCGCCGGCCGCCACGTTGAGCCCACCCTTGCTCCGCACTTCGGCCAGTGTTGCAAAATCTTCCGGCGGCCACACTGGTTCTTCAAGGAACAGCGGCGCGGCGTCGCGGCAGGAATGCGCAAACGCGATCGCCTCCTCGCCGGTCAGCGGACAGTTCATGTCGACCATCAGCGGAATATCGGGGCCGATCGCCTGCCGTGCGGCATACACTGCAGGGGTCGTCGTCTCATGCAATTTGATCGCCTTGTAGCCCTGGCGCAGCGCCGTCTCGCACTCGCGCGCGATCAATTCGGGCTTGCCGATCCGCAGCAGGCTGGCATAGGCGGGAATCCGCATCCGCTTGATCTCGCCGATCAATCGGTGCAACGGCACGCCCTTCACTTTCGCGGCAATATCCCACATCGCGATATCCAGCGCCGATATCGCGAACATGGTGATGCCATAGCGGCCGAACAGATGCAGGTTGCGCTGGATCTGCTCCATGAAGGCGGGAATGCCTGCCGCATCTGGGACTTCCTGCCCCTGCGCCTGCGGCGCGATCATCTCCTCGATCGCGGCATAGCTGGTGCGCGGGCAAACATAGGCAAAGGCATCGCCCCAGCCGGTGATGCCGGCATCGGTGGAAACCTCGACCATGGCGATTTCCAGCGCGGAGATCGAGGAGGCGCCTTGCTTGAAGCTTGCGACGCCTGCGTCATAGGGAATACGGATGTGGTGCGCCCGGACATTGGTGATCTGCATGGTTGCTCTCGAAGGTGCCAACAGGACCTTGGCATCATAACGAATTGGGAGGTTCCCGATATGGCTGATGCAAATGGTGCGCAGCGGCAAAAATGGAGAGCAAGGACTGTCAAACGAAGCGCGCGACATCAGCTCATGATGCCGTGGCTTTGTAGGAAGGCTGTTAGTCATGAATCCAGCCCAGAAGGCGCTCTGGTACGTTGAGGGCCATCTCTCGGATGCGCTGACGCTCGATGAGATCGCGGCCGTTGCCGGCGTCTCGCGCTTTCACCTGGTGCGGGCATTCGCGGAGGCGACCGGCATGCCGGTCATGCGCTATGTGCGCGCCCGTCGCCTGACCAAGGCGGCACGCGCGCTCGCCAAGGGGGCGCCCGACATTCTCACGCTGGCGCTGGAGGCGGACTACGGCTCCCACGAAGCTTTCACCCGCGCGTTCCGCGACCATTTCGGTTTGACACCGGAATCGGTTCGCGTCGCAACGTGCCTCGACAAGCTCAGGCTACAGGAGCCGATCATGATGGATTCGACCCCCGCGACCAATCTGCAACCGCCGCGCTTTGCGACCGCCAAGGCCCTGCTCGTTGCCGGCGTCGGCGAGCGCTACAATCACTGCGACAATGGCGGCGCCAACATTCCCAACCAGTGGCACCAGTTCCACCAGAAGGTCAGCAATATTCCCGACCGCGTCGGCAACATCGCTTATGGCGTCTGCTGCAACGGCGACGATTCCGGCAATTTCGACTACATCGCCGGCGTCGAGGTCGCCGATTTCTCCGACCTGCCGCGCGAATTCGCTCGCGTGCGGATACCCGAGCAGAAATACGCGGTGTTCACCCACGCCGAGCACATCTCAACCATTCGACGCACCGTCAGCGCAATCTGGAATCAGTGGCTGCCGCAGTCCGGCCTGACGGTCGCCGACGCGCCGAACTTCGAGCGCTACGACGAGAAGTTCGATCCGACCACTGGCAATGGCGGGCTGGAGATATGGGTGCCGGTGCAATAGCGATTGCACCGAGGCCCAGGATTGCACCGCTTCCGCAATGCTGCCCTGCGCCGCGGGTGCCTGCTGTTGCTTGGCAAGCGAAACCAGCTTTGCCATAACCGGCGCATCAAGAAGCGTTGCGCGTGCGGGGACCGGGCCAAAAATCCTCCTGCAGCCGAGCAAGCCGGGAGGATTTCATGGCCGATATTCGTGTTCTCGCCACTGACCTGGAGTTTCCGGAAGGGCCGGTGGTGATGCCCGACGGCTCTGTGGTGCTGGTCGAAATCCGCGGCAAGCGGCTGACGCGGGTTTATCCCGACGGACGGAAAGAGGTGGTGGCGCAGATTCCCGGCGGACCCAACGGCGCGGCGCTCGGCCCCGACGGCAAGATGTACATCTGCAACAATGGCGGCTTTAGCTGGATCCCGACCGGCAAGATGATCATGCCGGGGCCGCAGCCGGACGACTATCAGGGCGGTTCGATCCAGCGCGTCGACCTGCAGAGCGGCAAGGTCGAGACCGTCGTCGACAAATGCGGCGAGCACGGCCTGCGCGGGCCGAACGACCTGGTGTTCGATCGTCATGGCGGCCTCTGGTTCTCCGATCTCGGCAAGCGCCGAGCCCGTGAGATGGATGTCGGCGGGATGTACTATCTCAGGCCCGGCATGAAAGAGATCGTCGAGGTCGTGCATGGCGTGCTGCCCGCCAACGGCATCGGGCTTTCTCCCGATGAAAACACCGTCTACATCGCGGAGACGCCGACCGCGCGGCTGTGGGCGTACGATCTTTCCGCGCCCGGCACGCTGAAGCCGCGCGAGGTGATCTATCGCGGCGAGCGCGGCAAGCCGATCGCCGGCCTCGGCGGCTACCAGATGTTCGACTCGCTCGCGGTCGAAGCATCCGGCAATGTCTGCGTGGCGACGCTGGTGTCGGGCTGCATCTCGGTCATCGCGCCCGACGGCACGCTGGTCGAACAGGTGCCGACCGGCGACCGCGTCACCACCAACATCGCCTTCGGCGGGCCGGAGCTGAAGACAGCGTACATCACGCTGTCAGGCAAAGGCGAATTGATCGCGATGGACTGGCCGCGGCCAGGGCTGGCGCTGAATTTCTTGAACAAATAGTACGCTGAAGATGCTAGCCCCGTCATTGCGAGCGCAGCGAAGCAATCCACGCCGCCACCCGAGGGATAGATGGATTGCTTCGCTGCGCTCGCAATGACGCGGATGGCAGTGGAGAATTAAATGGCCTTTCTTGAACCGGTAACCCTGCAAGCCGCACACGCCCGGCTCGAGCCGCTATCGCACGACCACACCGATGGCTTGGTGGCCGCGGTGTCGGACGGCGAGCTATGGAAGCTCTGGTACACCTTCATCCCGACTGCCGATAAAATGAAGCAGGAAATCGACCGCCGCCTCGGCCTGTTCGCGGCCGGCTCGATGCTGCCGTTCACCGTGTTCGACGCCGACGGCAAGATCGCGGGCATGACTACCTATATGAACGTCGACGCCGCCAACCGCCGCGTCGAGATCGGCTCGACCTGGTACGCACGGCGCGTGCAGCGCAGCGCGCTCAATACGCAGTGCAAACTGCTGTTGCTGACGCACGCGTTCGAGAAGCTTGATTGCATTGCGGTCGAGTTCCGCACGCATTTCTTCAACCACCAGAGCCGCCGCGGCATCGCACGCCTGGGCGCCAAGCAGGATGGTATCCTGAGAAGCCACCAGATCGCGCCGAACGGCACGTTGCGCGACACCGTGGTTTACAGCATCATCGCCAGCGAATGGCCGACGGTGAAGGCGCATCTGACCTATCAACTCAACGACAAGCCGCGGTAACAAAGCCGCGCCAGAAACGAGACGATGGAAACGTTCGATTATGTGATTATCGGCGCGGGCTCCGCGGGCAGCGTGCTCGCCAACCGGCTGGGCGAGGATTCTGCGAGCCGCATCTGCGTGCTCGAAGCGGGCGGCAAGGACTGGCATCCCTACATCCATCTGCCGGCCGGCTTCATCAAGACGTTCCATATGAAGAGCGTCAACTGGGCCTATCAGCAGGAGGTAGGCCCATGGACCGGAGGGCGCAGCATCTACGCGCCGCGCGGCAAGACGCTGGGCGGATCGTCGTCGATCAACGGCCACATCTACAATCGCGGCCAGCGCCAGGACTTCGACACCTGGGCGCAGCTCGGCAATCGCGGCTGGGGCTATCCGGACGTGCTGCCCTATTTCAAGCGGCTGGAATGCCGCGTCGGCGAGTGCGACGAAACCTATCGCGGCCGTGAGGGCAGCCTCACCGTCACCACGATGGACTGGCAGGATCCGCTCTGCGAAGCCTTCATGGAGGGCGCCGTCAGCCTCGGGATTCCGCGCAACCCCGATTACAACGGTTCGACCCAGGAGGGCGTGTCCTACTGCCAGCGCACCATCGAAAATGGCCTGCGCATGAGCGCTGCAAAGGCGTTCCTGCATCCGGCGCGCAAGCGCGGCAATGTCGACGTGCGCACCCATGCGCATGTCACCAACATCATCTTCGAAGGCAAGCGCGCGATCGGCGTGCGCTATCTCCGCGGCGGCAAGGGCGGCACCCCCGTCGAGGTGCGCGCCAGCAAGGAAGTCATTCTATCCGGTGGCGCCTATAATTCGCCGCAGGTGCTGCAATTGTCCGGCGTCGGCTCGCCGGAGCTGCTGCAATCGCACGGCATCGAGGTCCGTCACGCGTTGCCGGGCGTCGGCGAAGGCCTGCAGGATCACTACGCGCCGCGGTCGGTCGCGCGCGTCAAGAACATCAGGACTATCAACGAGCTCCGGCGCGGCGTCAGCCTCTGGGTCGAGGCGCTGAAATGGGCGACGACGCGGCGCGGCCTACTATCGCTGTCGCCGACCATGGTCTACTGCTTCTGGCATTCCGGCGAGACTACCGAAAGCTCGGACCTGCAGCTCACCTTCACGCCGGCGAGCTACAAGGAAGGCGTGCAGGGCCAGCTTGAGGACGAGCCGGGCATGACGGTCGCCTCTTGGCAGCAGCGGCCGGAAAGTCGCGGCTATGTCCGCATCCGCTCGTCCGACCCGTTTGCGGCGCCGATCATCCAGACCAATTACCTGGTCGAGGAGATCGATCGCCGCGTCGTCGTCGCCGGCATGAAGCTGGCGCGCCGGCTGCTCGCCTCAAAACCGCTGGCGCCCTATTACGCCTATGAGGATTTCCCTGGGCCGAAGGTGCAGAGCGACGACGAATTTTTGGCCGCCGCCACCGAGCGCGGCACCACCACCTTCCATCCCGGCTGCACCTGCCGGATGGGCCCGGCAGATGCCAAATGGGCCGTGGTCGACGACCAGCTGCGCGTGCATGGGCTGCAGGGCCTGCGTGTCGTCGACGCCTCCGTCATGCCGCGGATGATCTCGGCCAATCTCAATGCCTCGACGCTGATGATCGCCGACAAGGCCTCGGACATGATCCGCGGCAAGACCGCGCTGGAGGCAGTGCGATTCCCGGTGTCGGCCTAGCATTGGCACCGGAGAGCATGGCGTTCGCGATCAAGGCCGAGATTTCCGATTCGAGGCAAAAGACGTTCGCGTTGACAGCGCAAAAGACCATGTATGGCGGCAAGCACATCGCCGAAGGCGACACGGTTTTTCTGTTCGCGAGCGAGAATGAGGGCGGGCAGGGTCTCATCGCGCGCGGCATTGTTGTTTCAGCCGAAGCGGTCGCCAGGAAGCGTGGTGTCACCAGGCAAACGCCGCGCGTGAACATCACCGTTAGACGCGCCGCGCTGGCGAAGCGGCCGCTGGGACGGCGCGAGATCAAGCATTTCACCAACTGGGACGACGGCCGGCCCGAGACCGAACTCAATTTCAAGTTCTATCGTCAGGCAACGAACAAGATCGTCGGCATCTCGGACGAAGCGGCGGCGTTTCTCAACGAATTCTTCTAGCCAGACTGGTGGTCCGGGGCCTAAGCCGCCTCGGGCCGGTACAGTGTATCAATGGTGACAGTTCCGATCGCGCGCGAGACACATGGGAAGATTTTGCGGTTTTCGTGCTTCTGCGCATCGCTGAAGAACACGTCGCGGTGATCGATGTCGCCCTCGACGGCGACGACATCGACGGCGCAGACGCCGCACTCGCCGCGCTGGCAGTCCGACATCACCTCGAAGCCGGCGGCGTTGAGCGCATCCAGCATCGAGCTGTTCGGCGGCACGACGAGTTCAGTCTCCGTGTCCTTCAGCCGCACGCGGAATTCCGCGGTCGGCATCAAGCCGCTGGAGCCGAAGGTTTCGTAGCGCAGATCGGCGGGCGCGCGGCCCAGATCGTTCCAGGCACGCCGCGCCGCCTCCAGCATCCGCATCGGCCCGCAGATGATGGCGATCGCGTCGTCCGGCAGCGCAAGGAAGGTGGCGTCGAGATCGATCCGGGCGCTTTCGTCGGAGGCATAAACGGTCAGCCGTTCGCCGAGCAGTGCCGGGAGTTCGTCAAGGAACGCTCCGTCACACCGTGACTTCACGGCATAGTGCAGGGGCGCGTCGATATTCCGGCGGCGCAGGGCGGCCGCAATACTTGTGATCGGCGTGATGCCGATGCCGCCGGCGATCAGGCAGTAGTGCTTGCGGCACCAGTCGATCTCGAGCAGCGAGGTCGGGTTGGTCGCCTCGATTCGCGCGCCTTCTTGCAAATTCCACATGCCGCGCGAACCGCCGCGGCTGTCCGGCGCGAGCCGCACGGCGATGCGATAGGTGCCGGCATCGCCATTTTCCACCAGCGAATAGGAGCGCCGCGCCGGCTGGCCGTCGATCAGCAGGGAGACTGTGATATGGCTGCCGGGCGGGCAGGGCGCCACGCGGCCGTTCTCGGGGCGCAGGCGGAATTCGCGGATCGTCGGCGTCACGTCGCGGATGGAATCGACGGTGCACCAGTTCCATTGCTCGGCAAAGCGCATGGGAAAACCTATTCGGCTGACGATTTGAGCAGGGCGAGCGCCGGCATCAGGTCGAAATGCGTACGGTTGCGCACCGCGAGCCGCAGATTGCGCGCGGCCAGCCGCGAATGCTCGCGCATCACGGCCTCCGCCCGCGCGCCTTCGCGGTTCTCGATGGCGTCGACCACGATGCGGTGATGGTCCTGGCCGAGCAGCAGGATCTGATGCGCCTCCGGGAGCGCCGACTGCGCCATCACGAACGCGCTTGGGGATGCAAACGGCAGCGCCGAGACGCGGTCGATCTCGCGGATCACAGGCGCGCTGGCGGAGAGTTCGTTGAGCAATGCATGGAAGCGCGCATTCATGGTCACGTAGGCGGAAAAAGCTTCCACCGAAATCGGGTCCTGCCGCACGAGCTGGTCGAGATCACCAAGGCATTCCTTGAGCGGCTCGAGGCTGCGGGCGCTGACGCCGCGCTCGGCGGCAAAGCGGGCGGCAAGGCCTTCGAGCGTGCCTCGCAGCTCGATCGAATCCAGGATGTCGCGCTCGGTGAACGCCTTCACCATGAAGCCGCCGGAGGGGATCGCCTGCAACAGCCCTTCATCCTCGAGCCGCACCAGCGCCAGCCGCACCGGCGTCCTGGATACGCCCGTGATGTCGACCGCCTGCCATTCCGAGATGCGTTCGCCCGGGCGCAGCCGCCCGGAAAGGATCATGTCACGCAGCGCAAGCTGCGCCCGCACGGTCTGCGAGACGGAGCGTTCGGCGTCGCGCTCGCTCATGCTCCTACTCCGCAGCCTGAACGGTCTGCGGTCCGGTTTCGCGCGCGACCATGCGGTCGATCACGCGCCGCGCCCACATCGCGCCAGCATCGATGTTGAGGTTGTAGAAGGTGCGGTCCGGGTTCTCGTCCATCGCGCGCTGCTGCGCTTCGAGGATGATTTCATCCTCGTGGAAGATGCCGGCAACGCCCTCGCGGATATCGGTGGTCAGCTTCTGCTCGGTGGTCCGGTAATTGCGGACGAAGGCCCAGAAGTAATGACAGGTGGTCGCCGTCTCCGGCGTCATGGTGTTGAGCACAAAACCGTTGACGCCCTGCGAGCGGTCGCCTTCCGGCGCGCCGGTGCCGGCGGGGGCGACGCCGACGTCGATATTGACGGTGCCGGGCGCCTGAAAATGGATGATCTGCCAGCGATCGACCGGGCCGGGTTTCTGCAACTGCGCGGCCCAGAACGGCGGCGCGTCGATGCCCTTCATCCAGCGCGTCACCGTCACGGTCTTGTCGCCATGGGTGACGTCGAACGGCGCTTCGGCGACGTGGTCGTTGCCGATGCTGGAGCCGTGCACGAAGGTCTCGTGGGTGAGATCCATCAGATTGTCGACCACGAGGCGGTAATCGCATTTGACGTGAATGGTCTTGCCGTCGCCGGCCCAGGCCGGATCGTCGTTCCAGTGCATGTCCGGCACCAGCGCGGGGTCGGCGAGCGCCGGATCGCCCATCCACAGCCAGATGAAGCGGTGACGCTCAACCACGGGATAGGAGCGCACGCAGGCGGACGGGTTGATGGTGTCCTGCGAGGGCATGTAGGTGCAGCGGCCCTGCGCGTTGAACTTCAGCCCGTGATAGCCGCAGACGACGGCGTCGCCGTCGAGCCGTCCCTTCGAAAGCGGCACCAGTCGATGCCAGCAGGCGTCTTCCAGCGCAGAGACCTGCCCGTTGGACTGGCGGTACATCACGACATGCTTGCCGCAGATCGTGCGCGGAAACAGCGCGTGCTTGATGTCAACGTCCCAGGCGGCGGCGTACCAGGCATTGAGCGGAAATGAGGACGGCATGGCTCTACACTCCGTGCTGAGTGCAGGATGTATACATAACTTGCGCTCATTAGGCAAATTAAGTGGGTTAGAGGTTATATTATACCCATAAAGTATACATATGCGTTGTGAACTGTGTCATTTTGTTGGGTCCGATTACCCGTCACCATGATCGCGGCGGCGCGGAGCTCCTACGAGCGCGTCGAGGCAAATGCATGCCGTGCTCGCCCGAGGGAACGGCCGACGAAAATCGCAAGGCAATCCGAACCAGCGTTCAATGAGAGGCGCCGTGACGATGTTCTCGCAGAGATCTCGTGGTTCAACATGGGCCACCCGTCGCACTTCCTCCGGAAGCTCTGCCCAGCGCAGTGCGCGGCGGCTGCGATCGTTCGTGGCTTTTGCGACCTCCGTTATGGCGCTTGTCGCGCCAGTGTCCGCGCGCGCCGATTGGCCCGAGCGACAGGTCAAGCTGATTGTGACGTTCCCACCCGGAAGCGCAAACGACGCTGCGGCCCGCATTCTGGCCGACGCGCTTGGCAAGAAATGGGGCAAGCCTGTCGTCGTGGAGGATCGGCCCGGCGGCGAGGGCACGATCGGCGTCGGTTCGTTCATCGCAGGCCAGGATGATCACACGCTGCTGTATACCGTGGGTGGTTCGATCACCGTCGCGCCGATGTTGGTCGACAAGCTGTCATACGACGTCAACCGCGACTTGGTGCCGATTTCCGCCACTACCGCCATCGCCTTGACGCTCACCGTCAGCAACCAGCTTTCCGTAAGCAGCATCCCCGAATTGATCGAGACGTTGCGGGCCAATCCGGGCAAGTATGTCTGGACGTCAGGGCCGACCCTGCCGCGATTTGTATTTTCGGCGTTCCTGAAGCAACACGATCTCAAGATGAACTTCGTCAGCTATCGCGACGCGTCCCAGCCGCAGGCCGATTTGGGGGAGGGCCGCATCCAGGCGCTCGTGACTTCATGGGCGGCGTCCTCCTCGCCCGTCCAGGCCGGAAAGGCGCGCTTCCTCGCTGTTCTCAATCCGAGCCGCGCCGCCTACACTGCCTGACATCAAGACCGTGCGCGAACTCGGATATCCCGAGCTCGAAATCGAGGGGTTGGCAGGAATCTTCGGCAGCAGGATCATGCCGCAGGGGGTGCTCAGCAAGATCGCCGCCGACGTCGCGGCCATCTGCGGCGATACAGAAATTCGCCGCAAACTCGAGGCTGGCGGACACATCGTGTTGAGCGGCACGACCGAGGAACTGACGGCTGGGATTGTAAAGCAGCGGTCAGCCATGAACGAACTGGCAAAGATAATCGATATCCGAAACCCCCAATGACGCAGCGTAAGGAGGCACGATGGCATCGCAAGTATCGGCGCTCAGGCTTTTCGACCTGATCCAGTCGCACCGCGTCACCGCGGTCATCCATGTGGCGGTCAAGCTCGGCATTGCCGAGTTGCTGCGTGATGGACCGCGTCCGTTGGGCGAACTCGCCAAGGCGACGGGCGCAGATGAGCCCGCGCTTGGACGACTTCTCACCGCGCTTTCAACCATCGGCGTATGCGAAAGGTCTGGCAAGGACGTTTACGCGTTGACGGAAATCGGTGCCGGCCTCGACGGCGCGGCTGAGCACTCGTTCAAGGCGTGGGCAATCCTTGAGGCCGAAATGCTTGTGAAACGTTGGAGTGGATTGCTCGAAACTGTGATGACCGGCAAGACAGCGGCGGAACTGCAGGGCTTCTCCAGCAGCTTCGAACTGATGGGGCGGTCTCCCGAAGACGTCGAGAAGTTCAACGCTGCGATGACCGAGCTCACGCGGCTGGTCACGCCGGCAATCCTGCGCGCCTACGATTTCAGCGGCATATCCCATTTGATGGACGTCGGCGGCGGCTCCGGCGAATTGCTCGGCGCCGTCGCGCAGCAAAACCCGAAAATGCGCGGCACCGTGTTCGATCTGCCGCGATGCGCCGAGGCCGCCGGAAAGCATCTCCGCCAGATCGGCGTCAGCGATCGCGTCGAATTCGTCGCCGGTGATTTCTTCAAATCGATTCCGGCGGTCGCGGACGCGATCGTTCTGAAGAGCATTATCCACGATTGGAATGATGCGCACAGCATCTCGATCCTGCGAAATTGCAGCGCGGCGCTACCGAACAACGGTAAGCTGTTGCTCGTCGAGCGCCTGATGCCGGAAAGGCCAGCCGCCACCGACGAGGACAAGGCACACGCGATGAGTGATCTGAACATGATGCGCGGGCCGGGCGGGGCCGAGCGCACCGAGCGGCAGTACCGCGAGTTGCTCGAACAAAGCGGCTTCGGGCTGGCAAAGGTCTATCCTGCCGGCCGCTTCAACGTGATCGAGGGGCGTTTAGCGCGATGACGGCCTAGCCACGGAATGTTGCCGTCATTGCGAGGAGCGAAGCGACGAAGCAATCCATGCCTCCGCGTGCGGAGAGGCGGATTGCTTCGCTTCGCTCGCAATGACGAGAATAAGTCGCGCTCACTCCGCCGTCAGGCGAGGGCCTCAGCCGTAAACGAACGCCTTGTCCTTGAGGTCGATTGCGGGGAATTCGTCCTTCTCTGCCCAGTAGTCCTGGTTATGCTGCCATTCCGGCTTGTCGCCGCGCTTGGGCAGCAGATGCATGCCGCGCATCATGTAGCCGGGATTGAAGTTTTCCGGATCGATCCACGGCAATAGCGGCATGTTGTGGTCTTCGGGGCGAAGCTGCGGCGTCACCTTCTTCGCGCCCGTCGCCTTCATGTGCGTGAGCAGCCGGCAGACGAAGTCGGCGACGAGGTCGACGCGCAGCGTCCAGCTCGCGCGGAAATAGCCGAACACCCAGACAAGGTTCGGCACGCCCGTGAACATCATGCCGCGATAGGTCACAGTGTCGGCGAAGTCGAGCGGCTTGCCGTCGATGGCGAATTCGATGTCGCCATTGGCGCAGAGGTTGAAGCCGGTGGCGGTGACGATGATGTCGGCCTCGAGCTCCTTGCCGGATTTCAGCAAAATGCCCTTTTCGGTGAAGCGGTCGATCTCGTCGGTGACAACGGAAGCCTTGCCGGACTTGATGCCCTGGAACAGGTCGCCGTCGGGGATGAAGGCGATGCGCTGCCGCCACGGCCGGTACTTTGGCGTGAAGTGGGTCGCGATGTCGTAGTCCTTGCCGAGATAGGCCTCGACCGCCGACAGCAGATCCTTCTTCGCCGCTTCCGGCTCTGCGAATGTCTTGCGGGTGAAGGCGTCCTGGTCGAACAGGATTTTGCGGCGGGTGATCTCGTGGATCCAGGCCTCGTCGACCTGCAGTTTCCGCAGCTCCTCGGCGATTTCAATCGCGTTGCGCCCGGTGCGAAAGTAAGTCGGCGAGCGCTGCAGCATGGTGACATGCGCGCATTCGGGAGCCATCGCCGGAATCAGCGTCGCGGCGGTTGCGCCGGAGCCGATCACGATGACGCGCTTGTTCTTGTAATCGAGATCTTGCGGCCATTTCTGCGGATGGACGATCGGGCCCTTGAACTTGGCCATGTCCTTCCACTCCGGCGTATAGCCCTCGGTGTGGCGGTAATAGCCCTGGCACATCCAGAAGAAATTGGTGGTGAAGCGAAGCTGCTCGCCGGTATCGATACGCGTGGCTTCGATGGTCCAGAGGTTTTCCTCGCTCGACCATTTTGCCGAGGTGATGGTGTGCTGGTAGCGGATGTGCGGCGCGAGATGATTCTCCTCGATCACTTCGCCCATGTATTTGAGGATTTCCGCGGCGCTCGCGATCGGCGCCGTTGTCCACGGCTTGAAGCGATAGCCGAAGGTGTGCAGGTCGCTGTCGGAGCGGATGCCGGGGTAGCGGTGGGTGGTCCAGGTGCCGCCAAACGTCTTCTGCGCTTCCAGCGCCACGAAGGTCGTGCCGGGGCATTGCGTGGTGAGGTGGTAGGCGGCGCCGACGCCTGAGATGCCTGCGCCTGCGATCAAAACGTCGAAATGCTCTGTGGTGCGGGGCGAAGTTGCGTCGATCTGGGCTTGAACGTTCATCTTCCCTGTTCTTTTTCGTTTGTTGTTCTGAAAAGCGAAACGCCAGAACTTTTGGTTCTGGCGCCGTGGTCGTCAGCTAATTACACTTCGCGCCGGCTGAGGAACGCGAGCCGCTCGAACAGGTGCACATCCTGCTCGTTCTTGAGCAACGCGCCATGCAGCGGCGGGATCAGCTTGCGCGGATCGCGCTCCCGCAGCATTTCCGGCGTGATGTCCTCGTTGAGCAGCAGCTTGAGCCAGTCGAGCAGCTCGGAGGTCGAAGGCTTCTTCTTCAAGCCGGGCACCTCGCGCACCTCGAAGAAAATGCGCAGCGCTTCTTCCACCAGGCGCTTCTTGATGCCGGGGAAGTGCACGTCGACGATCCGGCCCATCGTGTCGGCGTCGGGGAACTTGATGTAGTGGAAGAAGCAGCGGCGCAGAAACGCGTCCGGCAGTTCCTTCTCGTTGTTGGAGGTGATCATGACGATCGGGCGCAGGCTCGCCTTGATGTTCTCGCCGGTCTCGTAGACGAAGAACTCCATGCGATCGAGCTCGAGCAAAAGATCGTTCGGAAACTCGATGTCGGCCTTGTCGATCTCGTCGATCAAGAGCACCGGTCGCTTCTCATGGGTGAAGGCTTCCCACAATTTGCCACGCTTAATGTAGTTCGAGATGTCGGAGACGCGCGGATCGCCGAGCTGGCTGTCGCGCAGGCGCGACACCGCATCGTATTCGTAGAGGCCCTGCTGCGCCTTGGTGGTCGACTTGATGTGCCAGGTCAGGAGCGGCGCGCCGAGCGCTTTCGCCACTTCCTCCGCCAGCACGGTCTTGCCGGTGCCGGGCTCGCCCTTCACCAGCAGCGGGCGCTCGAGCACGATCGAGGCGTTGACGGCGACCTTGAGGTCGTCGGTGGCGACATAGTCTTTGGTGCCGGTAAATTTCATCTATCCGCTTGCCTTGTTGTTCGTCCGTTTGTTTGCGTTTGCTTTTTCGTGGGCCGCGATGGCCCGAACAGTAAACGACCGCCGGTTCGGCGGTCGCGATTGAAGGTGATGCGGCTTCCTCAGCGTTTGATCAGCGACAGGATCACCAGGATAATCACCGCGCCGATAGTGGCGTTGACGATCTCTCGGATCCAGCCATAGCCGAGGTGGACACCGAGCTGCGGCAACAGCCACGTCGCCAGCAGCGCGCCGATGATGCCGACCACGATATTGCCGACCAGCCCGAAACCCGCGCCCCGCACGATCAGCCCGGCAAGCCAGCCGGCAATACCGCCGATGATCAGCGCCGCAATGATGCCCATTGAATTTCCCCTGCCGGAATAAACCCTTTACGGTTCAATTGTAATTGAAAAAGCCTCCCGGTCTAGGCCTGACAGCTATGCGCTGGCCTTTGACAAGCGCCGGCCCTTGACGAGCGCGGTCCGGCGGGCAATCTGTCATCCATGTTCCTGCAATTCTTCACATCGCTCCGCGATGCCCAGGTCCCGGTGACCTTGCGCGAATATCTGACGCTGATGGAGGCGCTCGACGCCGACCTTGCCGATCAGACGGTCGAGAATTTCTATTACCTGTCGCGCGCCGCGCTGGTGAAGGACGAGCGCAATCTCGACAAGTTCGACCGCGTCTTCGGCAGCGTGTTCAAGGGGCTGGAAAGCCTGCTCGACGCCATGGACAAGGCCGAGATCCCCGAGGAGTGGCTGAAGAAGCTCGCCGAAAAATACCTCACCGAAGAAGAGAAGAAGCAGATCGAAGCCATGGGCTGGGACAAGCTCATGGAGACGCTGCGCAAGCGCCTTGAAGAGCAGAAGGGGCGGCACCAGGGCGGCAACAAGTGGATCGGCACCGCCGGCACCTCGCCGTTCGGCGCCCACGGCTACAATCCCGAAGGCGTTCGAATCGGACAGGAGAAGAACCGTAACAACCGCGCCGTGAAGGTGTGGGACAAGCGCGAGTTCAAGGATCTCGACGGCAATGTCGAGCTCGGCATCCGCAACATCAAGGTCGCGCTTCGCCGGCTTCGCAAGTTCGCCCGCACCGGCGCGCCGGACGAGCTTGATCTGGACACCACGATCCGCGAGACCGCCAACCATGGCTATCTCGACGTCGTCATGCGCCCCGAGCGCCGCAATGCGGTGAAGGTGCTGGTGTTCTTCGATATCGGCGGCTCGATGGATTCGCATATCGAGCAGGTCGAGGAATTGTTCTCGGCGGCTAAATCCGAATTCAAGCACATGGAATATTTCTACTTCCACAACTGCCTCTATGAGGGCGTCTGGAAGCAGAACAAGCGCCGCTTCACCGACCGCACGCCGACCTGGGACGTGCTGCACAAATATCCGCATGACTACAAGGTGGTGTTCGTCGGCGACGCCTCGATGTCGCCTTACGAGATCATGGTGCCGGGCGGCTCGGTCGAGCACGTCAACGAGGAGGCCGGCGCGGTCTGGCTGGAGCGCGTCACGCGCACCTATCCGCACACGGTGTGGCTCAATCCGGTGGCGCAGAAGCACTGGGACTATTCGGAATCCACCACCATCATCCGCCGGCTGCTGTCGGATCGCATGTACCCGATCACAATCGAAGGCCTCGAAGCCGCGATGAAGGAGCTGGTGCGGTAACGCGATTTCGTGCCCCGGACGCAGCGCAGCGCCTTGGCGGTGCGCTGCGGAGCCGGGGCCCATCGACTGGCCGCGATGTGGGTCCCGGCTCTGCGTCGCGTCACTCTGTGCCGCGCCGCGTCCGGGACACGCGAGAGCAGGCGCAAACACAAGAGGTAACAAATGCCCCAGACCATCCACCGCGGCATCAAGGCCCTGATCGACGAGGCCAACGCCGAGATCGAGACCGTCAGCGCCGCCGACGCCATCAAGGTCGCGCAGGACCCCAACGTCGTGATCGTCGACATCAGGGACCCCCGCGAGATCGAGCGCGAGGGCAAGATCCCTGGCGCGTTCTCCTGCACGCGCGGCATGCTGGAATTCTGGATCGACCCGCAAAGCCCCTACGCCAAGCCGATCTTCCAGCAAGACAAGAAGTTCATCTTCCACTGCGCCGGCGGCATGCGCTCGGCGCTCGCGGCCAAGACCGCGCAGGACATGGGCCTGAAACCGGTCGCCCATATGGGCGGCGGCTTCGCCGCCTGGCGTGACGCCGGCGGCCCGGTCGAGAAGTGGGAGCCGAAGAAGAAATGACTCGTCACACGCGGGCTTGACCCGCGTGTCCATCCAAAAATTGAATCGTTCGGAGAAGATGGATTGCCGGGTCAAGTCCGGCAATGACGATCTGAAATATCCGGAGAGTGACCAATGCCCGCTACCACCGACCCGCTCGTCTCCACCGAATGGCTCGCCGCGCACCTGAACGACCCGAACGTGCGCGTCATCGACGCCTCGTTCAAGATGCCGGGCGTGCTGCCGCTGCCGAAGGACGACTATCGCGCTGCGCACATTCCGGGCGCGGTGTTCTTCGACGTCGACGCGGTATCGGATCATTCCAACCCGCTGCCGCACATGTTTCCGTCCGCCGAGCAGTTCGGCCGCGATGTCGGCGCGCTCGGGATCGGCAATGACGACACCGTGGTGCTGTATGATTCCGGCGGCTGGGTTGCCGCGCCGCGGGTGTGGTGGATGTTCCTGTCGTTCGGCAAGGAGGTGCGCATCCTCAATGGCGGCCTGAAGAAGTGGGTCGCGGAGGGACGCAAGGTCGAGAAGGGCGAGGGGACGCCAAAACCGGCCACCTTCAAGGCGGCGTTCGATGCGCGGCGCGTGCGCAGCATGCAGCAGCTCGTCGCGAACCTTTCAAGCCGCGCCGAGCAGGTGATCGATGCGCGCGCCAATGAGCGCTATCAGGGCAAGGTGGCCGAGCCGCGCGCGGGCCTGCGCTCCGGCCATATCCCCGGCAGCCTCAGCCTGCCCTACAACAATCTGTTCGATGCAGCGACCGGCACGATGAAGCCGCTCCAAGAGTTGCGGGCGGCGTTCGCCGGCGCCGGCGTCAAGCTCGATGCGCCCATCGTGACGAGCTGCGGCTCCGGCGTCAGCGCCGCCGTGCTGACGCTGGCGCTCTATCGCCTCGGCGTCGAGAACCCGGCGCTGTATGACGGCTCGTGGACGGAGTGGGGCGCAGCCGACGGCCCGCCGGTCGCAACCGGCCCGGCCTGATCCAGCCCGCCTCACCGCGTCGCGCGGGCGACCGGGCCTTGTGCGAACGGTGTCTGGATAAACGGATTGGGCTGTTGCTGCTGCAAGGTCAGTGTCGCCTCGCGCGCGAGGCGCGCGCGCCGTGCCGCTGCAATCCGCCGCTTTTCGCGCGCCTGCTCCGCGGCCCGCTTTTTGGCGGCGCTGCGGTCCGGCTTGGCTTCCGTCGTCTTTGTTTCTGCCGTCTTGCCTTCCGCTTTTTCCGACGCTTGGGCTGCGGCCTCTTCGTCGACGATCACGGCCGGGCCGCCAAGCGTGGCGATCCTCGCCGCGGCGGAGTTGCCTTCGAAGGAATAGATGTCGGCGGCCACTGGAGGCGGGGTCGGGACAACGGCCGGCTGCGGCGCTTCTACGAGGGCGGCGAGTTTCGCTTCGGCACCGGGCGCTTGAGGCACGGCGGGCACTTCGACAACCGCCACCGCGGGCGCAGCGGCTGGCGTCTCGGCCGTTGCTTCCCTGGCGGGGATGTCCGGTTTCGCCGCCTCGGCCTGGATCGGTTCCGGTGCCTTCGTGGCCGCCGGTTTTTCGGGCTCGATCGCCGTTAGGTCAGCGGTTGGCGCCGCCGGCGCTGAATTTTCGAGGGCGGTTTCCGGAATGGCGGCCGGAGCGTTCCCGGCCGGCTTGTCGTTCTCAGGCGTTTCGATGCGGAGTAGCGCCAGCGTTGGCGGAGAATCGTCTGTCCGGCGGGCAAACATCGGCTCGGGCGCCGTCCGCCGTGCCGGAAGGTTGGCAAACTCCTCGTGCGCGGCGCGCAGCAGGGCCGCTGCGCCAAGCCCAAACACCAGGATCGACATCGAGAGGACGACTGCAGTGAACAGGAAACGAAAGCCGGGAAGCATGGACTCGAGTTCCGCCCTCCGTTGATCGCTGGAGGGTCATTGATGCCAAGGGAACGCGGTGACCACTGGAAGGCGGATTCGTCAGGCGCGAATCAGGCCGCTTTGAGAGTATCTCAGCGCCCGGTCCTTTTTGTTGCAAAATCTGCGGTTCGACGTCGCGCATCGCTCGCAAATCGCGATTTTCGGCGCGCTGAGGCATCTTTGCCGCAGCGCAGGCGCGATCACAAATGGCCGGCGCGGACCGAATTTCGAGGATTTGTCTTGAATGCGCCGCTATCTTCCGTCATCTGCCGTTAACCGTCCGGTGGGGCTTGGGGTCTAACATAAGGCGATGATGAACAACCGCATTCTGACGATTTGTGCTGCCATTGCCGCTGCCACGGCGGGAACTTCGCTCGCGCATGCGCAACAGGGCTATCCTGTCGGCCCGGCCTATTCGACGGCACCCGGTACGTATGTCCAGGGTGGTTACGCCGCAGCCGAGGATCGCCGCCCCGGCGAGCCAGATTTCGACGCCCTGGACGATGACGACACGCCGAACGCGCCTGCTACGGCCGCGTTGCCGCCGCCCGGCCCGGTGCTTTCGCCCAGCGATCCCCGCTATGGCCGCCCGGCGCCCGCGCCGGTTTATTCGGACCGCGGCGCCCCGGCGCCGACGGGCCCGATCCTTTCGCCCGATGATCCGCGCTATGGCCGCCCAGCTACCGCCGCAGTGCCAACCGGTCCGGTCATGTCGCCGGATGATCCGCGTTACGGCCGCCCGGCCGGTCCGCCCCCGGTCATCTATGCGGACCGTCCGCCCGGATCGCAGCCGCAGGTCTATTCCGATCGCGGCGACAGCCGCATTCCTGGCGCCGGCATCGTCTATCCGAACGACGACCGCGCTGGCCTGCGCCCGCCGGGCGCGGTAGGCGCTGCGCCAGGTGCTGCTGGCGCGCTACCGCAGGCGGAGCGACCTGCCGTCGGCGCCGACGGCAGGCCGGTGCAACTCGCCGCGCTGCCGCCGGAAGAGCAGCCGGAAGTCGGCCCTGCGCAGCTTCCGCCGCACCTGCGCCGCCAGGAAGTGTCGTTCGCGACCAAGGAGCCGGCCGGCACCATCGTTGTCGATACCGCCAACACCCATCTCTACTATGTGCTCGGCGCTGGCCGTGCGATCCGCTACGGCGTCCGCGTTGGCCGGGACGGCTTCACCTGGAACGGCGTGCAGAAGATCTCCCGCAAGGCCGAGTGGCCCGATTGGCATCCGCCGACCGAGATGATCGAGCGTCAGCCCTATCTGCCGCGCTTCATGGCCGGCGGTCCTGGCAATCCGCTCGGCGCCCGCGCGATGTATCTGGGATCGACCGTTTACCGCATTCACGGCACCAACCAGCCGTCGACGATTGGCAAGTTCGTCTCCTCAGGCTGTATCGGCATGCTCAACGAGGACGTCTCCGATCTTTTCGAGCGCGCCAAGGTCGGCACCCGCGTGGTCGTGCTGCCCGGCAGCCCGCCGCCCGCCAACACCGCGAACGCCGCGCCTGCTCCGGCGCCCGGCGGCCCGGCTCCCGTAGCTGCACCGGCGCCAGGACCCGCACAGGCGCAACTGTCGCCCGCGCCGGGTGGCATGCAGCCGACCGTCGTTCCGCCGCTGCCGGCGCCGGTCACCGTGCGCTAAGGCGTCTCGGTGTCCGGACGCGGTGCAGCGTTCTTCACGCTGCTCCGCAGAGCCGGGACCTACCGCAAGCACCAACAAGCAGTCTGGACCCCGGCTCAGCAGCGCGCTGCGCAGCGTCGGGGAACGCTGTCCGATTGATGGCTTGGCCTAAGTTCCGCACCGGACAGACTTCCGTCATCGCCACATTCGCCGCTTGATTTCACATTCGCTCCGACTACCTGCCGCTGGTCGCAACGAATGTGAGGATCACGCCATGAGAATTCTTGTTGCGGGCGCCACCGGCGCCGTCGGCCTCAACCTCGTTCCGCAGTTGATTGCTTCAGGTCATTCCGTCGTCGGCACGACGCGGACGGCGGCGAAGGCGGAGCTCATCCGGCGGATGGGCGCGGAACCTGCTGTTGTCGATGGGCTCGACGCGCCAGCTGTTCGCGCCGCGGTGCTTGCAGCCGGGCCGGAGGTCGTCGTCCACCAGATGACCGATCTTGCGGCCGTCACTGATCTCCGGCATTTCGATCGCGCCTTCTCGACGACCAATCAGCTTCGCACCCAAGGAACCGACTTCCTGCTGGCGGCCGCGCGCGAGGCCGGCGTGAAGCGCTTCATCGCCCAGAGCTTCTGCGGCTGGACCTATGGCCGCAGCGGCGAGGCAGTCAAGACCGAGACCGATGCGCTCGATGCCGATCCACCGGAGGAACTGCGCCGCACGCTGGAAGCTATCCAGTATCTGGAGGCCGCCGTCGCCGGTTCGACGAGCATCGAAGGAATCGTCCTGCGTTATGGCTCGTTCTACGGCCCCGACACTGGCATGCTGTCGCGCGCGATGATCGATCAGGTGCGCCGCCGCCGCGTGCCGCTGATCGGCGGTGGTAGCGGACGATGGTCGTTCATCCATGTCGAGGATGCGGCGTCCGCGACCGTCGCGGCCATCGAACGCGGCACGCCAGGCGAAATCTATAACATCGTTGATGACGAACCGGCGCCGGTCAGCGAATGGCTGCCGGCGCTTGCCACGCTCGTCGGGGCGAGGCAGCCGATACGCGTGCCGGCCTGGCTCGGCCGGCTGTTCGCCGGCGAGCACCTGGTATCGATGATGACCGAGGTGCGGGCGGGATCGAACGCCAAGGCCAAGCGCGCGCTCGGCTGGCAGCCGGCGCATCCGTCATGGCGTGAAGGATTTGCGGAGGTTGCCAGCCGCGCAACTGCGCAGCGCGCGGCCTGAGGTTTATTGATCTAGGCGAGCCGCTGCTTCGGCTCGCCCTTGAACCAGGCGTCGATGCCTTCGACCATCTGCCGATAGTGATTCCGAAAGCTGTCCTCGGTGACGTAGCCGAGATGCGGCGTGATCACCATGTTGTCGAGCTTGCGGAAGGGATGATCGACCGGCAGCGGCTCGACCGAGAACACGTCAACGCCGGCGCCGGCGATCTTTTTCTGGGTCAGCGCTTCCAGCAGCGCGGCCTCGTCGACGATCGGCCCGCGCGCGGTGTTGACGAGATAGGCGGTCGGCTTCATCCGCGCGAGGTCGGCAGCGCCGACGAGGCCGCGCGTGCGCTGGCTCAGCACCACATGGATGGTGATGATGTCGGCGGTCGAGAACAGCTCTTCCTTGCTCGCATAGGCGGCGCCTACCTCCTTGCACTTTTCCGGCGTGAGGTTCTGGCTCCAGGCGATCACGTTCATGCCGAAGGCCTGCGCCAGTTTCGAGACCTTGGTGCCGAGCTTGCCGAGGCCGATGACGCCGAGCGTGCGGCCCTCGATTTCCATGCCGACATGGGCCTGCAACGGCTCGCCGGCATGCATCCGGGCGCTTTCGCGGCCGATATTGCGCGTCAGCTCCAGGATCAGGCCCATGGTCAGTGGCGCGGTCGGGTCGCGGCCCCATTGCGTGCCGCACAGCACCACGTTGTGGTCCTTGGCCGCTTCCATATCGATTGCCGCATTGCGCAGGCCCGAGGTGATCAGCAGCTTCAAATTGGGCAGCGCGGCAAACATAGTGCGGGGGAACGGGGTGCGTTCGCGCATCGCGCAGATGATCTCAAAATCCTTCAGCGTGCTTGCCGCGACTTCCGCGGTCGCAAACGGCTGGTTGAACACGGTGATGTCGACGCGATCCCTGACCTTGGACCAGTCGGCGACCTTGAGCGCCACATTGAGATAGTCGTCGAGGATTGCACAGCGCAGCCGCGTCATGGGGAAGTCCCGTTGATGGCGAGGGTGACGGCGGATCAGCCGTCGGGAGGTCGCCATGGTTGCGCGCAATCACAGGGCGCGCAAGCGGGCAAATAGCGTTTTCGAGCGAAGTGGGTACCGGTTCGCGTAAAGAAAACGCGTCAAGAATGGAGCCGCAGGGCAGGCTCAAATAACCCGGAAGGCTCAGCTCTGACGGCCGAGATTCTTGGCGCGCCAGGCCGGGCCGGGGCCGCGCATATAGTGCAGTTCCGGGCGGTACGGGTTGAACGCGATGGCGATGAACTTCCGCCAGAAGGCGCGGAATTCTGCCAGCGGTTTTGCCAGTCCGGCGTCTGCGTGAGCCGGGGTGGAAAGCGATGCCGAACCGATCGTAGCCATGACGCGGGCCCTTGTTTTCAGACGCCTTTTCCGGCGCTGAGAACCAGTTTTCGCCCGATTTATTAAAAGATAGTTTCAATTGTCTGGATTTCGCCGGGGATGGTGACCAACCCGTATTCATCCGTGGTGAACGGATGGAAAACGCACCCGGTGCGGTTGCCCTTTGGGAGCCGCGCCGCTACATCAGCGGCAGCAAATTTCCCTAAATCCTCCGGTTTCAAGGAAGCGCGATGGCTCGCCAGTTCGTCTATTTCATGCAGGGTCTGACCAAGAGCTATCCGACCCGCAAGGTGCTCGATAACATCCATCTGAGCTTCTATCCGGACGCCAAGATCGGCGTGCTCGGCGTCAACGGCTCAGGCAAGTCGACCCTGCTCAAGATCATGGCCGGCATCGACAAGGAATATACCGGGGAGGCCTGGGTCGCCGAGGGCGCCCGGGTCGGTTACCTCGAGCAGGAACCGCATCTCGACTCCAAGCTCACCGTCCGCGAAAACGTCATGCAGGGCGTCGCCAAGCAGAAGGCGATCCTCGATCGCTACAACGAACTGGCGATGAACTACTCGGACGAGACCGCCGAGGAGATGACCAAGCTGCAGGACGAGATCGAGGCGCAGGGCCTTTGGGATCTCGACAGCAAGGTCGACCAGGCGATGGATGCGCTGCGCTGCCCGCCCGACGATGCCGATGTCACCACGCTTTCCGGCGGTGAGCGCCGCCGCGTCGCGCTGTGCCGCCTCTTGCTGGACCAGCCGGAACTTTTGCTGCTGGACGAGCCGACCAACCATCTCGACGCCGAATCGGTGTCGTGGCTGGAAGGCCATCTACGGCAATATCCCGGTGCGATCCTGATCGTGACCCACGACCGCTACTTCCTCGATAACGTCACGGGCTGGATCCTCGAGCTCGACCGCGGCCGTGGCATTCCCTATGAGGGCAATTACTCGTCCTGGCTGGTGCAGAAGCAGAAGCGACTGGAGCAGGAAGGCCGCGAAGATGCGGCGCACCAGAAGACGCTCGCCCGCGAGCAGGAGTGGGTGGCGTCCTCGCCGAAGGCGCGGCAGGCCAAGTCCAAGGCCCGCTATCAGCGCTATGAGGAGCTGCTCAAGAAGGCGAGTGAGAAGCAGACCCAGACCGCGCAGATCATCATCCCGGTTGCCGAGCGACTGGGCGCCAACGTCGTCGACTTCGAAGGCCTCAGCAAAGGCTTTGGCGATCGGTTGCTGATCGACGATCTCACCTTCAAGCTGCCGCCTGGCGGCATCGTCGGTGTCATCGGCGCCAACGGCGCCGGCAAGACCACGCTGTTCCGCATGATCACGGGACAGGAAAAGCCGGACAAGGGCACGATCACGATCGGCGAGACCGTGCATCTCGGCTATGTCGACCAGTCACGCGACGCGCTCGACGGCAAGAAGACGGTGTGGGAAGAGATTTCCGGCAACAACGAGCTGATCCTGCTCGGCAAGAAGGAAGTCAATTCGCGCGGCTATTGCTCGGCCTTCAACTTCAAGGGCGCGGACCAGCAGAAGAAGGTAGGGGCGCTGTCGGGCGGTGAGCGCAACCGCGTGCATCTCGCCAAGATGCTGAAGTCCGGCGCCAACGTGCTGCTGCTCGACGAACCGACCAACGACCTTGACGTCGATACGCTGCGCGCGCTCGAAGAGGCGCTGGAGGATTTCGCCGGCTGCGCCGTCATCATCAGCCACGATCGCTGGTTCCTCGACCGCATCGCCACCCACATCCTGGCCTTCGAAGGCGACAGCCATGTCGAATGGTTCGAAGGCAACTTCCAGGATTATGAGAAGGACAAGATGCGTCGGCTCGGCCAGGACAGCATCATTCCTCACCGCGTGAAGTACAAGAAGCTGACGCGGTAAGACAATCGGGCATTTGCGTGGTGGCCGCAGCGGGAGCGCTGCGGCCAGTTGTCGCTTCACACAGCGGCGACATTGCGTAGATATGCTATTCTTCGCAATTCGAATCCCAGCAAGCCGAGTGCCTCCTTGATGTCCCTTACGCCCGAAACACCCTTGCCGCCGGAAGCTCAGCGCAAGGAATTGCGTCCGATTCCGCTTTTGATCTTCAGCTCCCGCTGGCTGCAATTGCCGCTTTATATCGGCCTGATCGTCGCACAGGGCGTCTATGTCGTGCTGTTCCTGAAGGAACTGTGGCATCTGTTCGCGCATGCCTTCGATTTCAGCGAGCAACAGATCATGCTGCTGGTGCTGGGCCTGATCGACGTGGTGATGATTTCCAACCTCCTGGTGATGGTCATCGTCGGCGGCTACGAGACGTTCGTCTCTCGCCTCAACCTGGAAGGCCATCCCGACCAGCCGGAATGGCTCAGCCACGTCAACGCCAGCGTGCTCAAGATCAAGCTGGCGATGGCCATCATCGGCATCTCCTCGATCCATCTGCTTCGCACCTTCATCGAGGCCGGGGGCCTTGCGTCCGGCAAGAGCGCCTATACCGAGGTCGGCGTGATGTGGCAGACCATCATCCACACGGTTTTCATTCTGTCGGCGATAGGCATTGCCTATGTCGACAAATTGTCGAATGCTTCCACCGAACACACCAAGCACGCCGCTTCACACTGACGGCGGCGTATAGGTCAAGTGGAGTTCCAGCTTTGCGAACGAAAGCGATCGCCGCAATTCTCATAGCGACCGTGGCGGCGCTTGGAATGTCATCTCCGGCATTCGCCGCCGACGCCGCCTTCACGCAGTTCATCGCCTCGCTGTGGCCGGAGGCGCAGGCGGCCGGCGTGTCGCGCGCGACATTCGATCGTGAGACGAACGGTCTCGAGCCCGATTACAAATTGCCCGATCTCCTGCTGCCCGGTCGACCTTCGACCGGCGCGCCGGCGCAGGCCGAGTTCGTGCAGGTGCCGGCCGACTACATGAAGGAGGCGTCCATCGCACGGCTGGCCGGCGAAGGCCAGAAGCTGATGCAGAAGCATCGCGCGGCGCTGAATGAAATCGAGAATCGCTTCGGCGTGCCCGCCAGCATCGTGCTGGCGATCTGGGGCCGCGAAACCGATTACGGCCGCTACCGCCTGCCATATGACACGCTGCGCGTGGTGGCCACGCAGGCCTATGTCGGCCGCCGCAAGGATCAATATCGTGGCGAGTTCATTCTCGCGCTAAAACTGCTCGGCGAGGGCGTGGTGGCGCGCAAGGATTTCCGCTCGTCCTGGGCCGGCGCCACCGGTCTCACCCAATTCCTGCCGTCCGAATATTACAAGCATGGCATCGATCTCGACGGCGACGGCCGCGTCGACATCTGGCATTCGGTGCCGGATGCGCTGGCCTCCGCTGCGCAGCAACTCCTCAACAAGGGCTGGCAGCGTGGCGTGCGCTGGGCCTATGAGGTGAAGGCGCCGGCCAATGTCGATTGCACCATGGGCGTGCCCGAGGTGACCAAGCCGATCGCCGAATGGCTGCGCTTAGGCTTCGTGCCGGTGCGCGGGCAGAGATTGAGCGCCGCCGAGCAGGCGCAGCCGGCCTCGCTGTTGCAGGTGGAGGGGGTCTACGGTCCGGCGTTTCTGACAACGAAGAACTACTTCGTCATCAAGGAATATAATTTCTCAGATCTCTATGTGCTGTTCGTCGGCCATCTCGCCGACCGCATGCTGAGCCCGCAGCCGTTCGCCACGCCCTGGTCGGCATCGACGCAGTTGCGCTCAGCCGATGTCGAGGCCATGCAGCGCCATCTGACGCAGATCGGTCTCTACAAGGACAAGCTCGACGGCAAGGCGGGCATGCAGACCCGCGCGGCGCTCGGTGCTTATCAGAAGTCGGCAGGGCTCAAGGTCGATTGCTGGCCGAGCGAAGCGGTACTACGTTCGATGAGCGGGGGACGTTGAGAGGCGTTACAGTCAGAATGTCCGCTTCCGACGGAAGAGGTCATCGTGGCGCCCGACTTCCGGTTCTGCCCGAAGCAGACTTCGCCCGCAGACCAGCCCGCCTACCGTACGACGAAGCGAACTGGTAGCCTTGCAACAGCGGGGAGCCAGTTACCGGCAACTTACCCGGCGGAAGCAAGTCGGCCCGGTCGACCGCGACGTTGATGACGGGGAGTCACGAGATGATACTCAATGCGGATCATATTACGATCGCAGTGGCAGACGCGGGCCCAGCGATCGAGTTCTTCGCCCTGCTCGGCTTCAAAAAGGATCATGTCGCGACGATCGATGGTGGCCATCCCGCCCGGTACATGGGCATGCCCGGCATGAAAGCGCAGCACATCACCCTCGCACTCGAAGGAGCTAATCCTCCCTTCGAGATCCAGCTTCTTGAGTTCGACCCGGCCGCAGGAACCGATCCGGGTGCGCACCCCACGAACCTGCGAAAACGGGGCTTCAATCATCTCGCGTTCCGCGTCGACGACATCGAGACGGCCACCGCGCGCCTCGTGGCCAACGGCGTAACCGTGCTGAGCGACGAGATGGACTACATCAGCCGAAAGCTGCGGCTCTTCGAAGGACCCGAGGGCATCACAATCGAATTGGTACAGCGGGACGGCTGAGACGCCTGGCATGACGGCCGCTCCTCAGAGCGAGGAGGTACAAACAAAAAGCCCGGCCGAGATATCGGCCGGGGCTCTTGATCAACAGGCGCGGAAAGCGCGCTGATGTCAGGTCAGTTACAGACCTCGACGCGGCGATAGCGCCAGTCGTAGCCGTCCCAGAAGCGCTCGCGGACCATGCGGCACGCCGGGTAGGGCGCTTCTTCGACATAGACCGGACCGCCATAGGCCGGGCGGCTGGAGGCGATCGCACCGCCGATGATCGCGCCGCCGAGCAGGCCGGCCGCCACGCCTGCGGCAACGCCACGCTGGGCGCTTGCGGGTGTCGAGGCAAGCGAACCGGCAATCGTTGCGACCGCGACGAAGGCAGCAAATGTCTTCTTCATGTCCTGGGCTCTCCTGGAGTGGCGCCTGCAGGCGCCGGGTTTAGGGTGACTCACACGCTGTTTCGAACTGCCGTTTCGCTAAAAAAGCGTACATGGGTCAATCGAAAGTAAACGTCCCAAAACTGTGATCGAAGAAAACGGTTTTTTCGGGCCAAAACAGCATTCATCCCGGAAAAGCGGGGCCTTTCCGGGATGTTGGACCGTAAATTTAATGAAGATGAATGCTGGATGAATTCCTTCCAGCGGCGTCTGCTAGTCGCAAACCCTGACGTTGCGCACGCGCCAGCCGTAACCGTCCCAGAACCGCTGCCGCTGCCAGATGCAGGATTCGCCGTAGCCAGGATCGACCACGTAGGCCGGACCGCCACCGTAGTAGCCAGGCGCATAATAACCGGGGCCGTAGTAGCCGTTCTGGGACGCAATCGCGCCGCCGACAATGGCACCCCCGATCAATCCGGCGGCAACGCCTGCAGCGACACCGCGCTGCGCATGGGCGGGAGCTGGAACGGCTACCGCCGAAAGGGTTAAAGCGGCAGCGGCGCCGAGCGCCAGCAATGTCTTCTTCATGGCCATGACCTTTCTCAGGGGGCAAAGGGGGAGGTCGCGTCCCGACAAAAGTTCCATACTTCGCTTGAATGATCAATGAACGGCCGCGTGAGCCAGGGCGACTAAAGTGAAGGCTGGCGGTGCAAAAATACCTGCTTCAAGCGTCCTCGAAACGGGAGCTCACGGTGACGAGCGAAATGGCGGCGTTCATAGTGGCGGTCGGCGGCACGTCGCTGATCTGCTTCCTCCTGATGAATCGTGGGCAGAACCGAAAGGCGCGGCGCGAGAGCGTGAGTGACGGCACATATTCCAGCATCGGTGGCAGCGATAGTTCCAGCACAGAGAGCTGGAGCCTGTTTTCCTGGGGCGGCAGCGACAGCTCTTCGTCGCAAGATTCCACGTCATCGAGCGACACCAGTGGAGACAGCGGAGGAGGAGGCGGTGGCGACGGCGGCGGTGGTGGCGGCGATTGACGCCGAAAGCTGCGGATAATCAGCGCGGGTTTGATGTACCTCAACACCGCTATTTAGATTCATTCCAGTAATTGCCCGGCATCAGTTTGGAATTGCTTGAAAATGCGGCTTTTCCTTTTGCATCCAAGAGCAGTCTTCCATATCGATGAGGGTGCATCACCTTAGGGTTCTTTTGGTTTCATGATCGTCTGTTCCTGCAATGTCCTGAGCGACCAAGATGTCCGGAATGCCGTGAGTGCAGCTTCGGACCTGCCGCGAAATCCCAAGCAGATTTATGGTTGCCTCGGCTGCAGTGCCGAATGCGGCCGCTGCGCACGCACGCTCAAGACCATCATCGACGAAGCCCTTGGCGCCTGCGCCAAGGAATGCTGCGCCGGCTGCCCGCACAGCCATGCGGCGAATGATAAGCCTGCCCAGGAAGCTGCCCCGGCCTTTGCGCTCGCGGCCTGCTGAAATTCCCTTCGAAATCCACTGACTTCAGGCAATCCCACGGCTTTTTCCGTGGAACGGTTGCCCTTGGCTCCAAACTGATTTAGAGGCATTCTAAATGCAGGTGCGGGCCGCGTTTGGCCGGCAAAATTGGAGTGAACCATGCAGGGCGATCCCAAAGTCATCGACTATCTCAACAAGGGCCTGCGTAGCGAGCTCACCGCCATCAACCAGTATTGGCTGCACTACCGGCTCCTGAACAATTGGGGCCTGCTCGACATGGCCAAGGTCTGGCGCAAGGAATCCATCGAGGAGATGGAGCACGCCGACAAGTTTACCGACCGCATCCTGTTCCTCGACGGCTTCCCGAACATGCAGGTGCTCGATCCCTTGCGAATCGGCCAGAACGTCAAGGAAATCATCGAAGCCGATCTCGCCGCCGAAATCGGCGCGCGTGCGCTTTACCAGGAAGCCGCCACCTACTGCCATAGCGTCAAGGACTACGTCTCGCGCGACCTGTTCGAGAGCCTGATGAAGGACGAGGAACATCACATCGACTTCCTCGAAACCCAGCTCGACCTGATCGGCCGCATCGGCCTTGAGCTCTACACCCAGAAGCACGTGGGTGGTTTGGAGAACGGGGACTGAGCTTCTTACTTTTCGTCTCTCAAGCGAGGGGCATCCCGCAACGCACTGCTGTCATCATCCGCGAAAGCGAAAGCGGGTGATCCAGTATCCAGAGACGCCAGTGAATAAATCGAAAGGACGCGGCGTACTGGATACCCGCCTTTGCGGGGTATGACGGCCAGTGGAATGTAGCCCCTACAACTGGGTCTTATACCGCTCGTAGATTTCCGCCTGGCTCTCGCGCTCGCCGAGGCCGGTCTGGTCGTGGATCACTTCGCCGATGCTCGGCATCACCGAGCGTTCGACGCGTTCTGTGGTCCACAGCTTCGAGCGCATCAGCGCCTTGCCGCAATGAAAGTAGGCCTCGCGCACGTCGATGCGCAGCACCGCGCGCGGCGGCTTGCCGAACTCGATCATCGAGGCCATCAGCTCCGCCTCTGTTGTGACGGCGCCCTTGCCGCCGACGCGCAGCGTCTCGTCGATCCCGGGCACGAAGAAGATCAGCTGCACGAAGCCCGAGCCTTCGACGACGTTGCGAAAGCTGTCGATGCGGTTGTTGCCGGAACGGTCCGGCATCAATAAGAGGTTTGGTCCGCCGACATGGACGAAACCGGGATTGCCGCCGCGCGGCGACGCATCGACGCTGCCGTCCGAGCCCGACGTAGCAAGCACGCAGAATGGCGACATGCCGATGAACTTCTTCGCATGCGCGTCGATCTCCGGCCGCGCCTTGGCGATCACGCGCGGCGAGGGGGCGGGATAGATCTTGGCGAGGTCGTCAGGGGCAAGATCGGACAAGGGCGGCTCCTTTCGATTTCGCGGCAAGGCTAGCATCCTGCGGGTTTTGCGTCATCCCCCGGGGTTTGAAGCCTTCTAGCTCCGTCATTGCGAGGAGCGATAGTGACGAAGCAATCCATCTATCCCCGCGCGGGGAGGTGGATTGCTTCGCTTCGCTCGCAACGACGCCGCATCATCAAACCGCGTCCGCCGGCACGAAGCAGCTGATGATGATGCTGCCGCGGTGATGCACGTACCACACCACGGCTTCGCCGATCGGGTTGCCCTGGTCGCGGATGACCGCGCGCTCGGGCACCTGCATCCACTGGCCTTCGATCGGCACCCAATACGCGCCGCCGCGAACGTCATAGGCGGTGCGGTGGCCGTCCGAAATATCGCAGCACGGCACGCCGTTCGGCGCGATCACGCGCTTGAACCAGGCGCGGATATCCGGCGGCACGTGATCGAACTGCCCTCTGTCGACGGCGAGCGCGGTGCTCGCCAGGATCGAAAGGCAGCCAAGCAAGGCGAATGGCGCAAGCCTTCGCATCCGATCCTCCGCTTTTGGTTTGTCTGTCCGAGCGCGTCGCGCCCGCGATTCGTCAATTGAGAACAATTCAAGCGGAGCCGGTGCGCGGATGCACGCTCAAATAATGAGCGATGCGCGGGTGGCTGGTTTGATGCGGTGCGAAATCAAGGCTTCTTCTTGCCACGCTCGCTGGCTTCTGCGCGCGCCTTCAGTTGCGTTTTCGGCACGACATTCTGCCACGCCATGACAAGCGCGCTTTTCAGTGTCGCCGCATCGGCCTTGGCGAGAAGCACATTGGTGTAGCCCTGCTTGCCCCAGCCGCCGGGTACAGGCCGGAAGATGTCGGGCTCGGCCTCGACCAGCACCTGCTGCTGCTCGGCCGTCAGCTTGACCGTGCCAAAATTCTCGTCGGGATGGCCGAGCGTCGCGAAGATGCGTTTGCCGACGCGGAAATCGGCCTTGCCGTGATGCGCGCTCTCGACCGCATCGGAAAGCGTCAGGGCTATCCGGCGAAAACAGCTGGCCGACATCGCTCGCCCTGTTACCGTCTACATCGCCCGCTGCGGCGCGCTCTGCAATAGCTCCTCCAGCTGCTTCTTGTAGATCTTCGCATTGCCGGTCGTGAGATGGCCGCGCGTCTCGCGCGAGGCCGGGATCAGGAACAGGCGGCCATTCTTGACGCGTTTCATCGCGGCATCGGTGACGCCGGTCTCCGGCGGATTGCGCTCGTCGTCGGCGGCGTTGATCAACAGCAGCGTCGCCTCGATCTTCTCCAGCGCGGGCGCCGGGTTGTAATCGTGCGAGGCTTCCCATTGATAGATGAAGTCGTTGGCGTCGGCCGTGATCGCGGTCGCCAGCCGCTCGTCCACCATCTTGTCGGCCTTCGCCGCGGTGGGCGCCAGCGACTGATAGGCGAGGGTTCCGCCGCCGGTCGCGATGCCGTAGGCATTGATGGCGTATTTCATCATGCGCGGCTGGGCGGTGTAATTGCCGCCATTGTAGTCGGGGTCGTTCTTGATAGTCTCCAGCATCATCCGCCGCAGCATCCAGTTGCGCGCCGCCATCTCGGTCGGCTGCGAGGCCATCGGCACCAGCGCATCCATGAAGTGCGGATACTTGCCGCCCCAGATCCAGGTGTGCATGCCGCCCATCGAATTGCCGATCACGAGCCTGACATGCTTGATGCCGAGCCCTTCGGTGAGGAGGCGATACTGCGCGTCGACCATGTCCTCGTAATTGTATTTCGGAAACGTGGTCTTCATGCCGTCGGAGGGTTTTGACGATTTGCCGTGGCCGATGCCGTCAGGGATGATGATGTAGTGTTTCGCAGCATCAAGCGGCTGGCCGGCGCCGAACAATTCGCCGCCGAAGGTTGCCGTCAGCATGCTGGCCGCCGAGCCGCCGGAGCCGTGCAGCACCAGCACCGGCTGTCCGTTTGGCTCGCCGATCGTGGTGTAATGCAGCCGCAGTTCCCCCATTGTCTCGCCGGTGTGGAATTTGAAATCCCTGGCGATCCAGTCGCCCTGCTTCGGGGCGGGATAGTCGGCTGCAAGAGCGGTGATGGAGGTCAGGGCAAAGGCGGCCGACAGGGCTGCGCGCGACAGGTGCATGATCGTCTCCCCGAGGTTTCCCTAAAAGCTTGCGGCTTGTTGCGCCGCTTGCCGGGAACCTTATCACACCGTCGTGCCCCGCCTATCCCTCCACTTCGGTTTCCGGCCGGTCGTTGCCGGCGGCGGTCTCCGAGTGCCAGCGGCCGTCCGAAGTCTCATATTCGATCACTTCGGTACGGCCCGGCACGCGCTGCTCGGCCGCCGCGCGCCGGGCCGCGGCGAGCGCGGCGGCCCGGTTCGGAAACGGCTCGGAGAACACGCCATCGACAGTGTAGGCCCAGCCGCCGTCATGTTCGACGATCTTGTAGGTCACATGGGTCATCGGGAACTCGCTGTGGTGCAGGTGCCGACGGGGTGAACGCGCCGCATGATCCGTGACAGAATAGGCTACGCCGTCGGATTTTGCACCGGCCGTTCGTCCTTGAACGACGAGCCGTGCCCAAGGAGAGAACTATGTGCCGCAATATCAAGACCCTGTTCAATTTCGATCCCCCGGCGACGCATGCCGAAATCCATGCGTCCGCACTGCAATTCGTCCGAAAGCTCTCCGGCTTCAACTCGCCGTCACAGGCCAATGCCGAGGCGTTCAACCGCGCGGTATCCGAAGTTGCCGACAGCGCGCGGCGCCTGCTCGCCTCGCTGCAAACCAACGCGCCGCCGCGCGACCGCGAGATCGAGGCCGAGAAGGCGAGGGAGCGCTCGCGGGCGAGGTTCGGCTAGGGGGAATTAGCGGCGGATGGATCGATCATCTGCTATCGCGCGACCTCACAAAGGCCCCAGGGCTGCTGCGCCCCTGCCTACCTTCCGTCAAACCAGGATCGCCTCTTCCCTTGAGAATTCGGCAAAATCGTCGGTGGAGGTACCCATGTTATATTCGCAAAGCCCACCACTGACGGCCGAAGAAACACTCGACGGGCTTGCGCGCGATCTGGACGTCCGACCCGACCAGCGCGTCGGCCGACGGCGCACAAAGCCGCCGACCGGTTCGGCCTATTCCTACCGCTTCGGGGAAGGGCGGCCGGAAAGCAGTCGGCCGTCGATTGGCAGGCGACTATTCCGTAGCATTGTCCGGTTCTCGATTGCGGTTCTCATCGGTGTCGGCGCGACGCTTGGCTGGCAGGCCTATGGGGATGAAGCAAGGGAGATCCTGGTAACCCAGGCCCCAGTGCTGGCTTGGGTATTGCCCGTTCCGACGACGAAGTCGCCAATCGCTGTACCGTACGCTGACCCGACGCGGCAGCTGGCGCCCATGGCATCCACGCTCGATGCCGTGAGGCGCAGCGTAGAGCAACTCGCGGCCAAGCAGGAGCAGATGGCCCAGAACATTGCGGCATTACGGGCTGCCGGGGAGGATGTCAGGCAGAAGACGCCGGCTGCACCTGCAGCCGCCACCGCTACGGCCGCAGCCCCGGCCCAGCCGGCCGTCTCCGCCCCGCAGCCCAAGCCTCCGCAAGCCAAGATCGACTCTCGCCTGCCGTCTCCCGCCGGATCGCAGTTCTCGCGCTGACTAATCGGCGCCCTTCGGCGTGATCTGCGTCACGGCGTGGCGCAGCCATGGTCCCGATGATGGCAGCGGATATTGGCCATCGGAGAGATATCATGGACCAGGCAATGCGGCTGAAGCTCGCCGCGGTTTTCTTCGCCATCTTCTGGGTTGGAAGCATGCTGTGGTGGAGCGGCGAGTATCATCCTGCCTACATCATTCTGCTCGCCGTTTGCGGGGCACTCGGAGGCTATCTGTGGTACCTCGCCATGCGCTGGGTGTTTCGGCACATGCACCTGTTGACGCGAAACGGCGATCGCGGCGCCGGCAGCGAGACGCCGTGACGCGTTCGCGGATTGCTGCTAGTTTCTTCTCACGCATCACAAACCGGGCAGGCCCGCCATGCGAGTTCTCGCCGCTCTTGCATTCGTCCTGATCTCGTCGACGGCGTTTGCCGCCACCTCCGAGAGGTTCGGCAGGGGCGGCTGGTACAAGTATTTTCAGCCGGAGATCGAACGTGCCAACGCCAGTGGCGAATTGTTTCGCATCAGAGGGCACTGCCAGTCGAACTGCACGCTGTTTCTCGGCCTGCGCAATGTCTGCGTCGAGCGCAGCGCCACGCTGTTGTTTCACGCCGGCCACGACCGCCAGCGCAACATTCACGCCGGCTCCACGCAGCGCATGCTGAGCGCCTATAACGCAAAGCTGCGCAAATACGTCCTCGATAACCATTACATGGACACGCTGGAATTCCACGCCGTCCCCGGCAGCATGATCATCGACCGGTTCGGCTATAGGGAATGTCCGCGCCTGTAGCAGCCGTGCCGCAGGCCTCAGACGAGGCGAAGCGGAAGCTGGTGCAGGGGACGGGCGTGGCGCTGCATGAAGTCGGTCAGGTGTTCCGGCACCGGCACGCCGTCGATATCGCAGCGCATCTGGATCTCCGCCGCAACGTCGGAAGAAACGTCCTCGGACCAGTGTTCGAGCGTGTTGAATGCCACGATGCGGACGGGGCTGTTGTATTGGCCCGCCAGGAGATCGCCGACGATGGTTTCGAGGTCGGCCCTTTCAATCTCGGTTTCCCGGTAATCCGTCCCGACGGAAAAGCTGTCCACGATGAGGTAGGCGGTTTGATCCGCCCCGTAGGGTACCGTCCCGGGTGACCATCCGGCACCTGGCATGTGCGCATATCCTGCAATTCGGGCGATTCAAGCGCCGGTGTGCGCAGAGGTTCCTTTGTTCAATGCCAATTTTTCCCGGATAGGCTATGATCCGAGCCGGTCCATCGCCCGTAAGGGATGTCGTTCCACCACAAGCGCCCGGAGAGGTAGCGTCATGACCAGATTGGATGATCGGACGATTGCCAACATGGATATCGTGCTGGAGGAGGCCTGCCGGGTCTTCCCACACGGTGGCGACCATGAACATCGCCGCTACATCGCGCAGAAGCTGAAGCTGAGTGCGCGGAAGGGGAATACCACCTTGGGCGGCCTGAGGGCCGTCGCCCACAGCGCACTCAAGGAGATCACGAGCGACGCTTCGCCCGATCGGCTGCACAGGAACTAGCCGGTCAACCTCGGCGTTCTCCCCTCGCACAGTGTACGCGGCCACTTATCGGCACGCTGAGCGAGATCGAGGGGACGTTTGTGATGGATCAATTGACCCGAAGGGACACGCGCGACAGAAGCAAGATCAACATGCAGCAGCGCTGGGAGGTGAAATACTGGGCGAGAGAACTTGGCGTATCCCACGCGGAGTTGCAGAAGGCCGTCGACAAGGTCGGCAATTCGGCGGCCGCGGTTCGGAAGGAATTGGCCCGTCCTTGAGCCGCAGCAATGCCGTTTAGGCTGCTCCGTCAGATGATCAGCCAGTATTTTTCCGGATAGCCCACGAGGGCCGATCGGATCAAAATACCACTTTCACCAAGAGCGTATATTTGCGTTCGCCCGGCGGAAACGCCGGGCTTTCGCATCTATTGCGTCTGGATGCCTGTCGTTGGCGGTGCAGAAGGCGGGCAGTCCGGTTATGAAGCAGGGGCGGCTGACTTTTTGTCGTCGGCCCAGGTGCGCTGACCGCATTGGCATTCGAAGATGCGGACCGTCGTGCCATTTCGGGGGTCCATGATCTTGCGGATCAATTTCGGCCGAGCGCCACATCGACACCTGAATTCGTCGCGTAGTTCTAGTTCCGAAAGTCTTTTGTCAGCTAGATTCATGACTCGCTTCCCCTGCAAAGGGGAACCACTTAACTCGACCCTCGCCCGATTCATTCATCAGGGTATGCGGGCTACTCGACAATGAGTCTTCAACTTTCTAAGCAGGTTCAAGTCGCGATGAGAGATACGGTGGTCACGGCTTCACATCACCGAGAGGCAAATCTGTTGGCCTTCAACTCACTTCCCACTTCACCGGCAGATTGAGCAGGCCGCGGAACGCCCAGCCGCCGATCCGCACCGGCTCGCGTTCGTCGAGCCGCAGGTCCTTCAGCCGCGCGAACAGGCTCGGCAGTGCCACGTCGGCGACCATAGCGCGGGAGGCGAAGGCGCCGGCGCAATAATGCGGGCCCGCGCCGAACGCGATGCTCTTCTGGGTGTCGCGGGTGACGTCGAAACGATCAGGCTCGGCAAAGCAGGCCTCGTCGCGGTTGGCGGAGCCGAACATGAAGAACACTCGGTCTTCCGGCTCGAAGTCGACGCCGCCGAACGTCCACGGTTTGGCGACGCGGCGCGGCGACATCTGGATCGGCGCGATCCAGCGCGCATATTCCTCGAACACGTCGATCCACTTCGCTCCTCCTTCGTGCACCAGCGCGAGCTGGTCGGGATGGGTCAGCAGCGCCCAGGTCGCGCCCGATATCGCATCGCGCGGCTCGTTCTGTCCGCCTGATATCGCAAGCTTGATGTTGGCGCGGACGCTTTCCATGTTCTGGCCCGCCGCGAGCAATACGCTGAGGATCGAGGTGTTCGGACGCTTCTTCACGATCGGGATCATGTCGTCGATCGCCGCATCGATGCCCGCGGTCGCGGCGTGGCAGCGCGCCTCGACCTCCTTGTTGCCGGTGTAGTTGGCGATGCCGTCGATCATTGCCTGTGACCAGGCGTCCATGTCCTGGTAGCGCATATTGGTCAGCCCGGTGACGTCCTTCAGGCATTCGGCCGACAGCGGCAGCGCGAACGCCTTGCAGAGATCGGCTTCGCCTTTCGGCGCGAGCTCGTCGAGGATGCGGTCGGCGTGGGCCTGGAATTGCCGGATCCAGGTGTCGCGTACCGTGCGCGGTGACACCGCCGGAAACATCGCCTGCCGCTCGCTCATGTGCGCTTCGCCGTCCTTGCGCATCATGTTGTGCCCCATCAGCACGTTCATCAGCCCGTTCGGCTGGTGCGAGGAGAATACGTCGATGCGCTTCTCCTGGGTGAAGATGTCGTCGCGGCGGGTGAACACGGTGGAGCCGAGCTGCGGCACGAAGGCAATCGGCGCCTCCTTGCGCATACGCGCCAGCGCGGGATAGGGGTCGGCCCAGAAGGAGGGGACGTCGATGTCGAAATGCGGAGCGTTGGACATGGTTCACACCGCCCGGTAACCGCCGTCGACCATCACGATCGAGCCGGAGACATAGGCCGACAGATCGGAGGCGAGGAAGATCGCGGGGCCGACGATGTCTTCCGCGGTTCCGGGACGGCCGAGCGGGGTGTGGTCCATGAAGGTCTTCACCAACTCCGGATTGTTGGCGCGGGCGTTGGCGTTGAGCGGCGTTGCGATGAAGCCCGGGCCGATCGCGTTGACGCGCACGCCTTCCTTGCCGAGTTCGGCGGCGAGCGCTTTGGTGAAGCCGAGCACGCCGTGCTTAGAGGCGGTGTAGGCGGGTGAGCTCGGCGTGCGCACATGCACGAAAGACTGGATCGAGCCGATATTGACGATGCGCCCCTTGCTGGCGCGCAGCGGCGGCAGGAACGCGTGCGTCACGTTAAAGACGCCGGTGAGGTTGATCGCGATGATGTCTTCCCAGTCGCTGATCACGGCCTCCGCCGCACCTAGCATGCCGCTCCGGCGGACGATGCCAGCATTGTTGACGAGGATCGAGACCTGGCCGACCTGGCTGGAGACATGCTTCGCCATCGCGACGCAGTCTTCGCGTTTGGCGACATCGAGCGCGAAGCTGTCGGCCTTGCCGCCGGCGCTGCGGATTTCCTGCGCCGCCTCGGCTATAGCCTTCTCCTCGCGGTCGAGCAGCACAACGCGCGCACCCTCGCGGGCATAGCCGAGCGCGATGGCGCGCCCGATGCCGGAGCCTGCGCCGGTGACGACGGCGATGTGATTTTCGAGAAGGGGCATGGCGCGTTTCCTCTTTGCTTGGTTTTGCCAGAGGATAGCAAGCGTGCCCGCGCGCACAAGGTGAAACGAATGATGTGGGCGGGTGAGGCGCAGCCGTAATCCGCCGCAATTTCACGCAAGAGAGGCGGATTACGCTATCGCTAATCCGCCCTACGCAATCTTACAGCTTGCAGCTGCCCTTCTTGAGCATGCCGTCCTTCACGGCGAGCGCCGCGGCGAATGTTGGAATCGGCGTGCTGACGGTCTTGTAGTTCGACGGGATCGGCTTGGTCGGAATGCTCTGATCGCAAACCTGGCAGACGCCGGTGCCTTCCCAGCGGATCAGATGAAAGGCGGCTTCGGCGGGATTGGTCGCGACAACAGCGGTGAGGGCCAGGCCGGCGGTAGCAGCAAGCGCGGAAAGACGAAGCATGGGCAAAAGACTCCTGTCATGGAAATGCGCGGCCGCGCTCCGCAAGGGGAGTTTGAGGGAGCGGGCTCCCGACCGGGGATGGCCGGGGCTTTCCTTTGTTGTAACCGGCGCGTGCCAGAGCTTCGCCGGAAATCGACGCGTTCCCGCAAAATGCAAAGCTTTGGGAGATCACAGAGGCCAAGCGTACGAGTGATGGCGTGCAGCCGATCGCATCCGAGCACATCGATGGACTTTTCGGAATGGAAAGTCCGTTCCATCGGTCACACGGCTTCTACATCGATGGCGTCGACGACACGACGGCCAAGTTGCCGAAAGACTGGCAGGTCGGGCCGTGAAGGTCCAAACAGAGGTCGACAAACGGATCGTGTTCGGCGTGGCGCCGGCTCCGGAGGACCTTGTCGTTTCCAAGCTCGCGCGCTTGGACGACCGGGACAGGCAATTCGTCGAGGCGATCCATGACGTGCGGCCATTGGATATCGAACTCGTCGAACAACGGATACGAGAGACCGATTTGGAGCCTGCCATCGCGGAAAGGGCGATCGCCTATATCCGTAGTTTGGCCCCAAGATAAGACTTCCGGTCCAAAGCCGCCGGGGCGCTCATCGGAGGGAGCGACTGATGCGCCGCTAATAGGTTGACGCTGCGCTTGCCGCCCCCTCACCATGAGAAGCAAGCTCAGAACGAGCAGGCGCCGCTGCGCAGCATGCCGTCCTTGAACACCAGTGCGTCGACGAAGGTCGGCACTTCCGAGCCGACGATCACCCTGAAATTGCCGGGATAGGGCGCGGTCGGAATGTTCTGATCCCAGATCTGGCAGAAGCCGGTATCCCGCCAGCGGATCAGGTGATAGGCGGCGCTTGCGGGGCTCGACGCGGCAAGGGCAGTGAAACCAATGGCGGCAACGGCGCAAAAGCCAAAAATACGACGCATCTTCGAAATCTCCTGTTTGAACGCGGGGCCTTGGCGCCCGGTTACCCTTGAGTAGCGGGCCATGCGGGAAGGTTCAAAGATGGGAACGTTGGAATAGGTTAGCGGATTTCTTACGCGCCGCTACAATTTGGCAGCGAAGCGATGCCGGCATCGGGTCAGGAGGAGAAGTCACAATGCAAGCAGCAAACTCATGGCGCGCGTCACGCCGGCGCAGCCGCGCAAGGGCCGTGCTGACGATGCTGTGCGTGGTCATCGCATTGTCGATTGCGCCGGGCGGATCGCCGGCGGCCGCGCCGATCGCGGTGGCGGTCGCGGATTTCGATTATTTCGACACGTCCGGCGAGGTCGTGGACCAGAGCGCGGAGCACCGCGCCCGCGTTGCCTCGTTTGCCGCCCTGCTACGCGACAACCTCGCGGCCCAGGACGGCTATCGCGTGGTCAGGCTGGAATGTTCTGATCCACCCTGCACCGCTAACAGCCTATCGCAGGATCTCTTCATCGCCGCCGCGCGCAAGGCCGGCGCGCGCCTCGTGGTCTATGGCGGCATCCGCAAGATGAGCACGCTGGTGCAGTGGGGCGAAATCCAGTTGCTCGATCTCGAAGCCGAGAAATTGTTGATGCGGCGAACGGTGACGTTCCGCGGCGACAATGACGCCGCCTATCGCCATGCCGCCGACTTCGTCGGCAATACGCTGAAGGAAACCATGCCGAAGCCGTGAACCCCGCAGGCCTCGACGATCCAGGGCGGAATTATGTGCTAGTCTCGCGAGCCATCAAACCGACGACGGGAGACAGCGATGTTGGAAACCGACAAGGTATTCGCCGGCTCGATTCCGGAAAACTACGACCGCTACATGGTGCCGTTGATTTTCGAACCGTTCGCCGCAGATCTCGCGCAGCGCGCAGCGTCCTTCTCGCCAAGCGCCGTTCTGGAAATCGCCGCGGGCACCGGGGTTGTCACCCGCGCATTGGCGCCAAGACTATCGCCCGACGCAAGCTATGTCGTAACCGATCTCAACCAGCCGATGCTCGACTATGCCGCCTCTAGACAGGGGCCGGACAACCGCATCGAATATCGGCAAGCGGATGCGCTGGCGCTGCCGTTTGAAGATGCGGCCTTCGATCTCGTTTGCTGTCAGTTCGGCGCGATGTTCTTTCCCGACCGTCCATCTGCCTATCGCGAAGCCAAGCGGGTCCTGAAGCCCGGCGGGCATCTCTTGTTCAATGTATGGGACCGCATCGAAGAAAATGTATTCGCAGATGATGTGACGAATGCGCTCGCAAGGATGTTTCCGGACGATCCGCCGGGCTTTCTGGCACGCACCCCGCACGGTTATCACGATACGCTACTGATCCGCAGCGATCTGGTGGGCGCAGGTTTCTCCCGCGTGGCGATCGAGACGAGAGCCGAACAAAGCCGTGCACCCTCACCGCGCATCCCGGCCGTTGCCTATTGCCAGGGAACTGTTCTTCGTAACGAAATCGAGGCGAGGGACGCCGGCAAACTGGAAGCGGCAACCGACTACGCCGCATCGGCAATTGCAGACAGGCATGGCAGCGGCGAGGTTGCCGCCAAGATCCAGGCACACGTGATCGTGGCCGCAGCCTGAATGCCAGAACGATCCGGTGCGATCTTCAGCGGCTGACCGCCGCATGGATGGCTTCGCAATGGCGCACCAGGTTAGGGTGGGCCGTGACGAACGCTTTCAGCGGCGTCGGGATCGGGAAGAAATGGATGTTGGCGATGAAGCCGTAGATGCCGGCATCGATGCTGGTCGGCTCATTGCCATGCATGTAGCCGTCTGCCGGGACCAGATCGGCGAGCACCTGCAAATCGGCCAGCCCGCGCGCATAGGCCTGATCGGGCGTATAACGCCCGATGCCCTGGAAATGATAGCGCTGCGCGTTGTAGTCCCTGGCCTTGTTCATGCCGGCTGCGTCGATCTGCGAATGCTGCGCCATGAACCCGTCGCGAAATGCCGGGAAATAACGCTCGTCCTTCCAGCGCGAATACGACATGACCCAGTAGAGGTCATCAAGCATCCGCGTGACGAGGAGGTTGGTGATGCGCTGCGCCGGTGTCAGGGCGGCATCGATGGTCAGGCGATATTTGCTGACGAGATGGGAGATGATAGTCTCGCTGTCGCCGATCGTCTCATCGTCATCGACGACATAAGGCAATTGCCCGCGCGGCGCCGACGAGGCGTCGAAGATATGCTCATGGACGAACGGAACGCCGGCGAGCTTGAGGAAGGCATAAACCTTCAGTCCGTAGCCGTTATTGTCGGCGACGCCGAACAGCTCGGGGTAGGAGTAGAGCGTCAGCATCGATCACCTTCTGGAAATCTGCGCCACGCATTCGATCTCGATCAGCATTTTGGGGTCTGGCAACGCCTGCACCACGCAGGTGGTGCGGGCCGGGTAGGGCGCCGGCCCGAATGCGGAGGCATACAACATATTCATCGTGGCGACGTCGGAGGCGCGGGTCAGCAGCACGTTGACCTTGACGAGATCGCCGAATGTCGCGCCCGCCTCGTCGAGGATGCGCTTGATGTTTGCGACGACGAAGCCGAACTGCGCCTCAAAACCGTCGGCCAGCGCGCCCTTGTCGTCAAAGCCCGGAATGCCCGAGATGAACAGCAAGTCGCCGACACGTGCCGCGAAGGAGAGCGGCGGAGACTTGATGTCGGCGGGCGGCGCAAAGTGCTGGATCTCTGGCATGGGACACCTTTGGTGGCGCGATTGGTTCCCTTGAGCCTAACGCGCCGCTGCCTCGCTGGAAAGGCAGCGGCGCTGCGCCAGCGACCCGCCGATAGCTCTGGGTAAGGTGCGATGCGAAACGATCGCGAAGCGGAAATTGCCGCGCGAATGACTAGCGCAAGATGATGGCGGTAAAGGTAATGCAGTTCACAGGCGCGCTGATTTTCATGCGTTCATGTGGAGATTTTTCGCCAGCAGGCGGCAGAATTTGATGAAATTGTGTCATGCCTGCCGTAGCGCGACCCCAGATGCGGTCATCAATCGCTTTTCCCCTATCGCTGATGGGGTACAATCGCCCGGTCACGACTCAATCGGCGCCGCAGGCTGCCAATCCCTGGAGAAGATATCCATGAAGATGCCATCCGCCCTCCGTGCCGCCGTGCTCGCGCTTGCGGCCTTTGCGGGCGTCAGCCTGTCCTCCGCCGCGCAGGCCGATGAAGGTTTTGTGCAGCTCACGATCTACAAGGCGGGGTGGGTGATCGGCGGCTCCGGCGGCAGCGGCGTTCTGGATTTCCACGGCCGGCGCTATGCGCTTTCGACCGGCGGCCTCGACTATGGCTTTGTATTCGGCGGTTCGAAGACGATTTTGCGCGGCCGCGTCAGCAACATCTGGCGCCCCTCCGATGTCGCCGGCGTCTACGGCGCCGCTGGCGCGGGGCTTGCCGTTGGCCGCGGTGCGCGCGCCATCGTGCTGACGAACCAGAAGGGGGCAGTGCTAGAATTGACCGGGCACCAGGTCGGATTGATGGCGAACGCGGATTTGTCAGGTCTCGCCATTACGATGCGGTAGGTCCCTCGACGTCATTGCGAGCGAAGCGAAGCTTGCTTCGTCGCTTCGCTCCTCGCAATGACGCCGCTTACCCGGTGAGCGCCTCGCAATGACCCGCGAAGATCTGATCGCGGCCTATACCGCCGCCGGCCGCCACTACCACAACCTCGCGCATATCGAGGACTGCGTCGCCGCGCTCGCGCGCATCGACGATCTTTCGGCGCGCGAGCGCGAAATCCTGTCCGAGGCGATCTGGTGGCACGACGTCGTCTACGACGCGACGCGCGCGGACAATGAAGAGCGCAGCGCCGAGCTTGCCGAGCAGCATGTCCGCGCTGACATCGCCGAAGAGGTCGGCCGCCTGATCCGCCTGACCAAAACGCACGACGTGAAGTCCGGCGACCGTCTCGGCGCGATCCTGATCTCGATCGACCTCAGCATTCTGGGCGCCGAGCCCGCGCGCTACGACGCCTATGCCGCCGCGATCCGGCAGGAGTTCATCCACGTGCCGGAGGCCGACTATCGCGCCGGCCGCGCCAGGGTGCTCGGCCATTTCGCGGCGAAGCCGGTGATCTTCCCCGATGCTGCCTTCGCCGCGAAATACGACCAGAAGGCGCGCGCCAACCTCGCGCGCGAGCTGGCGTCGCTGCGCTGAGAGTCACTTCACCCCGAGAAAATCCCGCTTGCCGATCTCGACGCCATTATGGCGCAGGATGCCGTGCGCGGTGGCGGCGTGGAAATAGAAATTCGGAAACGCGAAACCGGTGAGATACTGCTGGCCCTTCAGCGTCATGGTGTTGCCCGGGCCGATCGGGAAGGTGACATCCCGCGTATCGCCGCCGTCGAACTGCGCCGGCTTGAACGACTTCACATAATCGGTCGCTTTCGCGATCCGCTGCTGCAATTCCCCAAAACTCTTTTCGGTGTCCGGCGTCTGTGGCACCTCGCTGCCGGTGAGCCGCGCGCAAGTCTTCATCGCGAAGTCGCAGACCGTCTGCACTTGCCGCGTCAGCGGATACATGTCCGGGTAAAGCCGCGCATTGAGCAGCACCTCGGGCTGGATGTTCTTCCCCTTGCAATGCGCTTCGGCCTTCGTGAGCAGGCCGGAAAGGCTGCCGAGGATCTGCAGGAAGGCGGGCACGGAGGCGTCGTGGAAGGACATGTGATGCTCTTTTTCTTGATGTGGAATATCGCCCCGCAAGGATGAGGCGTTGTTCGAGATGGGGCGGCGAGCGGAAAATTCAACACTTGCGACGTGGCGAAATGCCTCAAGCACATGAGCTGCCCAACCTCGCCCCGCGTGCGGGGAGAGGTCGGATCGCGAAGCGATCCGGGTGAGGGGGTACAGGTATGTCGACGAGTTGCGTCCGCGGAGGAGGCCCCTCACCCCGACCCTCTCCCCGCGAAGAGCGGGGAGAGGGAGAAGAGCTACCGCGCTGCCGGCATCACCATCCCGGCGGGTTGCGCCTGCGCGCTCGGCCCGCGCATCCGCGCCAGCAATTCCGCCGTCGGCCAGGAATCCGCCGGCAGGCCATACTTGATCTGCATCGCCTTCACCGCCGTGCGGCTGAGCTGCCCCATCACGCCGTCGATCTTGCCGACATTGAAGCCGGCGCGCACCAGGTGCTGTTGCAGCTCCTTCAGCTCGTGGAGCGGCAATTGCGCGACCGGCACGGCCGGTTGCCGCATCGGCGCAGCGCCGGCGATGCGGCTGGCGAGATAGGCGGCGGTGGTCGAATAGATCAGCGAGTTGTTCCACTCCGTGTAAACAGCGAAATTCGCATAGGCCAGAAACGCCGGTCCGGTGCGGCCCATCGGCAGCAGCAGCGAGGCCGGCAGGTCGTCGTTCGGCAGCGGCCGCCCGTCGGGATAGGTGACGCCTAGCTGCGCGAATTTTGCGCGCGACAGCTTGATCGTCAGATCCGCCTGCTCCCACGGAAAGTTTTGCGGCGCGCGCACTTCCTGCAGCCACGGCTCGCCGCGCCGCCATTTCAATCCGGTGGCGATGTAGTTCGCGGTCGAGCCGATCACGTCGGGCGCGCTGCGCAAGAGGTTGCGATGGCCGTCGCCGTCATAGTCCACCGCATAGGTGAAATAATGCGTCGGCAAGAATTGCGTTTGCCCGAGCTCGCCGGCCCATGCGCCAATCATCTCGCTTGCCGTGAGGTCGCCGCGGTCGATGATTTTCAGCGCCGCGATGGTTTCCTTGCTGAACATCTCGGAGCGGCGGCAGTCATAGGCCAGCGACACCAGCGAGCGCAGCGTGGACAGATTGCCGAGCTCGGCGCCAAAGCTGCTTTCCAGGCCCCAGAACGCGGCGATCACCGCCGGCGGCACGCCATATTCCTTCTCGGCGCGGGCGAACGCCGCTGCGTGCATCTTGATGCGCGCCTGTGCGTTCCTGGCCGCGCCGTCGGAGGCGCGGTTGCGCGCGAATTCGGTGAACACCTGGCCGAACACGCGCTGGCCGCGGTCGCGGTTGACGATGCTCTGGTCGTAGACGAGGTAGGGCGCGGCCTCGCCGAGCGTGCGCTGCGATACGCCCTCGGCGACCGCCTGCTGTTTCAGGTCAGTCAGGAATCGGTCGAACGACATGCCGTTGTGACAGGAGGCCCCCCGCGGTGCGCGCGGGGCGGCGGCCGGTTGGCCGGGTGCCGGTGCAACCGCAGGCCTCGGCGCAGGACGGGTTGGGGCGGGGACCGGCTGGGCGATGGCGAGCGAGGAAAGGAACAGCGATGCCGTGGCAGCAACGAGGAATCTGAGAAGCGGCATCCATGTCCCCGGTGAAAGGAATCGTAGGGTAGGCAAAGCGAAGCGTGCCCACCATTTTCGGCAACTCGGCCAGTTCAATCAAGATGGTGGGCTCGCTTCGCTCAGCCCATCCTACGGCGCCATCTCGGAGCAATCCCCCGCGCAAGCCCCGCCGCACGCATAGGAGCTTACCGTAACAACCTGATCTCGCAGGCTGTTCCAACCGCCTCCCGCCGTGTAGGCTCAGGCCCGCACTGCCGGGCCAATAAATATAAGGCCATCGCCCATAGGGGCGGGCAGACAAAAGGGAGATGGCGGAAAGACCATGACGGAACTCCGATACCTCGCGCCGGCAACGCTTGACGAAGCGGTTGGCGCCTTTGCCAAGGCCGGCAGCGCCGCGCGCATCCTGGCCGGCGGCACCGATCTTCTGGTGCAGATGCGCTCCGGCATCCTGAAGCCCGGCGTCATTGTGGACATCAAGAAGATCCCGGAAATGACCGCGATCGAACAGACCGCCGACGGCGGCTTTCGGGTCGGCGCCGCCGTCTCCGGCATGGCGCTCGCGGAACACAAAACGTTCGGCAAGGTCTGGCCCGGCGTGCTCGAGGCGGTCAACCTGATCGGCTCCAAGCAGGTGCAGGGCAGGGCCTCTGCCGGCGGCAATCTCTGCAACGGCTCGCCCGCCGGCGACAGCGTGCCCGCGATGGTCGCGGCCGGCGCCGTCGTCACCGTCCAGGGCCCGGATGGCCGCCGTGAGTTGAAGGTGGAGGATGTGCCGGCCGGTCCGGGCCGCACCAATCTCAAGCACGGTGAGATCCTGGTCAGCTTCAAGCTGCCGCCACGCCCGCCGGGTTCGAGCGATGCTTACCTGCGCATGATCCCGCGCACCGAAATGGATATCGCCGTTGTCGGCTGCGGCGTCGGCCTCACCATGAAGGATGGCACGGTAACCGCGGCCCGCGTCGGTCTCGGCGCGGTGGCCCCCACCGTGCTCTTGGTTGAAGACGCTGCGAAGGCATTGATCGGCTCCAAGCTCGACGACGCCGCGCTGGCGAAGGCCGCCGCTGCATGCTCCGCCGCCTGCCGCCCGATCGACGACAAGCGCGGCACCATCGCCTACCGCACCAAAGTGGCCGGCGTGCTGCTCAAGCGCACCGCCGCCATCGCCGCCCAACGCGCTCAAGGGAAGCAATAGCTCAATGGCCAAAGTTCACGTCACCACCACGATCAACGGCGAGCCGATGGAATTCCTCTGCGAGCCCAACGACACCATGCTCGACGCGCTGCGCGGGCCGCTGGCCCTGACCGGCTCCAAGGAAGGTTGCGCCTCCGGCGACTGCGGCGCCTGCTCGATCACGCTCGACGACCGTCTGGTCTGCTCCTGCCTGATGCTCGCGGTCGAATCCGAAGGGCATCATATCCGCACCATCGAGGGCATGGCGCAGGGCGACAAGCTGCATCCGCTGCAGCAGAAATTCCTGGAGATGGCCGCGCTTCAGTGCGGCATCTGCACCTCTGGCATGCTGGTCGCCTCCGACGCGCTGCTGAAGAAAAATCCAGACCCGACCGAGGAAGAGGTCCGCTTCTGGCTCGCCGGCAACCTCTGCCGGTGCACCGGCTACGACAAGATCGTCCGCGCGGTGATGGAAACCGCGGCTGAAATGCGCGCCCAATAGGAACTGGAGCAGCCCAATGAATCTCGTCACCAACAACAAATGGATCGGCCAGCGCACCATCAGGCCCGACGGCATGGACAAGGTCACCGGCCGCGCCCAGTTCGCCGCCGATACCACCATGCCCGGCATGATCTGGGGCAAGGTGCTGCGCAGCCCGCATCCGCATGCGCGCATCCGCTCGATCGATACTTCGAAGGCCGAGAAGCTGCCCGGCGTGAAAGCCGTCGTCACCGCGAAGGACATCGTCGATTTCCCGATCGAGAATGGCGCCGTGATGCTCGGCATCCAGGACATGCGCTGGATGTGCCGCAACGTGATGGCGCGCGACAAGGCGCTGTTCCCCGGCCACCCCGTGGCGGCGGTGGCCGCGACCACGGAAGCGATCGCGGCCGAAGCCTGCAAGCTGATCGAGGTCGATTACGAGGTGCTGCCCTGGTCGATCGAGATCGACGACGCGATCAAGCCCGACGCGCCCATCCTGCACGAGTTCAACAAGTTCGACGGCAAGCCCTCCAACATCGCAGGGCGTCTCGAGCACAAGAAGGGCGACATCGCCGAAGGCTTCAAGAAGGCCGATGTTGTCATCGAACGCACCTTCACCACGCGCCCGGTGCACCAGGGCTATATCGAGCCGCATGCCTGCCTGATCTCGGTGGCGCCTGACGGCAAGACCACGATCTGGAGCTCCAGCCAGGGCCAGTTCATGGTCCGCGCGATGACGTCGATGCTATCAGGCATCCCGCAGAGCGACATCCGCGCCATCCCCGCCGAAATCGGCGGCGGCTTTGGCGGCAAGACCATCGTCTATCTCGAACCGCTCGCGACGCTGCTGGCGAAGAAATCCGGCCGGCCGGTGAAGATGGTGATGACGCGTGAGGAGGTGATGCGCGCGACCGGCCCCACTTCGGGCTCGAAGAGCACGGTGAAGATCGGCGCCACCAATGACGGCAAGATCGTCGCCGCGCACGGCACCTTCTACCTGCAGGCCGGCGCCTTCCCGGGCTCGCCGATCCGCGGCGCGGCGGGCTGCAGCTTCACGCCCTACGACATCCCGAACCTGCTCTCGGAAGGCTTTGACGTCTGCTCCAACCGCTCCAAGGTCGCGGCCTATCGTGCGCCGGGGGCGCCGATCGGCGCCTACGCGGTCGAATGCGTGATCGACGAGGTTGCCGAAGCGCTGAAGATGGACCCGCTCGACTTCCGCCTGAAGAACGCGGCGAAGGAAGGCACGAAGGCGGCGCACGGTCCGGTGTTCCCGCGCATCGGTTATGTCGAGACCGTGGAAGCTGCGAAGAACTCGCCGCATTACGCCGCGCCGCTCGGCGACGGTAACGGCAAGCTCCGCGGGCGAGGCGTCGCTAGCGGCTTCTGGTTCAACGCTGGCGGCGAATCTTCCGCGCAGGTCAACATCACCGAGGACGGCAACGTCGTCGTCACCACGGGGCATCCCGATATCGGCGGGTCGCGCGCCGGCATCGCCAACATCTGCGCCGAGCTGCTCGGCATCGATTATCGCCGCGTCTCCGTCATCATCGGCGACACGCAGACCGTCGGCTTCTCCAACCTCACCGGCGGCAGCCGCGTGCTGTTCGCCTCCTCGATGGTGGTGACGCAGTCGACCGAAAAGATCATCCAGACGCTGCGCGAGCGCGCGGCAAAAATCTGGGAGATCGATCCGGAAGCGGTGAAGTGGGAGCAGGGCGCCGCGCATCCGGTCAGCCCGAACGCCGGCCAGTTCGAGCCGCTGACGCTGAAAGAGCTCGCTGACAAGGCGCCGGCGATGGGTGGCCCGATCGGCGCCGGCGTGCAGCTCAACACCGCGGGCGCCGACGGCGGCTTCGGCACCCATGTCTGCGACGTCGAGGTCGATGTCGACCTCGGCATAGCGCGGGTGATCCGCTACACCGCCGTGCAGGATGTCGGCCGCGCCATTCACCCGGGCTATGTCGAGGGCCAGCTCCAGGGCGGCGTCGCCCAGGGCATCGGCTGGGCGCTGAACGAGGAATACATCTACACCAGGGAAGGCAAGGTCGATAACCCCGGCTTCCTCGACTACCGCATGCCCGTCTGCTCGGATCTGCCGATGCTCGATTGCATCATGGTCGAGATCCCGAACCCGAAACACCCGCAAGGCGTCAAGGGCGTCGGCGAAGTGCCGCTGGTGCCGGTGATGGCGGCGGTCGCCAACGCGATCTACAACGCGCTCGGCAAGCGGTTCTATGCATTGCCGATGTCGCCGCCAAAGGTGCTGGAGAAGCTCGGCGAGCCGACGCGTCAGGCGGCGGAATAAGAGGCGAGATGCGTAGGATGGGTGGAGCGCAGCGAAACCCATCAATTTTCGCCAACCGGATGAATTGATGGGTATCGCTTCGCTCCACCCATCCTACGCACTGCGCTCCTCGCAATGACGGCGAAGCGCATGCGTAGCGCGGATGAGCGGAGCGATATCCGGGGCTATTCACTATCGATCCCGCGTATCGCGGCGCTCATGCGGGCTACAGGCTGATGCCAATGAACGGTGTGCTTCCCTTCCGCGCCATGGCCTACAACAACGCCTGGGCCAACCACCGTCTGCTCACCGCGTGTCTTAAGCTGTCACAGGATGAAATCACCGCGAAGCGAACCGGCTTCTTTCCGAGCCTGCGCGCCACGCTCAACCACATCCTGATCATCGACCAGTTCTACGTCGACGCGATGGAAGGCGGCACGCTCGGCCCCGCCGCCTGGGCGGACCAAGAGCCGTGTGCGACCGTTGCCGCGCTGAAGGAAGCGCAGGCTGCCGTCGACCGCCGCTTGCTCGCGATCGTCGAAGCGCTCGACGGCGACGGACTGCAGCGCATCGTCTCCGTGCATCGCGGCACCTCGATCCAGCGCGAGCGGATGGATCGCCTGCTGCTGCACCTGTTCCAGCATCAGGTGCATCATCGCGGCCAGGCCCACTGCATGCTGAGCGCCACCTCAGTGAGCCCGCCGCAGCTTGACGAGTTCTTCGCGGTGGGCGAGGCGCCGTTGCGGGCGGCGGAGTTTGCGGAGCTGGGTTGGACGGAGGAGAGGATTTGGGGCGAGCAAACATGCTAGCTTCGGACGTCCAGTCTGCGGGCTGCACATAAAGGCGATCATGGCCCACCAAAACGCGCCGAATACTTCCCCCTTCCAGTCCATCCGTGCCGTCGATTACACCGTCATCTTCGTGCGCGACATGGCGGCGATGCGCCGCTTCTATGAGGGCGTGCTGTGCTTTCCGCTGACGCGGGAATTGTCGGCGGGCTGGATCGAGTATCAGATCGGCGGCAACACGCTCGCGCTGGCGCGGCCGAGCCGGACGGCGAAGGATGCCCCGGTGCCAAAGGGGAGTGCGTCGCTGCAGCTTGCGTTCAGGGTTGGCGTCGAGGATGTCGACCGCTGCGCCGACGAGCTAACGCGGCATGGTGTCGATCTGCTGGAGCCGCCGGCCAACCAGCCGTTCGGGCATCGCACGCTGTTCTTCAGGGATCCCGATGGCAATCTGCTGGAGGTGTATGCGGAAATTTGATGTCGCCGTGTGGTCCGTAGCTAGGATGAGCGAAGCGATACCCGGGGTCTAAGCTTCCACATCTGGCGGAGCCAGACGTCTCACTTTCCCGCATGTCGCTGGCTTATGCGGGCTACGGCGTCGCGATAGCTATGACCCTAGTTCAGCGTTTGCCACGCCAGCTGGACGTCGCTGTGGCAAGTGTTGCAATGGGCCGGCTGGTTGAAGGTATTGGCGAGCTGCCATTCCTGCGCTTCATTGCTCCATTGCGCGGTGGCATGGCAGAGGATGTCGTCGGAACCGCAGGCGGAGCAGACTGGCGTCGCGCGGGCGGCGCGGGGCGCCACCTTCAAATCGGGCGGTTGCGCGGGCGTCCGCTCCGGCGCAAGCCGGTCCTGGATGATCTCGAATGGGTTCATCAGCTTGACGCGTCGCAGCATTGGCCTGCATCCATTTTCGTGCGAGTCGAGATTCGCTTCTTTCAAACTAGCGAATCAGCCCGGCCGTTCCATTGCTAAATTGCGCAATCCCCGAGAATTAACTTTGTCATTTCGAAGAAGATTCGCGCAAGCCGGCGGCGCAAAAAGCAGCGAGGTGTTGACGTATCGCAACACCTTTGGGGAGGCGCGGCGTACGCTTCGATGGACTTCCGCAAAACTACGGAGTGCCCTTGTTGCCTCCATTCATCCGGCGCTTCACTTCGCGCTTCCCTCGGCAATTCACTTGGCGAACACTTCCCGCGCTGGCGTCTCTGGTGCCGCTGCTGCTCGGCGCCACCAGCCTTGCCGCGCAGGCGCTCGCTGCGGAGCAGCGGCGCGCCAAGGCGATGCTGGAAGAGATGTGCGGCGGTGTCACGCGGTCGGCGCCACCGGCCGGAGCTCGAACCCGCTGGCCCCGGCATTCCGCAGCTTCGACGAAAAACTTTACGATACCGACATGGTGCAGCGGCTGCAGGATGGGCTGACCACCATCCATACGGAAATGCCGACCTTCCGCTTCAAGCATGATGACGCCGCTGCGGCGGTGAATTACCTGCAATCCATTCAGCGCCACCACTGAGGCCATTGCGGCAATGCGAAACCGCCCGGCATCGCTGCCGGGCCGCTCCATTAACCGACTAATACTTTTTCTTGGTCGTCGCCGCTCCGGTCGTCTGCTGGCCTGGCGCACTTTCCGAATGGCCCTTGGCGGTCTTCTTCTGGTGCCCCGGCGCGTATTCCGACGCGCCCGGCGCGGTCGAAGTCTTGCTTTTCTGCATCTTGTGTCCCGGCGCGTACTCCGAGGAGCCCGGAGACTTCGTGCCGCCCTGGGCAAAGGCGGCGGTCGTCAGCAGCACGGTTGAAACCGTCAACAATGTCTTCAGCATGGGTCACTCCTATTCAGGTGGCCATGCAACGCGGTGCCCGCGGCTGATGTTCCGCTTTTTCCCGATGCTCGCGCGACGTAATGTCGATGAACAGCCCTTCATCTTCAGCCTCCGCCTTGAGGAGGCGCACCTGATGTGACCTCGCGCCAGACTGCCCGGACGGGGCAGATCACTTCCGATTGTCAGAAATTGCCGTCAAGTCAAAAATTGCTGAAAATCAGAAATATTCCGCTTCCGTTTTCACCCAAATCAGCGGCATATTCCGCCCGTCTCACCGCGAAATGAGGGGCGTTGGCCATCGTCACTGACGCGCGGCGGGATGCGATGGACGCAGAGGCCGTAACTGACGAGTGTGGCTGATGCGTACGGTGAAGTCGTGTGGTTCTGGCGCCGTGGTGCTGGCGTTAAGCCCTCAAGGTGCGAAAGTATCTGGAGGGCGACGGAGGCAAAAGAGCCGTTCTCCGGGAAGAGTACGAAGTAAGCCGTAAAGCCATTGCGCAGGGAAGGCCGGGATGCTTCCGCCGAACCTGTATGCTCGTGTGCAGCTTTTGCTAATGCGCATAATGGCACACGAGACCGCGGGTGCGGCGCGCACCCGGTCTTCCCTGCGCCCTCTGACTTTCAGGTGGGCGAAAGCTGATGCAAACCTCGGGCAATTCATGCCGCGAGATCGCCGCCTCATATTCAGTCGTCATCCCCGCGAAGGCGGGGATCCAGTAATTCGAGACGCCAGTGATTGAACCGATGAGCCGCGGCGTACTGGATCCCCGCCTCCGCGGGGATGACAGTCGAGGGTTTGGCGATTCTGGAAGCGTCGTTGAAAGGTGAACGAGCGATCTTCACAACTCCCTTGCATTGGAAAACGCGAACGAAGTCACCCGCCGCGTGTTCTCGTCCAGGATCAGCGTGCGGGTGATCGGCGGCTCGGCGCGCTGGCTGCAGTTTTCGCGCTCGCAGAGCCGGCAGTTGACGCCGATCGGCGTGCCTTCGGCTTTCTCCAGATCCATCCCCGCGGCATAGACGAGCTTTGATGCATGACGGATTTCACACCCCAGACCAATCGCAAAGCGCGGCTGCGGCTGCGGGTGCGGAGCGATCGGCCGGCGCACCATCTGCGCGATCGAGAAATAGCGCGTGCCATCCGGCAACTCGATCACCTGCTTGAGCAGACGGTCCGGCGTGTCGAAGGTCGAGTGCACGTTCCACAGCGGGCAGGTGCCGCCGAATTTCGAGAACGGAAACGTGCCAGAGGAAAAGCGCTTGGAGACGTTGCCGGCATTGTCGACGCGCAAGAGGAAGAACGGCACGCCGCGCGCGTTCGGCCGCTGCAGCGTGGTGAGGCGGTGGCAGACCTGCTCGAAGCCGGCGTTGAAGCGCTGCGCCAGTACATGGACGTCGTAGTTCAGCGCTTCGACGGCGCCGTGGAAGGCGGCGTAGGGCATCATGACGGCGGCCGCGTAATAGTTGGCCAGCGTGATGCGATAAAGCCGGCGCGGGGTGTCGTCGAGCGGGCCGGCACGATTGACGATGGCCTCGATCGCCGGGGCGCATTCGGCGAGCCCGATCTGGAAAGCGAGCTGAAAGGCGCGGCCGGAGCTATCGACCAGTTCCGAGATGAGGAGCTGGCGGCGATGCCGGTCGAAACGGCGCAGCGTCTCGCGCATCACGTCAACAGGCATGATCCGGGTGACGATCGAATGCTTTTCGCGCAGCCGAACGGACAGGGCCGCGAACAGGCCGTCCGCGGCGACGTTCAGTTCGTCGCGCAGGTTCTCCGCGGCCTGCTCGAGCTCCGGAAAATAATTGCGGTTCGCCTCGATCAGGTCGCGGACGCGCTCGATCGGATTGGCCTCGAACCGCGCGCCCTCGTCGCGGTCGGCCATCTGTGCCGCCACCAGGGTTTCGCCGCGGCGGGCCTCGGTGTAGGCGGCATACAGCCGCTGAAGGGAATGCGTCACGCCGGGGCACAATTCAGCGAGGTCGCGCAGTTCCTGTTTCGGCAGGTCGATCTGGCGGAACAGCGGATCGGAGAAAATCTCGTTCAGCTCGGCAAAGAAGCGGTCCTCATCGGCGGTGGCGAGATCGCGCAGATCGAGGTCATAGGTCTCGGCCAGCCGCAGCAATATCTGGGCCGTCACCGGTCGCTGGTTCCGCTCTATCAGGTTGATATAGCTCGGAGAAATCCCGAGGCCCTCGGCGATCTGGGTCTGCGATAGGCCGAGCTGCTGGCGGATCCGGCGGAAGCGCGGGCCGACGAACAGCTTCTTTCCGGACTCGGCGGGCACGGCAGCGTTCCTGACCTATATGTGACAAAATTTACAAAGTGACATTTGTTACAAGTACGTATGTTACATGACATCACCAATCAAAAACAAGCCATCTATACGAATTTCTGTTTTTGACGTTTAGCTCAGGACATGCATTTCGCAATGCACTGTCAAGAATGTGCGATTGACGGTGGCCCCACCGAGCCGCTGCAGATTGCCGGCACTGAAAGGATTATGCAGATGAACTATCAGCCACGCGGGATCAGCGATCAGGCGATCCAGGGACCGGGGTCCTATCTCAACGCGGTCAAAGCCGCCGAGGCGCTCCTCAAGCAGCAGCCGACCTGGAACGGCGTTACCGCCGAGGCTGTGGCGCGCATGCGTCTGCAGAACCGCTTCAAGACCGGCCTTGATGTCGCTCGCTACACCGCGGCGCTGATGCGCGCCGACATGGCGGCCTATGACGCCGACCCGACCAAGTACACCCAGTCGCTGGGGTGCTGGCATGGCTTCATCGCGCAGCAGAAGCTGATCTCGGTCAAGAAGCACTTCGGCAAGACTGACCGCCGCTATCTGTATCTCTCCGGCTGGATGATCGCCGCGTTGCGCTCCGAGTTCGGCCCGCTGCCGGATCAGTCGATGCACGAGAAGACCTCGGTGCCGGCGTTGATCGAAGAGCTCTACACCTTCCTGCGTCAGGCGGACTCGCGCGAGCTCAACGATATCTTCCGCGCTATCGATGTCGCCCGCAAGGAAGGCGATAAGGCGAAGGAAAAGGCGTTGATCGAGAAGGTCGACAACTTCCAGACCCATGTCGTGCCCGTCATCGCCGACATCGATGCCGGCTTCGGCAACGCCGAGGCGACCTACCTGCTCGCCAAGAAGATGATCGAGGCGGGTGCGTGCGCCCTGCAGATCGAAAACCAGGTGTCCGACGAAAAGCAGTGCGGCCACCAGGACGGCAAGGTGACGGTGCCCCACGAGGTGTTCCTGGCGAAGATCCGGGCCTGCCGGCATGCCTTCCTCGAACTCGGCGTCGAAGACGGCATCGTCGTGACCCGCACCGACTCGCTCGGCGCCGGTCTCACGCAGCAGATCGCCGTCAGCCACAAGCCGGGCGATATCGGCGACCAGTACAACAGCTTCCTGGATTGCGAAGAAGTGACGGCCGAAAACGCCAGGAATGGCGACGTCATCATCAACCGCAACGGCAAGATGATGCGTCCGAAGCGGCTTGCCAGCAATCTCTACCAGTTCCGTTCCGGCACGGGTGAAGACCGCTGCGTGCTCGACTGCATCACCTCGCTGCAGAATGGTGCCGACCTGCTGTGGATCGAGACCGAGAAGCCGCATATCGAGCAGATCGCCAAGATGGTCGATCGCATCCGCAAGGTCGTTCCGAACGCGAAGCTGGCCTACAACAACTCGCCGTCGTTCAACTGGACGCTCAACTTCCGTTGGCAGGTGTACGATGCGATGAAGGAAGCCGGCAAGGATGTCAGCAAGTACAACCGCGCCGAACTGATGAAGCCGGAATACGACGATACACCGCTGGCGATCGAAGCCGACGAGCGCATCCGCACCTTCCAGGCCGATTCAGCCAAGCGTGCCGGCATCTTCCACCACCTGATCACGTTGCCGACCTATCACACGGCGGCGCTGTCGACCGACAATCTCGCGAGGGAATATTTCGGCGAGCAGGGCATGCTGGGCTATGTGAAGAATGTCCAGCGCCAGGAGATCCGTCAGGGTATCGCCTGCGTCAAGCATCAGAACATGGCCGGCTCCGATATCGGCGACGAGCACAAGGAATATTTCGCCGGTGAAGCCGCGCTGAAGGCGGGCGGCGCCCACAACACGATGAACCAGTTCGGCTAAATCTGGAATTGAGAGCAGGAGACTGACAATGACCAAAGGCAGCAATTTCTGGGTGATCGGCGGCGAGTTCGGCTCGATGAACTTCCACAAGCTCGTCGAAGGCTCGGCTCAGGTCAGGGGTCCATTCAAGACCCGCAAGGAGGCCGAGGAGTGCTGGAAGGAGGTCTCCGAAGAGAGCCGCCATAAAGCCGGCGTACGCTTCTCGATCGTCGAAGAGCCCTCGCGCGTCTCGGCCTGAGGGCTGCCAATCAAACAACGTCTTTGAGGAAACGCCAGGGACAGGCGGCCCCATCCGGAAAACCGGGTGGGGCCGTTTGCGGTTTGAGGCGGTGTTGCCGCCCTCTCTTGCGGGGCGGTGGGCTGCAACCGCGGCCCCAGAAGGCGGTGGATGGCTAACCCATTGCAATTAAACGTCCTTTGCGCGCAATATAGTTACTGCTAGGTTAATCGGGCTAACCCTTCAGGATAAAGGCGGCCAGCGATGTCAGACGCGCAAAATTCCGGCAGTGAGGCCCGCGATATGCGACCGACGCGGCTGCGCGATGCGCTGCGCCAGGCTCGCATCGAGGCCGCCGACCGCACCGGTGTCGTGGTCGAATTGCGCGATGCCGAACTCGCCCGGCTCGAGATCCTGAACGAGGCGCTCGATCCGCTGTTCGCGGAAGTGCCGGCGCAGGTCGACCTGTTCGATCGCGGCGTCAGCCAGGGCGAGACGCCGCGGCTGTGGATCGATGTCGTCGCGCATATCGTGATGGGGCGCGACAAGCGCATCTATCGCTTCGTGCAGGACACCCGCTTCGGCCGCATCGTGCTCACCGAGTCGCATGACGTGCGCGTCATCGTCGATGCCGTCACCGGCTATGTCGCGCGCCGCATGATCGAGCGCGAGCATGCGATGGTGGCGATGCCGGTCGCTGAGCCCGCCGTGGAGAACAAGCCGCGCCGGCGCGGCCTAGGCATGTTCGTGCTCGGCTTCGTGCTCGGCGGTGTGGCACTATTCGGCCTCGCTCTCTACGCCAGCCTGCACAATTTCTAGGATTGCCGACAGCGGGTTGGAAATCGCAGTGGCATCATCATGACCGTACCGTTTGCCATTGCGCTGGTGGTCGCCTTCGCGGCCAGCGCTTATTTCTACGCCAAATGGCAGACGCTGCGCCGCGCCGAATTCATCCGCACCTTTGACTGGCCGCGCGGGCTGCTCGATCGGCTGGAGAAGCATCATCCCGGCTTCCGGCGGAAGGATAGCGCGCTGGTCTCGCAAGGCCTGCGGCAATTTTTCCTGGCCTACCTCATGAGCGGTAGACGCCACGTCTCGATGCCCTCGCAGGTCGCCGACGATCTCTGGCACGAATTCATCCTGTACACGCGCGACTATGACGCATTCTGCCGTCGCGCCTTCGGCAGCTTCCTCCACCACACGCCCGCCGTCGTGCTCGGCGAGCACCGTCAGAGCAACGCGGGTCTGCGCCGCGTCTGGTGGTATTGCTGCAAATATGAGAACATCGATCCGGTCCGCCCGACGCGGCTGCCTCTGCTGTTCGCGCTCGACAGCAAGCTCAATATTCGAGACGGCTTCGTCTATCACCCCAATTGCGAAGCGTTGCGCAAGGACGGCAGCGGCGCCACGTATTGCGGCGGCGATTTCTCTGATACGTCGTTCGACGGCACCTCGGACGGGTTCGGCGACTCCGGCAGCGGCGACAGCGGGGGTGGTGACGGCGGCGGTGGCGGAGATGGCGGAGGCGGCTGCGGCGGTGGCGGGGATTGAGACAGTCGCCCGGTCGCATGCCCGAGCCATCGCTAAAGCAGCGCCACCTGCTTGATCTGCTTGACGCGGAAGTCGGCATCGATGGCGCGCACGGTTTGTACGCAATGCCATGTCCCGCCGATGCGCGCGATCGAGAACAGATTATATGCCGCGGCCGGATAGTGCCGGTGCGCCAGCGCGGAGGCCGAGGGCACGCCGACAGCGGGGATCTGTCGGCCGGCGCCTTCGATCCACATCGTCGAATGGATGTGGTCGTGGCCGTGCAGGATGAGCTCCACGCCGCGCCGTTTCAGCACGGCGCGGAGCGCCTTGGAGTCGGTGAGCCGCTTCATGCGCGATGTCGAGTGGAGGGGGTGATGAACCAGCAGCACGCGGAACGTCTCATCGGGCGGCAGCTTCGCCAGCTCGCGGTCGAGCGCGTCGAGCTGCGCACGACCGAGCCGGCCGGTCGCCATCAACGGCAGCGTCGGCACCGCCGAGGATACCCCGATCAGCGTCAAGGGTCCGCGCCGGCGTACGAATGGAAACCGCGTGTCATCCGCTCCGGCATCGCCACGAAGATATTTCTCGAAGGTGCCGCCGAAATGATGCCGCGTCGCCCGCACATAGGCGTCGTGATTGCCGGGAACGACCGTGACCTCTTGCGGCGTGCCCACGCTTTCGAGCCAGGCCTTTGCCGGGGTGAATTCCGCCTCGAGCGCCAGGTTGACGAGATCGCCTGTTACCGCGACGTGGTCCGGCCGCTGCGCCTGCATGTCGGCGATCAGCGCGTCCAGCACCTCGCGGCGGTGATATTTGTGGCGATTGCGGATCCAGTTGACATAGCCGAGCGCCCGCTTGCCGGCGAGATCGCGCAGTCGTGCCGCGGGCAAAGGCGGCAGATGCGGATCGGACAGATGCGCGAGCGTGAAGGTCTCGGTCATTCGCGCCCAGCGGCATTCCCTGTGATAAAGAACCGTCGCTCGATCATGTCGGCGATATAAGGATCAAACGTGACAGCTGTCCATCCGAGGTTTGCGTGACGGCACTCCAGCACCTGCGAAAACGTTTGGAGCCGCAATTGCGGCGGGTGTTTCATCTGTATTGGCGGCTCGCCCGCGGCATGACGCTGGGGGTTCGCGGCGTCGTGCTCGACGGCGAGAACCGGGTATTCCTGGTCCGGCACAGCTACGTCTCCGGCTGGCATCTGCCGGGCGGCGGGGTCGAGGTCGGTGAAACCTTTCTCGAGGCGCTGCGGCGGGAGCTCATCGAGGAGGGGCGGATCGAACTGACCGCAGAGCCGGCGCTGCACGGCCTGTTTTTCAACAGCCACGTCTCCCGCCGCGACCACGTTGCCGTTTATATTGTTCGAAAATTTAGGCAGGATCGCCTGCCGGAGCCCAATCGCGAGATTGTGGAGTGCGGGTTTTACGCGGCGGGGGCGCTGCCGGAAGGGACGACCAAGGGGACGCGGCTGCGGATTGCGGAAGTGCTCGATGACGTGAGGCCGGTGGCGACGTGGCGCTAGTGACCGCCGGCATAGTAATCCGTCTGCGCAAGGGAAGGGCGATCAGGCAAGAATGAAATTGCTGAAGATTCTTTGCGCAATTGGCTTTCTCGTCGTGCTGGTCAGCAATATTTGGTCGATATCCGGCTGGATCGAAGCCCGTGGCGTCTATGACGATATCTGCTATCTGCGGCAGGCGCATTTGTTCGACCGATTTGGTGTTCGTGGTATCGACACCAACATCACGTTCGACGACGATCACTATCTCAAGAACAAGTTGAAGGAGATTGATTTTCCGGAATGGAACGATGCGAAGCGAACTCCTTGCCATACTTGGATTGCCAGTGCGGATAAGTATGTGCTGCAATATCCGCCCGGAACCGGCTTCATACTGTCGCTGTTTCCGGCCGGATTCCGGGTCATCCCGCTCTACGTATTGACCTCAATTGTCGCCGTTGGGTTTTCACTCCTCGCGTTGACCTTTGCATCCACAATTTATCGACTGATGCTGGTCGCAGCGTTCGGCGACGTTGCGATCTATCTCATGATTAATCCGACGAAGGCCAGCTATTCTGTAGCGCCGACCATGATGATTTGCGCGCTCGCGGGTTTTCTGACAGCAAAACTCTTCATGGAGCCATCGCGACATCGGCTGGCGCTGTGGGCGCTGGTCGGTTTGCTGATCGGGTTGTCCGTCAACTGCCGCCTGCCCAATCTGCTTCTGGCGATGGGCTATTGCCTGTATCTCGCCGGCGCGTTCCTCGTGGTCCGCAACAGGGAGACATTTCTGCACGGGGCCGCCTTCGGCATCAGCTTGCTGATCGGGATGGCGCCCACCCTGATCGCGAATGCGGTCAATGCCGGCAGCCCGTTCTCGACCACCTATGGCGGCGTCGACGTCGCGCCGCCCGAGCTGAAGCTGGACGTGCTGTTAAGCTATCTCGTTGACGTTCAATTCACCTTGCTGGCGATATCGGCCGCCTGGACCGCCTGGCTGTGGCGCATCGGCCAAGGCCGTGCCCAGCAGGCCGTTCTGCTGGTCGCCCTCAACCTCGCGGTCAACCTGATTTTCTTCATGACGCACCCGATATTTACGCCATATTATATGATTCCGATCGACATGCTTTCCCTCTGGACCCTGCTGTTCGCAACGCTCGACATGCGCCGCGAACGGGCCGCCGATCGCGCGGCCTTCCCTCAACCGGCGCACGCCTGATTGCGGTATGACGCACCATGGACGGACTTGATTCGGTGAGCGAGCGATGATGGGACCGGCGCTTCGGATTGCGGTTCTGGTGCCGTGCTACAATGAGGAAGCCGCGGTCGCGACCGTCGTCTCCGACTTCCGCAAGGCGCTGCCGACCGCCGAGATTTTCGTCTACGACAACAATTCCAAAGACAGCACCATTGAGGTGGCGCGCGCGGCGGGCGCGACCGTGCGCAGCGAGCGCCGCCAGGGCAAGGGGCATGTCGTTCGTCGCATGTTCGCCGATGTCGATGCCGACATCTATGTGCTGGTCGATGGCGATGCGACCTATGATGCGCCGAGCGCGCCGCGCATGATCGATGCGTTGGTCAATGATCACCTCGACATGGTGGTAGGATTCCGCGTCGACCAGTCGGTCGCGGCCTACCGGCCTGGCCATCGCACCGGCAACTGGATGCTGACCACCTTCCTGTCCACGGTGTTCGGGCAAGCGTTCAAGGATATCCTTTCCGGTTACCGCGTGTTTTCGCGCCGCTTCGTCAAATCCTTTCCGGTGCTGTCCGACGGCTTCGAGATTGAAACCGAGCTCAGCGTGCACGCGCTCGAACTGGCGCTGCCGGTAATGGAAATCGAGACGGCCTACTATGCCCGCCCCGAGGGGTCGGTCAGCAAGCTCAACACCTGGCGCGACGGTTTCCGGATTCTCGGGACCATCCTGAAGCTGTACCGGTCGGAAAAGCCGCTGCGGTTCTTCACCGTCATCGGCATCTTCCTGATGCTGGTCTCGATCGGCCTCGCGATTCCCGTGATCGTCACGTACCTTGAGGAGGGCATCGTGCCGCGGCTGCCGACGGCCGTGTTGTCGATGGGCCTGATGATCGTAGCGGTGCTGTCGGTAAGCTCGGGGCTGGTGCTGGATACGGTGACGCGTGGCCGCCGCGAAAAGAAGCTTTTGGCCTATCTGGCCCAGCCCGCCCTCCGCAAGGATTGAGGCAATGCTGGGATTGCCGTTTCCAGCGATGGACCGCGCCGCCGCCAGATGCTATCTCGCGCCCCATCATGAGCGAACTTGACGTCACCATCCTCGCTGAAACCCCAAAGGACGCACAGGCGATCGAGCGCCTGCACGAGCGCACCTTCGGACCCGGCCGCTTCGTGCTGAGTGCGTATCGTCTGCGCGAGCATGTCGATCACCTGCTCGACCTCTCGTTCACGGCGCGTATCGGCACGCTATTGGTCGGCTCGGTGCGACAGCTGCCGATCTGCATCGGTGACACGCCGGCCCTGATGCTCGGGCCGTTGACGGTCGAGCCGCCGTTCCGCGGCCGCGGCGTTGGCCGCATGCTGCTCGATCGCTCGCTGCAGGACGCCAAGGCGAAGGGCCATCGGCTGGTCATCCTGGTCGGTGATGAGCCTTATTATCGCCGCGTCGGCTTCAAGGTCGTCCCGAAGGGACGGGCGATCATGCCGGGCCCGGTCGACTACAGTCGCCTGTTGGTGGCCGAACTAGTCGAGGGCGCCTTTGACGGTGTCTCGGGCGACATCCGGCCCGACTGGAGCAAGGCGCGATAGCACCGCCGGCAAAGCGGCGCGGCGGCTCGTCAGCGTCACTATCGGAGAAGTCGACGCCGTTTCGTGCCGGCCACTTGCTTGGATGCCGACGGCGTCCCTCCGGCAGCCTGCTGCAGCTCGTGCCGGAATTCCTCGCGCTTTTCGTGGATCGTCGCGACGACCAGCCCCATCGGCACGCCAAGGCCGATCAGGGCGGCTTCGGATACTAGCAGGCTTGCCTCAATGGTTTCGGGCACGGCATCGGTCACGCCGATGCCGTAGAGATGCCGCGCGTGGTCGGCATCGCGTGCGCGCGAAACGATCAGCACATCCTTCCGCAGCGCGCGCACCTGCGCGACGATTGCGTCGATGCCTTCGGGTTCGTTGATGGTGACGATCACGGCGGCCGCCTCCATGAGACCGCAGCTCTTCAAGAACTCCGGGTGGGTGGCATCGCCGTAGAAGACGGTACGGCCCTGCCGGCGCTGCTCCGGCACGGCCGCGGCATCGTTGTCGACGGCGGTGTATTTGAACTGGTGGCGATCCAGCATCGTGCAGACGACCTGTCCAACACGGCCGTGTCCGACGACAATGGCATGGCCGCTGTCGCCGCTCGGCGCGATGGTGAGCTCGGGATCAAGCGGCTTGTCCTGGCGGACCATCGGCGCCAGCCGCCGCGCGACATGAGACAGTGCCGGCGTGAGCATCATGGTCAGCGTGGTCAACGCGACGGCGAAGCTCGATACGTTGCCGTCGATCAGGCCGAGTGTCGCCGCCATCCCGATGCCGACGAAAGCGAACTCGCCGCCGGGACCAAGCAACAGCCCGACCTCGATCGAAGCGGGCCAAGAGAGGCGAAACATCCGGGCCAGAAAAACCAGGATGGTCGACTTTACGACGATCAACCCGGCCGCACCGGCAATCAGCCAGACCGGATCGCGAATGATCTGGCCAAAATCGATGTTCATGCCGACGGTGAAGAAGAATAGGCCGAGCAGGAGACCCTTGAACGGATCGATGGCGGTTTCGATCGCCTTGCGGAATTCCGTCTCCGCCAGCAGCAGGCCCGCGACAAAGGCGCCCAGCGCCATGGAAACGCCGGCCAGGGCGGCGGCCACACCGGTTGCGACGATGACGAACAGCGTCGTGGCGACGAACAGATCGCTCATGCCGACCGATGCCACGAGGCGGAATAGCGGACGCATCACCACACGGCCGACGACGACGATCACACCGAGTGCGATGGCGGCATTGGTGAGCGCGAGCGCCAGGGTGGCAATCACCGAACCGGATTCACCCGCGCCAAAAATCGTGATGAAGAGCAGAAGAGGAACGACCGCCAGATCCTGCGCCAGGAGAACCGCAAAGCTGGCCCGCCCTGCGCTGGTATTGAGCCGTTTCTGTCGCCCAAGAATCTCCATGACGATGGCGGTCGAGGACAAGGCGAGACACGCACCAAGGATGAGCGACACCGGAGCCTTGCTGTCGGCCAGCGCGGCAACAAGGCCGATCGCCACCGTCGAAAAGACGATCTGCAGGCTGCCCAATCCAAAAATCAGGCGGTGCATCGACTTCAGTCGTTCGTAGGACAGCTCCATGCCGATGAGGAAGAGCAGGAACACGACGCCGAGATTTGCGATGCCGGATACGTTTGCCGCGTCGACGACGGTGAACCAGTAGAGCAGCGGAAAGCGGTCGATGAACGATCCGAGTCCGAGCGGTCCGAGGATCGCGCCGGCTACGAGGTAGCCGAGAACCGGATTGAAGCCGAAACGCCGCACCAAGGGAATGACGACGCCGGCGGTGCCGAGCAGAACCAGCGCGTCGCTGTAGACCTGAACATTGATGGACGAAGTCATCTATTCGATGTGCATCCGCTTCCCGAGGGCCGTCTTCGCCTGGACGTTAGCTGGTAGCCCCAGCTAACGCCACCCCACGGGCCGATACATCCGTACTAGAACTTCAGATTGGCAAATGCGCGCACGCCGAGGCCCGGCATCAGGACTTGATCCTTGGTGTAGGACACGTGGTTGCGGATGTTCTCGTTCAACAGGTTGTTGCCGACGAGTCCGACCGTCATTTCACGCGCGCCGAACCAACTCGGGTCGAGCTTGGTCCTGTAGCTGACCTCCGCCTTCAACAGATTATAGCCTGCGGTCGGTGTCTCGCCGATCGGGGCAATATCGTTCTGCGCAAAGGCGTGCAGCAGGTTGATCCGCGTCAGCCAGTTGGCGTCGCGCCAGAACAGGCCGCCACCGACGCGCACCGGCGGGATGCGCGGGACGTTGGTGCCGTCGCTGAAGGTCGCGCGCACGACGTCGAATTGGTTCTCGATGCCCCAGATACCGCCGTGGAGCGGACCAATGTCGAGCTGGCTCTGGAACTCGCCGCCGCGAAACGTGGCGTCGCGCTGCGAATAGATCGCCTGGTTCAGTTCGAGCGGACCCGCCGGATCGGCCGGGCCGACGCAGGCAACGTCCTCGCAGGTGTTGCCGGTGAGGCGGCGGTAAATGAAGCCGTTGAATTTCGTGTAGTAGGCGGTTGCTTCGAACCTGAACGGTCCCGTCGCCTTTCGCAGCCCGATCTCGACCGTCTTGGCGGTCTCTAAGCCGAGATTGGGATTGCCGATGTCGAAGGTGGCGGTGGCGTCATGCGCGCCGCGCGAAAACAATTCGGCGGGCTTTGGCGCGCGCTCGACGTACTGCGCGGTGAGGCTGGCGACCAGTTCGCCCGGCAGGTTCTGGATCAGGCCGATGCTCGCGCTCTTCGGCGTGAAGTTCAGGTTGCGCGCGACCGGCGGCCCGATGTCGCCGGGATTGGCGTTAAGGTCGAACAGATCAGGAATGAACGAGGGCGTCGTTCCGCTGAGGCTGACATGCTCGATGCGGCCGGCGATCTGCGCCTTCGTGGCGTCGCTGAACTTGAACTCGTTGAAGAGATAGCCGGCGACCTTCGTATTTCGGTTCGGGTCCCACAATCCATTGAGCGGGCTGCCGGGATCATCGGGGCTTGGCGCCGTCAGTTGCTGGTGGCTTGCCTGCAGGCCGAACGCCGTCGTGACAGCGGCAAAGCGGGCGTTGAACGGCGCCATCTGCACCTCGACGCGGCCTTCCTGCTCCTTGTTGGTAAAGGTCTGCCGCACGCCGGAGGATGAAAGGTCGGCAGGGTCCGCGAGTCCGATCTCGTTGTGCTTGTAGTCGGTCGCAGCGGCCCAGAACCTGATCGCATCGATCGCCGCCGCGTCCGGCCGGTATTCGCCCTTGGCGGAAAACTTGGTCTGGTGCGCATCGATGCGGGTCTGGTGATCGGCGCCGTCGATACCGGGGATGCGGTAAAGCGAATCGTTCTGCGTGATCGCAGCGCCGATGAATCCGCCATGGAAGATGTAGGAGCCGCCGATCGAGGCGCCATCGGCTTGCGCGGCCGAGTTCGGCTGCCTGCCGTTCACCGGCCGCGTCTGGTCGAACAGGTATGGGTAGCCGGGAATGCTGTAGTCGCCCGCCTTGCGGCCATAGGCGTCGGCATGAACGGCGAAATTGCCGCCGCCGGCATCGAGCAGGATGCCGCCTTCGACGCCGCGATCGACCGAACTGACCGCTGTCCGCGTCTCGACATTGATGCAGGATGCGGACTGCGCGGTCGCCAGCGGCGCTTTCGCCGGTAGCCCATAAGTCTGGAACGGTGCCGCCGGGCAGGACGGCAGGGCCTCCGGAATCCGATTGTTGGTGGCGCTGACGACGCCGCCGATCGAGGTCGAGCCGTAGCGCAGAGCGGCGGGCCCGCGCACGACCTCGACCTGGTTGGTGGCGAGAGGATCTATCGGCACGAAATGGTCCTCGCCGAGGTCGGAGACGCCGCCGCCTCCGGTACCGTTCTCGACAATGCCGACGCGGTTGACGTCCAGCCCCCTGATGATCGGCCGGCTCGAGGCGCCGGGCGCGAAGCTCGAGCCGGTGATGCCTGGTTTCGAGAACAGAAGATCGCCGAGCGTTGCGCCGCCGGAACGGCGGATTTCCTCGTTCGGCAGGACGGTGACGGTGGCGAACTGGTCGGTCACCACGGGCAGCACACCCTGCTGGGGCGCGGGCGCAGCGGGTGCTGCTTGTGGCTCCGGCGCAGGTTGCCGGTTCTGGCCGGACGTGGCGCGGGCGACGCGCGGCGGCGTCCGCGATGGTACCGGCTTGCGCCGCACGATCGGGCTTGGCGCCGTCACCGTGATTTCGGGCAGTTGCGTCGATGCCGGCGGCGTGGTCTGGGCAAGCGCCCCGTCGGCCGTCGCGCATAGCAACAGCCAGCTTGCTCCACCGAAATGGAACACTCGTTTCTTATTGAATGTCATTGTCCCGATCCTGATCCCGTCGATGTGCGACGGATCGATTCCGATTTCCCCTCGGCGGACTAGCCACGTGCCGCGGCGTTCCCCTTGGGAAGTGCATCAATCGAGGTCAGGAGACGGGAGGCGCGCGCGAACGGAACGATGGATGGAGTGAGCCAAGATGCGCGAACTCAGCGCCGGTGGTGAGGTGCAGAAGCTCGACGGCTTGCGGGAGCTCGAGCAGCGGTGGTGTGGCGAACAGAATATTCTTGGCTACCGACAGGACGACGCAGATCGCGCAGTCGGTGGCGTGCTGATCGCTGTCGGGCCCGGAAGGCTGCTGCGCTGCCTCTGACCGCGCCTCTTGCGCAGCGAACGTCGCAGCAATAGCGAGACGAGCATCGGATTGCCCAGCCTGAATGGCCGGCGCAGCGCGGGCGATCTCCGCATGGAAATGGCCGAACGACAGCGCGAACTGGATCGCGAGCGCAAACAGCGCCAGCCGCGAGCCGGTTTTCACGTGTTTTCGAAACCAGTTCATCCGGTCGTCGTCCCCCAATGTTATATTATAACATCGAAGGGTCCTGACGAAGTCAATCCCGGCCCGAGTGGACCGCAGCGAGAACGGCGCATGTTGTGTGATTGATGCAACAATCGGAGGCGAGGCAGCGCCTACCGCCCCTCGCGTATCCAGGTTGCCGCGAAAGCGCCGAGCAGCAGGAGCAGCCCGACCAGCCCGGCGAACATCGGGAGCACGCCGACGCCCTTGACGACGCTGGCGTCGCGCATCTTCACGCCCATCCAGCCGTCGCCGTGGAAGATGCCGGACGAGCGAACCGGCACCACGCGGGGCAGGTCGATGCTTCCGCCGTCGGCCACGCGGCGCGCGTCGCCGCCGGTCGCCTGCGCCAGCGGTTTCAGCATCTCGGTGGTGGAAGTGACTTCGGAAAATTCCTTCGGGTTGGTCGGTCCGACGTTGATCAGCGCTTTCAGCGCGCCATCGGTTGCCTGCCACAGCCCGAGCTCGTCGGCGGGCAGGGTGGAGCGCCAGGTGCCGGGTTCGCTTGCCGTCAGCGTGAGTTCTTTGGTCGCCCCGCTCGGCGAGGTCACGGTCACCGGCGGCACGTTGTCCGCCATGGTCTGGCGCAGCACCACCAGGTCCTTGCCCTGGATCTGCAGGCGCAGTGCTTCCTCGTCGAGGTCAGGCTGCTTCATCAGCCAGTGCGACATCCGCCGCAGAAGGTCCAGGTGCGGTCCGCCGCCTTCATAGCCGCGCGCCCACAGCCAGATATGATCCGTCAGCAGCAGCGCGACGCGGCCTTCGCCAAAGCGCGACAGCAGCAGCAGCGGCTTGCCGTCGGTGCCGGTCATGACAGGCGCGCCGATCGCATTGCGCGTATCGACGGTTCGAAAAAAGCGGCTCCAGTGCGGTGGCTCGCTCGCGGAGCCTTCGAGGCCGCGCGTCACAGGATGGCGCTTACCGGCGTCGCTCAAGTGTGCATAGAACGGTTTTTCGGTGACGCCGACGGGTTCTGCCGGCAGCACCGTATCCAGCGGCGTCCGCCAGATGCTGGTGGTGGAGGCGTAGTCGGGCCCGGCTGACACCAGCATCGCGCCGCCGCCGCGGACGTAGCGCGCGATATTGTCAAAATAGGCGATCGGCAGCACCCCCTGGCGGGCGTAACGGTCGAAGATGATCAACTGGAAATCGTTGATCCTCTGCTGGAACAGTTCGCGGGTCGGAAATGCGATCAGCGACAATTCGTTGATTGGCGTGCCGTCCTGTTTCTCCGGTGGCCGCAGGATCGTGAAATGCACGAGGTCGATGCTGGCGTCGGACTTCAACAGGTTGCGCCAGGTGCGCTCGCCGGCATGCGGCTCGCCCGAGACCAGGAGCACGCGCAGCCTGTCGCGGACACCCTCGATCGCGACCACCGCGCGGTTGTTGACCGGCGTCAGTTCGTTCTCGAGCGGCGAGGCTTCAATCTCGACGATGTTGGGGCCGGCATGCTTGATGTCGACGTCGACATTGGCGGTCTGGCCGCTGACCATATTGCGCTCACTGATCACCTCGCCGTCGCGGCGCACGACGATCTTGGCGCGCTGGTTGGTGACCCCTTGGTCGTCCAGCCGGTAGGTGATGGTCTGCGGCTGCCCGACAATGCCGAAACGCGGCGCAGCCGTGATCGCGATGCGGCGATCGCGCTCGTCCTTGCGGCCGGTGACGAGCGCGTGCACCGGCGCCTGGAAGCCGACGGCGGCGGCATTGGCGGGGATGTCATGAACGCGACCATCCGTGATCAGGAACGCGCCGGCGACGCGGTCGACCGGAACGTCCGACAGCACCGAGGACAGCGCGCCGAACAGCTTGGTGCCGTCGGTCTCGCCGTCGGCCTGCCCGGCCTCGACGACGCGGACCTCCAGTCCCTTGATCTTCTTCAGCGTGTCGACCAGCGCCTCCTGCGCCTTGGCCGTCTCTGCGTTGCGCGTGCCGAAATTCTGGCTCGGGCTCTTGTCGACCACGACGGCAGCGACCGAGGACAACGGCTCGCGGTCCTCGCGCGTGAAGGAGGGGTTGGCGAGCGCCAGGAGGATCAGCGCCAGTGCTGCGACGCGCACGGCGGCGCCGCGCGAGCGTCCAAGCAGCAGCAGCGCCGCGATGACGACGATCGCGGCAAGTGCGATCCAGAGCACGATGCTTGGAACGAGGGGAGTGAACGCGATGCCGTACTGCATGGTCTATTGCCCCAACCGCTCGATCAAAGCGGGCGCGTGCACCTGGTCGGCCTTGTAATTGCCGGTCAGGGTGTACATCACGATGTTGACGCCGGAGCGGAAGGCGAATTCGCGCTGGCGCGGTTCGCCCGGCGTCAGCGGCAGCATCGGCTGTCCGTCGGGGCGGTGCGCCCAGGCGCCGGCAAGATCGTTCGAGGTGATGATGATGGGTGAGACGCCGTCGCCACCGCGCGCCGGCCGCGAGGCCGCGTCGTCGTCATCCTCGCGCGGCAGGGTCTCGACCCAGGTCTGGCCAGTGTTGAAGCGGCCCGGGAAGTCGCGCAGCAGATAAAACGTCTTGGTCAGCACGTGCTCGCGCGGCACCGGCTCGAGCTCGGGCACGTCGAGGGAGGAGAGAATCTCGCGCAAGGTACGCATGCCCGGCGTCTGCGATGCGCCGTTCTCGCCTGGCGGCGCCTCGATCGCGTCGCGGGTATCGAACAGCACCGTGCCGCCCTGTTTCATGTAGGCGTCGATGCGGTTGATGGCGTCCTGCGGTGGCTTCGGCGCGCCCGGCACCACCGGCCAGTAGATCAGCGGAAAGAACGCCAGCTCGTCGCGCGCAGGATCGACGCCGACGGGATCGCCGGCCTCCAGCGCGGTGCGCTGCGCCAGGAACAGCGTCAGCCCGGCCATGCCGGCCTTGACGATGGAATCGACGTCGGCATTTCCGGTGACGACGTAAGCGAGGCGCGTCTGCGACACCGACTTGATGGCGAAATCGTCGTTGTTCTGTGCCCGCGTCGGCGATGGCGTGATTGTCGTCGCTGCGAGGATCAGCGCGAGCAGAGCCGCCGCCGTCGCTGTCCGGCGGCGCCAGAGTGCAGCAAGGCCGGCGCCCAGCATCGCGACCACGACGGCGTCGATCAGGAACAGCGCCAGCGACGACGACAGCAGGATGCCGCGCAGGTCACGCGGTTCGGCATTGGTGTAGCTGGCCCGTTGCGCGCGCAAGGATGACGTATCGAGCGGCGCGATGCGATCGGCCGCAGCCAGCGTGTTGACGGCGATCGGGCCGTCGGCGGGGCCATAGAAGCCCGGCGGATGTTCCGCGGTGCCGCGGTCGCGATAATCCGCCGGCATCGGCTTGGCGGTCGAGGGCGGCGGCCCGAAGGCGCCGGAACCATCGAGGGTGCGCAGCGGCGGCACGGTCTCGACATTCGCCGCTTCGCTCGCAACGCCCGCACCGGGTTTTGATGTGTAACCGGACATATCGACCAGCCGGCGCAGCATTTCGACAAAACTGCCGGACATCGGCAGATCCGACCAGCGCGAGTCGGCGCCGACATGGAACAGACTGACAATACCTCTGCCGCGATGTTCACCTGTTACCAGCGGCGTGCCGTCTTCCAGCGACGCCCAGGTCTTGGTGGCGAGCACGGCGTCCGGCTCGGCCAGCACCTGCCGGTTCACGGTGATGTCCTTCGGCACGGTGAGGCCCGCGAACGGGCCGTCGGCGGCAAACGACGACAGGTGCTGCGGCTTTTCCCAGGTCAGGCTGCCGCCGAGTACGCGGCCGCCACGGCGCAGCTTGACCGGCACCAGATCGTCATCGGCCTGCGCCAGACGCGGGCCGGCAAAGCGTACCAGCACGCCGCCCTGATCGATCCATGCATTCAGCCGGTCGCGGATTTCCGGCGACAGCGTGCCGACATCGGCGAGCACGATCATCGGCAGCCGCTGATCGAGGAACTGGGCGATCACCTGCTGCGGCGCGCCGCGGTCGCCGAGCCGCACGTCGGCAAAAGGTGAAAGGGCGCGGGTCAGATAGAAGGTCGATGCCAATAGCGGCTGGGCGGTATCGCTGGTCGCCCCGGTGACGACGCCGACGGCGCGCCGCCGCCATCGCTTGTCGAGCAGCTGCACCGCGCCGGCCGACCGTTCGCCTGATATTTCCAGCCGCGCAATGTCGTTGCGCAGTTCGACCGGCAGCTCGAATGATGCTTCGCTCTCACGGTCCTGCATGCCGAACGCATAGCGCGCCTCGCCGATCGGCGAGCCCTTGGCGTCGATCGCGCGAACCACGCCGGCGGCGACGCCGCCGGTGGTGCGCAGCACCTTGACCGTCATCTTCGCCGCGGCATTTTCAGCGGCGACCAGCGCCTGCGCCGGGGCCGCGCCGCCCTCGAACACCGTCAGCTTGCGGTCGCCGATGGTCTTGGCGAGATTTTCGACGAATTCGCTGCCGCGCCCGGTGTCGACACCGTCGGACAGCCAGGCAACCTCAGCATCGCCGGTGGACTTGAGGAAACGGTCGATCGCGCTGAGCGTGTCGACGCGGTCGACCGAATAAGGTTTTGGCGAAATCTGGCGCAGTGCGACGCGCGCCGTGCCGGCCGGCATCAGCGTGATGTCGCGCGCCGTCTCGGAGAGCGGAACCAGCGCCACGCCGCGGCGGTCATTGTCGGCGTCGGCGATCAACTCATCGGCGGCCTTGATCCGCGTCTCCCAGCTTGCGGCGGCGCTCCAGCCGTCGTCGAGCAAAATGACCAGCGGCGCATTGCTGCCGCCGACGCCGGTCTGCGGATTCCAGATCGGGCCTGCGGCGGCAAGAATGACCAGCGCCGCGGCGGCGAGCCGCAACAGGGTCAGCCACCACGGTGTCCGCGATGGGGTCTCTTCCTTCGGCCGGATGTCGAACAACAGCCGCGTTGGCGGGAACTCGATGCGCCGGGGCCGCGGCGGCATGACGCGGAGCAGCCACCACAATACCGGCAGGCTGAGCAGGCCGAGCAGGAGCAGTGGCTGCGCGAAGGTGAGGGGGATCCCTGCGATCATGCGCTACGCCCCGCCTTGACGGTTGATCCCCGCACGTTGCCCTTGGCTGCCATCATGCCTGAATGCAGGAACAGGAGCAGTTCGGCGGCGGAACGGCTGGTGGTGTGGGTCGAGAACAGCCAGTCGAGCCGGTTGGTCTCGGCGCGGATCTGGTCGCGATGCAGCGCGACGCGCTCGACGTAGTCGCTGGCCCAGCTTTCGGCGCGGCCGGCGGTGATGACGCCAAAGCCCTCCGGCTCGACGAATTCGACGCGGCCGGCATAGGGGAAGGTTTCTTCGGCGGGATCGACGATCTGAATCAGCGTGCCATGCGCGCCGGAGGCGGAGAGGCCAGCCAGCATCGTCGTGATTTCGCTCATCGGCGACCAGAAGTCGGACAGCACGACGATCTCGGCCAGCGCCGAGGGGACAAACGACGGCGGCAGGCTCGCGCGCACCGCATCGTCATGCAGCATCGCCTGCGCCATCTTGTCGATCACGCTGCGGCTGGCGGTCGGGTTCATCAGGCCGGGAATACCAACACGTTCGCCGCCCGACACCAGCAGTTCAGCGAGCGCGAAAGTCACGATCAGGCCGCGCTCCAGCTTGGAGTCGCGCGCGCCCTTGGAGGCAAACGCCATTGACGGCGAACGGTCGGGCCAAACCCACACCGTATGGGCGGCCTCCCACTCCTGCTCGCGGACATAGAGATGATCGTCCCGTGCCGAACGCCGCCAATCGACGTTCTGCGACGGCTCGCCGGAGACGAAGCGGCGGTATTGCCAAAAGCTCTCGCCGGCGCCGGCGCGGCGCCTGCCATGCAGGCCGTGGATGACGTTGGCGGCGATCCGGCGGGCTTCGAGCACGAGACGCGGCAGCGATGCGGCGAGCGTTCGGCTTTCGCCATCGGCACGTCGGATTGCTAGAATCTCCCTGGTCTCGTGGCTGGTCTCTGCGGCCATCAACCGATCCGGGTCTTCAACTGTCTGATCACATCGGGAATGGTGCGGCCCTCCGCGCGCGCCGAGAAGGTCAGCGCCATGCGGTGCTTGAGGATGGGCTCGGCGAGATCGAGCACGTCATCGACCGAGGGGGCGAGGCGGCCGTCGAGCAGCGCGCGGGCGCGGACCGCCAGCATCAGCGATTGGCTGGCGCGCGGGCCCGGCCCCCAGGCAATCAGCTTGTCGCTGCCGCCTTCGGAACTCGGGCGCGCGGCGCGCACCAGTGACAGGATCGCCTCGACGACGCTGTCGCCGACCGGCAGGCGGCGAACCAGCCGCTGCGCGGCGATCAGGATTTCAGCATTCATCGAGGCCTTGGCGAGCGTCTCGTCTGCGCCGGTCGTTTCGAACAGGATGCGGCGCTCGGCCTCGCGATCCGGATAATCGACGTCGATCTCCATCAGGAAGCGGTCGAGCTGCGCTTCGGGCAGCGGGTAGGTGCCTTCCTGCTCCAGCGGGTTTTGCGTGGCCAGCACGTGGAACGGCTTAGGCAGGTCATGCCGCGCGCCTGCAACGGTGATGTGCTGTTCCTGCATGGCTTGCAGCAGCGCCGATTGCGTGCGCGGGCTGGCGCGGTTGATTTCGTCGGCCATCAGGAGTTGCGCGAATACCGGCCCGGAGATGAAACGGAACGACCGCTTGCCGGATTGGCTTTCATCCAGCACCTCGGCGCCGAGAATGTCCGACGGCATCAGGTCCGGCGTGAACTGGATGCGCTTGGCGTCGAGCCCGAGCGTGATGCCCAGCGTTTCCACGAGCTTGGTCTTGGCGAGGCCGGGAACCCCGATCAGCAGCGCGTGGCCGCCGGACAGGATCGTCACCAGGGTGTTTTCGATCACCCGGTCCTGGCCGAAAATGACGGTGGAGATCGCTTCCTTCGCGGCGCGAATCTGGCCGGACACCTGCTCGGCGGACCGGACGATCGCGTCCTCGAGTTTTTCGACACCGTCTGCACTCGCCATGTCTTTCTCCTTCAACCACCTAAACCCTTCATGACACCGCTGGTTGCGTCGGGCCCGCGTCGTCATGCCACGAGCCTCATGCTAAACCCGTGCAAGAGGCATGTATTCGTTGAATTAAACTATCCCCACATTATCGGTGTTTCGGGGTATGAACGGCATCACGATATGGCGACCTGATCCGCATTATTACGGACCGAGTTCGTCAGGAACACATCGCGTTACCTATCGGTACATCAAGAGTTACCTATCGGTAATGTACAGGTGCACCTATCGTGCCAATCGAGGCGCCAAGAGTCAGGGCAAACAATGGCGAAGCAAGGGCAGACCAAGAATCTTGACGACAAGGGGCTCGAAGGTCTGACGGTGGCTGCGAGGGAGGCCGCGAATCGTGCCCCGGCCAGCAAGGGGCTGCCGCCGGTCCATCTGTGGAATCCGCCGTTCTGCGGCGATCTCGACATGCGAATCGCCAGCGATGGTACGTGGTTCTACTTGGGCACGCCAATCGGCCGGCCGGCGCTGGTGCGGCTGTTTTCGACGATTCTGAAGCGTGAGGACGGCAAGCACTTTCTCGTGACCCCCGTCGAGAAGGTTGGCATCCGCGTCGATGATGCGCCGTTTCTGGCGGTCGAGATGCAGAACGAAGCCGGTGAGCGCGGGCGGCTGCTGCGCTTTCGCACCAATGTCGACGACTGGGTGCCATGCGATTCCGACCATCGCCTGCGCTTCGAGATGGCCGCCGACGGCGGGCTGACGCCCTATCTGCACGTCCGCGCCGATCTCTGGGCAAAGGTGACCCGCGCGCTCTATTACGATCTGGTTGACATGGGGGAAGAGCGGGTGGTCGATGGTCAGCCGATGTTTGGAATCGAATCCGGCGGCGAGTTCTTTGCGATGGCGGACGCCGAGCAGGTGAGGGGCGCGGTTTGAACGAGCCGATACTGAAGAAGATGGAGGCGGCTCCGATCAGTGCGACGGAGTTCTTCGCGCGGAGCAAGACCCGGCTGAACTTCGACGTGCCGCCCGGCCTGATCGATCCCAATATCATTCCGAAGACAGGCGACTCCGGCAATGACCGCATGCTCGAAATCGTGGCGCGCGAGCAGCCAGTGCGCCCGGCAGCGGTGCTGATCCCGGTGGTCGATCACCGCGAGCCGACCGTGCTGCTCACCCAGCGCTCGCCGCATCTGTCGAGCCACGCCGGCCAGATCTCCTTTCCAGGCGGCAAGATCGACTCAACCGACGCGTCCCCGCTCGATGCCGCCCTGCGCGAGGCGGAGGAGGAAGTCGGCCTCAAGCGCGAGTTCATCGAGCCGATCGGCTATCTCGACCTCTACGGCACCGCCTTCGGGTTTCGCATCCTGCCGACCGTGGCGCGCGTGAAGCCCGGCTTCAAGCTTGCGATCAACGAGGGCGAGGTGGTCGATGCCTTTGAGGTGCCGCTGGCGTTTCTGATGAATCCCGAGAACCATCAGATCCACTCCAAGGATTTCCGCGGCATCGAGCGCTCCTATTACGCCATGCCGTTTGCCGAGCGTTACATCTGGGGCGCGACCGCGGGAATTCTGCGCGTGCTGTATGAGCGGATTTATCTCGCATGATCCGTCCGGTTCTGACCGAAATCGGAATTTTCCTGATCCCGTTTGCGGTCTATGCGCTGTTCCTGATTGCCACCCGTTCCGGTGTGCTGTCGTCCGCCTCGTGGCCGACGCATCTGGTGGCCAAGCTGGTGCTGGGATCGCTGCTGCTCGTCATCATCAGCTTCGTCATGCTCGCGCAGTTCTCCGGCGCGCCGCCGAATTCGACCTATGTTCCCGCCCATCTCGAAAACGGCAAGCTGGTCGACGGAGTTGAGAAATGAGCGAGGCACGCGTGCTGGCGGATGCGCCATGGCTCCGATCGGGTCCGGCCGCGCGCGTGCTTGCCCTGCTCAATGGCGATGGCGAGGAAGCCCGCGTGATCGGCGGCGCCGTGCGCAATGCCCTGCTGAAGATTCCGCTCGGCGACATCGATATCGCAACCACCGCGCTGCCTGACGAGGTGGTCCGCCGCGCCAAAGCGGCCGGCGTCAAATGCGTGCCGACGGGAATTGACCATGGCACGGTCACGCTGGTGGTGGAATCGCATCCGTACGAAGTCACAACGCTGCGCGAGGATACCGAGACCTTTGGCCGCAAGGCCAAGGTTGCGTTCGGGCGCGACTGGGTTCGCGACGCCGAACGGCGCGACTTCACCATCAACGGGCTTTCCGTCGACGCCGACGGCATCGTGCATGACCATGTCGGCGGTCTGGCCGATATCGCAGCCAGGCGCGTGCGCTTCATCGGTGATCCCACCCAACGCATCGCCGAGGATTATTTGCGCATCCTGCGCTTCTTCCGCATGCACGCCGCCTATGGCGCGGGCGAGCCGGATCGCGCCGGCTATCTCGCCTGCATCGCCGGACGCGCTGGATTTTCCGGACTTTCCGCCGAGCGCGTGCGGATGGAAATGCTCAAGCTGCTGATCGCCGATGGCGCTGTCGTCGCGGTGCAGGCGATGGCCGATGCCGGCTTCCTGCTGCTGATCTCCGGCGGCGTCGCCTACACAGGAACGTTCGCCGCGATGATCGCGGCCGAACGCGAGCTGGGGCTCGCGCCGAACGCCGTGCGCCGGCTTGCCGCGCTCACCGTCGCGGTCACCGAGGACGCAAAGCGCGTTGCGGCACGGCTTCGTCTCTCCAACGCGGAAGTCAAGGCGCTGGACTCGATGGGGCATCGCTGGTGGCGGTTCGCCAGCAAGGACGAGGCGCGGGCGCGGCAACTGCTCTACCGGCTCGGCGAGGATCCTTATCGAGACCGCCTGATGCTGGCATGGGCGCGCGCCGGCGGCGTCGGCAATGGCGCCACGCGCTGGCGCGATCTCGCAACCTTGCCGCAGCGCTGGAGCGCGCCGAAATTTCCGCTGAAGGCCGCCGACTTCATCTCGCGCGGCATCGCCCAGGGACCCGCGCTCGGTCACGTGCTGACGCTGGCGGAAGACGCGTGGCTGGCCGCGGATTTTCCGCTGGAGCCATCCGCGCTCGCGGCGATCGCCGACCAGGCCGCCGCGCGCTTCGTCCGAGATCACCGGTTGTGAATATTTTTGCCGGTTTCGCCGATGTCTCCCTCGCCCAACTCGTGCTGGTCGGAGGCATGGCGCTCTTGGCCTCCGTTATCGGCGGGCTCGCCGGCTATGGCACCGGTGCCTTGATGCCGCTGGTGCTGGTGCCGCTGGTTGGCGCCGAGCCGGTGGTGCCGATCATCGCGATCTCGGCCATCTTTACCAATATCAGCCGCTTCGTGGCCTATTTTCGCTATGCCGACCGCCGCCGCGCGCTGATCGTGGTCGGCGCGGCCATGCTGACCACGGCGCTCGGCGCCTATGGCTACACCCGGTTGACCAGCGCCGGCGCGGCGCTCGTCATCGGCGGCATGCTGATCCTGAGCGTGCCGCTGCGCCGCCTCGCCAGGCACCGCGAGATCAAGATCGGCGATACCGGCCTCGGCGTCAGCGCGGTGGGCTATGGCGTCCTGGTCGGCGGCACATCGGGCTCCGGCGTGATCCTGCTGTCGCTCTTGATGGCGTCTGGCCTGGAAGGGGCGGCGGTGATCGCCACCGATGCGGTGATCTCGGTCGCAACCGGCGTGATCAAGATTTCCGTGTTCGGCCTCGCCGGCGTCGTGACCGCGCAGGTGCTGGCGTTCGCGCTCCTGATCGGGGCCATCGCCATCCCCGGCGCGTTCCTCGCCAAAGCCTTCGTCGAACGGATGCCGGTGCATATCCACACCGCCATTCTCGACGCCGCCGTGATCACCGGTGGCCTCGTCATGATCACTTCAGCGCTGCGGCACTGATCAGCGTCAACGGGTGTAGTTCGTCGCCGTGCGGATCGGGAAACAATTCAAGCTTGATATGTTCCAGACAAACGGCACGTTGCACCAAAGCCGGGACGGGCGGTATTTCACGCGGATTTGCTCCATCTGATACAGCGCTAGGCTATTGAACGCGTTGATCCGGCCGGCCAGATCATCCAGCTTGTCGTTGATTTCCTTTTCTCCCAGGATACCGCTTTCCTCCGCGCCGTCGCGCGCGCTTCCGGAGGCCCATTGCCTAGCCGCCGCCAGACTGTCGTGCGCGGACTCAAGGCAATGGTGCATCGTCAGGACGTGGTGTTTGGCGCTGTACCAATAGATTCTCTTGGCCGCCTTGTCGTTGGGGCCGGCGCAGATTCGGATGGACGCATCCTTCGGTTTGGTCTTCTCGTCAATGCCGCGTTTTTCGGGTATCGCGCAATATTGGTCGTCAGTGACCTCCTTGGCCGGCGTGTCGTCGTCCGGCAGATTCACGTTTCCGAACGCCGGAAAATAGAACTTGCTGGAGCAGTCAAAATCGGAGTCGCGCAATACCCGCCGTGACAGCGGATCAGGGTCGACGTTGTGCTTTTTGGCCGGATCGCGATAGGGATCGCTGGGTCGGTCGATATAGATTTCGGCCTTTCGCGTCAGCAAGTCTATACTTTCGCGTAGTTCGTTTCGCGCTTTCTCATAACGCTCCGAAATCGCCTGTGCGTCCTTGGTGGCCAGCGCCTTGTCGCTTGCGCTAGATTTCTCGCTGAAGGCGCGCGCGAAATCGAAATACAGCGTTTGCTGCAGCGCTTGCATTTCAGAGAATGGGCGTGAGATTTCGGTGAAGGTTGCCGCCGCCAAGGTCATGTCCTCCTTGGCCTGGCTGCTCACCTTCTCCTGATAGGCGTTGAGATACTGGAAATAGCCAACCGCGAGACTGCTCACCACAGTAAACAGGCCGCTCAGCACGGTGAACAGCGATAACCCTTTGACGGTGGTCCAGAGCCACCTTCGCGCGACGGATTTCGGTGCAACGTCGTTCGCCTCTGGCGGCGGTTTGTGCGTGTCGTTGTTCGACATCGGTGAATTCCCCAGCCTGGACTTCAACCTTGGACCAACGTCGACACAATCTGGGATTGCTCGCTTCTGAGCTGTGAGGCACCTCACATTACACGTAATGGTGTATGATCCGCCGGCTCGCCCTGGGACTTCAGCCGCCCTGTCAGCGCTCGCCGGGCAGCAGTTCCGTCAGCGAGCGGATGATGCGGTCGGGCTTCACGGTGGTGTCAGGGGGCAGGCCGTCGCCATGCACGTCGATCCAGATGGCATAGATGCCGAGCCGTTGCGGCGCCACGACTTCCCATTCGAGATTGTCGCCGATCATCCAGGTCTCAGCGGCGGTGACGCCGAGCACCTGCATGGCGTGCAGATAGGCGCGCTCGTCCGGCTTGCCGAAGCCGTGCTCGCCCTCGATCTGGATGTGGTCGAAACGGTGCGACAGCGCAAAGCGTTCGACCTTGGCGCGCTGGGCGCCGGCAGCGCCGTTTGTCACCAGCGCGAGCTTGACGCCGCGCGCCTTCAATTCGTCGATGGCATCATGTGCGCCCGGAAAGACGAACATTTCCTCTTCGCGGTAGGCGGTAAAGCGGTTGGCGAGCCGTATCGCCAGATCGTCGGAGAGGACGTGGCCGGTGGTGGCGAGGGCGGCAAAACCGTTGCGCACGGTGATCTGGCGCGCTTCATCCAGCTTCAGCCGCCACTCGGCTTCCGCGACCGCCCAGAATTTTCGCGCCGAATCGAGCACGGCGGCGGCGACCTGTTGTGGGGTCAGCGGTCCGAGCTCGGCGGCGAATTCCGCCGTGACGTTGTTCCAGGCGATTTCGGGACGTCCGTAGGCCGACAGGATGGTGTCGTCCATGTCGATCAGCATCGCGCGGGGCAGTTCGGTCATCGGTTTCGCGGGTCTCGCCTCTGGCTGCGTCGGCCGCGAGAAGGTGCGGGCCGATTTCGCCCGCGAATACCAGATCGGCCGCACCGGGTCCAATCCCCGGGAAAACGACGCCGCCGGCCCGTCAAGGCGGGCGGCGCCAAAGATCCCCTTACGCAACCTTGTTGCGGCGGTCGTCTTATTCCTCGTCCTCGTCTTCCTCTTCGTCGTCCTCGTCTTCATCCTCATCGTCGTCGGCTTCGGCGAGTTCGAGGACGGCCAGCGGCAGCGTCTCGCGAAACAGATCGCCTTCAACGCCCATCCACACACACGCGACGTTGCCGTCCTTGACCTCCACCACCGTGAGCGGATGGCCGCCGGACTTGAGTAGGACGACGTCGCCTGGTTTTAGATCCATGATCTGCTCCTTGGATTGCATGACGAACCGCACCCTAGCGGCCCGTCATGACAACCAATCATGCGATCATGGCCATTTAACTTCCGGCGGCATCGACGAGAGGATGGAATCCACATTGCCGCCGGTTTTCAGCCCGAAGATCGTTCCGCGGTCGTAGAGCAGGTTGAACTCGACGTAGCGGCCGCGCCGGACGAGCTGCTCCTCGCGGTCGGCGGCATTCCAGGCCGTGGCGAAATTGCGCCGGACGAGCTCGGGATAGATCTTCAGGAAGGCGCGCCCGACTTCCTGGGTGAAGGCGAGATCCGCGTCCCAGTCGCCGGAATCGTGCCAGTCATAGAAGATGCCGCCGATGCCGCGTGCTTCCTTGCGATGCGGCAGATAGAAATATTCGTCGCACCATTTCTTGTATTTGTCGTAGTCGGCGACGCTGTTTGGCCCGCCGCAGGCTTCCTTCATCGCCTGATGGAAGGCCTGCGTATCACGGTCTTCCTGGGTGCGCCGGCGATCCAAGACCGGCGTAAGGTCGGCACCGCCGCCAAACCACGCCTTGGTGGTGACGACGAAGCGCGTGTTCATGTGCACCGCCGGGACGTGCGGATTGCGCATGTGGGCGATCAGCGAAATGCCCGAGGCCCAGAACCTGGGATCGTCGGCAGCGCCCGGAATCTGCGCGCGGAATTCAGGCGCGAACTCGCCATGCACGGTCGAGCAGTGCACGCCGACCTTCTCGAACAGCCGGCCGCGCATCATCGACATCACGCCGCCGCCGCCGGGTTTGCCGGTATGGTCGGTGCGGTCCCAGGGGGTGCGCACGAATCGGCCGGCCTCGCCGGAATAGAGGGCAGGGGGCGCGTCGTCCTCCAGCTGCTCGAAGGCCGCGCAGATGTCGTTGCGCAGGGTTTCGAACCAGGTTCTTGCCCGCGCCTTGCGATCTTCGATGACGGATACGTCCATCAGGAATTCCTCGACCTGTCTTCCGTCATTGCGAGCGGAGCGAAGCAATCCATCGTGCCACGAATGAAGTGTGGATTGCTTCGTCGCTTACGCTCCTCCAATGACGGCACCCTGCTTACCCTTGCGGCCCAAAATAGGTGCAGCTCTCGTTGCAGCTATCACGATGAACGCTGACGCGGGTGATCTTGCCGGCGTGCTGGACCCGCTCGAAGATGAAGCGGGAAATGTTCTCCAGCGTCGGCGTCCCCAGCGCCTCGATCTTGTTGAGAAACTTGTGGTCGAGCGTCTTGCGCACGTCTTCCATGCTGCGCTCGAGGAGGCCGAGGTCCAGCACCATGCCGGTTTCCGGATCGGGCGTGCCGCGCACGCTCACCTCGGCACGAAACGAGTGGCCGTGAATTTCCTCGCTGGCGGGGCCGAAGGTCGTGCCCTTCAGCGAATGCGCGGCTTCGAAGCGAAACGATTTTGTTAGTTCCCACATCTTGGGCGTCTGGTCCTATCTGATACCGAGTGTCTTGTGCGTCTGCAGGCTAAGCCGCCATTGCGGATGGCGCAGGCAGTACGCGACCGCGCGCGCGGTGTTTTCGATCACATTCGGCCCATCCATCGGCTGCAGCGAAAAGCGCTCGAAATCGAGCCCTGCAAAATCTTCCGGCGCGGCGCCGGCCTGCGGATAGACCAGCTTCAGCTCGTGGCCGCGGCGTACCACGAAGTCGGAGCCGGCCTTCGGGCTAACGCAGACCCAGTCCATCCCATCGGGCGGTTCGATCGTGCCGTTGGTCTCGATGCCGATCGAAAAGCCGCGCGCATGCAGCGCTTCGATGAAGGGGGGATCGACCTGCAGCAGCGGCTCGCCGCCGGTCAGGACCACATAGCGGTTGGTGTTGTCGCCGGTCCATTGCCCGGCGATGACGTCGGCTAGTTCGTCCGCCGAGGCGTAGCGGCCGCCGAGCGTGCCGTCGGTGCCGATGAAGTCGGTGTCGCAGAACTGGCAGGTGGCGGTGGCGCGGTCCTGCTCGCGGCCGCTCCAGAGGTTGCAGCCGGCAAAACGGCAAAACACCGCCGCGCGGCCGGCATGTGCGCCTTCGCCCTGCAAGGTCAGGAATATCTCTTTGACCGCGTAGCTCACACTTTCTCCTCAGGATCCGGTTTCGGCCGACACCTGATGACCCGTCTGCCGCAGCGCCTCTCCCAGTGCCATGGCGGCCGACATGGCCACATTGAGGGAGCGCAAGTTCGGCCTGATCGGGATCACCATCCTGGCATCGGCCGCGGCAACGACCTCGTCGGGTACCCCGGCGGATTCCCGTCCGAACAGCAGGATGTCGTCGCCTTGATAGCGGAAATCCAGGTAGGAACCGGCCGCCTTGGTCGTAAACAGCACCAACCGGAGACCCACCTCGTTACGCCACTCCTCGAATTTTGACCATGAGTCGTGCCGGGTGAGAACGACATGATCGAGGTAGTCCATTCCCGCCCGGCGGAAATGCCGGTCAGAGATCGGAAATCCGGCCGGCTCGATGATATGGGCCGAGACGCCCAGGCAGGCGCACAGGCGCAGAATCGTTCCGGTGTTTTGGGGAATGTCGGGCTGGAACAGGGCGATGTGCATGTGTCGAGGCTTCGGGGCGCGCGGGCGAATGACTGAATAATCACGGTCGGGCGCAGATTTAGTGCATTGCACGTTTGTGAGCCGATAGCGGGCTTGCGCTCTCACGGCAAGGGTGCCAATAGAACGATTCTGGACTGCTTGTTCCGCCGGAATGGGGGAGGAAAAGCGGTTTTTCTGCCGCCGCGGGGGCCGCGGGCGCCGGCAGCCTGTTCCGGGTCGCATTTGGGCGCCCCCCGGGGCGGTTCCGCTGGCTGCAGATAAGAAAGGGCTTTGAATCGTGACGACAGCGTCTTCGGCGGACCATCCGACACGCCGTGATTTCCTTTATGTTGCAACGGGAGCCGTCGCCGCCGTCGGCGCGGCCGCCACGGTCTGGCCGCTGGTCGCCCAGATGAATCCGGATGCCGCGACCGTCGCGGCTGGTGCACCGATCGAGGTCGATCTGACCCCGATCGCCGAAGGACAGGACATCAAGGTGTTCTGGCGCGGCAAGCCGATCTACATCAGCCATCGCACCAAAAAGCAGATAGAAGAGGCCCGCAAGGTGCCGGTCTCGAGCCTGCCCGATCCGCAGAGCGACGAGGCGCGGGTCAAGTCGGGCCATGACCAGTGGCTGGTGGTGGTCGGCATCTGCACGCATCTCGGCTGCATCCCGATCGCCCATGAGGGCGCTTACGACGGCTTCTTCTGTCCCTGCCACGGTTCGGTGTACGACACTTCGGGCCGCATCCGTCAGGGACCGGCGCCGGCCAATCTGCCGATCCCGCCCTATTCATTCGTTTCCGACACCAAAATCCAGATCGGCTAAGGGCTCGGGCGCCAGCCCGTGGACCCATTACGCCGTAGCGTCGTCTTACTTCCTCAGGATCGCATCAATGAGCGGACCATCCGATTTTCAGCCGACCAATCCCGCCTTGAAGTGGATCGAACGGCGCCTCCCGATCATGGGACTTATGCATTCCTCGTTCGTGGCGTATCCGACGCCGCGTAACCTGAACTACTGGTGGACCTTCGGCGCCATCCTTTCGATGATGCTCGGCGTGCAGATCCTGACCGGCGTAATCCTGGCGATGCACTACACGCCGCACGCCGATATGGCCTTCAAGTCGGTTGAGCTGATCGTCCGCGACGTCAACTATGGCTGGCTGCTGCGCAACATCCACGCCGCCGGCGCCTCGATGTTCTTCTTCGCCGTCTACATCCATATGTTCCGCGGCCTCTATTACGGGTCGTACAAGGAGCCGCGCGAGGTGCTGTGGATCCTCGGCGTTATTATCTACCTCCTGATGATGGCGACCGGCTTCATGGGCTACGTGCTGCCGTGGGGCCAGATGAGCTTCTGGGGTGCCACCGTCATCACCAACCTGTTCTCCGCCGTGCCCTATTTCGGCGAGAGCATCGTGACGCTGCTCTGGGGCGGCTATGCCGTCGGCAACCCGACGCTGAACCGCTTCTTCTCGCTGCACTACCTGCTGCCGTTTGTGATCGCGGGCGTCGTCGTGCTGCACATCTGGGCGCTGCATGTCGCGGGCCAGAACAACCCGGCCGGCGTTGAAGCCAAGACCGAAAAGGACACGGTGCCGTTTACGCCCTATGCGACCATCAAGGACATGTTCGGCGTCTCCTGCTTCATGCTGTTCTTCGCCTGGTTCATCTTCTACATGCCGAACTATCTCGGCGATGCCGACAACTACATCCCGGCCAACCCGGGCGTGACGCCCGCGCACATCGTGCCGGAATGGTATTACCTGCCATTCTACGCGATCCTGCGTTCGATCCCGAACAAGCTCGCCGGTGTCGTGGCGATGTTCGGTGCGATCATCGTCCTGGCGTTCCTGCCCTGGCTGGATAGCGCCAAGACGCGCTCGTCGAAGTATCGCCCGCTGGCCAAGCAGTTCTTCTGGATCTTCGTGATCGTCTGCATCGGCCTCGGCTACCTCGGCGCCCAGCCGCCGGAAGGCATCTACGTCATCATCGGCCGTATCCTGACCGTCCTCTACTTCGCCTACTTCCTGATCCTGCTGCCGCTGCTCTCGGTGATCGAGAGGCCGCGTCCGGTGCCGAATTCGATCGCCGATGACGTGTTGGCCAAGACCGGCCGCAAGTCGGCGCCGATGGTCTCGACCGTGATTGCGCTGATGGTGGCCGGTGGCCTCCTGGTGGGCGGCTCGCTGGATGCACGCGCCGAGGATCATGGCACCAAGCCGCCCGGCCAGAAGTGGTCGTTCTCCGGCCCGTTCGGCACGTTCGATCGCGGCGCGTTGCAACGCGGCCTCAAGGTCTACAAGGAGGTCTGTTCCTCCTGTCACGGCCTGTCCTATGTCGCGTTCCGCAACCTCGCCCAGGCCGGCGGCCCCGGCTATTCGGTGGCGCAGGCCCAGGCGTTCGCCTCCGACTACAAGATCAAGGACGGCCCGAACGACCAGGGCGAGATGTTCGAGCGGCCGGGCCGGCCCGCCGACTATTTCCCGTCGCCGTTCCCGAACGAGCAGGCGGCCCGCGCGGCCAATGGCGGCGCGGCCCCGCCGGATCTGTCGCTGATCACCAAGGCGCGTTCCTACAAGCGCGGCTTCCCGATGTTCGTGATCGACTTCTTCACCCAGTATCAGGAGCAGGGTCCGGACTACGTTGCCGCGCTGCTGCAGGGCTATGAGGAAAAGCCGCCCGCCGGCTTCAATCTGCCCGAAGGATCGTTCTACAACCATTATTTCCCCGGCCACGCCATCAAGATGCCGAAGCCGCTGAGCGATGGCCAGGTCACCTATGACGACGGTTCGCCGGCCACGGTTGCGCAATACGCCAAGGACGTCACCACGTTCCTGATGTGGGCCGCGGAGCCGCACATGGAGGCGCGCAAGGCGCTCGGCCTGCAGGTGTTCGTGTTCCTGATCCTGCTCACCGTGCTCCTGTACTTCACCAAGAAGAAGGTTTGGGCCAACGCCCACTGATCCCGGATACGTCGCGAATATCCCGCCTTCTTCATCGCCAATTCGGAAAAGCCCCTGTGGGGGCTTTTTTGTTGTTGGGCACAAGATTTCGTGTCCCGGACGCCGTGCAGCGCTTCTTTAGCGGTGCACGGCAGAGCCGGGACCCCGGCTTTCGTGCGGCCATGGGCCCCGGCTCTGCAGCGCATCGCTGTCGCGCTGCACAGCGTCCGGGGCACGAGAGATAGCAACCCGATTGCTTCCTAAACTCACTGCGGACAAAATACCGCCAACCAGCCCAACATCATTCGGGAGGAATTCCATGGGTACCAGCGTCACCTTCAAGCGGCCGGACGGCAAGGATGCGGCCGGCTATCTCGCCAACGCCGCGCGCGGCAATGCGCCGGGCGTGGTCGTGATCCAGGAATGGTGGGGCCTGCAGGACCAGATCAAGGGCATGTGCGACCGCTTCGCGCTGGCCGGCTTCGACGCGCTGGCGCCCGATCTCTACAGGGGCACGGTGGTGCCGTATCATGACACGGATGCGGCCGGCCGCGAGATGAACTCGCTGGATTTCATGGACGCCACCACGCAGACCGTGCGCGGCGCCGTGCAATATCTGTCGCGCAACGGCGCCAAGGTCGGGCTGACCGGCTTTTGCCTCGGCGGCGCGGTAACCATCATCGGCGCCACCAAGATTCCGGAACTCGCCGCCGGCGTCGTGTTCTACGGCATTCCACCGGAGCAGGCCGCCAAGCCGGCGGACGTCAAGATTCCGCTGCAGGCGCATTTCGCCAACAAGGACGATTGGTGCACGCCGCAGGTGGTCGACGCCTTCGAGCAAGGCATGAAGGCCGCCGGCAAGTCGCTCGAGCTGTTCCGCTATGACGCCGAGCACGCCTTCGTCAACGAGCAGCGGCAAACGGTGCATGACCGCCAGGCCGCCGAGCTCGCCTGGGGCAGGGCGATTGCGTTTTTCGCGAAGCATCTCGGATGAGATGCTCGTGCTTCCGCGCGACGACAGTGGAGGCGGTGAATGAAAATCTTCTGCACGGGCGCCTCGGGCTATATCGGCGGATCGGTTGCCGCGCATCTCGCGGCTGCCGGTCATCAGGTGACCGGCCTGGTTCGCTCGCCTGAAAAAGCTAAAGCCGTTCGCGCGCTCGGCATCGAGCCGGTGATGGGCACGCTCGACGACGGCGAAATCCTCGCACAGGCGGCGTGGGCCGCCGATCTCGTCGTCAACGCCGCAAGCGCCGACCACAAGGGCGCGGTCGTCGCGCTGCTCGATGCTGTCAGTGAAAGCGGCAAGGCCTTCATTCACACATCCGGATCGAGCATCGTCGGCAAGCGGTCCCGCGGCGAGCGCTCCGACGAGATCTTCGATGAGGATACGCCGGTCACGCCATCGCCCGCCCGCGCGGCGCGGGTTGCGCTGAACGAATTCATCCTCTCCCACCGCGACAAGGACTGCCGCCCCGTCATCATCTGCCCGAGCCTGATCTACGGCATCGGCCACGGGGCCGGGCGCGACAGCGTGCAGGTGCCGCTCTTGATCAAGCTCGCCAAAAAGCGCGGCAACGCGGCGCATGCCGGGCCGGGCGAGAACATCTGGTCCAACGTGCATATCGACGATCTCGTGACGCTCTACGCGCTCGCCATCGAGAAGGCGCCGGCCGGCAGCTTCTATTACGCCGAGAACGGCGAGAATTCGATGCGCGAGGCGTGCGAGGCGATCAACCGCATGCTGGGCTTTGTCGGGCGGCCGACGCCAATGTCGATGCAGGCGGGCGCCGCCGAATGGGGCGAGGGCACCGCCGAGGATACGATGGCCTCCAACAGCCGGGTGCGGGCGAAGCGCGCCCGGGAAGAACTGGGCTGGAGGCCGCAGGCGCGCGGCCTGATCGATGAGATCGAGCACGGGTGTTACCGGGAGTAACCGGATTTCACGTGTTCGCCAGCGCTGAGATGCTGCATCTCGCATTTGGCTTTAACTTGCGGTAGAATGCTCCGATGACCAAGGTTCTCGAAGACGCGATCGAAAAGGTGCGCAAGCTTCCCGAAGATAGGCAGGCTTATGCTGCGGAACTGCTCGAGCAGATCGCGGCTGCCGGCAGCGACGCGTTTGCAGTGCCGGAAGCCCACCGCGCAGCAGTGCTCGAAGGTCTCGGCCAGGCCCGGATCGGCGAGCTTGTCAGCGAGGGCGAGATGGCTGCCCTTTGGAAAAAGTGCGGCTTGTGAGATTACGGTTGTTGCGCCGCGCGCCCGCGCCGACATAGCCGAAATCCACGAATACATTTCACAACACAGTCCGCGTGCGGCCTCCGCGGTTGTCAATCAAATACGCATGACGGCGCGGCTGCTGGCTGCACATCCCGGACTTGGACGGGAGACGGATATTTCCGGTGTGCGCGTGCTTCCAACGGTCCGCTATCCGTTCCTGATCTACCACCACGTTCGCGGCGATGAGTTGATCATCATCCACGTCCGGCATGGCGCCGCGACGTGCCAGGCGTGGACGATTTCTAGTCTAGCGGCGCCCTCCATTATCGGCCCTGCCTGATCCCATCCCACCACGCGCACGTGCCCGACATCAGCTTGTAATTGCCCTCCATCACCTGCACCGGCGCGCGCAGGCCGGAGGCGGCGGCGTTGAGGCGCATCTGCCGCGCGACCTCGCGGTCTTCCGGCGGCAGCCAGACGCGCTCATGGCCCCACAGGCTCGGCCCGTCATGCATCTCGACCGGTTGCCAGGTCGCCGGATCGATCTCGCGGCCGCCCCAGCCGCATTCGATCATGACGGACGACGGCGACTTGCAATAAAAAGAGGTCATGAAATCGTTGGTGTGGCGGCCGAGCGTAACGCTGACGCGGCCTTCCTGGGTTTGCGCGATGTCGTAAGCCTGGCCGACATCGTCGAGCGAGAACAACTCGACCATCAGGTGATGCATGCCGTTCCGGCCGGTCTCGATCAGCGCGAGGCTGTGATGCCTGGCGTTGACGTGGAAGAAATAGGCGCGGAACGGCTTTGTGATGTAATCGGAGAGGCCGAAGCCGAGGACGCCGACATAGAATGCCATCATGGGCTCGATGTTCTCGACCGTCAGCACCGCGTGTCCGAGGCCGAGCGGGCCGGTACGAAAGCCGGAGATCGAACGTCCGGGGACGAATGGCGTCCCGTCGATCTCGGCGCCATGAAACGCCTCGAGCCGGTTGCCGGCCGGATCGTGGAACGAGATCAGGCCGCGGACGCGCCTTGCATCGGCCAGCGCCTGCGGTTCGGCCACGACAGGCACACCGGCCGCTTCCAGCCGCGCCGCCAGCGCATCGAGCGCCGCAGCGTCCTGAACCTCCCAGCCGAAGAAACGCGTGCCTTCGCCCATGGCGCGGTCGATCACGATGCGCTGCTTGCGGTCGTCCATGCGGAACGACAGCAGCGCGTTACCGCGCTCCACCGCCTGGAAGCCCACGAGGTCGGTCCCGAACTGCCGCCAGTCGTCGAGGTTGTCTGATCCGAAGCCGGCATATCCGAGACCCAGCAATGCCATCGCTGCCTCCCTCATTGCAATCTTGACGCGCCGAAAGCGCCGCTGCTTGCTCAAATCCTACGCAAGTTTTCCGCTTTCCGACAGCCCAGGATGGCCCGGGCAGGCGCTCCCCGGCCGTCCCTCCCTTGACATCACCGGCGGCGGATGGTGTTTAGGGCCCATGAGCACCCTCGTTACCCCATCCCGTCTGTGGTGGCGCACCTCCTAAGAGGTGGCCGGTGCGATTTCATTTTCTCAAATCGTCGAAGGTCGCCATCGCAGCGCGACGGTCCCTTCGTTTGTCCTGTGTGGCGCTCCCTGGCGAAGTTTCGTAAGAGGATCACATGAACAGGACAGCCTTCTCCCTGCCTGAGCACAGCGGATACCGGACCGGCGGCGGCCTGGTAATTTCGCGCGTCGTCGAGCAGTTCACCGGCAAGGCCAAGCGCCTCGACGACCTGATCGAGATGCTCGACCGCCGCCGCGGCGTCGTGCTGTCTTCCGGCACCACCGTGCCGGGCCGCTACGAGAGCTTTGATCTCGGCTTTGCCGATCCGCCGCTGGTGCTGGAAACCGCGGGCTCCAACTTTTCGCTGTCGGCACTGAATGCGCGGGGCGAGGTGCTGATCGCGTTTCTGGGCGATGTGCTGCGCGAACCCTGCGTGGTCATTTCGGAGAAGAGCCCGACACGGCTCGCCGGCCACATCATCCGCGGCGCGGCACCGGTCGAGGAAGACCAGCGCACCCGCCGCGCCAGCGTGATGTCGCTGGTGCGCGATCTCATCGCCGCGCTATCAGCCAATGATGATCCGCTGCTCGGCCTCTACGGCGCCTTCGCCTACGACCTCGTGTTTCAGATCGAGGACCTCGTGCAGAAGCGCGCGCGCGAGGCCGACCAGCGCGACATCGTGCTCTACGTGCCCGATCGCCTGCTCGCCTATGACCGTGCCACCGGCCGCGGCGTATCGTTGAGCTATGATTTCGCCTGGCAGGGCAAATCCACCCAAGGTCTGCCGCGCGACACCGCCGCGAGCGTTTACGCCAAAACGCCGCGGCAGGGCTTTGCCGATCACGCGCCCGGCGAATATCAGGCCACGGTGGAAGTCGCGCGTGCCGCGTTCGCGCGCGGTGACCTGTTCGAAGCGGTGCCGGGGCAGCTCTTTGCCGAGCCCTGCGAGCGCTCGCCCGCCGAAGTGTTCCAGCGGCTCTGCCGCATCAACCCGTCCCCCTATGGCGCGCTGATGAATCTCGGCGACGGCGAATTCCTGGTCTCGGCCTCGCCCGAAATGTTCGTGCGCTCCGATGGCCGCCGAGTCGAGACCTGCCCGATCTCGGGCACCATCGCGCGCGGCGTCGATGCGATCGGCGATGCCGAGCAGATCAGGCAGCTCCTGAACTCCGAGAAGGACGAGTTCGAGCTCAACATGTGCACCGACGTCGACCGCAACGACAAGGCGCGCGTTTGCATCCCCGGCACCATCAAGGTGCTGGCGCGGCGGCAGATCGAGACCTATTCAAAACTGTTTCACACGGTCGACCATGTCGAGGGCATGCTGCGGCCCGGCTTCGATGCGCTCGACGCCTTTCTCACCCATGCCTGGGCAGTCACCGTGACGGGTGCACCGAAACTGTGGGCGATGCAGTTCGTCGAGGACAATGAGCGCTCGTCGCGGCGTTGGTATGCCGGCGCGATCGGTGCGGTGAATTTCGACGGCAGCATCAATACCGGGCTGACCATCCGCACCATCCGGATGAAGGATGGCCTCGCCGAGCTGCGCGTCGGCGCCACCTGTCTGTTTGACTCCGATCCCGCCGCCGAAGACCGCGAATGCCAGGTCAAGGCGGCCGCGCTGTTCCAGGCGCTGCGCGGCGATGCGCCAAAGCCGCTGTCGGCCTTTGCGCCCGACGCGACCGGCTCGGGCCGCAAGGTGCTCTTGATCGATCACGACGACAGTTTTGTACATATGCTGGCGGACTATTTCCGCCAGGTCGGTGCCAGTGTGACCGTGGTCCGCCACGTGCATGCGCAGGAGATGCTGAAGAAGAACTGGGATCTCCTGGTACTGTCGCCGGGGCCGGGCCGGCCGGAGGATTTTGGGATTTCGAAAACCATCGGCACCGCGCTCGAGCGAAAGCTGCCGATCTTCGGCGTCTGCCTCGGCGTGCAGGCGATCGGCGAATACTTTGGCGGCCAGCTCGGCCAGCTCGGTCAGCCCGCGCACGGCCGCCCGTCGCGGATCCAGGTGCGCGGCGGGCGCCTGATGCAGAACCTGCCGAACGAGATCGTGATCGGCCGCTATCATTCGCTCTATGTCGAGCGCGACAGCGTGCCTGATGTTCTCGAAGTCACCGCGACCACCGAGGACGGCGTCGCGATGGCGATCGAACACAAGACCCTGCCAGTCGGCGGTGTGCAGTTCCACCCGGAGTCGCTGATGTCGCTCGGCGGCGAGGTGGGATTGCGCATCGTGGAGAACGCGTTCCGGCTGAATGGGAATTGATTTGAGTACGTCATTCCGGGGCGCACGAAGGGCGAACTATGGTGCGCAATTGGGCACCTGAGAATCTCGAGATTCCGGGTCTGGTCCTTCGGACCATCCCGGAATGACGGCGGTTTGGTTTGGAGAAAGACACCGATGACATTCGATCACGATCTGAAGGCCACCGTCCGCACCATTCCGGATTACCCGAAGAAGGGCATCCTGTTTCGCGACATCACGACGCTCTTGGCAGATGCACGCGCCTTCCGCCGCGCCGTCGACGAGCTGGTGCAGCCGTGGGCGGGCTTGAAGATCGACAAGGTCGCCGGCATCGAGGCGAGGGGCTTTATCCTCGGTGGCGCAGTGGCGCATCAGGTCTCGGCCGGCTTCGTGCCGATCCGCAAGAAGGGCAAGCTGCCGCACACCACGGTGCGGATCGCCTATTCGCTGGAGTACGGCATCGACGAGATGGAGATGCATGTCGACGCGATCCAGGAGGGTGAGCGCGTGATCCTGGTCGACGATCTCATCGCCACCGGCGGCACCGCCGAAGGCGCGGTGAAGCTGCTGCGGCAGATCGGCGCCAACGTGGTCGCCGCCTGCTTCATCATCGACCTGCCGGACCTCGGCGGCGCCGCCAAGCTGCGCGCGATGGACGTGCCGGTCCGCACGTTGATGTCGTTCGAGGGGCATTGAGCTTTTGCGATCGCTGATCGAGCTCGATGGTTACACCGCCCCAGCGCCGAGTTGCTTCCGCCAATGCAGCGCGCGTTCTTTCAAGAGCGCATCGCGCACATAGGCGCTGTCTTCCTCTTCCAGCCGTTCGCATGCTTCGAACGCAAAACTGTCCGGGCCATGCGTCGTCCACGCGGCCTGCAGGCTGCGGCAGGGGTGGCTGCCCTGGCGCAGGGTGAACCAGATCCGGTTCTGGATTTTCTCGAGATCAGGGGTCTGCCCGACCCATACCCCGGCCGAGGCCGTGCACCGGATCGCGAAGATACCGGCCGCGGACTTCCGCTCCTTGTAGGCGGCGATGGCTGCCTTTCTCGCTGATGTCATGGGGATGCCTCTCGCACGCCGCTGGGTCGGGCGAGGCGAATAGCAGGCCAGCGGCTTGGCGTCAATATTACCCGGATAATATTATCTGTCCGGCCGTCACGGCCGCTGCGGCAGCAGATTGAGCTCGAGCTCGCGCAGCACGGTGTAATTCCTGCGGATCCACTGGTGCAGCTCGGTCGAGGAATCCCGCTCGTTGCGCAGGTAGTCGGTGAAGGAAAAGCTCACGCGGTCGACATAGGTCTTCAGGAACGAGGGCAGGGCCGGTATCCGCAACACCTGTCCCATGGCCATCCCGGCCGGCAGCTCGCCGCGCACCACATATTCATTGTCGATCGTGATCAACGCCTTCGGCGGGATCTGCTCCTGCAACGCCGGGTAGCTGCGCGCGGAAACGCGGTCGGTGTCGGCGACGAACAGGATGGCCGGCGCGATGCGGCGCCGGAGCGCCTCCTTCATGAAGCCGATCTCATGGGTCATCTTGAAGAATTCGTCGAAGGCATGGAAGCCTAGGTCGACAACCTTGGAGATCCCGTCATTGACGATCAGACGATCCATCAGCTGCATCTTGCCGTAGGTGTCCATCACGTCGGCGGTCTCGGTGATGCGCGGCAGGTATTCGAGCAGCGACGGTTCCTTCAGGTTGATGTCGAAGCAGGCGACCGAGCCGTCCTTCAGCAGCAGAAACTCGCCCAAGAGACGCGCGAGCAGCGTCTTGCCGACCAGCGGCCGGGGCGAGCAGATGATGTAGACAGGCGTGGAGCTCATCGCCTGTATATCAAAGGATTTTTTCGGCTAATCCAGTCCCTTCGCCGCGGGCTTGCGACTATTTTTCGCCGCCGCGCGTGGTCGACTTCGCGCCGACGAGATCGGTCAGCTTGATGCGGTCGAACTCGCTCCAGACGTTGGCGAGCCAGTGCCGGACATAGCCGCGCAGCACGAACGAATAGTTCGCAGCCTCGTCGTCCTTGCCCTTGTTGGCGACGAATTTGAGGAACGGCACCGAGGAGACCTCGACCTGCTCATAGGCCATCTCGTTCAGCTTGGGGATGGTGAGGTCGGTGGCATCCTTGATGCGGTGGAAGTAGGAGTTGTAGGTCGACTGGTCCCACTGGAAGAACTGGGTGTCGTTGATGAAGTTCTTCACCAGGTAATATTTGGCGCCCTGCATGAAGTTCGCGGTCTCGGCGATCTCGTCCAGCGAGGCGATCGAGGGGCCCAGTATATGGAACACGGCAAAGGTGATCTGGCCGGCCTTGGCCGCGTCGAGGAAACCGATATCGCGGAGCGAGGCCAGCGCGGGGGACAACAGTCCGGCGCGGACGTCGATCACGGTGACCGAGGGCCCCGCGCTCAGCGTATCGAAGATCTTCATCTGATCCGCCGTCGTCGTCATGTCGACGATCTCGGTGATGTCGGGGTGGAACCGCTTCAGGGTGCCGCGCGGCGATTCGGTGTCGAAGGCCCGGGTCGGCACGTTGTTGGCACTGAAGTAATCCAGGAGCGTTCGCGACACGGTGGTCTTGCCGACCCCGCCCTTGTCCGCACCCACCACAATCACGACTGGCTTTGCCATGGAATTCCCTTGAATTGCAGTTCCGACCGGAGGGAGCGGCCGGTATGCCCCATTCCCTGCTTTGGGCGCGAACATGGCAGAAACAAGGGATAATTCAATTCCTTAGACAGCCATCGCCACTATTCATACCGAATTCCTTAATCGGGGCGGTGGGGAGCTGCCTAGCGGTGCGGGCCCCACGGGCCGTCCAAGGGGCCGGGAGGGGCGGCGGGGGCGCCGGCGGGCGTGCCGGCATTGTTCGAGGGGCCGCGGGGCGCCGGGGATGCTGGCTGCTCGGCGGCTGATTCTTCCGGCTCGTCCGTTTCGTTCGATGCCTCGGACGGCAGGGCGAGCGGGCCGGGATCATGCCCCCCGGCAAACTGCACCAGCGCCTTGACCCGCGAATCGACCGACGGATGGGTCGCAAACAGGTCGGCAAACCCTTCGCGTGGATTGTCGACGCAGAGCTCCATGACGGCCGAGGTCGCGCCTTCCAGCTCGCCGCGGTTCTCGATCTTGCGCAGCGCCGTGATCATGGCGTCCGGATTCTTGGTCAGCTCGACCGATCCGGCGTCGGCCAGGAGCTCGCGGGAGCGCGACAGCGCCAGCTTGACCACCTGCGACAACAGCCAGGCCAGCAGAATCAGAACCACCGCGATGATGATTGCCAAAATGGCGCCGCCGCCGCCCTTGCTGTCGCGATCGGATGACGAAGACGAGGAACGGGATGACGAGGACGACCAGCCGCTGCCGCTCGAATTCCACGACAGGTTGGTGAACATGCGAAAGAACAGTTCGCCGAAGAAGCCGACTGCGCCAGCGATGATCACCGCGACCACCATCAGCTGCACGTCGCCATTGCGGATATGGGTGAGCTCGTGGCCGAGCACGGCCTCGACCTCCTGGTCGTTCAGCGCCTGCAGAAGCCCCGTGGTGACAGTGATGGAATATTGCCGGCGGTTGAGGCCGGCGGCGAAGGCGTTAAGCGCGGGGCTATCCATCACCTTCAGCTTCGGCATCGGGATGCCGCGCGAGATGCAGAGATTTTCGAGGAGATTATAGAGCCGCGGCTCTTGCTGCCGCGTCACGCTCGCGCCGCCGGTGACGGCGTCGATCATGTTCTGGTGGAAGAAATAGGCGATCACGATCCACAGCGCGGCGGCGATCGTAGCGTAGGGAAACGCCGAGACCAGGTCGCGTGAGGCGTGCGTCAGGTAATAGTTGAGTGGCCTGTCGCTATGGAAGAACACTTCGCCGACCAGCGCGCCGGCGAACACCAGCACATAGATCAGCAGGAACAGGCCGGCGAGCAGCAGCATCGAGCGCATCTTGTTCGATGCGATATGCGTGTAGAGACCGTACGCGGCCATATTTGCCTTCCGCTAACCACCGTCATTCCGGGGCGTCGCAAGGCGACGAACCCAGAATCCAGAGGTTTGTGCGCTAAACGAGATTCCGGGTTCGATGCTTTGCATCGCCCCGGAATGACGGAGAAAGAGAGACGCCACCTCGCACTAGAACTTCACGCTCGGCACCGTCTCGACCTCGGTGCGGCTGGTGCCGAGGTCGAAGAATTCCTTGCGGGTGAAGCCGAACATGCCGGCGAACAGCGCGGCGGGAAGCTGCTGGATGCCGGTGTTGTATTCCTGGACGGCGTTGTTGAAGAAGCGGCGGCTGGCCGCGATCTTGTTTTCGAGGTCGGACAGTTCGCTGGCGAGCTGCTGGAAATTGGCGTTGGCCTTGAGGTCCGGATAGGCCTCCGACAGCGCGATCAGGCGGCCGAGCGCGCCGGAGAGCTGGTTCTCGGCGGCGGACACCTGCGCCGGGCCTTGCGCCGACATCGCCGAATTGCGGGCCTTGATGACGTCGTCGAGCGTGCCGCGCTCGTGGCTGGCGTAGCCCTTCACGGTCTCGACCAGGTTCGGTATCAGGTCGTGGCGCTGCTTGAGCTGGACGTCGATATCGGCAAAGGCCTGCCCGACGCGCTGGCTGAGCGCGACCAGGCGGTTATAGGCGCCGAACGCAAACAGCACGATGATGACGATGACGCCGAGAACGATCCAGCCGGTCGACATGAGGGAGAGCTCCTGAAGGGGACGAGACAAAGAAATTAGACGAAAACCGGGGCGTGTGGCAGCCCGCCCGGAAGGTGGGAGGAGACTTGGGGCTTGGCTTTAGTCGGCAGCGGGGTGGGATAAGTTCAAGCCAGCTTCGTGAAGGGCCGTGTCCCGGACGCGGTGCAGCGTCTCTTGACGATGCACCGCAGAGCCGGGACCCACCGCCGGCGGAATGGGAAGTGGAAAGATGGGCCCCGGCTCTGCAGCGCATCACGCCGCAGGGGCGGCGCGCTGCGCAGCGTCCGGGGCACGGAGATCGCGGTGTGGATCAGCTCTCCTCGATCACCGCATCGCCCCACCGCCAGCGGCGGGCGCTGGCGTAATCCGCTTTGGCGCGGCGGGGGACTTTGGTGAAGCTCAGTCCCAGCGGCGTGCACAGCTTTGCCGTGATCGCGCCCTTGCCGACATCAGGTTGCGCCAGCACACGGGAATGGCGCCGGCCGTCGACAGGTGCACGCGTCACTGCCACATAAGAGAACCTCTCATCCTCGAACGGCACCTCCGCGCCCTTGACCTGCATGTGCGCGCGCGAGCGCTGCAGGCGCTGGCTGAAATGGCACCAGTCGGGCGGTTGAAGCGGGCACTGACCGTCATGCGGGCAGGGGGCGGCGACATGCGCGCCGAGGGAGATGAGGCGCGCGCGCAGCGCGATGATCCGCGCGTAGCCCGCGGGCGTTCCGGGCTCGACCACGAGCAGTGTGTCGCGGGTCTTTTCCCACATCAGTTCGGCGAGTGCGCGTTGTTCGGCCTCGCCGATCTCGTTGACCATATAGCTCGCCACCACAAGATCGGCGGCATCCGCCTTCGCCAGCGCGGTGCGGGCTTCGCCGCGTTCGTAGCTGATGGCGTGCAGTCTGGTGCAATCCCGCGCGAGATCGAGCGCCAGCGTGCGCAGCGCGTCATTGGCGTCGAGCAGGGAGAAATGTTGCAGGCAGGAGAAAGCTTCGGCGGCCGCCCACGTCGCGGTGCCCGGCCCGGCGCCGATGTCGAGCAAGGTCTTCGGAGCCAGGTCAGGCCTGATCTCGATCAGTGCATTCAAGCTCGCGGTCACCGCGGCGTAGGTCGCGGGCATCCGCGCCAGCGCGTAGGTAAGGGCATCGGCCTCGGTGCGGATTGTGCCGGAATTGCCGCCGGCTCGATAAGTTTTCGAAATCGACGCGGCGCGGCTGGCGGCGTCGCTGCGCGAAAAGCCGCGCAGCTTGCCGTCGAGCGCTGCTTTCAGTTCAGCGGGGAGGTCGGGTGAGGTCATCTCGTCTTGTCATGCCCGCGAAGGCGGGCATCCAGTACGCCGGGGCGGTTTGTGACCACCACGGGCGGCGCGGCGTACTGGATCATCCGCTTTCGCGGATGATGACATCATTGTTTGCGGCAACGAAAGCGTAATCTCACGCCACGTGCTGATCGAGGATCTTCACGGCGTCGTCGAGGCCGACCGAGACCAGTTGCGAGACGCCGCGTTCGGCCATGGTGACGCCGAACAGCCGGTTCATCCGCGCCATCGTGATCGGATTATGCGTGATGATGATGAAGCGGGTTTCGGTCGACGCGGTCATCTCGTGCAGCAGATTGCAGAACCGCTCGACGTTATGGTCGTCGAGCGGCGCGTCGACTTCGTCCAGCACGCAGATCGGCGAGGGGTTGGTGAGGAACACCGCGAAGATCAGCGCCAGCGCGGTCAGCGCCTGCTCGCCGCCCGAGAGCAGCGACAGCGTCTGCGGCTTCTTGCCCGGCGGCTTGGCGATGATCTCGAGGCCGGCTTCCAGCGGATCGTCGCTTTCAATCAGGTGCAGCGCCGCTTCGCCGCCGCCGAACAGTTCGACGAACAGCCGCTTGAAATGCGCGTTGACGGTCTCGAACGAGATGAGCAGCCGCTCGCGGGCTTCCTTGTTGAGGCTCTGGATGCCCTGGCGCAGTCGCTTGATGGCCTCGACGAGATCGTCGCGCTCGGTGGTGAGCGCGGTGTGCTGGGTCTCGACCTCTTTCAGCTCTTCTTCGGCGCGCAAATTGACGGCGCCCAGCCGCTCGCGGTCGCGGCGCAGCTTGTCGAGGTTTTCCTCGATCTCGCCGACCGGCGGCAGCTCCGCGCCCGGCTCGATCTCGGCGAGGCCGGCCACAGCATGTGGCTCGACCTCGAGCATGTCGTGGATTTCGCGCTCGATGTCGGCAAGTCGGCGCTTCGTGCCCTCCATGCGCTCCTCGGCGCGGGCGCAGGCCTCGCGGGCGGAGGAGAGCGCTTCGAGCGACGCCTTGGCCTCGCGGTCGGTCTGCGCCATCAGGCCTTCGGCGGCGGCCAGCGCGTCGGCGGCGACGCGGCGGGCGCCTTCGGCGGCCTCGATCTCGCCGATCAGCGCGCGGCGCTTTTCGGCGAACACGACGGGCGCATTGTCGAGGTCGGCGCGTTCGGCGGTGACTTCCGTGATGCGCGCTTCGACGGTCGAGACCTGTGAGGCCGCGCTCTGCTTGCGGTTCTGCCATTCCGTGCGCTCGGCGGTGATCGCTTGAACGCGCTTGTCGGCGAGTTCCGCCTCGCGCGCCAGCGCCTGGGCTTCGGCGCGCACTTGCGCGGCGAAGCGGCGGTGGCCGTCGATCCCGGTCCTGACGGCGCTGAGCTTTGCCTCCGTCTCGTCCGTCGGGGCCAGCTCTTCCAGCGCGGCGCCAGCGCTCTCATGCGCCGCCTCGGCCTCGCTGCGATCGGCGGCGAGGCGGGTGTAGGCTTCGGTTAGCGCCGACTTGCGCGCGGCGTGGCGGCTGATCTCGCGCTCGGTGGTGGCATGGCGCTCGCGCGCGGCATCGGCCTCGCGCTGCGCGGCACGCCAGGCCTCGCGGGCAGCGGTTTCGGCCGATGAGGCCGCCTTCAGCTCGGCCTCGGCGTCTTCCAGCGCCTGGCGCTTGGTGGTGGCATCGATGCGGGCCTGCTCCAGCTCGTGCTCGATGTCGACGAGGCGGGCGCGCTCGGCGAGACGCCGTGCGGCGCCGGTCGGCGCATGCGCGGCGGCAACAAAGCCGTCCCAGCGCCAGACGTCGCCTTCGAGCGACACCAGCCGCTGGCCGGTCTTTAACTGCGAGACCAGCTCCGCGCCACGCTCCTTCGGCACGACGCCGATCTGCGCCAGGCGTCGCCGCAGTTCCGGCGGCGCCTCGACATGCCCCGCCAGCGGTTCAACGCCATCAGGCAGCGAGGGATCGTCGAACGTCGCGCCCGCATTGGTCCAGCGCATCGGCGCGGAGGGGTCGACCGGCGCGTCGAGATCGTCGCCGAGCACGGCACCGATCGCCTTTTCATAACCCTTCGCAACCGTGACGCCGTCGATGATCGGCGGCCACAAATTCTTGGTTTCGGCGTTGACGAGCTTTGAAATCGTGCGCGCTTCGGTCTCCAGCCGCTGCACGCGCTTTTCGGCTTCTGTCAGCGGCGCGCGCGAAGCTTCGAGCTTCTGCCGGGCGGCGATGTGGCCGGTCTCGCTGGCCTGCGCGGCGGCTTCGGACGCGGCGAGCGTCTCCTGCGCGGTTTCCATGGTGGCGGCGAGTGCGTCGAGATCGCCGAGACCACCGGTTTCCGCAAGGAGATTCTGCTCGTCGGCCTGGACTTTTGCGATTTCCTGATCGAGCCGGGCGAGGCGGTCGCGATGGGTGCGGACGCCGGCTTCCAACTGGTTGCGTTTCGCGGTGAGGTCGGCGAGGGCGGCGGTCAGCTCGCCGAACATGCGCTCGGCGCCGGCCAGCGTCGCTTCGGCTTCCGCGACGCGCTCATCGACGCCGGAGCGTTTTTCCACGCGCGACTTGATCTCTTCCTTCAGCTCGGCGTCTTCGGTGTCGAGCCGCTGCAGCGCGGCCTCGGCATCGATCATCTGCTGCTGCTCGCGGGCGATGTCGCCGGCGAACTGCGACAGCCGGCGGTCGAGCTCGGCGACGCGCTCCTTGGCGCGCTCTTCCTCGCGGTCGAGCTGTTCGCGCGCGTTGGTGAGGCGCTGCAGTCCGGCTGCGGCGCGGGCTTCGCCTTCGCGGAGCGCCGGCAGTTCGGAGGCGCGGATCGCCTGGATGCGCGCGGCTTCGGCCTGCTCGCGGGTGCGCTCGGCCATCTCGCGGACGTTGATGTCATGGGTGTGCGCGGCCTCGGCGACGTCGGCATTGGCCCCGATCCATCGCAGATGGAACAGCGTGGCCTCGGCCTTGCGCACCTTGGCGGCGACTTCGCGAAAACGGATGGCCTGACGCGCCTGCTTCTTCAGGCCTTCCATCTGGCCGGTGAGCTGGCCGATCACGTCCTCGACGCGGGTGAGGTTGGTTTCGGCCGCCTTCAGCCGCAGCTCGGCCTCGTGGCGGCGGGCGTGCAGGCCGGCGACGCCGGCAGCGTCTTCCAGCACGCGGCGGCGCTGTTCCGGCTTGGCCTGGATGATCTCGCCGATCTTGCCCTGGTGGACCAGCGCCGGCGAACGCGCGCCGGTGGCGGCATCGGCAAACAGGATCTGCACGTCGCGGGCGCGGACGTCGCGGCCGTTGATGCGGTAGACGGAACCGGCCTCGCGCTCGATGCGGCGTGAGATTTCCAGCACCTGGCTGTCATTGACGGCGGCCGGCGCGGTGCGATCGGCATTGTCGATCGTCATGGTGACTTCGGCGTGGTTGCGCGCCGGGCGATTGCCGGAACCGGCGAAGATCACCGCATCCATGTCGGCGGCGCGCAGCGATTTGTGCGAGGTCTCGCCCATCGCCCAGCGCAGCGCCTCGACCAGATTCGACTTGCCGCAGCCGTTCGGACCGACCACGCCGGTGAGGCCGGGTTCGATCACAAAATCAGTGGGTTCGACGAATGACTTGAAACCGTGGAGGCGGAGGCGCGTGAGTTTCATGAACACAAATCTCTGTTGGCTGGGCGCGAATCTCCCTGCCGTGACAATACCATAGAAGGCAATGTCGGTGTGTGGGCGAACCGCCCGCTGCGGCTCTTATGGCCCGCGACAATGGCGAGGCCGGGGCCGGAGGGCAACGGCCGCAAGGGGCATTTAAGGGGCTTTTCCCAAGGGATTTGAGGCGCTTGGGTGGCGTCTTTTACTGGACTTATCGGCGCGGATGAATCCGCGGGCGCCGAATCAGCTCTTCAGCAGCGCGTTGATGCGCTTGGAGAACTCCTCGAAGCTCTGCTCGCCCTTCACCTTCTCGCCGTTGATGAAGAAGGTCGGCGTCGAATCCACCTTCAGCACCTCGGCGGCGTATTTCTGGTCGGCCGCGATCTTGTCGAGCAGCGCCTGATCCTTCAGGCAGTCCTCGACCTGGGCCTGGGTGAGGCCGGCCTGCTTGCCGATCCGGGTCAGCGTCTCGGTGGTGTTCTTCGCCACCCAGTCGTTCTGCTGCTTGAACAGGAGGTCGATGACGGCGAAATATTTCGGCGCGTCGTCCTTGGCGATGCAGCGCGCCAGCATCGAGCCGGCCGCCGCTTTGATATCGAGCGGGAATTCGCGGAAGATGAAGCGGATCTTGCCGGTGTCGATGAATTCCGACTTGATCTTCGGGAACACCTTTTCAGTGAACGCCGCGCAATGCGGGCAGGTCATTGAGGCAAACTCGGTGATGGTGACCGCGGCGTTCTGCGGGCCGATCGCCATGTCGGGCAGCGACACAGGCTTGGCGACGTCAGTGGCCGACTGCGCCATCGCGTCCGTGATCAGCTTGAGCGGCGAGAAGCCGGCGAAGAGGCCAAGCCCGGTCAGCGAAAGAGCGGCGGTGAAGGCGCGGCGCGTGATCATCAAGGTCGGCTCCCGAATGGCGCGTTCACGCCCGAAAGTTACGAAAACACGCCTTCGCTAGCTTGAAACGGTGGTTGTGGCAATGGCGCGTTGCCGCGGCCTGCCTGCGCAAAAGGCTCAATTTCGCTTGATCGCGGCGCCAAGCCGCGCCAGCGCGGCGCGCAGCTCCTCGTCCTCTATCCCCGACAGCGTTTCGGCAACTTTCGCGACGGCTTTCGGGTCCGGCGCCTGCCGGCGTGCGGGGCCTTTGCGGCGTGACAGCGGGGCCTGCCGCAGCGCCAGCCGGCCGACCGCGCTCCAGCCGAAGAAGCGGTTGACCCGCTGCAGGATGACGTCGGAGGAATGCTGGATCTCCAGCGCCATCGGCCCTTCCACCCGCAGTACCAGCGTCGCCGGTTCCTGCGGCTGCCCCTCCACCGGCCGCGGCCATTGCATCTTCATCGGCTCGGAATAGGCGGCGATTTCAGGCCCAGCAATATCGGCCCAGCGCGTCACCAATTCGCGCGCGGCGAATCCCTGCTTCGCATAGGCGTCGGTAAAAACGTCGCTGAGCAGGACGGAGAGGGGCTTTGCGGTGACCGGGCCGGGCTTGGACATGGGGTGCTTGTATCACTTTGTCTGATGGGAACGTAACCTTCCTCGGCGTCATGGGACGAGGAAGAAAGACGTGGATGCCCGGGACAAGCCCGGGCATGACGTGGAGAGATTGGCGTTCTGCTACTAGAATATCGTGATGGGTTCCTCCGCCGCCGCCAGAATCAAACGACAATCAGCATCCGCCGAAAGCGCCGCAGATCGTCCCGCGCTGCTGCTCGACTGGTATGACCGCCATCGCCGGCGGCTGCCGTGGCGCGCACCGGCGGGCGAGCGGGCGGATCCGTACCGGGTCTGGCTGTCCGAGATCATGCTGCAGCAGACCGGCGTGAAGACGGTCGGGCCGTATTTCGAAAAATTTCTGGCGCGCTGGCCGGACGTCGCTGCGCTCGGCCGCGCCTCGCTGGACGACGTGCTGCGGATGTGGGCCGGGCTCGGCTATTACTCGCGCGCACGCAATCTCCACGCCTGCGCCGTCGCGGTGCTGCGCGACCATGGCGGGGTTTTTCCGGACACCGAGGAAAGCCTGCGCAACCTGCCGGGGATCGGCCCCTACACGGCGGCGGCGATCGGCGCGATCGCCTTCGACCTCAAAACCATGCCGGTCGATGGCAATATCGAGCGCGTGACCTCGCGGCTTTATGCGGTGGAAGAGCCGTTGCCGCAGGCCAAGCCGCGCATCCAGGAGTTGGCCGCGACGTTGCTCGGAGAATCGCGCGCCGGCGACAGCGCACAGGCTCTGATGGATCTCGGCTCCTCGATCTGCACGCCGAAGAAACCCGCCTGCGCGCTGTGTCCACTGAACGAGGATTGCGCCGCGCGCCTGCGCGGCGATCAGGAGACGTTTCCGCGCAAGGCGCCGAAGAAGTCGGGCGACCTGCGCCGCGGCGTCGCCTTCGTGGTGACGCGCGGCGATGAGCTTCTGGTGCGCACGCGGCCCGAAAAGGGCCTGCTCGGCGGCATGACGGAAGTACCCGGCTCGGAGTGGCGCGCCGGACAGGATGACAAGGCGGCGCTGAAGCAGGCGCCGGCGCTCAAGACGGTCTCGCGCTGGCACCGCAACGCCGGCGTCGTCACCCACGTGTTCACGCATTTCCCGCTTGAACTCGTCGTCTATACCGCGACCGTGCCGCCGCGCACGCGCGCGCCGGAAGGCATGCGCTGGGTGCCGGTCGCAACGCTGGCCGATGAGGCGTTGCCCAACGTGATGCGCAAGGTCATCGCGCACGCGTTGGGCTGAGCTTGGGGCGCGCACGCATAATAATGCGTCCGTTTGCCGCCGGAAGCGGACACCGTCAGTTACGTCACACCCACGAGACAGCTATAGATACATCGCGCCATCTTTGAACCTTTCACTAGCTCGGCGAGCGACGATGCAGTCGATGTCACTGGGGGGCAGGCCGATATCCTTCAGATGTCTGTCACTCAGGTCGTGCAAACTGGCTGGCGCCCCCTTTGGGCACCGCTTTCGAAGCGCTCCCCAATATTCCTGCACCAAACTCAAGAGGCCCCGTGTCGATGCGACCGGTGGTCCGGCCGCTTCCTTTTCCGACAAAGTGTCTCTGAGCGCGGCGATGGACGCATCGGGGCGTGCCTCGGCCAAAGCGTTGCCCGTGGCATCTTTCACCAAAGCGGCGGCGAGATGGAGCCGTGCAGCGTCGCGCCCGGTCTCGGATGTGAAGTTTGTCTGTTGGGGTGGCATCGGATGCTCCTGCTGTTGTGCCGGCAGGGAGCGTGGCCAAACAAAAGGCCCCATCCGATGCCGGCGGGGCCTGGTGGAAAGATCGCGTCGTCGAATTCTAGCGCACGACTCCCTCCACGGCCCAGCGAGAGCGGGTCACGTGTTTACGGTTCGAGATGCGTACGACGTTGATCATGAAGCGTAGCTACCACGGAGACTACGTAAAATCAAGGGCTGTGCCGGCGCTACGCACATCCTGCAGGCGAGCTCCTCTGATCTGACGCGAAGTCTCCGCGGGCAAAACGAACTGCCAAGATATTTGCGAGGCTGCGGCCTAGCTGGAGCTTGGCGTCTCAACGGCGAACGCCACGATCCTGCGCACCAGCGGCAGCAGCGCGAGCCGGGTCGGAAACGCCACCAGCCACGATATCGCCCATGCGGCCGGCCAGGTCGCCACGAAGGCAGGTGTCGGACCGAGGCTTCGCAAGGTCGAGATCGCCGAGACGACGAAGGTCATCAGCACCGACAACACCAGCGGCATGACGATCGCCGCATCGCGCGCCGGCAATTTTCCGCGCGGACGCGGGACAGGAGAGGATATCATATGTCAATCCAGGAATTTCGGTCGGTCAATCACGAACGGCATGCATGGTGCATTCCACCTCGGTCGAACCGACCGGTTGAATGCGTTGCCTGACGTGAGACGCTTACGGTGCGCGATGGCGCAGCAGGCGTCTTCTAACCGGGACACGACGCAGGCGCCAGCCTCGAACTTTTGGAAATGATCAAAATTGAAGCCGGCGGGAACGTGGATTGCTGACACCATGCTGGCAGCAGCGCTGCATTAGGAGGGCAGTCCAAGGAGATTCCCATGATCGCAACGGCCCTCGATAGACTGACCCCGCCGCCATCTTCCAGGCTGCTCGGCTGGCATGTGCTCGATGCCCGTCCGGCCGAGGGCTGGATCCGCATCGGCTTCGACGGCAAGCAGGATTTCTGCAATCCGGCTGGCTTCGTGCAGGGCGGCATCCTCTCGGCGATGCTCGATGATACGATGGGACCGGCCGTCTTCGCCATGACCGAGGGCAGGCTTTACACGGCGACTATCACCATGACCGTTAATTTTCTGGCGCCGGCAAGGCCCGGGCCGATCACTGGCGAGGCGAAGGTCACCCAGCTCGGCAAGACCGTCGCCTTCGTGGAAGGGCGGCTGACCGCCGAGGACGGCACGCTGCTGGCGACCGCGACGACCAGCGCGCGGCTGGTCGAGACGGCAAAAGCGATCGCTCCTGCTGTCAGCCCGCGGCCCGCGGCGCTTCCTGCGTGAACTGGACGATCGGCGGCTTGGCGTTGAGCCCCTCGACCTGGAAGCCGGCGACGCGCTTGTAATTGGCGGCGATGTCTTCCAGCTCCTGCTGTGAGAGCACGTCGGTGACGACGGCAAATCCATTGGGCGCACGCTCTTCGACCATCTGCATCACCTGCTCGGGACCGTTGCGGCGGTTGAGCATCACGAGGTCAGTCGTCGCCGGCCGCCGCTCGGCTTCATAAGCCATAAGCGCGGCGTTGGTCGTGCCCTTGGCGAGAATTTCGCGGGTGATGACGCGCGCGTCCAGAATGGCCTGCGAGGCACCGTTGGAGCCGATCGGGTACATCGGATGGGCGGCGTCGCCCATCAGCGTGACGCGGCCGAAGGTCCATTGCGGGATCGGATTGCGGTCGACCAGGGGATATTCATAGGCGTGCGGGCAGTTCTCGATCAGGCCGGGGACGTCGAGCCAGTCGAACTTCCAGTCCTTGAACCAGGGCAGAAACTCTTCGAGTTTTGCGGTCCGGTTATAATCCTCGCGCCGCCACTGATAGGTCGGCGGCATGTGCCGCTCGGCCACCCAGTTGATCCTGAACTTGCCGGCGCTGTCGGCCTGTTTCGAGATCGGGTAGCAGACAAATTTCAGGATCTCGTGGCCGGCCATGATCATGGTGCGGCCGGACAGGAAGGCGTCGCTGTCGGTGATGCCGCGCCACAGGATGCGACCGTTCCAGATCGGCGGGCCTTCCGCAGGGTAGAGCTTGTCGCGCACCGCCGAATGGATGCCGTCGGCCGCGATCAGCAGCGTGCCCTCGTAATGGCCTTTTGACTGGCCGGTCACCTTGTCGATGAACTCGGCGCGGACGCCGTCTTCGGTTTCAGTCCAGCCGGTGAGATGGTGGCTGGTCAGGATGTTTTCCTTGCCCAGCCGTTCGATCGCGGCATCGAGCAGGATCTGCTGCAGCGTGCCGCGGTGGATCGAGAACTGCGGCCATTTGTACCCGGCCTCGATGCCGCGCGGCTCGCTCCAGATCGGCTTGCCGTGCTTGGAGAAATAGGCGAGCTCCTTGGTGCGCACCGCGGCCGCGTCGAGTACATCATGCAGGCCGAGCTCGATGAGTTCGCGCACCGCATGCGGCAGCACGTTGATACCGACGCCGAGCGGCCGCAGCTCCGGCACGCTTTCGAACACCTTGGCCTTGACGCCGATCTGGTGCAGGCTGAGCGCCAGCGTCAACCCGCCGATGCCGCCGCCCGCGATGAGAACCGTCATGATACGCCCCTGTTACTTCCCCGGCGTCATGGCATGAGGCGCGGCAGGGGGCAACTGCGAAGGCGGCTGGAATCCCTGGCAGCCCCGGTGGTTTACGGAAGCGGCGGCGGTGCGCCGAAGAAGCCGACGATCCTGACCAGCCGGCCGTCGGGACCGACCTCGCCGAAATCGATCGAGGTGTCGCCGCTGGTTCCGTCGGCGCGTACGAGGCGCCAGAGGAAGCGAACCATGTTGTGATGGATATCGATGCCGCTCATGAATTCCAGCCGCGCGCGGGGCCGGCTCGCCATGACCTCGCCGATCTTCGTCGCCAGCGCGTCGCGCCCAGCCAGCGAGACGTTGGGATCGAGATAGACGCCTTCCTCGCTCCAGCATTGCGCGAGCAGGGCGCGCCTCGCCGTATCGTCTACCTCGTTCCACGCCGCCATGTACTGCGTCACGGTCTTGATGATTGCGCTCTTGTCCATCCAACTGGTCCCTGAACCTCTGTCTCTATCACCTTCATTCTGCAGGGAATTGCGCGGCTCGTCACTTACATCGGAGGTAATTGCTGATCCGATGCGATGGTCTAGATTGTCGGTATGGCTGCTTCAGACACCAACTCGCACGAAATTACGGCCGGGCAATTCAGCCGGCTCTTGAAGCATTGGCGCGGCGTGCGCCGCCTGACCCAGATCGAGCTGGCGGTGGACGCCAACGTGTCGGCCCGGCATCTGTGCTTTCTGGAAACCGGCCGCTCGCAGCCGAGCCGCGAGATGGTGCAGCTGCTCGGCAGCGCGCTCGACCTGCCGCTCGAGGAGCGCAATGCCCTGCATGTCGCGGCCGGTTTTGTGCCACCCTATGGCGACAAGGGGCTGGCCGCCGAGAACCTGCAGCCGGTGCGACAGGCGCTCGATTTCATGTTGAGGCAGCAGGAGCCCTATCCGGGGATCGTGATCGACGGGCATTGGGACGTTCGGATGCGCAACCAGGGTTCGGCGCGCCTGCTCAAGCCCTTCAGAGATTCCTACGAGATGGAAAACGGCCTTGCCGACAATGCCATGCATGTCGTGTTTCATCCAAAGGGCTTGCGGCAGTTCATGCTGAATTGGGACGAATTCGCGCGACAACTGATCCAGATATTGCACCGCGACGTCGCGCAGGGCAGCCGCGCGGCGGCAGCGCTGCTCGATGAAATCATGGCCTATCCTGGGCTGTCGGCCGAGTGGCGGCTGCCGCGCCATCCGCCGTCTTCGCCCGTGATGACGATGCAGCTGGTGAAGGGCGACTATCGCCTTTGCTTCTTCTCCACCTTCACGACGCTGGCGATGCCGACGGATGCTGCCCTGCAGCAGATCAAGATCGAGTGCTTCTTTCCGGCCGATGGCGCGACCGCCGAAACGGCGCGCCTGATGGCCCAATGACAATCCGGAGGAGTTCGAGATGCAAACCGCCTTGCGCAATCATCAATCGGCTGCCGTGATGGACGAGCTGCGCGCGCTAAATGCCCGCTTCATCCATAATTTCGTGACCAGCGACGTGGCGTCGCACGACGCCATTCTGCACCCCGACTTCATCAACATCTGGCCGACGGGCCAGCGCTGGGACCGCGCGACCTATCTGAAATACTGGGCGACCGCCTTCGACCCCGAGGTCATCATCTACTGGGACGTCCGTGACGAACTCATTACCGTGATCGGCGATGTTGCGCTCGTCCGCTCCACCAACAAATGCACCCGCCGCCGCGACGGTGCTGAAGTGACCGGTATGACGACTTACACGGACACCTATCTGTTCGAGAACGGCGCCTGGAAGTGCATCCAGGCCCAGATCACGGCAGTGGCGCCCGAGCATTATCCGTCCGACGACACGATCGTCAGCGTCTATGTTGAGGGCAGGCTGCAGCCGCGGCCGAGTTGAACCGCGATCGGATGTTCCACCCACTGGGGGTGGACGGGCCGGGGGCATGCCGGTAACGTCCGGCTTTCCCAATGAGGACCGCCATGTTCAAGCTTTACACCGCCCCCGGCACCTGCGCGCTGGCTTCGCATATCGCCCTCGAAGAGGCCGGTGCGCCCTACAGCGCCGAACGGCTCGACTTCAAGAACAGCCAGCAGACCACGGCAGAATATCTTGCGATCAATCCGAAAGGGCGGGTGCCGGCGCTGGTGACGGAGCAGGGCACGCTGACCGAGACGCCGGCGATCCTCGCCTTCATTGCGAGCAGCTTTCCGAAAGCGAAGCTGGCGCCTGAAGATTCCTTCGCGTTTGCTCAGGCGCAGTCGTTCAACAGCTATCTCTGCTCGACGGTGCACATCAATCATGCGCACAAGATGCGCGGCTATCGCTGGGCGGTCGACGAAACCTCTTTTGCCGACATGAAGCGCAAGGTGCCGGAAACCATGGCCGCCAGCTTCGCGCTGATCGAGCGCGACATGCTGAAGGGGCCCTGGGTGATGGGCGAGCAGTACACGATCTGCGATCCCTATCTCTACACCATCTCCGGCTGGCTCGAAGGCGACGGCGTCGATCTCGCCGCGCTGCCGAAGGTGGCGGCTCACCGCAGGAGGATGGAAGAGCGGCCGGCCGCGCAGAAGGTGCTGGCGGATCTGAAGCGCTGATGCTGTAGGTGCTGTATGGGGCAAGGCGAAGCGTGCCCCCTCTAATGCTGTCGTCCCGGCCAAGCGAAGCGCGAGCCGGGATCCATAACCACCGTCGTTGGTTATTGGAAAGAGCTGGAGCTCCAACTCGGCATGCAACAGCGCCCTGTGGTTATGGGTTCCTGCGTTCGCAGGGACGACAGTTATTACGAGGCACGAATTTTGCCCCGCTCCATCTCGCGGCCGATGCCGAGCATGATGTTGCGCAGCCAGATCGAGCCGGGGTCCATCTGGGCGCGGGTCGGGTAGAACATATGCTGCTCGTCGATCCCGGGATCTTGCGGCGGCATCACCGTCGCCAGCGACAATTGCTTCGACAGCGCTGATATCAGGCGGCGCGGCACGAAGGCGACGAGGTCGGTGCGCGCGGCGACATGCAGCGCCTCGAGATAACCCGGCACGACGAGGGCGATTCGCCGCTCGATGCCTTTTGGGCGCAACCACATGTCAATCAGGTCGTCGCTCTGGCCGCGGATCACCACCGCGACGTGGCGCGCGTCGAGAAATGTCTCGATCCGTTTCAGCTTCGCCCCGACGGGATGGCCGCGGCGGACGGCGAGGGCATCGCTATCGGTGTAGAGGCGCTGGCGGTGGAAGCCGGTGAAGGCGTTGCCGATCGAGATCACGAGATCGATGGTGCGGGCGAATTCGGCGGTGAAGATGGCCGGGCCCCGCCACGGCACCACGTCGATCCGCACGTTCGGCGCCAGTTTTGTGATCTTCGCCATCAGCGGCGGCATCAGAAGCTCGACCGCCAGGTCCGGCATCATCAGGCGAAACTGCCGCTCGCTTCGCGCCGCGTCGAAATCGTCGGGGACGAACAGCGAGCGCACCTGATCCAGCGTCTGCGCCAGTGGTGCGCGCAGCGCCTGCGCCCGCGGTGTCAGCTCCATCCGCGCGCCGGTCCGCACCAGCAAGGGATCGCCGATCAGGTCGCGCAGCCGCTGCAGCGCATGGCTCGTCGCCGGCTGCGACAGCCCGATCCGCATCGCGGCGCGGCTGACATTGGCTTCGCGAAGCAGCGCGTCGAGTGCGACCAGGAGATTGAGGTCAAGCGAATTCAAATTCATAGGACGAATATATACTATACCCTCTATCGATTGGAAGAATGGTGAGATCCGGCTGAAGATCGCGGGCATCCGAAACATCGAGACAAGCCCGCATGACTGCACGACTGGCGCCGGCCACGGCGCCCTATCCCGACAAGGTCCAGGCCGCCTTCGATCGCATGCCGCGGTCCTGGATGCCGCCGTTTCGCCTGTTCACCACGCTGGCGCGCCATCCGGAGCTGTTCGAGCGCTTCATTCGTGGCGCACCAAGCTACATGCCCGGAATGAAGCTCAGCCTCCGGCAGCGTGAGGTGCTGCTGCATCGGGTGACCGCGCGCTGCGGCTGCCAATATGAATGGGGCATGCGCGTCCACTATTTTGCGGATGAAGCCGGGCTGACCGAGGAGCAGATCAACGCGACGGTGCACGGCGACGCCGGCAGCGCCTGCTGGGAAGCCAATGATGCGCTTCTGATCCGCCTCGCCGACGAGCTGCATGACCGCTGCGACATCAGCGACGAATTGTGGCCCGCCTTGCAGGCGGCATTCGCCGATGAAGCCATCCTCGAACTGCTGATGCTCGCCGGCTACTACCGGACCGTCGGCTATCTCGCCAACGGCCTGCGCCTGCCGCCCGAGCCCGAAATCTGCCGGCCGTTTCCGGCCGCCTGACGTCCACCGGCCGCGGGGAGCGCGGTCGCCTTCTTCAACAACGGAGACAATCGATGAGTGCAGCCAACAACAAGAGACTGGTGCAGCAGATCTACGCGGATTCAGCGAACGGCAGTGGAACGACCTTCGTCGACAATCTCGCCGAGGATGCCGCCTGGATCGTCACCGGCGAATATTCCTGGTCGGGCACATTCAAGGGCCGCGACGCCATCAATAACGCCCTGCTGGGGCATCTGCGCTCGCAGCTCGCCGCGGCGCGGCCGCGGACGCACGCGTTCAATTTCATCGCGGAGGGCGATTATGTCGTGGTTGAAGCGCGCGGCGACAACGTCACCAAGCAAGGCGAGCGCTACAATAATCAGTATTGCATGATCTGGCGGATCGAGAACGGCAAGATCAAGGAAATCAAGGAATATTGCGATTCCGCGCTGGTTGAGCGTGTGCTCGGCCCGTTCCCGGCCGAGCGGAAGGTTGTAGCGGCTTAAGGAGTAGGCACGCCACGCCTTCCCCTGGAGGGGTCCGAGACGAGCGAAGCTCGCTCGTGGATCGGTTCGCATCTCATGCGAACCGAGGTAGGGTGAAGGTCTCTCCACATCCGACAGTGTCTGTGTTGAAACATTGTCACCCCGCCCCGGCTCACATGGCGCTGCGCTCCATGTGAGCCGATCCGCCCCATCAAGGGGCGGGTGAAGAAATCAGGCCGCCTTCACCTTCATGTGCTTGAACATGTTGCTGCGGGCTTCGTCGTCCATCTCGGCCTTGAACTTGAAATTATCCTTCAGCGCGATCGCCTTGGCCGCCGCAGGGCGGGCCGAGATCTCGTCGACCAGCCGCTTGACGTTGGGATATTTTGCCGCGACGTCCTCGCCCATCACGAACGCGGCCATCCGCGCCCAGCCCCACAAGGCCATGTCGACGATGCTGTAGCTGTCGCCCACCATGTATTTGCGGCCGGCGAGGTGATCGTTGAGGATCGCATAGTGGCGCTGCGCCTCGAACTGGTAGCGGTTATGGGCGTAATCGTGGTTCTGGTCCTTCGGCGCAAAATGCTTGAAGTGTACCGCCTGTCCCGAATACGGCCCGATGCCGGTTGCCACGAACATCAGCCAGGACAGCGTCTGCGCGCGAGTTTCCGGCGTGTTGGCGGGCAGGAACTTGCCGGTCTTTTCGGCGAGATAGAGCAGGATGGCGTTGCTATCGAACACCTTGACGCCCTCGTCATCGATCGCGGGCACCTTGGCGTTCGGATTGATCGCGAGATATTCCGGCTTGAACTGGTCGCCCTTGCGGGTGTCCACGGCGACCGGCTCATAGGCGAGGCCAGCTTCTTCGAGGAACAGCGCGACCTTGGTCGGATTCGGCGATCCGTTGAAATAGAATTTGAGCATCTGGTATTTTCCCCCATTGCTTCTGGCAGGCAGGTTTGTTGTCGGACTTCGGACGCGGGCGGCAAAGGCCGCCGCACGCCCAGTCCATGCTCAAATTTTCAGGGGATGCGCAAGCGACGAGTTCGTGAAAAGCCGAACTCGTGCGACAAAGCCCTTACGACAAAGCGAGGCCGCCAACGCCGGCGACCGCAAGGGCGCCGCCGCCGGCAATCATCAGCGCCGCAAAGCGCCTTTCGGCACGTAGCGCGGTGCGCTGTCCGGCGCGCTCCGATCCGCGCGCATAACCGTGCACGATGATCTGCTCGCTGAACGTGGTGTTGGCATCGAGAATGTCGGTCAGACCGGCGCAGGCGACGAGAATGCCGAGAATGATCAGTCCGGCAGGACCCAGCAGGCTGAGCAGCAACATCGGAAACACGCCGATCAGGAAAACCGGCAGCAGCGGCAGCACGATGAAGGACTCGGAGCCTCGGGTGCGCATCGGAGCAATCTCTTTGGAAAAATCAACGCGAGCAGTATGCCTCCAAATAGGGGCGGAAGGCGGCTTTTCTACTTGCGTGGATCACACGGCTGCTATGTTCCCCGATCACGCGCGTTGCGCGAAGCCACGGCAAACCGAATTTCGCGGCATTCACACGTCGTCAACCATATGCACGGTGCCGCGCTTTGGCGCGGGCCATCTGATGGCCGCACCGGACATTCCGTCAGCGGAATCAAGGGGCTTACCCGGCTGCCATCTCGGAGCGGATTTCGGCGCGGAGCTCGTCGATCAGCTTGAGGCCGTTCTTGGTCTCGACGTGCCAGAAGGTCCAGCCGTTGCAGGCGGGCGCGCCCTGGGCGACCGCGCCGATCCGGTGGATCGAGCCGACCTTGTCGCCGAGCATGATGGCGCCGTCGGCGCGAACCAGGGCGCCGTGCCGCTTCTTGGAATCGACGAGCTTGGTGCCGGGCGGGATCATGCCGCGCTCGATCAGCTCGGAGAACGCCACGCGCGGCGCTTCGCGGGCGGTCATGAACGGCGCCAGCGTCGCCTCGGGCAGCGGTTCGACGGCTGCGATGCGCGCTTCGGCGGCTTCCGCATAGGTCTTGTCGCGCTCGAAGCCGATGTAGCGGCGGCCGAGACGTTTTGCCACGGCGCCGGTGGTGCCGGTGCCGTTGAAGGGATCGATCACGAGATCGCCGGGCTTTGACGACGACAGCAGCACGCGCGCCAAAAGGCCCTCAGGCTTCTGGGTCGGATGCACCTTCTTGCCGTCGGCACCCTTGAGGCGCTCTTCGCCGGTGCAGAGCGGGATCAGCCAGTCGGAACGTGCCTGCACGTCCTCATTGGCGGCCTTCAGCGCTTCATAATTAAAGGTGTAACCCTTGGCCTTCTCGTCGCGCGCTGCCCAGATCATGGTTTCATGGGCATTGGTGAAGCGGCGGCCGCGGAAATTCGGCATCGGATTGGATTTGCGCCACACGATATCATTGAGGACCCAGAAGCCGAGGTCCTGCATGATCGCGCCGACGCGAAAGATGTTGTGATAGGAACCGATCACCCACAGCGTGGCTGATGGTTTCATCACGCGGCGGCAGGCGAGCAGCCAGGCGCGGGTGAAATCGTCATAGGCCGCGAACGACGAAAACTTGTCCCAGTCGTTGTCGACGGCATCGACATGGGATTCGTCGGGGCGCTTGAGCTCGCCCTTGAGCTGCAGATTATAGGGAGGGTCTGCGAAAACCAGATCGACCGAACCGGCCGGGAGCTTCGACATCTCGGCGACGCAATCGCCGACGACGATGCGAGCGCTGGAGCAAGACTCAAATTTAGTGCGGGGCGCCCTTACAGACGCCCCGCGACGCGACACTACCATGACTCAATTACTCTGACTCAGGCGACGCTGTCGGCGACGCGGGACTAAACAACCGACTGGCGATACATTGACCCGGCAAAGTAAAAATCGACTTAACTGCGCCGGCGATGATCAGAGAATGCGCAGAGATATCATCGGCAAGAATGCCAGCAGAGATTGCGCGCTCTTAGCGCACTAGGCAATTTTTGCCGGGCGGGTTATTGATTAATGAAATGGAAATTTTACGTGACTGCAGCGTTGGTATTTTGCAAGCAGCCCCGGGGATGAGGACATAGCGCCATGCGTTACGATGACTTCCGCCGCAGCGACGATATTGATGACCGTCGCGACGATGGCGGCGGAATGGGAGGCGGTGGCGGCGGCTTCGGCATGCCGATGGGCGGTGGCGGCCTGGGCATCGGCACCATCATCATCCTCGGCCTTGTCGGCTATGCCTTCGGCATCGATCCGCGCATTCTGATCGGCGGCGCCGAAATTCTGACCGGCGGCAACCAGGCGCCGAGCTACCAGACCGACCGCCGCTCGGGACCGGCCAAGACCGGCGCGCCGAAGGACGAAGTCGGCAGCATGATCTCCGGTATCCTCGGCGAGATCGATGATCGCTGGACTGAGATCTTCCAGTCGAGCGGGCAGAACTATACGGGTCCACGCATCGTGCTGTTCCGCAACGCCACCAATGGCGGCCGCTGCGGCATGGCGCAGTCGGCGATGGGACCGTTCTATTGTCCGCCGGACAAGCAGATCTTCCTCGACACCGCTTTCTTCCGCGAAGTCGAGACGCGCTTCCGCGGCTGCTCGGGGAAATCCGCCTGCAACTTTACGACAGCCTACATCATCGCGCATGAAGCCGGGCACCACATCCAGAACCTCCTCGGCATCCTGCCGCGCGTGACGCGGCTGCAGCAGCAGGCCGGCAGCAAAGCCGAAGCCAATGCGCTGCAGGTCAAGGTCGAGCTGCAGGCGGATTGTCTGTCCGGCGTCTGGGTCAACCGGGAGGAAAAGAAGCGTCCCGGCTTCATCGAGCCCGGCGATATCGACGCGGCGCTGAAGACGGCAACCGCGATCGGCGATGATACGCTGCAGCGGCAGTCGACGGGCAGGGTGGTGCCTGACAGCTTCACCCACGGCTCCGCCGCACAGCGCAAGCAATGGTTCATGACCGGCTACCAGCAGGGCACGGTGCAGGCCTGCAACACGTTTGCGCCGGGGGCGGTGAATTGAATCAGGAAGTATTTTGCCGTGATGGCCGGGCGAAAGCGCGAAGCGGGTGTTTGCGCTAGGGTGTGTACTTATAAACAGGCCCTCCCGACGCAGCACAGGTGATGTCCGGTTAGCCCCCGAAATCGGACATCAGGCGCAGACGAAGGAATGTCCGCTAAGGCCAAATGGGGGACATTGAGCCGTTCCCGACAATCCAGGCTGCTGCTATAATTCCGGTCGGCCGGAAATCCCGGCAAGCGTGGGGCTCGTCAATGCAGCCAGACACCCGGTATGCCAAGAGCGGCGACGTTCACATCGCCTATCAGGTGTTCGGCGAGGGCCCGCTCAACGTTGTCTTCGCTCCGCCGGCCTTTACCAACGTCGAGCACTGGTGGGACGAACCGGAGGTGAGCCGTTGGCTGCTGCGCTTGGCGAGTTACGCCCGGGTGGTGATGTTTGACAAGCGCGGTACGGGGTTGTCGGATCGGGTCGCTGACTTCCCGGGCCTGGACCAGCGAATGGACGACCTGCGCGCGGTCATGGACGCCATCGGCATAGAACAGGCGGCGCTTCTCGGCATTTCTGAAGGCGGCACGATGTCGGCGCTGTTCGCCGCGACCCATCCCAGTCGCTGCCGCGCACTGGTGCTGTGCAACGCCTTTCCGGCATCGAGATTTACTCAGTCGACGCTGGAGCAAGCTCTCGACTATATCGAGCGTGACTGGGGCACCGGCGGCAGCGTGGCAAGGTATGCGCCTTCCCGCATGACCGACGCGGCGTTCAAACGCTGGTGGGGCAAGAACGAGCGAGTATCCAATAGCCCCGCCGGCGCTGCCGCGTACGCGCGCATGAACCGTCAGATTGACATCAGCGACATCATCTCGACAATCCGGGTGCCCACCCTCGTCATCAACCGGACGGAAGACAGGGTCGTCAGCGTCGAGGGCGGCCGGTTTCTCGCCAAGCAAATTCCAGGCTCACGCTATCTCGAATTCCCAGGGATCGACCACCTTCCCTTCGTCGGCGACAATGCCGGCGATATCGCCGATGCGATAGAGGAGTTTCTGACCGGCTCGCGTGCGCCCGTAGCGGTCGACCGCGTGCTTGCCACGGTGCTCTTCACCGACATCGTCGGTTCGACCGAGAAAGCCGCTGCACTCGGAGACCATTGCTGGCGCGACCTACTGGACATTCATCACACCGCGATACGGCGTACCCTTTCACGCTTCCGTGGCCACGTAATCAAGACGGCTGGCGACGGCGTTCTGGCTACTTTCGACGGTCCGGCGCGCGGCGTGCGCTGCGCTTGCGCCATCGCCGACGAAATCAGGCGGCTGGGCATTGAAGTCCGCGCCGGCCTTCATACCGGCGAGTGTGAAATGATCGGCGATGATATCGGCGGCATTGCCGTTCACATCGGAGCGCGCGTGGCGGCTCTCGCCGGCGCGAGCGAAGTGTTGGTGTCGGGCACGGTCAAGGACCTGGTGGCGGGTTCCGGCTTGCGTTTTAATGACCGCGGCAATCATTCGCTCAAAGGTGTTCCAGGCGATTGGCGCATCTTTGCAGTCGAACGGTGAATACGCAGCTCTAACCAATTCGGATTGACGCTGCTCGCTTCTCCCGCGCGCAAATGTCTCTTGCGGGTCAAAAAGGCGACATACTCCTTGAAGTTCTCACCCAATTTGATCTCTACTTACGGGAATCTTTGGGGGACGTCGTGTCGGCGCCGCAATATTCCCGTCGCAAGGCTGTGTCATCGCTGGCTGCTACAGTCGCTTGTGCGTTTGCCGGTCCCATTCCGGCAACCGCAGAACCAGTTTCCCCCGGCGAGACGCAAGACTGCGCCGGTCCGATTTTCTCCACAACAGGTCCAAACGCCGAGCTTTACGGCGCCAAAGATGGTTATCCTCTTCCTGACATTGCGGAGGCGCGGAGGCAAGGCGACCCTTGGGAGCCAAAATATCGTGTCGGCGCATTCACCCATATCGATCACATCTATCCAACGCGGCTCATCAGGCGAGCTGTGACGCCCTGGAAGTTCAAGTGCTCGAGGGCGGACGTTTACTACAATTTTCAGGGAAGCAAGTTTCCGCCCCGTGACTACATGTCGCGCAATCCGACCACTGGCCTGCTGATCGCCAAGGACGACCAGATTATCTTCGAGGGCTATCAGTACGCGCGAACTGATCAAGATCGGTTCGTATCCCAGTCGATGGTCAAGACGATAACCGGACTGTTGATCGGGATCGCCATCTCGGAGGGGGCGATTAAGTCGGTCGATGATATCCCCGAAAGTTATGTACCGGGTTTTATGGGTAGCGAGTACGGCAGGACGCCAATTCGCGATCTGCTGCACATGTCCTCAGGCGTCGATTTCGGTGAAACAAGAGACGGAGGACGTGACCTCAATCGCCTGTGGAACGGCATGGGGATCGCGTCCCCGGACTCAAAGTTGGGCACGGTTAAGAGCATTGTGCAATTCAATCAGCGTGTCGCCCCGGTGGGAACGAGATTTTACTACGCGAGCATAGAAGCCGACGTGCTCGGCATGGTGCTTCACGGTGCTGTCAACAAGTCAGCATCTGACTATCTGCGCGAGAAAGTATGGGAACCGATCGGCGCGGAAGCGGATGCCAATTGGCTGGTAGACGCAGAAGGATTCGAACTGGGGCACTTTGGCTTCAATGCCGTTCTGCGCGATTACGCCCGGCTAGGACGTTTGCTGGCGCATGATGGCGCATGGGATGGCAAGCAGATCGTTCCGACGCAATGGATGATCGATGCGACCACCGTTCGAGCTTCGGATGACTATCTGCGACCGGTCGCGGCGACGAAGAGATTTGGCTACGGTTATCTCTTGTGGCTGTTTCCCGGTGAGAGGCGGCAGTTCGCGTTGTTAGGATTCAAGGGCCAGTACATTTGCGTTGATCCGACCTCTAAGGTCGTCATGGTGCACACTGCAATTGAGGACCCGGTACATCGAGGCGAACCATGGGCTCTATGGTCGGCACTGGTCGATCAGCTTGGCTGATAATAGCTCGGGACAAGCTCGACATCGACCGCTTCGGGTCATCTGCAGCCGTCCCCGGCCGGTCAGGGCCATGTCTGCCCCGGCAAGCGGACAATCGCGGATTTATGAGTACACGCCCTAGCTCCCGGCCATCCACTTCTATACTTTTGAGATAGTTTGAAGACGTGGATGCCCGCACAAGATCGGGCATGACGGAAAGAGGCGATGATGTCCTCCATCGACGAGACAAAACAATTCGTGCCGCTCAACATCGCGGTGCTGACCATCTCGGACACGCGCTCGCTGGCCGATGACAAATCGGGCGCCACGCTGGCCGACCGCCTCACCGCGGCAGGCCATCATCTTGCCGCACGCCAGATCGTTACCGACGACGTGGAGGCGATCCGGGCCATCGCCAGGCGATGGATCGCCGATGCCGGCATTGACGCGATCATCACCACCGGCGGCACCGGCTTCACCGGCCGCGACGTCACACCGGAGGCGATCGAGCCGCTGTTCGAAAAGCGGATGGATGGCTTTTCCATCGCCTTCCACATGCTGAGCCATGCCAAGATCGGCGCCTCGACGGTGCAGAGCCGCGCCACCGCGGGCGTTGCCGGTGCGACCTTCATCTTCTGCCTGCCGGGGTCGCCGGGCGCCTGCCGCGATGCCTGGGACGGCATTTTGGGTGCCCAGCTCGACTACCGCACGCGGCCCTGCAATTTCGTCGAAATCATGCCGCGGCTGGACGAGCATCTGCGCCGGCCTAAAGCACAAGGCGCTTCAGCCTGATCAAGAGCGCCCATAGCGCACCGGCGATGTCGCCATAGGCCTCCGTGCGCAACTGATGGGCGCGCGCGATGTGGAAGTCGATGATGGCTGGCGTCACGCGCCGCGGGCTGTCGCGACGCGCCGGCTTCACAGCTTCATTTCCCAGGTCTCGCCGACCAGATCGACGCCGAAGCTATGGTGCGGCTCTTCCTTGACGCGATGGAAGCCCGCCGCCTGATAGATGCCGCGCGCGGCGACAAGGATGCTTTGCGTCCACAGCGTCATTTCCTTGTAGCCCTTTTCGCGCGCTCCGCGGATGCACTGCTCGACCAGCGCGCGGCCGACGCCAAGCCCGCGCGCTTTTTTCTCTACCAAGAGCAGCCGCAGCTTGGCGACCTCATCGCTGCCCTTCACCAGGAAGATCGAACCGAGCGGCTCACCGCCGGCTTCGGCGATCCAGCAATGCTCGCGCGCAGGATCAAAGTTCCTGATGAACTGCGCGCAGATCTCGGCGACCAGCGCCTCGTAGCTGATGTCCCAGCCATATTCTTCGGCATAGGCCCTTGCCTGGCTCGAGATCACCCAGCCGATGTCGCCGGGCCGATGGCTGCGCAAGAGAAAGGCGGCTGGCTTCCCCGTCGGGCGCTCCAGCGTCTGTTCGATAGTCGTCATGGCGCGGACGATGGCGGCGCGCTGATCGCTGTCCAGCGCGGTGAGCAGGCTTCCAACTTCCTCGTTTGTCAGGCGCTCGAGCTCGGCCTGGGCGGAGCGGCCCTTCGCGGTCAAGGAGAGCTCGTTGACGCGGCCGTCGTCCTTCGAGGGCTTTCGCGCCACGATCTGGCGGCGCTGCAGCCCCTGCAGCGTGCGGCTCAGGAAGCCGGGATCGAGGCCGAGGTCGCGGGTAAGGTCGGTGGCGGTGCAGGCCGGGCGATGCCTGATCTCGTACATGATGCGCGCTTCCTGCAGCGTGAACGGGCTGTGCAGCAGCTTCGGCTCGATGATGCCGAGCTTGCGGGTGTAGAAGCGGTTGAAGGCGCGAACGGCCGCGATTTCTTGTTCGGAATTTTTCTGCAACATCGGGTACCTCGATATTTGCCATTGTCAAGGATATATTTGACTTTGGCAAGTATATTCGCGAGGCAAAGGCGCGCCGGGCATGCCGTTCTACTGTGTATGGGGTTGTTTTCGATATTTGGGTCCGGGACCTGCGGCCGCCGCTTCAGGCGACGACCATGATCCGGCTACGCAGCTGGGTGCGTGAAGCGCGGCCGAGCTGGCGGAGCAGCCGCGTCTCGGGGCGGCGGGAGTTGACGCCATGGCCGCCAAGCCGCTCATAGTGATCGCGTGCGATCAAGAGCCCCTGTTCCGCCGACGGTCCCGCGATCATCCGGCCGACGAATTTGAAGGCGTCGCGAATCCCTGTGTTGGTGTAGGGCGAGCGGGCATAGCGAAAGACGCCCGCGCGCGGCCGGCCGCTGAGTGAGACGTTCTGGATGAATTGCGTGGTCTCGTCGATCCAGCCGCTGTCGAGCACCGCGCCGGGATGCAGGAACATCAGCCACGGCGCGCGCGCCGCCCGCGCCCCAGCGGCCAGCGCCGCAGCGCGTGTTCCCTCGAAGCTTAGGAAGCGGCAGCCGGCAACGTCGGCCACCCGCTCGATCACGCCATTGCCGGCCCGGTCGACCAGCAGCACTTCGGAGATGACGCCGGCGGCAGCTCCCGGCACCAGCGCCGCCAGTGTTGCAACGGCGGTCTGCTCTACCCCATCGGTCGGAATGATTACGCTCAACATCATTGAGGCTTCGATGGCTCAAACGGAGAAACCTGCGCACTGTTATCACCTTGTCACAATCAAAACAGCCGTTTGCGTGCAGCTTTTTGCGGCAGATGGGGCAGGCCGTCTTCTCGGAGCGACCGTTTCGGTGTGAACTGCCTTCTATGATGTTCTTGATTTGTTCTGATTGCGTGCTATCTTTGGAACATGAGCCGAGCATCCTCTCATGCCCTCAAGCGCCCGCCGGTTACCCCGCCCTCCGAACCGGCGGGCGCGACACCCTTTCCCGAGCTTGCGGTCGCGATCGACCGTCAGCGGCGGCGCGGCCGCGGCGCGCAATCCAATGCGAGCGGCCGGTTCGAGGCCGAAGCCCGCGTCGCCTTCGACGATGGCTGGCAGAGTCTCGACGAACTGCCGCCGTTCAAGACGACGGTGTCGCTGGACACCTCGCGCAAGGTCATCACCCGCAACGACTCGCCCGATATCGGCTTCGACCGGTCGATCAATCCGTATCGCGGCTGTGAGCATGGCTGCGTCTATTGCTTCGCGCGGCCGACCCACGCCTTCCTCGGACTGTCGCCCGGGCTGGATTTCGAATCCAAGCTGCTTGCCAAGCCGGACGCACCCGAACTTCTGGAGAAGGAGCTGGCGGCGCCCGGCTACGAGCCACGGATGATCGCGATCGGCACCAACACCGATCCCTATCAGCCGATCGAGCGCGAATACAAGATCATGCGCGGCATTCTCGAAGTGCTGGATAAAGCCGGCCATCCCGTCGGCATCGTGACGAAGTCGGCGCTGGTGACGCGCGATATCGACATTCTGCAGCGAATGGCGAAGCGCAATCTGGCCAAGGTCGCGATCTCGGTGACGACGCTCGATCCCAAGCTGGCGCGCACCATGGAGCCGCGCGCCTCGACGCCGCCAAAGCGGCTGGAGGCGCTCAGGCAATTGTCGGCGGCCGGCATCCCCGCGACCGTGATGGTCGCGCCCGTAATCCCTGCGCTGAATGATTCCGAGATCGAGCGGATTCTCGATGCCGCGGCCCATGCCGGCGTGAAAGAGGCAAGCTACGTGCTGCTGCGGCTGCCGCTGGAAGTGCGCGACCTCTTCCGCGAGTGGCTGATGGCGAACTATCCGGACCGCTACCGCCACGTCTTCACGCTGATCCGCGACATGCGCGGTGGGCGCGACTACGACTCGCAATGGGGAACGCGGATGAAGGGCACCGGGCCGATGGCCTGGATGATCGGGAGGCGGTTCGAGATCGCCTGCGAAAAGCTTGGGCTCAACAAGCGGCGCTCGAAACTGACGACCGATCACTTCATCAAGCCCAAGCGCAGCGGGCAGCAACTGAGTTTGTTCTAGGGCGTTGTCGCCATTGCTCCCTGCAATGACGGATGGAGAGTAAGCATGAGTCCAGGCAGGCCAACCCCGCGCTTCACGGTCATCACGCTCGGTGTCAGCGATATCCGCGCCAGCATCGCCTTTTATGAAGCGCTCGGCTTTGTCAGAAAGATGCGCGCCACCGGGGAGGCCGTGGCCTTCTTCGATACCGGCGGCACGGTGATCGCGCTGTTCCCGTGGGACCAACTCGCTGCCGACGCCAGGCTGCCGGACCAGCCCCGGCCGACGACGTTTCGCGGCTCGACGCTCGCCTGGAATTGCAGTTCGACCCAGGAGGTCGACGCTGTTCTCGACTTCGCCGTCTCCTGCGGCGCGACGCTGCTGAAGCCCGCACACAAGACCGACTACGGCGGCTACTCCGGCTACTTTGGCGATCCCGACAATCATCCTTGGGAAGTCGTGGTCGCGCCGGGCATTGAAGTCGGCGACGACCGGCGGGTTCATCTGGCGGATTGAGCGACGGACAAGACTGAATAACGGGAATTACGCCGAGTTCCCGGTTGCGCGCGGCGGCGCGCTGGCGCACGAATCCCGGCCATGATTCGGGACAAGTCCGCCAAGAAAACCGACGGAAAATCAGGCAAGCAGGCCGGCAAGGAGAAGGCCGATCTGCCGAAGGGCGTGATCGCGGTCGCGCCGCCGAGCTTCCGCCGCGAACGGGCGCTGATCAAGCGCGGCGTCTGGCCGATCGCCGGCTGCGACGAGGCCGGGCGCGGTCCGCTGGCCGGGCCCGTGGTGGCGGCCGCCGTCATCCTTGATCCGAAACGAGTCCCCAAGGGCATCGACGATTCCAAGCGGCTCACCGCCGAGCGCCGCGAGGAACTGTTCGAGGAGATCTGCGCCACCTCGTCCTTTGCCGTCGCCTTTGCCTCGCCGGCGCGGATCGACCGCGACAATATCTTGCGCGCTTCGCTCTGGGCGCTGGCGCGCTCGGTGCGCGCCTTACCGGAAATGCCCAAGCACGTGTTCGTCGACGGCCGCGACAAGATCGATGCGCCGTGCGACTGCGAGGCGGTGATCGGTGGCGATGGCATTGTCATGTCGATCGCCGCCGCCTCGATCATCGCCAAGGTGACGCGCGACCGCCTGATGAGCGCGCTGGCGCTGGATTGCCCGGGCTACGGCTTTGAAACCCACAAGGGCTACGCGGTGCCGGAACATCGCGAGGCGCTGGACCGACTAGGCCCCAGCGTCCACCACCGCCGCTTCTTCGCGCCTGTCATCGCCGCGCGGCTGAAGCATTTCCCTGAAGCGGTCGAGGTCGAGCCTGATCTCTTCACGGTGGATGCGGAGAGCGCTTCCGATATCTCCGCCACGATCTAAGAGCGGTTGCCTCCGCGGCGCCTGCGCTCTATCAAACGTGTTGGGGGATAGGGCCGCCAGGCCCGGGCATTCGGACGGTTCATGCGTTTCACCTCGCTCGTTGTCGAATTGATCCGCGCCCGGCCGCGGCTGGTGGTCTGGATTGTGGTGCTGGTGCAGGCGGCATTGTGGCTGGTCCTGCCGATGCTGCTGTATCGCAGCCCGCCCGGCGATCTCGCGACCGTGCTGGCCTTCGGCCGTGAATACCAGGTCGGGACCTGGCTCGGACCACCGCTGGCGTTCTGGCTCGCCGACATCGCCTACCGCGCCGCCGGCAACACCATGTTCGGTGTCTACCTGCTCGCGCAGGTTTGCGCCGTCGTCACCTTCTGGGTCTACTACCAGCTTGCCCGCGCCATCGTCGGCGGGCAGCAGGCGGTGCTCGCCGTCCTGCTCTCGATGACGATCGTGGCGTTCAGTTCGCCCGGCGTCGAATTCGGTCCCTTGGTGCTGGCGCGTCCGCTCTGGGCGCTGCTGCTGCTGCATTCCTGGCAATTGATCGGCCAGAACCGGCGCAACGCGTGGTTCGCCTGGTCGATCGAGGCCGGGCTGCTGTTGCTGACCACGCCCGCCGCCATCGGCCTGTTGCTGCTCCTCGTGGGATTTGCCGCCGCGACCGAACGGGGTCGGCGCGTGCTGATGTCGCTCGATCCGCTCTATGCGCTCCTGGTCATCGTCGTCCTGGTGCTGCCCTATTTGATCTGGCTGCTTCGCGCCGACGCATTGGCGATGCCGCCGTGGCCCGCTCTCGCCGATCTTGCCGCGCGCGCCATGCAGTGGGGCTGGCTGCTCGGCGGTCTCGTGCTGGCGATGGCGGCGATCGTGCTCTTGGTGATCCTCAATTCCGGCTTCTTCGCCGGTAGCGCCGGGGAAGCGCCGATCATCTACCGGCCGCCGGTCGACCCCTTGGCGCGCGACTTCGTCTTCTTCTTCGCACTCGCGCCGGCGCTGTTCGGCAGCCTGATCGCGGGGTTCTTCAATTTCGATCGTATTGTCGGCGGTGCCGGCGTCGCCTTGCTGATGTCCGGGCTTGCCGTGATCGTTGCGACCGGCGACCTGATCCATTTGCGGCGCCAGCGTCTACTGCGGACAGTGTGGGCGGTCGCCATTATCGCGCCCGCCGTGGTTATGATCGCGGCGACGGCATTCCTGCCGTGGACCGGCGCTAACGAAGTCTCGACGTCGCTGCCGGCCAAGGCGATCGCGCAATTCTTTGGTGACAATTTCGAACGGCGGACCAATCAGCGGCTGCGCGCGGTGGCCGGCGATCCGCAACTCGCCAGCTTCATTGCGATGAGCCGCGGCCGCCCGCATCTATTGCTCGATGCCACGCCGGAACGGACGCCCTGGCTGTCGGTTGCGAAATTCAACGAGACCGGCGGCGTCGTGGTCTGGCGCGCCTCCGATACGTCAGGCGCGCCGCCGCCCGAAATCGCGCAGCGCTTTCCGGGCCTCGTGCCGGAAGTGCCGCGCGCCTTCGAATGGCTGGTGAACGGCCGTCAGCCGCTGCTGCGCATCGGCTGGGCCATCGTGCGGCCGAAGGCGCAATAGGCTCATCCCCTCGCGGGGATGAGGAAGAACCTGGTTGTGCCGAGATCTTCGCGATGGTGCTTCTCTAAAATCAGATTCCATATTTGGCGTAGAAAGCATCGATCGGTGCGCTCACGCGAAAGGCGGGAAGTGGGAAGGCCTCCCAAAGCCTGTTTGCATTCAGCCGATCGAGGTTGCGAAACAGGGCCTGCCGCAGTGGCGGCTTTACATTGCCATCGCGATCCAGAAATTGTCCCCACCATGCCATGCCCTGAAATCGGGCCGCGCCTTCTATCACCTCGCGTGATTGGACGTAATCTTCCGGATATAGCCGCCGGTAGGCTTCCGTGCCGTAAAGCCACGAGCGGCCTTCGACATGCCTCGCCGCCGGAAAGCGTTGCTTGATGTAGGCGAACATGGCTCCAAGCTCGCGCCGCCGTGTTTCGATTCTGGTCCTGCTCAGGGATCCCCGGGTATCGCGATTGTAAAAGTGAGGACGTACGATCCCGGTTTCGTCGTCGGCCTCGAACTCGAAGCAACCGAAGACGTGTTCCTGAGGCCCGGCTCGCTCGTCGGGGGACTGCGTGTAGAATGTCTGCGTCCAGCCCGCGCGCTGGTCATGTGTCCCGAGTTTGGCGAGCCTGTGCGCGTAGTCGTTCCATGCCGGGCTCACCCCATCCCGGCTGACGTCGCCAAGGCCAAAGCGGCGATGAAAGTTGGTGTAGAGCAGTACGGCATCGGCAACAGGCGTCGATGTTTGCTCGGCGACCGCTTCGGCGAAGCGAAGCTGCAGGCGGAAAAAATCGCGATAGCGCTCGGCCTTGTTCGTGCTGCCGATCATCGCGACGAACTATTCTCCAGCGCCTTCGCGATGGCGCGCAGGTCCTGCCACGACATCCGCTTGTAGGACGGCGAGCGGAGCAGATAGGCCGGGTGGAAGGTCGCCATGGCGCGGATCGTGCGCGTGCCGGTGTCGTAGTCGATCCATTTGCCGCGCGTGCGCATGATGCCTTCGCGCGTCTGCAGCAGCGTTTGCGTGGAAGGGTTGCCGAGCGTCACCAGCACGTCCGGGTTCACGAGCTCGATCTGGCGCTGGATGAACGGCAGGCAGATTTGCGTCTCCTGCGGCGTCGGCGTGCGGTTGCCGGGCGGCCGCCAGGGGATCACGTTGGCGATATAGGCCTTGCTGCGGTCGAGCCCGATCGCCGCGATCATCCGGTCGAGCAGCTTGCCGGAACGCCCGACAAAGGGCAGGCCCGCGATGTCCTCGTCGCGGCCGGGCGCTTCGCCGACGAACATGATGCGGGCCTCGGGATTGCCGTCGGCGAACACCAGGCGCGTCGCGGTGTTGCGCAGCGCGCAGCCTTCGAATTTTTCCAATAGCGCGCGCAGCGCGTCCAGCGTCGGCGCCGTGCGCGCCGCCTCGCGCGCCATCGCGATCGCCGCTTCCGGGGCCGGCGCTGTTTCGCTGCGCGGAACCGCCGGCATCGCGGCCGGCATTTCCCTGATGGGGCTCGGGGCAACCTCGCGGACCGGGGCCGGCGCTGGCGGGCTTTCCGGCTCGCTCAGCCGGTCGACGGGCTCCTCCATCAGCGCGCAATCGACCCCGGCTTCCAGATAAAAAGCCAGCAATTGCCTGAGATTAGGTGCAGGTTCGGGGATCAAATCCATTATGCCAATCTAATATGGATCCGGCAGGCGTGAAACGCCCCGCAGTTGCATTTCCATGGTTGTCCTCTCCGCAAAAATCGTAAACAAGAGCGCTTTAGAGCCGTTCTCAATCGGGCTGAGACAAGATCATGAGTGCAGAAGAACTTCCTCCCCGCGAATCCATGGAATTCGACGTCGTGATCGTCGGTGCCGGGCCGTCGGGCCTCGCCGCGGCAATCCGGCTGAAGCAGCTCAATGCCGATCTCAGCATCGTTGTGGTGGAGAAGGGTTCCGAGGTCGGCGCGCATATCCTGTCGGGCGCGGTGATCGATCCGGTCTCCCTCGACAGACTGATCCCCGATTGGCGCGACGATGCGGACTGTCCGCTGAAGACGCAGGTGAAGAAGGACCGCTTCTACTGGACCACCGAGGTCGGTGCGATCCGTCTGCCGAATTTCATGATGCCGCCGCTGATGAACAACCATCACTGCTATGTCGGCTCGCTCGGCGATGTCTGCCGCTGGCTGGCGCCGAAGGCGGAGGCGCTCGGCGTCGAAATCTATCCGGGCTTTGCCGCGGTCGAGGTGCTTTATGACGACAACGGCGCGGTGCGCGGCATCGCGACCGGCGACATGGGCATCGCCCGCGACGGCAGTCTCAAGGATTCCTTTACGCGCGGCATGGAGCTGCTCGGCAAATACACGCTGTTCGCCGAAGGCGCGCGCGGCAGCCTGAGCAAGCAGCTGATCGCGAAATATTCGCTCGACGCCAAGAGCGAGCCGCCGAAATTCGGCATCGGGCTCAAGGAAGTCTGGGAGATCGATCCCGCCAAGCACCAGAAGGGCCTGATCCAGCATTCGTTCGGCTGGCCGCTGAACAACAGGACCGGCGGCGGCTCATTCCTCTATCACTACGACGACAACAAGGTCGCGGTCGGCTTCGTCGTGCATCTCAACTACGACGATCCGTATCTGTCACCGTTCGACGAATTCCAGCGCTTCAAGACTCATCCCTCGATCAGCTCCGTGTTCGAGGGCGGCAAGCGGATTTCCTATGGCGCGCGCGCCATCACCGAGGGCGGCTACCAGTCGGTGCCGCGCCTGAGTTTCCCGGGCGGCGCGCTGATCGGCTGCGCGGCAGGTTTTGTGAACGTGCCGCGCATCAAGGGCGTGCATAACGCGATGGGCAGTGGCATGCTTGCTGCCGAGCATGTCGCCACAGCGCTTGGCGCCGGCCGCGCCAATGACGAACTGGCCGAATACGAAAACGCCTGGCGGGATTCCGCCGTCGGCAAGGACCTGCACCGGGTCCGCAACGTCAAGCCGCTATGGTCGAAGTTCGGCACCGTCATCGGCGTCGCGCTCGGCGGCTTCGACATGTGGTGCAACACGCTCGGCTTCTCGCTGTTCGGCACCCAATCGCACTCAAAGCCCGACCGCAAGACACTGGATGCGGCGAAGTCGCACACCCCGATCGCCTATCCCAAGCCGGACGGCAAGCTCACCTTCGACAAGCTGTCCTCGGTGTTCCTCTCCAACACCAACCATGAAGAGGACCAGCCGATCCATCTCAAGGTCGCCGACATGAACCTGCAGAAGACGTCGGAACATGACGTCTTCGCCGGCCCCTCGAACCGCTATTGCCCGGCCGGCGTTTATGAGTGGGTCGAGGAGGCCTCCGGTCCGCGCTTCCAGATCAACGCCCAGAACTGCGTCCACTGCAAAACCTGCGACGTGAAGGACCCGAACGGTAACATCACCTGGGTTCCTCCCGAGGGCGGCGGCGGGCCGAACTACCAGGGTATGTAACGCGGCCGTAACAACCACGATTGCGTGAGCCGGGGCAGGGTGATACCGCCTTCGGCCACGATACCGCCATAGAAGAAGCGTTTCCCGGTTGGGCTGGCCAAATCGGAGGCCTAAGGGCCTAATCTGCCAACCGATTCGCCACGACTTGTCCTTGGCGTATCCTTGCGGTTGAGGGCCAAAAGCGGCATTGTCGCTGATTGAGATGCCGCCGCTTGGGTTTGCATTAAAGACCGATCGTAAAACACCGATCGTACCGATCCCGCCGAACATCCTGGAGCTATGCGAACCGTGATGCTTTCCACTCGTATGAATCGTTGGACCATCGCCGCCATCACCGCAGCCAGCCTGACCACGCCTGGTTTGGTTTGGGCCCAGACCCCCGACCATCCGGCCGACAACGCCGCGCAGTTCCCCTCCAAGGCCGATCTGAAATCGCTGACCACGGCGGGCAGCTATCTCGCCGCGCGCCATGCCAGCGTCGAGCGCGACGCGAATTCCGCCGCGGCCTTCTACCGCTCCGCGCTACGCACCGATCCGAAGAACAACGAGCTGCTCGACCGCGCCTTCATTTCCTCGCTCGCCGACGGCGACATCGATGAAGCGGTCAAGCTTGCCGATCGCATCCTGACCATGGACAAGGCCAACCGCGTCGCGCGACTGGTGGTCGGCGTGCGCGATCTCAAGCAGAAGAAATACGCCGCCGCGCAGGTCAACATCAACCAGTCGATTCGCGGCCCGATCACCGATCTGGTGGCGACGCTGCTGTCGGGATGGGCAAGCTACGGCGCCGGCGATGCCAAGACCGCGGTTGCCAATATCGACAAGCTGACTGGCCCCGAGTGGTATCCGATCTTCAAGGACCTCCACACCGGCATGATTCTGGAGTCCTCCAACAAGGACAAGGACGCCGGCCCCCGGTTCGAGCGTGCCTATAAGCTCGACGATTCGATGCTGCGCGTGGTTGACGCCCATGCGCGCTGGCTGTCGCGCAACAAGGACGGCGCAGCGGCGGCCGCCATTTACGAGGCCTTTGACAAGAAGGTGCCGCGGCATCCGCTGGTGCAGGAAGGCCTGCGGGAGGCCAAGGCCGGCAAGAAGCTGCCCCCGCTGGTCGATTCGGCACAGGCGGGTGCGGCCGAGGCGCTCTACGGCATCGGCGCCACGCTGACCCGCCGTGGCGGCGAGGATCTGGCGCTGGTCTATCTGCAGCTCGCGCTCTATTTGCAGCCCAGTCATCCGCTGGCGCTGCTCTCGCTGGCCGATCTCTACGAATCCGTGAAGAAGCCGCAGATGGCGATCAAGGTCTACGAGCGCATGCCGGCGAGTTCGCCGCTCAAGCGCAACGCGCAGATTCAGCTCGCCACTAATCTGGACGCCGCCGACCGCAGCGAGGAAGCGATCAAGATCCTGAAGGGCGTCATCACCGAGGCGCCAAAGGACATCGAGGCCATCATGGCGCTCGGCAACATCGAGCGCGGCCGCAAGAAATTCGCTGATTGCGCCACGACCTATTCGCTGGCGATCGACGCGACGCCCGGCGTGAGCGACAAGAATACCTGGGTCACCTATTACTATCGCGGCATTTGCCTGGAGCGTTCCAAGCAGTGGAGCAAGGCCGAGGCCGACATGCGCAAGGCGCTGGAGCTGCAGCCCGAGCAGCCGCATGTCCTCAACTATCTTGGCTATTCCTGGATCGACCAGGGCGTTAATCTCGACGAGGGCATGAAGATGATCCGCCGCGCCGTCGACCAGCGGCCTGACGACGGCTACATCGTGGATTCGCTGGGTTGGGCGTTCTACCGGATCGGCAATTTCGAGGACGCGGTGAAGAACCTGGAGCGCGCGATCGATCTCAAGCCAGAGGATCCGACCATCAACGACCATCTCGGCGATGCCTATTGGCGCGTCGGGCGGACGCTGGAAGCCAAGTTCCAGTGGGCCCATGCGCGCGACCTCAAGCCCGAGGCGGAAGAACTGCCGAAGATCGAGGCGAAGATCGCCAATGGCCTGCCCGAGGACACCTCCTCTGCGGCTTCCGCCGACAAGAAGAAAGAAGACGGCAAGGGTGGCTGACAGAAGACTTTGGGAGCTGTTCGGCAATGCCCATGCTGAGTGACGAGGCGCGCGCCAAGGTCAATCTGTCCTTGCGGGTGAATGGCCGTCGCGCGGACGGATATCACGATCTCGAAAGCGTGGTCGCGTTTGCCGACTGCGCTGACCGCCTGACGCTGATACCAGGTGCGGATCTGGATCTGAAAATGTCCGGACCGCTGGCGCAGGCGTGCGGTGATACCTCGGACAATCTGGTGCTCAAGGCTGCCCGCCTGCTGGCGGAGCGTGTACCCGGTATGAAAGCCGGCAGCTTCACGCTCGACAAGGTGTTGCCTGTCGCAGCCGGGATCGGCGGCGGCTCGGCCGACGCCGCGGCGGCGCTGCGCCTGCTCGCACAATTGAACGGCCTTGCGCTCGACGATCCTCGCATCATCGAGGTCGCGCAACTGACCGGCGCCGACGTGCCGGTCTGCGTCAACTCCCGCGGCTGCATCATGACCGGCGTCGGCGAAGCGCTGCAGACGCTGACCCTGCCGAAAATGCCCTGCGTGATGGTCAATCCCGGCGTTCCCGTCGCCACCCGCGACGTCTTCAACGCGCTCGGCCTGCGCAACGGCGAATTATTGGTCGGTGTCACCGACGTGCTGCTGCGCGATCGCTGGCCCGATGACAAGGCATCGCTGGAAGAGTGGGTCGAAGCGCTCGCCGCCAATTCCAACGACCTGGAACCGCCGGCGCTGCGCGTACAGCCGGTCATTGGCGACGTCATCGCGGCGCTCAACGCCACCAACGGCGCGTGGCTGGCGCGGATGTCCGGATCGGGCGCCACCTGCTTTGCGATCTACGAGAACACCGCCGATGCGCACCGCGCGGCCGAGCAGATCCGGCGCGATCACCCGACATGGTGGGTGCACGCGGGAACGCTGAGCTGAGATTCTCTTCGTAGTATAGGCTATGACCCAGGCCGCCGGGCCAGCGCCAGCGAAATACCCAAGCCCGCGATGAACAGCCCCGAGCCCTGCCGCAACCGCTGCAGCAGGGTTGGATGCCGCGTCAGACCGGCGCGTGCACTGGTCGCCATCATCACCGCGACGACATCGGCGAACGTGTTTAGCGCGACCGAGATAAGGCCGAGCGTGACGAACTGCAGCGCGACCGAGCCGGCGAAGGGATCGACGAATTGCGGAATGAAGGCCAGAAAGAACGCCGCGGTCTTCGGGTTCAGCGCTTCGACCAGCACGCCTTCGCGGAAGACATGTTGTGTACCGGCCGCGACGATCGGTTGCGCGAGTACATCGCGCGCCTCGCGAAAGGTCTTGATGCCGAGCCAGACCAGATAGAGCGCGCCGGCGAATTTGAGCGCGGTGAACAAATCGGCGCTTGCAAGGATGATCGCGGAGACGCCAAGCGCGCCGCCGATCACGTGCACGAGCCCGCCGAACGCCGTCCCGAACGTCGAGGCGTAACCCGCGCTTTTGCCGCCGGACAGCGTCCGTGCCGCGACATAGAAGATGCCGGGACCGGGCACGGCGGCGACGATGAGCGCAGCCAGCAGAAACGGGAGGAAATTGGCGCCGGTCAATGCGATGTCTCGTACGATGGGTTGAGTGAGGCGCGCTCGCTGTCATCCTCCGCGAAGGCGGGGGATCCAGTATTCCAGAGGCTTTCATTGATGTATTGAGAGGCCGCGGCGTACTGGATACCCCGCCTTCGCGGGATATGACGGCGGTGGAATCAATGCGACCTTGCCAGGCAGAACGCCACGACCTGTTCGAGCGCGCTCTTCATCGGCGAGGCCGGGAATAGCGCCAGCGCATCCACCGCCATCGCGCCATAATGCTGGGCGCGGCTGATCGTGTCTTCCAGCGCGCGGTGCTTGGTCATCAGCCCGATCGCATGATCGAGGTCGCTATCGCCGATATCGCCGCGCTCGAGCGCCTTGATCCAGAACTTGCGCTCAGAGTCATTGCCGCGGCGGAATGCCAGCACCACCGGCAGCGTGATCTTGCCCTCGCGGAAATCGTCGCCGATGTTCTTGCCGAGCTTGGCTGCTTTGCCGCCATAGTCCAGCACGTCGTCGACGAGCTGGAAGGCGATGCCGAGATTCATGCCGACCGATCGGCAGGCGGTCTGCTCCGCCTTCGGCCGGTTGGCGATGACGGGGCCGACCTCGCAGGCGGCGGCGAACAGTTCGGCCGTCTTGCCGCGGATAACCGCGAGATATTCGTCCTCGGTGGTCGCGGTATTCTTGGCCGCTGCGAGCTGCATCACCTCGCCCTCGGCGATGGTGGCGGCGGCGGAGGAGAGGATGTCGAGCGCGCGCAACGAGCCGACCTCGACCATCATGCGAAAGGCCTGGCCGAGCAGGAAGTCGCCGACCAGAACGCTCGCCTCATTGCCCCACAGCATCCGCGCCGACAGCTTGCCGCGGCGCAGTTCGCTTTCGTCGACCACGTCGTCATGCAGCAACGTCGCGGTGTGCATGAACTCGACGGAGGCGGCGAGCTTGATATGGCCGTCGCCGGAATAGCCGGTGAGGCTCGCCATGGCGAGCGTCAGCATCGGGCGCAGGCGCTTGCCGCCGGAGGAGATCAAATGATTGGCCACTTCCGGGATCATCGTGACTTCCGACCCCGTCCGCGACAGGATCGTGGCGTTGACCCGCTCCATGTCGGCGGCGACGAGTCCGACCAGCGCATCGATCGAGGCGTTGGACGGACTTTCGAAGGGTACAATAACCGCCACGCGGGTCTCCAATTTTGGCCAATTCGCATTATCCTTGTTCTACAATAGAAAGTGACGGCTATGGCGGCAAGGGCAGCTAGCGGTTGACAGGCCGCGCGCCGCGGTCGCACTTGGGCGAAAAGGAGAACATCCGTTGCGGGAATTGGTCAGAACCAACGATATCGTGCTGGTTTCCGCAATCGGCGCGCTGCTCGACGGCGCCAATATCCATCATCTGGTGCTGGACCAGAACATGAGTGTGATCGAGGGATCACTCGGCATCCTGCCGCGCCGTATTCTGGTGCACGAAGACGATATTCGCGCGGCCCGGCAATTGCTCGCCGAGGCGGGCCTGGCTCACGAATTGCGCTCCGATGAGTGACCCCGTTCTTGAACTCACCGAGGATGCGTTTCTCGGCGGGCAATTGCATCTGAAGCAACTGAAATCGGGACATCGCGCCGGCCACGACGCGGTGCTGCTGGCGGCGGCAACGGCCGCCCGCTCGGGGGACCGCGTCGCCGATCTCGGCGCCGGCGTCGGCGTTGCCGGCCTGGCAGTCGCCAAGCGCGTCCCCGGCATCGATCTGGTTCTGGTCGAGATCGATGCGGCGCTGGCAGGCCTTGCACGCGCCAATGCGGATGCGAATGCGATCAAGGCCGATGTGGCCGTGCTCGACGTGGAGGCGGATGCGGCCAGCTTTGCCGCCGCCGGGCTCGGTCCCGACAGCATCGATGCGGTGCTGATGAATCCGCCGTTCAACGATCCGGCGCGGCACCGCGCCTCGCCGGATACGGCACGCGGCATTGCGCATATGGCGACCGCGACGACGCTGTTGAAATGGGTTCACGCCGGCCGGCGGATTCTCAGGTCACGAGGAACGATGACGCTGATCTGGCGCGCGGACGGCATTGCCGAAGTGCTCGCCGCGCTCGATCACGGTTTTGGGAGCCTGCAGATCCTGCCCGTCCACGGCGACGCGCAGGCGCCCGCCAACCGCATCCTGGTTCGCGCCGCCAAAGGCGGCAGGGCGCTGACGCAAATCCATCCTGCCCTGATGCTCAATGACGAGCCGGGCGTGCCCAACCGGAAGGTGCAGGAGATTTTGGCCGGGCAGGGGAGCCTGCCGCTCGGTAACGCCTGAGCGCGGTGCGCACGGCGATCAGGGAACCAGGACGCTATTGCGGAAGCGTCTCTGACTGTTGCTTGGGCGCCGATGTAAAGTGGATCGCGGCCAGAAGGCTGCCGATGAGCATTATCAGCAGGTAGATTTTCATGTCAGTCTCCGCTGCGCCATTGCAGCTTTAACATCTGCAATGCAAAAGGCGTTCCCGGCCCGAAAGGCATTCCGCCTTTGCAATGACAGTGGTGGGATAAAAAATGGTTAATTCGAGGTAACGGCATGAGTGAACAATTAAGTGATCGTACAGGACTGCCGAACCTCGTTGACAGGGTGAAGCAACTCATTCCGGCGAAATTCCGGCGCGACGTTCCTGTCGTTCCGGTGGTGCGCCTGTCGGGCGTCATCGGCGCGGTGACGCCGCTGCGGCCGGGCCTGACGCTCGCCGGCATCGCCAAAACGCTGGAGCGTGCATTTGCCACCCGGCACGCCAAGGCGGTCGCGCTGGTGATCAATTCGCCCGGCGGCTCGCCGGTGCAATCGCGCCAAATCTATCTGCGGATCAGGCAGCTTGCCGAGGAAAAGAAGCTGCCGGTGCTGGTATTCGTCGAGGACGTCGCGGCCTCCGGCGGTTACATGATCGCCTGCGCAGGCGACGAGATCTTCTGCGATCCGTCCTCGATCCTCGGCTCGATCGGGGTGGTGGGCGGCAGTTTTGGGTTTCAGGATCTGCTCAAGCGGATTGGCGTCGAGCGGCGGCTTTACACGGCCGGCGAGCACAAGGCGATGCTCGATCCGTTCCTTCCCGAGGACCCCGATGACGTGGCGCGGCTGAAGGCGCTCCAGCGCGAGATCCACGGCATCTTCATCGCTCTGGTCAAGGCAAGCCGCGGCGCGCGCCTCAATGGCAATGATGACGTTTTGTTTACCGGCGAATACTGGGCCGGCGAGAAGTCGGTGTCGCTCGGCCTCGCCGACGCGGTTGGCGATCTCAGGTCGACGCTGCGCGCGCGCTTCGGCGAGAAGGTGCTGACGCCGGTCATCGCGCCCGCCAGCGGCATGCTGTCCGGACTGCTCGGCCGGCGCTCACCGGGGGCGGGCTCGCTGGCAGTGCTTGATGGTATCGGGGGATTGCCGGATGAACTGATTTCGGCCGTCGAGACCCGGGCGATTTGGGCCAAATTTGGATTCTAACGGGCAAGTGAGCGCACCATTTAGCCCCAAAAGCCCGATTGCGGCGCAGCCCGGCTTAAGCGAGAATGTCTTTATTGGGGGCTGACACGTGAACGACAAGGATCGACCGATGCCGCCGCTGATCGCATTCGCGGGTGCCCTGGGAGGGCTCGCCGTGGTCCGCTGGGCCTACAAGACTGCCGTCCGCATCAACCGGGAATTGGAAGAGGCGCGTCTGGCACGCGTCGCCGAGGCCGCCCAGACGGCTGAAATTCCAACGCTGCGCCGTGACCCGGTCACCGGGGCCTACCGGCCGGGTTAAGCTTAAGTTCGTCGCACCCTAAGTTCGTCATGCCCGGCTTGTCCTGGACATCCACGACTTGGCTCGTGGACGAGAGAAGAACTTGGATGGCCGGGACGAGCCCGGCCATGCCGGTTAGAGAGGCACAAATCCTTCCCTTCCATCGCCTTGATTCCCCGCCTGCACGCCGATACGGTCCCGCGCGCTCAAAACCCCCCTTGCGAGACCGATTCTGCCGATGGACGCCCTTCCTGCCCATATGCGCCCGGAACGTTCGTTCCAGGGCTTCATCCTTGCTCTGCAACGGTTCTGGGCCGAGCAGGGCTGCGTGATCCTGCAGCCCTACGACATGGAAATGGGCGCCGGCACCTTCCATCCCGCGACCACGCTGCGCGCGCTCGGGCCGAAGCGCTGGAACGCGGCCTATGTGCAGCCCTCGCGGCGGCCCAAGGACGGCCGCTACGGCGAAAATCCCAACCGGCTGCAGCACTACTACCAGTTCCAGGTAATCATGAAGCCGTCACCGCCCAACTTGCAGGACCTGTACCTGAAGTCGCTGGCCGCAATCGGCATCGATTCCGCCGTCCATGACATCCGCTTCGTCGAGGACGATTGGGAGAGTCCGACGCTGGGCGCCTGGGGGCTCGGCTGGGAATGCTGGTGCGACGGCATGGAAGTCAGCCAGTTCACCTACTTTCAGCAGGTCGCGGGCGTCGAATGCGCGCCGGTTGCCGGCGAACTGACCTACGGGCTCGAGCGCCTGGCGATGTATGTACAGGGCGTCGACCGCGTCTACGATCTCAACTTCAACGGCCGCGAAGGTGCCGAGAAGGTCACCTATGGCGACGTCTTCCTGCAGGCCGAGCAGGAATACTCCCGACACAATTTCGAATATGCCGACACCGCGATGCTGTTCGAGCAGTTCAAGATGGCCGAAGAGGCCTGCCGGAATTATCTCGCGGCGGGCTGGAAAAAAGGCGGCAATCAGAAAGAGCATCTGATGGCGCTGCCGGCCTATGACCAGTGCATCAAGGCGAGCCACGTCTTCAACCTCTTGGATGCACGCGGTGTGATCTCGGTCACCGAGCGGCAGAGCTACATCATGCGGGTGCGCGAGCTGGCCAAGGCCTGCGGCGAGGCCTGGATTCACACCGAAACGGGCAGGGCGGCCTGATGCCTGATCTTCTCCTCGAACTCTTTTCCGAAGAGATCCCCGCCCGCATGCAGGCCAAGGCGGCGGACGATCTGCGCCGCATGGTCACCGACAAGCTCGTCGCCGAGGGTCTGGTCTATGAAGGCGCCAAGGCGTTCGCGACGCCGCGACGCCTGGCGCTTACCGTGCACGGCATTCCCCAGCGGCAGCCCGACCTGAAGACGGAGCGCCGCGGGCCGAAGATCGGCGCTCCCGATGCCGCCGTGCAGGGCTTTTTGAAAGCGGCCGGCCTCAAATCGCTGGATGAGGCGACGATCCAACGCGACCCGAAGGGCGATTTCTACGTTGCGCTGATCGAAAAGCCGGGCCGCGCCACGCTCGACGTGCTGGCCGAGATTCTGCCCGTCATCATCAGGACCTTCCCGTGGCCGAAATCGATGCGCTGGGGCGAGCGTTCGGCGAAATCAGGCGCGCTGTCCTGGGTGCGCCCGCTGCATTCGATCATCGCGACCTTCGGGCCTGAGACCGAAGAGCCGGATGTCGTGAAATTCTCCGTCGACGGCATCGAGACGGGGCAGACCACTCACGGCCACCGCTTCATGGCGCCTAATGCAATCAAGGTGCGCCGCTTCGAGGATTATGAGGCCAAGCTAAAAGCCGCCAAGGTCGTGCTCGACCCGCAGGCGCGCAAGGACATCATTCTTGAGGATGCCAAGGAATTGGCCTTCGCGCAGGGCTTTGAGTTGGTGGAAGACCAGGCACTGGCCGATGAAGTGGCCGGCCTCGTCGAATGGCCGGTCGCGCTGATGGGATCGTTCGACGCGGAATTCCTGTCGATCCCAGACGAGGTGATCCGCGCCACCATCCGAAACAACCAGAAATGCTTCGTGGTGCGCGACCCCAAGACGGGCAAGCTCGCCAACAAGTTCATCCTGACGGCCAATATCGATGCCGCCGACGGGGGCAAGGTGATTGTTGCCGGCAACGAGCGCGTGATCCGCGCGCGGCTGTCTGACGCGAAATTCTTCTACGAGACCGACCTCAAGACCAAGCTCGAGAGCCGACTGCCGAAATTCGAGCAGATCGTGTTCCACGAGAAGCTTGGCACGCAGGCGGAGCGGATCAAGCGCATCGAGCGGCTGGCGGCTGAGATTGCGCCGCTGGTCGGCGCCAATGTCGAAAAGGCCAAGCGCGCGACGCATCTGGCGAAGGCCGATCTGCTCACCGAAGTCGTTGGCGAATTCCCCGAGCTGCAGGGCCTGATGGGGAAATACTACGCGCTGGCGCAGGGCGAGGACGCCTCGGTCGCCGCGGCGAGCGAGGAGCATTACAAGCCGCAAGGGCCCGCCGACCGCGTGCCAGGCGATCCCGTGAGCGTCGCGGTCGCGCTGGCCGACAAGATCGATACCCTGGTTGGCTTCTGGGCGATCGACGAGAAGCCGACCGGCAGCAAAGACCCCTATGCGCTCCGGCGAGCGGCGCTCGGTGTGATCAGGCTCATCGTTGACAATACGCTGCGACTGCCAATCCTGAACGTCGCGAAGTCGGCGATCGGTGGATTGACCGCAAAGGGCGATGGTCAGAATCTTTCGAGCGACCTTCTCTCCTTCTTCGCCGACCGCCTGAAAGTCCAGCTTCGCGACCAGGGCGCGCGGCACGATCTCGTCGATGCCGTGTTCTCGCTCGGCGGCCAGGACGACTTGCTGCTCGTGGTGCGCCGCGTCGAGGCGCTCGGCAAGTTCCTCGATACGGAGGACGGCAAGAACCTGCTTGCAGGGACCAAGCGCGCGAGTAACATCCTCGCCATCGAGGAGAAGAAGGACAAGCGCACGTATGGCGGCGCGCCGGATGCCGCGCTCCTGCAGTTGCCGGAGGAGAAGGCGCTGGCGAAGGCGATCGACCAGGTCAAGCGCGAGGCCTCCAGTGCAGTTGCAAAGGAAGATTTTGCCACCGCGATGATCGCGATGGCCAAGTTGCGTCCCGCTGTCGATGCATTCTTCGACAAGGTCAAGGTCAATGCCGATGAACCCGATGTGCGCGAGAATCGACTAAAGCTACTGAATGAAATCCGCGCGGCCACCCGCGCGGTGGCGGACTTTTCAAAGATCGAAGGCTAGATCATGGATCGACAGACGCTCGCCGCTTACGACCTCGGTGCGGCGGCGTTCGCGAGCGACTGGCTCGGTCAGCCCGCCCCCGTCGACCTGCAGGAAATCGTCGAGCGGTTCTTCGTGCGCGGCGGCAATTCCGCCGATATCGGCTGTGGCTGCGGCCGTGAGGTCGCCTGGCTGCACGCGAATGGTTTTGCGGCGGTCGGCTTCGATGCCTCCGAGGGCCTGCTCAACGAGGCGCGCCGGCGCTATCCCTCCTACAAGTTCGCGCATGCCGAGCTGCCTGATCTGAACGGCATTGGCACGTTCGACAACGTGCTGTGCGAAACCGTGATCATGCATCTCGACCACAAGGAGATCGCATCCTCGGTTCGTCGTCTGCTCGATGTCGTCAAGCCGAGCGGCATTCTCTATCTGAGCTGGCGCGTCACCGAGGGCGAGGACCAGCGCGATCCGCAGGGGCGTCTCTACGCCGCGTTCGATCCCGCGGTGGTGCGCACCGAGCTGCAGGACACAACGGTTCTGCTCGACGAAGAGGTCGTCAGCGCGTCGTCAGGAAAGAAGATTCACCGGTTGGTCGTGAAGAAGCCGGGGCTGGAGATCAGGGAATAACGCTCTCGTGCCCCGGACGCTGCGCAGCAAGAAGTGCTGCGCTGCTGAGCCGGGGCCCATAAGTCACCGGGTGAGAAAGGTCCCGGCTCTGCGGAGCAGCGTTTCACGCTGCACCGCGTCCGGGACACGAGAGAGAGCCATCCGTGACACGAGAAAGCAAAAGAAAAACCCCGCCCGGAGGGGACGCCGAGCGGGGTTTCTGTCCGGTCGTATCTCGCGCACATCCGCTTGCGCGGCGCCCGGACCAGATCGTTCAGGCTACTGAGGTCTAATCGACCACCTGAACGATGCGACGCGAACGTGGTTCGACCAGCACCGTCTGGCCGTTCACCACGGTGTAGCGATAGGGCGTGACGCCGAAGGTTTGCGGCACGTCGTAAATGGTCACGCCGGTTTCCGGCAGCACGCCGCCGACCACGACGCGTTCGGAGATCGTATAATTCGGCACGCGCTCACGCACGATATATTCACGGAAGGCCGGCCGCTGATCGGCAACGATGCCTTCGTGTTCGCCGATGACGACCGTGCCGCCGCCGGCCACGCCGGTCGTAATCGTGGTCTGCGCCTGCGCCGCGATCGGGGCCGCCATCGCGCCCGCGATCGCCGCAATGGCAAATAGTCTGTTCCGCATGATGAACTCCTTCGCGAGAAGAGACGCCGGCCTCCGCCAGCGCACAATGCGGTCCAATTCATTCGCGCCCCGCATTGTTCCGGCAAAGCGCGGCCATATCCGGGGCATTTCTGGGGAATTGTTGCGGAGGCTGGAACCCATTGAAGCGTCGGGCGTCTTGCTATTCCCGAACCGCGCCAGCGGTTAAGTTGCAGCCCTCGATTCGATTCCCCATCCCTCAGCCGGAGATCTCAATGACCATCACCGCTGCGCACATTTCCCCGATCGTCGCCCTGATCGCGGGAGTCCTGATTCTGATCATGCCGCGGTTTCTGAATTTCATCGTCGCGATCTACTTGATCGTGGTCGGTCTCGCCGGCCTTGGCGTATTCAAGATGCTCCGGTTCTAGATTGCTGTTTTTGACGCGTTTTCTTCGCGCGAACCGGTACCCGCGTCGCTCCAAAACACTATAGGAAAGCAGGGTTTCGCGGCTTGCGCGGAACCCCTCAAAATGGTGTAAGGCGCGCATCTTTCTCCCTTTTTCGGATAGTTGGAATCCATGGCCAAAGCCGTCGCGAAGTCCAAGAAGGCTGCAGCGAAATCTGCAGCGAAATCAAAGCCATCGGCCCGAAAGGTCGCGGCTGCCCCCGCCGCCCGCAAGGCGCTGAAGAAGGCCCCGGCCACCAAGGCCAAGCCGGCCAAGAAGCCGGCGGTCAGCAAGCCGGCTGTGGAAGCGGTAAAATCCGGCAAGTGGGTTTATACCTTCGGCGATGGCAAGGCGGAGGGCAAAGCGGGCCTGCGCGATCTCTTGGGCGGCAAGGGCGCCAACCTCGCCGAAATGGCCAATCTCGGCCTGCCGGTGCCTCCTGGCTTCACCATTCCGACCTCGGTCTGCACCTATTTTTACGCGCACGACAAATCCTATCCGCCGGCGCTGAAGCCGCAGGTCGAGAAGGCGCTCGACTATGTCGGCAAGCTGACCGGCAAGGCGTTCGGGGATGCGAAGAATCCGCTGCTGGTGTCGGTTCGCTCCGGCGGCCGCGCCTCGATGCCGGGCATGATGGACACCGTGCTCAACCTCGGCCTCAACGACAAGACTGTCGAGGCGCTCGCCGAACTCTCCGGCGACCGCCGCTTCGCCTATGACAGCTATCGCCGCTTCATCACGATGTATTCGGACGTGGTGCTCGGCTTCGAGCATCATCATTTCGAGGACATCCTCGACACCTTCAAGGACAGCCAGGGCTATACGCTCGACACCGATCTCTCCGGCGACGACTGGGTCGAACTGGTCGGAAAGTACAAGGAAGCGGTGGCGCGCGAGACTGGCAAGGACTTCCCGCAGGACCCACATGAGCAATTGTGGGGTGCGATCGGCGCAGTGTTTTCATCCTGGATGAATGCGCGTGCGGTCACCTATCGCAAGCTGCACGACATTCCGGAGTCCTGGGGCACCGCCGTCAATGTGCAGGCGATGGTGTTCGGCAACATGGGCGAGACGTCGGCGACCGGCGTTGCCTTCACGCGCAATCCCTCGACCGGCGAGAGCAAGCTCTACGGCGAATTCCTGATCAACGCGCAGGGCGAAGACGTCGTGGCGGGCATCCGCACCCCGCAGGACATTACCGAAGCCGCGCGCCAGGAATCCGGCTCCGACAAGCCGTCGATGGAAACGGCGATGCCGGATGCGTTCAAGGAGCTGACGCGCATCTACACAATGCTCGAGAAGCACTACCGCGACATGCAGGACATGGAGTTCACGGTAGAGCAGGGCAAATTGTGGATGCTGCAGACCCGCGGCGGCAAGCGCACCGCAAAGGCGGCGCTGCGCATCGCGGTCGAGCTCGCCAATGAGGGCCTGATCTCGAAAAAGGACGCGGTGATGCGGATCGATCCGGCCTCGCTGGACCAGTTGCTGCACCCGACCATCGATCCGCAGGCCAAGCGCGATGTGATCGCCACCGGCCTGCCGGCTTCACCCGGCGCCGCTTCCGGCGAGATCGTGTTCTCGTCGGATGAGGCTGCAAAACTTCAGGCCGACGGCCGCAGCGTCATCCTGGTGCGCATCGAGACCAGCCCGGAAGACATTCACGGCATGCATGCGGCCGAAGGCATCCTGACCACCCGCGGTGGCATGACCTCGCACGCTGCGGTGGTCGCGCGCGGCATGGGCAAGCCCTGCGTTTCCGGCTGCGGCGCCATCCGCGTCGACTACGGCCGCGGCACGATGAGCATCGGCTCGCGCACCTTCAAGACCGGCGACGTCATCACCATCGACGGCTCGCTCGGCCAGGTGCTGGCCGGCAAGATGCCGATGATCGAGCCGAAGCTGTCAGGCGAATTCGGCACGCTGATGGGCTGGGCCGACGACGTGCGCAAGCTCGGCGTCCGCGTCAACGGCGATACGCCCGACGATGCGCGCACCGCCGTAAAGTTCGGTGCCGAAGGCATCGGCCTGTGCCGCACCGAGCACATGTTCTTCGAGGAAACCCGCATCCGCACCGTGCGCGAGATGATCCTCTCCGAAGATGAGCAGTCGCGCCGCGCAGCGCTCTCAAAACTGCTGCCGATGCAGCGCGCCGACTTCGTCGAGCTGTTCGAGATCATGAAGGGGCTGCCCGTCACGATCCGTCTGCTCGATCCGCCCTTGCACGAGTTCCTGCCGCACACCCAGGCCGAGATCGAGGAAGTCGCGCGCGCGATGAACACCGATCCGCGCAAGCTCGCCGACCGCGCCCGCGATCTGGCCGAATTCAATCCGATGCTCGGCTTCCGCGGCTGCCGTCTTGCGATCGCCTATCCCGAGATCGCCGAGATGCAGGCACGTGCGATCTTCGAAGCCGCGGTCGAAGCCGAAAAGCGCACCAGCAAGGCCGTCGGCCTCGAGGTGATGGTGCCGCTGATCGCGACCAAGGCCGAGTTCGACCTCGTCAAGGCGCGCATCGACGCCACCGCGCAGTCGGTGATGAAGGAGACCGGCAAGAAGCTCGCGTACCAGGTTGGTACGATGATCGAGCTGCCGCGCGCGTGTCTGATGGCCGGCGACGTGGCGCAGACCGCGGAGTTCTTCTCGTTCGGCACCAACGACCTGACGCAGACGACCTACGGCATCAGCCGCGACGACGCGGCCAGCTTCCTCGGCACCTATGTCAGCAAGGGGATTTTGGAAATCGATCCGTTCATCTCCGTCGATCGCGACGGCGTCGGCGAGCTCGTGAAGATCGGCGTCACCCGCGGCCGCAAGACGCGGCCGAGCCTGAAGGTCGGCATTTGCGGCGAGCATGGCGGCGATCCGGCATCGGTGGCGTTCTGCCACGAGATCGGGCTCGACTATGTCTCGTGCTCGCCCTACCGCGTGCCGATCGCGCGCCTCGCTGCCGCGCAGGCCGCGCTCGGCAAGAAGATCGAGAGCCAGGCGTAGGCGTTCTTCAGATTTATATATAACGACAATGATGCCCGGGCTCGTCCCGGGCATTTTGTTTTGCGCGCATGGGAGATCCGTCATTGCGAGCGCAGCGAAGCTCATCGCGCGGCATAACGATAGATTGCTTCGTCGCTACGCTTCTCGCAATGACGGCGGAGGTACTTCAGCACGATAAAGTGCATTGGAACCTGGGGCTCAACATTCGGCTCGCCCACGCGTGAAAAATTTCTTCATCATCCTCGTTGACGGGATGTTTACCACTTTCATCGCGCGCCTGTTTACCAACACTTCCGATGCATTAAGCGAATTCCGCGGCGATCGCTTGCGTGTAACACGCGCGCCACGCCGATTAACTCCCCGGCAACCTAAATTCGATACCAACAAAAAAGATCGAATTGCACGGATGTACTGACGTTCGATCCCAGTAAGCGTTGCGTGAGCGTACAATGTTTGTGTTGCGTAACCAGCCGAAGGGCGCGCGGTTCGCGTCCTTCGGTCTCGGTCTCTGCATCTTCGCATTGATGCCGACCGAGATCGGATATCAGGATATCGCTTCGCTGCTGGCCCGCCAGCCCGGCATCGCCGAGCGTTGGCAGAAGCGGGTGTTCGGCTCGGCCAACACCATCCAGGTCGCAACCTTCTCCTTTGGCCGTCCGATCGGAACGTCTTCGCCGCAAACCGCGACCTATCGGCTCGCCAGTCTCGATACCCAGGGCCTCGACATCACAGGATCGGTGACGCGCAGTCCGCTGGTTGCGCCGCCGCCGCGTTATCAGGCCGCTGATTTTCCCAAGGTCGACCGCACGCTGAAGGGCGATCGTCTCGTGGTGAGGCAGCCCGCACCTGCGGAGACCACTGTCCCCACCGAGCGCGCGCCGGCGATCGAGGATCCCGCGACTTCAAATGCATTGGTCAAGGGCGCCAAGACCGCCGAGGCGCCGCCGGTCGAGCGCGCGCCGCTTGATCCCGAGCTGCAGGCCGCGCTGCGCGCGCCGCCGCTCGACATGTCGCTGTCGGTGGAGAGCAAGCCGCAGGACGATATCAAGGTCGCGCCGAAACTAGCGGAGCCGCGGCGCGATAGTTTTTCCGTCAAGACCTCAAGCCTGTTCTTCGGCTCCTCGCTTGGCTCGCCCGAGAGCATTGAGCGTTGGCAGCCCGGCGAAGAGCCTGTGATCGTGATGCCGGGCGCGCGGCCTGATCCCGACATGAAGGTGATGTCCTCGCTGCCGGTCGATGCCGACGGCCCGGTGCGCGCCGGGGAGATGGGCGAGAGCGTCGCGCCGAAGGGCGAGGTCAACGCCGACAATCAGCGCGCCAAGACGCCGGCCGAACGTCTCGGCCTGTTCGACGAGAAATCGCGCGCCAAGTCGGAAAAATGTCTCGCCGAAGCGGTCTATTTCGAGGCCCGCGGCGAGGCGGTGCGCGGACAGATCGCGGTGGCGCAGGTGGTGCTGAACCGCGCCTTCTCCGGCAAGTATCCGGAGACGGTGTGCGGCGTGGTCTACCAGAACAAGCACCGCCATCTGGCGTGCCAGTTCACCTTTGCCTGCGACAACAACAAGGACGTGATCCGCGAGCCCGACATGTGGGAGCGCGCGAAGAAGATCGCGAAGGCGATGCTCGACGGCCAGCTCTGGTTGCCCGAGGTCGACAAGTCGACGCACTACCACGCCTATTGGGTGCGCCCGTCCTGGGTCAGTGAAATGCGAAAGATGTACAAGACCGGCGTGCACACCTTCTACCGGCCGCGGGCCTGGGGCAACGGCAGCGATGCGCCGAGCTGGGGCACGGCCGCCGAGACGGCGGCGATCTCCGCAAAACTCGCCGAAGCCGCGCAAAGCTCGGCCGAGCAGGCGAGCACCAAACGATAAGTCTCTCCGTCGCCCCTGCGGACGCAGCGGCCCATAACCACCGGCGGAGATTGGTGAACAAAATCGAACGGCGCGCACTTCCTCACATCGCATGGCAGCGGCGTATGGTCCCTGCGTTCATATGCGTTCACAGGGACGACAGCGAGGCACGGGTCCGCAGAATTGCTCTCATTGTCCTCGCCAATTTTGCAGGTCTGCCCTGCGGTGGAAAATTTTCTCTTCAGCCCCTTGGCTTTCCATGCAGTTGCATTAACTCACGGTAACCTTCGCCCGGCATTTTCCGGGCGCGGAATGTCCAGGGGAAACACATGGCGGCAGCGAACGGCGACCTTCACCCATCTTCTGGCCACCCGTCTTCCGCCCTTGGCACCTGGCGGACCCCACTGGTGATCATGATCTGCGGCTGCCTGATTGCGCTGCTCAGCTTCGGGCCGCGCTCCAGCCTCGGCTTTTTCGTTCAGCCGATGAGCCGCGAGTTCGCCTGGGGACGCGACGTGTTCGGTCTGGCGGTCGCGCTGCAGAACTTGCTGTGGGGTCTCGGCCAGCCGATCGCCGGCGCCATCGCCGATCGCTTCGGCATCCTGCGGGTGATGGTCGTCGGCGCGCTGCTCTATGCCGCCGGACTTCTGTTGATGCGCTATTCCACGACGCCGCTCTCGCTCGATATCGGCGCCGGCGTCCTGATCGGCTTCGGCCTGTCGGGCTGTTCGTTCAACCTGGTGCTATCGGCCTTCAGCAAGCTGTTGCCGCCGGAGCGGCGCGGGATCGCGCTCGGCTTCGGCACCGCGGCCGGATCCTTCGGGCAATTCCTGTTCGCGCCGTTCGGCGTCGCGATGATCGACAATTTCGGCTGGCAGGCGGCGCTGACGGTGTTCGCGCTGCTGATGCTGCTGATCGTGCCGCTGTCGCTTGCGATCGCAACGCCCCCGTCGGCGCCGTCCAGCGAACGTGCCGGGGATGAGCAATCGTTCAAGACCGCGCTCGCGGAAGCGTTCGGACATCGCTCCTACGTTCTCCTGGTGCTCGGCTTCTTCACCTGCGGCTTCCAGCTCGCCTTCATCACCGTGCATCTGCCGGCCTATCTCGCCGATCGCGGCGTATCCGCGCAGACCGGCGGCTGGGTCGTTGCGGCGATCGGTCTTTTCAACATCATCGGCTCGCTCGGGGTCGGCTGGCTGCAGAACAAATATCCGAAGCGCTACATCCTCTCGCTGATCTATTTTGCTCGCGCGCTGTCGATCATGGCGTTCATCTCGTTTCCGATCTCGAGCCTTTCGGCGATCGTGTTCGGTGCCGCGACCGGCCTGACCTGGCTGTCGACGGTGCCGCCGACCTCGGCGCTGGTGGCGCTCATGTTCGGCACCAGATGGTTCGCCACGCTGTACGGCTTTGCCTTCGTCAGCCATCAGGTCGGCGGCTTCCTCGGCGTCTGGCTCGGCGGCGTCGTGTTCGAGCAGTTCGGCTCCTACACGCCGATCTGGTGGCTCTCTATCCTGTTTGGCGTGCTGTCGGCACTGATCAACCTGCCGATCGTCGAACGGCCGGTGGCGCGGGCGGTTGCACAACCCGCGTGATGCGGTAAACACTCCCGACAAAGGACAGTCCGGGGAGGTTGCCGTGGGAACGTTCAAGGCCATCAGGATCGACAAGGCGGAGAAGGGCACCACCGCCGCGCTGACGCAGTTCGACGAAGCCGAGTTGATGGACGGTGACGTCACGGTCGCGGTCGAATGGTCGACACTGAATTACAAGGATGGCCTTGCCGTCACCGGCAAGGCGCCGGTGGTGCGGCGCTTCCCGATGATCGCCGGCATCGATTTCGCCGGCACCGTCGCGCAATCCTCGCATCCGGACTGGAAGGCCGGCGACAAGGTCGTCTGCAACGGCTGGGGCATGGGTGAAACCCATCTCGGCGCCTATGCCGAGAAGGCCCGGGTCAAAGGCGACTGGCTGGTGCGGCTACCCGATGGCATGTCCACCCGTGAGGCGATGGCGATCGGTACCGCCGGCTACACCGCGATGCTCTCGGTGCTGGCGCTGGAGAAGCACGGCCTGACGCCGAAAAGTGGTTCGGTCGTTGTAACCGGCGCCGCGGGCGGCGTCGGCTCGGTCGCCACCGCCGTGCTGTCGAAACTTGGCTATCACGTCATCGCATCGACCGGGCGGATGTCGGAGGCCGATTACCTCAAGGGGCTCGGTGCAGCCGAAGTGATTGACCGCGCCGAGCTCTCGGGGGCCGCCAAGCCGCTGGCGAAGGAGCGCTGGGCGGGCGGCATCGACAGCGTCGGCTCGACCACGCTCGCCAACGTACTCTCGATGACGAAGTATGGCGGCGCCGTCGCTGCGTGCGGCCTTGCCGGCGGTATGGATTTGCCGTCGTCCGTCGCACCGTTCATTTTGCGCGGGGTGTGCCTTCTCGGCATCGATTCCGTGATGTGTCCGCTAACCCAGCGCAAGCTCGCCTGGAACCGTCTCGCGAGCGACTTGGATAAGAACAAACTTGCTGATATTACTCAGGAAATTAAACTTGACCAAGTCATTGGAACCGGCGCACAAATCCTGGCGGGCCAGGTCCGCGGTCGAATCGTGGTAAAAATTGTCTAACGCCGTTCAGACTTTACCAACCAACGTGCTTCAATGTCGCCACGGTTGGTATGGTAAGCAGCGGGTAAAGGCCTGCAGACTGAGTCCGGTACGTTGGGGTCCCGGTTTCATGCTCACGCCGAAGCGGGCGCCCGCGCTCTTGTAAAGTTGGAGTAGCTGCATGCTTGCGCGTTTGGTTCTGGGGGCCGTCACGGCTGTCGCGACAATCGTTCCTGCCGTGGCCGGGATGATGAACGCCGACGAGGCGCGCAGGTTCGTCAGCGGCAAGGTTTTCGCCTTCACCTGTTTCGACGGCACCCGTGGCGCGGGCCGCATTCTTGATGATCTCGGCGCCGCCGGTTCGATTCAGTTCAGCGGCTCGGGCCCGATCCGCCATGTGCGCCTGCCCGGCAACACGCTGCAGATTCGTGGCCAGGCCGTCTGCGCCTCCATCAAGGGCCTGCCGTTCGAGCCGTGCTTCAATCTCGACAAGCGTGACGACCGCTCGTTCCGCGGCTCCGTCTCGGGCATGGGCTTCGCCTATTGCGATTTCCGCCACCAGGGCGCCTCGCAGATGTTGATGGCGCGCTCGGTTTCGCGGCCGCGCTCTTTGCATCGCCGGGAGGAGTCGCGCGCTTCGGCCGACGCGCGTGCCGAGGTGACGGCGCGGGTCGAGACGCCGGCGGTCGAGAGTGCCAAGCTCGAGCCGGTGAAGGCCGAACCGGCCAAGACCGAGGGCGCGCCGGAGTTGCGCCGGTCGACCGACTGATTACTGTGACCGGTGGCGTCCGGCCGCCGAATTTCCGTCATTCCACCGCTGCCCGCGATGCGCGAGCCCGTAGTCATACGGGCCGGCGCATTCACGCCATGGTAGCGAATCTCGTTCGAACTGACCGGCATAGAAGGCCGGGAGGCGGCCCAACACAGAGATAAAGCTATGCCGCTGTATTTTTTTCGGATCAGCCACGGCCGATACGCCGGCGCGTCCGATCAGGGCTCCGAATTCGAAAGCCGCGAGGCCGCCTGGGCCGAGATGACCAAGGTCTGCGGTAACCTTTTAGGCAGTATTTCCCGCAGCCTGAAACAGAACGCCGAATGGCAGATGGAGCTGCTGGACGAAGCCAAGCAGCCGGTGTTCAGGATTCGCCTGATCGCGGAATCCGTCACCTAGCGCATCCAATGGACGTTCTGAGTAATATTACGGAGTCCATAATTAACAAATGCTTGGAAGCTGACGCCTAGGGTTGCCGAATATTCCCGGCGCATCGAAGCTTGACGGCGGTTCCGCAGAATTCATGGCGCCATCCTTATTCTGCAGCCAGCTGCGAGGTTCAGCCATGTCCGCTCTTTCCATCCGCGCCAAAGTCATCGCCGTGATCGCATTCATGCTGATCGCAATGTCCGGCATGGGCCTGCTGGCGATCCGCAGCATGCAGATGATCAATGCCCACACGGTGGAGATCGCCGATAGCTGGCTGCCGAGCGTCCGCGTGCTGGGTGAGTTGCGCACGGACATCAACCTGTTCCGCATTGCGCTCCGCGCCCATGTCATGGCGGAAACGCTGGAGGCGAAGGCCGCCAACGACAAGCGGCTGGCCGGCATCCTCGAGAGGATCGCGAAAGACCGCAAGGCTTACGAGCCGATGATCAACTCTGCCGAGGAGCGCGCCATCTACGAGAACTGGTCGCGCGCCTGGGACAAATACATCACGGGCGTGCAGGAAGTCATCGAGCTGTCGCGGGCGAGCATTGGCCGCATCCCGCATGAGGCGAGCGAGGCCATCTCCAAGAAGGTCGCCGTCATCGCCGCGGAATCCGATGCGTTCCTGGAAAAATCCATCGACCTGAACAACAAGGGCGCTGATACCGCGACCAGGCAGGCTGCGGAAGGCTATAATTTGGCGTTCTGGACCGTGCTGGGCATTGTCGCCGCCGTCATCATCTGCGGTATCGGCGTCGGGCTCTATCTCGTCCGCGACCTCTCGCGCGGCATTGCTTCCATCGTGAAGCCGATGCAGGCGCTCGGAAGCGGCGATCTGTCCGCCGAAGTGGCGCGCCGCGGCGAGAAGACCGAGATCGGCGCGATGGCGGATGCCCTGCAGGTCTTCAAGGATGCGCTGATTGCCAAGAAGGCCGCCGACGAGGCGGCAGCCCGCGATGCCGAAGCCAAGATCGAGCGCGGCCGCCGCGTCGATACCATCACACGCGACTTCGAAGCCATGATCGGCCAGATCGTCGAAACCGTTTCCTCGGCCTCGACCGAGCTCGAGGCGTCTGCGGGCACGCTGACCTCGACCGCCGAGCGCGCGCAGGAACTCGCCACCACCGTCGCCTCGGCTTCGGAGGAAGCTTCCACCAACGTGCAGTCGGTCGCGTCGGCCACCGAGGAAATGGCGTCCTCGGTCACCGAGATCAGCCGGCAGGTGCAAGAATCCGCGCGAATGGCCAGCGACGCCGTCGAGCAGGCCGCGCGAACCAATGACCGCGTCAGCGAATTGTCGAAGGCGGCCGCGCGCATCGGCGACGTGATCGAACTGATCAACAACATCGCCGGCCAGACCAATCTGCTCGCGCTCAATGCGACCATCGAGGCCGCGCGCGCCGGCGAGGCCGGCCGCGGCTTTGCGGTCGTCGCATCAGAGGTGAAGGCGCTGGCCGAACAGACCGCGAAGGCGACCGGCGAGATCGGTCAGCAGATCACCGGCATCCAGGCCGCGACCGGGGATTCGGTTTCTGCCATCCAGGAGATCTCAGGTACGATCGGAAAGCTCTCCGAAATTTCCTCGGCGATTGCGGCTGCGGTGGAGGAGCAGGGCGCGGCGACGCAGGAAATCTCGCGCAACGTGCAGCAGGCCGCGGCCGGAACTCAGATGGTCTCCGCCAACATCACCGACGTGCAGCGCGGCGCGACCGAGACGGAGACCGCTTCCTCGCACGTCCTCTCCGCGGCGCAGCTGCTGTCGGGAGACAGCAACCGCCTCAAGGTCGAGGTCGCCAAATTCCTCGAGTCGGTGCGCGCCGCGTAAGTATCACTCTCCTGCCGATGTGACCGATGCAACCGGCCCCGCCGCCTGCCTGCGGAACAGGATTCGCTGATACAGCCACCCGATCGCCACCAGCACCAGGCCGAGGCCCATGAAGGACAGCGCACGGTAGACACCCGTGAGCGTCGACATGTCGATCAGGAAGGCCTTCAGGATCGTCAGCCCTATCACCACAGCAGACGCCAGCCGTGCGCGCTGCGAGTTGACGACAATGCCGATCCCGAGCAGCGCCACGCCGAACGCGAGATAGGCGATCGAGTAGGTGTATTGTTCGGCGCCGCTGGTCGCGCCGGACGAGATGACCGGGCCGTGATAGATTCGCCTGATCTCGAACGTCACATAGGCCAGCGCGAGAACCAGCGCAGCTCCTGCGATCGTGTTGGCGTAGGCGACCGGACGGTGACCGGCCACGGCATAGGACAACAGCAGCGCGAGCACCGCGGGCAGGGCGTAACCGAGCAGCAGTAGGTTGATCACGGTGCCGCCGACATCGATCCAGCCAAGCATCGGGTTCTCCAGCACTAGCAGCCCGAACAAGGTTGCGAGGCCGCCGAAGGCCGTCAGCAGGATCGCGCCGGCGTTGTGAATGACGCTGCCGGTACGGAGGCGCAGCCGCTCCAGCCCGATCGCCATGGCGAGCGCGACGCAGACCTGCAGCGCGACTTCGGTGAGGCCGGCGCTCGCGCGATAGACGTCGCCATGGTTGACGGCATGGCGGATTTCCATGAAGGCCAGCAGCACCGTGAACAGGATCGCGGCCGACTCCACCGTGCGCAACGGCGCATCATCGCCTCCGCGGCGCAAGAGGATGCTGCCGGCCCAGAACGAGGCGGCAGGAATGCCATAGCCCCACAACAGCCAGTTGAAGATCGGCGTGGTGCCGACGGCCTGGCCGACGATGCGCGGCTCGTAGCCGATGCGCAGCACGACGATGCCGGCGAGGACGGCGGCGAGCGTGCGCAGGAAGGGAATCGGCCGCTGGGTCGAGATCCAGGCGGTGCCTACCGACATCAAGGCCAATGCAATTGTCAGCCAGCCCTTTTCCAGCGCAAAGGTCAGCGCCAGTGCCAGCGCCGCGAGGGTGCCGGTCGCAAATAGCGCGATCGCGGCGTGCAAGCCTGGACGGTCCCCGCGCTTGGACAGGATCTCGGTCGCGGCGGCATTGGCCGCGGCCAGCAGCACCGCAAGGATTGCAAACGGGATCGAGCGGTCGAGAAGCGCGATGCGGGCATAGAGCGCGACCAGCAGCGCCAGCGGCGTGAATACGGCCGCCGCCGACCAGATCACCGGTATGATCGGCCCGGTGGAGCGGCCTTGCGCCAGGAAGCCAGCGATCCCAAAGCCCGCGGCGAAGATCGCGGCCGATATCAAATGCAGCGACACCGAGCCGTCGGTGGCGCTCGGTCCGATGCCCTGCAGCGGCCCGCCGGGCAGCACCAGCATGTCGGGGTTGGCGCGAACGGCCCACTCGGCAAACACGACGAAGACCAGCGCCGCAGCGGCGCCGACGGCGCCGGCGGCGGCATCGTTGCGCCAGGCGACCAGGAGACTGCCGGCCACCAGCAGGCCGAATACGACCATCGCCGTATCGGCATGAAAGCTATTCAGCACGATCAAGGTGGCGCCGAGCAGATAGGCCGCCAGCGAACCGGACGAGATCGGCTCGACTTCGCCGGCATCGGCGGGCGGGCCGAACATGAAGCCGCAAACCACCAGCAGCGCGGCGAGAATGAAGCCGACGAGCACGTGGAACGCATGCGGGCCAACCATCGAGGGACCGCATTGCAGGCAGGGGAATGTCCACAATAGCGCAAACGCGATCGTGGTAACCGCGAGCCAGCGCCACAGCCTCACGCGTGCCAGACCAAAGGCTGCCGCGGTGACGATGGCGAGATAGATGTACAGCGCCCAGAAGTCGGGCTTGCCCGATGAGACCAGCACCGGCGTCGCGAACGCGCCGACGACGCCGAGACCGGCGAGTGCCGGCCCGTGCAGCAGCGCCGCGGCCAGCGTGCCAAGCGCGACCAGCCCGAGCAGGATGAACGCGGTTGCGGGCACCAGGAGGCCGTACAGCGCATAGGCGGCATACACTGTCGCGAACGCCACCGCCGTTCCGGCCGCGGTCAGGATGGCCGGAATATTGGCGATAGGCAGCGCTGCGATCGAAGACAGGCTCTCCTTGCGGCGCATCCATTCGCCGGTGAGCAGCAACGCCAGTGCAAACAGGCCGCCAAGGGCGACGCGAACCTCGGGACTGAGCAGGTCGGCCTCGATCGAGTATTTGACCATGAAGAATCCGCCGAGGGCGAGCGTCAGGCCGCCGACCCATACGACCCAGCGCGTGCCGATGGTCTCCTCGAAGCCGCGGTTGGGCTGCGGCGGCGGGGGAGGCGGTGGCGATGTCGCGCCGCCTGCGGCTTGCTCGGGGATTTCCGGGGGTACAACGGGCGGAGCTGATTCGACTTCGGGAAGAATAGGCGGCGGTGTTGGCGTGGCGGCCGCGGGCGAAGCGGGCGGCAGGCTCTGTTCGAATTGTTCAAACGGCGTGAGTGGAGGCGGAACGGGCGCCGCGGCGACCGCCGGCGCAGCCTGGATCGCCTCCAGGCGCTGGCGCAGCTCCGCCACCTGGTTCATGGCCTTCCGCGCGAAAATCAGCGCGACAATTGCGATCACGAGCGCGAAGAAAACGAAGGGGTCTTCGAACATCAGGCCTCCCGGCGGACGCGTCAGGGCGCTAACCGGCCACGTCGGCGGCACGGCTGCAATCCTCTGTGGGGCTTTGTCCGCTAAAAGTTCAAATCAAGCCCGGGGGCAATGTCGCACGCTTGGCTGCAAAGGGTACGGTCTTTCGCGCCATACGCGCAGGCAGCACACAGGTTCTATTCCAGATCGAGCTGGAAGGGCCGGCCCTCGACGGTCATGCTGCCGGGGCCCATTTCATCGAGCGCGCGCAGCATCCGCCCTTCGCGTCCCAGCGCTTTGTCGGCGAGGCTGACGATCAGCCGATTGGGCGAGGCGATCGGTGAGCGGGCCCGGATTTGCCGGGCGATCTCGATCTCGTCGCGGTGCGGATTTAGCGCGCAGGCGGCGGCGAACGCACTCGCCGTCGAGCGGCTGATGCCGGCATAGCAATGCACCACCATCGGCGCGCTGCGGTCCCAGCCGCGGACGAAATTGAGCACCCGCTCGATATGCTCGACCGATGGCGCCACGAAGCCGTCCATCTGCTCGATAATATCGTCCATCGACACCTTGAGGTGGTTGGCCTCGAGCACGGAAGCCGGACGCTGTACCTGGTCGACATTGGCCATCACGGTCAGAATGTGGCTGGCGCCGGTGGCCCGCACGGTCTCGGGAAGTGCGGCAAGCGAGCAGACGTGAAGCATGATGATTCCTAAAGACGTTCCCTGAATAGGCTTTTGCCAGCGATTATAGGCCCGGTGACCGGGCGGTGAAAGCAGCTTCGCGGGGGGCCAATCAACCAAGCAGCAGGTTGAATCGCGCCAAAAATTGCTTCTCGGCCCGGGCCGCGGTCCAGGGCGTCAGGTAGTTGCTCACCGTACCCTCGGGTAGGCCCGGGTCCCTGCCGAACAGGCGCTTGGCTTCGCTTTCTGAAAATCCGGCCAGATGGGTGGCTTCGAGATAGGCCGCGCCGCGATCGGCGGCCTTGATCGCCTTGGTGATCTCGTCGGCCAGAACCGGCGGCAGGCCGAAGCGGATATGGATCGCCGCAAGCAGGCGTTTCTCCACCACCTTGTAGTCGCCGCCGAGCACCGCCTTGAACGGCGAGATCATGTCGCCGATGACATATTCCGGCGCGTCGTGCAGGAGCGCCGCGAGGCGGAAGCGGAGGTCGACGCGCGGGAGCTGCTCGCGCATCACGATCTCCACCAGCAGCGTGTGCTGCGCCACCGAAAAGATATGCGCGCCGCTGGTCTGACCGTTCCAGCGCGCGACGCGCGCCAGGCCATGGGCGATGTCGACGATCTCGATGTCGAGCGGGGAGGGGTCGAGCAGATCGAGCCGCCGCCCCGACAGCATCCGCTGCCAGGCGCGGGTCGCGACGGTTGACGAGTTTCGCGGCGTCATTTGGCCTTGAGGCGGGGCTTGCGAAGTTTGCCGCTGCAGCTTTCGTGGCAGAAGCAGGTGACCAGGTGGTCATTGACCATGCCGGTCGCCTGCATGAAGGCGTAGACGATGGTCGGGCCGACGAACTTGAAGCCGCGCGCGCCGAGCTCCTTCGAAATCTTGACTGACACCGGCGTCGAGGCCGGCACGCTCGCCGTGGTCTTGAACTGGTTGACGATGGGTTTGCCGTCGACGAAGTCCCACAGGAATTTCGAGAAGCCCGGGCCTTCTTCCATGATCTTCAGGTAGGCCTTCGCACTGTTGACGGTGCCCTCGATCTTGGCGCGGTTGCGTACGATGCCGGCATCGTTCATCAGCGCATGGACCTTCTGAGCGTTGTAGCGTGCGATCTTCTCCGGCTGGAAATCGTCGAAGGCTTTGCGGAAGTTGTCGCGCTTGCGCAAAATCGTGATCCAGGACAGTCCGGCCTGGAAACCGTCGAGGATCAGCTTTTCATAGAGCGCGCGGTCGTCATATTCGGGAACGCCCCATTCGGTGTCGTGATAGGCGACATAAAACGGGTCTTCGCCCGGCCACGGGCACCGCATCTTGCCGTCGGGGTGCAGGCGCGCAGATCTGCTCATGCGACGGTCTGCTTTGGCGGGGTGCGCACGTCGTTCGGGTCGGTCAGGCGGATCGCAAGGCCGCCGGCCGTGAGCGAAAGGCCAGCATCGAGCGCATCGGCCACGCGGTCGATCCGGACCAGCGCCAGGCCGTGGCCGCCGGCGGTCGAGCCCATCGTGCCGACCTGCTTGTCGCCGCCGAGCACGGCAACGCCGGTCTCGGGCGAAAAATCTTCGAGCGTGACGCGCACGATCCGCGTGCGCGCGGTGCCGCGATGCTGCATCCGCGACACCACCTCCTGGCCGACATAGCAGCCCTTGTCGAAATCGACCCCGTGCAGGCGGTCCATGTTGGTCTCGTGCGGGAACGCGTCGCTATACATGAAATCGAGCCCGCCGCGCGGCACGCCCGCGGCGATGCGATGGACCTCGTAAGCCTCGCTGTCCACGAGTTCGGCACCGATCAGATCGGCCACCTTCGCTTTGAGATCCTCGGATACGAGAATGCGCCAGCCCAGGCTTTCATGCCGCGGATCGGCGAACGCCAGATCGGGCTTCATCGCGGGCTCGCCGTCCCACGCCGCCAGTACGCCCATGCTGTCGGAGATATTCTCCACCGCGACCTTGGCGCGCAGCTTGTAGAAGCCGAGCTTGTCGGCGAGGTTCTGCGCCAGCACGCGCGGCGCATCGATCAGGAAGCCGCCGCCATGGCCGGCCGGAGCCTCGGTGATCAGGAAGTCGGTCGTGATCTTGCCCTGCGGCGTCAGCAGCGCGCCGAACCGGCCCAGCCCGGGCGCTAGCAGCGTGATGTCTGTGGTGACAAGGCCGTTGAGGAAGTTGCGGGCGTCCTCACCCGTCACCTTCACCACGCCCCGATCAGGAAGAAACGCTGCTTTCATAAGCTAAATCGGCCTCTTTTGACGGTCTTTTGAAGTTCCTGGGAAAACACGGTTGATGGATATCCCATGCGAAGTTAAGGCGCTAAGGTGCCGCCAACAAGCCCTGTGCGGAAGCCCTGAAGCAGGCCTCGAGGACCGATGAATCAACGATTTGATACCATTCTAAAATCCGGCACCGTGGTCAATCAGGACGGCGAGGGCGTCCGCGACATCGGCATTTCCAACGGCCGGATCGTGGCGATCGGCGGGCTCGGACAGGCTTCCGCCGCCGAGACGATCGACTGCAGGGGTCTGCATATCCTGCCCGGCGTGATGGATACGCAGGTGCATTTCCGCGAGCCCGGGCTGACGCATAAGGAAGATTTGGAGACGGGTTCGCGCAGCGCCGTGATGGGCGGCGTCACCGCTGTCTTCGAGATGCCGAACACTAACCCGCTCACGGTCACCGAGGAGACGTTCACCGCCAAGATCAAGGCCGGCCACCATCGCATGCATTGCGATTTTGCGTTCTTCATCGGCGGCACGCGCGAGAACGTTAATCATTTGCCTGAGCTCGAACGCGCGCCGGGCTGCGCCGGCGTAAAAGTGTTCATCGGTTCTTCCACCGGTGCGCTGCTGGTCGAGGATGATGAGAGCCTGCGCCGCATCTTCCAGGTGATCCGCCGCCGCGCCGCCTTCCATGCCGAGGACGAGTACCGCCTCAACGAACGCAAGCCGATCCGCGTCGAGGGTGATCCGCGCTCGCATCCGGTCTGGCGCGACGAGACGGCGGCGCTGATGGCGACGCAGCGGCTGGTCAACCTCGCGCGCGAGACGGGAAAACGCATCCACGTGCTGCACATCTCGACCAAGGAAGAGATCCTGTATCTGCGCGACCACAAGGACGTCGCCTCCTGCGAGGCAACGCCGCATCACCTCACCATGGCCGCGCCCGAATGCTACGAGCGGCTCGGCACGCTCGCCCAGATGAACCCCCCGGTGCGCTCGGCCGATCACCGCGAGGGCATCTGGTTCGGCATCGAGCAGGGCATCATCGACGTGCTCGGCTCCGACCATGCGCCGCACACGCTGGAAGAAAAGCAGAAGACCTATCCGGCCTCGCCGTCGGGCATGACGGGGGTGCAGACGCTGGTGCCGTTGATGCTCGACCACGTCAATGCGGGGCGGCTGTCGCTGCAGCGCTTCGTCGATCTGACCAGCGCCGGTCCCGCGCGGCTCTACAACATCGCCTGCAAGGGCCGTATTGCGGCCGGCTATGACGCCGACTTCACCATCGTCGATCTCAAGCGCAGCGAGACCATCACCAACAAATGGGTGGCCTCAAAGGCAGGGTGGACGCCCTATGACGGCGTCCGCGTCACCGGCTGGCCGGTCGGCACCTTCGTGCGCGGCAAGCGCGTGATGTGGCAGGGCGAGGTGACGACGCCGTCAACCGGCGAACCGGTGCGGTTCCTGGAGACGTTGAAGGCGTAGTTCTCTACGTTGTCCCATCCATCGATGTCGTCACCCGCCTTGTGCGCAATTTGCGCACTGGGGCGGGTGATCCAGCATTCCAGAGAGGGAAGTGATTTAATCGAGGAGCCGCGGCGTACGCGGCGTACTGGGTCACCCCCTGCGCGGGTGACGACAGCAGCATGTGCAACTACTGCTTCGCGAGCGTCAGCGAGAACTCGCCGTTGCGCACGCGGGTCGAGAGCCCGTCTGCGAATTTCGCGACCGCGTCCTCGCCATAGGTCGAGACCAGTTCGGCCAGCGCCGTGAACAGGCTCGCCTGCGCAAGGCAGTCGCCATCGACGCCGTCGTGCCGGGCTTCCGCCCAGGCTTCGCTCAGATAGCTGAGCGCCGTCTGCTTCTGTTCGAGATCGGGAAGCGGGTCGTGGTCGATCGAGAAGGCGGCTGGACGGCTCATGAACTCAACGAAATTTGCGGGCGAACCAGGACGGAACGCATCTAACGCAACAAGCTGTAGCACGCGGGGCGCGCCAGCCTAGCTACATCTTTAGGAAAGGTTAACAGCGCTGCACGAATTTCGGGCGGGGGTCCGGCCGCTCAGGAAATGCAGCCCAAAATCGCGGCCGGCGTCGCGCAGACATGGTGTGCGCCGGCGCCGAGCAGTTCGTCCCGGCTGCCATAGCCGTACAGCACGCCGATGCCCTTCATGCCGTTGTTTTTCGCGCCGACCATGTCGTGGCTGCGGTCGCCGATCATCAGGGTTTTGGCCGGATCGACCAAAACTTCCTTCAGCGCGTATTCGAGCAGATGCGATTTATCCACACGGGTGCCGTCGAGTTCGGAGCCGAACACGCGCTCGAAGTGGCCACGCAGGCCGAAATGATCGATGATTCGTTCGGCGAAGACGTGCGGCTTGCTGGTGGCAACGAATAGCCGGTGACCGGAGGCGCACAGCGCAGTCAGCACGTCGCTGATGCCGTCATAAACGCCGTTCTCGTAGAGGCCGACATCGGAAAACCGCTCGCGGTAGAGCGTCACCGCGCGGTCCGCGGCGTGATCGGCGCCGAGCAGCCTCACGAAGCTGGCCCGCAGCGGCGGGCCGATGCACCAGGTCAGTTCGTCCTCGGTGGGGATCGTGTGGTGATCGAGCCGTTGCAGCGCATATTGGATCGAGCGGGTGATGCCCGGCTTGGGGTCGGTCAGCGTGCCGTCGAGGTCGAAATAGATCGCGTCCATTTTTCTTCAGTTGGCATAGCGCGCGGTGAGGTCGCGCGAAATCTTCGAGCCTTCCTCGATATACCTGCGGATCGCGACCGAGGCCGCGGGGGTGCAGGTCCGATAGGTCTGCTGAAAGCCATTATAGCCGCGGTTGAAGCCGGCGATCATGCGAGCGCGGCGGTCGCCCGAGGGGGTCTCGGCGTCGATCAGGGCCTGCATCTCGTTCCGCCACTTCGCCCCCTCATTGGCGCCGCAGATGCCCCGGAGGTAGTGCAGGGTGCCGAGAATTTCGGCCAGCCGCTGCAGATCGCCGTCGAACGGCGCGGCGGCATCCTGGGCCCGCGCGGGGGCCAGATGGCAGGCCGAAACCAGGATGAGGGCGGCGAGGGCGTGCTTGAGCATTTGAGGGCCATATGCCCCCTTAAGGGCCCCGAAGCAAGGCTGGCGGGGACGCCTAGACCAGCTTCCGGGCGGCCTCGATGACCTCCGCAAGGCCACCGGTAACCTTGAGATCGCCGATTTGATCCGGCGCCAGCCATTTGAAGTCGTCGTGCTCGTCGTTCAGGACCGGCTCCCGCGCCGTCCAGCGCGCCGCAAACGACATGATCACGTAATGCCCGCCGCCGGAGGCCCCGGGCAGCACCTCGCGCCAGCCGGCAAGGCCCAAAATCTCGACTCTCAGGCCCGTCTCCTCGTCGACCTCGCGGTGGAGCGCGGTGTGCAGGGATTCGCCGAATTCGACCCGGCCGCCGGGGAGGGAGTAGAAGCCCTTGCCCGGCGAGCGGGCACGGCGGACCAGCAGGACCTCGCCATCGCGAAAAATCGCGCCGCTGACGGCAAGCTGGGGACGGGTCGGCTGAACAAGGGAGGTCACGGGGTGATCCGGCAACTGGGGAACGCGCTTGTGCGGGAGCGATCATGCCCGATCAATCCGCGCAGGTCTAACGCGACGGGGCAGCCGCGCGGCGGCTAATTCGACATCGCCGCTTCGATGTTCGTTTCCGAACTGCCATTGATGACGCCGCCGGCCAGCGCCACCAGCGGCTTGACCCAGGCGGTGGCCTGCTCGGCCAGCGTCGCACGCGTCCGGTCCTGCTGGGCGTCGCGCATCGCCTTGCCGACCGCGGTCAGGATCGAGGTCATGGTCGTGGTGAGATGGTCGAAATCCGCGCGGACCTTCGGGTCGGCGCATTCATAGGCCTCGATCGCGAGATCGCGCGCCTTGAAATTGGAGGCCCAGAAATGCTCGGCATAGGACAGCGGGGTCCAGGTGAGAAAATCCTCCGCGCACTCCGGCATGTCCGGAACCATTTCAAGCAGCATGATGGCTTCGTTGAAATGATTCAGGTAGTCGGTGGCGAGCCCGGTGCGCGGGTTGATGTTGGCCGCGCGCAACTGCGCCGCGCGGGCCTCGTCAATATGGCCCGATGGTGGCGGCATCGGGCGATCGGATCGCAAATCGTTGGCGGCCATGGAATTCATCGGGCCCACTGTTAAGGGCCTGGGTTAACACCCATTAAACGGAAGCTTATGTTAGTCAGATAATGTGCGGACGCTTCGTAATTACATCGCCCCCGGCGGCGCTTCGGCAAATTTTCGGCTATATTGAGCAGCCGAATTTTCCGCCCAGATACAATATTGCGCCAACCCAGCCGGTTCCGGTGGTCATGCTGGAGAACGGCGGCCGCCATTTCCAGTTGATGCGCTGGGGGCTGGTGCCGGCATGGGTCAAGGACCCCCGCAAATTTACGCTGCTGATCAATGCGCGTTCCGAGACGGTGCGCGAGAAGCCGGCGTTCAAGAATGCGATCAAGCGGCGGCGCTGTCTTATTCCGGCGGACGGTTATTACGAGTGGCAGGATGCTGGCGGTCGCACGCGGCCCTTCTTCATCCACCGCCGCGACGGAAAGCCCGTCGGCTTTGCGGCACTGGCGGAGACCTGGATGGGGCCGAATGGCGAGGAGACCGACGGCGTCGCCATCGTCACCGCACCGGCGAGCCGCGACCTATCCGTGTTGCATAACCGGGTGCCCGTGACGATTGCACCGGAGGAATTCGAGCGCTGGCTCGACAGCCGCGCCTACGACGTCGACGAGATCATGCCGCTGCTGCGCGGACCGGCCGAGGGCGAGTTCGCCTGGCACGAGATTTCCACGCGCGTCAACAAAGTTGTCAATGACGATGCGCAGTTGCTGCTGCCGATCACGGAGGAGCAGCGAGCGGCGGAGGAGCCGAAGCCGCCAAAGAAGGCCGCGCCGCGCAAGGCGTCCGTGCCGGAGGACGACGGGCAGGGGTCGTTATTTTGAGCATCGTGCTTTCTCCGTCGTCCCCGCGAACGCGGGGACCCATAACCACCGATCTGAAATGTTGAAAAACGCTGGGGCCACTTTCCCATTCACAATCGACATTTGGGGGTATGGGTCCCTGCGTCCGCAGGGACGACGATAGTGCGAGCTATTTAAAAATATTCAGCGCCGCATACTGCAGCAGCATGATGGTCTTGGCGTCGATGATGCGGCCGTCGGATATCATCGCGAGCGCCTGATCGATCGGCAGCTCCAGCACCTCGATATCCTCGCCTTCTTCCTCCAAGCCGCCGCCATCGCCGACGCGCATCGCGGCATCGTATTCGGCGACGAAGAAGTGGATTTTCTCCGTAACCGAGCCCGGGCTCATGAAGGCTTCGAACACTTTTTGCACATGGTGCAGGCGGTAGCCGATTTCCTCTTCCGCTTCGGCGCGAATCCGCTTCTCCGGCGTTGCGTCGTCGAGCATGCCGGCGGCGGCCTCGATCATGAGATCGTCGTGGCCGGCCAGATAGGCCGGCAGGCGGAACTGGCGCGCCAGCACAACGGTGCGTTTCGCGAGGTTGTACGGCAGCAGCGTCGCGGCGTGACCGCGGTCGAACACCTCCCGCTTCTGCGTCTGCCACTCGCCATTGCCGCGGCGATAGTCGAACTCGACTTCGTCTAGCCGATAGCGCCGGTCAGACAGGATCTCGACATTCTTGACGCGGACGCGGTCGGAGATGGTCATGGCAATCCTCAGCGCGGCGGCTCGCGGCCATCGAGCCATTTGGCGAGCATGACGGTCTGGGCCTCTTCGTAGCCGAGCGACTGATAGAACGCGGCGACGCCGGCGTTTTCGCGCCGAACCAGCAATTGCAGCTTCGCCATGCCGGCGGCGCGCAGCCAGTCCTCGGCCGCATTCATGATGGCGCGGCCATAGCCTTTGCCGCGGCGGTTGGGATCGCTGGCGACGTAATAGACCCAGCCGCGGTGGCCGTCATGGCCGACCATCGCGGTCGCCACGATCGCATTGCCCTCGCGGCCGACCAGCACGGTCGAATTCCGCTCGCGCCGGGCCAGCGCGATGTCGCTTGAAGGATCGTTCCACGGCCGCGTCAGGCCGCAGGCCTGCCACAACGCGATCACGGCGGCGATATCGGCATCGGCGATATCCGAGACGGCGAGCGCGGGAACAGGCTTCGTCACAGATACGGTCACAGCACCTTGCCCGGATTCATGATGCCCAGGGGATCGAGCATCGCCTTGATGCCGCGCATCAGCTCGATCGCGACCTTGTCCTTGACGTCGGGCAGTTCGTCGCGCTTGAGCACGCCGATGCCGTGCTCGGCCGAAATCGATCCGCCCATCCGCAGCACGATTTCGAACACCACGTCGTTGACCTCATGCCAGCGCGACATGAAGTCGGCGGTGTTGCCGCCGATCGGCTGGCTGACATTGTAGTGGATGTTACCGTCGCCGAGATGGCCGAACGGCACCGGCCGCGAGCCCGGAATGAGTTTGACCACGGCGGCATTGGCCTCCTCGATGAAGGCGGGCACCGCCGCAACCGGCACCGAGATATCATGCTTGATCGAGCCGCCTTCCGGCTTCTGCGCCGCCGACATTTCGTCGCGCAGCTTCCAGAAGCCGGCGCGCTGCGTGAGGTTGGCTGCGATCACGGCATCGTCGACGATGCCTTGCTCCATGCCTTCAGCGAGAATCGATTCCAGCGCGGCGCGGGCGTCGTCGCGCGAGGACGACAGCTCCATCAGCACGTACCAGGGATGCTTTGATGTCAGGGGATCGCGAACGTCGATGCCGTGACGCAGGCTGAAATCGACGGCGATATCGGCCAGCAGTTCGAAGCTGGTGAGGCTCCCTGCCGCCTGGTTCTGCGAGATCGAGAGCAGCTTTAGCGCCTGTGCCGGCGAGGCAAGACCGACATAGGCGGTTTCCACCGCGCGCGGCTTCGGAAACAGCTTCAGCGTTGCAGCCGTGATGATGCCGAGTGTGCCCTCAGCGCCGATGAAGAGGTTGCGCAAATCGTAGCCGGTGTTGTCCTTTTTCAGCTTCGACAGCCCGTTCAATATCCGCCCGTCGGCCAGCACGACCTCCAGCCCGAGCGCCATTTCGCGCGCCACGCCAAAGGCCAGTGCCGCAGTGCCGCCGGCATTGGTCGAAAGATTGCCGCCAATGGTGCAGCTTCCTTCCGCACCGAGCGACAGCGGAAACAGCCGATCGACTTCCGCCGCGCGCTGTTGCGCGATCTGCAGGATCACGCCGGCCTCGCAGGTCATGGTGTTGGAGGCGGGATCGATGTCGCGGATCTTGTCGAGCCGCCGCAGCGACACGACGACCTCGCCATTGTGTGGCGTCTGGCCGCCGACGAGACCGGTGTTGCCGCCCTGCGGCACCAGCGCGATCTTGTGCTCGCTGGCGAGCTTGCAGATTGCCGACACTTCCGCGGTTGAGCCGGGGCGCAGCACCAGTGGCGAGCGGCCATGAAACAGGTCACGTTCTTCGGTAACGTAAGGCGCGATATCGGCCGCATCAGTCACCGCATATTTATCGCCGACGATGGCGCGAAACTTTGCGATGAGTTCAGTGGGAAGAGGGGGCATGGCGCCCTGGACGATATTCATCTTCTTCTCTTTCATTCCCGCCCGTTATTCTCGCTCGACGGCAGCGCGGCGCAACCGGTCGTTGATGGCTTCGCCCAATCCGTCGTTCGGTACGGGCATCACGGCAATGCTGCGCACGCCCTTGGCATCGAGCGCGCGCAAGAAGCCGAACAGATTGGCCGCAGCCTCGTTGAGATCGCCGCGCTCCGACAGATTCATCACCGCGGCGGCGGCGTCAATTCCCGAAATTGCTCCGAGGCCGAACGCGAGCAATGCCTCGCCCGGCTCGATCGCGGCGGCATTGAGCCGCACGCGCGCGCGGGGTGCGTAATGCGAGGCCAGCATGCCCGGCGCCAGCGGCTGCGCGCTGTCGCTTTCCGCATCTTTCGGCGGTTGCTCCAAAGCGCGGCCGAGCACGCGCTCGATTTCGGCGCGCGGCAGGCCGCCGGGGCGCAGCAGGACCGGTGCCTCAAAGCAGCCGACGATGGTGGATTCGACACCGACCTCGACCGCGCCGCCGTCGACAATCAGGTCGATCTTCCCGGCGAGATCGCTGTGCACATGGGCCGCCGTGGTCGGCGAAACGTGGCCCGAAATGTTCGCCGACGGCGCCACCACAGAACCGCCGAATACGCGCAGGATGTCGCGCGCGATCGCGTGCGCCGGGATGCGGACCGCGACCGTATCGAGGCCGGCGGTCGCGAGATCGGCGACGTTGCAGCCGTCCGTCTTCGGCAGCACCAGCGTCAGCGGGCCGGGCCAGAACGCCTCGCCGAGCGTGGTTGCAGCCGCATCAAAGCGCGCGATCTTCAGCGCCGCCGCAATGTCGCCGACATGGGCGATCAGCGGATTGAAGGCCGGTCGGCCTTTGGCCTGGTAGAGACGGGCGATCGCAGCCGGATTGGTGGCGTCGGCGCCGAGGCCGTAGACCGTTTCGGTCGGGAACGCGACCAGCCCGCCATCGGCAAGGGTCCGGGCCGCCGCCGTCACGGCGGTCGCGCCGGCAGGCAAAATCTGGGTGTTCAGGCCAACATTCACTGTGAATAATTTCCTTAAATGGGCTGCTTGCGGTCGCCGAAACCCAAGGCTATAAGCCGCCATCCAAGTCGGAGTGTGGCTCAGCCCGGTAGAGCACTGCGTTCGGGACGCAGGGGTCGCAGGTTCGAATCCTGCCACTCCGACCATTTACACTTGCTATTCATATTTCAGGGCTTTTTCTGATTGCTGGCGGTTCCCGAGTCAACCGCCGATCCCCTTTAAAAACCCGAATACAGGCTATGTTCCCGCGGGCATGGCGCTGGGATTTTGGCAAATCACATCCTCAATACCGAAGCGAGCATGGAGGCCGGGTGCGTGCCGAACCGCTTTCAGCAGCGATCTATCTATGATTGTGTCAATATAACGTGGCATCCAGTGCCTGCATCTTAGGCCGCGACGATGCGCACCTTCAGGCCTGCTCGATCGTCCTCGCCGCTTGCGAAGCTCTTTCCTTCGGCGCTTCCACCTTTTCAATCTGCGCTTCTTCTTCAATCCTGACTTCGAACCACCCCAGATCGGTCAGCTCGCGCGCTTTCTTCTCCGCGGCGTCGCGGTTGTCGCGCTTCAAAACGATGCGACTCGTACCGTCGCGGGCAAAAATGAAATAGGTCATCTGGGTTCCCTATTTTTCATTTGCAGCGAGTGCAAGAGGGCGCGGTACATTTTCCGCATCCCGGTCCCGCCGGGCCTTAAGAACAATTCAGTGATGAAAACGCTCGATCCGCCGATCAGGAGCCATGGATACTGATCCAGGCCGCGCCCGCCGTGGAGTCCTAATTGCTGTTCCGGCTCAGGAACGAGGCCGATGTTGTAACCATGTGACACGAGCTGCGCGGAAGCCATGCAGGAGGCGTGCGACTTTCATCATCCATACCGTGTCCCGCCACATGTTGGCGACCTGCAATCAGGCTGCCTGCGCGGCGAGGAACTCCCGACAATGACCGGCGTTTGCAGGGCATGAAGAGATATTATTTCGACCTGATCGGGGAGATCTCAGCCCGGGATTTTCTCGGGCATCAATGCAAATCCCGCAAGGAGGCGAGGGAGCATGCCAGCTTTGTCGCTCACCGCATCGGGAGTGAGCACCCTCACTTTGTGAAACCTGGAAATCAGATAGCGGTGCGGGAAGAGGGCGGGACGGCCTTCTATCAAGCACCTATCGCTTTGACGAGCCTTACGGGTTCTCACTGATGCCTTTCTATTATTTTGACCTGATGGTTGATGGTCGGCCGAACAATCAGGGCGGCATGATCCTGGAGGATCTTGCCGTCGCATCCGATCGCGCGGATGCGCTGGCGAGCGAGCTGCGCCGCCTCAAGCCGGAGCTTCGCTCGGCGGATTGCTTCGTCCGGGTGATGGACGAGAACGACAATGAAATCTACCGCACACCGCTGGAGCCAATCCCGAGATGGTCGGTGCGTTCGTCCCAGAAGTAACGCCTGACGCAGGCGGGCACGGTCGCCCCACGAAGATTTGCGTCGAAGACGTCAAAGCATATCTGGATCGCAAGCACAGAGAACTCAGACTGATCAATGATTGCCTGCACCACCCTCTACCGCTCAGCTGTCCGCGCTCGGTAACTGACGTCATCAGGCACAAGTTTCAGCTCACCGCTGCCCTCAAGGCCGAGCACGCGCTTCATGATTGGACGGTCACCGAGACGGCCTGGGCACATCCGGGGCAGCGGCGCATCGGTCCCTTCGAATTCAGCTACGACTACCAGCGCGCCGATCTCGATGTGCGCGGCCCCTCGTTTTACGAACTTCAGTGCGGCGTAATCGACACCGTCTACACGGCGTCCGGCATGGCGGCGATCTCGGCGCTGTTGCTTGCACTGGCGCGCGTGATTGGAAAGGCGGACATCGTGGTCTTGCCGGGCGCTTATGGCGAGACGCAGGAGTTCATTGAGGGCTACGCCGAACGCTTCCGCATGATCACGCTGAACTGCGCGGGTGAAGCGGCGGTCATTCCGAAATCGGCTTCGCGGCGAATCCTGCTGCTGGATTCCTCCGCCTCAGTGCCGGCATTCCACGCCGGGCTGCATCAGATGGATGCGGCGCCCGATCTCCTGATTTTCGATACCACCTGCTTCTCCGGCGGGTCGGGCCGCATCCGGCGCGTACTGGCGCGTGCGCGCGAATTTTCCATCCCTGTCGTCATGGCGCGTAGCCATACGAAACTGGATTCGCTCGGGGCCGAGTACGGCCGGCTTGGCTCGATGACTTTCGTCGACTGGGGAAAGAGCGTTCCTTGCGGATCAAACCTCGCGGAGATTCCGGCTGAAGCGCGAAATGCGGTTCGGCTGCTTGGTGGCGCTGCGCTGCCGGCGCATTTTCCGCCTTACATTGGCACACCCTTATATCGCGAACTGACGAACAAGCGGATCGCGGCGATTTTACGCAACGGCCGCCGCGCCGGCCGGTATTTCGCGAGGGCGCTCCGAGGCCTCACCGCCGAACTGCATTACGTTCACGGTCTTTATGTCACGCTCACTGGCCGGCAGAAGCTGGATGAGGCGTCAGCCCGACGCGCAGCTGCAGAAATGAGCCGCGATCTGGCAGAAGCGGGTTTGCCGATCCAGCACGCGGGGAGCTTCGGCTTTGATTTTGCCGCGACGGAGTGGTTCCGCAATCCTACAACAGACCGCTACAGCGTGCGCATTGCCGTGCCCGATCTTCCGGCCGCGATCTGGGACGATCTTGTCGCCGCGATTGCGAAGTGGTGGTCGGCGCACCAATGGCAAGTGGCGGCTTCCTCTGGCTAGATCCCGGGGCTAGATCCCGGCCGTCATCCCCAGCCGGCCAAGCCCCGGCAGCTTGAGCGCTGGGCGGCGAATGTCGAAGCCCAGCACGGCGCCGAGGAAGTTGATCTCGAAACCTTCAACCCATCCGACGATGAGACCGAAATAGCCGCCGAGGGAGGCGTACACACCAGTGCCTGATGGGGTCACGCCGAACCACTCGCCGCGATAAGGAAAATCCTTTCCGACGGCGGTCGGCGGCAGGACAACCCTGATTTCGGGAACGGCGTCGAGGGCGGCCTGGACAAAGGTGTTGGAGTTCGGTCCCGGCCACGCATTGTAGTCGCCATAGGCGCTGAATTTGTAGTTCTCGATGACGTGGCGGATCTTGGGGATCAGGCGGCTGGCTTCGGGGCCATCGACCGCCGCGATGGTTTCGGGAACGGCGCCAAACCACCGCGCATCGGCGGCGAAGCCGTTGGTGCGGACAGGCGCGCCCCAAGCCGTGTAGTCGTAACGGGTATAGGTCGGCGCGTTCTCTTCCTTGACGACGATCCAGGTGTGGATCGCGAATATCGCCTTCCATCGAACGGTGCGCGCGCCGTAGACGCGGATAATCGCGCCAGGATGCTGGGACGGCAGCGGCAGAAGGCCGGCGCTGGAGCGGTCCGCGGTCTGCCAATTGCCCCTGTTTTCGGCGAGCCAGTACCGTCCGGCCGAAACACCGACCGGGAAGAGGATCAACAACAGGAAGATGGCTGTCGGTTTGAGCAATGGAAACGTGGGAGCATGCTATGGTGATGGCAGCCCTGATATAGTTCGCTTCGAGAATACCGCCAGTGGCGAGCGGATTCGCGGACCGCGCCTGTCCACCCCAACCCATCGCGCGCCGCCGGCTCCTGCCGGGATTTCGCCCGGCTCCGAGGCGCCGCCGCAGTAATGCTGCGGCCGAAGCCGGGTAAAACCTATGTTGCCGATTTCGGCCCGTTCGGCAGCGTCACGGCGACCTGCGCCTGATCCGCCGCCGGGCTGCGGCGAGCCGCGATCTCAGGCGCTCTGCTTGGGAAGATCGCCGAGCAGGTTCGACAGCTTGACCGCAAGCTGCCGAAGCTTGGTGTTCTCTTCGCGCAGACGCCGGAAATTGCGAACGTCCTGAAGCTGGGCCTGATTTGCGCGCAGGCCATCGACCTCATCGAGCAGCGGCGACAACGCCGCGAGCAGCTTGTCGTCCACGTGATCCGCCTGACGCGGCTGACCGGCTTCATGCAGCCGCACGACATTGCTGGCGTGCTGGACGTGGCGATACGCGATGACGCGGGCCTGTCCGTGATACGGCGGATGTTCGATACTCATGACAAGTTCCTGCTCGCAAGGTGGCCCGATTGTGGGTTCGATGCCGAGCTTTCCATTGAGTCGTGGGCAAATTTGCGTCGGAAAGGCAACGGCGAGATGGCCTGACGAAGAAGCCACAGGTCCCGCCCGTCACACGGCAGATCGGATTGGGCCAAATTTTTGACGTATGGCCGGACTTTCTGACGTTTGCGCGGGCTGGGGGAGCCAAGCCATTTCTAGGGGCGATCAATGACGGATTTCCTGACCAATGCGGACCACTGGCGCAAGCGCGCGGAACTGACGAGGGCTCTGGCTGCGACGGCGGCCAAGGACCAGGGGCGCCTGCTCAAGGTAGCGGAAGAGTACGACCGCCTGGCGGTGCTCGCCGAAGGGCGGCGAAGCGCCTTGGTGCCGAACGGCTCCTACGTTTCGGCGAATCGGCCAGAATAGAATCGGTTTCTGGGGCAAAGCGCCGGAAGGGCGTGCATTTCCGCTTCGACAGGCAGCATGGGAATGCCGTCGGGGGCGGAAGACGCGCCGGTGCACCAGATGTGTGACCTGCAAAACACAACCACCATGCAACATTCAAAGCATTGTGATCGCGCGATTGCAGTCGAATCAACGAATCGCCTAGACCGTTAGCGGGGCTGGGAAGCGGAGAGTTAGTATGAGAGTCGCTTCCTTAGAAAGTGTACTGACGGCGGCTACGCTGGTATTGGCCATCGTCATCGTGCTGTGGGGAATCAAGATTTTCCACGGTGTGTGAACAGGGCGAGCTGGCGTCGAACAAGAGGCCTCCGGTCAAGAGAGGTTCGCGACAAAAGCACACTTCCGCGGCGGCGGAGGCCTTTTCATTTCGAGTTGCCGACGCATGGTTCGCCGGAGGCTTGTCCTTCGGCGCGTATCGACTTTGGTTCACGGTCTGGGCGCAGTTGCGAACGGGCCGCAAGGGGATTTGGTTCAAGTCTTTCAATGCATTTCGGCTATTACCTGATGATCGCAGCCCTCGTGCTGATGGGCCTGGAAGTCCTTTACCGACTCTACCAATTGGCAACATTTCTTTGAAATCGCTGGCCTAACCCGCAACGTTGCGGACGCTGGCACAGGGATTCGCCGCAATCACGCCGCTTTAGCGCCGGGGTCGTCTTCGCGCGATTCTCAATTTAGTCGCAAAATTGCCTGCCGACTCACCTCATTCTCCGCGCGCGACAGGCGAAACTGGGGGCACGTTCCGCTTTTTAAAATTGGAGTATCAATCATGCGAGTAGACCATCCGCAGCTTAATAAGCGAGATCGCCGCGCTGAACCTTCATTTTGGGTTGAGGAACCGACCGACGACGCACTTTCACTGCTTGAGAACGCCCTTCGCGGAGATGAGCCCGCCGTTCGCCGCGACGAGCATGCCGACGAGACCAACGCGCTGATCGAGGAGAATGCAAGGCTCCGCGAGCTGCTCTCCCAGCTTTCGGACCTGATCCGCAAGAACGGTATTTCGCGCTAATATCACGAACGATTTCGGCCCCGCCCCGGCAAGAGTGGTTGAACCGCTGCCGGGGCGGTGCCGCGCTTAGAGCACCACAATCGCCATTGGCCGGGCCGCCTATGCCCGGCCATTTGCGTTTTACGGAGACGAATACGTGCGGCAAAATTGGCGCTGCGGTCAGGCCAGATGGCAGGCCACGAAATGCCCGTCGCTGCCTTGCTTCAGTTCGGGCGGGCTCTCCCGGCAGCGCGCTTCCGCGATGGGGCAGCGGGTATGAAAGTGACAGCCGCGCGGCGGGTTCATCGGGCTCGGCACATCGCCCTGCAGGCGAATGCGTTTGCGCTTCACCTTGGGGTCGGCCACCGGTACGGCGGAGAGCAGGGCCTGCGTATAGGGATGACGGGGATTGCGGTAGAGGTCGCTTGCGCTCGCGAGCTCGACGATGCGGCCGAGATACATCACCGCCACGCGGTCGGAAATATGCTCCACCACGGAGAGATCGTGGGCGACGAACAGATAGGTGAGGTGGAGCTCGGCCTGCAGATCCTCCAAGAGGTTGATCACCTGCGCCTGGATCGACACGTCGAGCGCGGAAACCGGCTCGTCGCAGACGATGAATTTCGGCTCGACCGCCAGCGCCCGCGCGATCACAATGCGCTGGCGCTGGCCGCCCGAGAATTCATGCGGGTAGCGGCGCATGTGGTCGGCCTTCAGCCCGACCTTGACGAGCAGGCTCGCCACGCGGTCCTCGCGCTCGCTGGCCGAGGCAGCGAGGTCGTGGATGGTGAAGGCTTCGCCGAGGATCGCGCCGACGGTCATGCGCGGATTGAGCGAGGCAAACGGGTCCTGGAAGATGATCTGCATGTTGCGCCGCATGGCGCGCAGGTCGCCGCCGGAAAGGCCGCGCACGTCGTGGCCGTCGAAGATGATCTCGCCCTCGCTGGGCTCGAGCAGGCGCAGCACGCAGCGCGCCGTCGTCGACTTGCCGCATCCGGACTCGCCGACCAGGCCGAGCGTTTCGCCGCGATCCACCGTAAACGAGACGCCGTCCACCGCATGGACGCGCGCGACCTCGCGCGACAATAGTCCGCCCTTGACGGGAAAATGCTTCTTCAGGCCGCTGACGCGGAGCAGGGGTTCGCTCATGATGCTGCTCCTTGCGTGTCGCCGAGGTGACAGGCCATGCGATGGCGCGGCGCGACCTCGCGCAGCACCGGCTCCTCTACGGCGCAGCGGGCAAAGGCGTGGCGGCAGCGCGGCGCGAAGCGGCAGCCCGGCGCTGGATTGATCAGGATCGGCACCGAGCCGCCGATCGCCTCCAGCCGCGTCTTGTGCGCAGCGTCGAGATCGATGCGCGGGATCGAGCGGATCAGACCTTGGGTGTAGGGATGGCTCGGACTCTCGAACAGGTTTTCGACATCGGCCTCTTCCACCACCTTGCCGGCATACATCACCACCACCCGCTGCGCGGTTTCCGCCACCACGCCCATGGCGTGGGTAATCAGCATGACCGCCATGCCGAAGCGGTCCTTCATGTCCTGCAAGAGGTCGAGGATTTGCGCCTGGATGGTGACGTCGAGCGCGGTGGTCGGTTCGTCGGCAATCACCAGCTTGGGCTTGCAGGCCAGCGCCATCGCGATCATGACGCGCTGGCGCATGCCGCCCGAGAACTGGTGCGGATAGTCGTGCACGCGCGCTGCGGCGTTGGGGATCTGCACCAGCTTGAACATCTCGACCGTGCGGGCGAGCGCGTCCTTCTGCGAAAGGCCCTCGTGGCGGCGCAGGCTTTCGGCGACCTGTTCGCCGACGGTCAGGACCGGGTTCAGCGAGGTCATCGGCTCCTGGAAGATGAAGCCGATATCCTTGGCCCTGATGTCGTCGAGCTCGCGGCTCGAGAGCGGCACGAGGTCGCGGCCCTCGAACAGGATTTCACCCTGGACGATGCGCCCCGGTGGCATGGCGATCAGCTTGAGGATCGACATCGCGGTAACGGTCTTGCCGCAGCCGGATTCGCCGACCACGCACAGCGTCTCGCCCTTGTTGAGCGCGATGTCGACGCCATCGACGGCCTGCAGGATGCCGTCATCGGTGGCGAAGTGGGTCTTCAGACCCTTGATCTCGAGAAGCGGCGCCATCAGATCACCCGCCGTGCATCGAGCGCATCGCGCAGGCCGTCGCCGATGAAATTGATCGACACGACCGCGATGAAGATGGCGCCGCCGGGAAACAGCGCCCAATGCGGACCGATGTCGAGAAAATCCTTGGCATCAAACAGGATGCGGCCCCAGGTCGGGGTATCCGGCGGGAAGCCGAGGCCGAGAAACGACAGCGTCGATTCCGCGATGATCGCAGCCGCCACGTCGATGGTGCCGGCGATGATGACAGGCCCGACGGCGTTGGGCAGGATGTGGCGCACCACCTGCCGCAGCGGGCTGGCGCCGAGTGCACGCGCCGCCTCGACGAATTCCTTCTCGCGCAACGACAGGAATTGCGCGCGCACCAGGCGGGCGACCGGCATCCAGCGCAGGCCGCCGATGACGAGCACGATCAGGATGAAGATGCCGCCTTCGGGACCGAAAGTCGCCTTGAGCCCGTCGCGGAACAGATAGATCAGCAGCAGCAAAAGCGGCAGTTGCGGCAGCGACAGGAAGAGGTCGGTAAGCCACATCAATCCGTAGCCGAGCGCGCCCCGCGACATGCCGGCGAGCGCGCCGACCAGCGTGCCGACGATGACGGACACCATCATTGCGGCGAGGCCGACGGCGAGCGAGATGCGTCCGCCATAGATCATGCGGGCGAGAATATCCTGCCCGAGATCGTCGGTGCCGAAGGGATGGGCGAGGGAAGGGCCCTGCATGCCGGCGACAACATCGATCTCATTGATCGGAATGCGCCAGACGAACGGGCCGATCACGACGGCCACGATCAGAACCAGCAGCAGCACCGCGCTCACGGTCGCCGGCCGATGCCGGCGATAGCGCCGCCACGCCTCGCGCCAGGGCGAATAGGCCCGCCGCTCAGCGGAAGGAAATGCGAGGGTCGAGCCAGCCATAAAGGACATCCGCGATCAGGTTGAACAGCACCACAAGACAGGCGAAAACAAACGCCACGGCCATCACGACCGGTGTGTCATTGGAGAGAATGGAGGAGATCAGGAGCGAACCGATACCCGGAATGCGAAAAATCTGCTCGGTGACGATGGCGCCGCCGAACACGGCGGGCATCTGCAGCGCGATCAGCGTGACCACCGGGATCATGGCGTTGCGCATGGCGTGCTTGACGATCACCTTGGCCTGGCCGAGCCCCTTGGCGCGGGCGGTGGTGACGTAATCGAGCCTGATGACATCGAGCATCGCCGAGCGCACGAAGCGCGTCATCGAGGCCGCCTGGAACAGGCCGAGCACCATCACCGGCATGATCGCCTGCCGGATCTGCTCGACGAACCAGCGGAAGCCGGTCGCCTTGATGTCACCCGAATAAACGAAGGGCAGCCAGTCCAGCGTCACCGAAAAGACCAGGATGAACAATAGCCCGGTGAAGAAAGTCGGCAGCGAAAAGCCGATGAAGGCAAAGGTGTTGGCGATCTGGTCGAAGACCGAATAGGGCCTCGTCGCGGCGTAGACGCCGACGGGAATCGCGATCAACAGCGCCAGGATCTGCGACGAGCCGATCACGTAGAGCGTGGCCGGCAGGCGTTGCAGGATCAGCGTATCGACGTTCATCCGGCTGACAAAGGAGAAGCCCCAGTCGCCCTGCACCATCGCGGCGAGCCAGCGCAGATAGCGGATATGGATTGGATCGTCGAGGCCGAACTTGGCCCGCAGCGCCGCCGCCACTTCGGGCGGCACGTTCGGGTTGGTCGCAAGTTCGCTGAAGGGATCGCCTGGCGCGAGCGCCAGGACGATGAAAAGGATGAGCGAAATGCCGAGCAGGCTCGGGACGGCGATGAGAAGGCGACGCAGGACATACTGGCTCATGGGGGAATGATCCCGCTCGAGATTATCCCGTCGCCTCCCGGTACCAGTCGAACAGATTGTCGGTTTCGTTGGCCCAGCCGCTGACGACGGGACGAAGCGTGTTGGAGGCGGCTTCGACTTTCAGGCGATGCATCACCGGAATGAAGGCGACGTCCTGAATCATGATGTCGTTGGCCTTGATGTAGAGCGCGGCGCGCTTGACCAGGTCGGTCTCGGCTTCGGCGGCGTCGATCGCGGCGTCATAGTCCTTGTTGACCCAGCGCGGGAAGTTCACGCCCTGCCACTTGTTCTCCTTGGTGGCGACGTTGCGTGAGTGATAGCGGCGCATGTGCTGCGCCGGATCCGGCTGGCTCATCGGGATCTGGAACATCTCGATGTCGGCATAGAATTTGGCGTAGGTGTCGGGGTTGGCGACATCGGAGGAGAAGAACACCGAAGCGACCACCGATTTCAGTTCGACGTCGATGCCGGCCTTCTGGCAGGCCTGTTTGACGATCGCCTGAGTCTTCTGGCGCGGACCGTTGATCGCGGTCTGGTACAGGAGCTTGAGCTTCTTGCCGTCCTTCTCGCGGATGCCATCGGCGCCCACCTTCCAGCCGGCGTCATCGAGCAGCTTGGACGCCTTCTCGATGCTGAACTCCCAGGTGGTGTTCTTGGAGACGAACTTTTCGGGGCCGTTGAGGAAATTGGAGCTGACGCGTCCGGCGCGGCCGTAGATCACCTTCTTGACGGCTTCGCGGTCGACCAGCATCGAGAGCGCTTTGCGCACCGCTGGGTCCGAGAACAGCGGATGCTTGGTCTTCATCGAGGAGCGCTCGCCGTCGACCTCGGTGTTGGGATCGGTGAAGTTGAGGGCGATGAATTCGGTGTCGCCGCCGACCGCATAGACGGTCTTGCCCTTGCCGCCCTTTTCCAGGCGCAGCAGGACGTCGTCTTCGACCTGGATGTTCCAACCGAAATCATATTCGCCGGTCTGGATCACGGCGCGCGCGGCCGAGACGGCATCGCCGCCGCCCTTCATCTCAATGGTGTCGAAGTGCGGACGGTTGGGCATGTGGTAGTCGGGATTGATCTCGCCGCGGATCAGGTCGCCCGGCTTGAACTCGACGAACTTGTAGGGGCCGGTACCGATCGGGGAGAGGTTGTTTGGGGCCTCGCGCGACTTGGCGCCTTTATAGTCCGCGAACAGATGCTTCGGGATGATGGCGCCGGGGGCGCCGACAAAGGCATCCGCCCAGAACGGCGTCGGCTTCTTGAAGGTGATGCGCACCGTGAGGTCGTCGATCTTCTCGACGGTGATGTCGCGGTGCACGCCGATGGTCACGGTGGCGGTGGCGGGATCACGGGCGTATTCCCAGTTGAACACTACGTCGTCGGCGGTGAAGGGTTTGCCGTCATGCCATTTGACGCCGGGCTTGAGCTTCCAGGTCACCGACATGCCGTCAGCGGTGAGGCCGCCGTTCTGCAGCGAGGGAATCTCGGCGGCGAGAACCAGCTTCATGTTGCCGTCCGGATCCCAGCAGGCGAGCGGCTCATAGAACAGGCGCGAGCCGTCCTGGTCCTTGGTGCCGGTGGCGAAATGCGGGTTGAGCAGCGTGGGGCCCTGCCACCAGAGCAGCTTCAGCGCCCCGCCGCCGCCGCGCTTGGTCGGCTTGTAGGCGGACGGGCTCTCGGCCATGGCGACGCCGCCGATGGCGAGCAACTGCGTGGCCATCGGCGCGGTAAGGCCGACGGCCAGCATGCGCTGAACGAAGCGGCGGCGGTCCATACGTCCGTCCTTCACCTCGTTGATCATGGTTCGCAATTCTTGGTCCAGCATCGCTCGTCCCCGTCTTGTTCTTGCATGATTAGGGCGCGCCGCCGGACGGCGGGCCCTCGTGTTCGCCGGTAGATGGGACATCAAATCGGCCCGAGGTCAACGGCTGGCTGTCGACAATCGGCAGGATAGACAGCGGGTGTGATTTCTGCTTGGGCAGAAACACGCTGCGGCGCACATCGCTTCGGCAATTCGGCGTCAAAGCGCGGGAAACCGCGCTCTGCACTGCAAAAAATTTGTTCGCCGGATGGTCGGGCCGGATCAGCCCAACGACATGTTCAGGGGTGGCGCGACGCCATCGGGCAGCGGGCTGACATAGGGGGTCCGGGCGGTGCGCTTCTTCAGGTCGGCCTGCGCGGCGGCGATCAGTTCCGGTTCCGTCAGCGCCCGGACGCCGAGCCCCGCCATCGCCTTGGCGGCCTGCACCATCGCCTTGTGGGCGTGCGGGCTCTTGCCCTGTGCCACCACCTGCCAGGTGTGGAAGGGGGTGCCGATTGCGACCGTCGGGGCATGGACCTGAACCGTGGGCACGACCCAGCTGACGTCGCCGACATCGGTCGAGCCGATCTGCGGGTTACGTTTGGCATCGAGCGGGACGATGAAATCGGCCAGCGGCCGGTCGGTCGGCTCCATGCCGATCGAGTAATAGACGGTCTCAATGTCCTTCTCGGTCAGGGTGGAGCGGATTTTGGCGGCGAAATCCTTGTCGGTATCATCGAAATGTGGCGGACCCAGTTCTGCCATGATGCCATGGAGGGCCTGCTCGAGCGGCGTGTTCGGCAATATGTTGGAGACGGCGGAAATGATCTTCATCTCCACCTGGGTTTCGGTCATCAGCGCCGCGCCCTGGGCGATCTTGTGGACGCGTTCGACCAGTTCGTTCATGCCGGGCAGGTCGCGGGCGCGGATCGAGTAGCGCACGCGGGCATGGGCCTGCACCACATTGGGCGCGATGCCGCCGGTATCGAGCAGGGCGTAGTGGACGCGGGCGTCGCTCGGCATGTGCTCGCGCATGTAGTTGACGCCGACATTCATCAATTCGACCGCGTCGAGCGCGCTGCGGCCGAGATGCGGCGAGGCGGCGGCGTGCGAGGTGCGGCCGGTGAAGATGAAATCGGCGCGGGTATTGGCAAGCGAGGGGGTCACCACCACTTCCCAGAAACTCGAGGGATGCCAGGTGATCGCGATGTCGGCGTCGTCGAACGCGCCCGACCGCACCATGAACGCCTTGGCTGCGCCGCCTTCTTCCGCGGGGCAGCCATAATAACGCACGCGCCCGGGCACCTTGTGCGCGGCGAGCCAGTCTTTGACGGCGGTGGCAGCGAGCAGGGCGGCGGAGCCGAGCAGATTATGGCCGCAGCCATGGCCATGGCCGCCGGCTTCCAGCGGACGATGTTCCGCCACGCCGGCCTCCTGGCTGAGACCGGGCAGGGCGTCATATTCACCGAGGAAGGCGATGACGGGGCCGCCTTCGCCCCATTCGCCCATCAGTGCGGTGGGAATGCCTGCAACCTGCTCGGTGATGCGAAAACCCTGATGGCGCAGTTCGGCCAGATGCTCGGCGGAGGAGCGCGCCTCGGTGTAGCACACTTCGGGCATCCCCCAGACCCGGTCGGCCAGGGCCGTGAAGCGCGGCTTGATCGTGTCGACGCCACGCCAGATGTCACTGCGGTTATCCATCGTGTGATTTCCGTTTTTCTTAAGGGCGATATGAGGGCGGAATTGTTATCAGCTTCGGCAGATCAGTCCCGGCGTCAAGCGGCGATCGGCTATCACAGTTTGATGCCGTAGGGGCGGAACAGGCGGCCTTTCTCCACCACCAGCACCACGGCGAGCGCCGCCAGCGTGCAGAGCAAAAAGCCGGTCGCGAACGGCACCAGCGTGCCGTCGAAATCCTGGCCGATGCTGGCGCCGATGCCGATGCCGAGCAGGGTGGTGATCGAGCCGTACAGCGACGCCGCGGTGCCGGCGATATGGCCCTGGGGCTCCATCGCGAGCGCGGTGAAGTTCGAGATCATCAGGCCAAAGGCGAACATCAGCGCGACCGAAAGCACCATGAATAGCGGCAAGGGCAGCATCTCAAGTTTCGCCGCCGTCAGCATGATGGCGGCAATGACCACATAGCTGATCAACGCAGCATGCGAGATCACACGCATGCCGAGGCGGCCGACGAGGCGCGAATTGACGAAACCGGCGATGGCCGTGCCGACGGCGACGCCGGCAAAGGCCAGCGGAAAATAACGCCCGAGCTGGTAGATGCCGGTGAACACCTGCTGCGCGATGAAGATGTACGCGAACAGCGAGCCCAACACGCCGCCGGCAGTGAGCGCATAGCCCAACGTCTGGCGGTTGGTGACGGTCTGGCGGAACGCATCCAGGATATCGCGCACCGCGAGCGACCTGCGGTTGGCCGGCGCCAGCGTCTCCGGCATGCGCAGGGCGCTCCAGACCAGCGCCACCAAGCCATACAGCATCAGCACGATGAAGATGCCGCGCCATTGCGTCAGCAGCAGCACGGCCTGGCCGAAGGCCGGCGCGACGACGGGGACGGCGATGAAGATCATCATCGCCAGCGACATCACGCTTGCCATGCGCCGCCCGGCATAGCAGTCGCGCACGATCGAGGTGGCGATCACGCGCGTCGCCGAGGTGCTGAGGCCTTGCAGCGCGCGCGCCAACAGCAGCGTCTCGAACGAAGGCGCGGCGATCGCGAGCAGGCTGGCGGCGCAATAGACGGTCATGCCGCCGAGCAGCACCGGCCGCCGCCCGAACCGGTCGGACAACGGCCCGATCACGAACTGGCCGACACCGAAGCCGACCAGAAAGATCGACAGGATCATCTGTGGCCGGTTGAGGGAGGTGATGCCGAAGGCGGACGCGATGTTCGGCAGCGCCGGCAGCATCATGTCCATCGCAAGCGGATTGAGCGCCATGATAGACGCAATCACGATCACGAATTCGGGAAAGCCCATCGGGCGGTGGCTGGAAGCCGCCAAAGCGTTGGCACTGGTATCGGACAACGAAAAACCTCTCTTGAGGGCGGCACCTTATGGATTCCGGTGCGATGCACAATCGGCGTTTTAGGAATGGCAGACCGTCGGCGGGCGAGCGAACGCATACCGATCGGGCAGTTGCCCGTTTAGTCAGTGGCCAGCGCCTCATTGCAACGCTTGGCAAACGCCAGCAGATAGCCGCCCATTTCGGCGGAAAGCTGTGCGGTGGGGGGCACATTCTGCATGCTCATATTGAGCGCGTAGACCGGAAGACCCTTGACGATGATTGGCGTCGCGACCGCGAGAACCCCGCGCTGCCATGACACCGCGCAATAGCCATCCCGCTTGACGGACCTGATCGACGTTTGCACTTGGGCAAGCAAATTCTGCGTCGCGCCGGTCCGTCGCCGCTTGAAGCTCGCGAGAAGTCCGGCTCTTTGCTGTTCTGATATTCCTGCCAGATAGGCGCGCCCGAGCGAGGTCAATTCCATTGGGACCTGCTGGCCGGCAACGACGCTGCGCAGCGCCACGCGCGGATTGAAGCGGACCGATTCCAGATAGACCATCATCGAACGGTCCGCGGTCGCCAGTCCGACATTCATCTTCCGCCGCATGGATTCGGCGCGCATCATCGGACCCAAGGCATTGAGAACCGGGGAGCTGACGCGCATCGCGTGCCCGAAGCTGATCACAGCCGCGGCGAGCCGGTAGCCGCGTTCGCTGCGAACATCATCCAGCATGCCGGATTGCACGAGCGTTCGGGTGAGCCGGCTGACGGTTGCGCGCGGAATGCCGGTTCGCTCGGCGATTTCGCCGTTTCCGAGAACATCGATGCCCTGACGGAAGGCACGCAGGATCTCGATGCCCCTTTGCAAAGAACGATTGCCGCCGCCAGCAGAGTTCATGCGTAGTCTCCCTCCGCACTTCCAATAGCAGCTGCCACCCGCCTCGCCAATTCCACTAGATGGAAATGGCCTGAATGGGGGCGGATTTGCCTGTGCTAGCTGCATGGGGCGGCCCGGACAAAGAAGCCGGTACACCGAACGACATTTTCCAAAATGCTCGAGCAAAAACCAAAGGGAGTACGCATGCAGAAGAGCACCCATCGTTCCGGATCGACCTTGCGCCGGCGCCTGCCGATCATTGCTGCCGCCCTGTCGGCGCTCGCGGCGTTGGCTGCTACGCCGGTTCGAGCCGAATACCCGGACAAGATCATCAAGATCGTCGTTCCCTTCTCCTCGGGCGGCGGCACCGACATCATCGCGCGAACGCTGGCGCAGGAAATCTCGTCGGATCTGGGCAAACCGGTCATCATCGAAAACAAGCCGGGCGCCGGCACCGTCATCGGCACGCAGCTTGTGGCCACCAGCGCGCCCGACGGCTACACGCTGCTGCTGGCGAGCTTCGCCCATGCGGTCAATCCAAGCCTGAACAGCAAGCTCCCGTTCGATCCGCACAAGGATTTCGCGGCGGTCTCGCTGATCGCGCGATCGCTCAACATCGTTGTCGTCAATCCGGCATCGAAGATCAAATCGATCCCTGACCTGATCGCGGAAGCGAAAGCCAACCCTGGAAAACTCAATTACGGCACGTTCGGCACGGGAACTTCGGCCCATCTGGCGGGAGAGCTGTTCAAGTCGGCGGCGAATGTGGACCTGACAACGGTCGCCTACCGCGGCGCCGCGCCGGCGATCACCGATCTGCTGGGCGGCCAGATCGATGTCATCTTCACCACCGTGGCAAGCGCAGCTTCGCTTGTCGGAGGCGGACAACTTCGGGCATTGGCTGTCACGACGGCGGAGCGTTCGCCTGCATTCCCCGACCTGCCGACGGTCGCCGAAAGCGGGGTGCCGGGCTACGCCGCGGAGAGCTGGTACGGATTGTACGCGCCGGCCAAAACGCCAGCACCGATCATCGAGCGCCTCAACAAAGCCGTCGCCAAGGCGGTTCAGTCGCCGGCCTTCAAACGGCTCGAGACCAATGAGGGCCTGATCATGGTTGGCGGCTCGCCCGAACAGCTCGACCGCTACGTCCGGGACGAGGAAGCGCGATGGGGCAAGCTCATCAAGGACGCGAACATCAAGGTGGAATAGGCCGCCGCGACATGGCGCTGACGTCTACCAAAATCCTTCTACCCGTTTTGAGAGGTAACATGACGAGCCTGGTCGAGTTCTCAGTTGAAGATTCAATCGCGATCGTGAGGTTGAACAGGCCTGATGTGCGTAACGCCATCAACGACGAGATGCGTGCGCAGTTCGTCGCGGCGCTGGAGCGGGCCGGTAGCGACGACGCCGTTCGTGCCGTAGTGTTGATCGGCACCGGTAAATCGTTTTGCTCGGGCGGCGACATCTCCGGCATGCGCGACCGCCTGCAGGCGCCGGCCGGAAAGGTGGCATTCAACGGCTGGCGCAGACAGCAGCAAACGCACCGGAGTGTTGCGGCGCTCCACGGCATCGGGAAGGTGACGGTCGCCGCCGTGAACGGCTCCGCGGCGGGCCTCGGATGCGATCTCGCACTCGCCTGCGACTTCATCGTGGCGGCGGAAGACGCCGTGTTCAGCATGAGCTTCGTCCGCCGCGGGCTGGTCTCCGACGGCGGAGGCATGTACTTCCTGCCGCGCCGGATCGGGCTGTCCCGCGCCAAGGAGATGATCTTCACCGGCCGTTCCGTCGGGTCGGCAGAAGCACTCGCGGTTGGGCTTGCAGATCGCATCTGTCCATCCGGGACGCTCGTGCGGGACGCGGCCGCATGGGCGCGCGATCTCAGCAAGGGTTCTCTCGCGGCCATCGCGCTGACCAAGGGGATCATGGACCGCACGTTTGAGACGGCGGAAGAGCAGGTGTTCGCGCTGGGACGGGAAGCCCAGGCCATCTGCTACACGACGGCCGAGCACCGGGAAGCGGTGGCGGCGTTCCTCGACAAATCCGCGCGCTAGGAGTGGCGACATGAGCGCGCTGGAGCGTTTGATCCGACCGAAAAGCGTGGCGATCATCGGCGCGTCGGCCAACGCTGGTAAATTGACCGGGCGCCCGCTCGCCTTTCTGCAAAAATATGGCTACGGGCACGAAATCTTTCCCGTCAATCCACGCTATCCATCGATCGCAGGCCATCCCTGTTTTCCGGACATCCGCTCGCTCCCCCATGCGCCCGATGCCGCCATCGTGCTCGTCGGATCGAGCCGCGTTACAGACGCGGTCCGTGAACTCAGCGCGATCGGAACCGGAGCCGCCATCGTGCTTGCCGGCGGATTTGGCGAGAGCGGCGCGGAAGGAATGGCGCGACAGCAGGCGCTGAAGAGCGCTGCCGGCACCATGCGACTGCTCGGCCCTAACACGATCGGCCTCGTCAATGTCACCGACGGCATCGCGCTGTCGGCGAGCGCGGCACTCCAGGCCAGTCAGCTTGCGCCCGGTTCCATCGCGCTGGTCTCGCAAAGCGGAGGCATTCTCGGCGCGCTGCTGTCGAGAGCCGAGGCCCAGGGCGTCGGGTTTTCCAAACTGATCGCAACGGGCAATGAAGCCGATATCGACGTCGCTGATCTCGTCGATTACCTGATCGACGATTCCGCCACGCAGGTTATTGCGCTCTACCTCGAGGGCCTGCGTAAGCCGATGCAGTTTCGCCAGGCCGCGCTGCGGGCCGCGCAAGCCGGCAAGCCGATCGTCGCTTTCAAGGTCGGGCGATCGGAATCCGGCTCCCAGGCGGCAAGCTCGCATACCGGGGCGCTCGCCGGATCGGATGATGTCTATGATGCGTTGTTCAGGCAGCTCGGTATCATCAGGGCGCTGCAGTTCTCCGATCTGCTTGACATCCCGCTGGCGCTGAGTTCAGGCCGTCGGTTGAAAGGTCGTCGTATTGCTGTGGTGACCTCAACGGGCGGCGCAGCGAGCCTGGTCGCCGACGCAGCCGGCCTGGCGGGGTTTGAAACGCCGGCGCCGGATTCGATAACGGCCGAGCGCCTGAAGGCGCTCAACATCCCTGATGCCGTGCTGGACCGAAACCCGATCGACGTGACCTTGGCGGGCGTGAAATCCGAATACTTTCGAGGTGTGCTCGACAGCGTGCTCGAAAGCCCGACCTACGATGCGGTTGCCGTCATTCTGGGATCGTCGTCGATCACCGAGCCGGAAATCGTTGGCGCGCCGCTGCGCGACTGTTTCACGCGGACTGACAAGCCAATCGTCGTGTTTGCCAGCCCGCACGCACCGCAGGCGATCAGGCATCTCAATCTCTCGGGCATCCCGACCTTCGCTGCACCGGAGGCTTGCGCCGCGGCGCTGTCCGCGATGGCGCGCCATTACGAGAAGACTCCAGGGCAAACCGGTGAGCTGGCCGCGGCGGCGCCTGCCGGACCTGATATTCAGGGCATGCTGCGCCCCGGACCCCTCAACGAGTATGAGAGCAAGGCGCTGTTTGCGAAATTTGGCGTGCGGGTCACCCGGGAGGCCTGCGTCACGACGCCAGAGGAGGCCGTGCCGGCTGCGCTGAATCTGGGTGGCAATGTCGTCGTCAAGATTCTTTCGCGCGAGGTTTTTCACAAATCCGATGTCGGGGGAGTTGCCGTTGATATTTCGCCCGGCGATGCCGCCGCAACGTGCCGGCGGATGGCGAACGCATTCTCAGCGGCGACCAGCCGAGCGCCGGAGGGATTTTTGATCCAGGAACTGGTGAGCGGCGGTGTCGAGCTGATCCTTGGTTTCAAGGATGACAAGCAGCTTGGGCCGTCGATCCTGCTCGGCATGGGCGGCATCGCGGCCGAACTTTACAAGGACACAGCCGTGAGGCTGGCGCCGCTTTCGCGGCAGGATGCGGAGGAAATGATCAACGAATTGAAGTCCGCGCCGCTGCTGCGCGGCTTTCGTGGCCGTCCGGTGGCTGACGTCGAGGCTTTGATCGAAGCCATGCTGGCCTTTTCGGCCATGGTGTCTTCGATCGGCAACGATCTGCTGGAGGCGGAAATCAACCCCTTGTTCGTCTTGCCGAACGGGAACGGCGTCAAGGCGGCTGACGGCGTCGTGGTGGTTGCAGCCGACAGCAGAGGCTGATCGGCAACGACAAGCTAGCGTCTGCGGCCCACAAATCCGGCGAAGATCGAGAAGAACAGGACATTGTAGAGGAAGCCAAAAAGAATCTGCAGGCTCACCACGAATTTTGCCCAACCCGATTTAGGTGAGATGTCGCCATAGCCGGTCGTCGTCATGGTGACGATGCTGAAATACAGCGCTTCACCCAGATTGAGGTCGGCGGAAAACGCGCCCGGGCCCTGCACACGCGCGATGTAAAGATAGAGTACTGAGAAGCAGAACGCCGCCAAGATAAACCCTCCAGTCACGTCCAGGAGAATTCTCCAGAGTGGCGTACCTTCCAAGTATTGCGTGCTCCGTGCGCCATAGATACCCCGAATGGCCTTGCTGATGCGCCAGATCAGATAGAACCAGATCGCAAACACGCCGGCCTTGGCGCTTTCACCCACATAGGTCGTGATGGCATTCTCGGGAAGGATGTACGGCACAGCAGCCTCGACCAGCAAGCCGAGGATGCAATAGGTGACGACGACCGTTACAACGGCTCGGAGCCAGCACGCAGCTCTACCCCCCTTCAAGCCCATCATGATTTCATTCTCGGCCTACGGCTCATGAAGCCGCCTGCGTCCCGGGCGGGAGCACATAAAGCGTCATCGCGAAAATAGCATAGATGAACAGGAGCAGGGCGCCTATGAACCAGGCCGAACGTCCGCTGTTGGTGATGAAGCATGCGGTCAACGTCGCGATCAAGACCATGGCGACCGCGCCTGGCCAGAACTGCAAATCCATCGGCTGGGGACCGATGACATAACTGAGCAGCACAAGTACCGGCGCAACGAACAGGGCGATCTGCGAGGCGCTTCCGAGCGCAATGCCGACGCTCATGTCAAGGCGGTCCTTGCGCGCTGCGGAAAACGCCACCGCCATTTCGGCGGCTCCGCCGACCAGCGCGACGACGATGAATCCGATAAAGGCCGGGCTCATTCCCAAGTTCTCGCCGGCTTTTTGCACGGAACCGACGAAGATTTCGCTGACCAGCGCAACCAGCACGGTGACCGCGATCAATGTGCCGACTGCCACGCCGACCGGAAGCGCGGCCTCCTCTTTTTCGCCGTGAGCCTCACTGGCGAAAAGATCCTTGTGTGTCTTCAGCGAGAACACGAGACTCAAGCCGTAAGCCACGATCAACAGGATGGCGAGGCCGGTACTAAGCTGCTGCATCACCGCCGCACTGCCCTGGGCCAGATCGCGGTTTGCGACCGCCGCAGGCGTGAGCAGGGCAACCGTCGCCATCAAGAGCAGCGCCGCATGCAGCCTTCCGCCGGCGCGATTGAATTCCTGGGTGCGGTGCCGCAGTCCGCCGAGCAGGAATGACGCACCGAGCATGAAGAGCGAGTTGGTAACGATCGCGCCGGCGATCGAAGCCTTCACCAGCATGTATTCTCCGGCCTGCAACGCCGCTATCGCGATGATCAACTCGGTCAGGTTTCCCAGCGTCGCATTGAGCAAGCCGCCGACGGCATCGCCGGTCTTCTCGGCGACACTCTCGGTGGCGTGGCTAAGCACGGCGGCCAGCGGCACGATCGCCAGCACGGCGAGCACGAACAGGGTGGTGTGGGCCGACGGCGCGAACAACTCGACCGCCAGGACGATCGGCACGAACACCAGCATCCACAGCAGAGGGGTATGCCGGATTTCCTTGATCAGCGCGTTCATGGTTTGGTCTCGCCATCGTGTCGACTGCCGGAACCATTCGGCCGGGTGGCGCGATCAATATTGACGTAGCTCAACGAAAGCGGCCTCCGGAACGGCCGGTCCAAAATCATTTGTTCTGACCGGCCGCTTGCTCTATCCCCTAGCGTTGATATCGGCAGGCGATCGCTTTCGAACGGAGACCTCGTGTCCGGACAGACCTTGAAGATCGGGACGCGCAAGAGCACGATGGCGCTGGCGCAGACGGAAGGTATCGCGCGACTGCTGCGAGCGTCCGATGCCGCGCTCGATGTCGAGATCGTCAAGTTCGAAACCCGCGGCGATCAGGACCAGACCAGCAAGCTGCTTCGCCATGGCGGCAAGGGCGGTGCCTTTGTTGCCGAAATCCGCGAGGCGATGCGGCGCGGCGAACTTCAGGCGGCGATGCATTCGCTGAAGGACGTTCCCGGCAATGAGGAGACCCCCGGTCTCGTCATCGCAGCGACGCTGCCGCGGGATGCCGCCAACGACGCGCTGGTGCTGCGTCCAGGGCTTTCGCTGGATGCGTTCCGCGCCTCGAACGGCAAGGGCTTCAAGATCGGCACCAATGCGGTGCGGCGTGCCGCCTATCTGCGCCGGTTGTTCCCCGATGCCACCCTGATCCACTTCCGCGGCGCGGCCGACACGCGGGTGGCCAAACTGGATCGCGGCGACAAGCAGCGGCTGCCTGATGGCGGCGAGGTCGGTCCTGCGGACGCGCTTGTCATGGCAAGGTCGGGGCTCGAGCGCATCGGCATGGCGTCGCGGATCGTCCATGATTTCTCGGTTCGCGAGATGTTGCCTGCGGTGGGGCAGGGCATCGTCGCGGTCGAATGCGTCGAGAAGGATTGGGTGACGCGGGGGCGATTGGCGAAGATCGAGGACGCGACCTCGCGGCTCTGCGCCGAGGCCGAGCGCGAGGTGTTGTGGGTGCTCAACGGCCACTGCAATTCGCCGATTGCCGGCCACGCCACGCTCGACGGCAGCGACATGACGCTGACCGCCTCGGTGCTCGATGAGGCTGGCGACCGCTTTATCGAGGTGTCGCGGCAGGGCGCGGCCGACCGTCCGCGTGAACTAGGCCGCACGGTTGGGCTCGAACTGCTCGACAAGGGCGCGGCCGAGATCATTGCGCGGACGCGGCCGGAGGAAGATTCGCTGCTTGCGTGAGGCGGCCGACGTCGTGGACAGGCCGTGTCATCCGTCCGTGCGAGCGATCAGCTCGGCAATGCGGCCGTCGGCGCGGCGGAGCCGCCGGCAAAGTTCGCGGTTGATGTTCTGCATCACGATCACATAGGCGTGGATGTCGGCCTTGTAGTAGGTGTAGAGATTTTTCGCCGTGAGCTCGTACAGCAAGGTTTCGCTCTCCGCCACGACGCTGGCCGAGCGATTCTGCATTTCGATCAGCGTCATTTCACCGAAGAAGTCGCCGGGCTCGAGGATCGACATGAAGATGGAGCGCCCGGATTCACCGAGCTTGCTGACGACGAGCTTTCCCGAGTGAACGATGAACATCGAACGTCCCGGCTCCCCTTCGGTGACGATCGCGGCGCCGGTATCGAAGCGGCGCTCGACCATCATGGAGACCAGGAGATCGAGGCTGGCGTCGGAGAGGCCGCCGAAGAAGGGCGTGGCGAGCAAAAATGCTTTCAGATCGGGTGAGCTGACAGACATTGCCGCAATATACTCTCGCGCCCGGCAGCGGCAAAGATCTCTCCGCAGGTGGAGCGGGTCTCTTGCCGTTGATTTCGCTGGAAAACTATCGCCGCTACGCCCTGGCAAACCCCAACAGCACCACGCCGCCGATTAGGATCGCACAGCCGGCAACGCGCCAGGCGGTCACGCGCTCGCCGAGGATCAGCATGCCGAACATCGCGCCAACCATCATCGACATTTCACGGGCCGGCGCGACCAGGCTGAGCGGGGCGCCCATTTCGAGCGCCGTGAGCACGAGGATGTAGGACAGCGGCGAGAGCGCGCCGACCCAGAAGGCCAGCCACCAATGGCCCTTCATCTTTGCTTTCGCGCGCGGCCAGTTCGAGAATACGACCGGCGCCATGATGAAGAAGCGCAATAGGTTGGTCATCCAGTCGAGCACGACCGGATGAATGCCGAGCACTTTCACGCCGTAGCCGTCGACGACGGTGTAGCTCGCGATCAGCGATCCCGTCGCCGTGCCCCAGCGCACGCCGTCGAGGCCGCGCGGGCGACGGAACGCAGAGAGATCGCCCTGCGTGGTGATGAGCCCGATCCCGGCGACGACGGCAAGCAGCCCGAAGATGCCTTGCGCGGTCGGCGTCTCCCGGAGCAGGACGAACGCGCCGATCGACGACAGCATCGGGCCGGTGCCGCGCGCGACCGGGTAGACCACCGAGAGATCGGCGAGCTGATAGCCGCGTTGCAGGCACAGGCTGTAAGCCAGATGAATGCAGGCGCTCAGCACGAGGCAGACCGCGACGGGAAAATTCCAGTTGAGCTCGCCATATACGAGCAGCCAGATCATCCAAGGCAGATAGACCAGGCAGGCAAACATATTGTAGGCGAAGACGAAGGTCGGGCCGGCATCAGCCGCGCGCTTGGACAGCAGATTCCAGGTAGCGTGAATGAAGGCAGCGAGGACGACGAGGAGAAGCGAGACGAGCGACATGAGACCTCCGTGCCTGATGGCGCGAACAAGATCTCGACATCTCCGCCTCTGGGCTTTTGTCCCTCGGGTGCAGCCGCGTGCTACCGCGGTTTCCGCAACGCTCGGACCGGCGATGGCTGTCAGCCATCCGGAACCCTAGTTGCCACTCAGTCGATGGAACCCTGATATCTCCGGCCATCAGGGGAGGTCAATTCAGAATTTATGCTGCGTCTGCGTTGGGGAAAATCACGCCGCCAGGTCCTGCAGCAGCAGCGACGAGCCGCGAATCAGCACCTTGCGTCCCTTCGCCGTGAGAACCGGCGCGCCGCCGTGCATGGTGGCAAGCTCGAGCGCGATCAGGCTGTCGATCGCATAACGGCTCATGCGCGGCAACCTTGATGCCGGCGTTCGCAAGGCCTTCAGCGTCTCCCATTGGGACGGCGTCAGGTCGTAGTCGAATTCTTCGTTCATGGTGCCTCGGCTTCCACAATTCTTGTGGCGCCTCATAGCGGGCGCACATGAAATTCGTGCGACCGCAACGAGTCGGTATTTCGACAAGCGACGATGCGCTGTCACATCATCGTGTCATTGGAATTGATCTTGCTTTGTCGAATCACGCGTGCGGGCCAAAAACAAATTACGCTGGCGCAGGTTGCGTGAGTGCGGGCGGCAAAAAGGCCGTCCAATCGGCGCAACCCTTAGAAGAAGGTTACTAACGGAAAGTAAATGGCGGTGTGATTTAGCTCACAGCGCGCCGCTTTCCGCGCGCTCACCCGCGCCGCACGCTCGCCCCGCCATCCACCGGCAGCGTCACACCCGTGATGAAACTCGCTTCATCGGATGCGAGGAACAGCGCGGCGTTGGCGACGTCCCAGCCAGTGCCCATCTTCTGCCGCAGCGGAACCTTCGAATCCCGCTCGGCCTCGACTTCGGCGCGGCTCTTGCCCCATTCGCGGGCGCGGGTATCCACCGCCATCGGCGTGTTCATCAGCCCGGGCAGGATGACGTTGGCACGGATGCCGTATTGCGCGTTCTGATAGGCGAGCTGTTCGGTGAAGGCGATCATCGCGGATTTGGTCGCCTTGTATGCCACATACGGATAGGTGGTGATCGCGGCCATCGAAGAGATGTTGATGATGGCGCCGCTCTTCTGCGCCCGCATGATCGGGATCGCGTGCCTGGCGGCCCAGACGCAGCTCTTCAGGTTGATCGCGACGCAGCGGTCGAAGGCTTCCTCCGATATCTCCAGCAGTTCGGCATCGCCGCCCGACAGGCTGACGCCGACATTATTATGCAGCACATCGATGCGGCCCCAGCGTGAATGCGCATCCGTCACCATCGCCTTCAGTTCGGCCTGCTTGGTGACATCGGCCTTGAACGCCGCCGCGATGCCGCCCTTTGCCTCGATCATTTCAACCGTTTCCTGAGCTGACGCCAAATGATGATCGACGCACAGCACTTTGGCGCCTTCGCGCGCGAACGTCAGTGCGGTGGCACGGCCATTGCCGATGCCTTCGCCCGGGCTCTGGCCGGCGCCGACGACGAGGGCGACACGATCTTTCAGGCGCATCTCATTCCACTCCCTTAGATCGGGTACTGTTTCAGTACCTCTTTGTAATAGGGTTCGTTGTCGATCTTCATCGTCGCCAGTACGCGCACCACGGCGCAATAGAAGGCGATGGTGAGCACGAGGTCGACCATCTGCTCTTCGGAAAGCTGCTTCTTGATTTCGGCAAAGGTCGCTTCCGACATCGCAAGTTCCCGCACCATTTCGCGGGCGCCGCGCAGGATCGTCTTCGCCAGCGGCTCGAGCCTTGAGGGCTTGCCCTCGGTCTCGGCCATCAGGCCTTCGATATCCTGATCGGTGACGCCAAATTCCTTGCCGATCTTCACGTGGTGGGTGAACTCGTATTCGGACTTCTCCATCCAGCCGACCTGGAGGATGGCCAGCTCCCGCAAGTGCGGGTCGAGCTTGCTCTTGAATCTGATGTAGTTCCCGACACCGTTGAAGGCGCGGGCCATGTCGGGCGAGTTCACCAGCAGCTTGTGCAAATTGGTGTTGCGCTTGAGCATGTCGCGGTATTCGGGGGCGACCTGATCGGCTTCGAGATAGGGTAGGCGGGCCATTTTATTGTTGTCCTTGCTGGCGATAGCGACTCAGCCTCACCCAGCCGTAGAGCGATTTGTGCTCCTGCGCATAGTTGGCGTAGGAGTCCTTGATGCTGGCCATGTTGAGCAGCATGGTCGCGACCGGCGTATCGTCCTTGGCGAACACGGTTGTACGCATCCAGACGCTCTCGGTGCGGCGGCTGCCGCTCAGCGCAACCACTTCGCGCTCGGTGAAATAGGTCTCGCCGGGGAATAGCGGCCCGCGCAGCAGGCGGATTTCCTGGTCGGCGAACAGGCCGACCGCGGGTCCGCGAACCGGCAGCCTGTCCTCGCGCGCGCGATACTGAAACAGCACGCTCAGCATCTCCATGGGGATGATCGCACGGCCCCAGGGATTGAGCTCCTGCGAATAATACGCCGAAGGCTCGGTGATGACCTTCAGCTTGTCGGCAAGCGAAAACGGATAGAGATCGCCCATGTGCTGGTCGAAATCCATTTTCACCGCCTGGCGCGGCGTCTTCATGCCGACCTTGAGGTCGGCGAGAATGACGGGATCGCTCAGCGGCTTGAGTTCGCCGAGCCGTTTGCCCAACGCCGTTTCCGAGACATCGCCGACCGATGCGGTGCCTCGCAAAATCTCGGTGCCGTCACGCCTGGTCATGCCGATCGCGCAAAGGGTCTGGCCCGGCTTCGGCTTTTCGATATTGGCCTGCACTTCCTCGCCCTCGAAGGCGGGATTGCGGTAGTGGGCGGAGAGGCACCCGGTTTCGAACCAGGCCCGGCCCCAGATGCGCTCGCACAGCGGGGCGAACTGGCTGAAATGGGTCGGGCCCTCGATGGTGCCGCCCTGAAAGCCGAGCTTCTGCGCGGTCGCATCGTCGTGGATCGAGGCGTGAGAGTCGTAGACCTGCGCCTGCAGCATCTGCCTTGGGCTGCGCCAGGGCCCGACCAGCAGATTGTCGCGCTCCACGATCTCGGTCCTGAACGCCGGCTCGCTCATCCCTGGTGTCTCCCTTTGCCCAAGCGTTTCAAAGAAGGCGGCTTTCGGCAAGAGGTCGGCTTGGTCCACAAGCAGGCGAGATATGCCGTAGGGCCATGAAATCACGCTGGGCACGCATAGCAAAACCGGTGCATTCTGTTCGCAATTAGACCGGTTCAAAATCACCGGCGGAACGTTGCGACGGGGAGCGGACGAATGGCGTTGATGGAAGTGGGTCTGGACGACAAATACCGTCTGGACGCGAAGCGGATTTTTCTGTCCGGTACGCAGGCCCTGGTCCGGCTGCCCATGTTGCAGCGCGAACGCGACCGCGCCGCGGGACTTAACACCGCCGGTTTCATCTCCGGATACCGCGGCTCGCCGCTCGGCATGTACGACCATGCGCTGTGGCGCGCGAAATCCTTCCTCAAGCAGCACGACATCGAATTCTCGCCGGGCCTCAACGAGGATCTGGCGGCCACCGCGGTGTGGGGCAGCCAGCAGGTCGGCATGTTCCCGGGCGCCAAGGTCGATGGCGTGTTCGGCATCTGGTACGGCAAGGGCCCCGGCGTCGACCGTTCCGTCGACGCGCTCAAGCATGCCAACTCGGCCGGCACTTCGCCGAACGGCGGCGTGATCGCGCTCGCCGGCGATGACCATGGCTGCCAGTCCTCGACGCTGGCGCACCAGAGCGAGCAGGTGTTCGCCGCGGCATTGATGCCGGTCGTCAATCCCGCAACCCTGCAGGACTATCTCGATCTCGGCATTCTGGGCTTTGCCCTGTCGCGCTATTCCGGATGCTGGGTCGGCTTCAAGGCGATTTCGGAGACGGTGGAAAGCTCGGCCTCGATCGTCAGCGATCCCGATCGCATCAGGATCGTGACGCCCAGTGATTTCGAGATGCCGCCGGGCGGGCTCTCGATCCGCTGGCCGGATGCGCCGATGGAGCAGGAGCGGCGGCTGCACGGCCCGAAGATGCAGGCGGTCGCGGCATTCGCGCGCGCCAACCGTTTCGACCGCATCGTGCTGGATTCAAAACCAGCGCGGCTCGGCATCATGGCGACCGGCAAAGCCTATCTCGATCTCCGCCAGGCGCTGGCCGATCTCGGCATTACCGATGCCGAGGCACAGGCCTTGGGCCTCCGCATCTACAAGGTCGCGCTGACCTGGCCGCTGGAGGAATCTGGCGCGCGCGCGTTCGCGGAAGGTCTGCAGGACGTATTGGTCGTCGAAGAGAAGTGCGGCTTCATCGAGGACCAGCTCGTTCGCGTCCTCTACAACATGGATGCCTCGAAGCGTCCGTCGGTGGTCGGCAAGCGCGACGAGAACGGCGCCATGCTGCTGCCGAGCGAAGGCGAGTTGACGCCGACCATGGTCGCGGCGGCCGTGGTGGCGCGGCTGCGCAAGGTCGGCCATCGCAGCCCGGCGCTGGAGCAGCGTCTGGCCAAGCTGGAGGCCTTCGACCGCCCGGCGGAGGGCATCGGCGCGCCAAAACTGCAGCGCACGCCGTATTTCTGCTCGGGCTGCCCGCACAACACTTCGACCAAGATTCCGGAGGGCAGCCGCGCCATGGCCGGCATCGGCTGTCACGGCATGGCGCTGTCCGTGCCGAATCGCCGCACGCAGACGATCTCGCATATGGGCGCGGAAGGCGTCAGCTGGATCGGGCAGGCGCCGTTCACCAGTGAACAGCACGTCTTTCAGAATCTCGGCGACGGCACCTACACCCATTCCGGCCTGCTGGCGATCCGCGCCGCGGCGGCGTCCGGCGTCAGCATCACCTACAAGATCCTCTATAATGACGCGGTGGCGATGACCGGCGGCCAGCCGGCCGAAGGCGGCCTGACGGTGTCACAGATCGCTCATCAGGTGGCGGCAGAGGGCGCCAAGCGCCTCGTCATCGTCTCCGACGATCCCGACAAATACCCGGCGAACTATTTCCCGCCGCGCGCAACCATTCATCACCGCCGCGAGCTCGATGCGGTGCAGCGGGAGCTGCGCGAGGTCAAGGGCCTTACGGTCTTGATCTACGATCAGACCTGCGCGGCGGAAAAGCGCCGCCGCCGCAAGCGCGGGCTCTATCCGGACCCGCCGAAGCGTATCTTCATCAACGAGCGCGTCTGCGAGGGCTGCGGCGACTGTTCGCAGGTCTCGAACTGCGTCTCGGTGCAGCCGCTGGAAACCGAACTCGGCCGCAAGCGGCGGATCGACCAGTCGAACTGCAACAAGGACTTTTCCTGCATCGAGGGCTTCTGCCCAAGCTTCGTCACCGTGCATGGCGGCAAGCTGCGCAAGGCCGACCGCGCGGCGGCCGATCCGTCGGCGCTGTTCGCCGATTTGCCGACGCCGACGCTGCCGGCGCTCGACGGCGCCTACAACATCCTCGTCACCGGCATCGGCGGCACCGGCGTCATCACCATCGGCGCGCTGCTCGGCATGGCCGCCCATGTCGAGGGCAGGGCCTGCTCGACGCTCGACTTTACGGGATTGTCGCAGAAGAACGGCGCGGTCATGAGCCACGTCCGTATCGCACCGCAGACGGATGACCTTTCGACTGTGCGCATCGCGCCCGGCGGCGCCAATCTCATCCTCGGTTGCGACCTCGTGGTCGCCACCAGCATCCCGGCACTGAGCCGGGCCGAGCGCGGCGTGACGCGGGCGATCGTCAACGCCGACCTGCTGCCGACCGCGAGCTTCGTCATCAACCCCGACATCGATTTCGAGGCGGGGATGATGCGGGATACGCTCAATGAGGCCGTCAGCGCCTCCGATCTCGACATTCTCGATGCGACCGGGCTCGCCACCGCGCTGATGGGCGACAGCATCGCTACCAACGCCTTCATGCTCGGTTTTGCGTTCCAGCGCGGCACGATCCCGCTGTCGCTGGCGGCGATCATGAAGGCGATCGACCTCAACGGCGCGGCGATCGAGATGAACAAGCTGGCCTTCTCCTGGGGCCGGCTCGCGGCCCACGACCTGCCGCGGGTCGTCAGCGCGGCGCGCTTCCGGAGTTCTGGCGCGGCGCCGGCCAAGCGTACCCTCGATGAGAGCATCGCCTTCCGCGCCAGATTTCTGACTGACTATCAGGACGAGGCCTATTCGAAACGCTACCTCGCCGAGGTCGAGCGTGTCAGGGTGGCGGAGGCCAAGGCTGCGGGCTCGCATGAACTGACCGAGGCTTTCGCCAAGGGCCTGTTCAAGCTGATGGCCTACAAGGACGAATACGAAGTCGCCCGGCTCTATTCCGACGGCGAGTTCGCAAAGTCGTTGAGGGAGCAGTTCGACGGCCAGCCCGGCGTCAAGGTCAGCCTGGCGCCGCCACTGCTGGCGCGGCGCGATGCGGTGACCGGGCGCTTGGAGAAACGGGAATTCGGCCCCTGGATATTTGGCGCCTTCGAGATTGTTGCGCGATTCAAGTTCCTGCGCGGCAGCAAGCTCGATCCGTTCGGCTACACCGCCGAGCGGCGGATGGAGCGGGCGCTGGCGGGCGAATATTCCGCGATGATCTTCCGCCAGCTCGACCGGGCCAAATCGCATGATTGGCCGCGGCTAGTAGCGCTGGCGAAATCCGCGGAACTGGTTCGCGGCTACGGTCATATTAAGGAAGCTAATGTCGCCAAATACCGCGCCGAGTGCGCGCGGCTGGAAGCGGCGATCGGCCAGCCGGTGGCGCAGGCCGCGGAGTAGGACTGTTCACCTGGCACGTGAACTTTTTCCACAGCCGGAATCACGCATCGCCAACCTCGAGACTGGAACCGGCTGGAATTATCCGGCCGGCTTCCTACATGATGGCTGTTGTTCAGTTTTTGGTTGAATTTCAGGAGACCGGCGATGGTCCTGAAAAGCGCTTTTGCGGCTGTGCTTTGCACGGGGCTCCTGATGCCGGGCAGCGCCGCGCTGGCGGATCAGTATCGCGCGGGTGAACTGTTCAGCCTCGATCCTTCGAGCGCTCTGCTCTCACCAAAGCGGCTCGGCCCGGAAACGCAATTCGCTCCCGTCCGCATCGAAGCGCGAACCGACCGCAAGCCGGTGAAGACCGAACGCGTCGTTGTCCGTAAGACTCCGGAACGCAAGACACATGTGGTGCAGGGGCGCGCCGAGAAACCGCGCGGCATCGCCCGCACCAAGCTGACTCGCCGCCACAGCAACCCGCTCGACGCCCAGGCGCGCGATACGCGGATCCAGACTTGGCCGTGTACATCCGGTGGCATCTGCGAATGGCAGCGGTAATTTCTTTGTAGGATCGCCTTCGATACCACCTGGAGGGTGATCGCCGCCGATATGCCGATCGGCCTCGTCGGCGAAGACGCTATCGCGCTCGGCGACGGACCGCCGCGAGCACAGATCTGCTGTCGTTCGCGAAGCGCGTCGGCATCGGCAACGTGGTGCGGATGACGGATGTGCATTGGCGCAGCACATCTGAGGCCGCACCGCCTCAGGGCTTCACAACGAGATAGCCGCCGACCACCATCAGCACGGAAAGCGCAATGACCACGCCGAGCACGGCGGCGATGATCGCAGGCAGCTCGTGGGCTTCAAGCCATTGTCGCAACGCCCTTACCATCGCACCCCCGACATGATCTTGATTTGCGTCGCAGCTTGCGCGCGAGCGTTTTCAATAGCCGTCAATTTCGCGGAGTGAAATAGCCCGTCCATGCGTCTTTCGTCGCGCACCCTTGTTTCGTCGCGCGCCCTTGCCGAACCTCAGGCGTTGTGCAAATCCCGGCGTCGGGCCGGATTGGCGGGATAATTCTGTTCCGCATGCCGGAATTCGGGTTTTGGCTACACACGGGCGCGGCTCCAGTCCATACTGGATCGCACCACAGGGAGGTCTTTCAAATGCGTGAAGCTGTCATCGTTTCCTATGCACGCACGGGGCTGGCGAAGTCCGGTCGCGGCGGGTTCAACATCACACCGCCGATGTCGCTGGCGGCCCACGCCATCAAGCACGCCGTGGACCGCGCCGGCGTCGACAAGGAATATGTCGAGGACTGCTATCTCGGCAATTGCGCGCATGGTGCGCCCAACATCGGCCGTCAGGCCGCGTTGCTCGCGGGCCTGCCGAAATCGACCGCGGGCGTGTCGGTGAACCGCTTCTGCTCGTCCGGCCTGCAAACCATCGCGATGGCCGCCAACTCGATCCGTTCGGATGGCGCCGATTGCATCGTGGCCGGCGGCGTCGAGAGCATCTCGATTCCGGGCGGCGGCTCGCCGAAGGAATCGATCGATCCGGAGCTGCTCAAGGTCGCTCCTGATATCTTCATGGCGATGATCGACACCGCCGACATCGTGGCCGAGCGCTACAAGGTCAGCCGCGAATACCAGGACGAATATTCGCTGGAATCGCAGCGCCGCATGGCGGCCGCGCAGCAGGCCAACAAGTTCAAGGACGAAATCGTCCCGATGAAGACCAAGATGAAGGTGGTCGACAAGGCGACGAAAGCGGAATCGATCGTCGACTACGTCGTCGACCGTGACGAGTGCAACCGTCCGGAGACCACGCTTGAAGGTCTGGCAAAACTCGAGCCGGTGAAGGGCCCCGGCAAGTACGTCACCGCCGGCAACGCCAGCCAGCTCTCGGATGGTGCGGCCGCCGTCGTGCTGATGGAAGCCAAGGATGCCGAGAAGCGTGGCCTCAACCCGATGGGCCGCTTCGTCGCCTGGGCGTCGGCCGGCTGCGAGCCGGATGAGATGGGCATCGGCCCGATCTACGCCGTGCCGAAGCTCTTGAAGCGCCACGGCCTGAAGATCGACGACATCGATCTCTGGGAGCTCAACGAGGCCTTCGCGAGCCAGTGCCTGTATTCGCGCGACAAGCTCGGCATCGATCCCGAGAAGTACAATGTCAACGGCGGCTCGATCGCGATCGGCCATCCCTTCGGCATGACCGGCGCGCGCCTCACCGGCCACATCCTGCAGGAAGGCCGCCGGCGCAAGGCCAAGTGGGGCGTCGTCACGATGTGCATCGGCGGCGGCCAGGGCGGCGCGGGCCTGTTCGAAATCTACAGCTGAGCCTTCGAAGCAGCGTAGAGTAAAGAAAATGGCTCCGCGAGGAGCCATTTTCCGTTTCAGGTGTCAGCCTCAGTAGCGATACTTCTTGATCACCACGGTCCTGTCGCCATGACCATGCCGCCACCCGCGATGCCAGCCGCGGTCGTGCCGGAATTCAGCCCGCGCGCCGTAGTGGGGGTGATGATAGCCATGGTGATAGCCGCGCTTCTTGATGATTACCGTCTCAGCGCTAGCAATCGACGGCGCCGCGATCACGAGCGCGCCGAGTGCAGCGACGATATATGCAAGCCTCTTCATTCCAAGTCTCCTCCAATTGAGCTGACATAAAACTTCAGATCGCGAGGAACGTTCCGGCGGAATTGGAAGAGAATTCTGAACGCCTGTTCAGATACATGGACCGCGCGACTTTTGGCTCACGGGCTCTACGGGAGCGCGCGGCTGCTGGGCCGTCAGCCTGCCCACTCAGCGATCTCGGGCACCACCCTGGGCTTTGCGTGGGACACTCGCTGCTTGCGGAATGCCTGTGCCCAGCGCATCATCGCCGGACAAAACAACATCAGGGGGAGCGCTGCGATGACGGGGTTTTCACGCCGTGATTTTCTGGGCCTGACGGGGGCGGCTGCCGTTGCCGCGATGTCCGGCCGCGCCGACGCCGCGATGGGGCCGAACGACAAGTTCGACCTCGTGATCAAGGGCGGCGACGTGCTCGATCCCAGCCAGTCGCTCCGCGGCAAGCGCGACATCGGCATCCGCTGGGGTGTAATCGAGGCGGTCGAGAACGAGATTCCGGCCGCGCGGGCCGCCAAGACCATCGATGCCTCAGGCAAACTGGTGACGCCCGGGCTGATCGATCTGCATTCCCACGTCTACCCCTACGGCTCGGCAATCGGCATTCCCGCCGACGAGCTGGTGCAGGCGCAGGCGACCACCACGGTGGTGTCGGCGGGCGATGCCGGCGTCAACAACCTCGCGGCGCTGCGCCGCTTCATCGTAGCGCAGTCGCGGGCGCGGATTTACGCTTTCGTGCACATCGCCAATAACGGCCTGTCCGGATTCCCGGTCGGCGAGCTCTACAATATCGATTACGCCCAGGTCGAAGCCTGCGCGATGGCGCTGGCCGAAAATCCGGATTTCCTTCTCGGCGTAAAAGTCCGGATGTCGGAAAACGTCATCGCCAAGCATGGGGTGGAGCCGCTGAAGCGTTCGATCAAGGCCTGCGAGATGTGCGGCTGGCCGGCCAAGATGATGGTGCATATCGGCGGCGTCGAGACCAAGGAGCTGATGTCGGAAATTCTCGACCTCTTGCGGCCGGGCGACGTGCTCACCCACGCCTATTCCGGAGCGCCCAATATCGCCGGCGTCTTCACCAACATCGTGCAGGACGGCAAGCTATTGCCGGCGGCGCTATCGGCCAAGCAGCGCGGCGTGATGTTCGATGTTGGCCATGGCGGCGGCAGCTTCGACTTCACGGTGGCGGAAGTGGCGATCCCGGGCGGCTGCGGGCCGGATACGATCTCTTCCGACATCCACGTCTTCTCCGGCAATACGCCGGGCATGCCTTATCTGCCGAACGTGATGAGCAAGTTCATCCTGCTTGGATATACGGTGGAGCAGGTGGTGGCGATGGCAACCAGCGCGCCGGCCAAGATCATCAACCGCGCGCCGAAGATCGGCACGCTGCAGGTCGGCGCCCCCGGCGACGTCGCGATCATGGAGCTGATCGAGGGGCAAACCTCGTTCGTCGACACCCGCAACAACAAGCGCGACGGCAAGCTGTTGCTCAAGCCGGTGCAGACCGTGATCAACGGCGTGCCGTTCGGCCGGCCCTACCAGGCGCCGTTCGCGGTGCGGTGAGCGATCCGCTCAGGCGGAAGCGGTCTCGCGCGCACGTCCGAGCAGCTTGCTCACGAGCAGGGCGGGATCATCAGGAATGGCGTCGCCACGCCAGGCGACGTGCTGATCGGTTCGCGCCAGAATGAGCTTTCGGCCGCCAGGCGGCTGTGGTTCGCCCGCGGGTACATCGACAATGGCGAACGGAACGCCATCGGCGCGCATCGCCTCGGCAAGCGAGGTCACCGCAACGTCCGGATCGTAGCGCAGCAGCGTGTAGCCCGGCCCGAGCGCGTCATAGACCGGCCGTCCGTCGGCAAGTCTGGCGAATGGGAGCCGGCAGCCCGGCGTCGAGGACGGCGTGAAGTCGGCCATCGTAAAGCCCGGCTGCTCCGCGCCGTCATAAGCAATGATCGGGGAGTGGTCGTAGAAGTACCCGAAATTGAGTCCAGCGCAGCAATATTGCTGCACGTTCAAATCATAGGCCGCTTGCCCCACCTGCTGGCGGATGGCGTCGCCCTCTGGTCCCGGATGCTCGATCTCCGCAGGCACGGTGCGGCGCTGGCTCAGGACCCTGCCGGCCATCTCCATGGCGAAGCGGGAGACCTGCTCGGTGATCGGCAGCCGCTCGGCCTCATAAGCGTCGAGGATTTTGACGTCGGCCCAGCCTTCCAGATAGGCTGACAGCAGCCATGCGAGGTTGGTGGCGTCGGCGATCCCGGCATTCATGCCGTAGCCGGCATAGGGCATCCACAGATGCGCGGCGTCGCCGCAGATGAAGGCGCGCCCCTTGCGGAAGCGGTCGGCGACCAGGCGGCGGCCGACCCAGTCCTCCTTGCTCAGCACCTCGTATTCGAAGTCGGAGCCGACGCCGAGAATGGCGCGGATCGAGGCGTCGCGATCGACCGTCTCAAACGTCTCATCTTCGCGGTTGAGGTGATTATGGATCAGCCATTTCTCGCGGCCGTCGATCGCAACGACCGTGCCGCAGCGCCGCGGATTGAGCGACAGTGTCATCCAGGCGGGATGATCCATCATGCCGAGCAAAGCGGGCGCATGGATATAGGTCGATTGCACGCGCTGGATGATCGGTGTTCCCTGAAGATTGGCTTCGATCGCCTTGCGCACCAATGAACGTGCCCCGTCGCAGCCGACGATGAACTCGGCATGGATGTGGAAAGCTGTTCCACCATGCAGGTCCCGGACCGTCGCGACGACGCCGTCGTTCTCTTCGCGGAAATCCTCGAATGCGGTGCGGTTCAGAATCCGGAGCCCATCGATCCCTGACGCGTGGGCGAACAGCACCGGTTCCATGTAGATCTGGTTGATCCGGTGCGGCGGCTCGGCCGTCGGCCAGTCGGTATCCGGCCCGCCAGTGGCGGTGTAGCGGTCGCGCCGGCAGGGAATGAAGATGCGCGAGAGCTCGATGCCGGTTGCTGTGGTGCGGTACGAGCAATCATTCGGATAGTCCGCCGGCAGTCCGGTGTCGCGCAGCTTCCGCGCCACGCCCAGCCTTCGGAAGACTTCCATCGAACGTGCCGAGACGTGGTTGCATTTCACGCTCGGCGGCTCGCCGGCGGAGCGCGTTTCTACCACGGTCACGGCTATGCCCCGCTGTGCGAGGTCCATCGCGAGCGTCAGTCCCACCGGACCGGCGCCGACCACGAGAACGGCGGTTTTCACATTGCCGCTCGCTGCCTTCTCGCTTGCCGGCTGGTCACTTGCTGCGCTGGAACGTTCATGCATAACTGCGGGCCATAATAATCATCGGGGAGACGCCAATGTTTCGGTCGATGCGGCAGGGCATAGCCTTGGGTCTTGTTGTTGTGTTCTCGCTGCTGTCGCCGTCGGCGGCCCGCATAGCAAACGCATATCCCGATCAACCGATCAAGATCATCGTGTCGTTTCCGCCCGGCGGCAGCGCCGATATCGTGATCCGCGCCCTGCAACCCGTGTTAGTAGAGGAGCTGCATCAGCCGATCGTCATCGAAAACCGGGCAGGGGCGGGCGGCAATATCGGCATTGGCGCGGTGGCGCAGGCGGCTCCCGACGGCTACACGATCGGCGTCGCCGCCGCGGGCGTCCTTACGGTCAATCCTCATCTCAACCGCGCGGCGATGCCGTTCGACCCGATCAAGGATCTGACGCCGGTCACGCTGCTGGCGGAAATCCCGTTCGTGCTGGTCGCTTCGCAAAAATCGGAAGTGACGTCGGTCGCGGACCTGATCGCGAAGGCCAAAGCCCAGCCGCAAACGCTATCGATCGGCCACGGCGGCAACGGCACCGCCATGCACCTGACCTCGGCGCTGTTTGCGCAAAAGGCCGACGTGAAAGTTCAGTTGATCGCCTATCGCGGCACCGCGCCGGCGACCACCGACGTTCTCGCCGGCCACATTCCACTCGCCGTGCTGGACATCCCGGCCTCGCAGCAGTTGATCCGGGAAGGCAAGCTAAAGGCGCTCGGGGTCTCCGCCGCGAAGCGCGTCGCCTTTCTGCGCGATGTTGCGCCGCTGGCGGAACAGGGCCTCAGCGGATTTGAATCCGTCGGCTGGTTCGGGATTGTGGCGCCCGCCGGCACGCCGACCGATATCGTCGGCAAATTGAATGCGGCTTTCGTCAAGGCCTTGAGCGATCCGGCGGCGATCGAAAAGATCCGTGTGCTCGGCGCCGAGCCCGCGCCGACATCCTCAGACGCTTTCGCAAAATTCATCCAGAGCGAAAGCGCGAAGTGGGGCAAGCTGATCGCCGAGGCCGGCATCAAGAGCGAGTAGGGCGCCATATCGCTGGATGTTGACGACGGCCGTTTGATCCTGATCAATGCAGCCATCCCGTTCGCTTCGTCATCATTGACGAACGAAAGGAACCAGCGTGGCACGCAGCGAAAGCCTATCCCACATCGAAACATCCGCCCGGCCGCCTGCGGGCGCAACGGCGTATGACGAAGACGGCCGCCTGCCGTTCGAAAGCGAGTTTCTCGCCCAGCTCGGCAGAAGGGTGCGCGAGATGCGCACGCTGCGCGGCATGTCGCGCCGGGAGCTAGCGCAGCGCGCGGGCCTGTCGGAGCGGTACGTCGCCCAGATCGAAGCCGGCAAGGGCAACGTCTCGATCGTGCGGCTATTGCGGATCTCACTGGTGTTTCGCTGCGAGGGGACGGCCGGCTGAACTGCCGCGCGGGGGAGGCGATGCCATGGGAGATCTCGTCCTTGCGGCCAAGGTCAGCCATGTGCCGTCCCTGATGCTGTCGGAAGTCCCGGGCAGTCCGCTCGCAGGCGCGCGGAAGGGAGCGGTGGATGCGCTGCGCGAGCTTGGCCGGCGGGCGCGGGAACGGCACGTCTCGACCTTCGTCGTGTTCGACACGCACTGGCTGTCGAATTTCGGCTATCACATCAACGCCAATCCGCATCATCAGGGCGCCTTCACCCGCCATGAAGCGCCGCAGATGATCCAGGATTTGCGTTACGATCTGCCGGGCGATACTGCGCTCGCCGAAGCGATCGCGGGCGAAGCGACCGGCGCCGGACTCAATGTCATCGCGCACAAGGTGGCGCGCCTCGGGCTCGAATACGGCACCATCGTTCCGATGCACTACATGAACGGAGATGGCTGGGCCAAGGTCGTCTCGGTCGCGACCCCGCTGTTCACCTTGCTGGAGGAGAGCCGTATTCTCGGCGAAGCGACGCGTCGTGCCATCGCGCGCGCCGGCGAGCGGGTGGCGATCCTCGCCAGCGGATCGCTGTCGCATCGGTTGTGGCCGAACAAAAAGCTCGGGCCGGCGGCGTGGACTTCGATCGCGAGCGAGTTCAACCCCCAGGTCGATCTGCGTGTGCTGGAGCTCTGGCAGCAGCGCCGCTACCGCGAATCATCGACATGCTTCCGGACTACGCCGTCAAATGCAACGGCGAGGGCGGCATGGCCGATACCATCATGCTGTTCGCGGCGCTCGGCTGGGACAGTTTTGACGGCGATGCCGAGCAGCTCTGCGATTACTTTCCATCGAGCGGCAGCGGCCAGGTGACGTCGAGTTTCACATCGGCGGGTGAACTGACCACTGCGTCGCGCTGGCTCAGCTTCGCGCCCGCTTCTCCACATTGGCGATCCTGGCGGGCACGCCGAACTCCTTGCGGCAGACTTCGGCGAGCACGGCGACGCCCTCGCGGATCTGTTCTTGCGAGGGGCTCGCGAAGCACAGGCGCAGGCGGCTGCCGGCATAGGTCTTGTCGGTGGACCATTCGGGCCCGGGATTGATGGCGACGCCGGCGGCGAGCGCGGCCTGGTAGAGCTTTAGCGTATCGACATTGTCGGGCAGCTTCACCCACAGGAAGATGCCGCCCTCGGGCGCCTCGAATTCGGCCGCGGTGCCGAACTGCTCGTTGAGCGCTTCCATCAGCGTGTCGAGCTTGGCGCGCAGGCCACGCGTCAGTTTCGGCACATGGGTTGCAAAATGCGGTGCGCAATATTCGGCCAGCACCATCTGCTCCAGCGCGCCGCTGCCGGCGTCGGTCTTCAGCGCCAGCATCCGCGACATCATTTCCCAGGGCGCGACGATGAAACCGACCCGCAGCGCAGGGGCGATTGATTTGGAGAACGAGCCGATATGAATGACGCCACCATGCTGGCTCATGGCATAGATCGCGGGCGGCCGCTCACCTTTCCAGATCAGGTCGGCGTAGCAGTCGTCTTCGAAGATCGGCACGCCGTATTCCTGAGACAGTTTCAGCATCTCCGCGCGGCGCCCCAGCGGCAGGATGGAGCCGGTCGGGTTTTGCACGGTCGGGATGGTGTAGATGTATTTCGGCGTGATGCCGCGCCGCTTGTGATCGGCGAGCGCGGCCGCCAGCGCGTCCATCCGCATGCCCTGATCGTCGAGGGGAATGCCGACCGCATTGACGCCGAGCCGCGTCAGCCGGGTCAGCGCGCCCTGATAGGTTTCCTGCTCGACCAGCACGGTGTCGCCGCGCGTCAGCAAGGTCTGGTTGACGAGGTCGAGCGCCTGCAGCGAGCCCGAAACGATCATGATGTCGTCGGCCGTGCAGGCGATCCCGGCGTCGCGCTTCAATTTAGTGGCGAGGAATTCGCGCAAGGCACGATAGCCCTGCGGCCCGCTGGCAAGGCCATAGGTCGCCAGCGTCTTGCCCTCGCGCCGGAGCACGGCATTGACCGCCTCGATCAGGCCGTCGACCGGCACCTGCTCGGGATCGTTGTTGCCGCCGACGAAGCTGTATTTGGCAAGTCCCGTCCACCGCGCGGCCGGCGCCGGCAATCCGGCAGGCAGCAGGGCTGAAAAATTGAAGGGGGTTGCGGTGGACATCGATATTCACTCCCGTTTTGTTTTTCGTTGAGAAGGCCTGAGACCTTCCGGCAGGCTAGTTCTTGATGGCCTTGATCGGCCGTCCCTGGCTGATGAAGGCATAATGCCCGGCGCCGACGCTGCCGAACATCAGGGCCTCGACGGCGGGCTCGGCGATCTCCCCCGTGGCCGCCCAGTCGACCACGAAATTGGCGCCCGTTCCGCCGCGCACGTCGCTGGCTGCGATGAACACTTCGATGGTCGCGAACGGTTTTAGCGCAACCGGCGACTTCAGGTAGCTCTCCACCATCTTGCCTGATGTGTCGAAATAGGCGATCCGCTTCAGGACCAAGGGGCGTGTTTCGGACGTGTTGTGGACGCTGAGCGTCACTGCAAAATCCGCGCGCAGCTTGCCCTGGCTCATCGAGACGCTGGAATAGACGGGAATGTAGAATGCGCCGGATACGGCGAGGTTTTCTGTGGGCACGGCGGTGAGGGAGGCGGCGAAGTTCTGCTCGATAGCGCCAGCGGGCTGCGCGCGGGCAGGGGGAGCGGAAAGGATCGACATCGCGGCCAGAATCGCGACAAAAGCCCCCATTCTATGGCTGTGACACATTGCTTGTTTGACCCTTGCGCCGGGACCTCTAGGTTGCAAGAAGGGGAAGTCCGGAACCATCATGCACGAGCTTATTCGCGATATCACCTTATGCATCCTGTTTGCCTGGGTGCTCGGCCTGTTGGCGCATTTCTCCCGGCAGCCGCTGATCCTGGCCTACCTTATCGCCGGGTTCTTCATTGGTCCATTCGGCATGGGCTGGGTCAAGTCCCAGGAGTCGATCAACGTCATCTCCGAACTCGGCCTGATCTTCATGCTGTTCATGATCGGGCTGGAGATCGACCTGAAGAAGATCGTGCGAGCCGGCAAGGTCATCCTGTTCGCCGCCGGCGGGCAGTTGATCGGCGGCGTCGTGCTCGGCATCCTGTTCTTTGTCGCCATCGGCCTGTCGATGGGTTCGGGCCGTTTCGACGCGCTGTATCTGTGCGTTGCCTGCGCGCTGTCGAGCACGGTCATCATCGTCAAGGTGCTGTACGAGAAGCGCGAGCTCGATACGCTGCCGGGGCGGATTACGCTCGGCGTATTGGTGCTGCAGGACATCTTTGCGATCCTGTTTCTGGCCGTACAGCCTAGCCTCGACAATCTGCAGGTGACTGTCATCCTGCTGTCGATCGCCCGGGTCGGCGTGCTGGTCGCGACGGCGCTGGTGCTCAGCCGCTATGTGCTGCCATGGCTGTTCCACCAGATCGCGCGGCGGCCGGAGCTGATCCTGCTCGGCGCCCTGGCATGGTGCTTCCTGATCGGCGAGATCGCAGAAAGGCTGCACCTGTCGCGCGAGATGGGTTCGCTGGTGGCGGGCGTTTCGCTCTCGACCTTCCCCTATGCGCTCGATGTCACCGCCAAGGTGACGACGCTGCGCGACTTCTTCATCACGCTGTTCTTCGTCTCGCTCGGCATGACCATCCCGATCCCCGGGGCGTCGGTGATCGGGCTGGCGCTGACGATTGCCACCTTCACCGTCGTCAGCCGCATGGTGACGACGTTTCTGCCGCTCTATCTGATGAACCAGGGTCTGCGCGCCAGCCTGTTGCCGGCAATCAACCTCGCGCAGATCTCGGAGTTCTCGCTGGTGGTGATCCAGACCGGGGTTCTTGCCAACCACATCAGCAAGGAGACGTCGAGCGCGGCTTCTTTCGCCTTCGTGGTGCTGGCGGTGCTGAGCACCTTCGTCATGGGCCGCAGCGATCAGGTCACGCGCGGCTTGATCGGCCTCTTGAAGGGAATCGGGCTGCGCGACCTCGATCACAAGCAACAAGGCGAGGCCGGCCATGAGGGCGGGCACGGCGAGGCGCGCCGGATCGTCATCCTCGGCTTCTTTCGCGCCGCCAGTGCGCTGGTCGCCGAGATCGAACGCCGCAATCCGCCGGTGCTCGAGCAGATCACCGTGATCGACTTCAACCCGCTGGTGTTCCGCACCCTGACCGACCGCGGCATGCACGTGGTCTATGGCGACATCAGCAATGTCGACACGCTGGTGCATGCCGGCGTCGGCAAGGCCGAGCTGATCATCCTCAGCATCCCGGACTCGCTGCTCAAGGGCGCCGACAACGAAAAGCTGGTCCGCCACGTCCGCTCGCTGAATCCGAGCGCCAAGATTGTCGCGACCGCGGAGATCCTGGCCAATGTCAACGATCTCTACGAGGCCGGGGCCGATTACGTGACGGTGACCAGGCTCAGTGACGCCCATGAGCTCTACACGGTCATCGAGGCTGCCCAGGCCGGGCTGCTCGAGGACAAGCGTGCCGAGACCGACACGCTGCTCAGCGAGCGCCGCGAGGTGCTGCCGTGACGTCCCAGGACTTTAGTTGCGCCGATCCCGCGTGCAATGCGGCGTAACAATCGGCGCGAGGCCAGGGAACTGTGTGCCGCATACAACAGTTACCTCCGCGACGAAGCGGTGGCGCCACCGGATGTTGATCGTTCGGGACGGCACAGTGTACCTTTACTTTCTAGATCGAACCATCGGCAGACTTGAGAGCGAAGGAAGGGCCAATGCGCGCCTTGATCCTGGCGTTGTCCATCCTAGCGATCGTCGGCAGCGGGCACTCTGCTAGGGCTGGTCTAAGCAGCACGCCCCGCGAAACCTTGGCACCCGCCGATACGACAACCGTTACCGACGAAGCTACCCAGGAGACCGAGGAACAGATCGGCCTCACCAAGGCAAAGCGTCGTTCAGTGCAGCGTGGGTTAACCAGGCTCGGGTTTGACACCAAGGTCAATGGCAAGTTCGACGAATCGACCCGCGCCGCCATCGCACGCTGGCAGGAGGAGCACGGCTACCCTACGACTGGCTTCCTCAACGCTGCCCAGCACAAGGTACTAACGGACGCAGCGGCAGAGGCTCGCAAATCTGACCGTCAAGACCGTCGTCGCGCTGGCAGAGGTACTCGCTATTCGCGTGGCGTCGGCGGTCCAATCGGCGCGGTGGGCGGCGCGGTGCGCGGCGTTGTAGGAGGAGTGGGGGGAGTGGTGGGCGGACTATTCCGCAGGTGACGCGTCCAGCCTGAAGGACGCACCGCTCAGCTGGCCTTGCCGCCTTTGCCAAATCCTTCAGCGCTAGCAGCATGGAGCCGGCCCTGCCATGCCGGCCTGTTGCGGCAGGGCTTCCATCGACCGGCCGGCCGCGGTTCTGCCCTGCGTATTGAGGCTGGCGCTGGCCCAGAAGTCCGGCTAATGCACTCCTCGACCGAGCGAGATTTGGCGAGATTTTTACGAAATGGCCGATACCATCCAGGAAGTTCTGCAAGCCTTTGCCAAGGGTGAGCTCGTCGTCGTCACCGACGATGACGATCGCGAGGGCGAGGGCGATTTGATCGTCGCGGCCTCGCTCTGCACCGCCGATAAGATGGCATTCATCATCCGCCACACTTCCGGCATCGTCTGCGCGCCGATCACCACCGACGACGCCCGCCGGCTGCGGCTCGATCCGATGGTGGCGCATAACGAATCTAACCACACCACCGCCTTCACCGTTTCGATCGACTACAAGCCGGATGGCGGCACCGGTATTTCGGCGGAGGAGCGCGCCTCCTGCTGCCGCGCGCTCGCCAATCCCAACGCCGGCGCCAATGATTTCGCCCGGCCCGGCCACATCTTCCCGCTGATCGCCCGCGACGGTGGCGTGCTGCTGCGTTCCGGCCATACCGAGGCGGCGGTCGATCTCTGCAAGCTCTCCGGGCTGCCGCCGGTCGGCGTCATCTCCGAGTTGATGAACGACGACGGCACCGTGATGAAGGGCGAGCAGGTGGCGCGCTTCGCCGCCAAGCATAAGCTCAGGCACGTCACGATCGCTGACATGATCGCCTACCGCCAGGCGCGCGAGAAGCTGATCGAACGGGTCGCGACCTTCACCACCGAAAGTCCGATCGGCCCGCTGCAGGGCTATGCCTATCGTTCGCCGTTCGACGAGATCGCGCATGCCGCCTTCGTCTATAACGGCGTCGGCGACGGCAAGAACGTGCTGACCCGGCTGCACAAGCCGAACATCGTCAAGGATCTCTTCACCGGCCAGGCGCGTATGCAGATCGTGCTGGGCCACTTCAAGAATGCCGGCCGCGGCGTGCTTGTGTACTTGCGCGACGGCGCGGCCGGGGTTCCAGTCGAGCCGGTCGGCGAACAGAAGACCGCGGAAGCCGATCGCAACCGGCAATGGCGCGAAGTCGGCGTCGGTGCCCAGATCCTGCGCGATCTCGGCATCACCTCGATCGTCAACCTGACCTCGTCGGTGCACGACTATAAGGGACTATCCGGTTTCGGCATCGAGATCGTTTCGAACGAAAAACTCGACTGACACCATCGTCATTCCGGGATGGTGCGCAAGCACCAGACCCGGAATCTCGAGATTCCGGGTTCGCATCTTCGATGCGCCCCGGAATGACGGGTGAAACATTTGCGCTTCCGCCGATAGCGCATTAATTTGGCGGCAATTTACATGAGGACAGTGATGCGAAAGGGATTTTCATGAGCGTGCGCCCTCAAACCAAGGACAAGCCGGCGGCGGCTTCCTTCCAGTGGGATGACCCATTCCTGCTCGACGACCAGCTCACCGAAGATGAGCGCATGATACGCGACACCGCGCGTGCCTACGCGCAGGACAAGCTCCTGCCGCGTATCGTCAAGGCCTATATGGAAGAGAAGACCGACCGCGAAATCTTCAACGAGATGGGCGAGCTTGGCCTGATCGGCATCACGCTGCCGGAAGAGTATGGCTGCGCCAATGCGAGCTATGTCGCCTATGGCCTGGTGGCGCGCGAGATCGAGCGCGTCGATTCCGGCTATCGCTCGATGAACTCGGTGCAGTCGTCGTTGGTGATGTACCCGATTTACGCCTATGGCGACGAGAACCAGCGCAAGAAATACCTGCCCAAGCTCGCGACCGGCGAGTGGGTCGGCTGCTTCGGCCTGACCGAGCCGGATGCCGGTTCCGATCCCGGCGGCATGAAGACCCGCGCCGAGAAGGTCTCCGACGGCTACAAGCTGACCGGCAGCAAGATGTGGATTTCCAACGCCCCGATCGCCGACGTCTTCGTGGTCTGGGCCAAGTCCGCCGCGCATGACAACCAGATCCGCGGCTTCGTTCTCGAGAAGGGCATGAAGGGCCTGTCGGCGCCGAAGGTCGGCGGCAAGCTTTCATTGCGTGCTTCGATCACAGGCGAAATCGTGATGGACGGGGTGGTGGTGCCGGAGGACGCGCTGCTTCCCAACGTGTCAGGGTTGAAGGGCCCGTTCGGCTGCCTCAACCGCGCTCGCTACGGCATCTCCTGGGGCGCGATGGGCGCGGCGGAGGACTGCATGCATCGTGCACGGCAGTATACGCTCGACCGCAAGCAGTTCGGCCGGCCGCTGGCGGCGACGCAACTCGTGCAGAAGAAGCTCGCCGACATGGAGGCCGAAATCGCGCTCGGGCTGCAGGCCTCGCTGCGCGTCGGCCGCCTGATGGACGAGGGCAAGATGGCCCCGGAGATGATCTCGATCGTCAAGCGCAACAATTGCGGCAAGGCGCTCGACATTGCGCGGGTGTCCCGGGACATGCACGGCGGCAACGGCATCCAGATCGAGTATCACGTGATGCGCCACACCGCGAATTTGGAAACCGTGAACACCTATGAAGGCGCCCACGACGTCCACGCTCTGATCCTCGGTCGGGCCATCACGGGGATACAGGCGTTTTCGTAAGAGGTACCCCGGCGTGGCCTCACTTTCCGCTGTCATCGCCCGCCTTGTGCGCAATTGCGCACTAGGGGCGGCGATCCAGTACGCCGCGGCCTCTCGTTTCATCTTGAGCGTTGGCGTTTACTGGATACCCCGCCTTCGCGGGGTATGACGACTGAGATTGTTTCAACGGCTCGACACTCAGGAAGTCCGCATGGCCGACAACGACGACATCCCGTTCAACCGCGACTTCCCGCTCAAGCCCGGCATCGCCGACGAGGTGCGGCCCGGCGTGCGGCGTGTCCTATGCAACAATCCGAGCCCGTTCACTTTCACGGGCACGGTCAGCTACATCGTAGGCCGAGGCAACGTCGCGATCATCGATCCCGGTCCCGATGACGAAGCGCATGCGAAAGCGCTGCTCGATGCTGTCAGCGGTGAGACCGTGACGCATATTCTGGTCACCCATACCCATCGCGACCATTCGCCGAACACCGCACGGATCAAGGCGGCGACCGGCGCGCCTGTTTATGCCGAGGGGCCGCACCGTGCCTCGCGGCCGCGCTTCGAAAGCGAGAAGTACAATCCGGAATCCGGCGCCGACCGCGATTTTCGCCCCGACATCGAGGTCAAGGACGGCGACTTCATCGAAGGAAAAGGCTGGGCGCTGGAGGCGGTCGCGACCCCCGGCCACACCGCCAATCACCTGGCCTTCGCCTGGCCGGAGCGGAAGATCAATTTCGTCGGCGATCACGTGATGGGCTGGTCGACCTCGATCGTGGCGCCACCAGACGGATCGATGATCGACTACATGGCCTCGCTGGCGCGATTGGAGGCCCGCGAAGAGGATCTGTATTTCTCAGGCCATGGCCCGGAAATTCCGGAAGGACCGCGTTACGTCCGCTTCCTGACCCGGCACCGTCAGGCCCGCGAAGCCTCGATCCTGCACCGCCTCGCCAAAGGCGAAGCCGACATCCCGACCATGGTGCGCGCGATCTATATCGGCATCGACCCGCGGCTGACAGGCGCCGCCGGGTATTCCGTGCTGGCCCATCTGGAAGACCTGGTCGCCCGTGGCATCGTCGCAACCGACGGCGACCCGGTGATCGGCGGGACGTATCGGTTGGCTTCTTAACCTCTCCCCGCTTGCGGGGAGAGGTCGGATCGCTCTTGCGATCCGGGTGAGGGGGTACAGGTCAATCAACTGGCACCACGTTCTGCGGATAGAGCCCCTCACCCCAACCCTCACCCCAACCCTCTCCCCGCAAGGGCGGGGCGAGGGAGCGCACATCTCGTGCGGTAAGCGTCACTTCTTCACCGTCTTCGCCGGGGCTTTCGTCGGCGCCTGCGGCTTCTTGGTTGCCGGCTTGGCGTTGTCGACGGCCGTATTGATGTCCTCGATCAGCTTGGAAACGCGCGCGGCGTTGCTGCCGAGATCGCTTTCGAAATAGCGCGAGGAGGAGCGGATATCGACCCGCGATTCCTCGCCGTCGGGCGTGATGCGGATCGAGACGTCTTCGCGAAATCCCATGATCGGCGTGCGTGCCACCGCCTCGATGCGGCCGATGCGGCGCGGCGGTTGCGGTGGCCGCTCGTCGATGACGAGCCATTTGCGCCTGATGACCAGCGCCAGCGCCACCTCATAGGCCCGCTGCGGCGGCACTTCGAGCTCCACCGTCTCGATGTCAGGATAGGCGATCCGCTGCTGCTCGGCCGAATAGAGCCCGGCATAGACCGCGGAATTGGTGCCGTCGCCGCTGCGCAGCCGCGCCAGCGCCTCGAAACGCGGCGGATCGACCGGATCGGTGGTGATGTCGTGGATCGCCGGTAGCTTGCGGTACTGCAAGGCGAGATAGGCCGGGTAGGCCAGCAGCACGGCATTGATCAGGAAGGCCAGCAGGATGCGTCCCATGCCGCGCGAGCCGTTCTGCCAGATCGCGGCAAAGGCGGCGAGGCCGACCAGGATGGAAAGCACGGCGCAGCCGAGCGCACCGAAAAAGGTCGCCAGCGCCGGCTTCATCTCCAGAAAGCCGAAGCGGACGATCAGGATCGAGACCACGACCGCCACCACGGCGAAGATGGCAAGGTTGCGCGACCAGGTAGCGAGGCTGGACACGGGCTCCGTCTGGTAGGGAGCGGAAAACCTTCGGGCCATCGGTCAAAATCTGCCGTGTTGGGGTCCAGCCGGGCAGGGCGGGCCGGGCTGCAAACCCGCAGCTTGAGACCACGGCATGGCGCGAATTTCAAGGTTTTGCACGCGATATCAGTCGGTCAATCGCTTTGCTGAGAAAGCTCCGAGGGGTTAACTATCCCCGTAAAGTGATTATTAGTTGTAGATTGAAGTCAGCCCAACTTTCGTCTACCTGTTGCCGCCGGGTTGTCGTATTTGCCGCAACAGGGGACTGTTCTGCACGGGACGCGGCGAACGCCAACCCATTGGGGAAACGGCGGGTGTCAGCCGCAAGCGCTGCAGGGTGATCTCAACCACTCCTTATCCTTGGTTGCGGGTAGATTCGCAAAAAAATTGCGGTTGCGCCCCGGGAGTTCTAGGATCGCATCGGGCGCAATCGGCATACGTCCGCGGGGCTGGCGGAAGGCCCCACGAGGGCGAGTGTTCAGTATGAGTAATGCAAAGCACGAAGGATATGTCGGCCCCAACGACCCGGCATATTATGCGCCGCGTGAGTTGAGGGAACGGGCAATCAGTGAGCAGGCGGAGCCGTTGCTCATGAAGAACGACGATGGCTGGCGTCCGCGCGTGCAGACGGAAGGACCGCCATTGCAGCCGCTTGGCAAGCCGGCACGCCGCCAGGATTCCGAAGTTTTCACCAAGGCCGTCGCCCAGGCGATGCAGGAGGCGAGGGACAACGTGCCTGTCGAGGCGCCGTCCGTGCTCCGCGACCTGTCGGGGCGCCGCGCCTTGCTTCAGCAGGTGATCCGCTTCTCGATCGCAGTGGCGATCGCAGCCAGTATCGCGATGCTGCTCGTCATGGCGATTCCGTCGTCGCAACGCCCGGCCAACCAGGAAAATGCGTCGCTCTCGGCGGCCTGGCAGTCGGTGAAATCCTCGGTGCTGCCGGCCCAGCAACCGTCGCCGCCGCCGCGCCGCTCGGCGACTTTGGCCGTGCAGGACGGCAGCGGCTTCACCAACGATCCGGTGCCGCTCGGGATTCATGTAGGTTCCCCGCCGCCAGATGCCTACGTATCCATCGCTGGACTGAGCGCCGGCGCACGGCTGACGTCCGGCCGGCGCGTCGGTCCGGGCGAGTGGCGCGTGTCGGCGACCGAAATTTCCGGCGTATCGGTCATCCCGCCGGATGGCTTTAGCGGACAGATGCTGGTGACCGCCGAACTGCGCGACGGCAGCGGCGCTGCGGTCACGGGCACTTCGACGCGGCTGACCTGGGCGCCAGTGCCGGTCGCTGCAGCGCCGGCCGCACCACCGCCGCCGGTCGTTGCCCCGCCGCCGCCGGTCATTGCGCCGCCGGTCGCCGTCGTCGCGCCACCGGTAGCCGCGCCTGTCGCCGTTGCCACGGCCGCGCCTTCGCCGCCGGCCTTGGCCGCCGCACCGCGGCCGGAGGTCGTGCGCAGCCTCGATCCCAGGGAAATTGCCGCACTGATCAAGCGCGGACAGGATCTGCTCTCCGCCGGCGATGTCCAGTCGGCCCGGCTGTTGCTGCTGCGCGGGGCCGAGGCGCGGGACGCGCGCGCGGCGCTGCTGGTCGGCACCACCTACGATCCGGCGCGGCTCAGGCAGATCGGCGCCGATGGTCCGCTGGCTGATATCGCGCAGGCCCGCATGTGGTATCAGCGGGCCAAGGAATGGGGCGAGCCCGACGCCCAGCGACAACTCGACGCGCTGGCGCTCTCGCGCTGATTCTGGGACGGGCGCCACGCGCCCCCCCCCGTTGCACTGACATTCTCAATCGTGGGACGGCGGCCATTTGCCGCAAAGGGCGACGCTTTGCGCGTTCTCAGCCCAGACCGTTCGTCTGCGTGGCCATGAAAACTCAGGCGCTCCGGTAACCCTCCGGCTGGCGTGAACCGGCGAAACGGCGGGGAGGGTGCGGCGTTTTCCGGCGGGAGGTTATGAATTCGAAAAGTAAGAAAGCGCCGGCGTGAGGTTCTCATTCACGCCGGCGCTTTGTTGAACCATCCTCCCGACGGGGAAGGGACAGCCGCGCTTCACGCCGCAGCGTTCGGGAAGCGGTAGCTCTTGAACTGCTCGCGCAGCGCGGTCTTCAGGATCTTGCCGGTTGCGGTGTGGGGAATGCCCTCGACGAAAGCGACGTCGTCGGGCATCCACCATTTGGCGATCTTGCCGTCCATGAACTTCAGGATCTCTTCCCGCGTCGCCGTCTGGCCGGCCTTGAGCTGCACGATCAGGAGCGGGCGCTCGTCCCATTTGGGATGATAGACGCCGATCACGGCGGCTTCCGCGACGGCGGGATGGCCGACGGCGAGGTTCTCGAGGTCGATTGACGAAATCCATTCGCCGCCGGACTTGATCACGTCCTTGGAGCGGTCGGTGATCCGCATGTAGCCGTGCTCGTCGATGGTCGCGACGTCGCCGGTGTCGAAGAAGCCTTCCTCGTCGAGGATGTTGGTGTCGAGCTTGAAATAGGCCTTGGCGACCGCCGGACCGGAGACTTTGAGTCGGCCAAAGGTCTTGCCGTCCCAGGGCAGCTCCTTGCCGGCATCGTCGGTGATCTTCATCTCGACGCCGAACGGCGGATAGCCCTGCGTTTGCAGGATGTCGAGCCGCTCCTCGCCGGACAGTTCGGCAAACGGCGGCTTCAGCGCCGCGACCGTGCCGATCGGGCTCATCTCGGTCATGCCCCAGGCATGGCGCACGCGAACGCCCATGTCGACGAACGACTTGATCATCGAGCGCGGCATCGCCGAGCCGCCGCACACCACGCTCTTGAGGTGGGGCAGCTTGAGATTATTGGCGGCCATGTGGTTGAGCAGCATCAGCCACACGGTCGGTACGCCGGCGGTATGCGTGACCTTCTCGGTCTCGAGCAGTTCATAGACGGAAGCGCCGTCGAGCTTGGGACCGGGCATCACCAGCTTGGTGCCCATCGAAGGCGCGGAGAACGCAATGCCCCAGCTGTTGGCATGGAACAACGGCACCACGGGCAGCATTGTCTCGGCGGCGCTGGTGCCGAGGGCGTCGACATTGTTGGCCATCAGCCCGTGCAGCACGTTGGAGCGATGCGAATACAACACGCCCTTCGGATCGCCCGTGGTGCCCGAGGTATAGCACATCGCGGCGGCGGTATTTTCGTCAAAGTCCTGCCATGTGAACTTGCCGTCGACCTCGCCGATCCAGTCCTCATAGGCGATCGCGTTCTTCAGCGTGGTCTGCGGCATGTGCGCCCTGTCGGTCAGCACGACGTAACGCTCCACGCTCGGCAAATTATCGGCGAGCTTTTCCAGGATCGGCACGAAGGTGATGTCGGTCATCACCATGCGGTCCTGCGCATGGTTGATGATCCAGGCGATCTGGTCGGGGAAAAGCCGGGGATTGACCGTGTGGCAGATCGCGCCGATGCCCATGATGCCGTACCAGCATTCGAGATGGCGCCAGGTATTCCAGGCGATGGTGGCGACGCGGTCGCCGAGCCTGATGCCGTCGCGGTCGAGCCGTTGCGATACTTTCAGCGCGCGTGCATGAATTTCGGCGTAATTGGTGCGATGAATGGGACCTTCGACGGACCGCGTGACGACCTCTTGCGTGCCGTGATACTTCGCCGCGTGTTCGATAATCCGGTGGCACAGCAAAGGCCAGTCTTGCATCAATCCGAGCATACCCACTTTCCTCCAATGGTTTGTTCTTTGCCGCGATCTGCTCTCTCTACGAGCCGACCGGCGGTTGGGTTCATGGAATTGACATGAACTTTACCGCGCGGAAAGCAAGCCGAAAATGGGCTAATGGCGCCTTTGGCCGCATCGGAGCAGCAATGGTTACCGCTGCCGCGGGCGCGCTGTTGGTTGGCATGCCAGCCGATCCGGCTTTGGCGGCCAAGGCATCGCGCGCCGCGCCATGGGATGGTCTGTTCAGTCATTTGGAGCCCCGCGCGCGCGCAAAGTCGCGCCATGCCGTGGTGCCGCTGCCGAAGCCGCGTCCGGACGAGGCGCCTTCGGCCGAGCGCGACGAAGAGACCGACAAGGACCAGGCACCCCTCGAGACGGACAAGACCAAGGACAAAGCCAAGGAGCAGGCGGCGCCGGCCCCGCAGCCCACGCCACAGCCATCGGCCTGCCGGCTGGCGCTGACGGACGACATCGCGATAGCGCCGAGCATCCCCGACATTCGCGGCGCTAACGGCTGCGGCGGCGAGGATCTGGTGCGGCTGGAGGCGGTCGTGCTGCCGGACAAGCGGCGGGTTTCGGTGAAGCCGGCGGCGATCCTGCGCTGTACGATGGCTTCCGCGATCGCCGGCTGGATCCGCAGCGACATCGCGCCACTGGCGCAGCGCCTCGGCGGCGCGGTCGCCGAGCTCGACAATTTCGATTCGTTCGAGTGCCGTGGCCGTAACCGGATCGTCGGCGCAAAACTCTCCGAGCACGGCCGCGCCAACGCGCTCGACGTGCGCGGCTTCAAGCTCGCCGACGGCACCTTGATCTCGCTGACCGACCGTACCGTGCCGCGGCAATTGCGCGAGACCGTGCTGCACTCGGTCTGCGCGCGATTCTCGACGGTGCTCGGCCCGAGCTCGGACTGGTACCATGAGGACCACATCCATCTCGACCTGATGGAACGACGCGGCAATTACCGGATCTGCCAGTGGGACGTATTGGACCCACTGCCGCAGAAGGCCCCGCTATTGCCGGCCGAGAGGCCCGAGGAAGCGCCGCCGCGCGAGGTCGCCGCCAAGGCGGATCATGCAAAGCCGGAAGATGCCAAGCCGAGCGCCGGCAAGCCGGAGGCTGAAAAATCCGATGCGGAGAATCCGGATGCCGAGAAATCGGAGCAGACCGAGCCGCCGCGCGAGGAGAAGCCCGCAAAGAAAAAGCGCCGGCAAAGCCGGCGCTCTTGATCTTCGACCGCGGCGTAACCGGCGTCGGCTACTGAGATGTCGGGATGTTGCCGCCGCCCTGCAGCGCCATCTTGGAATTGTACGGCGAGTCGCCCTGCTTCGGCTCGAGCACGACGACGACGGTGCCCTGCTTGACGCGGCTGTAGAGGTCGATGACGTCCTCGTTGGTCATGCGGATGCAGCCCGACGAGATCGAGGCGCCGATATATTCCGGCTGGTTGGTGCCGTGGATGCGGAACAGCGTGTCGCGATTGCCCTGATAGAGGTACAGCGCGCGGGCGCCGAGCGGATTGTCGACGCCGCCGGGCACCGAGGCAGGGAGGCCTTCGATCCGCTTGTGGATGTCGGCGGTTGGCGTCCATTTCGGCCATTCAGCCATGTTGCCGACCTTGGCGATGCCGGAGAACGCGAGCGCTTCCTCGCCGACGGTGACGCCGTAGCGGATCGCCTTGCCGCCATCCTGCACCAGATAGAGATAGTGGTTGTCGGAATCGACCACGATCGTGCCGGGCAGTTCCTTGCGGTGATAGTCGACGATGGCGCGGCGGAACGGCTCGGCCACTGGAACGGCAGCATAGCGCGCCTTGGCGAGCTGAGCCTTGTCGTTCGGCTTGAGGGTAGCTTCAGGGGCGGCCTGATAGGTGGTCGCAGGCATGCAACCAGACAACGCAAGACCGGCAGCGAGCAGCCCCAGGATTACTTTCAACGACGACATGGCACACTTCCAATCGAAAGTCTGGCGTTCGCAGGCCAATCTTGCGCCCGAAACGCGACGATTCCATTAATCCCATTATCCGCAATTACCGGCTGATAAGCCAGCTTTTGCAGCTCCGTTCGGCGCTGCGGAAGGCCAGCTGTGGCTTTTGTGCCGCAAAATCTGCGACCGCCGGTTGTTTTTGGGTCACAGGGTACGCCCGAGCCTGATCAGGGCCGCGCCGGCGCCACCTCATCGCCACAAATATGGACCGCCGGTTAATGCGCGGGTCATGAAGCGCTTGCCAGAATCGGGTTTAGTGCCGCTGGTACCGATGGCGTTTTGCAGCGAAATGGGTACCGGTTCGCGTGACGCACGTGCGTCAGAACAACGGCCTGTCGCCCCGTTCCGGAGTTGCTCATGTTTTCGGTATTTGTTCCTGCCGGAGCCGCCCTCAAGAAGCTCCCCGCCATGGACCCGGCGGCACTGCCGGACAATGCGGTCTGGATCGACCTGTTGAACCCGACGGCGGAGGAGGATCGCGCGGTCGAGCGTCTGGCCGGGATCGCGATCCCGACCCGGGAGGACATGCAGGAAATCGAGATTTCCAGCCGCCTCTATATCGAGAACGGCGCCCGCTACATGACCGCGACGCTAATGTGCAATTCCGATACCGACATGCCGAAGACCACGGCCGTGACGTTCATCCTGGCCGGTCACCGCCTGGTCACCGTCCGCTACGACGAGCCGAAGCCGTTTGCCCTGATCGAACACAAGCTGGCGCGCTCATGCATCCCGGGCATCCCGGGCGAAATGGTCATGATGGAACTGCTCGATGCGGTGATCGACCGCTGCGCCGATATTCTGGAGCGTGCCGGCGCCGAGGTCGACCAGGTTTCCCATGACATCTTCGAGCCGGAGAGCGCGCGCCACGGCCAGGCTAAGCGGTACTCGCAGATATTGATCGCGATCGGGCGCAAGGGCGACCTGGTCTCCAAGATCCGTGAAAGCCTGGTCTCGATCGGCCGCGTCGTCACCTTCCTGTCGGCGGCGGTGGAAGGCGTCAAATGGTCCAAGGACATGCGCGAGCAGCTCAAGACCATGCAGCGCGACGTCGGTTCCCTGACCGACCACGCCTCCTACCTCTCCAACAAGATCACCTTCACGCTCGACGCCATGCTCGGCGTCGTCAATCTCGAGCAGAACAACATCATCAAGCTGTTCTCGGTGATGGCTGTGGTCCTGATGCCGCCGACGCTGATCGCCTCGGTCTACGGTATGAATTTCAAGGCGATGCCCGAGCTCGATTGGCCGCACGGCTATCCGATGGCACTTCTCATGATGCTCATGGCAGCCGTGCTGCCATACTTGATCTTCAAGTGGAAGAAGTGGCTGTAGGAAATGGTTCCCCTGCAACTCACGACGTACGAAAGATCGGTTCAACTTCACCGCTAAAATTTGAGCGGTGGACTGAACGAATGGTCGAAATTTGTCTGCGATAAAGCGTCTCTCAGGCCGCGAGGATCCAATGGTTGAGAAACTCATAATGTCGCCACGCAATGTCATCGACCTGGCGCGCTATCAGCAGGGCCGCACCGGTGACAAGGCGCAGGCGTTCTCGACGCGGCTTTGCCGGCACTGTGGCGCGGCGCTATCGGACGGCGAGAACGAGGACGAGTGTTCGAGCACGTTCAATATTGCTGCAGCCAGTCTGCGCAGCGCGCAGCGCGCATTTCGCGCGGAGTGACCGGCGGGCTTTGCGAGGTGATGTAGGGTGGGCAAAGCCACCGGGTCGCGCGAATGCGCGCCCGATGACAAGCTCCGCGTGCCCACCATCAGGCAACGTCGTCGGTAATAGATGGTGGCACGTCGCTGACGCTCCTTTGCCTACCCTCGATACCTACAACATCGTCACGCCCTAGACGTGCTGGCCGCCGTTGATGTGAATCTCGGCGCCGTTCACGTAGGAGCTGGTTTCCGTACACAGCACATAGATGATTTTCGCGACCTCGTCCGGCGTGCCGAGCCGGTGCATCGGGATCTGCTGTTCGACGATCTTCTCGGTGCCCGGCGAGAGGATCGAAGTGTCGATCTCGCCCGGCGCGATCGAATTGACGCGCACGCCGACGCGGCCGAAATCGGAAGCCATCTCGCGCGTCAGCGCGGCGAGCGCCGCCTTTGAGGTCGCGTAGGCCGCGCCCGCGAACGGATGCACGCGCGAACCGGCGATCGAGGTGACGTTCACCACCGCGCCCCGCGCGTGCTTCAATTCCTCGATCAGGCCGCGCGCGATCATGACCGGCGCGAAGAAGTTGACGTGAAAGACGTGAGTCCAGGTTTCAATGTCGGTGTCCATGGTGCCGAGCCGCCCGCCGTCCGGCGCCTTCGGCGAGATCGCAGCGTTGTTGACGAGGGCGTGCAGCTCGTCGTTCTCCAGCCGCCGGCGGATTTCGGAAATCGCCCGCACGGTGTCGTCGTGGCTGCCGAGGTCGACCTCGATGTGATCTTCAGGGCCAGCGCCCCACGGGCAGATTTCCGGAAACGCATGCCGCGAGCAGGTGATGACGCGCCAGCCGGCCGAGGAGAAACGGATCGCGGTGGCGTGGCCGATGCCACGGCTGGCACCGGTCAGAAGCAGCGTGCGCCGTGGCGCATTGGATGGAGCGGGCATGCAGGTCTTTCAACTTTGAACGTCGTCGCGTGCGTATGGCGTCAAGGATAGAGCCGCACCTTGCTCCATCCTTGTCCCGGCGCATCGCGGCGGAATTCGATGCGGTCGTGCAGGCGGAACGGGCGGTCGTGCCAGAATTCGATACGCGCCGGGGTGATGCGCCAGCCGCTCCACCCGGGCGGCCGCGGCACTTCGCCGACGACATGCTTGGCGGCGACGAGCGCGATCGCCTGCTCGAAGGCGAAGCGGCTTTCCAGCGGCTGCGACTGCTTGCTGGCCCAGGCGCCGATCTGCGCCTGCTTCGGCCGCGTGGCGAAATAGGCATCGGCTTCCTCTGATGTCACCGGGGTCACGCTGCCGCGAATGCGGACCTGACGGCGCAGCGATTTCCAGTGAAATAGTAAAGCGGCCTTAGGATTTGCGGCGAGTTCGCGGCCCTTCTGGCTGGCGATGTGGCTGTAGAACACGAAACCGTCGGCATCATAGCCCTTTAGCAGCACCATCCGGACATCCGGCAGCCCGTCGGGATCGACGGTCGCGAGCGCCATCGCGTTGGGATCGTTCGGCTCGGACTTCACGGCTTCCGCAAACCATTCGGCGAACAGCGCGAACGGTTCCCCGGCCGCGGTAAAATCACCCGATGTTAACGGTGTCGGGTGTTTGATGGAGGTCGTGTCCGTCATGGCAGGAGTCCCAGTTGCGTACCCTCGCGTCCCAGAGCGCGTTGCAGCCCACTTACGGGCAAGCCCTATATAGGGCATGGGGACGCGTTGGCCTATCGGCGATCGGGTCTATGCGTGCGGCGATGACGCTGATTTTGATCGGCCTCGGCTGTGGCGGCTGCAGTCTGTCGCGCCCCGATGCCTATGCCAAGCTCAATGCTGCCGACGTCACGGGCACGCTTGGCAAGCAGGTGACACCCCCGCCGGCGCCGACCGAGAGCGATCTCGCCTTTGCCCGCACCGCCGCCTCCGACGTGCTCACCAAGGGCGACAAGGATACCAGCCAGCCGTGGGAAAATCCGCAGACCGGCGCGCGCGGTTCGGTAACGCCGCTGTCGCAGGCCTATTCCGCCGAAGACGGCCGCACCTGCCGGGATTTTCTGGCGAGCTATGTCAATGGCCGTTCGGAAAGCTGGCTGCAGGGCGCAGCCTGCAAGGCCGGCCAGGGGCGATGGGAAATTCACACCATCAAGCCCTGGACCAGGGGATAAGTCGCTCTTTCGGCCGTTGCAAAAATGCAACTGGCTCCCCAGATGAAGCCAAAGCGGGCGAATTGCCCTAAGCTCTACACCTGAATTTCCGTGAAGGAGACGTGACGGATGCGCGACCCCTATGAGGTCTTGGGGGTGCCGCGGGGCGCCAGCGCTGCGGCGATCAAGAGTGCCTATCGCAAGCTCGCCAAGAAACATCACCCCGATAGCAACAAGAACGATCCGAAGGCGGCTGCCCGCTTTTCCGAGATCAACGCGGCCAACGAGATCATCGGCGACGAGGACAAGCGCAAGCAGTTCGACCGCGGCGAGATTGACGCCGAGGGCAAGCCGCGCTTCCAGGGCTTTCCCGGCGGCGGCGCAGGCGGCCGCGCCGGCGGACCGGGCGGCTTCGAGTCCTATACTTTTCGCTCCGGCGGCGGCGCGGGCGGCGCGGGATTCGAAGATATCCTCAACAGCATGTTCGGTGGTGCTGCGCGGGGCGCGCGCCCCGGCGGTGGCCGTGCCTTCGAATTCGACACCGGCGGGATTGGCCTCGACCTCGACCTGAACGTCGCCATGACGGTGTCGCTGGAAGAAGCGGTCAAGGGCGGCGAGAAGCGCGTGCGCCTGCCTACCGGCAAGGAGCTCAACGTCAAAATCCCGGCCGGCGTGACCGCCGGTCAGCAGATCCGGCTGAAGGGGCAGGGCGAGACCGCGCCGGGCCATCCGCCCGGTGACCTCCTGATCACCGTCAGCATCGCGCCGCATCCCCATTTCAAGGTCGATGGCAGCGATCTGCGGCTCGATCTGCCCGTCACGCTGTATGAAGCCGTGCTGGGCGGCAAGGTCCGGGTGCCCACCCTCGGCAGCGCCGTCGAGCTGTCGATCCCGAAAAACACCTCCAGCGGCCGCACCTTCCGCCTCAAGGGCAAGGGCCTGCCCAAGCCTGGCGGCACCGGCGACCTGTTCGTGACCACCCGAATTATTTTACCTGACGGGAACGATGCCGAGCTTGAGGCATTGATGCAAAAGTGGCGCGACAGCCACCCCTACAATCCGCGCAGCGATCTCGGCTGAGTAGCCCTGATTCGCGGCGTCGGTGTTGTGTGGAATTGACAGCGGGGTCCGAGCCGGAGCTTCCCGAAAAAGCACGCTTCTCCCTGAAAACTAAGGGGTTTTCGGGAAAAGGGGCGGCCTCGAAAGGGGGACCAGCGCGGTACCAAACCCCGATCGAGGCCGCTTGCGCCGATCGGCGGATCGAGCGCTACTCATTTTCGCGTGATCACCCGGTGCATTAATGAGACCGGCTGGTGGTTTCATTCCAGATTTTCGATGTCAGAATTGGGACAAAGCGCCTGCCCGTAGCGTTTTCGAGCGAAGGGCCGCCGGTTCGCGTTAAGAAAACGCGTCAAAACAGAATTTGGAGCACCGGTTCCAATTCAATCGGAACCGATGGCGACCTAGCCGCCCTTCTTCTCCATCTGATCGTAGACCGCCTGGGCGACCTGGGTCAGCCGTCCCCGGTCGGTGCCGGTCGAGACCACCGCATAGACCACCCCGTCATCGGCCCAGAACAGGGTGCTTTCCTTGCCTTCCGCCGCGAAGCGCATCTGCGTTGCTTCGGCTTCCGACTTGGCCGTGTAGATCGTGAACCGTTCGCCCGAGGCGCTCTCGTACATCATGAAGGAGGCGGGGCCGGCGGAGCTCGGCAATAGCCGGCCGCCGACCAGCTTCAAACCGGCGCCCGTCAGTTCGGGGGCGCGGACGACCCAGCCGCAGCGCTTGGTCAGCCATTGCTGCAGATGGCTGCGCTCGCTGCCCGGCACTTCCACGGGATGACGGACTTCCACCACGTAGAGCCGGTGCGCCTCGATGGCATGCACCGTGAAGGCTTGCAGAACCGAAGGCACCGCCGCCGTTGCGCCACGCGCCACCCAGCCCATGCCGCCGCCGACGACGAAGGCCGCCAGCGTGGCCGCGACGGCCCCAACCACCCACCGACGCGGCTGTTGCACCAGGCGCTCGATTTCCAGCCGCTTCGGCACCGCCTCATCGACGATCGAATCGTACCTGGCGTGCAGCGCTTCCGCCATCGCGCGCCACGACTGCACCCGCCCGGCATCGTCGGGATGCGTAGCGAGCCATGCCTCGACATCGCCGCGGCGTTCGGCCGGCAACTCGTTGTCGACGTAGGCATGCAGCTCGTCTTCGGTGACGGGGATATTGCGATCGGTCATTGTCGTCGTCTCTGCCTATTCCAGCTCTGTCTGTCTGTCCGTAACGCGTTTCACACGCCGTCTCTTTCGCGCCTTCATTTCACCCGCCGCAGCGCCGTACGCTCGCCCTCGAGCGAAGCTTTGACATGCGCGCGTGCGCGGGCAAGCCGGGACATTACGGTGCCGATCGGCACGCCCTGGATGTCGGCGACCTCGCGGTAGCTCAAGCCTTCCAACATCACCAAGAGCAGCACCGAGCGCTGCTCCTCCACCAGCGTCGCGAGCGCGCGGGCGATGTCGCGGCCTTCGGCTTCGGTGCCGCTGGCGTCGGGGTTATTGTCCGACAGCGGCATGAATTGCGGCCGCCGCGCCAGCGACCGCCGCCGGTTCTTGTTCAGATTGGTCAGGATCGTATAGAGCCAGCTCCTGACGTCGCCGCCGAGAAACAGCCGCTCCGAACGCAGCGCGCGCACCAATGTGTCCTGCACCAGATCGTCGGCGATGTCGGCATCGCGCGCGAGCGCGCGTGCATAGCGGCGGAGCGCCGGAATCATGGCTTCGACACTTTGACGAAACGCGCTCATCGGTACCACGTCGCAAGGGTTGTCGGGCGCGAACGCCTTATCCGGAATAACACCACGTCACCGCGTCTATTCCGGCCATTGAGGCCTAGCTGAAACGGCGTTAATCGAAAAGCCGATTCAGGCTCGACCGCGCTGGAGTGCTGGTGTACCTCCAACTCCGCTGGGAAAGCGCGATGGAAAAGCGGATGTCGCAGAAATCAGGTCTGCTCTCCAATTCGGTTGCGAAGGAATAGCTGACAGTCCGATGCCTATGCCCGTGATCTACTACATTCGCCATGGCGAGACGTCGTGGAATGCGGAAGGCAGGCTGCAGGGCACGCGGGACATCGCGCTGAATGATCTCGGCCGGCGGCAGGCGGTCCATGCCGGCTCTGTCCTCGCCGGTCTCTTCAAGCGCGAAGGCCGCGACATTTCGGCGCTGCCATTCGTCGCAAGTCCGCTGTTGCGAGCGCGGACGACGATGGAATTGGTGCGCGGGGCGCTCGAACTTCCGTTGCAAGATTATACGCTCGACGACCGGTTGCGCGAGATCGGCTATGGCGTCTGGGAAGGTTCGACTTTGGCCGAGATGCAGGCGGCCGATCCGGTGCTGTACGCCAAACGGCTGACCGCGAAATGGACGATGGCGCCGGAAGGCGGCGAGACCTACGCCGAGGTGCAGGCGCGGATGCGCGACTGGTACGATTCCGTCGGCGCGGACACTGTCGCGGTGGCCCATGGCGGCACCGCGCGGGCGCTGATGGTGGCGCTCGGCATCGAAACGCCGCAGAGCGCCGCCGACCTCCTGATCGAGCAGGGCGCGGTCTACGTGTTCCGCGACGGCGGGCTTAAGAAGTATAGTTAAGGAAGTCGTTTACCACCGTCATTCCGTTGCGAGCGCAGCTCGAACCCGGAATCTCGAGATTCTCAGGGGTGCAAGAGGCACCCCATAGTTTGCCCTTCGGGCGCCCCGGAATGACAGACGTTTGACCGCCGCGCGCGACCGCGTTACGACACGCCATGTCCCACAACACCTTCGGCCACCTGTTCCGCGTCACGACCTTCGGCGAGAGCCATGGGGTCGCGATCGGCTGCGTGGTCGATGGCTGCCCGCCGCTGATCCCGCTCACCAACGAGGACATCCAGCGCGATCTGGATCGCCGCCGTCCCGGCCAGTCGCGCTTCACCACCCAGCGCCAGGAGCCGGATGCGGTCAAAATCCTGTCCGGCGTGATGGCGCATCCGGAGACCGGCGTGCAGGTGACGACGGGCACGCCGATAGCGCTGTTGATCGAAAACACCGACCAGCGCTCCAAGGACTATTCCGAGATCAAGGACAAGTTTCGCCCCGGTCACGCCGACTTCACCTATGAGGCCAAATACGGCCTGCGCGACTATCGCGGCGGCGGCCGCTCCTCGGCGCGCGAGACCGCGACGCGGGTCGCGGCCGGCGCGATCGCGCGCAAGATCCTCTCCGACGTGAAGGTGCGTGGCGCGCTGGTGCAGATGGGCCCGCACAAGATCGACCGCGACAAATGGGACTGGGACGAGGTCTCGCGCAATCCGTTCTTCTGCCCCGACAAGGACAGCGCGGCGTTCTTCGAGACCTATCTTGACGGCATCCGCAAGAGCGGCTCCTCGATCGGCGCCGTCATCGAGGTGGTGGCCGAGGGTGTGCCGGCCGGATGGGGCGCGCCGATCTACGCCAAGCTCGACGGCGAGCTGGCGGCCGCCATGATGAGCATCAATGCGGTGAAGGGCGTCGAGATCGGCGCGGGATTTGCCGCCGCCGAACTGTCGGGCGAGGAGAACGCCGACGAGATGCGCACCGGCAATGACGGCACGCGCTTCCTCTCCAACAATGCTGGCGGCGTGCTCGGCGGCATCTCGACCGGCCAGCCGGTGGTGCTGCGCTTTGCGGTCAAGCCGACCTCGTCGATCCTATCGCCGCGCAAGACGGTGGATCGCGCCGGCGCCGACACCGACATCATGACCAAGGGCCGTCACGATCCCTGCGTCGGCATCCGCGCAGTGCCGGTGGGGGAAGCCATGATGGCCTGCGTGCTGGCAGACCAATTCCTGCGCCACCGCGGACAGGTCGGCTAGCAGGACCTCAACGTCAAGCGTTTTGCGCGCCTTGACGCGCGCTGAACTTGCGCGGCAAATACCTGCGCCATGAATATCGCAGAGCTGCAGAAGCTGAACGACTGGCTGATCGACGGCGGCAGGTCTGCGACCAGCCCGCCCAAATTCATGGCCGAGTGCTGCGAGCGGATGGTGGCGGCCGGCCTGCCGCTGTGGCGCGTCGGCGTCTTCGTCCGCACACTGCATCCCGAAATCTACGGCCGCAGTTTCATCTGGAAGCCGGGCGCCGAAGTCGAGATGGGCTCGGTCGATTACAAGATCCTGGACTCGCCGGATTTTCACTCCAGCCCGCTATACATCGTGTTCGGGCAGGGACTGGAAGTGCGGGCCAGAGCGAACGATCCGCAGAGCGATCGCTTTCCGATCGTCAGCGAGCTGCGCGCCGAAGGCGTCACGGATTATATCGCGCTGCCGGTGTTTTTTACCGACGGCTCGGTGCATGCCTCGACCTGGACCACCAAGCAGCCTGGTGGTTTCACCGACGAGCAGATGGCGGCCCTGCATGGGTTGATCACGCCGTTGTCGCGGGTGATCGAGATCATCAACTGGCGCCGCATGGCAGCGGGCCTGCTAGACACCTATGTCGGCAACAGCGCCGGCGAGCGGATCATGGGTGGACAGATCCGGCGCGGCCACACCGAGACGATGAATGCCGCGATCTGGCTATCCGATTTGCGCGGCTTCACCGCACTGTCGGACCGCTTGCCGGCCGAAACTGTCGTCGACATTCTGAACCAGTATTTCGATTGCCAGGTCACCGCGATCAAGAAGCATGGCGGCGACGTGCTGAAATACATGGGCGACGGCCTGCTCGCGGTGTTTCCGATCGACGAATATGTCGGCGACGAACGGCAGGTCTGCTCGCACGTGCTGGAAGCCGCCCACGAGTCCCGCGCCAGCATTGCCGACCTGCAATACCCCGTCGGCGACGCGGTCGAGCGCTTTCGCTTCGGCCTGGCACTCCATGTCGGCCGAATTCTCTACGGCAATATCGGCGGCGGCAACCGGCTCGACTTCACCTGCATCGGGCCTGCCGTGAACCTGGCGGCCCGCCTCGAAAAGATCGCCAGCCAGACGCGTCGCACGATCGTGGCATCGGAAGGCTTCGCCGGCATCTGCCGGGGAGGGTGGAGCGATCTCGGCGAGTTTCCCGTCGCGGGCTTTTCGAAAGCCGCGCGAGTCTACGGCCTGCCCGAAGAGACGTCGGCGGCTTGAAGCTCGCAGTCGTACCGCCCCGCACGCAAAAGATGCAAAGAGGAATCAATGCGCCGGCCGTCAACCCGCCGTTAACCATCTTTATTCATGTGTTGCTAATCATTTCTCGCGCTGGAGGATGCTCCCGTGTCGATCTCGGTTGGATCAAACGCAGCCTCCTATCTCAGCTATGCCGGCAATGCTTACGGGGCAGGCGGCACAGCGTCGAAGGCCAATCCTGCGCCTGCCAACAGCACTGACACGTCTTCGTCGTCATCGTCGACCTCGGTCACCCTGTCTGACGAGGCCAAGGCCTATCTGGCGCGGACGGCGGCGGAAAGCGAGCAGCCTTCGATCGCAACTCTCACTACGCGGGCGCGCGCATGGTTCGACCAGCAATATGTTGCGCTGGGAACGTCTTCGGCGATGCTCGATGGGCAGGTCGCCATCGACTTTTCCGGCCAGACCCGCGCGACCTTGTCGGTGATCTCAGACAATGCGAACGGCCAATTCTCAAAGGACGAGGTGACGGCGGCGACCAGGACATTGCAGTCGCGGTTCAACGACGCCATGTCTCCTTATGTCGTGATCGCCCGGCACACGGGAGACTATGCAAGCCTCTACGCCGCGGCGTCGGATTATCTCGATCAGGCCGGCAGCGACGAAACGGCAACTCCGGCCTGGCAGGATCAGAAGCAGGCGGTGCAGGAGGGCCTGGCGGCGGCGAGGGCAAGTTTTGGCAAGGCCCCTGTCACCGGCAATGATGCCGATCCGGTGAGAGCACTGCTCGACAAGGCGCGAACGCAAACCTCACCCGCGACGGACTCAAATCCGGATACGCTGGTGGCCGCCGCGCGGGCGATGCTCGACGCGCAGGCGGGTAACGCCAGGGACAACGGCAAGGACCTGGTATTCGATTGCGGCAGGCAGACCGGGCAGCAGGTGGATTTCACCGACTTCGACAATCGAGCCCTTGCGATCATGGCGTTGAACCGTGATGCGTCATTCTCGGCGCAGGAAGCCGGTGCTGCCAAAGCAGAGCTCAACCAGCGCACGCGAAGCAGCCTGGTGAACGCATTCGGCGGCGACGGCATAAAGGCCAGCAGCCTGGCGCTGCTCCAGCAATATTCGAAAATGAGCGCTGAGGAGCGCAGCGTTCTCGGCTTCACCGAAGATTACGCCAACAGGATCGTTGCGAGCTACCGTTCGGCGGCATCGATCCAGAGCAGCCTTGGTTCGGGGTCCGGTGGCGGGCTGGCGGCGTATCTGTAAGGCATGGGCCGAACAACGGATGGCCGCATGTGTCTGTTCAACCTCCACAGCAGCGGAAAGCAGGTCTTCCCAAGATCGCAAAAGCGCCAGAAGGCCACGTGCAAAGCGTCGATACGTTCGGCCCCAGATCGCGGGCCTTCCAGATTACAGCAGTCCCAAGGCGGCCGTCTCCGCATCGTACGGGAAGATCCACTCAGCCGCCGACATCCAGTCGCGCATCCTGTCAGCTTGTCCTGACGGGTCGTCGCTCCAGGATCGGTAGAACTGGCCGGCCAAACGCGAGGCGTCTTGCACTCGGCTAGCCCGCTCCAGTCTCAGTTTTTGGTAAGCCTGCAATCTTTCCGGAATCTCGTCGCGCCCTGCGTGCTCAAGCAAAATGGCAAGCGCGAAGCCATCCTCGATGGCCTGTCCAGCCCCTTGCCCGAAATGAGGGACCATTGGGTGGGCCGCGTCTCCAAGCAGAGTTACCGGCCCTTTCGACCAATATGGAAACGGCGGCCGATCATAGATTCCCCAGCAAAACGTCTGGTCGAGCGCTGCGATCAAATTGCAAACGGGCGCGTCCCAGCCCTTATACTTGCCAGCGAGCGTCCCGACGTCACCCGGCGCAAACCAGGTCTCCTCCATGTCACGCGGAGTAGGGACGAATGCGACAATATTGATCAGCTTTCCCTGCGACACCGGGAAGCAGATAAAGCTGCAGCCGTCCCCCATCCACACGTTTAGCCCGCGCAGCTCTGTAGACCACGGCAGCTTCTCCGATCGTACGAGGCCTCGATAAGCTATGATACCCTCGCTGGTAGGCCGCGCCGTCAGCCCGATCGCCTGCTGGACGATCGAATGGATGCCGTCCGCGCCGATCACCACATCGGCGTCGCAGAAGGTACCATTTGCGAAGGTCAATCGCGCGCCGGTGAACGTTTCATCGACTGCGATACAACGATGCCCGAATCTCACTTTTCGTTCGGTTACGCTCAACAACATGTCGAGCAGTTCGATGCGGAGAATCTGATAGCTCTGCGGCGTCGGCGCACCCGGTCTCGAAACAGGCTCTCCCTGCGATCTCCGTAGCGTCAGGCCCTGGCTCCTCGTGGTGATGTTCTCGATTGCGTCACGCAAGCGAGTGCGCTTGAGCAATCTGGCTGCATTCGGCGGGATCGATATTCCGGCGCCAGCCTCGCGCGGAGCCTCTGCTTCCTCGAAAACCGTCACGTCTATGCCTCGTGCACCGAGCGCGAGCGCAGCGGACAATCCTCCAATCCCCGCTCCGACGATAGCAACGCCCAGTTTGCTGGTCATTGGCTTTGATCCGGCTTTGGCGGTCAATTTCCGATAACATCATCGAGCAGGACCCATTTGATGCCGTCGAAACGCGCCATCCTCGCTTTCCTCCAACCGATCCGGTTTGAAGGGGTGATGTTTATGGACAAACCCGGCAGGAACAGCGGCAGTTGAAGCTCTTGAATGTTTGTGGCCTGCCTGATCAGATTTTCCCGAGACAGGTCGTTGCCGCATTTCTTCAGGACCTCGACTATCATGTGAGCGGTTGCATAGGGGAAAACCGATTCCTCAAGATCCTCGTTCGGCGCCCACTGCTTCATAAAGGCCCGATACTGCTGCATGTCGATATCGGCGTCCCACATGGGTTCTTCAGTCGACTTCAGCCAGAACGCTGTGACTGCGCCGGTCGAGGCCGTAAGTCCCGCTGGGCGCAACACAGACGAGATGCTGCTCACGCCGGACAGCAGCACATGTTGAACCTTCCAGCCAACCTCGTGCGCCTTGCGGATCGCTTGCGCGGCAAAGCGGGGGTTGGAGGCGTGAAACAGCGTATCGGCACCGGAAGCCTTCAGTGTCAGGACTTGCGAATCGACCGTCGGCTCCATGATGTCGTAGGCTGCCTCCGCCACCACCATGGTCGAGCTCGATCCAAGCGCGGCCTTCAAGCCGGCCAAGTTACCCCTTCCCAAATCGTCATTCTGATAGATTACGGCGATCCTGGCGTCTGGCTTGGTCTTCAGCAGATACTCGGCGTAGATCCCAGTCTCGACCGGTTGCGGGATCATGAACGTGGTCGTCCATGGCAGGTTTTCGGGATCGTCGAGCTTCGGCGTGCTGGCGAGCAACAGGATTTGTGGGATATGCTTGCCGTTGAGATATTTCGCCACAGACAGGTTGGTAGGCGTGCCCACCGATCCAACGATCGCAAGCACATCGTCGTCCTCCACGAGCTTCCGCGTCTGCTGCACCGTCTTCGCCGGCGTGAAGGAATCGTCGAGCGAAACGAGGGTCACTTTGCGGCCATTGATGCCGCCGGACGCATTGATCATCCGGAGATAGGCTGCTTCAATACGACCGAAGCGGCTCAACGACGAGATCGGCCCGCTGTAAGGAACCGTCTGCCCAATCTTGATTTCGGTATCGCTGACGCCGGGACCGTGTTTCTTCTCTGCAGCCGTCGCCGGCAAGACCGTAAAAACTGCGAGGCTTACGGCGGCGAGAATCAGGGGCCGGATCATGGTGGCACCTCGTACTTGGCGGCTTCGATCGGGAGAAAATTGCTTACCGGGACTGCAAGATGATGCTGTACAATCGCTCCTGCGTCCCGAAACTTCGCCTAAATTTTCCGAAAGCAGTTCCACGAGGCGCCGTTGTTGAAGTCATCACAGCCCCCGATCGTTGTCGGCGACCGGATTGTGGACCTCGCCCGTGAAACCTTGCGTGACGGACGCGGCGACGTCGTTCCCTTGCGCCCGCGGGCCTGGGCGGTGCTGCGGCTTCTTGCGACACGGGCCGGAGAACTGGTCGACAAGGACGAGATCATGGATGAGGTCTGGTCGGACTGCGAGGTCACCGAGGACTCCCTCGTTCAAGCCATCGGCGACATCAGGCGTGCCTTGGGAGATGCCGGTCGGTCGGCCCTGAAGACAGTACCGCGCCGCGGCTACATGCTGGTCGTCGACGAAAAGCCGAGCGGCGACCTCGTCATTTCCGGCAACACGCCGCGGCCATCCGCTGTCGGCGAAATGACGGCCCCTTCGACGCCGCGACTGTCCATAATGGTCCTGCCATTTGCAAATATCGGCGGCGATCCGGCGCAGGACTATTTCGTCGATGGTGTGACCGAAAGCCTCACGACGGACTTGTCACGCATTGCCGGCTCGTTCGTCATTGCGCGCAATACCGCGTTCACGTTCAAGGGAAAAGCCGTCAATGTCAGGCAGATCGGCCGCGAGTTGAACGTGCGCTATGTGCTGGAAGGATCGATGCAACGCGGCGGCAACCGGTTTCGCCTCAATGCCCAACTGACCGACGCCGAAACCGGGAGCCATGTCTGGGCCGAGCGCTTCGACAAGCCCGCGGGGGACCTGCTGGACATGCAGGATGAGATAGTGTCTCGACTTGCTAATACACTGAATGCAGAACTCATCAACGCCGAAGCGCGGCGCGCGGAACGCTCGCCACGGCCCGACGCCATGGACTTGTACTTTCAGGGCAGGGCTTGCATCAACAAGGGCGTGACGCGGACGTTCATGGCGCAGGCGCGGGACTTCTTCATGCGTGCCCTTGCGCTTGATCCGGGCAATGTCGAGGCGGCGGTCGCTGCCGCTCAGATCGACGTGTCCGTGGGATCAGCCTTCCTGACCGATGACTCATCCGTGCACTTTGAAGCCGCAGAGGCCGCCTTGAACAAGGTGCTGCTTCACGCGCCCAACCATCCAAGAGCCCACATGCTGCTCGGCGCTGTTCAAATGCAGAGTATGCGTGCTTCAAGAGGCATCGCCGAATGCCGACAGGCGCTTCTGCTGGATCCAAATTTAGCCGACGCCCACGGATTCATCGGACTTGGTAAGTTTTTACTCGGACGCGGTGAAGAGGTCGAGGAGCATATCCAGGAAGCACTTCGACTTTCCCCGCGCGATACGCGGGCCTATCTCTGGTACATGTTTGTCGGGCTGGGTAAGTTGAGCATCAGTGCGGACCACGAGGCCGTCGATTGGTTTCGCCGGAGCATTGAATTCAATCGAAATCATGCGCTCTCTCATTTTCACTTCGCAGCCGCGCTGGCTCTGTTAGGAGAGCTAAAGGAAGCTCGCGCCGCTGCCGCAGCCGGCCTTGTCCTCGACCCCAGCTTTACGATCCGTCGCTACCGCACCGATGCCAGAGTCGACAATCCGGTTTATCTTGCCAAACGCATACGTTTCTACGAAGGAATGCGCTTAGCCGAAGTGCCGGAGGGATGATTGGAACGTTGGGTTGTGCGTTGCGCAGCTTCGATGTCTGCTGTGGGGTCAAACTCGACAAAACCCAAAATGAGGATAATGCGTCCGCTCTCGGGCGCATCGCGAGCCGTTAGCTCTCTCGCGTCCTTCCAACTTGCATCGATCGGGCTGTAGCGCGCGCTGATGGAGCCCACGTCCGAGCCAATCCAGCCGCAGCCATGATGCCATTGTGCCGGTGATTTGCCCGACGCGTCAAATGGTTTGCGGAACATCGGCGGGCTGCGCCGGCCCTTGACGGCTACGGTGCATGGGGTTGTTTTCGATATTTTGTTTGGAGCGTTCAACCAGGCATCGGGCCGAGCGCCGAGCACTGGAACATCACTCCTCCGGCTCGGTCGTAAACAGCAGCGGATAACCCTTGGCGCGGCCGGCGTCGGTGGCGCGGGTCGCCTTGGTCTCGGCGACGTCCTTGGTGAACACGGCAACGACGCAGACGCCGCGGCGATGCGCGGTGATCATCACCTTGTGCGCCTCGTCCTCGGTCATGCGGAATTCGGCCTTCAGCACCGTGACGACGAATTCGCGCGGCGTGTAGTCGTCATTGAGCAAGATCACCTTGTGCAGGCGCGGCCGCTCGGTCTTGGTTTTGACCTTGGTCTTTGGCGTGACGACGGTATCGGCCATATCAGGTAGAGCCTCGCAGCGAACGAACCGAGGGGGCGGCGATTACCGTCAGCTCCTGCGGCACTCCGCCAGACGCTCCGTCATGCCCTGATCGCCCCGGCTGACGGCCGTCTCGATCAGTTTACAGGCTCCGGGGCGGTCCTGAAACTGGGCGTTTGCCGACAGTTTCAGCGCGATCCATGCCGCCGTCTTGTTCGGCCGCGTCGCATCCGTTGCGACCGGCACGCGGATCGTTCAACAGGGAAAGCCAAACACCAGGTCGGCAAATTGGTGGAGCGGAACCTGATGAACAAGTCTGGTTGCGGAATCAGGCATGATCCTAACCCGAATGTGAAGGACAAATGATTTCAGCGCTTTGCGTCGGACGTTTTGCGTGTCACCATCACTGACATTCGACGGGAGGGCCGCAAATGCGCTGGTATGTCTCGATCGGGGTCGTGCTTGTAGCCGGCGTGCTTGCCGGCGATGTGGCGGGTTTTGCCGCACCGAACCGGGCGGGCCATCAGCCCGGCGGTGATGGAAGCCAACTGGCCGCCGAAAAGGATGCCAACCCAACCGTCGACGTCGAACTCGTCCTGGCCGTCGACGTCTCCTATTCGATGGACATGGACGAGCTGGCGCTGCAGCGGGAAGGCTACGCCCAGGCGATCGTCTCCAAGGAATTTTTGCAGGCGCTGAAGAGCGGCCCGAACGGCCGGATTGCGGTCACCTATTTCGAATGGGCCGCCTCCACCGACCAGAAGATCATCATACCGTGGCGCGTGATCGACGGGCCCGAGACGGCGGATGCCGTCGCCAATGAAATCATCAAGACCCCGATCCGCCGGGCCTCGCGCACCTCGATCTCGGGCGCGATCAATTTCGCCATGCCGCTGTTCGACGAGAGTCCGCACCGCGGCCTGCGCCGTGTGATCGATATTTCCGGCGACGGCCCCAACAACAACGGCATGCCGGTAACGCTGGCGCGCGACGCCGCGGTCGAAAAAGGCATCGTCATCAACGGCCTGCCGATCATGGTGAAAGAGCCGTCTTACTCCACCATGGATATCGATAATCTCGATTACTACTACGAGGATTGCGTGATCGGCGGCCCCGGCGCGTTCGTGGTGACGATCAAGGACCGCGATAAGTTCAAGGAAGCGATCCGCACCAAGCTGCTGCTGGAAGTCGCCGGCCGAACCCCCGAGCGCCTCGTCGTCCCTGCCGCCGGCAAGGAGCCGCGGGTCAACTGCATGATCGGCGAGAAGATCTGGCAGGACAGGTGGGGGAGGTAGACCGCGCGCTTATCTCTTGAATCTTGCTACCAATTCCACATGCGGCGTGTGGCGGAACTGGTCGACCGGTGTCACGCCATCAATCCTGTATCCGCCTTCAATCAAAATCTTCGCATCGCGAGCGAAAGTCGTGACGTTGCAGGATACCGCCACAATCGTCGGGACCTTGCTCGCCGCCAGCTGCGTCGCCTGCGCCTGCGCGCCCTGCCGCGGGGGATCGAAGACCACCGTATCATAGTCACGCAGTTCCGACGGCATCAGCGGGCGGCGGAACAGGTCGCGCGTTTCGGCCTTGACCGGCTTCAGTCCGGAGGTGGAAGTCGCAGCCTTCTGCAATGCCAGCACCGCGCCGGCGTCGCTGTCGAAGGCGGCGACCTTTGCTCTTGCCGCAAGCCGCAGGGCAAACGGCCCGACCCCGCAAAACAGGTCGGCGATGTTCTTGCTGCGCTTGCAATGGTCCGCTACCTGCGCCGCCAGCGCTTCCTCGCCGGCAACAGTCGCCTGCAGGAACGAGCCGGGCGGCAGCGCGACGTTGGCACTGCCCATGGACACCGTTGGCGGCGTTCGCATCAGGACCAACTCGCCGTGGCGCGTCAGCCGCGCCAGCTTGTGCTGTTCGGCGATCCGCGACAGCCGCGTGACCATCGCGGTCGATAATGGCCCGGAGCCGCGCACGTCGACGTCGAGCCCGCTATTGGTCGCCGTGATCTGGATGTCGAGCGGCTTGCCCATCGCGATCAGCGGCTCGGCGACGGCCCAGGCCGCCTCGATCGCGCCGCCGAGCTGCGGGTCGAGGATCGGGCAGCGGTCGATCGGAATGATGTCGTGCGAGCCCGCTGCGGCATAGCCGACCTTGAGCACGTCATGCGTTCCCATCCGCCCATGCAGGGTGATGCGGCGGCGGCCGGCGCCATGGGCATCGACCAGCGGGGCGACCTCGCACGCGATGCCGGCCTGCGCCAGCGTCGTCACCACGAGCTCGCGCTTCCAGGCGCGGTAGGGCTCGGCGTCCCAGTGCTGGATCGTGCAGCCGCCGCACACGCCGAAATGCGGACAGAACGGCGCGATCCGCTGTTCGCTCGCGACCTCGACCTTGAGCAGCCGCCGCCGGTCGGGATGATGGCCGGGCACCGGGCCAGCCTCGATCGTTTCGCCACCGAGCGCATACGGCACATAGATGTTGCCGCCGCGGGCGAGCGCGACGCCGTCGCCATGATGGCCGACATGGTCGATGACGAGGCGCTCGGTGTCAGCCACGGCGTGCGCCCATGAAGAATTCGATATTGCCGTCGCCACCGGTGATGGACGAGGGAAACACCTCGATACCGGTGCAGCCGAGGGAAGCGGCGAATGTCGAGATGTCGTCGCAGATTTCCTGATGCACCATCGCGTTGCGAATAATGCCGTGCTTGGAATGTTTCCGCTCCGCCTCGAATTGCGGCTTGATCAGCGCGAGCAGGTGCATCGGGGCTGCCGCGAGCGAGAGCGCGACCGGGAGTACCGCCTTCAATGAAATGAAGCTGACGTCGATGACGACGACGTCGGGGCGCGCCGGCAGCCGTGTGTTCTCCAGCTTGCGAATGTCTGTCTCTTCCATCGAGATGATACGGGAATGATCGCGCAGCGAGGGATGCAGCTGGCCGCGGCCGACATCGATGGCGAAGACGAGGCTGGCGCCATTCGTCAGCAGCACCTCGGTAAAGCCGCCGGTGGAGGCGCCGACGTCGAGGCAGACATGACCCTCGATGTCGATCGGATATTGCTCCAGCGCCCCGGCCAGCTTGACGCCGCCGCGTGAGACATAAGGGTGCGCCGGCTGCGCCGACAGGTTCGCATTGGCCGCGATCATCTCGGAGGCCTTCAACACCAGCCTGCCGTCGGCCGTCACCCCGCCGGCATCGATCGCCGCACGGGCGCGGGCGCGGCTTTCGAACAGGCCGCGCTCGACCAAGAGCACGTCCACGCGCTTGCGTGCGGAAGTCTCGCTGTCGTTCCTGTCAGCCAATGTCAGTCCGATTGCCGATGGCGCGATCCGCCGCGAGTGCAACGCAGGCTTCGAACGAGGCGAGATCGTGCCAGATATTTTGCGGCCGCTGCCGCGGCGTCACCAGTCTAGCACCGCGGAGGTCGAGCGTGTGGATCATCATCAGATTATCCGGCAGGCCGAAATCCTCGACCGTCAGTCCTTCATCGTCGATCAGATGGCCACCGAGGGCTGTCTTCATGGCGAACGACCGCGCAACCCGCTCGGTATAGAGGGCGGGATCGTTGCTGTAGGCGAAACAGAGCTTGCCGCGGCCGGCCATGTAGCCGAGTTCATAGACGGTACCGGCGTCGGCACTGGGGCCACGAAACGGCGTCAGATTGGCGATGATCGCATCCGCGGCATCCATCATCGCCTCATTGCCCTTGAAGATGGCGAGTGAGGCGTCGGCGGCCGTGAGGTCGATCGCGTTGTCGAGCGGATAGAGCCCGGTGAGGCCATGCCGGGCGCAGATCGCGGCCTTGCGGCGGCCGATCTCAATGGCGTCCGGCAGGAACACGTCGGGACCTGCCAGATAGATCTTCATGGGATTACCGGCGAAAGTGCCAAGCTTTCAACACCGTCAAACCTTCGGTCCTGACCGGGTCAGGACTGAAGGGAAGAATGCCTTAGGCGAGCTTGACCGATTCGGTCTTGTAGTCCTTGCCGAGCGCGTCGAACACCTTGGCGACGATGCCCTTGGCGTCGAGGCCGGCACGGGCGTACATCGCCGCGGGCGTGTCGTGGTCGAGGAACTCGTCGGGCAGGATCATCGAACGCATCCGCAGGCCGCCGTCGAGCATGCCGTGATCGGACAGCGTCTGCATGACATGCGAGCCGAAGCCGCCGATCGCGCCTTCCTCGATGGTAAGCAGGACCTCGTGGTCACGCGCCAGCTTGAGCAGCAGATCGACGTCGAGCGGCTTCATGAAGCGGGCATCGGCGATGGTGGTGGAAAGGCCATGGGCGGCGAGTTCATCCGCGGCCTTCTCGCATTCGGCCAGACGGGTGCCGAACGAGAACAGGGCGACCTTGTTGCCCTGGCGGATGACACGGCCCTTGCCGATCTCGAGGGGAATGCCGACCTCGGGCATCTCGACGCCGCGGCCTTCGCCGCGGGGATAGCGCACGGCGCTCGGGCGGTCGTTGATCGCAACCTGCGTCGCGACCATGTGGACGAGCTCGGCCTCGTCGGACGCCGCCATGATGACGAAGTTCGGCAGACAGCCGAGATAGGCATTGTCGAACGAACCGGCATGGGTCGCGCCGTCGGCGCCGACCAGGCCGGCGCGGTCGATCGCGAAGCGCACCGGCAGGCTCTGGATCGCAACGTCATGGACCACCTGGTCGTAGCCGCGCTGCAGGAAGGTCGAGTAGATCGCGCAGAACGGCTTGTAGCCTTCGGTCGCGAGGCCCGCGGCGAACGTCACCGCATGCTGCTCGGCGATGCCGACGTCGAAGGTGCGGTTGGGGAACGATTTGTTGAAGATGTCGACCCCGGTGCCGGACGGCATTGCCGCGGTGATGGCGACGATCTTGTCGTCCTTTTCGGCTTCCTTGACGAGGCTCTGGCCGAACACGTTCTGGTAGGCCGGCGCATTAGGCTTGGCTTTGGCCTGGGCACCGGTGGCGACGTCGAACTTGACGACCGCATGGTACTTGTCGGCGGACGCTTCCGCCGGGCCGTAACCCTTGCCCTTCTGCGTCACGACGTGGACCAGGATCGGGCCGGTTTCCATGTCGCGGACGTTCTTCAGCACGGGCAGCAGATGGTCGAGGTTATGGCCGTCGATCGGGCCGACATAGTAGAAGCCGAGTTCCTCGAACAGCGTACCGCCGTCCATCATGAAGCCGCGGGAGTATTCCTCGACGCGGTTGGCGCGATTGGCGAGGATCTTCGGCAGGCGCTTGTTGATTTGCTTGGCCGCCTCGCGCAGCGTGCGGTAGGTCTTGCCGGAGTAGAGCCGGGACAGATAGGCGCTCATCGCGCCGACCGGCGGCGCAATCGACATGTCGTTGTCGTTGAGGATCACGATCAGGCGCGAATTCATCGCACCTGCATTGTTCATGGCCTCATAGGCCATGCCTGCCGACATCGAGCCATCACCGATCACGGCGATGATGTTGTTCTTGCCGCCGGAGAGGTCACGGGCAACGGCCATGCCGAGGCCGGCCGAAATCGAGGTCGAGGAGTGCGCGGCGCCGAACGGATCGTAGTCGCTCTCGCTGCGCTTGGTGAAGCCGGAGAGGCCGCCGCCGGTGCGCAGCGTGCGGATGCGGTCGCGGCGGCCGGTCAGGATCTTGTGCGGGTAGGCCTGGTGACCGACGTCCCAGATCAGGCGGTCGCGCGGCGTGTCGAAGATGTAGTGGATCGCGGTGGTCAATTCGACGACGCCAAGGCCGGCGCCGAAGTGGCCGCCGGTCACCGACACGGCGTCGATAGTTTCCTGGCGGAGTTCATCGGCGACCTGCCGCACCTGCTCGATTTTGAGCTTGCGAAGGTCGTCGGGAGTGCGAATGGTGTCCAGAAGCGGCGTTTTACTATATGTGGTCACAGCATATTCCAATTTTGCATGTCGGGGCCAATGGCCCGACGCGAGATGGGATGCGCGTTACCCGCGCCGTGAGAATCCGGACCCGTCCGCCAGTCAGGCAGGCAGGTACCTGATTTGAAAGCTTAGATGCACTCCAGTTAGAACCCTGTGATATGCATCACGTTAGTAGCTTCTAACCCTTCCCGGTTCATTTCTTCAGCTATTTGAAGTGCTTGCCGCCGCACGAATCCGGCCGCAAGCTGCTCTCCCCAGCCCATTGAAGTCCCAGCTTTACACTAAAGCCGCGGCCAAAGCCAACCCGGAGCCGTGATTCGGTTCCGAGGCAGGAGCCCAAAAAAGCCAAGTTTTTCAACCGCTGCGGCGCGCAGATGGTTCCAATTTACTCAAATCGTCGGCACTCGGGGCGGTCACGGTGACGGCTTCGATTCGTTTCCAGGCCCGGTCGCGTGCGACAGAATCGCCGGTCGCGACCTCAAGGGCGGCGTCCGGGACGGCCATGCGCTCAGCGAGCGGGACCGGGCCACAGACGATCATGAAGAAGTCGTAGGCGTTGGGCAGTTCGTTGGCCATCACGAACTGGAAATGCACGCGGAAGAACTGCCAGCGAAACTTGTCGTAGTGCTCGGCGCGGATGATGTCGCGGAAGCGGACCGGCACGATCTTGGGATTTCGCCTTGCAGCGCCGACATCGATGCCGTGGCTCGCAATCGGATCAAACTGGTAGAAGTTCATCACGTCCTTGCGGGCCTGGCAGTCGATCCAGTCGATCGACGGCTCGACCGCAAGCTGCCGCAGATGGTCGCGGAACTGCTTCGACACGGCGTGATAGCCGACGATCGGGAAATTGCCGCCGATGGTGAGCAGCACGATCCTGGGGCCGTGACGGCCGAGCGCCGGATCGAGCTTCAGCGCGCGCGCCAGCATTTCCGTCGACAGGAACGATCCGGAGCTGTGCCCGACGATGACGATCTCGTCGGCATCGCTGCTTTTGGCTGTCTTGACGAGATGCTGCGCAAAGCGGTCGATGCGCTGGTCCCATTCCGGGCGCTGGCGGTGCGAGAATTCCCAGGTCCAGATGGTGTCGCACAGGAGATAGAGCACGTAAGTGGCATTCTCGGTGTATTTCAGCACGACGCCGAGCAGGGCGACAAACAGCGCGGTCGCGATGGCGATGCTGAAAATATTGGGAATGCCGAGCGCGTTCAGCCCCTTCTCGAACACAAAGGCGATGGCACCGGCGCAGGCGGCTTCCAGCAGCAGCATCAGATGGGGGTAGGTGATGAAGGTCGCGAACCGCCAGTTCGCCTTGCCGAAGCGGGCGATAGTGCCGGCGAAAACAAGGCGCCAGTAGATCCACACCGCATTGAATACCGTGCGCCAGATCGGCGACGCCAGATCCTGCTGGATGAAATCCTCGAACCGGAGGAAATCGTAGGAGGTTCGGCTCTGCCAGTCCTCGGCCTTGGTATCGATAGTCCAGGACGCGATCTCGTCGTCAGAAGCGACCTTGGGCCGGCTGATGGTGGCCTCGAGCTGATAAAGCCGGCCGAACTTGCGCAGTTCGGTTCGGAACATGCGGTAATATTGCGCCAGCCCGCGCGGATCGTAGCCTTGAATATAGATGATATGGCGGTGCTGGACGCGCACGTACTGTCCCCGGATGATGGGTGACTATAACAGCCCGGACAGGGGCCAAGAACTAAATAGGAGGCTAAATCGGCCGGCCTTTTGACGTTTTGGCGGCAGACGATGCCGATTCGCCCCACCTTGCGCCGGCTTATGCCGGCCGCGCGCCGCGCCGGGCGAGCTTTCGCCGGAAAATTACTGCACGTCGAGCGGCTCGGTCCCCGTGGCCTGGCCATTCGTATCCGTCGTAATCTTGTCGACACGGGCCTCGGCCTGCCGGAGCAGTTCTTCGCAGCGCCGCTTCAGCGCCTCGCCGCGTTCATAGATCGCGACCGATTCCTCGAGCGGTACCTTGCCGTCCTCGAGCCGTTTCACGATGGATTCAAGCTCCTCCATCGCGCGTTCGAAGGAGAGCTTTTTGACGTCCGCCTGGGTATTTTCGGCCATATCGGGTTCCCGGATGTGCCCCCGGTCGAGAGCAAAAGTTTGCGTCAGGGCGAGGATTTAGGCGCCCATCAACGCGGTGACATGGGCTGCAACCGATTCTTTCAGCCCCTGCAGGTCGTAGCCGCCCTCCAACACGGAGACAACCCGTCCGCCCGAGCTGGTCTCGGCCACATCCATCACCTTGCGCGTGACCCAGCCGAAATCCTCCGCCTTCAGGTTGAGCGAGGCGAGCGGGTCGCGGTAGTGCGCGTCGAAGCCGGCGGAGATGATGACAAGCTCGGGGGCGAATTTCTGCAATTGCGGCAGGATCAGGTTTTCAAACGCCGCGCGGAACTTGGCGCTGCCGTCCTCGGAGGCCAGCGGCGCATTGACGATGGTGTCGTGCTCGCCGCGCTCGCCGCTGGCGCCGGTACCCGGAAACAGCGGCATCTGGTGTGTTGAGCAATACATCACGGTCGGATCGTGCCAGAAGATGTCCTGCGTGCCATTGCCGTGATGGACGTCGAAATCGACGATCGCGGCACGGCCGATGCCGTATTTGCGCTGCGCGTGGCGTGCGGCAATCGCGACATTGTCGAAGAAGCAGAAGCCCATCGGCTTCGACACCTCCGCATGGTGACCGGGCGGCCGCACCGCGACGAAGGCATTTTTGTGGCTGCCGGACATCACGGCGTCAGTTGCCGCTACGGCGCCGCCGACGCCGCGCATCACCGCTTCCCAGGTGCCCGGCGACATCGAGGTGTCGCCGTCGATATAGATCATGCCGCTCTGCGGTGCGATGTGACGGAGTTCGCCGACATAATGCTCGCCATGGCACAGCGTGACGGAATCGAGGCTGCCTTCCGGCGCTTCGCCGCGCACCAGCGGCTTGAAGCGTTCCTCCCCAAGTACCTCGGCCACGGCGCGCAGCCGGTCGGGACGCTCGGGGTGCCCCGGCGGCGTGACATGGTCGAGACAGGCGGTGTGGCTCAGAAGCAGCGTCATGCGAAATCCTGGCGTAAAGGTGCGCCGGCAAGAGGCGATTAATCTAGGCGGTTAGGGGCAGTTCGGAAAGGCCCGGCAAAGTCGTTCACGAGGACGAGCCTGTTTTAGTCGTTTCCGTGTCCCGGCTGCGGTGCAGCGTCTCCCGGCGATGCGAAGCATCGTCCGGTGACGATGCACCGCAGAGCCGGGACCTGGCTGCAGCATCGTGGACCCCGGATCAGCAGCGGACCACGCCGCGAAAAGCGGCGCGCTGCGCAGCATCCGGGGAACGCCGTCCGAGGCTCAGTTGATCCTGACGATGCGATCGGCCGAGGTGGGCCCGACCGGGCTATTGGCCTTGAAATAGGCGTGCAGCGCGTCGGTATCGTAGACGCCGATCAGCGGCGCGGTTCCCTGCGTGAGCACGGTAAAGCCGTCGCCGCCGACGGAAAGGAAATTGTTGACCGTGACGCGATAGTTCGCGGCGGGATCGATTGTCTGCCCGTTCAGCGACATTCGCTCGGCCAATACGCGTTCGCCATCAAGCTTGCTGTTGTCCCACGCGTAGGAAAAGCCTTTGGACACCTGCAATATCCGCGGTCGCTTCGGATCGAGCCATTGCTGCTCCAGCATGTCCTTGATCTGCTTTCCGGTCAGCGTCAGCGTCACCAGCTGATTGCGGAACGGCTGGCTGGCGAAGAGATCGGCGTAGGTCACCGCTCCGCTCTCTTTCCGCATAATGTCGGTGCGCACGCCGCCGGGATTGGTGAAGGCGATGACTGCGCCGCCCTTTTCCGCGGCGCTGGTTGCAGCGAGCTGCGCATCGGCGATGATGTCGCCGAGCGGGCTTTCGCCGGCGGCATTCGGCACGCGCGACAGCGTTGCGCTCACCGATCCCGCCGGGCGGTTGGCGATCGGTGCGGCAAGCCTGTCATAGGCCTCCAGCAGCGCAGTCTGTTCCGGGTCCTTTGCCAGCGTGGCCGTGCGGACGATGTTGTTATTCGCCCTGGCGCTGATGACATCGCGCGTGACGGGATCGAGCTTGAGGTCGATGGCGGTGACCAGCGTGCCGTATTTGTCGCCTGACGTGACGAGCCTTCCATCGATCTCGCAGACATAGGCGCGGTGGGTGTGGCCGGAGACCACGACGTCGACCGCCTTGTCGAATTTCCTGACGATATCGGCGATCGGCCCGGAGATCCCAGGACATTCGTTGTAATCGCCTGTCGGTAATCCGCCTTCGTGGATCAGGACAACGATCGCCTCGACGCCGCGCGCCTTCAATTCGGGCACCAGCGCATTGACCGTCTCGGCCTCGTCGCGGAATTCGAGGCTGGCGATGCCGACCGGTGAAACCAGGCCAGGAGTGCCCTTCAGCGTCAGGCCGATAAAGGCTACCGGGATGCCGTCGAATTCCCTGACGTCATAGGCGGGAAACACCGTCTTGCCGCTCGCCTTCTCGAACGTGCTGGCGGCGAGATAGCGGAATTTCGCGCCGACGAACGGGTGCGGCCCCTGGCACTTGTCGACCGGGTGGCAGCCGCCATTCTGCATGCGTAAGAGCTCGTCCTTGCCCTCGTCGAATTCGTGGTTGCCGACGGAGGAAATGTTCAGGCCCATCATCGACAGCGCCTCGACCGTCGGCTCGTCGTGGAACATCGCCGACAGGAACGGGCTGGCGCCGATCAGGTCGCCGGCCGCGACGAAGATCGTGTTCTTGTGTCCTTGGCGAAGCTCGCGCACTAGCGTCGCCATATGCTCGGCGCCGCCTGCGGGGACCGCGATCTTCCTGGTCTTGTCCTCGGGATCGTCGATCGTGATCCCGCCCGGGAACGGGCGGAGATAGCCGTGGAAATCATTGATCGCGAGCAGGCGCAGGTCCACCGGCGCTGACGACTGCGCACGGGAAGGCACGGCAAGCGCGATCAGGATCGCCAACGAAAGGACAGGACGGAGTATTTTCATGGCACCGGCGGGTAGCCCGCATGAGCGCAGCGATATGCGGGATCGTGGAGGGTAAAGCCCGGATGTCGCTGCGCTCATCCGGGTTACGCAGATCTCCGGTGCGCTACTACCCCTTCTTCCGCTCGAAGAACGCCTTGAACGCCGTCACCGCTTCCTTCGAGCGCAACCGTTCGCCGAACAAATGACCTTCCTGGTCGATCCGGCGGGTCATGTCCTCCGGCGGCAGCCTTAGCAGCTTACGCGTGACCGCGACGGCTTCCGCGGGCAGGTGGCAGATTTCGCGCGCGACTTTGCGCGCCTCGGCCTCGGTATGGCCGGGGGCGACCACGACGTTGACGAAGCCGGCCACGCGCGCCTCCTCGGCGGAAAATTTGCGGCCCATCACCAGCATGGCAAAAGCGCGCTGGTGGCCCATGGTGCGCGGCATCAGCAGGCTGGAGGCGCCCTCCGGCACCAGTCCGAGATTGATGAACGGCGTGGAAAACGTCGCCGTCGTGCTGGCCAGCACATAGTCGCAATGAAACAGCATGGTGGTGCCGATGCCGATCGCGACACCGTCGACGGCCGCGATGATCGGCTTGACGTTGTGCGCCAGCGAATAAAGGAGCTTCACCGCGTTGGAGGCGCCACGTGGCGTGTCGGCATCCGAAGTGCTCTCTTTAAGGAAATCTTCGAGATCGTTGCCGGCAGTGAACACGCCGGAGCCGCCTGTTATGATGATGCAGCGGATATCGGGGTTGTTCTGCGCCTTGTCGATCGCATCGCTCATTCCGCGATACATGTCCTGGGTGAATGCGTTCTTCTTCTCGGGCCGCCGCAGCTTGATCACGCGCGTCGCGTCTTCGTCTGATACAATGAGGTGCCCGGTCATGAACCCGTCCCTGGAACGCCGGCGGCAACGCTGCCGCTGGTCAATCATCGGGCCACATCCTACATGATCCGGCAAGAGGCCAAACCGTCCGCGTTCACAGGGTTAATGCAATGCAGCTAGGCGGAATACATCACCTGACCGCGATCTCCGCGAAGCCGCGGGAGAATCTGGCTTTTTACGCCGGCCTGCTCGGCATGCGGCTGGTCAAGAAGACCGTGAACCAGGACGACGTCAGCGCCTATCACCTGTTCTATGCGGACGGCAAAGCCAGTCCCGGCACGGATCTCACTTTCTTCGATTTCCCTGTCCCGCCCGAGCGTCGTGGAACCAATTCGATCTCGCGCACCGGCCTGCGCGTTAACGGCGAGAAGAGCCTCGGTTGGTGGCGGGATCGCCTCAAAGAGGCCGGGGTGGCGGCCCGCGATGTCGTCGAGGTCGACGGGCGGCTGACGCTGCCGTTCGAGGACGGCGAAGGACAGCGGCTGGTGCTGGTCGACGACGGCGGCGCCGGCACGTCATCGCCTTGGGAGAAGAGCCCGGTGCCCTTGGAGCATCAGATCCGCGGGCTCGGCCCGATCGTGCTGACCGTACATGAGCTGTCGCGTACCGCCTTCGTGCTGACCGAGGTCATGAACATGCGCCGCGGGCGCACGTATGCCGCGCACGGTGCCGAGATTCATGTCTTCGAGATGGGTGAGGCAAGGGGAGAGAGTAACCTCGCCGCCGAACTACATGTGCTCGAGGACAAGAATGCTCCAGTCGCGCGGCAGGGCGCCGGCGGTGTGCACCATGTCGCCTTCCGCACGCCTGACGAGGCGCAGTATCACGCCTGGACGCAGCGCCTGAACGAACTTCGCGTGCCCAATAGCGGCGAGATCGACCGCTTCTATTTCCGCAGCCTGTATTTCCGTGAGCCCAACGGCATCCTGTTCGAGATCGCCACCGACGGCCCGGGGTTTGCGACGGATGAGCCGATGGAGACGCTCGGAGAGAAATTGGCGCTGCCGCCGTTTCTCGAGCCGCGCCGGGCGGCGATCGAAGCCGGGCTGAAGCCGATTGAATGAATTTCGCAGGACCTCCTGGCGTTGCTCAAGGGCGTCCTTGAGCAACGCCAGGAAGTCCTACGATCTACGAGCTTACGCCTCGTTCTTCGGCACGTATTTGCCGAGGACGCATTTGTAGCTTTGCAATCGCCAGGCGTGATACGGGCCCTTGGCGAGCCAGTCGGCGATACCGATTTGCGCATTGACGGCGCAGGCGCCCATCGTGATGCCGGACTGTTCGCTGGTCGTGACGACCTTTTCGAGGCAAAGCTGGCTGTTGCAGAGAACGGCGATAAGAGTAACGAGCATGGCAACCTTCGTTGTTGAATGTCCGGCTCGCTCACGCCATGCAGGGTTCGTGCCAGCGGTGGTGCGCGCGGCCTTTCAAGAAATCGGCCCGTAAAACTACGCACTTCAAAAGCCGCGCCGTTTCCGGCGCGGGACGGTCTAGTCGAGCACTCACAAGGAAAACAATTGCTGTGAAAGTAGAATTCGGCAGGGGCCGATTCGCAAAGCGTAGAACTACGGCTTCTGTGCCGGATTAGCCGCGACTGTCATTGCGCGGCAACAGTGCCGGCGGCATCGCTCGGACGCCGTGACACTTGCGGCCGCTTCGCGGATTCTCGCACTGATTTCATCCGCGAACCGCATTCCGACTCAATTCCAACATTGCGCCGTGCTCGTCTCTCCCGCAGCGTGTGGGGCGGTTCCGCGCTGAAGCGTGGGATGCGGCATTCGTGCAACAACCGTCGTCCTAAATTCCGGAAGGCGCATCGTTAGGCAGCGATGGGCTGCGCGTGCGGATATAATCCGCGGTCAACAGTCCGAGTGGGGATTCTTCGATGTCGAAGTTTGCGATGGGCACGCAAGCCGAAGGCGTTGCCGGTGGCTGTGGATCGGTCACGGCTGTCGTCGTGTTTGCGGCTGCTGACGAAAGCTCCGGGTACGCTGTCGTGACCGAAGGTCACGGCGCATGCCCGTCGCTCGCCGGCGCAAGGTTGACTTTCACACTGGCAAGATGGGGGGCCGCATGACCAGCCGTCCGATTCCGCATGCGATCTCCGCGGCCGAGCCGATGGAGGACGCCGGCGCCGTCCGCCGCAGGCTTCTCGATGATCTGGCTAATGTCGCAAATCGCACGCCGAGGCTGGTGACGACAGCCGTCGAGGAGGTGGGCGTTGAACGATCCAGCGAGGCGCCGACCCCGGCAACGAAGCGCGGTCGCGCTGGTTCTGCGGCCAGTCGCGCCAAGGCCGCCAAGACCACCAAGACCAAACCAGCCAGGACAACCACGGCGAAGACGGTCGGGGCCGGCGCGGCCGACGTCAAGGCGGCCGAGCTCGATGTCGAGCCGGGGGCTTTCAGCGTGCCGCTTGAGCCGCTGCCGGTTTCGGTCGCGCCCGCCGCGCCGGAGGTTGTTTCCGCCGTTCCCGTCACACCAAGGCGCGAGCGGACCAGCCGCACCTTTGCCGTGATAGCTGCGCTCGCGCTGGCGACGGTGGCGGCCTATTTTTCCGTCGCCGGCATGGCGGAAATATTTCCCGGCGATCCGGTCGGAGTCATGGTGCTCGCCGCGACGATGGAAGCCGGCAAGCTCGTGATCGCCGGGTGGCTGGCTGCGCATTGGCGCCAGACCAGCTGGAAGATGCGTTCGGTCATGGTCGCCCTCGTTGCCGGCCTTGCGCTGATCAACGCCGCCGGCGTGTTCGGCAAACTGGTGGAAGCCCATGTCAGCGTCGCCGCGACCGCGCGCTCGGGGATCGCCGAACGCATTGAAGCGCTGGAAGCCCGTGTGGTGGCGCAAACCGCCGTCGTCGCCGATCTCACCAGCCGGATCGCGCAGATCGACCGTGCCGTCGATGAATCGACGCGGCGCGGCCGGGTGACGCGGGCCCTCAACATCGTGACGCAGGAGCGCGCGACGCGGGATGGGCTGGACACGCAGCGCCAGACGGCCACCGCCACGCTGGTCGGATTGCAGGCGCAGCGCGCTGCGCTGGCCGGTGAACGCTCGCGCATCGAAGCCTCCACAGGCCCGATCCAGTATCTAGCGATGATGGTCGGTGCCGCGCCCGAAGCTGCGGTGCGCTGGCTGATATTGCTGATGGTGTTGTGCTGCGACCCCGCAGCGATCGCGCTGACGGTCGCCGCCGCCGGTTCGCGATCGCGCGAGTCGGAGTAGCGACAGACATCACGGGTGCCAGTCGGCGCAGATGGGACCGCTGCATTAACGACGAGATGAAGCGTCGGCCGCGCGACATCAGCAATCACTGGCCTCTCGCGAAGATCCGGCGTATACTATTCCCATGAGTTGGGATGCGAAGGACGTAGCACTGCTCAAGCAGCTCTGGGCCGAAGGCCACAGCGCCGGTCAGATCGCAAGCAGGCTCGGCTACAGCCGCAACGCCGTCAGCGCCAAGCTGAAACGCTTGGGGCACAAGCGAGGTCACAAGCCGCCGACGGCCAGCCCGAAGATCGTTTCAGTGCCGATACGAAGGCCAAAGCTGGCAGCGGCCTGCGGCCGTCCGGTGGACAGGGTGGTGTCGAAGAAGGTGTCGAAGGCCAGGATGTCCAAATCCAAGACGTCCAAGTCCAAGACAGTTGCGACGCCGACGCGGGAGTTCACTAAGCAAGAGCTCTTCGCGATGCTGGCTGACGCGGTCAGGAACACAGGCTGAACTGTCAAGGCCGGACATAGCCGTCTGAAGGATGGTCGCTTGCGCTCGCCACGGCCGGCCATCCCCGTCCTTCTATTTGGCGACCAAAAATGTGGATGCCCGGGACAAGCCCGGGCATAACGAGTTTTTTCGGATCAAATTGAACCGCCTACATGGTCCTCGCGCGCGCGAGCTTCGCCGTCTTGGCGCCCTTGGCGATTTTAGCGGTCTTGCCGTGCTTCGCCTTGCTGCGATCCTCTCGCGCGGCGTGCCGGCTGCTCTTCTTGCCCTTCGTCTCCGCGACGTGAGTCTTCTTGGTCTTCTTCTCTGCGACCACTGTCTTCTTGGTCTTGACCTCCGCGACCTCCGTCTTCGCTCCGCCGCGGCGGGATACATATTCCTTGCCGTCGATCGGCGCGACGTGGGGCGGATCTCGGTCGAGATAGGGCCGGCCGATCCCAAAATTCTTGCCGTTCGCGTCGATCCACTTCCAGAGCTTTTCGGTGGAGACCCATCGCTGCGCCCGGGTCGCCCCCTTGACGCTTACGATGTCGGCCGCAAGCCCGTGGCCATAGCCGCCGCGCGAGCTGCCGCCATGGTAGGACCGGTCGCTGGCCGCCTTCAGGCCGCTTGCGATCGACTGACGATAGTCGTCGCGGAACGCGCTGGTGATGCCGGGGTGCAGTCCGGCCTGTTCCGCGGCATTAAGCGTATGAAAGAGCTTGAGCTTGAACGTCCGGTCCATGCCGCCGATCACATAGTCCATCATCGTCATGCCGGCCCGTTCGGCGGCCTTCGGGTCCTTCCAGGTGAAGTCCTGGTCTACTCGCTTGGTGAAGGTCCTGGTGACAGTCCTCAGCTTTCCCTTGCGCTTGATCGTCACCTTGCGCCGTTCATGCACTGCGATGGCGTCGATCTTGGGGGCCCGTTCGTAGAGCGCCCATAGAAAGCGGTCGATGCAGATCTCGGCGACGAGGCACTCCTCGTTGATCTCGAGGAGGGGCATCGCCGGCTGGGGGTTGTCAAGCACGGCATCGGCCGGGGTTATCATCGCCATCTCGGTGGACGGCTGCTCGGGCGGCAGTGCCTGCACAGAATCGATCGGCGAAATCTCGAAAAGCGATATCGGCTCATAGGTGGAAAGCTGCGCCGCCGTTTCAACGACATTCTTCAGCACGGACTCGCTGGCCGCCGGCACGATGATTTCGGTGGTGTCGGCGCTGGCCAGAACGATCTTCCGCGGCGTGTCGATCTGCGGCGGCTCTACAGGCGTAACGTTCGCGGCGACAGCGGGCGCGCTGCGTTCCACCGCCGGCACCGCACCGGTTCTCTCGACGGCCGCGCTGACTTGCTGGATCGGCGCCGAGCCGAGACCGGCGAGCCAGGCGAGAACACAACTCGCAAGAGCCGTTCCCGCGAGTGCGTTGATTCGGCGTTGCGCCTTCGTCGCTAGTCGCCAAGGGTCCATGATCCGGCCTCCCCAAGGCTCCGCAGGAGCCTGATTACGAGCCAAGCACACGACAGCACGCATTGTTCGGATTGCGAAATCAATGCGCAACGGGCGGCGACTACGGGGTTGCCCATTTTTTCACGGGTGTTGCCTCGATACCACGCGCCGCGGATGGAACTTATTGTGCAATTTCGGGACTTTATGTGCCCTACACAAGTGACGCATGCGCGGTAGAGCAGGGCGAATTAGCGACAGCGTAATCCGCCAAAGATCGCGCCGCGTCGTGCTGTCGAGGGCGGGTTATGCTGCGCTGACCCGCCCCACGGACCGTTATCCCAGCAACACCGCGTCGGCGCCGTTCACGGCGTCCGCAGCGTCCGTCACGGTCTTCTCCAGTGAGGCGGATTGCACGGTGATGTTCTCGGCAAAGAACCGCGCCACCGTCACATAGCGCTGCGGATCGCCGGCCTCGCCATTGCTCTTGGCGGCGAGCGCCTCGCCGGCCAGCATGCAGCCGCCGAGCGTCGAGCCGAACAGGCGCAAATAAGGCGTCGCACCGGCGAGGGCGTCGTTCGGCGCCGACGTCACCCGCTCGAGCAGCCATTTGCTGGCGCGCTCCAGCGAGCCGAGCGCATCGCGCAGCTTGGCGCCCGTGGTGCCGAAAGCGGGATCGTTCGAGGTTTCGACCTGCTTAACGATGCCGCGCAGTTCGCCGAGCAGCGCCCAGACCGAGGCGCCGCCGTTCGCCGCCAGCTTGCGCGTCACGAGGTCGATCGACTGAATGCCGTTGGTGCCCTCATAGATCGAGGTGATGCGGGCGTCACGGTAATGCTGCGCGGCGCCGGTTTCCTCGATGAAGCCCATGCCGCCGTGGATCTGCACGCCGAGATAGGCCACCTCGTTGCCGATGTCGGTGGAGAACGCCTTCGCGATCGGCGTCAGCAGCGCGCCGCGCGCGGCGGCATCGGCCCGCACCTTCGGGTCCGTGGCGCGCGCTGCGACGTCGAGCGCCACCGCCGTGGCGTAGCAGATCGAGCGTGCCGCCGCCGTCATGCTGCGCATCTGCAGCAGCATGCGCTTGACGTCGGGATGGACGATGATCGGATCGAGCCCGTCGCCCTTCTTGCCGACGGCGCGACCCTGGCGGCGTTCCTGTGCATAAGCCAGCGCCTGCTGGTAGGCGCGGTCGGCGATGCCGACGCCTTCGAGGCCGACGCCGAGGCGAGCCTGGTTCATCATCGTGAACATGCATTGCATGCCCTTGTTTTCCTCGCCGATCAGGTAACCGATCGCGCCGCCCTGATCGCCCATCGTCATGGTGCAGGTGGGGGAGGCGTGCATGCCGAGCTTGTGTTCGACGCCGCTAGGATAGATGTCGTTGCGTGCGCCGAGCGAGCCGTCGGCATTGACGAGGAATTTCGGAATCAGGAACAGCGAAATTCCCTTGGTGCCCGCGGGAGCATCGGGCAGGCGGGCCAGCACGAAATGCACGATGTTGTCGGTCATGTCGTGGTCGCCATAGGTGATGAAGATCTTGCTGCCCTTGATGCGGTAAGTGCCGTCGTCCGCGCGTTCGGCGCGGGTGCGCAGCGCGCCGACGTCGGAGCCGGCCTGCGGCTCGGTGAGTTGCATGGTGCCGGTCCATTCGCCAGAGACCAGCTTGGCCAGATAGATCTTCTTGAGCTCCTCGCTGCCATGGGCATCGAGTGCCTCGATTGCGGAAAGCGTCAGCAGCGGGCACAGACCGAACGCGATGTTCGAGGCACTCCAGATTTCGGTGCAGGCGGCGTTGATCGCCAGCGGCAGGCCCTGGCCGCCGAAGGCTTCCGGGCCCGACACCGCATTCCAGCCGGCGGCGGCCCAGCGCTGATAGGCGTCCGGCCAGCCCGGCGCCGTCGTCACCTTATTGTCTTCGAGCTTGATGCCGTGTTCGTCGCCGATCCGGTTCAGCGGCGCCAAGACGTCACCGGCGAATTTGCCGGCTTCCTCCAGCACGGCGGCGGTGATGTCGCCGTCGAAATCGCCGTAATGGCCGGCCTTCACGGCGGCCTGCAGCCCTGCGCCGTGGTTCAGCGCGAGCAGGATGTCGGAGATCGGCGCGCGGTAAGTCATGACGAAATCTCGCTTTTGGGATAATGAGCTGCCGCCGTCTTCCCACGAAACCGGGGTTCTCTCAACTCTCCGCCGGGTGGTATTCGGCCGCGCCCGGGGCGCGAAACCGGCCGCGGATTTCGCGTAGACGGTCATAATATAAAGGCTCGTGCTGGACGAGGCGGATTTCCGGCGAGATTCGCGCTTCTAACCAGTTGAAATGGCTGAAGTCCCTCTATAGACCGACGTTGTCCGAAACCGGTTCGCGAGGGGCGCAATTCCCCGGCGCGTTCGGCCCGGGCCGTTGGGGCGTAGCCAAGCGGTAAGGCAGCGGATTTTGATTCCGCCATTCGGAGGTTCGATCCCTCCCGCCCCAGCCAGCGCTAACGTCCTGAATTTTCTTCCGAAACGACTTTGTTTTTCGCGTGGATTTCTGAACCCAGTGGGCGGACGCCCTGGATCAAGTCATGCGATCATCGCCCGCGCTCGTTTGTGTTCATGCCTCATCGAATCCTCTGCAGGAGGCGATGCTCGCACGCAGGGAATTACGTTGCTGACGGCGAAAGCGTCCCGTTGCAGGCCCGGGGAACGGGTGTTCGGCGGAAGCGTTGGTCGCCAGCACAGGAGATCGCAGATGCCCGCCAGCGTGCCACGACAACGCCGTGCCCAAAGCGCGGTGAAGCGGGATCAAGGGCCTGTCTCACGAGGCATGATTGCCCGACAAGCCGGAAACGATACACAACCGCGCAAGCGCTTCCTCCACCATCTGCGACGAAGAAGCCGGGCTTCGTGATCCATGAATCGGAATGGTTGACTGCAAATGAGTGGATCCAGGCCGTGGTGGGAATCCGCCGTCATCTATCAGGTATATCCGAGGTCTTTTCAGGACACGGATAATGATGGCGTGGGGGACCTCAATGGAATCAGCAAGAGGCTGTCGTACTTCGTCGATCTCGGCGTCGATGCGATCTGGATCTCGCCGATTTTCCGCTCACCAATGGCCGACTTGGGCTAGGACATCTCCGATTACGTTGATATCGATCCCATCTTCGGCAACATCGGCGATTTCGAACGGTTGGTCGCGGAAGCGCACGCGCGCAGAATCAGGGTGATCCTCGATTTCGTTCCGAACCATTCTTCTGACCAGCATCCTTGGTTCATCGAAAGCCGCAGCTCGCGGACAAGCGCCAAGCGCGATTGGTATATCTGGCGCGACCCGGCGCCGGGCCGCGGTCCCCCAACAATTGGCTGTCCGAGTTCTGGCAGCGCCTGGAAGTTGGACGAGGCTTCCGGCCAGTATTACTACCATGCCTTTCTAAACTCCCAGCCCGACCTGAACTGGCGAAATCCGGAAGTGGTGGAGGCGATGTGCGATGTGCTTCGCTTCTGGATGCGCAAGGGCGTCGATGGCTTTCGCGTCGACGTGATCTGGCACCTGCTCAAGGACGAAGCCTTTCGCGACAACCCGCGCAATCCGAATTATCAGAAGGGCAAGCCGCCGAATGAAGCGCTCGCTCCGCTCTACACGACCGATCTCCCGGAGGTGCACGACGTTATCGCGGTGCTGCGTCGTACCGTCGATGAGTTCAGACCGTCTGCTGATCGGGGAGATATACCTGCCAGTGGAGCGCCTGGTTGCCTATTACGGTCGAGACCTCGGCGGTGTCCACCTGCCGTTCAACTTCGCGCTGCTTGGCGTTCGCTGGGACGCGAGGTGCATTCAGGCGCTGATCGCTGACTACGAAGGCGCCTTGCCAAAAGGCGGATGGCCAAACTGGGTGCTTGGCAATCACGATCGAACGCGGATTGGCGGCCGCGTCGGCAAAGGGCAGGCGGCCGTCGCGGCCATGCTGCTGCTGACTCTGCGAGGCACGCCCACGATCTACTACGGCGACGAACTGGGAATGCGTCAGGTCGCAATTCCCCGCCACCGCGTGTGCGATCCGTTCGAGCGCAACGTCCCCGGAATCGGTGTTGGCAGGGACGGCTGTCGAACTCCCATGCCGTGGGACGCGAGTGCTAGCGCCGGTTTCAGCAACATCGATCCATGGCTTCCGCTTGCCGACAATTGGCAATCGGAAAACGTTGTGAACCTGCGTGAGGATGCAACTTCAATCTGGAATCTTTATCGGCGCCTGCTGCGCCTTCGCAAGGAAATGCCCGCGCTATCAATTGGCTCCTATAGGCCGCGCTTTGTCGACGAGGACCTGTTGGTCTATTTCCGTGAGCTCGGTGATACCAAGCTGCTCATTGTCCTGAATCTGACCAGCGAGCCCCAGGTTCTCGGCTTTGAGCAGGGCACGCCTGCAGCGGTTTTGGTGTCCACGGGAGCGGACCGGGACGGTGAGAGGGTGGCAAACAGCATCTTGCTTCGGGGCGATGAGGGACTCATCATCGAACTCTGAGGCCTGTGCCGCGCGACCGAGCGACGCGCATCGGTCCTCGGCGGTGAGCGCGGCCCGGGCCGTACGGTTTTCAATCTGTTGCTGGCGACTATGATTGCGAACGCGAGATACGTTCGAACGCCAGGCTGGTCGCGACGCCCAAAAGTGCCCAGAACAACAGGCTGGTGAGCGTCACCACGACGATAAATCGATGCGAGAGCGCGGCAGGGACCGCGCTGTGAGATTCCGGAGCCAGCGGTGCACCGATCAGATGCGGCAGCGCGATCAGGGCCAGGCCGAGAACCGCCGACCAGGCGGCCGGGCTGAGAGCCAAGAGGCAAAGCCCTCCTGCCGTGGCGGCGGCAGTCGCGATCCACCAGATCTGCCGTGCCGTTAGATCAGCTACCGGCATGCCCGGCAATTCGGGGGGTAAGCCGAGGCCCGGCGCAGCCGTGAAAACGACAAAGCCGGCAAGGCCCCATAGCAGGCCCTCCCGCCATGTCACGTGCCGGCCCCGGATCGCATACACACCGGTGAGCAGCAGCGCAAAACCGATCGCGGTCAGAATATTGGCGCCGACGGTGAAGGCGTTGCGCTGGAAGCCTTCCTCAGGCTCCCACGCGCTCTCGGGATGATGGGCCTTGTCTTGATCGTTGGCGGGCGAGGCGTGGTCTTGGGTCGCCGGCGCTGCGGCCCTGCGTTCATAGACCTCGCTCTGCTGGATCAGCGGCACGGTGCCAACGAACTGCGCAATCGAAATAACCACGCCCACGATCAAGCCGGCCAGCGCAGCTGAAAATACGATCGACCTGAAAACCGGCATTCGTCGTCAGTGACAGGGAAACGCGTTGGCGTGGCGGACATCGTGCGCGGCATTATGAACCGCACTGATATGCGAGAAGCCGACCACGCCGACGATGAAGAGCCCCAAGGCCATCGCCAGCACAGCCTGAGCAATGGTGTTTGAATTGACGGTGCTGAAGGGGGCGTTGGCGGTCTGGGATTGTTGCATGGCTGTCCTCGAAGATGCTCATCTTTAGCCCAGAAAGAATGCGAGCGCGACCTCAATTTTTTAGCTCCCGGGAGACATCCCGGCTCGTCAGGTGGAAGTTCGCTGTCGTCGCCACCTGTCTCCGCAGCAATTTTGCACGGGCCGCCGCCTGAAACGCCTCCTGATGAGCGTTGAAGAATTCGATGCATTGTCGTGGTGACGGCATTGCCCGCAACAAGGTGCGGAACGCCCGGCGGTGCACCATGCAGCGGCCATTGTGCTCCTCCGGCTGAAATGCCAGCGCATCGATGTCATTCCGCCAGATGGGTGGTTTGCTTGATGGCATCAATCGATCTTCAGTGGTCGCGCGGCAACTTAGGGGGCTTGCTGTCTCGCAGGAAGGCGGCAATCGATTGACTCCTTACACCATCCGATGCCACGTTTGTGACTGGCGATACCGGCAACGGGTTTCGCTCACTCCAGTTTGCGATGTGGTTCTCGCCGGGGACAACGCCATGATCGCGGAAACTTCCGAGGGCCCGCCATGCCTTTACGTCTGCCCGCTCAGCGGGCTCTCCGGCGTTGCGGCGGGGCTTAACCGGTTCGATCTGTTGACCCTGCTGTCGCCGGATCATGGAGGCGAGGACCATCGAGCGCTTGCGTGCGAGCGACACCGGGAATTGTCGTTTCATGACATCACGGAGGCCGTGCCGGGCTTCGTCGCGCCGGACAGTGCCACGATGAAGGCGATCCTGGATTTCGGGCGTGAGGCGGGCGACCGCGCCCTGCTGATCCATTGTTGGGCCGGCATCAGCCGCTCAAGCGCTGCGGCCTATGTGATCGCCTGCGACCGCAATCCGGGCTTCGAGCGCGACATCGCGGAGGAATTGCGACGCCGTGCGCCATCGGTGACGCCGAACCGGCTGATGGTGTCGCTGGCCGATGATTTGCTCGGACGAGGCGGCCGGATGGCGGAAGCGATCGATCGGATCGGCCGCGGTGCCGACGCTTTCGAAGGCAAACCATATCAGCTCCCGTTGTCGTGGCCTATCGGATGATGGCGGCGACGCCGAGCAGGAACCCGATCTCGAATACCTGTTCAATGGCGCCGAGAACGTCGCCGGTGTATCCGCCGATCAGCCGTCGCGACCATATCGCGAGGGCAGCGGCCAGCGTGGCGCCGAGCAGCGCTCCGGAAAGCACCGAAAAGGCGGAAATGAACGCCAGCGGCAGCGCGGCAATAACGACGGTGATCAGGGCAAACCGTATTTCCTCAGCACGAACGGGCACCTCGGCATAGTTGACTTTCATTGCCGTGGTATCGCCCGTGTAGCTCATGGCGTTGATGACAAACCCCGGCGTGGCGCGTGCTGCGGCGTGGCTCGCGACCAGTGCGAAGGCGCCGGCCCATAAGGGCAACTGCGTCAGCGCCGCTATGCGCAAGGCGACGCCAAAACCCAGGGCTAGCGCGCCGTAGGTTCCGATTCGGCTGTCCTTCATGATCTCCAGCCGTCGTTCGACGGTCCAGCCGCCGCCGAAGGCATCGATGGTATCGGCGAGGCCGTCCTCGTGCAGCGCGGAGGTGATGACGGCGGCGGCGATGATCGCCAGCATCGCGGCAACAAATGGCCCCCAGATTTGGCCGGCAAGCAGCAGAACGATCGCCGAGCCGGCGCCGATGCCGCTTCCGACCAGCGGAAAATATTTTAGGGATCGGGCCAGCCAGTCCGGCTGGGGCGCGGCTTTTGTCGGCGGCGTGGGCAGGATGGTGAGAAACCGCACCGCATCGAAGAAGCGCTCGGTCTCGTTCATGTCAGATATTCCCGGCCAGAACGTCGCTGAGGTCGGCGACGTCGGTCACGAGCCGCGCGGCCGCGCGCACCAGCGGCACGGCGAGGAGGGCACCTGTGCCTTCACCGAGCCGCAGCCCAAGATCGAGCAGCGGCTTTGCGCCGAACGCGGCGAGCACGATGTCGTGGCCCTTTTCGGCGGAGCGATGCGCGAGCACGCAATAATCGCGCGCAGCGGGACAGAGCCGAATGGCCACCAGCGCGGCCGCACTGGAGATGAAGCCATCGATGACGACCGGCCGCCGCTTTGAGGCCGCGCCCAGCACCGCGCCGGCCATCATCGCAATTTCGAGCCCGCCGAACTCGCTGAGGACGTCCAGTGGAGAGCTGGCATCGCTGCGCGCCGCGGCTTTGGCGATGGCGGCCCGCTTGCGTGCCATGCCCGGATCATCCTGCCCGGCGCCGGTCCCAATACATTCATCAAGCGGCGCCGGTGCCAGGCGATGCACCAGCAGGGCGGAGGAGGCGGTGTTGCCGATGCCCATTTCGCCGAGCGCGATGATATCGGCGCCCGCGGCGATCTCGGCCATCGCGAGCGCGCAGCCCTTGGCCAGCGCATCTTCGGCCTGTCGCATCGTCATTGCCGGTTCGCGTGCGGCGTTGGCGGTACCCATCCGGATCTTGGCGTCGATCAAATTGGGATGCGCGGGCAGTTCGGCGGCCACCCCGGCGTCCACGACGCGAATCCCAACATCGCCCGCGGTGGCAAAGGCATTGGCGCTGGCGCGGCCCGCCAGATAGGTCCTCACCATCGCGACTGTCACCGCCGACGGATATTGCGACACGCCTTCCTCGGTGAGACCGTGGTCGCCGGCGAAGACCAGCAGCACGGCCTTGTCGGCTTTGGGAGCCGCTGGATGCGCGATCATGCCAAGCCGCACAGCGAGGTCCTCGATGCGCCCGAGCGACCCCAAAGGCTTGGCCTTCCCGTCGATTCGCGCGCGCATCGTTGCCTCCAACTCCTGATTGAGCGGGGGAACGAAAGGCGGCTGCCAAAGCGGTCGGGATTCGGTCGTCATGGGGTTCCTTTCCGGGCCTACCTGACCCAACAGCCCATGTCAGGTCAATCCGATCTGACCCAAGGGCCGCACCGGTTGACCCCGGCTACCGCGGCGGCTAGCGTCATCCGCGATGGTCCTCCCGCGAGGGAGGTGAAAAGGGAAGCCGGTGCGAGTTCTCTCAATGCCGGCGCTGCCCCCGCAACTGTAAGCGACGAGCCCCGAGCCGATGCCACTGGGATTCCCGGGAAGGCGGCTGACGGCAACGACCCGCGAGCCAGGAGACCTGCCATCACGAACTGTGCTTTGGAGGCGTCGTCGGGGCGGGGTGCACCGGACGGGAGCGAGCCTGACGGCGATGAGCCGTCGGCGCGACCCAACAAAGCTCGTGGCCCGACGGCCGTGATGTGAGCCTGTGATGGATCGCGAAAAGGCTGAGCAAAATCCCGCTGATTTGGCGTTGGTCGAAGCTGCGCGTGCGAACGCACCGAGCGGCCCTACCTTCGTGAGCGTGTGCATCACCTGCAGGAACGCCGATGGCGGCGCCGTGGTCGGCCCCGATATGTTTGAAGCGGTCAAGGCCGCGATCGGTTCGTCCGATCACGTTCAGGTGCGGCCGGTGCAATGCCTTAGCGTCTGCAAGCGGCCCGCAACCGTCGCGGTGTCAAGTGCTGATGGTTACACGTTCTTGTTCGGCGATCTGCAGACCGAGAGCGGCACTGCGGCCCTCGTATCGTTTGTCGAGTCCTACCGTAACTCCGACTACGGCCTGGTGCCGTGGCGCGAGCGGGCGGAAGTTCTGCGCAAGGGCATGGTGGCGCGCGTGCCGCCGATGCGCTGGTCGCCGGACGACGGCAGCGCACCGAAATGACTGTTCTTGCCACCACGCTGGTGCTGGGCGGCGCGCGCTCTGGCAAATCCGCGTTCGCCGAGCGATTGGTCGCGGACAGCGGACTTGCGCGGATCTACCTCGCCACCGCGACTGCGGGCGACGACGAGATGCGCTCGCGCATCGCCCATCATCGTCAGCGGCGGGGCGACGGTTGGATCACCGTCGAGGAGCCGCTGGCGCTGGTCGATGCGCTGACCCGGGAGGCCATCCATGGCCGTGCCGTGCTGGTGGACTGCCTGACCTTGTGGCTGTCAAACCTGATGCTTGCGGGGCGCGACCCCGAAGTGGAAGCGCGCCGGTTCACGCGATTTCTCGGCGTGGCCCAATATCCCGTCGTCCTGGTGTCAAACGAGGTCGGCCTTGGTCTCGTGCCCGAGACGCCGCTCGGCCGCAGCTTTCGCGATGCCCAGGGCCGCCTCAACCAGATCGTCGCCGCCACCGTCCCCAATGTTGTTTTCATCGCCGCCGGGCTTCCGCTCTGGCTGAAGCGCTCGACTTAAAGGAGAATATTGAAATGTCCCGTGTCCCCGTCACCGTGCTCACCGGATTTCTCGGCGCCGGCAAGACCACGCTGCTGCGTTCGCTGCTGACGCAGGCCGATGGCCGCCGGATCGCCGTGATCGTCAATGAGTTCGGCGATGCCGGATTTGACGGGGGACTGGTCGAGGAGTGCGCCGCAAGGGCCTGCGCGCCCGGCGATATCGTCGAACTCACCAACGGCTGCATCTGTTGCGCGGTCGCCGATGATTTCATTCCGACCATGGACAAACTGCTGACGCGCGACCGGCCGCTGGATGCCATCGTCATCGAGACGTCGGGCCTGGCGTTGCCGCAACCGCTGTTGAAGGCATTCGACTGGCCCGCGGTGCGCACCCGCGCCACGGTCGACGGCGTGGTCACGGTGGTTGATGCATTGGCGCTGTCGGAAGGCCGCGTCACCATCGACGAGGATGCCGTTGCCGCGCAACGGGCCGCCGACGATTCCCTCGATCACGACGATCCGATCGAGGAGGTATTCGAAGATCAGCTTGCCTGCGCCGATCTGGTGGTGCTTTCCAAGAGCGATCTGGTTTCACCGGCGGCGCTGGCTGGGATCGAGGCGCGTCTCAAAGCCGTGCTGCGGCCCGGCGTCAACATGGTGCGTTCCAAGGGCGATATGGCGGCGCCGGTTTTGATCGGCCTGAACGCCGCCGCGGAAGACGACATGGCAGCGCGCGCCGGCCACCACGGCGAGGAGGAGCAGCACGATCACGACGATTTCGACAGCATCGTCGTGATGCCGCCCGCGGCCGCTAGCGTCGATGCCATGCGCGCGCGCGTCACTAGTGCCCTGAATCTCACTGGCGTGTTGCGCGTCAAGGGGCACGCCCGCATCGCCGACAAGTCGGCTCCGATCGTGGTGCAGGGCGTCGGCGGGCGGGTTGACCTCGCATTCGCGCGGCCCGACGCGATGCAGGCACAGCATCTCGTAGTGATCGGCCTGAAGGGTTTTGACGGCGATGCGGTTCGCCGGGCGCTGCAGGGGTAGCAGGGGACCTCCACGCGGATGCACCTGAAGCTCGACAGTAGCGGTAGTATCGATGATGGCGACGTCGCCCGCGATCTCGGGCAGGAGCCCGCCGATATCGTCGTGCTGTCAGCGGCCGATAGCGACCTCGCCGCCTTCGGTGCGGCCCATGCGGCGCTGGACGGCGATTTTCCGAGCCTGCGACTCACCAATCTGCTCGCGCTCGGGCACCCGGCTTCCGTTGACCTATATGTCGAGCGCACGTTGTGCCGGGCCAGGATCGTGGTGCTCCGGATGCTCGGCGGCGAAAGCTATTGGCCGCACGGCGTCGAAAGCCTGCGGGCCGACGCACTGCGCCGTGGGGCGCTGTTTGCGTGCATACCCGGCGAGATGGACTGGAACGCGGCCCTCGCGGCGCGCGGCACGCTCGGAAGCGATGAAACCCACACGCTCTGGCGCTACTGCAGCGAGGGCGGTGTCGAGAATGCCGAGCTCGCGCTGCGTTTCGCCGCGCATCTGATCGGACACGGCGAGGCGCCGCCGCAGGCAAGACCGATGCCGTCGGCCGGCTTCTGGCGCGGCGAACCTGATAACGATGAGCGCCCCAATGCCATCGTCATCTTCTACCGTGCGCTGGTGGCGGGCGGCGATACCGCGGGCATCGATGCGCTGCGGGCAGCGCTTCTGGCGCGCGGTCTCAATGCAGTGTGCCTGTTCGTCACCAGCCTGAAAGATCAACGGTCGGCGGCATTCCTGCGCGCGGCGCTGTCGGCGTATCCGCCCGACATCATCATCAACGCCACCGCGTTTGCCACGGCGACCGCTGACGACGACGCGGGCATCCTTGCGACATCCGACTGCCCGGTTCTGCAGGTGGCGCAGGCCGGCATATCCCGCGCGAATTGGGAAGGCTCCTCGCGCGGATTAAATCCGCGCGATCTCGCCATGCATGTGGTGCTGCCGGAAGTCGATGGCCGCATCTTTGCCAACGTCATCGCCTTCAAGGAGCGCGGCGAGAGCTTGGCCGGTTTCGCGCCGACGACATTCCAGCCGGTGGCCGATCGCGTCGATGCAACGGCTGATCTCGCGCTAGCCTGGGTACGATTGCGCCGCGCCGAGCCGGCTGCGCGCCGCGTCGCCATTGTGCTCGCGAATTATCCCAACCGCGACGGCCGGCTCGCCAACGGCGTCGGCCTCGATACGCCGCAAAGCCTGATCGATATTCTCGCCGCGATGCGCGGCGCAGGCTATCTCATCGGCGAGGCGCCGGATGACGCCGCCGCCATGATGGCGCTGTTGCAGGAAGGACCCACCAACGCCATCAAGGGCCGCGCGTTACGTTCCGGCGGCGTTTCGTGGCCACTCGCGAATTATGCGGCTGCGTTCGCTGAACTGCCTGAGAACGTGCAGCGCGCCGTCGAGTCTCGATGGGGAAGACCGCAGCAGGACCCGCATGTCGTCGCGGGAGAACTTCGCCTCGGACTGCATCGCTTCGGCAACGTCGTTATCGGCGTGCAGCCGGCCCGCGGCTACAACATCGATCCCAAGAGCAGCTATCACGACCCGGATCTGGTGCCGCCGCATCACTATCTCGCGTTTTATCTATGGTTGCGGCGCGAATTCGGCCTGCATGCGATTGTGCATCTGGGCAAGCACGGCAATCTCGAATGGCTGCCCGGCAAGAGCACCGGCCTATCTGCGGATTGCCTGCCGGATGCCGTGCTGGGGCCGTTGCCGCATTTGTATCCCTTTATCGTCAACGATCCCGGTGAGGGCATCCAGGGCAAGCGCCGTAGCAGCGCGGTCATTGTCGATCATCTGACGCCGCCGATGACCCGCGCCGAATTGCACGACGACCTGGCGCGGCTGGAGACGCTGGTTGACGAATATGCGCTCGCCGCTGATCTCGACCCGAAGCGGGCCACCGTTCTGGCGGAGGACATCCTGTCGCTGGCGCGGGCGCAGCGGCTCGATGCGGATGTCAATGTGGCGCGGGATACGCCGATCAACGAGGCCTTGCGCGCGCTCGACGCCCATCTCTGCGATCTCAAGGAAATGCAGATCCGCGACGGCCTTCATATATTTGGCCGCGCGCCAGTCGATGGCCAGCGTAACGATCTCATCGTTTCGATCGCGCGGCTCCCCCGCTCGGATCTGAAGCTGCAGGATGCTTCATTGCATCGGGCGCTGGCGCGCGATCTCGGCCTTGGCGAATTCGATCCGCTGACCCGCAATCTCGCCGCCGGGTTCGAAGGACCGCGTCCCGCTATCCTGGCAAGGGCAAGCAGCGCTGCATGGCGTACAGCGGGCGACACCGTCGAGCGGATCGAATGGCTGGCTCTTCAACTGGTCGCCGGCGCGCAGCCCTGCGATGGTGCCTGGAGCCGGACGCGGGTGGTGCTGGACTGGATCGATTCCAAGCTTCGTCCCGTCATCGAGGCCTGCGGGGCGGCCGAGATCAACGCATTTCTGCGCGGGCTGGATGCTCGTTTCGTCCGGCCCGGTCCATCCGGCGCGCCGACACGGGGACGGCCGGACGTGCTGCCGACGGGACGTAATTTTTTCGCAGTCGACGTGCGGGCGGTGCCGACGCCTTCGGCATGGCGGATCGGGCAACTGGCGGCGGAACGCCTTGTCGAAGCGTATTGGCAGGAGGCCGGCGAATGGCCGCGCGCGATCGCGCTGTCGGTATGGGGCACCGCCAACATGCGCACGGGCGGCGACGACGTCGCCCAGGCGCTTGCCCTGATCGGCGCACGGCCGTTGTGGGAAGAGACGTCGGGCCGGGTCACGGGATTTGCCATTACGCCGCTCCGCGAATTGAAGCGTCCGCGCGTGGACGTGACGTTTCGCGTATCAGGACTATTCCGGGACGCGTTTCCGACGCAGATGGACATCATCGGAAGCGCCGTCAACGCCATCGCAATGCTCGATGAGCCGGAAGAAGCCAACCCTATTGCCGCCAATGTTCGTATCCGGCGCAAGGCGCTCGAGGCCGGCGGGATGGATAGCAAGGCCGCGCAACGCCGCGCCGCATATCGGGTGTTCGGCTCCAAGCCCGGTGCCTATGGCGCGGGTCTCCAGGCGCTGATGGACGAGGGAGGCTGGAGCAGTCGCGCCGATCTGGCCGACGTCTATCTCGATTGGGGCGGTTTCGCCTATGGCAGCGGCACCGAAGGCGAGAGCGCGCGGGACGATTTCGCCGAGCGCCTCAAGGGCGTCGATCTCGTCGCGCAGACCCAGGACAATCGCGAACACGATATCCTGGATTCCGACGACTATTATCAGTTCATGGGCGGTCTGGCGGCAACGGTGCAAACCCTGCGGGGCAGCGCGCCGCGGATTGCCCATATCGATACCTCGCGGCCGGAAGCGCCGCTGTCGCGGCCGCTCAGCCGCGAAATATCGCGGGTCGTGCGCGGCCGCGCCGCCAATCCGAAATGGATCGCCGGCGTGATGCGCCACGGCTACAAGGGCGCATTCGAGATTGCGGCCACGGTGGACTATCTGTTTGGCTTCGCGACCTCGACCAACGCCGTTTCCAACCATCATTTCGATCAACTGTTCGCTTCCTATCTGGAAGACGAGCGCGTACGAGCCTTCATGCTATCAGCCAACCCGGCGACGCTGCGTGAGACTGCGGCGCGTTTTGCCGAGGCGATCCGGCGCGGATTGTGGACCCCGCGCTCCAATCGCGCCGCCGACCTGATCGCCGAACTCTTGCCGATAGCGCAGAAGGAAATCGCATGACCGGAATCCCAACTGAAGCAGATCAAGCAGAGAACGAACGGCACCGCGAGAAGGCGCGCAAGCACAAGGCGGCGCGCGACAAGATCATGGCAACCAAGACCGGCGAGAAGGGGCTCTTGATCGTCAATACCGGAACCGGCAAGGGCAAAACATCGGCCGCGCTCGGTATGGTGTTTCGGCACATCGGCCATGGCTATCCCGTTGCGGTCGTGCAGTTCACCAAATCACCGACGTGGGACACCGGCGAGGCCAAGGTGCTGGCGAAATTCCCCGAGCTCGTGACGCTGCACATCATGGGCGAAGGCTTCACCTGGGAAACCCAGGATCGCGAGCGCGACATCGCCGCCGCCACCAAAGGCTGGGAACGCGCCAAGGAGCTCATCCGCGACGACCGCCATCGCCTGGTGTTGCTGGACGAACTCAACATCGTGCTGCGCTACGATTACCTCGACCTCAACGACGTCCTGAGCTTCCTGCGCGAGGAAAAGCCCGCCGACAAGCATGTCGTCATCACCGGCCGCAATGCCAAGCCGGAACTGATCGAGATGGCCGATCTCGTCACCGAAATGACGCTGGTGAAGCACCCCTTCCGCGCGGGCGTGAAGGCCCAGAAAGGTATCGAATTCTGATGGAGCAGCCGACGCCTGCGCTGATGATCCAGGCCACCGGCTCCAACGCCGGCAAGTCGACGATCGTCGCAGGGCTGGCCCGGGCGCTGGTGCGACGTGGATTGAGAGTCGCGCCGTTCAAGCCGCAGAACATGTCGAACAATGCCGCCGTGGCAATCGAGGGCGGCGAGATCGGCCGCGCCCAGGCCGTGCAGGCGAGGGCGGCTAGGGTGCCGCCGAGCGTTCACATGAACCCGGTGCTACTGAAGCCGGAGAGCGACACCGGCGCGCAAATCATCGTGCAGGGAAAGCGCTGGGGTACGCTGCGCGCAAAAAACTATCTGGACAAGAAAACCGCCCTGCTGCCGGCGGTGCTGGAGAGTTTCGCTCATCTCGCGCGAGATGCCGATATCGTGTTGGTGGAAGGTGCCGGCAGCCCGGCGGAGATCAACCTTCGCGCCGGCGATATCGCCAATATGGGATTTGCCGCGGCCGCCAATGTGCCCGTGGTGATGCTCGGGGACATCGATCGCGGCGGCGTCATTGCAAGCCTTGCCGGCACGCACCTGGTTCTGGAGCCGGACGAACGGGCGCGGATCCACGGCTTCATCGTCAACAAGTTTCGCGGCGACGTTGGATTGTTTGGCGAGGGGCTCGCGTCGATCACCCGCTTCACGGGCTGGCCTTCGCTGGGTGTCGTGCCGTGGCTGCCGCAGGCAGGATGGTTGCCGGCGGAAGATGCCGTCGACCTTGACCGCGCACATGGATCATCGTCCACACGCGTCATCGCGGTGCCTGTTCTCGCCCGCATCGCCAATTTCGACGATCTCGATCCGCTCGGGATGGAGCCCGGCGTCAAGCTGGTCTTCGTCAAGCCCGGTGAGCCGATCCCCGCCGAGGCTCAAATCGTCATTCTTCCCGGCAGCAAGTCCACGATCGGCGATCTTGCCTTTTTGCGTGCGCAGGGCTGGGATACCGACATCAAGGCGCATGTGCGCCGTGGCGGCCATGTGCTCGGGCTGTGCGGTGGTTATCAAATGCTCGGCCGCACCATCGCCGATCCGGACGGCGTGGATGGCCGGGCCGGCATAGTCGAGGGCCTGGGCTTGCTCGACATCACGACCGTCATGAGCGCAGACAAATCCACTACGCTGGTGAGTGGCAGGCATTGCTCGACCGGCGCTGCGATCAGCGGCTACGAAATTCATCTCGGCCGCAGCGAAGGCGAAGATTGCGCGCGGCCCTTGCTCGATATCGATGGCCGCGCCGACGGCGCCAGCTCGGCCGATGGCCGCGTGCAGGGGACATATGTCCACGGCCTGTTCACCGGTGACGCCTTTCGTAAGGCCTGGCTCGCGCATTTCGGTATCGCATCTTCGCTGGCCTATGAGGCCCGCATCGAAGCGGCGCTGGACGCCCTCGCCGACCATCTGGAACGGCATCTCGACATGGGCCAAATCCTGAAGATTGCCCGCAGCCGTCAGGTAACGAGCACCAGCGTGGCATAGACTGCTGCCTGCAGCAGACAAGCTGCGATCAACAGGTTGAGCGCGCGGCCGATCTCGCCGGGCGTCGCGTCTTTACGTGCCGCAGCATTGAGAAAGGCATCGTCGACGACCCGTTCGCCATAGCGGCGCGGCCCCGCCAGCGCCAGGCCAAGGGCGCCGGCGGTGGCGCTTTCCGGCCACCCGGCGTTGGGAGAGCGATGCTTTCCGGCATCGCGCCACATCACCTTGAGTGCTGCTATTGTCGAACCGCCTGCGACCGGTGCAACCATCGCCACTAGAAATCCCGATAGCCGCGCCGGGATCAAATTGACGAGATCGTCCAACCTAGCGGCAGCCCAGCCGAAGGACTGGTAGCGCGGACTGAGATGGCCGATTATGGAGTCGGCGGTATTGATGGCCTTGTAGGCGATCAGGCCCGGCAGTCCCAATAGTGCCAGCCAGAATGCCGGCGCCACCACACCGTCGGAGAAGCTTTCGGCGCAGGATTCGATCGCCGCGCGGCTGACGCCAGCCTCGTCGAGCCGATCCGGATCGCGGCCGACGATCATGGAAACGGCGCGGCGTGCTTCAGAGAGCCCGCCATCGGCGAAGGCCGCGCGTACCTGCGCGACATGCTGATAGAGGCTCCGCTGCGCGATCAGCGTCGACGCGATCAATCCATCCAGAAGGTGGCCGAACGCGATCTGCCGCAACGCCAGCTCGATCAAAAAACCGGATACTGCAGAAACAGCCAGAAGCAAAATCATCACACTCACACCGGCCAATTTCCGGTGCATAGGGGACCGCTTGTCGCGGTTGAGCTTACGATCGAGAAATCCAATGAGCGCGCCACCCAGGGCTACCGGATGCGGCAACCGCCGCCATAGCCAGTCGGGATCTCCGATGAAGGCGTCGAACGCCAGGGCCGCAACGACAACATAGAGCGTATCGCTCCAGATCAGCACGTCAGTGCGCCACGCGTTCGAGTTCGGAGGCGAGGCGATCGAGCGCTTCCGACAATCTCGGGCCGCCGCACACGGTCAGCTTTTCAGGGACGACGATACGCTTCGATGCTGGATAGAAGTGCTCCAGCGCCGGATGCAGCAGGAAAGCCCGGCCTTCGTCTTCGGCAACATCACCGGCCTCTGATACCAGCAGGAAATCGGGCCTCAAACTGACGATCGCTTCCAGCGAGGCAAATCCGCCCAGTTTGAAGCCGAGATCGGCGGCTGCATTGCTGAGGCCTGCAGTGGCCAGCAGCGAATTCATCAAGCTGTCGCCGCCGGGAACCCAGCCGCGCCTGGACAGTGCCAGCACCCGATATGATCTGCGTGACACCACTTCGCGCGCATGCGCAATCGCTGCATTGAGCCGTGTGATCTCGGCGGCGGCGCGGTCGGGATGCTGCACGAGTTCGCCCATCTGGCGAATTTGCTTTTTCACATCATCCAATGAACGAGCGGCGTCAAATTCGACAACGCGCAGTCCCTTTTCCTTCAGCAGCTCCCGTGTCGCGCGCTTGGTGAAGCGCCCGGCGAGGACAGCATCCGGCTTTAGAACCAAGACGTCTTCGGCTTCCCCGGAGAGTTTTGGGAATTGCGCGGCCTTGGCCGGGTCCCAGGAGCGGGCTGGATCGCGGGAATAGGGGCTGAGGCCGAGAATTTGATCCGGGTCCGCCAATGTCACCAGCCACTGGTCGGTGCACAGGTTGATCGAGGCGATCCGCGGCAGCTCGGCGGCGTATGAAGTGCTTTGCAGGCCGATGCAGCAGAGAACTGTCAGGGCGACAAGAACGCTTCGCGGCCTCTCGCATTTTGAAGCCGATGATGGCAAGAAGCGCGCATGAAGCATGGTGGTGACCTTACCGAGGCAATCGCGCGCCATGGCGGCGATCCCGGCAGTTGGCTGGATTTGTCGACCGGGATCAACCCCTGGCCGTGGCCAATTCCGCAGCATCTGCCGGACCACGCATGGCGGCGTTTGCCCTCGCGCGCTGAATCGGAGGCATTGCTGGAAGCGGCGCGAAAAACCTATGGCGTGCCCGCCGGTGCCGGCATCGCCGCGGCGTCCGGGACGCAGGCGCTGATTCAGTTGCTGCCCTATCTGGCGGCGCCCGGGCCGGTGGCGATCGTCGGGCCGACCTATGGCGAACATGCGCTCGCCTGCCGCAATGCGGGGCATCCGGTGATCGCGATCGACGATCTCGCAGCTTGCCCCGCAGATGCCGTCCACGCGGTCGTCGTCAACCCCAACAATCCCGATGGCCGCGCCACCGATCGCGCCGTGCTGACGCGGATTGCGGCACGACTGAAGGAACGTGGCGGATGGCTTGTCGTCGACGAAGCATTCGCCGATGTCGATCCGGCGATCAGTGCGGTCGCGTTGTGCCCCGATTGGCCCATCGTGATCTTGCGCTCGTTCGGAAAATTCTATGGCCTCGCCGGATTGCGGCTGGGATTTGCGATCGGTGCGCCTGACATCATCGCGCGCATCGCTGAAGCGCTCGGGCCATGGCCGTGTTCCGGGCCGGCTCTGTTGATCGGTACCGCGGCGCTCGGCGATCAAGCATGGGCCGATCACGCGCGCGGCACGCTCGAACAGCAGGCCCGCAAGCTCGACCAGGTTTTGGCCAAGGCCGGCTTTGGGATTGCCGGAGGCACGCCGTTGTTCCGGCTTGCCCGGCATCCCGATGCTCAGAAGTTGCACGCCGCGCTGGCGCGGCGGCATATCTGGTGCCGGCGTTTCGACTGGGCTGGCGACCTCCTGCGGTTTGGGCTGCCGCCTGACGCTGCCGGTCTTGACCGCCTGGCGGCTGCGTTGAGCGACTAGGTCGACCATCGCTCAAGCCTCCGCCCAGGGCACGATCACGGCCTCGTTGCGATAATCGGCGCGGTACGCGCGGATCCGGAACACATCGGCCATGACCTGCTCCGAAAGCGCATCTGCGGGCATTCCTTGCGCAAGGAGCCGGCCGTTCGACAGCACGAGCACGGTGTCGGCAAAGCGTGCGGCGAGCCCGAGATCGTGCGTCACCACCACGACCAGCACGCCGCGGTCGGCGGCGCTGCGCAGGTTGAGCATGACGTCGATCTGGTAACGCGGATCGAGCGAAGCGGTCGGTTCGTCCGCGAGCAGAATCGGTGCTTCGACCGCGAGCACCCGCGCCAGCGCGACGCGGCTGCGTTCGCCGCCGGATAGTTCCGTGACTGGGCGGTCCGAAAATTCAACGACATTGGTCGCCTGCATCGCGCGCAACACGGCCTGTTCGTCGTGCGAGGAAAGCCGTGCCGGATCGGTGGCGCCATGCGGGTATCGGCCAAGCGCGACCACGTCCCTGGCCGGCAACGGCCAATGCACCAGATGGCCCTGCGGCAGGTAGCCAAAACGCTTGGCACGCTCCCGCAGCGAAAGCGACGACAGATGATCGCCGCCGACCTCGATCGTACCGGTCGATGAAACCAGACCCGCCAGCGCGCGAAGCAGCGTGGTCTTGCCGGCTCCGTTCGGTCCTACCAAGGCGACAAGCTGCATTGAGGCCAGCGACAGCGAGACATCGTGCAGGACGGTTCGGCCCGCCAGCATCACTTCGAGCCGCTCGGCAGCCAGCATCGGCTTTCCGCTCATGCGACGCCTCCACCAAGCGCCCGCCGTTCGCGCACGATCAGATAGAGGAAGAACGGCACGCCGATGATCGAGGTGAGCACGCCCACCTTGATATCGGTCGTGGACGGAATGATCCGTAGCGCGATATCCGCGGCCAGCAACAGCGCCGCGCCGGCCAGCGCGCTCGGGATCAGCAGGCGCGCCGGATCGTGGCCGATCAAGGGCCGCACCAGATGCGGGGCGACCAGGCCGATAAAGCCGATTGCCCCGCTGACGGCCACCGCGCCGCCGACCCCCAGCGCGACGCCCGCGATCACCGTTAATCTCAACCGGCCGACATCGACGCCAAGGCTTTGCGCGGTCTCTTCGCCAAGGCTCAGCGCGCGAAAGGCGCTGCGCTGGCTGATCAGCACGGCGGCACCCGCGATGATGAACGGCGATGCGAGCATGACATGGCGGAAGCTGCGGTCCTCCAGCGAGCCGAGCAGCCAGAACGCGATTTCAAGCGCGGCAAAGGGATTGGACGATAGGTTCATCACCAGCGCGGTCGCCGCTCCCGCGAGGCTGGAAATCGCCAGGCCCGAAAGGATCAGTAGCAGCAGGCCGGCGTTTCTTCCGGCGATGCCGAGCAGCACGAACACCGACGCGAACGCCATCGTGATTCCCGCGACCGGCAGCGCGTAGGATCGGACGTCGGCCCAGCCAAGTGCAATCATCAGCACGGCGCCAAACGCGGCCGATTGCGGCGCCCCGAACAGGGAAGGCGACGCCAGCGGATTGCGCAGCAGGCCCTGCAGCGCAGCGCCCGAGAGGCCGAGTATCGCACCGATGGCCAGTCCAAGGATCATTCGCGGCAGGCGAATTTCCGCGACGATGATCCGCTGTACGTCGGTCCCGCCGCCGAGCAGAGCCTCGAGCACGGTCAGCGGCGACAGCCGCACGGGTCCAATGCCGAGCGAGCCAAGCGCCAGCAGTGCCACCAGCGCAGCAAGCCCGGCGGTTGCGATCACCTGTCGTCTTGCGGCATCGGTGCTCACCATGTGGCGCTAAACCCCGCATACGCCGCCGGACCGGTGGTGCCGAAGTTGAAAACCTCCTGATAGTGCTCGTTCAGGATATTCTCGCCGCGCGCAAACACCTTCCAGTTCTTATCAATCTTGTACTCGGTATAGAGATCGACGCGGGTATAGGCGTCGACCTGGCTGGTCTGGCCGGCGCTGCTGAAGCGCTTGGAGACCGTGAGTATGCGGGGCTCGATCAGCCATCTGTCGGTCGGCGTGATGGTCAGCGTGAAGCGCGCCAGGTTTTTCGGCCGCCGCGCCAACACCAGCCCGGTCGCAAGATCGACCGCGTGCAGGTAGGTGTAGGCCGCGTTGAACTTCACGAGGCCCGGCAGAACATCGATCGTTGGGCCCACCTCCACGCCGCTAGTCTCGGCGCGGGCGACATTGACGTAGCAACCAGTCTGAATGCCTCTGCACGGATTGGCGGTTGGTGTCGACGACACAAAGTTGATGAGGTTACTGAAGTCGTTCGAGAAGCCGGTGACCGAGGCGATGACGCGGCCATTGAACAGCGATTGATCGATGCCGGCGTCATAGCCGAAGCTCTGCTCGGGCTTCAGACCCGGCGAGCCGTTGGCCGGATCGTAGAGCTGAAACAGCGTCGGCGCCTTGGCGCCGGTGCCTGCGCTGGTGTGGAATCTGGTGCCGGTCTCGGCAATCGTGTAGGCCGCCGTCGCGCGCCAGGTTTCGAAGCGCGCCACATCAACCACATCGTCCACGCGTCCGCCGAGCGTGATGTTCAGCCGCTCGCCGATCGGGAGCTGCCACAACGTGAACACCGAATTGGTGTCTTGCGCTTTTCCAAGCAATGCATTTCGCGGCCCCGGGGTCGGCAGCAGATTGGTCGAGTAGGTGTCGGCGGTCTCGTGCTGTGTCCGGCTGCCGACGATCAGCGAACCGAAAGCGCCCAGCTTCAGATTGCCCTGATATTCCGCGCCGCTGCTATTGCCGATGAAGTCCGAAATGATTGACGTGGTGTTTTGCGGCAGTTTGTTGGTTTTGTAGGTGACATCGTTGAAGGAGCGGTCGATATGGGTGTCAAATACGTTCAGGCTATGGGTCAGGATGCCCCCGAATGTATCGATCGAGGCACGTCCCCACACCTGCTGTAAAAGCCTCGTCGCGCTTGAAGGTGTATCGGGAAACGCGCCGGTCGATTGGTCATAGGCCGATCGTGTGAATGAGGAGAGCATACCGGTTTCCAGTCGTACGCCTTCACCGGCGTCGTAGCCGAAGCGGGCCGAGCCGCCGAGACGGTCGAAACCGTCGCGTTCCAGCGGGCCGAATTTGGCCTCCAGCGGCGGGATCCGATAACCAAAGCGGGAGAAGCCGTTGCTGTGTTGCGCGGCGCCGGTGACGGCGTAAGACCACGGGCCTGACGATCCGATCATCGATCCGTTGGTCACCGCGGTGCCATAGCTGCCGCCTTCGGTGCGGACATTGAACTGCGCCGGGCCGGTGCCCTTCTTGGTGATGATGTTGACGACACCGCCAATCGCGTCCGAACCATAGAGCGCGCTCTGCGGGCCTTTCAGCACCTCGATCCGCTCAATGGCGCTTGGCGCAAACATCGCGAAATCGAAATCGCCGCTCGCGGCGGTCGGGTCGTTGATCCGGATGCCGTCGATCATCACCAGGGTCTGGCCGGTATTGGCGCCGCGCAGCCGGATGTTCGCGGTCGAACCCGGACCGCCACTCTCAGAAATGTCGAGGCCGGGAACGGTTCGCAGCGCGTCGACCAGCGAGCCGGGATTGCTGGTTGCCAGCGTCTCGCCCTTGACCACGCTGATCGAGCTGCCGGTGCGGCTGATCGGCTCGGACTCCCTGTCGGCCGTCACCACCACCACCTCCGCCGGCTGTGCGGGCGGGGCAGGCGTATTATTCGCGGCCGGCCGCACCGGGCCGGCCCTGCTTCGATCTCGATTTTTGGGAGTTGTACGGGCCGGTTTTGGCGGAGCGTCCGGATTGATCACCACCGGCGGAAGTTGATCCGAGTTCGACCGCGCGTACGCAGCGCTGTGACAATAAGCCAACGCAACAATGGCCGCCGAGCCGGCAGCATATCCTAGCCAATTCATAGTGCCCCTTCCGTCGACCCACCGTCGAACGAGTTGATTTCTCGTCAGCGGCCGGTCTCCTGGCTCGCGGTGGTCTGCGATCCGCCTTCCCAGGCTTGAAGCCCAGTGGCCGTTTGGATCGCGAATGCCGCTTACAGTTGCGGGGGCAGCTGCGGAGTAGGGGCAATTGCCCCGCACCGCATTCCCGTTTCACCTTCTTTCGAAGGCACCGATGACGAATCCAAATAAGCACAATAGCGCGCGCACTTCAAACAGGTCTGAACAGGCGGCGTCTATTGCTGTTGACGATCAGGGTATGCAAGCGCTTTGAATTCCGCGGTTCTCACGCGATTCTCACTCCAAACCGGGAAATCCCGCGAAGCATAGGCAAAGGCCATGACCATCGATCCGCCAGCCGTGCCGCACTTTGACCAGGCTTTCCGCGCCCGCCTATACGATCTGTTTGGCTGGCGCCGCGACGTGCGCCGGTTTCGCAGGGATCCTCTGCCGCCCAGCCTGCTGGAGCGATTGATTGAAATCGGCTGTCAGGCGCCGTCCGTCGGGCTGTGTCAGCCCTGGCGTTTCGTGGTGGTGGATGACCCCGGCCGCCGGCAGAAGGTGGTTGAAAATTTCGAGGCCTGCAACCGCGATGCGCTCGGAGATTATACCGGCGATTTATCTATTCGGTACGCCGCGCTGAAACTGGCCGGATTGCGCGAGGCGCCATGTCACCTGGCCGTGTTTGCCGATCGTTCGACAGGCGTCGGCCACGGGCTTGGCCGGCGCACGATGCCCGAGATGGCAGACTATTCCGTCGTGACCGCAGTCTTTTCAATCTGGCTGGCATCCCGCGCCGAGGGCATCGGCATGGGCTGGATATCGATCCTCGATCCCTGCGCCATAACGGAGATTCTGGATGTCCCGAAGGACTGGCGCTTGATCGGATATTTCTGCCTCGGCTATCCGCAGGCTGACGACGACCGCCCAGAACTTGAGCGCGCCGGTTGGGAGGAACGCCGGCCTGCCGGAGATTTCATTTTTCGGCGATGATTCTTGTAACCATGCGACCCGTCAGGCCGTTCATCGCGTGGTCGCAAGCTGCAGTGCGAGCGCGCAGGCACGGTCGTATTCGTCGAGATTGATCCACTCGTCGATCGTGTGCGGCTCGTTCTGGCCGGCGCCGAAGGTCACCGTCGGCACGCCGTGCCGGACCATCCAGTTCGCATCCAAGCCGCCACTAGCGGCGCGGATATTCGCTGTCGCGCCGACGCCGGACACGGCCGCGACTGCCCGTTTGACCACCGGCAAGCTCTCCTTCATGCGGAACGGATAATAGTCGGTCTCGGCCCTGAACTTGATGCGGCCCGACTTGCCGGCGCTGTTCTTCACCTTCTTTGCAGCCTTCTCGAACGCCGCCTTGTAGGCTTTCGTGATCTCCTTGAAGAACTTTGCATCGTGACTGCGGCTTTCGCCGCGCACATGCACATAGTCGGTGACGACATTGGTGGCGTCGCCGGCCGGCCGTCCGTCGCCGCCGGTGACGGGACCGACATTGCTGGTGCCCTGCCTTTTGCCCTTCACCACCTTGCCGAACCAGCCGCCGGCCTTCACGTCGGCGAGCGCAAGCGCCAAAATCATCGTCGAGCTGATCCCGCGCTCCGGCGCGACGCCGGCGTGCGAGGCGCGGCCGAAAATCTCGACGTGCCAGCGATCCGCGCCGACGGCACCGATCGTGACGTTGGAGGCAGAGCCGCCGTCGTAGTTGAAGGCCATGGCAGGGGAGCCGAGCTCGTCGGTCTTGACGTATCGTGCCCCGTATAGCCCGCTCTCCTCGCGCACGCAGAACAGCAGCGTGATCGGCGGATGATCGAGATTCTGCTTCGCCAGCTCAGACGCCAGCGTCACGAGAACGCCGCAACCGGCACGGTTGTCGCCGCCGAGCGCGGTCTTCGCCTCGTTGACGATCTTGCGCCCCTTCAGCTTCGGCTTGGCGCCGGCGCACAGCGGCACGGTGTCCATGTGGGTCATGAACATGATGCGGGGCTGGTTGTGCATCGCGCCGCGGCCGGGCAGGTCGACAATGAGGTTGCCGGTCTCCGTCGGCACGGGAATCCGTGTGTTGGCGTCGTCGAGGCGGATCGCCTCCGCCGGCACGCCACTTTCCTGCAGCGCGGCGGCCAATTCGCGCCCGATCGCGGCCTCCTTTCCGGTCACGCCCTCGACGGCGAGGAAGCGAAGGAGACGATCGGTGGCGGCCTGCGTGTCGACGGACATGACGGATCCCTTTTGACGAACGGTGCTTTGAAGCATCGTTCGCGGCACCTTGTTTCGCAAGGCAGCTCCGATACTTCGCTAGGGCAATTTAGAGCGGAGCAGGCGGGAATTCGTCAAGGCATCAAACGGCGGGTTGAACGTGCAACCCGCCGCTTCCGGGCAACCCAGCATTGCATCAGCGACCGGGCTCCGGCGCGTGACCGGTCGTTACACTGGCGGAATGGTTTGTCAGTGGCTTCAGTCCCGTGACGACGCGCAACAGAACGTAGAATACGGGTGTCAGGAACAGGCCAAATACCGTGACGCCGATCATGCCGGAGAACACGGCGACACCCATCGCGCGGCGCATTTCCGACCCGGCACCGCTCGAGAGCACCAGGGGCAGGACGCCCATGATGAACGCCATCGAGGTCATCAGGATCGGACGCAGCCGCAGGCGGCTCGCCTCGATCGCGGCCCGAATCGGCGAACGGCCGGCGAATTCCAGCTCGCGTGCGAATTCGACGATCAAGATGGCGTTCTTGGCGGACAATCCCACCAGCACGATCAACCCGATCTGGGTGAAGACGTTGTTGTCGCCCTTCGACATCCAGACGCCGAACATTGCGGCAAGCAGCCCCATTGGCACAATCATGATGATCGAAAGCGGCAAGGTCAGGCTCTCGTAGAGTGCTGCCAGCACCAGGAACACCAGCAGGATCGCCAGCGGAAAGACCCAGATGCCGGAATTGCCTGCGATGAACTCCTGATAGGTCAGGTCGGTCCATTCGAAAGCAAAGCCGGGCGGCAGCACTTCAGCCGCGATGCGCGTGGCCGCTTCCTGGGCCTGACCTGAGGAATAGCCGGGCGCTGCCGCGGCGTTGATGTCAGAGGACAGGAAACCGTTGTAACGGATCGCACGTTCAGGCCCGGCGCTCTGGCGAATCTTCAACAGCGCCGAGAGCGGGATCATGTCGCCGGACGCGGAGCGCACCTTCAATTGCCTGATATCGTCGGCCCGCGCTCGGAACGGCGCGTCGGCCTGGACGTAGACCGAATAGGTGCGCCCGAACTTGTTGAAGTCGTTGACATAGTATGAGCCCAGGTAAATCTGCAGCGTGTTGAAGACCTCCGTCACGGGCACGCCGAGTTGCAAGGCCTTGGTGCGGTCGATATCGGCGAACAGTTGCGGCACGTTGACTTGGAAGCTCGAGAACACGCCCGCGATTTCCGGGGCCTTCTGCATCGCGGCCATGAACGCCTTGGTCGCCTCGTTCAGCGCATCATAGCCGAGGCCGGCGCGGTCCTCGATCTGGAGCTTGAAGCCGCCGATGGTGCCGAGCCCGTTGACCGGCGGCGGCGGGAACATGGCGATGAAGGCCTCCTGAATCCCCGCATATTTCTTGTTCAGCTGGGCCGCGATCGCATTGCCGCTCAACGCGGGATCCTTGCGCTCCTCGAACGGCTTCAACGTGGAGAACACGATACCGGCATTGGAGGAGTTGGTGAAGCCGGAGATCGACAGGCCGGGAAACGCCACCGAGCTCTCGACGCCAGGCTGCGTCAGCGCAATGTCACTCATCTTGCGGATGACCTCTTCGGTGCGGTCGAGCGTGGCGCCGTCGGGCAGTCGCGCGAAGCCGACGAGGTACTGCTTGTCCTGGCCCGGGACGAAGCCGCTTGGCACTTGCTGGAACAGCACGGCGGTCAGGCCAATCAGAAGCACATAAACGCCCATCACCGCCGCCTTGCCCGAGATCACTTTGGACACACTGCCGCTATAGTTCTCCGAGGCGCGCGCAAAAGCGCGGTTGAAGCCGCGAAAGAACCAGCCGAGGCCTTTTTCCATGATGATGGTCAGCCTGTCCTTGGGCTCATCGTGGCCCTTGAGCAGCAGTGCCGACAAGGCCGGCGACAGCGTCAGGGAGTTGATCGCGGAAATCACGGTCGAGATCGCGATCGTCAGCGCGAACTGCTTGTAGAATTGCCCGGTGAGGCCGGAGATGAAGGCGAGGGGAACGAATACGGCAATCAGGACCAGCGCGATCGCGACGATGGGGCCGGAGACTTCCCGCATGGCCTGGTAGGTGGCGTCTCGCGGCGACAGCCCGGCCTCGATGTTGCGCTCGACATTCTCGACCACGACGATGGCGTCGTCGACGACGATGCCGATCGCGAGCACGAGGCCGAACAGGCTGAGCGCGTTGATGGAGAAGCCGAACACATGCATCACGGCGAACGTGCCGACGATCGATACCGGCACGGCCAGCAGCGGAATGATGGAAGCCCGCCAGGTCTGCAGGAACAGGATCACCACCAGCACCACCAGCGCGACGGCTTCGAGCAGCGTGTGGATCACCGCCTCGATCGACGAGCGCACGAACTGCGTGGGGTCGTAGACGATCTGGTAGGACACGCCCTCGGGCATGTTCTTCTTGATCTCGGCCATGGTGGCGCGAACGCGGTCCGAGATCTGCAGCGCGTTGGAACCCGGCGCCTGGAAGATCGGGATCGCCACCGCCTGCTTGTTGTCGAGCAGCGAGCGCAGGCCGTATTGGGAAGCTCCCAATTCGATACGTGCGACGTCGCGCAGCCGCACCACCTCGCCACGCGAACCGGTCTTGACCACGATGTCGCCGAACTGCTCCTCATCGGCAAGACGGCCTTCGGCGTTGACCGACATCTGAAGATCGATACCCCGGACGCTCGGCGAGGCGCCTACCACGCCGGCGGCCGCCTCGACGTTCTGTGCCTGGATCGCCTTCACGATGTCGCTTGCGGTCAGGCCGTGCTCGGCGGCCTTCTGCGGGTCGGCCCAGACGCGCATCGAATAGTCGCCGGCACCGTAAAGCTGGACATCGCCGACGCCGTCGATCCGCGCCAGGCGATCCCTGACGTTGAGTACCGCGTAATTGCGCAGATACGTCATGTCGTAGCGGTTGTTCGGCGACAGCAGGTGCACGACCATGGTGAGGTCGGGCGAGCTCTTCTTGGTGATAATGCCGAGCTGGCGAACAACCGCGGGCAGGCGCGGCTCTGCCTGCTGCACGCGGTTCTGCACCAGCTGCGTCGCCTTGTCGGGATCGGTGCCGAGGCGAAACGTCACGGTGAGCGTCATCGCCCCATCGGTGGTGGCCTGGCTGCTCATATAGAGCATGTTCTCGACGCCGTTGATCTGCTCCTCGATCGGCGTTGCCACGGTTTCCGCGATCACCTTCGGATTGGCGCCGGGATAGGTTGCGCGCACCACCACGGAGGGCGGCACGACGTCGGGATATTCCGAGATCGGCATGCCGAACAGTGAGATCAGGCCGGCCAGAAAGATCACGATCGAAAGCACGCCAGCAAAGATCGGCCGGTCGATGAAGAATTTCGAGAGATTCATTGCAATGCCCCAAGCGCCAGGATTCGAAGGATCGTTAGCGCTGCACGATTTGTCGGCTGTCGTCGTTTGACGCCTGCTGCGGTCCGCGCGCGCCCATCTGCGCAATTTCGCTCTTCAGGAGCGCGCCCGGGCGTACCCGCTGTAGGCCATTGACGACGATGCGATCACCGGATTTCAGGCCGTCCTTCACGATACGGAGTCCGTCGACGGAGCCACCGAGCGTTATGCCGCGATAGATCGCGCGGTTGTCGTCGCCGACCACCATGACGAACTTCTTGTCCTGGTCGGTACCGATGGCCCGCTCGTCGATCATCACCAGCGTCTGTTGCTGCGGCTGACCCATCCGCACCCGCGCGAACTGGCCTGGAATGAGGCGGCCGTCCTCGTTGCGGAATACAGCGCGGACACGAATTGTGCCGCTCTGACCATTGACCTGGTTGTCGATCAACTGGATATGGCCTTGGGTCGATCTGCCGCCGGAAGTGGTCATCTCGACGGGTATGCGGTCGAGATTGCCGCGCTGGCCTGAATGATCTGCAATCGAATTCAGCGCCCGCAGCACGATCTCCTCGTCCGCATCGAAACTCGCGTAGATCGGGTTGACGGAAACGAGAGAGGTCAGGACCGGGGAGGCCGTTCCTGCCGCCACGAGATTTCCGACGGTTACCTCGATCTTGCCAACGCGGCCATCGACCGGCGCGCGGACCTCAGTGTAGTCGAGATTGAGCCTTGCGGTCTTCAGCGTCGCTTCGGCCGCCTTCACATTGGCGATCGCTTCGCGATTGGCGTTGTCGCGCTGATCGAAATCACGCCGCGTGACGACGGCGTTGCCGACGAGCTGCGCGCCACGCTCGACCTCGCTCGCGGTAAAGATCGCACGCGCCTTTGCTGCTTCGAGCTGCGCGCTGGCCTTGTCCACTTCGGCGGCGTAGGGCGCCGGATCGATCTTAAACAGGACATCGCCGGCCTTCACCAGCGCGCCCTCGGCAAAGTTGGCCGATAGGATCGCGCCAGCGACGCGCGGGCGCAGCTCGACGCGGTTGACGGCTTCGAGACGTCCGGAAAAGTCGTCCCACAGCGCGGTCCGGCGCGGCTCGATCACCGCGATCGTAACGGCGACGGCCTGCTCGGGGGCAGTCCCCGCGGTTGCTTGGGCCGCATGAAAATAGCGGCCGCCCACGATCGAACCGGCCGCCGCGAGGACGCCGAGGATGGCTGCGCCGACGACACGCCGGAATTGGGTGGAGAGGAAGGTCTTGGCGGATGGGGGCATTTGCGCGCTCCATAATTGTAGTGTTCACTACAAATGTGGAGCTGGACGGTGGTTCGCAAGATACTTATGTACCATCCACTACGAAAATATTAGCGGGCCAGCCGCAAGACTGGAAATCAAATAAAAGAATCACGATAAATCAGAAGGTTAGAGAATTGAACGCCGCGCGAAAAGCGGCGTCGGCTTCATGGGAGTAACGCAAATGGCCATGGGACGCCCGAGAGAATTCGACGCCGATGCCGCATTGGATCAGGCGATGGAGGTGTTCTGGCGACATGGTTATGAGGGCGCGACCATTGCGCAGCTAACCGAGGCGATGGGCATCAACCCGCCGAGCCTTTATGCGGCATTTGGAAATAAGGAAGGTCTGCTGAAAGCGGCCCTCGACCGGTACACGGCCAAACGTGCCGCCTGGATGGAAGGCGTTTTGAGCGCGCCGACCGCCCGCGATGTCGCGGAGCGGATGCTGATGGGCACCGCAGACAGCCAAACCGATCCCGACAATCCGCCCGGTTGCCTGCTCGTGCAAGGCGGCCTTGCCTGCGGTACGGGTTCTGAAAACGTGCCCTTCGAACTCGCCGCGCGCCGCGCATTGACCGAAGATCAGTTGCGCGAACGCTTCGTCAGGGCGACGAAGGAAGGCGATTTGAAGCAGACTGCCGACCCTGCCGCGCTGGCGCGTTACCTTTCGGCGGTGTCCGCCGGCATGGGCGTGATGGCGTCATCAGGCGCCGATCGCGAAGCGCTCCGGCAAGTGGCAAATGTTTCGGTGAAAGTTTTCGAGGAGCAGTCGACGAAACGCTGACGCCGTTCAGCTTTCCGGGATGCCGCGGCCGCTTCCCTGGCGCTCGTCACGTCGCGCACGCGGGTCGCGGCCGGTCTAACCGCGCACCGCCGGCGGCTGCCACGATCAGATACCGTCCTGCCAAGCTGCCGTAAGCTTGTAGCGGATCTAGTCCTGAATCGGCGAGTCCTCACCACCATCAGGCGAAAAGGGCGGATGCCCGCAGTTGCACGCATAGCGGGCGTCTGGTATCTGAGGTGCGTGCCTCATTTGCCTCGCGATCCGAGCTGACGATGCGGTCTGTTGCGCAGCCGCTGACGGCAGGAGACGGGGCGGTCGCTCAACAGTAGAAGAGTTGGCCCTACTTAGATGGCTGACCACACGAAAACAGGGAGGGTGGAATGCAGCGTCTCTTGGTTGCGGGTCTGTCGGTCGCCTTTGCGGCAGCGCTTGGTTTCGGTTCAGCGAACGCGGCGGACAAGAAGGTTTTGGCGTTCGTCGTCAATGGTGCGTCCGACTTCTGGAAGATCGCGGAGGCCGGCGTGAAGAAGGCGCAGGGCGAACTGCCCAAATACGATCTTCAGTTCAAATATCCTGAACAGGCCGCAGCCGCCGTACAGCAGCGGGTGATGGAAGACCTTGTAGCCGCGGGCGCCGCCGGAATCATGGTCAGCTCGGTGGATCCGAAGAACCAGACGGCGCAGCTCGACAAGGTCGCCTCCCAGACCGTGCTGTTCACGACCGACAGCGACGCCCCGCAATCGAAACGGGTCGCCTATATCGGCTCGTCCAACACCGATCTCGGCAAGGAAGCGGGCAAGCTGATGCTGAAGGCTCTGCCGAATGGCGGCAAATGCGTCGGCTTCGTCGGGCTGCCTGGGGCAGACAATGCACGTGAGCGCATCGAAGGCGTCAAGGAGACGATCAAGGGCTCGAAGATCGAACTGGTCGACGTTCGCGGCGACGAGATCGATCAGACCCGTGCCAAGCGCAACGTGGAAGACATTCTCGCCGCCATGCCCGACGTCAGCTGTCTCGTCGGTTTCTATTCCTACAACACGCCGCGCATCTACGAAGTGCTGAAGGAGGCGGGTAAGCTCGACAAGATCAAGATCATCGGCTTTGACGAAGATCCGATCACGCTCGGCGGCGTCAAGGAAGGCAAAATCGTGGGCACCGTCGTGCAGCAGCCGTTCGAGTGGGGCTATCAGGGCATGAAACTGATGGCAAAATACATCGAGGGTGACAAGTCGGGCATTCCCGCGAACGGCATCATCATCGTGCCCGGCAAGGTCATCGAGCACTCGAACGTCGACGACTTCATGGGGCAGATGAAGCAGATGCTTCGTAAGTAAGGGCGGGAGCGTTAGGGCCGTTCGCGGGGTGCCAGCGCCAATGCCAGAGCCGTTCCTCGAACTGGTCGATATCAGCAAGAGCTATCCCGGCGTGGTCGCGCTCGACCACGTCGGTTTGTCCGTATCGCGCGGCGAGGTGATTGCCCTGATCGGCGAGAACGGCGCCGGCAAGTCGACGCTGATGCGCGTGCTCGGTGGCGTGGTCGAGCCGGATAATGGCGTCATCCGGCTCGATGGCGTCGAGCGGCGGTCGCTTACGGTGGCCGACGCGATCAAGGCGGGTATCGCCTTTGTCCATCAGGAGCTCAATCTTTTCGACAATCTGGACGTTGCGGGTAATGTCTATATCGGCCGCGAGCCCGTGCATGGCGGACCATTGAAACTCATCGACCGCAAACGGCTCCATGCGCAGGTCCGGCCGCTGCTCAGTCGTCTCGGCGCCGATTTCGAGGCCGATGCGCCGCTCGCCGAACTGTCGCTGGCCGAGTGCCAGCTCGTCGAGATCATCAAGGCGTTGTCCCTCGATGCGCGCCTAGTCATCATGGACGAGCCGACCTCCAGCCTGACCCTGACCGAGACCGGCCGTCTGATGCGGGTCATCGAGGGGCTCAAGGCAGACGGTGTCAGCGTCATCTTCATCACGCACCGCCTCAACGAGGTGATGCAATGTGCCGATCGCGCGGTGGTGTTGCGGGACGGGCGCGTGGTCGGAGCGCTCACACGCGCCGAACTTACGCCGGCCGCGATGATCCGCCTGATGATCGGGCGTGACCTGAAATCGCTATACGTGCCGCCCGCGGCGCCTCCCGGCGACAGCGTGCTCGAAATCGCCGGGGCCGTTACCGACACCTACCCGGACCGCGCCGTGAGCCTGTCGGTCCGCCGCGGCGAAATCCTCGGTCTCGCCGGGCTCGTCGGCTCCGGGCGCACCGAGCTTGCCCGCGCCATCTTCGGGATCGATCCGCTCCGCGGCGGTGCAATCAAGCTCGAGGGACAGCCGATCCGCATTGCCACGCCGCGGGCGGCAATCGAGCACGGGATTTACTTGATTCCGGAAGACCGTAAGGGGTCGGGTCTGCTGCTCGACGTCTCGATTGCAGAAAACATCTCGTTGCCGGATCTGGCATCCTACCTGCGCTTCTGGATGGTGGACACCGCGCGCGAAGCCGAGAACGCGCGGCGCCAGCGCGAGCGCCTCATGATCCGCGCGCCTGATGTGGCCACGCCCGTGGGCACGTTGTCCGGTGGCAATCAGCAGAAGGTCGTGCTCGCCAAATGGCTCTCGATGCGGCCGAAGGTTCTGATCTTTGACGAGCCGACGCGCGGGGTCGACGTGGGGGCCAAAACGGAGATCTACGACATGTTGCGCCGCCTCACCGACGCGGGTGTCGCGATTCTGATGATCTCGAGCGACATGGAGGAGGTTATCGGGGTCAGCGACCGCATCGCGGTCATGCACGAGGGTGCGATTTCAGGTTTTCTTGATCGCACGCAGTTCAGCGAGCACAATGTGCTTCAGCTTGCCGTCGGCCACACAGTCTAGGCGAGGGTACCTTGCACAAGAAAGACTTGAGCCTGCTCGTCCTGATCCTGGTGGTCGGCGCCGTTGTCGCCTTCATCAATCCGCGTTTCCTTCTGGTCGGCAATCTCTCCAATACCGCCAACCAGATCGGGTTGTTCGGCATCATTTCCATCGCCGAAGCCTTCGTCATCATCATCGGCGGAATCGAACTGTCGGTCGGCTCGGTGATCGCACTGCTCGGCGTTCTGTTCATCGACCTGATCGTCAATCACGACGTCCACTGGCTCCTGGCCTTCGCCATCATCATTGCCGCCGGGCTGGCGATCGGTGTGGTGCACGGCACGCTCGTCACCAGGATGCGTATCCAAGCCTTCGTGGTCACGCTGTGCGGACTGCTGATCTACCGTGGCGCCGCACGCTATTACACCGAAGATGCCACGGCGGGCTTCGGTTTCGGCGCGAGCTTCCCGACGCTCGAATGGCTGACCGCGGGCCGCACCAACGTGTTGGGCTTTCCGCTGCCACATAGCGTGGTGGCGCTGATCCTCGTCGCCGTGGTTGCCTGGGTGGTGCTGCACCGCTCCGTATTCGGGCGTTATCTCTATGCGGTCGGCAAGAATGAGGAGGCGGCGCGCTATTCTGGCATTCGCGCCAATCGCGTCGTCATCTCCGCCTACATTATCTGTGGCGGACTAACCGCGTTCTCGGCAATCCTGATCGCGATGTACACGCGCTCCATCTCTCCAGCGGTGCACGGCTCATTCTACGAGCTCTACGCCATCGCCGCCGCCGTGCTCGGCGGCTGCTCGCTGCGTGGCGGCGAGGGCTCGATCATCGGCGTCGTACTTGGCACCGTGCTGCTCCAGGTGCTGCAAAATCTCGTCAATCTGTTGGGCATTCCGAGTTCCCTCAACTTTGCGGTGATGGGCACGGTGATCCTCATCGGTGTTGTCGCGGACCAGTACCTCACGCAGCGCGGACGCCGCACCAAGGCTGCCAGGGAACGGCCGGAAACTGGGCGGCCTGAAACCAAAATGGCCGCGCCGCTGCTCGATCGGGCGAAAGCAGAGTGACGCCTGAGCGTTACGGCCAGTTTCCATGTTTCTCCCTCAAAATGAGTTGCGTACCTCAAATAACCTCTGCTAGCCTTCAGCCATGAAGGAGCCGGACACCGACAGCCCGCTGACGCTCAGGGACATTGCCCGCCAGGCTGGCGTCAGCCTCGCGACGGTCGATCGTGTCCTGCACAACCGGCCCGGCGTGCGACCGGACACGGTCCGCCGCGTCAAGGACACGATCGCGCGCAACGCGTTTCAGCCGCATGTCGCCGGCGCCGAGCTTGCGCGTAGCCGCTTCCGTCGCTTCGCCTTCGTGATGCCGTCGGGGCCGAACCCTTTCATGCAGCAGATCGAATCCTATCTCGGCGAGATGTCGGGCTGGCTGTCGGCGCGCCGCCTCGCGCTCAAGATGGTCGCGACCGACGTATTCGACGGCCCCGTTCTCGCAAACGCGCTGGAGGCCCTTGCCGGCGAGTATGACGGGGTGGCGGTCGTTGCGCTCGATCATCCCGCCGTGCGGGCCGCCATCAACGATCTCGTCGATGGCGGGGCCAAGGTGGTGACGCTGGTCTCTGATGTGCCGTCGTCGCGCCGCCATCATTATATCGGCATCGACAACATCGCCGCCGGGCGCACCGCCGGCGCGCTGGTCGGGCGGCTCGTTGGTCAAAGATCCGGCAAGGTCGCGATCGTTGCCGGATCGCAAGGCCTGCGCGACCATGCCGAGCGCATCTTTGGCTTCAATCAGGTGATGGCAGCGGAATTTCCCGGGCTCGACGTCCTGCCTGTGCTCGAAGGGCGTGACGAGGATGAGCGTTCGGAACGGCTGATGTCGCGGCTGCTCGGCAAACATCAAGATATCGTCGGTCTCTACAATGTCGGCGCTGGCACACAGGGCGTTGCCAAGGCGCTGATCGATTCCGGCCGCGAAAAACAGGTGGTATTCGTCGGCCACGACGTCACTTCACTGACGCGCAAGCTGTTGTTGCAGGGCGTGATGGACGCGGCGATTTCGCAAAACCCGGGACATGAAGCCCGCGCCGCCGTGCGCGTGCTGCTTGCGCTCGCGCGCGGCGAGCCGATCTTGAGCGAACAGGAAAAGATCCGGATCGACATCGTGATGCGGGACAATCTGCCGTAGCCGGCAGAACGGATTTGCAGGACGGCCCGATAGGGAAGGCGACGGAGATTGCCAATCAGGCCGGAAGGGAGGACGAAGTGTATCTTGGAATGGACATCGGCACGTCCGGTGTGAAGGCGGTGCTCGTGAACGAGGCTGGCGCGGTTGTCGCGACGGCCGCGCGCGAGCTTGCGCTTTTCCATCCCGCACCGCTGTGGTCCGAGCAGGATCCCGACGCCTGGGTCGAGGCGGCGATCGGCGCCGTCGACGATCTCGCGTCCGCTCATCCGCGCGAGGTCGCAGCGGTGCGCGGCATCGGTCTCTCGGGCCAGATGCACGGAGCCACCTTGCTCGGCGAGGATGGCTGTCCGCTGCGGCCGGCCATCCTGTGGAATGACGGCCGGTCCCATGCCGAATGCAGGGAGCTCGAGGCGCGTTGTCCCTCGCTCCACGCGATCGCCGGCAATCTCGCAATGCCGGGCTTCACGGCGCCAAAGCTGCTCTGGGTGGCCCGCCATGAGCCAGAGATTTTCGCCAGGGTCGCAAAAGTGCTGCTGCCGAAGGCCTATGTGCGCTATCGCCTGACAGGCGAGATGGTCGAGGATATGTCGGACGCCGCCGGCACGCTCTGGCTCGATGTCGGTCAGCGCCGCTGGTCCGAGCAGCTGCTGCAGGCCGCCGGGCTCGATCTCAGCCACATGCCGCGCCTGGTCGAAGGCAGCGAGGTCAGTGCAACGCTCGCCCCCGAATTTTCGCAGCGCTGGGGCATGGCGAAAGATGTCGTGGTTGCCGGCGGCGCGGGAGACTGCGCGGCGAGCGCGATCGGGCTCGGCGCCATCACGCCGGGCGATGCGTTCCTGTCGCTGGGAACGTCAGGCGTCCTGTTTCGCGTCACCGATAGTTTTGCGCCCGCGCCCGCATCGGCCGTGCACGCCTTCTGCCATGCGCTTCCACGTCTCTGGCACCAGATGGGCGTGATGCTGGCGGCGGCGGCCTCGCTGGCCTGGCTCTCGGGCGTCATGGCGACGCCTGCCGCCGCGCTGCTGGCCCCACTCGGCGAGACCGTGCACGGACCGAGCCCGGTCAAGTTTCTTCCCTATCTCGATGGCGAGCGCACGCCGCACAACGACGCCGCCGCCAGCGGCGCATTCGCAGGTCTTCGCGGCGCGACCGGGCGCGATCAGATCGTCCAGGCCGTGCTCGAAGGCGTCGCTTTCGCCGCGCGCGACAATCTTGCGGCGCTCGGCGGCGGTATCTCGGAGGTCGATCTTGTGGGCGGCGGCTCGCGCTCGGTGCTGTGGGCCCAGATCTGCGCCGACGTCCTCGGTATTGCCGTCCATCGTGTCGAGGAGGGCGAGGTCGGTGCGGCGCTCGGCGCGGCACGGCTCGGCCGGCTTGCCGCAACCGGCGAAAACCCCGCCCAGGTCTGCACGCGTCCGCGCCGGCTTGCGAGCTTCACGCCACGCGCGCCTGCGATGGCCGCCTACGATGAAACCTATCACCAGTGGCGAAAACTTTATCCCGCGCTGAAGGAGTGCTCCCCGTGAACGTATCACCCAAATTTTTCGGAGCGAGTGCGCCGGTCGCCTATGGCGGCAAGGACGCCAAGAGCCCGCTCGCGTTCCGCTGGTACGACAAGGATATCCTCGTGCGCGGACGGCGGCTCGAGGATCACCTGCGCTTTGCGGTCTGCTACTGGCATTCGTTCTGCTGGCCCGGCGGCGATCCATTCGGCGGCGAGACATTCCTGCGGCCCTGGCATCATGGCACGGATGCAATGGCGCAGGCGCGGGCCAAGGCCGATATCGCCTTCGAGCTGTTTCGCTTGCTCGACGTGCCCTTCTTTACGTTCCACGACGTCGATGTCGCGCCGGAAGGCGCCTCGCTCGCCGAATCCGTCGCCAACCTCAACGCCATTGCCGACCTGTTCGAGCAGAAGATGGCGTCTTCCAAGGTGCGTCTGCTTTGGGGTACGGCCAATCTGTTCACGCATCGCCGCTACATGGCCGGCGCCGCGACCAATCCGGATCCGGACATCTTCACCTATGCCGCCGGCCAGGTACGCGCCGCGCTCGAGGTGACCAACCGGTTGGGCGGGCAGAACTATGTGCTGTGGGGCGGACGCGAAGGCTATGAAACGCTGCTCAACACCGACATCAAGCGCGAGCTCGACCAGCTCGGTCGCTTTGTCTCGCTGGTCGTCGAGCACAAGCACAAAATAGGTTTCAAGGGACCGATCCTGATCGAGCCGAAGCCGAAGGAGCCGACCAAGCATCAATATGATTTCGACGTCGCCACCTGCTACGGCTTCCTGCAGCGCTACGACCTGCTGAACGACGTCAAGCTCAACATCGAACAGAACCACGCGATTCTCGCCGGCCATTCGTTCCAGCACGAGATCGCGCTGGCCCAGGCGCTCGGCGTGTTCGGCTCGCTCGACATCAACCGCGGCGACGATCTGCTCGGCTGGGATACCGATCAGTTCGCCATGAACGTGCCGGAGCTGGCGCTGGTATTCCACGACATTTTGAAAGCTGGTGGCTTCACCACCGGCGGTCTCAATTTCGACGCCAAGATCAGGCGGCAATCGATCGATCCGGACGATCTGATCCACGCCCATGTCGGTTCGATGGAGGCCTGCGCGCGGGCGTTCCTGGCCGCGGCTGATATGCTCGATGCCGAGGCGCTGACGGCGCCGATGGCCGATCGCTACGCCGGATGGACTGCTGCCGAGGGACGCGCGATCCTCGCCGGCCAGCGTTCGCTGGCCGATCTTGCCGATCGCGCGCTGGCGCCCGGATTCGATCCGCAGCCGCGGTCGGGCCGTCAGGAATATCTGGAATCTCTGGTCAACCGGTACGTCTGAGGCGAGGCCGAGCATGGAAACCGCTGACAGCACCACGCAGCCGGTTCTGGAATTGACCGGGATCGGCAAAGAGTTCGGCGCGATCCGCGCGCTGCATGACGTCGATCTGCGAGTTTCCCCCGGCGAGGTGGTCGGCCTGATGGGCGACAACGGCGCGGGCAAGTCGACGCTGGTGAAAATCATCGCCGGCAATTTCCGCCCGACCCACGGCGAGGTCCGGTTCGGCGGCAATGTGGTCCATTTCTATCGCCCCATTGATGCCCGCGCGGTCGGGATCGAGGTCGTCTATCAGGACCTGGCGCTGGCCGACAATCTCACGGCGGCGGCCAACGTCTTCCTCGGCCGTGAGCTCAAGCGCAAATTCGGTCCGTTCGCCTTCCTCGATCATAATGCGATGGCGGCGCGCGCGCTGGAACTGTTCGGCGAGCTGCGTTCCGAGACGAGACCGCACGATCTCGTCAAGCAGATGTCCGGCGGCCAGCGCCAGGCGGTTGCGATCGCACGCACCCGCCTGTCGAACGCGAGACTCGTGATGATGGACGAGCCGACAGCGGCGATTTCGGTCCGCCAGGTCGAGCAGGTGCTGAGCCTGATTCATCGGCTGAAAGAGCAGGGCGTCGCCGTCATGCTGATCTCCCACCGCATGCCCGACGTCTTCGCGGTCTGCGACCGCGTCGTCGTGATGCGCCGCGGCGAGAAGCGCGCGGACAAGCCGATCAACGATACCAGTCCCGAGGAAGTCACTGCCCTGATCACCGGCGCGAAGGAGGCTGCGTGATGGCCATGCCGCTCGAATCTCCGATCTCCTTCACCAATGTCGGCCGCAGCAGATGGTGGCAGCGCGGCCTCTTTGCGTCCCAGACCGGCTACGTTTTGCTTGCGCTGCTGGTGCTGCTGGTCGCGATGCATTTTGCCAGCCCGTACTTCTTCACGCAGGGCAACATGCAGAACGTGGCGAAGAACTTTTCCTTCATCGCCATCGCCACCCTCGGCATCACTTTCGTGATCATCACTGGCGGCATCGATCTATCGGTGGGATCGATGATGTGCTTCTCCGCCATGATCACGTCCATGGTGATGTCAGGCCTGTCGACGCCGGGCATGCCCGGCGCATCGCTGTTCGTGCATCTGGCTGCGGACGGCAAGACCGTGGTCGCCAATGTACCGGGGCTGATCCTGCTGGTCTCGGTCGTGGCGGGACTTGCCGTCGCGCTGATCGTCGGCCTCGTCAACGGCTTCTGCATCGCCGTACTCGGGCTGTCGCCTTTTGTCACCACGCTCGGCATGCTCTCGATCGTGCGCGGTCTCGGCTATGTCGTCTCCAACGGGCGCGGCAGCTTCCCAGGCGGGCCGGATGCTGATTATTTCTATGCGCTGACATCGGGCGATCTGTTCGGCGTGCCGGCGCCGTTCATCTATCTGGTGGTCCTCGCTCTGGTCATGGCGATCGTGCTGCATCACACCAGCTTCGGCCGCCATGTCTTCGCGCTCGGCGGCAATGAGAAGGCAGCGGAATTGACCGGCATCCCGGTGGTGCGGGTCAAGATCGAAGTCTACGTGATCTGCGCTCTGGCCGCAGGGCTGCAGGGCATCATCGTCTCGGGTTGGCTCGGATCGGCGCCGGCGAACATGGCGACGTCCTACGAGCTCAACGTGATCGCGGCGGCGGTGATCGGCGGCGCCAATCTCGCTGGCGGCGTCGGCGGCCCCCTTGGCGCCATCGTCGGCTGCGTGTTGCTCGAGGTGATCCGCAACGGCCTCGTGCTGGCGCAGGTCAGCTCCTACTGGCAGCAGACGCTGGTCGGCGTGATCATCATCCTCGCCGTGCTGGTCGATCGCATCCGCTCACGCGTCACATGAAATTACTCCGGAGGAAGCAACGAACGCATCGTCTATCCGCCTTCCGGAGCAGGCAGTTCGAAAAGGATAGGCACAAAATGGAGGGACACATGAAGAAGATACTACTTGCCGGCATGGCCATCGCGATGATGGCGACCCCGGCTTTTGCCCAGACTTACAAGTTCGTGATCGTGCCCAAGGCGATGAACAATCCGTTCTTCGACGTCGCCCGCGACGGCTGCCTGAAGCGCGCCAAGGAGCTCGGCAACGTCGAGTGCATCTACAAGGGGCCGGTCGAGCATGAGCCGGCGACGCAGGCGCAGATCATCCAGGATTTCGTGACGCAGAAGGTGGACGGTCTTGCGATTTCGGTCGCCGACGTCGCGGCGATGACCAAGTCGATCGAGGCCGCCACCGCGGCCGGCATTCCCGTCATCACCTTCGATGCGGATGCGCCCGGCTCCAAGCGCATCGCCTATATCGGCACCAACAACAAGGATTTCGGCCTCGCGCTCGGCAAGCAATTGCTGCAGCTCAAGCCCGAGGGCGGCAAGTATGCCGTCGTCTCCGGCGGTCCCGGCGCCAAGAATCTCGCCGAGCGCGTGGATGGCGTGCGTGAGGCGCTCAAGGGCTCGAAGTGGACCGAAGTCGCGGGCTCGCCGACCTTCTGCAATGACGATCCCGCGCTCGCGGTCCAGCAGATGGCGGACCTGCGCACCGCGACGCCGGATTTGGGAGCGATCGTGCCGGTCGGCGGCTGGCCCATGTTCGCGCCCGAGGGCTACAAGGCCTTTGTCAACAAGAACAAGAAGGACATCGAGGCCGGCAAGCTGACGCTCGTTGTCGCCGATACGCTGAAGATGCAGCTCGAACTGCTGCGCGACGGTTACTCCAACGCGCTGACCGGACAGCGCCCGTTCGAGATGGGCGAGAAGGCGATGGACACTCTGCTGGCCATCAAGAAGGGCCAGAAGGTTCCCGAGGTCATCTATACCGGTCTCGACCTCGTAACCAAGGATAACGTCGCTCAACTGTTGAAGTAGGAACGTTCGCCAGCCCCAACGTTCCTGCGCTACACTCCCTCTCTGGCTTGCCGGAGAGGGAGTGCTGCTGTTGACCTCGGAAGGAACTTGACATGAAGCGCGCGCGGCTCGCGAAGGGCCTCGACGTTACGGCGATCGGCCTCGGCACGGCGCCCCTTGGCGGATTGTTCTCGCCGGTCAGCGATGGCGATGCAGAAGCGACCATCGAACGCGCCTGGTCGCTCGGTGTCCGCTTCTTCGATACCGCGCCGCTCTACGGTTTCGGCCTGGCCGAGCGCCGCCTAGGCAGTGTTCTCCGCCAACAAAGGCGGGATTCATTCGCCATCTCGACAAAGGTCGGGCGTCTGTTGCGTCCGGCCACGGCCGCGCCGGAAGACGATCATTACAAGGGAACATCCGGCGAGCGGCCGCAATTCGATTTCAGCTATGACGGCGTGATGCGCTCGGTCGAGGAAAGCCTCGCCCGCCTGGGGCTCGACCGCGTCGATGTGCTGCTCGTCCACGATCCGGATGACCATTACGAGGATGCCATCGCCGGCGCTTTCAGCGCGCTCCGGCGCCTGCGCGACGATGGCACCGTCAAGGCAATCGGCGCCGGCATGAATCAATCCGGGATGCTCGCGCGCTTCGCGGAGGTCGCGCCGGTCGATTGCTTTCTGCTGGCCGGCCGCTACACGCTGCTCGACCAGGGCGCGCTGACGACATTGTTTCCGATCTGCCAGGCGAAGGGCATCGGCATCATTCTCGGCGGCATCTATAACAGTGGTATCCTCGCGAACCCGCGCATTGGCGCAAAGTTCAATTATGAGGACGCAGACGAGGCGCTCATCGCCCGAGCGCTAGAGCTGGAGGCGCTGTGCCGCAAGCATGGTACGGAGCTGAAGGCCGCCGCGGTCCAGTTCTGCATGGCCCATCCGGCGGTTACGGTCGCGCTGCAGGGGGCGCGCAACGCTGCGGAGGTCTCGGACAACATCGCTATGGCCGAGCGGCCGGTGCCGTCAGCCTTCTGGCAGGAACTCCGCGAGCGCAAGCTAGTCGATGCGGCGGCACCACTGCCGGATGGAGCCTGACCCACGGTGATCGACGCCCATCAGCATTTCTGGGATCCCGCACGCGCCGATTATCCCTGGATGGAGGCGCCTGAACTGGCGCCGATCCGCCGCGCCTTCGGGCCTGCCGCTCTCGCGCCGCTGCTCCGTGCCAACGGCATCGATGCGAGCATCCTGGTGCAATGCCGGTCCTCGATCGAGGAGACCGAGGAATTTTTGCGCGTCGCCGCGGCGACGCCCTTCGTCGTCGGCGTGGTCGGCTGGGCCGACCTGACGGATAGCGCAGTTGACGAGACGCTCGCGCGGCTGCGCGGTCTGCCCGGAGGCGACGGGCTGGTCGGCATTCGCCACCAGGTGCACGACGAGAGCGATCCTGATTGGCTGTTGCGCGAGGACGTGCAGCGCGGCCTGACCGCGGTGTTTGCGCAGGGGCTCACTTACGATCTGCTGGTGCGCACGCGAGAACTGCCAGCGGCGATCGCCACCGCGCAGGCCTTTCCGCAAGCGCGCTTTGTCCTCGATCACGCCGCCAAGCCGCCGATATCAGAGGGCTTCAGCCGCGAATGGGCCGATCTTCTTGCCGCGCTCGCCGCCTGCGGCAATGTCTGGTGCAAGATTTCCGGTCTCGCCACCGAAGCCAATTGGGACGATTGGGATGCAGAACGCCTGCTTCCGTTCGTCGCGCATGCCGCCGAATGCTTTGGCGAGGATCGGCTGATCTTCGGCTCGGACTGGCCGGTGTGTCTGCTCGCGGGAAGCTATGGCGCCATCAAGGGCGCGCTCGATGAATGCCTAACGAAGCTTGGTCCGCAGGTGCGCGACAAGGCGTTTGGCACGAACGCCCGGCGGGCTTATCGTCTTCCTTAGTCGTAAGCTGGATATGGCCAGCGCGAGGCGCCGCAGGCAGCGTCAGTCGCGCGAAGAAACATTTTTTATCTGCACCAGGAAGGTGATCAGCCACGCGGCCGCATACATGCCTGAGAGACCAAGCGCCGTTCTGCGATCGATCAGGGACAGGTTTGTCCACCACCAGATCCGATAAAGCCATAACCCGGTCGTGGCGACGCCAAGCAGGCAGACCAGCATCTTGAGAAAGGACGAGTGCGCGACACCCAATGCGCCGAACAAAAGCGTTGCTGGAATGAGAAACAGCATACAGGCGGATATCAAAGTCTCGTTCATGGCTCCTCAAGACATTTACGAATCGCGAGCGGCGTGGGCAGTTTGCAGCAAGCCGTATCCTTCCGGAAGGGAAGCCGATGCGACAAAGCCCCGGTGGGGCCCCGGGGCTTTGCAGCTTAGATAGTCGCTCAATTCGGCAGCGCGCAGCTCAGGGGATGTCGACAATCTCCACCCAGTTCGCGCCGTTGCCGACCGGGTAGCGGCTGGGTTCGCCCAGCTTCCCCGTGCTCTGGTCGATCTTGTAGACTGACAGGCGATCCGACTTTTCACCTGATGCGATGAGATACTGTCCGCTCGGATCGATCTTGATGCCGCGCGGCTGGGTCTCCGTCGTGAAATTGGCGACATAGGCGAGCTTGCCAGTGCCAGACGCCACCGTGAACAGGGCGATCTTGCTGGTGGTGCGTTCGGTCGAATACAGGAATTTGCCATTGGGCGTGATCTGGATGTCGGCCGCCCAGATTTTCGGCTTCTCTTCCTTCGGTGCCGCCGCCGCCGCCGTGCCGGCCGGCGCCTGCGGCACGCCCCAGACAAGGCCGGCTTCCGCCGGCACCGAGCTGATGCTCTCCGCGAGCGTCAGCGTTCCCTTCGCCCCATCGATTGCATATCGCGTGACGTGTCCCGAGAGCTCGTTGAGCACGTAGAGGTTCTTGTTATCAGGCGAGAACGCCATGTGGCGCGGGCCGTGACCGGCATCAGGGCTGACCGACGGCGGCTCATTGGGCGCGAGCTTGCCGGTTTTGTCATCGAAGGTGAACTGCAGCACCTGGTTGGCGCCAAGCGTGGTCGCATAGACGAATTTGTTGCTACGGTCGGGCAGGATCGCGTGCGCGTTGCGGCCGGTAGGGATGACCTGGATCGCTTCCTTTTCGACCAATTCGTTTTCGCCAATCGGGCTCACCGCCAGCTTGTCGCCGCCATAGGAGGCGGTGAACAGATAACGTCCGGTGCGATCGGTCGACACATAGGGCATGCTGTCGGGAAGCGGCGCTGACGCCTTTTGCGCGAGCGCACCGGTCGCGGGATCGATGGCGTAGGTCAATACGCGCGTCGGCTGCGAACGTATCACGGCATAGAGGTGCTTCTTGCTGGGGCTCACTGTCATCGGCATCACCAGCTTGGCGGCCTCGGTCTTGCCGATCGGTGTCAGCGCGCCGCTGGCGGTGTCCATGCTGTAGGCGTCGATATTGCCGTCCTGCGCATTCGACACGTAGACGAATGTTCTGGCGGCGGACATCGAGGTTACTCCGATAGTGAACAGCAGCGCGAACGCGACACACATCGCGGCGCTCTTTGGCGTTTTCATTTTTACTCTCCCAAGACCTGTCGAAAGTCGCTCTCGGCCGCGGTCAGTGCTGAGGCTTCGTGTGGCCTCCGGCGCTCAGGCGAAGGGGATCATACCCTGTTAAGCAAGCAGACCAAAGGGGGCATCCGCCTGAAGATTTAAGCGACCGCAATGATCTCAAGCTCTTGACCTGACATATCGAAGACATCGCCAATGGCCCTGCCCATAAGAAGCTTTGCGACCGGGGACACGAAGGAAATCGAGCCAGCCTTGGGGTCTGCTTCGTCCTCTCCGACGATACGATATGTCTGCACTCGGCCATCGTCGCGCTGGAAGGTCACCGTGCTGCCGAAGGCCACGGTGTCGGACGAGGCTGGATTGGGCACGACCTGTGCGGTCCGAACCCGCTCCGCAAAATAGCGCACATCGCGCAAGGGGATTGCCGCTTGCCGCCGCCGCTCATTCACGTCTTCGATCTTCTGTGCTGTCCTGTATGCCTCGCGTGCCTGATCGAGCTGAAACTCGAGCGCTTTCAATCCCGCTTCCGTCACGAGGTTCGGATGAGGCGACATCGGGCGGTCGGGAAGCATCGTCTCCGACGCCGTTTTCCGCACTGTCTTCCTTGGTGAAGGCAACGCTCAAGGCAAAAACTCCTTCAAAGGAACGATAGCGCAATGCTCAGCGATTTCCGCAAATCATACACCGCCGGGCGAGGCAGGCGCTATCGGCTACATCACAGAGCCGAGGAGGGGCAACCCAGCTTCGCTGGTGCTTCCTCGGCATTGGGGTCGCCCGGTGCCGTCGCCCAGGCCAGTTCGACCAGCGTTACGATGCGCCGGCCGGCGCCGTCGAGCTGGCAGACGATCAGGCCCTGCTCCTCGATATAGCTCAGAAGACGCCGCGCCCGGCGCAGCGAATGCGAGCCATAGGCGCGGGCAATCGCGGCATCGCCCGGGCAGGGCCAGCCTTCCTTCGCGGCACGCGCGATCATCATGAAGACGCCCTGCATGTCTTCCGGCAGCAGCGAGGCGCGGACCGTCACATCCTGCCAGCGGTCATCCTCTGAAATATCGGATCCGAGCCCGGCGCGGGCGCGTGTCAGCATGCGGCGGAATTCACCGAGATCGGGCACATCAGAGCCGAGGCCCTCAATCCGGCAGCGGACCACGAATTCCTGATAGAGCACGCCGATGGCGCGAAATCCCGCATCGGGCTCCGCCATGATGGCGCGCAGAATGCGGTCCACCCGCTCACGCCGCTCAGCGATCTCCTCGGCGCTGAGCGGCTGCTCCGCAGCTTCAGATCGGATTTCCTGCGCCGCCGTTTTCGCCGCCATCAGCTGATTGAGCAGATCCGGTGGCGGAGTGCGGCGCTGCGGCCGGTTAGTTTCCGGCGGCGGCGCAGCCAGGATGATGGCGCGTGCGTCCGGCGTCGCCTCCGGCAGCGGCATCAGGCGCGGGGTCGCGTTGCGCGGCGCGGTCTCCGTTGCACCGATGCGCAGTTCCAGCGGACGGCGAGAGAGCGCCGGACCGAGCGCCATGAATTGGCCGCGCTGCAGATCGCGGAAGGCTTCCGCCTGTCGCCGCTCCATGCCGAGAAGGTCGGCGGCGCGCGCCATGTCGATGTCCAGGAAGGTCCGGCCCATCAGGAAATTCGACGCCTCGGCCGCGACGTTCTTGGCGAGCTTCGCCAGCCGCTGGGTGGCGATCACGCCGGCAAGGCCGCGTTTGCGGCCGCGGCACATCAGGTTGGTCATGGCGCCGAGCGAGAGCTTGCGCGCCTCATCCGTCACCTCGCCGGCGACCGCCGGCGCGAACAGCTGCGCCTCGTCCACCACAACCAGCATCGGGTACCAATGGTCGCGGGCGACCTCGAACAGTCCGTTGAGGAACGCCGCGGCGCGCCGCATCTGGTTCTCGGCGTCGAGACCCTCGAGATTGAGTACCGTGGAGACGCGATGGATGCGTGCCCGCTCGCCGGCGACCTGCAGGCCCCGCTCGGTATGGTCCTCGGCATCGATCAGGAGGTGGCCGAAGCGGTCGGCTAATGTGACGAAGTCGCCCTCGGGATCGATGATCGTCTGCTGCACCCAGGGCGCGCTCTGTTCCAATAGCCGGCGCAGCAAATGGGATTTTCCGGAACCCGAATTGCCTTGCACTAACAGGCGGGTTGCCAGCAGTTCCTCTAGGTCCAGACCAGCCGGAGCGCCCACATTCGTTTGCCCCATCTCGATCGCAACGGTCATGTCCCGACTCAAAGTCTCCTCAGCGACGCGGGCTTAACAACCTGATTGCACCCCGTCGAGCGCGATGGCCGATCGTTGCCGTGTTCTCCACGGCTGGCCGCATGATCGTGAATATGTTGTGGAATGTGCCGCGCTGCCCGGCTTCGCGAATTGCCAAGTCCTTGAAGATATCTAACGAGCCGCGGCTGCTTTCGGCTTCGGGCCCGACAAATTGGGGCGGTAGCCGGGAATGCGTGAGAGCAGGCGCCTCGGCCCGGTTATCGTCGTCCTCTCTCGCCGAGGGTCAAATGGGTCACCGTCGCGGCGAGATTGATGCCGATCGCGCGCTCGGTGGACAACGGCTGCAGCACGACACTCCGGCGGGATCCGCCGATCAAGACGTTGGCGCCAAAGCCGGGGCCCAGCGCAACGTTGCCGCTGGCCCCCACATAGCTGCCGCGCATGGTGCCGGGGCCAATCCGCGAATTCCTGGCAAAGACGGCCCAGGATAGAACGCCACTTCCGGTGACGCCGAGGTCAAGACCGACACGCCTGATCCGCCCGGCGTAAATGTAGCGGTCCGACGAAGCACGCCGGTAGAATACGCAGCGCAGCGACTGCGTCGATCCAACGAGGAATCCGATCCTCGGGCTGGTGGAACACAGCAGCCGGCCGGCCCTGAACATCTCGCTTTGGGCGGGCGTTGCGAGGACAATTCCGACGGAAACGCACAGGGCGTAAAGCAATCGTCTCGTCTGCATCTTCAGGCCTCGACTTGATCTCCCCTGTTGGCAGGTGCCGCCGTGCGGCCGTAGCCGAGCCAGAAGGTCATGCCGATGCCGACAACGAATACCGCCGCGAGCAGGAAGAAGACCATCGACTGCTTCAGCCAGGACAGCGCCGGAACGGCGGCGCCCATGGTAATGCCGAGGAAGCAGATCTGCAGCGACAACAGGCTAAGGCCCGCAAGGAAGGTGCCGAGCGCCAGCAGTGTCAGAAGCACCAGGCTGGTTGCCGGTGTGGGGAGCAGTTGCTGAACGCCGGAGACCAGCATCATGTTCATTGTGACCAGTACGGCCACCCAATGAAGCGCCTGGGTCCAGATCAACCGGAACTGGGCCTGCTTGTTGTCGAGCTCGGGCCATTTGGTGACGACGCACACCACGGCGATGGCAAGCGCCAGGAACTCCCAGTAACCCACCAGCGGTTGATGCGAGATATTGGTATAGGCGACGCCCGCGACGGCCAGCACGAGGGCGACGGCGAACGGTAACCGCTGCCAGGGGACATTGGTTCTTCCGGAATCCGCGGAAGAAGGAGTGCCCTCGCTCTGCTGTCCGTAAGTCTCGCTCATAGGACATCTACCCGTCGGCTTCGTTTCCTGTGCCGCTTTCGATTCAGTTGGCCGACGTCCGCGCTGCAGGCGCGTGGGTGCGTACCCGCCGGCTGCCGAAATGCGGATGCCGTCCACCGTGGTGGCGCCAATAGCGGTGCTTGTGCGGGTTCACATTTACATTAGGTTTTGCGCTCTTTGGCGCAGCCGCACCCTGGTCCGCCGATTGCGCCAGCGACAGGCCTGACGGCACCGCGATGGCAGCAGCGACGCCGATGATCAGAGCCCCGAATATGAGTCGGACATTCATGCTCACCTCCATGTCGGTTGATCGCCGAAAAGGCCGCGGCTTGCGTACATTTGCTCAGGCGTCTCGCGTATCGTGTATGGCCTGGGCGACTTTCGTCGCCTGCGACACGCGACCGATCTTCGCTCCCGTGACGATCTTTCTTCGCCGCGTGCTTGAGCGCGGCGCCATGCCTTCATTCGGCGTCAATCCGGCGGAGGGGTAGGGAACGAATTTCGCGGCACGACGTAGCGCAAGCGCCTTTCGGGCCGCTTCGACATGGCGGGTCTTGGCCATGAGATTGTTGAGCCGTCTCAGTTCCCTGTTGAGCCGCTTCACGGCCGCGGCAAGAATCTGCTTGCGTTGGGACGGACGCTCGGCATTCCCAGGGAAGTTCGCACCGCGCGCCCCGCCTTTTCCGCGCACCTCTCGCCGCTTCTGCCGGCTCAGCGTCCGCTCCTTGTCGTGCATCTTGCGCAGGCGGGATCGCAGATCCACAAGAGCGGTCGCCTCGGCGTCGTAGATGGCGGGATGATGCGTGAGGCGGACCATCTCATACTCCTCGTGGCTGAGGAGGCTTTGTTCGAACTTGCATGGGACCGACATCTTCTGCTTCTCCATTGAAAATGGTCGAAGCTCGCGTGAGAAAAAATCACCCCCCAGTGTGGCGCCGCTGCTCGTGCCGCCCTGATCGATGACCGACAGATTTTGCTTCGACGCATGACCGGCCGCCGCGCTTACGGATGCGCAAAAGGAAGCTCTTTGGGCCGGCATTGGATCACAGGCTCAATGCATCGGCGTTCTGCGCGAAGCTTCCTGCAGTTCCTGTTCATGGGCAGGTTACTGCTCCAGCCCGGCATTTACAACCTGAGGTTTTTACATCGAATGGGAGCGATCCATGCGGCTGTCCAAGGGGAGTTTGCCGCAGGTGGAGGGGACCATGGAAACGGCGCCAAGCCATTGAAATCGCTGGAGCGCGGCTGGACAATTCGGTCAGATGCGCCTTGAAATTATTGGATACCTAACCAGTTTTGCTATCGGCATTTGGAGCTGCCATCCCGCCGATTTTGCCATTTTCAGCAACCGCCCGTTACACGAGAACAATGCGCCGCCACAATTTCGGTGCTATTGAGATGCTTTCGCTGCTTCGTCGACGGAATGCACCACCATCCTGGTTCCCACGATCCCGTTCTGGTCGCGCTGTCGGTCCTGATCGCCGCGCTTTCCTCCTACACGGCGTTGGATCTTGCGACTCGCATGCGGGCTGCTTCCGGCGCCGTCAGCCTCGGCTGGCTAGTGGCCGCGGCCGTCGCCATGGGCGGCGGCATCTGGTCGATGCATTTCGTCGCCATGCTGGCGTTCAGCCTGCCGGGCGTGGACGTTTCCTACGATCCGCTGCTGACGCTGCTCTCGCTGGCCCTTCCCATTCTGGTCGCGGCGGCGGCGTTCCTCATCGTCAGCCAGCGCTCAAGCACGCTCATTGCTTCCGGGATCGGCATGGGGCTTGCGATCTCAGGCATGCACTATACGGGCATGAGCGCAATGCGGATGGCGGCGTCGATCAAATACGATCCCTTCTGGGTGGTGACGTCCATCGCCATCGCGATCGGCGCTTCGATCGTCGCGCTGCGCCTTGCCTTTCACATGACCAGCGTCCGCGAACGCATATCCGCCGGGGTCGTCATGGGCCTGGCGATATCAGGCATGCACTACGCGGCGATGCAGGGCTCGTCCTTCGTTCTGACCGAAGGCGTTCTTGGCCGGGCCGCCTCCGGCACGGTGGGGCAGGCGCCGCTTGCCTTCCTGATTGCCGGCACCACCATCATGGTGCTCATGATCGGGCTGGTCGCGGCCGTCTATGACCGGGCCTCGGCCGAACGGGTCGGCCGCGAGGCCGAGGCGCTGCGGCGCAGCGAGGAGCGATTCCGCCTGCTGGTCGAGGGCGTGGCCGATCACGCCATCTTCATGCTCGATCCGGAGGGGCGGGTCGCGAACTGGAATCTCGGCGCGAACAGGTTGACCGGCTATGGCGGGGACATCGTCGGGGCGCATTACGCCATCCTGCACACCGACGAAGACCGCGACGCCGGCGTTCCGGACGCGCTGCTTCACGACGCCAGGCGCGACGGCAAGGCGGCGGGCGAGGGCTGGCGCGTTCGCAAGGACGGCAGCCGCTTCTGGGCCGAGGCGACGATTCGCGCGGTACGAAACGAGCCCGGCGAGACCATCGGCTTCGCCAAGATCGTTCGCGACGTGACGGAACGCCGCCTCGCCGAGGAAGCGCTGGAGCGCACGCGCGACGCGCTGGCGATCTCGCAGAAGATGGAGACCGTCGGGCAGCTCACCGGCGGCGTCGCCCACGATTTCAACAACATCCTTGCCGTGATCCTCGGCAGTCTCGAACTGGCGAAGAAGCGCCTGCAGCCGGAGGACCCGAGGATCCACCGGCTGCTCGACAATGCGATCCATGGCGCGCTGCGCGGCGCCTCGCTGACCCAGCGCATGCTCGCGTTTGCGCGCAAGCAGGATCTCAAGCCCGTCATCGTCGACGTCCCGGAGCTGGTCCGCGGCATGTCTGCGCTGCTGAAGTTCGACCCGGCGATCCGTGTCGAGACCCGTTTTCCGATCGAGCTGGCAAAAGTGAAGGTCGATGCCAACCAGCTCGAGCTCGCGATCCTCAACCTCGCCGTCAATGCGCGCGATGCGATGACGGCGAGCGGCGGCACCATCAGCATCGCCGCACGCGAGGAGCAGGCGAGCGACGGCCTGGCCGCGGGACGCTACGTCGCGCTCTCGGTCAGCGATACCGGATGCGGCATGGATACCGAGACGCTGCAGCACGCGCAGGAGCCGTTCTTCACCACCAAGGGCATCGGCAAGGGAACCGGTCTCGGCCTGTCGATGGTGAAGGGGCTGGCAGAACAGTCCGGCGGCGCGCTGCGATTGAAGAGCAAGATCGGCGAGGGGACCACGGCCGAAATCTGGCTGCCCGCCTCCCAGGAGCAGCAGGCGCCGGCGCGCTCCGAGACGGAAACCTCGCGCGCCATGCTGCGCAGCTTTCGCGCCCTTTCCGTGCTGGTGGTCGATGACGACCTGCTTGTTCTCGACAGCGTCGCCGCGATGCTCGACGATCTCGGCCACGCCGTGATCGAGGCGCGCTCCGGCGAGGAAGCCGTCCAATTACTGCGCCGGGCGCCGAAGGTCGACATCGTGGTGACCGACTACGCCATGCCGGGGATGAACGGGCTGCAGCTCGCTGATGCCGTCGCCGCCGAACATCCCGGCACGCCCGTGGTGCTCTGCACGGGGTATGCCGAGCTTCTCGGCACCGCGCAGCCTCATCTGCCGCGCATTTCCAAGCCGTTCGACCAGACGGCGCTGGTTGCGGTGATCGATGAGGTGATGCGCGCGCAGGCCGATACGCGCGCGGTTGTGCCGTTGCGCCCGAAGCGCGCCTGACAGGCGCGCTTCCTCGGCGCCTCGTCACCGCACGACGCGCTCGACTGCGATCGCGGTCGCCTCGCCGCCGCCGATGCAGAGCGCGGCGACGCCGCGTTTCAAGTTACGCGCTTCCAGCCCATGCAGCAGCGTCACGATCAGCCGCGCGCCGGTGGCGCCGATCGGATGGCCGAGCGCGCAGGCGCCGCCATTGATGTTAAGTTTCTCGGGGGGAATGCCGAGGTCCTTCTGCGCCGCCATCGCCACCACGGCGAAGGCTTCGTTGATCTCGAACAGGTCAACGTCGGAGCCGCTCCAGCCGACCTTCTCGAGCAGCTTGCGAATCGCGGGGATCGGCGCGGTGGTGAACCATTGCGGCTCCTGGCTGTGGGTGGCGTGGCCCTTGATCTCGGCGAGCACCGGCAGGCCGTCGCGGTCGGCGAGCGAGCGTTTAGCCAAGACGAGCGCGGCGGCGCCGTCGGCATTGGCGGAGGAGGCGGCCGCCGTGATGGTGCCGTTGGCCCGGAACGCAGGCTTCAGGCCGGGAATCTTGGCAGGGTCCACTTTCAGCGGATGCTCGTCATTGGCGATCACGCGCGGCCCGGCCTTCTCGATCAGCGTGACCGGCGTGATCTCGGCTTTGAACGCGCCGCCCTCGACCGCCTTGCGGGCGCGGGTCAGCGTCTCCATCGCGTAAGCGTCCTGGTCTTTGCGGGTGAACTGGTAGGCTTCCGCAGTGGCCTCGCCGAAATCGCCCATCGAGCGGCCGGTTTCGTAGGCGTCCTCCAACCCGTCCATCATCATGTGGTCGATGATCCGGTCATGGCCGGCGCGGTAGCCGCCGCGCGCTTTGGCCAGCAGATACGGCGCGTTGCTCATGCTCTCCATGCCGCCGGACACCACGATCGAGGCCGAGCCGGCGTGAATGATGTCGTGCGCCAACATGGTCGCCTTCATGCCGGAGCCGCAGACCTTGTTGATCGTCGTGGCGCCGGTGGCGTCAGGCAAGCCGGCGCCGCGCGCGGCCTGCCGCGCCGGGGCCTGGCCCTGGCCGGCCGGCAGCACATTGCCCATGAAAACCTCGTCGACCCGCACGGCATCGAGCTTTGCCCGCTCCAGTGCCGCGCCGATCACATGTGCGCCGAGCCTGTGCGCGCTGAGGGGAGATAGTTCGCCCATGAACCGGCCTAGCGGCGTACGCGCGGCGGAAAGGATGACGACGGGATCGGGGTTTGCGAGCATTGGTGGCTCCTGCGTTTTCGGGTCATTGTATGACGATAATCATATATTGAAGGATTGCAATGCGCCGCCATTGCCTTTGCGCGACAAAGGTCAGGAAGTTTGGTCAGCCAAGTTTCTCGGTAAAGGAGGACGACAATACCGCCGCGCCCGGCCTGGCGGGCCACAATCGGGCAATGCAGGATTAGGACAGGGCTTCCGCCACACTTTTTGTCAGGAACGCGGAGTGTGGCCCTCTTCCGCTCTGTTCGAATACCGCCGCATCAAAAGGATTACTACCAATGAAACGGCACAAATACTGAGCTTGTGTGGACGTCGCCCCCGTCCGAAGCCGCCTTTCACCGAGGGCCCTTTCTGTGGAGCGCTGCCGACCGGGTGCGCGGCGAAAATATTGTTATTGCGGAAGAGATGACTTGATGATGATTGGGACATCGGAGGGCACAAATCCAACGCCCTCGGCGCCGACGCCGCCGCGACCGGCAGCGATCGCGACTTGTGTGCGGTTGGACACACCAAGCTTGCGCATGATTTCCCGGACGTGAACCTTCACGGTTGTTTCCGTCATTCCGAGCTTGCGGCCGATAACCTTGTTGGGATCGCCCTGGCACAGGCAGACGAGAACGGCGTATTGCCGCTCGGTGAATTCGGGAGCGGGGCGGAGCCCGTCGGAGTGATCGCCACCGTGATGGATAGAGGCCTTTCCGTCGAAAAGAGAGCTTTGCTGTTCGTAAAGTATCTCTTCCTGGCCCCTACTTGATGGCTGATCTCGCGGCTCGAGTTCCGGGGATGTCGGCTCATGAATGAAATCAGGGGATCCGGCCGGCCGGCCGGCCATGATCGCGGCAGGTGGAAAATAGGTGCCGCCGTGCAGCACGAAAGAAAGCGCCTGCAACGCAAGGTCGGGGGCCATCGAATTGCTGAAGTAGCCTTGGGCTCCCGAACGGATCGCGGCGATGACCATCGCCGGATTTTCATCGTCGGAGAGGATTGCTAGCGCGGCTTCCCGGCGCAGTGTGTGGAATACCTGCATCTCGGTGAACAGCTCGAGATGAGAGGTCGCCCCGACGCTATAGATCAGCATGTCGCACGGGCTGCGCTCGACCAGCCTGGTATGCGCGTCCCCGGGATCGAGTGAAACCAGCTCGACCTGTTCGTTGCTGGCCCAGGAACTCAAGAAGCTCTCGGTTCGAGCTCGTCGAAATGCCATCGAGTCTACAATAAAAACGGTCTTTTGTGGTGGGACTGACATAACGCGCCCCCGGCTTTTGGCGATGCTATCGATAGTTTCCTTCTGGACCGCGCTGGCTGGTATGAATTAGTTCATGATGCCTCATAATTGTTCAGAAAAAGTTTACACTCGATAGTAGTAGACGCCAAGAAGGCGCCGTGTAACGAGATGTCGTCAAAACATCGCCTTTCAGCCACATTTTGACATCCCCGGATTGGAATTGTAGCATTACGCAACCGCAACTATTTATATCTTTCGATATGTACATCCGCGGCTGCGGTGCGGATTACGATGGTCCCTCGTCGGATGCACGTCGGGACAGATGCGATGTTTGTCAGCAAGTTGCCTCCAAAGCCGGATTTCGACCTGCTGGCTGCCGCTGCGCCGGCTTCCGCAGATCGCCGCACTTTCGTTCTCGCCCTGATAGGCAACCTGATCTGCAGCTGGTCGAACAACGAAAGCCTCTTCATCTACGTCCTTATGATTCTGTTGCGGACAGACGAGGCTTCGGCTGCCGTCGTGTTCGCTACCCTGAACACGACCAGGGCGAGGCTCGATTTGATCCAGCGGCTGGCGAAGATCAAGGTGACCGACAAGGCGCTTGCCCGGAGTCTGGCGGCGCTCGTCGAGCGCTTTTCGGACTCCACCAAGGTTCGCAATGAATTGAATCATTGCATGTTCATCTTCGATTCCAAGGGCGCCATCACCCACACCCAGTCGATGCGATTGATGGAAACAAGGTCGAGCCTGAAGTTCGGCGAGATCAAGCCGCTGGACGAAAGCCGGCTGCAGGAGATGCTGCAGACGACCCGCGAGATGACGAAGATCAATCGCGAGATCTGGGACCTGCTGCCGCGCCTCGAAGCCCATGTCTGCGGCGGAGAGCAGCCGGGCGTGCCGCGCGATGCGGCCTGAAAGAGTGATGGCGACGAACCATCTCGCCGCACTTCGTCTTTGATCCTCCCGATGGCTGATATCGCAAGATACGGCGATCCATCCAATGCATGCATGTTGTTGGCGAAGATGTGTCGGCAAATTGACGGAGCCGGCATCCGCAATAAGGCGAGGTGCCGTCAGTCGGAAGAACCGACGTCAACGAGCACCGCCGCGTATCGCAGACCGCAGACTTAGAAGATCAGCGATCTCGTTCCGTCCGCGATGCTCCAAGCGCAGGAGCATGCCATGAGTAAGCCAAAGCCGAAGTGGGATCCAAAGCACGATCAGGATCAGGACCAGGACCAGAAGCAGGACCAGGCGCAGGCGCAGGCCAATCTTCAGGCTCAGTTGCAGGGGCAAGGTCAGGGCCAAGGCCAGGGTCAGGGCCAGTTGCAGTTCGCCGTTCAGTCGCTGGATTCCAAGAGCGAGAACGACAACAAGAACGATAACAAGAACGGCAACGGCAACCTAAACCTCAATGAGAACAAGAACGAGAACAAGGTCGACAACGACGTCGACAACAAGCTCGACAACAGGGTCGACAACGATATCGACAACAAGATCGAGAATACTGTCGACAACAAGGTCAACGTCGATGTCGATGTGAAGGTCGATCTCGACCTGAAGGCCGATGGCCTGAGCAGCCCGGTCATCGATCTCACCCATTTCACCACGTCCGATTCCGTCGTGATGCCCGACGTGGTGAACCAGACGCTGTACGGGGGCGGCAACCAGTTCAACATCGATCAGGTCAACAACCTGGTCGATAACGACACCAACAACTCCTATGCCGTCTATAACGGCGGCGGCTCGGGCTATCCGGGTTCCGGGTTCGACATGGACGCCAAGATCGAGGGCGGCGAGTCCAAGATCGACGGCGCTCATATGGGCGACGCGGTAGGCGCAAGCGCCGGCATTCATTCCAGTGCCGATGCAATCCTCAACCAGTCCGCTTTCGACCAGAACATCACCCAGGGTGCGAACATCCAGTTCAACAGCATCACCATGCAGGTTGCCGGTCACGACCTGACCGATCACCACGATACACTCTAGTTCCGCGTTCGACCCGCGCGGCTTCTGCCGCGCGGGTCATTTCTTCTCAATGATTTTATTTCAGTCGCCGCAGTTGCCGACAACAAGCTGTCCGCGACCCTGACCGTTCACGGCAACAGGGGAAGATTCCGATGGCGTCAGCAAGCTTTACCGAGATTATTTCCCACTTCGCAGGATATCTGCATATCTTCCAGGACATCGCTCGCGACCGCGTGCAATATGATGACGGTCTCGTGGCCCGTTCTTCCGACGACTACACGACGGCGCCACCGAATTACGATCATCGCTTTGTGCCCGATGATATGGATACTGCAGCGGGTCCGATTCCGGAGCAACTCACGGACGATCCGATACACCTGGTTCGAGACCGTCCACTCAAATTGCTCCATGATGTGCAGGACCACTATCCCGATTTCTTTCCATCCCTGCCGAAACTGAATGTTCCGCTGCCGTTGCCGGCCGGCGGCGGTGGAGGCGGGCATGCCGAACATCATGTCAGGGTGACATACCAGGACGGGGGCGAGGAGACCCAGCTTACGGTTCACCAGTACAATTTCATGCATGATGACGACACCAATCTGCCGACGGGCGCGCTTGCCGTCGCAGAACCCCTGATCATGCAGGTCAACAGCAGTGCGATGGTCATCATTGAGCAACTGGCGGCCAATGCCGATGCGGAGATTCCTGCCAACTGGCAGATGCCGCAGGACGATGCCGGCGCGAAGAATTTTCTGTCCGCTCACGACGCTGCATGGGCCGACCACGGCGGTACGCCGGATCAGCATTCGGTGCCGGTCGGCTACTACGTCGATGGCGAGTTGCAGGACCGCCCGACCGAGCCGACTCCGCCGGCCGAGCGGCCGACGCTGCCGGACACCGGAGAGGGAATCGGCCAGTGGGCGACGTTGGGCAGCAACTTCAGCGTCAATGCGGCGCTGATCGTCGATATCGGCGAGGCCGCCCGCACGATGATCGTCATGGAAGATTACTTCAAGACGAACGCCGTCTTCCAGACCAACACCATCGTCGACCATGACGGCGTCCACGTATCGGGCGGCGAGCAGGCGGCCGCCCCGATCAACGAGGCGGATGTCGTCACGAACATCGCCGATTTTGCCGAGAAGCCCAGCATCTATGCCGGCTACTCCGCCACCTTCGCCGGCCCGAACTGGACCGTCGACGTGGTCGACGGCAATTACTACAGCGTTCATGCGGTGGCGCAGGTCAACTATCTCTCCGACAACGATGTAGCAACGCAGGTCAGCAGCAGCAGCCACTACAACCTCGTCGGCGGTTTCAATGCGCAGGGCAATCTGGCCGAGATTCTCGACGGCAGCGTTGAATACGACCTGATCATCATCAAAGGCAGCTATCACGGCCTCAACGTCATCTTTCAAAACAACATCCTGTTGGACAACGACAAGATCGTGATGGCCGCCGATGGGAGCCATCCGTCTCAATCGGCTATTTCGGGCGGCAACGACCTGTTGAACGACGCGACGATCGCGAATTACGGCGGCGACACCTTCGACGATCTGCCTGCGAATCTCGAACTGATCCAGAGCCTCATTGCCGCCGGCATGACGTCGCTCGATCCCGAGCTGGCCGGTACTGTGATCGGTCATGGCGGACCGCTGAAGGTGCTCTACATCACCGGCGACTATTACGACATCAACGCGATCTGGCAGACCAACATCACCTCCGATGTCGACGTGATGTACCAGCTGCAGAACCAACCGCCGGCCGATCTGATGGCGCTTAATCGGGACGGGCTCGTGACGCAGTCGGTCACGTCAGGTGCCAATGAACTGACCAACGACGCCGCAATCGTCGACGTCAATCCGGACGCGACCTACGTCAAGGGCCAGATCTATACCGACTTCATCCTGGTGCAGACGGAGCTGCTGCCGACGGCGTCCGATAACGCGGTCAACGCCGATGCCAATGCGCTGGTGACCGAACTCATTGCTTTCGTCGATCACCCGGAGGAAGCAGTGAGCGCACCTCCGCCGGCGGTCGCCAACCAGATGCAGATCGATCCGATGGCGAGCGTGCTGCACTAGCGGCAGGGTCAGTTGCTTTGCTTACTGTAATTGCAGGAGAGTACTCAAATGTGGGGCTGGGATAACCGTCCGGGCGCCAATGGTTGGCGCCTCATTCAGCATGACGAAGCAACGGCAAGCTCGGCCAAGATCATTCCGCTTCGTCCGTGGTTTGATCAGGCGCATCCCCGCCATGACGATTCGCCCGTCAAGTTTGCCGGCGAGAAGGTCGGATCGGCCGAAGCCAAAACCACCGTCAACACGACCGGACCTTCGTCGGTCGAGCGGTTTCCGCGAAAGGACGACGGAACACAGACCAGGCCGGAGGCCAGGGTGGAAGCGAAGCCGGAAGCCAAGCCCGAGGTCAAGCCGGAAGCCAGGGTGGACGGAAAGACAGAGGCCAAAACGCCGCCGGGATCGACCGTCGTGATCGAGCAGGCCACGCCAGCGCCCCCTCTGCGCACCGGAGGCGACAAGGACGGTGGCGGATCCGCCGGTGGCGGCGGTGGAGGTGGCGGGCGTGGTGGCGGCAACTCGCCGCCGCTGCATAGACGCTTCAGCGACAACGAGTTCAGGGACGTGCTCGGCGGCGGCCTGGCGAATGCCCGCCGCAACCTGGTGACCGTGGGTGTGTTCTCGGTCGCGGTCAATCTTCTGGTGCTCGCCATCCCGATTTATCTGTTCAACATGTCCGATCGCGTGCTGACCAGCCGCAGCACGGACACGCTTGTGATGCTGACGATCATCGTGATCGTCGCGATCGCGGCGCATGTGCTGATGGATATGATGCGCCGCTTCATCCTGATGCGGGTTGCCGTGGAGGCCGAGGCACGGCTGGGCGGACCGGTCCTGAGCGCCGCCGCCAAGGCCGCGCAAGGCGGCTCCAGCCGCGAGTTTCAGACATTGGCCGACTTGCAGCATCTGCGCGCGTTCATTACCGGGCCGGTGCTGCTCACAATGTTCGATACGCCGGTGGCACCGGTCTATTTCGTCGTCGTGTTTCTGATCCACCCCCATCTCGGGCTCGTCGTGCTCGGATCGGGCGTCGCGCTCATTGCCGTGGCGCTGTTGAATCAGCGCGTCACCGCGGCGCCGTTCAACCAGGCCAACAATTATGGCGCGCGGGCAAACCTGCAGGCGGAATCGATGGCCCGCAATGCGCAAGTGATCAACGCGATGGGCATGATTCCGGAAGGCGTCCTGGTATGGGGCCGTGAAACCGTGGAGTCGCTGAAGGCGCAGGTGACGGCGCAGGACCGCAACATCCTGATGACCGGGGTCTCGAAATTCCTGCGGTTGTGCACCCAGATCGCCATCCTCGGCTGGGGTGCGTGGCTCGCGCTGGAAGGCCAGGTGACCAGTGGCATGGTCATCGCCGCATCGATCGTCGGGAGCCGCGCGCTGGCCCCTCTGGAAGGAACCATCGAAGGCTGGCGCAACTTCGTACAGGCGCGTTCGGCCTATGCGCGGATCAAGGCGTTGCTGCTGAATTCACCGCTGAACCTGGAGCGGCTGCGGCTGCCGCGCCCCGCCGGCTATCTCAATGTCGAGCGCATCCTCTATGTACCGCCGCCGAACAAGAAAGTGATCCTGAACGGCATCAGCTTTCAACTGCAGCCCGGCGAATCGCTCGCCATTGTCGGCGACTCCGGCACCGGAAAGACCATGCTGGCGCGCATGCTGGTGGGCTCCATCATCCCGACCGCGGGCAGCGTCAGGCTCGACATGATGGATCTGCGCAATTGGGATCCGCGCCAGTTCGGCGAGAGCGTCGGCTATCTGCCGCAGGACGTGCAACTGTTCCCGGCCACCATCAAGGCCAACATCGGCAGGATGCGCGACGACGCCCGCGATGAAGATGTGTTTGATGCAGCGGAGGTCGCCGACGTGCATGAGATGATCTCGAGCTTCGCCCAGGGCTATGAGACCATTGTCGGCATGGACGGCGGTCCGCTCTCGGGTGGCCAGCGCCAGCGCATTGGCCTGGCGCGGGCCTTTTTCGGCAATCCCCGCCTGCTTGTGCTCGACGAGCCCAACTCCAATCTCGACGCCAATGGCGAACGGGCGCTCGCCAAGGCGCTGGTGCGCGCCAAGGAAAAGCAAATCACGGTGGTGACGATCACCCAGCGCGCCGCGCTGCTGATGAGCGTCGACAAGATCATGATCCTGCATCAGGGGTCGGTGCAGGCTTTCGGTGTGCGCGACGAGATCATTCCGATGATCACCGGACGCAAGCCGAACAACATTCCGACCGGACCGGGCGGGCCGTCTTTGAATTGACGGGTGCCGGCCGGTTTTGACAGCAACGAGGTTGCGCGATGGCGAAGAGGAAAATTGCGAACCGCTCCGCGGATTCCGAGGGCACCTGGTACGATTCGCTGCCGCGATCGACCAGGTTGCCGACAGTCGCAGGCGCGCTGATCATGGCCGTCGTGCTGATGGGATTCGGCGTCTGGGGCAACCTGGCGCCGATCGCCGGAGCCGTGGTCGCCTCGGGCGTGTTCGTCGTGACCGGACAGAACAAGATCATCCAGCATCTCGAAGGCGGCATGATCCGCGAGATCTATGTGCGCGAGGGCGACACGGTGGAAGCCGGGCAGATGTTGCTCGAGCTGGACGATACGGCGGCGCGCGCCGAATTGCAGCGGCTGTTTTTGCGGCGCATCCGCCTGACCGCCATCGATGCAAGGCTGCAGGCCGAGACAAAGGAGGAGCAGGACATCACGCTGCCGTCCGAGGTCGTCCAGTGGCTGGCCACTTCGCCCGAGGTCAAGGAGATCGTGGAGAGCCAGCAGATGACGTTCGCGGCGCGCCGCAACAACCTCAACAGCGACATCAAGAGCATCGATGAGAGCATCAAGGCGCTGGAGGAGCGGATCCGGGGGTCCCGGGTGCAGCTCGAAGCGGTCCACCGCCAGATCGTCCTGCTCGACGAGGAAATCGTGACCAAGGACAAGCTGGTCCAGCAGGGTCTGGTGCGCAAACCCGAATTGATGGTGTTGCAGCGTACCAAGGCCAACCTGGAAGGCGAGGTCGGCCGCATCATGGGCGACATCGGCGACGCCAAGGAGCGGATCGCCCGTGCGCTCGAACAGATCAACGGCGTACGCAAGACCGCCATCAAGACCGCGGTCGAGCAGATGCACGAGATCCGCGGCGAGCTGGCCGACGTGCGCGAGCGGATGCTGAGCGCGAAGGGCGTGCTCGACCGGGTGCGTGTTACGGCGCCGGTGAGCGGGGTGGTGGTGAAGCTCCGCTATCATACCAAGGGCGGCGTGGTCGAGCCGGGCAAGAATATCATGGAGCTGCTGCCGTTGAAGGACGAGCTGATCATCGAGGCGCGGCTACGGCCGCAGGATATCGATAACGTCAAGCACGGTCAGACGGCGATGGTGCGGCTGACGGCGTTGAACCAGCGTATCACTCCGATGGTGTCCGGCGACGTCATCTATTTGTCGGCCGATACGCTTGCTGATGAGAAGAAGTCCCAGCAGGTCGGACCGACCGACATCTATATCGTGCGCGTCAAGCTCAACAGCGAGGAGAGCAGGAGCGTTCCAAATTTCAGCCCGACGCCGGGCATGCCCGCGGAAGTCTATATCAAGACGGCGGAACGGACCTTCTTCCAATACCTCGTCAGGCCGATCCACGACAGCATGATGCGCGCATTCAGGGAGCGTTAGACAATCAGTCGACGCGTCGTATTGGAGAGGTGTCCGCCGTGCATATCGATATCATCGAAACCATGCCGCAGCTATCCAGGCTCGAGGAAAACTGGAACGCGGTCTACGACGCGGACGACGAGGCGCAGGTCTACCTGTCATGGCAGTGGCTGAGCGGCTGGCTGTCCTGCATCCCGGGGCCCTGGTTCATCCTGGCGGCAAAGGAGCGCGACGCCGCCGACCTGCCTTACGCCGGATTCCTTCCTTTGCGCCTGCAAACCACGATCGAGAAGGCGGACGTGTTCGGCGACATCAGGATGGCGGGCAATTTCGCCGCCGACTATACCGGTCTCGTCTGCCGCACCGAAGCGGAGAACCGGGTCATTCCGGCGTTTGCCCGCACCATCAAGCAGATGAGCTGGACGCGTTTGCATCTCGACAATATCAGGATGTCCGAGCGGCGCTGGCGGCTGCTGACGGCATGCTTTCCGAAGGCGGGCTTCCACGCCACGAACGTCGACAAGGTCAACTTCGAGAAGATCGACAACAGCCTTTGTCCCTACGCACCGCTGCCGGATGACTGGAACAGCTTCCTCGATCAGCTGAGCGCCAATACGCGGCAGAAGATCCGGCGGCTTTTGAAGCAGGTCGAAGCGTCGAGCGAGTACCGGATAACCGTGGCCACGCCTGAGACGTTCGAGCGGGACCTCAAGACCCTGCTTGGCTTCTGGGATACAAAGTGGCGTGCGCGGAAGGCGGACCGGATCGACGGCCTGATCCGCACCAACAGCGCGATGCTGACGCGCAGCTTCCAGTCCGGCCTGGTGTACCTGCCGACCTTCTGGCACGGCGAGCGGCCTGTCGCGGCGCTGGCCACGCTGATGGAGCCGCGCAAGCGGACGTTCTCGTTCTACATGACTGGACGCGACGAAACGTTCGTGGGGCCGCCGGCCGGCATGCTCCTGCACGCCTACAGTATTCGTCACGCCATCGAGCGTGGCTTTGTCGAATATGACTTCCTGCGCGGCAACGAGCCCTACAAATATTCGTTCGGCTGCAAGGAGCGGAAGATCTACTCCATCGTTCTGGAGACCCGCAGCGGCAGAAATCTCGGCGGCCGGATCGACCCCCGCTGCATCCCCGATCTGCTCGAGCAGGCGACCGAGCTTCACCGCAAGGGAAAAGCCGGCGATGCTGAGGCCGGCTACCGGCGGATTCTGGAGGTCCGGCCGAAGCACGCCGACGCGCTGCACCGGCTCGGCCAGTTGCTGGCAGCGAAACCTGATCTGGCCGGCGCGAAGCGGGCGTTCCGCGCCTTGACGACGGTCCGACCCGACGCTGCCAAGGCATGGCAGTGCCTCGGCCAGGTCTGCGAACGCCTCGATCAGCATGAGGAGGCGCTGCGTCACTATATCGAGTTCGTGCGGCTCCAGACGGATTCGCCGGATGCGTTCGTCGCGGTGGCCCAATGCATGGTGAAGCTCGGGCGGATGGCGGAAATCAATGCCGCACTTCTGGCCGCCATCGAGCCGGCGAACGGCGCATCGGTGAGGAAGTGGCGCGATTGGCGGAGCGTGCCGGACCGGCAAGCCACCCGCGGACAGGCCATTTCAGCGTAGGCTCGTTGTTGGCATTATCCCGCATGTGACGCGTGACCAGGAGAGCATCATGCTCGCGATGGCACGAAGCGTCGCGCATTGGCTCGGCGCCGCGACATTCTTCGCCGTGCCGCCGTTCGTCAGCCGTCTGGTGCGCCGGTGGAATTCGCGGCATGCATCGGAGACCGAACGTGCTTGTCGCTGGGCGTCCAGATGAGCGCCGCAAAAACCCTGGGCCGGGCAGCAGATCCGAGACCGAACTGCCGGACCAGCCGGCACTGCCGGGACATATCCGGGTCAGAACGAGCGCGATACGGTGCCCAAATTTGGCAGGTCGGGAGGAGGTCATCATTGGCTCGGGTCACTATCGCAGCACCTTCCGCGTCATGTTTGATGGATTCAAGTCGCCGACGTCGCTGCACAGCACCTACATAGAACCCGTGAACGAGGAAGAGCACGCGCGCGGCCGCACCGGCACGGAAGATGCCGCACGCCCCGCAGTTCCAATTGAGGTTGCTCGGTTCGGCAGAATGGAACCAACCCGGTAGCGGAACGTTGATCTGCGGCGAGCCGCTGTGCGTCCGCGCTTTGTTGTCCGCTTCTATGCCTTGCCGAGGTGCCGCCTGCTGCGAAGCTCATCCATTCTCGTTCCGGGTAAAACCGTCTGGAGAAGATGCAAGGCAGGGCGGCTGGCCATTCTCAACGACGCAGCCGCTTATTTTGCCGCTCTGCGCGAGGCGCTGCTGCTCGCCACGCGGCAGGTCTACATCATCGGCTGGGACATCCACAGCCAGACCCGATTTGTCGGGCCCTCCGGACAGGCCGATGATGGCTATCCGGAAGAACTCGGCGCCTTCCTCAAGGCGCTGCTGCTGGCCAAGCCGGACTTGCGCATCGACATCCTGGTCTGGAATTTCCCGCCGCTCTACGCCGCCGAGCGCGAATGGAATTCCGTCACCAAGTTCACCGCCGGCGTATCGGCGCGACTTCGCTTCTGCTTCGATTCCAGCCTGCCGCTTGGCTCCGCGCAGCATCAGAAGATCGTCGTCATCGACGGCGCGCTCGCTTTCGCCGGCGGGCTCGACCTCACGATCCGGCGCTGGGACACCAGCGCTCACGCGGTCCATGATCGGCTGCGGATCGATCCGGACGGCAGGCCCTATCCGCCGTTTCACGATGTGCAGTGCATGGTGGACGGCGAGGCCGCGGCCAGCCTGACCGAAATCGCCGAGAGCAGGTGGCGGACCGCCGGCTGCACCGTCGAGAAGCCGGTAGCAGTAAGCGGTGAGCGCTGGCCGGCGTCGGTGCCGGTGCAGTTGCGCGGCATCACGGCCGGCATCGCCCGCACCGAGATCGCCACCGCGAGCACGCCCGCGGTGAACGAGGTCGCGCTTCTGTTCGAGGCTTCGATCAACGCGGCCGACCGCTTTATCTACATCGAAAACCAGTTCACTAGCGCCACCGACATTGCACGCCTGCTGGCGCAGCGGATGCTTGAAGTGCCGCAGCTTCGCGTCCTGATCGTGACACCAAAGCTGCATTCGTCCTGGTTCGAATCGCAGGCGATGCAGAGCGGCCGCGGCGGATTCATCGGCCAGTTCGTGGCGGCCGGCGTCATGGACCGCGTCCGCTTTCTCTATCCCTCAGTGCGGGACGGCGAGGCGGATGCCGCGGTCATGGTGCACAGCAAAGTCATGATCGTGGACGACCGTATTCTGCGGGTGGGGTCGGCCAACCTCAACAACCGATCGATGGGCGCGGATACCGAGTGCGATCTCGCCTTCGAGGCGACATCCGACGCGCAGCAGAAATTTATCGCGCGGCTTCGCCGGCGGTTGATCGGCCATTTCTGCGGCGTCGACGAACAGGAGATCGCCAATAACGAGGCCGATCTGTTCGGATATCTCGACCGACGCGCGGAGGGCGAGGCGGCGAAATCCCTGCGGCCGATCGACCCGGCCGCGTCGGCGGGCGGCATGGCGGCCATGGTGCAGCCGGTCGCCGACCCCAGAGAGCCGCTGCATCTCGACCGCGCCGCCACGCGGATGTGGACGCCAAGAACCATTTTGGCCGTTTCGGGTCTCGCTGCAGCGCTCGCCGCTCTTGCACTCGCTTGGCAGTACACGTCGCTGCGTGACTTCACCGATGTCGGCTTCGTCTCCTCGGTCATTTCGCAGCCCGCGCGCTCGCAACTCGCACCACTGTTTGCGGTGGCTGCCTTCGTGCTCGGCGGGCTGGTGGTGTTTCCGGTGCTGGTGCTGATCGCCGCGACGGCGGCGGCGCTGGGACCCTGGATGGGATTCTTCAGCGCCGGCGCCGGCGTACTGCTCAGCGCGCTAACGCTGTTTGCGATCGGCCGCGTGCTCGGCCAGGCTCGGTTGCAGCGGCTGCTCGGGCGGCGGGCGGGGCGGGTGCAGAGCCGCATCATCGGCAAGGGCGTGGTGGCGGTCGCCATGATCCGGATGGTGCCGATCGCGCCGTTCTCGATCGTGAACGTGGTGGCGGGCGCCAGCAAACTGAGCCTGCGCGACTTCATGCTCGGCACGGTGCTCGGCATGGCGCCGGGCATTGCGGTGATGGCCGCGCTCGGCGCGCAGATCGCCGATCTCGCCAGAAACGCGTCGTGGACCAACGCCTTGCTGCTGGCGCTCGCGGTCCTCGCCTGGATTGCGCTATGCCTCGGCGTTCAGTTTCTGGTGACCTGGTGGGCGGGACGACGCACGTGACGAACACCCTGCGCATCATGACGTGGAACGTGCACGGCATCTTCCACCTCAATCCGAAGTTCGATGTCGAGGGCGTCTGCTCGATCATCCGCCACTGGTCTCCCGACATCGCGGCACTGCAGGAGGTCGATTCACGCGGAAGGACCGATGATCCCTTCGCCCTTCTGGCAAAAGCCATCGCCGGCCACAGCGTCGATGCGCGGACGATCGTCACCGAGGACGGCGACTATGGCCAGGTGCTGCTCAGCCGATGGCCCTTCGCCGCGCCGCCAAGGATCTCCGACGTCTCCTATCAGGAGCGCGAGCCGCGCCGGGCGATCGCCGCGCGCATCCTGGCCGACCAGGGCGAGGTCACCGTGATTGCCACTCATCTCGGGCTCAGCATCCATGAGCGGCACGCCCAGGCGCATGCCTTGGCCGAACTGGTGCAGCCGACGCGAACGCTGGTGCTCGGCGATTTCAACGACTGGTTCTGGGTGAAATCGGTGCGCGGCGTGCTGGCGCGGATTTGTCCGGTGCGTACGCGGCTGCGGACGTTTCCATCGCATTTGCCGATGATGCGGCTTGACCGCATCTATGCCTCGCGCGATCTCACCATCCGCTCGGCCTGGACCGATCGCAAAGCCCGCGCCTATTCAGACCATCTTCCCGTGATCGCGGATGTCGCGTTTGGGAATTGAGGCCGGCCGTCAGGTTGGCTTAGCGGGGTGCAACGTCCTTGGGTGTCGCTCGTGCAGCAGAACGGCGAGATCGTGGCGCAGCTCCGGGCGCGCCTTCATCGCCGTTTCGAACAGCGCCTCCTGGATGTCGCGGGGCATGTCGCCCCAGATGGCGATGGCTGCATCGCCGAGCAGCGGTGCGAAGCTCTTGTCATCCGTCATGTGATCCTCCGTCGGCTCTACGTCCGAGCCGCGCGAAGGTTCCCGCCTGCTGATCGGTCACGTTATTCGGAACCGCGGCTTGCGGGATGAATTGTCCTCGCTAAGCTTTCGTGGCCCTCGCACCGGAACGATTGACAGCATGAATGGACCGAGGCCATGGTGGGAATCCGCCGTCATCTACCAGATTTATCCGCGGTCCTTCCAGGACAGCAATGACGACGGGATCGGCGACCTCAACGGCATCACCGAGCGGATGCCTTATCTCGTTGATCTTGGCGTCGACGCGATCTGGATCTCACCCGTCTTCCGTTCGCCGATGAAGGATTTCGGCTACGACATTGCGGACTATGTCGACATCGATCCGATCTTCGGAACGATATCGGATTTCGACCGCCTGATTGCCGCAGCGCATGCGCGAGGGATCAAGGTGATCCTCGACTTCGTTCCGAACCATTCGTCCGACCAGCATGCGTGGTTCGTTGAAAGCCGCGCGTCGAGGAACAACCCAAAACGCGACTGGTACATCTGGCGTGATCCGGCACCTGGCGGCGGTCCGCCCAACAACTGGCTGTCCGAGTTCGGCGGCAGTGCGTGGGAGCTCGATCCGGCGACCGGCCAATATTACTACCATGCCTTCCTGAATTCCCAGCCCGACTTGAACTGGCGCAACCCGCAAGTCGTGGAAGCGATGCGCGAGGTGCTGCGCTTCTGGCTGGGCAAGGGCGTCGACGGCTTCCGCGTCGACGTGATCTGGCACCTGATCAAGGACGCGCAGTTTCGCGACAATCCGCTCAACCCGGATCATCGCCAGGATAGGCCACCGAACGAAGCGCTGGTCCCGCTCTACACCACCGATCTGCCCGAGGTGCATGATGTAATCGGCACGCTGCGCCGGACGATCGATGAGTTTCCAAACCGCCTCTTGATCGGCGAGATCTATCTGCCGGTGGAGCGCCTCGTCGCTTATTACGGCAGGGATCTCGGCGGCGTGCATCTGCCGTTTAACTTTGCGCTGCTCAACGTGCGCTGGGATGCAAGGTGCATCCAGTCGCTGATCACGGATTATGAGGGCATATTACCGGAGGGTGGCTGGCCGAACTGGGTGCTCGGCAATCACGACCGTCCGCGCATTGCCGGCCGGGTCGGCGCGGGTCAGGCCGCGGTCGCCGCCATGTTGCTGCTGACCCTGCGCGGCACGCCGACGATCTACTATGGCGACGAGCTCGGCATGTCCCAGGTCGATATTCCTCGCGACCGCGTGCGGGATCCCTTTGAGCGCAATGTCCCCGGCATCGGCGTCGGCCGCGACGGCTGCCGGACGCCGATGCAATGGGAGGCCAGCGAAAACGCCGGCTTTACCGCGGCCGAACCATGGCTGCCGCTGGCGAACGATTGGCGATCGAACAACGTCGCTGAATTGCGCGGGGATGCCCGCTCGATCCTCAATCTCTATCGTCGCCTGCTGCGGCTGCGCAGGGAAAGGCCTGCGCTGTCGCTCGGTGCTTACAGGCCTTATGTCGTCGACGAGGATCTGCTTGCCTATTACCGCGAGCTCAATGACGAGCGGCTGCTCATCGTCCTCAACCTCACCGACCGCCCGCAGGCGCTGAAGCTGGAAGAGGGGGCGCACGCGCGGATCCTGGTCTCGACGGGGGCACAGCGCGATGGCGAGCTGGTTCCTGGCACCGTTACGGTCATCGGTGATGAGGGACTCGTGATCGATCTGGAGAACCGATAGGAACCAGCATATTTGGCGGACGTTTGGCCCTCGATGATTGACCCGAGGGAGCTTGGTCGCGCGCGTGAGTGCAAAGGAAACGTCGAGGGCCTGGTGGCGCAGCGCCGTCGTCTACGAGATCGCCGCCATCTCGTTTCAAGACAGTGATGGCGATGGCTATGGCGACCTCCCGGGCCTGCTGCAGCGGATCGATTATCTCAAATGGCTCGGTGTCAGCGCGGTCTGGCTGACGCCGATCTACAAGAGCCCCGATCAGGATTTCGGCTACGACATCTCCGATTTTTGCGGCATCGATCCGCGCTACGGTACGATGCAGGATTTTGAGCGCGTCAGGGACGCGCTGCACGCGGCCGGCATCAAGCTCATTCTCGATTTCGTCCCCAACCACACCTCCGACCAGCATGCCTGGTTTCAAGAGAGCCGCACGTCGCGAAACAATCCGAAGGCCGATTGGTACGTATGGGCGGAAGCCGGCCCGAACGGCGGACCGCCGAACAACTGGCTCAGCCGATTCGGCGGCAGCGGCTGGGAGTGGTGCGAGGCGCGCCGGCAGTTCTACTACCACTCGTTTCTGACCAGCCAGCCGGACCTGAACTGGCGCAACGAAGCGGTGCGCGAGGCCATGGCCAACGTCATGCGTTTCTGGCTTGACCGCGGCGTCGACGGTTTTCGCGTCGACGCCAGCGCCGTGCTGATCAAGGACGAACTGCTGCGCGATAATCCCAGAGATCCCGAAGCTGACGACAACACGCCCCCGCCGCAAAAATATGCGCCCGTCTTCACCGATGACCGTCCCGAAGCGATGGGCTGCATCGAGTTCATTCGAAGCGTTCTGGACGACTATGATGAAAGGCTGCTCTGCGGCGAGGTGCAGGGCAAGACCGACCGTATCGGCCATTTCTACGGCAACGACAAGCCGCGCATGCACCTGCCGCTGAACTTCGCGCTGCTCGACACGGAATGGAATGCAATCGCGCTGCAGGCGACAGTCGACGCCTATTACAATGCGATCCCGGACGGTGGCTGGCCCGATTTCGTGATCGGTGGCCATGATAAGCACCGGGTGGCGAGCGAGCTCGGCGAAGCGCAATCAAGAATTCTCGCGATTCTCTTGATGACGCTGCGCGGCACGCCGTTTCTGTTTGCCGGCGACGAGTTCGGAGCGGAGCAGGTAAAAATTCCGCCCGACAGGATTCGCGACCCCTTCGAAAAACTGGTGAAGGGGTTCGGCTTGAATCGCGATCCCGAGCGCGCGCCGCTGCGTTGGGACGACACCGGGCAAGGTGGGTTCACGACCGGCGAGCCCTGGCTACCGCTGGACGAGGATCGTTCGCGCAACATTGAGGCGCAGCGCCGCGAGAAGCGTTCGCTGCTGCATCTCTACCGAGAGCTGATCGCCTTACGGCACCGCGAACCGTGCCTCTCGCGCGGCGAGTACCGGCCGCGGCGGGCGCACAACGACATCTTCTGGTTCGCGCGCACCCTGGATAAGGCCGAAATCCTGGTCGGTCTCAATCTCTGCCGCGAGCCGCGGCTCTGGGAATGGCAGGGCCGCGGCGTCACGCTGATCTCGACCCATCTCGACCGTGAGCAAGACAAGGTCGAGGGCCCGATGCATCTGCGGCCTAACGAAGGCGTGGTGATCAAGCTGAACCGTTGAGCCGCGGCTGGCCTGTCACCGCCCCCAGCGCAGCACTACCGGATCGAGCTGACGGGCGATTTCGATCAGCCCGGCGCGCGTGGCCGGGTGGACTTTTTGCAGGGGATGGCGGACCGCTTCCGAACCGATCACGCCACCTTCCTGCATCAGGATTTTTGCCGTCTGCAGGCCACATTGGCGGTTCTCGTAATTGATCAGTGGCAGCCAGCGCGCATAGGCCGCCATCGCCTCAACCCGGCGCCCCGCCAGATAGGGATCGATGATCTGCCTGATGCCGTCTGGATAGCCGCCCCCGGTCATCGCGCCGGTCGCGCCGGCATCGAGATCGGCCATCAGCGTGATCGCTTCCTCGCCGTCCCATGGCCCTTCGATGTTGTCGCCGCCGGCGGCGATGAGGTCGCGCAGCTTCGCCGCCGCCATCGGCACCTCGATCTTGAAATAGCGGATATTCGCCAGCTCCCGGGCCATGCGCGACAGCAGGTCGACCGACAGCGGCGTCCCTGCCACCGGCGCATCCTGGATCATGATCGGGATTTCAATGGCGTCGTTGACGGCACGATAGAATTCGAAGATGGCCTTTTCCGGCACGCGGAAAGTCGCGCCGTGATAGGGCGGCATGATCATCACCATGGCCGCGCCCGCATCCTGGGCCTGGCGGCTGCGCTCGGCACAGATGCGCGAACCGAAATGCGTCGTCGTCACGATCACGGGCACGCGGCCGGCGACATGCTCGAGCACCGCATGCATCACCTTTTCGCGCTCGGCATCGGTGAGGACGAACTGCTCGGAGAAATTGGCGAGAATGCACAGGCCATTGGAGCCCGCATCGATCATGAAATCGATGCAGCGGCGCTGCCCCTCGAGATCGAGTTCGCCACGGTCGTCGAAGATGGTGGGAGCGACGGGGAAAACACCGCGATAGGGCCGTTTTGCAGTCGAGGTCATCTGGGGAGGTTCCGTTCGAAGGAGATCAGTGATTGTATGGTCGTCCAATTCATTCATCAACATGCTAGAAGCTTCGGCACAAGCGGGCGAGACAGGGAAGAGGTCGATGGGGGGAGTTCTGGAGGGCGTTCGCGTCCTCGATTTCGGGCGCTATATCGCGGGTCCTTACTGCGCGACCTTGCTGGCGGAATTCGGCGCGGAAGTCATTCGCGTGGAAAAGCGCGACGGCAGCGAGGACCGTTTTGTGGCGCCGGTCGGGGAAGGCGGCGAGGGCGCGCTGTTCCTGCAGGTCAACCGCAACAAGAAAAGCATCACGCTCGATCCGATGAAGCCGCAGGGGCAGGAGGTGATGCGGCGCCTCGTCGCGACCGCGGATGTCGTGGTCGCCAATCTGCCGCCGCAGACGCTGCGCGCGATGAAGCTCGATTATGATTCGCTGAAGGCGATCAAGCCGGACATCATCCTGACCACGGCAACCGCTTTCGGCAACCCGGGCCCGTGGTCCGACCGCGTCGGCTTTGACGGCGTCGGGCAGGTGATGTCAGGCGCGGTCTACATGACCGGCAAGGGCGATCCGCCCTATCGTGCCGCCGTGAACTGGGTGGATTTCGGCACCGCGCTGCATTGCGCCTTCGGCACGCTCGCCGCCCTGATCGAGCGCGGCAAATCGGGCCGCGGCCAGATCGTCGAGGGCGCGCTGCTTGCGACCGCGCTCTCCTTCACCAATGCAACGCTGATCGAGCAGGCGGTGATATCGGCCAACCGCGTGCCAACCGGCAATCTCGGCCAGACCGCGGCGCCCGCCGATATCTACCGCACCAGGGACGGCTGGGTGCTGTGCCAGGTCACCGGACATCCGCTGTTCATCCGCTGGGCCAAATTGATGGGCGAAGAGGATCAGTGGCTGAATGACCCCCGCTTTTCCGACGACCTCAAGCGCGGCGACAATGGTCCGGTCATCTCCGAGCGGATGGCGCGCTGGTGCGCCGAGCGCACCACGCAGGAAGCGGTCGACACGCTCGGAAAAGCGATGATTCCGGCAGGTCCTGTGCTCAGCCCGCAGCAGGCGCTGGAGCATCCGCACATCCGCGCCACCGGCTTCATGCAGGACGTCGATTATCCCGGCCTGCCGAACCCGGCGCCGACGGCGCGCGCCGCGGTGCGGCTGTCGGAAACGCCGGGCCAAATCGTGACGCGCCCGCCGACGCTCGGCGAGCACACCGATCGCGTGCTCGCCGATATCGGCTATGACGCGGATGCGATCGCGGCGCTGCGCAAGGACGGGATCATCTAGTCACTCAGCGGCGGGAGGCGATCGAGGCATTCAAACGGGATCTTCAGCCAACCGGTCCCGGGATCCAATAGTCGCCGAAAAGCGGCTTGACGATGACGCTGTAAATTACCCCGAGCTGCAGGCTCGGATCGAAATAGCGCATCGCCCGCTCATTGAGGTCAATGATGCGGCCAGGCGTCAGTGGCCCCACGTCGTTTATCTTGACGATGACCTTTTTGCCTACAGCTTCAACAAGGGCATATTTCGGCCTCGCGCCATATTGGACGCCACCAAATTTCTGACGCAAGCTCGTCTTGATGGCAGCCGCCCAGACCGAGGGATCATAGCGCTCGCCGGAGGCTGTGTTCCGGCCGCCCTCCCGCCATCCGGGCCGGAACGGATTGTATGTGGATGCTGCGCCAACGATCGCATCCCCAGCAGCGGCAGCGACAACGGCGCTTGAATGAACTGCAACGATTTCACTTCGAGCAACGGTAACAGAAATGGCAAGCGCAACCAGGGCACCGCAAATTGCGGCGCTCGAGCGGAACAGCATCATAACACCTCGATTGATTTTCTAGATCGTCCGGTTCCCGATGTCGCAAAACATGGTCAAGCGAAACGCGGAAGCGTTCACGAATTGACGCCAATTCTTTGCGAATTCGCGCCAAACCGTGGCGACGGAACCGTTGTGGGAACCAGCAGTGGTCCTCGCACAGCGTTCTTTAGTTCTCGCCGTCTAAGACAGAGATTGCGTCAGCAACATGACTGAATAAGCGTTTCGGACAGGGCTTCAGTAGGAGCAAGCGTCTGCGAACACGCCTAGCCGTGATCGGCGAGATCGAAGGGCTCGGCAGCTACGTTCACATCCCGCGCGACCATGATTACACCATTTCCGTCCGCCTGCGGATGCTGACACTGCGTCATCTCGCGATCGGCCGACGAGACCTATTTCGCCAACCCGAAGAGCACGTGCTGCTGCAGTATTATGCGAATGCGATCGTGCATCTGCTCAAGGGGAAGCCGGAGAGCGACCCACACTTATTTGTCGTCACCCGCGAAGGCGGGTTACCCAGTATCCCAGAGACAGTAGTGATTGAAACGATAAGCCGCGACGTACTGGATCCTCGCCTTCGCAGGGGTGACAGTACAAGGATGGGTAGAGCCAAGCGAAACCCAGGTTTGGCTGCGCGCTGCCCATCCTACCAGATCCATCCCACCCGCAGATCGGTTCCTTGCAAAAGCTTGAAGTTTAAAATATATGCTGGACCATCGCTCAGGAGGCTCCACCGATGGCCCTGATATCGCGTTCCTGCCATGCGCTCGTCACCGGGGGCGGGCGGGGCATCGGCCGGGCGGTTGCCGCGGCGCTGACGGGGGCGGGCGCCACCGTCACCGTGCTTGGCCGCAACCGCGCGACGCTCGATGAGGCCGTTGCCTCAGGCGCGGCGCAATTCGCGGCGGTTGCCGATGTCGCCGATCCCGCGTCGGTGAGACCGGCGATTGCGGAAGCCGCCGCGCGGCAGCCCATCGATATTCTCATCGCCAATGCCGGCGCGGCGGAATCCGCGCCGTTCGGCCGCTCCGACGCGGCGCTGTTCCAGCGCATGATGGACGTCAACTTCATGGGCGTGGTGCACGCCGCGCAGGCGGTATTGCCCGGCATGCTGGAGCGCAGAAGCGGCCGCATCGTCGCCGTTGCCTCCACCGCGGGCCTGAAGGGCTATGCCTATGTCTCGGCCTACAGCGCCGCCAAGCATGCGGTGATCGGTCTCGTCCGCTCGCTGGCGCTGGAGACGGCGAAGAGCGGCGTCGCCGTCAACGCCGTCTGCCCCGGCTTCACCGAGACCGACCTGCTCGAAGGATCGATCGAGAACATCATCAAGAAGACCGGCCGCAGCCGCGAGCAGGCGATCGCGGAACTGGCCAAGCACAATCCGCAAGGACGGCTGATTGCGCCGTCGGAAGTGGCCGATTCCGTGCTCTGGCTGTGCGGCGATGGCGCCGGCGCGATCACCGGGCAGGCCATCGCGGTCGCCGGCGGCGAGGTTTGACGGGCGAGCGACGACAATCCAATTCAGGGAGATATCATGAGCAAACCAGCCAATCCCGTCACGCTGCCGCTGGCAGACTACTCGCCAAAGCATTTCCTGCTGGCCGTGGTCGACCGTGTCGCCACCGTGACGCTCAACCGCCCCGAGCGGAAGAATCCGCTGACCTTCGAGAGCTACCGCGAGCTCACCGATTTCTTCCGCGCCTGCGCGATGGATGACGAAGTGAAGACGGTTGTCGTCACCGGTGCGGGTGGCAACTTCTCCTCCGGCGGCGACGTCTTTGAAATCATCGGCCCCTTGATCCAGATGGACACCAAGGGCCTCACCGCCTTTACCCGCATGACCGGCGATCTCGTCAAGGCGATGCGCGCCTGCCCGCAGCCGATCGTCGCGGCTGTCGAGGGTATTTGTGCCGGCGCGGGCGCGATCGTCGCAATGGCCTCCGACATGCGTCTCGCTGCCTCAGGCGCCAAGGTCGCGTTCCTCTTCAACAAGGTCGGCCTCGCCGGTTGCGACATGGGCGCCTGCGCGATCCTGCCGCGCATCATCGGCCAGTCGCGGGCCTCGGAACTGCTCTATACCGGCCGCTTCATGACCGCGGAGGAGGGTGAGAAGTGGGGCTTCTTCAGCCGCATCGTCACCCCGGAACAGGTGCTGGCGCAGGCGCAATTGCTGGCCAAGCAAGTTGCTGATGGACCGACCTTCGCCAACACCATGACCAAGCGCATGCTGGCGATGGAATGGGCGATGTCGGTGGAGGAGGCGATCGAGGCTGAAGCGGTCGCCCAGGCGCTCTGCATGACCACGGAGGATTTTAACCGCGCGTTCGAGGCGTTCTCGAACAAGAGGACCCCGGTGTTCCAGGGGAATTGAGGCTGTCCGTGTCCCGGACGCGGTGCAGCGTTCTTCACGCTGCTCCGCAGAGCCGGGACCCACAACGAATGGGCCCGGCCTAGCGGCGCACCGCCATAGCGCGTCGAAGACGCGCGTGAACGCGCTTATGGCGCTGCGCGGCATCCGGAGCACGAAACTGAGAATCATAGCCCGGACAACTCACAGCCCTTGCCCAAAAATTGTTTTAGACTTAAAGTAATTTCCGGACTAGCCCGACAGCCTGTCTCGGAGGCGAGAGATGAAGATCGCGATCATCGGCGGCGGACCGGCCGGTCTCTACGCCGCGATCCTCCTGAAGAAGCAGCGGCCGCAGGCCGACATCATTGTCTATGAGCGCAACCGCGCCGACGACACGTTCGGCTTCGGCGTGGTGTTCTCCGACGCGACGCTGGACAATTTCGAAAAATACGATCCCCCGAGCTACCGCCGCATCACGCAGGAATTCGCCTATTGGGACGACATCGCCGTGCATTTCCGCGGCACGGTGCATCGCGTCGGCGGCAACGGCTTCTGCGGCTGCTCGCGCCGCACGCTACTCCTGATCCTGCAGGAGCGCGCCAGTGAACTCGGCGTCACGCTGAAGTTCGAAACCGATATCGACGACGAAGAACGTTTTGCCGATGCCGACCTCATCGTACTGGCCGACGGCATCAACAGCCGCTTCCGCGACAAATACATCGACTATTTCCAGCCGCAGATCGATCTGCGCTCCAACAAATTCGCCTGGATGGGCTCGACCAGGCCGCTCGACGCCTTCACCTTCATCTTCCAGGAGACCGAGTGGGGCCCCTTCATCGCGCACGCCTATCAGTATGAGGCGGGCCGCTCGACCTGGATTTTCGAGACCGACGCGGAAACCTTCCGGCGCGCCGGGCTCGAAGGATTGAATGAGCAGGAATCCGCCGACCGCATGGCCGACATCTTCGGCTGGTTCCTCGACGGCCACCCGCTGCTGATCAATCGTTCGATGTGGCGCAATTTCCCGATGATCCGCAGCCAGCGCTGGGTCAAGGACAACATGGTGCTGCTCGGCGACGCCAAGGCGACCGCGCATTTCTCGATCGGCTCCGGCACCAAGCTCGCGATGGAAGACGCGATTGCGCTGGCGGATGCGATGGCCGCGGCGCCGTCGGTCCAGGCCGCGTTGCAGACCTACGAGCAGGGCCGGCGCGAGGAGGTCGAGAAGACCCAGCATGCCGCCGATGTGTCGCTGGTCTGGTTCGAGCATGTCGACCGATTCTGGGATTTCGATCCCGTGCAGTTCGCTTTCGGCGTCATGACCCGCGCCAAGGCGATCACCTACGACAATCTGATGCTGCGTGCGCCGGAATTCGTCCGCGAGGTCGACACGGCGTTCGCAAGACAGGTGCGCGCCAAGGGCTTCGATGTCCATCTCGACAAGCCGGTCGCGCCGATGTTCCAGCCGCTGAAGCTGCGGGAGATGCAGGTCGCGAACCGCGCGGTGGTCTCGCCGATGTGCATGTATTCGGCAAAGGAGGGGGTGCCGACCGATTTCCATCTGGTGCATTACGGCTCGCGCGCAATCGGCGGCGCCGGCCTGATCTTCACCGAAATGACCTGCGTTGGCCGCGACGCCCGCATCACGCCCGGCTGCGCTGGCCTGTGGAACGACGAGCAGCAGGCGGCGTGGACCCGCATCGTCGATTTTGTCCACACCAATTCGGCCGCAAAGATCTGCCTGCAGCTCGGCCACGCCGGTCGCAAGGGCGCGACTAAATTGATGTGGGAAGGCATGGACCGGCCGCTGGAAGCGGGCGGCTGGGACACGATCTCTGCATCGCCGCTGCCTTACTTCCCGGATAGCCAGGTGCCGCGCGAGATGGACCGCGCAGCGATGGACAGGGTCAAGGCGGAGTTCGTGTCGGCGGCCTTGCGCGGCGAGGCCTGCGGCTTCGACATGCTGGAACTGCACTGCGCCCATGGCTATCTGCTGGCGAGCTTCATCTCGCCGCTGACGAACACGCGCACCGACGAATATGGCGGCACGCTGGAGAACCGGCTGCGCTATCCGCTCGAAGTGTTCACCGCGACGCGCGCGGCGTGGCCGGCGCACAAGCCGATGTCGGTGCGCATCTCCGCCACCGATTGGGCCACAGGCGGGATCACCGGCGACGATGCGGTGGTGGTCGCCCGGGCCTTCGCCGAAGCCGGCGTCGATCTGGTCGACGTTTCGACGGGGCAGACCGTGCGCGACGCCCAGCCGATCTATGGCCGCATGTTCCAGACGCCGTTCTCCGATCAGGTCCGCAATGAGGCCCGGGTCGCGACCATGTGCGTCGGGAACATCACGACGGCGGATCAGGTCAACACGATTTTAGCCGCCGGCCGGGCTGATCTCGTGGCGCTGGCACGGCCGCATCTGGTCGATCCGTCCTTCACAATGCGGGCGGCGGCCTGGTATGGCGCCGATATCGCCTGTCCGCCGCAATATCTGCCGGGCAAGGAACAGATCTTCCGCAACAGCGTGCGCGACCGGCAAGATTTCGAGGACCTCAAAATTAAGGGTAAGCCGAAAACCCGCGCCGAGCTGAAAGCCGAGGCGACAAAGCCGCTTGCAGCCGAATAAGGTGAATGGCACCCTCTGGCTCGATCCCTCCCTAGCCCCGCCCTTCGCGGGGAGAGGGCAGGGGTGAGGGGCTCTTTCCGCGAGCAGTGAACGCCGTGAGTGCGGTACCCCCTCACCCGGATCGCATCTCACGATGCGATCCGACCTCTCCCCGCAAGTGGGGCGAGGTTGAAGAAAAAGGTCGAGTTGGAGTTACGCGCATGAAAGCGATCATCGTCGGGGGCGGCATCGGGGGCCTTACCACTGCGCTGATGTTGCGTGCACGCGGCATCGATTGCGAGTTGTTCGAGCAGGCCGATACTATCCGCGAGCTCGGCGTCGGCATCAACACGCTGCCGCATGCGATCAGGGAGTTGACCGGCCTTGGCCTCTTGGAGCGGCTCGATGCCGCTGCGGTTCGTACCGACCAATTGTACTATCTGAGCCGCCATGGCCAGGAAGTCTGGCGCGAGCCGCGCGGCCTCGACGCCGGCCATGACGTACCGCAATTCTCCGTCCACCGCGGCCGCCTGCAGAGCGTGATCCATCGCGCCGTGGACGAGCGGCTTGGTCCTGAGCTGATCCACACCGGCTGCCGGCTCGGCTCCTTCGCACAGCACGAGGGCGGTGTCATCGCGCATTTCTTCGACCGCACCGGCGCCCATGTCGAAACCGCGCGCGGCGACATCCTGATTGGCGCCGACGGCATTCACTCGCGGGTGCGCGAGATGCTGTTTCCGGACGAGGGGCCGCCATGCTGGAACGGGCACATGCTGTGGCGCGGCGCGCGCGACTGGCCGGCGTTCCTGACTGGACGTTCGATGATCGTGGCCGGCGGGCTGAATGCCAAAGTCGTAATCTATCCGATTGCGGAAGGCTCCAGCCCCTCGAGCCGGCTGACCAACTGGGCCGTGATGGTGAAGATCGGCGACGGCAATTCGCAGCCGCCGCGCCGCGAGGACTGGTCGCGGCCCGGCAAGCGCGAGGAGCTGATGCCGCACGTCGAGCGGTTCAAGGTGCCATATGTCGACGTGCGCAGCCTGATCTCGGCGACACCGGAATTTTATGAGTATCCCTGCTGCGACCGCGATCCGCTGCCGTACTGGACCTGGGGCCGGGTCACGCTGCTCGGCGACGCCGCGCATCCGATGTATCCGGTCGGCTCCAACGGTGCCTCGCAGGCGATCCTTGATGCCCGCGCGCTGGCTGATGAATTGGCACGTGCCGAGCATCCGCGCCAGGCGCTGGTGGCCTATGAGAAGAAGCGCCTGCCGATGACAGCGGAGATCGTCCGCTCCAACCGCCGCGGCGGGCCAGAAGGCGTGATCGATGCCGTCGAGCAACTGGCGCCGGATGGGTTCACCGATATCGAGAAAGTGCTGAGCCACGCCCAGCGCGAGGCGATCGTGCGCGGCTATGCCTCGAAGGCGGGATTCGCGGCGCCGCAGCTCGGGCTGGCGGCGGTGCGGGCGTAGCGAGGTCCTTATCCTGAGGGTCTACGAATCTACCCAGTTCCGTCATTGCGAGGAGCTCGCGACAAAATTGCAAAGCAATTTTGCGCTGAAGCGACGAAGCAATCCATGCCTGTACTTGCTGTGCAATGGATTGCTTCGCTGCGCTCGCAATGACGTGGATGGAGCGGTGCGTACAGTTGAGACGGCGCTGAAGCGCCTCCTCATCGTGAGGGTCTAAGACCTCACGCCCCCGGAGGCGGCGGCAGGAAGTGGATGTTGTGCTCGGCCGCCAGCGCCACCACCGCGTCCGGCGTCTGCTCCTTCATGTTGTGGATCGCCCAGAACAGATCGTAGAGCCGCCGCGTCGGCGACACCCAGAACAGCGTCTTCGCCGTTCGTCCCGACTTGTTGAAGATGCCGTGCGGCTTGCCCATCGGCAGCCGCACGAGGTCGCCGGGCGTCGCCCGCGTCTCGGCGCCGTCGAGGAAGAAGTCGAGCTGGCCCTCCAGGATGTAGAGATATTCATCCTGGTCGGGATGAATGTGCGGCGGCACGAAGGTCTCGGCCGGAAACGTCGCATGCCATGAGAAGGAATGCTCGGTGACGTTCTTCGGCACATAGGTCTGGCCAAGAATGCTCCAGGAAATGCCCTGGATGCCTTCATTGGCGCGGGTGATGCCGGCGATTTCAGTCTTCATTGCTGTTCCTTTCCCAACATTATTTCGCAGGACAATCCTTGGCGTAACGGTCGCCGTAGTTCGAAAACACTTTTTCGACGATCTCGGTCTGGAACTTGCCGTCGGGGCGCTTGGCGACCTTGGTCAGATAGAAATTCTGGATCGGATAGCCGTTGACATTGAACTTGAAGTCGCCACGCAGGGAGGTGAACTCGGCCTTCTTCAGCGCCGCCGAGACGGCGTCCTTGTTCTTCAGGTCGCCCTTGACCGCCTTCACCGCGCTGTCGATCAGCATTGCCGTGTCATAGCCCTGCATGGCGTAGGTGCCGGGCACGCTGTTGTAGGCGGCTTCATAGGCGGCGACGAACTTCTTGCTCTGCGGGTTGTCCATGTCAGGCGCCCAGTTGGCGCCGCCGAACATGCCGACCGCGGCGTCCTGCTGCGCGGGCAGGGTGGATTCGTCGACAGTGAACGCCGACAGCACCGGGACCTTCTCGGCAAGGCCGGCCTGCTTATACTGCTTGACGAGGCCGACGCCCATGCCGCCGGGCATGAAGGTGAAGAGCGCATCGGGCTTGGAGTTGGCGATCTTGGTCAGCTCGACCTGGAAATCCAGCGTGTTGAGTGGCGTGTAGCTCTCCTCGACGATCTCGCCCTTGTAGTCAAGCTTGAAGCCGGCGGCCGAATCCTTGCCGGCCTGATAGTTCGGCACCAGTACATAGACGCGCTTGTAGCCGCGGTCCTGCGCGACCTTGCCGAGGATCTCGTGCACCTGGTCGTTCTGGTATGAGGTCACGTAGAAGAACGGGTTGCACTCCTTGCCGGCATAGCTCGATGGCCCGGCATTCGGGCTGATCAGGAAGGTCTTGTTATCGGTGACCGGGCGGTGGATCGCCTGCAGGATGTTGGAGAAGATCGGCCCGACCACGAAATCGACCTTCTCCCGCTCGAGCAGGCCCTTGGCCTTGGACACGGCGCCGTCGGGCTTGAGCTCGTCGTCGACCACCACGACCTCGACGTCCTTGCCGCCCATCTTGCCGCCGAGATCCTTGACCGCGAGCTGAAAGCCGTCGCGGGATTGCTGGCCGAGCACGGCGGCGGGGCCGGACAGCGTGACGATGATGCCGACCTTGATCTTCTCCTGCGCCATGGCAGGGGCAGCTACGGTCCCCAGCAAAACGGCAAGTCCGGTCAGCTTGAGTCCGGTCAGCTTCAACGACTGCTTCATGATTATTCCTCCGTTCGGCCTTGGCGGCCGAAACTCATGCCACATCAAGCGCTGCGCAGCTTATTCTGACGTCGACGGCGCCTGCAAGCAGAACGCCTCCATGCAAGCCATGATGCAAGCTTTGCGCCAATTACTTGAAACTTAAAGAAATCTGGGCAATGATCGCAGCCCCAGCCGGACAAGATTTTCATGACCCTCGATTCTGAGACCAAGGCCGTCGAACTCCCGGAGCATCATGGCGATGAGCTGAGGCTGTGGCTGCGCCTGTTGACCTGCACGACCCTGATCGAGGGCGAGGTGCGCAGCCGCCTGCGCGAGCGGTTTGACGTGACGCTGCCGCGGTTCGACCTGATGGCGCAGCTCGACAAGGTTCCCGAGGGCATGACGCTGTCGGACGTCTCCAAGCGGATGATGGTCTCGAACGGCAACGTCACCGGCCTCGTCGAGCGCCTCGTTGAGTCGGGGCATCTCGACCGCCGCACCTCGGAGGTCGATCGCCGCGTCCAGGTGATCCGCCTGACCAAGGCGGGCCGCGCCGAATTCCGCAAAATGGCGGCGGAGCACGAACTGTGGATCGCCGACATGTTCGGCGACCTCTCGCCAAAGGACGTGCGCGAATTGATGCGCCTCCTGGCAAAGACCAAGGCGTCGGCGCAGCGATCGGCCAAAGCGCGCACGGGCTGAGGAGCGGCGAGCGCTAGCTGCGCTATTGCATGTACTCATAGAACCCAGCGAGAGCCGTTGTGCCGGAGGATCACGTCTGCTTGGCCTCCGACAGCGGCGCGAAACGGACATTCCAAGCACCGGCGCTTTGGGCCAAACGCGGAAGTCGCTACGACGCGATGATCAAATTGGTCGAGCGCTCGGTCTTACTTGTGTAATGGCGACGCCGGAGATCGCGAGCAGCCCACCGACAATCAACTTTGGAGTGATGCGTTCGCCAAGGAACAACACGCTCGAAATCAAGGCGAACACCGGAAGCAGCAGACCGAAGGGGGCGACGCGGCCCATGGAGCAACGGGCGATCAGCCAGAACCAAAGGCCAAACCCAACAATTCCTCCGATGAAAATTGTGTAGGCGAGTGCCAGCCAACCACGTTCATCCGCCGTGACAAGGCTCGCCAGTTGTCCATATTCAAGGAGCAATGACATCAACATGACCTGCGGCACCGTGAGCAGCGACGACCACCCCATCAACATCAGGGGATCAAAAGGGCCGTAGCGTTTCGTCAAGACGTTGGACACCGCGAATGCGAAGGCTGCCCCGACCACAAGCAGCAGCGGAAGCACGTTTGCCGACAGCCCAGGCTCCGCTGCCAACACGACCACGCCGACGAATGCAAGCACCACTCCAGCGGAGGTGGTGAGAGACGGCCTCTCCGCGAGCAGCGGCCAGGCCAACAGAACGGTGAAAGGCGTGGCGAGTTGATATGCGACGGCCGACATGCTTCCCGAGCCGAGCCCAAGACCAACGTAAAAGAGCCCGAAGTTCAGTCCACCAAGAAAAATCGAAATAGCTGCGATAGGGCCGAACTGTTGAGGCGTGGGCCTTTTGACGAACGGAATAAGCAGCAGCGCGATGGCCAGGAAGCGCAGTGCGAGGAAGAAGAGAGGCGGAAACTCCGTAACGCCCACTTTGATGGCGACGAACTGATAACCCCAGAGCAAGGGGACGGCCACCGCGCAGACGATTTGGACGGCAGACATGGCATCCTTCCTTTCAAGACCGATCGGTCTATATATCAGCGCGCCAACAGAGGAGGCGTCCATGGGTTGTTTACCTGATGAAGCGGTCGAGAAGCGCGTCAGCGGTGGCTTGCGATGTGATCCGCGTCGGCGCCGTTTTGCCGACCACCCGCAGCCCCTCAACGAAACAGACGAGAATTCGGGCGGCACTTGAAGGCTCAACGCCATCGGCCAACTTGCCCGCCGTCTTCGCACGGGAAAGCGCATCCGCCACCCTGGCCTCCATGGCTTTGAAAAAGCTCGCGACGCGACGACCCACTTCAGCATCCTGGCCAGCCAGTTCCATGGCTGTGGCCACCAGCAGGCATCCGCGCCGACCATTGGCACCGCTCGTGCGGTCAACATAGCCGGCAAGGTAGGCCCGCAGGCTGTCGACCGGCTCTCTGCGGGGGGCGAGTTCGATATCCATCCGCGTCAGGGCATCGGCAATGTAGCGATCAAGCGCAAGCAAGAAGAGCGAGTGCTTGTCACCGAAAGCGGCGTAAAGGCTGCCACGCGAGAGCTTCGTCGCGCGAAGAAGGTCCGGGAGCGCCGTGGCGTGATAGCCGCGCGCCCAGAACACACCCATCGCGCGTTCGACGGCGGCTTCCACGTCGAAACTTCGGGGGCGGCCACGGGGCAACTGCACTGGGTTTTGGTGACTCATTGCTAATATATATAGACCAATTGGTCTTTAAATCGCAAGATGCCGCTTCGGGTCACAAGCGGCGGTCCGGCCGCTAATCTCCTCAGGTCCGGTTCTCCTCTTAGAGCGGCCCTTGCGGCCGCTCAAGGGCAGTTCGGCTGAGGGCCCAGAAGCAGACGAGCCGCGATCGCAGCTTGCGGTTGTGGTCCGCGCGTTTCTGTACATAATTAGCCGAATGGAAATTCGGGATGCCAGGATTGAGGACGCCGAAGCCGCTTGCCTCGTTATGAGGCGGTCGATTGCGGAGCTATGCGAGGCCGATCATAAGAATGATAGCGCCATCTTGGAGCGCTGGTTGGGAAATAAGACTCCCGAGATTCTCGCCTCTTGGATTAGGCAGCCGGGAAATTCGTTGCTCGTAGCCGCTCAGGATAACAACATTCTTGCTGTGGGCTCGGTTACTGACGCGGGCCAAATCACTCTGAATTACGTTTCTCCCGATGTGAGATTCCGAGGCGTCAGTCGTGCCATGCTTCGGGCGCTCGAAGCAAGGGCTCGGGAGCGAGGCAACACGCGATGCACCCTCACTAGCACCGAAACCGCACTTCGATTCTATAATTCTAACGGCTATACGGCGGACGGACGCCCGGTCCGCAATTTCGGTACCAGCTCCGGCTACCCAATGTCGAAGGTGCTCATTGAGCATCCAACTTAAAGGCCAACGATTTCGGCTCTGGGTAACAGCAGCCATCCACGGTGGAGAGGCGGCTATCCCTCCAACGGCTCTTAGCAGGCTTCACTTTGCACACGCCGCGCGGTGATTGCTCATCATTATTTCTTCAATCGACCGCATGTCGCATTGAGGACGCTGTGGAGGTACGAGCTAGGGGTCAACTCGACCGTCTGCGGATCGTCTCCCGGCATTACGTTCTTTTTTACATTGCTCCCGAGCACAACCTTGTTCCGATATAGAACGGCCCACTTCCCGTCGTCTCGCCGCAAGTAGGCCGAGCAATCAATGTCGATCAAGGGAACCTGAATTCTCTGACCGCTGCTTGGATCGATCGTTACTACGATCACAGAAGCCGATAAAACAATTCTGTGCCACACCTTCAATCGTGAAACCATCACTTCCCCGGCCAAGCTCTAGCTCATTCGTAATCTTTACGCTGGCTAGTCCCCCGTCGGCTTGGAAACTAGCACAACCCTGTTATCACCTAGAGGCGAAGGCTGCCGTATGCCGGCCTTCTCCAGTCGAAATTTGTGGCCCGCTTCCGTCCATCGACCAAACCGATCGTGGACCACCTCCATCAAGCCATAACTTGCAAGTGCTGCAATTGCCTGTTCACCGGCTCGCATGGAGTTGCTGTCTACCTGATCCTCACTGCCGAGATACTGATCCACCATCAAGACGAGGGCGATCAAAGCATTTTGCTCGCTGTCGGTCATTGCGTTTCTCACTGGGATGCTAGGGAAGCCGTCAACACTGCACTAGTAATCGCGCACGTGCTAGTTCTGCTTCGGGTCAGACTGAGAAGTCAGGGTCGTAGCGAGCCGTGTCCGTTCTACCCCCAAAAGTCGACATTGCGACGACCCTGACGTTGTTCGCCTTCGGACCAACAGGCGACATCACAGGCCAGGCTGGATATAACAGAGCGACTCCCATACCGGAGACCGCCAAGGCGACGAAAATGACAAACCACTCGCCCCCAGACCTGAATAGCATCGGGTGTTACCGCGGACGTTGGCCCGATTCTGACGTGCCCCACACGAGCCGAATTGGCTCTATTACGAAGTAGACACCGTAGCGGATGTTGTCTTGCGCACGGTTGACGTCTTCACTGACGGTCGCATTGAGCGCAACAGTATCGCGCTTGAGGAGCGGAAGGGGGATAGATGCCCATCGCTGGTGGAAGGTTCATTCATCGAGACCGTGCGCAGGATTCCGCTCGAACTCATTACGGCCATTGAGTTCGAGGAACTTTGGCAACGAGGGACGGACACGCCGTTTTGGTTCCCCGACGACTTCCAAAAACCGTCCAATTCTGAAGTTGCCCGAGGCTTAAGGTCTCCTTGGGGTCAAAAGCCGTATTCTTTACAGCGAGCACGGGTTTTCCGGCTTATGACGCAAAGCAGACGCAACATGTTTGGGATTCCGCGTCCTAGTGCATCGCACGCAGCGTTGTCGAGGGCGTTTCACCGAATTTGGCGCGGTAGGCGCTGGCCATCCGGCTCAGATGCGTGAACCCGAGCTCGAAGGCGATATCGGTGACGCTGTCTGTGGAGGAGGCGGCGGCCAGCCTCGCGTTGAGATGGGCGAGGCGGATATCGCGCAGCATCTCCGAAATCGACGTTCCGAAATGACGACGGAAGCCGAGCTGCAGCGCGCGGATGCCGATGCCCGCGCTTGCTGCGAGCTGCAAGAGGTCGAGCGGCTCGTCGGCATGCGCGTTGAGAAATTCGCGCGCCCGCCGCACCGACGATGGCAGCGCTTCGGCCCGGCCACCGAACTGCTCGATCGCATCGCTCGCGCTATGGCGCTGGCCATGAAGCAAGGCACCGAGCAGCGTCTCTCGGATGTTAGCCGCTGCGATCGGCGACAGCGGCCGCTGCGGCCCGAGGCGCTCGGCAAGATCGACGAACTCCATGATCTGCGACTGAAGCGTTCGGCCGCCGCTGGAGGCGAGATCGACGGCCGGCTCGAACTCGACCGCGCCCACCGGCCGTCCTGACAGCGCCGCGGCCCGTTGCTCCAGGATACGGCGGTCGATCAAGAGAATGATCTGGGCGCAATCGTCCTGCCAGGTCATGCGTGTCGGATTCGTCGGCGACAGCAGCGACGCGCTAATGCCGGGAGCGGTCGCGATGTCGCACGAGGCCGTCTCGATCCGCGCTGAGCCCCGCACGGGAATTTGCAACAGGAAGAAGCGCTCCAGGCAGCCAGGATCGATCGACACGGATCCGCCATAAGCGACGTAGTTGACAGACAGTCCGCCGAAGACGGCGCTGTTATGCAGCGCAAAGAAGTCGGGTGAGGTCCTGTGCTCGGGCGTCAGCCGATGCGGGCAGAAGATGCGCCCGACGGCATCGGCGGCATCATCGACGCTGTCGGTGGCGACGCGGGTGAACGCGGCCAGCCGGGCGGCCGGTTCATGCCTGGCGATGCTGATGCCCGTCGCCACGATCCGGCCCTCCGCATTTATTTGAAGCCTATAATATCTGCGGGCCGGGCGGATGGAAAGGCGATTTGGTGGTCGTGGGTGCCTGAAGCGAAGGCAGGCTCCGCCGTCATCCCGCGGCGCAACATTCAAAAATCACCGGCGCCGCAGTCCGGATTCGTTTTCCGGCTAGACGGTCGCTTCAACCAGATCCAGCCTGCGTGGACTAGTTCGGACATCGGAGCCACATCAAAACGGCGACAGAGGAGGGCGATATGGCGGCACTCGAAAAGGGCATCACCAAGAACGGCACCGGCTATGGCGGCAAGACCTGGAACATTCTGGGTCAGGTCTACTTCCCCAAGGCTGTCACCGATTCCACCTTTGCCTTCGAGACCAACAGCGAGCCCGGCCAGTTCGTGCCGGTGCACGTCCACCCCACACAGGATGAGTTCATCCTGGTGCAGGAGGGCACGCTCGACCTCAAGCTCGACGGCGTCTGGGTGCAGGCCAAGGCCGGCGACCTCGTCCGGATGCCGCGCGGCATCCCGCATGGCTATTTCAACAAGTCGGACAAGCCGGCGCGCGCACTGTTCTGGGTATCGCCGATGCAGAAGCTCGAGGCGCTGTTCGACAAGCTGCACAATCTGACCGACCCCGCAGAGGTGGTCCGGATCTCGGCGCAGCACGAGGTGGATTTCCTGCCGCCCGAAGCGAACGAATAGCGCGTCCAACCCATCTAGCTGGAGACATCGTCATGGTCAGGCGAAAGAAGGTCTGCGTCATTGGCGCAGGCGTATCCGGACTTGCGGCCGCAAAAGCCTTTGCCGCACGCGGCCATCAGATCACGATCATCGAGCGCAGCGGCGATCTCGGCGGGGTCTGGGAGCCGGCGCGCTCGTATCCGGAGGTGCAGACCCAGAGCCCGAAGGACCTCTATCGCTACACCGACAAGGCGATGCCGGATTCCTATCCGGAATGGCCGAAGGGGCCGCAGGTTCATGCCTACCTCACCGCCTACGCAAAGGATCATAACCTGCTCGGCGCGATGCGCTTCAACACGACGGTGGTGCGGATGGAGCGGCGTCCCGATTCCGCACCCGGCTGGCGGCTCGAAATGCGCGGGCCGGATGGCGCCACCAGTCTGGAAGATTTCGACTTCGTCGCGGTCTGCACCGGGCAGTTCAACGAGCCGCAGACGTTCAGCCTGCCCGGCGAGGAGGTCTTCAAAGCGCAGGGCGGGCACATCCTGCACTCTTCGAAGTACAACGATCCGTCGATCGCCAAGGGCCGCAAAGTCGTCGTGCTCGGCGGCTCGAAGTCGGCGACGGATATTGCCGTCAATGCGGTCAATTCCGCCGCGGCCGAGGTGACGCTGGTGTACCGCGAGCCAGTGTGGCGGATTCCCTACTTCATCGGCGGCCTCGTCAACTTCAAGCGCATCCTCTACATCCGCGCCCAGGAGGAGATGTTCAAAAGCTGGGGCATCGGCCCGCTATCGCGCCTCGCGCATGCGGTCGCCAAGCCGCTGGTGTGGGCCAACTGGCGCGGGCTGGAGAGCCTTTTGAAAGCCCAGCTCAAGCTCGGCAAATGCGACATGGTGCCGAAAGAAAGAATCGAGGACGGCGTCAACTGCTCGGTACCGATCGCAACCCCCGGATTCTTTCCGATGGTCGCCGACGGCCGCATCAAGGCCATCAGAGGCAGCTTCGATCATTACGACGGCAATGCCATCGTGATGACCGGCGGGCAGCGTGTCCAGGCTGACGTCGCCGTGCTCGCGATCGGCTACAAGCTCGGCGTGCCGTTCCTGTCGCAGGCCTATCGTGACAAGCTTGTCGATCCCGACGGGCAATACCGGCTCTATCGTCTGATCGCCAATCCCGATCTGCCCGAGATGGGATTCGTCGGCTTCAATTCGAGCTTCTGCACGGTGCTCTGCGCTGACCTCGCGGCGAACTGGCTGGTGCGCTACGCCGACGGCCAGCTCGCCCGTCAGCCGACGGCGAAAAAGATGCAGGACAACATCGAGATGATGCTGCATTTCCGGCGGGTCGAGCGGCCGGCGGCCGGCGTCTATGGCGGGCTCTGCGTCGCGCCCTATCACTTCAAGCATTTCGACGAATTGCTGGCCGATATCGGCGTGAGCGGACGGCGGCGCAATCCGCTGGTCGAGAAATTCACCCCGCCCGATGCCGCCGCCTATGGTCGCTTCCTGGCCGCAGCGCTGGATTACCGGGCTGCGGCCTAGGTAGGGGCCAAGTTCCACGGTCGGGCGCGTGCCGCCCGGCCGTTCTATTGTCGGCAGGGCCCAATTCCGCACTTGCGGAAAAATACTTTAAGCTTAAAATGATTGGTGAGCCAGCGCTGCCGGGCGTCTTTGATCTCAAGCCTTTCCTCGATGAGGCGATGAAAATGTCAGGTAGAACTCCCATCCGATCTCTTGGCCCCTCCGGCCATGTCGATGATTTCGCGCGGCGCAACCTGCCGCCGTCAGAGCAGTGGCCCGATCTCTTGTTGGACCGTCCTGAGTTTCAATATCCAGAATATCTCAATGCCGCGGTCGAACTCACCGACCGCATCGTCGAGAAAGGCTGGGGCGACCGGATCGCCCTGATCGGCAACGGCCGCCAGCGCACCTACAAGGAGTTGGCCGACTGGTCGAACCGCCTCGCGCATGCGCTGGTGGAGAATTACGGCGTCAAGCCGGGAAACCGCGTCCTGATCCGGTCCGGCAACAACCCGGCGCTGGTCGCGGCCTGGCTCGCCGCCACCAAGGCCGGCGCCGTCGTCGTCAACACCATGCCGATGCTGCGCGCCGGCGAGCTCGGCAAGATCATCGACAAGGCCGAGATCGCGCTGGCGCTAACTGACAGCCGCATCGCCGACGAATTGGTCGCCTGTGCCAAGACCAGCCGCTTCCTCAAGCAGGTCGTGAATTTCGACGGCACCTCGAACCACGACGCCGAGCTCGATCGTGTCGCGCTGAACAAGCCGGTGAAGTTCGCCGCCGTCAAGACCGGGCGCGACGACGTCGCGTTACTTGGATTCACCTCGGGCACCACCGGTGAGCCAAAGGCGACGATGCACTTCCACCGCGACCTCATGATCATCGCGGATGGTTATGCAAACGAAGTGCTCAACGTCACCGAGGACGACGTGTTCGTCGGCTCGCCGCCGCTCGCCTTTACCTTCGGACTCGGCGGCCTTGCGATCTTCCCACTGCGGTTCGGCGCCACCGCAACACTGTTGGAAAACGCCTCGCCGCCCGAGATGATCAAGATCATCGAAACCTACAAGGCGACGATCTGCTTCACCTCGCCGACCGCCTATCGCGCGATGATGGCGGCGATGGACAACGGCGCCGACCTGTCGTCGCTGCGGATCGCGGTCTCCGCCGGCGAGACCTTGCCGGCGCCGGTGTTCGAGAGCTGGACGAAGAAGACCGGCAAGACCATTTTGGACGGTATCGGCTCGACCGAACTACTGCACATCTTCATCACCAACCGCGTCGGCGATGCCGTTGCCGGCGCGACGGGACGCCCGGTCGCCGGCTATGAGGCAAAGATCGTCGGCGACGACATGAGCGAATTGCCCGATGGCATCGCGGGCAAGCTTGCGGTGCGCGGCCCGACCGGCTGCCGCTATCTGGCGGACGCACGGCAGTCGAACTATGTGCGCGAGGGCTGGAATCTCACCGGCGATACCTTTGTTCGCGACGCGACCGGCCGCCTGTCCTTTGTCGCCCGCTCGGACGACATGATCGTCTCCTCCGGATATAACATCGCCGGTCCCGAGGTCGAGGCGGCGCTGCTGTCGCATCCGGCCGTTGCCGAATGCGGCGTGGTCGGCGCGCCCGACGAGGCGCGCGGCATGATCGTGAAGGCCTATGTGGTGCTGGCAGGCGGCGCGCTGGGCGATGCCGCGCTGACGCAGGCGCTGCAGGACCATGTCAAGCAGACCATTGCGCCCTACAAATATCCGCGTGCGATTGAATATGTCGCGCAACTGCCGAAGACCGAAACCGGCAAGCTGCGACGCTATGCGCTTCGGCAGATGGCCGCGGCGGGACCTGCGCCGCCAAGCGTCGCCGCGGAATGAGTTCTAACCAGATGGAGAAAAGCCGGTGACCGCCCCCAAAGGCCCCACGCTGAGCGTGGTGCCTCATCCCAAGACCGATGTTTCGTCGGGCCCGCAAGTGCTGCAGCCGAGCGGCTGGCCGATGCCGAAAGGTTACGCCAACGGAATGGCGGCGGACGGCCGCATCGTCGTGACCGGCGGCGTAATCGGCTGGGATACCGAGCAACGGCTGGCTGAGGGTTTTGTCGCGCAGGCGCGCCAGACCCTTTCCAACATCTCCGAAATTCTGGCCGCCGGCGGCGCCAGGCCTGAGCATCTCGTGCGGCTGACCTGGTATGTCCTCGATATCGAGGAATATCTCGCAAGCCTGAAAGAACTCGGTCGCGCCTATCGCGATATTTTTGGCGCGCATTATCCGGCGATGGCTCTGGTGCAGGTGGTGCGCCTGGTCGAGAAGGAAGCCCGCGTCGAGATCGAGGCGACAGCGGTGGTGCCGCGCTGAGGCTTGATGAGATTAGAGTTGATTGCGACCACGAGGAAGGTGCGCTCCCTCTCCCGCTTGCGGGGGACGGCTGGGGTGGGGGTGTCTCCGCAGGCGACACTGCCCGCGCGGAGAGAGCCCCCACCCGGCGCTTCGCGCCGAGCGGGAGAGGTGAAGAGCGTCCGCGGTTGAACTCATCTAACCAAAAACCATCATACTAGAGCTCCGTCCTCAACCGCCAGAGCTCCGGAAACAGCTCGACCTCGAGCATCTTGCGTAAATAGGAGACGCCCGAGGTGCCGCCGGTGCCGCGCTTCAACCCGATGATGCGCTCGACCGTCGTGACATGGTTGAAGCGCCAGCGGCGGAAATAGTCCTCGAAATCGACCAGCTTTTCCGCAAGCTCGTAGAGCATCCAGTGCTCCGCCGGCGACGCGTAGACGGTCTTCCAGGCCGCCAGAACCTCGTCGTTCGGCTCGCGCTTGATGCGCCAGTCGGTTCGGCGCGCGTCTTCGCCGATGTCGAACCCGTTGCGCGCCAACAGCAGCAGCGCCTCGTCATAGAGGCCCGGCTCAGCCAGAATCTCCTCGAGCTTTGCCGTGATGTCGGCGCGGTGGGCATGCGGGCCGAGCAGCGCCAGGTTGCGATTGCCGGCGAGAAACTCGATCGCGCGGTATTGGTACGACTGGAAGCCCGAGGATTGCCCGAGCTGATCGCGAAACTCGGTATATTCGCTGGGTGTCATGGTCCGGAGCACGTCCCAGGCGGTATTGAGCTGCTCAAAAATCCGGGCGACGCGCGACAGCATCTTGAAGGCGGGCTGCAGCTGGTCGTGGCGGATCGCCCTGATGGCGGAACGGATTTCGTGAATGGCCAGCTTCATCCAGAGTTCGGACGTCTGGTGCTGGATGATGAACAGCAGTTCGTCATGCGCGTCCGAGAGCGGCTTTTGCGCGTCCAGCAGGCGTTCCAGGTGCAGGTAGTCGCTGTAGGACATGCGCTCATCGAACGACATCTGGGCTCCCTCGCGCGCGGGGTCTTCGGGCTTGCCGGTCATGTCACGAGCGCCTTCTTGCGATATTCCGGGCTATCCCAGCGGCGATGGGCCATAACATCTGCGAGGATATCGACCGCGGCGCGAACCTCGGTTTCTCCGATGTAGAGTGGCGTAAAGCCGAAGCGCATCATATCGGGCGCGCGAAAATCGCCGATCACGTTGCGCGCGATCAGGGCCTGCATGATCGCATAGCCCTCCGGGTGACGAAACGAAACCTGGCTGCCGCGCTGCATTCCCTCCCACGGCGAAGCCAACGTCAGCTCGGGGCAATTCCGTTCGACTTCGCGGATGAAGAGGTCGGAAAGCGCGATCGACGCGTGGCGAACGTCGGCCATGCTGACGCCGTCCCAGACGTCGAGGGCAGCCTCCAGCGCGGCCATCGCAATGATCGGGGGCGTGCCGACCCGCATGCGCTCGATGCCAGCTCCGGCCCGGTAGTCGAGGTCGAAGGCAAAGGGCGCCTGATGGCCCATCCAGCCGGAAAGCGCCGGCCGCGCTCTATCGGCGAGGTAAGGCGCAACATAGATGAAGGCCGGCGCGCCGGGACCGGCATTGAGATATTTGTAGGTGCAGCCGACGGCGAAATCGGCTTTGGCAGATTCCAGATCGACCGGGATAGCACCTGCGGAGTGCGCGAGATCCCACACCGTCAACACGCCGGCGGCATGCGCCTTGCGCGTCAGCGCGCGCATGTCGTGGAGCCGGCCGGTGCGGTAGTCGACCTCGGTCAGCATGAGGACCGCGATCGTCTCGTCGATCGCGGCTTGGACCTCTTCGGGGGCCACGACCTTCAATTCGTAGCCGCGGTCGAGCGACTGAAGAAGCCCGCTGGCGATGTAGAGATCGGAAGGAAAATTGCCGGTGTCCGACAGGATCACGCGCCGCGACGGATTGAGCTCGAGCGCCGAGCCCAACGCCTGGTAGACCTTGATGGACAGGGTGTCGCCCACCACCACCGTGCCGTCGGCGGCGCCGATCAACCGGCCGATGCGGTCGCCGATACGTCGCGGCTGCGTCATCCAGCCGGCGACGTTCCAGCCCTTGATGAGGTGCTTGCCCCATTCCTCCCGTAACATGCGGCCGACGCGATCGGCGGCGGCAACGGGCAGGGGGCCGAGCGAATTGCCGTCCAGATAGATCAGGCCATCCGGGATCGTGAACAGGGATTTCGTTCGCGTGAAATCGGTCATATCGTTCCCTGGTCCGTACCCCGGAATTATTCGCGCTGATGTCGATTATTTCAAGCTTAAAATTTATGGCCGGCGCGCGCTTCCCGGTATAGACTGCCTGGAGGCATCTCTCCGCACCGCCAGAATGGATACCGAGCCCACGTGATCTTTCATCAGATTTCCGACTGGAGCGACGCCTATGCGAACGCTCCGAACATTCCGGGCGGTGATCGCTGGCCGACCGCGTGGGTGCAGCCGGCGCAGGCCTATCGCGGTGCGCTGCAAGCCAGCGGCCGCGCAACGCTCGACGTCAGCTATGGCGAGCGGGAACGAAACCGCTTCGATCTATTTAGCCCGGAAGGCCGGCCAAAGGGCCTGGTCGTCTTCGTGCATGGCGGATTCTGGAAGGCGCTCGACAAGAGCTTTTGGTCGCACCTCGCGCGCGGCTCGGTCGAGAGCGGCTATGCCGTGGCGATGCCCTCTTATACACTGTGCCCGGAGGTGCGCATCGCCGAGATCACACGCGAAATTGGCGTGGCCATCGCGCGCGCCGCCGCGATGGTCGACGGCCCGCTTCATCTCGCCGGCCATTCCGCGGGCGGTCATCTGGTGACGCGCATGATTTCGGCGACGTCGCCGCTTCCGGACGGTGTCCGCGCGCGCATCCGTCACACGGTCTCGATGTCAGGCGTTCATGATCTCCGCCCGCTGATGAAGGCCGCGATGAATGTCGAGCTTCGCATCGACGAGGCGGAGGCGCGCGTGGAAAGCCCGGCCTTGCTGGCGCCGATGCCCAATGCCCGCGTGACGTGCTGGGTGGGCAGCGCCGAGCGCCCGGAATTCATCCGCCAGAACGCGCTGCTGGCCAACATCTGGACCGGGCTCGGCGCGAAAACCTGCGTGATCGAAGAGCCCGGCCGGCATCATTTCGACGTCATCGACGGGCTCGCTGATCCCGATCACCAGCTCACCAGGATGTTGCTGTCGACTTAGCCTGCCGATGACGTTGGCTGAAACGTCTGTACGGCCTGACGCGCGCCAACTGCAAAAAGTTTGGTGAGCGCCGCGGTGACGGCGCTGCGCATGCGCGGATCGGCGCCGAGCGTACCAAAAATGCCGTCGACCTCCAGTAGCGCCGGCGCGAGCCGTTCCGCGACCGGGCCCGCGCTCTCGGCAATTGCCTTCAGCTTCGCGGCCAACGGATCGCGGACGTCGATCGTACGGCCGTGCTCGTCGGTGCCGGTGACGTAACGCATCCAGCCGGCCACCGCGAGCGCGTGGGTTTCGATCGGCAGTCCCAGCCGCAGCCGGTCCTGCATCGTGGCGAGCAGGCGCTGCGGCAGTTTCTGCGAGCCATCCATCGCGATCTGCCAGGTGCGGTGATGTAGGGCAGGATTTGAGAAACGCCGCAGCAGCGAGGCGCCATAGGACGCAAGGTCCGTTCCTTCGGGCATCGCCAGCGTCGGCGCCGCGTCGAGCATCACCTGCCGGGCAAGGGCCGCAAAATGCGGATCGGTCATCGTGGACGCGATGGTCTCATGCCCTGCGAGATAGCCGAGATAGGCCAGCGCCGAATGGCTGGCGTTGAGCAGCCGCAGCTTCATGTGCTCGAACGGCGTCACGTCGGACACCAACTGCACACCGGCGGCGGCGAAATCCGGCCGGCCGGCCGGAAAGCGGTCTTCGACGATCCATTGCGTGAACGGCTCGGTGACGACGGGCCACGCGTCAATCATGCCGAGCGCGGATGACACCGCGGCGCGGTCGGCGTCCGTGGTCTCGGGCACGATGCGGTCCACCATGGTGGAAGGGAAGGCGACCTCGGCCTCGATCCAGTTGGCGAGATTGCGCGAGCGAAGTGCGGCGAACTGCGTCACGATGCGGCCCACCGTGTGGCCGTTGGCGGAAAGATTGTCGCAGGACAGAACCGTGAAGGGGGGCTCGCCGGCGATCCGCCGTCGCGAGAGCGCGGCCACCAGCAAGCCGATCGCCGAGCGCGCCGTGCCCGGATTCTGCAGGTCGTGAACGATGTCGGGATGAGCTTCGTCGAGTTCGCCGGTCTGCGGCGTGTGGCAATAGCCCTTCTCAGTGACGGTCAGCGAGACGATGCGCGTCGCCGGATTGGCCAGGCGCGCGATCAAATGGCCCGGCTTCTCCCTGGCGACTTCCAGCGCGAGGACCGAGCCGATAATGCGGTGATCGGTGCCTTCGCCGGAGCGGACGGCGAGCGTGTAGAGGCCATCCTGCGTGGCGAGCGCATCGCGCGTGTCCGGACTGCGCAAGCTCGCTCCGATGATTCCCCATTCGGTCGCGCCGCCGGCGATGAGGTCGTCGATCACCACGGCCTGATGTGCGCGGTGAAACGCGCCAATGCCGAGGTGGACGATGCCCGGTGTGACGCGCGAGCGGTCATAGGCCGGCCGGCGCATCTGGTCTGGCAGCTTGTCGAGATTGGCCTCGGACAGGCGCAAATCACCGGATTTCGATCCATAGGGCCGGCTTTTCGTCGTTTCGCTTGACATATCGAGCTCAATCCATCAATTTCCGGTCAATTGGTCAGGCCAATGTTCCGGATTTATTGGCCTTGATCCGATCAAAGCAAGAAAAATCGATTCACGTTTGGGATCGTCAGGGAGAGCCGAGCGTGCCGCTCGAAGCCGTGGAAGCGCGACGCCTTTATCGCCAGGTTGCCGATCAGCTTCGCGCCTTGATCGACAGCGGCGAATACGGCGTCGGCAGCCGTCTTCCGACCGAACGTGATCTTGCCGAACAGTTGAAAGTATCGCGGCCGACGGTACGCGAGGCCCTGATCGCGCTCGAAGTCGAGGGCAGGGTCCGCATTCGCGTCGGCTCCGGCATTTATGTCTGCGAACCGCCGCCGCTCGCGCCCCTGCCGCCAGCTACGAGCGAGATCGAAGGCCCGTTCGAGCTGTTGCGTGCGCGCGAATTCCTCGAGGGGGCCATTGCCGAGCAAGCCGCGCGCGTGGCGCGGCCTGAAGACATCGCGCGCATCGACGCTTCGCTGGAGGCGATGGCGACCGTCCAGCATCCCGGCGAAGCCTCGATGGTTCATGACCGCGCGTTCCATGTCGCGGTGGCCGGTTGTCTCGATAATGCCGTGCTGGTGCGCGTGGTCGGCGAATTGTTCGACCAGCGGCTCAATCCCTACTTTGCCAAGCTCGCGCATTATTTCGAGAATCCTTCGTCCTGGAATGCGGCACTCGCCGACCACCGGGCGATCCGCGATGCCATCGCGGCCCACGATCCGGATACGGCGCGCGAGGCGATGCGCGAGCATCTGGCGCGCTCGCAAAGACGTTTTGCGCAGAATTTTGGAACACAGGCCTTAACCGCCCGCGCCTCGCTAAGGAGCGGCTGAGACAACAATTCGAACGGTGCGGCGAAGTGCCGGGCCGGTTGGGTAACAAAAGCAATTTGGAGCAAGGGAGGAAATTCAAATGTTGAAGAAATTGACGATTGCCTTCGCGGCGTCGGCTGCGCTTCTGGCAGCGACCACATCAGGCATGGCGCAGACCAAGCTGAAATGGGCGCATGTGTACGAAACCTCGGAGCCGTTCCACACCGCCTCGGTCTGGGCCGCCGGCGAGATCAACAAGCGCACCAATGGGCGCTATCAGATCGACGTCTATCCGGCCTCGCAGCTCGGCAAGGAAACCGACATCAACCAGGGGCTTTCGCTCGGCTCGGTCGACATGATCATTTCCGGCTCGAGCTTCGCGGCCAAGAGCTTTCCGCCGATCGGCGTGACTTATTACCCCTACACCTTCCGCGATGCCGATCATCTCCTGGCCTACACCAAGAGCGACGTCTTCAAGGAGCTCGCGAAGGGCTACGAGGACAAGACCGGTCATCGCATCCTGGCGGTGACCTATTATGGTGTGCGCCACACCTCTTCGAACAAGCCGATCAAGACCTGCGCCGATATGAAGGGGCTCAAGATCCGCGTGCCTGACGTACCGGCCTATCTGGCGATGCCGCGCGCCTGCGGCTCCAATACCGCGCCGATCGCCTTTGCGGAAGTCTATCTCGCCCTGCAGAACGGCACCGTGGAAGCCCAGGAAAACCCGCTCACCACGATCGAGGCCAAGAAGTTCTACGAGGTGCAGAAGCACATCGTGCTGACCGGCCACATCGTCGATCATCTCAACACCGTGGCCTCCGCCGCACTCTGGAAGAAGCTCTCGGAAGAAGATCGCAAGATCTTCACTGAAGTCGCACAGGAAGCGGCCACGAAGGCCACCGCCGAAATCAAGACCAACGAGGGCAAGCTGGTCGATTTCTTCAAGCAGAAGGGCTTGACGGTGACCGAGGTCAACAAGGACGAGTTCCGCGACACCGTGCTCAAGAATGTGAGCTTTGAGAGCTTCGACTATCGCAAGGCCGACTGGGAACGTATCCAGGCGGTGAAGTAGCAAGGAGTTGTCATTCCGGGGCGGCTCGAAGAGCCGCACCCGGAATCTCGAGATTCCGGGTTCGATGCTTCGCATCGCCCCGGAATGACGTGAGTCAATCATGCGACGCTATTTGGGGAACAAGCGCATGTCGACGGCTGAAGTTCACAAACAGATCACGGCGGATGAGATCGCCCATACCTTCGAGGACGAGGTCCCGAAGGGCGCCGATCTCAGTGGCTACGCGCCGGAGGACTGGCTGGCGCTGGTGATCTTCTGGATCATGGCGCTGTCCGTGTTCCTGCAGTTCTTCACCCGCTATGTCCTCAACGACAGCTACGCCTGGACCGAGGAGATCGCGACCTACTGCCTGATCGGCGTCGTCTTCATCGGCTCGGCGATGTGCGTGCGGCTGTCGCGGCACATCCAGGTCGATCTCGTGTTCCGCTACCTGCCGCATGTCGTGGCGCGCGGGCTGTCGACGGTGATCGACCTGATCCGGATCGCCTTCTTCGGCTACGCGATCGTACTGGTCTGGCAGTTCATCCAGATCATCGGCGATGAGCGGATGACCACGATCAAGTTCCAGAAGGGTTTTGTCTATTACGCCGTGCTGCTTGGCTTCGCTCTGATGTTCGCGCGCTCGATCCAGATTGCGGTCGAGAACTGGCGACGGGGTTATTCGATTCTGGAGCGCCCCGGCGCATTCGACGGAACGGAAGGGTAGGGCGATGCTGCTGCTGCTTGGGGGATTTCTGCTGCTGATGCTGCTCGGCCTGCCGGTCGCGCTCGCCATGGCGGCCTCGTCGTTGCTCTACATTCTCGTCACCGGCATCACGCCCGATGTCACGCTGGCGCAGCGCATGATCGCCGGCGTCGAGAGCTTTCCGCTGCTCGCCGTGCCGTTCTTCATCTTGGCCGGCAACCTCATGAATATCGCTGGTGTCACCGGGCGCATCTACAAGTTCGCGGTCGCGCTGGTCGGCTGGATGCGCGGCGGCCTCGGCCACGTCAACATCATCGGCTCGGTGATCTTCTCCGGCATGTCCGGTACCGCGATTGCGGATGCCGCAGGCCTCGGCACCATCGAGATCAAGGCGATGAAGGACCACGGCTACTCGACCGAGTTCGCGGTCGGGGTCACCGCGGCGTCCGCTACCCTCGGCCCGATCATCCCGCCGTCGCTGCCGTTCGTGATCTACGGCATGATGGCGAACGTCTCGATCGGCGCGCTGTTTCTTGGCGGCGTGATCCCCGGCGTCGTCATGACGCTGGCGATGATGGCGACGGTCGCCTGGTTCGCCTACCGGCGCGGCTGGGGCAGCGACACGCCTTTCTCCTGGCCGCAGCTCGGCGCGGCCACGCTCGAAATCATCATCGTGTTCGCGTTTCCGCTGGTGGTCTGGCTCATGGTTCTCGCCGGGCTCTCGGTGAACATGGCGGTCGGCATCGGCCTCGTCGCGCTGCTCGCGCTCGACTGGTATTTCGATTTCTCCGCCGTGATGGCGCTGATGGCGCCGGTGATTCTGATCGGCGGCATGACGCTCGGCTGGTTCACGCCGACGGAAGCCGCGGTCGCCGCGGTGATCTGGTCGCTGTTCCTCGGCCTCGTGCGCTACCGTTCGATGACCCTGCAGACGGTGGCGAAGGCAACCTTCGACACCATCGAGACTACGGCTTCCGTGTTGTTCATCGTCACGGCCGCCTCGATCTTCGCCTGGCTGCTCACGGTGTCGCAGGCGGCGCAGACGCTGACGGACGCGATGCTCGGTATCACCCAAAACAAATGGGTGTTCCTGCTGCTCGCCAACATCCTGATCCTGTTCGTCGGCTGCTTCATCGACACCATCGCCGCCATCACCATTCTGGTGCCGATCCTGTTGCCGATCGTGCTCAAGCTCGGCATCGACCCGATCCACTTCGGCCTGATCATGACGCTGAACCTGATGATCGGGCTGCTGCATCCGCCACTCGGCATGGTGCTGTTCGTGCTGGCACGCGTCGCGAAACTGTCCGTCGAGCGGACGACCATGGCGATCCTGCCCTGGCTCGTGCCGCTGCTTCTGGCGCTCGCCGCCATCACCTACATCCCGGAGCTGACGCTCTGGCTGCCTAAATATATGGGACTCTCAAAATGACCTCGAAAGCTTTGGCTGCAACGCTGTTCGGTCCGGAAGATCTGCGCATGGTCGAGCGGCCGCTCGATCCGCTGGCCGCGGGCATGGTGCGAATCCGCTTCGGCGCCGGCGGCATCTGCGGCTCCGATATGCACTACTATCGCCATGCCCGCACCGGCGACTTCGTCGTCACCTCGCCGCTGGTGCTCGGCCACGAGATCGCGGGCGAGGTCGTGGAGATCGCGGGCAGCGCGCCGGGCGTGAAGGTCGGCGACCGTGTCGCCGTCAATCCGTCGCGCTGGTGCGGCCATTGCAAGCCGTGCCGGGAGAAGCGGCAGAACTTGTGCGAGAATATCTTCTTCATGGGCTCAGCCTCCAAGACCCCGCATATGCAGGGCGGTTTTGCCTCCTATTTCGACGCCATCCCGGCGCAGTGCGTGAAGATTCCTGATCACGTGACCTATCAGGCGGCAGCGCTCGCCGAACCCCTCGCGGTCTGCCTGCATGCCGTCGCCCGTGCCGGCGACGTCGACGGCAAGCGCGCCGTGCTGTTCGGCGCCGGCCCGATTGGCTTGCTCACCATGCTGGCGGCGAAGCGCGCGGGGATCTCCGAGACGACCGTCGTCGACATCGCGGCCGCGCCGCTGGCATTCGCCACCAGGCTCGGCGCCAACAGCGTCGTCGATACCTCCGGCGGTGAGGACGCGCTGAAAGCAGAAGCGGCGGCAAAGCCCTTCGATGTCGCCTTCGAGGTATCTGGAACGGCTGCCGGCCTTGCCAGCGCGATCGCCACCGTCAGGCGAGGCGGCGTGGTGGTTCAGATTGGCAATCTGCCGGGCGGGCAGATCCCGGTGCCGGCGAATGCCGTCATGGCCAAGGAGATCGACCTGCGCGGCTCGTTCCGCTTCGGCGAGGAATTCTTCACCGCACTCGACCTCATCGCCGACGGCAGCGTCGACGTGCTGTCGCTGGTGACGGCGCAACGCCCGCTCGCGGTTGCGCCGGACGCGGTCCGGCTCGCGCTCGACCGCTCGCAGAGCGTCAAGGTCGTGCTGACCGCTTGATCGTAATTCAGACCGCAGGAGATCGCCCATGATGCTGCAGGGATGGCGGTGGTACGGGCCCAACGATCCCGTATCGCTCGACGATATCCGCCAGGCCGGCGCGACCGACGTGGTGACGGCGCTGCATCAGGTGCCGATCGGCGAAGCCTGGACCCCCGCAGCCGTGGAGGAACGCAAGAACCTGATTGAGAACTCGCAACCGGGACGCTCGCAGCTGACGTGGTCGGTGGTGGAGTCGATTCCGGTGCCTGATGACGTCAAGCGGCTCGGGGGCGGCGCGACGCGCTCGATCGCGGCCTGGATTGCCAGCATGGAGGCGGTGGCTGCCGCCGGCATCAAGATCATCTGCTACAACTTCATGCCGGTCGTAGACTGGTGCCGCACCGATCTCGAATGGGAGCTGCCGAACGGCGCCAAGGCGATGCGCTTCGACCAGGAGCGGTTCGCGGCGTTCGACCTGCACATCCTTGAGCGACCCGAGGCGCCGGCCGAATACTCGGAAGCCGCGCAGCGCCGCGCCAAGGACGTCTATTCGCGGATGACGCAGGCCGATATCGATGTCCTCGTCACCAACATTGCCAGCGCCTTGCCGGGATCGACCACCGATCCCCTGACCATCCCGCAATTCCGTGATCGCCTGCAGCAATATCGCGGCATCGATTCCAGGGTGCTGCGCAAGCACCTCAGCGAATTCCTCGCCCGCGTCGCGCCGGTCGCCGAGCAACTCGGCGTGGAGCTGACGCTGCATCCGGACGATCCGCCGCGCCCGCTGTTCGGCCTGCCGCGCATCGCATCCTCGGCGGAAGATTATCAGGCGCTGTTCGATGCGGTACCGTCCAAGGCCAACGGCATCTGCTTCTGCACGGGATCGCTCGGCGTGCGCGCGGAAAATGATCTGTCCGCGATGGCAAAACGCTTCGCGCCGCGGATCGGTTTCGCTCATCTGCGCGCCACCAAGCGCGAAGCCGATGGCCTGTCGTTCTTCGAGTCCGATCATCTCGACGGCGACGTCGACATGATCGCGGTGCTCAAGGCACTGCTGACCGAGAACCGCAAGCGCTCATCGGACAAGCAGATCGTATTCCGGCCCGATCACGGCCATCGCATGCTCGACGACCTCGCGGCCGCGAAGCGCACGAATCCCGGCTACACCGCGATCGGCCGCCTGCGCGGCCTCGCCGAACTGCGCGGCGCCATCCGCGCCATCGAGCACGGCTAGGGCAGGAGGCGCTGCGAGATAGGCCCGTTCTACTTTGCATGGGGTTGTTTTCGCGATTTTTGTCCGGCGCAATAATTTCGGGTCACGGCAAGCCTTGGAATATTGCGACTCTGCCCCGGATCCATAGATCAAAACGGCCACGCTGCGGCGGCGCGGGAAGCGGTGCGCAGGTGCGTCATGCGTTTGATGCAACGTGAGCATGTCGATGCCGGCAAATGCCGTGCTTTTACGGGGCTCGCACGCGCGCCAGGGGCATGACGGGGAGTAGTTCCCGCTTTGCCGCGTCGCTATAATCGACGAATCCCCATTGGTTACTTGCAATGCCTGACGGCTCTGCCACCGCCCATCATTACCGCCCCAAGCTCGTCACCGTTCTCACGGAGGGCTACAGCCTCGACAGCTTCCGAAAGGACATGCTGGCGGCACTGACGGTTGCGATCGTCGCGCTGCCGCTCTCGATGGCGATCGCCGTCGCCTCGGGCGTATCCCCCGAGCGGGGATTATATGCCGCCGTCATCGGCGGCTTTTTAGTATCGGCGCTGGGTGGCAGCCGTTATCAGATCGGCGGCCCCGCCGGCGCGTTCATCGTCCTGGTCGCGGCCACCGTCACGCGGTTCGGTCTCGAGGGGCTGCTGCTGACCGTGTTCATCTCCGGTTTCATGCTGACGCTGATCGGCCTTTTGCGGCTCGGCGTGCTGATCCGCTATATACCCCATGCAGTGACCGTCGGCTTCACCTGCGGCATCGCGGTCACGATCTTCGCCAGTCAGCTCAAAGATCTCGGCGGCCTGAAGCTGCCCGGCGCCGAGCCCGGCCAGCTCTTGCCAAAACTTGCAGTGCTTGCGCAGTCCTTGCCGACCACTAGGCCGGCCGCACTGGTTGTCGGCATTGGCTCGGCGGGGCTGATCTTCCTGTTGCGGCGGCTCGCGCCGAACTGGCCGGGAATGCTGATCGCGGTGATCCTCGCAGCCGTGGCGGCGTGGCTGTTTCAGCTTCCTGTCGAGACCATTGGCAGCCGGTTCGGGCAATTGCCCGACGGTTTGCCGTCGCCGCACGTGCCGCTGATCTCCTATGCATGGGTTATCGAAGTGCTGCCAACGGCGCTGTCCTTCACGCTACTTGGCGCGGTCGAAAGCCTGCTCTCGGCGAAGGTCGCCGACGGCATGACCGGGCGCAAGCACCGCTACAATATGGAAGTCGTGGCGCAGGGCATCGCCAACATCGCCTCCGCCATCTTCGGCGGCATCAGCGTCACCGGCACAATCGCGCGCACCGCGACCAATATCCGTGCCGGCGCCCGCAGCCCGGTCTCCGGCATGGCGCATGCGTTGTTCGTTTTGGCGTTCATGGTGGCCGGCGCACGGTTGGCAAGCTTCGTTCCGCTGTCGGCGCTGGCTGGCGTGCTGGTGGTAGTATGCTGGAACATGGCGGAGAAGGAGGAGTTTCTTCGCCTGCTCCGTGAGTGGCGCCCGGCCTGCGTCTTAATCGCGACCTTCGGCCTGACGCTGATCGAAGACCTGACTGTCGGCATCATCGTCGGATGCGCGCTGGCGGCGGCATTCGCGGTCTATGATCGCGTGCGCGCTCGCGCCTAATCCTTCGGCCAGCCCGATCGCAAACTGCGGACACATCGTGACGGCAGGCGCTATCGACACGTGAGCGTCAGCCGAATGTGACGACCATCTTGCCCAGCGCCGATCGCGACTGCATGGTTTTGAACGCCTCGCGGAAATTCTCGAACGGCACGACCTTGCCGACCACGGGCTGCAATTGGCCCGAGGCCAGCCAGTCGAACAACTGCGCCATCAGCCTTGTGTGAGTCCCCGGCTCGCGGCGCTGGATCTGCGCGAGGTCGACGCCGAGCAGGGCGCCGCCCTTGAGCAGCGGCAGGTTGAATGCCAGCGCCGGAATGGTGCCGGAGGCGAAGCCGACCACGAGATGCCGCCCGCGCCAGGCGATCGAGCGAAACGCCTGCAGCGAAACCTCGCCGCCGACCGGATCGAAGATCACGTCCGGCCCGTGGCCGCCGGTCAATTCCTTGAGCGTGTCGCGCCAGTCCGCTCTGGTGTAATCGATGGTCTGATCCGCACCGTATCGGAGCGCAAAGTCGCGCTTCTCCGCGGTCGAGGCTGCGGCGATCACCCGCGCGCCCATCAGCTTGCCGATCTGAACCGCGGCGATGCCGACACCGCCGGCCGCGCCGAGCACCAGTAATATCTCGCCTGAGAGCAGCGAGGCACGGGCGTCGAGGGCGTAAAGCCCGGTGAGATAATTGGCCTGAAACGAGGCGGCGGTCTCGAACGGCACCTGCGGCGGCAGGTTCTTGAGCGCCGCCGACGGCACCGTGATGTATTCGGCCAGCGCGCCGGAGCGGGTCATTCCAACCACGGGCATGCCTGGCTTGAAGGCGCTGACGTCGCCAGCCACGGCATCGACGACGCCGGCAAATTCCGTCCCTGGCACGAACGGCAGCGGGTCCTTGGTCTGGTAGAGCCCTTGCACTTTCAAGCCGTCGACGAAGCCGATTGCGGCGGCGCCGACCTTGACGCGGACTTCGCCTTTGGAGATGCCGGGCGTGTCGATCTGCCTGATCGAAATACCGTCGATCGCATCATAATTCTCGACGACGACGGCCTTCATGCAAATTCTCTCATGCGTTTTCTCGTCCTGCGCCAAGGCCTTGCGCCGGGCCTTGAGGTGCTTTCGGATTTGGGTCGAACGCTATTCGGCCGCCTCGGCCTGCCGGTCTATGGCGAGCGCGCCTTGCTTGATCAATGGAATCAGGTCGCGGCCGATCGCCATGGTGTCATGGGGATTTTCGAACCCGCGCAGCAGGAAAGAGTGAATGCCGAGCCGGTAATATTCCAGCACAGCTGCTGCGATCTGCTCGGGAGTTCCGACCAGGCATGAGGTGTTGCCGGGCGCGCCGGTGGCGCGGGCAATCCCCATCCACAGCCGCTCGTCATGGACGTCGCCGCGGGCGGCGTAGCCGAGCAGGCGCTCCGCGGAATGGTTGGTCGGCTGCGGCGCGGCGCCGGTCTTGCGTTCGACATCCGCCAGCAGGGCGTTGGCCTTGTCCCACGCCGCGCCTTCGGTCTCCGCCATGATCGGCCGCAGCGACATGTTGAAGCCGACGCTGCGCCCGAAGGCCGCCGCGCGGCCACGAAAATCCTGCACCCGCTCCTGCGTCTCCTTGAGCGGCTCGCCGAAAATCGCGAACACGTCGCAATGCTTCGCCCCCATCTCCAGCGCGCCCCCGGAGGAGCCTCCAAAGAACAGCGGCGGGCAGGGCTGCTGATACGGCTTGATGTCGGAATAGCCGCCTTCGACGCGGTAGAACTCGCCCTTGTGATCGATCGGGCTGTCGCTGGTCCAGAGCTTTCGCATCACCTCCAGATATTCGCCGGCGCGGCGGTAGCGGTCGTTCTTGGGCAGGAAATCGCCCTCGCTGGCCTGGTCCGCGTCGCTAGTGCCGGCAATGATGTGCAGCGCCATCCGTCCCTGCGTGAGCTGGTCGAAAGCAAACCGATCGAATAGCGAATTGCGCTCCGTGAATTGCTGCGCTGCGTCAGGTGGGGGACCCACCCGGTGGGAGGCTGCGTTAGCGCCGGATCGTGCGCTACGCAGCGGGAATATGCATGGACGATTTTCTGTCATGGTTGGAACAGATGTTGGGCTGGGTGCCGCAATGGCTGGTCGGTCTCAGTCTCGTAGTCGGCGCTATTATCAGCGCCCTGTTCGTGCACGGCATTGCCGCACGGATCATCAAACGCGCGATCGGGGAGCGCTGGCCAGCGGTTAGCCTGCTGCTGCAGCGGATCGCAGGTCCCGCGCGGCTGGCGCTGTGTCTCGTCGCCGTCGCGCTGGTGCTGCCGGCTGCGCCGCTCAATGACGTGCTGCGCGAGCAGCTCCAGCACTTCTTCATCGTCGCCGTCATCGCGCTGATCGGATGGATTACCGTCCGCGCCGTCGACATGGGCGCGGCGCGCTATTTGCAGCGCTTTCGCCTCGACACCGACGAGAACTTCCTCGCCCGCAAGCATGTGACCCAGGTTCGTGTCTTCAAGCGGGTGCTCGATACGCTCGTTGTCATCATTGCGATCTCGACCGCCCTGATGACTTTCGAATCCGTCAAGCAATATGGCGTCAGCCTGTTCGCTTCCGCCGGCGCGGCCGGCCTGATCGTCGGTCTTGCTGCCCGACCACTCCTGAGCAACCTCATTGCCGGCGTGCAGATCGCGATCACCCAGCCGATCCGGATCGAGGACGCCGTCATTATCGAGAACGAATGGGGATGGGTCGAAGACATCGCCTCGACCTATGTCGTGGTCCGTTTATGGGACTGGCGGCGGATGGTGGTGCCGCTATCCTACTTCATCGAGCGTCCGTTTCAGAACTGGACCCGCGATACCCAGTCGCTGATCGGCGCCATCGTCCTTCACGTCGACTATTGCACCGACGTCTCGCGCATCCGGCAGCGGCTGGAGGAGGCGGTCCGCGAGTCCAAATTGTGGGATGGCGCGGTGGTCAATCTCCAGGTGATCGAGGCCAGCCCGCGGTCGATCGAGCTTCGGGCCCTCGTCAGCGCAAGGAGTGCGCCGCAATCCTGGGACCTGCGCTGCGAGATCAGGGAGAAGCTCCTGGCGTTCATTCGGCAGGAGATGCCGGAAGCCTTCCCGCGCGAACGAGCCCTGATATCGCCGCCGCTGGCAGACTATGAAGGCACCTTCGGCGATCGCGACGCCCCGTCGCGGCCGGCGCCGCCACGGACTCATAGCTGAGCCCCACTCTGATTCAACCGGACCCGAAAGGTGCATTAGACGATACCATGCTTCCTTAGAAGCGCCTGCTCATCGCCGGACACCCAGCCGAAGATTTTTGCGTCGCCATCCAGCTTCTGAACGAGGTAGTGAACGTCGAACTCTATGGCTGTGTCATTTTGATCCTTGCGAGCATAAGTCGCAGTCCAGGCGACATGGACCATGCAGTGATGCTGATCGATCGGCGAGAGACGAATATGACGGATGCGCATCTCTCTGGTCCCGATCGCGCGATAGCGTGCATATCCCTGTGCCATCATCTGCTTGAGCTGAACGTCGTTTTTCCCCGTCATGACGCCGCCAGGCGAGGCAGCGATGAACTCCGAGGCATACAGCGAAGCGACCTCATCCATGCAAGGGTTCCCATCCAGTGAGCGATTGAAAAAGCTCTCGTATCGCTCGAATAGCTTCCTTACGGCGTTCTCCATGGGTCGTTTTCCCCGGGTTGAAAGTGGGCGCTCCAGCAGCACCGCTCCGTGGCAGCTCGGAGCGAAGCTGCTCCGACGCAAGGCCCGGGGACGTCGGAATCGGCCTTGCTTCCGCTCCTTCGCCCTGCAATGGATACGGGCTGAACTACCTCCTTTAGCTGCATCCAGAAGAAGAGATCGATGAGCCAACTGATTGTCCGTGCCGGTGAATTCACCTTCGAGGCCCGTTTCGAGGAGCAACTGGCGCCGAAAACGGTCGCCGCCTTCCGCAAGGCGATGCCGTTCGAGAGCCAGGCGATTCATGTCCGCTGGAGCGGCGAGGGGGTCTGGATGCCGCTCGGCGATCTCGATTTCGGCGTCTCCTACGAGAACCACACCAGCTATCCGGCGCCGGGCCAGATCATCCTCTATCCCGGCGGCATCAGCGAGACCGAGATCCTGCTCGCCTATGGCGGCGTGCATTTCGCCAGCAAGATGGGCCAGCTCGCCGGCAACCACTTCATCACGCTGACCTCGGGGCTGGAGAACCTGACGGCGTTCGGCAAGACGGTGCTGTGGAAGGGTGCCCAAAAGATCCGCTTCGAGGAAGTCTGAGCCATGGCCGCGCCCGTCTATCCGCGCGACTTCCGCGGCTACGGGCGCAACCCGCCCGATCCGAAGTGGCCCGGTGAGGCGCGCGTCGCCGTGCAGTTCGTGGTGAATTTCGAGGAGGGCGGCGAGAACAATGTTCTCGACGGCGACCGTGCCTCGGAAGCCTTTTTGTCCGACGTATTGGGCGCGCAGCCCTGGCCGGGCCAGCGCCACGCCAATATCGAATCCATGTTCGAATACGGCTCGCGCGCCGGCTTCTGGCGGCTGTGGCGGATGTTCACCGAGCGCAATCTGCCGGCCACCGTGTTCGGCGTCGCCAAGGCGCTGCAACGCAATCCCGACCTGGTCGCCGCCATGAAGGAGGCGGGCTGGGATATCGCCAGCCATGGCCTGCGGTGGATCGAGCACAAGGACATGTCGGAGAAGGAGGAGCGGACCGAGATCGCGGCCGCGATCCGCGTTCATACCGAGGCGACCGGGGCGCGTCCGCTCGGCTGGTACACCGGGCGCTCCTCGATCAACACGATGCGGCTTCTGATGGAAGCCGGCGGATTGCTGTATCTCTGCGATTCCTATGCCGACGACCTGCCATACTGGATCAGGTCACGCGGCTCGAAGCCGCATCTGGTCATTCCCTATACGCTCGATGCCAACGACATGCGCTTCATCAACCCGCAGGGCTTTGGCGGCGGCGACGAATTCTTCACCTATCTCAAGGACAGCTTTGACGTTCTTTATGCGGAAGGCGAGACCGCGCCGAAGATGATGTCGGTCGGCCTGCATTGCCGGGTGGTCGGCCGTCCCGGCCGGGCGTCGTCGCTGATGCGCTTCCTTGACTACATCGGTAAGCATGAGCGCGTCTGGGTGCCGACCCGGCTGCAGATCGCGCAGCATTGGCACGCCTATCTCGCCCATCTTGCCAATGATGCCTTCGATATCGGATAGGCGGCAGCGATGAAGCAGCTTTCCGAGCTAAATCATTGCAGCAAGGATGAATTCGTCGCCGCGCTGGCCAACATCTTCGAGCATTCGCCGTGGGTGGCCGAAGCGGTGGCGGTGCTGCGGCCATTCGCCGGCATCGGAGCGTTGTTCGCGGCGATGACGGCAGCGGTCGACCGCGCGCCGGATGAGGCACGGCTGAAGCTGATCAAGGCGCATCCGGACCTCGCCAACAAGACCCAGCGCGCCGCCGGCCTGACTGCTGAGTCTGGTGCCGAGCAGGACAGTGTCGGCCTCGATCGGCTGTCGGATGCAGAATTTGAAGCCTTCGAGCGCGCCAACACTGCCTACCGCACAAAATTCGGCTTCCCTTACATCGTCTGCGTCCGCCGCCATACCCGCGATTCCATTCTGCGCGATTTCGCCCACCGTCTGCCAAACGAGGCGAGCGCGGAAATCCGGACATCGATCGCGGAAATCTGCCGGATCGCGGCGCTGCGTCTCGACCAGTCCATTGCGTCCGGCGACAGGCTGCCGGTGCATGGCCGCCTGTCGACCCATGTGCTGGATACCCATAGCGGCAAACCGGCGGCGGGCATTTCGATCGAGCTTACTGAACTATCCGATCTCGGACAGTCCCGCGTGGTGGCGCGCGCCACGACCAACAGCGACGGCCGCACCGATCAGCCCTTGATCGGCGGCCGGCCGGTGCCGATCGGCCGCTACGAACTGAAGTTCAGCGTCGGCGACTATTTTGCCGGACGCGGCGTGCCGATATTGGACCCGCCGTTCCTCGACCAGATTCCGCTGCGGTTTGCCGTGAGCGAGCCGGAAGGCCATCTCCACGTGCCGCTGCTGGTGACGCCGTGGAGCTATACCACCTATCGCGGCAGCTAGTTGCGCCTTTCATCCTCAATGCGTCGCCGTTACCGCCGCTGCGGCTGCATCGGCTTCCGCGGCCGTCTTGCTGCCGACGCCATTGAAGAAGGCGTTCAGCGTCACCGCGACCAGCGCGCTGAGCAGGATGCCGGATTCGAGCAGCGGGTGCAGGTCGTGCGGCAATTGCTTGAAGAAGTTCGGCGACACCAGCGGGATCATGCCGAAGCCGACCGAGATCGCCACCACGAACAGGTTATAGCGGTTGTTCCTGAAATCGACCGCGGTGAGGATGCGCGCGCCGGTGGCGGCGACCATGCCGAACATCACGAGGCCGGCGCCGCCGAGCACCACCAGCGGCACGGCCTCCACCAGCGCCGCCATCTTCGGCAATAGCCCGAGTAGCAGCAGGATGCCGCCGCCGGCGATCGTCACCCAGCGCGAGCGCACGCCGGTGACCCCGACGAGGCCGACATTCTGCGAGAACGACGTATAGGGAAACGTGTTGAACAGTCCGCCCAGGAGCGTGCCGACGCCATCGGCCCGCAATCCGCGGGTCAGCGCGTCGCGGTCGACGGTCTTGCCGGTGATCTCGCCGAGCGCCAGGAACATGCCGAGCGATTCGATCATCACCACGATCATCACGATGCACATGGTGATGATCGGAACCAACTGGAATTTGGGCGCGCCGAAATGCAGCGGCAGCACAATCGCGACCCACGGCGCGGCGGCGACCTTTTCGAAATGCATGACGCCGAGCGCGGCGGCGAGGATCGCGCCGGCCACGATGCCAAGCAGCACCGCGACGTTTGAAATGAATCCAGAGCCCCATTTGATCAGGCCGAGGATGACCAGCAGCACGAACAGCGCAATCCCGAGCCCTTGCAACTGACCGTAAGCGGGATTGGAGAACGCGCCCGGCACGCCGTCGACGACCTTGGTCAATGTCGGCAGGCCGCCGCCGGCCCAATTGACGCCGACCCGCATCAGCGAGATTCCGATCACCAGGATGATGGTCCCGGTCACGACCGGCGGGAACAGTGGCAGCAGCCGGCTCACGAAGGGGGCGATGACCACGGCAAACAGCCCGGCCGCGATCACCGAGCCGTAAATGCCGAGCAGGCCGATATCGGGCGACGCCGCCATTGCCAGCATCGGGCTGACGGAGGCAAAGGTGACGCCCATTATCACCGGCAGCCTGATACCGACCCCGGGAAAGCCGAGGCATTGCACCAGCGTCGCGACCCCGCAGGCAAACAGGTCCGCGCTGATCAGGAAGGCAACGTCCTCCGGCGGCAGCTTCAAGGCCCGACCGACGATCAGCGGCACGGCGACCGCGCCGGCATACATCACCAGCACATGTTGCAGGCCCAGTGCCAGCAAGCGTGGCGCCGGCAGCATCTCGTCGACTGCATGGATTTTACTGCTCATGTTCGGAAGTCCCCCCTGGTGCAGGTTTTTCAGGCCTGTCTGAACCGATACAAGGCTCGTGCCAAAAGCGTTTCCCCGGACCTTGCCCTCTGGCACGAAGGTTGCTCAATATTGGAACCATAGCGGGCGACCATGATCCCCGCAAACTCCGCTTCAACGGGAGCTCGTGGGATGCCGCTGATCAAGAATCGCTATGGAAAAGGCCGCGTCCGGGTCATGCGGATTCACCGCGACGGCGACCGCCACGAGGTCAGTCAGCTCAATATCAAGGCAATGATCGAAGGCGACTTTGCGCGCGCCTATACCCACGCCGACAATTCGACCTCGGTGGCGACCGACACGATCAAGAACATCGTCAATGTGGTGGCGCGCGAAAATACCGGGCTTTGCACCGAAGATTTCTGCCTGGTGCTGGCCAGGCGATATCTCGACACCTATCCGCAGATCGCCTCGATTGCAATCACGGCGCACGAGACCAAATGGACCCGGCTGAGTTTTGGCGGCAAGCCGCATCCCCACAGCTTCGTGCTCGACAGCAACGGCAAGCCGTTCGTCGAAGCCACGATCGCGCGCGGCGGCCCGATGGCATTGACATCGGGGATCGACGGCTTTGCCTTCATGAAGTCGACCCAATCCGGCTGGGAGAACTACCCCAGGGATCGCTACACCACGCTGCCGGAGACCGCCGACCGGATGTGCGCCACCAGCATGGTGGCGTCCTGGAAATGGTCGGGCATCCCGTCGAGCTATCCGGCGGCCAATGCGAAGATTCTGGATACCGTGCTAGAGGTGTTCGGCACGACCTACAGCATGAGCGTGCAGGACAGCCTCTATCGAATGGGCGAGGCGGCACTGGCCGCCGTCCCCGAGATTTCGGAAATCAGCATGGCCTGTCCCAACATGCACTTCATCCCGATGAACCTGTCGGCCTTTGGCCTCGATAACAACAACGACGTGTTCCTGCCGACCGACGAGCCCCACGGCCAGATTGAGTGCACGGTGGGAAGAGGTTAAAAGGCACCCCGATAAAGTCGGAAGGCGCCCGTTGTGGCGCGCTTCGTGGAGCAGCATGAACGAGATACCGACGGCAGGCGGCGGGGCGGCACGGTCGCCGCTCGGCACTGAAATCGTAAGCCGCATCAACCAGCTTGGAGCAATCTCTGAGACTTCAGAGCATCTGGCGCGAATTTTCCTGTCGCCCGAGCACCGCGTCGCGGCCGATCTCATCATGTGCTGGATGAAGGACGCTGGCATGGCCGCGCATCTCGACGCCATCGGCAACGTCTGCGGCCGCTATGAGGGCGGGCGTCCCGGATTGCCCTGCCTGATGCTGGGTTCGCATTACGATACCGTGCGTGACGCCGGCAAATGGGACGGACCGCTCGGGGTGATCACGGCCATCGCCTGCGTGGCCGATCTGAACCGGCGCGGCGTACGCCTGCCGTTTGCGATCGAAATCGTCGGTTTCGCCGACGAGGAGGGCGTGCGTTTCGCCTCGACGCTGCTAGGTAGCCGGGCCATCGCCGACACGTTTGACCAAAGCGTGCTCGACGCGCGCGATGCGAATGGCCTCACCATGCGCGAGGCGATGGTGCAGTTCGGGCTTGATCCTAGCGGCATCAGCGCGGCGGCACGCAAACGGGGCGATCTGCATGCCTATGTCGAACTACACATCGAACAGGGGCCGGTACTGGAACAGCAGAACCTGCCCGTCGGCGTGGTGACGGCGATCTCCGGCGCGACGCGGCTGGCAGCTAATCTTGCCGGCATGGCCGGCCATGCCGGCACGGTGCCGATGGCGTTGCGGCGCGACGCGCTGGCGGGCGCCGCCGAATGCATCGTCGCGGTCGAGCAGTTCTGCGCAGCGGATGGTGCGGGCCTGGTTGGCACCATCGGCGTCATCAACGCGATGCCGGGCGCCACCAACGTGATCCCCGGTCGCGTCTACTTCACCTTGGATATTCGTGCGCCTGAGGATCAGCACCGCAAGCAGGCTGTCGCCGCGATCGTGCAGCGGATCGAGGCGATCGCGGAACGACGCGACTTGTCATTGCAGATCGACGTCACCCACGAAAATCGCACCGTGCCTTGCGCGCCATGGCTGAAGGCGCAGATGGCGGATGCGGTTGCGGCCGAAGGCTATGGCGTATTCGAGCTGCCGAGTGGGGCAGGGCATGACGGCATGGCGATGATCGATATCGCCGATGTCGCCATGCTGTTCGTGCGCTGCCGCGGCGGCATCAGCCATAACCCGGCCGAGCATGTCGAGCCCGCTGATGCCGACGCCGGCGCGCGGGTGCTGCTGCGGTTCATCGAGCACTTCAGGCCGCCGGAGGCCGCAAAAGCCTGATCGTCACCGGTTCCCAAGATTTGCGCCGCGAGCCAGCGCGGCTGCGGTCTCAAGCCCGACGCGGCGCACCAGCGGGTCGGCGTGGCGGTGCACCAGCCACCATTGCCCGCCCTGTCTGCGATAGACCTGCGTCACCCGGAGTGACCAGTCCTGGTTCGGCAAACCACCGACTTCGCCGTGTTCACGCTCAATCATCGCCAAAACGACCAGATCGTCCGACACATAGGACTGAACGAGCTCGAGCTTGGCATCGCCATTTCTGAAGTAGCTGGCGAGCTGCGCCAGCCGCTCGGAACTCATGTCGAAGCCCCGGCTGGCCTCGCCGCCGAACGGCTGCATCAGCGTGAAGTCTTCTGCGATGTGCACCAGACTGGACCACGTGCCCATGTCACCGCGCATGAAAGCCGATGCCTGGGCCTCGGTCCTCCTGATGAGGCCGGCAAGTTCCTGCTCCGAACGCGCCGTCGTTGCCTCTTGTGCCGCGCTGGCCGACAGCGGCATGGCGAGTGCGGCCTTCAGCGCCAATCGTTTCCACATGCTCGATTTCAACATCTCGGTATCTCTCTATTCAGGTTGGGCCGGCAAACTGACCGGCGGGGCGCCTCCAATTCCCATTTCAATCATGCTGAATCCAGTGATATAATTTCATCATAATGCTGAATCAGATTGACCTTTCCCGGATCGACCTCAACCTGCTCGTCCTGTTCGAAGTCGTCTTCCAGGAGCGGCATGTCGGCCGCTCGGCGGAGCGGCTGCATCTGTCGCCGTCCGCGATCAGCCATGGCCTTGGCCGGCTGCGGACGCTGCTCGGCAATCCCTTGTTCCTCAAGACGCCGAAGGGCGTCGTTCCGACCGAACGGGCGCTGCAGCTCGCTACATCGGTTGCCGAGATTCTCGCGCGTATCCGCGGCGTCGTTTCGACGGCCACTCCGTTCGATCCGAAAGGCTCGAAGCGCCGTTTCGTCATCGGCGCGCCCGATGGCGTATCCTCAGTCATCCTGCCTTCGCTGCTGGCGAAGTTGCGGGATATGGCGCCGGGCACCGATCTCGGCATCCGTCAGCTATTGCCGGCGCAGGATTCCCTGGATCCGAACCTCGCATGGAAGGCAGCGCTGCAGGAGCTCGAAGACCGGACAATGGATATCGCGATCGTTCCCCTCGATGATCTTCCCGCCCGCTTTCATAAGCAGAAGCTTTACGAGGAGGAGTTCGTCATTGCCGCGCACAAGGGCCATTCGTTCCAGCGAAGCCCGACTCTCAAACGCTACTGCGAGATGGAGCATCTCGTTGTCTCGCACACCGGCGACGTCTCAGGATTTGTGGATGTCGAACTGGCGAAGAAGAACCTGGCGCGACGTGTTGTTCTGACCGTGCCTAACTTCAATTTTGCACTATCGGTACTGGCCGAAACCGAGATGGTCTCCGCGCTGCCGCGGCGGTTCGTCGAGATCCATGGCGCGCGCTTCAACGTTGGGGCCATCAAGCCGCCGCTGCCGCTGCCGCGTTTCTCGATCAATATCGTTCTTCCAAAAGTGGCGATGATGGATGCTGGCCTCGCCTGGTTGGTGCAGCTCTTGGGTTCGATACGAACCGGGTCGTCCGTTCCGCGATCGGGCCAGCGCAATCGCGGCATGCACAGCTAATGAGCAACTGCCTCCTTGCGGCGCGGCATGAGAACATGCGAACACTGCCATCAGCGAGTAACAGGCTGACAATACGATGATTTTCTCCGAACTCATCGCCTGCCGCCATTGTACACAATGGCATGCGCCTTGCTTGCCTTCTATTCGCGAAATTCTCGTTCGGGGCGCGTAGGTCATGGCGAACTCAGCAATGCTCGCAGCAGAGCCGGAGCCGATCGAGCTCGACTGGGCGGCAACCGCGCTCCTCATCATCGACATGCAGCGCGATTTCATGGAGCCGGGCGGTTTCGGCGAGACGCTCGGCAATGACGTCAGCCAGCTCGCGCGGGCGGTGAAGCCGATCGCGGCTGTGCTGGATGCGGCGCGTGCGATGGGCATGCTGGTCATCCACACCCGCGAGGGCCATCTGCCCGATCTCTCCGACGCGCCGCCGGCCAAGGTCGAGCGCGGCGCGCCGTCATTGCGCATCGGCGACCCCGGGCCGATGGGGCGCATTCTCATTCGCGGCGAGGCCGGCCACGACATCATTCCCGAACTCTATCCGACAGACGACGAGATCGTGATCGACAAGCCGGGCAAGGGCGCGTTCTACGCCACCGAGCTCGACGACGTGCTGCAAGACCATGGCATCGCGAACCTCCTGGTCTGCGGCGTCACCACCGAGGTCTGCGTCAACACCACCGTGCGCGAGGCCAACGACCGCGGCTATCGCTGCGTCGTGCTGGCGGATGGCTGCGCATCCTATTTTCCAGAGTTCCACGAGATTGGCCTGAAGATGATCAAGGCCCAGGGTGGCATCTTCGGTTGGGTCTCCGATTCGGCCGCGGTGCTTCGAGCGCTTTCGTCTGCCCCCGGTTGAATGGCGTCGCAGGTACGGAAGACGCAGTTCTCATTTGTGACGGCGTCAGCGATCAGGGCTCCCAAGCCTGACAAACTCCGTTGCAATCCAATCTAAATAGTGTACGATAAGTACACTAAATGAACCGTTCGGAACTGGCCCATGACGCCGCGTGCCGACTATGAAATTTTCGAAGCCGGAGACGTCGCGCTTCAGTCGGGCGCCGTCTTTCCTGCGATGCAGCTCGCCTACAAGACCTATGGCGCGCTGAACGCGCAACAAGACAACGTGATTGTCTATCCAACCTCCTTCAGCGCGCAGCACGGCGACATCGAGTGGCTGATCCAGCGCGGCGGCGCGCTGGACGCCGATCGCTATTTCATCATCATCCCGAACCTGTTCGGCAACGGCCTGTCGTCATCGCCGTCCAATTCCGACGTCACGCCGTTTCCGGACATCTGCTATCATGACGCCATCGCGGTGCAGCGCCGCCTGCTCGAGGAGCGGTTCGGCATCTCGAAAATCGCGCTGGTCTATGGCTGGTCGATGGGCGGCATGCAGGCCTATCACTGGGCGGCCCGCCATCCCGACATGGTAGAACGGGCGGCGGTCGTCTGCGGCAGCGCCAGATGCTCGCCCTATAATCACGTGTTTCTCGAGGGCGTGAAGGCGGCGCTGACGGCGGACCCGGCCTGGCAGGATGGCCGTTTCGTTGCAAAGCCCGTCGCCGGTCTTCGGGCGATGGGACGGGTCTATGCGGGGTGGGCAATGTCGCACGCCTATTACCGCGACGAGATGTGGCGCGAGGCCGGCTTCACCAGCCTCGAGGATTACTTGGCGCGCTCATGGGACGTCGCCTTCGCGCGGCGTGACGCCAATGATCTATTGGCGCAGATTGGCATCTGGCAGCGTGGCGATATCAGTCAATGCCCGGAATTCGGTGGCGACATCGACTGCGCGCTCGCCGCGATCGAGGCGCATGTGTTGCTGATGCCGGGGCAGACCGATCGCTACTTCGACATGCGCGACAACGAGGCCGAGCTCGGCCGCCTCGTCAACGCAAGGTCGGCCGAGCTCCATCCGATTCCGTCGATCCACGGACACCGTGCCGGAAATCCCATTAACAATCCCAGAGACCGCGACTTCATCAACGCCGAGATTTCGGCGCTGCTGCAGCGTTAACGTCAGCTTAGGAGACGATAGCGACCATGAGCACAGCAGTTACCGCAACGGGAGAGAAGCTGCTGACTTCAGCCGAGCTGCGCGCGCTGTCCGTGCGATCTAATCTGCCCGGCATCATTCGCGCGGCCAGCCACTACGGCGCCATCGCCGTTGTCGGCACGCTGATCTGGCAGATCGCTTCGACCTATGGCCTGCTTTGGGCGATGCCGCTGATGGTCGTGCAGGGCTATTTCGTCGCCTTCCTGTTCATGGTGGTGCACGAGACCGCGCACAAGACGGCGTTTCGCAGCCGTGCGCTCAATCTCGTGCTCGGCCATCTCTCGTCATTCGCGATCGGGCTGCCTTACGAATATTACTGCCTGTTCCACTGGGACCACCACCGCTACACCCAGGATCCGGAGCGTGATCCGGAACTGCTGGTCGGCCCGCTGCCTGCCTCGGATACGGAGCTTGCGCTCGCTTACTCCGGTCTTCGGCAGGTCGCCTTTCGGATAGGCCTAATGCTTCGTCATGCCCTGACCGGCAACGCAACCGCGCCCTGGATTCCAGAAAGTAAGCGCCACATCGTCGTGAAGGAGGCGCGGCTCTATGTTGCCGGCTATGTCGTGCTGCTGCTCGGCTCATTCGCGCTCCATACGGCGCTGTTGCTCTGGATTTGGATCGTTCCCCTGATCGTCGGCCAGTTATTCCTCCGTCCCTATCTCTATGCCGAGCACACCGGCTGCGAGCGGACGCGCAGCGCCTTCCAGAATACGCGCACCACCTATACCGGAAGGGTCATGAAGTGGTTTGCGTGGAACATGCCCTACCATGTCGAGCACCACGCCTATCCTTCGATCCCGTTTCATGCGCTGCCGAAACTGAACGAGATCGTCGACGGACGGATCGTGTTCCGGGGCAGGGGCTATCTGGCCGTGACACGCGAGACCTGGGCCTGGTTCCGGCGTCAGCGGGATGACCGTGTCCAAGGCGTCAGCGGCTCCTGATCATCAGCAAGGTCTCGACGAGGTTGCGGGCCTGCGCCGGCGAGATCGGTTTGATCCCGAAGATGTAGCGGTAGAACAGGCTGCCATAGATCGCATCGTACAGGTCTTCCGGGGTTCCGGCCGCGCCGACGCTGCCTTCCTGCTGGCCGGCGGCGATCAACTCGACTAGCGCGGTCCGACGATACCTGAGATAGCGCTCGTAGAAGATCTCGGCGGATCCGGTGTTCGAGATGCATTCGGAAATCACCGCGAGCTGCACCTTGCCGAATTCGCCTTGCAGTGCCTTTGCATACGCCGAAGCGTGATTTCGAAGGCGCTCTGCCGCTGTGCCTGAGGTCGGCAGCGGCAGCATGAGTGAAGCATGATGCAGGAACGCATCGATCAGCAGCGCCTCGCGCGACGGCCACCATTTGTAGATGGTCATCTTGGAAACGTTGGAATGCCGCGCCACCGCATCGATGCTGGTGGCGGCAAGCCCCGTCTCCGCCATCAGCGTGTAGGCACTTTGCAGAATGGCGTTGCTGGTCTCAAGGGAACGGGGACGGCCACGGCGGCCTGCCGCCGTATCGCCATCCGCCTGGATCATGCCCTTTGCCATTCCTGTTATCCCGGCGCGGCCGGCTACGCCACGAACGCCAGCATCGTGCCGTTACCCGCAGCCGGTGGCACCACCACGCCGCCCGCGCTCTTCACGCCGACAGCACCCAGCGCCTTCTCCGCCGCCGCGACGTCGGCTGCGATCACGAGCCCGGCACCGCCGCGCTCAGGCAGGCCGGCGAGCGACACGCCGGGGTAGCGCTTGGCGAGCTGATCCTTCGTGAGAAACACGAAGTCTGCGCGCTCGCCGCCCGACGGCACCGCCACCGAGCCATCCGCCTCACTGCGCGTTTCACGGTCGATCATCTTGGCCAGATGCGCGGCTTCCTTGACGGGGTCGGGCGCGACCATCAGCACCTGCTTCAATCGCTTCGCGCCATTAGCGTGCTTCATCAGTTCGGGAATCCACACCGTCTCGCGCGTCTTGTGCTGGCAGGCGAAGATGCGCACGCCGCCGGGCGCTTCCGCCGTCGGCCACTGGAAGGTGCGGAATTTCGCCGCCGACACCGTCCCATCAGGCATCGTCACCGGCCGCTCGAAATCGGTCGGGCCGACCGGCGGATAGCCGCGCGCGCGAATCTCCTCCGCGCCTTCGGCGGAGTCCACCGCGGTGAACGCGATGCGCTCGATGCCTTCGCCGTTCTTTTCCAGATACGCCCGCGCCGGAGCATTATGTTCCGTCGGATTGAGCACGCCGAGCAATTCCATGTAGTCGGGGTCGAACATGATGGTGTAGTTGCCCGATCCCATATGCGCGCTGTGGGTGCCGCGCGGCGACACGGTGAAGCCGAGCCGGCGATAGTTTTCGGCGGCCTTGTCGAGGTCCTTCACCATGACCACGGCGTGATCGATTCCGATGACGTTTTTGAGTGCCACTCTCTTGTTTCCCTGGAGTTGGTTAGCGGGCTAAACTAAGCAGAACGATCAGTTGCCTGCAAGGAATGATGCCGATGAATACGACTAACGTCCGCTGGCCCAATTCGCTGTGGGCGGCCGTGACGCCTGCAGGACCCCAATTGCCCGAACTGACCGGCGCGCAACAGGCGGACGTGATCGTGATCGGCGGCGGCTTCACCGGTCTTTCCACTGCGCTGCATCTGCGCGAGGCCGGCGTCGATGTCGCGATCGTCGAGGCCGCCGAGCCGGGATGGGGCGCCTCGGGCCGCAACAATGGCCAGGTGATCCCGACGCTGTCGCGGCCCGATCCGGAGGATATCGTTGCAAAGCACGGCGAGGCGGGAGAACGTTTTGTCGGCATGCTGCGTGACAGCGCGTCCTATCTGTTCGACTTGACGCGGCGCTACAAGATCGACGCCGAGGGCGAACAGGAGGGCTGGGTGCAGCCGGTGCATTCGCCCGGCCGCATCAAGATCGCCGAGCGCCGCGTGCGGCAATGGTCGAAATTCGGCGCGCCGGTCGAACTGCTGTCCCGCGAGCAGATGCGCGACATGCTCGGCTCCGATGCATGGTACGGCGGCTTCTGGAACAAGACCGGCGGCCATATCAACCCGCTAGCGCTGGCCCGCGGTCTCGCGCGCACTGTGATTGATCTCGGCGCGCGCATCTACGCCCGCTCGCCGGCCGAAAGTTTCGAGCGCCGGGGCGACCGCTGGGTGGTAACGACGGCCAAGGGCGAGATTTCCGGCCGCGCGCTGGTCATGGCTACCAATGCCTATAGCGGCGAGTTCTCGAAATCGCTGGTGCCGCAGATCGCGCACGAGGTGATGCCGGTCTTGTCGTGGCAGATGTCGACGCAGCCCTTGTCCGACAACGTCCGCAAGACCATTATCCCGGGCCGGCAGGCGATGTCGGATACCCATGGCGAGCTCTATTTCGCCCGTTACGACGCTCGAAACCGGCTCATTACCGGCGGCGCGGTGCTCGGCCCCGGCAACAAGGTCGAGCGCATCAAGGCGCGCGTCACCGAAAGGCTGCAGCGGCTGTGGCCGCAGATTGGCGAGGTCTCGTTCGACTATGTCTGGAACGGCTATGTCGGCATGACGGCGGATTTTTTGCCGCGCATCCACAAGCTCGGGCCGAACGCGTTCGGCTGGACCGGCTGCAACGGTCGCGCCGTCGCGCTGACGATGCCGCTCGGCCGCGAATTGGCGAAAGCCGTCCAGGGCGCTCCCGAAAGCGAACTGGCGCTGCCGCTCACCGAGCCGGTGACATACGTCGCGCATGGCCTGCTACGCAAGATCGCGCCGTGGATGCTGGTGCTTTACCGATATCGCGACGCGCAGGAGCCGGTTGGAGGCGACCGCTTCGAGTTGTTGCGATGGGCGGAATATTTCCTCGCCTCGCGCCGCTCGCAGTAAGGGCGGACCAACGTCGCGCCGGCTACTTCTCCCTCTCCCCGTTCTTCACGGGGAGAGGGTGGGGGTGAGGGGCTCTCTCCGCGAATCCCAATGAGCATTGGTGCGCGCTGAAGCAGCCCCTCACCCCAGCCCTCTCCCCGCGAAAGGGCGGGGCGAGGGAGCGGCGAGACCGCCTCCGCGGCGAAGCTACACCGCCGCCGTATCGTGCTCCCGCGCAAATTCGCCGCCGGGAATCGAATCCAGCAATGCCTGCGTATAGGGATGCTGCGGATTGCCGAAGACCTCCGCCGCGCGGCCGTGCTCCACCACCTCGCCATCCTTCATCACGGCAACGAGGTCGCAGATCTGCGCGGCGACGCGCAGATCATGCGTGATGAAGACGATGGAAAGCCCGAGCCGCTGGCGCAGTTCGCTGAGCAGCTTCAGCACCTGCGCCTGAACGGAGACGTCGAGCGCGGAAACCGGCTCGTCCGCCACCAGCACATCCGGCTTCAGCGCCAGCGCGCGGGCGAGGCCGATACGCTGGCGCTGGCCGCCGGAGAATTCATGCGGATAACGGTCACCGGCGGATGGATCGAGCCCAACAAGGGCGAATAGCTCCTTCGCATGTGCAATTGCTTCGGCCCGCGGGGTACCATGCACGATCGGGCCCTGGGCCACCAGCTCGGCGGCCTTGCGCCGCGGGTTGAGCGAGGCAAACGGATCCTGGAACACCATCTGGATATGGCGCGTCTCACGGCGAACCTGTTCACGCGACAGTTTTGCCCAGTCGTCGCCATCGAGCACGATCGAGCCGCTATCGGGATCGATCAGCCGCACGATGCAGCGCGCCAGCGTCGATTTGCCGGAGCCGGATTCGCCGACAATGCCGAGCGTTGCGCCGCGTGGAAGGGCGAGCGACACGTGCTTCACGGCCGCCGTCACCCGCGCGCCGCGCCCGAGAAAGCCGCCGGTGCGGTAGGTCTTCGAGACATCCGTGATCGTCAGGATGTCGTCGCTCGCAAGGGGGCGCGGCGGCGGCGCCTTCAGCGGCGGGACGGCGGCGATGAGCTGCTTGGTATAGGCGTGCTGTGGATGGTGCAGCACCTCAGTCGCCGCGCCCTGTTCGACGATGACGCCGTGCTGCATCACCACGACGCGGTCGGCGATCTCGGCCACCACGCCAAAGTCGTGGGTGATGAACATCACCGCCGTCCTGCGGCGCTGCTGCAGGTCGCGGATCAGCTTCAATATTTGCGCCTGCGTGGTGACGTCGAGGGCGGTGGTCGGCTCGTCCGCGATCAGCAGCTTCGGATCGAGCGCGAGCGCCATCGCGATCATGGCGCGCTGCCGCTGGCCGCCGGACAGTTCGTGCGGGTAGGCTTTTGCCGCCGACTTGGGATCGGGAATGCGGACATCAGCCAGCAGCGCCAGCACCCGTGCGTTGATCTCGGCTTTCGAGAGATCGGTGTGGATTGAAAACATCTCGGCGATCTGGTCGCCGATGGTGCGGAGCGGATTGAGCGCCGTCATCGGCTCCTGGAAGATCATCGCGATGCCGTCGCCGCGGACGTCGCGCATCTCGGCGTCGGAAATAGTGCAGAGATCACGGCCCTCGAACATCGCGCAGCCGCCATCGATCGTCACTTCATTCGGCAAGAGCCGCATCACGGCATTCGCCATCATCGACTTGCCGGAACCGGACTCGCCGACCACGCAGAGGATTTCGTTGGAGGCGATGTCGAGCGTCACGTCGGAAAGCGCATGCGTCCGGTCGGCGCCGGCGGGCAGGCGGACGCTGAGGCGGTCGAGCGAGAGGATGGTCTCGTTACAGCTCATCGGCCCTTCAGCCTCGGATTAAGCGCATCGTTGAGGCCCTGGCCGACCAGTGATACCGCGAGCACGGAGACGAGGATGGCGATGCCGGGAATCGCCGAGACGTACCATTGCACGCGCAGCACGTCGCGCCCGAGCCCGATCAGGTTGCCCCACGACGCCACGTTCGGGTCGGACAGCCGAAGGAAGGCGAGCGCGCTTTCGAGCAGGATCGCGACCGCCATCACTACGCTGGCGTAGACAATGACCGGCGGCAATGCGTTGGGCAGGATCTCGCCGAAGATGAGCTGGATGTTCTTCATGCCGAGCGTCCGGCCGGCCTGGACGAATTCGCGGTTGCGCAAGGACAGGAACTCGGCGCGGGTCAGCCGCGCCGGCGCCGGCCACGACACCACGCCGACGGCGATGGTCACCGTTGTCAGCGTCGAGCCGAACACGGCAACCAAAACCAGGAGCAGCACGAAGTTCGGCAGCGTCTGGAACGCCTCGGTAATCCGCATCAGGACATTATCGACCCAGCCGCCGTAATAGCCAGCGAAGGCGCCGACGAGGATGCCGATCAGGATCGCGATCACGGTGGCGACGCCGCCGATCAACAGCGAAATCCGCGCGCCATAGAAAATCTGCGCCGCGATATCGCGCCCCGAATTGTCGGTGCCGAGCAGGAAGCGCGGATTGGAGAAGGGCCAGACCAGGGGACGGCCGGCGAGCGCCAGCGGATCGCGCGGGTAGAGCCAGCCGGCCGAGATAGCCATCCCGATCACGATCAATAGCAGGATCAGGCCGGCGACCGCAGCGGGGCTTCGGAAGTAGCGCTTGACCGCATCCATGGCGCTAGCCCTCCGCCGCGATACGCGGATCGAGCCGCGCATAGATGAGGTCGACGACGAAGTTCACCGTGATGACAAGCAGCGCCGAGACGAAGACGATGCCGAGCAGCGTATTGAGGTCGCGCTGCACCACAGATTCATAGGCGAGCCGTCCGAGTCCCGGCAGCGAGAACACGCTTTCGACCACCACCGATCCGCCGAGCATGGTGCCGGCCTGCAGCCCGATCAGCGTCACCATCGGGAGCAGGGCGTTGCGTAGTACGTGCCGCGTCACCACCCGTGTCTCGTCGAGGCCTTTGGCGCGGGCGGTGCGAACATAGTCGAGGTTCAACACCTCGAGCATGGAGGCGCGCATGATGCGGAGATAAATGGCGAGGAAGATCAGGCCGAGGGTCAGCGTCGGCAGCACCAGATGGCTTGCAATATCCAGCGCGCGCCAGATGCCGGTCTGTACCGCGCCGATATCCTCGAAGCCCCCGGGCGGCAGCCACTGCAGATAGACCGAGAACACGACAATCGCCATCAGTCCGAACCAGAACGAAGGCGTCGCGTAGAAGATCAGGCCGAGGGTGGAGATCAGCGTATCCGGCCAGCGGTTGACGCCGCGGGCGGCGATCACCCCGAACACGAGGCCAAAGAAGAACGCGAACGACAGCGAGGCCGTCATCAACAGGATGGTCGGCGGCAGCCGCTCCAGAATGACCGAGGCCACCGGCTTGCCGTAGATCGAGGAAAAGCCGAGATCGAGCCGCACCAGCCGCCACAGATAATTGCCGAGCTGCGCCGGGATCGAGAGGTCGAGCCCATAAAACTGGCGCAGCGCCTTGGCGGTCGCGGCGTCGCCGCCGCCCATCTGCGCCATCATGGCGTCGACGGTGTCGCCCGGCGCGAACTGCAGCAGCAGGAACACGCCGATCAGGATCAGGACAAGGGTCGGGATCGAGGCGGCAAGCCGCCGCCCCGCAAGAGTCAGGATACGCATAAACCTATCTTGGCCGATATAATGTCAGGCCGAAAGCCAAAGATCGTGCCAGCTCGTCGAACCCCAGCGCGGGGTGTTGGAGTGGTTGCGCGCCTTGGCCGTGATCGTGGTGAGGAAGATCTGCTCGATCGGCATCCAGACCGGCAGCTCCGTGTTCACCTCCTTGACGAACTGGGCGTATAGCGCCTTGCGCTTGGCCGGGTCGACTTCGGTCGCGGCATCGTCGATGGTCTTGTCGACGTTCTTGTCCTCCCAGCCCCACTGGTTGGTCCAGGGCGCGCCCTTAGGCTGGCCGGAGCGGTACCAGACCGTGGTCGAGACGGCGGGGTCGTTGCGGTATTGATGCCAGCCGGTCGCGATGTCGAAGGCGTGCTCGTCATAGACCTGCTTGAGGAAGCCGCCGCCGTCATTGCGGACGATCTCGACGGGAATACCGATCTCGCCGAGCGACTGCTGGATGAAGGTCGACCACAGCGAGATGTCCTCGCCCCAGGGCGCCGGCAGCAGTTTTAGCGAGAAGCGCGTACCGCCGCGGGCCGCCTTGAAGCCCGCTTCGTCGAGCAGCGCAGCCGCCTTGGCCTTGTCGTAGGGATATTGCGGCGTATCCGCACCCGGATAGAAATCGGTCGAGGTCGAAGGGATCGGACCGGTGCCGAGCTTGGCGAAATCGCCGAGGAAGTTTTCGATGAAGAACGGCACGTTGATCGCGTGCGCGATCGCGCGGCGAACCTTGATGTCGGACAGTTCCTTGCGGCGGAAGTTGAATTCCAGTGTGTTGGTGCGTGCGTTGCCTTCATTGCCCTTGGTCGAGACGATGAAGCGCTTGTCCTTGCCGAGCCGCGCCATGTCGGAGAGCGTCAGCCCGGAGAACGGCGAATAGTGCAGATCGCCGGCTTCCATCTGCGCCGCCGCCGCGGCGCGATCGGTGATCACCTTCCAGACGATGCGGTCGAGATAGGGCGCGTTCGGCCGCCAGTAGTTTTCGTTGCGGTCGGCAATGATGTACTGCCCGCGTTCATATTTGACGAATTTGAACGGGCCGGTGCCGACGGGGGCCAGGTTGGTCGGGTTCTGCCTGATATCGCCGCTCTCGTAGAGGTGCTTGGCCGAGACATAGCCGAGATCGGGCAGGGCGCGCAGCAACAGGTTCAGCGGCATCGGCCGCTCGTACTTAAAAATTGCGGTATGGGCGTCTGGCGTCTCGACCGCTGTGAGGAAGAGCTGCAGCGTCGATCCGTAGTTGAGGATCTTCTTCCACATGTTCATGGCGGTGAATTCGACGTCGGCCGAGGTGAACGGCTTGCCGTCGTGCCAGGTGACGCCCTGGCGCAGCTTGAAGGTCACGGTCTTGCCGTCCGGTGTCGCTTCCCAGCTTTCGGCGAGCACGCCGACCGGCTGACCGCTGGCATCGAGATCGACGAGGTTTTCCTGGATCTTGCCGCCGATGATGTAGACGCCGGTGGAAGCCTGGATGCTCGGGTTGAGCTGGCGTTGCTCGGCACCATAATGGACGTTGAACACCCCGCCCTTGCGCGGCGTCTCCTGGGCAAAGGCCCGCATCGGATTGATCACGTTGGCCGCGATGGCCGCCGAGGTCAGCAGCGCGGTGCGGCGATTGATTTCAAGGCGCGTCAAATCCATGCGAAGTCTCCGGACACGATATTGATGGCGAACCGTTCACGCGTCCGCCTTAAGCTTCGATGTTACGATGGAACGTGAGCGCGAGTCATTTTCAAATCAACGCGCAAGGCGGAAAATCCTTCCTGAAACAACGTCGTTAGCGGCCGATCGGTCTGCGCATTTTGTCGCGCCCGAAGGCAAATCACGGCTCGCTCCGATAGAGGCGGAGGCAGGAGAGCAGCTCCGGATTGTCCGGAAATGGGACCTCAGGGGGTGCGGATTCCCCATAAAAATAGGGTCTGGAGGGCTTCCGGTGTTAAAAAAACCCGGAAAAATTGGACGAATCACTGCAACTCGACTAGCGAGGTAGTTGTGCAGAATGTCGGAAGCCCTATTTTTTAGGCGTTTTTCGCCATATCGTCGCCCTGTGCCAGAATCAATGGAGCAACCATGGCCACCCAAATGTCTAAGTCGCAGCTGATCGAGAAGATCGCGACCACCACCGAACTGTCGAAGAAAGAGGTCAAGAACGTGATGGACACGCTCGTTGACGTCGGTCACAAGGAGCTCAAGAAGAACGGGCTGTTTCTCGTTCCTGGCTTCGCCAAGTTCGTCGTGGTCAAGAAGCCGGCGACCAAGGCTCGTAAGGGCACCAACCCCTTCACGGGCGAGGAAATGATGTTCAAGGCCAAGCCGGCCCGCAAGATCGTCCGGGCCCGCCCGGTCAAGGCCGCCAAGGACGCGGTCTAAGAAAAACGCCGCTATTGAAGCGGCTGGCGAAAGCGAAAAGGCCTCCGGCGACGGGGGCCTTTTTGTTTGTGGGGCTGGTGTCCCGGATGCTGCGCAGCGCGAAGCGGTGCGCTGCTGATCCGGGACCCACAACGAAGCACTGGGTCCCGGCTCTGCGGAGCAGCGCTGAAGGAGCGCTGCACCGCGTCCGGGACGTGAGAGATGGCGTGAGCCATCTAGTCCCTACACCACAGGCGATCGGCCGCCATCGACATTGATCGCGGTGCCCGTGATGAACGATCCCTGATCGGAAGCGAGGAAGCAGGCGAGGTTGGCAAATTCCTCGGCCGTGCCGATCCGCCCAAGCGGCGTGCCCTTGGCGAGGTTCTTGGCGAACACCTCGAAGTCGGTGTCCGGCGCCTGCGCGGCATGGCGCTTCACCCATTGATCGCTCATGATCAGGCCGACCAGCATCGCGTTGACCAGGATGTTGTGCTCACCGCCTTCGCTGGCCATCACCTTGGTCAGCGCCATTCCGGCCGCCCGCGAGACCGAGGTCGGCGCCGACGAGACCGCCGGCGCCTTGGCATAGGTGTTGAGCACGTTGATGATGCGCCCCCATTTGCGCGCCTTCATCTCAGGCCAGACCAGCCTGGAGAAGCGGATCGCCGCGAACAGTTTGAGGTCGAGGTCTTCCTGCCAGGCCTCGTCGGAGATGTTCTCGAACGCCATCGTCCGCGCCGTCCCCGCGTTATTGATGAGAATGTCGACCGGGCCGAGGTCGCCAACGATCTTCTCATGTGTCTTCGCAATGTCCGATGCTTTCGAGACGTCGCAGACATAGTCGCGAACAACAAGCCCCTCCTTGCCAATCTGTTCCCGCGCGGAGTTGAGATCCTGTGCGCCGCGCGCGAGGATCGCCACCTTGGCGCCAGCGCCGGCAAATCGCCGCGCGACCGCGAAGCCAATTCCCTTGCTGCCGCCGGTGACGACGGCGACTCTGTCCTTCATCGTGACTTGCATGTTGTTCTCCCCAAGCGCGGTCTTGATGCCGCCGGCTGGCCGATGCGGATGCTGGGCCGAACTCCATCATGGTTCCCATGGCCAGCGTGATCAAGCCGCCGGTAGGTGAAGGCAGCGTCGCGTGCCACGCATCGTCAAGCGCTACGTACGGCGATGACGCGCCCGTGAATACTGGAAATACCTTCCGGTTTAGGCGGCGCTTTGAACAAGGATTTTTCCCGTTGGCGCCCAGCGGGAATAGCATCCTTGCTATTTTTGCCGCGGGCTTGTGACGGGTAGCCTCCGCGCCGACATCAAACAGAACAACAATGGAGTCCAGGAGACCACCATGGGCCTGCAGCAAGCCAAACTCGAATCGCTTCCGTTCGTTACCGCCGAGCTGAACTATCTCGCGCCGACTGACGGAAAGCCCCGCACTTACGCTTTCGATCCGCCGCCGGGCGAGCCCAAATCCACTGCGCTGCCCGAGCCGCACAATGTCCCGATCTTCGACGCGCGCCTGATTGCCGCCAATCTCTCCTTGGACCGTGAAGGCTTTGCGCTGGTCCGCCATCCCACCATCGTCAGGGATTTCTACGACGATAAGGAAGTGCGGAACGTCTACTATCCCGCCGTGGAGGCCTTCCTGAAGGCGACGCTGAAGGCCGACCGCGTCTTCATCTTCGATCACACCGTGCGCAGGCGCGTCGAAGGCGCCGCCGATATCAGGGGCGCCGGCCCGCGCCAGCCGGCGACCCGGGTGCATGTCGACCAGACCGACAAATCCGGCGCTAACCGCGTGCGCGAACATCTGCCCGATGAAGCGGAGGAACTGTTGAAGGGCCGCGTGCAGGTGATCAATGTGTGGCGGCCGATCCGCGGCCCCTTGCGCGATACGCCGCTCGCCATGGCCGACGGGCAGACTGTTGAGCCCGGCGATCTCGTAGCCTCCGACCTGATCTATCCGAACCGCAGCGGCGAAACCTATTCGGTCAAATATAATCCGAACCATCGCTGGTACTACATTCCGGAAATGCGCACCGATGAGGCGCTGCTGCTCAAGTGCTACGATTCCGCAACCGACGGCCGCACGCGGTTCGGGCCGCATACCGCCTTCACCGATCCGACCACGCCGGCCGACGCCGCCCCGCGCGAAAGCATCGAATTGCGGACGCTGGTGTTCCACCGGAACTGAGCGCCGCGGGCAGATTCGCCTTCTCCGCCTATTAATGATACCTCGCCTCAAAACAGGTTTGGGGCGAGACGGCTCATGGACGGCAAGGCCGATCGTGCGGATGGCAGCTTCCGCGCACTGATATTTGCGCTTCTGGCGCTGGCCTGCGGCCATATGCTGTCGACGCTGCTGCGGACCATTCCGGCCGTCAGCCTCGACGTCATGGCCGCCGATTTCCGTACCGCGCCGCAGACGCTCGCGAGCCTCACCTCGATCTATCATTTTGCCTTCGCGGCCTCGCAGATCCCGGTCGGCGCGGCGATGGACCGTTTTGGTGTTCGTCCGGTCTCGTTGACCCTGCTCGCGGGAACCATTTTGGGCGCGCTGGCTTCCGGACTTGCGACAGGACCGGTGAGTTTTCTGTTCGGGCAACTCCTGCTTGGCATCGCCACCTCGGGCATGCTGATGTGCCCGATGACGCTGGCCGCCAAGCAGATGTCGTCGGCGCGCTTCGGCCTATGGTCCGGCATCATCCTCTCGATCGGCAACATTGGCATGCTCTTGTCGGCGAGCCCGCTCGCCCTCGTCGTCGAGCACTATGGCTGGCGGGCAGGGTTCTGGATTTCAGCCGGCTTTGGCGCGGCGGTGGCGCTGGCCGTGTTTCTGCTGGTTCCGAAGCAGCCGGCCGAGCATGCCGATCCATCCTCGCCGCTGTCGCAAATGGGAGAGGTGCTGCGCATCGGCCTGTCGCGGCCACTCCGTGGCCTTATCGCGCTGGCGCTGGTTTCGCTCGCGGCCTCGCTGGTGCTGCGAGGATTGTGGGGCGGGCCGTGGCTGATGGAGATCAAGGCGCTCAGCCGCGTCGAGGCCGGCAACGTGCTCGGCCTGTTCACGCTGGCGCTGATCGCCGGCCCCGCGCTGATAGGCTTTCTGGACCGCAGCTTCGGCCATCGCCGCGAAGTGCTGGCCGCGACCCATTCGCTTGCCGGCTTGCTGCTCGCTTTGGCGGCGGCTGGCGCGCCGAACTATCCTCTCGCCGAACTGCTCGGCATAAAGGCCGTGCCGGCGCCGATCGATGCCGTGCTGTTCGTCCTGATGGGCATCGCGATATCGACGCAGCCGCTGCTATTCGGCATGACGCGGCAACTGGCGGGTGCCCAGAATGCCGGGAAGGCGCTGTCGGCGATCAACCTCGCATTCTTCCTCGGCACCGCGCTGATGCAATCGGCGACCGGCGTGGTCGCGGCGGCGTTCGGTCTTCCCGCAGTGCTGCTATTCATGGCGGCGGCCTTGATCGTCGGGGTAATTGTGTTTTTGATATACACCTGATCCTTGCATGGAATGGCGCATGTACCCCGATCCGGACTCGTCATCGCAGAAAATGTACGACCGCGCGCTGGCCAGCCTTCCCGGCGGCAATACACGCACCACCGTGTTCATGAAGCCCTATCCGATCTATGCCGCGCGCGGCGAGGGTTGCCGGGTCTGGGATCTCGACGGCAACGTCTATATCGACTGCATCAACAATTTTACTGCGGCAATCCATGGCCACGCGCATCCGGTTTTGATCAAGGCCGCGACCGCGCAGCTTGCGCTGGGATCGGCGTTCGGCCTGCCGACGGAATCCGAAGTCGATCTCGCTGAACTCCTGGTTTCACGCTTGCCATCAGTGGAGCAGGTCCGCTTCGCCAATTCCGGCACGGAGGCCGTGATGATGGCGCTGAAGGCGGCGCGGGCGCATACGGGGCGGCCGAAGATCGCGAAATGCGAAGGCGCCTATCACGGCTCCTATGATTATGCCGAGGTGAGCCTCGATCCGACCCCGGAAGCTTGGGGGCGCAACGCGCCGGTCTCTGTAGCCTACGCCAAGGGCACGCCGCAGAATGTGCTGGCCGATGTCGTCACCATTCCCTTCAACGATCCAGAGGCCGCCGTCAGCCTGATCCGCGAGCACGGTCGTGAGCTCGCCTGCGTGCTGGTCGATCCCATGCCCAACCGCGCCGGGCTTGCACCCGCCGCCCAGGCCTATCTGGAGGCGCTTCGAAACGTCACGCGCGAGGTCGGCGCGCTCCTGATCTTCGATGAGGTCATTACGTTTCGCCTCGGCTATCGCGGCGCGCAGGGCATCTGGAATATCGATCCCGACCTGACCACGCTCGGAAAGATCATCGGCGGCGGCTTTCCGGTCGGCGCGATCGGCGGCCGCAAGGATGTGATGGCGGTGTTCGATCCGCGCCCGGGCAAGCCGGCGCTGCCGCATGGCGGAACGTTCTCCGCAAATCCCGTGACGATGCGGGCCGGGATCGCCGCGATGCAACTGCTCGACGACGCAGCCTTTGCGCGGCTCGATGCGATGGGCGAGGCGGTGCGCTCCGGCATCAACGCGGCGTTCAAGCGCCATGGCGTGCCCGGTGGCACTGTCGGGCTCGGCTCGCTACTGAAAATCCACTTCGCCGACCGGCCGGTCCGCGACTATCGCTCGGCTTACTTGAGCGAGGAGGAGGCACGACGGCAGGCGGTGTTTAACCGCGCATTCCTCAATCGCGGCGTGCTGGCCGCGGGTAACGGCTTGATGGCCTTGTCGACCCCAATGACGGATGCGGATATCCATGTCATCATCGATGCAGCGTCGGGCGCGCTCGAGGAAGTCGTGCGCACGCTTTGACCTTCTTACGATCAAACGAATAACAACGGCACCGAATGTCCGCCAAGATTGATCCTATCACGCGTTCCGTCGTCCAGCACCGCCTCAGCTCGATCGTGAAGGAGATGGGCGAGGCGATGCTTCGCACTTCCTATTCGCAGATCCTCAATTCCAGCCGCGATTTCTCGTTGGCGATCTGCGATACGAATGCGCGGCTGATCGCGCAGGCCGATCATCTGCCCGTCCATGTCGGCGCGCTGCCATGGGCGACGATCGCCGTCGAGGAGCGGTTCAAGGACGTGAAGCAGGGCGATGTCATCCTGCTCAACGATCCCTATTACGGCGGCAGCCACCTGCCTGATGTGACGGTGTTCGTGCCGGTATTCGCTGACGGCAAGCGTCTGCTCTGGACCATCGTGCGCGCGCACCAGAGCGATATCGGCGGCGGCACCCATGGCGCCTATAATCCTGCGGCCACCGAGATCTGGCAGGAGGGGCTGCGTATCCCGCCGATCAAACTCTACGAGGCCGGCAAGCTGCGCGACGATCTGTTCGATTTGCTGGCGCTCAACGTCCGCAACCCCCGTGAATTCCGCGGCGACCTCGCGGCGATGCTGGGTGCCGCGCATCTCGGGGAACGGCGACTGTCGCGGCTGTTTGCCGAATTCGGTGCTGCCGTGGTCGAAGCCGCGATGGAGGCGATCCTCGATGCGACCGAGCAGCAGACCCGCGCGGTCGTTTCCACCTGGAAAGACGGCGTGTTCTATGGCGAAGCATTCCTCGACGATGACGGCCATGGCCGCACCGATCTGCGCATCGCTGCAAAGGTCACCAAGAAGGGCAGCGACGTCGAAATCGATCTCTCCGATTCCGATCCGCAATCGACCAGCTTTGTGAACTCCTCGCACGCCAACATGCAGGCCGCTGTGGCGATGGCATTCGCCTATCTGATCGACGCCGACATTCCAAAAAACACCGGTGCGCTGCGTCCGCTGAAGGTGACCGCAAAGCAGGGCACGATCGTGTGGGCCGATCCGGGCCGGCCGGTGACGCTGTGCACCAGCCATCCCTCGAACGAAATTGTCGAGGCGATCGTCAAGGCCCTGTCGGGATCGTGTCCGGAGCGTGCGATGGCCGGTTGGAGCCGGCGTTTCCGCATCGCGATCCAGGGTGAAGACCCGCGCAGCGGCAAGAACTTTATCTGGCACCTGTTCCAGGCGCGGCCCGGTGGCGGCGCGTCGTCCGGCGGCGACGGCTGGTCGTCGATCGGCGAGTGGCATTCGGTCGGCGGATTGAAGTTCGGCAGCCTCGAAGTGGCGGAGGTGCGCTTTCCGTTATATTTCCGCCAGCATGAATTCCGCCCGGGCTCCGGCGGTAACGGCCGGCATCGCGGCGGCCTCGGCGTATCGCTCGATCTGGTGCTGGAGACGGAAAAGGTCGCCAAGGGCAACACCGCGGGCGATGGCGCGCGCCATGGCCCCTGCGGTATGCTCGGCGGTGAGGACGGCAAGCCGCATCATTATCGTCTTTTATCCGAGGGACGCGAGCCGCGCGTGCTCCGCACCAAGGAAGTCGGGATCGAGTTGCGCCCCGGCGATTGCCTCGAAATCCGCTCTTCCGGCGGCGGCGGGTGGGGACCGCCGGACAAGCGCTCCGCGGAGGCGCGCCGGCGCGACCGCGAGCTAGGCCTGACCGACGTCGCGACGGAGCAGGCGTCCTCATGATGTTCAGGATAGGCGTTGACGTCGGCGGGACCTACACCGATCTCGTGGCGACGGATGAGAGCGGCCGCACGGTGTTTGCGAAATCACCGTCGACCCCGGTCGATCAGTCGCTCGGTGTGATGGCGGGACTGGAGGAACTGGCGCGGCGGCTGAACGTCACACGCGCGGAAATGCTTGGCTCGACTGATCGCCTCGTCCACGGCACCACGGTTGCGACCAACGCGCTCCTGGAACGCAAAGGCGCAAAGGTCGCGCTGATCACGACCGAAGGCCACCGTGACGTCATCGAGATGCGCGAGGGCCTCAAGCCCGACCGTTACGACCTGCGCTCGCCGCCGCCGGCACCGCTGGTGCCGCGCGACCTGCGCTTTGGCGTGAAGGAGCGGCTCCGGGCCAGCGGCGAGGTTCTGATCCCGCTCGATTCCAAATCGCTCGATGACGCTATTTCCGGCATCCGGCAATCCGGCGCGACCTCGGTCGCGGTGTGCTTCCTGCATTCCTATGTCAATCCCGTGCATGAACTCGCCGCTGTCGAACGGCTGAAGCAGTCACTGCCCGAGATCAGCATCTCGCGCTCCAGCGACGTGCTGCCGCAGATCAAGGAATATGAACGCGTCTCGACCACGATCGTGAACGCCTATGTCGAGCCGATCGTGCGGCGCTATCTCACCAACCTCGAGGCGCGGCTCACGGAGGCAGGTTTCAACGGCAGTCTCTTTGTCGTGCTCTCGCATGGCGGGATGGCGCCGGTGGAGGAAGCCTCGCGGCTCGCAGCGGGCACGGTGCTGTCGGGCCCCGCCGGCGGCATGTCCGGCGGCCGGCGCTGTTCTGATCTGGTCGGAATTCCCGATCTCGTGCCGTTCGACATGGGCGGCACCTCGACCGACATCTCGCTGATCACAGGCGGGCAGGCCTCGCTCTCCGCCGACGGCATGCTGGCCGACCAGCGCATCGCGCTACGCAGCCTCGACATCGCCAGCATCGCGGCGGGCGGCGGCTCGATCGCCAGCGTCGATGCCAGTCGCACGCTGCGCGTCGGGCCGGAAAGCGCAGGCTCGGTGCCGGGCCCGGCCTGCTACGGCAATGGCGGCGAGGCCGCGACTGTCACTGACGCCAATGTCGTGCTCGGCTATCTTGATGCCGCAGCCTTCATGGGCGGCAAGCGTCCGCTCGACCGCGCCGCTTCGGAAGCGGCGGTCGATCGCATCGCGGGCGCGATGGATCTGTCGCGCATTGAAGCCGCCGCCGGCATCTATCGCATGATCAATCTGAACATGGCCGACGGCATCCGCCTGATGACGCTGCGTCGCGGCGTCGATCCCCGAAAGTTTGCGCTGCTCAGTTTCGGCGGCGCGGCCGGTTTGCACGCTGCGGAAGTAGCGCGCGAGCTTGAGATCAAGCGCATCATCGTGCCGACGGTGGCCTCGGTGCTGTCGGCCTGGGGCATGCTGACCAGCGACCTGCGCTACGAAGTCAGCCGCACGCATTACGGCGCGGGAGCGCGTATCACAGCCGATGAGGTGCGTGAACTCTTCGCCGGCCTGGAACAGCAGGCCGCTGGCCGGCTGCGCTCTTGGTTCCGCGGGCCGATCGCCATCGAGCGCTCCGCCGAGATGCGCTACGGCGAACAGATCTTCGAGATCGATGTCTCGCTCGACGGCCTCGACTGGAACGCGCCTGATCTGGTCGACCGGATCGAGGATCGTTTCCACGTCAGGCACGAGGAACTCTACACCTACGCCTCGCGCGGTCAGGAGGTTGTGTTCGTCAACGCCCGCGTTGCCGCTGTCGGCGAAGTCGAACGGCTAGGCGAGGGGGCGCGCGAGGCCGCATCATCCGGCAGCGCTGTGCCGCGCAGCAAGCGGCAGGCCTTCTTTGGCGGCTGGCGCGAAGTGCCGGTCTATGCGCTCGACGAACTACAACCCGGCCACACGCTGACGGGACCTGCAATCATCGAAGCCGAAACCACAACGGTGGTTGTCGATACGGAGGACCGCGTCACGGTCAATCCGTTGGGCTGGCTGGATATTGCGCTACGCTGAGGTCGTTGCCCGGATGAGCGTAGCGATATCCGGGGTAGCCCCGCATGTCGCTTCGCTCATGCGGGCTACTTTCCGTCAATCGGTTCAGTACCGTCGTCCCCGGCACGGCCAATCGCGGCCATGGATACGGCCAAGACCCAATTCGTTCGCCAGCCATAGTGGAACCGTTGCCTCTTGAGGCCCATAGCGTATCACCGGCACGACGGGCCCGCCGCATGGATCAACCCGGTCATCCTCGGGGCGATAACGATATCGTGGAACAAGATTCGAATCCCAATAGGGAGCTGGCCTTACGATGGGCACCCGGATGATGGGTCTTTCCCGTGGTTCACGAACGACTTGGGCGGTCTGCGCCTGCGCTGCGGCACCAAGCGTGCCCAGGTTACATAGGACCAGGGCCGTTCCCAAAGCTGCGATCGCTATCCTCATGCCTCGACCTCCTTGCCACGCGCAGCTTGGACGCTAACTCGGATATCCGGCGATGTTCGAGTTCGTGCCGCTGCTGAACGTGTATCGGACATCAAACTCGCCAAAACCGCAACGTCTCATTTCGTGAAGACTGCCGAGCTATCCAACGCGGCGAAGGCACGCCACCAACATTTCATTTTAACAAGCTGATCTCCCGCGCTATCATCGTCATTGCTGGGTGGCGTCACGAGCTCCGAACAGCTCGCGCACGAGGGCAGTGTTGATGAAAACAAGAATAAAATGGCTGCCAGCAGCCTTCTTCGCTGCGTTGTTCTTGGCATCGATTTGGATCGCTCCGATCGTCCGCGCCGCCGGCGTGACCGACACCGAAATCCGCATCGGCAACATCATGCCGTACACCGGCCCGCTCGCCGCGTTCGCGTCGATCGGCCGGGCGGAGGCCGCCTATTTCGACATGATCAACGAGCGCGGCGGCATCAATGGGCGCAAGGTCAGGTTCATCTCACGCGACGACAGCTCTAACCCGAAGACTGCGGTCGAGCACACCCGCGACCTCGTCGAGCAGGAACGCGTGCACCTGATGTTCGGATCGTTCGGCACGCCGAGCAACCTCGCGACGCGAAACTATCTCAACGAGCAGAACATCCCGCAGCTCTTCGTCGCCTCCGGTGACGAGGAGTGGGCGCATCCGAAGCGATTTCCGTGGACGATGGGCTGGCAGCCGACGTTCCGCTCCGAGGGCCGCATCTACGCCAACTACATCCAGGCCGCCTATCCGAGCCGGAAGATCGCCGTGCTCTGGCAGAACGACCAGTTCGGCCGCGATCTGTTTAGGGGATTGCAGGAAGGGCTCGGCATCACCGCCAACATGATCGTGGCCGATATCGCCATCGAGCCTGATATGTCGATCGATGCGCAGGTCGACATCCTCAAGAACTCCGGTGCGGAAGTGCTGGTGCTCAACTGCGCGCCGCCGATCTCGGCGCGCGCGATCCGCAAGGCCGCCGAACAGGGCTGGCATCCCGTGCTGGTGCTCGTGAATGCGGCGGCCTCGATCGCCAACGCGCTGCGGCCGGCAGGATTGCAGAATTCCGTCGGCGTGATCTCGACGTCGTTTTTGAAGGACGCCAGCGACGCCAGTTGGAAGGATGATGCTGGTATCAAGGAGTGGCTCGCCTTCATGGACAAGTATTATCCTGACGGCGACAAGGAAGACGGCAACGCGATCTTCGGCTACGCGGCGGCCGAAACGCTGGCGCGGGTGTTGACGCAATGCGGCGACGACCTGTCACGCGAGAACATCATGCGGCAGGCGGCGTCACTGCGAAACTACCAAAGCACGGTCGCGTTTCCGGGGATTACGATCAACACCGGGCCCGCCGACTTCCATCCGATTGAGCAGATGCGGCTGGTGCAGTTCGACGGTAATTCCTGGCAGCCGATCGGCGACGTCATCGAGAGCGCGTTTCTGGGTGTGGCGGGGGATAAGTGAGATTTTACACTATGGCTGTCACTGCCCACGAAGGCGGGCAATCCAGTACGCCGAGACGCCGGTGACTTTGCCGATGAGCCGCGGCGTACTGATACCCCGCATGCGCGGGGTATGACAACGGAGCTCCGCGCCTACTTCTGCCCGTAATTCAACAGTCCGCCCTTGCTCTTCGGCGGATGGGCGCGCAGGCCTTCCTCGTTGGGCTCGGTGCCCCAGCCGGGGCGGTCCGGCATGACGAGATAGCCGTCGACGATCTCGGGCACATGGGTGAACAGTTCGTGGTCCCATGCCAGGCGGTCGATATCGGTTTCCATGATGCGCAGGTTCGGCACGGCGGCCGAGAAGTGCGCGTTTTGCATGGTGCAGAGATGGCCGTAGAAATTATGCGGGGCGACGTTGACCTCGAAATGCTCGGCGGCGGCGGCGATCTTCATCGATTGCCACACCCCGTTCCATGGCGTATCGACGATCGCGACATCCATCGCCTGCTCTGTGAAATAGGGCAGGAATTCGCGCAGGCCGAGCAGCGTCTCGCAGGATGAGACCGGGTGCGGGCTCTGGCGGCGGATGTAGCTCAGCGCCTGCGGATTGAAGGTGTCGATCTCCACCCAGAACAGGTCCATGTCCTTGATGGCACGCAGTATCTTCAAATAGCCCTCGGTCTTGGCGTTGAAGTTGAGATCGAGCAACAGGTCGACATCGGGACCGGCGCCGTCGCGGATCGCTTCCAGATGCATGCAGAGGTTTCGCAGCACCTTCCGATCGACATTGATCTCCGGCTCGAACGGCGAACCGAACCCGGGACGCCAGCCTTGCGGCTTGCCGTCGGTATAGACGAAGATGTTGGTCTTCATCGCCGTAAAGCCTTTTTCACGCACCTCATTGCCGATTGATTTGACGCCGTCGAGATCGGTGATGGCCGGCTTGAACCAGTCGGGATGGTTGATGCGCCATGTCGCGCAGTGCGACCAGTAGACGCGGATGCGGTCGCGGATCTTGCCGCCGAGCAGCTCGTAGCAGGGCACCCCTAACGCCTTGGCCTTGACGTCGAGTAGCGCGTTCTCGATGGCGCCCAATGCCAGAGCCACCACGCCGCCGGCGGCCGGTCGCGTCGCGGCAAACAGCTCCGCATAGATCCGCTCATGCTGGTAGGCGTTCTTGCCGACCACGCGCGCCCCGAGCCGCTCGATCGCCGCGGTCACGCCGGGCGCGCCAAAACCCTCGTCGTACTCGCTCCAGCCGACGATGCCGTCCTCGGTCGTGATCTTGACGAAGTGATAGTTCCGCCAGCCGGCGTCGCAGGCGAGCGTTTCGACGTTTCTGATCTGGGTGGCTTTTTTCATGATTTCCTGCCCGGGCTGATTGTTTTTATTGACCCGATACCAACAACGGATCGGCGGGGAGGTCAATTGCGGGAGACCGCATGGGCTGGAGCGCGGCCTGCATGGTTCGAGAACGCGGCCTTGCCGCGCTCCTCATCATGAGGGTCTCAGACCTCATCCTGGGGAGCCACGAAGCGGCATCTCGAAGGATGTGGCCACCGATGGCGCAGCACACCGAAACTATGGACGAAACAGTACCGGCTTCTTCCGCTCGAACACCTGCCGGCCGTTCTTGAACCCCATCAGCATGTCAGGCAGTTCGGCAATCGCATTGGTGCCGCTGTCGGTATCAAGGATGACGAGGTCCGCGGGGTTGCCCGGCGCGATGCCGTAATCCCGCAAGTTCATCAGCCGCGCCGGTAGATCCGTGACGAGGTCGAGGCAGGCCTCGAACTCGCTGATGCCGGCATGCGCGACATTGGCGTAGAAATTCGCCATCCGCAGCAGCGAGGCATCGCCGAACGGCGTGAACGGATTGAGCAGATTGTTGGTCGCCACCGAGCAGAGCACGCCGTTCTCGGCGAGCTTGTGCGCCACCGTCAGCCCGCGCGGCGCGTTGTGCGTGGCATCGCGGCCCATCAGATAGAGATCGGTCGCGGGCAGCACGGTGACGGCGACGCCGGATTTGGCAAGCAGTGCCGTTGCCGCCTGCAGCCGGTCCGGCGGCAGTGCCGACAATTTGGTGGCATGGCCGATCGCAACGCGCCCCTGATAATTGCGCCGCTCGGTCTGCCGGCAGACCTCGTCCAGATGCCACCAGGACGGATCGAGATCGAAGTCGAGATGCAGATCGACATCGACGTCGAACTCCTGCGCCAGATCAAAAATCTTTTGAAGATGCGTATTCGGATCGGTGTCCATGTAGGGACAGCCGCCGATCGCTTCGCCGCCGTCGCGTAGGGCCGCGATCAGCAGTTCCTCGGCGCCGGGATCATTGGTCAGGCCCTCCTGCGGAAACACGCAGATCGAAAGCTCGATGGCCCAGGCGTAGCCGCGCTTCAGCGCCTTGATCGCCTCGAAGCTGCGCAGGCCGATGCGCGGATCGATCTCGACATGGGTGCGCATCCGCGTCGTGCCGTGCACGATGGCGCGGTCCAGCACGCGCGCGCCGCGGGCGTAGACGTCCTCTATTGTAAACTCGCGCTTCATCGCGGCGACCGCCGCGATGGCTTCGCTGACGCTGCCATGGTCGTGCCCGCAGCGGCCGAGCAGGCAGGCCTTGTCGAGATGAATGTGGGTGTCGACGAAGCCTGGTAGCGCGAGCCGGCCGTCGACCTCGACCTCGGCCGCCTCGCACTCGAGCCGCGGCGCGATCGCCGCGATCCGGCCGCCGCTGACGCCGATATCGACCGGAATCGCCGATGACCGGGTTTTGGCGTTGCGGAAGACGAGGTCGAAGGCGGTTTTCGCGTTCATGGTACCGGGAAGGGGGCGGGTTCGATGATGCGAACCTAGCGGAACGGCAGCGGACGGGCAGCTCCAGATTGTGTGCAATTTGAGCACCGAATTGTTCAAAATATATGCATGCAATCTGGCGACCCGATTGTAGAGTCCCGCCCATCAGGAGAACCGCGATGTCCGTTGCCGCAACAGCCAAACCGAAAATGTCGGATGCCGAGGTGGTCGAAGCCTACCTCACGGCGTCGATGATCCCCGATCCCGATGCCGCTGCGGCGTATATGAAGCCGGGGACGATCATCACATTCACCGGCGGACGGGAGTTCGATCATCCGCGCGGCCCGACCGGCTTCAACGCGCGGCGCTATCGCTGGGTCAAGAAGAAGATGGACCGTTTCGACGTCTGCCCGGGCGCGGAGGAGACGGTGGTCTACAGCACCGGCACGCTCTACGGCGAATGGACCGACGGCACGCCGTTCGAAGGCAACCGCTACGTCGACCGCTTCGTCGTGAGAGGCGGGCAGATCGTGAAGATGGACGTCTGGAACGACAGCGCCGAGCGGATCCTGGTGCAGCGGGGGATTGAGGCGTAGTTTTTTACCTCGCCCCGCTTGCGGGGAGAGGTCGAAGCCGAAGGCTTCGGGTGAGGGGGACTCTCCGCGAGTCCGATTGCTTGGATAGAGCCCCTCACCCCAACCTTCTCCCCGCAAGCGCGGGGCGAGGGAGCGGGCCTACCTCACCCTAACCACCTTCGGCAGTTTCACCACGCGGCCGCCTTCGCTTTCCTCGGCATAAGGCGCCAGAATATCCAGCAAATCGCGACCGCGCTGCGGGGCGGGGGAGACCAGCGCACGGCTGGCGACCGAGTCCAGATGGCTGTGCATCAGGCTCATCACCTTGGCCTCATCGCCCTTGACCAGCGCCGCGATGATCGCGCGGTGCTCGTTGATGGCGCATTCCGAGGAGTGCGGACGGCTGTACAGCGACAGCGTCAGGCAGCAGCGATAGGCGACCTCGCTGACATAGCGCACCAGGATCGGGCTGTTCGTCATGTTGGCGAGCAGGATGTGGAATTCGGTCGCGAGGCGAATCGATACCGCGTCCGTGCCGTCGCGTGCGCGATCCTCGGCGTCGACATGGGCGTTCAGCTCCGTGATCTGCGCCTTGCTGAGCTTGCCGGCCAGCTGGCGCACGACGAGGCGCTCGAGCTCGATCCTGATGTCGAAGGCATCGCGGGCTTCCTGCCAGCTCGGCGTCGCCACCACGGCAATCCGGTTGCGCCGCAGCTCAACGAGGCCTTCTGCGGCGAGCTGGCCCAGCGCATGCCGCGCGATGGTGCGGCTGACGCCGAACCGCTCGCCAAGCGAATCCTCCGGCAATTTTGCGCCCGGTGCCAGCGCCTGCTCGATGATGGCGCGGCGCAGCGCGCGGCAGATCACGCCGACCTTGTCGGACGGTTCGGCGGTCTTGGCGGTGCGGGGCGCCATTGGCGAATCCTGGGAGTTCTGAACGGCGTTCTCTTATCACATTTGCGTACAAAGCGAGCGCCTCAATTGCATGCAGTTTGCGCCACGAATTGCACAAAAGAAATTCGCTGCATTTGTGCCGCCGGTCGCGATCCCGTTGATTTTCCACGCGGACGTGGCTGGCATCCGGCTTGCATGCACTTCTGGCCATGATGCGCATGCAACCCCATTCCGAATTCCGCGGCGCGCCGGTTGCGGCATCCGCTGCGCCCATTGCGATCGAGCTGTCGGAAGCCTCCGTCACCTTCGGCCGCGGCGCCCGGGCGGTGCCGGCTCTCGCCACGACGACGCTTCGGATCGCCGACGGCGAGTTCGTTGCCCTGGTCGGCCCGTCCGGCTGCGGCAAGTCGACCATCCTGCGTCTGGTGAGCGGCCTGGTGCAGCCGACCTCCGGCGTCGTTATCGTCGGCGGCCGGGAAGTCTCCGCGCGCGCGATGCGCGTCGGCATGGCCTTCCAGAACCCCACCATGCTGCCGTGGATGTCGATCGAGCGCAACATCATGCTGCCGCTCAAGATCGTCGAGCCCTTCCGCTCGCAGTTCCGCAAACTGCGCAAGACCGATTTCCGCGAGAAGGCCAACGCGCTCTTGGAGCAGGTCGGCCTCAAGGGGTTCGGCAACCGCTATCCCTGGCAGCTTTCCGGCGGCATGCTCCAGCGCGCCAATCTCTGCCGCGCGCTGATCCATGAGCCGCGCATGCTGCTGCTGGATGAGCCCTTCGGCGCGCTCGACCAGTTCACGCGGGAAGAGCTGTGGTCGATCCTGCAGGAGCTCTGGATCGCCCACAAGCCGACCGTGCTGCTGGTGACGCACGATCTGCGCGAGGCGGCGTTCCTCGGCAGCCGCATCTGCGTGATGAGCGCGCGGCCCGGCCGCATCCTCGACGACAGCCGCGTCGATTTTCCACGGCCGCGCACCGTCGCGATGACCTTCGAGCCTGATTTCGTCGCGCTGAACCAGAAGCTGCGCGCCTTCATCGTCGACGCAAGAGGCGCGGCAAAGGGAGCAGCCTGACATGCCCGATCTCGATTATCGCCAAAAGGCCTGGTCGGCGGGGCTGATCGTGCTGTTCTTCGTCGGCTGGGAATTGTTCTGCCTCATGACCGGGATGTCCGACCTGGTGCTGCCGCGGCCCTCGCAGGTGTTTTTCACGCTGTTCGAGAAATTCCCGATCCTGTGGCCGCATATCCTGCAGACGCTGGCGACAACCATGATCGGTTTTGTGCTTGGCGTCGGCCTCGGCGTCGTGCTCGGCGCCATCATCGGGGTTTCCAGGACGGCCTATGATACGGCGTATCCGCTCCTCGTCGGCTTCTCCTCGATTCCGAAAGTCGCCGTGGTGCCGATCTTCGTATTATGGTTCGGCTCCGGCACGGTGCCGGCGGTATTGACCGCGCTGTCGATCTGCTTCTTCCCGATCGTCGTCAACATCGCGACGGGGCTTGCCACCACCGAGCCCGAGCTCGAAGACGTGCTGAAGGCGCTGGGCGCCAGCAAGTTCGACATTCTCTGGAATGTCGGCCTGCCCCGGACCATGCCGTTCTTCTTTGCTTCGCTGAAGGTCGCGATCTCCTACGCCTTTGTCGGCGCGGTGCTCTCGGAGACCGTCGCCTCCAATCGCGGCATCGGCAACGTCATGATGACCGCGTCCTCGAACTTCAACGTGCCCTTGGTGTTCGCCGGCCTGTTCGTGCTCGCCGGGCTCGGCGTCGCCCTCTACGTGAGCTTCTCGGTGATCGAAGGCCGCATCACCGGCTGGGCTACGCGCAAGAACGACATGATCGCCACGTGAGAAAGCTTCCGCCAACCGTCATCCAACCCCGATCGAGGAGACCTGTGATGTTAGCCAGAGTAAGTGCCGCGCTGCTCGGAGTAGCCTTGTTAGCCGGCGCCGCCCATGCCCAGGAGACAACGATCAAGTTCACGCTGGGCTGGAAGACGCAAGGCTCGGACGCCGCGTTCTTCTATGCCAAGGACCACGGCTACTTCAAGGAAGAGGGCCTCAACGTCGTGATCGACCAGGGCGAGGGCTCGGGCGCGACGGTGACGCGCATCATGTCCGGCGCCTATGATGCCGGCTTCGGCGACGTCAACGCCATCATCCAGAACGCCTCGACCAAGCCGCAGGATGCCCCTGTCATGGTCTACATGATCTGGAACCAGCCCCCATTCGCGATCGTCACCAAGAAAACCAGCGGCATCAACAGCATCAAGGATTTTGAAGGACACACCCTCGGCGGTGCGCAGGGCACGCCGACCACGCGGCTGCTCCCAGTGTTCGCGAGCAAGAACAAGCTGGAAGGCGAGAAGATCAAGATTTCCAACATGGCGCCGAACCTGCAGGAGCCGATGCTGATCAAGGGCGACATCGACGCTGCCCTGGTGTTCAACATCACGAGCTATTTCAACCTCGTGCTGAACCGCCAGGACCCCGACAAGGACTACAAATGGTTCTCGTTCGGCGATTACGGACTCGACCTCTATTCCAACGGCGTGATGGTGTCGCGCAAGCTGCTCGCCTCCAACCCGAAGGCCGTCGCCGGCCTCGTCCGCGCCGTCAACAAGGCGATGATCGCGATCGCCAAGGATCAGAACGCGGGCATGAAGGCCGCTGTCAATTACGACAATCTGATCAATGTCGAGGTCGAGAAGCGCAGGTTGCAGTTTTCCTTCGACAAGCTGATCGTCTCGCCCGAGATGAAGGAGATCGGCGTCGGCGACGTCAAGGACGACCGCATGGCGCGCGCCATCGGCATTATCGTCGAAGGCTATCAGCTCGCCCGCGCGCCCGTGCCGTCGGAGATTTTTTCGCGGGAGTTCCTGCCGCCGCGGGGGGACCGGGAGCTGGTTTACACGGCGAACTGACGTTGGCACCGTCATTGCGAGCGAAGCGAAGCAATCCATGCCTCCGCTCGGGAACAGATGGATTGCTTCGTCGCTTCGCTCCTCGCAATGACGGAGGGTAGCCATGATTACCGAAGTCCCCGCACACAGCCTGTTCTCCGGCCGCGATCGCGGCCTGCTCGACGTCGTGCTGCGCCACGACAATGGCGTCATCACTGAAATCTCCGAAGGCACAGTGCCTGCAACAGGCCCACGCTCCCTCGTGCTGCCGGCCTTCGTCAACGCCCACGACCATGCCCGCCCGGCCGCGTCCTCGTTCGGCGCGGTCGGCATGCCCCTGGAGAGCTGGATTCTTAGGTCCGCGCTCGGCACGCCGATCGATCCGTATCTGACAGCCGCCTCGGCGCTGGCGCGTTCGGCGCGGGCAGGGTGCGCGGCGATGATGATCCATTACACCCGGCCGAGCGGGGCGATGCCGCTGGTCGAGGAGGCCAAGGCGATTGCCCGCGCAGCATCCGATGTCGGCATCCGGATCGCCTTCGCGCTCGCGGTGCGCGACCAGAACCCGGTCGTCTATGGCGATGAGGAGCCGCTTCTCGCCGGCCTCTCCAGGGACGACCGTAGCACGATCGAGCAGATGTTCGTCCGCGCGCCGATGTCGCCAAAAGCCTATATCGAGCTGACGGACGCGATCGCCGCCGCCATCGCCGGTCCCAAGGTCGACGTGCAGCTCGGCCCGGCCGGCGTGCAATGGTGCTCAAAGCCGCTGCTCGAAGCGGTGGCGGAGAATTCGGCACTGACCGGCCGGCGCATCCATATGCATCTCCTCGAGACGATCTATCAGCGCGCCTGGGCGGACCGGCATTTCCCTGACGGCATCGTCCGCTACCTCCGCGATATCGGTTTGTTGTCCGAGCGGCTGACCTTGGCACACTGCATTCACGCCCGCCCGGACGAGATCGAGATGATCGCGGCGTCCGGCGCCCGCATCGTCACCAACTTCTCCTCCAACCTTCACCTGCGTTCCGGGCTGGCGCCGATCAAGGCGGCGCACCGCTGCGGCTGCGCCATTGCGGTCGGCGTCGACGGGCTGGCGCTGGACGAGGACGATGACGTGCTGCGCGAGATGCGGCTGGTGCAGATGGCGCATGGCGGCCTCGGTTTTGACCGCACCTGGACGACAGCTGAATTCCTGGGTCTCGCCGTCGCAAACGGCCGCAAGGCGACAGGGGCGCCCGGAACCGGCGCGCTCGTGCCGGGCGCGCCAGCCGATTTCGTTACCCTCGATCTCGACCGGCTCGACCGCGACCAGATCCTGCCAGTTGATCCCATCGATCTCCTGTTCGCGCGCGGCAACGCCTCGCTGCTACGCGATGTCGTGGTCGATGGCCGCCTGATCGTGCAGGACGGCCGCTGCACCGGCGTCGATCGCGCGGCAATCGAGACGGAGCTGCGCGGCATCTACCGGGCAAGCGCTGCAACCTCCGGCCTTCAGCACGCCTGGCCGCAGCTTTCCGCCTCGCTGCAAAACTGGTTCGAGACCAACTTCGCTTGCGGCTGACGGCCAAACCACGTTCGGACCCGCGGTGATTTCCCGTTGCGTGGAACAAAATTCCACTTGCATCGCCATTCCCGCAAGGTTGTCATATCAGGCACAAGAATCTGAATCGACAGCGGTTTCGCCGGCGAATTCAGTCCGCGAATTAGGGGCCAGCGAAACGTCCATGTCCTTCAATAAGCTCTTGATTGCCAACCGCGGCGAGATCGCCATCCGCATCGCGCGCGCGGCGGGCGATGCCGGGCTCGCCGCTGTCGCGATCCATTCCGCCGACGATGCCCAGTCGTTGCATGTCCGCGCTGCGGATAGCGCCTATGAAATCCCCGGGCGCGGCGCGCGGGCCTATCTTGATATCGAGGCGGTCATCGCCGCTGCCAAGGCGACCGGATGCGACGCCATTCATCCCGGCTATGGCTTCCTCAGCGAGAACGCCGCATTCGCCCGGCGCTGCATCGAGGAACACATCGTCTTTGTCGGGCCGTCGCCGGACGCGCTCGATCTGTTCGGCGACAAGGCGCAGGCCAAGGCGCTGGCCAAGCAATGCGGCGTCCCCATCACCGAGGGCACCAGCGGCCCGACCAGCCTGGAGGAGGCAAAAGCCTTTCTGGAATCGCAGGGCGAGGGCGGCGCCATCATGATCAAGGCGATTGCCGGCGGCGGCGGCCGCGGCATGCGGATTGTCGATGATCCCTTGCGGCTGGAGGAAGCCTATGCCCGCTGCCGTTCCGAGGCGATGGCCGCCTTCGGCAGCGACGGCGTCTATGTCGAACGCCTGATCCGCAACGCCCGCCATATCGAGGTGCAGATCATCTGCGACCATCACGGCGCGATCAGCCATCTCTGGGAGCGCGAATGCACGGTGCAGCGCCGCAATCAGAAGCTCATCGAGGTCGCGCCGAGCCCGTCCCTGAGCGACGCGCTGCGCATCCGCATCATCGATGCGGCCAAGGAACTCGCCGCCGCCGCCAATTACGACAATCTCGGCACCTTCGAATTCCTGGTCGATAACGACGCCCGCACCAGCGATAAGGCCTTTGCCTTCATCGAGGCCAATCCGCGGCTGCAGGTCGAGCACACCGTCACCGAGCAGGTGCTCGGCGTCGACCTCGTACAGTCGCAGCTGGCGGTCGCGGCTGGCGCAACGCTCGGCTCGCTCGGCCTGGCGCAGGGCTATATCCCGCGGCCGCGCGGTTTTGCGATGCAGCTTCGCGTCAACATGGAGGTGATGGACGAAACGGGCGCCACCAAGCCGACCGGCGGGATACTCGCGATGTTCGACCTGCCGTCCGGCCCCGGCGTTCGCGTCGATACGTTCGGCTATTCGGGCTATCGCACCAGCGCCGCCTTCGACTCGCTACTGGCAAAAGTCATCGTGCATTCGCCTGGCGGCAACTGGACCGATATCGTGCACAAGGCCTCACGCACGCTGCGTGAGTTCCGCATCGACGGCGTCGCCACCAACCTGCCATTCCTTGCGGCGATCCTGGCGCATCCGGACTTTGTCGAAAACCGCCTCTCTACCGGTTTCATCGATCGGCATGCCGCCGATCTCGTTGGCGAAGCTAAGCGGGCGGCCGAGGAAGTGGCGGAGACGGAGCTGGCCGAATCCGGCAGCGCCGCCGATGACGAGACGCTCGCAGCAGCGGTTGCAGCATCGGCAAGCGGTCCGGAAGGTTCGGTGGCCGTTCCGGCACCTCTGCAAGGCACGATCGTCGCTGTTGATGTCGAGGAGGGGGACCTCGTTCGCCCCGGCCAGCAGATCGCCGTGCTGGAATCCATGAAGATGGAGCATCTGGTCACGGCGCCGCACGGCGGCCGCGTGACGGAGATCGCAGCCGGACCAGGCGTGACGCTGATGCAGGATGAGGCGATCCTTTATCTCGAGCCGGCCGAGATCGACGCCCATGACGTGGCCGAGGAAGAGGACGTCGACCTCGATCACATCCGTCCCGATCTTGCCGAACTGATCGAGCGCCACGCCATCACGCTGGATGAAAACCGCCCGGCCTCGGTCGAGCGCCGCCGCAAGACCAACCAGCGCACCGCGCGCGAGAACGTCGCCCATCTCGTCGACGAAGGCTCCTTTGTCGAATACGGCTCACTTGCGATTGCCGCCCAGCGCCGCCGCCGCTCGGTCGACGACCTCATCCGCAACACGCCGGCCGACGGCCTGATCTCCGGCGTCGCTACCGTGAATGCGCACCTGTTCGGCGCGGAAGCCGCCCGCTGCATGGTGATCGCCTACGACTACACGGTGCTGGCCGGCACGCAGGGCCATATGAACCACAAGAAGATCGACCGCATGCTGAGCCTGACGGAGCAATGGCGATTGCCTTTGGTGTTCTATGCCGAGGGCGGCGGCGGCCGTCCTGGCGATACCGATAGGCTCGGCATGACCGGCCTGGACGGACCATCCTTTGTGCAGTTCGCCAAACTCTCAGGCCTGGTGCCGGTCGTCGGCGTGGTCTCCGGCTATTGCTTTGCCGGCAACGCCGCAATGCTCGGCTGCTGCGATGTCATCATCGCGACCAAGAATGCGTCCATCGGAATGGGCGGTCCCGCGATGATCGAGGGCGGCGGCCTCGGCGTCTACCATCCGGCGGAAGTTGGACCGGTGTCGTTCCAGTCGCCGAATGGCGTGATCGACATCCTGGTCGAGGACGAAGCGGAAGCGACCGCAGCCGCGCAGAAATATCTGTCCTATTTCCAGGGCGCCGTCGCCGATTGGAAAGCGCCGGACCAGCGCCTGCTGCGGCGGGCGATCCCGGAAAACCGCCTGCGCGTCTACAATATCCGCAGCGTCATCGATCTGCTCGCGGACGAAGGCTCGGTGCTCGAGATCCGCCGGGATTTCGGCGTCGGCATGATCACCGCCTTCATCCGCATCGAAGGAAAACCGTTCGGCCTGATCGCCAACAACCCAAAGCATCTCGGCGGCGCGATCGATGCGCCGGCCGGTGACAAGGCCGCGCGCTTCATGCAACTCTGCGACGCCTTCGACCTCCCGCTGCTGTCGCTGTGTGATACGCCGGGCTTCATGGTCGGCCCCGAAGCCGAAAAGACTGCGATCGTGCGCCATGTCGCGCGCATGTTCGTCACCGGCGCCAGCCTCACCGTGCCGCTGTTCGGCATCGTCTTGCGCAAGGGCTATGGCCTTGGCGCACAATCGATGATCGGCGGCGGTTTTCATGCCTCCTTCTTCACGGTGGCCTGGCCGACCGGCGAGTTCGGCGGCATGGGCCTGGAAGGCTATGTGCGCCTCGGCTTCCGCAAGGAAATGGAAGCGATCGAAGATCCCGCCGAGCGCGACGATTACTACAAGGCCAAGGTTGCCGAACTCTATGCCAACGGCAAGGCCGTCTCGATCGCTTCCGTGCTTGAGATCGACGAGGTGATCGATCCCGCCGAGACAAGGCACTGGATCATGTCCGGCTTGCGCTCGGTGCCGAAGGCGGAAGCGCGCACGACCAAGAAGCGGCCGTGTATTGATGCGTGGTAGCGGAAGGTCCGTAGGACCTCCTAGCTTTGGTCAAGGGGGCTGGACGTCCTTGAACCACGAGCATAGCGCCGTGCCCAACACCATCCATCACCGAGCATGCTTGGCGATCGTCGCCGCAAGGGTCGCCGGCCGCGAAGGCGAAAAGCTGATACCACAGCCAACAAAACCAGACCGCTATATCGTGCAGCCTATCGATTGTGGGCGCTCAAGCAGCGTAGCAAGTGAGCTATAGGTGGTCAGCCGCAGGGTCGGCTTTACTTTCGTTTGCGCCGTGTTCGTTTCCGGCTAAGCCGTTTGGTGTTTGCCGCCACCTTTCTTCGATACTGCTGAATAATCTTGTCGCCAGATGCGCCAGCCATCAGGCTTGTACCGGCCTTCGCCGCCGCAAACATTTTCTCACTCACCATGCGCTGAGCTTCACGTTTGGCCGCTTTACCGCCGCGCATCAACTTCGCGATGCGCAGTCCGATCACGCGATTGCTTTCTAGCCCCAGCATCATCCAGTTCCACATTCTGCGATATTCCTAGCAATGCGAATAATAGCTTCGGATCACATCAACGACCAAGCTGTGTGATGTCCAATCAAAGCCGCGTGGCTGTCACGACGAGCACAATCTGCTCGCGTCATTCCTGAGCCTCCCTTGGCAGCGCGTCGGTCGCTATGACCTAAAGGGCCGCGTTAGCGGTCTTGTCTGCCATGCTGTTCGCTTCTTCGCACGGGGTCATGGCGGAACCTAAGTGTCGGGTTGTGCACTGCGTGATGTTAAGCATTGACGCAGAACTTGATCTGCTGCGGCTCTCGCAGCCCGGTCGTCATGCAACTTGTCCAGATTTCTCAAGTAAGCAACTGCAGCTATTTGCAAGAGAGCGAAATCATATTCGCCGGTATCACGAAGTTGGGTGACGTAGCGATGGAGGGCGGAACGCCTGCTATCGTTCTCGCCGACACTGCTGTGGCGCAGCAAGTAGTTCCGCCAAGCGAATGCGCACGCGCCCTCAATGGCCAGAGAAGTCATGGGCACCTCCCGATTTTTTTTAGAAAAGACTGACCAGCCGTTTCGTTCCGCGCTTTTGTCAGGTGTAATGTTGCTCCGCAGCTGCACTGCAAAGTGTTTGCGCGTGATGCCCGTGCTACAGAACGTGCGCGACTCTCTGCCCCAAAACAGGCTGCTGTGCTGGTCGGAAGCAGACTGGACCACCTGGAGCTTACGCATCGGCATGTCGATGGTGTCGGCTAGGGTGCAGGTTCGCCAGTATTAGTTGATCGAGGGGTGTGCTCGCGCAGCGCTTCCAAGGCGAGGCGGGCGCGGCGCGCAGCCTTGAGATCGCCGGTTTTATCGATGTACTCAATTGCCCAAATCAAGTATTGCGTAGCGATGACAGCGGGAGGATCAGGGCGAATGGTCATTGCGGGCTATTCGTAGGGATCTGCACGCCGTTCCGATGAGTTGGCCCGCCACTCACCACAACGATTAGCCAACTTGTCGTATTCCTCAGCGACCCGTAGCATTCGACGCATTTCGCGCGGGTCGTAGCGCAATTGCTTCGCTTTCGCGCGGGTCGCCTTTGCGCGATCACGCCAATACTTCGGCTGTTTGACCAGGTTATCCATGCCGCAGGTAGAACCATTTTCACGCCGTTGCTCCCCAACAATTGTGAAGGAAGGCGGATTCGTGCCGTTCACGATTTATTAGTAAGTAGAAGTTTTTCGGGAAAAGGTGGAAATTGGCTCCGTTTGGAACGCTAGATCGCAAAGCCTGTTGTCTTTCCATAGATCTATCAGCCTTTGGAGCGTCGGATGAGTAAGCGTAAACCAGCCAAGGCGTCAAAGCGCGCCCGCAGCCCCGCGATAGCCACGCGGGCCCATGGGAAGAAGCAGGCTATTGTTAAAAGCGGAAAAGACAATCTATTGCGCTCTGTTGCCGCTGGGCCGACTGAGTCGCCACTTGGGCGTCATGACGATTCAAAACAGGAAGTTCCCAACGTCGAGCAGCAAGGGACTCCCAACGCTGCGAACCCGGTGCAAAACGGCCCCGGTCAGATACGAGGGTTTGACTTTGCTTCAGCGACGGGAAACATGATTGGTTACCAAGTGAAGCTTCTGGAATTAACACAAGCCAACATGCGATTTGCTTTTGATTTCAGCCAGAAGCTTGCGACGATCAGATCGCCGTTTCAATTTGTCGACGTGATTGTAGAATTTACAAAAAGGCGGGCCGACATGTTGGGGCAGCAGTCGACAGAACTGCATGCACTCACAAGACAAGCGAGGTGATAACCCCTTCCTCTTCGACCTGCCCGCTGCTGTCGCGATAGATCACTGTGCGCTCTTGCTTGGTGGGCTCGATCATGACTTCAGCAACGGATCAATACTCTCGCCGTTTCTTCCGTAACTTAACCATTGATTGATCAGGGCGTATGGCGGCACGGTCCTCCGGCGTCATACCCTCCAGCTCTTGTACACACGCCGCTCATCGTCTTGCCTGCATGATGTCCCGCCTTCGAGAGTTATGCGGTTTGGATCACAAGCGCGCATCAGATCGATCAGCCGCGTCGCGCCAGTGCGCTGCGCACGCTAGGCGTCCAAACGAGGCCGCAAGGAAAGCGACACTCCTGAAGCGGCGGCTTCATATTCAGTTGTCGTCACCCGCCCTGTGCGTACTTGCGCACTGGGGCTGGTGCCCAAGTATTCCGGAGACAGTCGTGATTGAGCCGAGAAGCCGCGGTGTACCGGATCCGCCGTCTGCGCGGAGGTGACAGCGGTGTGTGTCGCGCCCAGGCGAGCGAAGCGAAGCAATCCATCTGTCCCCGAGCCGGGACGTGGATTGCTTCGCTTCGTCGCATGAGGGGAGGGAACATGTCGGAATGCCGCTACCCCAACCGCAACTCCGCATACCGCTTCGCAGCGACCTCGTCGCACCTCGCGCGATAGGCCGGGGCGCTGCCGCTGTAGCGGGCGACGATGCGGGTCTGCTTGCCTTCGACGTTGGAATTGATGCCGGTCATCCAGGAATCGACCTCGCTGGATAGCATACCCTCGCCAAGCGCCTTGACGTGATCGGTCCAGGATTTCACGCCCTCCGGCGTCGCCTCCAGCCGGGTTAATCCCTTTTCCCTCGCGAACCTGATCAGCCCCGTGACCCAATCGACGCTATATTCGATGCTGCGCGGAATGTTGCCGAGCGCGGTGTGCGGGCCCATCAGCATCAGCATGTTCGGAAATTCATGCACCATGATGCCGAGATAGGTCTCCGGACCGCGCTTCCATCTTTCCTTCAGCCGCGCGCCGCCGGTCCCACGAAAATCGATCTTGTCGAAACTGCCGGTGATGGCATCAAAGCCCGTCGCATAGATGATGATGTCGAATTCGTAATCCCGATCGCTGGTCTTGATGCCCTTAGGCGTGATCCGCTCGATCGGCGTCTCCTTGATGTCGACCAGTTCGACATTGTCCTGGTTATAGACCTCGTAATAGAAGGTCTCGAGCGGCAGCCGACGCGTCCCAAAACCGTGATTCTTCGGGATCAGCTTTTCGGCGACCGCCTGGTTCTTCACGCGCTCGCGGATCTTCCGCGCGACGAAATCGGAGATCGTGGCGTTTGCCTTGCGGTCGGTCAGGATGTCATTGAAATTGCCCACCCAGATGCCGAAGCCGCGCTCGCCATAGAGTCTTTCATAATTGGCCTCGCGCTCCTCGTCGGATACCTCGAAGGCGCCGCGCGGGTCGGGCGTGTGAATGAAGCAGGCAAAGGTCTCGCGGCAGCGCGCGAATATCTCGGGATAGCTAGTCTTGATCTTCGCCTGGGTCTCGGCGTCGATCTTGCCGTTATGCAGCGGCGCGGCCCAGTTGGCGGTGCGCTGAAACACGGTGAGGTGGCCGACCTGACTGGCGATGGTCTGGATCGTCTGGATGCCGGTCGCGCCGGTGCCGATCACGGCGACACGCTTGCCGGCGAAATCCACCGGCTCCTTCGGCCAGCGCGCGGTGTGATACGCTGCGCCCTTGAAATCGTCGCGGCCTTCGATGTTCGGTAGCGTCGGCGTCGAGAGCGGCCCGATGGCGGTGATCAGGAAGCGTGAATTGAAGTGGCTGCCGTCCTCGAGCGTAACGGTCCAGCTTCGCGCGTCCTCGTCCCAAACGGCAGCCGTCACCCGGCTGCGAAACTGGATGTCACGCCGCAGGTCGAACTTGTCGGCGACGTAGTTGATGTAGCGCAGCGTTTCCGGCTGGCCGGCAAAATGCTCGGACCACTCCCATTCCTGCAGCAACTCCTTCGAGAACGAGTAACCGTAGGAATAGCTTTCAGAGTCGAAGCGCGCGCCGGGATAGCGGTTCCAGTACCAGGTGCCGCCGACATCCGTACCGGCCTCCAACACGCGCACCCGCAGGCCCCGTTCGCGCAAGCGGTAGAGCTGGTACAGGCCGGACAGGCCCGCGCCGATGATGATGGCGTCGTGATCCAAGACTGGCGTTGCTCCGATGCTCATATCTTAGCACAAGCCTATCCGCTCTCGTGGCCGCGGACAAACCCCGCCTGGACGCGGGGCAGGGTTGCAGGTTAGCCATCGCGGTGTCGGCTTTACTCGCAGCCGCATCTGCCTCTATCGTCTCGACCTAGATCGCGCGGCAAGCGGCGATGGGGGAACGGGGTGGGAAGCGATGGCCAAGGCCGGCGGGAATTACGAATTTGGCCCCGTGCCGTTGCCCCGTCATTGCGAGGAGCGTAGCGACGAAGCAATCCATGTCACCGCTCGCGGCGAAATGGATTGCTTCGCTTCGCTCGCAATGACGGCAGAGACAGTTGAGAAACAATAATAATGAACAAACACGATCCCGTTGACGTCCTGATCATCGGCGCCGGCGCGTCCGGCGCGGCGGTGGCATGGAGTCTGGCCGAAACCAAAATGCACATCCTCTGCCTCGACCAGGGCGGCTGGATGAAGCCGTCGGAATATCCCAGCACCGGGCGCGATTGGGAGGCAAAGTTTTATGGCGAGTGGTCGACCAGCCCGAACGTTCGCGGCCGACCGGAGGACTATCCCGTTAACGACGACAACTCGCCAATCAAAGTCGTTAACTTCAACGGCGTCGGCGGCTCGACGGTGATGTACACCGCGCACTGGCCGCGGCTGCACCCGTCCGATTTCAAGGTGAAGACGCTGGACGGCGTCGCCGACGACTGGCCGATCGACTACGATGCGCTGACCCCGTTCTTCGAGGAGAACGACCGGATCATGGGCGTCTCCGGCCTGTCGGGCGATCCGCGCTCGCCGCTGACCCATCCGCCGATGCCGCCGCAGCCGCTCGGGCTCTCCGGCCCGCTGATCGGCAAGGCCATGAACAAGCTCGGCTGGCACTGGTGGCCATCAGATACCACCGTCGCGACAATAGACTACGAGGGCAGGGCGCGCTGCATCAATCTCGGCCATTGCACGCCGGCCTGCGCGCAGGGCGCAAAAGCCTCGACTGACATCACCTATTGGCCGCAGGCGATCCGCGCCGGCGTCGAACTAAGGACACACTGCCGGGTGCGCGAGATCCTGACCAATGAGCACGGCATGGCCTCGGGCGTCGTCTATTACGACCAAGATGGAGTTGAGCAGTTCCAGCCGGCCGAGGTCGTCGTCATCGCCTGCAACGGCGTCGGCACGCCCCGGCTGCTGCTGAACTCGGTGTCCGGCCGCTTCCCGAACGGGCTCGCCAATTCATCCGGCCTGGTCGGCAAGAACCTGATGTTTCATCCCTACGCGCAGATCTACGGTTTCGTGAAGGAGCCGACCGATAGCAACCGCGCGCCGCCGACCTGCCTTTGGAGCAAGGAGTTCTACGACACGGACCTCTCGCGCGGTTTCGTCCGCGGTTACGGCATCCAGTTCGGCCGCGGCGCCGGGCCGGTGTTCGAGGCTGTTGCCAGCGAGCAGAAGGGCATATTGCCATGGGGCGAGGAGCATCATCGCGTGTTCCGCCGGCTGAACGGCCATCGCCTCGCGGTGTCAGCGATCTGTGAGGATCTGCCCGAGGAGCACAACCGCGTCACGCTCGATCCCGTACTCAAGGACAGCCACGGCATCCCAGCCCCGAAGGTCGACTACACGATCAGCGCGAACAGCCGGAAGATGATGGACCACGGGTTGGCGCGCGGCCGGGAGATCCTCGAGGCTGCCGGCGCCACCGATATCTGCATCAACGACCCGATCCCGTGGGGCGGCTGGCACCTGCTCGGCACCGCGCGGATGGGCACCGATCCGGCGCGCTCCGTGGTCAACGAGTGGGGCCGGTCGCACGACGTAAAAAACCTCTTCATCGTCGATGGCAGCGTGTTCGTCACCTCCGGCGGCGTCAACCCGACCTCGACCATCCAGGCAATCGCGCTCTACATCGCCGACCAGATGAAGCAGCGCCTTGCCAACCTCTTCGACTGAGACCGCCATGTCCGCAAGCAATGAACTGACCGCAGCCCAGCGCAATGATCTCCGCACCATCGCGGCGATGATCGTTCCCGCCAGCGACGAGTACAAGGTGCCCGCCGCCGATGATCCCGCAATCCAGGCGGACATGCTGGCCACAATGGGGCGAGACACGCTGCTGGTGCGCACCGCACTGGATCATCTCGCGCGCCTCGCCGGCCAGTCGCTGGCTGAACTCGACGCAGCCAGGCGCGATGCGATCGCAAAGGAATTCCGCGCCACCGGCGGCGCCGCCGCGGCGACGCTCGTCCGCGTCGTCCTGCAATGCTACTACCGCGACGACCGCGTCCTGCGCTCGCTCGGGCTCGAGCTGCGCGCGCCATTCCCGAAGGGCCATGTGCTGCCCGAAGGCGACTGGTCGCTGCTGGATCCCGTCAAGACACGCGGCGGGAATCTTAGGCGGGCGCCATAGCAGGCCAGCCCTGCGCCGAGCGCGTTCCCACCTTGCGCTGGCGGTTCCCGGCCACCATCTGAGGAAGCCGAAGGAATCTCGCCATGTTGGATTTTACCTCAGATATCGCCGATGCCGCCTCGTCATCGCGAACGGCCGAGCCTGCCCCGGATGACCGGGCCCTGCTCGATGCCTATTCCAATGCCGTGATCGACGTGACCGAGCGCGTCGGTCCCGCGGTCGTGCGCGTCGAAACTGGGCCGAAAGTGCGGAATGCGCGCGAGCGCGGCGGGCTCGGCTCGGGCATCGTGATCTCGCCCGATGGGCTCGTGCTGACCAACAGCCATGTGGTCGGCTCGGCGAAAGAGATCCGCCTGCGCGACACCGAAGGTTTTGTGACCGACGCGCATGTGCTCGGCGTCGATCCCGACACCGATCTCGCACTGCTGCGCGCCGACGGCGCGCGCGACCTTGCCTATGCCTCGCTTGGCAACTCGAAGAGCCTGCGGCGCGGGCAACTCGTGGTGGCGATCGGCAATCCGCTGGGATTCGAATCGACGGTGACTGCTGGCGTGGTCTCCGCGCTCGGACGCTCGATCCGGTCGGTGAGCGGACGCACCATCGAGGACGTGATCCAGACCGATGCCGCGCTCAATCCCGGCAATTCCGGCGGGCCGCTAGTGTCGTCGGCGGCGGAGGTGATCGGGATCAACACCGCGATCATCAGCGGCGCACAGGGCATCTGCTTTGCGGTCGCCAGCAACACCGCGCAGTTCGTGCTGTCGGAAATCATCCGCCACGGCTATGTCCGCCGCGCCTATATCGGCGTCGCCGGCCAGACCGCGCCGGTCCCGCGGCGCCATGCGGTGGTCGCCGGCGTCGACAACACGATGGGCGCGCTGCTGGCGCAGATCGAACCGGATAGCCCCGCCGCGAAGGCCGGCCTGCTACCGGGTGATGTCGTGATCAGGCTCGACGGCGCCGAGATCAACGGCGTCGACGACTTGATCCGTGCCCTCGACCGCGACCGCATCGGCCGCACACTGTCGATGGACGTGCTGCGGCTGGGAAGGCTGCGCGGCATCGACATCCATCCAGTGGAGCGGAAGCCGGCGCGGCAGTGATGCTTTGCTTCACCCGCCCCTTGAGAGGGCGGGTCGGCACGCATCGTAAGATGCGTGACGGGGCGGGGTGACAGTCTCTCGACACGGGCGCTGTCAGATGTGGAGAGCCCGTCACCCCACCTCGGTTCGCATTCCATGCGAAACCGATCCTCCCCTCCAGGGTCCCTCCAGGGGAGGATGAGAGCGGAGTGTGTCGCCGCTACAGCCTTAGCGCCGCCAGCAATTCATCCGGCGCCTCGGCCATGATCATGTGGCCGGCGCCGGGCACGACGATGGTGCGCGCATTCGGCGTCGCCGCCGCGAGAGTCTTGCCGGCCTTCGCCGGCGTCATCATGTCGCGTTCGCCGAGAATGAAAGTCACGGGCACTTTCACCTGCGCCGCGGCGGCGACCGCGTTCTGATAGCTGTTGCAGGCGTTGAGATCGCTGTAGAGCACGCCCGGCCGCGTCTGCTGCAGCACGCGTTGTGCGCCCTGATGCATCCACAGTCCTGGCGCGAGGCTGCCGCCGAGCTCGGCCTTGAAGCCGAGGCCCCAGATCGAGACCATGTCGATGGCATCGGGATTGTTGACCTCGGCGGCCTTGAGCAGATCAGGGCCGACCGTCATCGTCGCGGCCGTGCCGATCAGGCTGAGGCCGGAGACCTTGTCCGGATGCCGCGCAGATGTCTCCAGCGCAATCAGCGATCCCATCGAATGCCCGATGAGTTTGGCCTTCGGCGTGCGCGCCGCATCGAGCAGCGCGGCGGTCCAGTCCGCCATGTCGGCGATGGTCGGCAGCGGCTCGCCGCCCGAACGGCCATGGCCGGGGAGGTCGGGCGCCAGCACCGAATAGCCGTGATGCGCGAACCAGCGGCTGTGCAGCGCCCAGGTCGAATGATCGAAACCCGCACCATGCAACATCACCACGGCGGGGAGCGACGGATCGAACGGCCGGCCGCCGGTCGCCACAAAAGTATCAACGCCATTGACGGAAAGCTGCATGGATCAAACCTTCTGCGATGCGCGGAGCGCCTGGCCGAGATCGTCGATGATGTCGGAGATCGCTTCGATGCCGACCGACAGCCGCACCAACTCCTCGCCGATCCCGGCGGCCTTGAGCTGATCGGCATCCATCTGCTGATGCGTCGTGCTGGCGGGATGGATCACCAGCGTCTTGGCGTCGCCGACATTGGCGAGATGGCTGATCATCCGCAGAGACTCGATGAACTTCTTGCCCGCCGCCCGCCCGCCCTTGATGCCGAATGAGACGATCGATCCCGCGCCGCGCGGCAGCAACCGCTTCGCGAGCTGATAGTCGGGATGATTCTCCAGCGCCGGATGCAGCACCCAGTCGACCGCCTTGTTGGAAGTCAGCGCTTCGAGCACCGCCAGCGTATTGCTCGTGTGACGCTCCATGCGTACGCCGAGCGTCTCGACGCCCTGCAGCAACTGAAATGAGTTGGTCGGCGACAGGCAGGCGCCGAAGTCGCGCAAGCCTTCGGTGCGCGCGCGCATGATGAAGGCGGCCTGGCCGAACTGCTCGTCGAAGACGATGCCGTGATAGCCGGCATAGGGCTCGGTGAGCTGGGGGAATTTGCCTGAGGCGTGCCAGTCGAACCGGCCGCCATCGACGATGACGCCGCCGATCGCGATGCCGTGGCCGCCGATCCATTTGGTCGCCGAGTTCATCACGAGATCGGCGCCGAGCTCGATCGGCCGGCTGAGGAACGGCGTTGCAAAGGTATTGTCGATCAGGAGCGGAATCTTCGCATCATGCGCGATCCGGGCGACCTCCGGAATATCCAGCACCTCGAGCCCGGGATTGCCGATGGTCTCCCCGATCACGAGGCGCGTGTTCGGCCTGATCGCGGCGCGGAATTCATCGAGCGCGCGCGGCTTGACGAACGTCGTCGTGATGCCGAAGCGGGGCAGGGTGTGCGCCAGCAAATTGATGGTGCCGCCATAGAGCGAGGCGGAGGCGACGATATGATCGCCGGCATTGAGGATGGTCGCGATCGCCAGATGCAGCGCGGCCATGCCGCTCGCCGTGCAGATCGCGCCGACGCCGGCTTCGAGCGCGGCCAGCCGTTCTTCGAGCACGGCGGTCGTCGGGTTGGAGATGCGGGTATAGATGTGGCCGGCGCGCTCCAGGTTGAACAGCGCGGCGGCGTGGTCGGAATCCTGGAACACGTAGGAGGTGGTCTGGTAGATCGGGACGGCGCGCGCGCCGGTCGCAGGATCCGGGCGCTGGCCGGCATGCAGGCTGAGGGTCTCGAAGGCAGGCGGCTTGGGTGCGGGCATGCGGGACTCGTCAGATCAACAGGTGGCAGGAAAGTATGGTGGCTCAGACGTGCACGGGCGTGCGGACGCGGCCGGCATCGCCGAACACGCGCAGATAACGTTCGACCTCGGACGGGCTGCCGGTCGCCTTTTCAGGGTTATCCGACAGCTTGACCGCCGGCCGGCCATCGACCGACGTCACCTTGCAGACCAGCGAGATCGGATCGAGATCGGCGGAACCATCCGGCGCGCAGCCGACGAAATCATTGGTGAGGTTGGTGCCCCAGCCGAAGGAGATGCGGACGCGCCCGGCGAAGTGCCGATAGGTCTCCTCGATGGAATCGACGTCCATGCCGTCGGAGAACACCAGCAGCTTGTCCTTGGGATCTCGGCCCTTCTGCTTCCACCATTTGACGATGTCCTCGCCCGCCGCGATCGGCGGCGCGCTGTCCGGGCGGAAGCCGGTCCAATCGGCGACCCATTCGGGCGCGTCGCGCAGGAATGTCTTGGTGCCGAAGGCGTCGGGAAGGGCGATCAAAAGGTTGCCGCCGTAGGTGTGGCGCCATTGATCGAGGATGCGATAGGGCGCCCAGCGCAGCTCCTCGTCGGAATTCGCCAGTGCAGCGGCGACCATCGGCAGCTCATGCGCATTGGTGCCGATCGCTTCGAGATCGTTGTCCATCGCGAGCAGCACGTTGGAGGTGCCGGTGAAGGAAGAACCGAGGCCTTCCTTGACGGCCTCGACGCACCAGCGCTGCCAAAGGTGGCCGTGGCGGCGGCGGGTGCCGAAGTCGGAAAGCCGCAGGCCTTCGAGCTTGCGCAGCCGCTCGACCTTTGCCCATAGCTTGGCCTTGGCGCGCGCATAGAGCACGTCGAGCACGAAGCGGCCCTGGCCCTTGGTCGCTTGACGCGAGCGCAGCTCGTTCATGATCGCGAGCGCCGGGATCTCCCACATCGTGGTGTGGGTCCACGGACCATGGAAGTGCAGCTCGTACTGGCCGTCGACCTTGTTGAGCTCGTATTCGGGCAGGCGAAAGTTCGCTAGCCAGTTGATGAAGTCCGGCGAGAACATCTGGGTCTTGCCGTAGAACGTATTACCGGCGAGCCAAATCAGCTCCTTCTTGCTGAACCGAATGGTCCGGGCATGGTCGAGTTGCGCGCGCAATTCGCCCTCATCGATGATCTCGGCGAGGCGGACGCGTTTTGACCGGTTGATGACGGAAAAGGTCACGCGCTGGGCCGGGTAGAGATCCCGGATCATCTGCAGCATCAAAAGCTTGTAGAAATCCGTATCGAGCAGGCTGCGCACGATCGGATCGAGCCGCCAGCCGTGATTATAGGTTCGGGATGCAATATCGGTAACTGCCATGGCGGAACTCTACCGTGCCGGAAGCCGCCCAACTAGGGGGATTTGGCCCCGGCATGGCAGCTCAGCGGGCATGTTCCCGCCTGATGCGGCTGATCGCAGCATGAATATCCTTCCAGACCGGCTTGTCCGGAGCAAATTGTTGCCTGAGGTAGCTGGCCAGATCGGCGATCTGGCTGTCGGTCAGGCTGTCCCTGAAGGCGGGCATATAGCCGAGGTCGGTGATGGCCGGTTTGCTGATGCCGTGCAGGATGACCTGGATCAGATTGTCGGGCGCGGCGCTATGCAACTTGCTGTTCAGCGCCAGCGACGGCCGGCTGCCGAACAGCGGCGCACCGCCGACCTCGTGGCACACCGCGCAGGCGCCCTGGTAGATCCGGGCGCCGATGCCGGAGGCCGCCGAGGCGCGCGTGCCGGTCGCGGACTCCAGTCTCGCGGCGAGGGCCTCCTGCGCCGCCCGGTCCATTGGGGTCGTGTTAAACGAAGCGAGATAGACCGCCATGGCGCGGATATCGGAATCCGGCAGCGCCGCGAGTTCCTTCACGACCGGGGCCATCGGGCCGGCGGCGACGCCGTGAAAGCGCGACTCGCCAGTTCGCAAGTAAGCGTACAGCTCGTCCTCGCTCCAAGGGATCGGCACCTGCGACAGTGAGGTCAGCGCCGGTGCTTCCCATCCCTCGGCAAATCCGCCGGCCAAGTGAGCACCAGCGATTTCCGCGCCGAGCGCGTTGCGCGGCGAATGGCAGGCGCTGCAATGGCCGAGCCCTTCGACCAGATAGGCGCCGCGATTCCATGTCTCGGACTTCACGGGATCAGGTTGGAATGTCGCGGGCTTGTGGAACAGCGCGTTCCAGCCCGCCAGCAATGGACGCTGGTTGAACGGAAATGCCAGCGCATTCGGCGGCGTCACTGTGCGCACGGCCGGCTGAACCATCAGGTAGGCGTAGAGCGCCTGCATGTCGGAGTCGGTCGTCTTGGCAAAATGGGTGTAGGGAAACGCAGGATAAAGCTGCCGGCCATCGCGATGGATGCCCTCGCGCATGGCGCGTTCGAAGGCGGGATAGGACCATGCGCCGATGCCGGTCTCGACGTCGGGTGTGATGTTGGTGGAGTAGATGGTGCCGAACGGCGTTTGCAGGGCGCGGCCGCCGGCGTTGAGCGCGCCGTTCGCCGAGGTGTGGCAGACTGCACAATCGCCGAGTGCGGCGAGTTGCTGGCCGCGGGCGATGGTGGCGGCCGAATAGACCGAGGCGTCCGGCCGCGCAATCGGCGCGATGGCGCGCGGTAGCGCGGCGACGCCGATACTGATGGCAGCGGCGCACAGCGCTGCGGCCGTTGCAAACACGCTGCTGCGTATCGCGAATGGACTTTGCCATGTGCGCGCAGCAGGTTGGGGCGGCGGTGCGGGCAATGCCTCCGGGGCTGCCTGCTCCTCGCCGCGCAGCCCGCGCAAGATGCGTTCCGACGTGAACGGCAGCTCACGAAAGCGCACGCCGGTCGCATCATAGATCGCGTTGGCAATCGCCGCGGCACTTGGCACCGAGGCGGATTCGCCGACGCCGAGCGGCGGCTGGTCCTGCCGCGGCAGCATCAAGACGTCGATCTTGGGCACTTCTGGAAACCTGATGATGGGGTAGGCGCCCCATTCGCGCGCCGTCACCGAGGTGCGGTCGAACGAGACTTCCTCCATCAGTGCGCGGCTGGTCGACTGGATAACGTTGCCGTGGATCTGATGGCGGACGCCATCCGGATTGATCATCAGGCCGGAATCCTGGCCCGCTACGACGCGCGTGACGCTGACATCGCCGGTCGCCCTGTTGACGGCGACATCGGCAATCCATGCCGACCACGCTGCGCCATAGCCCGGAAACTTGCTGTGCACATAAAGCGCGTAGGCAAAACCGCGCCCGCGCACGATGTCGCCCCCGGCTTCCCTGTTCTCGCGATGTGGCCGTGGCTTCCAGCCGGCGCGCTCGGCCACGGCGTTGACGAGGTCGACGGCGCGCGGGTCCTTCAGATAGCGCAGGCGGTATTCGATCGGATCGACGCCGGCTTCATCAGCGCATTCGTCGATCCAGGACTCATGCGCAAACGTGTTGGGCAGCGCCGAGACGCCGCGCAGCCACGACGCCCGCACGATCGGCGGCATGTCGTTCGCCACCACGCGCAGATTCTCGTAGTCGTAAGGCGGGATCGCGGTGCGATCGCCCATCTCGAAAATCGCGGGTGTGTGCGGGACCGCGCCGGTCAACAGCAGCGCCAGCGTCGGCGCGCCGTTCGAGGGATAGCGCGTGGCGAAATCATATCCGGCGACGCTGCCATCGGCGTTCAGGCCGCCATTGACGTCCATCAACTGCGCAGTGCCCTTCGGCTCCCAGGCGTGCTCCTGCTCCCGCGTCAACTGGACGCGCACGGGGCGGCCGACAGCACGCGACAGCAGCAGCGCATCGGCGGAGACGTCGTCGGCGCAGTTGCGGCCGTAGCAGCCGGCAGCTTCCAGCCTGATAATTTCGATCTCGGCTTCGCGCCGGTGGATCAGCTGCGCCAGATCGGTGCGCAGATGATGCGGGTTCTGCGTGCCCGACCAGACCCGCGTCACATCGTCCTGATAGTCGGCAACCGCGCAGGATGGACCGATCGAAGCGTGCATCTGGTAGGGCCAGATGTAGGTCCGCGGCATCGACTTGGCCGCGCCGGCAATAGCCGCCTCGACGTCGCCCTTGTCGATCAGCGTGCGCGGCGTCGACGGATTGGCGCGCAACGCGGTCTCGATGTCCTTGAGATCAGGCAGTGTTGGTGTCGGTTTCCAGCTCACCTTGAGCTGCGCCGCGGCCTTGATCGCGTTTTCCTCGCGCTCGGCGACGACGCCGACGAAATCGCCGATCCTGACGACGGCAACGAGCCCGGGAATATCGCGCACCGAACTCTCGTCGACTGCGATCAAGCTGTTGCCGATGAAGTCGCCGACATCGACGCCGGCATAGGGCGGGCGAACGACCCGGCCGTGCAGCATGCCTGGGATGCGTACGTCGTGCACGTAGACCAGTTCGCCGGTCGCCTTCGCCGGCAGGTCGACGCGCAGCACCGACTGCCCGACGATGCTGTAGGCATCGGGGCATTTCACGGAAATGTCGTCTGCCAGCTCAAGCTGGATGATTTCGCCCGCGATCAATTCGCCGTAGCTGACGCTGCGATTATCCTTGCCGCGGATCAGGCCGTCCTCGATGACGAGGTCTTCCACTGCAAGCTCCAGCCGCTCGGCCGCCCGGGTGATCAAAAACTGCCGCGCCTGGGCCGCAGCCTTGCGCAGCGGCACAGCCGTGATCTGGATCGTCTCGCTCGCGATCGTCGCGCCCTGATTGGGGACGAGCGCCGTATCGCCGAGCACGACGACGACACGCGCAAACGACACGTCGAGCTCTTCCGCGACGATCTGGCCGAGCGCGGTGCGAATACCGGTGCCGAGATCGACATGGCCATTGTAGGCAGTGACCGAACCGTCCGATGTGATCTTGATGAACGTCTCGAACGTGACAGCCTCAACCGGCGAAGCGCGCCGAACGACGCTCAGTGTGCCCTGCATCCGCTCGCGGTTCTCGGCAGGCGCAGCCATCACGCCTGCGCCTCAACGACATGGCCGGCAGCCCGCATCGCCGCGCGCATGATCTCGACATGCGCGCCGCAGCGGCACAGATGATGACGCAGCGCTTCCAGCACCTCGTCTTCGGACGGGCGAGGGGAGCGCAGCAACAGCGCCTTCGTTGTGATGATCATGCCGTTGAGGCAGTAGCCACATTGCGCCGCCTGTTCGCTGATGAAGGCTTGCTGCACGGGATCAGGACGCTCGCGCGTGCCGAGGCCTTCGAGCGTCACAATGTCACGGCCTACGCAGCCTTCGATCGGGATCACGCAGGAGCGCGCGGCGAGGCCGTCGATCAGCACGGCGCAGGCGCCGCATTCGCCGAGCCCGCAGCCGTATTTCGGCCCGTTCAGCGCGAGATCATTGCGCAGCACATAAAGCAATGCGGTATCGGGTGCGGCATCGACGTCGTGAGTCTTGCCGTTGACAGTCAGGCGCATCGTATCTTGAGTCATGCTCCCTCGAGCCCTCGCTGCGTTGCAAAACTCTGCGCTGGGCGCCGGGGAAAGATACCGTTTGTGTACAAACGTGCAAGCCGCGCCATCTCGCACTGCGGTGCGCTGCCCGCTTTATGAACAAAGGGCGAGGCAAATGCGGTATTATGCGGCACGCCGAGATTTTCGTCCGCCGGGCCGCTTGACAGGATTTCCGTCCGCGCGCAACATCATTCGTATACGAACAAATGGTCGGGCCCGCGAGGAGGCAGGGCACGATCGGCGCTCTCGATCGCAGGTCTGTTCATGACAGATACGATGGCCGCCGCCGGTGGCGACAAGATCCGCTGCGATGCCTGTCCGGTGATGTGCTACATCAAGCCGGGCGCGGCGGGCGCGTGCGATCGCTATGCCAATCACAACGGCGAACTGGTGCGCGTCGATCCGCACATCGTGCTGGAGCGAACGGTGTCGCATGGCGGACGGCTGGTGCCGTTCCAGGCTGGCGGCGATTGGGACGGCAAGCTCGTGCATGAGCCCAGCGTGTTCGTCACCGCGATTGGTGCCGGCACGACTTATCCCGACTACAAGCCGGCGCCCTTCATCGTGTCGTCGGAAGTCGACGGCGTCGACATGGTTACGGTCGTGACCGAAGGCATTTTCAGCTATTGCGGCGTCAAGGTGAAGATCGACACCGACCGCTATCTCGGCCCCGAAACGGCAATGGTGCGCGCCGAGGGCGAAGCGATCGGTCATGTGACGACGAGCGAATATGGCTCACAGATGCTGTCGCTCGGCGGCGTGCATCATCTGACCGGCGGCTCCAAGAAGGAGGGCCGCGTCACCTGCGACGCGCTGATGGACCTCTCCAACTGCAAGGCGGTGGAACTGACGATTGATGGCGGCGCCACCGTGGTGGTGCAGGCCGGCCGCCCGCCGATCGTCAACGGCGTAGCCGAGGAGCGCATGCGCGTGGGCTGCGGCTCGGCAACGATCGGCATGTTCGCCAAGCAATGGCACGGCAAGGTCGACGAGGTTGTAGTGGTCGACGACCACATCACCGGCGTGCTCTCGGAACATCAGGCCGGCAAGCTGCTCGATATTCCCGATACCGGGATCAAGATGAAGGGCCGGCGCTCGACACCGGGCCGTTACTTCCAGGTCGCCGATCCCGGAACGGGATGGGGCGGTACCCATATTTCCGACCCGCTGTCGGTGCTGGGGCCGTTCAATCCGAAGGAGGCGCGGCCCGGCCTGACCATGCTGATGGTGTCGACCACGGGCGAGCACGCCGCCTATTACGAACTCGACGAGGCGCTCCGGCCGGTCGAGAAGCAGATGCCGGCTGATTTGCAGTTTTCCGTCGAGCGCATTCAGGAGAATTGCGAGCCGGCGCTATGCACGGTGCTGTTCATGGGCGGCGCCGGCGGCTCGCTGCGCGCCGGCGTCACCGACAATCCGGTGCGGCTGACGCGCTCGGTCAAGGATGCGCTGACGCGGGTGACCAGCGGCGGCGCGCCGGTTTATGTTTGGCCGGGCGGCGGCATCACCTTCATGGTCGATGTCACGCAGATGCCGGCCGGCGCGTTCGGCTATGTGCCGACGCCGGCGCTGGTGGCGCCGATCGAGTTCACGCTGAGACTGTCCGATTACGCCGCGCTCGGCGGCCACATGGATCACGTCCGCCCGCTGGCGTCGCTGCGGGACAACACCGAAACCCGCCCGATGCCATTCATTCCGGGGCGACGCGCATGAAACGGCTGCCGCAAATCGCGCTTCTTCCAGACGGCAAGCGGCTGCACTTGCAGGACGGTCCAATCGACCTGATCATTGAGGCAAAGGGAAGCGAGCGTGACGTGCGCGCAGCTTACCAGGCTGCGGCGCGGCGCTTCACCGGTTTACTCGATGAACTCTGCGATGAGCTGGTCGAACTTCGAAAGGCTGCCGATCCGGCACGAAGCGCGCTGAACGGTGTTATCGCGCGCCGAATGTATGCAGCAATCGCGCCGTTTGCGGCGGAACAGTTCATCACGCCGATGGCGGCGGTGGCGGGCAGCGTCGCGGAGGAGATTCTCGGCGCGATGCTGAACGTTGCGCGGCTCGATCGCGCCTACGTCAACAATGGCGGTGATATCGCGTTGCATCTGACGGGCGGCGAGCAATTCACCATCGGGCTGATGGACCGGCCGGATCGTCACGGCGTGATGCAAAGCATCCGCATTGGTGCCGATGACCCAGCCCGCGGCATCGCGACCAGCGGACGGCACGGCCGCAGCTTTTCGCTGGGAATCGCCGATGCCGTGACCGTGCTGGCGCAAACGGCTGCGCAGGCCGATGCCGCCGCCACCATCATTGCAAACGCCGTCGATCTGCCCGGGCATCCCGCCATTGTCCGCCTGCCGGCAAATGAGTTGCAGCCCGATAGCGACCTCGGCGCACGCCTCGTGACCCGCGATGTCGGCAAACTCCGCGACGAGGAAATCGACCAGGCGCTGCGCGCGGGGGTGAGCCGGGCCCAGCAATTGCTTGCGGCAGGATTGATCGAAGGTGCGGCCTTGCGTCTACTAGGCGAGACGGCCGTGGTGGGCTCAACAGGGATCAGGGCGGGCACGCTGCCGGCGTTTCACGGAAGCGCGGCAGAAGAAGCAGCGCATGTTGGATCGGAAGCGAGGCGGGTAGCATGAGCGCGATCATTCGCAAGATCGTCACGGTGGTCGAGGAAACCCACCTCGAGATGGGACAGAAGGTTGCGCCGCCGACCCGGCGGGCGGCGGCGATTGCCGTGATCGAAAATCCGTTTGCCGGCCGGTATGTCGAGGACCTCTCACCCCTGATCGAGATCGGCGAGGAACTCGGCGACCTCCTTTCGAAGAAGGCGGTTGCTGCGCTCGGCATCGACGGCGCCAAGGCGCATAGCTACGGCAAGGCGGCGGCCGTGGGCGAAAACGGCGAGCTCGAACATGCGGCGGCGATCCTGCATCCGAAGATGGGCGCGCCGGTGCGGAAAGTGCTGGGCAAGGGCGCGGCATTGATCCCCTCGTCGAAGAAGCGCAGCGGCCCCGGGACGACACTGGACATTCCGCTCGGCCATAAGGACGCGGCCTTCGTGCGCAGCCATTTCGACGGCATGGAAGTGCAGATCAACGACGCGCCGCGCGCCAACGAGATCATGGTCGCGGTGGCGGTCACTGATAGCGGCCGGCCGTTGCCGCGCGTCGGCGGATTGACGGTTTCGGAAGTCAAAGGCGAAGACGGTTTGCGATAGTTCACAATAAATTGGAGGTAGGGATGCGACGGAGAGACTTACTGGGCGCGGGGCTGGCGATCGCAGTGGTCGGCATGGCCGGCAACGCCATGGCGCAAAGCGGCGAGATCAAGATCGGCGAGATCAACAGCTATTCGCTGCTACCCGCCTTCACCGAGCCCTATCGCAAGGGCTGGCAGCTCGCGGTCGAAGAGGTCAATGCCGCCGGCGGCATCAATGGCAAGAAGCTCGTCGTCGTCTCCAAGGATGATGGCGGCAAGCCGGCGGACGCGCAGACCGCAGCCAACGAACTGGTGTCGAGCGAGAACGTCGCGATGCTGACCGGCACGTTCCTGTCCAATATCGGCCTTGCCGTTTCCGACTTCGCCAACCAGAAGAAGGTATTCTTCCTGGCCGCGGAGCCCCTGACCGACGCCATCACCTGGTCGAAGGGCAACCGCTACACCTTCCGTCTGCGCCCCTCCAACTACATGCAGGCGGCGATGTTGGTGGAAGAGGCCGCGAAACTTCCGGCCAAGCGCTGGGCGACGATCGCGCCGAATTATGAATACGGCCAGTCGGCGGTCGCGGTGTTCAAGAAGCTGATGTCGGAGAAGCGGCCTGATATCCAGTGGGTCGACGAGCAGTGGCCGCCGCAGGGCAAGATCGACGCGGGTCCGGTAGTGCAGGCGGTGGCGGCTGCCAATCCGGAGGCGATCCTCAACGTCACTTTCGGCGCCGACCTGGTCAAGCTCGTGCGCGAAGGCAACACCCGCGGTCTGTTCAAGAATCGCGCCGTCGTCTCGTTCCTCACCGGCGAGCCGGAATATCTCGATCCCCTCAAGGACGAGACGCCGGAAGGCTGGATCGTCACCGGCTATCCCTGGTACGACATCAAGACGCCGGATCATGACAAGTTCCTGAAGGCCTATCAGGCCAAGTACAATGATTATCCGCGTCTCGGCTCGATCGTCGGCTACCAGACGATCAAGGCCGCGGCGGCGATCCTGGCCAAGGCTAACTCCACCGATCCGGAGAAGCTGATCGCCGCGACCGAAGGCCTGTCGATGCCGTCGCCGTTCGGCGAGATTACCTTCCGCAAGATCGATCATCAGTCGACGTTAGGGGCCTTTGTCGGCAAGACCGCGCTGAAGGACGGCAAGGGCGTGATGACAGGCTCGGTCTATCGCAAGGGCTCGGATTATCTGCCTAGTGATGCGGAAGTCGAGAAGCTCCGGCCGAAGGATTGACCATCTCTCTTCTCCCTCTCCCCGCTCTTTGCGGGGAGAGGGTCGGGGTGAGGGGCTGTCTCCACGAACCGTGCTCGCGGAGAGAGCCCCTCACCCGGAGTTCAAGCTGTCGCTTGAACTCCGGCCTCTCCCTGCACGCGGGGAGAGGCTAAGTCCACCGACCTAACCCGGACCGCCAATGGCCTTTTACTTCGTTCAGTTCCTGACCGGTCTTGCCAGCGCAGCGTCGCTGTTTCTGGTGGCATCAGGGCTGTCGATCATCTTCGGCGTGACGCGGATCGTGAATTTTGCCCATGGCGCATTCTATATGCTCGGTGCCTATGTCGCGTTCACGCTGACCGAGCGCTTTTCCGGCGCGCTCGGCTTCTGGGGCGGCATCGTCGTGGCGGCGCTGGTTGTCGCCGCGGTCGGTGTGCTCATCGAAATGGTGCTGCTGCGGCGGATCTATCATGCGCCGGAGCTGTTCCAGCTATTGGCAACCTTCGGCCTCACGCTGATGGTGCAGGACATCGTGGTGCTGATCTGGGGGCCGGACGATCTGCTCGGCCGCCGCGCGCCGGGTTTCAAGGGCGCGGTCGACTTCTTCGGTCAGAATATTCCGAGCTATGACCTGTTCCTGATCGCGCTCAGCCCGGTCGTGCTCGGCGTGCTCTGGCTGTTGTTCCAGCGCACCCGCTGGGGCGTCTTGGTGCGCGCGGCGACGCAGGACCGCGACATGGTGGCGGCGCTCGGCGTCAACCAGAAATGGCTGTTCACCAGCGTGTTCGCACTCGGCGTCTTTCTCGCCGCACTCGGCGGCGCGCTGCAGATCCCGCGCGATGCCGTGCACCACGCGCTGGATCTGCGCATCATCGTCGAAGTGTTCGTGGTCGTGGTGATCGGCGGGCTCGGCAGCATCATCGGCGCCTTCGTCGCCGCCGTGCTGGTGTCCGAACTCAACGCCTTCGGCATCCTCATCTTCCCGAAGATCTCCATCATCCTGGTGTTTCTGGTGATGGCGGTGGTTCTGATCGTGCGTCCCTGGGGCTTGTTCGGCAAGCCGGAAGCCGCCGCGCGGCGCACGCCGGGTCTCACCGTCAATCCGTGGCGGCCGCTCACGTCAGGCGAACGGTTGATGTCGATCGGCGCACTCGTGCTTGCGGCCATGCTGCCGCTGTTCGCCGGCAATTATGCGCTTACCGTTGGATCGGAAATCGCCATCTACGTGATCTTCGCCGCCAGCCTGCATTTCCTGATGTCGGTCGGCGGGCTCGCGTCGTTCGGCCACGCCGCCTATTTCGGGCTCGGCGCCTATGGCGTCGCGTTCCTCGCCAAGGCGGCGGGATTGCCGATGATCGTCTCATTGCTGCTCGGCCCGCTGCTGGGGCTATTGGGTGCCGCAGTGTTCGGCTTCTTCGCCGTGCAGCTCTCCGGCGTCTATTTCGCCATGCTGACGCTGGCCTTTGCGCAGATCGTCTGGTCGATCGCGTTCCAGTGGGTGACGGTGACCGGCGGCGACAACGGCATTTTGGGCGTCTGGCCGGACAGATGGGCCGCGGGGCCCGCCAGCTTCTACTGGCTGTCGCTCGGCATTGCGGCGCTCGTCGTCACGGTGCTGCGGGTGATCGTGTTCTCGCCGTTCGGCTTTGCGCTGCGCGCGACGCGAGATTCGCCGCTGCGCAGCGAGGCGATCGGCATCAACGGCAAGCGCGTGCAGTGGACGGCGTTCGTGATCGCGGGCACGGCGGCTGGGATCGGTGGCGCGCTGTTCGCCTATCTGAAGGGCAGCGTGTTTCCGGACAGCGTCGGCATCTCGCTCTCGGTGGATGCGCTGGTCATGGTGCTGCTCGGCGGCGTCGAGACGGTATCGGGCGCAGTGATCGGCGCGATCGTGTTCAAGGCGGCCAACATCTGGCTGGTCAGTCAAACCGACCTTTCGAAACTGGTGTTGGGGGGCTTCATCGTGCTGATGGTGGTAGCATTCCCGAAAGGCATCGTCGGCACGCTGGAGACGCTGCGGAGTCACTGGCGGCCTTCCGGCACCAAATCCGCGCTGGCTACCTCCCGCGTGGAGGTCGCCGAATGAGCGCGGTCCCCACACTGCTGTCGGTCGAGGGCTTGAGCAAATCCTACGGCGGCGTCCATGCCGTACGCAGCGTGTCGTTCGAACTGCGCGCCGGCGAGATCCTGGCACTGATCGGGCCCAACGGTGCGGGCAAGAGCACCTGCTTCGACATGCTCAACGGCCAGAACATGCCGGATAGCGGCCGGATCACGCTGCTTGGCGAAGATACGGTGGGCAGGAAGCCGCGCGCGATCTGGCGGCTTGGCGTCGGCCGCACCTTCCAGATCACGGCGACGTTCCCGACCATGACGGTGCGCGAGAACGTGCAGGTCGCGCTGGTGTCCTATGGCCGGCAGTTGTTCAATCTCTTCAGCTCGACGGCGGCTTACGCGCGCGGGGAGGCGGGGCGGCTGCTCGATCTCGTCGGCATGGGCGCCTATGCCGAACGGCCCTGCGGCGAGCTGGCCTATGGCGACCTCAAGCGGCTGGAGCTCGCCATCGCGCTCGCCAACCAGCCGCGGCTCCTGCTGATGGATGAGCCGACCGCGGGCATGGCGCCGCGCGAGCGGATCGAGCTGATGCGGCTCACCGCGCGGATCGCCCGCGAACAGTCGATCGGCGTACTCTTCACCGAGCACGACATGGACGTGGTGTTCGAACATGCCGACCGCATTTTGGTGCTGAACCGCGGCAGCCTGATCGCGGAGGGCTCACCTGAAGAGGTGCGCGGCAACCCCCAGGTCCGCGCAATCTATCTTGGCGAGGGCCTGGTTTACGACGCGCGTCACCGCGAGGGAGCCGGCGCATGAAGCTGCAGGTCGCCGATCTCAACAGCTTTTACGGCCCGGCGCATATCCTGTTCGATATCGCGCTCGAAGTCGGCGAGGGTGAGGTGGTGGCGCTGCTCGGCCGCAACGGCGCCGGCAAGTCGACCACCTTCCGCTCCATCGTCGGCCTCGTGGAGAACCGCTCGGGGAAAATCGTGTTCGAGGGCAAGGACGTCTCGCGCGAACCGACCCATGCCATCGTGCGCGGCGGCCTCGGCTACGTACCGGAAGAGCGGCGCATCTTCACCGATCTGACCGTCGAAGAGAATCTCGAGGTCGGCCGCCAGCCGCAGCGGCCGAACGCACCGCACTGGACCCGCGAAAAACTGTTCACGCTATTTCCCAACCTCGGCGAGATGCGGAGCCGGCCGGGCGGGCGGATGAGCGGCGGCGAACAACAAATGTTGACCATCGCGCGCACGCTGATGGGCAATCCGTCGCTGGTGCTGCTCGACGAACCCTCCGAGGGGCTGTCGCCAAAAATCGTCGAGCAGATGGTCGATGCCATCCTCGCGATGAAGAAAGAAGGCGTCAGCATCGTGGTGTCAGAGCAGAACCTGCATTTCGCGCGGCTGATCTCGGACCGCGCCTACATCATCGAGCGTGGCAAGATCTGTTTCGGCGGCACGATGGCCGAACTCGACGCGCGGCCGGACGTCCGCGACGCGCATCTGTCGCTATAGCCGGGCGCAAGAGGGGTGGGGTCGATGGGAAGGAGTGCATCGCCGAAACGAGCGGTCAAGCCGGCGCGGCCGTCCTACATTCTCGACGAGCAGATCGGCTTCATCCTGCGCCAGGTCTGGCAGCGCCATGCCACCATCTTCGCGCGCGAGATCGGCATCAACCTGACGCCGACGCAATGGGCGGCCGTCTCAAAGCTCGCCGAAACCGGACCGTGCTCGCAGAACCTGCTCGGACGGCTGACCGCGATGGACGTCGCCACCATCAAGGGCGTGATCGACCGCCTCACCGCGCGCGGCCTGACCGAAACCGGCCCCGACCCCGACGACGGCCGCCGCCTGCTGGTCAGTCTCACGCGTGCCGGCCAGCAACTGGTGGAGAAGGCCGCGCCGAACGCGCTCGCGATCACGCGGGAGACGCTGGCGCCGCTGGATGCCAAGGAGCGCGAGACCCTGATCACGCTGCTCGACAAGCTGCGGTGAAGGTCTGTGCTAGATCAGGCTGAATGTCAGCGCAATCGCGCCCACCAGGATGAGGCTGGCGGCCCAGACGGTATCGAGATTGAACCAGCTCTGCTTGATGAATTGGACGCCGAGATATCGGTAGGCGAGCCAGGCGCAGCAGGCGCCGGCGATGATCATCGCGGCGGCATGTACAATGGCGACCAGCACGGCCATGCCGAGATTGGCGTTGATGAGCGTATCGGCAGCGGCGTGGCCGCGGTCGAGGTCAGCTTCGCGGCACAGCCCGAGATAGATCGGCACCAGCATCAGCGCCGCGCCATGCGCGAGCGCCACCGCGAACGACCACAGTCCCAGTTGCGCCGGCGATATCCGCGCCAGGACTTTCGGATGGCGCCGATTGGCCAGCCTATAGAGACCAAAACCGATGACGAGAAGGCCGGCGCCGATCTGGATCGCGCGCTGCCATTCGACGAGCGCAATCAATAGCGCGAAGGGAAGGATCACGAGCAGCATCGCCAGCAGATGGCCGGCCGCGAGCGGCAACAGCGCCGATAGCAGCGCCCGCGGGCTCCTTTCCATCAGTCCGGCGGAAACGGCGAGCGGCCAGCCCATGCCAGGGTTGACGCCGTGATAGAGGCCGCTCGCGATCACGGCCAGCCAAAGCCAGGCCGGTGTCCAGTCGGCTGCGCTCAACTTCAGGCCGACGGATAGCAGAACGAATCCGTCGAGCAGTCGCCGCCGTCGAGCCGGATCTGATGCGCGCGGTAACCGTCGGGGAAGTTCACCCAGTAATCCCGTGCCAGTTCGAGGCCGCCGTCCGGCGAAGCGTTGGCCATTACCATGGCGCCGGGAACGCCATCGGGATAGAACTGGTCGTCCCAGGTCGAGTAGAGCGAGTTGGTCCAGTACACCCGCTTGCCGTCGCGGCTGATCTCGACCATCTGCGGGCCGCCACTAAATGCCTTGCCGTTCGGATGCGGCGTCCGCCGAGCGATGCCGCCGATACGGACCGAGCCGGCAAGCTTCGGCTTGCGCGGCTCGCGCACATCATATTGCCGCATCTCGCCGGTGGCCCAGCAGGCGACGTAAAGTAACTTGTCATCCATCGACAGGTCGATGTCGGTTACCAGCGGCGGCACGGCACCGAAGCCTTGCAGCAGCGGCGGCAGTTGCTCCTTCTCAGCCGGCTCCGGCGGGATCGTCGCCGTCTTCTCGATGTGAAACTTGCCACCCTCGCGCCACCAGGTCCAGATCGAGCCTTCGAGATTGGTGGTGTCGACGACGACGCCGAGAAAACCGTATTCGCGTGCCGGATCGTGCGCGGGACGCACCTCCAGCGCCATCTGGTGGTTGGCGCCGAGATCGATGGTCTGGACGTTGCGGCGGCCGCGCAGATCCCAGAAGTGGATGCGATGGCCGTATTTGTTGGAGAGCAGATCCTCCGGCACGATGCCGTTCTCGAACTGCGGCGGCAGCGCCCACTCGCTCGTCACCATGTAGTCGCGCGGCAGGTTCCACCAGAAGTCGTAATGCAATGTCTGCGGGCCGCGATCGAGCTCCCACCGTCCGAGCACCTCGAAGGTCTCGCAATCCATGATGAAGACGCCGGGCGGTCCGTCGGTGCCGTTCTTGCCGGCGCCGCCAAGTGTCGAAATGTAAATGCCCTCCGGTCCGCAATGAACGGTGTGGGGCCGCGAATATCCGGTCTTCCGGAAAATTTCGTCGGGCTCGATGATCTTGTGAATGGCCGCCTTGGTGGGATCGGGCTTGGTGTCGACAATGTAGATGCGGGACGAGCGCATGCCGGGAATGATGAGGTAGCGGCGTTCGAGAAACGCGTGTCCGGTCAGCGGCGACAGCGCCGACGAGCAGGCGTTCCAGCCGAAATGGTGAAACTCGTCGCCCTTGTTGGGCATCGTCACGGTGTGAACGACGTTGCCATAGCTGGAGGAGCCCGGCTTGACGTCGATCACGGCCAGCGCATCCGGCTTCGACGCGTCCGGGCTGAGCAGCACGGTGTAGGCGAAGCTCTCCGGCGGAGCTTCCATGGCAAGCTTCGGCGAAGCGTGAAAGGTGGGGTCGGGCCGAATGTTCATCGTCTGCCTCCCTGTTTGCCTCATGGTCAGCAACACGGCGCAGCGGCACGCTAACGAAAAGAAATCACCCGGCGCGTTGAATGTCTCTCGCGAGTGCCGCCGGCCGGGGTTTACCGATCGACAATACATCGCAACAAGGCGAGGCGAAATAACGACGCGTCAGCGCACGGTCGCGCGTCCGACCCGGCTGTGCGCGCCATCGGAACCTTCGGCGAATTCAACGGCTGGAAGCGGCAATCGCTCGCCCCGGAGCCTCAAGACGGGGAGGCGCAGAAATATTGTTACCATTGACTGCAGATCGAATGATTTGATAACGTCGTTATCATGAGCAAGCCTGCACCCTCGGCCAAGGACTGGTCGGACGTCGTGAAGGGCGCCAAGCGCGAGCTTCTGCTGCGCGCCGCCCGCGATGAATTCGCCGAACAGGGGCTCGAAGGCGCCACCATGCGCGGCATCGCCGTTCGCGCCGGCTGCACGACGGGGGCGATCTACCCGCTGTTCGACAGCAAGGAGGCGATCTATGCCGAGCTGCTGAAACAGTCGCTCGCGGCGCTCGATGACTTCGTCGCCGCAGCCGTTTCTGCGGCGCGGACGCCGGAAGCGCAGGTCGAAGCGGCCTGCGGCGCCTTCCTGGGCTACTACCTCGACCATCGCTTCGAGATAAATCTCGGCCTCTATGCCTTTCGCGGCCTCAAGCGGCAGGGCGTCGGCAAGCCGTCGGACGACGAGCTCAACCAGGCGCTCTGGAAGGTGCTGGAGCGCATCGCGGTGCCGCTCACCGAAGTGCGCGGGCTCAAGCCCGCGGAGGTTCGGCCCTGGGTGGCGCTGCTCACCAGCCAGATGATCGGCGCGCTGGTGCTGCAGATCGCGGGCCGGCTCGATTTTCTCGACACGGGCGCCAAGACGCTGCTTCGCATGATGCTGGCGCAATGCCTTCCGGAAAGTGCGCCGAAGGGCAGGAAGGCGTCACGTAACAAGAATCAATAAGGGAGGTGCGACATGGTTCGGATCGAAAAGCAGGGCGCTGTGTGGACCGTCATTCACAGCCGGTTTGCCGAGGCGCGCAACGCGATGGACCCCGCCAGTGCGGACGCGCTGGCGGCAGCTCTCAGGGAATTCGACGCCGACGAGTCCGCCAGCGTCGCGGTACTGTGGGGTGAGGGCGGCGCGTTCTGCGCCGGGTGGGATCTCAAATTCGCCAGTACGCTGTCCGATCGCGAGGCCTTTCAGTGCCATGTCGTCGACGGCCTGGCGTTTCCGACCGGCGCCAATCCGGCGCCGCGCGGTCCGCTCGGGCCGACGCGGCTGGAATTGTCCAAGCCGGTGATCGCCGCGGTGGAAGGGCCTGCAGTGGCCGGCGGCATGGAGCTGGCGCTGTGGTGCGATATCCGCGTGATGGCAGAGAGCGCCTATTTCGGCGTCTATTGCCGGCGATGGGGCATCCCGCTGCTGGATGGCGGCAGCGTGCGGCTGGCACGCCTGGTCGGGCAGGGCCGTGCGATGGAAATCATCTTGACCGGCCGCAAGGTCGCGGCTGATGAGGCGCTGCGTATCGGCATGTGCGAGCAGGTGGTCGAGACCGGCGGCGCGCGCGCCGCGGCCGAAGCGATGGCGCGGGAGATCGCGCGGTTTCCGCAAGCCGCCGTGCGGGCCGATCGCCGCTCCGTGGTCGAGACCTATGGCCTGCCGGTCCGCGATGCGCTGCGGCAGGAATGGGCCAACGGCGTCGAAGCGATCTTCAAAGAAGGCGCCGCCGGCGCCGCGCGGTTTGCGGGGGGCCGTGGACGCCACGGCGATTTCGCGAAGATCTGAACTCTTACATCGAGGGAGGCCGCCCATGGCCAAAGTCCTTTACGAGCGCGACGGCCGCATCGCGCGCATCACGCTGAACCGGCCGGAAGTGATGAATGCGATCGATGACGAATTGCCCGGCGCGCTCGCGGATGCGGTGGCGCGTGCCGACAACGATCCCACCGCGCATGTCATCGTGCTGGCGGGCGCCGGCCGCGCCTTCTGCGCCGGCTACGATCTGACCGCGTACGCCTCCGGCAACAAGGGCTACACCCAGAAAATGCCGTGGGATCCGATGCAGGATTACGCGCGCATGTCCGAAAATACCAACAAGTTCATGAGCCTTTTCCGCTCGAAGCGCCCCGTGATCTGCAAGGTGCAGGGCTTTTCGGTCGCCGGCGGCTCCGACATTGCGCTATGCTCGGACATGATCGTGATGGCGGAAGACGCCCGCATCGGCTATCCGCCGGTGCGGGTCTGGGGCTGCCCGACCACGGCGATGTGGATCTATCGGTTAGGCGCCGAAAAGGCCAAGCGCATGCTGTTCACGGGCGACAAGATCACCGGGACTGAAGCGGCCGCGCTCGGCCTCGTGTTGAAAGCCGTGCCGGCCGACAAGCTGGACGAGGAGGTTGATGCGCTCGCACATCGCATTTCTACTGTACCGCAGAACCAGCTCATGATGCAGAAGCTGATGGTCAACCAGGCACTCTACAATATGGGCCTGATGGGCACGCAGATGATCGCCACCGTGTTCGACGGCATCACCCGGCATTCGCCGGAGGGGCTGAATTTCAAGCGGCGGTCGGAAGAGATGGGCTGGAAGCGTGCCGTTGAGGAGCGCGATCAGGGCACGTTCGACTGGACCACCAATCAGCCAATCACGGAGAACAGGTAATCCGCAAACCGGCGGGTTCTAGGTTATGTACTCATTATGCGGCTGGCCGACTGATGTCGGTCAACGCAACAGAGGCCGAAAAGCGACATTCCCCGACGTCGCTGTTGGACCATTCCGGACATCGCTTCCTTCAAGCAATGAAAGGGCTGATTGCAAAAGCGGCGGTGCTGGTTGGTCACCGCCGCTTTGATCGCCGATTGCTAAGTGAGTTACCTTGCTGCTTGCGACTGCGGCGGCGGCGGCTTTGGAACCGACGTCAGCATACGAATTTTCCATTGTCCATTCTCGCGAACATCAACAGACGTCCAAATGACGTTTAGCTCCAGAGGATCGCCTTTCTCGCTTTTGCCAGTTACCCGAGCTTCGCCAGTAAGGAGAGCCATATTTTCTGACAGCGGCTGAATATCGGTCGTCTTTATTTCTAGATGATTCATTCCAGCCTTGAATGCGCCTTCGTAGTATTTCGTATTGTCAGACTCAATTCCGTTCTGAGTAACCCGCAGGTAGTTCTTCGTAAAAAGAGAAGTAATGCCTGCAGCATCCTGCTTGTTGAAGTGTTGCTCGTATGCGGAAGCCACCTTCCCAAGTTCTTCCTTGAGATTTTGATCTGATGCGATCGCAGGAGTTATTGATAGCAGCAGCGGAAAACATACGACTCCAATGGTGCGCATGACGTTTACTCCCTACTGTTGACGCCTCCCTTGAATAGAGGATGGAGACGAGGCTTACCTCCGTCCTCCCTGCCGTCGATCCGCGCGCCAGCGCAAATCGTCAGAGTGATTTCTTATGATGCTCTCTTCCTTTGGTGGTAGCGCGGCTCTCGTGCTTTCCGACATCGAGTTTCCGCAGACGGCCGACGATTTCGTATTGATTTAGATCAACTGATGCTGCTTTGGGTTACAAGCGGCGGTCCAGCCGCATCTCGTCAGGACCGGTTTTCCTCTGCGACCGGCTACGAACTCACCGGCTGGGAGCTGTGCAATGTTCGACGCGCCGATTGTTCGCGGGCACCAGCATGGAGCCTGCATCAACCAGAGTAGGCCATGGCTCGGCGCTAATGAGTCCACTCCTATTTGATCGTCACGGTAATCTTGTCGGAGATAACCGGAGGGACATGGGGATAGTGTTCGGCGTCGCCCAGCACGAGCTGGAGCGTGTGCTTGCCGGGTGGAAGTTCGATACGTGCTTCGGTCTGACCCGCTCCGAAGTGAAGATGTGATTTGTCTTGCGGGATCGGTTCGTTCGGATTGATCGGTTCATTCACGTCGATCAGAAGATGATGATGGCCACTGTTCGGGTAGGTGTCGCCTGCGTGCGTCACGCCCATGTTGCGCAGGCCAAAGCGGCACCAGAACCCACCCTTGATGACGGTTCCGTTCTGCGGCCACACGAAATAAACGCGGGCGTCCTTCCCGGCAGGCTTTCCCTGAGCGTAGGCGGAGAACGGCAGGCAAGTGAGCGCTGCCGACAGAGCGATCCACTGCAACGCCTTCATGACTGCCTCGCAACTTCCTTAGGGAGATAGCGCAACGCGGAAACCGTGAGTGGGATATCTCACGTTGGTGTCATAGCTGCCGCGATTTGACGACCTGACGTAGTTGGAATCTTTCCGCCAGGATCCGGAACGGATGACGTGCGAGGAGCAATCATTCTCAGTCCATGCTGACCCGTCCGCCGGCGCGCCCTGATAATTTTTGTGCCAGCAATCCTCCACCCATTGGTCGACGCTGCCGCCCATATCAAACAGCCCGAAAGGATTTGGCTTGAGGCTGCCGACCTTGGCCGGCTGGTCGCTGACGGGAATGTCGCTGCAGTTCTTGCAATTGACCATGCCGGGCTGAAACTGGTCGCCCCACCAGTACCTGGTTTGCGTGCCGCCGCGCGCGGCATATTCCCATTCCGCTTCGCTCGGCAGGCGGTATGGCTTCCGGGTGGCTCGGGCGAGCCATGCGACATATTGCTTGGCGTCGCTCCAGCTCACATTGGTAACAGGCGCATCGTCCTTTCCGGCAGCCGTGAATCCGCACGCCTTTGCTGCGGCGCATGCGTTCCATTCCTTTACAGAGACGGGGAATTTTCCCATCGCAAAAGGCTTGATCATCACCTGACGGACCGGCTTCTCCGAAATGTCTTCGTTGCTGCCCATCGTGAAGCTGCCACCGCGCAGGGAAATCGTCTCGGGCTCGGGAATAGACGCGGCGGTTTGCGTCGTCGGAGGAGTTGCGGGAGCTGCCGGCGATGCGGGCGGCGCAAGCGGTGCCGCTTGTTTCTGTGCTGGAGACGTCTCCGGACGAGGCGTCGCCTGTTGTTGAGTTGGCGCCGCGGAAGGAGAGGGCTGGGGTGGTGCCGCCGGTGATTTCGCGACAGGCGACCTCGCCACCTCTGCCGGTGATGAAACAGGGGCTGACGCCTGATTCACCGACTTGCGCGGTTTCCAGAGCAGGTCCCAGACCGCGCCGCCCGCAATAATCAACAGTGCAAGGCCGAGCAGGAAGAGCAGGAGGCGTTCGCGCCGGTTCCGACGTTGCTGCAGCGCCGCTGGATCAGGAAGCACGCGATAGACACGCACGGGGTCGGTGATGTTCTTGACCTTGCGATCTCCGAGCGACTCGTATCCGCAAACCAGCTTGTGCTTGATCTGTTCGTAGATGCCGCCGGAAATGTAGACTTCGCCGGCCTGGGCGATGCCTTCGAGTCTCGTCGCAATATTGACGCCGTCGCCATAGACGTCGTCGGTTTCGATGATGACGTCGCCGAGATTGACGCCGATCCGATATTCGATCCAGTGATGCTTGGGCAGCGATGTGTTGCGGCCAACCAGGTTTTGCTGGATCACGATGCTGGCGCGCACGGCTTCGACGGGGCTGTCGAAGATGGCGATGAAGCCGTCACCCGTGGTTTTGACCAGCCTGCCGTGATGTTCTTTGATGGTGGGCTCAATGACTTCGCGCTCGAGCCGTTTGACGCGCTTGTGCGTCCCTTCCTCGTCGATTTGCATCAGGCGGCTGTAGCCGGAGATGTCGCCTGCCACGATGGCGGCAAGACGCCGCGGCATTGGCTCGCGTGGTTGCTCACCACCGCGCCCCGACTTGATGTCACGAATCTGGGCCATGGTTCGGATTGATTTCCTTCCGGCTGTTGCAATTCCAGCGTTCGGCAAACAATCTTTTCCAGCGCGCAGCGTACCATGCCGCATGTTCGCCGCAAAGCCGCCACACGCGGGTTCCATTCCAACCGGCAAGACTGAGTGTGAGTGTAATCACGCAACAGTATGAGACTGATCGCTGCGGCACGTATCCGAATCGAGCCTCGGAATCGGCGGCTAAAGACCTGCCTCGTTGCGATCACCGCCAGTGTGTGAACAAGCGCACTGCCTGAGATGCGGGTCTCTTGCGGCAGGCGGTGATCAACTCTGCCCCGGCCATCTGGCGCGGTAGCGGATTTCGCTGCCGTCGCTGTTGGCCTGCCACGGCCCGAACTCCCGCGAATGCGGAGCCTTTGCCGAGAGGCCGATGAGATAGAGCCGGTCGGCCTGGCCCTTGATCTTGATTTGCAGTTGACGATGCGCGGTGCGGAAGGCGAGCTCGACATGGCCCGCAATGACCGACCTATCGTCATCGCGGCGGAACAGATCGGGCCGTATCTCGCCCGGCATGGTGTTGAGATCGGTCTGCAACTCGGCCGCTATGTCTTTGGGAGAGTTGGGCAATGTGGCTCCGGCCGGCAGGCGAACCTCAAACACGAGCAGCGGGTTCAGGGCATTCGGGTTGAGCCAGGGCGTCGCCGTCGTGACGGCATAGACATAATAGGCGCTCCCTCCCACGGCGCAGAGCGCGACCAATACCGCAAATGCCTTCAGGCTGTTGCGCAGGAGTCCGTCGCCGTTTTCTCGGCCGCGCAGCCGCCGCGCCAGCGCCGTGCCGAGCAGGAGGCCGCCGATCGCACCGCACGGCGCAAACACCAAGAGCGCCAGCATCGCTGATGTGATCGGATCGGCCCGATTGCCGAAGCTGGCCAGCTCGAGCAGCAGCAATGTCGCGACAAAGCCCGTGACAGCGCCGACGACCCCGCCGGCGACTTGCAGCGAATTCTTCAAATTTTCCTCGATGATCTGGACAACCCTGCCACCAGGCCAGCCCGGATTGGTCGCGGTGACGGGCAATCCGTTCACAGCCCTCGAGGCTCAATGTGACTTTTTCACACGCGCCCACGCATACGTGATGAGGTCAATGCCCGCTGACGATCTCGGGCACCTTCCCGGCGGGCGGCGTGTTGCGGCTGCGCTGGGTGCGGACGATGCCGTCGATGATGGTCATGCCGATCCCTGGCAGGTCGCCGAGCTGCACGCTTTCGAGGATGTTCTTGCCGGGCGAGTGCTGCGCCTTGTCCATCAGGACGAAATCGGCGGAGCGGCCGATCTCGATGAGGCCGCAGTCGAGTTCGCGCATGCGGGCGGTGTTGCCGGTCGCCAGGCAGAAGGCGAGTTCAGCCGGCAGCTCGCCGAGCGAGGACAGCATCGAGACCATCCGCAAAATGCCGAGCGGCTGCACCCCGGAGCCGGCGGGCGCGTCGGTGCCGAGGATGACGCGGTGCAGATCGCCCATCTCGCGCGCGGTGCCCAGCGTGAACAGCGCCGAGCGCTCATTGCCGTTGTGCACCAACTCCAGCCCGCGCTTGCAACCCTCGCAGATGCAACGGATCTGGTCGTCGGGCAGGGCGGTGTGGCCGCCGTTGATGTGACCGACCACGTCGGTATCGGCCTCCAGCACCACGTCCTTGTCGATCAGGCCGGAGCCGGGGATTGAGGGACCGCCGGTGTGGATCGTGCTCTGGATGCCATATTTGCGCGCCCAGCCCACCATCTTGCGCGCGGTCGGACCGTCCTTGACGCCGCCAAGGCCGACTTCGCCGAGCAGCTTGACGCCGGCCGCCGCCATCTCCTTGAAGTCGTCTTCCACCATCTCGCATTCGATCACCGGCGCGCCGGCATGAACCTTCACGCCGCCCGGGCGCAGCGTCCAGAATGCGCGCTGCGCGAAGATCGCCATCGCCTTGAGGCCGACGACGTCGCGGGGGCGGCCGGGCATGTGCACCTCGCCGGCCGAGATCATGGTGGTGACTCCGCCATGGAGATAGCTGTCGATCCAGTTGATCTGGTTCTGTCGCGGCGTCCAGTCGCCGGCGACGGGGTGGACATGGCTGTCGATCAGGCCCGGCGCGATCGTGGTGCCGTTGGCGTCGACGACCGTGGTCGCGCCCTCGGTGTTGACGTCCTTGAAGCGCCCGATCGCTGATATTTTGCCGTTCTCGGCCACGATCGTGTCGCCGTCCAGGATCGGCTTCTCCAGCGCCCCCGATAGCATCAGCCCGATATTGCGGATCACCAGCTTGCTCGGACCGGTCGCCTGGGGTGCGTCGTGCGCCATGGTTTTTCCTTTTGCTTCAATGCCTTCGGGCGACATTCTGCCCGGCTTGACGATCCGATCAAGCTGGATTATTCATTTGTATACGAACGATCGTATACAAATGATGTCGCCGGTCAACCGGCTTGAGGTCAGGAAGCGGTGCGATGAGCAATTTCAACCAGGAAAGCGTGCTGAGCGTCCATCACTGGACCGATACGCTGTTCAGCTTCACCACCACGCGCGATCCCTCGTTCCGCTTCCGCAACGGCGAATTCACGATGATAGGGCTCAAGGTCGGTGAGAAGCCGCTGCTGCGCGCCTATTCGGTGGCCAGCGCCAATTACGAGGACCGGCTCGAATTCTTCTCGATCAAGGTGCCGGACGGCCCGCTGACCTCGCGCCTGCAGCACCTCAAGCAGGGCGATGAGATCATCGTCAGCCGCAAGGCGACCGGCACGCTCGTGATCGACAATCTCGAAGACGGCCGCAACCTCTATCTGATCGGCACCGGCACTGGGCTCGCGCCGTTCCTTTCGGTGATCAAGGACCCCGAGACCTATGAGCGATTCGAGAAAGTCGTGCTGCTGCACGGCTGCCGCCGCGTCGCCGAGCTCGCCTATGGCGAGATGATCACGGAAAAGCTGCCGAATGACGAGCTGATCGGCGACTATATCAGAAGCCAGTTGATCTACTATCCGACCGTGACCCGCGATCCCTTCCGCAACCGCGGCCGCATTACCGACCTCATCACCTCGGGCAAGCTGTTTACCGATATCGGACTGCCCGCGCTCGAGCCGGCCCATGACCGCGTCATGATCTGCGGCAGCCCGGCGCTGGTCGCCGACACCCGCGCGCTATTGAACGGCCGCGGCTTTGTCGAGGGCAATCACGGCGAGCCAGCCCAGTTCGTGGTCGAGAAGGCGTTCGCGGAGCGGTAAGGCGCCGGGACGGGACAACATCTTGTGTCCCGACAAGCGGCACGCGTGCTACTGCTGGGGCCATTCTACTTTGCATGGGGTTGTTTTCGCGATTTTGGATCCGGGCGTCGCGGTGAGGGGACCCGTTAGGGCCGCACCGCCGGCGCTTCCATCGGCATGCCGCGCGCCCCGGACATCAGGTACAATTCCAGCTCCACCAGCTCCGGCGCGCCGTAGTCATAGGCCTGTGCGCGGACACCGGTGATGCAGGCGCGCAGGCGCCGCTGCAGCGAACCCAGCGACTGCCATTCCAGCCGGTAGAGCGGATAGCCGGTCGCGTGCCCTTGCGTGATCGCGGAGCCGGCCAGGTGCTTGTCCCAATTGTCGTCATGGCAATTGGTGCAGGCGAGATTGAGCTGGCCCTGCCGCTGCAGATAGAGCTCGCGGCCCTTGGCGACGAACGGCGCAAGCTGTGGGTCGCTGCCGGCCTCGACCGGTGCGCCCTGCGACTGCCGGGCGACAAAGGCGGTCAGCGCCAGCAGCTCACGGCTTTCGAAGGGCAGCGGCGTGGCTTGCTGGTGGTTGCTGCGGCATGCATTGATGCGCTGCTCCAGGTCGATCGGGCGGCCGGCCGCCTTGTCGAAGGCGGGGTAGCGCGCGGCCACGCCCTTCATGCTGGTGCGCGCATCGTCATGGCAATCGGCGCAGGCCTTGTTGGCGGCGCCGAGCTTGCGCTTCCAAAGGGCCTCGCCATCGAGCACCCAGAGCATGCCGGGATTGGCGGTCTCGTCGTCCTGCATCGCCTTTGTGTCCGGCTTCATGAAATCGTAGCCGGAGCGCCGTTCGGCCTGCGGGATCTCGGCGAAGGCCGCGCCTGCGGTCAGCAGCGCCGCGGCTATGGTGCCGGCAAGTCTCATTCGACGATGATCGAGGCGGAGGCGTGTTCGGAAAATCCCTGGTCGCCGATCCATTCAAATTCGAAGGTGCCGCTCTCGGTCGCGGTGGTGAAGAAGGTCATGAAGGGATTGGCCGATATCGCCGGAAACAGGTCGGCGCGAAAGATCTCGGCGCCGTTGAAGCGGCAGGTGAAGCTGGTGATGATGTTGCGCGGCACGATTTCGCCTGATGCGGTATGGCGATAACCGGTTTCCATGATATGCGACATCAGCGTCTTGATCTCGATGATGTCGCCGCGTTTGGCTTTCGGTGGAACGTTGATGAGTGCGGAAGCCATCAGATCAGCTCCTCGGTGCAGGCGGCGAGCGTCACCACGACATCGACGCTGGCCGACCAGAACGTGCCGTCCGACAGCTTTGCGATGGCGACGATCTTCTGACTGTCGGCGAGACGGATGCGGGTCGAGACCTGCGCGCGGCCGTTCTGGGGCCCAAGATGGAAGTTGCCGATATTAGGCTGCGGGTTCTTTTCGTTGAAGATGTGGATGCTGCGGACGTGATCCTCCGGCGCCATCGGATGCGCGACGCTGACCGTCATCGGCACCGTGTTGCCATTCTCGACCAGCGGCGGGATGTCGAGCTTGACCTTGCCGATGCGCACCGCAGCACCTCCGGTGACACTCTGGATTGCCGAGGCCAGCATTGCCGGCGTCGCCTCCGCGGGACGCACGATGACGGTGGGGAGGGCGCCAAGCGCGGCGGCACCGCCGGCGAGGCCGAGGAACTGGCGGCGGGATGAATGGGATGGTTGCTGCATCATTTCTTCCTATTCGCGCAGCGTCACGAGATACGCCACGATATCCTCGATCTGTTCCGCCGACAGGATCGGCTTGCCGCGCCACGGCGTGCCGACGCGATCAAGGCCGTCCGTGCGGTAATAGGACGGCATGATGGTCGCGGCGTTGAGGCGGGACGCGTCCACCAGGCGGAGCCGGAGCTGGCCCTCGGAGGCGCGGCTGCCGGAACCGGAAAGGTCAGGCGCCAGGTCGCCCTGGAATTTCTGTTCGGGAAATGGGCCGCTGTGACAGAGGATGCAAGTGCTGGAACGTTCGACCACGAGCGCGCGTCCGCGTGTTGCATCGCCTCGCACATTCGTGAGCGGCTCCAGAATCGCGTCGCCCGTGATTGTATAGGGGCGCAAGCCCTGTGCGGCGACCGCGCAGGGCGCGGCGAGCAACGCGCCTGTAAGCCACACCCCGATTTGGATCCTCGCTCTAGCCAAAGGTTTCCACCGTGATCGTCCTGAACCAGTCTTCAGCGCCCTCGGCCTCGCGCTGACGCAGCTCGCGCGGCGCGTCGACCGGGCTCGTCGCGCCCTCGACTTCGGCGAACTGGCCGTCCTTCGGCCGGTAAACGCCCGACAGCGAGAAAGCGTAACCCGGCGCGACCGTATTGTAGCAGGCGCCGCTCAGGCGCGGCGTCTCGGGCGCCTTGCCGGACAGCATGGCCACGATGGCTGCGGCGCAAGCCTTGCCTTGCGCGCTCGCGGCCGACGCGGCTTTCGGGATTTGGCCGGCGATGCAGGCATCGCCGACGACGTGAATGTTGGGCACAAGCTTGGAGGCAAAACTGATGGGATCGATCGGGCACCAGAAGGTGTTGTCGGCGGCGCCGGCGAGTTCGGCGATGCGCCCGGCCTTTTGCGACGGAATCACGCTCGCGACGTTGGCAACGTAATTGCCGAAATCGGTGATGATGGTGTTGCTCGCTGGTTCGACCGAGGTCACTCTGCCGCCTTGCGAGAGCGCGATCCGCTCGATCATGCCGCCATAAAGCTCTTTCCACGCCGCCTCGAACAGCCGTTGCTGCGAAAAGCCGTCCTTGGCATCGAGGATCAGAACCTTCGAGCGCGGCTTTTTCGTTTTCAGGTAGTGTGCGATCAGGCTGGCGCGCTCGTAGGGCGCGGGCGGACAGCGCAGCGGCGCGGCCGGTACGGCGATCACGACCGTGCCGCCGTCGTCCATGGCTTCGAGCTGCCGGCGCAGCAGCATCGTCTGTTCGCCGGCCTTCCACGCATGGGGCATTTTGCCGGAGGAGGTCTCGTCGTAGCCGGGTAGCGCGTCGAAACGAAGGTCGATACCGGGCGACAGCACCAGGCGATCATAAGCGATCGAACTGCCGTCGGCCAACGTGACCATGCGCGCCTGCGCATCGACCTTGGCCGCGGCTTGCGCCGCCACGGTTACGCCGCTGGCCGCGATCCTGTCGTAGGTGAATTGCTGTGCCGCCAGTTCGCGCAGGCCCGCGATCACTTCGTTGCTGAAGGGGCAGGCGGTAAAGGTTTGATTTGGCTCGATCAGCGTCACCTGAAGTTTCGGATCAAGCCGCCGCAGCGCCCGCGCGCAGCTGGCGCCGCCAAAGCCGCCGCCGATCACAACAACATTCGCCGCGCCTTGTGCCACCGCGGGGCAGGGCATGATCGCCATCGCCGCGGTCACGGCGATGCCGCGAGCGACATCCCGGCGCGTCATCAGGCGCGTGGCGTCCATGGCTCAAATCCGGAAAAAGCGGGACGGCGGCCGGTAACGCGGCCGCCGTCTCTCATTGTCAGGCGAACGTGATGTTCTGGTCCCTCAGCGGCACAGAACGGATGCGCTTGCCGGTTGCCGCAAAGTAGGCGTTAAGCACCGCGGGCGCGGCGACGCCGATGGTCGGCTCGCCGACGCCCCCCCAGAAGCCGCCACTCGGCACCATCACGCATTCCACCTTCGGCATCTCGGCGATGCGCATGGAATTGTAGGTGTCGAAGTTGGTCTGCTCCATCTTGCCGTCCTTTACCGTGCAGCCGCCATAGAACAGGGCAGACAGGCCGTAGACGAAGGAGCCCGCGATCTGCCGCTCGACCTGCGCCGGATTGACGATGTAGCCGGGGTCGGTCGAGGCGACGATGCGATGCACCTTGATCTTGCTGCCGTCGGTGACGGAGATTTCCGCCGCGCCGGCGACATAGCTGCCATAGCCCATCACTTGCGCAATGCCGCGATAGACGCCCTGCGGAGCCGGCTCGCCCCAGCCGATCTTGTCGGCCACAGCATTGAGCACCGCGAGATGTTTTGGATGCTTGCTCATCAGCTTGCGGCGGAACTCGACGGGGTCCTGGCCCACCGAATGCGCCAGCTCATCCATGAAGCATTCCATGTAGATCGCGTTCTGGTTCACGTTGACGCCGCGCCAGAAGCCAGGCGGAACGTGTGGGTTGCGCATGGAATGCTCGACCAGCAGGTTCGGCACGGAGTAGCCGATCGCCGCATCACCCGACGGGCTGAGGCCCTGGAATGCGGCCGGGTCCATGCCATTCACCAGCGCCGCCGGACGCACGGTGTAGAGGATCGACTGTCCGGACAATCGCACGTGCAGCGCCGTGAGATTGTTGTCTGCATCGAAGGCGCCGGTCAGCTTGCACTGCGTGACCGGATGGAATTTGCCTTGCGCCATATCCTCTTCGCGCGACCACAATAGCTTGACCGGCGTGCCCGGCATCTCCTTGGCGATCAAGACGGCCTGGCGGACATAATCGGTCATGCCGCGACGGCCGAAACCCCCACCGAGGATCAGCTTGTGCACCTCGCATTTCTCGGCCGGCAGGCCAGAGGCTTCCAAGACAGCGGCGAATGCCGCTTCGCCGTTTTGCGTGCCGCACCAGACCTCGCACTTATCAGCCGTGTAGACCGCCGTGGCGTTCAGCGGCTCCATGGTGGCGTGGTTCTGATAGGGATAATTGTAGACCGCCTCGACCTTCTTGACGGCCGAGGCAATCGCAGCCTTGGCGTCGCCGTTCTGGTTGCCGATAAACGCCGGCTGATTGTTGTCGAGACCTTCGGCCAGCCATTTGGCGATCGACTCGCTGGAGACTTTTGCGTTCTCGCCTTCGTCCCAGACGATCGTCATCGCGTCGAGCGCGGTCTTGGCGTGCCACCAGGTGTCGGCGACGACGGCGACCGCGGTGTCGCCGACCTTCACCACCTTCTTGACGCCCTTCATGCCTGATATCTTGGCTTCGTCATAACTCTTCAGCTTGCTGCCAAAGACCGGCGCATCCTTGATCGCGGCGTTGAGCATGCCGGGCAGCTTGACATCGGCGCCATAGATCATCGCGCCGGTCGTCTTGTCGACGGTGTCGAGCCGCTTGACGCCCTTGCCGGCGATCTTCCAGTCCTTGGGATCCTTCAGCTTCACGTCGGCATCTGCCGGCGGTGTGAGCTTTGCGGCGGCCTCGACCACCTGGCCGTAGGTCGTGGTCTTGCCCGAGGGCGTATGGGTGATGACGCTGTTTGCCGCGGTGCACTCCGTAACCGGCACCTTCCATTCGTTCGCGGCGGCCTGCACCAGCATCATGCGCGCGGTGGCGCCGCCCTTGCGGACATAATCCTGGCTGGTGCGAATGCCGCGGCTGCCGCCGGTCGAGAAATCGCCCCAGGCCCGCTTGCGCGCGACACTTTGTCCGGGCGTCGGATACTCGGTGACGACCTTCGACCAGTCGCATTCGAGCTCCTCGGCGACGAGCTGGGCGAGGCCGGTGAGGGTGCCCTGGCCCATCTCGGAGCGGGCGACGCGAATAACGGTTGTGTTGTCGGGCCGGATCACCACCCAGACGTTGACCTCCGGTGAGCCGTCGGCGGCGCGGACGACCTGCGGTCCGCCGAGGGGGATGTCGAGGCCGATGGCAAGGCCGGCGCCCGCGGCGGCGGTGCCGATCACGAAGGCGCGGCGATTGAGTTTGGGCATGACGTGCTTGTTCATGACATCCCCCTCAAGCGCTTGCGGCATCGTGGATCGCCGCGCGGACCTGCTGGAAGGTCCCGCATCGGCAGATATTGGTGATGGCTTCGTCGATGTCCTTGTCGGTCGGCTTCGGCTTCTCCTTCAGAAGCGCCGCAACGGCCATGATCATGCCGGCCTGGCAATAGCCGCATTGCGGCACGTCGTTGGCGATCCAGGCCTGCTGCACCTTGTGCAGCGCGCCGCCAGTGGCGAGCCCTTCGATCGTGGTGATCTGCTTGCCGACCGCCTCGCTGACGGTGACGCCGCAGGAGCGCATCGCGACCCCGTCGATATGAACGGTGCAGGCGCCGCATTGTGCAATGCCGCATCCATATTTGGTGCCGGTTAGTCCAACATTCTCCCTGATCGCCCAAAGCAGCGGCGTGTCGTCTTCGACATCCACATTTATTGTTTTGCCATTAATTGTGAGGTTTGCCATCGCGTATCCCCTGTTAGCTCAATCCACCGAGTGAGCTGCGCGCGGCAAGATGGCCTGCAACTTGGAATAGTTCAAATCAAGAAAAAGCGTGGTTGTCGGTGGGAAGAAATTCAAATGGCCGGTGTTGCGTGGGCACGTGCCCGTCGCATGGCTGTCATGTCTTTTCTGCACCGAAGGCAAGACGCAAGAAACTCATCAGGCTCCCAATCGCGGCAAAGCCGGCGCCGAGCGCCAGCGCCACCGTCGCGCCATCGTGGCCGGCGAGCGCAAAGCACAGCGCCGCCAGCGCGGCGCCGAGGGTTTGCCCGGTCAGGCGCGCTGTGGCGACGATGCCGCTGGCACTGCCACTGCGATGCGGCGGCGCGCTCGACATCAGTGCCCGCAAATTGGGAGTTTGAAAAAAGCCGAAACCAATGCCGCAAATCACCGTGCGCCCGACAATGTTGGCGATGCTCGGGTCCGGCGGCAGCGTCGCGAGCAGCGCCATGCCAATGCCGAGCATCACCAGCCCGAGCCCGCCGAGGATGCCGACGGGATAGCGATCGGAAAGCCGGCCCCCGATCGGCGCCATGATCGCGACCACCAGCGGCCAGGGCGTCATGAAGAAACCGGTCTCGACCTGCGAGCGGTGCAGCACATCCTCGAAGTAGAAGGGCAGCGAGACGAAGCCCAGCCCCTGGACGGCGAAGGCGCAGACCGAGGTGGCCGCCGACAGCGCGAACATCGGCCGCTGAAAGAGGTCGATCGGCAACATCGGCGCCGGATGATCAGCGTGCCTGCGGACAATGATCCAGCCGAGCACCAATGCTGCGCCAAGCGTGAGCCCGACCAGGACGGGCGGGACCTGATGCGCCGCGCCGCCAATGCCGACGATGAACAGCCCAAGGCAACTTGTCGTCAGCCCCGCACTCGCAAAATCGAACGCGTGATCCGCACGCGGCGTCTTCGGCAAGGTCCTCAGGCCGATCCAGATCGCGACCACGCCGAAGGGAATGTTGATTGCGAACAGCCACGGCCATGTGCCGACCGTGAGGATCGCCGAGGCAATGCTCGGGCCGAACGTGAAAGCGGTTCCGACCACAAGTGCGTTGTGGCCGAAGCCGCGGCCCAGCATGTGGGTGGGATAAACGAACCGAACCAGGGCCGCGTTCACGCTCATGATGCCGCTGGCGCCAAGGCCCTGCAGCGCGCGGGCTGCCGTCAAACTGGGTAGCGACCACGCCAGCGCGCAGCCGAGCGAGGCCAGCGTGAACAGCACGAGACCGCCGATATAGATGCGCTCATGACCGACGATTTCGCCGAGCGCACCGAGCGGCAGCAGTGTCGCAACCAGTGCGATCTGATAGATATTAACCACCCAGACCACATCCGCCGGGCTGACGTGGAGATCGGCAGCAATCGCCGGTAGCGCGATATTGGCAATCGCCGTATCCAGCGACGCCATCGCCAGCGCGGTAAAGATCGCCGCAACCGCCCAGCGTCTAAGGTCGGGCGGCAGGCCGTCGATAGGGGCGGCTGGCTTTGAGGTCTCTGCAGACATTCTGTCGGGCTCTCCACGCCGGTCGCGCAGGCGCCCGTCTGCCGGCGTCGTACTACGGACGCGCCATGCGCCACAGACGTTTCCTTGCATGATGCGTATGCAACGGGCCCACGAGGCGCTTGTGCCGGCGCCTCTAGGCGCTCGGGCTCAACCCCAGCCGCGCGTAAATCCGCCGCGCATAGGCGCCGAATTCGTCCGTCGTCTTGATCGGCAGCGCACGCGGAAACGGCAGCTCGATCGGGAAATACTCGGCCATCCGGGCCGGACCTGCGGTCAGCACGGCGCAATGCGAGGCGAGGAACACCGCCTCCTGGATCGAGTGCGTGACGAACAAAATGGTCTTCCCGCTCTCGCGCCAGATCCTGAGCATTTCGAGGTTCATCTGCTCGCGCGTCAGCGCGTCGAGCGCGCCGAACGGCTCGTCCATCAGGATCAGTTTTGGGTCATGGATGAAGGCGCGCGCGATTGCGGTGCGCTGCTGCATGCCGCCGGATAGCTGCTGCGGGTATTTGTCCTCGTAGCCGGCAAGGCCGACCAGGTTGAGGAGATCGCGCGCGCGGCTTCGCGCCGCGTTCATCGGCAGACCGACGATTTCGGCCGGCAGCAGCACGTTGTCGAGGATCGTTCGCCATTTCAGCAGCAGGGCCTGCTGGAACACCATGCCGATGTCGCGCGCGGGATCGAACGGCGTTTTTGAATTGCCGATCTTGATGGTGCCGCCGTCTGCTTCATGCAGCCCGGCCAGGATCTTCAGCACGGTGGTCTTGCCGCAGCCGGACGGGCCGACCAGCGAAACCAGTTCGCCTTCCCTGACGTCCATGGTAACGTCGGAAACGGCGAGGAATTCGGCGCCCTTGGAACGATAGACCTTGCGGACATTGCGCAGGCTGATGAAGGGCTCGTCCGCGCTCATGCCAGCCATTTCTCGAGGTTCGCCTTCACGAAGGCGTCGTCGGAAAGATCGGCATGCTCGCGGCAAACGCGGTCGATCGCTTGCATCTGACCGGGGCTGAGGCCTTCAGCTGGGTCGAGGCACCACAGCCCCTGCATCAGACCCTGCCGCCGCAGCACTTCATGGCAGCCGGCGATGCAGCCGTGGAAATTATTGGCGACATCGAAGAACGCGCTGTTGCAGTCGGTGACGCGGGCATCGAGCGCCAGGAGATCGGCGGGCACGGTGTCCTTGCCGCGCGCTGCCTTGCACATCTCGAACTGCTTTATTGCGCTCGCGGTCCAGACCGACCAGTGCCCGAGCAGGCCACCTTTGAAGTAAGCGCGGGTGGTGATGCCCTTGTTGCGCAGGTCGAACGGCAGCGTGAGGTCGAGCAGGATGTGGTCGTCATTGCCGGTATAGAGCGCGACGCGGTCGAGCGCGCCGGCCGCCGCGACCCCGCGCAGCACATCGAGGGTTCGATAGCGGTTGAACGGCGCGATCTTGATGGCGATGACGTTCTCGATCGAAGCAAAGCGGCGCCAGAAATCGGCACTGAGTATGACGCCGCCGACGGCCGGCTGCAGGTAAAAGCCGACCAGCGGGATCTCGCGTGCCACCACCTCGCAGTGGGCGATGATCTCGTCCTCGGAAGCTGATTTCATCGCGGCGAGGCTGAGCAGGCCGGCGTGATAGCCGATGCCGCGCGCGATTTCTGCTTCCGCGACGGCCTGTTTGGTTGGTCCTGCCAATCCCGCCACCATCGCGACCGGCCGCCTGGTCCATGAAGCTGCCGTCTCTGCCGCCAGTTCCAGCACCGGGCGATACAGGCCGACGTCGCGGATCGCAAACTGCGTGGTGTGAACGCCGACGGCGAGCCCGCCGGCGCCGGCGTCGAGATAGTAGCGCGTCAGCGCCCGCTGGTGCCTGATATCGAGCTTGCGGCTGGCGTCGAGCGCGAGCGGATGCGCCGGCAGCACGGTGCCGTCGGTGATGAGCCTGCGGACCTCGGCATTGATTTCGCTATGATGCATGGCGCTTCCTATCCAAATTCCGGACCGGCGACGGCGAACGGCAGTTGGGCAGGCAGGGCGGTCGCGGCGCCAAACCGCATGCGCTGAAACGGCCGCTCGATGTTCCAGCCCGCGCGGACGAGCCCTTCTAAAAACGCGTCCTGAGCGTGGACGGCATCGATCAGCCAGGGCCCGCTCTCGGAGCCGACGATGGCCTCCACAAGTCCTAACGCCTGATCGGCGCGATCGGCCAGCAGCGGACCGATGTGCCGCGCCGCGCGCCCATCGCGGATGAGAGCCATGGCGCGCTCGTCCGACACGATGCGAGAGCCAGGGCGCGCGACAAATGCCGACAGCAATGTGCTGCGGTCGAACCCCATGGCCCGGCTATCCCGGGTGGCCAAGGCGTCCAGATTGCCGGCCGATAGGGGGCGTGTCGCGTTGGCGCCTTGCGGTTTTTCCAGCCGCAGCCGCCGCAATTGCAGTGTCGGCTCGAAGCCGAGCGGGCCATAGACGGTGGCGCCGGCCGGCGTCGCATCCAGCCAGGCCGTGAGGCCGCGCCGTTTCGCCACGTCGAGGCAGGCATCGACTAGCTTCGTCGCTATGCCGCGGCGGCGAAAGTCCGGCGTCACCAGCACCATGCTGATCCAGGCGTTGCCGGCCCAGTAGGGCAACAGCGCCGCGGACGCGACCAGGCGATCGCCGTCGCGCACGCCGAACACGATGCCGTGACTAAGGAAAAACCGCCAGTCGGCCTCGTTCTGGTTCCAGCCGGCTTCAGTCGACAGCACAAGCCCGGCTGGCGCGTCGGCGACACCGAGTTCGACGATGTCGATGGGCTCAATAGCGGCCATCGCGCACCTCGTATTTGGTGGGCTTGCCGAGGCTCGGCATCGATCGCGATACCCAGTCGGCGGTCCAGCTGATGAGCTGCTCGGTTTCGACAACAGGCAGGCCGAACAGCTTTACCGCCTGCGAGGTGTCGGTCAGCCAGGCCGTCGGCTCTTCGTTGCCGATGATGACAGGCGCGCGGCCAAAGCGCTGGCCGAATTTTGCGGCAAGATCGCGGACGGCGAGGATTTCGTGGCCGCTGACATTGATCGGCGCGGTCGGTGTCTCGCAATGCGCGAGGCAGCGCAGCGCCTGCGCGGACGCATCGCCCTGCCAGATGAAATTGACATGGCCGAGGCTGACGTCAATCGGCTTGCCCTGCAGCACCTTGCTTGCGATGTCGTGCAGCACGCCATAGCGCATGTCGATCGCGTAGTTGAGGCGGAACAACCGGCCAGGCGTCGAATATTTCCTCGAGAAATACTCGAACATGCGCTCGCGCCCGACGCAGGATTGTGCGTATTCGCCGGGCGGATTGGGCGGCATATCTTCGGTCGAGCCCTTGCCGTCCACCGGCACGAAGGGATAGACGCAGCCGGTCGAAAACGCGACGATGCGGGAAGATGAAAATGCCTGCGCGACCAGGGCAGGGACGTGCGCATTCATCGCCCAAGTCAGCGACAGGTCGCCCTCGGCGCCGAACTTGCGGCCTGCCATGAACACGATATTCGCAACCTTCGGCAGCGCCTGGATGGCCGCTTCATCGAGCAGATCACAGTTGATGGTCTCGACGCCGCGCGCCTGCAGCCATTCCTTGACAGTGGGATCGCTGAAGCGTGCGACGCCGATCACGCGGCGCTCCGGCGCGGCTGCCTTGGCGAGGCCCGCCAGCGTCGGTCCCATCTTGCCGGCGACGCCCAAAATCATGATGTCGCCGCTGGTCTTGCGGAGATCGTCGATCAGCGCCTGGCTCGGGCGGCAAAGCAACTCGTCGAGTGCGGCGATGTCGGTAATCGTCTGCGGTAGGTTTTCGCGCGTTAGCAGCATATTCGTTCTCTGTCTTATTGCAGGCGGATATCGCGGACGACGAACATCCGCTCGAGGCCGAGCACGAGGCCATATAGCGCCACGCCGAGCAGCGTCAGCAGCACCACCGCCATCACCATCGCCGGCGTATCGAGCGAGGACTGCACCTGGATCATGAGATAGCCTAGTCCGCGTTCGGATGCGATGAATTCGCCGACGATGGCGCCGGCGACCGCGAGAATGGCGCCGACCTTCATTCCTGAAAACACGTAAGGCAGCGCGCCCGGCAACTGGATCTTGCGGAACAGCGTCCAGCGCGAGCCGCGCAGCGATTTCACGAGATCCAATAGATCAGGCTCGACCTCGCTGAGGCCCCGTGCGGTCGTCAGCAGGATCGGAAAGAAGCAGATCGAAAACGCGATCAGGATGTTCGGAAAGATGCCGTAGGAGAACCAAACGATGAACAGCGGCCCGAGCGCCACCTTCGGAATCATGTTCAGGGTTACGAACAGCGGCAGCAGCAGCAGGCTGACCAGCGGCGACCAGGTGAACATGACGGCCAACGCGACGCCGACCAGTGCGCCGAGGCAGAAGCCGCCGAGAATTTCGGCCGCCGTCACCGCGAGATTGGAAAGCCAGGCATAGCTTGGCGAGGCCAGCGTCTTGATGGTCGCGAGCGGCGAGGGCAGGATGAATTTCGGCACCTGAAAGGCATCGACCAGCACCTGCCAGAGCACGATCACGGCGAGATGCACGATCAGGATGATCGCGAAAGATCGTGCCGATCCGCCGTCTCCGCTGAACACCTCTGGGGCTCCCTTTCAGGCGCGGCCCAGGTTCCCGGCCGCGTGGTGGGCAATCTATCGCGAGCCCATCCGACAATCAACCATCTGGTTGATTAGGGGCGCAGCGAATGCATCACGAGATCGACGACATGCCTGCGTCGGGCCTGCTTTGCCGCCTTGCTCGACAGATCCTTGCCAAAGATCGCCGATAGCGTCGGCGTGTTGGAGAAGTAGAAGTAGCTCAACCCGGCGATCGAGATATAGAGATGCACCGGATTGATCCCCTTGCGGAATATTCCGGCCTTGACGCCCTCGGAGAGGATGGCGGAGACCATGCTGACCAGCGGCGAATGCATGGCTTCCAGCTTGCGCGAGCCGCGCACATGGCGGGCGCCTCCGCGGTTCTCATCGTTCAGCAGCACGATGAAATCAGGATGGGCGGCGAGGTGGTCGAAGGAACTTTCGATCAGTTTTTTGATGGCCTGCTGCGGCGGAAGGCCTTCGAGGTTGAGCTTGCGCTCCTGGGCGCGGATTTCCTCATAAACCCATTCCAGCACCGCCAGATACAGCGCATCCTTGTCGCCGAAATAATGATAGACAAGCTGCTTGTTGACGCCCGCACGCGCCGCGATCTCGTCGACCCGGGCCCCGGCAAGGCCGCTATCGGCAAATTCCCGCCGCGCCGCCGTCAACAGTTTCCTGCGGGTGGCAGCCGGATCACGCCGCTGCGGCTTTACGTCATTGGATCGTTTTTTAGGCATTTCCAACCAAATAGTTGACAACTTGTCTTGTCCCGAGTTGCATTGGTAGCGTCACGGATGCGCGGCGACAAGATCGGTTGCAGAACAAGGAGGGTGCAAATGAAGGTTTTCAGAGTTGCGGGACTTGCGCTTGCACTGGCCCTACCGGCTGTGCCCTCTGTGGCGGGTGAAGCCGTCAACCTGATCCTGAACTGGACGCCGACCGCGGACCATTCGCCGTTCTATTACGCCAAGTCGCAGGGCTGGTACGAGAAGGCCGGGATCGATCTGATGATCGAGGTCGGCAAGGGGTCCGGCGTCTCCTCGCTGAAGGTCGGCTCCGGCGGCTCGCCGTTCGGCATCGCCGATCTCGCGACCGCTTTGGTGGCCAAGAGCAAGGGCGCCGACGTCGTGGCGCTGATGAGCATCTACGCCAACACCGGACAGACCTTCTACTGGCTGAAGAGCTACGGCGTAAACGGGCCGAAGGATTTTCCGAACCACAAGATCGGCAATCCGCCGGGCGACGCCTCGCGGGTGATGTGGCCGGCCTTCGCTAAGGCCGCCGGCATCGCGCCGGATGCCGTGAGTTTCGTCAATGTCGGGCCGACCGCCAAGATCGCGGCGCTGAAGGCGCATACCGTCGACATCATCAGCGACTTCTATAACGAGCACGACCTCAAGGTGATCGAGTTCGGCTCTGATCTCGGCTACATCAATTGGAAGGACATCGGCCTCAATCCTTACGGCAACTCGCTGATCGTCAACGGCGCGTATCTTTCAAAGAACCCGAAACTGGTCGAGGAGTTCGTTAAGATCAGCCAGAAGGCCTATGCCGCCTGCGTCGCCGATGTCGAGCCGTGCCTGAAGGCGCTGCTCGACCAGGCCTCCGGTCTCGACAAGGAAAACCAACAGCGCCAGTGGGAGCGCATCAAGTTCCTGATGACGGACGAGTTCACCACGACCAAGGCGCTCGGCTGGATCGACGCTGAACGGATGAAGAAGGACTACGAGCTGGTGCAGACCTATCTCGGCATGGAAAAGCCGTTCGACGTCAACACGGCGTTCTCGACCAAGATGCTGGATACTTCGGTCAAGATGGACGCCAGCAAGGTGAAGAAGTGACCGAAGGTCATTCCGGGACGGTCCGAAGGACCAGACCTCAGGTGTGCAATTGTACACCGGGGAATCTCGAGATTCTCAGGTGCGCAACTGCGCACCATAGTTCGATGCTTCGCATCGCCCCGGAATGACGGAGTATCCATCACTGCCATGCCCGAGGTCGCGATCACCCTCGTCCTTTTCTTGTAGCCGCCTCCATCGCGAGGGGAAGGCGGAGCCATTGCTGTCTCAATCATCGTCACGGCTCTTACCCAATTCCTGATCGAGCCGTTCGCATAATGTCGAGAGAAGCCCGCGCGTCTTCGCCAGTTCCTCGGCGCTAATTCCCTTGGCCAGCGCGTTTACCCATGGCGCCTGTAACCGGCTGGCGGCAGCAAAGGCTTCTTCGCCGCGGTTCGTGAGCGCGACGAGATGCGCCCGCCGATGGTGCGGGTTGGGGCGCAGTTCGACAAGGCCGTCCTCGCGCATTTCATTGACGATGCGCTGAACTCCTTGGCGATTGAGCCCCATGTTCCGCGCCAGCCAGGCCACCGGTTGGAGGTTCGGGGAAAGCGCAATTGAACCCAGCACCTGCCAGCGCGCACTGGTGAGGCCTAGATCGGCGACCAGGCGGTCGCCGGCCGTGAGCAGGCGCCCGTTCAGCCGGAACACCGCGAGAACCAGATCGGTCAGGGCCTCGCCGCCGGGGGTGCGTCGTTTTTCCGTCATTTGACTATTAGTAGCCAAAACGACAACATATTGTCAATATCGACAACGATACGGAGTAGGCCATGTTTGCAGGACAGCTAGCGACGATCGTCGCCGCCGCATTTGCCGGGGTCGCGTTCTACATCAACGTTGCGGAGCAGCCGGCACGGCTCGGCCTCGATGACCGGGCGCTGCTGCAGCAGTGGAAACCGAGCTACGATCGGGGCCTGCAAATGCAGGCGAGTGGCGCGGTCATTTCGGGCGTGCTCGGCCTCATCGCCGCTTGGGTGACCTGGGATTGGCGCTGGATTGTCGGCGCGGCGCTCATTCTCGCCAACTGGCCGTATACGCTGCTTGGCATCATGCCGACCAACCACGCGCTGAAGGCGATCGCCGATGACGATGCCGGCCTGCAATCGCGCGCGCTGATCGAGAAGTGGGGAGGCCTGCACGCGGTCAGGACAGGCTTCGGGTTCGCGGCGACGCTGGCCTACCTCTGGGCGCTGAACTAGCGCTTCGTCCCTGCGGTGCCACACCGGGGTAACGATCTCTCTCAGGTTCTGGGATTTGGCCGCGGCGTCTGGTCTCTATCGGTGTGCTATGTGTCGCTGCCGGCAGACTGGTGCTGGACCGATGGGCCTGCCGCGTCTTGTTGACAGCGTCCGAGCAGTGATAGTGACGGTGATCCCGCATTCCTGAAGGCGCTCCGGATGACAATCGCCGAACAAGCCCCGGCCTCGCAAAGCTTCGCGATCGACAAGGAGCGGCTGCGGCAAAAGTATCTGGAGGAGCGCAACAAGCGGCTGCGTCCCGACGGCAATGACCAGTATCTGCGCGTCGCCGGCCAGCTCGCGCATTATCTTGACGATCCCTATACGCCGGTTACCGCGCGCGGACCGAAGACCGACCACGTCACCTTCGCCTTCGTCGGCGGCGGCTTTGCCGGGCTCGTCACCGCAGCGCGGCTCTCGGAAGCCGGCGTCAGGGACGTCCGCATCATCGAGAAGGGCGGCGACTTCGGCGGCACCTGGTATTGGAATCGCTATCCGGGAGCGCAATGCGATACCGCCTCGATGGTCTACATGCCGCTGCTCGAGGAAACCGGGCACATGCCGTCGGAGAAATACGCGCATGCGCCGGAAATCCTCGCGCACTGCCAGCGCATCGGCAAGCAATACCGCCTCTATGACAACGCGCTGTTTCATACCGAGGTGGTGAGCCTCGAGTGGGATGAAGCAAGATCACGCTGGCGCATCCGTACCAGCCGCGGCGATGATTTTACCGCGCAGTTCGTCGGCATGGGCACCGGGCCGCTGCACGTGCCGAAGCTGCCTGGCATTCCCGGCATCGAGTCGTTCAAGGGACACTCGTTCCACACCAGCCGGTGGGACTATGAGTACACCGGCGGTGATCCGTCGGGCGCGCTGCTGGAAAAGCTGGCCGACAAGCGCGTCGGCATCATCGGCACCGGCGCGACCTCCGTGCAATGCGTGCCGCATCTCGCCCGCGCCTGCAAGGAGCTCTACGTCTTCCAGCGCACGCCGTCTTCGGTCGATATCCGGGCCAACGCTCCGATCGATGCAGAATGGTTCGCCGGGATCGCGACGTCAGGTTGGCAGCAGCGCTGGCTGGAGAATTTTACCGCGAACCAGGCCGGCGGCTCAGCGGAAGAGGATCTGGTGCAGGACGGCTGGACCGACCTGTCGCGGCGGATCCGCGCCAAGGTCATGAACCTGCCGCGCGAGCAGCGTACGCCACAAAACATGCTGGCGGCGTTCGAGGATTCCGATTTCGAGAAGATGGAGGAAATCCGCGCGCGGTGTGATGCCATCGTGCCGGACCGCGAAACCGCGGCAAAGCTCAAGGCCTGGTATCGCCAGCTCTGCAAGCGGCCATGCTTCCATGACTCCTATTTGCAGGCGTTCAACGCGCCGGGCACGCATCTGGTCGATACCGACGGCAAGGGCGTCGAGCGCATCACCGAGAATGGCGTCGTCGTCGCCGGCAGGGAATACGTGCTCGACTGTGTCATCTATGCGTCGGGCTTCGAGGTCGGCACCGAGTACAAGCGGCGCGCCGGCTTCGACCTGGTCGGCCGCGGCGGCGTCAAGCTGTCGGAGCATTGGGCGTCGGGCATGCGCAGCAAGCACGGCGTTCATGTCCATGGATTCCCCAACGCGTTCTTCGTGCAGCCTGCGCAGGGCGCCAACCTGATCTCCAATGTCCCGCACAATCTGACGGATGCCGCGAAGTCGATCGCGCTGCTGGTGCGGCATGCGCAGGCGAACGGTTTCAACGAAATCGAGGTCAGCAAGGAGGCCGAGGACCAGTGGGTCGAGCTGCTGCTGACCGGCGCTGGCCGCATGATCGGCTCGCCCGATTGCACGCCTGGCTACTACAACAATGAAGGGCGCGAGCCGGGGCCGGCCGCCAAGCTCAATGTCGGCCATCCCGCGGGGCCGATGGCCTACTTCAAATATATCGAAGGCTGGCGCAACAATGGCCAGTTCGAGGGGATCGCCTTTCGCTAATCTCGCGATTTTGGTTTTCCGTGCAAGGAGTACACGACAATGAACCAGGCAGCCCCGGTCGAAGCATCAAAGGAAATGCCGAAGGAAGCGACTGCTTCCGTCATTGCGCAGCACGCGGCGACGCTGAAGGCGCTGCCGTTCTCCGACACGCGCGATTTCGATGACGCGGCGCGCGGCTTGCTCGGCACGATCGAGAACGCGAAAATCGTTTCGTCTCAGGGCAGGACGGTCTGGAGCCTCGAGCCTTACGGCTTCCTGTCGGCGGAAGAAGCGCCGCCGACGGTCGATCCGAGCCTGTGGCGGCAGTCGCGGCTCAACATGCATCATGGTCTGTTCGAAGTCGTGCCCGGCGTCTACCAGGTGCGCGGGCTCGACATCGCCAACATGACCCTGATCGAGGGCGAGCGCGGCGTCATCGTGGTGGATACGCTGACCTCGATCGAGGGCGCGCGGGCCGCGATGGAGCTCTATTTTCAGCACCGCGGCGAACGGCCGGTCTCGGCCGTCATCTTCACTCACACCCACACCGACCATTGGGGCGGCGCGCGCGGCGTGCTTGATGATGCGGCGCTCGCCGGCGGTACGCCGATCATCGCGCCCAACCTGTTCATGGAGCATGCGGTCTCCGAGAACATCATCGCCGGCCCCGCCATGTTGCGGCGCGCGCAATATCAGTTCGGGCCGTTCCTCGCCAAGGGTGTGCGCGGTCAGGTCGATTGCGGACTGGGCAAGACCATGGCAGCGGGAGCGGTCGCGCTGGTGCGCCCGACCGACCTGATCATCGCGACCGGCGACAGGCGGACCATCGACGGCGTCGAGTTCGAATTCCAGATGGCGCCGAACAGCGAAGCGCCGGCGGAAATGCATTTCTTTATCGCACGCTACAAGCTGCTCAATCTGGCGGAAAACTGCACGCATAATTTCCACAATCTGCTGCCGTTCCGCGGCGCCGACGTGCGCGACGCGCTGGCCTGGTCAAAGTATCTCGGCGAGGCCCTGCAGATGTGGGGCGGCAAGGCCGACGCGATGTGCGGCCAGCATCACTGGCCGGTCTGGGGGCAGGAGCGGATCGATACCATGATCCGCCAGCAGCGCGACCTCTATAAGTTCGCGCATGACCAGACCATCCGCCTGATGAACTACGGTCTCACCGCAAGCGAGATCGCGGAAACCATCCGTCTGCCGGCAAGCCTCGAAGGCGCCTGGCACGGCCGCGGCTATTACGGCCATATCAGGCACAATGTGAAGGCGATCTATCAAAAATATCTCGGTTGGTACGACGCCAATCCTGTCAACCTCGATCCACTGCCGCCGGTGGAATCAGGCAAGAAATATGTCGAGTATATGGGCGGTGCCGACGCGACCCTGGCGCGGGCGCGCGCGGATTTTGCCAAGGGCGAGTTTCGATTTGTCGCACAGGCGGTGAGCCATCTGGTGTTTGCCGAACCCGACAACCAGGCGGCACGCGCGATGCTGGCCGATACGTTCGAGCAGCTCGGCTACGCATCGGAGAGCTCGACCTGGCGCAACGCCTATCTGTTCGGCGCGCAGGAGTTGCGGCAGGGCATGCCGAAGACGCCGGCGCCCTCCACCATGCCGCGCGAGACACTGGCCGCGCTGCGCAGCGAGCAGCTCTGGGACGTGCTCGGCGTCCGCCTCAACGGTCCCAAGGCCGAAGGCAAGCGCATCGTGCTGAACTGGAATTTCACCGACACCGGAGAGACGTTCATTCTCAACCTGGAGAACTCTGCGTTGACCTACGTGGCAGGCGCCCAGGCGGCCGGCGCCGATGCCGGCTTCACGCTGCCGCGCAGCGTCCTTGATGAGGTGATCGCCAAGCTGACGACCTTCCAGGAAGCGGTCAGCGCCGGCAAGATCGAGGTCAGCGGCGATCCGATGCGGCTTGGCGAATTGATGGCGCTGATGGACGAATTTCCGCGGATGTTCGAGATCGTCGAGCCGAAGCGGACCGCGGTAAGCTGAACGCGTAGATGGGCAAAGGCGTGTTGCGCCGTGCCGCCCATCTTACGCTCCGCGGTCATTGCGAGGAGCGAAGCGACGAAGCAATCCATGTCTCGACGTGCGGACAGATGGATTGCTTCGCTTCGCTCGCAATGACGGCGAAACCTTCGCTACTCCGCGCTGCTGACCAGCTTGATCCGCGGCTCGGCCTGCTCCGTCAGCTTGCGATAGGCGGCAAGATAATCGAGCGCCATGCGGCGCGCGGTGAAGCGGGCTTCGAATTGCTTGCGGATGGCCTTCCGGTCCAACCCGATCAGACGATCGACCACACCGACCGCGCTGGTTTCATCCTCCACCACGAAGCCCGTGAGTCCGGGATCGATGATCTCCGGGACCGACCCGCGGTTATAGGCAATAACCGGCGTACCGCAGGCCATCGCTTCGATCATCACAAGGCCGAACGGCTCGGGCCAGTCGATCGGGACCAGAAGGCCGATCGCGCCGGAGAGGAAATCGGATTTCTCGCGGTCGCCGATCTCGCCGATGAATTCGACCAGCGGATTGTCTTTGATAAGCGGCGAGATCACCTCATCATAATACTCCTGGTCGGCACGATCGACCTTGGCTGCGATCTTGAGCGGAATACCGCAGCGCGTGGCGATCCGGATCGCGCGGTCGACGCCCTTTTCCGGTGCAATCCGGCCGAGCACGGCGAAATAGGAAGGCTTCACCTGCTGCGGTGTCAGCAAGTCCTCCGGCAATCCATGGTGAATGGTTTGCACCCAGTTGGCTTGCGGCACCGGCCTACGCTGCGCGTTGGAAATCGATATCACCGGGATTTTGGAGAAGGTGTTGAATACCGGCTGGTGCTCCGGCAGGTCGAGGCGGCCGTGCAGCGTGGTGAGGAAGGGGGTCGGCTGCCGGTAGAACAGCGAGAATGGATAGTAGTCGAGATGAAAGTGCAGAAAATCGAACTCTTCGTCGTCGCATTTCTGCCGCACGCGCTCCAGCATCTCCATGTGCAGCGCATTAGGATCCCGGACCGAGCCATCGAGGCGCAACGCTTTTGGCCAACCCGCGTCCAGTTTCGCCGAGGTATGTGAATCGCCGCTGGCGAATAACGTGACGTCCTGTCCTAGCGCTACCAGTTCTTCGGTAAGCCAGTGCACGACCCGCTCGGTGCCGCCGTACAGTTTGGGGGGAACAGCCTCCGTCAGCGGGGCGACCTGCGCGATGCGCATCTTTCCGTCTCCTGTCTGGATTGGTGGTTTGAGTGAAGCCCTCTGCCCGCAATCGGCACCAGTGTGCCGACAACGGGAACGTTCCTGCATCTGCGAAGTTCCAATAAGCTGCACATCTTGCTTCTTCCACACGGCTGTCTTGCTGATGCCATCTGACAGAAACAGATTTACGGCCATCTCGATGCTGCAGAATTGTTGCGCGTTGATGGCCACGCGCATGGAAATCCGAAACGACACTCTTCACGTCACCGTGTGCGGCAGGCGTTAGAGATTCTTGTTCACTCTCAACAGGTTTGCGGAACTCATGGATCATCTCTCAGGATATGCGCGGCGTCCTTTTCCATTCGTCCTGCGCTATCTGCGCCAGCGTCGCACGGCTCACGTCATCATTGTGTCCGCGGTCGTGGCAGCCGTTGCCTGTTCGGTGGGCACGCAATACGGCGTAAAGAATCTGGTCGACAGCCTGACCGCCGGTTCATCGCACGCAGGTAACGTATGGCTGGCATTCGCTTTTCTCATGTCGCTCATTGCCGCCGACAATCTGTTGTGGCGAGTGGCGAGCTGGATTGCGAGTTTTACCTTCGTCGGTGTCACCGGCGATCTCCGGCGCGACATGTTCCGTCATCTGACGGGGCACGCTCCCAGCTATTTCTCCGACCGGCTTCCGGGCATGCTCACAAGCCGCATTACCGCAACGTCGAACGCCGTCTTCACCGTCGAAAACATGTTCGTCTGGAACGTGTTGCCGCCATGCATTGCGACGGTTTCGGCGATCCTGTTGATCGGGACGGTGAGCCTTGCGATGTCCGCAGGCCTGATCGTCATTGCGGCGATCATGCTGATGGCGATGTTCCGCCTCGCCGCGGCAGGCAAGCCGCTGCATGATGACTTCGCCGACAAGGCGGCGGCGGTGGACGGCGAGATGGTCGACGTCATCAGCAACCTGCCGCTGGTTCGCGCTTTCTGCGGCCTCAGCTACGAACATGACCGCTTCGACGCCACCGTCGAGCGGGAACTCGACGCCCGCGGCCGCAGCCTGCGCTATCTGGAAAAGCTGCGGCTCCTTCACGCGGTCGTTACCATTGTACTGACCATTGCGCTGCTCGCATGGGCGATCACGCTCTGGCAGAGCGGCGGAGCGACCACCGGCGACGTTGTGCTGGTCTGCACGCTCGGGCTTTCGATCCTGAGCGCGACACGCGATCTGGCGGTGGCGCTGGTCGATGTGACCCAGCACGTCGCCCGCCTGACCGAGGCGATTGCAACGCTGCTGTTGCCGCACGAGCTGAAGGATCATCCCGAGGCCGAGCCGCTGATCGGCAGCGGCGCCGCCGTCGCCTTCAATAATGTCGCGTTCCACTATCCCGGTGGGTCGCAGGTGTTCGAGAAGTTCTCCCTGCGCATTCAGCCGGGGCAACGGATCGGGCTGGTCGGCCATTCCGGCGGCGGCAAATCCACGCTGTTCATGCTGCTGCAGCGGTTCTACGACATTCAGCGCGGCAGCATCACGATCGACGGTCAGGATATTTCGCGGGTGACGCAGCAAAGCCTGCGCGAGGCGATTTCCGTGGTGCCGCAGGACATCTCCCTGTTCCATCGCTCGATCATGGAAAACATCCGTTATGGACGGCCCAACGCGACCGACGACGAGGTGCTGCGCGCGGCAATTGCAGCGCGCTGCGATTTCATCGAAAATCTGCCGGAAGGCATGGCGACCATCGTCGGCGATCGCGGCATCAAGGTCTCCGGTGGACAGCGGCAGCGGATCGCGATTGCGCGCGCCTTCCTGAAGGACGCGCCGATCCTGCTGCTGGACGAAGCGACCGCGGCGCTCGACAGCGAATCCGAGGAGGCGATCCGCGAGGCATTGTCGCGGCTGATGCGCGGGCGTACCGTGATTGCGATCGCCCACCGCCTCGCCACCTTGCGCAATTTCGACCGCGTGGTGGTGTTGCAGGGCGGACGGATCATTGAAGATGGACCGCCGGATATTCTCGTGCAGGGAAGGGGCCCTTACCGCGAACTGGTTGCGCGCGAACTGGGCCGTCTCGCCAGCTATGCGGCCTGAACTGCGGCAGTAGCGTTTGTGTCTCGATTGCGTCCATCACCGCGCGAGAAAATCGCTTGAGGTCCAAATGACAGCCGAAGTCACCCAACTCATCACCATCGAGGCTGCCGAGGTCGTCGGGGAATCGCCGTTCTACATCCCGATGACGGGGCCGGCGACGCGGCAGCGCCGCTCCCTCAAGCATGACGACACCTTCATCGTACTGGACAGCCATGGCGACATCGGCGCGTCCGCCGGCGGCCCCGACGGCCTGTTCAATGCCGATACGCGCTATCTCGCCCGGCTCGAGATGGTGCTCGACGAAGTCCAGCCGCTGCTCCTCGGCTCCAACCTGCGCGACGACAATTCGGCGCTGACCGTCGACCTCACCAATTCCGACGTCTACCGCAACGGCCGCCTCGTGCTGCAGAAGGATACGCTGCACATCGTGCGCTCGATCTTCCTGTGGCGCGGCTCGGCCTATCAGCGCATCGCGCTGCAAAATCACGGCGACCGGCCTGCGAGCTTCGACCTGACGCTGTTGTTCGACAATGATTTCGCCGATCTGTTCGAGGTGCGCGGCGAGCGCCGGCCGCGCCGGGGCGTCGGCTCCAGCCGGCTGCTTGGCCCCTCCGATGTTGTGCTGGAGTATCGCGGGCTCGACAGCCAGATCCGTATCACCGCGCTGCATTTCGAGCCCAAGCCGACACGGCTCGCGGTCAATTCGGCAACGTATCATTTCGAGCTCGCGCCGAAGGAAGTGATCGCGCTGTTCGTCACCGTGTCCTGCAACAAGCCGATCATGCAGAAGCCGGCGCCGTTCTTCCGTGGCCTGCTCGCGCACCGGCGCGAGACACGGCGCTCCACGATGGGCGCGGCCAATATCGAAACATCGAACAACATCTTCAACGAGGTGCTGTGCCGGGCAATGGCCGACCTCAACATGCTGATGACCGAGACGCCGCAAGGCCGGTACCCCTACGCCGGCATCCCCTGGTATTCGACCACGTTCGGCCGCGACGGATTGATCACCGCGCTGCAGATGCTGTGGATCGATCCGCGCATCGCCCAGGGCGTGCTGCGGCGGCTCGCTTTCTTCCAGGCCAAGACCACCGATCCCCAGGCCGACGCCGAGCCCGGCAAGATCCTGCACGAGATGCGCGGCGGCGAGATGGCGGCGCTGCGCGAAGTGCCGTTCGCGCAGTATTACGGCAGCGTCGATTCGACCTCGCTATTCGTTCTGCTGGCCGGCCTCTATGTCGAACGCACCGGCGACGAGGAGACGTTGAGAGAACTGTGGCCTGCCATTGAGGCGGCCTTGCAATGGATCGACGGGCCCGGCGATCCCGACAAGGATGGCTTCGTTGAATATCAGCGCGCAACCGAGCAGGGGCTTGCCAACCAGGGATGGAAGGATTCGCACGATGCGATCTTCCATGCCGATGGACAGCTAGCCGAAGGATATATCGCGCTAGCCGAGGTGCAGGGCTACGTCTTTGCCGGTAAGCGGCTGGCGGCGCGCTGCGCCCGGCGGCTCGGATTGATCGAGATGGCGGCGAAGCTCGAGTCCGAAGCGCTGCTGCTTGCTGACCGTTTCGAGGAAGCATTCTGGTGCGAAGAACTCGGCACCTACGCGCTGGCGCTCGACGGGGCCAAGCGGCAGTGCAAGGTGAGAAGCTCGAATGCCGGCCACGTCTTGTTCACCGGCATGGCGAGGCCCGATCGCGCACGGCTGGTGGCGGCGGATTTAATGAGTCCGAAATTCTTCTCCGGGTGGGGCATTCGCACGATCGCGCGCGGAGAGGCTCGCTATAACCCGATGTCCTATCATGACGGATCGATCTGGCCGCACGACAATGCGCTGATCGCGCTCGGCTTCGCGCGCTATGGCTTGAAGCATTCGGTCGCGCATCTGTTCAAGGGCCTGTTCGACACCGCAAGCTACATGGACCTGCGGCGTCTGCCGGAACTGTTCTGCGGATTCCAGCGCGAAAGACGGCGCGGGCCGGTGCTTTATCCCGTCGCCTGCGCGCCGCAGGCTTGGGCCAGCGTGACGCCCTTCACGCTGCTGGAGGCGGCGCTCGGCCTCGAATTCGATGCTGCCCGCGGCGAAATCCGCCTGCGGGATCCACGGCTGCCGGAATTTCTGAGCGAGGTGGTGCTGCGCGACCTGCGCCTCGGGCCCTCCAGCGTCGACTTGAGGGTCCGCCGTCACGGCGATGAAGTGTCGCTCGAAGTGCTACGAACCCGCGGCCAGATTCAGGTGTCGATCGTGTTGACGCATTAGGAGCCATGCGCGGCTCATGTATCTAGAGGTCGGGAGGGCCCCATGCGCATCGCTATACTCGTCGCAATTCTGATGGCCGGCCTCGCGGCCGGTCCGGCGTCCTCCGTTGCGCAGGATACCGGGACGACACAGGGCGCGCGCACCGCGCCGGCGGATGCCGCCAAGGAGCCGGCGCCGCCACCGTCGGTTACCGTGATCGGCGCCAAGGATGCCCACGGCATTCTCGGGCGGGAGGTCCGCAGCGCGGCGAACGAGGACATGGGACGCGTCGTCGATGTGATCGTGGATCGCGATGGCACGGTGCGCGCCGCGGTGATCGACTTCGGCGGCTTCCTTGGCGTCGGTAGCCGCAAGATCGTGGTCGACTGGAAAGCATTGCGTTTCGGCGGCGTCGCCAACAAGAAGGACAGCATCACGCTCGAACTGACCAAGGCTCAGGTGGCGGCGGCGCCTGAATACAAGGAGGACGCACCTGTGATCGTCCTCGGTGCAGCCGGCCGCTTGCAGCCGTGGGATTTTGATCACTAGGGAGCCATAACCTGGTCGCGCATCCGTCCCCAGCGCTGGACCGGATAGCCGACGATCGCCGTGGGCGATCTGCCGGTGCGGGCGACGTCGTGCCGCTTTCGCCCCCGCCCGGAAAGAGGCCGAAGCCCTCGCGCGAAAGCCAGCGCGGCCTCGATTGGTTCATTTTCTTTCTCGCCGACGTGCAGACCGGATTCGGTCCGTTCATTGCGGTCTACCTGACGACGCAGAAATGGACCCAGGTCGAGATCGGATTCGTGCTGTCGATCGGCGGCATCATCGGCCTGCTCGGGCAGATGCCGGGCGGTGCCATCGTTGATGCCGCGCGCTCCGAGCGGCTGGTGGCGGGCCTCGCGGTAGCCACTATCGGCTGCGCCGCGCTGGCCTATGCGCTGTGGCCGATCTTTCCGGTGGTGACGGCGGCGGCGACGCTGCATGCGCTGGCGAGTTGCGTGCTGGGGCCGGCGATTGCCGCGCTCAGCCTCGGCCTGGTCGGGCCTTACGCGATCGGGGAACGGCTCGGCCGCAACGCCCGCTTTGCGTCGCTCGGCAACGGTTCGGCCGCCGCGCTGATGGGCGCAACGGGCTACCTGCTGTCCAACCGTGCGGTATTCATCGTCACCTTCCTGCTGGCGATTCCGACATTGTTGGCGCTGTCTCGCATCCGCGCGCAGGAAATCGACGTGGCGCAATCGCATGGCGCTGTGGCGCGCGAGGTCCCCGACAAGGAAGCCACCAGCGTTTTCCACCTGCTGCGGCAGCGGCCGCTGTTGATCTTTGCCGGCGGCGTGCTGCTGTTTCAGCTTGCCAATGCCGCGATGCTGCCGCTGATGGCGGGCGTGGTCACGACGCGGTCGAGCCAGTGGGCACCGGTCCTGATCGCCGCCTGTATCATCGTGCCGCAAGCCATCGTGGCGTTGACCTCGCCCTCGGTCGGGCGCAAGGCGCAGGCCTGGGGCCGGCGGCCACTGCTGCTGCTGGCATTCGCTGCATTGGCGATCCGCGGCCTGTTGTTTGCCGTGGTTCGCGATCCCTATCTCTTGGTCGCCGTGCAGGTGTTCGACGGCATCACCGCGGCCGTGCTCAGCGTGATGGTACCGCTGATCGTGGCCGACGTCGCGTTCGGCAGCGGCCACTTCAACCTCGCGCAAGGCGTCGTCGGAACGGCGACCGGTATCGGCGCGTCGCTCAGCACGGTGCTTGCCGGTTATATCAGCGACACGTTTGGCAGCAGCATCGCCTTTACCGGCCTGGCCGGAATCGCGGCCCTTGGCCTGACGGTCATCTGGCTGTTCATGCCGGAGACGAGGCGGGTTGAGGGCGAAGCGTGAGGCGCGCGGTCAGGAGCGCTGCCATGGCGAGCGCCGCGCCGACGCCCGCGATGCAGGAGGTCCACCCAAAGCGGTCGAACAATTGGCCCAGCACGGCGCTGCCGGCGAGCCCGCCGAGGAAGTAGCAGGCGAGATAGGTTCCGCTGGCGATGCCGCGGTTGTCGCGGGCGGCCTGCCCGACGAAGCCCGTGGCGCAGGCCTGCGCGAAGAAGGTGCCTACTCCGAGCAGCGCCATGCCGGTTAGCACCTCCGGCAGATGCGGGGACAGCATCAGCGGCAGGCCGAGGGCGGCGAGTGCAAGCGCGCCCCAGATCGCCCGCCGCGTGCCGAACTGCGCGACCGCCTTGCCCGCAAACAGCGTCGTAACCACGGAAGGGGCGAAGACGAAATAAACGAAGCCGAGATCCATCCGGTCGAGCGAAAGCGGTGCGCGCACGAGCACGAAGTTGACGAAGGTGAAGGTGCCGATGAAGGCGAACAGAATGCAGAACCCGATGGCGAAAGCCGAGCGCAGTGCCGGGTTTCGCCAATGACCGAGCGTCGCCGCAATCGGTGATTGCGTAGCGGGCATCATATGCATCGGCTTGACCCGATGGATGGTGAAGTAGACCAGCACGGCGCCGGCGAGATTGAGCAGCGCGAAGAAATAGAAGTTCGAGGCCAGCCCCAACGTATCGGCCACCGCTGCTGACACCAGCCGGCCGATCAGATTGCTCGCGACATTGCCTGTGATGTAGGCCGCGAATGCGCCGCCCGCATCCACCGCGCTGCATTGTTCGCCGAGATAGGCCAGCGTCAGCGCAAAGGCCGAGGCCATGCAGAGGCCCTGCGCGATGCGGAGAAAAGTGAAAGTCGTCAGATCGGGCGCCGTTGCCAGCAGCGTGGTAGGGATCGCCAGTGCGGCCAGGCTCAGGAGAATGCCGAGCCGCCGCTCGATATGCGGGCTGAGGAAGCCGACCACGAAGCCCGCGACCGCCATGCCGACGGTGCTGGCATTGACGGCAAAGCCCATGGCCGCCGGGGTTACGTTGTAGTGCCTGGTCAGGGAGGGCAGAATCGCCTGTGTCGCGAACAGGTCGACCACGGTCAGGAACGCGGTGAGACCGATGACAAGGGATCGCAGCGCGACACCCGGCGAGGGACCCGGCATTTCCATCACATTGGACATGTCGGTCATGGTGTTTCTCGCGGATCGAGGAAAAGGACGTGACGGCTGGGCGTGTGGAGCGACACGGGGACTCCCAGGCCGTCACATCGGCAACGAGACGTCGGGTGGGCGCTCGATACAGACGGTTACATGTTGTGGTCGTGCGGATCCTTGCGGACATCGCCGACATAGAGAATGACGGTTTCCTTGCCGAGGTTCTTCCACCAGTGCGAGGTGCCGGCGACCTCCGGCCTGATCTGGCCGGCCTTGTGCACGATCGGCTCCGAGCAATTGCTGGCATATTCGACGATCTCGCCCTGCTGGACGAAGATCAGCGCCGGGCGGTCGTCATGGCTGTGCCAGGGCACGATGCCGCCGGGCTCGATCGTCAGCTTGCGGAAGCGCAATTCACGCTCCTTGATATTTGCCGGCTGCTTCTCGAGATTGATCGCACCGAGCGTGACGTCGGTAACGCCGACCGCCTTTTGGTCGACCATCGGGCGGACATTCGCCTGCATCTTGCCGGCCGGGCATTCGCCGGCGACGGCCGCGGATGCCGCCGCAAAGGCGCCTGCGACGAAGGTGGCAAGCGCGAGGCTTTGCCGGATATTGCGTGACGTGACGTTGGAATTGAACATCGTGGTCTCCTCTGTTTGTCTCGGCTCCGAATAGTCCGGCCGGCTACGTCATCACCATCATGGAAATCGCGCGCGGGAGGAAATGCCGGTTGGCTCTCGAAACGATAGCGGCGCGCTATGTGTAGCCGAGCATATGCTTGAGATCGGAGGAGAACGTCGGATAGGCGTAGATATTGTCGCGGATCTGGCTTGCGGGAACGCCAAAGCGCATCGCCAGTCCGAAAATGTTGATAAGCTCCTGTCCGGAATGCCCGACGATGTGGGCGCCGAGGATGCGATCGCTCGATCGATCGACGATCACCTTCGACCAGGCCACAGTCTCGGCATAGGTCCTTGCCGAGAACCAGCCGAGCATGTCGTTGACGTGAACGTTGACGTCCAGCCCCTTCTGCGGGGCGGCGGCCTCCGTCAGGCCGACTGAAGCGAGCGGCGGCACTGTGTAAACGGAGGTCGCCATACTGGCATAGTCGGGACTGTATTTGGGGCCTTCCACAATGTTGCGGCCGACGATGTCGTCTTCATAGGTCGCGATCGGCGATAGCTGCGGCGAGGTCGGCACCGCATCGCCGCAAACATAGACGTTGGGGTTGGACACCGATCGCAGGTGCCGGTCAATCGCGATGCGGCCATTGCCCTGCTCGACCTGGCCTAATGCGAGATCGAGCGGTTCGATATTGGCGACGCGGCCGGCACCGTTGACCACGCGGTCGGCCTCGGCCGCATGTTCGGTCGCGCCGTGATCGAAGATCACGCGCAGGCGGCCGTTCGCCCTTTCGATGCGCTTGACGCGGACGGCGGTTTTGACCCGGATGCCAATGCGCTCGCTCTCGCCCTGCAGGCGTGCGACGGCGTCCGAATCCATCGCGGGCAGCAATTGCGGCAGCGCTTCGAGGATCATGACGTCGGCGCCGGCGTGGGCATAGACATGGCCGAATTCCAGTGCGATCACGCCGCCGCCGATGAAAATAACCGAGCCGGGCAATTCGCGCTCGCTCAGCATGTCATCCGACGTGATCATGAGCTCGGCGCCGGGAATCGGCAACGGCCGCGGCCTGGACCCCGTCGCGATTACGATATGCCCGGCGTGGAGTTCGCGGTCGCCAACGCGGACGGTGTTCGGCCCGGTGAAGACGCCGCGTCCGTTGATGACCTCGACCTGGCGCCTGGCCATCGAGCGGGCGAGGTTGGCGGAGATATCCTTGATCATGTCCTTCTCTCGGTCGATCAGGGCCGCCCAGTCGAGTTTCGGCTTGCCGATGGCGATGTGATGGATAGAGGCACGTTCGATCTCATGCAGCGCGTGGCCGGCGGCCACCAGCACCTTCTTCGGCGTGCAGCCGCGGTTCGGGCAGGTGCCGCCGAGAAGATCGGCCTCGATCATCGCGACCGACATGCCGGCGCGCCGAACGGGTCCGGTCACGCCGATGCCGGCGTTGCCGCCGCCCAGAATGACCACATCGAATTTCTCTGGTGCCATTGAAGCAATCCTTTTCGCATCAACAATCAGGCCGCGCGAGGCGGCCTGGCGGGTTGGATGAACAGGCGCTCAGCTATCTTGTCGCAATCGTCGAAGTAATCGAGCCGACGACCCTGGTCGCCATCTCGAACTGCGCGCTGCGATCCCTGATGTTGTGGCGCTTGGCGATCCAGCCGAAATCGGTCCACACCGCCCAGACGTCACCATTGTCGTCCTGGGTGAGCAGCAGGCGGACCGGCCAGTCGAGCCCGGCATTCGGGTTCGAGGTGATGAACTGGGTTCCGAGCGGCGGATTGCCGAACACCAATAGCGTCGAGGGACGCAACTTGATGCCGGCGTCCGCCGCGAGCTTCGATTGGTCGATCTCCAGGAAGAACTTGATGCCTTTTGCGGCGATATCCGCCTTGATGCGGGTGATCGCCTCGGCCATCGGCACGGCGCTCTTGACGCGGACGATGCCGTCGTCGCTGTCGGCGCGCGCAGCGGAGACAGCGGAAAGAATCAGCGTGGTTAGCAGTAGCGAGACACAGAAATTCGCAAGGCGGTTCGTCAAATGACCTGTCATCGGAAATCTCCTGTCGATGGGTGCATGCCAGCGCATGCGGTCGCGGACAGGATGAAGGCCGGATCGGTCAAGCTGAAATGCGAAGTCGCTTTGAAGTCGATAGCGAGGCGCTATCGACCCGCCTTCGATACGCCCTGGCTATCGAACCAATTGGGCAACGGCATTTCTCACATGGGCCGGTCCGGTCTCTGATGGGACAGCGCCCGATTAGCGGGCGTCTCCATCCAAGCAGAGGAATTTGCCCATGAATATCCTTTCCAAGACGCTCATTACCGCGGCGGCGTTTGCCACTGTTGCCACCACCGCCTTCTCGCAAAGCGCCTGGGAAATCAAATCCGGCATGGCCTACATGTATGGCGGCCCTGGGAAGATGTCGTCGATGGCGATGGCCGCGACCCCCAAGAATCACGACGCGATGATGAAGAACGCTAAGAAGGTGCCTGACAACACCGTGTTCTTCATGAACAACGGCCAGCTCTATTCGGCCTCGGGCATGCTCGATCCGACCGGCAATTTCTACATTCCCTGATCAAATCGCTGCGATGTCCGGGCGGCCCTTGCGGGGCGGCCCGGACCGGAAAATAATATGGCAATGCCGGAGCAAGCCATGACCACCATGCTATCGCCAGCCAATGCCGAGCGTCTCAAGGAGGCGTTCCTGCGATGCCGCGACATGGAAGGCTCCCTGCGCGAGCAGCTCGAGGCCTACGCCGCCGCGGGGCGGGAGATCTTTCCGGCCTATGGCGAGGCGGTCGATCGCCTCGTGGTGCGGCTCAATGAGAACGGCGGCGGTGAAAACGCGCCGCGGCCGGGCGAGGCAATGCCGCCGTTTCTGCTGCCGGACGAGACCGGCCGGCTGGTCAGCCTGAAGTCGCTGGTCGAGCAGGGCCCGGTCGCGGTGATGTTCTATCGCGGCCATTGGTGCCCTTATTGCCGGCTGAATGTGCGGGCGGTGATTCAGGCACAGGACCGCATCAAGTCGCTCGGCGCCCAGTTGGTCGCGATCATGCCGGAGACGCAGGCCTATGCCGAAAAATTCAAATCCGAGGCGGGCGCGCCGTTTCCCGTGCTGACCGATCTCGACAATGGGTACGCGCTATCGCTCAACCTGGCGATCTGGCTCGGCAGCGAAATCCAGCAATTGCTTTCATACCAGGACATGGCGAGTTTCCATGGCAATGACGGCTGGGTGTTGCCGATCCCGGCCACCTTCGTGGTCGGCCGCGATGGACGGGTGAAGGCACGTTTCGTCGATCCCGATTTCCGCAAGCGCATGGAGATCGACGACCTGATCGCCGCGCTGAAGGCAGCGAGCGAAGAGCGGTGACGCTACACCCGCGGATTGTGCGTGATCGGACGGCGCTGCTTACCGTCCGCCGTCCATGACTTCGGTCACTTCGTACAGATGAGGATCGATCTCGCTGGTTATCTCGTCGAAATGACCCCACCGCTTGCGGAATTCCGGCGACTGATGGGCCGATCGCAACAGATCGCGATTCTGCCATTGCACATAATTGACGATGCGACGGCCATCGAGACTGCGATGCAGGCTGATGGAAACGAAACCCGGCTGACGCGCCATGAAGCGGGCGCGCTCGGTCATCACCGACAATGCCTCTGCCTGCTTCTCAGGCTCTGACTCGATGATGGTGATCTGGGTGACGGGCTGTTTTTCGGTATGGATCTGCGGCATGGCTGATCTCCCTTGAATACTTCAATCTAGGTGTCTGCTCTCAAAGAGCGCGGTCTACTCGTAGTTCACCTTCGGAAAGAAATCGCCGCGGCCTTCCGGTGTCATGTCGAGAAGCCCCCAGAGCGGGTCGACGAGATCGCCGGCGCGATGGTGCTGCTTGGGAGCCGGCGGCGCGAAGCTCATCTCCGAGCCCCAGAAGTGCCGGATCGTTCCGTTGGTCTTCTTGAATACGTTGAAAATGGTTTCGTCCCAGTCCTCGCCATCGGGAACGCGGTGTTGCCTGCGCATTTCCCTGGAAAATCTTGACGTGTCACCAAAATAGTCCGCGTCGTAGCTGTTGCCCGAGGTGGACAGCAACGACAGATGCTCCCAGCCGCGTTCGTGCGCCCAGGCGGCAAGCCGTGCGATTGGTGATTTCGCGACGATGTGGAGCGCAGCGCGTTCGCCGATATGTCTGGCGGCGCCGTCTATCCCGTCGAGCAAGTGGGTGCAGCCTGGACACGGCAATTCGCGTTCGGGCCCGTACATGAAGCTGTACAGGATAAGCGTGTCATGTGGGCCGAACAGCTCGGACATCTTCACTTTCTCCGGCATATCGGTCTTGCCGATCCGCTCGAAGACGTAGTCCTTGGGTATCTCGCCGCCGGGCGGCAGCGCTCGACGCTTTGCCGCGACGGCCTCCATCTGGGCCCGAAGCGCAATTTCCTCATCTAGAAGGGCGTTGCGCGCGGATCGATATTCTGCACTTTCATTGGGATAATGAAGGTGTTCCATGGCTGTCCTCTCAGACGCTGGGGAACTTTGTTCGTGAATAAACGCGCCCTGGAAACTGGAGTTCCGCTCACAGCGCCGCCTGCGTACGGGTGCTCAAGACGCCTGCGTGTTGCCGATCAATTGCTGCCAGTTGGCGCCACGCAGCATCCGCATCACCGCGGATGCCACGGCGGTCCGTTCACGTCCGGCGACGCCATAGAGATTCACGGTGCGCCGCGCCTCCAACCCATCGACATTGGCGCGCTTCAGCGTTGGCGGGATCGACGCGGTATCCGGCACCACGGCGACGCCGATATCGGCCTCCAGCAGTTCGATCAGATCGCGCTCGGAAGCGATCTCATGGCAGCGATCGACGTCCAGGCCGTGTTCGCGAAGCGAAGAGTTCACGCGCGCCGCGTGCTCGCAGTAGTTCCGCGACAGCAATTGTTCAGTGCGGAGATCACCGAAATCGATCTTCTCGCGCGTGGCCAGCGGATGATTCCGGCTGATGACGAGTTGGAAGTTCTCCGTAAACAGCGGCCAGGTATCGAGGCGTTCCCATTCCTCGCTGATTTCGGCAGCGATACCGAGTTCGGCTTCGCCGCGCTTGAGATACTCCGCGACCTCGCGCGCATTGCCGCGCAGGAAGCGAAACTCCAGGCGGTTGAACATCCGCTTGATCTGGTCGAGATGCGGAATCAATAGCGACAGATCGACGGAATGGGTCAGCGCGATCCGCAGCGCGCCGACTTCGCCACTCCTGAACGAGGACGCGAGTTCGCGCGCGCCGGTCGCCGCCTCGTAGCATTGCTTGAGCAGGGGATGCATGCGCTGGCCGAGCTCGGTCAACTGCGCGGCCGGGCGCTCACGGCGAAACAGGTCGCCGCCGAGTTCGGCTTCCAGTTGCTTGATGGCCCGCGTCAGCGACGGTTGCGTGACGTTGCACTCGTCGGCGGCCCGCGTGAAATTGAGCACGCGCGCGACCGCAAGAAAATAGCGAACCTGATGCATCTCCATGGCCGTGCCCCGGTCTGTCTTGGCTGCACCGTAACCGATCGTGGCAGGCGATGACACCATAACCGCCATAGCAACGGCCTATGGTTTTGGAAGCCAAACGGCATTTCATCAGATGAAGGCGGCCGGGCAGGGTGGCGGCAGCGAACTTCCACCCGAAAGGACCGCCATGAATATTCAGCTCAAAGCCCAAGGTATTGCCACAGTGCGCCCCCTGGCCGGCAAGGTGTCCATGGTGACGGGGTCGACCAGCGGTATCGGGCTCGGGATCGCCCGGGCGCTGGCGGAGGCGGGCTCGGCAGTGGTTCTGAACGGGTTGGGCATTGCGGCCGAAATCGCCAAAACCCGCACTCAGATCGAAGCCGATTTCGACGTCGCAGTCAGCTATTCCGCGGCGGACATGACAAGCCACCAGGCGATTGCGGAGATGATCTCATCCGCCGTCGTCAGTCACGGCCGGCTCGATATCGTCGTCAACAATGCCGGCATTCAGCACGTTGCGCCGCTCGAGCAATTTCCGGTCGAGAAATGGGATGCGATCCTGTCGATCAACCTGTCGTCGGCGTTCCACACCACGCGCCTGGCGCTACCGGCGATGCGCCAGAATGGTTTCGGCCGCATCATTAACATCGCCTCCGCGCATGGTCTGGTCGCTTCGCCCTTCAAGGCGGCCTATGTCGCGGCCAAGCACGGCATTGTCGGTCTAACCAAGGTAACCGCGCTGGAGACGGCGGAAGACGGCATCACCTGCAATGCGATCTGCCCGGGTTACGTCTACACCCCGCTGGTCGAGGCGCAGATTGATGGCCAGGCCAAGGCGCACGGCATTTCCCGCGAAAAGGTCATCCACGACGTCCTGCTGGCGCAGCAGCCGAACAAGCGCTTCGCTACTGTCGAGGAGTTAGGCGCGCTGACGGTGTTTCTCGCCGGCGATGCCGCGGCGTCGATCACCGGCATCGCGCTGCCGGTCGATGGCGGCTGGACCGCGCATTGAGAAAGAACATCGAGGAGCGTGACATGCATAGGGTAAGCGAAGTCTGTTCATCGCCTGATATCGGAGCGCGGACCAGCCAGGTCGTGCTGGTGCTGCAGGGCGGCGGCGCACTCGGCTCCTACCAGGCCGGCGTCTACCAGGCGCTGAGCGAGGCCGGAATCGAGCCGAACTGGATCATCGGCACCTCGATCGGCGCCATCAACGCCAGTCTGATCGCAGGCAATTTGCCGCACAACCGCCTGCCGCGGCTCCGCGCGTTCTGGAAGCGGATGGAACAGAATCCGCTCTGGAGCTTTCGCGACATCTTTCCGGGCTTCAACGAAAAGCTTGCTTACTGGTCGACGGTGACCCACGGCATTCCTGGTTTCTTCCGCCCCAACCCGCTGGCCCATGCCGGCGATTCCTATCCGCTTGGGTCCGACCATGCCGGCTATTATTCGACCGTCCCGCTGGAGCGGACGTTGACGGAGCTGGTCGACTTCAATCTGGTCAATCAATGCAGGCCGCGCCTGACGGTTGGTGCCGCCCATGTCCGCACCAGCCAGATGCGCTATTTCGACAGCCGGGATGGCGAGCTTGGCATCAAGCATGTCATAGCCTCGGGCGCATTGCCGCCGGCATTCCCGGCAATCCGCATCGATGGCGAGCTTTACTGGGACGGCGGCATCCTGTCGAACACACCGACGGAGGCCGTGTTCGACGACAATCCGCGCAAGAATTCGCTGATCTTCGCCGTGCATCTGTGGAATCCGGCGGGGCCGGAGCCGACCACGATGGCGGAGGTGCTGAACCGCCACAAGGATGTGCAATATTCAAGCCGGATCGCCAGCCACATCGCCCGCCAGCAGCAGGCGCATCGGCTGCGCCATGTCATCAACCAGCTTGCCGCGCGCCTGCCGGAAGCCGAGCGCAACAACCCGGAAGTGCGGGAGCTTGCCGGTTACGGTTGTCCGACGCGAATGCACGTGGTGCGGCTGCTTGCGCCGCAGCTCAGCCGAGAGGATCATACCAAGGATATTGATTTCAGCCCGTCCGGCATCATGCAGCGCTGGGACGCCGGTTACCGCCACACCAAGGCAGTGCTCGAAAGAAAGCCGTGGATCGGCGAATTCGATCCGCTCTCGGGCGTCGTGCTCCACGAGCAGATGGAAGTCATGCCGGAAGCGGCTGAGTAGCGGCCGTTGTCACAATCGAGGGTGCGACGGTCTTGCGATACAGCGCGCTGTAAAGCGACGCCGACAGATCCCAGCTGAACGAACGCGCCATGGCGCTCCGCCGCATCGCATCAAGCTTATCCTTGGCACGGAACGCGTCGAACGCACGCCTGACGCCGCCGAGGAAGGACTCCGGCGACGGTTTTGAAAACAGGAATCCGGTTTCGCCATCCTTGATGGTTTCCGCAAGGCCCCCGGTCTGGTGGCCGATCGGCAGCGATCCGAACCGCTGTGCGTACATCTGGCTCAGTCCGCACGGCTCGAACCGCGAGGGCATCAGCGTGAAATCGCTGCCGGCGAACATGCGCCGGGCCTGCGCGTCGTTGAAACCGATGACGACGCCGATCGCATCCGGCCTGCGGCGATGCGCGTCGACCAGCGCCTTTTCGATCTGCGGCTCGCCGCTGCCGGTCACCACGATCTGTCCACCGGCCTCGATGATTTCGTCGGCGGCGTGCAGCACGAGGTCGACACCCTTCTGGTGCACCAGACGGGCGACAAGGGCAAACAGCGGCCCGCGGGTCAGTGCCAGGCCAAACTGCTTGCGGACGTAATCGGCATTGGCCTGCTTGCCCTCCCAGTCGCCGGGGGCGAAGGTCTGTGCCAATTGCGCGCAGGCGCTGGGATCCCAGCTTTCGTCGATGCCGTTCAAAATGCCGGTCAGTTGGGCGGCGTTCGAGCGCTTCTGCAGCAGGCCTTCCAGCCCGCAGCCGAGCTCGTGCGTTGTGATCTCCTTGGCGTAGGTGGCGCTGACGGTAGTCAGATGCGAAGCATAGACGAGGCCGCCCTTCAGGAACGACACGTGGTCGTAGAACTCCAACCCGTCGATGTGGAATGAACTCTCCGGGGCGCCGATCCGGCGCAGCGAGTCCGGCGGGAACAGGCCCTGATAAGCAAGATTGTGGATGGTCAGGATCGAGGGGATCCGCGAGCCGCGCCAGGCCAGATAGGCCGGCGCCAAAGCGGCCTGCCAGTCATTGGCATGGATCAGGTCTGCTGCCCAATTCTTGTCCAGGGTGCCTGCGGCAAGTTCGGCGGCGGCCGAGGCGAAGCGGCCGAACCTGATGTCATTGTCCGGCCAGTCGCGTCCTGATTCATCGCCGTAGGGATTGCCGGGACGGTCGTAAAGCTCTGGGCAGATCAGAACATAGACAGGCAGACCATCCTTGGTCGCGGCACGTCCGAGCAGACAGGCCGGCATTTCGGCGAGGGCGGGGCATTCCCCAACGATTTCAATGTGGGTGAGCTGCTCGACGACGTCGTGATAGCCCGGCAGCATGATGCGGACGTCGCTCCAGCGGCGCAGCGCCCGCGGTAAGGCTGCGGAAACTGCGGCAAGGCCGCCGACGCGGATGAAGTCATCCATTTCAGTGGTAACGAACAAGACCTTCAAGGCAACGTCCTCGTACCAGCCGTCAAGAAACTTATTGAGAGCAATGCAAGAATAGGTCCAACTTCCACACGTACAACGCGCGCTTCGGACTGTCGTTCCTGAGGGAACCACTTTCCTACCGGCGCTGCACAATTTAGGGTCGCGGCCGCCACCAAAAACGAATAGCCGCCAACGGCCGAAGGAGCGTTACGAAATGACCATAGCCGGCAATGATCAGAGGAATTTAACAGGCAGCTTCGCAGGCCTGCGGGTCCTCGATTTCTCAACCACGATTGCCGGACCCCACTGTACACGAATGCTCGCCGATATGGGAGCGGAGGTTATCAAGATCGAGACCGAGGAGGGCGAAACGATGCGGACCCGCCCGCCGGTACGTAATAACTGCTCGACCGCCTTCGGCCAGCTCAATGTCGGCAAGAACAGTCTTGTTCTCGATCTGAAATCGCCGAAGGGGGTGGAGGCCGTCCGCCGCCTCGTGTCGACGGCGGACGTGTTGGTCGAGAACTTCCGCCCCGGCGTGATGCGGCGGTTGAAGCTCAATTACGCCTCGCTGCAGTCTCTCAATCCGAAACTGGTCTACTGCTCGATCTCCGGATACGGCCAAACCGGGCCATCGGCGGAGCTGCCGGCCTATGCGCCAGTGATTCACGCAGCCTCCGGCTATGATATGGCGCATCTGGCCTACCAGCCCGGACGCAGCCGGCCGGACTATTGCGGCATTTATCTTGCCGACGTGCTGACCGGCGTCTACGCGTTCGGCGCCGTCTCGGCCGCGCTGTACCAGCGCGCAGCGACCGGGCAGGGCCAGCACATCGACGTCTCGATGCTGGAATCGATGCTGAGCCTGACGCTGAACGAAGTGCAATGGTCGCAGTTCGAGGTGAAGCCGACGCAGCGGCCGATGTTCGGCCCGATCGAAACGACAGACGGCTATGTGATGATAGCGATCGCCAGCGAGAAAACCTTCCAGAGCCTGATGCAGGTGATCGGTCACCCCGAATGGGTCAGCGATCCGCGCTTTGCCAAATATTCCGATCGCCGGGAAAACTGGGTCAGCCTGATGGAAGGCGTCGAGGCGTGGTCCCGCACCGTGACCACGGCGCAATGCCTCGTAGCGCTCAATGCGCAGGGCGTTCCGTCGTCGGCCTACCGCACGGTCGCCGAGGCGCTGCGCGATCCGCAGATCGCCCATCGCGGCGCATTGGCAGAAGTTGAGGACGGCGGCGGCACCTTCAAGGTGCTCAACCTGCCGTTCCGCATGTCCGCTGCCAAGGTGTCGGCGGCGCCGCGCATGTCGACGCTCGGTGAGCACACGCGTGCCTATCTGAAAGAGACCGGCCTGTCGGAGGATGAGATCGCGGCCTTCGCCGGCAAGGCGCAGCAGGCTGCGCGTGGCTGACGGCGTACGATCCGCATAGCGAAATATGAACCTGCGGCTTTTCACCCGCCGCGTGTGATCGGCCTTGCCCGCGATTGCGTTTCCGGACAATCTTGCGGGCAAGCCAACGACGATCCGGAACACCGGACGAACGGGCATATCGGGAGGAAAGATCAATGAAGGCGGCGATCCGTGCGAGCGCGCTTGCGCGCATATTTCTCGTGGCGGGATTTGGCGTGGCGTTGGCTATGCCCGCCAGCGCGCAGAAGGCGGGCGGCAGCATCACGGTCGGGCTCGAGCTCGATATCCCCGGTTTCGATGTGCTGAAGGTCGGCGTTTACGACACGGCGGCACTCACCGCGTCATCTGCGATCTTCGATACGCTCACCTATCTCGACGCCGACGGCAAGCCGCAGCCCAAGCTCGCATTGTCCTGGTCCAGTTCGGAAGACTTCAAGACCTGGACCTTCAAGCTGCGTCCCGGAGTCAAATTCCACGACGGCACGCCGCTCAACGCCGAAGCTATCAAGGCGAATTTCGACCGGCAGAAGGATCCTGCGAACAAGTGCCGTTGCGCCTTCTATATCTCCAACGTCAACAACGTTCAGGCGCCGGACGAACTGACCGTCGTCTATAATCTCAACGATCCCTCGGTGAACGTCCCCGCGCTGGCTTCTTATGCGAGCCAGACCTACGCCGTTCACTCTCCCACGGCGTGGAAGGCCAAGGGCGAGGACTACAACCGCAATCCCGTCGGATCCGGTCCCTACATTCTGAAATCCTGGACCGCCGGCGACCGCATGATCCTGGAGAAAAACCCCGACTACTGGGACAAGGACAAGGTCTATTTCGACCGCATCACCCTGAAGCCCCTGCCTGACGCGCAATCGCGGTTTGCCAGCCTGCAATCCGGCGAGGTTGACCTGATCTGGGATGATGAATTTTCTGCCGATAACATTCAGAAGGCGCAAAAGGACTCCAAGCTGACCGTGCACACCTATGCGGGTTCGGGTGCAGCGGTTTACGCCATGAATACCAAGACTCCGCCGTTCGATGATGTTCGCGTGCGCCAAGCGGTTGTCATGTCGCTGGATCGCAAGAAGATGTCGCAAGCCATCACCAATGGTCTCTCCAGACCTGCGAGCAACCCGTACGGGGACGGCTCGTGGGTCAAATGCAAGGATGACGGTGCACTTCGCGAAGACCTTGAGAAAGCCAAAGCGCTTATCAAGGACTACGGTAAGCCTGTCGAGTTCAAGATGCTCGTCACGGCGACGCCCCGTGGGCGCACCGTTGGCCAGGTGCTGCAGCAATTGTGGAAGCGCGCCGGAATCAACATGGAAATCGAGCAGGTCGATCAGGCGACGATTCCGCCAAGGGCATTCATGCGCCAGTTCCAGATGACGCCCTGGAGGATTGTCGATCTCGCCGATCCTGACATCCAGATGTATGCCAATTTCCACACCGGCAGTCCTGTGGCGCTCGCCAACTATTCAAATCCCGAGCTCGACAAGCTGCTTGAGCAAGCGCGGGTCACCGCCGACCAGAACAAGCGCATCGATCTGTATTGCGAGATCTCGCGGCACATCAACAAGGAGGCGATCTGGTTCTGGACCTTCCAGAACACCTACTACGCGATCTCGAGCGCGAAGCTCAAAGGACTGCCCAAGATGTACAGCGGGGTGATCGACGTATCGCGCACCTGGAAGGAATAGCCGCTCATGGCGTTCTTCGTCGCACGCCGGCTTTTGTATCTCGTGCCGGTGTTGATTGCGGTTTCGCTGCTGACGTTCCTGATCGCATCGCTGCTGCCCGGCGATCTCGCCTACACAATCCTCGGTGACCAGGCGACGCCGGAGAACGTCGCGGCGTTGCGCCGTGACATGGGGCTCGATCAGCCGATCTGCTGGCGCTACATCAGCTGGTTAGGTGGCGTGGTGCAGGGCGATTTCGGCCGTTCGTTCCGCACGGGACAGACGGTGCTGCAGGCGGTCGGCGAACGTCTGCCGGTATCGATCGAGCTGATGCTGCTGGCGCAGCTCGGGGCACTCGCGATCGGCGTGCCGCTGGCGATCATCTGCGCCGCGCGCAGCGGCGGACCGTTCGACCGCTTCATGACCGGCACCGCCTTCGGCATGCTGTCGGTGCCGACCTTCCTGTCGGCAATCCTCCTGATCTATTTCTTCGCGGTGGAGCTGCGCTGGCTGCCGGCGACCGGCTATGTGCCTTTTGCCGAGGACCCGGCCGGCAATTTGCGCTTCATGGTGCTGCCGGCGCTGACGCTGGCGCTCGCCGAATGGCCCGGCATCATGCGCGTGCTGCGATCCGACATGATAGCCACCCTGCAGGAAGATTATATCGCGCTGGCGAAAGCCAAGGGACTGAAGGCCTCGCGCATCCTGTTCGTGCACGCGCTGAAACCGTCCTCTCTGACGCTGGTCACGATCACCGGCATCAATATCGGGCGCTTGATCGGCGGCACCGTCATCGTGGAGACGATCTTCGCGCTTCCGGGCATCGGCCGGCTCCTGATCGGCGCGATTTACACCCGCGACCTCGTCATCCTGCAGGGTGTGGTGCTGCTGGTCGGCGCCGGTTTTGTGATCGTGAACTTCGTTGTGGATTTGATCTACGCCGTCCTCGACCCCAGGATTCGTCATGGCCACGCTTGAACTCACAATCGACGAAGGCGTTGCGGCGCAACCGGCAAAGCGCGGACGCCGATTGGGACTGCTGTTCTGGATAGCGATCGGCTGGATGGTTTTCATGTTTGCGGTCGCGATGCTGGCGCCGCTGCTGCCGCTGCCGAGCCCGACCGATATGGACATGCTGGAGCGGCGGGCTCCGTTTTCCATGGAGCACTGGCTCGGAACCGACGGTCTTGGCCGCGACGAGCTCTCAAGGCTCGTCCATGGCGCGCGAATTTCGCTCGTGGTCGGGCTGTGTGCGCCCATCATCGGGCTCACGATCGGTGGTGCGCTCGGCATGCTCGCGGGCTATTTCCGCGGCCGGTTCGAGTCGATCGTGGTCGGCAGCATGGACGTGCTCCTGGCGTTTCCACCCCTGATTCTGGCGCTGGCCGTGACCGCCTTCTTGGGGCAATCGATCCTCAACCTCACCTTCATTCTCGGTGTGCTCGGAATTCCCGCCTTCATGCGGGTGGCGCGGGCGGCGACGTTGACGCTGGCGCGGCGTGAATTCGTTATCGCCGCGCAAGCGCTCGGGGCCACGCATGCGCGCATCCTGTTGCGCGAACTATTGCCGAACGTGATCCTGCCCCTGTTTGCCTTCTTCCTGCTCGCCGTTGCGGTCACCATCGTGGTCGAGGGCGCCTTGTCATTCCTCGGCCTCGGCGTACCACCGCCGATCTCGAGCTGGGGCACCATGATCGGGGAGGGGCGCGAGAGCCTTGATGTGGCGCCGCGGCTGGCCTTCCTGCCGGCGGCGGCGATGTTCCTCACCGTGCTTTCCTTCAATCTGGTCGGCGACACCTTGCGCGCGCTGACCGATCCGCGGCAGGGCGCATTGTGACTGACAAAATGTTGCTTTCGATCGAGGATGTCATGGTCGACCTGCCGACCCCGCGTGGCAATCTGCGCGCGGTGGATCGGGTGAATCTCACGCTCGGCGCCGGCCAGACGCTCGGCGTCGTCGGCGAATCCGGCTGCGGCAAGACCATGCTGTCGCGCGCCATCCTGCAATTGCTGCCGAAGAAGGCTAAGCTTTCCGGCCGCGTGATGTTCGACGGGCAGGAGCTCTTGCAGCTTTCGCCGGAGAAATTGCGTAAGCTGCGCGGCCGGTCGCTGGCGGTTGTGTTTCAGGATCCGATGACCTCGCTCAACCCCGTGCTCACCATCGGCACCCAGTTGATCGAGACATTGCAGGAGCATCTCGAGCTGGACGATGCCGCTGCTGTCAGGCGCGGCGTCGAACTGCTCGCGGCGGTCGGCATCCCCGCGCCCGAGCAGCGGCTGGCGCAGTACCCGCACCAGCTCTCGGGCGGCATGCGGCAGCGAGTGGCGATCGCGATCGCGCTGTCCTGCGAGCCAAAGCTCCTGATCGCCGACGAGCCGACCACGGCGCTCGACGTGACGATCCAGGCGCAGATCCTCGATCTTTTGGCGCGCGAGCAGCGCCGCCGCCACATGGCGATGATCATCATCACCCACGATCTTGGCGTCGTCGCCGGGCGCACCGATGAGGTCGCGGTGATGTATGCCGGCCGCGTGGTCGAGCGCGCGCCGACGCCTGCCTTGTTCAAGAAGATGCGGATGCCCTATACCGAAGCGCTGCTGGCGGCGCTGCCCAGGCTGGACTCTGCGCCCCACACGCCGCTGCCGGCGATATCGGGGCGGCCGCCCGATCCGACCCGGCCGCTGCAGGGCTGTTCGTTCTCACCGCGCTGCCGCTATGCGGTCGCCCGCTGCCAGAGCGAGAAGCCGGCGCTCGAAACGGCGGACACCAGCGCGCACCAGTTCGCCTGCTTCCATCCGATCGAAAATCATGCGGAGGCCGGCGCATGATGCTGCAATCCGACCCGGCCACTGCACCTGGCGCACTACTCAAGGTCGACGATCTCGTCGTGGAATATCCGGTCGGCCAGAAGACCGTTCATGCCGTTTCGGGCGTGTCGTTGCAGATCGCCCGCGGCGAGACGCTGGGGCTAGTCGGTGAATCCGGCTGCGGAAAGTCGACGCTCGGTCGGGCGGTGCTGCAACTGCGCCGGCCGACCGCGGGGCGGGTCCTGTTCGACGGGAACGATCTCACGGCGATGCAGGGCGACGCCCTGCGCAAGATGCGCCGGCGCGTACAACTGATCTTTCAGGACCCGATCGCGTCGCTCAATCCGCGCCGCAAGATCGGCGACATTGTCGCCGAGCCGCTGGTGATATCGGGCGTCCGCGACGCTGAGAAACGCAAGCAGCTTGTCGACGAGGTGCTCAGCGCCGTCGGCCTCGATCCGGCCATCGTGAGCGGGCGGCTGCCGCACGAATTTTCCGGTGGGCAGTGCCAGCGCATCTGCATCGCACGGGCGCTCATCCTCAATCCGGAATTCATCGTCTGCGACGAGCCGGTTTCCGCGCTCGACGTTTCGATCCGCGCCCAGATCCTCAACCTCCTGGAGGAGATGAAGGCCCAGTTCGGATTGACGCTATTGTTCATCGCGCACGACCTCGCGGTCGTGAAGGCAGTCAGCGACCGTGTCGCGGTGATGTATCTCGGCCGGCTCTGCGAGGTCGGCCCCTCCGAGCAGTTGTTTGCCAAGCCGGCCCATCCCTATACCGCGCTATTGATCGAGGCGATTCCGGTGCCGGATCCCGACGTCCGCCCGACGGAAACGGTGCCGGTCGGGGAACCGCCGTCACCGATTGCGCCGCCGTCGGGCTGCCGGTTTCGCACCCGCTGCCCCCGCGCGGACGCGCGGTGCAGCGCCGAAGTGCCGGAGCTTCGCGCCGTCGCGCCCGGCCAGTTCGCGGCCTGCCATCACCCACTGATCTGAACAGCCGGACCGCCAGCCGCGTTTGTCTCGTCCGGGCAGACGTGGCATTGTCCGCGCGCAGCACGGCTAGCACCAAAAAACAAGAAATCACGGGAGAGAAGCGATGAAGAGTTTTCAGGTCGCCGAGTTCAACGCCCCCCTGAAAGAGGTCGATCAGGAGACGCCGCAGCCGACCGGCACGCAGGTGCTGATAAGAGTGAAGGCGGCCGGCGTCTGTCACAGCGACCTTCACATCTGGGAAGGCGGCTATGATCTCGGCCATGGCCGCAAGCCGCTGTCGCTGAAGGACCGTGGCGTGTCGCTGCCGCGCACGATGGGTCACGAGACCGTCGGTGAGATCGTGGCGTTCGGGCCGGATGTCAGCGCGGCCGGCAAGGGCGATCTCAAAGTCGGCGATGTGGCGCTGGTTTATCCCTGGCTCGGCTGCGGCAAATGCCCGACCTGCCTCGGCGGCGACGAGAACATGTGCGCGATCAAGCCGAACTCGCTCGGCGTCTATTGCGACGGCGGCTATGCCGATCACATGACCGTGCCGAACCCGAAATACCTGTTGAACCTGAAGGGGCTCGATCCGGTGACGGCCGCGCCTTATGCCTGTTCCGGCGTCACCACCTATAGCGCACTGAAGAAGGTCGAGTTCGCCTTCGACTCGCCGATCGTGATCTTCGGCGCCGGCGGGCTCGGCCTGATGGCGCTGTCGCTGCTAAAGGCGATGGGCGGCAAGGGCGCCATCGTCGTCGACATCGACGCGCGCAAGCGTGAGGCGGCGGAGGCCGCCGGCGCGCTCGCCACGGTCGACGGCAAGGCGCCTGACGCGCTGGAGCAACTCGCGAAGAAGGCCGGCGGCGCGATCCGCGCGGTGATCGATCTCGTCGGCAACGCGCAGACCACGCAGCTCGGCTTCGATTGCCTCACCAAGGGCGGCAAGCTCGTCATCGTCGGCCTGTTCGGCGGCGGCGCGACGTTCGCCCTGCCGCTGATCCCGATCAAAGCGATCACGATCCAGGGCAGCTATGTCGGCAATCTGCGCGAGACGGCGGAGTTGCTCGAACTCGTCCGCAACAAGATGATCGCGCCGATCCCGGTAACGACGATGCCGCTCGCGAAAGCGAATGAAGCACTCACCGATCTGCAGAAGGGCAAATTGGTTGGCCGCGCCGTGCTGACGCCGTAGCTGCCGTCATTCCGGGATGGTCCGCAGGACCAGACCCGGAATCTCGAGATCTCGGGGCGCAAGGGCGCCCCGTACCTCGATGCTTTGCATCGCCCCGGAATGACTTGCCCCAAGTAAGGAACCCCCATGTCCGCAAATAACGCCCTCCACATCGCCGTGCTCGGCGGCGATGGCATCGGTCCTGAAGTGATGGCGCCGGCGCTGGAAGTTCTGCGCAAGATCGAGGCGACGTCGGACCTCAAATTCCGCTTCACCGAGGCGCCGGCGGGCGCCAACAATTACCTCGCGACCGGCAAATCGATGCCGGACTCAACGATCCGGCTCTGCGAGGAGGCGGACGCCATCCTGCTCGGCGCCTGCGGCCTGCCGTCGGTGCGCTACCCCGATAATACCGAGATCGCCCCGCAGATCGAGCTGCGCTTCCATTTCGACCTTTATGCCGGCGTCCGCCCGGCACGGCTGATTCCGGGCGTGCCGAGCCCGATCGTCGGCGCCGATGCGCGCGGCATCGATCTCGTGCTGATCAGGGAATCGACCGAAGGTCTGTTCGCCTCGATGGGCAAGGGCGTCGTGACCGATACCGATGCGCGCGAGACGCTCGTCATCACCCGCAAGACCTCCGAGCGGCTGTTCGAGTTTTCCTTCAGGCTCGCCGAGCGCCGCAAGGCGCGCGGCAAGGCAGGTGGCGGCCTGACCTGCGTCGACAAGGCGAACGTGTTCAGGGCCTTCGCATTCTTTCGCGAGATGTTCGATGAAGCCGCAAAACGCCATCCTGGTGTCAGGACGGACCGGGTCTATGTCGACGCCTGCTCGCTGATGATGGTGAAGCGGCCTTGGGATTTCGACGTCATGGTGACGGAGAACATGTTCGGCGACATCCTCTCCGACCTCGCCGCCGGCCTGATCGGCGGGCTGGGCATGGCGCCGTCAGCCGATATCGGCGATCGCTACGCCGTGTTCCAGCCGTGCCACGGCACGGCGCCCGACATCATGGGGCAGGGCAAGGCCAATCCGACGGCGATGATCCTCTCGGCGGCGATGATGCTGGATTGGCTCGCCGAGAAGCACGGCCTCGAAAACGCGGCTGAGGCCGGCGAACGTATCGAGCGCGCGGTGGACAAGGCCTATGCCGGCGGCATCAAGCCGATGGAGTTCGGTGGTAGCAACGGTACGGCTGACGTGACGAAAGCGGTGCTGGCGGCGTTGTAGGAGGGGGTTGATCATCGCCCTGTGTGTCAGTAAGCCACTGTCGTCATACCACGCGAAGGCGGGTTATCCAGTACGCCGCGGCTTCTCGATTCAATCATCGGCGTCTCTGGAATACTGGATCATCCGCCTTCGCGGATGATGACAGCGGAGAGTGAGCCGCCAGATCACCGTCCGTTGAACTGCGGCTTGCGCTTTTCCATGAAGGCGGTTCGGCCCTCACGAAAATCCTCTGAGTCCATGCAGGCGCGGCCGATCGCCTTGATCGCCTCCATGTCGCGCTTGCTTTCGTCCTTCAGCACCTCGGCGATGGTGATCTTGGCGGCCTTGATGGCGAGCGGCGCGTTGCCGGAGATTGTGCGGGCGATCTCCATGGTCGCGTTCCAGAGTTCGCCATCCGGCAGCACGCGGTCGATAAGGCCGATGCGTAGCGCCTCTGCGGCCTCGATCCGCATGCCGGTATACATGATGAGCCGGGCCCAGGAGGGGCCGACCAGCGACACCAGATTCCTGAGCCCGTCATAGCCATAGGCGATGCCGAGCTTTGCCGCGGGAATGCCGAACTGGCTGTTGTCGGAGGCGAAGCGCATGTCCGTGAGCATCGCGACCTGCATGCCGCCGCCGAGGCAGAAGCCGCGGATGCAGGCAATCGTCGGTTTCGGATAGCTCGCAAGCAGCGCGCGCTGCGCCTCGCTCCGCATCGAATATGCCTCCGAGGCCGCCGCATTGTGGCGGGTCTTTTCGAACTGGCTAATGTCGGCGCCCGACATGAAGGCCTTGTCGCCGGCGCCGACCAGGATGACGACGCGAACTTCGGGGTCGTCCCGCAGGCTGGTCAGCGCTTGGCCGAGCCCCTCCCACATCTCGAGCGACATCGCGTTGCGCTTGTCGGGGTTGTTGAACGTGATGACGCCGACGCCATCGCTGACGCTTTGCAGGATCTTGCCGTCGGCATGGGCGATTTCGGCGGATTTGGGGGTGTCGAGCACGGGTTGTCACCTTCCGTCGCGGGGCGTCGTCCATTGTCGGACAGGGGTCGCGGCGAGGTCAATCGTCGCATTTTTCACGGCAGGGAGGCTTGGAAGTCAGGCCCGCGGAGGAGAGGCGCCGTTGGCGCACCGCCAGGCTCGCGCGCGGCGTGGCGGGCATGGCAGGATGATGGAGACATTACGGAGGCTGGACCCCCGCGGATATTCGTCCGAAAACGTGCCGCGCAGCCTTCGTACTGTGTTGTGGCGTACCGTGTTGTGGCCGGACTCCGCCATTTCGATGGCGACAAACCGATTTCGTCGCCGGCCTGATCAGGATCAGGCCCAGCGCAGCAACAGGCTACCCGGCGATTTCTCGCGCGATTGATCGGGTCCGCGGTGCTGCGATCCAGGCGCGATATTGCCTAGCCTTCGTTGGCGGCGATCGATTCCATCAAGGACACCAGCTGACGCTGCACCGTCTGGTCCTTGATCTTGCTGTAGGCGCGCAGCAGCCGCAGGCTGAAGGCGCTATCCAGGAAGAGCAGGCTCTCGACTTCGCGCGCCTTGTTGTCGCCATCGTAGAAGAAGGTCACCGGCACATCGAGCGCGGTCGCGATCTGCTGAAGACGGGCAGCGCCGACGCGGTTGACGCCCTTCTCGTACTTCTGGACCTGTTGGAAGCTGACGCCAAGCTTGTCGCCGAGCTCCGCCTGCGAGATCTTCTGCTCCACGCGCCGTAGGCGAATCCGCTTGCCCAATTCGATATCGGGTTTGCCGGCGCTGCGCTGTTTCATCTTCTTCGCTGCTGATCTGTTCATTCTGGTTTTACCGTCCTTCAATCGGGAAACCCTGGCAAAAGTAGGTCAGGGATTCCTCCACAATTTTGCCCATTTAAAGTCAGTCCAGCCCGTGAGTTGTATACGAACACAGGATTCCTGAGAGATTGCAGGATGGTACCCAAACGTTTGCGCGTATTGGAAGCATCCTGATACCGGTGCGGGCAACCACCTAAGGCTGTCTGCACCCCGGGGCATATTGGCAAAACCCCGCCCACTACATTTGACAAAATATTCGACAAACCACAACCACCGCGAGTTCAAAGGTAACAGATTTTGGCCGCGCATGCTTACTATCTCGCGATCTGTCCCGGGTTTCTACGGGGATTTGCCTGCACCAGTGCACTGGTGCGCTGCGTCGTCGGGGCTCGCAGCGAAAATTTCCACGCGTGCTGATGCCTGACAAAATGCAGCAGGCTTCAGCTCGGCTTCCGCTCTGTCTTGCTCGGGAAATTGTGGTAACAGGTGCCTTCGCGGCGTTATCGGAATTCTGCAAATCAACCGGCTACGGGCGTCGTCGCTGACGCGGGAATATTTTGCATGTGCCTGCCGGCGCAGGCCGTATTCGACATCCCGCAACATTTGTAACCAGTCAGTTGGCTGGCCGGGCCGGCGATATCCATAGGCGTTCGATGTTGCATCTCGGATGCGGCAATGCAATCGCAGTGCGGCCGGCGCGGTCTGCGGCCTGTTGGCGCTGGCTACGACTTAAATTGGCTTCAAGGCATACGCTTTGCAGTAGTGGCCGCGTCCGTCGGCCAGGCCGAAGTCCCGCTTACAAGGGACGGGCATGACAGGGGAGGAACGACGTGAAGCGAAGAAGCGTACTTGCGGGGCTTGGTGCGACGGCTGCTGCCGGCGCGTCGAGGCAATGAAGTTCTACGAGGTCGCGCCGCACCTCAACCTGACCCAGCACGCGGTGTCGATCCGGCCGATCTGCTTCTCGGTGAAGACGTTGAAGACGCTGCCGAAGGATCTGCAGGAGGCGATCATGAAGGCCGGCAAGGAAGCCGGCGACTACGGCCGCCAGCTGGAGTCGAGCGAGGAGACCATCAAGCTCGACACGCTGGAAAGGGCGGGCAAGCTCAAGCGCGTCCCGTTCGAGGAGCGCGATGCGATGAAGAAGCTCGCCGATCCCGTGATGGCCACCTACGCCAAGGAGATCGGCGCCGAGGGCATCTACGAGAAGATCAGCATGGCTTAAAGCAGTCGCGCCGAGCGACAAGACGTTGGGGCAGGCCATTCGGCTTGCCCCATACCGTGACCGTTGTTCCCCCGAGCCATGATGACTGAAATACCGATGCCGCCAAAGCCGTCGCTGTGGCGGCGCGCGACGGCGGCCTATGCCAAATTGCTGGAATTTTTGCTCGCCGCGTGCGTCGGTATTCTGGTCATTCCAGTCAAGCTGCAGATCGTCTCGCGCTACACGTCGCTGATTCCGTCCTACATCTGGACCGAGGAGATGGCGCGCTTCCTGTTCGTCTGGACGATCATGATCGGCGCCATGGTCGGGATCCGCGAGTCCCAGCATTTCGAGGTCGACATCTGGCCCAATCTGTCGCGGCGGAGCGAAGCCGCGGTGCGGATTGCCGCGCGCCTCGGCGTATTGGCGATGGCGGTGGTGTTCGTCTGGGCCGGGCTCGAATTCACGCGGTTCGCCTGGAACCGGACTTCCGAACTCGCCGATCTGCCGCTCTGGCTGATTCACGTTGCCTGGCCGGTGGCTGGGGTGACGTGGATCGTGTTTGCCGGCGAACAGATCCTTGATGAAGCGCGAATTCTAGTTGGGGCGCAGCAATGAGCGGTAACGTACTTTCTGCCGGCCAGGCCGCGCTCATCCTGTTCGGCAGCTTCGTCGGCCTGCTCATCATTCGCGTGCCGGTCGCCTTTGCGCTTGGCCTTGCCTGCGTGCCGATCCTGCTGATCGAGCCGCGCCTGTCGATCATGACGCTCGCGCAGGAAACCTTTAATGCCTACAACTCATTCATCCTGCTCGCGGTGCCGTTCTTCCTGCTCACCGCCAATTTGATGGGCATTGGCGGCATCACCGACCGTCTGGTTGCATTGTCGCGCTCCATGGTCGGGCACTGGCCGGGTTCGCTGGCGCAGATCAACGTGGTGCTGAGCGTGTTTTTCGCCGGCATTTCCGGCTCCTCCACCGCGGATGCCGCGAGCCAATCCAAGATATTCATCGATGCCCAAACCAAGGAGGGCTACGATCTCTCGTTCTCCATCGCCATCACTGCGGTCTCGGCCGTGCTGGCGGTGATCATACCTCCCTCGATCCTGATGATCGTGTGGGGCGGGCTGATCTCGACCTCGATCGCGGCGATGTATCTCGCCGGCATCGTGCCGGGCCTGCTGATTGCCGGCGCGCAGATGGCGACCGTGCATGTCTATGCGGTGCGCCGCGGTTATCCGACCTATCCGAAATCCACCTGGACCGATATCGGTTACGCGATATGGCGCTCGATACCGGCGTTGATGACGCCGTTCATCATCGTCGGCGGTATCCTGCTCGGATGGTTCACCGCCACCTGGCATTCGGCCTGGTGACGCCGCCTTACGGCCTGTGCCTGATGATTGCTTGTGCGATCGCGGGCGTGCGGCTGCGCTATGCGCTCAAGGACACGGTGATCATGCTGATCCCGATGCTGCTGGTACTGGCCGTCATTATCTGGCCGAGCGTGTCGCTGTTTCTGCCGCGCCTGATCGTGCCGGAGATGCTGAAATAGATTATTCGTCGCGGTCGAGCGCGCAGCTCACGGTATAGACCACGCCGCGCGGCAGGAAATCGACGGTCGCTTCGCCGCCGAGCTGGTCGCGGGCGCTGCGTTCGATCAGGCGCGAGCCGAAGCCGCGCTGCACCGGCGCCGTCACCGGCGGGCCCCCGGCCTCGGTCCAGATCAGCCGCAGCTTGCGGCCGTCGGCCTCCTCGACGATCTCCCAATCGACCGCGACGGTGCCGGTCTCGTTCGACAGCGCGCCATATTTGGCGGCGTTGGTGGCGATCTCGTGCACGATCATCGAGAGCACCACGGCGAGCCGCGGCGTCAGCGGAACCTGCGGTCCAAACATCCGCACCCGTGCCGCGTTGTTGATCAGATAGGGCTGCAGTACCCGCGCAATCACCTCGCGCAGCTCCGCGCCCTGCCACTTCTCCTGGCTCAGGAGGTTGTGCGCCTCCGCCAGCGCACCCAGCCTTCCCTCGAACTTCTCGCGCTCGGTGCGGCTTGCGCTGCGAAACGTCTGGGTGGCGATCGACTGCAACACCGCGAGCGTGTTCTTAACGCGGTGGTTCAGCTCCTCGATCAAAAGGTTGTGCAGCATCTCGCCACGCGCGATCTGTGTCGCCATCCGCACCGCAAAGGCGAGGCCGACCATCAACAGCACGGCGCCCATCACGCTCGTGATCGCTAGGTTGCGCCACAGCGGCGCAACCAGCGAATTTTCGGCGATGCCGGCGGCGACCGTCCAGCCGGTGAGCGAGGAGCGGGCAAAGCTCGTGATCAGCGGCACGCCCTCGAGCGACACGGTCGGCAGCGTGGCTTCGGGATTTTGGAATATCTCCGCATAGAGCGAGGGCGATGCCCGCTTGCCGACGGTATCCTGCGGGTTGGGCACGCGCGCGAAATTGGTGCCTTCGCCATCGAAGATCGAGATCGTCCAGTCTCGGCTGGGCCGCTGCTGCTCGATCATGGCCTGGAAGATCTCGATCGGCGGGCTGAATGAAATGTCGTAGAGCACCTCGTCATCCCGCATCACGGGCAGTTCGACCGTCACAATCAGCCGTTTCTTGACCGATCCGAAGAACAGGTTCGAATAGACAGGCTTCTTCTCCGCGAAGACCCTCGCGACCATGGGCAGGTTGTTGCGAAGCGGCAGATTTTTCGTATCCGTGGTCAGCGAGGAGAACACCTGTCGTCCCTCGCGATCTGCCACCAGCACGACACCGCCTTCGCCGTACTGGTCGAGGAAACCCTGGCAGATGCGGCGAAAGCCCTCGAAATCCCCGTCGCGCAGCGCATTGGTCAGCGCCAAGACCTGCAGCGCGCCGGTGATCCGCTGCACCTCCGCATCGAGCACCAGGCGAATGCTGCGGACCGTTTCAGCCACGCGCTGCGTCGCGATCTGGCGGTCCTGCTTGTAATGGTTGAGAACGATGCCGGCCGCGAAGAGGATCAGCGGCAGCGTGGTCCCCGCGACCAGAAGGGCGAGACGCACTGGCAGTGAAGGTTTCGGCAACGCAAGCCCCGGATCGGACCCCAATACCTAAAGCATAGGAGAACCCACCGAATTTCGCCAAGGAAAATTCGCCAAGAATAATAAGAGGATAAAGTAAGATATTCAGCCGGGCTGGAGGCGCGGCCGGGTTCCACCAGCTGGCCCGGCGACGGGCCCTCAGAGATTGCTGTCGGTGATCGCGGCATACACCATGGTGCGCAGCTCACGCCTGAGCGGATAGGCGCTCGACGGCAAGACCTGCGTCATGAAGATCGTGATCAGCTCTTCCACCGGATCGATGAAGAATGAGGTCGTCGCCGCGCCGCCCCAATTATACTCGCCGGGACTGCCGGCGATCAGCGTCTGCGCCGGCTGCATGGTGACGGCAAAGCCGAGCCCGAAGCCGATGCCGTTATAGGCGGCTTCCGAAAACAGCGAGCGCGACATCGCCGGCAGGTCGACGCCACCGGGGAGGTGATTCGACGTCATCAGCTTCAGGGTTTTCGGTCCGAGCAGCCGGACACCACCGAGCTCGCCGCCATTGAGTAGCGCGCGGCAGAAGGTGAGGTAGTCGGCCGAGGTCGAGCACAGGCCGCCGCCGCCGGAGATGAAGGAGGGCGGCTCCAGGAACGAACTCGTCGCCGGATCGTCCTGCAGCGTCAGCGTTCCCTTGCGCTCGGCTGCTAGCGGGTTGAAACCGCCGCCCGCGTCGGCCGAATAGCATGCCGCGAAACGGTGCGCCTTGTCCTTCGGCACGAAGAAATCGGTGTCGTTCATGCCGAGCGGGTCGAGGATGCGCTCTTTCAGGAACTGCTCGAACGGCTTGCCGCTGATTACGCCGATCAGATAACCGATCACGTCGGTGGCGACGGAGTAGTTCCAGGCCTCGCCCGGCGAGAATTCCAGCGGGATTTTTGCGAGGTCGTCGATCATGCCCTGCAGCGTTCCGGCCTTCTCGACTTCGCCGATCTTGTTTGCGCGATAGGCGGCATCGACATTGCTGCGCTGCTGGAAGCCGTAAGTGAGGCCGGACGTGTGGCGCAACAAGTCCACGATCAACATCGGCCGCGACGGCGGCCGGGTCAGGAACGCCGGATGTGTGCCGGCCGCGAACACGCCGAGGTTCTTCCACGCCGGAATGTATTTGTGCACGGGCTCGTCGATGGCGACGCGGCCTTCCTCGACCAGCATCATGAAGGCGACGCTGGTGAGCGGCTTGGTCATCGAATAGATGCGGAAAATCGTGTCGTCCTTGACCGGCACCTTGCGCTCGAGGTCGGCAAAGCCCTGCGAAACCGAATGGACGACCTTGCCGCGGCGATAGATCAGGATCTGCGTTCCCGGAAAGCGGCCAGCGTCGATATAGCGCTGCTTCAGGTGTTTTTCGAGGCGGTCGAGGGCCGCCTGGGACATTCCGGCTTGCTCGGGCGAGGCGGGGGTGGGGGCTAACATCGGCGGCTGGTCTCCAGCTGGCTAGGTGATCTCTGATAGCTGAAAAGTGTCTTCCGTTCCAACCGGGCATGCTTATCCGGAGGGGGGCGGTGGTGTAGGCTCGCGCCTCTTTCGTTAAATCCCGCAGGACAGCAAAATGCGCCAATTCAGCGAAACCGAACTGACCGCCGCCGTGATCCGCAGTTTCGACGGTACACCTGATCCGCGCGCCAAATTCCTGCTGCAGGAACTGGTGAAATCGCTGCACGACTATGTCCGAAAGACCAATCTCACCTTCGAGGAATGGGAATACGCGATCGACTTCCTGACGCGGACCGGCCAGAAGTGCACGCCGATCCGTCAGGAGTTCATCCTGCTTTCCGACGTGCTCGGCGTGTCGATGCTGGTCGATGCCGTCAACCACAGGGAACGCGAGGGCGCCACCGAAACGACCGTGCTCGGGCCGTTCTATGTCGGCGAACACAAGGTGACGCCGCATGGCACGGATATCTCCGCCAACCTGGCGGGCGAGCGGATGTTCGTGCAGAGCCGCGTCACCGATCTCAAGGGCAAGCCGCTGGCGGGCGTACCGGTGGATATCTGGCACGCCGATGGCGACGGCTTCTATGATTCCCAGAAGCCGACCTATGCGAGCGAAGGGCCGTCGTCGCGGGCGCGCTTCGTCACCGATGCCGACGGAAAATTCTTCTTCCGCACCATCCTGCCATGCAGCTATCCGATTCCGACCGACGGCCCGGTCGGCGAGATGATCGTGCAAACCCGCCGCCATCCGATGCGGCCGGCGCATGTGCACTTCCTGGTCAATGCGTCAGGCTACCAGCCGCTGATCACCCACGTCTTCATGGACGGCGACAAATATCTCGATTCCGACGTGGTGTTCGGGGTGAAGGACGAGCTTGTTGCCAGGATCGAGAAGCGCAGCGACCCGACGATGCCGGACGGCAAACCCGCCGCCGCCCCCTGGCACCTCATGACCTACGAATTCCGGATGAAACCGGGTGATGGAAATGCGCCAAAACCGATGATGGCGAAGGCCGGCGAAGACGCCTGAGGCATCGTGTTTTTGCACCTGCTCAATTCTTGTGCGGCGCACAAGGATTGAGCGAATCGCAATTTTCGAATGCGGTGACTGGTTCCTGATCGCTGCCTATTTTGGCGGCCGGAATTTTATAACAAGCTGAATTATTGCAATTTTTTCGATGTTGCGGGCCTTGGCACGGAGCTTGAATAGCTAGCGCCGACGCCATCGACGCCGTCCCTTGAGACCACTCATCCGAATTTGTGACGCCACCACTCCGGGGCCTCCCTGGAACGCGCCCTCGTGCGCATCACGTGGTGACACCAGTCGGACGGCCCCGTTCAAACGCAAAGGAGCGCGATACCAATGACGAAGCCTACCCATCCGACCTCACGCCGTGGCTTGAGCCGCCGCCAGCTTCTGAAGGCGTCCGGCGGCACGGCGGCCCTGCTCGCCGCCGCCAAGTTGAATTTTCCCGCTGGCGCGTTCGCACAAGGCGCGGGTCCGGAGGTGACCAAGGCGACGCTTGGGTTCATCGCGCTGAGCGACGCCGGCCCGCTGTTCGTCGCCAAGGACAAGGGGCTGTTCGCCAAATACGGCATGCCCGATGTTGAGGTCGCCAAGCAGGCCTCATGGGGCACCACCCGCGACAATTTGGTGCTCGGCAGTGAAGGCAACGGCATCGACGGCGCACATATCCTCACGCCGATGCCGTATCTGATCTCGGCCGGCAAGGTGACGCAGAACAATGTGCCGACGCCGATGTACATCCTAGCGCGGCTCAATCTCGACAGCCAGTGCATTTCGGTCGCGAAGGAATATGCCGACCTCAAGCTCGGCGTCGACGTCACGCCGTTCAAGGCGGCACTCGAACGAAAGAAGGCGTCGGGCAAGCCGGTGAAAGCCGCGATGACTTTCCCCGGCGGCACCCACGACCTCTGGATTCGCTATTGGCTTGCCGCTGGCGGCATCGATCCCGACAAGGACATCGAGACTATCGTCGTGCCGCCGCCGCAGATGGTCGCCAACATGAAGGTTGGTACCATGGATTGCTTCTGCGTCGGCGAGCCCTGGAATCTCCAGCTCATCAATCAGGGTATCGGCTACACCGCGGTCAACACCGGCGAACTCTGGAACAAGCATCCGGAAAAGTCGCTCGGCATGCGCGCCGCGTTCGTCGACAAATACCCGAAGGCATCCAAGGCGATTCTGATGGCTGTCATGGAGGCCCAGCAGTGGGCCGACAAGATGGAGAACAAGAAGGAGCTCGCCACCATCATGGGCAAACGGCAGTGGATGAACTGCCCGGTTGAGGACGTCTACGATCGCTCGGCCGGCAAGTTCGACTACGGCATTCCGGGCAAGGTGGTCGAGAACTCGCCGCACATCATGAAGTACTGGCGCGATCACGCCTCTTATCCGTTCCAGAGCCACGACCTCTGGTTCATCACCGAGGACATCCGCTGGGGCAAATACGAAGCCGGCTTCGATGCCAAGGCGCTGATCGCCAAGGTCAACCGCGAGGACATGTGGCGCGACGCGGCCAAGGAAATGGGTGTTGCCGCCTCCGACATCCCGGCCTCGACCTCGCGCGGCAAGGAGACCTTCTTCGACGGCAAGGTGTTCGATCCGGCGAATCCGGCTGCGTATCTGAAGTCGCTTTCGATCAAGCGTGTTGATGTCTGATCAAGCCCGGGCCGCCCGCCAGAGGTGGGCGGCCCGCTTTTTTTGAACACGGAGATAGATTTTCGATGTCGATGCCCGCGATCAAAACCGAAGCCACTGCGGTGGCTGTTCCAACGAGTTCACCGACCGCTTCCGCGCCCGTGGTAACGATGACGCCGAAGCAAGCGCCGCGTGCCGATAAATACGTCAAGATGGCGAAGGAGGCTGCGGTGCGCGTCGTGCCGCCGCTGGTCGTGCTCGCGCTGCTCATGCTGTTCTGGGAGCTGGTTTGTCGGCGCACCGGATCGACGCTGCCGCCGCCATCGAAAGTATTCAAGGACACCAAGGAACTGATCTTCGATCCGTTCTTTGACAATGGCGGCATCGACAAGGGCCTGTTCTGGCATTTGTCGGCCTCGCTGCAGCGCGTCGCCTACGGCTATTCGATCGCCGCTGTCGTCGGCATCGCACTCGGCACGCTGGTCGGGCAGTCGGTGTGGGCGATGCGCGGGCTCGATCCGCTGTTTCAGGTGCTGCGCACCATTCCGCCGCTGGCCTGGCTGCCGCTGTCGCTCGCCGCGTTCCGCGACGGCCAGCCCTCGGCGATCTTCGTCATCTTCATCACCTCGGTATGGCCGATCATCATCAATACCGCGGTCGGCATCCGCAACATCCCGCAGGATTATCGCAACGTCGCCGCTGTTGTGCAGCTCAATCCGCTGGAGTTCTTCTCCAAGATCATGATCCCGGCGGCGGCGCCCTACATCTTCACCGGCCTTCGGATCGGCATCGGCCTGTCGTGGCTGGCGATCGTCGCGGCCGAAATGCTGATCGGCGGCGTCGGCATCGGCTTCTTCATCTGGGACGCCTGGAACTCTTCGCACATCAGCGAAATCATCCTCGCGCTGTTCTATGTCGGCATCATCGGCTTCGTACTCGATCGTCTGATTGCGGGCCTTGCCAAGTTCGTCACCCGCGGCACCGCGCTGAACTGAAGGAGAATGTCATGCAGGCCTATCTGAAGCTCGACCACATCGACAAGACCTTCACCCGCGGCAATGCCACGACCGAAGTGCTGAAGGACATCAACCTGACGATCGGGAAGGGCGAGTACGTCTCGATCATCGGCCATTCCGGCTGCGGCAAGTCCACGCTGCTCAACATCGTGGCAGGCCTCACCGGCGCGACCAATGGCGGCGTGCTCCTGGAGAACCGCGAGGTCAATTCGCCCGGGCCGGATCGCGCGGTGGTGTTCCAGAACCACAGCCTGCTGCCCTGGCTGACCGTTTATGAGAACGTCAAGCTCGGCGTCGACAAGGTGTTCGCCGGGGCCAAGACGCGGGCCGAACGCGACGCCTGGGTGATGCACAACCTCAACCTCGTGCAGATGGCGCACGCCAAGGACAAGCGCCCGAGCGAAATCTCCGGCGGCATGAAGCAGCGCGTCGGCATTGCCCGCGCGCTCGCGATGGAGCCGAAGGTGCTGCTGCTTGACGAGCCCTTTGGCGCGCTCGACGCGCTCACCCGTGCGCATCTGCAGGACTCGGTGATGGCGCTGCACCAGAAGCTCGGCAACACCATCCTGATGATCACGCATGATGTCGACGAGGCGGTGCTGTTGTCGGACCGCATCGTCATGATGACCAACGGCCCGAGCGCGCGGATCGGCGAAGTGCTGGAGGTGCCGCTGGCACGGCCGCGCAAGCGGCTCGAGCTCGCGACGAACCCCGGCTACCTGAAGTGCCGGCAGCGCGTGCTCGAGTTCCTCTACGAGCGGCATCGCTTCGTCGAAGCGGCCTGAGTCTTGCTTGGTGTAATGCCGGGCAGGGGCTTTGGAACAGGCGGGAGAAGAAATGACACCAGAGCAGGTCAATCTCGTGCAGCAGAGTTTCGCCAAGATCGCTCCGATTTCTGAACAGGCGGCGGTGATGTTCTACGACCGCCTGTTCGAAGTGGCGCCGCAGGTGAAAGCGATGTTTCCTTCCGACATGACCGAGCAGCGCAAGAAGCTGATGGCAACGCTCGCCGTCGTGGTCAACGGACTGAGCAATCTGGCGGCAGTGTTGCCTGCCGCCAGCGCATTGGCAAAGCGTCATGTCGGCTATGGCGCCAAACCGGAGCACTATCCCGTCGTCGGCGGCGCGTTGCTGTGGACGCTGGAAAAAGGGCTCGGCGACGCCTGGACGCCGGACGTCGCCGCGGCCTGGACCGCGGCCTACGGCACGTTGTCCGGTTACATGATCTCGGAAGCCTACGGTGAGCCGCAAGCCGCCGAGTGAGGACGCGCCATGAGCGAACCGCTTGTCATCGTCGGCAACGGCATGGCCGCTGCCCGGCTGGTCGATGAACTCGCCAAGGTGGCGCTGGGCCGCTACGCCATCGCCGTGATCGGCGATGAGCCGCGCTTGGCCTATAACCGCGTGCTGCTGTCATCGGTGCTCGCCGCCGAGACAACGTCGCAGGATATCGAGCTGCGGCCGGCCTCCTGGTGGCGCGACCGCGGCGTCACCCTGAAATATGGCTGTGTCGCCACCGAGATCGATGTCGGCCGCCGCGAGCTGAAGATTGCCGGCGAAGAGAGCATGCCGTTCTCTAAACTGGTGCTGACGACCGGCTCGTCGCCGCTACGGCTCAACGTGCCCGGCGCCGATCTCGCCGGCGTGCATACGTTCCGCGACAGTCGCGACGTCGATCTTCTGCTGGCGCTCGCCGCGCAAAAGAAGCGCGTCGTCGTGGTCGGCGGTGGCCTGCTCGGCCTGGAGGCGGCCTATGGCCTCACCAAGGCCGGCGCGCCCGTGACGCTGCTGCACCTGATGGATCGCCTGATGGAGCGTCAGCTCGATGCGCCGGCGGCGGAACTCCTGAAATCCCTCGTCGAACGCAAGGGCATCGAGATTCTGCTGAATGCCAACACCGCGCGCATCCACGGCGTGACGCGCGTCGAAGGCGTCGAACTGGCGGATGGACGCTTGCTCGATGCCGACGCCGTGATCTTTGCCGCGGGTATCCGCCCAAACATTGCGCTGGCGAAGGAGGCAGGCATTGCCGTCAATCGCGGCATCCTGGTCGATGATCATCTGCAGACCGGCACAACGGACGTGTTTGCGATCGGCGAATGCGCCGAGCATCGCGGCATCTGCTATGGCCTGGTCGAGCCGGCCTATGAACAGGCGAGGGTGCTGGCCAAGCATCTCGCCGGGCGGCAAGCCTCATATGCCGGCAGCATCGTCGCGACCAATCTGAAGGTCTCCGGCGTCAGTGTGTTCTCGGCCGGCGATTTCAGGGGCGGCGCAGGCAGCGAGAGCATCGTGCTGTCAGATATCAACCATGGCACCTACAAGAAGCTCGTGATCGCGGACGGACGGCTGACCGGCGCCGTTCTGATCGGCGACGTCACTGACGCGCTCTGGTACCTCGAGTTGATCCGCACACGGCAGCCGACGGCGCGAATTCGTGCCGACATGATGTTCGGCCGCTCGCTGGCGATGCGCCAGGAAGCTGCATGATCGGGCTATCAGCATGACGATTGTCGATCCCGATCTCCGCGCCATCAAGACCACATGCGCCTATTGCGGCGTCGGCTGTGGCGTTCTGGCGACGCCAGACGGGCGGGGCGGGGCGGCGGTCTCGGGCGACCCCCAGCATCCCGCCAATTTCGGCCGGCTGTGCTCGAAGGGCTCGGCGCTCGGCGAGACGCTTGGCCTGACCGATCGTCTGCTCTATCCGATGATCCGCTGCGGCCAAGGGAAGATGGAGCGGGTCGCCTGGAGCGATGCGCTCGACCACGTCGCGCACCGTTTCCAGCACATCATCGCGCGCGACGGCCCTGGCGCGGTCGCGTTCTATCTTTCCGGCCAGTTGCTGACCGAGGATTACTACGTCGCCAACAAGCTGATGAAGGGCTTTGTCGGCAGCGCCAATGTCGACACCAATTCGCGGCTCTGCATGGCGTCCTCCGTCGCCGGCCACCGCCGCGCCTTTGGCGCCGACACCGTGCCCGGCTGCTATGAAGACCTCGACGTGGCCGACCTTCTGGTGCTGGTCGGCTCCAACGCGGCCTGGTGCCATCCGGTGCTGTACCAGCGCATGCTCGCCAACAAGCAGAAGCGCGGCGCGCGCATGGTTGTGATTGATCCGCGTCGGACCGACACCGTCGGCGACGACGACCTGTTTCTGGGATTAAAGCCAGGCACCGATACCGCGCTGTTCAGCGGCTTGCTGGTTCACCTCGTGGACAATGGCGTGGTCGACCGCGACTACATCGAGCTTCATACGACCGGCTTCGATGACGCCATCGCCCGGGCGCGCAGCATGGCCGGCAGCGTCGGCGCCACGGCGCTGGCGACCGGCCTTGCCGAGCAGGACGTCGCGACGTTCTTCCAGATGTTCGCCAGCACGCACCGCGTGGTGACGCTGTATTCGCAAGGCGTCAATCAGTCGGCGCAGGGTACCGACAAGGTCAACGCTATCCTCAACTGCCACCTCGCCACCGGGCGGATTGGCCAGCCGGGCGCCTCGCCGTTCTCGCTGACCGGACAGCCCAATGCGATGGGCGGCCGCGAGGTCGGCGGGCTCGCCAACCAGCTCGCCGCCCATATGGGATTTACACCGCCCGACATCGACCGCGTGCGCCGGTTCTGGAAAGCGCCGCGCATCGCCACCCATGAGGGGCTGAAGGCGGTGCAGATGTTCGAGGCCATCGCGCGCGGCGAGATCAAGGCGCTCTGGGTGATGGGTACCAACCCGGCGGTGTCGCTGCCGAACGCCGACGGCGTCCGCGACGCCCTGAACAAGCTCGACCTGTTCGTCATCTCCGAGAACGTGATCTCCAATGACACGGTGGTTTCAGGCGCGCATGTGCTGCTGCCGGCGCTGGCCTGGGGCGAGAAATCCGGGACGGTGACCAACTCCGAGCGCTGCATTTCCAGGCAGCGCGCGTTTCTTCCTCCGCCGGGAGAAGCCAGGCCCGACTGGTGGATCATGGGCGAGGTCGCCAAGCGCCTCGGCTTCGGCGCGGCGTTCTCTTTCACCTCGGCGGCGGATATCTTTCGCGAGCACGCCGCGCTGTCGGCGTTCGAGAACGAGGGCGCGCGCGACTTCGATATCGGCGCGCTGCAGTCGCTGTCGGACAGTGATTTCGACGCGATGGCGCCGGTGCAATGGCCTGTACGGCAGGGCGCCGAGCCGCAGGCGCGGTTCTTCGCCGACGGCGGTTTCTTTGCGAGCGACTTCAAGGCCCGCTTCATCGCTCCGGAAATTCCGGCGCTGCGAACCGAAACCACGGCGGCGCGGCCGCTGCGGCTGAACACCGGCCGCATCCGCGACCAGTGGCACACCATGACCCGCACCGGCATGAGCCCGCGGCTCGGCCAGCATCTGCCGGAGCCGTTCGTCGAGGTCCACCCTGATGATGCCGCGCGCTACGGCGTCGCCGATGGTGATTTCGCCCGTATCACCACCGATTACGGTCAGTGCACGCTTCGCGTCGTTGTCAGCCCGCGGCAGCAGCGCGGCATGCTGTTCGCGCCGATCCATTGGAGCGAGGCCAACGCCACCGGCGCGCGCGTCGGTTCGCTGGTGGCACCGCTCACCGATCCGTTCTCCGGCCAGCCAGAGAACAAGGCGACGCCGGCTTCGATCGCACCTTATGAATACGTGTTCCGGGGCTTTGCACTGTCGCGTAAGCCGATCGCATTCCCCGCGCATGCCTGGGTGGCGCGCGTCGCTGTCAACGGCGGTTACGGCTATCTGTTCGCCGACAATGCCGATCTCACCGGCTGGCAATCCTGGCTGCGGGGAAACGCGACGGATGATCTCGCCGAATACAAGGATTTTGGCGGCGGCGTCTACCGCGCGGCGTCCTTTGCCGGCGACCGCATCGACACCTGCCTGTTCATCGGCCCCGCGCACGACGCCGGCGACTGGAACGTGGTCAAGGACCTGTTCGCCGCCGGTGCACTCGGCAGCGACCGGCGCCGCATGCTGCTGTCGGGCAAATCCGCCGACGGCCTCGCCAATGCCGGTCCCATCGTCTGCGCCTGCTTCGGCGTCGGCCGCAACACGATCTGCGAGACGATTGTCGCGGGGGCACGGTCGGCGGCGGATATCGGGGCGAAGCTGAAGGCGGGCACCAATTGCGGCTCCTGCATTCCGGAGCTGAAGCGGCTGATTGCGCAGAGCGCTCCCAACTCTCAGCAACAACCTCAGCTAGCCGCAGCAAACTGATTATCCGCCGTCATTGCGAGGAGCGAAGCGACGAAGCAATCTATCTATCCGCTACGCCGTGAGATGGATTGCTTCGCTTCGCTCGCAATGACGACGTTGAGCACGGTGGCACCTCTCCCTCGCCCCGCGCTTGCGGGGAAAGGGTCGGGGTGAGGGGCTCTCTCCGCGAGTCGAATACATGGAGACGGCCCATCATCCCGACCTTCTCCCCGTGAAGAACGGGGAGAAGGAGAACGCGCACCTCACTCCTTCCTGTTCTTGGCATTCACCGCGATCGCCGCCGCGGCGGTGCGGTTCTCGACGCCGAGCTTGGCGTAGATCTGCTCCAAGTGCTTGTCGACGGTACGCGGGGAAAGTCCCAAAATCTGCGCGATGTCGCGGTTGGTCTTTCCCTTGGAGAGCCACGACAGCACCTCGCCCTCGCGCGTGGTCAGGCCGAGTTCGCTGGAGAATTCCGCCGGCGCCTCGGCGCCGGAGTCCTTGGCCAGCCGCAGCAGAAACTCGTTGGCGCCGAGCTTGCCCATATATTGCAGGCGGAGTTCGTTGCCGGGCAGCGTGGCCATGACGGTGGCTTTCGATCCCGCCTTGCCCTTGCGCGCCTGTTCCAGCCATTGCGGGATCGGGTCCGGCAGCTCCACGTCGTCGCTTTCGCTCGCCAGCGCGTCCGACAGCAGTTTTTGCGCCTGCGGCGTCGCCCACATCAGTCTGCCGGCGCCGTTCACCGCGAGCAGGTAGCGGCCGGAAACATCGAGCGCGGCGCGCGCGCTCTGGGTCAGCCGCGCGTTGGCGAGATGAACGCGGATCCGCGCCAGCATCTCCTCGACCGCGATCGGTTTTGTCACATAGTCGACGCCGCCGGCCTCCAGCCCGCGAACGATGTGCTCGGTCTCGGCAAGACCCGTCATGAAGATGATCGGCACGTGGTCGAGGCCGGCATCGCGCTTCAGCCGCCGGCAGGTCTCAAAACCGTCGATCCCCGGCATGACGGCGTCGAGCAGCACGATATCCGGCGTGATCTGGTCGACGATCCGCATCGCCGAGGCGCCGTCGAGCGCGACCATGACCGTCATGCCAGCGCCGTCGAGCGCATCCGTGAGCAGCCGCAGCGTCTCCGGGGAATCGTCGACGACGAGGGCGACGTCGCGTTTTTTCGGTTCAGTGATCATAGCTGTGCAGCGTTTTCAAAGTCGCCATGTACTGATCGAGGTCGAAGCGGTCGATCAGGCTGCGCATCTGCGCGACGAAGTCGGCATGTTCAGGATAGTCGTTGCCGATCTCGTCGAGCTTGAGCTGGATGGCCCTGACGTAGCCGAGCTGCCCCAGCCCGATCAGTTCCTCGACATATTTGACTGGCGGCCGCGGGCCGGTCTCCGGTTTCCAGCCGGGCAGGGCAGGTTGCTCGGCCTCATACTGCCATTCGAGCTTGAGCAGCTGCCGGATGGTTTCAAGCAGCCGCGGAATGTCGATCGGCTTCATCAGATAGCCGTCGTGGAACGGCTGCGCCAGCGGCGCGCCGTGAGCCTCGAGCGCACTCGCTGACACCATCAGGATGCGGGCCTGATGGTGGCCGGTCGCGCGCAGCGTTTCCGCCACCGTCCATCCGTCCATGCCGGCCATCGAGATATCGAGCAGGAACAGGTCGGGCCGGCAATGCTGCGCCAGCGCGAGGCATCCGGGACCATCCGGCGCGCTGAGCAGGATGAAGCCGAGCGGCGTCAGCACCTCGCGCAGGAGGTCGCGGTGGGTCGGATCGTCGTCGGTGATCAAAATCGTCTTGCGCGGCCCGTGATAGCCGAAGATCGGCGCTTCCACCGGCGCAATCCGCGTCGGATTGGTGACTTCAGACAGCAAAATCTTGACGCGAAACGTGCTCCCGGTCCCGACTTCGCTTGAGACCTTAATGTCGCCGCCCATCACGCCGGCGAGCAAACGGCTGATGGTGAGACCAAGCCCGGTCCCCGTCTGCGGCTGCGACACGCCAAGCGCGCCGCGTTCGAACGGCGCAAAGATACGTTCGAGATCGTCCGCCTGAATGCCGGGCCCGGTATCGACGATCTCGAATTCCGCAACCGGGCTGCGGTAATGCACGATGAACTGCACGCTGCCGGTCTGCGTGAATTTCAGCGCGTTGGAGAGCAGGTTGATGAGAACCTGCCGCAGCCGCTTCTCGTCGGCATAGACCACGACCGGCAGCACCGCCGGCCGCCTGAACACGAAGTCGATGCCCTTGGCGGCGGCCTGGACGCGGAACATGCCGACGAGCTGATCGATGAATTCGCCGAGCCGCACCTCGTCGCGCGAGAGGTAAAGCCGGCCCGCCTCGATCTTGGAAATATCGAGAATGCCGTCGATCAGCCCGGAGAGATGATCGGCGCTGCGCCTGACAACGCGCACCTGGTCGCGCGGCTTTGTCGCGAGGCTTGAATCCTGCTCCAGCAATTGCGCATAGCCGGAGATGGCGTTGAGCGGCGAGCGTAGCTCGTGGCTCAGGCCCACGACATAGCGGCTTTTGGCAAGGTTGGCGGATTCCGCCACTTCCTTGGCGCGCTGCAACTCGGCGTCGGTGCGCTTGTGGGCGTCGATTTCCTGGATCAGCAGTGTCGTCTGCCGCCGTGTCTCCGCTTCGGCCGCGCGGCGGCTCTGCTGCGCCAGCACGAACAGCCACGCCACCACGCCGATAATGATGGTGAGCGCGAAGAACACCTTCCACAGCACATCCGATATCTGGGCATTGTCGAGCGGCAGCGTTGTCGAGGTCTGCAGGTAGATCAATCCCAGTGTCAGGGCGACGAGGCCGGCAGAGACCGCAAACACCCCGAGATAATGCCCGACTTGCGAGTTGATCCGCGTGTAGATCGTCTCCGGCAACAGCTTGCCGAGCATATCCGAGACCTGCGCGCCGGCCCGTGCATGCGGCTTGCAGAGATCATGGCAGCGCGCATCGAGCGAGCAGCACAGCGAGCAGATCGGCCCGGCATAGGCCGGGCAGGAGGCCATGTCCTCCGGTTCGAACGAGTGCTCGCAAATGCAGCACTGAATTTGCTCGAGGTTCTGCCAGCTCCGCTTCGGTTTTCGCGCGATGTAGTATTTGCCGTCGGTCGCCCAGGCGATCAGCGGCGCGGCTACGAAGGCCACAGCGAGCGCGACGAAGGCGGAGAGCGCCTTCGCGGTCGGCCCGAACAGGCCGTAGAACGCCGAGATTGAGACGAGGGTCGCGATCGTCATCGCGCCGACGCCGACCGGATTGATGTCGCAGAGGTGCGCGCGCTTGAACTCGATATGCTGCGGCCTTAAGCCTAGCGGCTTGTTGACGACGAGATCGGCGACGAGCGCGCCGACCCAGGCGATCGCCACGTTGGAATAGAGCGCCAGCGTCTGCTCCAGCGCCTTGTAGACGCCGATCTCCATCAAGAGCAGCGCGACCAGCACGTTGAACACCAGCCAGACGACGCGGCCGGGATGGCTGTGGGTCAGCCGCGAGAAGAAATTCGACCAGGCGATCGAGCCGGCATAGGCGTTGGTGACGTTGATCTTGATCTGCGAGAGGATGACGAAGGTCCCGGTCAGCGCCAACGCCATGTCCGGCTGCGACAGCACGTAGCGAAAGGCCTCGAGATACATCTGCGCAGGCTCGGCGGCCTGCTCGCTGGAGAGGCCGTGGCTCAGCGCAAAAAAGGCGAGGAACGAGCCGAGCAGCAGCTTGAGCGCGCCGAAGATGATCCAGCCGGGACCGGCGATCAGCAGCGAGATCCACCACGAGGTTCGCGACGTGCGGCGATCGCGCGGCAGAAACCGCAGGAAGTCGACTTGCTCGCCGATCTGCGCCACCAGCGAGAACACCACCGAAGCCGCGGTGCCGAACAGCAGGAGATCGAGGTGGCCGCCGGCATCGCCGTGATCGCCGGCAAATTTGCGCCACTCCGTGAATGAATGCGGATTGGCGTAGGCGATCGCGACGAAAGGCAGGATGTGCAGGATGATCCAGATCGGCTGCGTCCACAACTGAAAGCGGCTGATCAGGGTGATGCCGTAGGTGACGAGCGGAATGATCACGACGGCGCTGATGAGATAGCCGATCGGGCGCGGGATGCCGAAGCACATCTCCAGCGCGCTCGCGAGGATCACCGCCTCGATCGCAAAGAAGATGAAGGTGAAGGAGGCATAGATCAGCGAGGTGATGGTCGAGCCGATATAGCCGAAGCCGGCGCCGCGGGTCAGTAGATCGATATCGATGCCGCATTTGGCGGCATGATAGGCAATCGGCAGGCCGCAGCAGAAGATGATGACGCTGACGACCAGGATGGCGATGGTGGCGTTGGTCGCGCCGTAATTCAGCGTAATCGTGCCGCCGATCGCTTCCAGTGCCAGAAACGAGATTGCGCCAAGGGCGGTGTTGGCAACGCGGGCGGCGGACCATCGCCGCGCGCTCTTGGCCGTGAAGCGCAGCGCGTAGTCTTCCAGCGTCTGGTTGGCAACCCATTGATTGTACTGGCGCCTGACGCGGTCTATCCGCTGCCGCCCTGCCACTTATGTTGCTCCTGCCCCGTTTGACCGACCCCGTTCAGCCAGCAAACTCCATACCAAAAACCTACGTCGCTATTTTGCGGTGCAGTATACGCAATCCCACGTATCTGTGCAGTGCACAATTCTGGGCAATCCTCGCCTGACCAATAAGCGTTCTCGAACAAAATGGGGTGCTCATGTCAGACGAACCAAACAAGAGGCTGCAGTCGCCACTTCGCCGCAAGCTGCTGATGGGGGCGGCCGCATTGCCGCTCGTTTCGATCCTTCCGCGGCCCTCCTTCGGGGCCGGTCCTGCCACCGCCACCGTCAACACGACGGGCCTTGCGGTGACCGATACCGAGGTCACCGTCGGCATCCTGCACTCGGCCACCGGCACGATGGCGATTTCGGAGACCGGCTCGATCCAGGCCGAAAAACTCGCGATCGAACAGATCAACGCGATGGGCGGCGTGCTCGGCCGCAAGATCAAGTTCATCCAGGAAGACGGCGCCAGCGACTGGCCGACCTTTGCCGAAAAAGCGAAGAAGCTGCTCGTCAACGACAAGGTCGCGGCGATCATGGGCTGCTGGACCTCGGCCTCGCGCAAGGCGGTGCTACCGGTCGTCGAGCAATACAACGGCATGCTCTATTACCCGACCTTCTATGAAGGCCTCGAGCAGTCCAAGAACGTCATCTACACCGGCCAGGAAGCCACCCAGCAGATTCTCGCCGGGCTCAACTGGATCGCCAAGGAGAAGGGCGCCAAATCATTCTTCTTCATCGGTTCGGATTACATCTGGCCGCGCACCTCGAACAAGATCGCGCGGAAGCACGTCGAGAACGTGCTGAAGGGCAAGGTCGTCGGCGAGGAATATTACGCGCTCGGCTCCACGCAGTTCAATTCGGTCATCAACAAGATCAAGCTCACCAAGCCCGACGTCATCTTCACCGACGTCGTCGGCGGCTCCAACGTCGCATTCTATAAGCAGCTCAAGGCGGCCGGCGTCGACCTGTCCAAGCAGGCGCTGCTGACGATCTCAGTCACCGAGGATGAAATCGACGGCATAGGCGGCGAGAACATCGCGGGCGCCTATGCCTGCATGAAGTACTTCCAGTCGCTCGACAACGCCAACAACAAGGCGTTCGTGCCGGCCTTCAAGAAGATGTGGGGCGACAAGACCGTGATCGGCGACGTGACGCAGGCCGGCTACCTCGGCCCGTGGCTGTGGAAATTGACCTGCGAGAAGGCCGGCAGCTTCGACGTCGACAAGATCGCGGCAGCTTCCCCCGGCGTCGAGTTCAAGGAAGCGCCCGAAGGTTACGTGCGCATCCATGAAAACCATCACCTCTGGTCGAAGACCCGCGTCGGCCGCGCCAAGCTCGACGGCCAGTTCGAACTGATCTTCGAGACCGCTGACCTCGTTGAGCCCGATCCGTTCCCGAAGGGCTACCAGTAAGCGCTGCCGTCTTCAGCGGCCTTCTTCGAGCACAAGCTCCCTGGCGTGGACCGTCAATCCGCGCTTGACGACCCCGCGTCGCGACATCGTTCGCGGCGCGGGGGACCTTATCCCTCCGGCGGAGAAAAATCGATGTTCGGCGACTATTCGATTGGCGATCTGGGCTCCATTTTCGTCATGCAGGGGTTTGCGGGCCTGATCCTGTTCTCCGTCTACGTGCTGATGGCGCTGGGGCTCGCAATCATCTTCGGCCAGATGGGCGTCATCAACATGGCCCATGGCGAGTTCATGATCCTGGGCGCCTACGTCACCTGGATGACGTCGAACCTGTTCCAGTCCTATCTGCCTGGTCTGTTCAGCGGCTACTTCTTTCTCGCGATGATATTGGCCTTCGTCGCCTCCGGTGCGCTGGGGATGCTGGTCGAATGGGTGCTGATACGGCACCTCTATAAGAGACCGCTCGATACGCTGCTTGCGACCTGGGGCCTCAGCCTGATGCTGCAGCAGACCTATCGTTCGGTGTTCGGCCCGCGCGAGGTCGGCGTCGAGCTGCCGCAATGGATGCTGGGTTCACTGAAAGTGACCGACAGCATCGAGGTGCCGATCAACGGCGTCTTCGTGATGGGCCTGACGGTGCTGATCACCATCGTGGTCGCCTACGTCCTCTACAAATCGCGGTGGGGCCGTCAGGTCCGCGCCGTCGTGCAGAACCGCATCATGGCCGGCGCCGTCGGCATCAACACCGAGAAGGTCGACCGCTACACCTTTGGCCTCGGCTGCGGCATCGCAGGTGTCGCCGGCAGCGCCTTCACCATGATCGGCTCGACCGGGCCCACATCAGGGCAACTCTACATCGTCGACGCCTTCCTGGTCGTCGTGTTCGGCGGCGCCGCCAGCCTGCTCGGCACCATCGCCTCCGCCTTCTCGATTTCGCAGACCCAGTCGACGCTGGAATTCTTCATGTCGGGCTCGATGGCCAAGGTGCTGACGCTGCTCGCCGTGGTCGGAATCCTGATGCTGCGGCCGCAAGGCCTGTTCGCCCTCAAAGTCCGCAAATAACAACAGGCAGGCCCGGTCATGATCAACTCACGCTTCTTCAACAGGTCCGAGCTCATCGGCTTCCTTGCGCTGGCTGCCATCCTGTTCGTGATCCTGCCGCTGTCGCTGGATGTGTTCCGTCTCAACCTGGTTGCGAAATATCTGACTTACGCCTTTGTCGCCATTGGTCTTGTGCTGTGCTGGGGCTATGGCGGCATCCTGAGCCTCGGGCAGGGGGTCTTCTTCGGCCTCGGCGGCTATTGCATGGCGATGTTCCTCAAGCTGGAGGCCTCCAGCGTCGAGAACACCAAGATCCAGTCGACGCCGGGCATCCCTGATTTCATGGACTGGAATCAGGTCACCTCGCTTCCGCTGTTCTGGCAGCCCTTCCACAGCCTCACCTTCACCATCGCGGCCATCATCCTGGTGCCAGGCCTGTTCGCCCTGATCATCGGCACCGCGATGTTCAAGCGCCGCGTCGGCGGCACTTACTTTGCGATCATCACCCAGGCGATCGCCGCGATCCTGACCATCCTGATCGTGGGGCAGCAGGGCTACACCGGCGGCATCAACGGGATGACCGACCTGCGCACCCTCAAGGGCTGGGACATCCGGCCCGACCACGCCAAGGTCATCCTGTACTTCGTCGAGGTCGTGCTGCTGTTCGCCTGCATCGGCATCGCGCAGTTCATCCGCCTGACCAAGCTCGGCCGCATCCTAGTGGCGATGCGCGAGCAGGAAGACCGCGTCCGCTTCTCCGGCTACAGCGTCGCCAACTTCAAGATCTTCGCCTTCTGCATGGCCGCGATCTTCGCGGCGATCGGCGGCGCCATGTTCGCGCTCAACGTCGGCTTCATGTCGCCGTCCTTCGTCGGCATCGTGCCGTCGATCGAGATGGTAATCTATACGGCGGTCGGCGGCCGGATGTCGATCTTCGGCGCGGTGTGGGGTTCGATCCTGGTGAACTTCGCCAAGACCAGCCTTTCGGAATCCTTCCCGCAGCTCTGGCTGTTCGGTCTTGGCGCGCTGTTCATCGCGGTCGTGCTGGCGTTCCCGAACGGCCTGTCCGGCATCTGGGCCGACTACGTGCAGCCGCGCATCGATCGCCTGCTGGCATCGCGCAAATCGAAACCCAAGGACGGCTGGAATTCCGTCGCTGACGGCGCACCGGCGGAGTGAGGAGAGAGATCATGCTCATCGGTCACCAGCCAAAGCCCTTCCTGCTTTCGGTCGAAGCTCTCACTGTGTCGTTCGACGGTTTCAAGGCCGTGAACAATCTCTCCTTCTATATCGAAGAGAACGAGATCCGCGTCATCATCGGCCCGAACGGCGCCGGCAAGACCACGGTGCTCGATCTGATCTGCGGCAAGACCAAAGCGACGTCAGGCTCGATTCAGTTTCGCGGCAAGGAGCTGACGAAACTGAAGGAGAACCAGATCGTACAGACCGGCGTCGGACGCAAGTTCCAGACGCCTTCAGTATTCGAAGATTTAACCGTGTTCGAAAACCTGGAGATTTCATACCCGCGCGGCCGCACCGTGTTCGGCTCGCTCGCCTTCCAACGCGACGCTGCCGTGAAGCAGCGCGTCGAGGAGGTCGCCGAGATGATCTTCCTGAAGGATCGCCTCGACACCTATGCCGACCAGCTCAGCCACGGCCAGAAGCAGTGGCTCGAGATCGGCATGCTGCTGATCCAGGACCCGGAGCTTTTGATGCTCGACGAGCCGGTCGCCGGCATGAGCGTCTCCGAGCGCACCAAGACCGCCGAACTGCTCAACCGCATCATCAAGGACCGCTCGGTGCTCGTCATCGAGCACGACATGAAGTTCGTCGAGGACATCGCCCACAAGGTCACGGTGCTTCACCAGGGCCAGATCCTCTCCGAGGGTACGATGGAGAAGGTCAAGAACGATCCGAAAGTGATCGAAGTCTATCTGGGTCATTGAGAGGATAGGGGCAAATGCTGACAATCTCCGATCTTCACGTCGCCTACGGCCAGAGCGAGGTGCTGCACGGCCTCAACGTCTCGGTCGCGCCGAACGAGATCGTTGCGATCATGGGCCGCAACGGCATGGGCAAGACCACGCTGATGAAGTCGCTGATGGGCATCCTGCCTACCAAGAGCGGCTCGGTGAAAATGGACGGCGCCGAGCTCAACACGCTGCCGAGCTATGCGCGCGTCGCCAAGGGCCTCGCCTATGTGCCGCAGGGGCGCATGATCTTCTCGACCATGACGGTGAAGGAGAACATCGAGACCGGGCTCGTGGTCTCCGGCCGCTCTGAAGTGCCCGACGATATCTACGAGCTGTTTCCGGTGCTCTTGGAAATGAAGGGCCGCCGCGGCGGCAACCTCTCCGGCGGCCAGCAGCAGCAACTCGCCATCGCCCGCGCGCTCGCCACCAAGCCAAAGGTGCTGCTGCTGGACGAGCCGACCGAGGGCATCCAGCCGTCGATCATCAAGGACATGGCGCGCACCTTGAAGCGCATCCGCGACGAGCGGGGCCTGTCGATCGTCGTCTCCGAGCAGGTGCTCAGCTTCGCGCTCGATATCGCCGACCGCGTGCTCGTGATTGAGAACGGCGAGATCGTCCGTGACGACCCGCGCGAGTCGGTCGATGCCGCGCAAGTCTCGAAATTCCTGTCTGTCTAAACCGTACCTGCATTTTTCAAAAGGGGAGCTCTCGATGCCAGAGACACTGATCAAGGTCGATCTTACCAAGTCGGCCTACGAGAACGACATGATCCACAACCGCTGGCACCCCGATATTCCAATCGTGGCATGGGTCAATCCGGGCGACGATTTCATCATCGAGACCTATGACTGGACCGGCGGCTTCATCAAGAACAACGATTCGGCCGACGACGTGCGCGACATCGATCTGTCGATCGTCCACTTCCTGTCCGGCCCGATCGGCGTCAAGGGCGCCGAGCCCGGCGATCTCCTGGTGGTCGACCTGCTCGACGTCGGTCCGCTGAAGGAGAGCCTTTGGGGCTTCAACGGCTTCTTCTCCAAGCAGAACGGCGGCGGCTTCCTGACCGATCATTTTCCGCTGGCGCAGAAATCGATCTGGGACATCAAGGGCCTCTATACCTCGTCGCGCCACGTGCCCGGCGTTTCCTTCGCCGGCTTGATCCATCCCGGCCTGATCGGCTGTCTGCCCGATCCGAAGATGCTGGCGACGTGGAATGCGCGCGAGGCCGAATTGATCTCGACCAATCCGACCCGCATTCCCGGCCTTGCCAATCCGCCATTCGCGCCGACCGCGCATGCCGGCCGCGCCAAGGGCGACGCCAAGGCCAAGGTCGGCGCCGAGGGCGCGCGCACCGTGCCGCCGCGCGAGCATGGCGGCAATTGCGACATCAAGGATCTGTCGCGCGGTTCGAAGATCTACTTCCCGGTCTACGTGCCGGGCGGCGGGCTCTCGATGGGCGACCTGCACTTCAGCCAGGGCGACGGGGAGATCACCTTCTGCGGCGCCATCGAGATGGCCGGCTGGCTGCATTTGAAGGTCGATGTCATCAAGGACGGCGTCGCCAAATACGGCATCAAGAATCCCGTGTTCAAGCCGTCTCCGATCACGCCGAACTACAAGGACTATCTGATCTTCGAGGGAATCTCGGTCGATGAAGCCGGCAAGCAGCACTACCTCGACGTCCACATCGCCTATCGCCAGGCGTGCCTGAACGCGATCGAGTATTTGAAGAAATTCGGCTACTCCGGCGCCCAGGCCTATTCGATCCTCGGCACCGCGCCGTGCCAGGGCCATATCTCCGGTGTGGTCGACGTGCCCAACGCCTGTGCCACGCTGTGGCTGCCGACGGAAATCTTCGACTTCGATATCATGCCGTCGTCGGCGGGACCGATCAAACACATCACTGGCGACATCCAGATGCCGATCTCGCCGGACAAGTGATCCCTGCGCGAGAAGGATGCGGGACGGCATGCGTGCTGGCCGCCCCGCATCCGCGGCGAATGGAATCCCTTCGCTACTCGCCATTCGCTACGCGCCTGAGGAAATCCAATGCCCGTCTACGAATATCTCTGCAACGATTGCGGCCCGTTCACCGACATGCGGCCGATGGCCGAATGCGACGATCCGCAGGATTGCCCGCGTTGCGGGGCTGAATCGCCGCGCGTCATACTGACGGCGCCGGCGTTTTTCTGCATGCCCTCGGACAAGCGCAGGGCGATCGCCACCAACGAGCGCAGCGCGCAAGCGCCGAAGTCGCTGGCCGAATACAAGGCATCACACGGCCCCGGTTGCGGCTGCTGTTCGACGACCAAGAAGAAGCCGGCGCGGCTGATGACCAAGACGAAGAGCGGCGCGAAGGGTTTTCCGACCGCACGCCCCTGGATGATCAGCCACTAGCGATCCCCTGAAAACCCAAACCACAACAAGAGGCGATCCCATGCTCCACGGTGACATTTCCTCCAGCAATGACGCAGTCGGCGTCGCCGTCGTGAACTATAAGATGCCGCGGTTGCATACCAAGGCCGAGGTGCTCGACAACGCCCGCAAGATCGCCGACATGATCGTCGGCATGAAGCTCGGGCTTCCCGGCATGGATCTCGTGATCTTCCCGGAATATTCGACGCACGGCATCATGTACGACTCCAAGGAGATGTACGAGACGGCGTCATCGGTCCCGGGCGACGAGACGGAAATATTCGCGGAAGCGTGCCGCAAGGCCAAAGTATGGGGCGTGTTCTCGCTGACCGGCGAGCGGCATGAAGAGCATCCGCACAAGGCGCCGTACAACACGCTGATCCTGATGAATGACAAGGGCGAGATCGTTCAGAAATATCGCAAGATCATGCCGTGGGTGCCGATTGAGGGCTGGTATCCCGGCAATTGCACCTATGTCTCAGAGGGCCCGAAGGGGCTGAAGGTCAGCCTGATCATCTGCGACGACGGCAACTATCCGGAGATCTGGCGTGACTGCGCCATGAAGGGCGCCGAGCTGATCGTGCGCTGCCAGGGCTACATGTATCCGGCCAAGGAGCAGCAGGTGTTGATTTCCAAGGCGATGGCCTGGGCCAACAATGTCTATGTCGCGGTCGCCAATGCCGCCGGCTTCGACGGCGTCTACTCTTACTTCGGCCACTCCGCGATCATCGGTTTCGACGGCCGCACGCTCGGCGAGACCGGCGAGGAGGAGTACGGCATCCAGTATGCGGGGCTATCGAAGACCCTGATCCGCGACGCCCGCCGCAACAACCAGTCGCAGAACCACCTCTTCAAGCTGCTGCATCGCGGCTACACCGGCAAGATCAATTCCGGCGAGGGAGCGCGCGGCGTTGCCGAGTGCCCATATGATTTCTACGCAAAATGGATCGCCGATCCCGAAGGCACCCGCGACATGGTCGAGGCGCTGACGCGGCCGACCGTCGGCACCGACGAATGCCCGATCGAGGGCATCCCGAATGAGATGACGGGGACGAATTACTGAGACCCTCAACTGTCATCGCCCGGCTTGACCGGGCGATCCAGTGCGCCGCGCCGTATCGTTCGGTCGCCGGCGCCTCTGGAATACTGGATCACCCGCTTTCGCGGATGATGACAGCTGTGGGAGCAAAGCAAACGGGTCGCGCGAATGCGCGCCCGATGACAGGCTCCGTGTGCCAACTATTCACGATGAACGCATCCACGGATGGTGAGCACGACGCGAGTGCGCCGTTGCCCACCCAACGTGCGAGGCTATCCCCACATGTGATGGAAGTGGTGCCCGATCTCGGCGAAATGTGAATCGTGCGTTTCCACATGCGCCGGCGCGAGATCGTGCGTACCGGAGTCGGTGGCCGCGAGCGTTGTCGCGACAGCAGCGGGAGCCGCGGCGACGGCCGGAGCCGCAGGAGTCGGTGCTGCAGCAGCCGGAGCAGCAGCGGCAACCGCAGCCGGAGCCCCCGCCGTCGACAGCACCTCGGCCACCGTCAAGCCATCGGGGTTATAGGTGCCGCCGGTCACCGGGATGTTGTTGCCGCCGACATCGGCGGAGTTGGCGTGCATCTGGTCGGCGGCAGCGGCGACCAGTGCGGCGTTTCCGGTCTGCAGACCTTCGATCATCTTGGTCACCTCGGCGCCGAGCGTGCTGGTGTCGCCGAGCAACTCGTTGTCGAACCGCGCCTCGAAGATGCCGCCCTGCGCCGCGTCGAAATTGGTGACGTCGGTCTGGAAGGTGTGCAGGTCGGCGATGACTTGCGCGGTCGCGGCCGCGTCGTGCGCGGTGACGGCGGCCATCGCCTGTTGTCCCAGCGAATTGGACTGCGCGATGAAGTTGGCCCAGAACGTGGTCTGCGCGTCGTTGTCGAGGTATTTTGGCGTAGGGTTCAGCGCGTCGCCGAAAGGCGTAAAGCCTGCAACGCCGCCTTGGTTCGCCATGTTCGCCAGGTTGGTGTCGCCCTGGACGATGTCGATGATGTCGAGGATGTTGTCATTGCTGGCGCGCCCCGCATCGGGGTTGATGCCGGCCTCGGCGATGTAGATGTTCTCGAGCTGGAGCTGCCGCACGACCGCTTCGGCGTGAACGCCGGTCAGTCCGCCGAACAGCAGCGGGTTGGCTGTCATCAAGGCCTGCATATCCGTGATGATCGCGTTCACATCGTTGCTGATCGTGGCCGCGTTGTCGGCATTGACGCCGCCGAGTATCTGGCTCGCCACGTCGTTGAAGATGACGCCGATCTCGGCGAGGTTGGTGTGCGGCGCGGTCGCGGCCGTGACGCCGGCGGCAAGGCCGACGGGGGCGGCGAGAAATCCGGCCGCGTCGTTTTGTGTCGCCAGGGTGGCGAGATTGGCATCGTTGTTGACGACATTGAGAATGTCGAGATGGCTGGTGCGCAGCGCCGCTTCTGCCGCAGCGACGCTGCCGAAATCGCCGCCGCCATTCACGGAGGCCGTGGCCGCCGAGAGCGCGGTCGTGATATCGGCCAGGATCGTGTTGACGTGGGTCAGCGTGTCGCCGGTGAATTGTCCGGCCGCGACCTCGGCCTGAAGGCCGGTCTGCACGGCAGTGAGATCGGCGGTGTATTTGAACACGCTGCCCAATCCCTGGCCGCCTTCCTCGACCACGTTTTGCCACAAACCGCCCACCAGGGCGCGGGTTGCGTCGTTGAACGTCAGGCCCAGATCCGAAAATGCCGGCGCCGAAGATGCCGGGGGTGTTGGATCGGTTGGGGTTGTGGGATCGGTCGGCGGTGTCGGATCAACCGGGGGATCAGGCGTAACAACGGGGGATGTGTGATCGTGGCGATGATGGTGATGAGAATGGCTGGCCATGGCTGGCTTTTCTCCCTGTCAACGTGACCGATAGCCGCAATCGATCGTCCCCCTTCGTGGCGTCATTCAGCCGAGACCGCGGCTGTCGCTCCTGGAAGCAAGGTGATAGATGGACGAATCCGTGACGCGCGATGGAACCCGCAAGCCGGATTCCCGCTCATCCGTACCGACGAGATCGTCGAACAAGCGCGAACATTTCGCGTGCCGGCATCGTCGCCGCCGGCTGACGATATGCGTTGCTAAGGGCCTGTGGCGCTTTTCGCATGTCAGACCGTCTCTTGCTCGACGAACTCCAGGGCCAGGCCATGCGTCGCGGCAGATGAAACAAGCAGCACAGCGCCGATCATCTCGAAGTCGACGCCGTTGTCCTTCAATCCCCGTCTTGTCGCATCCAGATCGGCGACCGCCAGGCGCGCGGCACAAAAGCGTGGCGACATATCAATGGCGAGACCCGGCAGCCGGCGCGTGATCTCGGTCGGACTGAGCACGGTGATGCGATCGCCGCGCTCGCCGACCGTGAGCCGCCCGGGTGCAAGCTCCGCCTCGCCTTCCATGACGCGCACGAGGCAATCGCGGTGCGCCGCCGGCTCCGGCGCCGACATCACGACCTCGACCACGCGGAGCGCGCCGTTGGGGTGGCGCTGATACTGCGGTTTCCAGAACAGCTCCGGCGGGTGATGCTGCTGGCAGGTGAAGAAGGCGATCGCAGGCATGGCTGATGCCGTGGCAAAGGCCAGCGAAAACTCGACGCGCGCCGTGCCGCCGCCCGGCAGCACGGCGTCGCGGCCGAAATCAAACGGCGCGTAGGCACCGATGTGTTCGGCCCTGAAGCGCGCGGCGTCGGCATGGGCATCGTCGCTGTGCAGCGCCAGCATCGACATTCCTTCACGGGTGCGAAGAAAATCCTGGTTGTGGGCGGCGAAACTGAAACGATCCGGCGCGGCCGGCGGCACCGCCGCAGCATCGGTGACCCCTAGCAGTTCCAAAAAATTGTTCCCGAACTGTGCGAGGCGATTGCTGGTTCCGAACGGATGCACACCGGTCGGCGTGAGGGTGAAGCCGAGCGTTTGCCAATCCAGCGCTGCCTGCTCCAGATCGTGAACACAAATGACGAGATGATCCAGTCGGCGGGGCATGGGCTCTCCGGGTTGCGGATCGACCGTAACCGGCGGCATCGCCGCGCGGCAAAGCATTGTTGCTGCAGTTTTGCGCAAGAAAATCTATTGCAAGCCCACCGCCGATCGGTGTCAAAGTGGACGGCAATGACCTACATCCTCCCGCCGCTCAACGCGCTCCGCGCCTTCGAGGCCGCCGCGCGCCATCTCAGCTTCAAGCTTGCCGCGCATGAACTGCATGTGACGCCGGCCGCCGTCGGGCAGCAGGTGAAGGCGCTGGAGGAGCGGCTCGGTGTGCGCCTGTTCGAGCGGCTACACAAACAGCTCATCCTGACCGAGGCCGGCCAGGCCTATCTGCCCGAAATATCAGACGGCTTTCGCCGCATTGCGGACGCGACCGCTCGGTTGAAGCCGGTGGGCGCGGTGCTGCTGCAGCTTGGCGTGTACGCCAGCTTCGATCTGCGCCGTCTGGCGCTGGAAGAGTTTCGCACCAGCCACGCGGAAATCGGCTTGCGGGTGCTGCAGCCCGCCGGCCTGCACGAACTGGTCGAAGGGAAGGTCGATGTGCTGATCGCGCGCGGTCTCGGCCATCATCCGGGCTATCGCTGCGATCGCGTCGGGGAGGGGGCCGGGCTTGGCGATTGGCTGGTCGCGCCGGCCGGCACGGCGGACTGCCCGGAGATATCGAGCTTCCGTGATTGGCTGCGCGGTTTGCCGGATGCTAATCCGCTTGCGCTGCAGCGCCGCCGTGTGGTCGGCATCGTCAGAAGTTGAGGTTGGTCTTGAAGCAGAAAAAATTCGGCTCTCGCGGCCCCGACGTATCTGTGATCGGGCAGGGCACCTGGTATCTCGACCACGGCGACCGCAACGCCGCGATCGCTGCGCTGCGCCACGGCATCGAGACCGGCATGACGCATATCGACACCGCCGAGATGTATGGCGACGCCGAACTCGTGATCGCCGACGCCATCGCCGGCCTGCCGCGCGAAAAACTCTTTCTCGTCTCAAAGGTATTGCCGAGCAACGCCTCGCGGCGCGGCACGATTACCGCCTGCGAACGCTCGCTAAAGCGGCTGAAGACCGATCATCTCGATTGCTACCTCCTGCACTGGCGCGGCTCCTATCCGTTCGAGGAGACGGTCGCGGCATTCGAGGAGCTTGCCGCCAGCGGAAAGATCCGCTCCTGGGGCGTCAGCAATTTCGATGAGGACGATCTCGACGAGCTGCTCGATGTCGCCGGCGAGGGCAGGATCGCCTGCAACCAGGTGCTCTATCATCTGCAGGAGCGGGCGATCGAGCACGCAGTGATCCCGTGGTGCGAGCGCAATGGCGTTGCTGTCGTCGCCTATTCGCCGTTCGGCCATAATGACTTTCCGTCCGCACGCAGCAGGGGCGGCGAGGTGCTGCAGAGAACCGCAGATGCGCACAGAGCAAGCCCGCGCCAGGTCGCGCTGGCGTTTCTCACGCGCGCGCCGTCGGTGCTGGCCATTCCGAAAGCCTCGAGCGCGGATCACGCCACGGAGAACGCCGCCGCCGGCGATCTCAAGCTGAGCGATGCCGACATCGCCGCACTCGAGAAGGCGTTCCCGCGCGGGCCGAAGCCGCGCGGTTTGCCGATGCTTTGACTCCCTCGCCCCGTTCTTCACGGGGAGAGGGCAGGGGTGAGGGGCTTCTCTCCGCGAGTGCGACAGTCGGACGGACCTGTACCCCCTCACCCGGAATTCGCGCTTTGCGCAAATTCCGACCTCTCCCCGCAAGCGGGGCGAGGTTGAAGGGTGCGCTCACGTCGTGGCATCACGCGCGGAACCACGGTCCTTAACAAAGTCTTTCAATTGCTCCCTCTGCGCATATCGGCATCCCGCTTTCGGACCTAGTCGCATCCCGCGAATTGGTGTTTTTTACAACCTCGCCCGATTCGAACTACTGCCTTCGAGATTGCCGTGACACCGCCCCCCGCCGTAGCCGCAAGGCTGGACAGCGCTCCGTTATCTTTTCCCGAGAAGAAAGCCTCCATCCGCAAGGCCCCTGCGCGTGCCGACCGGCCGTTCAAGGGCATCGCGCTGATCCTGGCCTCCACGGTGTTTCTCGGCACTTCCGACGTTACGGCGAAATATCTCTCGGCCACGCTGCCCTCGATCGAGATCACCTGGATCCGCTTCCTGGTGTTCGCGCTGATCATGACGCCGGCGATGATGCCGGGCTCGCCGCTGTTTGCGATGCAGACGGGTCGTCTCGGCCTGCATCTGCTTCGCGGTGCGACCATCCTCGGCTCCTCGCTGTTCTTCATCTCCGGCCTGCGGTTTCTCCCCATTGCGGAAGCCTCCGCCACCGGCTTCGTCGCGCCGCTGTTCGTCACCGCGCTGTCGATCATCTTCCTTAATGAGAAGGTCGGCCTGCGCCGCTGGATCGCCACGGCTGTTGGCCTGATCGGCGTGCTCATCATCTTGCGGCCGGGCACCGGCGCGTTTCATCCGGCAGCGTTCTTTCCGCTGGTCTCGGCGCTGGCCTGGGCCTGCACGCTGATCATCACACGGATGATGAGCGGCACCGAGCGCGCCATCACCGTGATGGCCTATTCCTCGATCGTCGGCCTTTGCATTCTCTCCGCGCTGGTGCCGTTCGTCTGGGTGACGCCGACCTGGCACGACATCGCCTTCGGCATTTTGATCGGCATCGCCTCGACCGCGGGGCAGTGGATCGTGGTGCTGGCGTTCCGCTATGCCGATGCCTCCGTGCTGGCGCCGTTCTCCTATACGCAGCTCTTGTGGGTCAGCGTGCTCGGCTTCTTCATCTTCGGCGAAGTGCCCGACGCCTACACCATCACCGGCGCCGCCTTCATCGTCGCTAGCGGTCTCTACACCGCCCATCGCGAGCGGGTGCGCCAGTCACAGCTTCTCTCGGTCTCGGGCGAGCCGTCGCCCAACGCCTGAGGCTGGCCGACAAGCCGACAAGAAGTCATGAGTTCCCGCGTAGCAAAGCGTGTGGTCCGCTATTCCCAGTAATTCTCCATGCTAAGGTGATGAAAAATCATCGGGAGGATTCTTTCTCATGCGCGCCGCCATTTTCCGCAACGGAGAAATTGTCGTCGACGAGATGCTGGAGCCGCAGCCCCGCGCCGGGCAGGTGCTGGTGAAGTCGCTGGCCTGCGGCATCTGCGGCTCCGACCTGCATGCGCTCAAGCATGCGCACCGCATGGTCGAGCTGGCCAAGCACTTTCCCGGCCGCAAGCCGATGGATCTGTCGCGCGACGTGGTGTTCGGCCACGAGTTCTGCTGCGAGGTGCTCGATTACGGCCCCGATACCGCGCGAACATTCAAGCCGGGCGCAAAGGTCTGCTCGATCCCGGCGCTGCTGACCGCTGAGGGACCGAAGGGCATCGGCTATTCCAACGATTTTGTCGGCGCCTATGCCGAGCAGATGCTGCTAAGCGAGGCCCTGCTGCTCGAAGTACCGAACGGTCTCGCCGCCGAGCATGCCGCGCTGACCGAGCCGCTCGCGGTCGGCGTGCATGCGGTGACAAAAGCGAATATCAGCGGCGGCGAGGTGCCGCTGGTGATCGGCTGCGGCCCGGTCGGGCTTGCCGTCATCGCCGCGCTCAAGATCAGGGGGCTGCACCCGATCATTGCCGCGGACTACTCGCCGGCGCGGCGGGCGCTTGCCGAAAAGCTCGGCGCCGACGTCATCGTCGATCCCGCGCGCACGCAGCCTTATACGACCTGGGCGGAACACGCCGAGATGTCGCCGGAGGAAAAGGCCGCGCGCCCACCGCTGCAGGCGTTGCTGCCGGCGCTCAAGCCCGCGCTGATCTTCGAATGCGTCGGCGTGCCCGGCCTGATCCAGCAGGTGTTCGAGGGCGCGCCACGCGACGCCCGCATCGTCGTGGTCGGCGTCTGCATGGAAACCGACCGCTCGGAGCCGATGCTCGGCATCATGAAGGAGCTCAACGTCCAGTACGTGCTCGGCTACACGCCGGAAGAATTCGCATACTCGCTGCGCCTGATCGCGGAAGGGCAGGTCGATGCCGCCTCGATGGTCACCGCTACCGTCGGCATCGACGGCGTCGCCAGGGCGTTTGCCGATCTCGCCAATCCCGAGGCGCACACCAAGATCATCGTGGAGCCGTGGCGGTGATGAGAATTTGAATCCACGCTCTTTCCCCGTTATTGCGAGCGCAGCGAAGCAATCCATCTTTCGGCGCAAGAGGTGACAATGGATGGCTTCGCTGCGCTCGCAATGATGAGGCACCAGTTGTGTCCGACCGGCCGGGTCAAGCCCGGCATGACGGTAAGTCACGGCGCCGCACGATTTCTCGGGTACTCCAGCTGCATCGCGACGAAGTCCGTCGTGTGCGCACCATAGCGCGCCGTCATGGCGCGCAAGGTATCGTCCAATGCATCCGCCGGCTTGCGCTCTCCGACGGACGGCGGCAGCCGCTCCGCCGGCCAACTCGCCGCGACCTCTTCCGGATAGATGCGGAGGCCGCCGCGGCTCTGCCGGGCGTCGGCGGTGGCGGCGAACGTCACCGCCTGGGAGCGATAGGTCCGCGACCACGCATCGGCGGCGAGCGCCAGCGACACTTCGTCGACGCCGTCCTTGAGCTCGATGCCGAGCCGTTCGTGTGCCCAGAACGTGGCCGTGTTGCCGATCGCGGTCAGCGCAAACGGTCGCGTGAAGCGGAACGCGTCGCTTTCATGGCGCGCATCCCAGTCGGCGACGCCGATATCGCGTCCCACCGCGCGCGCCTTGTCGTGGCCGGCGATCGCCTCGATCAACCCCAGGGATATCGGCATCGAGGCGGAGATGCCGGTGGTGGTCGCCACGCCGTCGTCGACGACGAACCGCCGATCCCTGACGTATTGCATCGTCGGATGCTTGCTGCGCAATTCCTTGACCGAATACCAGTGCGTGGTCGCGCGCTTGTTATGCAGCAGCCCGGCCTCGCCGACCACTTTGGCGCCGACGCAGACGCCGACGATGATGGCGCCTCTGGCCGATTGATTCCTCATCCATTGCAGCGCCACTGGATCGTCGTCGCGGATCATCGCGGGAACGATGACATAGTCGGCGCCATCAGGGTGCTGCGCATCGAACTCGGCGATGGTCGCCTGCGGCTCGACCTTGAGCACCGGATAGAGCTGCACGGGGCCCGGCTTCGTCGCCAGCGTGATGACATCGGCGACATCGGCGCGTCGCAGGATGCCGTAGGGCATCAGGTAATCGGTGGTCTCGGTGCCGTCGTTGATGCCGATGATGGCGATCAGCGGGCGCTGCCGCTTCGGCGGCTTCAGCGCCGCGACCGTCGCGTCGCGCTCGGCCTGTGCGATCGGCGGCGGCGGGGCAACGACTGGGGCAGGCGGCAGCGACCACAGCCAGCCACCGCCGACAATGAGAAGAAGTGCGACAGTGCCAAGGGCGCTCCACAACAGTCGTCGCGATGTCATAATTGCCGGCTCGATGCTTGCTTGATTGCGCCGGAGTCTACTGCCGTCATATTCCGCTGGAAATGACACAAATCCCGCAAAAACGGTCATGCAGAATGATGGTGTCTAGGGTGCGCAAAAGAGCGCAAGCGACGTGCCACCCTACGAAATCCGCTTCTGTGACTGCCCGACGTCGGGCAAATCACTTCAAGCGATGTCAAGCCAGTAATTTCTGATAATCAGAAATATTCCGCTTCCCTTTTCACCCAAAACAGCGGCATAACTGCGCTCGTCTCACCGCGACATGAGGGGCGTTGGCCATCGTCACTGACGCGCGGGGAGATGCGATGGACGCGGAGGCCATGACAGACGAGTGTGGCTGACGCGTACGGCGAAGTCGTATGGTTCTGGCGCCGTGGTGCTGGCGTTAAGTCCGCAAGAGGCGAAAGCGTTTTGCCGGCGACGGAGGCAAAAGAGCCGTTCTCCGGGAAGAGTACGAAGTAAGCCGTAAAGCCATTGCGCAGGGAAGGCCGGGATGCTTCCGCCGAACCTGTATGCTCGTGTGCAGCTTTTGCTAATGCGCATATTGGCACACGAGACCGCGGGTGCGGCGCGCACCCGGTCTTCCCTGCGCCCTCTGATTGGAGGGCGGGAATAAAGGGTAAAGCTCGGACGCACATGCGTCGCGAGATCGCGAACTCATACTCGGTCGTCGTCCTCCGCGAAGGCGGGGGACCCAGTATCCCAGAGACGTCAATGATTGAACCGAGAAGCCGCGGCGTACTGGATCCCCGCCTTCGCGGGGGATGACGGTGGTGTATGTGGCGTTATCTCCCCATCACACCGGCAACGCGATCGAATACTTCACCTGGCTCAGCGCAAAGCTCGATTCGATCGAGGCGATGCCATCGAGCCGCGTCAGCTTGTTCTTCAGGAATGCTTCATAGGAGGAGAGGTCGGCGGCGACGACGCGCAAGAGATAATCGCGGTTGCCAGTCATCAGGTAGCACTCGAGCACCTCGTCCCATTTCGAGATCGCCTTGGCGAAGCGATTGAGGTCCTCTTCCTTCTGCCGCGCCAGCTTGATCGAGATGAACACGCTGACGTGAAGCCCGAGCGATTTCTGGTCGACGGTCGCGATATAGCGGGTGATGACGCCGCGCTCCTCCAGCAATTTCACCCGGCGATGGCAGGGGGAGACCGAGAGGCCGACCCTGTCGGCGAGTTCCTGCATGGTCATGCGACTGTCGCTCTGCAGGTGGCTGAGGATCTTGCGGTCGATGGCATCAAGGGCGGCCATTGGGATGAACTCATGGTTTGGAGGGGCATTGTGGTATTTTATCCCAATATCGGACGGTATGCCGCAGGAAATTGAGAAGTTTGGCGCCTGCGCTGCGGCTAAAATTGGCGCATATTGAATTGGGAGCCCTGCCATGCCGATCGAGCCCGCACGTCTCGAATTGTTGTCCGCGCTGGCGCGCAAGGTGCTCTGGCTGTCGTCATGGACGATCCATCACGCCAATCATGTCAGGCCGAACACCGACGGGCTGAAGGTCGGCGGCCACCAGGCCTCGTCCGCCTCGCTCGCCAACATCATGTCGGCGCTGTACTTCTCGGTGCTGCGCCCGCAGGACCGCGTCGCGGTGAAGCCGCATGCCAGCCCGGTGTTCCACGCCATCCAGTATCTGTTCGGCAACCAGACCCGCGAGAAGCTGGAGAATTTCCGCGGCTATAAGGGCGCGCAGTCCTATCCCTCGCGGACCAAGGATGCCGACGATGTCGATTTCTCGACCGGCTCGGTCGGTCTCGGCGTCGCGCAAACGCTGTTCTCCTCGCTGGTGCAGGACTACGTCACCGCGCATGGCTGGATGAAAAATCGCCCCGAGGGACGCATGATTGCGCTGGTTGGCGATGCCGAGATGGACGAGGGCAACATCTTCGAGGCACTGCTCGAGGGCTGGAAGCATGCGCTGCGCAACACGTGGTGGATCGTCGATTACAACCGCCAGAGCCTCGATGCCGTCGTGCGCGAGGGCCTGTGGGCGAAGTTCGAGACCATGTTCCGCAATTTCGGCTGGGAGGTGGTGATCGTGAAATACGGCCGCCTGATGCAGGCGGCGTTCGCCGAGCCCGGTGGCGAGGCGCTCAGGCGCTGGATCGATAATTGCCCGAACCAGATGTATGCGGCGCTGTGCTTCCAGGGCGGGGCTGCTTTCCGCAAGCATCTGCAGGACGACATCGGCGATCAGGGCGTGGTGTCGGAGCTGATCGATCGCCGCAGCGATGATGAATTGCTGGCGCTGATGTCCAATCTCGGCGGCCACGACATGGCCAGCATGATCGAGGCTTTTGAAGCGATCGATCACGATCGCCCGGTCTGCTTCATCGCCTACACCATCAAGGGCGTCGGCCTGCCGATGCAGGGCCACAAGGACAACCATGCCGGCCTGATGACGGTAGCGCAGATGGAGAAGTGGCGCACTGCACAGAACATCCGCCCCGGCCATGAGTGGGACAAGTTCGAGGGACTGTCGAAGACGCCGGCCGAGCTCGAAGCATTTTTGTCGGCCGCGCCATTCAATCAGCAGGGCCGTCGCCGGCTGACCGCGCCCCCGATCGAGGTGCCCGAGCAGTTCACCTTCAAGCCGGCGGCGCAGATGTCGACACAGCAGGGCTTTGGGCTGGTGCTCAACGAGCTCGCACGCGGCGACACGGAACTGGCGTCGCGGATCGTGACCGCATCGCCCGACGTTACCGTGTCGACCAATCTCGGCGCCTGGGTGAACCGCCGCGGACTGTTCGCCAAGGCCGAAAATCACGACCTGTTCCGGCAGGAGAAGATCCCGTCCGCCTATAGCTGGGAATTCTCGCCGAAGGGCCAGCACCTCGAACTCGGCATTGCCGAGATGAACCTGTTCATCATGCTCTCGGCGCTCGGCCTGTCGCACCAGATCAATGGCGAGCGGCTGCTGCCGGTCGGCACGCTGTACGATCCCTTCATCGAGCGCGGCCTCGATGCGCTGAACTATGCCTGTTACCAGGACGCGCGCTTCATGGTGGCGGCGACGCCGTCGGGCATCACGCTGGCGCCGGAAGGCGGCGCGCACCAGTCGATCGCGACGCCCTTGATCGGCATGGCGCAGGACGGGCTGGCCTCGTTCGAACCGGCCTTCGTCGATGAACTCGCTGCGATCATGGCGTTCGGCTTCCGCCACATGCAGCGCGAAGGCGGCGAGGGCGGCTCGGTTTATCTGCGGTTGTCGACCCGCACCATCGACCAGCCGCAGCGCATCATGACGCCGGACCTCCAGCGGAACATTGCCGAGGGCGCGTACTGGCTGCGCGAGCCGGGGCCGAACTGCGATATCGTGATCGCCTATACCGGCGCGGTGGCGCCCGAGGCGATCGAGGCCGTGGGCTTCATCGGCGAAAGCCACCGCGATGTCGGTTTACTGGCGGTAACCTCGGCCGACCGGCTCCATGGCGGATGGTCCGCGGCGCGGAATTTGCGGCGCGACCGCCGTGGCATACAACATCTCAGCCATGTCGAAAAATTGCTGGCGCCGCTTTCCCGCGACTGCGGCATCGTGACCGTAATCGACGGCCATCCCGCCGCGCTCGGCTGGCTCGGCAGCGTGCGCGGCCACCGCGTCGAGGCGCTCGGCGTCGAGCAGTTCGGCCAGACCGGCACGATTGGCGACCTCTACCGCCACTACGGCATCGACGCGAATGCCATCATCGATGCGGCAGAAAGCCTGACGGTCGGAGCGCCGGTGCGGCACAGGAAGATGGCGGTGTAACTTAAGTCGTCCCGGCGAAGGCCGGGACCCATACGCCGCGGCCGCTGTTATCTTGATGAGGTCCGACGGCATTGTTTCACAACCGCCGCCGGTGGCTATGGGTCCCAGCCTTCGCCGGGACGACGAATTACACACCTTGCCACCGCCGCGCCGCCGTTCTTATATCCAGCGCCTGCCGCAACGCGGCGCCCCGCATATGGCGGGTTCAACTGCTCCGGCTTTCGTGCAAAGATGCCTGCCGAACGCTTTCGTTCCCCTCCATTGCCCCCGAGATAAAGAGGTTTCTGATGGTCAATCGCATGCAATTCTACATCGATGGCGCCTGGGTTGATCCCGCTGTCAAGAAATCCACCCCGGTCGTCAATCCGGCGACCGAAGAAGCGATGTATGAAGTTGCGCTCGGCTCCAAGGCCGACCTCGACAAGGCCGTTGCCGCCGCCAAGCGCGCCTTCGAGACCTATTCGCAGACCAGCCGCGAAGAGCGCATCGCGCTCCTGGAAAAGATCATCGAGGTCTACAAGGGCCGCATGAAGGAGATCGGCGCGGCGGTGTCGGATGAAATGGGCGCGCCGCTGCCGATGGCCGAGCGGCTGCAGGCCGGCGCCGGCCTCGGCCACATCGCCTCGACGCTCGAAGTGCTGAAGAACTACCATTTCGAGGAGACGCTCGGCTCGGCCGTCGTCGTGCGCGAGCCGGTCGGCGTCGTCGGCATGATCACGCCGTGGAACTGGCCGCTGAACCAGATCGCCTGCAAGGTCGCGCCCGCGCTCGCCGCCGGCTGCACCATGATCCTCAAACCTTCCGAATTCACCCCGACCTCGGCGTTGATCTTCGCTGAGATCCTGCATGAAGCTGGCGTGCCGAAGGGCGTGTTCAACCTCATCAACGGCCTCGGCCCGGAGGTCGGTGCCGCGATGGCCGAGCATCCCGATATCGACATGATCTCGTTCACCGGCTCGACCCGCGCCGGCGTCGACGTCGCCAAGCGCGCCGCGCCGACCGTGAAGCGCGTCAGCCAGGAACTCGGCGGCAAGTCGCCGAACGTCATCCTCGAAGGCGCCGACCTCACCAAGGCGGTGACCGGCGGCGTCATGCATATGTTCAACAACTCCGGACAGTCGTGCAACGCGCCATCGCGGATGATCGTGCCGCTGTCAAAGATGAAGGAAGTCGCCGCGATCGCAAAGGGCGTCGCCGAGAAGACCAAGGCCGGCGATCCCCGCGCCGAAGGCACCACCATCGGCCCCGTCGTCAACCGCGGCCAATGGGACAAGATCCAGGCGCTGATCAAGAAGGGCATCGACGAAGGCGCGACCCTTGTTGCCGGCGGCCCCGGCCTGCCGGAAGGCGTCAACAAGGGCTTCTATGTCCGCCCGACCATCTTCGCCGATGTCACCAACGACATGACGATCGCGAAAGAGGAAATCTTCGGACCGGTGCTGACGATCATCGGCGCCAAGGACGAAGCCGACGCGGTCAAAATCGCCAATGATACGCCCTATGGTCTCGCCGGCTACGTCACCGGCGATACCGTGGAGAGCGCGCGCCGCGTCGCCCGCCAGATCCGCGCCGGCAACGTCAACCTGCAGGGCGTGCCGAACGACCGCACCGCGCCGTTCGGCGGCTACAAGCAGTCCGGCAACGGCCGCGAGTGGGGCAAATATGGCCTCGAGGAATATCTCGAGGTGAAGGCGGTCGCCGGCTACAACGCGGCGTAATAGCTAAACCGTCACTACACGTAAAACGAAGCAATCCATCGCTGGACAAGCGTGGATTGCTTCATTGCTTTTGATCCTCATATTAGCGCCGCTTCCGCCGGGACGGGTGCAAACAAGCAAGAAACCGAGGTTGATGATGAAGAAGATCGCCATTGCGCTCGTTGCGCTGTTGCCGCTTGCCGGGGGGGCGCAGGCCCAGACCGTCAAGGATCTGCTCGCAGCAATGCGTGCCAAGTGGAACGCGCCGACCGAACCGTTCAAGATGATCGGCAACGTCTACTATGTCGGAACCGAGGGACTGGCGTCCTATCTGATCACATCGCCGCACGGGCACGTCCTCGTCGATATGGTGATGCCGGAATCGACGTCGCTGGTCAAAGCAAACATCGAGAAGCTCGGCTTCAAGATCACCGACATTAAATACATCCTCAACACCCACGCCCATATCGACCATACCGGCGGCCTGGCCGAGATCAAGAAGGTGAGCGGAGCACGGATGGTGGCGGGCGAAGCCGACAAGTCGCTGCTTGAAGGCGGCTACTATCCGGGCGCCGAGAACGACAACGCGCTCAATTTCCCGCCGGTCAAGGTCGACCGGACGGTGCGCGAGGGCGACAGCGTGACGGTCGGCGATGTCACGCTGACTGCGCGGGAGACTCCCGGACATTCGCCGGGCTGCACGAGCTGGGAATTTTCAGTGAAGGATGGCGATGCCACACGCTCCGCCCTGATTTTCTGCAGCGGCACCGTGGCGCTGAACCGCCTGGTCGGCGATCCCACCTATTTCGGGATCGTCGCCGACTACCGTAAGACGTTCGCGCGCGCCAGGGACATGAAGGTGGACGTGCTGCTCGCGCCGCATCCGGAGATGTACAAGATGGCTGAGAAGCGCGCCAAGCTCGGCGAAGGCGGACCCAATCCGTTCGTCAAACCCGGCGAATTCAATGCCTATGCGGCGACGCTGGAGAAGGCGTTCGAGGACGCGCTCGTCAAGCAGACCGCCGCGCAGGAGAAGAAAGGGTAAGCCGACGAGTCTCTGACACCTGGTCGTCCGGACAAGCGAGCATAGCGAGCGCCGATCCGGGACCCAGAACGACAGGAAGTTATTTTGCGAAGGCTTGTGCTCCAGCTCGCTCAAACGACTCGCCCTTGTGGTTATGAATTCCGGCTTTCACCGGAACGACGGCTGTGTGGGAGACCTATCCTCCCGGCGCGCCTTGCGTGTTCACATAGAGCGCGTAGATCGACTGGCTCGCGGCCATGAACAGGCGGTTGCGCTTCACGCCGCCGAAGCAGAGGTTGGCGCAGCGCTCGGGCAGCGCGATGCGGCCAATCATGACGCCGTCGGGGGCGAACACGACCACGCCGTCTAGCTCGGGGTCGCCCATGCCCCAGCCGCACCAGAGATTGCCGTCGATGTCGACGCGGAAGCCGTCAGGCGTGCCCTGTCCGGCGTCGACGAACACGCGCTTGTTGGAGAGCTCGTCGCCGGAAGGCGAAACGTCATAGGCGAGGATCTTGCGGTTGGGCACGCCGCGCGACTCGATGACGTAGAGGGTTTTTTCATCCGGCGAGAAGGCGAGCCCGTTCGGCCCGAGAATGCCTTCGGCGACGATGGTCGCTGTGCCGGTCGCGCCGTCGATCCGATAAACGTTCATATCGAGTTCGGGCTCGGCCTTGTAGCCTTCGTAATTGCCGAGCAGGCCGAACACGGGGTCGGTGAACCAGATCGAGCCGTCGGATTTCACGACGACGTCGTTCGGCGAGTTCAGCCGCTTGCCGTCGAAAGAATCCATCAGCACCGTGATCGACCCGTCATACTCGGTGCGCGTGACGCGGCGGCCGCCGTGCTCGCAGGTGACGAGGCGGCCCTGGCGGTCGCGGGTGTTGCCGTTGGCGAAATTCGAGGGCTTGCGGAAGTTGCTGACCGCGCCGGTCTCCTCTTCCCACTTGATGATGCGCTGGTTCGGAATGTCGCTGCACAATAGATACCGCCCGTCGCCGAACCACACCGGACCTTCGGCCCAGCGCAGCCCGGTTGTCAGCCGCTCGACCGCCGACAGCTTGAGCCAGTATTTCTCGAAGCGCGGATCGAGGGCGTGAATGGCCGGATCGGGGTAATAGGTAGCCGGGCGCCAGCCGGCGGCATGCGATGCTGCATCGGACATTTGCTGTTCTCGTTGGTGCATTCCCAGAGCGGTTGGGTTTGCTATCATTCCCTGCTAATGACCGCAAATCGGTTGCGAGATAAGAGGAACGAAATGCCACGCATATTGATGACCGGCGCCGCCGGCGGGATCGGGACATCCCTGCGCAAGCTGCTGCCGCCGATCTATCCGGACCTGCTGCTCAGCGATCTGAAGGCGCCGGCCGATCTCGGCAAGGACGAGAAATTCAAGGCGGCCGATCTCGCCGATCTGGCCAAGGTCGAGGCGATCTGCGAGGGCGTCGACGGCATCCTACATTTCGGCGGTTACTCGGTCGAAGGACCCTGGGACTCGATCCTGCAGGCCAACATCATCGGCGGCTACAATTTGTTCGAGGCGGCGCGCAAGAAGGGCGTTAAGCGCGTGATCTTCGCTTCCTCGAACCATGCGGTCGGCTTCTATCCGCGGCATCACCGGATCGGCACCGACGTCACCCCGCGCCCCGACGGCCGTTACGGCGTCAGCAAGGTGTTTGGGGAAGCGGTCGGCGCGCTCTATGCCGACAAGCACGGGCTCGGCGTCACCTGCATCCGGATCGGCAATTTCGGCGAGATGCCGCTTGATCACCGCCGCCTCTCGATCTGGCTGAAGCCCGAGGACCTCGTGCAGCTCTGCCGCATCGGCCTCGAACATCCCGACATCCATTTCGAGATATTCTACGGTGCCTCCCATAACGAGCGCGCCTGGTGGGACAACCATCGCGCCTACGAGCTTGGCTACCGGCCGACCGGCAGGGCAGAAGATTTCCGCGAGCATGCGATGGCCGAGCAGGCCAAGTTGAAGCCTGATCCTGTCGGCGATTACTTCCAGGGCGGCACGTTCTGCAGCATGGAGTTCGACGGCGACAAGGGCCGGATCGTGGATTGGGGCAAGCGCTAACGCTTGCTCTCGTCCTCCGCGATGCGGCCGAGATAATCCGACTTGCTGTACTGCATGTGATCGACGCACAGCTGCGCCAGCGCCCAGCTGTCGCGGCCCTTCAAGAGTTCGATCATCAATTCGTGCTGCCGGCGCGACAGGGCCAGCCCTTCACGATCGGCAAGATTCTTGGCGCGCATCGGCAGCGTCAGGTTCATGTAGTCCTGCAGCGAGCGCACCAGATACGGGTTGCCGCAGGCCGAGAACAGCGCGACGTGAAACGCGTCGTTGGCCTCGTGGATGCCGCGCAGATCCTGCGCGTCGGCCCTGGCGCAGTATTGCCGCTGCAACTCGGTGAGCTGCTCGATGAGGCTACTGGGCGCGGGCAGGGAGATCATCAGCGCGGCCTGCCGCGTCAGCATTTCCCGCACCTCGTAGATCTGGCGCACCTCGTCGGCCGAATAGAATCGCACGGTGGCACCGATGTTCTTTTCGCGCAGCACGATGCCCTGGCGCTCGAGCTGAAACAGCGCCTGGCGGACGAAGTGCCGGCTGGCGTCGTAGCGCTGCATCAAGGTGTCTTCGACCAGCCTCAGACCTGGCGCGAAGCGGCCGAAGATGATGTCCTCTTCCAGCCGGCGAATGACCTCCGCCTGCTCCTCCTCGCGCGAGGGCGAGGGTGTCTCGCCGATCGATGGCTGTGGCTTCATCGCAAAGCCTCCCAGCCGGACAGCCGATAACAATCCTCGACCAGGCGCAAGGTCTGAAGGTTGTCCGGCGGCGCCGTCTCGAAGGGCAGATTGTCGCGGAGCGCTTTCACGAAATGCGCAATGGTGCGGTCGTAGGAACCCTGGTACTCGACGGCGAGATCGTAGCTATGTTCGGCGGGCGATGCGCCGGAGCATGTCAATGACGGCCCGTCGAGCCTGATCGCGCCCTTGTCGCCGAGAATCTCCAGCCGGTCGACCTGTGTGGCCGGATGCCCATGGGCGGCGAAGCTGGCGAACACGGCAATGCCAGCGCCGCTATCGCTCCGGAGCTGGATCACCGCGCCGTCCTCGCCGGCGAGAAGATCGCTGGAGCGGGAAAGCTGCGCCGCCGTCACCGCTAGCTGCCCGAGTAGCATGCGCAGCGTGTCGAGATGGTGGATCAGCACTTCAGCCACCAGCATGCGCCGCTCGCGCCGCATGAATGGTTGGCGCTCCAGCGCCGGGCAAAGTCCGGCCGGTCCCGGCAGCACGCCCGATGTCAAAAGCGTCAGTTGCGCCTGCTTGATATTGCCGATCCGTCCCTCGCGCAGCCACGCCGCTGCGTCGCGGTAATAACCGCGAAAACGCCAGTTCTCGTGCACCATCAGGCGTGTCACGCCCTCGACTTCGGCCGCGAGTTCCGTTGCCTCCTGCAAATTGGGCGCGAGCGGCTTCTGGCAAAGCACCGGCAATCGCTTCGCGGCAGCAAGCCGCACCAGCGGCGCGTGCATTTCGCGGGGGGCTGCGATATCGATGGCGTCGAGCGTCACCGACGCCAGCATTGCCTCGGCGCTGGCATAGGTCTGCGCAATTCCGAACTCGCTCGCGCGCCGTGCGGCATTCTCGGGCGAAGGATCTGCGATGGCCACGACGTGGGCCTGATCTGGTATGCTCGCCCAAGCGATGAGGTGATGACGGCTCACCATGCCGGCGCCGATCAGGCCGATGCGCAACGGTTGGTTCATGAGCGCGTTTCCGATGATGGTCTAGACAACACGCTGGCCGGCTATTGTCAATAATGGGGACTTTTTTGGGTGATATGATCCCGAAGGCGCCCAGAATAATCAAACATTGACAATAATCCGGTGGGCTCCTTAAGTGCCCATCTGCAATATCAAGGGAAGAAAAATGGCCGACGGACTTCGCAAGGGACTGGCAAGTTATGGTGACGCTGGCTTCTCGCTGTTCCTGCGCAAGGCTTTCATCAAGGCCATGGGGTATTCCGACGACGCACTGAACAGGCCGATCGTCGGCATCACCAATACCTACAGCGACTACAATCCCTGCCATGGCAATGTGCCGCAGATCATCGAGGCGGTGAAGCGCGGCGTGATGCTGTCGGGCGCGATGCCGATGGTGTTTCCGACCATATCGATCGCCGAAAGTTTTTCGCATCCGACCTCGATGTATCTGCGCAATCTGATGGCGATGGATACGGAGGAGATGATCCGCGCCCAGCCAATGGATGCGGTGGTCGTGATCGGCGGATGCGACAAGACCCTGCCGGCGCAGATCATGGCCGCGATCAGCGCCGATCTGCCGACCGTCGTCATTCCGGTTGGGCCGATGGTGGTCGGGCATCACAAGGGCGAGGTGCTCGGCGCCTGCACCGACTGTCGTCGGCTTTGGGCGAAGTATCGCGCCGGCGAGATCGACGATATCGAGATCGAAGACGTCAACGGCCGGCTCGCGCCCTCGGTCGGCACCTGCATGGTGATGGGCACGGCCAGCACCATGGCGTGCATCACCGAGGCGCTCGGGTTGTCACTGCCGATGAGCGCGACGATTCCGGCGCCGCATGCCGAACGATTTCGTTCGGCGGAGGCCAGCGGCAGGGTCGCTGCCGCAATGGCCAAGACGAAGGGGCCAAAGCCCAGCGAACTGTTGACGTCGGCGTCGTTCCGCAATGCCCAGGTCGTCATGCAGGCAATCGGCGGCTCGACCAACGGGCTGATCCATCTCACCGCGATGGCCCATCGTTCCCCCCACAAGATCGATCTAGAGACGTTCGACAGGCTCGGTCGCGAGGTGCCGGTGCTGGTCGATTTGAAGCCGTCCGGCGAGCACTATATGGAGCATTTCCATCATGCCGGCGGCGTGCCGAAGCTGATGGCGCAGCTCGGTGACCTCATCGACCTCGATGCCAAGATCATCACGGGCCAGACGCTGCGCGACATCGTCGCTGGCGCGGAGGACGTGCCGGGGCAGGATGCCATCCGTTCGCGCGACAACCCGATCAAGGCCGAAGGCGCGATGGCGATCCTGCATGGCAATCTGGCGCCGCGGGGCGCCGTCATCAAGCAGTCGGCGGCGAGCCCGAAACTGCTGCAGCACACCGGCCGCGCCGTCGTGTTCGAATCCGTCGAGGACATGACGCTGCGGGTCGACGACCCCGATCTAGACGTCAATGCCGACGACGTGCTGGTGCTGCGCAATGCCGGGCCGAAAGGCGCGCCGGGTATGCCCGAAGCTGGCTATCTGCCGATCCCGAAGAAGCTGGCGCGCGGCGGCACCAAGGACATGGTGCGGATCTCGGACGCGCGCATGAGCGGCACCGCGTTCGGCACCATCGTGCTGCATATCACGCCGGAATCCGCCGTGGGCGGTCCCCTGGCGCTGGTGAGGAACGGCGACATGATCCGGCTCGACGTCGCGAAACGCAGCATCGATCTGTTGGTCGACGAGGCCGAGCTGGCAAAGCGCCGTGCGGCGCTGGCACCGGTGGCGGTACCCGACGGAGCCCGGCGCGGCTATGCATATCTGTTCAACGAGACGATCTTGCAGGCTGACGAGGGTTGCGACTTCGATTTCATGCGCCGGCAGGGCAGGGGCTAAACCTCGACCAATTATCGATAATGGGCGCAGTTCGGCGGAATTTTGCGCTGATCTGAGAGATAATTCCGATGCTTTATTGACAATCTCGGCGTCCCGGTGGTTTGATTGGAAAAAATCAAGCCAAACGGGGGAGTGCGTCATGGGGAATCCAGGAAAATTATTGCTTGCGGCGATTGCCGCAGCCGCTGTCATGCTCGCCACCAGCGCCGGCGCGCAGGAGGTAAAGCACTATCGCTTCGCGCACGATCAGCAGCTCAACTCCGGCTACAGCATCGCCTACGACATTTTCTCGGCGAAGCTGAAGGAGCTGAGCAAGGGCACGATGCTGGTCGACCAGTTTCCCGGCGCACAGCTCGGGCAGGAGCCGCAGCTGCTGCAGCTGGTGAAGGCCGGCGATCTCGATTTTGCGGTCGTGTCATCAGCCAACACGTCGACGATCTCGCCACAGGCCGGCGTGATGTCGCTGCACTTCCTGTTCCGCTCCGAGGAGCACAACATCAAGGCGCTCGGCGACGAGAAGGTGTTCGAGGCGGTGCGCGACATGATCGACGGCACCACGCAGGGCATTCACGCCATCGGCCTCTGCACCCAGGGTTTTCGGCACATGTACGGCAAGAAGGAAGTGCGCAAGCCGGAGGACATGAAGGGCCTCAAGGTCCGCGTCCAGGCGACCGCGACCGAAGACATGATGTTCCCGGCCTACAGCGCCCAGACGGTGCACATGCCGTTCGGCAGCGTCTACACCTCGCTGCAGACCGGCGTGGTCGATTTCGGCGAGAACGCGGTCAACGTCTACATGATCAACAAGCACTATGAGGTTGCACCTGTGCTGTCGACGACCTCGCATGAGGCCAATAATTGCGTGGTCTGGGTCAGCGACAGGCTCTGGCAGGGCCTCAATGCCGACCAGCGCAAATGGGTGCTAGCCGCAGCGCGGGATGTCAGCCTGCAGGAGCCGAAGCGCGCGTTCGAGCTGGAGAACGCGGCGGCGACGCGGCTTGAGAAGATGGGCGTCAAGATCGTCAAGGATGTCGACAAGGCAAGCTTCCAGAAGATCGCCGATCCCTATCTCGACAAGCTCGCCAAGGAGCTCGGCCCGCACGCCGACAAGATCAAGACGCTGATCCGGGCGATCAACTAGTTCGATGCGTCGTCCCGGCGAACGCCGGGACCCATACCCCGCGGCCTGTCGGGTGAGTGATCGGCTAGCCGACGTCCGCAACAACTAAATTAGCGCCCATGGTTATGGGTCCCTGCGTTCGCAAGGACGACGGCAGAGAGTGTAACAATGTCCATTGCCGATCGACTCGTGCTGCAGCGCCAGCACCATCTGAAATGGCGGGCGCTCGACCGGCTCGAACTGATCCTGATGGTGATCTGCGGCGTGCTGTGCTTCGGGTTCTCGCTGTCCGTCACGGCAGACATTATTACGCGGACCATCGGCCACCCCTGGCTGTGGTTGCAGGAAGCGACCTCGACGCTGTTCATCTATGCCATCTTCATCGGCTGCGCGGTCGCCACGCGTCGCAACGATCATCTCTATCTGACTGCGATCTCTGAATCGATGCACGGCACGCCGCGGCTGATCGTCGAAATCCTGATCCGCCTCGTGGTGCTCGCGGTGGCGGGATGCCTGATCTATTACGGCTACATCAACTATCTGCGCGGCTTCGGCAGTTTTCGGCTGCCCTCGAACACGCCGATCGCCTCGCTTTATGCGGCGATCCCGCTGTCCGGTGTGCTGATTGCGCTGTTCACGGTCGAACAGCTCGTCAACGGCATCCGCAACGGCTTCGATCATCCCGAGCCGCCTGAAGACGCCGCCGACATTCCACCCGCCGACACCGGCATCCAGAACGGGGGACGGTCGTGAGCTCCCCCGTCATTCTCGGCCTGATGACGTTCTGCTTCCTGTTCTTCGGCTATCTCGGCGTGCCGGTGCCGTTTTCGCTGATGGCAGGCGTTTTTGTCGGCGCGTTACTCTCCGACGTCTCGCTCGCCGCCATCATGCAGAAGATTTTTGACGGCGTGGATTCCGAAGCGCTGCTGGCGATCCCGTTCTTCCTGCTGGTTGGCGAGCTGATGAGCTCGGCCAATGTGGTGATACGCATCGCCAACCTGTCGCTGTCGCTGGTCGGGCATATCAGGGGCGGGTTGTCGCAGGTCGTCGTCGTGTTCTCGATGTTCTTCTCGGAAATGTCGGGATCCACCACCGCCGACGTCGCCGTGATGACCCGCGCGCTGGGCGGCCCGATGAAGAAGGAGGGGTATAGCCCCGCCTTCATCGCGGCGATCATCGCTGCCGCATCCACCATCGCGGCACTGGTGCCGCCGAGCATCACCGCCGTGGTCTATGGCGCGGTCGGCAACGTCTCGATCGCCGGCCTGTTCATGGCCGGCGTGGTGCCGGGGCTGATGATCGGCTTCGGCCTGATGATCTACTGTTTCTTCTTCGGGCCGAGCGGCATGCGCCGGCCCCGAGCGCCGCTGAAGCAGATCGTGTTCGCGGCGGGCGATGCGGCCCTGCCGATGATGATCCCGGTCATCCTGCTCGGCGGCATCCTGACCGGCGCCTTCACGCCGACGGAGGCCGGCGTCGTCGCCGTGATCTGGATCATCGCCGTGGTGATTCCCGCGCTCAACCGCGGCCACTTCAAGAACATCCCCTATGATTTCTGTCTTGCCGGGCTGATCTTCTCGCTGCCGCTGATCACGATCGGCGCCGCCAATGCGTTCGGCTGGATGCTGGCTTACCTGCGCGGCGCCTCCGTAATCGCCGACTGGATCATCGCGATCGCCGGCAACGATCCACATCTGATCATGCTGCTGCTGGTGCTGCTGTTCACTGTCGTCGGCGATTTCATCGAGCCGGTGCCGACCATCATCATCTTCATGCCGCTGGTGAACACGCTGACGCAGGCCGGCGACATCAACGCCGTGCACATGGGCGTCGTGCTGATTGCGACGCTGGCGTTCGGGCTGATCACGCCGCCCTATGGGCTGGTGCTGCTGATGGCCTCGAAATTCGTCGGCGTGCCATTTTCCAAGGCGTTGCGGGCAGCGCTGCCGATCTATGTCGTGTTCCTGGTCACCATCACCTTCACGATCTACTTCCCGAAGGTGGTGCTGTGGCTGCCGAAACAGGTGATCCCGGAATCGGTCGGCTGCTTCAAGTCGCCGTCAGGGACGGGCTATATCTGCCCGAATTAAGTGTTGGTATGTCCTCGATCGTCATGCCCCGCGAAGGCGGGGCACCCAGTAATCGCCGGCACCAGCGATAGAACCGAGATGCCGCTGCGTACTGGATCATCCGCCTTCGCGGATGATGACAGTTGATTGGCGGCGCCAGCTTGTCGCTATTTGGACTTGCTGGTGAACTTCTTCACGGCAACGCGAAACTCATCGGTCAGCATCGCCTCGATGATCTTCGCTTCCTCGGCGTCGAGCTGCTGCTTCACCGGCGTGACTGCAGCCTGATAGACCAGCGACTTGGTGCCGCTGATCGCGGCCGGCGGATTCTGCGCCAGCCGCTCGGCGAATTTTCGCGTTTCCGTTTTCAAGTCCGCTGCCGGAACGACGCGGGCGATCAGGCCCCATTCATGGGCCTGCTGCGCGGTAAAGCTGTCCTCGGCCAAAAAGATCTGCAGGGCGCGGCGAGTGCCGACGGTGCCAACCATGCCGACGGTGCTGCCGCCGTCCGGTGATACGCCGATCTTGGCGTAGGCCGGTGTGAAGCGGGCATCAGCGGCGGCGATGCAGAGATCGGCAACGAAGGCGAGGCCCATGCCGGCGCCGGCGGCGGAGCCGTGGACGCTGGACAGAACGATCTTCGGCATCCGCCGCAGCGTTTCGATGAAGGCGTGGTAGTGCTTCAAGAGTTCGCCGACCACGGGCGCGACGGTGTCGCTGGCGGCCGCAGCGCCGATGGTCTGCAGATCGCCGCCGGCCGAGAAGGCGCGGCCTTCGCCCTCGATGACCAGCACCCGGATATCGTGATTAGCCTCGACCTCCGCGCCGAGCTGCTCGAGCTTCTGCGCGATCGGCAGGTTGATGGAATTGAAAGCGGCCGGCCGGTTCAGGGTGATGGTGGCGATCGCGCCCTCGATGCGGAGCAGGGCTGGTGCGCTGGCGGTATCATCTGATGTCGACATGGCGGGCCCTCGGCTCGGGATAGGGCCAGCATTTAAATCGCAGAAGGCACGGAGTGACAATCCCCGGGGCATGCCCGGCAAAATACCGCGCGATCCTTCCTTCCGGGCCACGGCGCTCTTGCGTCTCCTCGCGCCATGAGGTCAGATGGGACCTGTCATCGTTTAGGACGGACACGAGCGCCGCTTCCAGAGGACGGGACAGGCAAGCCAAAATCTTTGGAGGGGAAACAACATGGGTCGTTCCCGTGCGCTCGAACCTAGGATGTGCCGATGACGACAGGACCGGTTGTCATTGTTGGGGCCGGCCACGCCGGCTACCAGCTCGCGGCCTCGCTGCGCCAACATGGCTTTTCGGAAGCCATCGCGCTCGTGAACGACGAGGGGCATCTGCCGTACCAGCGGCCCCCGCTGTCCAAGGCCTATCTGAAGGGAGCCGGCGGGCCCGACAGCCTGATGTTCCGGCCGGAAAAATTCTATGCCGACCAGAAGATCGACCTGATTTCCGATCGCGCGGTGTCGATCGACCGCGCCGCGCGCAAGGTGGCGCTCGCCTCCGGCGCCTCGCTCGATTACGGCCACCTCGTGCTGGCGACCGGCGCGCGCAATCGCCTGCTCGATATTCCAAATGCCAATCTCGATAGCGTGCGCTACTTGCGCACGCTCGATGAAAGCCAATCCCTGCGCGACTACATCGCGGCGGGCCAGCGCGTCGTCGTCATCGGCGCCGGCTTCATCGGGCTGGAATTCGCAGCGACGGCGCAGGCCAAAGGCCTCGAAGTCGACGTCGTCGAGCTCGCGCCGCGGGTGATGGCGCGCGCCGTGACGGCAGAAATCTCGGAGCACTTTCAATCCCGGCATACCGCGGCCGGCATCCGGATTCATCTTGGCGTGCAGGTCACCAGCATCGAGAGCGATGGCAGCAAGGTGACCGGCGTTAGCCTGAGCGACGGGCGGCATATCAAGGCCGACCTGATCGTGGTTGGCGTCGGCGTTCTGCCCAACGTTGAACTGGCGGCGGAGGCCGGCCTGAAGGTCGCTGCCGGCATCATCGTCGATGAGCATCTCCTGACTGAAGATCCGAATATTTCGGCGATGGGCGACTGCGCGCTTTATGCGAGCCGGCGGTTCGGCGGTTCGCTGCGGCTGGAGTCGGTGCAGAATGCCACCGACCATGCGCGCTGCATTGCGGCCCGGCTGACCGGCGACGCCAAGCCCTATGACGGCCTGCCGTGGTTCTGGAGTGATCAGGGTCCCGACAAGCTGCAGATGGTGGGGCTGACCACCGGCTATGACCAGGTGGTGGTGCGCGGCGACCGCGCGCAGGGGGCGTTCTCCGTCTTTTGCTACAAGGAGCGGCAACTCGTCGGCATCGAATCCGTTAACCGCGCGGGCGATCACATGTTCGGACGGCGTCTGCTCGCCGCCCACGGCTCGATTACGCCCGAGCAGGCGGCCGACGCCCGATTCGACCTCAAGGGCGCCCTCACTTCGAACGTGGCCTGACTTAGATTCGACTTTTCGCGCCGCCAAGTCTGCTTGCGTCGGCTGGTCCATTTCGGCAACTTTGCTGAAAGGAAGTCCTGTTACGAGTCTCCTGTGGTCCGTTCTCGGAGGGTATATGTCCGTTTGGGCGTGCTATCTCAGGTTGATCAGCTTCGCCATTCTCGCTTCAATTGCAAGCGGCCCGGCGTCGGCGCAGACCAAGCTGAGATGGGCGCATGTCTATGAGGTAACCGAGCCCTTCCACACCGAGGCGCTATGGGCAGCCAGCGAGATCAGGAAGCGTAGCAAGGGCAGATTCGACATCGAGGTGTTTCCGGCCTCCCAGCTCGGCAACGAGAATCAGATCAATGAAGCGCTCGGCGCTGGCGCCATTGATATCATCTATGTCGGGATCAATTTCGCCGCGGCGACCTATCAGCCGCTCGGTATCACCGGTGCGCCATTCATGCTGCGCGACCTCGAGCACTGGAAGGCCTATCGCGGCAGCACGCTGTTTGCCGAGCTGGCCGAGGGCTATAAGGACAAGACAAGGCACAAGATCGCGGCGTTGACCTATTACGGCCAGCGCCATGTCACCGCCAACAAACCGGTTCGTGTCCCTGGGGACATGGAGGGCATGAAGCTGCGCGTGCCGCCGGCGCCGCTGGTTCAGATGTTCACCAAGTCAGTCGGCGCCGACGCTATCCCGATCGCTTTTTCCGATGTCTATACCGCGCTCCAGCAGGGGCTGGTCGACGGCCAGGAGAATCCGCTGCCGACGATCATGGCGAAGAAATTCCACGAGGTGCAGAGCCACATCTCGCTGACCGGCCACATCACCGAATCGATGGTGACCGTGGTCGGCGGTCATGTCTGGGACAAGCTGGCGCCGGAAGACCGCAAGCTCTTTGCGGATACGTTGCAGGAGGCCGCCGCGAAGGCAACGGAGGCGATCGAAGCATCCGAGCGGGTTTTGGCCAGCGAATTGAAGAGGCTCGGCATGACGGTGATCGAGCCCGACCGGGAGGCGTTCCGAAAGGCGGCGATCCCGCTGCATAATGATGCGTCCCTCGGGGCGGGGTGGACGCGCGCGCAATATGACGAATTGCAGGCCCTCAAATAGCTGATAGCGCAGCCACCTCGGCGGCGGTCGGCATCGACGGCGCGGCGCCCATCCGCTGCACGCAGATCGACGCGGCTGTATTGGCGTATTGAAGCGCGTCGCGGATCGGCTTGCCATTGGCAAGCTGGGCGGCGAGGGCGCCGACGAAGCAATCGCCGGCGCCGGTGGTGTCCACCGCTTTCACGGCACGCCCCTCGATCAACGACGGCTCGCCGCTGATGAGTGCGAGCACGCCGCGCTTGCCCAGCGTGACGCAGATGATCTTGTCCGAAGCTGTTGGCAGGCGGCGGGCGGCCTCAATGAAGCGGGAAGGCTCGTCGGTATCGTGGAGCTCGGCCTGCGCGAGAAGACCGAGCTCGGTTTCGTTGAGGATGAGGATATCGACGAGGTCGAGCAATTCGGCGCCGCAGGCAAGCGCCGGTGCCGGATTGAGGATGGTGGTCGCCCCGGCCGCGCGGGCGCGTTGGAAGAAGGCGGTAATCGCGGCTTGCGGAATCTCGAACTGGCTCACCGCAACGTCGCCCCTCGCGAATACGGGGGCGGCGACATCCTCGGCGCTGACCAGCGCATTGGCGCCGGGCACGACAACGATCGTGTTGTCGGCGTCGGCGATGGTGATGATGGCCGTTCCGGTATGGATGTCAGCACTGTCCTTGACCAAGGCGAGATCGACGCCCTGCAGGCCAAGAAACGTGCGCAGTTGCTGGCCGAACGCATCCATGCCGAGCCGGCTGATCAGCGTGACCGGCGCGCCAAGCTTCGCGGCTGATACCGCCTGGTTGGCGCCCTTGCCGCCCGGAAAATAATGCACGGCCTGGCCCGCGACGGTTTCGCCGACCTTGGGATGCCGGCTGGCGGTTGCCACCACGTCCATGTTGATGCTGCCGGCGACGAAGACGCGCCCCATTTCTAGTCCCAAAATTCCTTCTTGCGCCCGATCTGGAATTCCTGCTTGACGGCATCGATATCGGCAAGCGTCGGCAATCCAGCCTCATTGCCGAGGCGCTGGATCTTATAGGTCGAGGCCGCACGGGCAAACTCGAAATGCTCGGCCCAGCCTTTCGAGGGATTGTTGAGATAGGAAAATATGTAAGCGCCGTGAAACACGTCACCGGCGCCATTGGTATCGATGACGCGCTCGGGCGCGATCGGCAGCGCCGGCAGCTTGCGCACCGCGCCGGCCTCGTCATACCAGAGCAGGCCCTGTTCACCCATGGTGACGCCGCCGACCCGGCAGCCGCGGCTCTTGAGATAATCGAGCATGGCCTCCGGCGTCTTGTCCATCTGCTCGCACAGCCGCTCGGCGACGATAGCGACGTCGATGAAGGCCAGCAGCTCATGGGTGTTGGTGCGCAGGCCGCCGCCGTCGAGCGAGGTCAGGATGCCGTCCTCACGGCAGAGTTTTGCATAATGAATGGCGGCGTCCGGCTGGTGGCCGTCGACATGCAGCGCGCGGCAGCCCTTCAAGTTCAGCATCGGGAAAGGGTGGATGTGCTCGTCGTCGCGGCAGCGCACGATGGCGCGCTTGCCGTCCTTCGGCATGATGAACGACAGTGACGACGAATTGACCTTGCGCGGATGGATCGAGATTCCGTATTTCGCAGCCATGTCCTGAAACATGCGGCCGAGCCAGTCATTGGCCATGGTCGCGATCAGGTCGGGAACGATACCGAGCTTGGCACAGCAGAACGCCGCGGTGACGGCATTGCCGCCAAACGACACCGCATAGTTGGAAGCCACATGTTTTTCGTCGCCGGTCGGCATGTGGTCGGTGATGAAGGTGACGTCGATATAGGTCTGTCCGATGAAGAGAGCCTGCATTCGTTTTCCGTCATGAGCTGAGGGGTGGTCCCGGCCCCGGCGAACACACATTAGCACCGGTTATCGGATGCATTCGCTGAAATTATTCGCAACCGTGCCGTCTTTGCAGCTTGAGATGGGAGTATGAGGAGAATACGACCGTCCTTTGGGGGTCCTGTACTTAGAGGTCTTCCTTAGAGGTCTTGTTCTTATAGGTATCGGGCATACTGCCGTATAACGACTGACGGCTGTCCGGGTTTCCCGGCGGCGCGACAAAAGTGGAGGGAATGATGACCGTTTATTCCGGTCCCGTGTTCGACATGGCGGTTAACCAATTTGGCGTCATCGCCAACCATCTGGAAATCCCGATGGACGAGCGCGACCGTATCCTGATGCCGAAACGGGCCATCACCGTCTCCTGTCCGATTCATCGGGACGACGGCACGGTCGCAGTGTTCGAAGGCTATCGGGTGCAGCATCACCTCACCCTCGGACCGACCAAGGGCGGCACGCGATTCGCCCCCTCTGTCGACATCGGCGAGGTCGCGGCGCTGGCGATCTGGATGAGCTGGAAATGCGCGCTCGTCGGTCTGCCCTATGGCGGCGCCAAGGGCGGCGTCAATGTCGATCTCTCCACGATTTCCAAGCGCGAATTGGAAGGACTGTCGCGACGCTACATGCAGGAGATGATTCCGTTCGTCGGCCCGCACACCGACGTGATGGCGCCCGACATGGGCACCAATGAGCAGGTAATGGCCTGGTTCATGGACACCTATTCGATGTACCAGGGGAAGACCGTGACCGAGATCGTCACCGGCAAACCGGTATCGTCGGGCGGCACGCTCGGCCGCCGCGAGGCCACCGGGCGCGGTGTCGCCTATCTCGCCAAACGGGTGCTCAAGGAGCTGTCGATCAACCCGGGCACCGCGACTGCCGTGATCCAGGGGTTTGGCAATGTCGGCTCCTACGCCGCGCTGGAGCTCCATCAATATGGCTTGAAGATCATCGCCGTCAGCGATCACACCGGCGCGCTGCACGATCCGGCCGGCCTCGATATTCCCGCACTGATGCGCCATGCCGGCACGCATGGCAGCATCGCCGGCTTCTCCAACCAGCTCACTTTCGATCCCGAGCAGATCCTCACCTTGAAGTGTGACGTGCTGGTGCCGGCGGCGATGGAGCGGGTGATCGACGCCAAGGTCGCGGAAAACCTGAAATGCCGTGTGCTGGCGGAGGGCGCCAACGGCCCGACCACGCCGGAGGCCGATCTGGTGCTGGAAAAACGCCAGGGCGACGTGTTCCTGATTCCCGACATTCTCTGCAATTCCGGGGGCGTTGTCGTCAGCTATTTCGAATGGGTGCAAGACCTGCAGCAATTGTTCTGGGAGGAGGAAGAGGTGACGCGGCGCGAATACGCCATCCTCGACCGCGCCTTCGACACGATGCTGGCGCGCGCCAAGGCGGACAAGATCCCGCATCGTACCGCGGCAATGGCGATCGGCGTCGAGAAAGTGCGCGCCGCCAAGAACACGCGAGGGCTGTTCCCGTGATCACCGGCCTCGATCACGTCGTCGTTCTCACCGGCGACATCAAGGCGGCGTCCAGCGCCTATCAGGCGCTGTTTGCCCGCGCGCCGGCCTGGCAGTATGGCGGCGGCGGTGCCGACCGCGTCCTGTTCACGCTCGACAACACCACGCTGGAATTGGTGGCGCCGAACGGGGAAGGCATGGATGCGGACCGCATCCGCGCCGTGCTCGATGCGCAGGGCGAGGGGCTGGCGAGCATCTGCTTTCGGACCGGCGACATCGCAAATATGCATCGCCGGCTCGAGCGGCTGACGCTGAAGCCGGAGGCGATTGCCGAGGTCGAAAGCCGCGATGCGATCTCGGGCGCGGCGCTGTCATGGAAGCGCACGCGGACTGCCACGGAGGCCTCGCGCGGCGTCCGCTTGTTCTTCCTCGAGCGCGACAAGGAGCGGCCGCTGTCGGTGCGAACCTCGACCGCTGCGATCACGGCGCTGGACCATGTCGTGATCTCGACGTCGGACCCCGAGCGCGCCGCTGCCCTCTATGGCGCGCGGCTCGGCCTCGACATGGCGCTCGACCGCTCGCACCCGGACTGGGGTCGGCTGATGTTCTTCCGCTGCGGTGACCTCATCGTCGAGGTGACGCATCGGCCGGGCAAACATGCCGATACGACGCAGGATAAATTATACGGCCTGTGCTGGCGCGTCGCCGACATCGACGCCACCCATGCGCGGCTGGTCCAGGCCGGCGTCGACGTCTCCGAAATCCGCACCGGCCGCAAGCCGGGCACGCGGGTCATGACGGTCCGGAAGGGGACCTGCGGCGTGCCGACGCTATTGGTGCAGCCATCGGCGGGGCAGGGCGAATGAGCTTATCCTCCCCTGGAGGGGAGGGTGATCCGTTCTCAAACCGCGCCTCACATGCTACAGCTCGGCCCGATGCATCCATCGGGCGACTGATTTGGCAAAGGCAAAACGCGGACAGAAATGGCAGCGCGACCCTGAGGGGATGCGGCTTCGGATTCTCGAGGCCGCCAAGCAGGAATTCGCCGCCCATGGCCTCGCCGGCGCGCGGGTCGATCGCATCGCGGCCAATGCCGGCGCCAACAAGCGCATGCTGTACTACCATGTCGGCAACAAGGAGGACCTCTATCTCACGGTGCTGGAAGGCGCCTATGAGAAGATCCGTTCCGAGGAGCGCGAGCTCGATCTCGAGCATCTCGATCCGCCGAAGGCGATCGAGCGGCTGATCGATTTCACGTGGAATTATTTTCTGCGTAATCCCGAATTCCTGGCATTGCTCAACACCGAAAACCTGGCGAAGGCGCGCCATTTGAAGCGCTCGACCAAAGTCAAGTCGATGCATTCGCCGTTCGTCGAGATGATCCGCACCGTGGTGACGCGCGGCGTTGTCAGCGGCGATTTCCGCGTCGCCGTCGATCCGGTCCAACTCTACATCTCGATCGCGGCGTTGTGCTTTTTCTATCTATCCAACAGCGCCACGCTTTCCGTGATCTTCGGCCGCGACCTCCTGAAGAAGGAGGCGCGGGACGAGCGCCTTGCCCACATGGTGGCGCTGGTGCTGGCGGCGCTGACGGGTAAATCGACCGCGGATTTCGGCAAGGCCATCGGGCAGGGCGCGCGGTCGCCCGAGCATCAGCCGGTTTGATCCTTCGGCGTCCCGGCGGACGCCGGGACCCATACGCCGCGCCCTTTCGCTTTGAGGCGGTAGACGTTGGTCCGGTTCTAACAATTGGCATCGGCGACTATGGGTTCCTGCTTTCGCAGGAACGGCGGGGCCACAAATTGCCGCACGAAAACCCGCTTGCCAGTATTTATCCAACGGGTTAATTTCTACCCGAAAAGACAATACCAGGGAGCGGAACGTGGCCGAGTTGAAGGCGGAGAGTGGCTTGTCAAAAGCGCTGAACGCGGCGTGGGTGCGGCCGTTTCTGTTCCTGATCTTCATCGTGGTGATGTGGGACGTCACCATCCGCCTGTTCCAGATTCCGGCCTACCAGATCCCGGCGCCCGGCGATGTCGTAGCGGTCTTGCGGACGGAGTGGCCGGAATTGCTGCGGCAGTCCTGGCCGACCACCTACGCCACCATCTGCGGCTTCCTGCTGTCGGCGGTGTTCGGCATCCCCGTCGCCATGCTGATTGCGGGCTCGAGGACGGTGGAAAGCTACGTCTATCCGCTGCTCGTATTCTCCCAGTCCGTGCCGAAGATCGCGATCGCGCCGCTGTTCGTGGTGTGGTTCGGTTTCGGCATTATCCCCAAGGTGATCTCGGCGTTCCTGCTTGGATTTTTTCCGGTCGTCGTATCCGCCGTGCAGGGCTTCAAATCGGTCGACCCCGATATGGTCGATCTGGCGCGCGCGATGCAGGGCAGCCGCTTCCAGGTGTTTCGCGCGGTCAACCTGCCGCATGCGATGCCCGCGATTTTTTCCGGCCTGAAAGTGTCGGTGACGCTGGCGGTGGTCGGCGCCGTGGTCGGTGAGTTCGTCGGCTCCAATTCCGGCATCGGCTATGTCATGCAGCGCTCGATCGGAACGTTCGACCTGCCGACGATGTTTGCGGCGCTGGTGATCCTCGCGCTGCTTGGCGTTGTCTTGTTCTGGGTCGTCGATCGCATCGAGCGCCTCGTGATTCCCTGGCATGTCAGCCAGCGCGACGACATCATTTTCGCTTCGTGAACGAGAAAACAGAAGGCAAGGGAGGAAGACGATGACGAGAACCATAGCGGCCGTATTAGCCGCGCTGGCCTGGACCGCGCTTTCGGTGCTTCCGGCATCGGCGGCCGACAAGGTCGTGCTGATGCTGAACTGGTACGTCTATGGCGAGCACGCGCCGTTCTATTACGGCAAGGCCAAGGGCATCTATGCTGCTGAGGGCATCGACCTCGAGATCCAGGAAGGCCGCGGCTCGGCGGCGACCACGCAGGCCGTGGCGGCCAAGACCGCCAATTTCGGCTATGTCGACGTGCCCACCATGATGCGCGCCGCGGTGAAGGGTGCGCCGATCGTCGCCACCGGCGTGCTCTTGCAGACCAGCCCGATGTCGGCGATGGGCTTTGTCGAGAAGAACATCAAGAAGCCCGAGGACATCAAGGGCAAGACGGTGGCGATCACGCCCGCCGATTCGATGACGCAGATCTGGCCGCTGTTCCTGAAGAAGACCGGCCTGAAGGAAAGCGATTTCCAGACCGTGGCGGGCGACGGCCAGACCAAGCTCAATGCTGTGATCAACGGCCAGGCCGACCTCTTGCTCGGTTACGTCATGGATCAGTCGATGAAGATCAAGGACGCCACGGGCAAGGACGTCAACGCGATTAAGTTCGCCGACTACGGCATCAACATGGTCTGCTCGGGCATCGTCGCCAACACCGACTTCGTCAAGGCCAATGCCGATCTCGTCAAGCGCTTCATGTCGGCGACGACCAAGGCGGTCGAAGCCGCCGAGAAGGACGCGAAGGCAGCTGCGCAGTCGATCCTCGACGCCAACCCGAAGGGCGGCAAGATCGAGACGCTGACGCAGGGCTTTGAGCTGACCATTCCGCTCTACCGGACAGCGGAAACCAAGAACAAGCGGCCGTTCCAGGTGACCGACCAGAACATGACCGACACGGTCAATCTCATGGTCGAATATGGCGGGCTGGACGCCAAGGCCAAGGACAATCCGAAGGCGTTCTATACCAACGACTACCTGCCGCAGGGTGGTTCGTGAGCAGGCGTTGAAAATTCCATCGTCGTCCCCGCGCACGCGGGGACCCATAACCACCGGCCTGTGTTGTTGCAGAAGGTCTACGCCAGGCTGCCCGAACGAAAGGGCACGGTGTATGGGTCCCTGCTTTCGCAGGGGCGATGGGCGGAGCGAGAGTTTTCCAAATGGACTCATCTGAATGAACCCGGCGACCAAACTAACCGAGACCAATCAACCAGCCGCCCATCTGCGGCTGGTGTCGGATCGCGCCGGCGGCGCGGCGCCGGGGATTACGCTTTCGGGCGTCTCGAAAACCTATCGTTCGCGCGACGGCGACGTGCCGTCGCTGCGGCCGCTGGATTTCCACATCAATGAGGGCGAGTTCTTCGTCGTGGTCGGCCCGTCCGGCTGCGGCAAGTCGACGCTTTTGAAGATGATCTCGGGGCTGCTCGCCCCCTCGACCGGCGACATCATGGTCGATGGGGAGAAGGTGACGAAGCCGCATGGCAATGTCGGCATCGTGTTCCAGAATGCGCTGCTGCTGCCCTGGCGCAACATCCTCTCCAACGTGATGTTGCCGATCGATATGAAGAAGCTGCCGCGCGACGAATATCTGCCGCGGGCCAAGGCGCTGCTCAAGCTGGTCGGCCTTGAAGGGTTTGAGAAGAAGCTACCCTGGCAACTCTCCGGCGGCATGCAGCAGCGCGCCTCGATCTGCCGCGCGCTGGTGCACGACCCCAAGATCATGCTGATGGACGAGCCATTCGGCGCGCTCGACGCCATGACGCGCGAAAAGATGAATGTCGAATTGATGCGCATCCAGCGCGAGACCGGCAAGACCGTGCTCTTGATCACGCATTCGATTCCGGAAGCGGTGTTTCTCGCCGACCGCGTGCTGGTCATGACCGAGCGTCCCGGCGCGATCGCGGCGATCTACGACGTGCCGCTGCCGCGCCCGCGCTCGCTGGATGCGATGGCCCATCCGGCCTTCACGGAGCTGGTGCAGCGCATACGCAAGCACTTCTTCACCCAAAGCGCGCTGGATTGAGACATGTTTGCTCTTGCCGCGCATTCTCCGATCACCTCGCCCCGCTTGCGGGGAGAGGTCGAAATTTGCGCGAAGCGCGAATTTCGGGTGAGCGGGACTCTCCGCGAGTCCCGCTGCGGAGATAGCCCCTTACCCCGACCCTCTCCCCGCAAGAGCGAGCCGCGGGAGGAAAAGCGCCGATGCCGCCACGTCTAGCCATAAAGGACATCTCCCTTTTTGAACGGCAGGTCGCCTTCGCACGGCCGTTCCGGTTCGGCGCGGTCGTCATCAACGAGACGCCGCAGGCGTTCGTGCGGGTCGAGATCGAGGTGGAAGGCAAGGGCAGGGCGAAGGGCGCCAGCGCCGAGTTTCTGGTCGCCAAATGGTTCGACAAGCGGCCGCATCTGTCGCCTGAGGAGACCGTCGCGGAATTGCGCCGCTCGCTCTTGATCGCGCGCGAGCTATATCTGGCCCGGTCCGGCTTCGAGACCGCGTTCGGGCTGCACGCCGTCTGTATTGGTGCGCAAATCGAAGCCTGCGCCACCGAGGACATCCCGCCGCTGGCCGCCGCTTACGGTCCGGTTGAAATCGACAAGGCGATTCTGGATGCGCTGTTGCGCTGCACCGTGACCAACTTCTTCGACGGCATGGCGGCCAATATCGCCGGCATCGATGCACGCCTGTCGCGTGATCTCGGCGATGGCGACGTCACGCAGTTCCTCGCCGGCCGCAAGCGGCTGGAGCGCGTCGCCATCAGGCACACGGTCGGCATGGACGACAAGGTCGAAGGCGAGGGCGGTGTTGCCGATATCAAGGAAAATGCCGACGCGCGCTATTTCAAGCTCAAGCTCAACGGCGATCCCGTCCATGACGCCGACCGCCTGATCCGGATCGGCCGCGAGCTGGCCGCGTTGCCCCATGACTACCGCGTCACGCTCGACGCCAATGAGCAGTATGCGGATCTCGCGGCGCTAAGTGCGCTGGTCGAACGCCTTGACCATGACGCCGCGCTGCGGCCGATCGCGTCAAAACTGCTCTATATCGAACAGCCAATGCCGCGCGACGTCACGAAAGCATCGCCGCTCGGCGCACTGGCCCGGCGCGATTTCATTGTCGACGAGGCGGATGATTCCTACGACGCCTTCCCGATCGCGCGGGCGCTCGGCTATCGCGGCATCTCGTCAAAATCCTGCAAGGGCATCTACAAGTCGGTGATCAACGCGACGCGCGCCGCCAAGTGGAGCGCGGCAGGCGAAAAATGTTTCATCACCGGCGAGGACCTCACCTGCCAGGCCGGCCTTGCCGTGCAGCAGGATCTTGCGCTCGGCGCGCTGATCGGCGTCACCCATGCCGAGCGCAACGGCCACCATTACGTCGATGGCTTTGGCGACACGCCGGCCGCCGAGGGGGAAGCGTTTCTCGCAGGTCATCCCGATCTCTATACCCGCGACAACGGCAAGGTCCGACTCGCAATTCATGACGGCGATCTCCTGACGGAATCGCTGACGACACCGGGCTTCGCCACTTCAGTGCATCCGGACTGGTCCGCGATGTCGCCGCTTGCCGAGCCCATAGCCAAAAACTCCCTGGAGAAAGCAGTATGACGACCAAACGCCTCGGCCTGATCATGAACGGCGTGACCGGCCGGATGGGGCTCAACCAGCATTTGATCCGCTCCATCATCGCGATCCGCGACCAGGGCGGCGTGCTGCTCGGAAACGGCGATCGCATGCTGCCGGACCCGATCCTGATCGGCCGCGACGCCGAGAAGGTGGAGCGGCTTGCCAAGCGCTTCAACGTGGAACGCTGGTCGACCGACCTCGACAAGGCGCTTGCCGACAAGAACGACACGATCTTTTTCGACGCCGCCACGACGCAGGCCCGTCCCTCGTTGCTGACGAAAGCGATCGAGGCCGGCAAGCACGTCTATTGCGAGAAGCCGATCGCGACCAATCTCGAAGAAGCGGTCACGGTGCTGAAGCTCGCCAACGCCAGGGGCGTCAAGCACGGCACGGTGCAGGACAAGCTGTTCCTGCCGGGCCTGAAGAAGCTCGCCTTCCTGCGCGATTCCGGCTTCTTCGGCCGCATGCTCTCGGTGCGCGGCGAATTCGGCTATTGGGTGTTCGAAGGCGGCTGGCAGGAAGCGCAGCGGCCGTCGTGGAACTACAGCAGCGAGGACGGCGGCGGCATCATTCTCGACATGGTCTGCCACTGGCGTTACGTGCTCGACAATCTCTTCGGCGAGGTCGAGAGCATTAGCTGCCTCGGAACCACGGATATCCCCGAACGTTTCGACGAGAAGGGCAAGAAGTATACGGCGACCGCCGACGATTCGGCCTATGCCACCTTCCGCCTCAAGGGCGGCGTCATCGCGCATATCAACATGAGCTGGGTGACGCGCGTCTATCGCGACGACCTCGTGACCTTCCAGGTCGACGGCACCCATGGCTCGGCGGTGGCCGGCCTGACCGACTGTGTGATCCAGGCCCGCCAGGCGACACCGCGGCCGGTGTGGAATCCCGACGAGAAGCGCACCCATGATTTCTATGCCGACTGGCAGAAGGTTCCTGACAACGTCGTCTACGACAACGGCTTCAAGGAGCAGTGGGAGATGTTCATCCGCCACGTCTGCGAGGATGCGCCCTACAAGTTCACGCTGCTGGAAGGCGCCAAGGGCGTGCAGCTTGCCGAATGCGCGCTGCAGAGCTGGCGCGAGCGGCGCTGGATCGACGTTGCCCCGATCAAGGTGTGAGGAGGCCTAGGGATGAACAAGCCCGTCCTGCCGATGTCATCGCTGTCCCTGAAACTGCCGACCACGGACCGTTCGATCGAGACCTATCGTCTCGCCGCGTCGCGGACGTTTCCGGCGAAACTCGAGGGCACGCTGAACCGCGTGGCCTTCTCCGCGGCGCATACGGTCGCCGATCCAATGGCCGACAACGATCCCTGGCTCGGCGCCGCGATCGACTGGGACCGCACCATCGCGTTTCGCGAGCATGTCTGGGACCTCGGCCTTGGCGTCGCCGAGGCGATGGATACCGCGCAGCGCGGCATGGGCCTAGATTGGCTGACCTCGCTGGAATTGATCCAGCGCTCGGTGAGGGCCGCGAAGGCGAGGGGCAATGCGCTGGTGTTTTCGGGCGCCGGCACCGACCATCTCGCAGTGGAGGACGCCAAATCGATCGATGACGTGATCCGCGCCTATGAGGAGCAGATCGCGGCGGTCGAAAAGGCGGGCGGCCGGATCATCCTGATGGCTTCGCGCGCGCTGGCCAAGCTCGGCCGCAGCGCCGACGATTATGCCAAGGTCTATAACCGCGTGCTGTCGCAAGTAGTCGAACCCGTAATCATCCACTGGCTCGGCGACATGTTCGATCCGGCGTTGGCGGGCTATTGGGGGACTGATGATCTCGACAAGGCGATGGATACCGCGGTCGCCATCATCAACGCCAATGCGGCCAAGGTCGACGGCGTAAAGGTCTCACTGCTCGACAAGCAGCGCGAGATCGACATGCGCCGCCGCCTCGATCAGAACGTCAAGATGTATACCGGCGACGACTTCAACTATGCCGAACTGATCGCGGGCGACGCGAAGGGCTTTTCGCACGCACTGCTCGGCATCTTCGACGCCATCGCGCCGGCGGCCTCCTACGCGCTGTCGCGGCTCGCCGCCGGGGACGAGGCGGGCTTTCACGACGTGCTCGGGCCGACGGTGCCGCTGTCGCGCCACATCTTCCGGGCGCCGACGCGGTTCTACAAGACCGGCATCGTCTTCATGGCGTATCTCAACGGCCATCAGGATCATTTCACCATGGTCGGCGGGCAGGAGAGCACGCGCTCGACGCTGCATCTGGCCGAAGTATTTCGCCTCGCCGACAAGGCCGGGCTGCTCTCCAACCCTGAACTGGCGACACGGCGCATGAAGACGGTGCTGGCAACGCGCGGCATCGAACCCTGATGCGCGATTTCTCGAATGACCATCGCTGGCTATCGCTGAACACGGCGACGGTCCGCAAGCAGGGCGATCTCGTCGCCATCATTGACGCCTGTGCACGACACGGCATCCGCGCCATCGATCCCTGGCGCGACCAGGTGGCGGCCGTCGGCCTGGAATGCGCGGTGCGGGCCGTCCGCGATGCCGGGCTTGAATTGTCCGGCTACTGCCGCGGCGGCATGTTCACCGCTGACGCGGCGCACCGTATCGAGGCGCGCGACGACAATCGCCGCGCCGTCGATGAAGCAAAGGCGCTCGGCGCACCTTGCATCGTGCTCGTTGTCGGCGGCCTGCCGCAATATTCGCGCCCCGGAAGCGAAGTCTCGAAGGACATCGGTGCAGCGCGCACGCAGGTGCATGACGCCATCGCGGAGATGATGGAGTATGCGAAGCAGGCGAACATGCCGCTCGCGGTCGAGCCATTGCATCCGGCCTATGCCGCGGACCGCGCCTGCGTGAACACGACGAAGCAGGCGCTGGATATTTGCGATCAGCTCGATCCCAAACGCACCGGTGCGCTCGGCGTTGCGCTCGATGTCTATCACATCTGGTGGGATCCTGAATTGATGCCGCAGATCGCGCGCGCCGGAAAGGATCGCCTGCTCGCCTTTCACGTCTGCGACTGGCTGGTGCCGACAAAGGACCTCCTCAACGACCGCGGCATGATGGGTGACGGCGTCATCGAGATCAAATCCGTGCGCGCGGCGGTCGAGGCGCAGGGCTTTGCCGGCTATTCGGAGATCGAAATCTTCTCCAACGACTGGTGGGGAAGGCCGATGGACGATGTTTTACAGACCTGTATCGCGCGGCACCGCTCGGCGGTCTGAGGGCCGTCTGTCGAGGTCGCTTGTTGGCTGTCTCAATCGCGCACGCTGTTGTCTCGTATGTGAACTGCCGTGCGTCGTCTTTTCTGATAGCGTTACGCCGTGAGACAGCGCGCGGTTCCAGACTTAACCTTTTGCGCGGCTATTTAGATTAACAAAGGGTTACCGTTGCGCGCTCGAGAACTCCGGCGCTAGCTACGCCGCATGGAGAACGTTTCTCCGCGAGCGATGAGCGACACCATGAAAACTCTTTACGCAATTGCGGCCCTCGTTCTGCTGTCGTCGTCGGCACAGGCCTGGCAGGTCGTGGAGCGCTGCACCTACAGCAAGTTCTATGGCCGGGTCTGCACCACGTCCTATCTCGACGATCCGCCGCGCAGTGCCGCGCAGGAGCAGGACGACGAAAAGGCAAAACGCGCCGCCGTCGAAAAGTGGGAAGCGTTCTGCAAGCCGAAGCGCACCTACGATGAGGAAGGCGTCACCCGCCTGGTTTACGCCCGCAAGGGCTGCGAGTTCGGCCGCAGCGAATAAGCATTCGCCGTTCGCTCCTCGCAAGCGGCGAGGAGCACTCCCGTGCCTCCGGGCGCGGTGATTGCGGCAGCCTTGCTGCATCCGAAAAACAGCTAAATCTTTATCGACTAAATTGCGATCCGGTTAGTCACGCCGCTTTACGGCGCCTCAATGCTTGTCCGTCATTGCTGACGTAAAGACATTCTTTTCAAGAGGCAGGGTCAATGCGCGTCTTCATCGCAATCTCGATTCTCGTCGCTTCGGTCTCGTCGGCGTCAGCGCAATTCGCGATGGACCACGGCCACGCGGCGGACGCCGCCGCGGCCGCTCGCGCGGCGAAGGCTGCAGCGGATGCCAAGGCCGCGGCCACCGCCTCCAGCGCGCCGCTACTTCCTAGCCAGCAAACCAATTTCTATGTCGGCGGCGGCGGCATTGTGAAGATTGCACCCCGGACCGCCGAAGAGCTGAAGGCCGATGAAGCCGCCCAGGCCGCCTGGAGGGAACGCTGCCGGCCGACCGTGGTGGAAGACCGCGAGGGCCTGCGGCGGGTGAGATATGCCGAACGGGACTGCGATCTTTCCCGCTTCAACACCGCCGGTAATTAGAGCTCCCTGACACCGCCCAAACTCGCGGCGTTCCGGCCGCCGTCCGCCGGGATTGGCCGCCCGGTTCCGGCTATGCCCTTCCGAACCGAAATGCTAGAGCTTCCCCGACATCCGATGGGGCGGCGTGACCTTCACATCCTGGCAGTTCGGCGTCTTCGTCGCGCTCGTGTTCGCGGCTTACTATTTGCCGACGCTGCGGAGTTTTCAGGTCCAGTTGCTGGTGTTCGCCAGCCTGTTCTTCTACGGATTCGGCCAGCCGGAATTGCTCGCGCTATTGGCCGTTGCGGTTTTCGGGACCTATCTCTTCCTGGTCCTCGCCTTGCGAAACCGCCGGATCTGGCTGCCGGTCGGCATCGTCTTCAATCTCGCGCTGCTCGCCTTCTTTAAATACAAGTTCCTGTTTCTCGATCCGGCGGCCCCCCGCCTGACCGATTTCGCGCCGCTCGATCTCCTTTTGGAGCTGCCGCTGCCGGTCGGCATTTCGTTCTTCGTCTTCCACAATATCAGCCTGCTGGTGGATCTCACCCGGCAGAAGGCGGCGCCGCCGACGCTGACCGGCGTCTTCCTCTACATCATCTTCTTTCCGCAACTCGTGTCGGGACCGATCACGCGTGCGGAAATGTTCATGCCGCAGATCAAGCCGAAATATCTTGCGGACATTCCGTTCGTCGAGGCCGCGAAATGGATCCTCGCCGGTTTTTTCTTCAAGCTCTATGTGGCCAACAATCTCAACGAGATGACGTCTTACATGAGTTTCCCGCTCTACGAGACGCTGCAGACCCAGGATCGCTGGCTGCTGGTTTTCCTTTACAGCTATCAGATTTACGCTGACTTCTTCGGCTATTCGGCGATAGCGCTCGGCCTCGGCCTGTTGTTCGGCTATCGCCTGCCGGTGAACTTCAATCTTCCCTACATCTCGGCCTCGTTCTCCGAATTCTGGACCCGCTGGCATATCTCGCTCTCGACCTGGCTGCGCACCTATCTCTACATCCCGCTCGGCGGCAACCGCCACAGCATCTGGCGGACCTATCTGAACCTGATGATCGTGATGGGGCTCGGCGGTCTGTGGCATGGCGCCGGCCTCAGCTATCTGGCGTGGGGATTGATGCACGGCCTGTTGCTGGTGCTCGAACGTCCCGTGCTGGCGCGGCTGGGTTCGATCGACCTTGCGGCGTTCAGGGTGGCGCGCATGACCCTCGTCTTTGTCTGCGTCACCATGCTCTGGATTTTCTTCAAGCTGCCGAACTTCGACCATGCGGTCGGCTATTTCGCCGGCATGTTCGCGCCGACCACGAATCCCAATCCGACAAAGCTGTTCTACAGCCTGGCGCTGCTCTATTCGCTGCCGGTCATGATCCAGCATCTAGGCTTTCGCCCGCTGTCGCAGGGACGGCTGCGCTGGGCCGAGCCCTATCTCTACGGCTCGATGGCCGCGCTGATGGTTCTGGAAGCCGGTCCCGAAACGTCGTTCATCTATTTTCAGTTCTAGGGCATGATCCGGAAAAGCGGGAACCAGTTTTCCGAAAAGATCATGCAAAACGTGTCTGCTGTTCGGTGGTTGGCAAAATTCGCGATTGGCGCGGCAATGGTGTTGATCGCCTGCGGCTTTGCGACCGCGCGTTTCGGCAGCGGGCTGCAGCTGCCGGCCACCACGACGCGGGACGGCACGCTGATCACCCTGAGCCGCTACTTGCGCGTGCCCGTGCCCGACGTCGTGCTGGTGGGCAGCTCGATCGCATTCCGCCTCAAGGAAGAATATTTTGCAACGCCGAGGCTGCGGAATCTGGCGCTGGCCGGAGGCTCGCCGGTTACCGGGCTGGAAATCGTTGCCGGCCAGCCGCACCTTCCGGCCATCATTCTGGTCGAGGCCAACGTGCTCGCCCGCCCGGTTGATGCCGCGCTGGTCGAGCGTTATTCACGCGGCGATTCCGAGCCGTGGTTCTTTCGCCCCATCAGGGCGGCCGTTGCCGCCTATGAGCAGCGGCTTCACGCCCCGCTTACACACGAACAGGTCGCGGTCAATCTGCGCCGACTGGCCGGGCAGCCGCCGAGCGATTTCGACAACCGGGTCTATGTGGATCGGGCGCTGCAACAGTTCGAAGGGGAAGATCCGACGGATGTGGCGCAGTCCAATGCGAAACGGGTTGCGGAGCTGATCCGTACGGTGGAGCAGCGCGGCGCACGGGTATTTCTGTTCGAGCTTCCCTATTCGGAGCCGATCGAAGGTTCGCGATATGCCGCGACCACGCGGGAGATTGCTCACGCCGCGTTTCCGGATTCAAACAGGTGGCTATCGATCGAGGTGAACCGGGGAGAGCTGCGCTGGGCGGACGCCGTTCATCTCGACGAGCGCTCGGCGGTCCTCGTGAGCCAGGCAATGGAACGCGCGTTGGCCTTGGTGCGTGGCGTGAAGTAGCAGCCCGTCCTCGTCTGCCGCTATTCGAGGCCGCACCACTATCGCGCCTGGGCTAGGAAGGCGATGATCTTCTTTCTGTCCTCACTAGAGGAGAGGCCGCCATACGGCTTCATGTTGTTGCCGGGCACGACCTCCTCGGGGTTGGCGATGAAGCGGTCGAGCTTCTCCTCATCCCAGACGAAGCCGGCTTCCTTCATCGCGCTGGAGAAGGCGTATTCCGGCAGCGATCCTGCTTTCCGTCCGATAACCTTGTGCAGGTTGGGACCGAGCCGGTTGTCACCCTCGCGCATGATGTGACAGGTTCGGCAGGCATTATTGAAAGCCTGTTGCCCCGAGGCATCCTCTGCGTTCGAGGCTTGCGGCAGCGCGGATGGCGATGAAAGCACGAACGCCATTCCGCTCAACGCGCCCGTCATGAACATCCTTTTCCAAGAGTGTGCAGCTCGGTCTCGTTGGCCGGAAGATGGCCGTGCGGCCTGCTTCACAAAGTGCCATTTCCTCATTCGATCCTCACATTAGGTGGGTTCAGGGGCCCGCGACCCGCCGCATCGTATTGAACCGCGCTTTCTGTTCGCTGCTCAACGTGGCATAGAACGCGTCCAGCGATTCCTGTACCCAATCGGCTGCCTCCAGCATGGCCTTGAGCCGCTGCTCCATCGCCTCCAGCCGCCCGATCGGCGTAAGCGGCACTTCGTCCGGGCAGGCACTCTGCAGCCCTGCAACCGCCTTCCTGGTCACCTCGCTCAAGCGGTCAAGCGCCTCCTTTTGCCCGCCCGCCGGCCGTACGACAGCCTCGATCCGTTCGATCGGTAGTTGGGTCAGGCTGGACTTCGGATCGCCGCAGCGCTCGGCTTGCGCGTTCGCTTCCTGCTGCGGCGGCTGCTGCGAGCGGTCACCGATGTTCGGGCCAAGCGCGTTGAAACGCGCCTTCTGTTCGTCGTTCAGCGAATTATAGAACTGCTCAAGTGCCGGCCGCACGATCCTGACAGCCTCAAGCGTTGCGCGAATGCGTTCCGTCATCGCGCGCAAGCGGCCGGGCGGCGTCATCGGATAGGAATCGGCGCAGGAATCCTTGAAAGCATTGGCGGCCTTTGCCGCGGCGGCTTTCAGTTCATCGAGCAGGGCGCGCTGCTCGGGCGTCGGCTGCACGGCGCGCGTGATCGAGGCAATCGGCCAGGAGGTCACACCCTCGTCAGGCGAGCTGCACAATTCCCGCAATGTCTGTCGGCTCGCGCTTGGACGCGTCCGCCTTTGATAATCGGTGATAGCCGCGCCAGGCTCCGGATATCTGGCGTAGGCGGAATAGGGACTGTCGGCACCCCAGAACACCGTATCAACGAAGTCGTCATAGGCGTAGGCCCAGTAGCCGGGGTCATATGCATAGGGCCAGAAGGTGTAGCTGAAGATGTCGGAATAGGCGTAGGGCCAGAACACCGGCCCGAGCCAGGCTACAAAGGCTGCGCGATGACCGCGTCGCCAGGCGTGGCGGGGCGCCCAGGCGTTCTCCCGCGCCGTCAGTGCAACTCGGGCCTGCATGGCGTCATTGCTGCGGAACTGCGCGGAGAAACGTCCGCGGGCCGCCGCCTGTGCGGCGGCAGAGGCGGAGCGTTCAGCCGAAGGCTGCGGCCCCAGCCGTTGCAGGCGCGCCTGATCGCTTTGCAGCATGCGTTGCTCGCGCTGCAGCCGGCGGTTCTCGGTCTGCAGCAATCGCTGCTGCGCGCGTTGCGCCCGCAGGCCTTCCGGCTTCTGCGTCTGCAATTGCTGAACACGCTGCTGCATGCGCTCGATACGGCTCTGCCGCTCCGTGCTCTGGCGCGTCAGCATGCCGCGCTGCCGCTCCTGCACGACTTGGCGGCGTTCCTCGATGCGTTGTGCACGCTGCTGCGCACGTGTTTCAATTTGTTCGCCTCGCGATAGCCGCGCGGCCGGGGGCGGCGCGCCCTGACGCGATGGTGCGGCGATGTGCGGCTCGGGACGTCGCGCCATGGCCGGCCGCTGCGGCGGTGCGGCACGATGGATCTCGGGACGCGGCGCAACAATGCGCGGCGCGGCGGGCCGCGACGGTGCGGCGATACGTGGCGCCGCATGCGGGGCCATCGCCGGACGCTGCATCGGCGGAGCCGCACGGAACATCGGCGCGGCCGGTCGCGCCATCGCTGGAGGCGCTGCTGGACGTGCCATCGCGGGCGGCGCCGCTGGGCGCGCCATGGCAGGTGGTGGTCCCGCCGGTCGGGCTGCTGGCGCAGGTCCGCCGCCTGCGCCGTGGCCTCTTCCCAGTTGAGCATACGAACTGGTGCTTACCGCAATCGCGGAGACACCAAGAAAAATCGCTGCAAGGCGAACACCGCGCGGAAGCATGATCGCAACTCCCTCGTGCTTCGTCGCCCGGGAATGTCAACGCGCAGGTATAGGAATCGTTCACGATTTTACGATGCGGGGCTGGTGCAATTCGTCACAGTGCTAACTGACCCTGCAGGGCACACTCAAATAGCCGCGGAAGCGCACCCGGCCGCCGCGCACCGGCTCGCCGTCGAGCGCATAGTCCGGAAAGCGCGCAAGAAAGCGCGAGATCGCAATCGCGCCCTCGAGCCGAGCCAGCGCCATCCCTGCGCATTGATGGGCACCAGTGCCGAACGCCAGATGCCGGTTCGGCGTGCGGCCGATATCGAAACGTTCAGGGTCGGCGAACTGCGCGGGGTCGCGGTTGGCGGCGCCGATGCACAGCGTCACGCCCGTGCCCGCGGCCATCGCGATTCCGCCGAGTTCGAACGGCTCGACGGTCATGCGGTTGCCGAGCTGGTTGGAGCTCTCGAACCGCAGCATTTCCTCGACCGCGGTCTTGATCAACGCAGGGTCCTCGATCAAGCGCCGCTTCTCGTCCGGATGGTTCGATAGTGTCACCAGGCCATTTCCGATCAGGTTGGTGGTGGTCTCGTGCCCCGCGTTGAGCAGGAAGATGCAGTTGTGCAGTAGCTCCTTCTCGGTCAGCCGCTCGCCATTGTCCTCGCCCTGGATGAGCCGCGTCAGCACGTCGCGGTCGGGATTGCCGGGCTTGGCCCGCCGCCCCGCCACCAGCTCTTCTAGATAGCTGAGAAAATCCTGCACCGCCTTGTTGCCACGGGCGAAGGCTTCCGGGCCGATCACCGGCTCCAGCGCGCCGAGGATCGCCAGCGACCAGTCGCGCAACGGCTCGCGCTCGTCCTGCGGCACGTCGAGCAGGTTGCCGATCACCTCGATCGGGATCGCCGCGGCGAAATCGTCGATCAGGTCCACCTTGCCCTTGGCGGCAATGGCGTCGAGCAGGCGATCGACCAGGCGGACCAGATCGGGCTCCATGCCGGCGATGGCGCGCGGGGAGAGCGCGCCCATGATCAGCCGCCGGACGCGTGTATGCGCGGGGGGATCGTTGAAGACGAGGCTCGTGGTGTGGTGCTCGTAGAGCAGGGAGGCGCCGTATTTCGGCGAGAACTCCTTCTTCTTGTCCGACGAGAACACCTTGGTGTTCTTGTAGGCCGCGACCAGGTCGTCATAGCGGGTCAGGAAATAAGAGCCGTTCGGCAGCCGCTTGACGGGCTCGGTCTCGCGCAGCGCGCGATAGGTCGGGTAGGGGTTGGCGTAGAACGCCGGCGTCAGCTTTTCGAGGTCGAAGGTCGCCGCCAGTTCGCGCGCTTCTAAAGCCATGGCTCGTCAGATGTTTTGGAGAACGACGTCCTTGCGACCGATAATTAGTCGCAGATGCAACTATCTTAGATTCTGAGGGCGCGTCAAGCCGGCACGACGCCGGCAGGCCTATGCCCGATGGGCGCTTTGCTGGGCGCGCTGGGGTTGCGGCGGATTTAGAATAAGCCTGAAGATGAGCGCCCTATTCTCGAAAAAATCGTGGCCAAACAAGATGATGAGGTTGTGGCTTTAACGTCACCCCCGCAACAGAATCCGCTGGGTGCGCTGCAATAGATCCTTGACTTCGTCAAGGTGAGTAATTACTCACGCGCCCATGTCTAGCCTGCGTATGACCAGTGACTTGCGGCGCCAATTGATCCTGAGCGCCGCCAAGCGATGCTTCGCCCGCAACGGCTTTGCCGGCACCACGACCAAGAGCGTGGCGGCCGCCGCGGCCATTTCCGAAGGACTGTTGTTCAAGCACTTCCCATCCAAGGCCGCGCTCTATGCCGAGATCCTGGCGGAGGAGTGCGAGGCCGATCCGGATTTCGCAAACCTGCTCGGCCAGGAGCCTTCAACTGCCACACTGGTTGAACTCGTCAAGGGCATGGTCGGCCACTTCATTGCAGTGTCCGACGGCTCGGATCAGGAGGAAGCGCAGCGCCTGCGGCTGATGACGACGAGCCATCTCGACGACGGCGAGTTTGCGCGGCTGCTCTATGACAAGATCGGCGGCCTGATCGGGCCGGTGTTCAAAGCGTCGATCGAACGCGCGGTTGCGACCGGCGATGCGGTGCGGATCGGCAGCGATCCACTCAACCTGTTCTGGTTCGCGCACCATACCGTGCTGATGGCGGCGCTGACGCGGCTTCCCGCCGTGCCCTGTCTTTCCTACGGCAACGCCGCCGATCTGGAACGGCAGCTTACCCAATTCATCCTGCGCGGCATCGGACTTAGCGAGACCGCAATTGCTTCTCATCTGGACGGCGAGCTGTCACCGACCCCGGGACAATCGGTAACTGCAGAAAGTGCATGACATGAATATCGTGACTGAACCCAAACTTTCGGGCAAGCCGATTAGCGAGAAGCCGCACAAGCGGCCGGTCAAGCTGGTCCGCTGGTTCCTCATCGTTGGAACGCTGCTGGGCCTGATTGTCGGCGTGCTGGTGTTCTTCAAGTTCGTCTTTCTACCCAATCTGTTCAAGCAGATCTTCAGCAAGGCACCGCCGCCGATCAGCGTCAATGTCGCCGCGGCAAAATCCGAAACCCTTCCGAATCTCCTGACTGCGGTCGGCGATCTCGCCGCCGTGCATCAGGTCAACGTGACTTCCGACGTCAATGGCCGCATCACCGACATCCTGTTCAAGGCGGGCGCCGCCGTGAAAGAGGGTACGCCGCTGGTGCAGCTGTTCGACGGACCCGAGCAGGGCGATCTCGCCAACTACAAGGCGCAACAGCGCGTGGCGCAGATTTCGCTCGATCGTGCCAAGCAGCTGGCCGAGCGCCAGGTCGGCCCGCAAGCGACGGTGGACAACGCCCAGGCCGTCTTCGACCAGGCCAGCGCCGGCATCGCCAAGACCGAAGCAATCATCTCGCAGAAGCTGGTGCGGGCGCCGTTCGATGGCGAGCTCGGCGTTCGCAAGGTCGAGGTCGGACAATACCTGACCGCCGGGACGCAGATCGTCTCGTTGACCGACCTGTCGATGCTCTATGCGAACTTCACGGTGACGGAAAAGGACTCCGGCCAGCTCAAGGTCGGCCAGATCGTTCGCATCGCGGTCGATGCCTATCCGGGCCGCACCTTCGATGGCAAGATCACCACGATCGAGCCGCAGATCGCGACCGAAACGCGCAACATTCGCGTGCAGGCGACGATCCAGAACCCGGACAAGATCCTCAAGCCCGGCATGTTCGCGACCACCACGGTGGTGCTACCGGACAAGCCGCCCGTCATCACCGTGCCGGAAACCGCGGTCGACTACACGCTCTATGGTGACTCGGTCTACCTCCTTACCGAGAAGAAGGCCGACGACGGCAAGACCAGCCTCACGGTGACGCGGACCTTCGTGCAGACCGGCAACCGCGTGGATGGACGGGCCGAAATCCTGAAGGGCTTGAAGGAGGGCGACCGCGTCGTGGCCGTCGGCCAGCTCAAGCTGCAGTCGGGCGCCGCAGTGGAGATCTCGAACGATCCAGTGCCGCCGGTTCCGGCGAAGCCGCCGCGCTACTGACGGACGATTGCGCGGCGATGGCCGCGCTGGCGAGAAAAGACGGGCGGCGGTCCTGATGATGGGACCGCGCCCGGAATGCTGAACTCAGCGGGATAATTCTGCGATGGTCTTAACTGATATTTTCATCAAGCGTCCGGTCCTGTCGATCGTCGTCAGCCTGCTGATCCTCCTGATCGGTCTGCGGGCCGCCAGCGTGTTGCCGATCCGGCAATATCCAAAACTGTCGAACACAGTGGTCAACGTCACCACGGTTTATCCCGGCGCATCGGCCAACCTGATCCAGGGCTTTATCACCACCCCGATCGAGCAGGCGGTCGCCTCGGCCGAGGGCGTCGATTACATCACCTCGTCCTCCGTGCAGGGCACCAGCACGATCCAGGTTTACATCAAGCTGAATTTCGATCCGAACCAGGCGCTCACCGAAGTGCTCGCCAAGGTGAACTCGGTCCGGTACCTGATCCCAAAGGAATCAAACGATCCGATCGTGACCAAGACCACCGGCCAGACCACGGCCGTGATGTATCTCGGTTTCTCCAGCGACGAGCTGTCCGGCTCGGCGATCTCGGATTACCTCACCCGCGTGGTGCAGCCGGTGTTGTCGACCGTCGACGGCGTGGCGTCGGCAGATATTCTCGGCGGGCAAACCTTCGCGATGCGGCTCTGGCTCGATCCGGTCAAGATGGCAGGCCGCGGCGTCTCGCCGAGCGACGTTTCGCAGGCGATTGCCGCCAATAACTTCCAGGCTGCGGCCGGTCAGGCCAAGGGTTACTTCATCGTCTCGAACATTCAGACGAATACCGATCTGCGCAACCTCGAGCAGTTCAAGAAGATGATCGTCAAGTCCAAGGACGGCGGCTTCGTACGAATCGAGGATGTCGCAACCGTCGAGCTTGCCGCTCAGAGCTCGGATGCGAGCGTCGCCTTCAGCGGCGAGCGCGCCATCTTCATCGGCGTGCAGGCGACGCCGCAAGGCAACCCGCTGACGCTGGTCAAGGGCGTCCGCGCGCTGATGCCGGAGATCGAACGCAACCTGCCGCCGTCGATGAAGATGAAGGTGGCCTACGACTCCACCAAGTTCATTCAGTCGTCGATCGACGAGGTGAAGAACACGCTGATCGAGGCCGTAGGAATCGTCGTGGTCGTGATCTTCCTGTTCCTGGCCTCGCTCCGTTCGGTCATCATTCCCGTGGTGACGATTCCGCTGTCGCTGATCGGCGTCTGCAGCCTGATGCTGGCCCTCGGCTTCAGCTTCAACCTGCTGACGCTGCTGGCAATGGTGCTGGCGATCGGCCTCGTCGTCGACGACGCCATTGTGGTCGTCGAGAACATTCACCGCCATCTGGAGGAGGGCAAGACGCCCGTGCAGGCGTCGCTGCAGGGTGCGCGCGAAATTGTCGGCCCGGTCATTTCGATGACGATCACGCTAGCGGCGGTGTATGCGCCGATCGGCTTCCTCGGCGGCCTGACCGGCTCGCTGTTCCGCGAATTTGCCTTCACGCTTGCAGGTTCGGTGATCGTGTCCGGCGTGATCGCGCTGACGCTGTCGCCGATGATGTGCTCGGTGCTGCTCAAAAGCGCCGATGAGGGACGCTTTGCCAGGCTGGTCAACCGCGTGTTCGGCGCGATGACCCGCTGGTACGGCCGCCAGCTCGACCGCTCGCTCGATTATCGGCCGGTCACCTTCCTGTTCGCGGTGACGATGCTCGGCCTGGTTGGCTTTCTCTACATGAACACCGCCAAGGAGCTGGCGCCCGAGGAGGACCAGGGCATCGTGTTCTCGGTGACCAAGGCGCCGAAATACGCCAATATCGATTATGTCGACTTCTACGGCGACAAGCTCGACAAGGCGTTTGCCAAATTCCCCGAAACCGATCTGCGCTTCGTCCTGAACGGCATCAACGGGCCGCAGGGCGGCATCGCGGGCATGCTGCTAAAACCCTGGGAAGAGCGCAAGCGCTCCTCGATCAAGCTGAAGCCGCTAGTGCAGGCAGAAATCAGCAAGATTGAGGGCGTGCAAGCGTTCGCGTTCAACCTGCCGCCGCTGCCGGGCGGGCCGGGTGGCCTGCCGATCCAGATGGTGATCAATTCGACCGCCGGCTTCCAGGCCGTTTATGAACAGATGGAGAAACTGAAGGACGCCGCGCGCAAGAGCGGCCTGTTCATCGTGTCCGACAGCGATCTCCAGTTCAACCAGCCGGTGGTGCGCGTCTCCGTCGACCGTTCCAAGGCCAGCGACCTCGGCATCAACATGGCGCAGGTCGGTGCCACCCTGCAGACGCTCCTGGGCGGCAACTACGTCAATCGCTTCAATCTCGAAGGGCGCTCCTACCAGGTGATCCCGCAGGTGCCGCGCGAAAAACGGCTGTCGCCGGAATCGCTTGGCGGCTACTACGTTCCGACCAACACCGGACAACTGGTGCCGCTGTCGACCATCGTGTCGATCGAGACCGCCACCGATCCGAACTCGCTCACGCACTACAACCAGCTCAACTCCGCCACCTTCTCGGCGGTGCCGATGCCTGGCGTGACGGTCGGGCAGGCGGTCGACTTCCTCGAGGGCGAAGCGAAGAAGCTGCCGACCGGCTTCGGTCATGACTATCTGGCCGACTCCCGCCAATATGTACAGGAAGGTAATCAGCTCGCGATCACCTTCGGCTTCGCGCTGATCATCATCTTCCTGGTGCTGGCGGCGCAATTCGAAAGCCTTCGGGATCCGCTGGTGATCATGATCAGCGTGCCCATGGCGATCGTCGGCGCGCTGTTCCCGCTGTTCTTCGGTGTGGCGACCATCAATATCTACACCCAGGTCGGGCTGTTGACGCTGGTCGGCCTGATCACCAAGCACGGCATCCTGATGGTGGAGTTCGCCAACGAACTGCAGCTTAAGGAAGGTCTCGACAAGCGCTCGGCGATCGAGATGGCGGCCCGCATCCGGCTGCGTCCGATCCTGATGACGACGGCGGCGATGGTCACGGGCCTGATCCCGCTGTTGACGGCGTCCGGCGCCGGCGCCGCCAGCCGCTTCTCGATCGGCCTCGTCGTCGTCGCGGGCATGTCGATCGGTACGCTGTTCACGCTGTTCGTGCTGCCGGCGGTCTATGTCTGGATGGCCACCGACCACCAGGCCCATGCAAGCTCGCAGCGCACCAAGGAGATCGCCGATTTCGATCTCGGCAATAAGGCGTTGAAGCCGACCTGAGTGCTCACCTCAGGAAGAAGCGCCGACGGCGGCAGCGGAACATCGCTGCCGCCGTTTTTCATGTTGCGCGCCCCGCGACGCGGCCGGTTCCCCATGCTAGAAAGAAAGAAAAAGCAGGGAGCCACCATGACGAGCGACTTTTCCGCTGGCAACTACCGCTTCATCCCGGCCGTGTTCCAGTATTCCGGCGGCGTTGCGGCCAGTCCGGGGTTCGAGATCGAACGCGTGCGTTTCGACAGGCCGGTGCCGCTGGCCGAAGGCTTTGCGCGGATCGCGAAATACATTCACGCCGCGGGCCGTCCGTTGACCTCGTTTTGCGCCTGCGAGTTGCGATCGCCCGCCGCGTTCACTGACGAGGGCTTTCGCAATTTCAACCTGCACTACGTCAAGACGCTGGCGGAGTGGGGCATCTATGACGGCACGACCAATCCGGTGGCGCGCAGCAACGTCTGCCCGGAGATCGATCCGCCGGCCGAACCGTCATTCTACGCTTTTTCCTTCACCCGGCCGGGGCAGGGTACTGGGCCGAGCTTCGTGATTGCCGGCAGCGGCGAGTCGCAGGAAGGCAATGCGAGCTACGCCGAACGTACGGTGCGCTACCGCGATATCAGCCTGGACGGCATTGCCGAGAAGGTCCGTTATGTGGCCGGCGTGATGGAGCGGCGGATGAGCGAATTCGGCTTCGGCTGGAAGGATGCGACCGCGGTACAAACCTACACCATTCACGATTTCCACCACGTCTTCGCCGACGCGCTGGTCCGCCGCGGCGCAGCGCGCGGCGGACTGACCTGGCATTTCGCCCGGCCGCCGGTGATTGATCTGGAATACGAGATGGATTGCAGGAGGGTCCAGCGGGAGCTGGTGGTTTAGATTCTGCCACGAGCGGGCTTGCTGCTTCTTGGTCATCGCGAGGAGCGCAGCGACGAAGCAATCCATCTGTCCCCGTGCGGAGAGATGGATTGCTTCGCTTCGCTCGCAATGACGGCTTCCAGCGCTTACCTTTCCCTTGGATCCAGCGCATCGCGCAGACCGTCGCCAACCAGGTTGAACGACAGCACGACCAGGAAGATCGCCAGCCCCGGCCAGACCGCCATCCAGGGCGCGTTGGTCAAAAAGCGCTGCGCGGCGTTGAGCATGCTGCCCCAGGACGGCGCGGGCGGCTGTTGACCGAGGCCAAGGAAGGACAGCGCGGCCTCGGCGATGATCGCGGCGGCGATCGACAGCGTCGCCTGCACCAACAGCGCCGGCATGATGTTCGGCAGGATGTGAAACAGCGCGATGCGCCAGCGTGGATTGCCCATGGCGCGCGCCGCCTCGACGTAATCCTCGACCTTGACGCTCATCACCTGGCCGCGGGTCAACCGCACGAAGATCGGCGTCGCCGAGATGCCAATCGCAATCATCGCGTTGCCGAGGCTTGGCCCCAGGAACGCAGCCAGCGCGATCGCGAGGATCAGGAACGGGCAGGCCAGCATCGCATCGGTGATGCGGCTGATCAGCGCGTCGATGAAGCCGCCGCGGTAGCCCGACAACAGGCCGAGCGGCACCCCGATCGACAGCGCGATCCCGACCGAGATGGCGCCCGCCAGCAGCGAAGCGCGCGCGCCATAGATTACGCGCGCCAGGATGTCGCGGCCGAGCTCGTCGGTGCCGAACCAGTGCAGGGCGGACGGCGGCTTGCGCACCAGCGACCAGCTGGTGGCGATCGGCTCATAGGGCGAGATCAGCGGCGCAAACAGCGCGAGCAGCGCGAAGGTTGCGATCACGACGAGGCCTGCCACCGCGCCCTTGCGCTTGAACAGCCGGCGCAATGCGCGCCGCGCCGGGCTCTCGAGTTCGTCGGAGGCGGCAGCGGGCAATGCATTGAGGGCGGCGTCGGTCATGGCCTACGACCTCAGCCGCGGGTTGACGAGGACATAGGCGATGTCGGCAATCAGGTTGAGCGTGATGTAGATCGTCGCCGTCGTCAGCACCACGCCCTGCACGACCGCATAGTCGCGGTTGAAGACGGCATCGACGATCAGCTTGCCGAAGCCGGGAATCGAAAAGATCTGCTCGGTCAGCACGGCACCGGACAGCAGCGTGCCCAACTCAAGCGCGCCCAGCGTAATGACGGGCGTCAGCGCGTTGCGCATGGCATGCTTGAGGATGACCGAGCGCTCCAGCAGGCCCTTGGCACGGGCGGTGCGGACGTAATCACTTTCCAGCACCTGCAGCATGGCGCTGCGGGTATGCCGCATCAGGATCGCGGCAATGGCATTGCCGAGCACGAAAGCCGGCATGATGGTGGAGGCGATACTGGCGCGAAAATTTTCGGTCGGCGGCACGTAACCGGAGGCCGGCAGCCAACCGAGCTGGATCGAGAACAGGAAGATCAGCAAGATCCCCAGCCAGAAATTCGGCGTCGAGATGCCCCATAGCGCAAAGAAATTGGCGCCATAATCCCAGACCGTGCCCTTCTTCACTGCGGACACGATGCCGGCCGGAATGCCGATCAGGAAGGCGATGATAATCGCCATCGACGCCAGCTGAAGCGTCACCGGCAGCTTCTGCGCGATCAGTTCGCGCACCGGGACCTTGTTGCGCAGGGACTCGCCGAAATCGCCCGACAGCACGCCCTTGACCCAGTAGATATATTGTATCGGCACCGGCTGATCGAGCCGGTACTGCTGGCGGATCTGGGCGATCACCTCGGGATCGCGTTCCTCGCCGGCCATCACCAGTGCCGGATCGCCGGGCAGCAATTGCTGCAGCGAGAAGATCAAGACCGACACGAAGAACAGTGTCGGGATGAGCTGTACGATCCGGCGCGCGAGGAAGTTCAGCATGGCGCTATCCGTGTCCCGGGCGCGGTGCAGCGCGAAGTGTTGCCCCGCAGAACCGGGACCCATGTCGCAAAGGAAGCAGGTCCCGGCTCGGCATTGCACCGCTGTCGCGCTGCAATGCGTCCGGGACATGAGAGCATGTCCGCGGCTCTCACTTCAGCTTCAACCCGACCACGCGCACCAACCCGTCAGGCATTTGCTTGTAACCCTCGAGCTTGGTCGTGTGCGCGATCAGGATACGGCGGTGATAGATGTAGAGGAGCGGCTGGTCATCCAGCGTGGACTTGGCAAGCTTCTCGTAGATCGCCTTGCGCTGCGCCAGCTCGGTGACGAGCCGGGCATCGTCCAGTGCTTTATCAGCTTCCGCATTGCTCCAGGCGCTGTAATTCTGCGGCGCACCGGTCTTAAGGAAAACGTAGGAATTGCCGTCGGGATCGATCCGGCCGCTCCACGCCAGCATAAAGGCCTGGTACTCGCCGGCTTCGGCCTGCTTCAGCGAGGTCGCAAACTCCGTGACCCTGATCTTCATGTCGAAGCCGGCCTCTGATGCCATCGATTGCACGACTTGGGCGACCGCTTCGGTCTCCGCCCCCTTCGGTACCATGAAATCGACCGTCACCGGCGGCGAGACGCCGGCCTCCTTCAGCAATGCCTTGGCCTTCGTAACGTCGCGCCCTCGGATGGGAAAAGCCTTCTGGTAATAAGGATGATCCGGATTGACCCACTGATTGCCCGGTTTGAACTCGCCGTTGAACACCACCTGGTTGATGGCTTCGCGATCCAGCGAAAGATCGAGCGCCTGACGCACCTTGGCGGACTGGCTGAGCGGCCCCTTGGCCTTGTCCTTGCCGATGTTCAGCGTGATGCCCTGATAACCGAGTTCGATCGCTGTCGAAAGCTTGAGCCGTGAATCGGCGCGAACGTCCTTGATGTCGGTGGCGAGCACGCGCTCGATCAGGTCCAGTCCGCCGGATTTCAGGTTGGCCAGCCGAACCGTGGCGTCGACGATCGGGAGGAACACGATGCGATCGATGAAGACATTCTCCTTGTTCCAATAGTCGGTGAACTTCTCGAATACCATCCGGTCCTGCTGGACGCGCTCGACAAATTTGTAAGGTCCGGCGCACACGGGACGCAGGCCGAACTTGTCACCGGCGTCTTTAGCCGCTTTCGGGGAGACCATCATCCCGGCACGGTCGGTGAGCTGCGCGATCAGCGGCGAGAACGGCGCCTTCAGCACGAGCTTGATGGTGAGAGGATCGACCACATCGACACGGTCAACGCTGGCAAGCTCTGGCTTGCGGAACGAACCGGACATGGTGAGATGACGATCGATCGAATATTTGGCGGCTTCCGCGTTGAACTCCTCGCCGTCGTGAAACTTGACGCCCGGCCGGAGCTTGATGGTGACTTCCTTGCCGTCAGTCGAAGTCTCATGGCTCAGCGCGAGCTGCGGCACGATGTTGAGCTTTTCGTCGATGTCGAACAGCTTGTCGCAGAACGAGGCGAATACGATGCGGCCGACATAGGTGCGCGCCATGGTCGGGTCGAGGATGTCAGGATCCTCGGCGAGCCCGATCCGCAGCGTCGTCTCGGCCTGGGCGGTTAGTGGAAGCGACAGCAGCAGCGCTGCCGCGGTGACTGCCAGACGAAAGATCTTCATTGCTGCCATCCTCTGTCTACGGTTACATCGACTATGGCCGTATTCCTGATTGATCAACCCCGCCGCGGCCTGCACCTTCCGCGCCGCCGCTGAAAGCGGCGACCAATTTTTCCAGCACCGGTGAAAAGCCGCCATCGGCGGGAACGATGGCTTCGGCCGGCGGCAGTTCGGCAGTGCGATGACACGCTGTCGCGTGTGCCGTGCCGTCAGTGAGCAACGGCGGAACTTCGGTGCGGCAACGCGCGATGACGTAGGGGCAGCGGGTGTGGAAGCGGCAGCCGGCGGGCGGATGGAGCGCGCTCGGCATCTCGCCCTCCAGTACGATGCGGCTGCGCTTGGCCTGCGGCTTCGGCACGGGAATGGCCGACAGCAGCGCGCGGCTATAGGGATGGCGCGGTGCGGCGAACAGGCTTTCGGCATCCGCCGTCTCGACGATGCCGCCGAGATTCATCACGGCAACGCGGTCGGCGATGTGCTTGACGACCGCGAGGTCATGGGAAACGAAGATGTAGGCGAGGCCGAGCCGATCCTGCAGATCGCGCAGCAGATTGAGGATTTGCGAACGGATCGAGACGTCGAGTGCCGATACCGGCTCGTCGCAGATGATCAGCTTCGGCTCGACGGCGAGCGCCCGGGCGATCGCGATGCGCTGGCGCTGGCCGCCGGAAAATTCATGCGGATAGCGGCGGGCGAAGCGCGGCTCGAGCCCGACCAGCCGCAATATCTCCTCGACCCGCTCGCGGCGCCGCGCCGCCGGCACCAGATCATGCAGTGCCAGCGGCTCGGTCAGGATCTGGCTCACCGTCATGCGCGGGTTGAGCGAGGCGTAGGGATCCTGGAAAATGATCTGGGCATTGCGGCGGAACGCGCGCAATTCGTTGGCGTTGAGCGTGCCGAGATCGCGCCCCTCGAAGCGAACGGTGCCCGCATCGGGTTCGATCAGCCGCAGCACCAGACGGCTCACGGTGGATTTGCCGCAGCCGGACTCGCCAACCAGCGCCAGCGTCTTGCCGGCTTCGACCGTGAAGCTGACGCCATCGACCGCCTTGACGTAGGCGGTCGGCCGGCCGAGCACCGAGCGCGCGGCGACGAAATGCTTCACCAGGCCTTCGACTTCGAGCAGCGCGGTCATTGATGACGCCTCTCGTGTCCCGGGCGCAGCGCAGCGCGAAGCGATGCGCTGCAGAACCGGGATCCATCGTGCCGCGGACCAATAGTAGGCCCCGGTTCAGCAGTGCTCCACTGCGCTTCGCTTGCGCTGCACTGCGCCCGGCGAGCGGAGATGAGCGCGGTCATGACACCAGCTTTTCCAGCGGAGCGCGGATGCAGCGCGAGGCATGACCGTCTGTCACCATTGCCAGCGGCGGTCGCGCGGCCGTGCAGGGCTCGACGACAAAGGGACAGCGCGCGGCGAAGCGGCAGCCGGCGGGCGGGTTCGCCATGTTAGGCACCATGCCCTCGATCGTTGCCAGATGCGCGGTGCGGCGATCGAGCCGCGGGATCGAGCCGAGCAGGCCGACCGTGTAGGGATGCTGCGGGTTGGCGAAAAGTTCATCGACCGGCGCGCGCTCGACGATTTCGCCGGCATACATTACCGCGACCTCGTCGCAGACTTCGGCGACCACGCCGAGATCATGGGTGATCAGGATGATCGCGGCGCCCGAGGCCGCCTTCAATTCACGCATCAGGTCGAGGATCTGCGCCTGCAGGGTGACGTCGAGCGCGGTAGTCGGCTCGTCCGCGATCAGAAGGCGCGGGTCGCAGGCCAGCGCCATCGCGATCATCACGCGCTGGCGCATGCCGCCGGAAAGCTTGTGCGGATATTCGTCGATCCGCTTGTCGGGCGAGGGGATGTGGACGCGGCGCAGCAGCTCGATCGTCCGCTCGCGCGCCTGCCGCCGCGATCCGCCGCGATGGCGCAGGACGGTCTCGACGATCTGGTCGCCGATGGTGAAGCTCGGATTGAGCGAGGTCATCGGTTCCTGGAAGATCATCGCGAGCCGATTGCCGCGGAGATCGCGCAGCGTGTCGTCGGGGACATCGAGCAAGTCAAAGCCGTCGAAGCGGATCGAGCCGGAGACCTCGGCCGACTGCTTCGACAATAACCCCATGATCGCGAGCGAGGTCACGCTCTTGCCGCAGCCGGATTCGCCGACGAGGCCGAGCGTCGCGCCATTGGCGACGCTGAGGTCGACGCTGTCGACCGCATGCGTGGTACGGCCGTCATCGCCATGGAAGAGCACGCGCAGGCCCTCGATCTCGATCAGCGAGCCCGCGGTCATGCCTTGCCCGTCGTCGCCGCTTCGAGGCGCGCGTCGATGACCGCGCGGTCGGTGATCCCGGCCGGATTCTTGCGTGTCGGCAGGAAGGGACGGAAATGCACCCAGCGCTCGCGGCTCACCTGTTCGAGCCGTTCAAGTTCGGCTAGCGGATCGGTGTGGTCGTCGACGCGCAGGTCGAGCTCGGACCATTCCTCCTCGCCGTGGATCAACAGCGCCGCCGATTGCTTGCCGCGCCTGTCGCCGCCGGCGGCTTCGCCCGCTTTCATTGCGGCGATCAGCCGTTGCGCAAAGGGCAGGGAGGCGTTGGCGGTGTAGGCTTTTGCGGTGTCGCCGAGCACGGCGGGACCCGCCAGCATGTTGCCGGCAAGCGAAAAGCCGTCGCCCTGCATGTGGCCGCACCAGTCGATGCATTCCTTGCCGGTATGCGCGGCGATGCGGCCCTTGCTATCCATGACGTGGAGCTGTCGGGCCTCGCGGCCATCATCGACGGCGAGCAGCTTATCGATCACCTCGCGTGGGCTGCGGCCTTCGCGCAGCAGCTTCACACCGTCGATGCCGTAGTAGGGATTGACCAGCGCCTGGGTCGCGATGCCGCCGATGCCAGGCGCAATATGCGGCACGCGCGCACCGACCGCGAAGAATCTGGTCGCAACCGCGATGCCGATCTGGCCGGTTGCGGGATCGCGGGCGATGATCGACCAGGTCATCTCAGGCCTTCGGACGTGCTTCTCCCTCTCCCCGCTCTTCGCGGGGAGAGGGTCGGGGTGAGGGGCTATTTCGGCGAAGACGGCTTCTAGTGAGTTTGCGGAGACTCCCCCTCACCCGGAATTCAAGCTTTGCTTGAATTCCGACCTCTCCCCGCGAGCGGGGCGAGGTTGAAACCGGGGTAGATCCTGCGATTTGATGAGAACTCACCATCATCTAGAACTCATGCGCTTACCGGCCCGCTGCGTAGCCTTGCATGCCCCTGGGATTGGCGGCGGCGCGGCGGCGGCGGCCGACCCGGGAGGCGGCGGTGAGGCGTCCCTCGGACCATTCGGGGCCGATCTCGACGACATGGCCGCGGCTCTTCAGCGTATCGACCGTCGCCTTCGGCACGCGGCTTTCGAGCACCAGCACGCCGGGACGTGCGGTACGTGGCCAGAACGAGATCGGGAAATGTTCGGAGTGCCACGCCGGCGCGTCGATCGCTTCCTGCAGGTTCAATTTGGCGTGGACGTGCCGCAGGAAGAACTGCGTGGTCCATTGATCCTGCTGGTCGCCGCCGGGCGAACCCCAGGCCATGTAGGGCTCGCCGTCGCGCAGGGCAATGGTCGGCGAGAGCGTGGTGCGCGGACGCTTGCCGGGCGCCAGCGCCGCGGGATGATCCTCTTCCAGCCAGAACATCTGCGCGCGGCTGCCGAGGCAGAAGCCGAGCTCGGGGATGACCGGGGAGGATTGCAGCCAGCCGCCGGACGGCGTCGCCGAGACCATGTTGCCGGCCTGGTCGATGATGTCGAAATGCACGGTGTCGCCGCGCACCTCGCCGAACCGGCCGACGGTCGGCTCGCCCGCGCCCATGGCGCCGACCGCTTCGCGGTGGCCGTCGGCGCGGCGCAATTTGACGACCGAGCCAAAACCTTCCACGGATCCCGGGATGAAATCGAGCGAGGCCTTGTCTCTGGAGATCAGCTTGCGGCGCTCGTCGTTATAGGCATCCGACAGCAAGGTCGCGATCGGGATGTCGGTGAATTTGGGGTCGCCATAAAACTTCTCGCGGTCGGCGAAGGCGAGTTTGGCGCATTCGATCTGCAGATGGATGAAGTCAGGGCCGGCCGGATCGAGCCCGTCGAGTTCAAAACCTTTCAGTAGCGCGAGCTGCTGCAGCATCACCGGACCCTGGCTCCAGACGCCGGGCTTGCAGACCGTGTAGCGCCCATAATCGTAAGTCAGCGGCGCCTCGACGGTCGGCTGCCAGCGCGCCATGTCGTCGGCGGAGAGCACGCCGCGATGCGGTGAGCCGGAGACGTCCATTACGTCCTGGGTGCGGCAGAATTTGTCGATCGCCTCCGCCACAAAACCCTGCGACCAGGATTTGCGCGCGCGTTCGATCTGCGCGAGGCGGTCGCCGCCGTCGCTTTCCGCCTCGTTGAGGATGCGGGCGTAGGTTTCCGATAGCTTTTGGTTGGTGAACAGCGTACCGGGCCTCGGCACCTCGTTGTTCGGCAAATAGACGGCGGCGGACGTCGTCCAGTGCTTGCGGAATAATTGCTCGACCACCTGAATGGTGGCGGAGGCGCGCTCGACCAGCGGATAGCCGTCGCGGGCATAGGCGATCGCCGGCTCCAGCACGTCGCGCAGTCGCATCGTGCCGTAGTCGCGGAGCAGCAGCATCCAGGATTCGAACGTGCCGGGCACGCAGGCCGCGAGCAGGCCGGTGCCGGGCACCATTTCGAGGCCTTCGCTCTTGTAATGCCCAATCGTCGCCTTCGCGGGCGCCGGTCCCTGGCCGCAGATCACTTCGGTACGGCCGCGTTTGACGTCGTGCACAATGATCGGCACGTCGCCTCCGGGCCCGTTCAGATGCGGCTCGACCACCTGCAGCGTGAAAGCGGTGGCAACCCCGGCATCGAAGGCGTTGCCGCCCTTTTCCAGGATGCTCATGCCGACGGCGGTCGCGATCCAGTGGGTGGAGGTGACGACGCCAAAGGTGCCTTCGATTTCCGGCCTCGTGGTGAAGGGATCGGGATTGATGTTGCTCATGGCCGTCCAATGCCGGGTTGGTATCGCGATGCTGGCGCACTTGACCACAGCCGGGGCTGGATGCCAACCGCTGGGATGCCACGCATTGCTCCCATCCCCGTGATCATACCGCGGCGAAGGTTTCAACCGGTTGGTTGACGGCGTGGCAGGCGACGCCGTTGATCAGCGCGGGGGCCTGCTTGCGGCAGAGGTCGAACGCCAGCGGGCAGCGCGGATTGAAGGCGCAGCCGGGCGGCGGGTCGATCGGGTTGGGGATCTCACCCTTGACCGGAATGCGCTGGCGGCCGGACATCGCCAGGTCCGGCACCGCACCCAGCAGCATCTTGGTGTAGGGCATCCGCGGATTGGCGAATAATTCGCGCCCCTCGGCGATCTCGACGATGCGGCCGAGATACATCACGCCGATGCGCGTTGCCATGTGACGGACCACGGCGAGATTGTGGCTGATGAACAGGTAGGTCAGCCCCAACTTGTCCTGGAGGTCGCGCATCAGATTGAGGATCTGCGCCTGCACCGAAACGTCCAGCGCCGAAGTCGGCTCGTCGCAGACGATGAATTCGGCCTCCGAGGCGAGGGCCCGCGCGATGGCGATGCGCTGGCGCTGGCCGCCGGAAAACTCATGCGGATATTTCAAGCCGTCATCGGGGTGCAGCCCGACCAGGCTCAACAATTCGCCGACGCGCGCGGCGATATCGCGCTCGCCCTGGATCAGGTCGAAGGCGCGGATCGGCTCGGAGACGATGGCGTCGACCCGGAAGCGTGGATTGAGGCTCGCATAGGGGTCCTGGAAGATCATCTGGATGCGTCGGCGCAGCCGCTGCCGTGCCTGGGCCTGCCGCGGATCGGTCATCGACACGCCGTCGATCATGACGTCGCCCGAACTCGGCGACAGCAATCCCACCACCATCCGTGCTACCGTCGTCTTGCCCGAGCCGGATTCGCCGACCAGCGCAAAGGTCTCGCCCTTCTTGATATCGAAAGTCACGCCGTCAACGGCCTTCAAAAATTCCAGATGGCCGCCTTCGAGCACGCGGTTGAGCCACGGCTTCGAGACGTCGAAGACGCGGCGTAGGTTTCGCACGTCGACAAAGGAAACCGTCATGCCGCGGTCTCCTTGACGGGAGCGGTATCGTAGAGATGGCAGGCCACCGCATGCGAACCCTGCTTGAGCGGCTCCGGCCGATCGACCCGGCAGCGGTCGAACGCGAAGCCGCAGCGCGGGTTGAACGAGCAGCCGGGTGGGATCGCCGACAGGCGCGGCATCGAGCCTGGAATCTGCACCAGGCGTTTCTCTTCACCGGCGAGTGTCGGGATCGCGCCCATCAGGCCCTTGGCGTAGGGATGGAGCGGGTTCTGCACGACGTCCTGCACCGGGCCGATCTCGGCGATCCGCCCCGAATACATCACGGCGACGCGGTCCGACGTCTCGGCGATCACGCCCATGTCGTGGGTTACCAGCATCACTGCCGTGCCATGGTCGCGCCCGAGCCGCTTGATCAGCGAGATGATCTGCGCTTGTACGGAGACATCGAGCGCGGTGGTCGGCTCGTCGGCGATGATCAGCTCCGGCTCGGCGCAGATCGCGAGCGCGATCACGACGCGCTGCCGCATGCCGCCGGAGAATTCATGCGGATAGGCGTCGATCCGCTTCTCCGGCGCGGGGATGCCGACTTCGGCGAGCAGGTCGATGGCACGCTTGCGCGCCGCGGTCTCCGACAGGTTCATGTGGGTGCGGATCGTCTCGACGATCTGGTCGCCGATCCGGTAGAGCGGGTTGAGGCTGGTCAGCGGATCCTGGAAGATCATGCCGATCCGCTTGCCCCTGACGCGGCGCATTTCCTCCGGCGGCAGATGATCGATCCGCGTGCCCGACAAATAGATCTCGCCGCCCGAGATGCGGCCGGGCGGATCGATCAGCCCGATTACGGCAAGCCCGGTGACGGACTTGCCGGCGCCGGATTCGCCGACCACGCCGAGCACCTCGCCCTTGGCGATATCGAAGGAAACGCCGTTGATGGCGCGCAGCGTGGAGCGGCGGGTGAGGAATTCCACCTCGAGGTTGCGGACGGAGAGGACAGGCGTGGTCATCGGAGTTTTGGGTTGAGCGCGTCGCGCAGCCAGTCACCGAGCAGGTTGATGGAAAGGATCAGGCCCGCCAGCGCAATACCGGGGAAGGCGACGATCCACCATTCGCCGGCGAACAGATAATTGTTGCCGATCCGGATCAAGGTGCCGAGCGAAGGCATGGTGTCGGGCATGCCGGCGCCAAGGAACGACAGCGTCGCCTCGGTGATAATGGCGAGCGCCAGGTTGATGGTGGCGATCACGAGGATGGGGCCCATCGTGTTCGGCAGCACGTGGCGCAGCATGATCTTTGGCGCGGGCAGGCCGATCAGTTGCGCGGCGGCGACATAATCCTTGTTCTTCTCGACCATGACAGAGCCGCGCACCGTGCGGGCATATTGCACCCAGAAACTCAGGCCGATCGCGATCACCAGCACCCCTAACGTACTCATTGCATCCAGCCGGTTGCCGAGCACGGATTTTGCAACACCATTGACCAATAGCGCGATCAGGATCGCGGGGAAGGTGAGCTGCACGTCGGCGATGCGCATGATCAGGCCGTCGACCGCGCCGCCGACATAGCCCGCAACAAGGCCAAGCGCGATGCCGAGCGTGCCGGCGAACACCACGCCGAGCAGGCCGACGATGAGCGATATCCGCAGGCCGTACAGGATGGCGGAGAACACGTCGCGGCCCTGTTCGTCGGTGCCGAGCAGGAACGGGCTCTGACCCTCGGCGGTCCATAGCGGCGAAATCCGCGAATTCATCAGTTGCAACTGCGCCGGATCGATTGGGTTCTGCACCGCGAGCTGTGAGGCAAAGATCGCCAGCAGAAAGAACAGCACCGTCACGGCCGCGGCCACCATGGTCATCCGCGAGCGGCGGAACGAATAGAAGATGTCGCTGTCAAGCGCGCGCTTCAGCCAACTCGTGCCCGAACGCGGCGGTGCTGCATTCGGTTCAACTCGGTGTGGGACCACGGCGTCGGACATTGAATCTCTCGCTTATGCCGGACGGCGGATGGTCGAGCGCAGGCGCGGATCGACGACGGTGTAGAGAATATCGACCACCAGGTTGATGGTGACGAAGATCAGCGAGACCATCAATAAGTAGGCGGCCATGATCGGGATATCGACGTTCTGGACGGCCTGCACGAACAACAATCCCATGCCCGGCCATTGGAAGACGGTTTCGGTGATGATGGCAAAAGCAATTACCGAGCCAAACTGCAGGCCGGCGACGGTAATGACGGGGACCAGCGTGTTCTTCAGCGCGTGGCCGAAATGGATCGCACGTGTGGTCAGGCCGCGGGCGCGGGCGAAGCGGATGTAGTCGGTACGGAGCACTTCGAGCATTTCAGCGCGCACCAGCCGCATGATCAGGGTCATCTGGAACAGCCCGAGCGTGATCGAGGGCATGATCAGCGCCTTCAGGCCGGACAGGGTGAGCAGTCCGGTGGTCCACCAGCCGATCCGCACCACGTCGCCGCGGCCGAAAGAAGGCAGCCAGCCCAGCGTCACCGAGAACAGGTAGATCAGGAGAATGCCGATCAGGAACGTCGGCAGCGAGATTCCGATCAGCGACACTGCCTGGAAGAATTTCGTGAGAATCGTATCGCGCCGCAGCGCCGAATAGACCCCCATCAGGATGCCGAACACCATGGCGAGCACGGTGGCGCAGGCGGCGAGTTCCAGCGTCGCCGGCATTCGCTCCATCAGAAGGTTCGAGACCGGCTGGCGGAACTGATAGGACACCCCGAACTTGAATTGCGCGGCATTGCCGAAATAGCGCGCGAACTGCACTGGTACGGGATCGTCGAGACCGAGCGACTTGCGCACCGCCTCGCGTTCGGCCGCCGGCGTATCGATGGAAACGATCTGGTTGACGGGGTCGCCGGCGAAGCGGAACATCGAGAATGCGATGACGCCGACCGCGATCATGACGCCGATGGCCTGGATTGCGCGGCGAAGAGTGAAAGCGAGCATGGATTCCTTTCACTGCTCTTTCGGTGCGGCCGACGTCGCTGTCGCCTCTGAAAAAGATCCCGGAAGCCAGTCAGCCGCCGGGACCTGTGCTTGAGCCCAACTAGTCCTGTTTGGTCGCCCAGTACAGCAGGACCTGGTTGTCGGCGCGCTGGCTCAGCTTGACCTTCTTCGAAACGCCCCAGGCAAGCGCCTGCTGGTGCAGCGGGATGTAGCCGAAGTCCTTGGCGCCGATCTCGTAGGCCTGCTTGATCAACTGGTCGCGCTTGTTCATGTCGGATTCCTGCAGCACCTGGTCGGTAAGCTCGTCGAGCTTCTTGTTGCAGTAGCCGCCGAGATTGGCCTCGCCGCGGCTGGATTTTGGATCGTCGCGGCAGCCCATGATGTCATACAGGACGTTGTGGGAATCGAGCGTGCCGGGGGTCCAGCCGAGCAGGTAGAACGAGGTCTGGTAGCCGCCGGGCTTCAACACCTTGGCGAAATACTGCGCCTTGGGCTGCGCCAGCAACGTCACCTTGACGCCGATGCGGGCCAGCATGCCGACCACTGCCTGGCAGATCGCCGCGTCGTTGACGTAGCGGTCGTTCGGGCAGTCCATCGTGACTTCGAAGCCGTCGGGATAGCCGGCTTCGGCCAGAAGCTTCTTGGCGCCGTCGGGATCGAACTTCGGCCGGGTGAAGTCGCCGGACAGCTTGAACAGTTGCGGGGCGATCATCAGCGCCGAGGGCGTCGACAGGCCACGCATGACGCGGGTCTTGATCAGCTCGACATCGATGGCCTTGAAGAAGGCCTCGCGCACCTTGATGTCCTTGAACGGATTCTTGCCCTTGACGTTGGAATAGAGCAGTTCGTCGCGCACCTGATCCATGCCGAGGAAGATGGTGCGCAGCTCAGGTCCCTTCAGCACCTGGGCGTTCGGGCTGGAATCGACGCGCGTAATGTCCTGGATCGGAACCGGCTCGATGACGTCGACTTCGCCGGAGAGCAGGGCGGCGACGCGGGTGGCGTCCGAGCCGATCGGCGTAAACACGATCTCCTTGAGGTTATGCTCCGGCTTGCGCCACCAATTCGGATTGGCCTTGAACACGGTCTTGACGCCGGGCTGGTGGCTTTCGATCGAGAAGGGGCCGGTGCCGTTGGCGTTAAGCGAGGCGAAGCTCGGCGTCGTGGCCGCCGCGGGCGTGGGGTCGACGGAATTGTTCGCCTCGGCCCACTTCTTGCTCATGATGTACCATGTATCCCATTGCGAATTGAGAATGGGATTGGGCGAGGTCAGGACGAAATCCACCGTGTAGTCGTCGACCTTGACCACCTTGGCGTCGGTCGGAATGCGGGTCTGCAGATTTGAGCCTTTTTTGCGAACGCGATCGGCCGAGAACACCACGTCGTCGGCGGTGAAGGGCTCGCCGTTCTGGAATTTCACGCCCTTGCGCAAGTGGAACCGCCAGCGGGTCGGCTCCGGCGTTTCCCAGCTTTCCGCCAATGCCGGAATGATCTTCAGGTCGCGGTCGCGGGCCACCAGGCCTTCAAAGATGTGTCCGAGATGGGCGTGGGTCGTGCTCTCATTGAGGGTATAGGGGTCGAGCGATTTGAGATCGCCCTGGTTGGCGTAGCGCAGGGTCTGGGCCGATGCCGGCACTATTGCCAGGGTAAGGATGGCGGCCGTGGCTGCTGCAAGCAAAGTCTGACGTACCGGCATTTGTTCGATTTCCCGCTTTGATCAGCAATTTAACGCCCGATATTGCCGAGCCATGTTGCCAGAGTCCAGCCACCGCGCAAGCATCATTATCCCGCACTGCGTGCCGGTTTGCGCGGCGGTGCGGCAAAGACTAGGTTGCAGCTTAAGACGTGTGCGCGAGCACGAGACATTGAACTTTCGGAGTGTTGTATGGCGGAACTGAAGGCCGACGTTCTCGTCCTCGGCGCGGGCATGGTTGGCGTCAGTGCCGCCTTGCATCTGCAGAAGCGCGGTCGGAACGTGGTCCTGATCGACCGGCACGACGTGGCCGGCGAGGAGACCAGCTACGGCAATGGCGGGTTGATCGAATGCGCCTCGGTCTTTCCCTACATGTTTCCGCGCCATGTCGGTCAGATCCTGCGCTACGCCTTTCTGCGCGCGCCGCAGGTCAGCTACCATTTCAGGGATTTGCCGGCCTTCTTGCCCTGGCTGACACGCTATTTCCTCGCCTCGTCGCCGGAGCGTGCCCTGCACAGTGCAAGGGCCGAACTGCCGCTGATTCAGCGCAGCCTGATCGAGCATGAGACGCTGATAGAAGAAGCCAACGTGCCGGACCTGTTGCGGCGGACCGGTTGGATCAAGCTGTTTCGCTCGGAAGCGACGCTTGCGGAGGCGCTGAAGGATCTCAAGCGCGCCGGCGAGCATGGCGTCACCGGCGAGGTGCTGGATGGACCCGCGGTGATCGCGCGCGAGCCGCATCTGACCGGCGATTTCAGCGGCGCAATCCATTTTCCGACGCCGGGATTCGTGCCCGATCCCGGCGGGCTGGCCAAGGCCTATGCGGCGCTGTTCGGCCGCAAGGGCGGGCGCTATCTGGTCGGCGACGCCCGAACCCTCGAACAGTCCGGCGAGCGGTGGAAAGTCGCGACGCTGGAAGGCACCATCACGGCGCGCGAGGTCGTGGTGGCGATGGGACCGTGGTCCGACCAGATCTTCCGGCCGCTCGGCTATTCCATCCCGCTGCAGGTCAAGCGCGGTTATCACCTGCACCTGAAGCCGCGCGGCAACGCGGTCCTCAATCATCCCGTGCTGGATACCGATCTCGGCTTTCTGCTGGCGCCGATGAACCGCGGCATCCGCCTGACCACCGGCGCGGAGTTTGCCCACCGCGACGCGCCGCCGACACCGGTCCAGGTCGAGCGGGCCCTGCCGCGGGCGCACAAACTGTTCCCGCTGGGCGGACCGGTCGACAGCAAGCCCTGGATGGGCGCGCGGCCGTGCCTGCCCGACATGTTGCCGGTGATCGGCAAGGCGCCGCGCCATGGCGGGCTGTGGTTCGACTTCGGCCACCAGCACCACGGCCTGACACTCGGGCCCGCCACTGGCCGCCTGCTGGCGGAAATGATGACCGGCGAGGCCCCGTTTGCCGATGTCAGGCCTTTTGCCGTCGAACGCTTTGGTTGACCATATCGGGAATTGAGGTGACCGGGCTCAAGTCTTTTCCTTGCGCAAGTCTTTTCCTTGCGCAATCAGGGCCATCGTGCCGATACTGCAAGGAAGCCAGCAAGAGGAGCGGTCATGAAAGTTAACGTCGAAATCGATTGCACGCCGCTGGAGGCCAGGCAGTTCTTCGGATTGCCCGACGTCTCGCCGATGCAGACCGCCGTCATGGACAAGATGCAGCAGCAGGTGATGGCCAATATCGAAAAGGTGTCTCCGGAATCGCTGATCCAGAGCTGGTTTACGTTCGATCCGAAGATCGCCGAGCGGTTCCAGGATATGTTCGTGACCATGACCGGCCTCGGCGGCATGGCGTCGAAGGACAAGAAGTAGGTGACCATCGCGGAGGGCGGGGTGGCGACGGAAGAGCAAAGACTTCGGCCGCCGAGCCTGTTCCTGATGCTGGCCGAGGCGAGGGGCCTGTTCGAATTGAATTCGAGCCTCTTGCTGTCGCCGCTGTTGTTGCGTGCGCCGAGAGGCGACGGGCATCCGGTGCTGGCCCTGCCGGGCTTTCTCGCCAGCGATATCTCGATGGCGCCAATGCGGCGCTATTTGAAAGAGCTCGGCTATGATGCCCATGCATGGAACATGGGCCGCAATCTCGGTGGTGTCGCGTCCAAGCGCGGCGCATTGTGCGAGCTTCTGCGGCGCACGTATGAATCCACCGGCCGCAAGGTCAGCCTGGTCGGCTGGAGTCTCGGCGGCGTCTACGCGCGCGATCTCGCTTTGCAGATTCCGGAGATGGTACGCTCGGTGATCACGCTCGGCAGTCCGTTCGCCAACGATATCCGCGCAACAAACGCTACGCGGCTCTACGAGGCGCTGTCAGGAGAAACCGTCGACGACCATCCGGAAATCCTTCAGGCGATTGCCGGCGATCTGCCGGTGCCGGCGACCTCGATCTATTCGCGCACCGACGGCATCGTGAACTGGCACACCAGCCTGCTCCGTCCCTCAGCCACGGCCGAAAACATCGAAGTGTACTTCGCCAGCCATATCGGGCTCGGCGTCAACCCCGCCGCTTTATGGGCGGTAGCCGATCGTCTGGCGCAGGCGGAGGGGGAATTTAAGCATTTTGACCGATCGGGACCATTTGCCATTGCCTACGGCCCACCTGAAAATGCACAATCCTGAACCAACGCCCCGATTTTAAGGGCATGATCCCGAATGGTCCCACCCTGCATTGATGCGGGGATGGCTAGCGGCCTTCGGATATGCTCCAATAACAAAGACATTTCTGACACCAGAAGCGCCGCCAAGGCGCCGCGTGTTCTACTGCGGGAGGATCATATGGCGGACGCCAAGAAACTGTCTTCGCTCGACGCGTCGTTTCTGTATCTGGAAACGCCGGAGATGCCGATGCATGTCGGCAGCATGGCGATCTTCCGCCTGCCCGAAGGCTACAAGGGCAACTTCTTCGAAGAGTTCAAGGCGATGATCGCCTCGCGGCTGCACATCGCGCCGATCCTGAAAGCGCGCCTGGAGAAGGCGCCGCTCGATATCGATCATCCCTCCTGGGTCGAGGACGACCAGTTCGACATCGACCGCCACATCTTCCGCGCCAGCCTGCCGGAGCCGCGCGACCGCGCGACGCTGGAACGCATCGTCGGCTGGATGCACGCAAAGCTGCTGAACCGTGCCCGCCCGCTGTGGGAGTTTTACGTCTTCGAGGGCATGAAGGACAATGAGGTCGGGCTTTACTCCAAGATGCACCATGCCTGCATCGACGGCGGCGCCGGCGCCGCACTCACCAGCATGATCTACGACATCACGCCGGTGCCGCGCCAGGTCGACCCACCGGCGGCGCGCAAGGTGGCGCAGGAGCCACGCGACATCGCCGCCAATTTGATCGATTCCTACCAGCAGCTCTGGACCCAACCGTTCGACGCCAAGGCGGCGCCGAAGAGCCTCGAGCTGCCGCGCACCGGCAAGAGCGATCTCGGCTCGATCCTGTTCGACAACGCCATGTTCCAGATCGAAACCGCGGTGAAGTTCGCGGCCAGCGTGCCGACGGTATTGAAGTCGCTTTCCGACGTCGTCGGCAAGATCTCCGATCCCAAATCGCGCGACAGCCTCGTCAGCATGGCATCGCCGCCGACCATTCTCAACAAGACGATCTCCTCGGAGCGCAGCTTTGCCGGCGTATCGATCTCGCTGTCGCGCGCCAAGGCGCTGGCGAAGGCTTCCGGCGGCAAGCTCAACGACGTCGTGCTGGCGCTCTCCTCCGGCGTGGTGCGCCGTTATCTGCTCAGCCAGGGCGGCCTGCCGAACAAGTCCCTGACGGCGGCAGTACCGATCTCATTGCGTGAGGAGGGCAATGCCGACGCCAACAACCAGGTGTTCGGCATGATCTGCTCGATCGCCACCAATGTCGATGACCCCAAGACGCGGCTGGAGACCATCATCGCGCAATCCACCAAATCGAAGGAGATGTCGCATCCGCTGCGCGCCCTGATGCCACAGGTCTCCAACCTCTCGATGCTGGGCGCACCGATAGTGACGCAGATCCTCGCGCTGCTCTACAGCCGCTCGAATCTTTCCGACGTGCTGCCGCCAGCGGCCAACATCACGGTCTCCAACGTGCCTGGACCGCGGCAGACCCTCTATGCGGCCGGCGCCGAGCTCTTGCACATCTTCCCGGTGTCGATCTCGACGCATGGCATCGCGCTCAACATCACCGTGCAGAGCTATCGCGACCAGCTCGATTTCGGCTTCATCTCCGGCGCCAACATCATCCCGCATGTCCAACTTCTCTGCGACATGCTGCCGGCCGAGTTCGACGCGCTGGAGGCGGCCTATGCGCCGCCGCCTTCCGAAATCAAGGGCGCTGCCGAGTAGGAACTTTCCGATGATTGAAATGCCGCCGCTGCAGTTCGCCGAGGTGAACGGTATTCGCATGGGCTATTACGAGGCGGGGCCCAAGTCCGACGCGCCGCCGATCATCCTCTGCCATGGCTGGCCGGAGCTGGCGTTTTCCTGGCGCCACCAGATCAAGGCGCTGAGCGAGGCCGGCATCCGCGTGATTGCGCCGGACCAGCGCGGCTATGGCGCGACCGACCGCCCCGAGGCGGTCGAGGACTACGACATGGAGCATTTGACCGGCGATCTCGTCGGCCTGCTCGATCACCTCAAGATCGAGAAGGCGATCTTTGTCGGTCACGACTGGGGCGGCTTCGTCGTCTGGCAGATGCCGCTGCGCCATCCGGCTCGCGTCGCTGGCGTCGTCGGAGTCAACACGCCGCATTGGGATCGCATGCCCGCCGATCCGATCGAGCTGTTTCGACAGCGCTTCGGCGACAAGATGTACATTGTGCAATTCCAGGATCCTGGCCGCGAGCCCGACAGGATCTTCGGAAGCCGGGTCGAGCAGACCTTTGACGCGTTCATGCGCAAGCCGGTGGCGCGCCCATCGGGTACCCCGGAGGAACAGCCGATTGCCGGCGTCGGCGCTTCGGCGCGGCTCAATTTGGCGTTTCCGCAGATGATTGCTAATTATGATGCCAAACACGACCCGCGCACGCCAATCCTATCGGCGGAAGAGAAGAAGGTGTTCGTCGACACCTTCACCAAGACCGGTTTCACCGGCGGCATCAACTGGTATCGCAATTTTTCGCGCAACTGGCAGCGCTCCGAAGGGCTCGACCATACGGTGCGCGTGCCGTCCCTGATGATCATGGCCGAGAACGATGCGGTGCTGCCGCCGTCGGCCACCGAGGGCATGGAGCGGCTGGTCCCCGATCTCGAAAAATATCTGGTGCGCGACAGCGGCCATTGGACGCAGCAGGAAAAGCCGGATGAGGTCAGCGCCAAGCTGATCGAATGGCGTAGGAAGCGGTTTGGGTGAGGAAGGTTCTGCGCCGTCATTGCGAGCGAAGCGAAGCAATCCATCGCGCGGCAAAGCAGGAATGGATTGCTTCGTCGCTTCGCCCCTCGCAATGACGGTGAAGACCTATAAGCGCGGCAGGGGGAGACACTTCGACAATGGCGTCCGGCAATAAACTGAGCCCAATCCCGCATCCGCCGAAAAAGCCCGTCGTCGGCAACATGCTGTCGCTGGATCCCAACGCGCCGGTGCAGCATCTGGTGCGGCTCTCCAAGGAGCTCGGGCCGATCTTCTGGCTCGACATGATGGGAGCGCCGATCGTCATCGTCTCCGGCCATGACCTGATCGACGAGCTCTCCGACGAGAAGCGTTTCGACAAGACGGTGCGCGGCTCGCTGCGCCGTGTCCGCGCCGTCGGCGGCGACGGGTTGTTCACCGCAGACACCACTGAACCGAACTGGAGCAAGGCGCACAACATCCTGCTGCAGCCGTTCGGCAACCGCGCCATGCAATCCTATCATCCGAGCATGGTCGATATCGCCGAGCAGCTCGTCAAGAAGTGGGAACGCCTCAACCCCGACGAGGAAATCGACGTCGTGCAGGACATGACGGCGCTGACGCTCGACACCATCGGCCTGTGCGGCTTCGACTACCGCTTCAATTCGTTTTATCGACGAGACTACCACCCGTTCGTGGAAGCACTGGTGCGCTCGCTCGAGACCATCATGATGACCCGCGGCCTGCCGCTGGAGAATCTGTGGATGCAGAAGCGGCGCAAGACGCTCGCCGAAGACGTCGTCTTCATGAACAAGATGGTCGACGAGATCATCGCCGAGCGTCGCGGCAATGCGGAAGCCGCTGAGGGCAATAAGGATATGCTCGGCGCCATGATGACCGGCGTCGACCGCACCACCGGCGAGCAGCTCGACGACGTCAACATCCGCTACCAGATCAACACGTTCCTGATCGCCGGCCATGAGACCACCAGCGGCCTCTTGTCCTGCACCATCTATGCGCTGCTCAAGCATCCGGAGGTGCTGAAGAAGGCGTATGAGGAAGTCGACCGGGTACTCGGGCCCGACATCAACGCCAAGCCGACCTATCAGCAGGTCACGCAGCTCACCTACATCACGCAGGTCCTGAAGGAAGCGCTGCGGATGTGGCCGCCGGCGCCGGCCTACGGCATCACGCCGCTGCAAGACGAGACCCTCGCAGGTGGCAAGTACAAGCTCAGGAAGAACACCTTCATCACCGTCCTGGTGATGGCGCTGCACCGCGACCCCAGCGTCTGGGGCCCGACCCCTGATGTGTTCGATCCCGAGAATTTCAGCCGCGAGGCCGAAGCCAAGCGGCCGATCAATGCCTGGAAGCCATTCGGCAACGGCCAGCGCGCCTGCATCGGCCGCGGCTTTGCGATGCACGAGGCCGCGCTGGCGATCGGCATGATCCTGCAGCGCTTCAAGCTGATGGACGTGCATCGCTACCAGATGCACCTGAAGGAGACACTTACTGTCAAGCCCGACGGCTTCAAGATCAAGGTGCGGCCGCGCGCCGACAAGGACCGCGGCGACTTTGCCGGCCGTGCCGCTGTGGCGGCTGGCGCCTCGAACGCGGCGGCGCCGCAAGCCCGTACTCGCCCCGGACACAACACGCCGCTCCTGGTGCTCTACGGCTCCAACCTCGGTACCGCCGAAGAGCTGGCGACGCGGGTCGCCGATCTCGCCGAGGTCAACGGCTTCGCTACAAAACTCGGTGCGCTCGACGACCATGTCGGCAAGCTGCCGGAAGAGGGCGCGCTGCTTATCTTCTGCGCCTCCTACAATGGCGCAGCGCCTGACAACGCTACGCAGTTCGTCAGATGGCTGGACAGCGGCCTGCCGAAAGATGCGTTCGCCAAGGTGCGCTACGCGGTGTTCGGCTGCGGCAACAGCGACTGGACCGCAACCTATCAATCGGTGCCGCGCCTGATCGATGAACAGTTGGCGGCGCATGGTGCGCGCAGTCTTTATGGGCGCGGCGAGGGCGATGCCCGCAGCGATCTCGACGGCCAGTTCGAGAAATGGTTCGCAGCCGCTGCGCCCGCGGCGATGAAGGAACTCGGCGTCGATTCCGGCTTCGCCCGCAGCGCCGAGGACGCGCCGCTTTATTCGATCGAGCCGGTGGCGCCGTCGGCGGTTCACACCATCGTGGCGCAGGGCGGCGTCGCGCCGATGAAGGTGCAGGTCAATTCGGAGCTGCAGAGCAAGGCCGGCGCGCATCCATCCGACCGTTCGACACGGCATATCGAGGTGCAACTGCCGCCCGGCATCAGCTATCGTGTCGGCGATCATCTTAGCGTCGTGCCGCGCAACGATCCGGCACTGGTCGATTCCGTCGCGCGCCGTTTTGGTTTCCTGCCGGCCGATCAGATCCGGCTGCAGGTCGCGGAGGGCCGCCGCGCGCAATTGCCGGTCGGCGATGCCGTCTCGGTCGGGCGCCTCTTGACCGAGTTCGTCGAGCTGCAGCAGATCGCGACCCGCAAGCAGATCCAGATCATGTCGGAGCACACCCGCTGCCCCGTCACCAAGCCAAAACTGCTCGCCTATGTCGGCGACGATGCCGCGTCTTCGGAGCTTTATAGCTCGGACGTGCTGGCGAAGCGCAAATCGGTATTCGATCTGCTGGAGGAATATCCGGCCTGCGAACTGCCGTTCCATGCCTATCTCGAAATGCTGTCGCTCTTGGCGCCGCGCTATTATTCGATCTCGTCGTCGCCTTCACTGGATCCTGCGCGCTGCAGCGTCACCGTCGGCGTGGTCGAGGCGCCCGCAAGCTCGGGCCGCGGCGTCTACAGGGGCGTCTGCTCCAACTATCTCGCCGGCCGCCGCGTCGGCGACAGCGTGCATGCGACCGTGCGCGAGACCAAGGCCGGCTTCCGCTTGCCCGATGATCCCGCAGTGCCCGTCATCATGATCGGCCCCGGCACCGGGCTGGCGCCGTTCCGCGGTTTCCTGCAGGAGCGCGCGCACCGCAAGGCGCAGGGTGCCAAGCTTGGCCCGGCGATGCTGTTCTTCGGCTGCCGCCATCCCGATCAGGATTTCCTCTACGCCGACGAGCTGCAGGCCTTCGCCGCTGACGGCGTCACCGAGTTGCACACCGCCTTCTCGCGGGCGGACGGGCCGAAGACCTATGTGCAGCACCAGGTCGCCGCGCAGAAGGACCGCGTCTGGAGCCTGATCGAGCAGGGCGCGATCGTCTATGTCTGTGGCGACGGCGGCAAGATGGAGCCCGACGTCAAGGCGGCGCTGGTTGCGATCTACCGTGAAAAGTCCGGCGCGGATGCCGATGCCGGCCTGCGCTGGATCGACGATCTCGGCACCAAGAACCGCTACGTGCTCGACGTGTGGGCCGGCGGATAGGCTTGCATCTGCTGTCGTCCTCCGCAAAAGCGAGGGACCCAGTAGGCCGCGGCAGTCGTCAGACGCAGCGCAACAACCGCGGTCTCTGGGATACTGGGCGGATTCAACCGGTCGAGCCGGACGATGACACCTGCATTTGAGGCGGCTCCGCTGGTCCGCAGCGATAATCAATCCTGAGCTGATCATGCTAAAAGCCCCGCATGATTCCCTGGGAAAAAATCGACACCGCCCGCATTCCCGGCACCGACGACGAACTTCGCCTGAAGCGGCGGGGCAAGGAATTCTCGATCATGCTCGGTAGCAACGAGCTGATGAACAGCCGCCTTTCGGGTTCGGAAGAAGCGCTGGCAACGCTTGCGGCGAAAAGGATCGAGAAGGTCGCAAGCCCGCAGATGCTGATCGGCGGCCTCGGCATGGGCTTTACCTTGCGTGCCGCGCTTGCGGTGCTCGGCAGTAAGGCGCAGATCGTGGTGGCGGAGCTGGTGCCGGCCGTCGTCGCGTGGGCGCGGGGTCCGATGGCAGAAATTTTTGGCGACAGTCTGAATGATCCCCGCGTCACCATCCGCGAGGCCGATGTCGCCGAAATCATCCGCTCGCACCAGTCGAAATTCGACGCCATTCTGCTCGATGTCGACAACGGCCCTGAGGGACTGACGCGCAAGGGCAACGACGCGCTCTATAGTGCGACCGGATTGAACGCCGCGCGCACCGCGCTACGGCCCGGCGGCGTGCTGGCGGTCTGGTCGTCCGGTCCCAATCCAGCCTTCGCAAAACGCCTTCGCAGTGCCGGCTTCGATGTCAGCGAAATCAACATCCGCGCCACCGGCAAAGGCCGCGGCGTGCGTCACATCATCTGGATGGCGGCGAAGAGATAACGACGAACCTACGCCGCCTTCGCCGCGGCGCCATGCGCATGCTTGTCGATCGCGTCGATGATCTGCGGCCACATCGGGATCGGCAGCGCATGGCCCATGCCGTCGATCATCAAGAGCTTGGCGCCGGGGATCGAGGCGGCGGTGTCCTTGCCGCCTTCGGGGCGCACCAGGGGATCGACGGTGCCGTGAATGACCAGCGTCGGGATTTTCAGATGATGCAGCCGTTCCTTGCGGCTGCCGGAGGCCAGCACCGCCCGCAATTGCCGGCCGACGCCGGCCGGGTTGAGGCCGCGCTCGTAGGTTCGCGCGGCACGCGCGGGGTCGAGCGCCTCGTCCTCCGGGAAGGAGCCGACGCGCAGCACTTTCCAGGTCTTGGCGAACCGTTCGAAATATTCTTCCTTGGTCCGCGGCGGCGGCGCCATCAGCACGGCGGCGGCCTCGCGCGTCGGCGGCGGCACCTTGGGATTTCCAGTGGTCGACATGATCGAGGTCAGCGAACGTACCCGCTGCGGAAATGACAGCGCAACTTCCTGCGCGATCATGCCGCCCATCGACGCGCCGACGAGGTGCGCCGACTTGATGCCGAGCACGTCCATCAGGCCAACCGTGTCCTTGGCCATGTCGATCAGTCTGTAGGTCGAAGCGACCGGGATCTTCAGGAATCGCTGCTTTAGAAGTTCGAACGGCGTCAGGCGCTTGCCGCCGGAGAGGTGGGAGGATTTTCCGATGTCGCGGTTGTCGAAGCGGATGACGCGAAACCCGCGCGCGGCGAGCTGGCGGCAGAAATCGTCGTCCCAATGGATCATCTGGGCGCCGAGTCCCATGATCAGCAGCAGCGGTTCGGCGGACGGGTCGCCGAAGATTTCGTAGCAGATGTCGATGCCGTTGGCGCGGGCGATCTGTGGCGGCTGATGGGCGAGCATCGCGTCTTCCTCTGACGATCTGAACTTTGGGTAACTATGGCATGGTTTCCCGCACCGCAGAAGGCTTGGCGGCGGTTGACCGGCTCCGCGCAACGGTGTGGTATGGGGGCAATAGAAGCGAAGCGTGGCAAGCGCTCGTAACCTTTGAGGGAGAGGGCGCCGATGGCCGATAAAGGCAACGATCCTGCCGCGATCTGGCAGACCATGATCGGGGAGATGGAAAAGGGGTTCAACTCCTTTGCCAATCAGGCGATGACGTCGCCTGAATTCTCAAAAGCGATGAATCAGTTCGGCGGCGCCAGCGCGGGCGCGCAGAAGCAGCTCGGCGAGCTGATGGAGAAGTATCTCCTCGCCATGAACCTGCCGAGCCGGGCGCAACTCGTTGGCATGGCGGAGCGGCTGCAGAACATCGAGGGCCAGCTCAACGAGATCAAGGCGATGTTGCATCAGGTGCACCACAACTCGCTGGCGCAGCAGGGCGGCTACGGCACCCCGCGGCCGCCGCGCACCAAGCGTCCACCCTCGGAGGGAGAGCAAAAATGAACGCTCCCACCGGTCTCGATTTTGCTTCCATCTCGGAACGGGTCCAGTCCGAAGTGCAGCGCGCGATCCAGCGCAGCATCAAGGGTGTCGAATATTTCTCCACTTCCGGCCCCACGCTCGGCTCGACGCCAAAGGACATTCTGGCCGTCCGCGGCACCATGAACCTCTATCATTATCGGCCGATCGCGGATGAAATCTACCGCGTGCCGATCCTGATCGTGATGGCCACCACCAACCGCGGCTACATCCTCGACATGGTGCCGGGGCAGAGCTTCATCGAGTTTCTCTTGAAGCGCGGCTATGACGTCTACATGCTGGACTGGACCGCGCCCAAGCCGGAAGAGAAGAGCTTGCGGATGGAGGACTACGTCCTCGACTTCATCCCGGACTGCATCCGCCGCGTGCAGCAGGATTCCGGCGAAAAGGACGTCAGCATCATCGGCTATTGCTTCGGTGGCGTGCTGTCGCTGCTCTACGGCTCGATCTTCCAAGACGGGCCGATGAAGAACTTGATCTGCTTCACCACGCCGATCGACTTCCGTGAGATGAAGCTGTTCCAGAACTTTTCGGACCGCCGCTATTTCGATGTCGACCGTCTGGTCGACAGCGTCGGCAACGTGCCGCCGGAAATGATCCTGTCCTCGTTCGAGATGCTGCGGCCAGCCTCGCGCACCGTCAGCCAGGTGCAGCTCTGGGAAAACATCTGGAACGACGAATACGTCAAGGCGTACCGGATGATGGATCGCTGGGGCACGGACACCTTGCCGCTGGCCGGCGAGTACTTTCGCGCCATCACCAAGGACCTGATGTGGGACAACAAGCTCTACAACGACACCATGTCGGTCGGCGGGCGCGCGGCGAAGCTTGCGAACATCAAGGTGCCGATCCTGCATGCGGTCGCCGAGCACGATCACATCGTGCCGTATGACGCCGCAAAGCATCTGATCACCAAGATCGGGTCCGAAGACAAGGAAGAGGTGATGCTGAAGGGCGGGCACGTCAGCCTCGTCGCCGGCGCCAACGCGATCAAGCGGCTGTGGCCGAAACTGGATTCCTGGCTAGGTAAGAGATCAACATGAGTGAGCAACGTTCCTATCCCCGCACCGTCAAGACCGACGCCGGCGACATCGAATTCCGCCTGATGGGGCGCGCCGACGAGGCCGCGGTGCTGGCCTTTGCGCAGAAGCTGCCGACGCACGATCTGTTGTTCCTGCCGCGCAACATCAGCCAGCCAAAGGTGCTGTCGGCCTGGATCAACGAGATCGAGCGCGGCGCCATCGTCAGCCTGCTGGCGGTGAAGGAGGGAGCGGTGGTCGGCTGCGGCACGCTGGTGCGCGATGCCCACTCATGGTCGCCGCATGTCGGCGAAATCAGGATGGTGGTGTCGCTGGACGTCCGCGGGCAGGGAGTCGGCCGAGCGCTGTCGCAGGAGACCTTTGCGCTGGCGCTGGGCGCCGGCCTGGAAAAGCTGTCAGTGCAGATGACGGTCGACCAGCAGGCGGCGATCGCCCTGTTCGAAAGCCTCGGCTTCAGGGCCGAGGCGCTGCTGCGCGACCACGTTCGGGACGTCGATGGCAAGAAGCACGACATCGTCGTGCTCGGGCACAATGTGGCGCAGGTCCGGGCGCAGCTGGAAGCCTATGGGCTTCCGGGGGCGGTCCAGCATTAGCGGCGCAACGCCTCGGACAAAAACTCGCAAAACAACCCCATGCAAAGTAGCCCGGGGGCGGGTCAGTATTAGACTAAAGTAGAACTTTTGCCGGTTCGCTCGGCAATCCGCCCACGCCGCAGGACAATCACGAATTCGTGATATCGCGCTGCAACATCGATGTTGCGCTGCACCATTAACTATGGCACAACACCGGTGCCCCGGGCCAATCCGGACGGGGTGAGCCCCGTTGCTCAAACCTGAGGATGGAGAGACCCCAATGACCGATACCAATTCCGTGCTGAACAGCGTCAAGGAAGCCTTCGCACCCGTCACCGAGGCGTTCACCAAGCTCCAGAACCTGGAAGTTCCGGAAGCCGCCCGTGAGTTCGTGAAGAAGCAGGCCGAGACCGCCAAGGAGCGCGCTGCTGACGCCTATGCCGGCTCCGAGAAGGTGACCGCCGCGATCGAGACCGCCGTTGCCGGTTCGGTGACCGAGGCCGCCAAGATCAGCCGCAACATCCAGCAGGCGCTCTATCAGGACGCGGAAGCGTTCTTCGCCGGCATCGACAAGCTCGCTTCGGCCAAGTCGCTGAGCGAAGCCGCCCAGATCCAGTCGGACCTGGTCCGTGCGCGCGGCGAAGTGCTCGTCTCGCGGGCGAAGGCTTCGACCGAGTATCTCGGCAAGCTCGTCACCGAAGGCGCCAAGACCGCGCAGGACAACTTCTCCAAGGTCTATTCCAAGACCGCCTGATCGCGATCTGCTTGACCACTGAGCTTCGAAGGCCCGCTGATGCGGGCCTTCTTTTTGTCGGGTCTCCGCATAGATCAGTATCGCATCCTCCTCCGTCATTGCGAGGAGCGAAGCGACGAAGCAATCCATCTATCCCCGCGTCGAAAGGTGGATTGCTTCGCTTCGCTCGCAATGACGGAGTACGCTATGCAGGCGCGGATCTCCTTCGAAAGCCTTCATGACCCTTCCCGCCACCTTCATGATCGACAGCCCCGGCGACGCCGCGCGCGCCGCCGAGCTGCGGCGCGTGAAGCTGCTGGCGACCTCGGTATTGGCCGCGACGTTTGTGATCTTCCTCGCGGCGCGGGCGCTGCTTCCCCTGCATCCGGTCTTCGGCTTCATCGCTGCCTTCGCCGAGGCCGCCACCATCGGCGGCCTGGCCGACTGGTACGCCGTGGTGGCGCTGTTCAAGCGGCCGCTGGGATTGCCGATCCCGCACACCGCGATCATCCAGAGCAACCGGCACCGCATCGCCGACAAGCTCGGCGAATTCATCGAGCAGCATTTCCTCGAAGCAGCTCCCGTCGAAGCCAAATTGCGGCAGATCGATTTCGGCGCGTTCATCGCCGACTGGCTGCGCGACCGCAAGCGCAGTGAGGATCTTGCGCGCTTTGCGCTGCGTCTTCTGCCCGAAGCGGTGGCCGCGACGGAGAATTCGGGGCTGATGACCTTCGTCAGCCGCCGCATCACGGCGCAATTGATGGCAATCGATCTCGCGCCACTGGCGGCCGGCACCTTGCGCAACTTCGTCAAGGAAGGCCGCCACCAGGGCCTGCTCAACGATCTCCTGCGCGGCGTGCATGAGACGATGACGACGGCCGAGACGATGTCCATGATCCGCGAGAAGATCCGGAGCGAACTGCCGACGCTTCTCAAACTCTATCGCGCCGACAAGTTTCTCGTGAACAAGATCGTGGCGTCCGCCAGCGCCTTCTTCGAGGAGGTCCGCAACGATCCCGCGCATCCGTTCCGCGGCGAGTTCGACCGCATGGTGCTGAACTTCGTCGACCGGCTCGGCACCGATCCCGCCTATGCCGAGCGTATCGCCGGGCTGAAGCGCGATCTGTTGGCGCGTCCTGAACTGACCAGCCTGGCGCGGCACATCTGGGAGAACATGCGTACGTTCTTCGAGCGGAGCGCCTCCGGCGAGACGCAGGTGCTGCAGCAATATCTGGTGCGCGTGTTCATGGAAGCGGGCGAGGCGTTGGCTGGCGATGCCGAACTGCGGGCGGAGATCAACCAGGGCCTCGTCGCCGTGCTGCGAACCGTCGTCGCCGAACAGAAGAGCGGCGTCTCCACCTTCATTTCCGACCAGGTGAAATCGTGGGACATGGGGCAGTTGATCTCACTGATCGAAATCAACATCGGCCGCGACCTGCAATACATCCGCTTCAACGGCTCGCTGATCGGCGGGCTTGCGGGACTTGCGCTGTACACGCTCGAATACCTGCTGCGGCTGCTGTGACTTATTAATCACGTCAACGCCTTTACTTCTCCCAAGTGTGATCCGGTTGGCTTGCAAGACCAAAGCGGGTTCCCTAGCTTTTTGGGTAACAATGATGTTGCGATGCGGAACGATTCTGCTGCGTTTGCGTATGTTCAGTCCCACCCGGGCCGGCTGCCGAGACGTAAGGGGCCGCGCCGAAAGGAGACATGATGTCCATTGCTGCGCAGACGCTCGCCCCGCCGTCCAGGACCCTGATGCTGCTGGAAGGGCGGGCTATTTCCGAACTGGGTGCGTTTCTCGGTGCGTTGCCGCTGCTGAGTCTCGCGCCGCGCGGCGATGGCCATCCGGTGCTGGTGTTGCCCGGGCTTGTCGCATCCGACGTCTCGACGCGTCCGCTCCGCGTCTTTCTGCGCAACCGCGGTTATGCCGTCAGTGGCTGGCGGCAGGGACGCAACCTCGGCCTGCGCCATGGCGTGCAGGACGCGATGGTCGATCTCGTGCAGGAATTGAACGACACCCATGGCCGCAAGGTTTCGCTGGTCGGCTGGAGCCTCGGTGGCCTCTACGCGCGCCAGCTCGCCAAGATGATGCCCGAGCGCGTGCGCAGCGTGATCACGCTCGGCAGCCCGTTCGCCGCCGGCCCGAAGGCGACCAATGCCTGGCGCGTCTATGAGCTGGCAAGCGGCCGTCGCGCCGACGAAGAGGATGCGCGCTTCGGCGGCGCGCTGTCGTCGCCCCCGCCGGTGCCGACCACGGCGATCTTCAGCCGCACCGACGGCATCTGCGCCTGGCAGGGCTGCATGGAAAAGACGTCGGCGATGTCGGAGAGCATCGAGGTCGAGAGCAGCCATTGCGGCATGGGCCATCACCCCGCCGTGGTCTATGCCGTCGCGGATAGGCTCGCGCAGGCGGAGGGCGAGTGGTCTCCGTTCGACCGGAGCGGCTGGCGCAGCCTGGTCTACCCGGACCCGCATCGGTAAAGCTCACGAGAGCCTGTTAACCTCGCCCCGCTCTTGCGGGGAGAGGTCGGCGCATAGCGCCGGGTGAGGGGCTCTCTCCGCGTACTCAGCTCTAGCGAATTTGCGGAGGCAGTCCCTCACCCCAGCCCTCTCCCCGTGAAGGACGGGGAGAGGGAGTAGGGGCTCGAATCCACGTCGCTGAGAAACGCGCCGGTGGTTGCTAACCTCGCCCCGCTTTTGCGGGGAGAGGTCGGCGCGTAGCGCCGGGTGAGGGGCTCTCTCCGCGGACTGAGGTCTATCGAATTTGCGGAGGCAGCCCCTCACCCCAGCCCTCTCCCCGTGAAGGAGGGGGAGAGGGAGTAGGGGCCACCGATTTTCGAGAATCCGCAAAACGCGCTATGCGTGGACGCATGTCGCCGCCGCTTACCCGGATCATTCAACAGCTTAAGCGCGAACCCTCGCGCACCGGCTCCATTGTCATTACCGTATTCGGCGACGCGATCGTGCCGCGCGGCGGCTCGGTCTGGCTCGGCACACTGCTTGAGTTCTTCGCGCAGCTCGATATCGACGCCAGCGTGGTGCGCACCGCCATGTCGCGGCTGACCGCCGATGGCTGGTTCGAGCGCAATAGAATCGGTCGCAACAGCTTCTATCGCCTGGTGCAGAGCGGGCGGCAAACGTTTGATATTGCGACGAAACATATCTACGGCCCGCCGGCCTCCGACTGGACCGGGCGCTTCGAGCTTTTGCTGATCGGCAACGGCGAAGACCGTGACGCCTCACGCGAGGCGCTGAAGAACGCCGGCTTCGGCAGTCCGCTGCCGGGCGTATGGGTCGCCCCGTCAGGCGTGCCGATCCCGATCGAAGCTTCGGGCGCGATCCGCCTCGAAGTCTCCGCCGAGGATGACAGCGGCCGGCGTCTGCTCAGCGAAAGCTGGCCGCTTGATCGTACCGCGGACGCCTATCAGAAGTTCATGAAGACTTTCGCGCCGCTGCAGGAGTGGATCGGCAAGGGAGAGCGGCTGGCGGAGGCCGACGCCTTCACCGCGCGCGTGCTGCTGATTCACCATTACCGGCGGGTGGTGCTGCGCGATCCCTTGCTGCCGACCTCGCTATTGCCGGCGGAGTGGCCGGGCAGGGCGGCGCGAAAGCTCTGCGGCGAGATCTATCGCGCGCTGCTTCCTGCGTCCGAACAATGGCTTGACCATCACGCGACCAACGAAAGCGGGCCGCTGCCGAAGCCCGGCGCAGGGCTGTTCCAGCGCTTCGACGGCCTGTGAAATGTGTTACAGAATTATATTGCATATCTGAAATTATGTTATATATTGCCTCCCAACAAATACCGGGAGGTCCGCCATGTACACGCAGGCGCTCAATTCGTCCGAGGGCGAAGACCGCCACATTGAGGACGCCGAAAGGGCTGCGCAGTTTCAGGCGCGGATCGACGCCGAGGAACGGATCGAGCCGAACGACTGGATGCCGGCGGCCTATCGCAAGACGCTGACGCGGCAGATTTCCCAGCACGCCCATTCCGAAATCGTCGGCATGCTGCCCGAAGGCAACTGGATCACGCGCGCGCCGTCGCTGCGCCGCAAGGCCGCGCTGCTGGCGAAGGTGCAGGACGAGTGTGGTCACGGGCTCTATCTCTACGCCGCCGCCGAGACGCTCGGCACCTCGCGCGAGGAACTGGTCGATGCGATGCTGGCAGGGAAGGCGAGATACTCCTCGATCTTCAACTATCCGACACTGACCTGGGCCGACATCGGCACGATCGGCTGGCTGGTCGACGGCGCGGCGATCATGAACCAGATCCCGCTGTGCCGCTGCTCCTATGGCCCCTATGCGCGCGCGATGATCCGCGTCTGCAAGGAGGAATCCTTCCACCAGCGCCAGGGCTTTGAGATCATGCTGATGCTGTGCCGCGGCACCGAAGAGCAGAAGGCGATGGCGCAGGATGCCCTGAACCGCTGGTGGTGGCCGGTGCTGATGATGTTCGGGCCGCCCGATGGGGCCAGCCAGCACAGCGACACCTCGACGAAATGGAAGATCAAGCGCTTCTCCAACGACGAGCTGCGCCAGAAGTTCGTCGACGCCACGGTGCCGCAGGCCCGGTTCCTCGGGCTGACCATTCCCGATCCCGGCATGAAGCAGAACTCAGCAGGCAATTGGGAATACAGCGCGATCGACTGGAACGAGTTCAAGCAGGTGCTGGCCGGTAACGGCCCCTGCAACCGCGACCGGATGGCTGCGAGGCGCAAGGCGCATGAAGAGGGCGCCTGGGTCCGCGAAGCGGCGATGGCCTATGCCGCAAAGCGCAAGCAGCGTGCCGCCCTGCAGGCCGCCGAGTAGGGAGATGATGATGGCAACGCCGAACATTCCGCTCTGGGAAGTTTTCATCCGCAGCCGCAACGGCCTCGCGCACAAGCATGTCGGCTCGCTGCATGCGACCGATGCGACGCTGGCGCTGCAGGCCGCGCGCGATATCTACACCCGCCGCGGAGAGGGGCTTTCGATCTGGGTGGTGCCGTCGAACGCGATCACCGCGTCCGATCCGTCCGACAAGGGCATGATGTTCGAGCCGGCGGAATCCAAGATCTACCGGCATCCGACGTTCTATGATGTGCCCGAGGAAGTCGGGCATATGTAGGTTTGCGTCATTGCGAGCGCAGCGAAGCAATCCATCGCGCCGCAACCGAACAATGGATTGCTTCGTCGCTTCGCTCCTCGCAATGACAATTGAACAGGCAGGTGTCTGGAATGACCGCAGCCAACATCACCGTCTCCGAAACGCCGCTGGTGCTGTACACCCTGCGCCGCGCCGATGATGCCTTGATTCTGGGACATCGGCTGTCGGAATGGTGCGGCCATGCACCGATGCTTGAGGAAGACATGGCGCTCGCCAATATGGGTCTCGATCTGCTGGGACAGGCGCGCGAACTCTATACCTATGCGGCCAAGGTCGAGGGCAGGGGCAACGACGAGGACAAGTTCGCTTACTTGCGCGAGGTCCGCCAGTACCGCAATCTGTTGCTGCTGGAGCAGCCGAACGGCGATTTCGCGCGCACCATGGTACGGCAGTTCTTTTATGCGGCGTTCGCCGATCTCTACTGGCGCGCGATGATGCGCTCTAGCGATATGACGCTGGCGGCGATCGCGGCGAAATCGGAAAAGGAAAGCGCCTATCATTTGCGGCATTCTTCGGAATGGATCATCCGCCTCGGTGACGGCACCGAGGAAAGCCATCGCCGCGCGCAGGCCGCTATTGACGAGCTCTGGGCTTTTACCGGCGAGATGTTTTCAGGTGATGACAGCGAGCGCGGCCTGATTGACGCCGGCATCGCTATCGATCCGGGGCCGCTTCGTTCGCCATGGCTGAAGACGATCACTGGCGTCGTCAGCGAGGCGACGCTTGCCCTGCCTGAAAGCAACTGGATGCAGCAGGGTGGCCGTAGCGGCCGGCACAGCGAGCATCTCGGCCATCTGCTCAGCGAGCTGCAATCGATGCAGCGGACATTTCCGGGGGCGACATGGTGACGGTCGTTTCTGATGATACCGATCTGCGCCGGCGCGCCTGGGAGGTGGCATCGCAGGTCGTCGATCCCGAAATTCCCGTGCTCACGATCGCCGATCTCGGCGTCCTGCGCGAGGTCGCGGTGCATGACGGCCGCGTCGAGGTCGCGATCACGCCGACCTATTCCGGCTGCCCCGCCATGAACATGATCGCGTTCGAGATCGAATTGGCGCTGGAACGCGCCGGCATCGCACGTCCGACCGTCCGCACCGTGCTGTCGCCGGCCTGGACCACCGACTGGATGAGCGAGGACGGCCGCAACAAGCTCCGCGCCTACGGCATCGCGCCGCCGCAAGCCTCAAGCTCACGCCGCGCACTGTTCGGCGAACAGCAGGTGGCGTGCCCGCAATGCGGCTCAGAAGATACCGAATTGCTGTCAGAATTCGGCTCGACCTCCTGCAAGGCGCTGTGGCGCTGCAAGGCCTGCCGCGAACCGTTCGATTATTTCAAATGTCATTGAGGCCGCACCTATGTCCGTCATTGCGAGGAGCGAAAGCGATGAAGCAATCCATCTCTCCACGAGCGGTGAGATGGATTGCTTCGTTGCGCTCGCAATGACGGTGGGGAAGCACTGATGTCCCACGCGCCGCGCTTTCATCGTCTCGCCGTTAGCGACCTTCGCCAGGAGGCGGTCGATGCCGTTTCGATGACCTTCGCCATCCCGAAGGAGCTGGAGAACGACTACAGCTTCAGCCCCGGCCAATACCTCACGCTGCGCACCATCATGCATGGCGAGGAAGTGCGCCGCTCCTATTCGATCTGCTCCGGGCCCGATGACGGCGAGCTGCGCATTGCCGTGAAGAAGGTCGACGGCGGTGCGTTCTCCAACTGGGCCGCAGAGGAACTGAAACGCGGCGACGAGCTCGACGTGATGACGCCGACCGGCCGCTTCGGCGTTGCGCATGCGCCTGACGAAGCCCGGGTCTATGTCGGCTTTGCTGCGGGCAGCGGCATCACGCCGATCCTGTCGATCATCAAGGGCGTGCTCGCCCGCGAGCCGAAAAGCCGCTTCTTCCTGTTCTACGGCAACCGCTCGACGTCGAGCATGCTGTTCCTCGAGGAGCTGGAGGAGCTGAAGGACCGTTTTCTGCAACGGCTTTCGCTGTTCCATGTCATCTCGGGTGAGGAGCAGGACATCCCGATCCTGCACGGCCGGCTCGATGGCGAAAAGGTGCGCGTGCTGCTGCGCTCGCTGGTGCCGGCATCGAGCGTCGATCACGTCTTCATCTGCGGTCCCCTGGGGATGAGCGAAGACATCGAGGCGACCTGCCGCAAGATCGGTATCCCCGAGGATCGCATTCACGTCGAGCGCTTCGTCTCGGAGTTCGGCGGCAAGCCACGGCCGAAGAAGGTTGTCGAGCCGTCGGCGCCACCCAAGGCGATGGCTTCGCTGATCATCGACGGCAAGCGGCGCGAGGTGCCGGTCGCCGAGGAGGAATCCATTCTCGATGCCGCGCTGCGCGCTGGCATGGACCTACCGTTCGCCTGCAAGGGCGGCATGTGCTCGACCTGCCGCGCCAAGCTGGTCGAGGGTGACGCGCAGATGGAGGTCAATTATTCGCTCGAGCCGTGGGAGCTGAATGCGGGCTTTGTCCTGACCTGCCAGGCGCGGCCGTGCTCGGACAGGGTCGTGGTGGACTACGATCATGTCTAGCTGTCATTCCGGGGCGATACGAAGCATCGAACTACGGTGCGCAATTGCGCACCTGAGAATCTCGAGATTCCGGGTCTGGTGCTAACGCACCATCCCGGAATGACGGAAGTGGTTGAGGCTGCAGATCAGGGATCGTTGACACCCCAAGGTGCTTCGACCCAACACTAACCACGTAACGAGGCCGAAAGGCCCGTACGCAAAGGGAGAGAATGTCGTGGAACCGTCTCGCCGAGCGGGCTACCCGCTATGAACGTCGCGCTGTCGCCGGATGAGATCGCCCGCGCCTGCGCGGATGCGATGTGGAGGGAAGACGACGCCAGCAGCGGCCTCGGCATGAAGATTGTCGAGGTCAAGCCCGGGCAGGCGACGCTGACGATGACGGTCGCGCCGCACATGGTCAACGGCCAGCGCATCGCCCATGGCGGCTTCATCTTCCTGCTCGCTGATTCCACCTTCGCCTTTGCCTGCAACTCCCGCAACGAACGCGCAGTCGCCGCGCAATGCGACATCGCCTTCATCCGGCCGGGCAAGCTCGGTGACGTGCTGGTGGCGACCGCGCGCGAGATCTCGCGCAGCGGACGATCCGGCATCTACGACGTGCACGTCACGTCAGGCGACGTCGTGATCGCCGAGTTCCGTGGACACTCCCGCACCATTGCCGGCACCTGGCTGCCGGCGGCGGGCAGTCCAGCACCACAAGAATAGCGACAAGGGGAAACGTCATGGCCATGGCAAAATTGAAGTCCAGCAGAGGCGGCTATCACCCCGAGCTCGATGAAGCCGAACGCGCCTCGCGCGACGAGATCATGGCGCTGCAGACGAGGCGCCTCGCTTGGTCGCTCAAGCATGCCTACGACAATGTCGCGCATTACAAAAAGGCGTTCGATGCCGCCGGGGTGCATCCGTCCGATTTCAAAGAGCTTTCCGATCTCGCCAAATTTCCGTTCACAGTGAAGACCGACTTGCGCGACAATTACCCGTTCAACATGTTCGCAGTGCCCCGCGAAAAACTGGTCCGCGTTCATGCTTCCTCGGGCACGACAGGCAAGCCGATCGTGGTCGGCTACACCCAGGGCGATATCGATGTCTGGTCGGAGGTGATGGCGCGCTCGATCCGCGCCGCCGGCGGCCGCAGCGGCATGATCATTCACAATGCCTATGGCTATGGCCTGTTTACCGGCGGGCTCGGCGTGCACTACGGCGCCGAAAAACTCGGCTGCACGGTGGTGCCGGTCTCCGGCGGCATGACCGAGCGGCAGGTGCAGCTGATCAACGATTTCAGGCCCGACATCATCACGGTGACGCCGAGCTACATGCTCGCCATTCTCGATGAGTTCAAGCGGCAGGGACTTGACCCGCGAAAGTCGTCGCTGAAGTTCGGCATTTTTGGTGCTGAGCCATGGACCAACGCGATGCGCGCCGAAATCGAGCAAGCTTTCGACATGGATGCGACCGATATTTACGGCCTCTCCGAAGTGATCGGGCCCGGTGTGGCGCAGGAATGCGTGGAGACCAAGGACGGCCTGCACATCTGGGAGGATCATTTCTATCCGGAAGTGATCGACCCCGATACCGGCGCGGTGCTTCCCGACGGCGAGAAGGGCGAACTCGTCTTCACCTCGCTCACCAAGCAGGGCTTTCCGATCGTCCGCTACCGCACCCGCGACCTGACGCGGCTGTTGCCGGGCACGGCGCGGCCGGGCATGCGGCGCATGGAGAAGGTGACGGGACGTTCCGACGACATGATCATCCTGCGCGGCGTCAACGTCTTCCCGACCCAGATCGAGGAGGCGCTGCTGGCGACCGACTGGTGCGGCGGTCATTTCATCATCGAATTGACGCGGGAAGGACGGATGGACGAGATGACGGTGCTCGCCGAAGCCCGCCCCGAGAGCTGGGACGGCAGCGGCCTGGAGCCGCACGCCGAAAAGGTCTCGGTCTTCATCAAGAACACCATCGGCATCACCGCCCGCATCAAGGCCGTCGCGCCCGATACCCTGGAACGTTCGCTCGGCAAGGCCAAACGGGTTTACGACAAGCGGCTGAAAGGGTAACTCCTGCTTGAAGGAATGAGCAGGAAGGCCGCGATGCCGGTTGCGAAGGAAGACGTTAAACCCATTACGGTCCAGGCCCGATGTGTTCGCCTGCCTTCGAAGGTGGCCGACGCTGCTTCGCTCGCACCCGTCATCGAAATGCGAGGGCTGTCGCGCGGTGCAAATGATCTGCTGATTGAAATCAAGGCCGCTGCCGTCAATCCATCCGACGTCAAGGCCGCGACCGGGCTGATGCCTTATGCCGTCTTTGCGCGGACGCCGGGGCGCGACTATGCGGGCGTCGTGATCGATGGGCCGCAGGGCTGGATCGGACGCGAGGTGTTCGGCTCCTCCGGCGATCTCGGCATTCGCCGTGACGGCACCCATGCCAGCCATCTCGTGGTCGAGGCGGATGCGGTGGTGGAGAAGCCGAACGGCATTTCCTGGGAAGAGGCGGCCGGCATCGGCGTGCCCTTTGTCACCGCGATGGAAGGTCTGCGCCGCGCCGGCCTTCCAAAGCCAGGCGAGACCGTGCTGGTGATGGGCGTCAACGGCAAGGTCGGGCAGGCGGCGACGCAGATCGCGAGCTGGCACGGCGCGCGCGTGATCGGCGTGGTCCGCAAGAGCGAGCCTTACGAAGGCCATGCCAATTCGGAAGTTGAAGTCATCGACGCCTCCGTAACCGACGTCGCCGCGCGCGTGCGTGAACTCAATGGCGGCAAGGGCGCCGACATCGTCTTCAACACCGTCGGCGATCCCTATTTCGAAGCCGCGCATAAATCGCTCGGCTTACGCGGGCGGCAGATCCTGATCGCGGCGATCGACCGCATCGTGCCGTTCAACATCCTCGAATTCTATCGCGGCCAGCACACCTATGTCGGCATCGATACGCTCGGCCTGTCCTCGGTCGCGACTGGCGCGGTGCTGCGGGAACTCGGCCCAGGCTTTGCCAGCGGGGATCTGAAGCCGTTCCCGATCAAGGCGAACGCGATCTATTCCCTGGAACAGGCGAAGGCGGCCTTCATTGCCGTGGCCGGCTCCTCACGGGATCGCGTGATCCTGCGGCCCACAGCTTAGATCTTCAGGCAGGGCTGCCTCGCATTTTTGCGCGGAAAACAAATCTCTCCCGTCGGCCTCACCGGCAGCATGTTTGTTCCGCGATCTTGCCGTCGCGCGTGCGATTAATTCTTTGCGTGGGACGGCCGTGGACGGACCTGCGCTTCCAACGTATTAGCAACCTCTAAATTGCTTCCTATGTGAGCCGTGGCGCCGCCTTTGCGGCGCCGTAGAGCGGGGACATGCCGGTGCTGGACGGTAGCAACATCATTGTTTTGAGCGGACTATTGATCGGTCTCATCTACGGATCGGTCGGATTGTTGAGCGGCTTCTGCCTGCTCTCCAGTCTTCGCGGCTTCTGGGCCGAGGGCGATGGCCGTCTCGTGCGCACCTATGCGCTGGCGATCGGCGTTGGCGTCGCCGCGACGCAGTTGCTGGCGGCGGCCGGCCTCGTCGATATCGGCAAATCGATCTATCTGCAGTCCTCATTTTCTGCGCCGGTGATGTTCTTTGGCGGGCTGTTGTTCGGCTACGGCATGGTGCTGTCGAATGGCTGCGGCTCGCGCGCGCTGGTGCTGCTCGGGCGCGGCAACCTTCGTTCCTTCCTGGTCGTCGTCGTGCTGGCGATCTTCGCGCAGATGACGCTGAAGGGCCTGATCGCCCCGGCGCGCATCGCGATGGTCGGTGCGTCGCAGACCACGGCAAATGCGAACGCCGTGCCGGCGCTGTTTGCGGCGGCGGGCCTCAGCGCAACGGCGGCGCGCATGCTGGCGGCCTCGATCATCTCGGCGGCGCTGATCATCTTCGCCTTTGCGCATCCCGCATTCCGCCGTTCGCCCGGCCAGATCGCCGCTGGCCTGGTCATCGGTCTTCTGGTCGCCGGTGGCTGGTTTGCGACCGGCTATCTCGGCGCCGACGATTTCAATCCGGCGCCGGTAACCTCGCTCACCTTCATCGCGCCGATCGCGGACGCGCTGCAGTACATGATGCTGTCGACCGGCTCGACGCTGAATTTCGGCATCGTCACCGTGTTCGGGGTGTTCGTCGGCAGCCTTGTGACCGCGCTACTGACCGGCCGCTTTCAGCTCGAAGGCTTTCAGTCGCCGCGGCACATGCTGCGCTCCGGCGGCGGCGCGGCGTTGATGGGCATCGGCGGCGTGATGGCGTTCGGTTGCTCGATCGGGCAGGGGCTGACGGGATTTTCCACGCTGGCGCTGGCCTCGCTGATCGCGTTTGCCGGCATCCTCGTCGGCTCCGCCGCGGGCCTGCGCGGCGCGCTGCGCGTGCGGCCGTTGGCGGCGGCCTAATCCGCAGCCTTCGTCACGATCCTTATCTCCGACTTCAGCGTCCGGTGCACCGGACACTTGTCGGCGATCTCCATCAGCCGCGCGCGCTGATCTGTGTCGAGGACGCCCTCCATCGAGATCACCCGGTCGATCTGATCCAGCATGCCCTCGCGCGTCTCGCACTCTGCGCAATCCTTTGCGTGGATCTTGCTGTGCTGAAGTGTCACGGTGACGCGCTCGAGCGGCAGCGACTTTCGATCGGCATACATCCGCATCGTCATCGACGTGCAGGCGCCGAGTCCCGCAAGCAGGAAATCATATGGTCCGGGCCCAGAGTCCCGGCCGCCGACGGCCATCGGCTCGTCTGCCACCATCTCGTGAGGACCCGTGGAAATGATCTGCTGAAACTTGCTGTTGCGGGTTTCGCGCACCACGACGTTGCGGGGGCCGTCGCTCACGGCAGTGGCGGGCTGCGCGGCGGCGGGCTCGACATAGCGTCCGGCCCAGGCGGCGATCACGTCGGCGACATAGGAACTATCGCGCTTGTTGCTGAGCAGATGATCGGCTCCCGACAGGGACACGAAACTCTTGGGATGCCTGGCGGCAACAAAGATCTTGGTCGCGTTGTCGATGCCGACCGTGTCGTCGGTCGGCGAATGCATGATGAGCAGCGCCTTGTGGAGCTTTGCGATATGCGCCGAAAGGCTGTGCTCGGCGACGTCATCGAGGAATTCGCGCTTGATGTGGAACGGACGTCCGGCGAGTTGGACCTCCACCTGACCCTGCGCGCGGATGTCCTCGATCCGGTCCTTGAAGAGATGGGTGACATGGATCGGATCGGAGGGCGCGGCGATGGTGACGACGGCCTTGGCTTCCGGAATCTGCCCGGCGGCGGCGAGGATCGCGGCGCCGCCGAGGCTGTGGCCGATCAGAAGCGTCGCCGGGCTGCGGGTTTCCCGCAAGTGAGCTGCGGCGCGAACGAGGTCGGCAACGTTGGAAGTGAACGTCGAGTTGGCGAATTCGCCTTCGCTGGCGCCGAGGCCGGTGAAGTCGAAGCGCAAGACGGCAATCCCCTTGGCGGCAAGCGCGGCCGCGATCCGCTTGGCCGCCAGCACGTCCTTGCCGCAGGTGAAGCAATGCGCAAACAGCGCGTAGGCCTGCACCGGCCCATCAGGCGTATCCAGCGCGGCGGCAAGCTGATGTCCGCCTTCGCCGGTGAATTGAAAGCGTTCCGTCGGCACGGCTGTCTCCTATGCATCGGCGCTAGTCGCCTGAATATCGCTGCTCGGCCCAGGGATCGCCGCGGTTGTGGTAGCCGCGGACTTCCCAATAGCCGGGCTTGTCTTCGCTAAGAAATTCGATGGCCTGCAGCCATTTCGCGCTTTTCCAGAAATAGAGATGCGGCACCACGAGCCGCACCGGGCCGCCATGCTCCTGCTCCAGCTGCGCGCCGGACCAGCTATGGGCAAGCAGAGCGTCTTCAGCGGCGAAATCTTCCAGCGAAAGGTTCGTCGTGTAGCCGTCATGGGAGTGCAGCACCACGAAGCGCGCTTCCTCGCGCGGACGGCAGGCGTCGAGCAGATCGCGCGTCGCCAGCCCCTCCCATTGATTGTCGTAGCGCGACCAGGTGGTGACGCAGTGGATGTCGGACAGAAATTGGCTCTGCGGCTGCGCGGTGAACTCCGAAAAATCCCAGAACAGCGGCGCTTCGACCGCGCCATAAACATCGAGTCGCCAGCGTTCGCGCGAGATGTTCGGCCTCACGCCGAGGTCGAGCGTCGGCCAATCCCTGGTCAGATGCTGGCCCGGCGGCAGCCGTGCTTCCTCGGGGCGCGCGATCCTGCCGGTGAGGAATTTTCCCTCGCGCGCCCAGCGCTGCTTGCTGCGCGTCAGCTTGCTTTCCGGCGGCGGCTCGTTCTCGTCGGCCATCTGGCAGTCAGTCACTCGTGGCGGTGCATTGCGGACGCATGCTTGGTATCGCGCATGGTGGCATAGATGAGCAGCGAGAGGAAGATCATGCCGCTGAGATAATAATAGAACCAGTGCTCATGCCCGAGTGTCTTGAAATAGAGCGCAACCGCAGGCGCGGTGCCGCCGAACAGCGACACCGTGATCGCATAGGGCAGGCCGACGCCAAGCGCGCGGACATTGGTCGGAAACAGCTCGGCCTTCACCACGGCGTTGATCGAGGTGTAGCCGGCAACGAACAACCAGGCGGCGCAGATCAAAAGGAATGCGGTGAAAGGCGATTTCGTCTCCTTCAGCGTGGTCAGGATCGGCACGGTCGCCAGCGTGCCCATCACGCCGAAGAAAATCAAAAGCGGCTTGCGGCCGATGTGATCGGACAGGCCGCCATAGATCGGCTGCAGCAGGGTCGCGAACACCAGCGAGCCGAAGATCACAAAGGTGGTCTGGTCCTCGGTGAGCCCGACGGACAGTTTGACGAAGGTCTGCATGTAGGTGGTGAAGGTATAGAACGCCGCCGTACCTCCCGCAGTGAGGCCGACCACGAGCAGCAGCTCGCGCGGATAGTTCAGGAGACCGCGGATCGAGCCGGTCGGTTTTGTCAGCTTTTTCGCTTCCTCGAACGCTTCGGTCTCGTGCAGGTTACGTCGCATCACGGCGGCAAAGATCGCGAGCAGGGCGCCGATCACGAACGGAATTCGCCAGCCCCACTCCTTCAACTGCTCGGGCGTCAAAAACACCTTCTGCAGCAACAGCAGCACCATGATGGCGGTGAGCTGGCCGCCGATCAGCGTGACGTACTGAAAGCTCGAATAGAAGCCGCGATGCCTGGGATCGGCGACCTCGGTAAGATAGGTCGCACTGGCACCGTACTCGCCGCCGAGGCTGAGGCCCTCGATGATGCGCGCCAGCGCCAGAATGGCAGGGGCCGCCAGTCCGATCGTGGCATAGGTCGGCGTCACCGCGATGATCAGCGAGCCGAAGCACATGAATACGACCGACAGCGTCAGCGACAGCCGCCGCCCATAGCGGTCGGCGATGAAGCCGAACAGCCAGCCGCCGAGCGGACGCATCAGGAAGGTTGCGGCGAACAATACCGCCGCGTTGAGCTGCTGCACGACCGGATCGCTATTCGGAAAGAATGCCGGTGCGAAATACAGCGCGAACGCGGTGTAGGCGTAGAAATCGTACCATTCGACGAGATTGCCGATCGAGCCGATGAAGATCGCCTTGACCCGCCGTGCCGCATCCTGGATGTCGAGATGTTCGCCGGCGGCGCTGATGGCTTGCTCGGTCATGTTCCGTCTCCAAAGGGCGATGACGATCCCTTTGTCCCGGATCAGTTCGCCGCGCATCGATAACGACGGCAGGCCTAACACGGTTCCGTTTCAGGAACCGGACAACATTGCGTTAAATGGAGCCGACAGCACCAACAGTCGCGATCATTTCGGTGCCTTTGGATCGATCGGCGTCGTGCCGCGCACGCCCAGAATATCCTCCAGCACCTTGGCGCCCGCGAGCAACTGCGCCTCGCCGCGCGGCTTTGCCACCATCTGCAACCCGACCGGCAGGCCCGAAGCGGTGAAGCCGCAGGGCAGCGACAGCGCGGGGCAGCACGCCAGCGTGATCGCGTAGACGATGCCAAGCCATTCGACATAATTGTCGAACTTCTTGCCGGCGCATTCGGCGACATAGCGATTTTCGACCGGGAAGGGCGGCACGATCGTCGCCGGGCAAAGCAACAGGTCGTATTTGCCAAAAAATTCCAGCGTGCGCGCCGTCATCGCGACGCGCTGCGCCTCGGCGCGTTCGAGCTGCTCGACCGTCAGCTTGAGACCTTCCTCGATATTCCAGATCACCTCCGGTTTGAGCAGGTCGCGCTTAGTGCGCAAAAGCGCCGCCTTGGAAAGCGCAAAGTCGAAGGCGCGCAGCACATGGAAGCATTCATGGGCCTCGCGCAGGTCGGGATGGGCTTCCTCGACGACGACGCCCGCTTCCGCAAAGCGCTGCGCCGCCTTGCGGGTGACGGCGGCGACCTCGGGGTCAACCGGCGTGATGCCGAGATCGGGCGAATAGGCGACGCGCTTCGGCTTGTTGCCGGAGCGCGCGGCGGAGAGGAACGAATTCGGCAGCACCGGCAGCGACAGCGGATCGCCGGGATGCTCGCCGCTCATGGCGTCCAGCAGCAGCGCGACGTCCTCGACATTGCGGGCCATCGGGCCCTGGACGCCGAGATTGCGGTCGACGGCCGCGGTAATCGTATGCGCGACACGGCCGATGCTCGGCCGCAAGCCGACGATGCCGCAGAAGCTCGCGGGGTTGCGCAGCGAGCCGCCCATGTCGGAGCCATGCGCCAGCCAAGCCGTGCCGGTGGCGAGCGCGGCCGCCGCGCCGCCCGAAGAGCCTGCGGCCGAGCGCGAGGTGTCCCACGGATTGCGCGTTGGGCCGAACACTTCGTTGAACGTATTGGCGCCGGCGCCGAATTCCGGCGTGTTCGACTTGGCGTAGATCACCCCGCCATTGCTTTCGAGATGCTCGACCAGAATGTCTGACTTGGGCGGAATGTTATCCTTGTAGATCGGCGAGCCCTGCGTGGTCAGCACATCAGCCACATTGGTCAGGTCCTTGATCGGGACCGGCAGCCCCGCGAGCAGCCCGCGCTGGCTCGCCGGCTTCTTCATCAGCTCGTTAGCGTGCTTACGGGCTCGGTCGAAACACAGCGTCGGCAGCGCGTTGACCTTGCCGTCGACCTCGCCGATGCGCTTTTCCAGGACGTCGAGCAGGTCGAGTGGCGTGACCTCGCCGGATTTCAGCTTGCCGACAATGGCAACCGCCGTCTCACGCACCAGCCCCTGATCAGCCACTTCGCTATCTCCCGCTCATTTTGTGTTTGTCATGGTGCTGTAGAACATTTTCCGGCAAAGTGGAAACGCATCGAAGTTGTGGCTGACCGGAGATATTGCATGACGACATTGTTTTCAGCGCTGGACTGGCGTGCCTTGAGCCGGGAGGAGCTGGATCTCGGCCTCAACAACGGCGTCGCGGTCTCCGGCAGCGTCGACATGGTCGCCGGCTGGGAGCAGCGCTCCGCCGAACTGCGCAAGCGTTTTCCCGCGCATATCGATTTGCGCTATGGGCCGCGCGAGCGCAATCGGATCGATTTTCTGAAGGCGGCGGACAACGCGCCGACGCTGCTGTTCATCCACGGTGGTTACTGGCAGGCGCGGGCGAAAGAGGTGTTCACCGTCGTTGCCGAGGGGCCGATGGCGCATGGCATTAACGTGGCCATGATCGGCTATACGCTGGCGCCGGAGGCGACGCTGGACGAAATCGTCGCCGAAATCCACGCCGGAGTGGATTACCTCACCGGGCAGTTGCCCGCACTCGGCGCCGCTGATGCCGGCATCGTGGTCTCAGGCTGGTCCGCCGGCGGGCACCTGACCTCGATGGCGTTGTCACATCCGAAGGTGAGGGCGGGAATGGCGATATCGGGCATCTATGATCTTGAGCCTATCAGACATTCCTATCTCAACGAGAAGCTGAAGGCCGATCAAGCGACATCGCGCGCCAATTCGCCGATGATGCAGGAAGGCGGTCCGCTCAAGCCGCTGTCGCTGGTGGTCGGCAGTAGTGAGCTGCCGCTGCTCCGCAAGCAGACCGCCGATTTCGCCGGCCACCGTGCCCGATACGGTTTGCCTGTAACGTATGAGGAACTTCCCGGCGCGAACCATTTCACCATTATGTATGAAATGATGTCGCCGAAGGGGCGGATCACGACGTTGATCCGGCAGTTGTTCGAGCGGACGACGGGGTAGGCGTTGGGCAGCGTCATTGCGAGGAGCGAAGCGAGGAAGCAATCCATGCCACTACATGCGGCGCTATGGATCGCTTCGCTTCGCTCGCAATGACGGTGGAAACCGAGGTGCCTAACTCCACCCCGACGTATGCCCGCCATCCACCGTAAAGATCACCCCCGACGTATACCCCGATCGGTCCGAGGCCAGGAACGCCATGAGATCGCCGATCTCGCGGGCATGTGCGGGCCGGCCGAGCGGCATGCCCTTCTGGAATTCCTTGTAGCGGTTCTCGTCGCCGAACTGGTTCTTCGCGCGCGTCTTCAATAGCGTGACGTGGCGATCGGTGCCTACCGGGCCCGGATTGATGCCGACCACGCGGATATTGTCGGCAAGGCTCTTGCCGCCGAGCGCGCGGGTGAAGGCCATCAGCGCGGCGTTGCCGGCGCTGCCGCAGATGTAGTTGGCGTCGAACTTTTCGCCGGCGGCGCCGATGTCGTTGACGATGACGCCGCCGCCGCGCGCCTTCATCTGGGCGTAGATCGCGCGGGTGAGGTTGATGTAACCGAACACCTTGAGTTCCCAGGCGTGGCGCCAGGTTGCCTCATCGATCTTCTCGATCGAGCCGCCGGGAATATCGCCGGCATTGTTGACGAGGATGTCGATCTCGGCGGCTTCTTTCGCCAGCCGTGCGATGTCCTCGGCCTTGCGCAGGTCGACGACATGGGCGGTCGCGCCGATCTGATGCGATGAGCGCAGCTTTTCGGCAAGGGCTTTCAGGGCATCGCCGTTGCGGGCGGCCAGCATGACGTCGGCCCCTTCCTCGGCAAAGGCTTCAGCCGCCGCGGCGCCAATGCCCTTGGAGGCGCCGGTGATCAGGACGCGCTTGCCGCGCAGGTGCAGATCCATGGGAATTCTCGCTTGGCTTGAAGGAGGGAGGGACGAAATTGGTAGGCGGATGCGGTCATGGCGGTCAACATTGCAGTGCAGCGTTGCGCAAGTGGCGGGTTTGGTCCATTGCAAGGCGATCAAATACCCGGCATTAGCCCCTCACGAACTGGCAACGAAACTCAAGGAAATTCTCGATGAGCAGCGCCAAGAAGCAATACCGCGTCGCAGTCATTCCCGGCGACGGCATCGGCAAGGAAGTGATGCCCGAGGGCCTGCGCGTGCTGGAGGCGGCTGCGAAAAAGCACGGCGTCACCGTGCAGTTCGATCATTTCGACTTCGCCTCCTACGACTATTACGAGAAGCACGGCGAGATGATGCCGGAGGACTGGAAGGCGAAAATCGGCAAGCATGACGCGATCTATTTCGGCGCGGTCGGTTGGCCGGCCAAAATTCCTGACCACATTTCCTTGTGGGGCTCGCTGATCAAGTTCCGGCGCGAGTTCGACCAGTACGTCAATTTGCGTCCGGTGCGGCTGATGCCGGGGGTGCCGTCGCCGCTCGCAGGCCGCAAGCCGGGCGATATCGATTTCTGGGTGGTGCGCGAGAACACCGAAGGCGAATATTCATCCGTAGGCGGTCGCATGTTCCCGGATACCGACCGCGAATTCGTCACCCAGCAGACCGTGATGACGCGCACCGGCGTCGACCGCATCCTGAAATTCGCGTTCGACCTGGCGCAGTCGCGGCCGAAGAAGCACCTGACCTCGGCGACCAAGTCCAACGGCATCTCGATCACGATGCCCTATTGGGACGAGCGCGTGGAGGCGATGGCGAAGAAATATCCCGGCGTGAAATGGGACAAGTACCACATCGACATTCTCACCGCGAACTTCGTGCTGCATCCCGATTGGTTCGATGTCGTAGTCGGCTCGAACCTGTTCGGCGACATCCTCTCCGATCTCGGTCCGGCCTGCACGGGAACGATCGGGATCGCGCCGTCGGGCAACATCAATCCCGAAGGCGATTTCCCGTCCGTGTTCGAGCCGGTGCACGGCTCGGCGCCTGACATCGCGGGGCAGGGCATCGCCAACCCGATCGGCATGATCTGGTCCGGTGCGATGATGATGGAGCATCTTGGCGAGAAGGAAGCCGCGCAGTCGATCGTCGGCGCCATTGAGCGTACGCTCGCCGAACGCACGCTGCGGACGAAGGATCTCGGCGGCAATGCGGATACCACGGCGTGTGGGAAGGGGGTCGCCGAGATGGTGGATTGATTTCTTCCTTCTCCCCTTGTGAGACAAGGTGGCGCGAAGCGCCGGATGAGAGGTTCTCTCCGCGGAGACAGACCCCTCATCCGTCTCGCTGCCGCTGCGCGTCAGCGATCCACCTTCTCCCACAAGGGGAGAAGGAAGAGGGGCAGCGCCTATGCCTCTATTTCCCCTTCACAATCCTTCGGCAGTGCTCCCAGGCCGCGCGCATCAGATTCTCGCTCGCTTCCGGCGTGCGGAAGGCGGAATGCGCCGATAGGGTCACGTTGGGCAGTTTGGTCAGCGGATGATCGGCCGGCAGCGGCTCGGTGTTGAAGACGTCGAGGCCGGCATGACGGATATGGCCGGATTGCAGCGCCTCGATCATCGCCTCTTCGTCGACGATGGCGCCGCGTGCCGTGTTGACGAGAATGACGCCGGGTTTCATCCCCTCGATGCAGGCGCGGGAGATCAGGCCGCGCGTCTCGTCGTTCAAAAGCAGATGGATCGAGATCACGTCGCTCTCGGTCAGGACCTCGTCGTAATCGAGGAACTCGACCTTGGGAAATTTCTTGGGCGAACGGTTCCAGGCGATGACGCGCATGCCCGACCCGATCGCGATCCGCGCGACCTCGGCGGCGATGCCGCCGAAGCCGATCAGGCCGAGCGTCTTGCCGGTGAGCTGCATGCCGTCGTCGCGCAGCCAGTTGCCGGCGCGGATGCCGCGGTCCATCTTGGCAAGCCCGCGCGCGCCTTCCCACATCAGCGCGATGGCGCATTCGGCGACCGCCGTGTCGCCATAGCCTTTGATCAGGTGGACGTGGATTCCGGTCTCGGCCAGCTCTTCCGGGTTCATGTAGCTGCGCGCGCCGGTGCCGAGAAACACGACGTGCTTCAACCCGGCGCACTTCTTGGCAATGTCGGTCGGCAGCGCGGTGTGGTCGACAATGGCGATCTCGGCACCGTCGAGAATTTCGGGATATTGCTCCGGGGCGATATCGGGATTGCGGTTGATCCGCACCTCGGGGTCACCGGCTTGCTGCAGCCGCTCGAAGATCACGGCCAGCGATTCATTGGCGTCGACAAATACTCCGCGCATGGTTTCCCCCAATGCTTGTTTATCAGGATGCGACGCCGGCCAGCGCCAGCACGGTATGCATCAGCACGTTGGCGCCCGCCGCGCAATCGGGCTGGGTCGCGTCTTCCAGTTCGTTATGGCTGATGCCGTCCTTGCAGGGCACGAACACCATTGCCGCCGGCATCACGGTGTTGAGGTTGCAGGCGTCATGGCCCGCCCCCGATGTGATCCGGCGGTGGGAATAGCCGAGCATCTTGGCGGCATTCTCCACGGCATCGACGAGCTTCGGATCGAAATGCGTCGGCGGCTTGCGCCAGATCAGGTCGAACTGCACCTCGACCTTGCGCCGCGCCGCGATTTCAGCAATCGCCGCGCGCAGATCCTTGTCCAGCGCATCCATGATGGCGGCGTCGGCGCTGCGGCAGTCCACCGTGAAGGCGATCTCGCCGGGAATGACGTTGCGCGAGGGATTGGCGATCACGGCCTCGCCGATGGTGCCGACCGCCTTTGGGCCGTGCTTTTTCGCAATCGATTCCATCGCCAGCACGATTTCCGACAGCGTCGCCAGCGCGTCGCGCCGCAGCGGCATCGGCGTCGAGCCGGCATGGCTCTCAAAACCGATGATCCTGCCGTCGTACCACAAGACGCCCTGGCCGGAATCGACCACGCCGATGGTCTTGTTCTCGGCTTCCAGGATCGGGCCCTGCTCGATATGCAGCTCGACGAAGCCTGAGAATTTTTGCGTTCCCACCGCCGTCTTGCCGCGATAGCCGATGCTGTCGAGCGCCTCTGCCACCGTGACACCTTCGGCGTCCTTCCGCGACAAAATGTCGTCGGTGGTGAAATCGCCGACGTAAGCCGCCGAGGCCATCATCGCCGGTGCAAAGCGCGAGCCTTCCTCGTTGGTCCAGTTGCAGATGCAGATCGGCGCCTCGGTTTCGATGCCGGCATCGTTCAGCGTGCGCACTACTTCCAGCGCCGCCAGCGTGCCGAGCACGCCGTCATATTTGCCGCCGGTCGGCTGCGTATCGAGGTGGGAGCCGAGGCCGATCGGGGCCTTCGACATGTCGCGGCCCTTGCGCAGGCCGAACATTGAGCCCAGCGCATCGACGTGCACCTCCAGCCCGGCGTCCTCGCAAGCCCTGCGGAACCAGTCGCGCACCTGCTTGTCCTCTGGCCCCAGCGTCAGCCGGCGAACGCCGCCCTTCGGCGTGGCGCCGAATTTGGCGGTTTCGTGAATCGTTCCCCACAGCCGGGCGGAATCGATCTGCAGGTTGGATCCGATCTTGGTCATGGGCTACTTCCGAAACGACAAACGCGGGGATAGGCCGCTTCAATGACGCGCCAGCGGCGGCGCGTCAACAATGACGCCGCCGCGCGCCAGGCTGGTGGCGATTTCGACCACGCGCTCCACCGCGACCGTGTCGGGGGAGGCGAGCCAGCTTGCCGAAAATGTCAGCGGCGCGAGCTGCAGATTGGTCGATAGCAATTGCAGCCGGCCGCTTGCCATGTCGTCCTCGACAATTGCGGTCGGGATCAGGGCAATGCCGAGGCCTTCGATCGCCATGTGGATGACGGTGGCGAGCGAGGCGGAGGCATGCAGCCGGATCGGCGGTAAATCTGGCCGGTTGAACAGGGAGCGCACGATTTCGTAGGGCTGGGTCCGCCGCGAGAAGGTGATGATCGGGAATTTCGCGAGATCGTGCAGCGTCAGTTCCTGCTTGCCGAGGCCGAGCGAGGGGCTCGCGGTGAAACCGACCGGATAGTCGCAGAGCGGGCGGTTATTGACCATCGGCGCCGACAGTGGCCCGAGCACAAAGGCGAGCTCGATCTCCTGCGCCAGCAGGCGGTTGCGCAGGTTCGAGGTGATGTCGACCTCGATCTCGAGCGACAGGTTCGGGTAGGCGTGATTGACGCTCTTGATCAGCTGCGGCAGCCAGGTGTGCACGATGGTTTCGGCGACGCCGAGCCTGAGCACGCCGCGCATCGCCGAGCGGTCGCCGACAACGGCCAGCATCTCCGAACGCAGCCCGATCAGCTTCTCGGCATATTCAAGCAATTGCCGGCCGTGCGGGGTCGGCAGCACCATGCGGCGGTCGCGCTGCAGGAGTTTTACGCCGACCTCGCGTTCGAGTTGCGCGATCCGTTGCGAGATCGCCGGCTGCGTCGTGTTGAGCTTCTGGGCGGCGCCGCGGAAGCTGCCGAGCGTGACCACCCACATGAAGGTTTCCATTGCCTTGAAATCGGTCATGCACCCTCTGTCCGCAGCTTGATAAGTGTGATTTATTGAATTCAATTAGAAAAGACGATTAGACATTATCATAGCCATATGACGGAGTAGATGCCAACAAGATTGGAAGCGGGGATCAACGATGACCAGCTTGGCGAGGGACGAACGACCGGCTCACGATACGGCGGATTTATCGCCCAGCGTCGCGGCCCGGCATGCCTGCCGCACCGGCATGGCGGCGACCACGGCCGGTGTCGCCAACGGCTACGTCCAGGGCAACCTCGCGATCCTGCCCGAAAAACTCGCGAGCGCCTTCCACCGCTTCTGCCAGCTCAATCCCAAGCCGTGCCCGATCATCGGCATGTCCGATGTCGGCGACCCCCGCATTCCCGCACTCGGCGTCGACCTCGACATCCGAACCGATCTGCCACGCTACCGCGTCTGGCGCGACGGCGAGGTGGTGGAGGAGCCGACCGACATCATCACGCATTGGCGCGACGATCTCGTCGCCTTCGTGATCGGCTGTTCCTATTCGTTCGAGGAAGCGTTGCTGGCGGATGGGCTGCCGATCCGCCACATCGAGCGCAAGCTGCGCGTGCCGATGTACCGCACCAACATCGCTTGTGCATCGGCGGGGCCGTTCGCCGGCCCGATGGTGGTGTCGATGCGTCCGTTCAAGCCGGCGGACGCGATCCGCGCGGTGCAGGTCACCTCGCGCTTTCCTGCCGTGCACGGCGCGCCGGTTCATCTCGGCCATCCGCATTCAATCGGCATCGCCGACATCAACAAGCCCGATTACGGTGATGCGGTGCCGATTGCGGCCGACGAAATTCCGGTGTTCTGGGCCTGCGGTGTCACGCCGCAATCGGTCATCCAGGCCGCAAAGCTGCCGTTTGCGATCACGCATTCGCCCGGCTTGATGCTGGTGACCGATCTCCTGAACAAACAGCTTGCCCTGCTTTGATGCAATCGCTGCTGTGCATTGAGGCTTTACCGTAACCATCAACCGTTTCATCGGTAGTCGCAAATCCAACAAAGGATATCGCCATGACCATCACGCGCCGAAACGTACTGCTTGGAGCCACCGCTGCTGCGGCGCTTGGACCCATCGCCGCCCGCGCGCAAACGTCCGAAGTCGTGATCGGCGTGATCTATCCGTTCTCCGGCGCCAGCGCGCAGATGGGCGTCGATGCGCAGAAATCGTTCGAGACCGCGCTCGACATCATCAACAAGAACCATGATTTCGATCTGCCGCTGGCCAAGGGCGAGGGCCTGCCGGGCCTCGGCGGCGCCAAAATCCGCCTCGTCTTCGCCGACCACCAGGCCGATCCGCAGAAGGGCCGCGCCGAGACCGAGCGCCTGATCACCCAGGAGAAGGTCTGCGCCGTCATCGGTACCTATCAGAGCGCGGTCGCCGTCACCGTCAGCCAGATCTGCGAGCGCTATCAGGTGCCGTTCATCTCGGCGGACAATTCCTCGCCGAGCCTGCATCGCCGCGGCCTCAAATTCTATTTCCGCGCCGCGCCGCATGACGAGATGTTCTCGGCCGCGATGTTCAATTTCTTCGATGCGATGAAGAAGAAGGGGACCAAGATCGAGACGCTGTCGCTGTTCCACGAAGACACCATCTTCGGCACCGACTCCGCCAACACCCAGCTCAAGCTCGCCGCCGACCGCGGCTACAAGATCGCGACCGACATCAAGTACCGCTCCAACTCACCGTCTTTGTCGGCGGAAGTGCAGCAGCTCAAGAACGCCAATGCCGACGTGCTGATGCCCTCGAGCTACACCACCGACGGCATCCTCCTGGTCAAGACCATGGCCGAACTCGGCTACAAGCCGAACGCGATCGTGGCGCAGGACGCCGGCTTTTCGGAAAAGGCGCTCTATGACGCCGTCGGCGACAAGCTCGAAGGCGTGATCTCGCGCGGCAGTTTCTCGCTCGACCTCGCCGCCAAGCGGCCGATGGTCGGCAAGGTCAATGCAATGTTCAAGGAAAAGTCGGGCAAGGATTTCAACGACCTGACGTCGCGGCAGTTCATGGGCCTGCTCGTGATGGCGGATGCCATCAACCGCGCCAAGTCGACGGATGGTGAAAAGATCCGCGAGGCGCTGGTCGCCACCGATATCCCGGGCGAGCAGACCATCATGCCCTGGAAGCGCGTCAAGTTCGACGAGATGGGCCAGAACAACGACGCCGATCCGGTGCTGCTGCAATATATCGGCGGCAAGTTCGTCACCATCTTCCCGCCGCAGGCTGCGATTGCCGAAGCCGTCTGGCCGATGAAATAGGCTGGCAACGCCGGGGGCGGGGAGGGAACGACATGACGATGACGAGGAATCTCGCTCGTTCCGTCATTGCGAGGAGCGCAGCGACGAAGCAATCCATCGTGCCGCACGAAGAAGGAATGGATTGCTTCGCTTCGCTCGCAATGAGGCGTGGTGAGAGCGACGCCTCCGTGACGGAGCAACTTTCATGACCGCCGAGACCATCATCCAAAGCCTCGCCAGCGGCCTGCTCATGGGGTTGCTCTACGGCCTGATCGCCGTCGGCCTCGCGCTGATCTTCGGCCTGATGGACGTCGTGAACTTCGCCCATGGCGAATTCCTGATGATCGCGATGTATGCGACGTTCTTCCTGTTCGCGTTCTTCGCGATCGATCCGCTATTGTCGGCGCCGCTGGTCGCGGCGGCGCTGTTCGTGTTCGGGGCCGTAGTCTATCTATTGATCGTGCGCTTTGCCGTGCGCGCGAAAGCCAATGCCGGCATGGTGCAGATCTTCTCGACCTTCGGCCTTGCCATCGTCATGCGCGGCCTCGCGCAATATTTCTTCACCCCGGACTACCGCAGCGTCACCCATTCATGGCTCGGCGGCAAGACCGTCTCGGTCGCCGGCATCTTCCTGCCGGTGCCGCAACTGGTCGGTGCGCTGCTTGCGATCGCCGCCTTCGGCGCGCTCTATCTCTTCATCAACCGCACCGACTTCGGCCGCGCGCTGGAGGCGACCCGCGAGGATGCCGGTGCGGTGGCATTGGTCGGCATCGACAAGAACAAGGTGTTTGCGCTCGGCTGGGGCCTTGGCGCGGCGCTGGTCGGGCTGTCGGGCGCGATCATGGCGATCTTTTTCTACATCTATCCCGACGTCGGCGCCTCGTTTGCGCTGATCGCCTATGTCACGGTCGCGCTCGGCGGCTTCGGCAGCGTGTTCGGCGCCTTTGCCGGCGGCATAATCGTCGGTCTTGTCGAGGCGACGACCGCGCTGATCCTGCCGCCCTCGCTCAAGGCGGTCGGCATCTACGCCGTCTATCTCCTTGTCGTCTTCATCCGCCCGCGCGGCCTGTTCGGATCGATGTGATGGATACCGCTTTCGCAAGAAGCCGCCGCCGCGACCTCATCGTCGCCCTCGTGCTCGCCGCGATCGCGGCCATTGTTCCCCTGTTCGTCAAGGACGTCTACGTCCAGAACATCATGGTGCTGACGCTGATGTGGGGCGCGCTGTCGCAGAGCTGGAATATCCTCTCCGGCTATTGCGGGCAGATCTCGCTCGGCCACGCGCTCTATTTCGGGCTCGGCGCCTACACCACCGCGCTGCTGTTCACCAAATTCGGCGTGCTGCCATGGTTCGGCATGCTCGGCGGCGGGGTGATCTCAGCGCTGATCGCTATGGCGCTCGGCTATCCCTGCTTCCGCCTGCGCGGGCATTATTTCGTCATCGCCACCATCGTCATCGCCGAAATCGGCCTGCTGCTGTTTCACAACTGGGATTGGGCGGGCGCGGCGATGGGCATCGAGATTCCCGCGCGCGGCGATAGCTGGCTCAAATTCCAGTTCCCGCGCAGCAAGCTGCCGTACTTCTACTTCGCGCTGGTGCTGGCCTGCGTCGCCTGGTTCGTCACCTGGTGGCTGGAAAATTCCAAATGGGGCTATTGGTGGCGCGCGGTAAAGGACAATCCGGAAGCGGCCGAAAGCCTCGGCGTCGATGTCTTCAATTCCAAGATGGGCGCGGCGGCGGTATCGGCGTTCCTGGTCGCGGTCGGCGGCAGCTTCTATGCGCAGTTCGTCTATTTCATCGACCCTGAAAGCGTGATGGGCTTTCAGTTCTCGCTCTTGATGGCGCTGCCGGCGGTGCTGGGCGGCATCGGCACGCTGTGGGGCCCGATGCTCGGCGCGGTGATCCTGATCCCGCTCACCGAATTGACGCGGTCCTATGTCGGCGGTTCCGGCAGGGGTGTCGACCTGATCGTCTATGGCGGCCTGATCATCGCGATTTCGCTGGCGCGGCCGCAAGGGCTGATCGGCCTGTTCTCGCCCAAGCGCAAGGAGGCGGCGCGATGACCAAGCCTCTTCTGGAGACCCGCGGTGTCTGGCAACGCTTCGGCGGCCTGATCGCCAACAGCAACGTCTCGATCTCGGTCGGGCGCGGCGAGATCGTCGGCCTGATCGGCCCGAACGGCGCCGGCAAGTCGACGCTGTTCAACCTGATCGCCGGCGTGCTGCCGCCGACCCAAGGTTCGATCATTTTCGATGGCGAGGACGTCACCGGGCTGCCGGCCGCCGAGCGTTGCCAGCGCGGCATCGGCCGCACCTTTCAGGTCGTCAAGAGTTTCGAGACCATGACGGTCATCGACAACGTCATCGTCGGCGCGCTGGTCCGTACCACCGTGATGCGCGATGCCCGCCGCAGGGCGCATGAGGTGCTGGAATTCTGTGGCCTCGGCCCGCGCGCCCATGTGCTCGCCAGCGATCTCGTTCCGTCGGAAAAGCGCCGGCTGGAAGTGGCGCGAGCGCTGGCGACCGAGCCGAAACTGCTGCTGCTCGACGAAGTCCTCACCGGACTGACGCCGGTCGAAGCCAAGACCGGCGTCGAACTGGTGCGCAAGGTGCGCGAGACCGGCGTCACCGTGCTGATGGTCGAGCACGTCATGGAAATCGTGATGCCGCTGGTCGACCGCGCCATCGTGCTCGATCTCGGCAAGGTGCTGGTCGAGGGCAAGCCAACTGAGGTCGTCCGCGATCCCAAAGTCATTACCGCTTATCTCGGAGACCGTCATGCTGTCGGTGCATGAAGTCACCACCGCCTACCAGGGCCTTGTCGCGATCTCCTCGGTCTCGATCGAGGTGGCGAAGGGCGAGATCGTCTGCGTCGCCGGCGCCAACGGGGCCGGCAAGTCGACGCTTTTGAAATCGATCGCCGGCGCGGAGCGTCCGCGTTCCGGCACCGTGACGTTCGATGGCACCCGCATCGACGGCATGGCCCAGCACATCATCACCTCGCGCGGAATCGCCTATGTTCCGGAAAACCGCCGGCTGTTTCCGCGCCTGTCGGTGCGCGACAATCTTCGGCTCGGCAGCTATCTCTATCGCGGCGAGTCCGACCGCGAAGCGCCGCTCGATCTCGTCTTCGAGCTGTTCCCGCGTCTGCAGGAGCGGCTGGAACAGCGCGCCGAGACGCTCTCCGGCGGCGAGCAGCAGATGCTGGCGATCGGCCGCGCGCTGATGACGCGCCCGCGCCTGTTGATGCTCGACGAGCCGTCACAGGGCATCATGCCAAAGCTGGTCGATGAAATCTTCCAGGCCGTGAAGCGCATCCGCGACGCCGGCATGACCGTGCTGATCGTCGAGCAGCGCATGTCCGAATGCCTGGAGATCGCCGATCGCGCCTACATCCTGCAGACCGGCCGCGTGCTGATGCAGGGCAGTGCGACCGAGATCAGTGTCAATCCGGATGTACGGAAGGCTTATCTGGGGCTGTAGAGCCACACTCGCGCCGTCATCGCCCGGCCTTGTGCGCAATTGCGCACCAGGACCGGGCGACCCAGTACTCCGAGGCGTCGCGGCTTGAATCGATAAGCCTCGGCGTACTGGATACCCCGCCTTCGCGGGGTACGGCGGTCTTAGTCGTGGTGATGTTCGGGCAATGCCACTCCGAACACATCAGCCAAATCCTTCACCTGTTCCGGTGACAGATACCTCGGGTTCAGCCCGCGCAGCAGCAGATACAACTTCGCCGTCTCCTCCAGTTCCTCCATCGCGAACACCGCCGCCTCCAGCGTGTCGCCAGAGACCACCGGGCCATGGTTGGCGAGCAGCACGGAGGAATATTTCCCGGCCAGCCCCTTGATGGCGTCGGCGACATCAGGGTCGCCCGGCCGGTAATAAGGCACGAGCGCGGTCTGTCCGCACTTCATTAGATAATAAGGTGTCATCGGCGGCAGCACGGCACGGGGGTTGATCTCGGGCAGCATCGACAGCGCCACCGAATGGGTCGAATGCAAATGCACAATGGCGCGCGCCGCATCGCGGCTCTGGTAGAGCGCGGTATGCAGCGGCACTTCCTTGGTCGGCGCGTCGCCGGAGACCAGCCGCCCGTCGGGCCCGAGCCGCGACATTCGTGCCGGGTCCAGAAAGCCCAGTGAGGCATTGGTCGGCGTCACCAGCCAGCCGCCATCGTCGAGTTTCACGCTGATATTGCCCGAGGAGCCCGGCGTCAGCCCGCGCTCGAACAGTGAGCGGCCGAGGCGGCAGATTTCCTCGCGTATCCTGGTTTCGCTCATCTCGGTATTTTCCGGCCGCTTCCCGTTTTTTGTCTTGTCTCACGCTTTGGCAGCGCGGCCAAGCCGTGTTACCCAGAGCCAAACCTGCCAAGAAACGTCGAGGGACCGCCAATGCCAGAACCCACCAAACCGCGCGTTGCCGTCATCGGGCTGGGCTCGATGGGCTACGGCATGGCGACCTCGCTGCGCCGGGCCGGGCTCGAGGTCACCGGCTGCGACGTTTCGGCGGACACCGTCAAACGTTTCGTCGCCGATGGCGGCAAGGGGGCCGCGACACCTGCAGAAGCGGCAAAATCGGCCGACATCGTCGTCAGCGTGGTCGTCAATGCCGCCCAGACCGAGACCATCCTGTTCGGCCCGAACGGCGTCGCCGAAACCCTCGGCAAGGGCGGGGTGTTCATCTCCTCCGCCACCATGGACCCCGACGTCGCGCGACGCCTCGCCAAACAGTTGGAGGAGACGGGGTGGCACTACCTCGACGCGCCGATTTCCGGCGGCGCGCAACGCGCCGCACAGGGCGAACTCACGATCCTCGCCTCCGGCAGCCCGGCCGCGTTTGCGAAAGCGCGTCCGGCGCTCGATGTGATGGCGGCAAAGCTCTACGAGCTCGGCGATGCCGTCGGACAGGGGGCCGCGTTCAAGATGATCAACCAGCTTCTCGCTGGCGTGCACATCGCCGCTGCCTCTGAGGCGATCGCGTTTGCCGCCAAGCAGGGCCTCGACATCCGAAAGGTCTATGAGGTGATCACGGCCTCCGCCGGCAATTCCTGGATGTTCGAGAACCGCATGCCGCATGTGCTGGACGGCGACTACACGCCGCGCAGCGCGGTGGAGATTTTCGTGAAAGACCTCGGCATCATCCAGGACATGGCGCGCTCGCAGAAATTCCCTGTGCCGGTCGCGGCCGCCGCGCTGCAGATGTTCCTGATGACGGCAGCAGCGGGCATGGGCCGCGATGACGATGCGTCAGTCGCGCGGATGTACGCCAAGGTCACCGGCACGCATCTGCCGGGCGAGCCGAAGTAACGTCGCAAGATCAAGTAGGGGATCGCCGATGCCGCGTTTTGCTGCCAATCTCTCCATGATGTTCACCGAAGTTCCGTTCCTCGATCGCTTCGAGGCTTCGGCGAAGGCGGGTTTCACCGCGGTCGAATTCCTGTTTCCCTACGATCACCCGGCCGACGCCGTCGGCGAGCGGCTGAAAAAGAACGGCCTGACGCAGGCGCTGTTCAACCTGCCGCCCGGCAATTGGGACGCCGGCGAAAAAGGTTTTGCCGCGCTGCCGGCGCGGTTTGACGATCTGAAGCGCAGCCTGGAAACGGCGCTGCCATATGCCAAGGCGACCGGCGTCAAGCGGCTGCACCTGATGGCGGGCATCGCCAGCCGCAGCGACGCGAAGGCGGTCGAGCAGTTCTACAAGTCGGTGGCATGGACGGCGGAATTCTTCGCACCCCACGGCCTTGACGTCGTGATCGAGCCGATCAACCCCCGCAATGTGCCCGGTTATTTCCTCAACGATTTCGGCTTCGCCCGCGACCTGATCAATGAGCTGAAGATTCCGAACCTGAAGCTGCAGTTCGACATCTATCACTGCCAGATCATTCACGGCGACCTCACCATGCGGCTGCGCGAGATGATGCCGATAACAGGCCACATCCAGATCGCCAGCATTCCCTCGCGCAACGAGCCCGACGGCGAAGAGCTGAACTATCCGTTCCTGTTCACTGAGCTCGACCGGCTCGGCTATGGCGGCTTTGTCGGCTGCGAATATAACCCGCGCGGCAAGACCACCGATGGGCTCGCCTGGTTCAGGCCCTACGCGGGAGTAAAGCCGTGAAACTTGCCCTTGGCTGCATCGCCGACGACTACACTGGCGCGTCCGACCTCGCCAACACGCTGACCCGTCAGGGTCTGCGCACCGTGCAGACCATCGGCGTTCCTTCGGACGATCTGGCCCTGCCCGAAGCCGATGCGGTCGTGGTCTCGCTCAAGAGCCGCTCGATCGAGGCAAGTGTTGCGGTTGAACGTTCGCAGGCGGCGGAGAAATGGCTGCGCGGCCGCGGCGCCGGCCACGTGCTGTTCAAGATCTGCTCGACCTTCGATTCCACCGATGCCGGCAATATCGGCCCGGTCATGGACGCGCTGCGCGCCTCATCCGGCGACGCCATCGTGCTGGTGACGCCGGCCTTTCCGGAAACCGGCCGCACCGTCTATCAGGGCAATCTGTTCGTCGGTTCCGTGCCGCTGAACGAAAGCCCGCTGAAGGACCATCCGCTCAATCCGATGCACGATTCCAATCTGGTGCGGGTGTTGGCGCGGCAGAGCCGGACCAAAGTCGGCCTGGTCGATCTGGCGACGCTGTCGCGCGGTGCCGAGGCAGTTCGCGGACGTGTGGCCGAGCTGGCGGGCAAGGGCATGGGAGCAGCGATCATCGACGCCGTGTTCGACCGCGACCTGGAAACGATCGGCGCGGTGGCGCTCGATCATCGTCTGTCGGTCGGCGCGTCCGGCATCGGCCTTGGCCTGGCGCGGGCACTGGTCGCTTCCGGTAAGGCCAAGTCGGGATCCACGAAGGCGGCATCCGGCGCGCCGGTCGGCGGACCGGCAGCGTGCCTGGCCGGAAGCTGCTCGCAAGCGACGCTGGCGCAGATCGCCAGTGCCGAAAAAACCATGGCCGTGTTCCATCTCGACCCCGAGCAGATCATCCAAGGCCCCGATGAAGCCCGCCGCGCGCTGGCATGGGCGGGCGCGCGAATCAGTGAGGGTCCGGTCTTGATCGCCAGCAGCTCGACGCCGGATCAGGTCGCAGCTCTGCAATGCCGTCATGGCCGCGATGCAGCCGGGCATGCCATTGAGCAGGCGATGGCCGATATCGCGAAAGGGCTGGTGCAATCTGGCGTGCGCCGGCTGGTGGTCGCCGGTGGTGAAACTTCAGGCGCCGTCGTCGACCGCCTGCGCATTCCAGGATTCCTCGTCGGTGAGGAAATCGCTGCAGGCGTGCCGGTTTTGCGCGCGGTGGGCGCCGACACGGGCGAGATGCTGCTAGCCCTCAAATCAGGCAATTTCGGCGGGCCTGAGTTTTTTTCCGATGCTCTGAAGCTGATGCGCTGATCGGCTTGGCGCGCGTTCCATCGCCGGCGAGTCCGGACGGAGTCGGTATTTTTACCACCGTTCGTTAACTCAACCTGAGGACGCATCAGATTTGATGCGGGCAAGGCATCCATCTTTCTTCCAACTCGCCTTTGCCACCATCCGGCGCGTTCCCGCGCGTCCAAAACCAAGAGATACCCGCCATGCTCGCCAAGTACTCCATTCGTACCAAGATCATTGCCGTGGTTGCCTTCCTGCTCGTCGCCATGACGGGCATGGGCCTGCTGGCGGTCCGCAATATGCGCTCCATCAACGCCAATACGATCGACATCTCGACGAGCTGGCTGCCCAGCGTCCGCGTGCTCGGCGACCTCCGCGCCGGCGTCATCACCTACCGCAACGTGATCCGCGAGCACATGCTGTCCGACACGCTGGAAGAAAAGCTGGCGATGGAGAAGACGCTGGCGACCGTCATCGAGGCCAACACCAAGTACCGCGCGACCTACGAGCCGATGATCACCTCTCCCGAAGAGCGCGCCCTCTACGCCGAATGGTCGAAACTCTGGGACAAGTACAAGGCGGGTACCCAGGAGGTGATGGCGCTGTCGCGCAAGGCGGTGGGCAAGATGCCGACCGAGGCGCACGATCTGAATACCCATACGGTCAACAAGATCGGGCTCGAAGCCGATGCCATTCTGAACAAGGATATCGAGCTCAACAAGAAGGGGGCCGACAAGGCTGCGCAGGATGCCGCCGACAGCTACGCCTCAGCGCTGATGATGCTCGCCATGATTCTTGCCGCAGCCGTCATCCTGGGCGCCGGGGTCAGCGTCTATCTGGTGCGCGACGTCTCAAGCGGCATTGCCTCGATCGTCCAGCCGATGCAGGCGCTGGGCAAGGGCGATCTGAGCGCCAAGGTGCCGCATCAGGGCGAAAAGACCGAAATCGGCGCGATGGCCGATACCCTGCAGGTGTTCAAGCAGGCGCTGATCGCCAAGAAGGCCGCCGACGAGGCCGCTGCCGCCGACGCCGAAGCCAAGATCGAGCGCGGCCGGCGGGTTGACGGCATTACCCGCAATTTTGAAAGCGTGATCGGCGAAATCGTGCAGACGGTGTCGTCGGCCTCGACCCAGCTCGAAGCCTCGGCGAGCACGCTGTCGGCAACCGCCAACCGTGCCCGGGAGGTCACCACCACGGTCGCGTCGGCTTCCGAGGAGGCGTCCACCAATGTGCAGTCGGTGGCGTCAGCCACCGAAGAGCTTTCCTCCTCGGTCACCGAAATCAGCCGCCAGGTGCAGGAATCGGCACGGATGGCGACGGGGGCGGTCGGTCAGGCCCGCACCACGAACGATCGCGTCAGCGAATTGTCGAAGGCTGCCGCCCGCATCGGGGACGTGGTCGAGCTGATCAACACCATCGCCGGCCAGACCAATTTGCTGGCGCTTAACGCGACCATCGAGGCGGCACGTGCCGGCGAGGCTGGTCGCGGCTTCGCCGTGGTGGCGTCGGAGGTGAAGGCGCTGGCGGAACAGACCGCCAAGGCCACCGGCGAAATCAGCCAGCAGATTAACGGCATCCAGGGGGCTACCCAGGAATCCGTAAACGCCATCAAGGAAATCAGCGGCACCATCGAAAGGCTGGCGGAGATCTCCTCGACGATCGCGGCGGCCGTCGAAGAGCAGGGCGCGGCAACGCAGGAAATCTCACGGAACGTGCAACAGGCGGCGCGGGGCACCCAGGAGGTCTCGAGCAACATCACGGACGTCCAGCGCGGCGCTAACGAAACCGGCGCAGCCTCCTCGCAGGTGCTTTCAGCGGCGCAGTCGCTCTCCGGTGACAGCAAGCGCCTCAGGCTCGAGGTCAGCAGATTTCTGGAGTCGGTCCGGGCCGCCTGACGCCCGGCCGATCGCAGACGAAGGGCCCGCCTTCCGAAAGGAGACGGGCCTTTTCGCGCCATACGAGAGGCGGCACGTAATGCAACCGCCCGAAAACCCCATAATTCCACGCAAGCGGAAATTAACCGGTCGCAGCTAGCCTGCGTCGGCATCGCCGGGATTCGCGCGCGAAGGTTGCCGGTTCCTTCGGGCCGCAAATTCCGCCTTGGGAAAAACTGCTTCAGAAGAAATGTGGGGTCGTCGACATGATCAAGCTCAACCGTATCGGAAATAAACTGGGCTTGGCCGGCGCGGTCGGCGTGCTGCTGGCGATCGGCATGGTCGCCAACCAGATGGTCACCGAGGCGAAGATCGAGGAAGCCAGCGAGCGCGCCACAAGGTCGCAGCAGGTGGCGAACAATGCGCTCGCCGCGCATATCGACCTGCGCAAGATTCAGCTTGCCGCGGGCGATGTCCGCCTGGCGCGCAAGTCCGCTGAAGTCGACAAGGCCGTTGCCGATCTGCAGCGCCACAAGGCGAGCGCGGCAAAGGAGCTCGAGGCCGCGCTGTCGATGGCCCAGCAGCCCGACGCCAGGGAACGGCTGCAGAAGACCAAGGCCCTGATGGAAGGCTTTGTTACCGCGGTGGAGGATCTCGCCAAGGCGCAGACCACGCTGCTGGCACAGATCGACAAGCGTTCGGTCATTTCGGAAGAATGGAACAAGGGTGTCGACGCGCAGTTGAAGCTGCCCGCCATGGCCAAGCTGGACAACCGCCTCGAGATCGAGCGCCTGCTGTTTCAGGCCGACGGCAAGGTGAACTCGCTGCGGGCGAACGCCTGGAAGCTCGGCGCCACCGGCGATGCCAGCCTGGTCACGGAGATGGCCAAGACCGAGGCCTCGCTCAAGGATGTGTTCAACAAGCTGCGCGGTGAGGCCGATGACCGGGATCTGCTGGTCGTGGTCAGCAACCTCTCCTCAGTCGTCAAGCGCTTCCTGGCCGCCAACGAGGAAGCGGTACGGACCGAGCAATCGAAGAACGAAATCATCGCCACCCGCACCGTCAAGGCCGCGGCCGATGTCGCAGACCTGATGGAAGCCACCGTCGAGGCCGCGCAACGGGATGCCAGAATCTCCAAGGACGCGGTCATGGCCGATACCGAGCGCGCCAACCAGATCAACCTGATCATGGCGATCATCGTGGTCGCCTCGCTGATCGCCTCGGTGATCTTCTCCTTCCTCGGCGTCGCCCGTCCGATGACGCGCCTCAACGGCGCGCTGGGCGAGATGGCTGGCGGCAATCTCGAGGTCGAGATTCCCGGCGCCGGCCGCGGCGACGAGATCGGCGACCTCGCCAAGACGGTGACCGTTATCCGTGAGAACGCCGAACAGAAGGCCCGCGAGGAAGCCGAGGCCAAGGTCCAGCAGGACCTAGTCGCGGCACAGCGGCGCAAGCAGGAAATGATCAAGCTCGCCGACGATTTCGAAGGCGCGGTCGGCAATATCGTGGAGACGGTGTCGTCGGCGTCGAGCCAGCTCGAAAGTGCCGCCGGTACGCTGACGACAACTGCGGAACGCGCCCAAGAACTGACCACGATGGTCGCCGCGGCTTCCGAGGAAGCGTCCACCAATGTGCAGTCGGTGGCTTCCTCCACCGAGGAGATGGCCTCGTCCATTACCGAGATCGGCCGTCAGGTCCAGGAATCGGCGCGGATGGCCAACGAGGCTGTCGACCAGGCCCGCACCACCAACAACCGGGTCAGCGAATTATCGAAGGCGGCGGCCCGCATCGGCGCCGTGGTCGAGCTCATCAACACCATCGCCGAGCAGACCAATCTGTTGGCGCTCAACGCCACCATCGAGGCGGCGCGCGCCGGCGACGCCGGCCGCGGTTTCGCCGTCGTCGCGTCCGAAGTGAAGGCGCTGGCGGAGCAGACCTCGAAGGCGACCGGCGAGATCGGCCAGCAGATCACGGGCATCCAGGCCGCGACCGAAGAGTCGGTCGGCGCGATCCAGGCGATCAGCTCCACGATCGAGCGGCTGTCGGAAATCTCCTCGACCATCGCCGCCGCGGTGGAAGAGCAGGGCGCTGCCACTCAGGAAATCTCCCGCAACGTGCAGCAAGCGGCGCGCGGCACCCAGCAGGTCTCCGCCAACATCACCGACGTGCAGCGCGGCGCCGGCGAGACCGGCACGGCCTCCTCGCAGGTGCTCTCCTCGGCGCAATCGCTGTCATCGGAATCGAACCGGCTCAAAGCCCAGGTCGGCAAGTTCCTCAATTCGGTGCGTGCGGCCTAAGTCGCCGGCGGACCAGCAAGGCTGAAAAGGCCCGTCCCTGAATAAGGGGCGGGCTTTTTGCTTGTGCGGGCGGCCTTGGACCCCACGCATTCCGGCAAGCGGAAAATCCCCGTAAATCTACTGACTGCAAAATTAACGGGTAGAAAGCCGCTCGCCTATACGATTCCGCGAAATGGGACGGACGACCGTCGTCGCGTGGAGATCGATCATGTTTGCAATGATGAGCCGGGCCAAGATGACCGTTGGCCGAAGGATCTATGCCTTGATCTGCCTGAGCTTCGCCGGGCTGCTCGGCGTTACCTTCCTCGAGTCGCGCGAACTGGCCTCGAGCCTACATCAGCAGAAACAGATCGAGCTGCGGCACCTCGGCGAACTCGCGCTCGGTATCGTCAAGGAAGAGCACGCCGCGATTCAGAAGAGCGGCGTTCCGGAGGCCGATGCGCAGAAGCGGGCGATGGCGCGGATTTCGGCGCTCCGCTACGGCAGCAACGACTATTATTGGATCAACGACATGCATCCCAAAATGGTGATGCACCCGATCAAGCCGGAAATGAACGGCAGCGATCTGTCGAATTATAAGGATCCGAATGGCAACCTGTTGTTCGTTGATTTCGTCAAGACCGTTCAAAAGGACGGCTCGGGCTTCGTCGGCTATGAGTGGCCCAAGCCGGGCTTCGACAAGCCGCAGCCGAAATTGTCCTATGTGGTCGGCTTCGCGCCGTGGAACTGGGTCATCGGCACCGGCGTCTATATCGACGACCTGAAGGCGCAGACCTGGGTATCGACCCAGCGCTCCCTGATCGTGGCCGGCGTCATCCTGCTGTTCATTCTGGTCGTGTCGATCTTCGTGGCACGCAGCATCACCGCGCCGTTGCGGCGGATGACCGCCACCATGAACGACCTCGCCAGCGGCAAGCTCGACATCGAGGTGCCTGGCGTCGGGCGCGGCGACGAGATCGGGGAGATGGCCAAGGCGGTCGAGGTGTTCAAGAGCAACGCGGTCGCGCGCCAGTCGCTGGAAGCTGAGCATCGTGCTGCCGAGAGCCGCGCCGCAGCGAGCCGCAAGGCGGATATGCACAAGATGGCCGACGATTTCGAGACCGCGGTCGGCCGCATCGTCGAGACCGTATCATCGGCGTCCAGCCAGCTCGAAGTGTCCGCGAGCACGCTCACGGCGACTGCGGAACGCGCCCAGGTCCTGACGACGACGGTCGCCGCCGCCTCCGAAGAGGCGTCGACCAACGTGCAGTCGGTGGCGTCGGCCACCGAGGAAATGGCCTCGTCCGTCACCGAGATCAGCCGCCAGGTCCAGGAATCGGCGCGGATGGCCAATGATGCCGTGGGCCAGGCCCGCACCACCAACGAGCGCGTCAGCGAATTGTCGAAGGCGGCGACCCGCATCGGCGACGTCGTCGAACTCATCAACACCATCGCGGGCCAGACCAACCTGCTCGCGCTCAACGCCACCATCGAGGCGGCGCGCGCCGGCGAGGCTGGCCGCGGCTTCGCGGTGGTGGCGTCCGAGGTCAAGGCGCTGGCCGAGCAGACGGCAAAGGCCACCGGCGAGATCGGCCAGCAGATATCGAGCATCCAGGCGGCGACCCAGGAATCGGTGAACGCGATCCAGGCGATCAGCGGCACCATCGAAAAGCTGTCGGAGATTTCGTCGGCGATCGCAGCGGCCGTGGAAGAGCAGGGCGCTGCGACGCAGGAGATTTCCCGCAACGTGCAGCAAGCCGCGATGGGCACCCAGCGGGTTTCCACCAATATTGCCGACGTGCAGCGCGGCGCCAACGAAACCGGTTCCGCGTCCTCTCAGGTGCTCACGGCGGCGCAGTCGCTGTCGGGCGACAGCAACCGCCTCAAGCAGGAAGTCGGCAGGTTCCTCTCTTCGGTGCGGGCGGCCTGATTGGGCAACGACGTGCGTCCTGAACCCAGCCGCTCATGCCGGCTTTGGGGGCCGCGATTCGAATCAGAAACGCGAATGGCTGTGCGCGGCCGGTTTTTCGGCTGCACGCCGCGTGCAGGACATCCCTAGATCGCAAATTGCGATTGCGATCCGGGCCGATCAATCGCCTTGGGTGAAACTGGGGCAAAATCTGGCCGGTGAATTTCCGTAAACCGGGAAAGATTGGTAGAACGTATGGGCATCGCGAAGAGCCGATGCCATGTGTTCTGCGTCAATGAAGACGGGCCAGGACTCAAGACGCTTCATCCGATGGCAGGGTGCATAGAGGCGCCCTCCGCTGTGACCAAGTTGCGCGTATGATCCCTCTCAAACCCGGCTAGCGTTTTTTTCGTTGTTGCGACGATCGCTGCCGAGGGCTCGGTGACCGCCGCGTGTCGTTGCTTGATGAACTAGTTGAATCCGACTTCGTGAAGATCAGCCGGTCTCCGGATTTCGATCATTTCCGGAGCATTGAAGGCTTGGGCGAGGCCAGCAGCATTCCGCTCGGTGTCCGCGACTTCGCCGCATCCTTTGCCTCGTTGAGGCTGAAGGGCTGCACGATCTATCTGCAGCGGACGTTTCCGCGCATTCTTCAGATACAATATTCGACGACCGGCGCGATCGTCGGCTTGATGATGAACGATGAGGCGACGCTGATCGTGAACGGCGTCGAGGGCCGTGCGCCTGCACTGCTGCTGGTCAAGGGCACTGCGAGGTGCGACTTCGTCGAGCAGCAGGCTAATCTCGTTGCCTTCGTGAACTTCGATTCCATCGACGATCGCGGCTGGCCGGGTGAAGTCGACCGCGCCGAGGTGATCGGCACCGAGCGCGCCAAATTCGACGCGCTTCGCACCACGTTGTGCGACGTGCTGATGCTCGCATCGCATTCCCCCGATACGCTGGCCCAGCCGAACGTGATCGGGAGCATCGAAGAATCGATCCTGCAGGCGGTTGATCTGGTGATGGCCGCGGCATCGCCGGCTCCCGAAGGCAAGCGCCTGAGCTTGAGCCACTATCTGGCACTGATCCGAAAGTTCGACGAGTTCGTCGCCGCCAACACCGGCAAGACGCTGTACAGCGCCGACGTCGCGCGACAGCTTGGGGTCTCGGTTCGGACTCTGCATAACGCCGTGGTTGCGATTCGCGGCATGAGCATGCATCGCTATATGCGGCTGCGGCGGCTGTGGAACGTGCGCCAGCAGCTGGTGCGGACGGAATCGCCGCAGTCGATCAAGGCCGTCGCGCTCGCGCATGGCTTCTGGCACATGGGCGAGTTCACCGCGCTGTATCGCGAGCTGTTCGGTGAAACGCCGCAGCAGACGTTATCGGCGGCTCGCGGGCATCCGAAATGTACGCCGTGATTCCGTAGTACTACCGGTCCGTGAACCCGGATCGACTTAGTCGCTAATTAACCAACGCATGGAATCTTGGCGACCAAGGATGCCGCTCTGTGGCCGTTCGCCACAGGAGCCCTTCGTTCGCAACGAACCGGCTCGTCCGCATGGCCCGGCGCCTGCCAAACCGTTATCCCCCGGTTGGGAACAGACGGTCTTCTCCAGCGGTCCAATTCATCCTGTTCGCGAGGACTAAAGTCATGTCCGGCATCACCCGTCTCCTTCTCAATCTCTCAATCGGCGCCAAGCTCGGCATCGCCTCCGGCCTCGGCGTCCTCCTCGTCGCCACGATGGTGATCGTCCAGGTCCGGTTCAACGCATCGATGCGCGATCTCGACATGCGCATGGCCGGCCAGCAGACGATCGCCCGCGACGCGGTCGATGTGAAGGCGTCGCTGCGCGGCATGCAGACCGGCGTGCGCGATCTGCGCCTCGCCGAAAACGCGGCCGACCTGCAGAAGGCGAAGGACTATCTGTCGGCCCGATTGGCGTCCGTGAACAAGTTTTCCGACGAGATGATGAAGCTGTCCAAGTCCGCCGAGAACCGCGCACGGATCGAGAAGCTCAAGACGAGGGCCGCGGACTACGAGAAGGGCGCTCTGCAGATCGCGGCCGTTCGCGCCCAGGCGATTGCTGCGGGCGCCGGCAGCGATGCCGCGGCAAAGGCGTTCGATGAAGTCAAGCGCATCGCGCGCGAGACGACGCTGCCGATTGCGGCCGAAGTCGAGCCGCTCGCCGATCAGGTCGCCAACTTCGCCAAGCACAGCGTGGAAGAGCAGGCTGCGCTGGCCGCAAAGGAAATGAGCGCGGCCGAATCGGAGTCGATGGCAATCGGAATCGGCACGATGCTGCTGTTGATCGCCACCAGCATCTTCTCCTTCTTCACGATCGCCCGTCCGATGCAAGCCCTGAGCGTCTCGATGGAAGAACTCGCCGGCGGCAATTTTGCCGTCGTGCTGCCGGGCCTTGGCCGCAAGGACGAACTTGGCGCGGTCGCGGGCGCGGTGGAGAAATTCAAGGTCGTCTCCGAGCAGAAAGCGCGGGACGAGGCCGAGGCCAAGATCAAGCAGGACCAGATCGCTGCGCAGCAGCGCAAGGCCGAAATGGTCCGCCTGGCCGACTCCTTCGAAGCCGCCGTCGGCGAGATCGTGGAAACGGTCTCCTCCGCCTCCACCGAGCTCGAAGCCTCGGCGAAGACGCTGACCTCGACAGCCCAGCGGGCCCAGCAGGTCACTACCATGGTCGCCGCGGCCTCGGAGGAGGCGTCCACCAACGTGCAATCAGTCGCGTCGGCGACCGAAGAATTGTCTTCCTCCGTCAACGAGATCAGCCGCCAGGTGCAGGAATCCGCGCGGATGGCCGGCGAAGCGGTCGACCAGGCCCGCTTTACCAACGATCGCGTCGGCGAGTTGTCCAAGGCGGCAGCGCGCATCGGCGACGTCGTCGAACTGATCAACACCATCGCCGGCCAGACCAACCTTCTGGCGCTCAATGCCACGATCGAGGCGGCGCGTGCCGGCGAGGCCGGCCGCGGCTTTGCGGTGGTTGCTTCCGAAGTGAAGGCGCTGGCCGAGCAGACCGCCAAGGCCACCGGCGAGATCGGCCAGCAGATCACCGGCATCCAGGGCGCGACGCAGGAGTCGGTAGGCGCGATCAAGGAGATCAGCGGCACCATCGAACGGCTGGCCGAGATCGCCTCGACAATTGCGGCGGCCGTGGAAGAGCAGGGCGCCGCGACCCAGGAAATCTCCCGCAACGTGCAGCAGGCGGCCGAAGGCACCCATCAGGTCTCTTCCAACATCACCGACGTCCAGCGCGGCGCCGGGGAAACCGGCTCCGCCTCCGCGCAAGTGCTTTCGGCGGCCCAGTCGCTCTCCGCCGACTCTAGCCGCCTCAAGATGGAGGTCGGCAAGTTCCTGGATACGGTGCGCGCGGCGTAGCGAGAGGAGCTGTTACCACCAGCGCGGTTGCATCGGCTGGAAGTCCTGGGCACCGCGCCGGCGCGTATAGACGGGCTGTGAGTTCCAGCTGGGCTGGAAAAAAGAGCCGAAGCCGTCGTCGTTCTCGCCGGCGATCAGCATGTCGGGCGGCGTCGGCTTGCGCGTGATGAAGCCGCCTTGCGGCTGATTGCTCAGCACCGTCACGAACTCGGTGCGATAGTTGGTTTCCTTGCTGAGCGCTTCATCCGAGATGATGATGGAGGAGCGCGGCACCGCGGTCGGCGCGATGCGATCGAGCACTTCCGGCGGGATGGTGATGCGGTCGAGGGCGGACTTGGCGTTGTCGCCATGGTCGATGGTGACCACAGACCAGCGCAGGCCCGTTTCGTTGCGGGCCATCGCCGTGAACACATGCGTGCCGATCGGCCGTTCGGGATTGCGGATGTTGATCGGAACCTCGATCGATGCATCGAACACCACGCCGCCGCCGTCAGGAGCCGGCTTTTCCGTCGGGCGGCGAACGTAAAGCTTCTGCGTCGCGCGGCTGACATAGATCGAGACCGGCGCGAGCGCGAGCTTGGCCTCGCTCGCCGCCTTGGCGGTTTCGGCCTTCTTGGTCTGGGCCGCCTTGGCGGCGTCCTTGGCTGCGGCCGCGGCGTCGAGCTTCGATGTCGCGTCGGCTTTGGCGGTGTCGAGCTGTGCTGCAAGCTCCGCGGCCTTGGCCGAGACCTTTTGCTTGAGTTCCTCGGCACGAGCCTTGGCCTCGTCGGTCTTGGCTGAAGCGAGCGCCTTCTCGATGGAGGCGAGTTCAGCATCAGCGCGCGCTTTCAGTCCCTCCAGCTTACGCAGCGAGGCCGTCAGGGCAGCCGTCTCGCGTGCGGCCGCCGCTGCGGCCTTCTTTGCCGAATCAGCCGTCTTGGCGGCCTCGGCCGCCTCGCGGGGAAGCGCCTCCGCTTTGGCCGGCGCGGCCGCAAGCGCCTCCCGGTTCGGCACCGGCAGCGCCGGATGAGAGAACTCCTCCGGCTCGGCGTTCTCAGGCGAGATGATCACCCGCATGCCGATCCGCGTCTTGTCGAACAGCCTCTCGGCAAAGCCGAACGGCATCCGCACGCAGCCGTGCGAGGCCGCATAGCCGGGTAGGGGCCCGCCGTGCAGCGCGATGCCGTTCCAGGTGATGCGCTGCATGTTGGGCATCGACGCATCGTCGTACATGTTCGAGTGGTGGTCCTTTTCCTTGTCGACAACCGCGAAGATGCCGGCCGGCGTCTCGCGTCCCGTGGTGCCGGTAGAGACCGGCGCGCGCAGGATCCAGCCCTCGGCATCGTAGAGCGTGACCTGCTGGGTCCTGATCGACACGATCGCCATGATCGGCTCGCCGGGATCGCGCGGGGCCGTCGCCTCCTTGACGGGCGCGGGGCGCGCCTCTCGCGCCACAGCGCCGGCGGTGAGCGCCATTATTGCCGTGAGCGCCACAACGGCAGGGGGACCCCAACGCCGCGCCGCCATGGTGGTCCGCGCCGCCCTGGATCGACTTGCCATTGAGATGTCCTGATTGAAACGCCGGTTCGTGCTTCGTCATTCATACACGACAGCCGGGGTAGGACGAAGTGCGGTTATGCCGCACGCGGGCCGGGGAACCAAGCGGCGGGAGGCTAACCCAACCGCCACTCCAGCACGCCGTCCTCGGCCGTGACGACATTGCCGACCGAGCCGACCGGTGTCCGGTCCAAATCCAACAAATGCTTGAGTGTCGCCGCATCATTGGCCGGGATGCGGGCCAACGCGCGGGCGTCGGCCTCGGTGCGCAGCATCACGACGCCGTGCTCGACCTCGCCCTTGCCCTTGTAGATCACCGTAAAGCTCTCGATTTTGCCCTTGCCGGACGCCTCGGTGACGAAATCGGGCACCTTGCGGCGATTGCGGTCAGCCTCGGCCTGCACGCTGGTGTCTTGCGCCAGCGCCTGTTTCGGCAAATCGCGCGAGAGCACTAGGCCATGATGCTTGGTGACGAACCCGCCCTGGCCGTAGAGCAGGCCGAGCTTGCCGCCTTCGCGAAGCTTGCGCACCATCGCCACGGCCGCATGCGTCATGTAGGTATTGAGCGGCGCGCCGAAGAAGGTGAGACCGCCGGTTACCGTCGGCTGCACGTCGGGGCCAAGGCCGAGCGTCCGCCGGGCCATCTTCGGCACGCAGGGAAAGCAGCTATAGAGCTCGATGGCGTCGAACTTGCGGCCATCACCCATGGCGAGATCCATCACTGCCTTCAGCACCGCGTTCTGCGGATGACTTTCATAAAACTGGTCGCGCACGAGATAGTCGCGCGGCTCTTCCGCCGAGGCGCCACCAAGGGGATAGACAAGGCGATCTTCGGCGACGCCGGCCGCGCGCGCCTTCGCGAGCGACGTCAGCAGCACCGCGCCGCCCATATTCACTGTCGGATTGGCGACCATCAGTTTGGTGTAGGGCCAGGCGATCAGGCGATTTTCCGGCGTCGGCGTCGTGATCTCCTCGGGCGCAAAACGCTTCTTCAGCCAGGAATTGGGATTCTCCGAAGCCACCTTCGAATAGGTCGACCACAGCGCGCCGGACTCGGCGAGCGCCTCACGCGGCGTCTGGCCCCAATGTGCTGATGTAGCGGATTCATAGAGCGGATAGACGGTGATCGGCCTGAAAACGCCGAGCTTCACCGCCATCGGCTTCTGGAACGCCGCGCCGCGCTTTGGCTCCTCGACATCGTGCGCGAATGGCGTCCAGGGCAGCGTGATGCCGCCGCGCTCGGCCTTGGTCGCAGTCGACTGCGCCTCTGCGCCGCAGACCACGGCGACGCTGCATTCGCCGCGCGCGATGCGCTTGGCCGCTTCATGGATGTAGCGGATCGGGCTCTCGCCGCCGACCGGCCCGTAATAGCAGTGGGCCGGGCTGACGCCGAGCTTTGCGGCAAGCTGCTTCTCCGGATCGCGGTAGCGCCAGCTCAGGAAATTGACGACGTCGAGCGAGTCTGTTTCGCCGAGCAATTTTGTCCCGCTATCGGCCTCCGCCCGCCGCACCGCCTGCTCGAGCAACGCCAGCGGCTCGAGGCCGTCGGCGATGTCTTTCGGACGGTCGACGATTTCGCCGACGCCGACGACGACGGGAATGTGGTCTTCGGGGAGGGAGGTGTTGGCCATTTTTTCTCGCTTTGCTTTCTGTCAGTCAATTCGTGCTCGTTGTTCCGTCATTGCGAGGAGCGAAGCGACGAAGCAATCCACACTTTCTGCTTGGCGAGATGGATTGCTTCGCTTCGCTCGCAATGACGTGGAGAGGCCGGAGTTCACTCCTCCATCAGCATATTCATATGCTCCACCGCATCGGCAAAATCTTCCTTGAATTCCTGCACCACGGCACCGGCGGATTTCACGCTGTCGATCAGGCCGACGCCCTGGCCGACGAAATACGTCACGAGATCGCGCGCCTGTTTATTGCCGGCGGCAGCCGCGCGATCGATCGAGTTGAAGGCGTCGCGGCTGATGATGCTCTGCAGCGGCATCGGCAGCGCGCCCGGGCTGTCGGGGCCGCGGTCCCATGCATCGGTCCACACCGAGCGCAACTGCCGCGCCGGCTTTCCGGTGCGGCCCTTGGAGCGCACCGCATCGCGCGAAGACGCCGCGATCATCTTCTCGCGGAAGGTTTCGGTGGTTTCCGATTCCACCGTCGCCAGCCACACCGATCCGGTCCAGGCGCCGGCCGCACCCATCGCCATGCAGGCCGCCATCTGCCGCCCGGTCATGATGCCGCCGGCGGCCAGCACCGGTAGGTCGCTGACAGGCTTGATCGCCTTGATCACCTCGGGCACCAGCACCATCGTCGAGACTTCGCCGCAATGGCCGCCGGCCTCGGTGCCCTGCGCTACCAGGATGTCGACGCCGGCCGCGACCTGCCGCAGTGCGTGCTCCTTCGATCCGACGAGCGCGGCCACCGGCACGCCGTGCTTGCGGCCCATGTCGATCATCTGCTTCGGCGGCACGCCGAGCGCGTTTGCAATCAGCTTGATCGGGTGGCGGAACGAGACTTCGAGGACGTCGAGCGCGCGCTGCGCGTCGAACGGCTGCGGCTGGTTGTCGGCGACATTGGTCGTGGTCAGCTCGACGCCGTACTTCTTCAGAAGGTTGCGGGTGAAATCGCGATGCTGCGGCGAGATCCGCGCTTCAAGACTCTTCCACGTGACGTCCTTCTCTCCCGCGGTCGAAATGTTCTCGGGGATCAGCACGTCGAGCCCGTAGGGCTTGCCGTCGGTGTGATCGTCGATCCATTTCAGTTCCTGCTCGATGGTTTCAGGCGAATGCGCGGTCGCGCCCAGTACGCCAAAGCCGCCGGCGCGGCTGACGGCGGCGACCACGTCGCGGCAATGGCTGAAGGCGAGCAGTGGAAATTCGATGCCCAGCATGTCGCAGATCGGCGATTTCATGGTGTGTCCTCCCGGCGGTAATTACGGCTCGGCTTCCGCGGAACGCTAGCCCATCGGAGGCTTGCATGCCAAGTTGCGTCTCTCCGTGAGAAGCGAACATTCCACCGCGCAAAATATGCAATGGCATGCCGCCGATTTTCGTCTTGCGCTTCCACGCTGCGGATAGAATGCTGGCAACCAATCAATGAACAAGCTTCAAAGGGAGCCCGCCGTAATGTCCGCCACGTCTTCCGTTACCGCCAAATCGCCCGCTACCTACGACGTGGTTGTAGTCGGCGCCGGCTTCGCCGGCATGTACATGCTGCACCGGTTGCGGGGGCAGGGGATGACGGCGCGGGTGTTTGAACAGGGCTCGGGCGTCGGCGGCACCTGGTACTGGAACCGCTATCCCGGCGCGCGCTGCGATGTCGAGAGCATGCAGTACTCTTATTCGTTCTCCGAGGAGCTGCAGCAGGAATGGGACTGGAGCGAGCGCTACGCGCCGCAGCCCGAGATATTGAAATACGCCAATCACGTCGCCGACCGCTTCGATTTGCGAAAGGATATCCAGTTCGACACCCCTGTCGAACGCGTTGTCTTTGACGAGACTACGAATCTCTGGTCGATCACGACATCAGACGGCAAGACGGTATCAGCAAAATTCGTCGTGCTCGCCACCGGCTGTCTATCGAACGCGCGGATGCCCGACATCAAGGGGCTCGATCAATTCAAGGGCAAGGTCTACCACACCGGGCACTGGCCGCATGAGGCGGTCGATTTCACCGGCCAGCGCGTCGCCGTTATCGGCACGGGGTCGTCAGGTATCCAGTCCGTGCCTGTCATTGCCGAACAGGCGAGCCATTTGACGGTGTTTCAGCGCACCGCGAATTTTTCGATTCCCGCGCGCAATGCGTCGCTGTCAGACGCGGAGCGGCAGCAATTTCGTGACAACTATCCCGAGATCAGGCGGTTTGCCCGCGAAGTCGCGCGGAACGGCATCTATACAGAGATGCCCGACCGCGGCGCGCTCGATGACGGCGACAACGAGCGTCGCGCAAAATACGAGGCGCGCTGGCAGCGCGGTGGGCTCACCTTCATGTCGGTCTATAACAATCTTGCGCTCGACAAGGCGGCGAACGACACCGCGGCCGATTTCGTCCGCGAAAAGATTGCCGAGATCGTCAAGGATCCGGAGACGGCCAGGCTGCTGCAGCCGAATAACCATCCGATCGGCTCCAAGCGCATTTGCATCGACACCGATTATTTCGCGACCTTCAACCGGGCGAATGTGACGCTGGTCGACATCAAATCGAATCCGATCGAGGAGATCACCGCCAATGCGGTGCGCGTCGCGGATAAGGATTACGAGGTCGATGCGCTGGTGCTGGCGACCGGCTTTGATGCGATGACGGGGTCGGTCGCCAAGATCGATATCAAGGGCAGGGGCGGCCAGACACTGAGCCAGAAATGGGCGGCGGGCCCGCGCACTTATCTTGGCCTGATGAGCGCGGGCTTTCCCAATCTCTTCGTCATCACCGGCCCCGGCAGCCCGTCGGTGCTGTCGAACATGATCGTCTCGATCGAGCAGCATGTCGACTGGATCACCGACTGTCTCGTCTATATGCGCGACCGCGGCCTGGCCACCATGGAAGCTTCCGTCGACGCCGAGGACAAATGGGTCGACCACGTCAACGAGGTCGCGGCCGCCACGCTCTATCCGCAGGCCAATTCCTGGTACATGGGTGCCAACGTTCCCGGCAAGCCGCGCATCTTCATGCCCTATATCGGCGGCGTCGGTCCCTACCGAAAAATCTGCAATGACGTCGCGGCCAAAGGCTATGAGGGATTTGTGATGGCGCGGGCGGAAGCGCCGCGCAAGGTGGCGGTGTCGTAGTAACCGTCATTGCGAGGAGCGTAGCGACGAAGCAATCCATCTTCATGCAGTGGAAAGATGGATTGCTTCGCTTTGCTCGCAATGACGGAAAACAATGATGGAAAATACGTGTGGCGCACCACAACGCTGGCTGACTAGCCGCGCAGCCGCCGCGCCAACACCTCGACGAACCTGTCCACATCAGCCTCGTCATTATAAACGTGTGGCGAAATGCGCATGCGCCCGAGGCGCGGCGCGACATAGACGCCTTCGTTCGCCAGCCCTTCGACGAGGCCTGCCGGCATTCCGCCCTCAAACGCGAGGCTCAAGATGTGCGGCGCCCGCAGGTGAGGTTCGGGAACATGGACGCCGGCGATGCCGCGCACGCCCGCTTCAATCCGCTCCGTCAGCATCGTGAGCCGCTGCACGACGGCCGCTGTGCCCCAGTCGGCCATCATCTCCATGCCGATGGACGCCATCTCCATCGAGATGAAATGATCGCGCTCGCCCATGTCGAAGCGCCGCGCATCGCCGATATAACTGATATCTGTGAAATAGACCGCGTTGTCGGCGCGCACATTGCGGCGGCCGGACTGGGTCTGCTCGAGCGGAATGCCGCCTTGATGGCGTTTTGCCACATAGAGAAAGGCGCGGCCATAAGGGCCGAGCAGCCATTTGTATGTCGGAAAGAGCACAAAATCGGGGTCGAGACGTTTGACGTCCATGGCTAGCACGCCCACGCCGTGCGTCGCGTCGATCAGGAAGGCCGCGCCGTGCTGCCGCAGCGCCGCGCCGACCTTGTCGATATCGATCAGCCCGCCGTCCGACCAGTGGACCGAGGAGATCGAGGCCAGGCTGACCGGCGGGCCTGATCGCGCGATGCTCTCGAGCACCGCCGATGTCCAGTCGCCATCGCCGGGTTGCCGCACGGTCTCGACGGTGAAGCCTTCCGCCTCGGCGCGCGTATGCCATTCAAGCACGGGCGAGGAGTGATCGTTCTCCAGCACGATCACGCGGCTGCCGCGGGCGATCGTCAATATCTTCGCGGCGGTCGCCACGCCGTAGCTGATCGACGAGATCAGCGCGATATCGGAGGCCTCGGCATTGATCAGCCGGGCGGCGGCAACGCGCGCGCGTTCATGCTGCTGGTTGGCGAAGGAGGCCTCGAGCGACCATGGCGCGCCCTTGCGGAGAACCGCGGCACGGCCGGCCTCCAGCGTGCGAATGGGCAGAGGACTGAAGCCGGCGGCATTGAGGTAGCAGATCTGGCGCGGAATTTCGAACAAGGCGCGCTGGGACGGGAGCATTTGCAGGGTCTCTCTTGTCGCGACACATCCATTATGGCCGATCGCGGCGGCGCCAGCCACAGCGTCATTGCTCCGAGGACATCATTTACCGGAAGTGCATTGCTCCCCTGATTTTTGCCGGCTTCTTGTTTGGTTGCGGCGCTGATACCAAATCGTAAGGGCCGGTATAAAAAGGCCAGCGAAACGACTGCGCATATCACGCAACCGCGAGAGAGCCGGACAAGCCTGGAGCCAACCGAATGACCGATGCCCCCGCCAACAATCCCTCTGGATACGAGCCGCCGAAAGTCTGGACCTGGAACAAGGCCAGCGGCGGCCGCTTCGCCAGCATCAACCGCCCGGTCGCGGGCGCTACCCATGAGGCGGAGCTGCCGGTCGGCCGCCACCCGTTCCAGCTCTATTCGCTGGCGACGCCGAACGGGGTGAAGGTCACCGTGATGTTCGAAGAGCTGCTCGCCGCCGGTTTTAGCGGCGCGGAATACGACGCCTGGCTGATCAAGATCGACGGCAACCAATTTGGCAGCGGCTTTGTCGCCGTCAATCCGAACTCGAAGATCCCGGCGCTGATGGACCGTAGCGGACCGGAGCCGATCCGCGTGTTCGAATCAGGCGCGATCCTGGTGCATCTCGCCGAGAAGTTCGGCGCGTTCCTGCCGAAGGACGGCGCGGCGCGGGCGGAGTGCCTGTCGTGGCTATTCTGGCAGATGGGCAGCGCGCCGTTCCTCGGAGGCGGCTTCGGCCATTTCTATGCCTACGCGCCGACCAAGATCGAATACGCCATCGACCGCTACGCGATGGAGGTGAAGCGCCAGCTCGATGTGCTCGACCGCCGTCTGGCCGACAACGAATATCTCGCCGGCAAGGAGTACACGATCGCCGACATGGCGACCTGGCCGTGGTACGGCGCACTGGCCAAGGGGCTGGTGTATGGCGCCGGCGAATTCCTCTCGGTGCAGGACTACAAGAACGTGCAGCGCTGGACCGATGCGATCGCCAAGCGCCCCGCGGTGAAGCGCGGCCGCATGGTCAACCGCATCTCCGGCGATCCTGCCAGCCAATTGCACGAGCGGCATGACGCCAGCGATTTCGAGACCAGGACGCAGGACAAGATCGCGGAGGCTGCGCAGGGGTGAGCGCGGGCAGGAGCACCGGCTTACGCCGTCTTCGCCCCTTCCGCCGGCGGAAACACCACGCGGTCATCGGTCCGGCAATAGCGGTCCGCGAACATGCGGCCGATCGGGTGATAGCGCTCCATGTGCACGCGCATCGCGGCGTGGTCCCACAATTCGTCGCGGATGTGGAAGTGGATGCCTTCGCCCATCACGAGGAGGCGGTCGCCATTGACGTCGATCTCCTTCCAGGTCTTGCACTCCATCGAGAACGGCGCGTCCGCAAGGCGCGGCACGCCGATTTTCGTCGAGGGCGCCAGCTTCAGCTTCAAATAATCCGGCTCGCCGATATCAGGCGGAAAGTCGCCGCTACTCTCGTGCATCGCGCGCGCCAAGGGCTCGTCGGTCATGTTGACGACGAATTCGCCGGTGCGGCGGATGTTGATTACGGTGTCCTTGATGCGGCCGTCGGGCCGCAAATTGGCGGCGAACATGCAGAGCGGCGGGTCTTCACAGAACACGTTGAAGAAGCTGAACGGCGCGGCGTTGACCACGCCGGTTTCGCCGATCGAGGTCACCCACGCGATCGGCCGCGGCAGCACGAAGGACGTGAGCACCTTGTAGCGCTCGCGAGGTTTGAGGTCGCTGGGGGCGTATTGCATGGGGCAAATTCCTGCGTCGGCGGGGTCCTTGCCTCGCCCCGCTTGCGGGGAGAGGCCGACGCGCTCGGCAGCGCTCTTGCGCGCCTGAGCGCGGCGGGTGAGGGGGCTCTCACCGATCTCGCTGCCTGCCGCATTTGCGGATGCAGCCCCTCACCCCCGACCCTCTCCCCATGAAGAACGGGGAGAGGGGGAGAAGTCTACGGCATGCTCAATTCGTGCCGGCCGACCACCATCCAGTGCACCTCATCGGGGCCGTCGGCGAAGCGTAGGTGGCGGACGTCCTGGTACATCTCCCCGAGCGGGCTCCAGTGCGAGATGCCGGTGGCGCCGTGCATCTGGATCGCCTGGTCGATGATCTTGCAGGTGCGCTCCGGCACCATGGCTTTCACCATGCTGACCCAGATCCGCGCTTCCTTGTTGCCGAGCACGTCCATCGCCTTGGCGGCTTTCAGCACCATCAGCCGCATCGCCTCGATCTCGCAGCGCGCCTGCGCGATTATCTGCAGATTGCCGCCGAGATGGGCGATCTTCTTGCCGAAGGCCTCGCGGGTGAGGCCGCGCTGCACCATCAGGTCGAGCGCCTTTTCCGCCTTGCCGATGGTGCGCATGCAGTGATGGATGCGGCCGGGGCCGAGGCGGACCTGCGAGATCTCGAAGCCGCGGCCTTCGCCGAGCAAGATGTTCTCCTTCGGCACGCGGCAATTGTTGAAGCGCAGGTGCATGTGCCCGCGCGGCGCGTGGTCGTGGCCGAACACGTGCATGGGGCCGAGGATTTCCACGCCGGGCGTGTCGATCGGAACAAGGATCTGCGACTGCTGCTTGCTCGGCGGCGCGTCGGGATTGGTCTTCACCATCACGATCATGATCTTGCAGCGTGGATCGCCGGCGCCGGAGATGTAGTACTTCTCGCCGTTGATCACCCATTCGTCGCCGACCAGCTTTGCGGTGGTCGAAATGTTCTTGGCGTCGGAGGAGGCAACGTTCGGCTCGGTCATCGCATAGGCCGAGCGGATTTCGCCAGCCAGCAGCGGCTTCAGCCACTTTTCCTTCTGTTCCTTGGTGCCGACGCGCTCCAGCACCTCCATGTTGCCGGTATCCGGCGCCGAGCAGTTCATGGTCTCGGACGCCATCGGATTCTTGGCGAGTTCAACCGCGATGTAGGCGTAGTCGAGGTTCTTCAGGCCTTCGCCGGTCTCGGCGTCGGGCAGGAAAAAGTTCCAGAGACCTTCCTCCTTGGCCTTGTCCTTGGCCTTTTGCAGCACCGCGAGCTGCTCCGGCGTAAAGCTCCAGCGGTCCTTCTTGGCTTCGCCCAGCCGCATGAACTCGACCGACATCGGGTCGACGGTTTCGCGGATGAATTTCTTGACGTGCTCATAGAGCGGCCGGACTTCGTCCGACATGCGCAAATCATTGAGCTCTTCGCCTGGATTGAGGTTGTAGGTCGTCGTTCGCGGGATGTAGGCGTGCTTCACGGATATTCCTCCCATTTGCGCGGATTGTTCGGGCGCACTCAGCGCGTTGGCCGGCACTGTAGACAGGAGAGGAGGGCTTGCACAAGCACGGGTGAGGCGGTGACAATTTTCCGCCCCATGGCAAGTGTGTGCGCAGGATGGGTAGAGCGCAAGCTAACCCACCCTATGATTTAATTCACTTGCCCTTGGCGTGCCGATCGAACGCGCTCAGCACCGCGAGCGTCATGGCGGTGACGCCGGTTTCGATGCTCGGCTTCGGCACTGGCGCGAACAGCGGCGAATGATTTGATGGTATTGGCGGGCCACCGTTGCGCACGGCGTCGATGCGTTCCTGGTCATAGACGCCGATGTTGAACATCATCGACGGCACGCCGGCGCCGGCGTATTCGGAGAAATCCTCGCTGGCGGTCCCCGGCGGCGAAACCCTGAACTTGTCGCCGAATGCCGCCTTCAGAACGTCGGCGGTGGCCGCGACCACATCCGGATCGTTCATGACGGACTTGGTGCCCTCGGCCATCCTGACATCGGGCGCGGGGGCGCCTGACATCGCGGCGGCGGCCTTTGCCGTTCGTTCGATCCCGGCATGCAGCTTGGCGCGAACCTCGGGCTTGAACGAGCGAATGGTGCCGGAGAGCTGCACGGAATCCGGAATGATGTTGCCAGCGGTGCCGCCATGAATGGCGCCGATGGTCACGACGCCGAATTCGTTCGGGTCTTTTTCGCGACTGATCACGCTTTGCACGTCGACAATAAACCGCGCTGCAATCGAAACGGGATCGATCGTCGTGTGCGGCGCCGAGCCGTGGCCGCCGCGGCCGTGGAATGTGATCTCGAGACCGTCGGCGGCGGAGGAGCCCACCCCGCTACGGTAGAAGATCGTGCCATGGGAGAATGGACCGGCGTGCAGCGCAAAGGCGGCGTCGGGTTTTGGGAAGCGCGTGAACAGCCCGCTCGCAATCATGGCACGGGCGCCGGCCACGATCTCTTCCGCCGGCTGGGCGATGAACATCAGCGTGCCGCGCCACTGGTCCTTCAGGCCCAGCAGCGTCTTCGCCGTTCCGACCCAGCTCGCCATGTGGATGTCGTGGCCGCAGCTATGGGCGACGAAGACCTCGCGCCCGGCCCAATTGGTCTTGTCGCGGCTCGCATAGTCGAGGCCGGTCTTTTCTTCCATCGGCAGCGCGTCGAGTTCGGTGCGCACCATGATGGTCGGCCCGTCGCCGTTCTTGTAGATGGCAACCAGCCCGGTCTTGCCGACATTCTCGGTGACTTCGAAGCCGAGCGCGCGCATTTCCGCAGCCAGCCTCGCGGCGGTCTTCACCTCTTGAAAGGCCAGCTCGGGATGGGCGTGGATTTCCTTGTAGAGCGCGTCGAGCTGGGGGTAACTGCTCTCGATCGATGCCGCGATCGTCTTCTTGAGCGTGGTGACATCGAACTCGGCGTGAGCGGATGGCGTGATCGTCGCGAGCAGTGCGGCAGCTGCTGTCAATGAACTGACAAATCGATTCATGGCCTGGTGCTCCCCGATTGAACTGTAACCATTCGCGCGCCATGGCCGGGACAACCCCGGCCATGACGGAAGGAGGGCAACTACGCCGGCATCCGGTGCATCGCGCAGATCTTGTTGCCGTCGAGATCGCGCAGGTAGGCCAGATAGAGTTTGCCGCCGGGGCCTTCGCGGACACCTGGCGGGTTCTCGCAGGTGGTGCCGCCATTGGCGATGCCGGTCGCGTGCCACGCGTCGGCCTGCTCGGGCGAGTCAGCCGCAAAGCCGATGGTGCCGCCGTTCGCGGGTGTCGCCGGCTGGCCGTTGATCGGCTTGGTCACCGAGAACACGCCGGTCTTGGTGAAGTAGAAAATGCGGTGGCCGTCGACCTTGGCCGGCCGCACCCCAAGTGTGCCGAGCAGGGCGTCATAGAACGCCTTGGCCTTGTCGAGGTCGTTGGTGCCGATCATCACGTGCGAAAACATTGCTTTAATTCCTCCCCAGTTTATCCGACGAACCACCGCGATTTGCGTTTTCGCATGGCGGAACACTCCCGCGCGGCGCCCGTTACCGGGAATGTAGACGGCGGCATCGGCGTTGTCCAAGCAGGCAGGAGCAACTGGCGCGGATCGGGGCCGACGCTGTCAGGTTACGTTTCGGTAATCCAGGCACGGTTTCAGCCGCCAATCGCGGCGCCTCGACGCACCCCGGCATCTTGAAGCACCGCCAGGGGAATTCATACCTTTGGGATGCCAGCCACGGCCATTCGGCCGAAGGCGGCAAGGAGACGACAATGAGCTATTTCAAGACTGCCATCCTGTTGGCCGGTCTTACCGGCCTCTTCATGGGCGTCGGCTATCTGATCGGTGGTGCCGGCGGCGCCATGATCGCGCTCGTGATCGCCGCCGCGACCAACATCTTCGCCTACTGGAATTCGGACCGCATGGTGCTGTCGATGTACGGCGCCCATGAGGTCGACCGTAACAGCGCGCCCGACCTCGTCCACCTCGTGGCCGAGCTGGCGGGGCGCGCCGGCCTGCCGATGCCGCGCGTGTTCGTGATGGAGGAGGCGCAGCCCAACGCGTTCGCCACCGGCCGCAACCCCCAGAATGCGGCGGTCGCGGTGACCACGGGCCTGATGCAGTCCCTCAGCCGCGAGGAACTCGCCGGCGTGATCGCGCACGAGCTCGCACATATCAAAAATCACGATACGCTGCTGATGACCGTCACCGCGACGATCGCCGGCGCGATCTCGATGCTGGCGCAGTTCGGCATGTTCTTTGGCGGCCATCGCGACAACAACAGCGGTCCCGGCGTCATCGGCTCGATCGCCATGATGATCCTGGCGCCGCTCGGCGCCATGCTGGTGCAGATGGCGATCAGCCGCACCCGCGAATACGCCGCCGACGACATGGGCGCGCGTATCTGCGGTCAGCCGATGTGGCTGGCGTCCGCGTTGAGCAAGATCGCGGGTGCCGCGCATGTCGTGCCGAACCCGGAAGCCGAGCGCAACCCGGCGACTGCGCACATGTTCATCATCAACCCGCTGTCGGGCCACGGCATGGACAATCTGTTCACCACCCACCCGTCGACGGAGAACCGCATCGCCGCCCTACAGCAGCTCGCGGCAGAAATGGGTGCGCATGGCGGAACGCTTTCGATGAATACAGGCGGCAACTATCCGCGCCACAGCCCGTGGGGACGTCCCTCGGCCTCGCGCGGACCGTGGGGATAGCCCACAACGCGTGCTGTCATCACCCGCCCTGTGCGTAATTGCGCACTGGAGCAGGTGACCCAGTATTCCAGAGACGTTTGTGATTGAACCGAAAAGCCGCGGCGTACTGGATCCTCCGCCTCCGCGGAGGATGACAGGCGAGTGTGCGGCGCCGGTCAGGGCATCTCGTCCAACCTCAAAACGCCGTATACCCGCCGTCGATCACAAAGCAATCCGCCGTGTGATACGACGACGCCTTGCTCATGATGTAGACTGCGATGCCGCCGAAATCTTCCGGCTCGCCAAAGCGGCGCACGGGAATGCGCGGCATCACATTGGCGACGAACTTGTCGTTGGCCATGATCCCCGCGGTCATGTCGCTCTTGATCCAGCCGGGCAGGATCGCATTTGCAGTGACGCCGTAGCGCGCGAGCTCGACGGCGAGCGCGCGGCACAGTGCGTTCAGCGCCGCCTTGGTGCCGGCATAGTGCTCGTTGCGCGCGGTGCCGAACAGTGAGGCAAGGCTGGAGGTCGCGACCAGCCGGCCGAATTTGTCGCCGGCCTCGGCGCGCTCGGTCATGTGGCGGGCGGCGGCTTGAAACACGTGGAAGACACCGTCGAGATTGGTTGCGAACATGCGCCGCCATTCCTCCTCGGTGCGATCGATGAAGGCACGCCGTCCGCCGCCGCCGATGCCGGCATTGGCAAAGCAGCCGTCGACGCGGCCGAACGTGTCGAGGGTTGCCTTCATCGCTGCTTTCACCGAGGCTGGATCGGAGACGTCGCACACTTGCGTATGCACCTTGCCGGGCCCGGCCGACATGGTGGCCGCCGCCTTGCTATTCTTCTCGGCATTGCGGCCCCAGATCGACACGTTGCAGCCTTGTGCGTTAAGTGCCTGCGCGATGCCAAGGCCGATGCCGCCATTGCCGCCGGTGATCACGGCCGTGCGGCCGGTAAGGTCAAAGATGCTCATGGGATGTTTCCATTTTGTTTGGAACAGATGTGCGCCCGGTGGCGGGCAGATGTTCTGGCGCAAGCATGGACAACGCGGTCAAGAAAATCAAATATGGGCGCGACATCGTCACGTCTCTTCCGCGCAGCGAAATAGCGCGTAAACACAAGTTAAGAGGAAGCAATGCAGTTCAAGCACGTCACGCTCGATTTCGATGGCCCGGTCGCCATTCTCAAGCTCGATCACCAGGAGGTCATGAACGCTGTCTCGATGGACATGCTGGGCGGTCTTGGCGAGGCACTCGATGCGATCGACGACAGGCGCGACGAGGTACGCTGCCTGGTATTGACGGGGGCAGGGCGCGCTTTCTGCACCGGCGCCAATCTGCAAGGCCGCAACAGCCAGAAGGCGGGAAAGAGCAATGCCGGGCAATCGCTCGAGATCGGCTTCCATCCGTTCCTGCGGCGGCTGCGCCGGCTGCATTGCCCGATCGTCACGGCGGTCAACGGCCCCGCCGCCGGCGCCGGAATGAGCTTTGCGCTGATGGGCGACATGATCCTGTGCGCGCGCTCGTCCTATTTTCTGCAGGCATTCCGCCGCATCGGCCTGGTGCCGGATTGCGGTTCGACCTGGCTGCTGCCGCGCCTGATTGGCAAGGCGCGTTCGGTCGAACTGTCCTTGATGGGCGAGCGGCTGCCGGCGGAAACGGCGCTGGAATGGGGGCTCGTCAATCGCGTCTACGATGATGGCGTGCTGATGGAGGAGGCGATGAAGCTCGCGCATGAGCTCGCCAACGGCCCGACGGTCGCGCTGTCACTGATCCGGAAACTCTATTGGGACAGTTCGGAAAATTCCTTCGAGGAGCAGCTCAACCTCGAATATGAATCGCAGCGCATCGCGGGCTCTACCGAAGATTTCAGGGAAGGCGTCGGCGCGTTCCTTGAAAAGCGTCCCGCCAAGTTCAGGGGCAAATGATCGAGGACCAACTCGGACGCTGCGTCGCCTCGTTTTATCCGGGGGCGACCGGCGTCGCCGGGGCCGCAAAACTTTCCGGCGGCGCCAGCCAGGAGACTTGGACGTTCGACATCGTGCACCCGAGCGGCAATGTCGGCGCGATCCTGCGCCGCGCGCCGCCGGGCTATGGCGCTTCGCCCGGGCGGGCCGCCGGGCTCGATGCCGAAGCCACTTTGATGCAGCTCGCGCATGACGCTGGCCTGCCGTCGCCGCGCGTGATGCATGTGCTGAGGCCCGAGGACGAGCTCGGCCGCGGCTTCATCATGCAGCGGATCGAGGGCGAGACCATCGCGCGAAAGATTCTGCGCGACGAGCAGTTCGCCGGGGCGCGGCCGATTTTGGCGCGGCAATTAGGGCGCGTCATCGCTGGCATCCACGGCTTGCCGAGGGCGAAATTGCCAAAACTGCGCGAGATGAGTGCGACGAAAGAGATCGCCGACCTGGAGCGGGAATATCGCAGCTTCGACTGGCCGCGACCGGTGTTCGAGCTGGCGCTGCGCTGGCTGCGCGGGCGCGATCCCGGCCCGTCGAAGGAGGTGACGCTGGTACATGGCGATTTCCGCCACGGCAACCTCATCATCGGCCCTGACGGCGTGCGCGCGGTGCTGGACTGGGAGCTCGCGCATGTCGGCGATCCGATGGAAGATCTCGGCTGGATCTGCGTCAACTCCTGGCGCTTCGGCGAGATCGACAAGCCGGTCGGCGGCTTTGGCACGCGAGAAGAGTTGTTCGCCGGGTATGAGGAAGCCGGGCACAAGATCGATGCTGACAGAGTGATGTTCTGGGAAGTGATGGGTACGCTCCGCTGGGGCATCATGTGCTGCGGTATGATGCAGCGTTTTCGCCAAGGCCCTGACCATTCGATGGAGCGTGCCATGATCGGGCGGCGCTCGTCCGAGACGGAAATTGATTTATTGAGGTTGCTTGCTCCGAGAGGAGGATGATTGTGCAGGACGAACCCACGCCCACCGAGCTGATCAAGGCTGTCGCGGATTTCTTGCGCAACGAGATTGCGCCTGACATCAAGGGCCACAACGCCTTCAAGCTTCGCGTCGGCATCAACGCGCTCGACCTTGTGACGCGGCAACTGGCGCTGGCGGAGGGGAGCGATGCGGCGGAAGCGGCGCGGCTGAAGCAGTTGCTCGGCATCGACGGCGCGTTGATCGATCTCAACCGCGCGCTGTCGGAGAAGATTGCAAAGGGCGAAGTCGATCTGGCGACGCCGGGGCTTGCCGAGCACCTCTGGCAGACCACGATGGACAAGCTCGCCGTCGATCAGCCGAATTATGCGTCGTACAAGCGCGAGCTGCGGGATAAGCGGCATAGCTGAGCGGAATCTCTGTGACGTTCCCCGGACGCAGCGCAGCGCGAAGCGGTGCGCTGCAGAGCCGTGGTCCATTGGGGCGACATGGGTCCCGGTTCTGCGGAGCGGCGCTACGCACCGCACCGCGTCCGGGACACGAGAATCAACCTCACCGCCCCAGCCATTTCGGCGGGCGCTTTTCGGCGAACGCTTTCGGCCCCTCGATATAATCCTGCGACGCCGCCATCGCTTTGACCGCCGGATATTCCCGCTGCTCGGCGATCGCCTGTTCCAGCGACACTTCCAGTCCGCGCTGGATCGCCTGCTTGGAGGCGCGGATCGACATCGGCGAGTTCTTGGCAATCGTCTCGGCCCAGCGCTCCGCCGCGGCGAGCGCCTCACCGGCAGGAACCACCTCATTCACAAAACCGAGTTCGAGCCCTTCCTTGGCGGACACGTGGCGCGCGGTGAGGATCATGCCCATGGCGCGCTTCAGCCCGATCTGCCGCGGCAGGCGATGCACGCCGCCGGCCAGCGCGGCGAGGCCGACGCGCGGCTCGGGCAGGGCGAAGGTGGCGTTTTCCGACGCGATGATGAGGTCGCAGGCCAGCGCGATCTCGAAACCGCCGCCCATCGCGACACCGTTGACGGCCGCGATGATCGGCTTATCGCAGTCGAAGCGCGAGGTGAGGCCGGCAAAGCCGCCCTTGTCCCAGCCGCGTTTTCCCCCCGCCGCCTGCCATTTCAGATCGTTGCCGGCGCAGAACGCCTTGTCGCCCTTGCCGGTGACGATCGCGACCCACTGCTCCGGATCGGCGGAGAAGTCGTCGAACACCTTGTTGAGTTCGAAATGCGCGTCGATATGCAACGCATTGTATACTTCGGGCCGCGACAGCGTGACGATCGTGATCGGTCCCTTGCGCGTCACCTCTGAGAATTTCAGGTCCATATTGGCTCCCATGTTGATTTTCTGCCGAGAAGAATATTGGCCGGGATCATAGCGCGAGGTGAGCGCCTGAAACCATCCAATTGCGCAAGGCGCCTGCGCATGCCAACGCCTTTCCATTGCTTGACTTGGACACAGTCTTCTCAGCTAAATCAAGGAGAGCAGGAGCGCTCCGTAGCGCCTAAACGCAAAAGCAATAAACGATATTTCCGGGAGAGCCACCTTGGATTTCAACCTGCCTGCCGACCTCGTCAGCTATCTCGATGAACTCGACCGCTTCATCGCGCGCGAGATCAAGCCGCTGGAGGAGGCCGATGATAACATCCGCTTCTTCGACCACCGCCGCGAATGGGCACGCACCGATTTCGAGAAGGGCGGCTTGCCGCGGCATGAGTGGGAAGCGCTGCTGCGCAAGGCCAAGAACCTCGCCGACGCCGCCGGCCATCTGCGCTTCGCGATTCCGAAGCGCTACGGCGGCAAGGACGGTTCCAACCTCTGGATGGCTGTGATCCGCGAACATTTCGCCGCGAAGGGGCTCGGCCTGCACAACGATCTGCAGAACGAGCACTCGATCGTCGGCAACCTGCCGATCGTCACCATGCTCGATCGTTACGGCACCGACGCGCAGAAGGCGATGATCGACGGTTCGATCACCGGAAAATACCGCATCACCTTCGGTTTGACCGAGCCCCACCATGGTTCCGACGCCACCCATATGGAAACCAGGGCGGTGCAGGCGACCCGCGGCAACGTCAAGGGCTGGATCATCAATGGCGAGAAGATGTGGACGACCGGCATGCATGTCGCCACCCATTGCGCGCTGTTTGCTCGCACCTCGGGCAATGACGGCGACGCGCGCGGCATCACCTGCTTCCTGGTGCCGGCAAAAAGCGAGGGCGTGAAGGTCGAGGAATATATGTGGACCTTCAACATGCCGACCGATCATCCGCGCGTCAGTTTCACGGACGTGTTCGTGCCTGAAGATGCGTTGTTCGGCGAAGTCGGCCGCGGCCTGTCGCTGGCGCAGTGCTTTGTGCATGAAAACCGCATCAGGCAGGCGGCGAGTTCGCTCGGCGCCGCCGTCTATTGCATCAACGAAAGCGTCAAATATGCCCGCGAGCGAAAGCCGTTCGGCAAGGCGCTGGCCGAGAACCAGGCGATCCAGTGGCCCTTGGTTGAGCTGGCAACGCAGGCGGAGATGCTGCGGCTACTGATCCGCAAGACCGCATGGGAAATGGACCAGCTCACCCAGGCACAGGTCGAGCACACGCTGTCCGACCGGGTCTCGATGTGCAACTATTGGGCAAACCGCCTGTGCTGCGAGGCCGCCGACCGTGCCATGCAGGTGCATGGCGGCATGGGCTATTCGCGCCACAAGCCGTTCGAGCACATCTACCGCCACCACCGCCGCTACCGCATCACCGAAGGCAGCGAGGAAATCCAGAAGCGCAAGGTGGCGGGATTCCTGTTCGGGTACATGGGGGCGGGGAAATATTAGGAGCGCATGATGGAAGGTGGATGCACGTGCCAAAATATTCGATATCGCCTGAGTGGTGCGCCGATGATCGTGCATGCCTGCCACTGCAGCTGGTGTCAGCGCGAGACCGGCACCGTGCACGCGCTCAATGCGCTCTATGAAGCCGACAGGGTCGAGCACCTCAAGGCCGAGCCCGAGATCATCGATACACCGTCGGCCAGCGGCAGGGGCCAGAAGATCGCGCGTTGTCCGGTCTGCAAGGTCGCCGTCTGGAGCAATTATCCGGGCTCGGGCCATGCGGTGCGCTTCGTCCGCGTCGGCACCATGGACGATCCGGGCCAGTGCCCGCCGGACGTTCACATCTTCACCTCAACCAAGCAGCCCTGGGTGACGCTGCCGCCGGGCGCAAGAGCGTTCGCCGAATTCTACAATCCGGCAGAGGTGTGGTCGGATGAGATGAAGGCGCGCCACCGCGCTGCGCGGGAGAAGATGAAGAAGTAGGTGTAGCTATCACCGCCGTCATTGCGAGGAAAGCGGCGAAGCAATCCACGCATCCGCGCGCACGGAGAGATGGATTGCTTCGCTTCGCTCGCAATGACGGTGCTCAATTCACCTGCCGGTCCTTGCCTGCCCAATACGGCTCGCGCAGATTCCGCCGCAGGATCTTGCCCGACGGGTTGCGCGGCAGCGCTTCCATGAAATCCACCGACTTCGGTGTCTTGAAGCCGGCAATGCGTTCGCGGGTGAAGTTGATGATGTCGGCGGCGGTCGCCTGCTTGCCCGGTTTCATCACCACGATGGCCTTGACCGCTTCGCCCCATTTATCGTCGGGAATGCCGATCACGGCGGCCTCGGCCACATCGGGGTGATCGCACAGCGCGCTCTCGACCTCGGCGGGATAGATGTTCTCGCCGCCGGAGATGATCATGTCCTTGATGCGGTCGTGGATATAGAGATAGCCGTCCTCGTCCATGTAGCCGGCATCGCCAGTGCGCAGCCAGCCGTCGCTACCGAGCGTCCTCGCAGTCGCCTCCGGCAAGTTCCAGTAGCCCACCATGTTGGAGCCGGAGCGGGTTGCGATCTCGCCGACCTGGCGCGGCGGCAGGCGGTTGCCGTCGGGATCGAGGATGGCGATCTCGATGCCGGGCAGCGCCTTGCCGGCCGAGCGCATCCGCTCCAAGCCCTCGACATGATCCTCTGGCGGCAGGGCGACGATGGTGCCGGTCGTCTCGGTCATGCCGTAGAGCTGCACGAAGCCGCATTTGAAGACGTCGATGCACTCCTTCAGGAGCGCCGCCGGGATCGGCGAGGCGCCATACAGCATGTATTTCAGGCGGGAGAAATCGACCTGCCGCGCCCGCGGCTGCCGCACCACGAACTGCATCGCGGCCGGCACCATGAAGAGCTTTGTGATGCCGGACTGCTCGAAGAAATCCAGCACCTTGGTCGGATCGAACTCGCGCGCGATCACGCCCTTGGCGCCGTGATAGAGGCCCATCACACCCCACCCGGAGCCGCCGATATGGAAGATCGGCATCGCGACCAGCGAGACGTCGTCGGTCGACCATTTGTTCCATTCGGGCTTCTCGGCCTCGCTGCCGGCGTTCAGCAGGTTGAGGAAGTTGGCATGCGACAGCATCGCGCCCTTGGGCTTGCCCGTGGTGCCCGAGGTATAGAGCTGGATCGCGATGTCATTCGGGCTGATCGGCACCTTCGTATCATCAGCGCTGGCGGCATCGCGCCAGGCTGCAAAATCCTGCCATTCCGGCGCGCCGCCTTCGGTGGTGATGACGGTGCGGACATCAGGCAATTGCGGCTTGATGTTGCGGACCTGCGTGATGAACTCAGGCCCCACGAACAGCACCGGCGCCTTGCAGTCGCCGACGATGAAGGCGATCTCCGGACCGGCGAGGCGCCAGTTGACCGGCGCCATCACGATCCTGGCCTTCATCGCGCCCATCAGCAGTTCGAAATAGAAATCGCTGTTCTTGCCGAGATAGGCGATCCGCTCGCCCGGCTTGACACCGAGCGCTACAAGCGCATTCGCAACGCGGTTGGTCTTGAGGTCGAACTCGGTGAACGTGGTCTGGCGGCCCTCGAATTCATAGGCGATCGCATCGCCGCGCGTTCTGGCGCGCTCGCGCACCATGTCGGCAAGGTTTGTCAGTTGCTGGGCAGCGGACATGTCTCTCCCGTATCGTCTTGTTATCGTTGCGCGGAGTTTGGCGATATCGCGCGCGGAAAACAATACGGGAGGTACTGGCGTTCCCCGGACGCAGCGCAGCGCATCAGCGGTGCGCTGCAGAGCCGGGGTCCACCGCGCTTGTGGCGTGCAATGGGTCCCGGCTCAGCGGCGCAGCCTTGCACGCTGCACCGCGTCCGGGACACAGAGATCTACCCCCGCGAGGCGCGGTCCTTTTCGTTCTGCGCCTTGATCGACTCGCGAGCCTTGTTCCAGTCGTCGTCGCTCCAGTCGCGCAACTGGTAGAAGTTGCCGCCCATCGCCAGCGCCTGGCCGCCGTCCATGGCGATGGTCTCGCCGTTGATCCAGTCGCAGCCGCCGGAGATCAGGAACACCGCGAGGTTCTGCAATTCCTCCATGGTGCCGACCCGACCCATCGGGTTCTGCGCCCTTGTGCGCGCGCCGGCTTCATCACCGGGCTTGATGCGCTTGCTCATGCCTTCGGTCGGGATTTCGCCGGGCGCAATGGTATTGAGGCGGATGCCGTGCTTGCCCCATTCGACCGCCAGCGACATCGTCATGGCATGGATCGCCGATTTGCTCATCGCCGACGGTACCACGTAAGGCGAGCCGTTGCGCACCCAGGTCGTTGTGATCGACACCACGTTGCCGCGCTGCCTGTCGGCGATCCAGCGCCGCCCGACCGCATGCGTCACGTAGAAGGTGCCGTGCATCACGATGTTGGCGACCGCATCGAAGCCGCGCGGCGACAGGTCTTCCGAGCGTGAGATGAAATTGCCGGCGGCGTTGTTGATGAGATCGGTGAGGGGACCCGAGGCCCAGATCTGCTCGATCATCTCGTCGACCGCCAGCGCATTGCGGATGTCGACGCCGTGGCTGACGACGCGGCCGCCATACTCGTCCATCAATTCGGTCGCGGTCTCGTCGCATACAATTTTGCGGCGGCCGCAGATGTGGACTTCGGCTCCCAGTTGCAAAAATCGCGCCGCCATCGACTTGCCGAGGCCGGTGCCGCCGCCGGTCACGAGGATCCGCCGCCCGGCGAGAAGCTGATCGTTGAACATCGTTTCCACCCCGCGGATTGTCTGTTAATTGACCGATTGACTAAAACCGGACAACGTCCCTTGTGTAAAGCGCCAAGAACGAAGTGTGGAGGATTTTAATCATGGAGCAACGCGTCTCGATCTCGATCTCGGACGGCATTGCCGATGTCCGGCTGGTGCGGGCCGACAAGATGAATGCGCTCGATGCCGCCATGTTCGAGGCGCTAGTGGCGGCGACCGAGCGGCTGGCCCATGAGAAAGGCGTTAGGGCGGTAGTATTGTCCGGGGAGGGGCGGGCGTTCTGCGCCGGCCTCGACATGGGACGCTTCCAGGCCATGAAGGAGAATGGCGGCAACGGGATCGCCGGCGGCGAGAAGCGGGACCTGACGGCGCGCACCCATGGCATTGCGAATTTTCCGCAGCAGGCGGTGTGGGGTTGGCGCCAGCTTCCGGTGCCTGTCATTGCCGCGATCCAGGGCGTCGCGTTCGGCGGCGGCTTCCAGCTCGCGCTCGGCGCCGACATGCGCTTCCTCACGCCGGATGCGCGGATGTCGATCATGGAAATCAAATGGGGCTTGGTGCCGGACATGGCGGGCACGCCGATTCTGGCGAGCCTCGTGCGCGACGATATCCTGCGGGAATTGACCTACACCGGGCGCATCTTCTCAGCGCAGGAGGCCATGAGCTACGGCCTCGCGACGCGGATCTGCGACGATCCGCGCGCGGCGGCGTTCGAAGTGGCGCGTGAAATCGCCGGCAAGAGCCCGGATGCAATCCGCGCCGCCAAGCGGATGCTGGGCAGGCTGTCGGTCGATCCGGCGCCGGCGCTGCTCGCCGAATCCGTCGAGCAGCAGAAGCTGATCGGCAGCCCCAACCAGACCGAGGCGGTGCGCGCCAACATGGAGAAGCGCGCGCCGCGGTTTGCGGAGGCGTAAACTCCAACCTCATCCCGAGGAGCCGCGCAAGCGGCGTCTCGAGGGATGGCCACGGGCCACATGGTTCGAGACGTGCAAAGACGCGCTCCTCACCATGAGGATCACTTGAACCCGACCTCAGATCGGAAAGAGACAAATGTCCTCCTCCCAACTCTTCCTCGGCATCATCAGCGGCGAGCGCCGGCGCAGCCACGAGGAAATCGCCGATCGCGCCGACCGTATTGCCAGCGGACTGCAAAAGCTCGGCGTCAAGCAGGGCGACAGCGTCGCGATGCTGATGCGCAACGACATCGCCTTCATCGAGGCGGCCTACGCGGCGATGCGGCTCGGCGCCTATGGCGTGCCCGTCAACTGGCACTTCAAGCCGGAAGAGATCAATTATGTGCTGAAGGACTCCGGCACTTCGGTGCTGATCGCGCATGCCGACATGCTGCATCAGCTCCGCGACGCGATCCCGCAAGGCGTGACCGCGCTCAGCGTGCCGACGCCGCCGGAAATCTTGGCGAATTACAAGATCGATCCGGATCATCTCGGAACTCCGGACTTCGCGATCGACTTCGAATCCTGGCTGGAGCAGCACGAGCGCTATGATGGACCGGCGGTGCCGCAGCCGCAGAACATGATCTACACGTCAGGCACCACGGGCCATCCCAAGGGCGTGCGCCGCTTTGCGCCGACGCCGGAACAGACCGCCAATGCCGAACGCATGCGCGCGATGATCTACGGCCTCAAGCTCGGCGCCCGCGCGCTTTTGCCCGGGCCGCTCTATCATTCTGCGCCGAATTCGTTCGGCTTGCGCGCCGGCCGTCTCGGCGGCGCGCTGGTGATCATGCCGCGCTTCGATGCCGAAGAATTCTTGCGGGTGATCGAGACCGAGAAGGTCGACACCATCTTCATGGTGCCGACCATGTTCATCCGCCTGATGAAGCTGCCGGAGGCGGTGCGCAAGAAGTACGACATGTCGTCGCTGCGCCACATCATCCACGCCGCGGCGCCATGTCCGGCCGACGTCAAACGAGCCATGATCGACTGGTGGGGACCGATCATCTACGAATTCTACGGTTCCACCGAATCCGGCGCCGTCACCTTTGCCACCTCCGAGGACGCGCTGAAAAAGCCCGGCACGGTCGGCAAGATTTCGCCGGGCGCCGAGCTGCGCTTCATCGGCGAGGACGGCAGGGATCTGCCGCAGGGCGAGATCGGCGAAATCTATTCCCGCATCGCAGGCAATCCGGATTTCACCTACCACAACAAGCCGGAAAAGCGCGCCGAGATCGATCGGGAAGGGTTCATCACCTCGGGCGATGTCGGCTACATCGACGCCGACGGCTACGTCTTCATCTGCGACCGCAAGCGCGACATGGTGATCTCCGGCGGCGTCAACATTTATCCGGCCGAAATCGAGGCGGCGCTGCATGCGATACCGGGCGTGCACGATTGCGCGGTGTTCGGCATTCCCGATGCCGAGTTCGGCGAGGCGTTGATGGCCGTGGTGGAGCCGCAGCCGGCGGTGACGCTCGACATCGTCTTCCTCCGCGCGCAGCTCAAGGTCTCGCTGGCGGACTACAAGGTGCCAAAGCACATCGAAATCCAGTCCAACCTGCCGCGCGAAGATTCCGGCAAGATCTTCAAACGCCGCCTTCGCGATCCCTATTGGGAGCGGGCGGGGCGAAAGATCTAACGTCACGATCGCAGTTAGGGAAGCGGAGGCGACCGTTAACCACGGCCAGCCTCAAGAACACTGCCATGTCGCTCCCCTGTCGCATCGCGCTGCTATCGGCAAAAGCCAAGGGTGCGGCATTGATTCTCGTGGGGCTATGGGCCGCGTGAATCAGTCATCGCCCTGTCACAGAAATCTGTCAGGGGACGGGTATGGGTAGTGACACTTTGAGTGAAGAGAGCCCGGAACGGCGCTTTCGTACCTTGTTTATATCAGATGTCCATCTCGGCGCCCGCGGCTCGCAAGCCGACCGTTTGCTGGACTTCCTTAAGGGTCACGACGCCGACACCGTCTATCTCGTCGGCGACATCGTCGATGGCTGGGCGCTGAAGTCGAGCTGGTACTGGCCGCAATCGCACAATGACTTCGTGCAGAAGATGTTACGCAAGGCGCGCAAGGGCGCCAAGGTCATCTATGTGCCGGGCAATCACGACGAGTTCCTGCGCAACTATTACGGCACGCATTTCGGCGGCATCGACGTGGTTGAAAACACCATTCACGAGGGCGCCGACGGCAAGCGCTATTTGATCATCCACGGCGACATCTTCGACCTCGTGGTGCAGAACGCGCGCTGGCTCGCCCATCTCGGCGACAAGGCCTATGATTTCGCCATCCAGATGAACCGTCTGGTCAACTTCTTCCGGCGGATGTTGGGCGTGCCCTATTGGTCGCTGTCGCAATGGGCGAAGCTGAAGGTCAAGAACGCCGTCAACTATATCGGCGCGTTCGAGAAAACCCTGGCGGGCGAGGCGCGGCGGCATGGCGCCCACGGCGTGATCTGTGGGCACATCCACTACGCCGTCATCCGCGACGAGCACGGCATCCGCTACATGAATTGCGGCGACTGGGTGGAAAGCTGCACCGCGCTGGTCGAGCACGAGGATGGCCGGTTCGAGATCATCACCTGGGCCGATCCGGAGCGGCGGGCGGCGCCGGTTCCTCGCGTCGCCGCGCGCGCGGCATAACGGGGCAAAGGAGCCGAATCGCAGCGAAAGACCCGGTTTTCGTCCCCTGAGATCACGCCAAATCGTCTTGCCGGCCCGTCGGTAGCCGCGTTACAAATTGCGGATGCCAGAACCTGTCCAGAATCGTCCCATTGGCGCGGCCGATATCGAGGCCGCCTCCCAGATCGTCGCGCCCTTTGCGGTGCGCACGCCGCTCTTGACGTTCCCGGTGCTCAACGAGCGCGTCGGGACCAAGGTCTTCCTGAAGCCTGAAATGCTGCAGCGGACCGGATCGTTCAAATTCCGCGGTGCCTTCAACAAGCTGGCATCGATCCCGCAAGAGAAGCGCGGCGGCGGGGTCGTGGCATTCTCCTCCGGCAACCACGCCCAGGGCGTGGCGGCGGCGGCGCAGATCTTGAACATGCAGGCCACCATCGTGATGCCGGCGGATTCGCCGGTCACCAAGCGCGAACGCACCAAGGGCTACGGCGCCGAGGTCGTGCTTTACGACCGCGACAAGGAAGACCGCGAGGCCATCGCCAACGGTATTGCGGCCAAGCGCGGCGCGACGCTGGTGCGCCCCTATGACGATCCCTTTGTGATTGCGGGGCAGGGCACCGCCGGCCGCGAGATCGCCGAGGACATGACGGCGCTCGGGCTCAGCCCCGATATCGTGGTGGCGCCGGCCTCGGGCGGCGGGCTGATCGCCGGCGTCGCGACGGCGGTGAAGTCGAAATTCCCGCAGGCGCAGGTGATCGTTGCCGAGCCCAAGGACTATGACGATCACGGCCTGTCGCTGCGTGCCGGCCATCGCGAAGCCCATCACGCTGCCGGCCGCACCATCTGCGACGCGCTGATGGCGGCGATCCCGGGCGAACTCACCTTCTCGATCAACAGCAAGCTCTTGGCGAACGGCGTCATCGCTTCCGACGAGGAAGTCGGCGCAGCGGTCGCCTATGCCTATCGCGAATTGAAGCTGGTGGTCGAGCCGGGCGGCGCCGTCGGTCTTGCTGCGCTGCTGGCCGGCCGGATCGACGCCAAGGGCAGGAACGTCGTCATCGTGCTCTCCGGCGGTAATGTCGACGCGGACCTGTTCGCCAAACTGGTCGCCTGATCACGCCGTTTCAAACAGACAGCGGGCAGAGCATGTGCTCTGCCCGCTTTTGCTTTGTCCGAAGCTTTGCTCAGCGCCGTCCAAAGCCTCCGCCGAACCCTCGGCCGAACCCGCCGCCGAATGAACCGCGGGACGCGCCGGCGAAGCGGCTGAAGCCTCCGCCGCCCATACGGCTGCCGAAATGACTGCCGCCGCCGAAGTGACGCGGTCCGCTGCCCATCATCGGCCTCCTCATCATCATCGGCCTGTTCATCCGCACCGGATGGTTGTGCATCCTCGGATTCAGGGACGTGATCTTGCCGAACCTGCCGCCGTTCCGGCCGAAGTTGCCGGGCGTGGAATGGCCCTTGCCGGGCAGGCCCATGCCGTTGCCGAAATTGCCTCGGTTAAAGCCGCCGTGGCTGGCGTGGTTCACGTTCATGCCTTTGGCGGGCAGCGTGACGATCCTGGACGCCATCGGCATGTGAGCATGGGCACCAAAATTGCTCGGCTTGAAGTTCGCAGACTGCTTCGCCAGATGCGTGAACTGCATCAGCGGCACGGCCTTCGGTGCGCCCTGCAGCTTCAACGCGGACTTGGCGTAGGGCGTATTGGAAAAACTGTCGTGGAATGTCTTGTAGGCGAACGGCGAGTTCGCGAGCACCGCCTTGTGCCAGGCCTTTGCTACCTGGATGTTGCCGAGCAGCAGGCGGACGTGGTCGCACAGCGGGTCATTCGGGTAGAGGCGGATGAACTCCTCATAATATTCCGGCGAGCCTTCGGACAGCACGTAATCGTAGGCCTGGCGGACCGAGCGCGAGGGCAGGTTCGACGCCATCTGGATGATCGGGGTGCGATCGGGCGCGCGGCCCGCGGCCATCATGGTATCGCCGAAGAAATAGAAATCCGAGGTGAGCGAAGAGCTTTCCCACGGCGTCTGGCGGCCGTTGGTCGCAGTGTTGACCTCGAGCCGGACGCGCTTGAACAATTGCTCGATCGGCAGGTTCGGCACGCGCGCGCTGTTCAGGAACGCCGACGTATAGGGGCTGTGATTGCCGTCGCCATCCTGTGCTTCCATGCCGGGTGAAGTTGAGTAGCCGACGATCGAGCCGTTCGGCGCATCGACGATGGCGAGCCCGCGCCCGTTGTCGCTTGCTTCCGGGAACGGATTGTTGCGGCAGGCGTCGAGCACGACGATGCGCATCCGGCTCGGGATGGATTCCAGCGTGCCCATCACGTCGACCAGCCGCATCGAATTGCCGTCGAGATCGGACGGCGAGGAAATCCTCGCATCGATTGGAAGCAGGTAGTTCTCGCCCGCCACCTGCACGCCATGGCCGGCATAGTAGACCATCGCCACGGTGCGGGGACCGCGCTCGCCCACCTTGGCGGAAAAGTCCTGCACGACCTTGATCATCTCGCCGCGCGTCAGGTCCGTTGCCTGGGTCACCTCGAAACCTGCCGAGTTGAGGAGCTGCGCGACGGATTGCGCGTCGTTGCCGGGATTGGCGAGCCGTGGCGCGGTCTGGTAGTTCGAATTGCCAATGACCAGCGCGACGCGCTCTTCCGGCGGCGGCGCCTGCATGCCGGTGCGGATGTCGGCGCTTGGGGCCTCGGCGAAGGCCAGGCCCGTGGCGGCGAAGCCGAGCAGGCCCGCAAGCAGGCCGGTGCGTAACAGCGATGACTTGAAACGGGACATGACGGTCTCCTGAAACGGATTCGCGCGGCAGCGACTTGCTGCGGGAACGCTAGGCCGACTCGGGGCTCTGGTACGTGACGCCGGTCACGCTCTCGCCAGCGCGCCGCCACACTTGCGGCAATTCGGCGCAGCTGACAATCTCGGGTTGCCGAACGGTCGAAGGAGCCCGGCATGGGGTAAGCTTCGGACTAAAGGCTGCCATCGCCATCATCGCGGCGATACTGATCGCCGCGGCGCTGGCGCAGGCGAGCCAGGTGTTCGCGCCGCTCGCGGCGGCCATCTTCATCATTGCCGTGGTGTGGCCGGTTCAGCGCCGGCTGCAATGGTGGATGCCGAAGCTCGCCGCGCTGGCCATCACCATCATCATCACCGTGGCGGTCTGCTTCGCGCTCGCTTCGCTTGCAGCATGGGGATTTGGCCGCGTCGGGCATTCGCTGCTCGCCGACCTCGCGCGGTATCAGGCCTTTTACGAGGCAACCGTCGCGTGGCTGGATGGTCACGGTGTCTCCGTCGCCGCATTATGGGCCGAGCACTTCAACGTTGGCTGGCTGCTGCGCGCCACGCAATATGTCACCGGCCGCCTCAATACCACGCTGACCTTCTGGGTGATCGCGCTGGTCTACGTCATGCTCGGCCTTCTCGAAGTCGATGATATCTGGCGGCGGATCGAGCGGCTGGAAAACCGCACCGCCGCAGCCGTGCTGCTCGAGGGCGGCACTGCAACCGCCGCAAAGCTTCGCTGGTTCCTCATGGTACGAACGCTGATGAGCGCCGTCACTGGGCTGCTGGTGGGTGTTTTCGCCTGGGCGACCGGACTACCGTTCGCGCTGGAATGGGGCGTGATCGCCTTCGTGCTCAACTATATCCCGTTCATCGGACCATTCATCGCGACGCTGTTTCCGACGCTGCTGGCGATGACCCAGTTCGAGAGCTGGCCTGCGGTATTCGGCCTCTTCGTTTGCCTGAATATCATTCAGTTCGCAGTCGGCAGCTATGTCGAGCCGCGGGTCGCCGGAACCATGCTGTCGATCTCCCCCGTGATCGTGCTGTTCGCGATCTTCTTCTGGACCTTCCTGTGGGGCCTGTTCGGGACCTTCATCGGCGTGCCGATCACGCTTGCCATACTCACGTTCTGTGCCGCACATCCATCGAGTCGCGGGATCGCCGATCTGCTCGGCGGGTCTGATCAGACCAAACCGGGCAAGCTCTAGGCGCTTTTCTTTCCTGCGATGCCAGCCTTGGAACTGACGGGACCCTTCTCGGCGGACATGTCGATCGACTGCACCAGGCGGCTTGCAATGATCACGATGGCGCAGACCGCATAAAAGAACACCCCAACGCATAGGTCTTGGCGATGCCGAACTGGATCGACAACGCCACACCCAGCACCGAGGCGAACATCGACGTAATTCCGTTGGTGCTCCAGAAGAACGGCAGCAGTTCATGATGACGGCGCCAGACACCGAGGCCGAGCGGAAACATCATTCCCATGCAGAATGCAGGAGGAGCCAGCAGCAGGACAGACACCAGAATGCGCATGTTGGTGGACAGCACCCGCCCCCAAACGGTGAGCAGCGGCGTCAGCAGCCCTGCCACCACGAGCGTGGTGAGGAGGGCGGCAATCCTGAAGAGGGTGACTCGCGATCGGGAGGAGCTATCCGCACCGACCGTGGCGCTGCCAATTCCGCTAAACAGAAGAATTGTGAATAGCACGACGCTCAGCCCGTAAACGGGATGTCCGAGAAAGACCATCAGGCGCTGCATCTGCGATATCTCGATCAGCATAAAACCCAACCCGATCGCGCTGAAATAGCCCACGGGCGGCGTCAGTGTCGCCATCGGCATCCGCGTTGCCAGACGGAGGAAGGGCAGCACGACGTAATATCCGCAGGCGCAGAGCGCGACGAGGATGAGCAGGCCGGTGACACCGATCGCAACATTGTTGCTCATGATGTCCCAGCGATGGATGTTCACGAAATCGCCAAAGCGCGAGGTATAGAAGAAGAACGGATTGTCGTCCGTCGAAGCAGCGATGTTTTCCGGCAGCGAATCGAAGAAGGCTTGGTCTGCCTTGTCGGAAAGCAATGTCGCGGTGACGGCATCGAACGTGAAGTCTGGCCCCAACAATATCTTGAAACCCTGCGCCTGAAGCCTATCGCGCGCGGCTTGCCATTCTGCGCCACTGAACGCGTCAGGCCGGGTAATCACCGTCACGATGTTGCCGACGTTGACGGCGACGACGTGATGCCGCAGTTCTGCGGCCGAAACTCCCTTGCGCTGCAGTGCGCTCGCGGCAATCGCAATCAGCCGGTATAGCTCGCCACGGCGATCGGCACCGTACCAGCGCGATACCGACAACAGCCCGCCAGGCTTGAGGGCCCGGTAAAAATCATCCCACGCCTCAACGGTATAGAGACGATTTTCGGTGAGCGTCAGGCCGCCGGCCACCGTCGCCGCCCAGGTATCGATGAGCGAAATCTGCACAAGATCGTACCGCTCGGTCGAGTGGTTGATGTAGCTTCGCGCTTCGGCATTGACCAAGGACACGCCGGGCTGGCGATCGAGATGGCCAGAGAAATCGGCAAATTTATCGGTGAGAACTTCGAAGATCGCCGGGTTGATCTCAATGGCGCGAATACGCTTGGCGCCGAACAGCAGGCCGGAAAGGATGTCACGACCACCCCCGACGCCAACGACAGCGACGTTGGCCGCCGGCCGCAGGAGGTAGGCTGCATTGATGACATCATCCTTCAGGTAGGCGAGCTTTCCGATGTCGCCATCATACCTGGTGATGACCGTGCCTGCATCGGCATCGATGTCGAGGTGGTGCTGGTCGACCCGGGCATCGGGAGTGCGGACCAGACCCCAGCCGATAGGGACCTTCTCGGCCAATTCGCGCACCCTTACCCGCGAATAGGTATTCCAGCGTTCGAACAGCGTGCCGGTCTGCTCGGCGCCCTTGGCCCAGAACACACCGAGATGGCTTCGACCGGTCAGGTCAAGGCCGGAGTGCACGGTGGCCGCCACCGCCAGCGCTAGTGCGACAGCCCCGCTCAAACGCACACTACGGACGTCATCGCTGCCTCGTACGGCGATCCAGCCGACGCCGGCAGCAGCGGCTCCGAGCCATAACGTGGCACTTACGGGGTCGATCACCAGCAGTATGAAGATCACCGCGAGACATCCAGCTGCGGCGCCCAGGAGATCGGCGGCATAGAGCCAACCGCCGCGATAGGGCAAGCGCGTGAGCAACAGCGTGATGCAAACCCCGCCTTCGGTGAACGGAGCCACGAAGGCGATAATCACCAGCGCCAGGGCGAGGGGCACGTTTTCTGCGGGTACGACGAGCGGCACGCACAGGAAGACGATCATGGCGCCAGCGCTGCTGAGTGCGAACCAGGACGCGTGGCGCGCGAATTCGATTCCGACCCGCTCGGCGGCATAACGAACGGGCTTGCGGTAGACCTGCATCGCCCCGCGGGTGAGCCCCAGCATGGCAAGCGAAATGGCCGCGAATGCAAAATGATAATAGAGCATAACGCTGAAGAAGCGCGTTATCAGGATCTGGTAGGAAAGCGTCGCGAACGCCAGCACAAAGATTGCCAGATAATAGCGGCCGGGGATCCTGGATACGGATTGCAATATGCGGCCCTCCTGGTCGGGGGCTTGATGGATACGCTTTGACCACTTGCCGTTATACCGTCAGAGAAGCTCGAGCGCATCAACCGGGTCGTTGCTCAAGCGTGTCATTGCGAGCATTTCTGGTGCTCAACCGATCCAAATCCTACGGGCAAACAAGGCGGTGTTCATGAACAGGAGCGCGCCGAAGATTCCGATCACTCCTGCCAGGAGCCACTTCGCTCGCAATCCTAGACCGGCCAATGTCACAAACAGGGGAAACGAAACGAGATTAAACCGACTCATTGAGACGAAGCCTGCCGGCCCACCGCTGAGTGTCAGATATGGCAACAACAGGACTGCCATGGCGAACAGTGTCCAGCTTGCGCGCAGCCGAGACCAGCCCACAACAATCAAGGCAATGAACAATAGTGTAAACCAGCTAGCTTGTCCCCATGGATTCCAATCGTTGAGCATCATTCGTGTGAACGGCTCAAGCTTCAGTGCCGCGATCAATCTTGTGGCTAGCGTCGTTCCTTGATGGAATGCTGTCTGCCCATCCGCAAAAGCAAACGGAGTTCCGAAAGCGCTCCAGAGGTAGATCATGAATAGCCAGATGCCCGACGTCGCAAGAAGGACGCACGGCGCGAGGGCAAGAACGAACTTCGTCTTGTCGCGATTGGCCCACATCTCCCAGAGAAGGACAGGCAACAGGACAACGCCCGTCGATCGCGTGGCGACTGCCAGGCCTGCCAGAAGTGCGGCTGACAAATAGTATTTATCTCTCAAAGCAAGAAAAAACGAGACAATCAGCAGCAGTGCCAAGGGCTCGGTATACCCGGCCGACAGCAGGACCGAGCCAGGAAAAAAGCTGAGCAGCGCGATCGTGGCGAGCGCCAGTTGATCGCCAAATTCTTCGCGAACCAGCTTGAAAAGGAAGACAATCGCGACCAACCCCGCGACGTTCGATACCAACAGCAATGCATCGACAGGCGCGAGACCGCTAATCGTCGTCAGGCCCCGGGCGAGCATGGGGTAGAGCGGGTAAAACACGATATTCTGTTGAATGGTGGGATCGCCGTTGTAGCGATAACCTTGAGTGACGATCTCGAAATACCATTGCGAATCCCATTGCAATAGCTGGTGGTACCAGCTTGGTCCCGCAGACCAGACGTCGGCTCTCCCGACGGTCAGGTATTGATGAGAGAATACGAGAGCAAGCGCGACCACCGCCCGCGAGCAAAAAAATATCAAGATGGCCCGACAATAGGGAAGCCAGGAATGACTTTTCCAGTTCGGACTCTGCATCTCCATGTCGATACTGTCGCTTGGTATGGGACCCAAGGTCAATCGTCTTGGGAGCATGGAAGACCATTCCACTTACGGTTTGGCCCAAAGCAGACGTGCCAACGCCGCAGACTGATGTCCATGTTCGAAGATAGCCGACGGCAGGGGCGGACGCATCATCCGCGAATTCATGAATGCACGCCCTCGGACTCCTTTTCGCCGGCAATCTCCACGCGCTCCGGTGCCAGCAGGCCGAGCTTCCCATCCGGCCCGGCCGCCAGCGTATGAATATAGAAATACGTCGCCGCATCGTCGGTCGCATTCATCACCGGCGAAGGCGCCGAGATGATCTTTAGCGAACCGCAGGCGCCGATCCAGTCGACATGACGGTGACCGTGCATCACTACCTCGCGGCCGGCCAAGGCTTCGAGCCGGCGCACGAACCAGCTTCCGTTGATCAACGCCGTCCCGATCCGTTCCGAGAAGGCTTTCACCGGCATGGGATATTCCACCACATGGTGATGCAGCGCTACGATCCAGCGAGCCTCCGGATAGTGGCGGATCGCCGCTTCGAAGCGATGGGTCTGTTCGACCGAGACCAGCCCGAGCGCGTTGGTGAAGGAAAAGTGCGTCTCCGCATTGGAGTTCAGGATGGCTACTCCGAGGCCGTCTGCCGCCTCCGGCGGGACGATCATCGGAAACAGGCTGTCGAACAGCTCGCGCAGCACCGCGGCACGGCGCAGGCCGCCGTACCCGGCAAGGGCCACGATCGCATCGCGGTGTGGGGTGAGCGCTTCATTCAGCGTCGCAGCCGGCTTTCCCTTGGCATCGACCACACGCACGCGGTCGCCTTGCACGGCCGCCATCGCCGACAAGGTCCGGATTTGCCGCAGCCGCATGGTCGGGCTGAACGGCAGGTCGAGCCGGGCCGGATTGGCGCGGTCGACGATGTTGACGTCGTGATTGCCCGGCAGCATGACCGCGCGGGCGGCCAGCTCCGGATGGCGCGCCAATGCGTCGAGGAACACGGCCCATTCGCTGGCGCGGCCGGCATCGGTCATATCGCCGCTGATGACGATGTGGTCGAGCGGATCGATCGCATGCAGGGTGGCGAGATGCGTCAGGAGGCGCGCGAGCCGGCCATTGCCGCGCGGGCCCGCCCGTCCGCTTTCGATGCGGAAGCCGTATTGTTCGGCAATCACGTGAAGGTCGGAGAGGTGCGCGACGCGCCAGCGCCGTGCGTTGGGTGCGGCGGTATCGAAATCGGCGAGGTCGACGGGTTGAGACATGCTGGCATCGGCAAATCCCCACACCAGCGATGCGGCCGCCAGATAGCCCGAGACCAGCAGAACGGCATTGGCCAATGTCGGCAGGGCGAGGCGATGCAGCAGGACCAGGTCGTTCCAGCCGCCGGTCCAGCGCGTGGCGGGCCAGGCCAGGATCGCCATCAACACCGCGCAGGCGGACAGCACGATGCCGGCGCCGACCGAATTGCCGCTACGCAACCTCGCCCGGCCCGGCGCGGTCAGCTTCCTGCCCCATATCCGTTCCGTCAGGTGACGCAGCGCCTCGCGGGTGAATGCGTAGCCGGGCTGCACGGCGAGGGCATTGAGCGACCAGAAATTATTCTCGGCGATTCGGAACAGCGGTCGCCATCCGATCCACCCGATCGCGGCGACTGCTAGCAAGACCAGCGCCGTGCCGATTCCGGTCAGCGCGGCGAGCTTTTCCGACAGGGTTGAAAACCAGGCGGAGACCAGCAGTGGCGCCAGACCCAGCAGTACCGCCGGCAACAACAGCAGCACCGTCCAGGCAAACAGCAGTTTGGGCAAACTGATTTCGACCAGCAGGCTGCCGGCGATAGCGAGCAGGGAGCGCTGCCCGGGACTGGCGGCATCGTCCTCGATATCGCCATGGCGCGGGTCGATCAGCATGCGGCCTCCACGCAGACGGCATCACGCGCCGCAGCCGGCCCCGTCATGCTGAGCTCCGCATCGCAGCTTCGCGCATTCGAGCTACACTCCCCAGGGCAGGCCCGACAGGTACCACGCGGCGAAAAGCAGGACCCAGACCGCAAGCATCCAGGCCACATAAGGCAGCATCAGCGCGACCACTGTGCCGACGCCGGCATCCCGCTCGTATTTCCTCGCAAGCCCGACGATCAGCGCAAAATAGGGGTTGAGCGGCGTGATCGAATTGATCGGGCCATCTCCGACCCGGTAGGCTGCCAGCACCGCCGCCGGATCGACGGATAGCTGCACGAACAGCGGGACGAACACGGGCGCAAAGATGGCCCAGGTCGCAATGGCCGGCGTGAAGACGAGATCGAGGACGGCGACAATCAGGATGAGTCCCAGCAGCAGCCAGAGCGGGCCGATATTTGCATTCTTCAGGACGTCGGCGGTCTTGACCGCCAGCAGCGTCGGCATGTTGCTGTAGGTGAAGTAGTCGACGAACTGGCTGATGACCACGAACAGCAGGATCGTGCCGCCCAATCCGGATACCGCCTTGGTCATGGCGTCGACCACATCCGTCGTGCGTCTGATGGTTCCTGCGCCGATGCCATAGGCAATGCCGGTCACCAGGAACAGCAGCATGATGAGGCCGATCATTCCGCTCATGAACGGGGAATCGCCGACAAGCGCGCCTGTTGTCGGGTTGCGCAAGGGCGCGCCCGGGGGCAGCGTCAGCAGGCAGAAGATGAGGGCGAGCGCCAGCAATGCGGCGCCGGCGTATCGCAGCCCACGCGCCTCATCGGCGGAAAGTCGCCCGCCTCGGTGCGGCGGCAGGCTTTCGCTGGCGTGGGCTTCGCGATACGTGCCGAGGCGAGGTTCGAGGATCCGCGTGGTGATCACGGCAATCACGACCGTCAGCACGATGACGGATACGATCGAAAACCACAAATTGGCGGTCACGGCGATCGACATCGCGGGGTTTACGATATGAATGGCGTCGTTGGTCAGCTCGGTGAGGACGGCATCAAGCGGCTTGACCAGCATGTTGACGCTGAAGGCGCTGGCAACGCCGGCCATGCCCAGCGCGATCCCGGCCAGCGGATGCCGGCCGACGCTCAGGAACGCGGAGCCTGCCAGCGGGATCAGCACGAGATAACCCGCATCGGCGGCGACGCTCGACAGGATGCCGACAAAGGCGAGAATGTAGGTCAGCGCCCAATCCGGCGAGATCGTAACGAGCTTGCGGATGCATGCGTCGACGAGGCCGGCTGCTTCGGCCACGCCCACGCCCATCATCGCGACGATCAGGAGGCCGGCCGCGCTGAAGCCCATGAAGTTGGGCACCAGCTGCGTGTAGACATGCCTGATGCCCTCGGCCGTCAGCAGGCTGTTGGCGCGGGCCGTCACGGTATCGATGCCGTGAGTCTTCAGATTGATGACCTGATAGGAAACCGAAGCGTCGAGCAGGTGCAACAGATGCGAGAGAGCCATGGTGATCGCGATCAGTATCAGGAAGATCACGACGGGGTGGGGGATGCTGTTTCCGATCCGCTCGATCGTGTCGAGCACGGTTCGTGCGGGCGCCCTTGCCGGCTCGGTATCGGCTTCGCTCGCGGCGCGCATGTCGGCCGTCCTTGTTGAGCGTGCTGCTGAGAACAGCCGGCAGCGGCGCCATGGCCGCAGCCGGATGTTTCTTGGACAGTTATTGCCGTCTAGGCGGCGTTGGTCTTTGGCGCGGACTGCTCGGCACCCGCCTTCGCCAGCGCGTCGCGAAGCTTCTGTTCCTTGCTGTCGTCCAGCGAGGTCTTGAGCACGGTGCCGCCGGCATCCTGAATCTCGCGCAGCACCTTGTCCGGCGTCATGTTCTTGACGAGGACGAACAGTGCGGCGTTGCCTGGTTGAAGTGTCTCCGAAAGTTTCTTCATGAAGGCATCATCAATCCCGTAGTCCGACAGCGCGCCACCGAGGGCGCCGGATGCCGCGCCGAGCGCAACGCCGAGCAGAGGATTGAGGAAGATCAGGCCGATCAGAAGTCCCCAGAAGCTGCCCGATGCGGCACCGATCGCCGTCGTGTTGACGAGCTGGTTCAACTTGACGGGGCCTGCGTCCGTCTTGACCGCGATCACGGCGTCGCTGAGCGTGATCAGATATTCCTTCTGCAGCTTGAACAGACGCTGCCGTACCTCTTCGGCCTTTGCTTCGGATGGATAGATAATCGCGATCAGATCTGACATCTCCGTATCCTCCTGCTTGATATGATTGGAAGTTGGCCGCACCGGAGCGCTTTTGAAACGTCAACACACCTGCCGCATCGCTCGATGGCTGTGCGGCTTACGCAGATTACGGTATCACAACCAATGAGCGATCAGATCACGCTTCGCTGATCGCGCTCATCAAAGCGTGACGGTGCCCGATCGAATTGGTTTCGAATTCGCGACGCTTTATCGACGCATCCTGCGCGCGCTCCCGCCATTTGTCACAAAGTGTTGTAGCCGAACACACCCAACGCAAACCGACTTTCCGGTTGTGTTGTTGACTCCATACAGCTTTCGGGCCTATCTTCCGCCTGCAGGTCAGAAAAGGCTGAGCGATCGATCGCGGTCGTCTTCAGCGTGCGACTTCTGTTGCCGAACAGCTCGATCCTCCCCGAACGGGATTGATCAAGCCGGATGGAGGAGTCCAATGGACTTTCCTTCAATCGAAGAGCAAGCGGAACGACCTTACATTTCGACGGGGCACCTGCCCGAGCCGGAGATGGTTCAGAAGCTGGTGTCCGACGCCCACACGCGTTTCAAGTCGAACGGCGAGGGACATAATTCGCAGGTTTATCCGGCGCTGGCCAGGGTTCCGAGGGAGCTGTTCGGCGTCTGCGTGGTCGGCACCAGCGGACGCCTCTACGAGGCCGGCGACACCGAATACAAATTCTCGATCATGAGCGTGTCGAAGCCGTTCGTGTTCGCGCTGGTTTGCGAAACGATCGGCCCGGAAGAGGCGCGCGCACGGTTGGGCGCGAACGCCACCGGCTTGCCGTTCAATTCGCTCGCCGCCATCGAGCATGGCGAGGGACGCACCAACCCGATGGTGAACGCGGGCGCAATCGCGACCACGAGCCTCATGCCGGGGCTGACGGCAGACGGCCAATGGCAGTTCATCCACGACGGGCTGTCGCGCTTTGCCGGCCGCAAGCTTGCGCTCAACGAGGAGGTTTATGCCTCGGCGTCGCAGACCAATTATCGCAACCGCAGCATCGCACGGCTGCTGCAAAGCTACGATCGAATCTACTGCGACCCCAATCAGGCGACCGATCTTTACACCCGGCAATGCTCGCTCAATGTCAGCGCGAGGGATCTGGCTGTGATGGGCGCGACGCTGGCGGATGGCGGCGTGAATCCGGTGACGAAGCAGCGCGTCGTCGATGCGGCGGTCTGCCACTATGCGCTGACGGTGATGATCACAGCGGGACTTTATGAGACATCCGGCGACTGGCTCTACGACATCGGCCTGCCCGGCAAGAGCGGCATCGGCGGCGGCATCGTCGCGGTATCCCCGGGCAAGGGCGGTTTCGGCACCTTCGCGCCGCCGCTCGATGCCGCCGGCAACAGCGTGAAGGGGCAGCTCGCGGCAAAGTTCCTGTCACAGCGGCTCGGAATGGATCTATTCGTCTCGCAGCCGGAAAATTGAAGCGGGACTGGATTGTCGGCGATGGCGGCCGGGCAATCCGAAGCCGAGCAATTAGGGAGGACGCCATGGCGACGCATTCGATATCGATCGGAGCGATCCGGGAGGGCGCGCGCGAATCATGGGTGCCAATGATCGCCATCGCGCTCGGCCAGATGATCATGTCCTTCAACGTCGCCTCGCTCCCGGTTGCGCTCGGCGGGATGGTCAAGAGCTTTGGCGTTCCGCCGACCACGGTCGCTACCGGCATCGTGGCCTATTCGATGCTGGTGGCCGGCTTCGTCATGCTCGGCGCCAAGCTCGCGCAGCGCTTCGGCGCGTTGCAGGTGTTCCGCTTCGCCGTGCTGCTGTTCTGCGCCTCGCAGATATTGATGACGTTCAGCCCGACGGCAACGCTGATGATCACGGCGCAGGCGCTTTGCGGCGCGGCGGGTGCGGTGATCGTGCCCTCGCTGGTGGCGCTGATCGCCGAGAACTATACCGGGCGGCAGCAGGCGACAGCGGTCGGTGCGCTCGGCTCGGCGCGCGCCGGCGCCGGCGTGCTGGCGTTCATCATCGGCGGCGTGCTCGGCACCTATATCGGCTGGCGGCCGGCGTTCGGGATTTTGATTGCGGTTTCGGCTATCGTTTTCCTCTTGAGCTTCCGTCTCAAGCGCGACTATGGCCGCCCGGACGTGCAGATCGATGGCGTCGGCGTGGTGCTGGCCGCGTCGGCGATCGTTCTGATCAGCTTCGGCTTCAACAATTTGAATCGCTGGGGCCTCGCACTGGCTGGCCCCAACGCGCCGTTCGATCTTCTGGGCCTTTCGCCGGCGCCTGTGCTCATCGTGCTCGGCGTCGTGCTCGGGCAGGCCTTCCTGATGTGGACGCACCGTCGTCAGGCGGCAGGAAAGACGCCGCTACTGGCGCTCGAGGTCATCGATTCACCGGAGGAGCGCTGCGCGGTCTACGCATTGTTTGCGGTGGTCGCGCTGGAAGCCGCGCTGAATTTCTCGGTGCCGCTTTACATCCAGATCGTGCAAGGGCGGACGCCGTTGGCGACAGCGATTGCGATGATGCCGTTCAACCTCACGGTATTCTTCACGGCGATGCTGGTCGTCAATCTCTACGACCGGATGACGCCGCGGCAGATCGGCCGCTACGGCTTCATGCTCTGCACCGCCGGCCTGGTGTGGCTCGCCTTCGTCGTGCGCAATGACTGGAGCGAAGTCCCGGTGCTGTTTGGCCTCATCCTGTTCGGCATCGGGCAGGGGGCGCTGGTGACCTTGCTGTTCAACGTGCTGGTAACGGCTTCGCCGAAGGAATTGGCAGGTGACGTCGGCTCGCTACGCGGCACCACGCAAAATCTGGCCAGCGCGGTCGGAACGGCGGTGGCCGGCGCGCTGCTGGTCGGCCTGCTGAGCACGATCGTGCTGGGCCAGATCGCCGCCAATCCCGTGCTGCCGAAGGAGATCCAGAGCCAGGTCGATCTCGACAGCATCAATTTCGTCAGCAACGACCGGCTGCGCAGCGTGATGGAAGGCACGACGGCCACGCCGCAGCAGGTCGAGGAAGCCGTGCGCGTGAATACCGATGCGCGGCTGCGCGCACTGAAGATCGGGCTCCTGATCATGGCCGGGCTTGCGCTGCTGGCGATCTTCCCGGCGGGGCGCCTGCCGAACTATCTGCCTGGCGAGATCCCGAACGATACACCCGGCAGCCGACTGCGGGATAGGGCTGATTGAATACGAGCACGCGAGGAAGACGTCCCCAGAAGGAGAACAACAATGCATGCAATCGATCGTCGCACTGCGCTCTGGACTTTGGTGGGTGGTGTCGTTGCCGCCGGCGTGGGCGCAAGCCTGGTACCGGACGTAGCCGAGGCGACGCCGCTGGCGATGCAAAAAGATCCCGGAAAGAACCTCGGAGATTTCACGCATGAAGCGCAAGCCGACATCGATCGCAGCCGACCGCCGGGGCGACCTTCTGGGCGTCCTCCTGGAAGACCTCCCGGACGTCCTCCTCATCGACCCCCGCATCACCGGCATCGTCGTCGGCGCCGCCGCTGGGTTTGCTGGCGGGAGCGCGGCCGCCGCCGGTGCGGATGGCGATGGGTGTGACGGAGTTCGACGCCGGTGAGACCTGAAGCGAGGAGAATGACATGACGACATATGACGGCGGTTCGCGAATGGGGGTCGGAAGCTTGCGTTCGCCGCCGTTCTGGGTCTGTATTCTGCTTGGGCTCGTGATGATCGCGGCGGGAATCCTGGTGCTCGGCGACATCATGGTGATGACGCTCATCAGCACGATCTTCATCGGCTGGGTCGCGATCATCACCGGCGCGTTCGAGATCATCCACGCGTTCTGGACCAAGGGATGGGGCGGCTTCGTGTGGCAGGTGCTGCTCGGCATATTGTATATCGCGTTTGGCATTGTGCTGATCAGCCAGCCGGTCGTCAGCGCGCTGATCCTCACCTATGTCCTCGGCCTGGTGCTCGCGGTTTCCGGCTTCGTTCGCATCCTGCTCGGCATCACCCATTGGCGGGAGGCGGGCTGGATCATGCTGCTGTCAGGCGTGTTCGGCGTGCTGGCCGGCATCGTCATCCTGACGGGATGGCCAACGACGGGGCTATGGGTCCTTGGATTCCTGCTCGGTGTCGACCTGATATCGCACGGCGTCGGATGGCTGGCTTATGCGTGGAGGCCAGCCGTGGCGGTCAGCAGCACTTAGTCTTGTGCCGGCCGGCGCATGACGCGGAGGGTAGGCTCGTGCCCCAAAGAGAACGGCGCAGAGGCGTCAGCATCGCGGCGGTAGCAATCACGTTGAGCCTCGTGACGGCTCTACCCTCGGCACAAGCGCAGCAAGGTGCGGCCGTCCTGTTTCAGAATGTCCGCATCTTCGATGGCAAGAGCGCTGCGCTTCCCGCGCCATCCAATGTCCTGGTCAAGGGCAACAAGATCGAGAAGATCTCGCCTGCACCGCCGACGAGCGACGCCGGGGAAACAATCACGATTGACGGCGGCGGACGCGTGCTGATGCCCGGCCTGATCGACGCGCATTGGCATGCGATGTTGATCCGTCCGACGCCGGCGGTCGCCATCGCTGGAGACGTCGGCTACAACAATCTTCTCGCGGCCGCAGAAGCGACCGATACCCTGATGCGCGGCTTTACCACGGTTCGCGACGTCGGCGGGCCGGCCTTCGGCCTCAAGCAGGCCATCGATGAGGGCATCGTCGCCGGCCCGCGCATCTACCCGTCCGGCGCCATGATCACTGTCACCAGCGGCCATGGCGACTTCCGGCAGCTTTCCGATCTGCCGCGGACGATCGGCGGCATGCTCACCCGCATGGAGCAGGTCGGCGGCGCCATGGTTGCCGATAGTCCCGATGAGGTGCGCGTGCGGGTGCGCGAGCAGCTCATGCAGGGCGCGTCCCAGGTCAAGTTGACCGCGGGCGGCGGCGTGTCATCGCCCTTCAGTCCGATCGACGTCGTCACCTTCACCGGACCCGAAATGCGGGCTGCGGTGGAAGCGGCCGAGAATTGGGGCACCTATGTCGTGGCGCATGCCTTTACGCCGGCTGCGATCCAGCTGGCGATTGCCGCCGGCGTGAAGTGCATCGAGCACGGCTTCCTGATGGACGAAGCAACCGCCAACTTGATCGCCGAGAAGGGCGTCTGGCTGAGCCTGCAGCCGCTGCCCGAAGAGATGAGGACAGGCCTTGCCGAGGGCTCGGTTCAACGGGCCAAGGCGGATGAGGTCTGGCCGGGCATCGGCAGGACGTACGAGTTTGCCAAGAAGTACAAGCTCAAGACGGCGTGGGGCACCGATGTCCTGTTCTCCGCGGCGCTGGCCCGGCGTCAGGGCGCCATTCTGGCCTCGCTTAGCCGCTGGTACACGCCTGCCGAAGCCCTCGCCATGGCGACCGGAACGAACGCCGAGTTGCTGGCGCTGTCCGGCAAGCGCAATCCCTATCCGGGCAAGCTCGGCGTGATCGAAGAGGGCGCGCTCGCCGACCTCGTGCTGGTCGACGGCAATCCGATCGAGAACATCAAGCTGATCGAGGATCCGGCCAAGAATTTCCTCGTCATCATGAAGGATGGGAAGATTTACAAAAACATGGTTTCCGGCCGCAAGCCGAACTAGGGGCGCGGACTCATGACGGGAGCTGAAGCATGTACCGGCATATTCTCATTCCGACAGATGGGTCCGAGCTGGCGGAGCGTGGGGTGACGCACGGGTTGGCGCTGGCGAAATCGCTTGGGCGCCAAGGTATCCGTCATCTTCGTTGTGGAGCCGTTTTCAGAACTGACAGGACGGATGCTTGAGGCCGTCGCAACCTATGCTGCGCTGCGCAAGGAGCAGGCCGCAAGCGTGTTGGAGCACGCGGCAAACGCGGCCAAGAACGCCGGTGTTCCCTGCGAGACGATTCAGGCGGAGAGCGAGCAACCCCATCAAGCCATCATCGCGGCAGCCGCGGACAACGGCTGCGATCTCATCGTCATGTCATCGCATGGCCGCAGCGGACTCGCCATGCTCCTGATCGGCAGTGTGACAAACAAGGTACTGACGCAGGCGAAAACTCCGGTGTTGGTTTGCCAGTGAATGTTGCAGGGCGGGAAATGTTCGACGAACACGGGAGCCCTCAAATGTACGCCAACATTCTCTTGAGCACGGATGGGTCGGATGTCGCGATACAAGGCGTCAAGCATGGGATGGCGCTGGCAAAGGCCTTGAATGCGAAGGCGACCCTTATCACCGTAACGGAACGGCTGCCGAGCTACTATGGCAGCGGACATGCCTCGGGATGGATGCCCTCCCAGGAAGAGTTTGATCGCTTTGATGCAGCCTGTAAGGAACAGGCGGGCAAACTGCTCGATGAAGCTCGGGCAATGGCGGACGAGATTGGGATATCCGCGGAATTCGTGCACGTTCCAAACGCGCACCCGGCCACTGCGATTATCGAAACAGCAAAGTCCAGGGGCTGCGACCTGATTGTCATGGCCTCGCACGGACGACGCGGGCTCAGGAAGCTAATACTGGGGAGTCAAACGTCGGAGGTCCTGGTCGACGGGAGCGTGCCGGTACTAGTGGTACATCCGCAGATATAAGTGAGGTGCGACTGAAACGCCGCCCTACGGCCGATTGACCGCCGCGACCTTCAGATGGAACGGCAGCATCGTCACCGACATCGGCAATTGACCCATGCTCTCGCCGTCGACGTCGGCGCGCACCATGGTGTCGCTGTCGATTGAGATCCGGCTGGCGTGGCGGCGCGAGACTTTTGGATGCGCCAGATAGCTGCCGTCGCCGAGCCTGGGCACGATCTGGGTCAGCGCCTCCCAGTGCCCGAGATCGCCGACCATGATCAGGTCGAGCTTGCGGTCGGCGGGGTCGGCGCCGGGCGCGAGCATCAGGCCTTCGCCGGCGCCGTCGAAGCTGCAGAGCATCAGGGACCACATCTGCAGGCTCTGTTCGGCCTCGTCATCGATCCTGATGCGGTAGGCGCGCGGGTTGTATGTCAGCGAGGTGAACGCCGTCATCAGCACGTAGCTGATCGGGCCAAGCCGCTTCAAGAGCGGCACGCGTTGCGCGCGCCAGGAAATCGTCGCGGCGGCGCCGACGATGGCGAGCACGAAGCCGTAGCGCGTCACCTGTCCGCCGCCATAGCCCCTGGCGTCGGCGCGGAACACGTCGACATTTCGCGTATGACCCATGGCGATCGCCTTGCTGGCCTCGCCGAGCGAGAGCTGGCCGAACGAGCGGCAGAGTTCGTTCGACGTGCCGCCCGGCAGTTGCGCCAGTACGAGGTCGGGCGCGATCAGCCGGTCGTCCGAAATCACCCCGTTCATCACCTCGCTGAAGGTGCCGTCGCCGCCGACTGAGACCAGGCGCTGGTAGCCGGCACTGACGGCTTCCTGCGCCAGCGCGGTCGCATGACCGGGCGCGCGGGTCATGGCAACGTCCGCGCTGCTGACCGGGCCAAGATGCTTTTCGAGTTCGGACAGTATCTGTCGCCAGCGTTTGCCGCAGTTACCCTTGTTTGCCATCGGATTGACGATGAGCTTGGTTTTCACGGAGATCTCCGCTTGCGAAGACAATCGTGCCAGCTTGGTCTTGCCGGAGAGGCGAAGCAACCCGAAAGCGAACTATTCGCAGGTGCAACAAATGCTGCAGGCGCGTTCTGAAAGCCACAGCGCGGCAACCCTGGAACGGCGTCCCTTACGAAAAGAATGCGATCTTCTCGGCCTGGCTCATGCGCCGGATCGGCGCCAGCGGATCATTCGCCGCCAGGACCGGCTTGCGCACGACGCCGTTCGCAATGAGGGTCGAGCCGAGCGACACTTCCATTGCCGGGGTGGGCGTCGGCGGGGCGATCGGCGGCGGTTGCACCACCTGCTGAACGGCTGGCGGTACCGGCGGAGCGACCGGTTCAGGTGCTTCCGCAACGATCTTCGGCGCGACCGGCGCGGGCTCTTCCGAGCGGACCTGCTCGGCTGCCGCTTCGGCGATCTCTATGTCGTTGATCGGATCGGGCGCGCTCATTTCCATCGCGATCATGTCGAGCACCGCCTCGTCCTGCGCGGCGGTGTTCTCGGCAGTGTTGTCTTGGACAGTGTTGTCCTGGACGGCGTCGTCCTGCGCCTCGATATTTTGAGCAGCGAGCGGCTGGGCCACGGCCTGTTCGGCGGCGGCGTCCACAGCCGCGGCGTTTTCGGTTGCGGCAGGCTCAATGGAAAGCTCGGGGGCGGGCGGCGTTTCCGTTTCCGTCTGTACCGCTTCCGCCGCAGCAAACGCGGCCTCGGCTGGGGCGGAGGATGCCTTGGCAGCTTCTGAAACGGCTTCAACGGCCTCCGCCGGCATGTCGTGCATGGCCGGGAAGGGCATCGCGTCGGGGTCGATCGCGGGCGGCGTGTCGTCGCCGAATTCCACCAGCCGGCCCTGCAGGGCGGCAAAGGCGGCGCGGAGCGCTATCCGCGCCTCTTCGGAGGAAAACTGCTCGGTGCCACGTTCGATCACGGTGACTTGCGAATCGATCAGGTCGCAGATCCGCCCATCATTGCCGATTTCCCGCAGCCGCCAGGCGATTTCCCGCAGCACGCGCGCGCCCTTGCGGACCGGCGCCAACCGCTGTTCCAGCGCCAGGCTGTCGATCGCCTCGACCGCCGATTCCTCGGCGGCGTCGACCGCACCGCGGATGGCGGCAAGCGCCTCGGTCAGGCGCTCCTGCGCCGCCGCAGCCGCGATGATGGCTTCCGCCGCCTGCTGCGCCGAAAGGCCTTCTTCCCGTTGCAGAGCTGCTTCCCGCTGCAGGGTCTCCTCCCGCTGAGCGGAAAGGCTTTCCTCGATCCGCGCCACCGCATCCAGCACCATCCGTGTGTCGGCATTGCGGTTGCGTTTGGCGTATTCGGTGAGGAACCAGCGGCCGCGCGAAGTTTCCATGAAAGCTTCGGCGATTGCAGCATAATCTTCCTCGCTCGGCAGCGTGGCGCGTGCTGAGATCGGCGAAAGGGCGAATGCTTCGTCGGCCATGTCAAACTCTTCGCGCAAATCAGCGCGCCTTGCGATAACGAAACAACACGATATTGCCCGAATCGCAATTGAATTGATGCCGAGCGAATCACAATTCCCCACAGCTTCTCAAGATGCACCCCGGCGTTTCGCGACCGGGGTGGCGCTGTTTTACGCGACGCTGTTCGGCATGACCGGCACCCATCTGCCGTTTTTCACGGTATGGTTGAAGGCGGTCGGGATCGATGCGTTTTGGATAGGTCTGATCACGGCCGTTCCCCCAGTGACCCGGTTCACGGCGCTTCCGCTGGTGACCGGCTTTGCGGAACGCCGCCAGGCCCTGCGCGGCGCCATCATTGTCACCTCGTTTGCCACGGCGCTCGGCTTCTTCGTGCTCGGCACCCAGCATTTGCCGCTGCTGGTGTTCCTGATCTACGGCCTGACCTGCTGCCTGTGGACGCCGATCGTGCCGCTCACGGACGCTTATGCCCTGCGCGGGGTAAAGCGCTACGGCCTCAATTACGGCCCGTTGCGGCTATGGGGCTCGGCCGCCTTCGTGCTCGGCGCGCTGGTCTGCGGCATGCTGTTCGACCTCATCGCCGCAAAAAACCTGATCTGGATCATCGCCGGCTCGGCCGCGCTCGGGGCGGTCGCCAGCCTGGCGCTGCAGCCGCTCGACGATGCCGGGGCTGCCCGTCCGGTCACCGGGGGCGCGGGCCCATTGCTGCGCGACGGCGGCTTCCTCGCCATTATCGTGGGATCTGCGCTGATCCAGGGAAGTCACGCCGCCTATTACATTTTCGCGTCGATCGCCTGGCAGCAGGCGGGCTTCGACGGGCTGACGATTGCGGGGTTGTGGGCGCTGGGCGTGATTGCCGAGATCGTGCTGTTCGCGGCATCGCCCCGGTTCAGCCTGCCGCCGTCGACCCTAGTGGTGATCGCGGCCTTAAGCGCCGCGGCGCGCTGGGTGCTGATGGCGCAGGACCTGCCGCTTGCCATTCTCGCCATCGTCCAGCTCGCGCATGCGCTCAGCTTCGGGCTGACACAGGTCGGCATCATGGGATTGATGCTGCATCACGTGCCCGGTCATGTGATGGCGCGCGGGCAGGGCTATCTGACGGCCTGCGGCGGCATCGTCGCCGGCCTCGCATCGGTCGCCTCAGGCACGCTCTATGGAAGCTGGGGACAGGGCATCTACTATGTGATGGCGGCGATGGCCGGACTCGGCGGTCTCGTCATCTTTCTGGCGCGGCAACGGCTCTCGGATCAGCCCCACAAGGTGGCTTCCGGCGGATAGATCAGGCTGCCGTCGTAGCGCAGGCCGCCGTCGCGGTCGCGCGCCAGCAGCAGCGGGCCGTCGAGATCGACGAAGCGGGCGTGTTGCGCGAGCAGCATGGCCGGCGCCATCGCCAGCGAGGTCGCCACCATGCAGCCGATCATGATCTCGAAACCGAGTGCCTGCGCGGCATCCGCCATGGCGAGCGCTTCCGTCAGCCCGCCGGTCTTGTCGAGCTTGATGTTGACGGCGTCGTAACGCGCGCGAAGCCCCTCCAATGAGGCGCGGTCGTGCACACTTTCATCGGCGCAGACGGCAATCGGGCGCTTGATATGCGCCAGCGCCTCGTCTTTACCGGCCGGCAGCGGCTGCTCGACCAGCTTGACCCCGGCATTCGCGCAGGCCGCGAGGTTGAATTCGAGGTTGTCGGGCGTCCAGGCCTCGTTGGCGTCCACGATCAGTTCGGATTCGGGAGCGGCTTTCCGGACAGACGCGATCCGTTCGTCGTCGCCGTCGCCGCCGAGCTTGATCTTCAGGAGCGGCCGGTGCGCGGCCTTGGCGGTTGCCGCGGCCATGACTTCTGGCGTGCCGAGCGAAATCGTGAACGCCGTCGTGCAGGGCCGCGGTGCGGGCCGGCCAAGCAGGCTCCAGGCGCGCCGGCCGGAACTCTTGGCCTCGAAGTCGAGAAGCGCGCAGTCCAGCGCGTTGCGGGCGGCGCCTGCGGGCATCGCGGCCTGAAGGGCCGTGCGGTCCAAACCTTGGGCAATCGGTTTCTGCATCGCTTCGAGGGCGGCCAGCGTGGCCTCTGCCGTCTCGCCATAGCGCAGGTAGGGCACGCATTCGCCGCGCCCGGCCTGGTCACCCTGGCTGACGGTCGCGACAACGGTGACTGCCTCGGTCTTGGCGCCACGGCTGATCGTGAAAGCGCCTGCGATCGGCCAGCGTTCGATGCTGACGGCAAGCTTTCGAGATGAGCTGGAAGTCATTTTAAAATCTGGCAAATTTTCTGAACCTAAGCTTGCCCGCAGCTACCAACTATGGCTGGTTAGGTACGGATTCGACAAGGCGGTATGGCGGGGAACCCGAACGGTTTGGCATACCGGCCAAGGGGTGGGATTTTGAACGGCGACCCGACATTGGAGCGGATAGCCAGGGGCAACGCGCTGGCGCTGTGCGCGGCGGGCCCGTGGACGGCCCGCTTTGCCCCCGTGCTGGAACGCATGGTGGCCGACGCCGAAAGGCTCCGCGGCACCCGGCCCGACATCTTCATCGACGTCTCGCAGGTGTCGAAGCTCGATACGTTCGGCGCCTGGCTGATCGAGCGGCTGCGCCGCAGCCTGACGCAAGGCGGCGTCGAAACTGAGATCGCCGGGCTGTCGGCCAATTATTCCAGCCTGGTCGACGAGGTGCGCCGGGTGAAGGCCGAGCCGGTCATTGAGACCGACCGGGTGACGATCACAGGCATGCTGGAGGGAATCGGCCGCGCCGTCGCCGGTGTCGGCGGCACCTTGATCGGGCTGATCGACATGCTGGGCGCGGTGCTGGCCGCAACCGGCCACGTTCTGATTCGTCCGCGCCGCTTCCGCCTGACCTCGACCATCCACCATCTGGAGCAAGTGTGCTGGCGCGCGGTGCCGATCGTGGTGCTGATCACCTTCCTGATCGGCTGTATCATCTCGCAGCAGGGCATCTTCCACTTCCGCAAATTCGGCGCCGACATCTTCGTGGTCGATATGCTCGGCGTGCTGGTGCTGCGCGAGATCGGCGTGCTCTTGGTCGCGATCATGGTGGCGGGCCGCTCCGGGTCCGCCTACACCGCCGAGCTCGGCTCGATGAAGATGCGCGAGGAGATCGACGCGCTGCGCACCATGGGTTTCGATCCGATCGAGGTTCTGATCCTGCCGCGGATGCTGGCGCTTGTGCTGGCCCTGCCAATTCTGGCGTTTCTCGGCGCGATGGCCGCGCTCTATGGCGGCGGCCTGGTGGCCTGGCTCTATGGCGGGGTCGAGCCCGAAGCCTTCCTGCTGCGGCTGCGCGACGCCATTTCGATCGATCATTTCGTCGTCGGCCTGGTCAAGGCGCCAGTGATGGCCGCTGTCATCGGCATCGTTGCCTGCGTCGAGGGCCTCGCCGTGCAGGGCAGCGCCGAGTCGCTCGGGCAGCACACGACATCCTCCGTCGTGAAGGGAATCTTCTTCGTGATTGTGATGGACGGCGTGTTCGCGATCTTCTTCGCCTCGATCGGAATGTGACCATGGCAGGCGAGATCACCGACGCCATCATCCGTGTCCGCGACATCACCGTGCAGTTCGGCAAGACGCGGGTGCTCGACGGGCTCAACCTCGATGTCAAGCGCGGCGAGATCCTGGGATTCGTCGGCCCGTCGGGCGCCGGCAAGTCGGTGCTGACGCGCACCATTATCGGTCTGGTGCCGAAACTCAGCGGACGAATTGAGGTGTTCGGCGTCGACCTCGATGCGGCAAGCAGCGCGGAGCGCCGCGGCGTCGAACGTCGCTGGGGCATCCTGTTCCAGCAGGGCGCGCTGTTCTCCTCGCTCACGGTGCGGCAGAACATCCAGTTTCCGGTGCGCGAATATCTCAACGTCTCGCAGCGGCTGCTCGACGAAATCATGGTGGCCAAGCTCGGCATGGTCGGCCTGCGGCCCGAAGTCGCGGACCGCTATCCGTCCGAGCTCTCGGGCGGCATGATCAAGCGCGTCGCGCTGGCACGTGCGCTCGCACTCGATCCCGAGCTGGTGTTTCTGGACGAGCCGACCTCGGGGCTGGATCCGATCGGCGCGGGGGATTTCGACGAGCTGGTGCGCACCCTGCAGCGCACTTTGGGCCTGACGGTTTTCATGGTAACCCATGATCTCGACAGCCTTTATACGGCCTGCGACCGCATCGCGGTTTTAGGAAACGGTAAGATCATTGCAGCAGGTTCGATCGCGGACATGCAGGCCTCGCAGCATCCCTGGCTGAAGCAATATTTTCACGGCAAGCGCGCCCGCGCGGTGATGGGCTAAAGCATGATCCGGAAAAGTGGATACCGGTTTTCCCTCGCGACAAACGCAAGCGTTTGCGCTGAGGTCATGCTCAAAATCAATCACCCGCAAAGGTGTGATCGGGTTTCGGAACCGGATCGTGCTCAAACAGGAGATAATGACAGGTCCGTCGGCGATGCCGGAATGGGCCTAGGTTTCGGAGTACTTTGACTAATGGAAACGCGGGCGAATTACGTCCTGATCGGGGCTTTCACGCTGGCGGTGATCGCCGCCGCGTTCGGCTTTGTGCTGTGGTTTCAGAGTCTGCATGCCACCAAGCTGCGCAGCCCGATCCGCATCGTGTTCGAAGGGCCGGCATCGGGCCTGCGCAACGGCGGCAGCGTCAACTTCAACGGTATCAGGATAGGGGAGGTTGTCTCCGTCAAGCTCGACAACCCACGGCGGGTGGTCGCGCTGGCGATGGTCGAGAACAGCGCGCCGATCCGCAAGGACACGCTCGTCGGCCTCGAATTCCAGGGCCTGACCGGCGTTGCGGCGATTTCGCTGAAGGGCGGCGAGGAAAACGCGGCTGCCGTGCCGCTCGACGAGGACGGCGTGCCGATGCTGACCGCCGACCCGAGCGCGCTGCAGGACGTGACGGAATCCATCCGCGCCACGCTGCAGAACGTCAACCGGCTGGTCGCGGAGAACCAGGAATCGGTCAAGAACTCGCTGCGCAATCTCGAGACCTTCACGGGAGCGCTGGCGCGCAACTCCGAGAAGATCGACAACGTGATGCTCAGGGTCGACGGCGTGATGGGCAAGGCCGATAGCCTGATGCTCGGGCTGAACACGATCGCCGGCGGCGCTGCGGGCGGCGAGCTGAATCTCATGGTCAAGTCGATCCGCGAACTGGCCGAGGATTTCGACAAGCGGTCTGGGGCGCTGATGGCCGATGGCCGCCGTACCCTGTCCGACATCAGCCGCGCCGTGAACAATTTTGACCGCAACCCGAGCCGCGTGATCTTCGGCGGCAGCAACAACCCCCCGCCGGTGGAGGCAACCGCTGCGACCCCGCCCAGGGGCGCGAACGCGTCGGCTCCGCCGAAGCCGCCGAGCGGTCAGAAGCGGCAATAGTAGAAGCGCAAGTAGAAGCGCACGCCCCGCGCCCGGGCCTATCGGATGGTCAGATCGCCGTCTTGAGCCGCGAGCCGCCGTCGGCCTTCATGTGCTCGGCATATAGCTCGGCCTTGTGCGGACGTCCGATCAGATAGCCCTGCATGTCGTCGCACCGCTCGCGCATCAAGATCGCGAGCTGCTCGTTGGTTTCGACGCCCTCGGCAAGAACCGGAACGTTGAGCCCGTGGGCAAGCCCGATCACGGCGCGCACAATCGACAGCGAGCGGGCGCTGGCGCCGAGCGCCGCGACGAAGGAACGGTCGATCTTGATGCGGTCGAGCGGGAACGCCTGCAGATAGGACAAGGACGAGTAGCCCGTGCCGAAATCGTCGAGCGCGATCATGACGCCGAGCGATTTGAGGGACTTCAAGGTCTGGCTCGCGCGCGAGATGTCCTCGATCAGGACACCTTCGGTAATCTCCAGCTCGAGCCGCGACGGCGAAAGGCCGCTCTCGCGTAGCGCCCTGCAGACCTGATGCTCGAGATTTTCACGGCGAAACTGGGCGGCGGAGACGTTCACCGCTATGCGCACGGCGTCGTCCCACGATGCGGCCTGCCGGCAGGCTTCCATCAAAACCCATTCGTCGATTTTCGCGATCGCGCCGCTGTTCTCGGCGACCGGGATGAATTCTCCGGGTGTTACCAGGCCGCGCTCGGGATGCTGCCAGCGCACCAACGCCTCGAACCCGCATATCTTGCCGTCGCGATGACGTTGCGGCTGAAACTCCAGGGACAGTTCGTTGTTCTCGACGGCCGAACGCAGATCGTGCTCCATGGCGCGGCGGTCGCGCAACTGCCGGTCCATGGCGCGGGTAAAGATGCGCGTCACGCCGCGGCCTTCCTTCTTGGCGCGATAGAGCGCCGCATCCGCGTTGGCCAGGAGCGAGGCAGCATTGTCGCCGTCGCGGGGGTAAAGCGCCACGCCGATGCTGAGGTCGATATCGAGCGCGCGGCCGTCGACTTCGATCGGGTGCTTCAAGGCTTCGCGTATGCGGCTGGCCACCAGCTCCGCGGTGCCGGGCAACGGCACCTGCTCGGTGATGGCGATGAACTCGTCGCCGCCCACGCGCGCGATGTAAGCGTCCTGGCCGGCCTGGCGCAGCCGCCGGCCTGCTTCCCGCAGCACGGCATCGCCGGTGGAATGCCCGAACAGGTCGTTGACTTCCTTGAAGCGATCCAGGTCGATGCAAAGCACGGCGAAGCTGTCGCCGGCCTCGGCCGAATGCTGCATCAACGTTGCAAGGCGGGTGTCGAATGCGGCGCGGTTGGGCAGATCGGTCAAGAGATCGTGCGAGGCCAGATACCGGACCTGCTGCTCGGCGCGGTTGCGCTCAGTGACGTCGAAGGCCACCGAAACAAGCCCCGCCCTGCCTTGATAAGGCAGCGGCCGCGATTCAATCAGGACTTCGATTCGATCGCCGCGGGACGTCTTGTGGATCACGGGATCCTGCGGCGACCGGGCCGCCAAGGAGTTACCGTATGCATCGAGATCGCGCTCGGACATCGAAAGCAGTTCCTCGCGCGCATAACCGTAATGGCGGCACATCGCGGCGTTGACCGCCAGGAGCCGCCGTGTCGCTGCATCGGCCACCCACATCGGCAGCGGGTTTTCCTCGAACAGCAGGCGGAATGAGGCTTCGCTGCGTTTCAGGTCAGTGATGTCAATGCGGACTCCGATGCTGCCGCCGTCAGCGGTGCGGCGCTCCTCGATGCGGGCCCATTTGTCGCCCGGCAATTGCTGCTCGTGGGAGCTCTGCGGCATGGTGTGACGCGCCATGCGCTCCCTGAACCATTCCGCCTCACGGCCGACCGCGTCGGCATATTGCTGATGCTTCAGGCCGGCGCGCAGAATATCTTCGAAGCGGGCGCCGTGAACGATGGCTGTCGCATTGGATGCGTAGAGCCTCGGGTATTGCCGGTTCCAGAGGACCAGCCGATCGTCCTTGTCGAAGATCGCCAAGCCTTCCGGCACGACATCCAGCGCTTCTGTCAGATAGGTGTGCGCGGCGCGGGCCCGCTCGGCCTCTTCGGCAACTCTGGCCTGGGTTTCGATCAGGCGGACGAAATTGCCAAAGTTCGTATCGATCATCCGCACGAACAGCACCAGCAGAAGGCCGAGATTGATGCCGATGCAAACCAGAAGCGGCTCGCCGGATGCGAGCAGACGCATCACAAGCGGCAGCCCGGCAATGAACAGACACAAGCGCGATGCGGCGGGGAAGATGCCAAGACAATAGGCCGAGCCGATGCAGCCCATGAAGATCAGCAGCGCAATGGGCGCGCGCAGCGCGGGATCCACGGCTTCGATCAGCGCCAGGATCCAGATCAGAAACCCTGCGGGCAGCGCGGCGGAAAGTATCCGCATCCGCGACAGAAACCGATAGGCCTCTTCCGGCGCGAGCTCGACCCCGCGCATCCTGATCCACTGGATCATTCTGACGACGCTGACGGTCAGAAGCATGCCAGGCAGCGCAAATCTCAGCCAGGGATCGACGGACGGGGGAAGAACAAAGCCGACGCTGATGGCGTCAAGCAGGATTACGGCATAGAGAATCGGGATCTGGTTGGTGAGGATGCGGAACTGCTCGCTCACCAGCGTACGGCCGTGCGGTGTGGTGCATTCGCCGACGGCGAGCAAGCTCCACGCCCTGCTGATCAAATTCATGCCATATCGTCCCGTCACGGGACGCGAAGCTAATGCTCAATCAAGAATCTCTCGTAAAAACTCTTGGTAGCAATGAAGCTAACAGATGCGAAACGTGTTCCCTGGCGCGCTGTAGATCGGATTCCGGCAAATTCGGGCCTGCATCATGCCGCGGATACCGTGGTTCTACGGAGGCGCGGTTCACTAGCTGCCCAAGCGCATCTTTCGCGCTGAAAAGAAAAACGGAGGCTCGCTGCCTCCGTTTCCATTTCTGCAATCGATCCGGGGCGTTATCCCAGACGCCCTGCCGCATGCGCGAGCAGGGTATAGACGAGGCCAGTCTCGGAGGTGAGGTGGCCACGCAGCGCCTGCGGTCCGCGGTCCTCGCGCGCGACTTCGTCGAGCAGCCGTTCGAACTCCGCGATGTAGCGATCCACCGTCTGCTTGAAGCTGCGGTCGGCGCGGTACTTGCGCGAGACTTCGTCGAACGCCTTCTGGCCTGCCGGGGTGTAGAGGCGCTTGGTGAACGCCTTGCTCTCGCCGCGCTGGTAGCGATCCCACATCTCGGCGGCGAGGTTGCGATCCATCAGACGGCCGATGTCGAGCGACAGCGACTCCAGCGGATTGACCGGGGGCTGCGGGGCGCGGCCGCGGGGAGGCTGTCCGGCACCGGCGTCGGTGCGGTGGAGCAGATCGGACAGCCATCCGTCGCCGCGTCCGGCGTCCTGGCTTACCGGGCTGACGGGCGGCGCTTCGGCGCGGCGCGGCGCCGGCATGCCGAGATCCGGCGGCGGCAGGGTCGACGCACTGCCGACGTCGCGCATGCGCACTTCGTTGCGGGCGCTGGCGGCCGCCATCACGGGCTCGTCCTGACGCTGCGCGGCGGCGCGGCTGGAGGTCACGACATCGAGGCCGCGGCCGTGATGGGCGACGATCCGGTTGAGCTCGGCGAGCGCCTCGATCTGGTCGACGATCACCTTGCGCATCTGCGCGGTGTTGTCGGCGGCCTCCTGCGGCATTTCGAGCACGCCGCGGCGCAGCTCGTTGCGCGTCGCCTCGAGCTCGTTGTGCATCTCGGCCGCCATCTGCTTCATGGCCTGCACCATCTCGCCGAACTTTTCGGTCGACTGCTTGAACATCGCATCCGTTTCCTGGGTGCTCTGCTGGTACAGATCGTTCATGGCGTCGAGCGTCTGCTGCCGCTCGTTCTCGGCCGCGGTGCGTACCGCCTCGAACTGGCGGCTGATCGCGGCCGATCCCGCGCCGGCGGTTTCCGCGACCACGCGCGCGATGTCGCGGGCGCGCTCTTCGGCCGCGGCGAGCGATTCGTCGAGCAGCCCGGTGAAGCGCGACAGGCGCTGGTCGAGGTCGGTGGTGCGCAGGTCGATGGTGGTCACCAGCGACTCAAGCTGCGACTTGCGGTCGGCGACCGACGCCGTGGTGGAGCGGTTGGCCTGTTCGACCACGCCGGCCGCGTCGATCAGCGCCTTGCCGTGCTTCTCGAACTCGCTCGACAGCGAGCCGAGATTTTCCAGCGCCTTCGACGTCTTGTTTGTGAAGACGCTGAGCTGGTCTTCCAGCGTCTGCGTGGCAACGCCGTTGCGGGCGGTGACGTCGTTCATGGCGGAGACGAAGTCGGCGACGCGGGTCACCAGCGCGCGCTCCAGCGAGTTGAGGTTGTCATGGGCGCCGGTCAGCACTTCCTGCAGCAGAATGTTGCCTTCACGCAGCCGCTCGAACAGCGCCACCGTGTCGGTGCGCAGGATCTTGCTGGTCTCCTGCATCTCGGTGACGGCGGCGATCGAGACCTGGCGCGACTGGTCGATGGCCGAGCGCGACGCCTGCTCAAGGTCCTTCAGCGACTTGGCCACCGCGCCGGTCGCGAGGTCGCCCGCGGAGGTGATCGTGCGCGCGACTTCCGAGCCGTGCGTCGCCATCGATTGCGAGAACGCCTGGCCGCGGCTCTCGATTGATTTCAGGGCGTCGGCGGTGACACGGTCGATATCGGTCGTCAGCTGGGTGGTCTTGCTGCCGAGCGCCTCGACCAGCGAGCCGCGGCGGCTGTCGACGATCTGCGCCAGACGGTCGGTCTGCTGCTGGACATAGGTGACGATCTCGTCGGTCTTGCCCGTCATCGTCGAGCCGAAATTGCTGGTGGCGGCGAGCACCGAACGTTCGATATCGGCCGTGGTCGACTTGACCTTGGAGGTGACCTCGTTAGTTGCGGCGACCAGCGCGCCCTGCGCGTTCTGCGCGGTGGTCTGAATCGTGTCGGTCGTGGTCGCGGTGACGACGCCGAGCGAGCGCTCCATATCGGCGGCGATCGCCTTGATCTGGCTGGCGGCATCGGCCGAGGTCGTGGCGAGCGAGCTGTGCGCTTCGCGCGCGGTGGTGAGGAGGGTCGCCGCGGTTTCGTTGCCGACCGCAGTCAGCGTGCGCTCGACGTCGATCGCCAGCGACTTGACGTGGTTGGCGGCTTCGGACGAGGCTGTGATCAACGTGTTCTGCGCCTCGCGCGCCCCCGTCGTGATCGACTCGGCGGTGGCGTTGCCGGCCATCGACAGCGAACGCTCGACATCAGCGGTGAGCGATTTGACCTGGTTCGACGCTTCGGCCGACACGCGCATCAAGGTGCTCTGGGCCTCGCGGGCGCCTGCCGTGATTGCCTCGGCGGTGGCATTGCCGGCCATCGAGAGCGACCGCTGCACGTCGGCTGCGAGCGACTTGACCTGATCGGCGGCTTCGGTGGAGGCCGCGACCAGCGTGCTCTGCGCGGCGCGGGCGCCGGCCGTCACGGCTTCGGCGGTCGCGGTGCCGGCGATCGACAACGAACGCTCGACATCGGAGGCGAGCGACTTGACCTGGCTCGCGGCGTCGGCGGACGCCGTGACCAGCGTGGTCTGCGCTTCGCGTGCGCCGGCGAGCACCGATGCGGCGGTGGCGTCGCCGGCCGCTGAAAGGGTGCGTTCGACATCGGCGGCGAGGGACTTGATCTGCTCGGCAGCCTCGGAGGAGGCCGCCACCAGCGTGGTCTGGGCGTCCCGGCTGCTGGTCAGGATCGAGCTGGCCGCGCTGGTTCCGACCGCGACAAGCGCGGCTTCGACCTCGGCCGACGTCAGTTTCAACTGCGCGCCGACATCGGAGGAAACCGTCAGCAGCGCCTGCTGCGCGGTGCGCGCGCCGGTCTGAATGGTTTCGCTGGTGTTGACGACGAGATTGGTCAGCGAACGCTCGGCGTCCTCGACATGCGATTTGATGCTGGAGGACAGCATTTCCGCGCGCGACGTCAGGTCTTCGCTGGCCTGCCGGCCGCTGCTTTCGATGCGGCCCGCCACCGCCTCGATGCGCGAACCGAGCAGATCCTCGAACTGCGCCACACGGGTATCGATTTCGCTTGCGATCCCGCCGACCCGGGTCTCGATGCCGCTGGCAATCTCGCCGACACGGGTTTCGAGGCCGCTGGCGAAATTGCCGACCTTGGTCTCGATGCTGCTGGCGATATCGTCGACGCGGCTCTCGATGCCCTGATGGATTTCCTGGAACCGCGCCTGGATGGTGTCGGTCAGATAGGCGCTGCGGCCGTCGAGCGTTTCGGTGACGTTGGCAATGCGATGATCGACCGCCGCAATCGCCTGCGCGGTGCCCTCGGTGAGCGAGGAGGTGAGGAGGGTAAGCCGCTGGTCGATCGACTGGATCGCCTGCGCCGCACCGTTGGTCAGCGATCCCGTCAGCGTGCTGATGCGGCCGTCGATGGTCTCGGTGACGGATCTGGCACGGGTGTCGAAGGTCGTCTCCAGCGATTTCAGGCGCCCGTCGACGGCTTCGTCGAACAATCTGATCTTGGTGTCGAGCGAGGCGTCGAGATGGTCGACGCGGTTGCCGAGGGTGGTTTCGAACTGCAGCAGCCGCTGATCGAGGGAAGCGGTGATCTCGCCGCTGTTCGAGGTCAGGCGGGTATCGAACGTGTCGACATAGTTCTTCAGACTGTCGGCGATCGCCTGCGTCCGCGCGCCCATGCGCTCGACGATCTCGCCGCCGAACGTCTTGACGGTGCGGTCGAACTCGGAGATGTGGCGCGTGATCAGCGCGCCGAGCGTGCCGCTGTCGCGGGCGAATTTTTCCGCAAGCTCCGCACCCTGATTCTTCACCAACTCGTCGTAGGCGCTCATCTGCAGCGCCAGGCCGTCGTGCGCGTTCTCGGTCTGGCTGATCACCTTGGCGACCAGCGTGTTCACGGTCACGTCGAGCGCGTCGCTCGCCTTGTCGCCGGAGGTGAGGATGCGGCTGGCGAGGCGGTTGCCGGCTTCGTCGATCTTGTTGACGAGGTCGCCGGAGCGCAGCTCGAGTTCGAGCAGGAGCGAATCCGAAGAATTCTTCAGGGAGTCGTGGACCTGCTCGGTGCGGTCGGAGATGCCGTCGACGATAGTCGAGGAGCGCTGCTCGAATTCGCTGGTGATGCGGTCGATGCGCTCGTTCAGCATCTCGTGGACGCGGTCGGCGAGATCGACGAACTCGTCGTGGACGTGGCCGGTCTTGAAGTTGAGGCTGGTGGTCAGCCGCTCGGACGCGTCGAGCACGGCGCGCGTCGTCTCGGCGCTGGCTTCCTCGAGGCGGTCGAGCAGGTCGCCGCCGCGCTCGCCGAGCGCGAGGATCATGTTGTCGCCGGCATGGCTCAGCGCGCTCGTGATGTGCTGGCCGCGCTCTTCCAGTGCGCCCGTGATGCTTTTCGCGACCTCGTCGACGCGCGAGGCGATCGCGTCCGAGATCAGCGCGATGTCGTGGCGCAGGTCGATCTGAACGCCGGAAATGGCGCTGCGAACCTGCTCGGCCTGGCCGACCAGGTTGTCGCGCTGATGGGCGATGTCCTGCAGCAGCGCGCGAATGCGCACTTCATTGTCGGTATAGGCGCGCTCAAGCGCTGCGACTTCGTTGGCGACCAGTGTTTCAAGCTCGCCAGCGCGCGCGATCGCGCGCTCGACGCCGTCCCCCATCGCGGCGACTTCGCGGCGGATCGCCTGGCCAACGGTCACCATGGAATCGGCCGCCGCGCCTTCGGGCTCGGAGAAGCGGATTGCGACCTGCGCCATGGACTGCGCGATCATCCGCATTTCCTGGCCGCGCCAGGCGAGGCTGGCGAGGAAATAGAACAGCAGCACGGGCGCGAAGAACAGCGACGCAAGGCCGGCCAGCACCAGCACGCCGCCGCTTTGTCCGATCGCCGCCTGCAACGAGGGCAGGAACGCCGCGGTCAATAGCGCACAGCCGACGATCCAGACGCCGCCGAAGATGCTGGCGAGCGTGTAGACGCTGCGGGCAGGGCGGTTCTTCTGGATGGCCTGCAGAATCTGGCCGATGGTTTCGCGGTCGTCATTGGCGGCGCGGCGGGGGCTGCGCGGCTCCTCGATCGAATCGAACACGGGACGGTCCGCGCTCGGACGCGCGTCGAACGGTGTTTCGGGGAAGGCGGGCGCGGCGGAGGGCATGCTCGGCGGAGCGATTTCACCGCCGATCGAATTTCGGTTGGGATCGACGCTGGTGTCGCTGATGTTGAGCGCTTCCTGAATGGCGGACAGCGCAACTTCAGTGGGATCCTTGACCTTCTTCGGATTGTTCGCCATGTCAGTCCGAGCCCTCTTAACTACGCGTCTTAACTACGCGCCCAGCCGTTCTTGCAAGAAGCCCCCCTGCAAGCTCGAAGCCGGATTCATACCCCCTGCGATGCAAGCGTACCCATCGGCGCAGCTTGTCCGCACACATCCGCGAACATCCTATTGGTTGACCGATACGAATGAAATGGCCGCGATTAATACATTCTTAATCATCGTTAACAGCGCTCTTCAGCGCTGTCCCATAAGTTCTTCTAAATGCACAGATTTTTGGAGCTGACCCGGAAAACCCGTCTGATTGCGGGCTAAAGTACGGCAAAATTGCGTCGGATTCTGAGAACGTTCCGTTAACCTCCGCGTGGTTGCTTGTGGATGATTATTGCCTCTCGAAGAATCAGTGCGGAGGGGCGAGCCGGACCCTTGCCATGCCGCTTCATCTCGAACGGGTAGAATGGATGCCATCGCCACCGCTGGCGCCCGGCGGCGGGCCGATCGATTTCGAGCATCTCCAGCGCATGACGCTCGGCGATGCCGGCATCGAGCAGGAGGTGCTGACGATGTTCTCGGCCCAGTCGGCAAAACTGGTGCAGGCGCTGATGGTCCACCCCTCGGATGCAGGCGCGCTGGCCCACACGCTCAAGGGATCGGCCCGCGCGATCGGCGCCTTTGGCGTTGCCGATGCCGCGGAGCGGCTGGAGGCGGTCATCGCCGGCGGCTCCGATCCATCGGCCGCGCTTGCAGGGCTTGGCGAGGCTGTTGCCGAGGCACGGGCCGTGATCGAGGGGCTTCTGCGCCGTTCCTGAGCAGGCGGCGGCCCGGATCCGCCAAAATCCCGGCAAAATGCTGCCTCACCTTTTCATCCCGACCGCTGGCGCTGGGGGGACCGACCCGTTATAGGACTGCCGGGACCTTCCTCAGATATTCCGGCAGCACGAGCGATCATGGCCAAAATCCACTTTGTCGACCACACGGGCGAAAAACGAACCATTGAAGTCGAGAACGGCGCGACCGTGATGGAAGCCGCGATCCGCAACGCCATTCCCGGCATCGAAGCCGAATGCGGTGGCGCCTGCGCCTGCGCGACCTGCCACGTCTATGTCGAGGAAACCTGGCGCGAGAAGGTCGGCTCGCCGACGCCGATGGAAGAAGACATGCTGGATTTCGGTTTCGACGTGCGGCCGAACTCCCGCCTGTCGTGCCAGATCAAGGTGAGCGACGACCTCGACGGCCTCGTGGTCTCGACGCCCGAACGGCAGGCCTAAAATCCCAAAGCGACTTCAGCGCGATCCGGCGCTGGCGGCATCAGCGTTGCCACGTCATGTCAGTACGGCTCCGCGGCGAATCCAGCGCTGAAAGTTTGCCAGGATCTCCGGCGTCAATGCTGTCGGCTTGCGCGTGGCCTCATCGAGCAGCACCGATACCGATTGCGCTGAAGCGACGCATTTGCCTTCGGAGAACACCACCTGGTCGAAGGTGACGGAGCTGCGGCCGAATTTGACGACGCCCAATCCCAATTCGATGGTGCCGGGCCAGCGCAGTTCGGCGCGGAAATGGATGTCGAGCCGGACCATGATCCAGGCAAAGCCGTCCGGCATCAGCCCGTAGCTGCGATCCTTCATCAGCGTCACGCGGCCGGTTTCGAAATAGGTCGCGTACACGGCGTTGTTGACGTGATGGTTGGGATCGAGATCGGCAAATCTCACATTGTCCGACAGGCGATAGGGATAATCCTCCAGACGCGGGGTCACGTCGGGACGCAAGGGGACGTTCACGGGGATATCTCCAAAAAACTCGCTCCCTTACAGCCCACTTGTCGAGCGGCGGCAAGGGTTTGCCGCCGCAGCGAGCACTATATTATGGCTTTCCTGATGGCGCCCGGTTGGCTAGACAGGTGCGGCTTTCCCGACAGGTTCAACCGAAAAGAAGCTGACATGAGCGAAGCGATCAAAACCGATGTGCTGATTATTGGTGCGGGTCCGTGCGGCCTGTTTGCCGTTTTCGAGCTGGGCCTGCTCGACATGAAGGCGCATGTGGTCGACATCCTCGACAAGATCGGCGGCCAGTGTGCCGAGCTCTATCCGGAAAAGCCGATCTACGACATTCCCGGGATTCCGCTGGTGACCGGCCAGGGCCTTACCGACGCGCTGCTCGAGCAGATCAAGCCGTTTCATCCGACCTTCCATCTCAACGAGATGGTGGAGACGATCGAGAAGATCGGCGATCCTGCCTTTCGCGTCACGACCGACGCGGGCAAGGTATTCGAGTGCAAGGTGGTGGTGATCTCCGCGGGCGGCGGCTCGTTCCAGCCGAAGCGGCCGCCGGTGCCCGGCATCGAAGCTTATGAAGGCGCCTCGGTGCACTATGCCGTGCGCAAGATGGAGCAGTTCCGCGACAAGAGCATCCTGATCGTCGGCGGCGGCGATTCCGCACTCGACTGGACACTCAACCTGCATCCGCTCGCCAGGCGCGTGACCCTGCTGCACCGGCGTGACGATTTTCGCGCCGCGCCGCACAGCGTCGAGCAGATGCGCGCGCTGGTCGCTGCGGGGAAGATGGACCTGAAGATCGGCCAAGTCACCGCGCTCGAAGGCGAGGGCGGCAAGCTCTCGGCCGCCGTGATGAAGGGCAATGACAACGCGATCTCGAAGATCGAATGCGATACGATGCTGCCGTTCTTCGGGCTGACGATGAAGCTCGGCCCTGTCGCGAACTGGGGTGTCGCGCTGGAGAACAATCTGGTGCCGGTTGATACCGCCGCGTTCGAAACCAACATTCCCGGCATCTTCGCGATCGGCGACATCAACACCTATCCCGGCAAGCTCAAGCTGATCCTGTCCGGCTTCCACGAGGGCGCGCTGATGGCGCAGAAGGCGCACCGCTACGTCTATCCGGAGAAGCGGCTGGTGTTCCAATACACGACCTCGTCGTCGAGCCTGCAGAAGAAACTCGGCGTCAGCTGAATCCCAAAACGTGACAGTCCGGCTCGCGGATGCTCTGCCGGAACAAGTGGCAATCGTCGCTGGAACCGTCCGCGAAATGGCCTTAGTCTGCGCCCATTCATTTAGGGGATTTGATCAGGTGATGACGATGCGCAAGCTGGCCGGATTTCAACTGGTACTTTCCGTCGTGTTTGGGCTCGCGCTGACCGGCGAACTGGTGGCGCAGCCTGCGGAACCTTCGGCAGCCGGCCTGTGGCAGAAGGTCGAGAAGGGCAAGCCGGTCGGCTGGTTCCTGGTGGTTGATCGCAACGGCGCCTATGAGGGCGTGTTCGCCAAGCTGTTTCTCGAACCCGGCGATCCGCCGAATCCGACCTGTGCGAAATGCACCGACGATCGGAAGGATGCGCCCTGGCTCGGGCTCTCCTTCATCCGCGACATGAAGCGCGATGGGTTGAAGTACGAGAATGGCAACGTGCTCGATCCCCGCGACGGCAAGATCTACAAGGCCAAGATGACGCTCAGCGCCGATGGACAGACGCTGACGATGCGCGGCTATCTCGGCATCTCGCTGCTTGGCAAGGACGAGGTCTGGACGCGTCTGCCGGACACGGAGCTGGCGCAGGTCGATCCCGCGATCATCGCAAAATATCTGCCGGCGCATGCCGCCGCGATGAAGCCGCCCGCGGCTCCGCAAAAGGCCCCTGCGGTCAAGAAGGCCGTGACGCCCGCGCCGGCACCCGCGCGCTAGTTGAGCCCGGTTCTGCCGGGTGGCCGCGGCGGCGCATCAGGCGCACCGGGGATCGGCGCCACCGGCTGCGAGGTCACTTCAGGCACCGCCGCATCGAGCTGCAGCACGGCGGCGGCCGCCGGCACGGCGGCATCCGCCATCGCGGCGTGGCCCTCGGCGCTCGGATGCACCGCGCCACCATAGACCGCCGACAGCACGCCCCAGGTCGCGTCGTGAATATCGGACGGCTGCTGCGAGGTCGGCAGGCCCTGCGGGTAGGTCATTGCGGCGAAGTAGCTGTCGTTGGCGTCGCGGATCCAGCGCGCGCGCGGCAGATAGGCGCGATACTCGCCGGCGCTGCGGCCGCACAGCATCGGCTGGCCGGCGGCGGTGACGATATCGGAATCGAAACTGTCGCCCCTCGCCGAGAAGCACTGCCGGTCGAAATCGGGATCGCTCTCGGCGCGCGCGCAGAAACCATGGTTGGCAAAGGCCGTCTGATGGCCGTCGACGAAGGTCATGCGGTCGGCGCGCGGATTGCGGCACAGGATGCCGCCTTCGCACATGGCCAGTGCCCTGAGCTGCGGCAGGAATTCATTTTCGACGAAACTGGAGACGGCGGCGAGGCGCTGCGGTTGCGCGTTGAAGGATGGATGAATGTCGAAACCGGCGCGTCCGCCGGGACATGGCGCGCCGCCATTGGCCAGCGTCGGATTGGCGTAGGCGGTGTAGACGACCCGTGACAGGTCGCCACCGATAAGGGGCTTGAGCGCCTCACGCAGCTTGGCAAAGCCCTGCGGCAGGTCCCGCGCCATCGCGCTCCGTGCATCGTCCACCGAGGCCATCACGCCGCTGCGCCGGAACAGCGCGCGCTCGGTCGCCGTATCGACGATGACGTCGGCGACGAGGCCTGAAAAATAGATGTCGTTGGCGCCGACCGAAAGCAGCACCAGGTCGAGCTGGCGGTCCGCTTGCCGGCGTTTGGCGGCGGTTACAGCTTCACGCAGCTCGGCCAGTTGCCCGTTGACGGTGCCCTGGCACGCGCCGCTGCCGGATTTCGACGGCAGGCAGTCGCGGGCGCGCTGCGAGCCGAACAGCCCGTCGGCGATGGTGGCGCCGGTGCAGGCCAGCGGCAGGTAGGTCACGGCGATGTGCGGATATCGGATGGCGAGCGCCAGCGCAGTTCGGGTCTGGTAGCTGTAGAGCGAGCGGTGACAGGCCGGGTTGAACCACAGCGCGCTGTGCCGCTGCCAGACGGCGAGCGAATCGGGCGCCTCGCAGGCGCGTCCGCCCTTATAGCCCGCGCGGCTCGGCCGGTAATATTGCGCGGCCGCCGTTCCGAGATAGGAGCGGAAGCAAAAGCCTTCATCGGCGAGCGCCACCGGCCTATCAGGATTTCCCTCGCCGGAGGCGATGCTGTCGCCGAGGCCGGCAATGAAGATGTCGCGCACCGCGATCTCGGTGAAGACGCGCTGACTGCCTTCCGAGCTCGACACGTCGGCGGTCACCACGGTGGTGCGGCCGTAGCGGACGCGGAGATTGACCGGCTCGGCGCAGTCGAAGGTGGACGTTTGCGGGCCGTCACCATCGTCGACCGTCCATGCGCAGGTCGCGCCGACCGGCACCGGGCCGGTCAGGCGTATCACCACCGGATGGTCGATCGGCGTCAGGTAGCTTTCCTTGACGTTGTCGCGGGTGCAGGGCTCGCTGACGCGGCCGGCGAGATCGATGCAGAGCCGGTTCACCGTGTTGCGCGCCCAGCCGCGGCCATCGCTCTGGATCGCCAATGCCTGCTCGGACGTCAGAACGCTCCGGCCGCGCCCGGTCTCGGCATGCAGCAGGAAATCCCGCTCCTCGCGGAACAGGCGGAAGCGGTTGCGCACCTCCCAGGAAATCTGCAGCGGCCCGTAGCCGCCGGCGGTCTGGGCGTGCGCAGCAGAAACGAACGCACCTGATAGCGCGCCGGCAACCAGCGCAGCCGACATCATCAAAGTTAGGAAAATTCCAGCCATGGCGCCGTTTGACGTTAGCGGTAAGGCAGAAATAAGAGAATGAGGCAGCTTCGCCACAAAACACCAGCCGCTGCAGATAACGACGCCGTTACCGGCCTCAGCGGCCCCGGTTCTTGATCGGCTGCCGTACCCGGGCCTTGGCCGTGCAGGCCTGCCCGAGGCGTCGACGTTCCTGCCAGGGTTGTATCAGGCTGAGCCAGACTTCGCGTGCTCCCATGATGGAAATCGAGATGCCGAACGGGATCAGGAAGTACAGGATCCGGAACACCACCAGCGTCGCCAGCAACTCTTCCCTGCCGAATTGCGGCAGCGCCACCAGCATGGCGGCGTCGAACACGCCGATGCTGCCGGGCGCGTGGCTGGCAAAGCCAAGCAGGGTCGCAAGGATGAACACCACCGCCAACGAAACGAAGTCGATATAGGGCGTCATCGGCATCAACAGATACATCGCCAGGGCACAGAAGCCGAGGTCGACAACGCCGATCAAGACCTGCAGCAGGGTCAATCGGGCGGAGGGCAATACAACCTTCCAGCCGTTCTGCCCGAGCTCGCGGCGCCCGTCGCCCGTGAGCAGCCAGACGAAATAGGCGCCAATGCCGGCAAGGCAGCCGAGGGCAATCAAGCGATTCATGGCTGACGGCAGCAAATCCATCGCCGATGCAGCCTCGGGGTGCCAGGCCATGCCGATACCGAGCACGAACAGATTGCCGAGCCAGAAGGTGAGGCCCGAGAGAAAGCAGATTTTTGCGACGTCGATCGCCGTCAGCCCGTAGTCAGAATAGATTCGGAACCGGATCGCGCCGCCGGTAAACACCGTGGCGCCGATATTGTGGCCGATCGTGTAGCTGGTGAAGCTCGACATCGCGGCGATGCGGTAGGGTACGTGCGTCTTGCCAATGGTTCTCAGCGCGAAGAAGTCATAGAAGGTCAGCGTGCAAAATGCGCCGACCACGCACAGCGCCGCCAGCGCGATGCGATGCGGAGCGATATCGGTGAGGGCCGTGAGAATAACCCCGGTGTCGACCCCCCTGAGGGTGCGCACCAGATGGGTGATCGCCAGCGCTATGATGAGAAGACTCGCAGCAATTCCCAGCCGTTTCCAGCCGATCTTCTCCTTGAAGCCACGCCGGAGCGTGGTCAGCAGCCGATGCATTCATCCTCCCGGCGGGGCGGCAAAACGTTAAGGTGGGCCTGTCACGACAGGTGACAGTCGACGGTCAGAGGCACCGTGCGCGAAATCCATAAGCCAAATCCGGGCCCTTGTGCAGCCCTTGACAAGCATGCCTTTTAGCTTCGTTCGCCGCCTTTGTCATACGCCCTACATATGTCGCCGCATTAACGATTTTGAGTCGCAAGGAGGTCCGTTCCGCGGGCCCTTTTTGCCGCACTTTTCCCGTTCGTTCCATCGCGGCGTTTTCGGGGCCTGCAGGAACATCCTTTTCGTGGGCTGGTTATTTTCCGATCAGCATCGAACAGCAAGTGCGCCGCGCGGCAGGAAGCCTGCGCCTTGCGTGTTCCCACAACGAAGGACAATCGCAATGGGACTCTTCACCAAAGACATCAAGACCATGAACGACCTGTTCGTCCACCAATTGCAGGACATCTATTACGCGGAGAAACAACTTGTGAAAGCGCTGCCGAAAATGGCGGAAAAAGCTACCGACAAGCAGCTCAAGCAGGGCTTTTTGAGCCATCTCGATGAAACCAAGACACATGTGCAGCGCCTCGAAGAGGTATTTCAGATGCACGGTGCCCAAGTGAAGGCGGTCGACTGCCCGGCGATCGACGGCATCATCGAGGAAGCCGACGAAGTCGCCGGCGAGATCGAGGACAAGGACGTGCTGGATGCTGCGTTGATCAATGCAGCGCAGGCCGCGGAGCACTATGAAATCACCCGTTACGGCAGCCTGATCGCCTGGGCGCGCCAGCTTGGACGCAACGATTGCGCCACTATCCTGCAGAAGACGCTCGACGAGGAGAAGATCGTCGACAAGAAGCTGACCTCGCTGGCCGAAGGCAAGGTCAATCTGCGCGCCGCAAGCTGATCGTCGCGGCAGATTGAGACAAAGAGCCGCGCGGGGCCTCTTACCGCGCGGCTTTGGCGCGCCGGGCGACGGCTGCATCCACACTTCGATCTTTGACGAAGTGTTTTGTCGAAACGGACACCAATTCAATGGCGTTGCCCCCTTAAAGGGTGAAGCCATGACAAACGCGTATCCCAGATTGAGGCCGGTTCCGAGCGGCGGAGCATCAATCCGTTCCGGGGCCGGGCCGATGCCGAGCAGGTTTGCGGCGTCGCTGACGCTCGCCGCGATGAGTCTCGGTTATGGCGTCGTGCAGCTCGACGTCACCATCGTCAATACCGCCCTCAATGCCATCGGCATTTCGCTCGGCGGCGGCGTCACCGAACTGCAGTGGGTGGTGAGCGCCTACACCATCGTCTTTGCGGCGTTCATATTGACGGCGGGAGCGCTCGGCGACCGGATCGGCGCCAAACGGGTGTTCATGGCAGGCTTTGCCATTTTCACGGCGGCCTCGGTCGGCTGCGCGCTGGCGCCCAATGCAACAGTGCTGATTCTGGCGCGCTGCATTCAGGGATTGGCTGCGGCCATCCTGGTGCCGAATTCACTCGCGCTGCTCAGCCATGCCTATACGGAAGAAAAGGCGCGCGGGCGCGCCGTCGGTATCTGGGCCGCCGGCGCCAGCCTTGCGCTGACGGCCGGTCCCTTCGTCGGCGGCGCGCTGATCTCGTTGGTTGGCTGGCGCTCCATCTTCCTCGTCAATCTGCCGATCGGCCTTGCCGGCCTCTACCTGGCCTGGCGTTTTGCCGACGAGACGACGCGAACACCCGAACGCGAGATCGACTTGCCCGGCCAGATCGCCGCGATCGTGGCGCTCGGCTCGCTCGCCGGCGCCATCATCGAGGCCGGCTCATTTGGTTGGAACGATTCGCTGGTGATCACGGGCTTTTTGGTGTTTGCGGCCTTTGCAGCCCTGTTCGTATGGCGGGAAGCGCGCGCGGCGCAACCGATGCTGCCGCTCACGCTGTTCAGAAGCCGGATGTTTGCACTGACATCGCTGATCGGCCTGCTGGTCAATGTCGCGATCTACGGATTGATCTTCGTGCTCAGCCTCTACTTTCAGCAGATCAACGGATTATCGGTCTTCATGACCGGGCTCGCCTTTGTGCCGATGATGGGCGCGGTGCTGCCGGTCAACCTGATCGCCCCGCGGCTCGCCGAACGTATCGGTGCGCCGGCCACGATTGCGGCCGGTGCGCTGCTCTCCGCAGGTGGATGTCTTGCGATGCTCGGGATCGAGGCCTCCACCGGCTATTGGTCGATCTGCCTGCAACTGATCGCGCTGAGCACCGGTCTCGGATTGCTGGTGCCGCCCTTGACGTCGACGCTGCTCGGCAGCGTGGAGAAATCGCGTTCGGGCGTCGCCGCCGGCGTGCTCAACGCGACCAGGCAGACCGGCAGCGTCCTGGGGGTCGCGCTGTTCGGGTCGCTGGTCGGCCGCTCCGGCGCGTTCATGAGCGGCCTGCACGCCTCGCTGGGTATTTCGGCCGGCGTGTTGATCGCAGCCGCCGCCGCGGTCTGGTGGGGCGGCGGGCCGGCGGTAACCGATCGGAAAGGATAATTCGCGCGGAGCGAAGGCCGCTGACGGTCGCGAATCCCGGAGATTCCACCTTTTTGATGCCTCGGCCAGCGGCGGGGCGTCCGATTGAGATATTCGTTCACCATCCGCACAACTGGGCCGCGAAGGTTACGCCAAATATACCAATGGCAATGCTGTTACAGGCCATGAGGGTCTGTAATGTACCGCGTCCTGACTTGCCTCACCACTGAACATGACTGGCGCCTGGTCGTGCTGGCCGGCACCATTTGCTGGCTTGCCAGCGCCGTCGCCATCAGCCTTTTTCATCGCGCCCGAGCATCGCGCGGCCGATCGCGCGCCGTGTGGATCGCGCTCGACGCGGCCGTCGGAGGCTGCGGAATCTGGGCCACCCATTTCGTTGCGATGCTGGCCTACGATCCCGGCGCGGGCGCCGGCTACAGCATCCCGGTCACGCTGCTGTCGCTGGTCTTCGCGATTTCAATCGTTGCCGCAGGCCTGTGCGTCGCGCTGTCCAGCCCACGCCAACCGGTGGTCGCCCTGGGCGGCGTCATCATCGGCGGCGGTGTCGCGGCGATGCACTATACCGGCATGGCGGCCCTCGAGCTTCCCGCATTCATTGTGTGGTCGAATGGACTTGTCGTGGCCTCGATCGTGTTCGGCGGCCTGTTCGCAGGTCTCGCGCTTCTCATCGCCGCGCGCCGCGACAATCCCCTCCATACCATCGCGGCGACCGGCCTGCTGACGGTGGCCATCGTTTCGCATCATTTCACGGCGATGGGCGCCGTCACGCTGATTCCCGATCCGACGCTCGGCAGCGACGGGCTGTCGATCTCTCCGACCGCGCTGTCGTTCCTGACGGCGGTGGCGGCCTTCGCCATCCTGGGTCTGTCGCTGCTGGCGGCCATGATCGACCGTCGTGCCAAGGGCGAGCTGCACAGCCAAAAAATCCTGCTCGACACCGCGCTCGACAACATGTCGCAGGGACTTTGCATGTTCGATGCGGATGGGCGGATCCTGCTCAACAACAAGCGCTACGCCGACATGATGGGGCGCGCTGACGTGACGCTGCAGGGCCGCCTGCTGCTCGACGTGCTCCGGCAGCAGAAGGCGCTCAATCGATGGGACGGCGATCCCGATCAGTTCGTCGCCCGCGTGATGGCGGCGGCCAAGGCCGGCGAGAGCGTGACGAGGACGGTTACCCGCAACGAGCGATCGATCCGCGTCGTTGATCAGCCAATGCGGGGCGGCGGCTGGGTCGCGACATTCGAAGATATCACCGAATGGCAGGCTGCCCAGGAACAGATCTCGCATATGGCGCGCCATGACGCGCTGACCAATCTGCCGAATCGCACGCTGTTCCGCGAGCAGCTCGAAAAGGCGCTGCGGCTTGCCAGGCGCAGCGACCAGCTCGCCGTGCTCTGTCTCGACCTCGACCATTTCAAGGCGATCAACGATTCGCTTGGCCATCCGGTCGGCGACGCGCTTCTGAAGGAAGTCGCGCGCCGCTTAAGCGGATGCATCGCCGAGAACGACACCGTGGCGCGGCTCGGCGGCGACGAATTCGCGATCGTGCAGTTCTGCAGCGATTGTGATCCGTCCGCGGTCTCCTTGCTTGCCAGCCATGTGGTGGAGCAGGTTTCAGCGCCTTACGAGGTTGCTGGCCACCAGCTCGTCATTGGCGTCAGCATCGGCATTTCGCTGGCCCCGGAGGACGGCAAGAATCCCGACGAACTGCTCAAGAAGGCCGATCTTGCGCTCTACCGCGCCAAGGAAGACGGCCGCGGCACCTATCGCTTCTTCGAGACCGGGATGGACGCCCGCGCGCAGGCGCGGCGGCTGCTCGAACTCGACCTGCGCGCTGCGCTCCAACGCGAAGAATTCGAAGTCTATTATCAGCCGATCCGCGACGTCGCCAAGGATGTCGTCGTCGGTTTCGAGGCGCTGGCGCGGTGGAATCATTCGCTGCGCGGCATGATCTCGCCGGCCAATTTTATTCCGCTGGCGGAAGAAACCGGCCTGATCGTGCCGATCGGCGAGTGGGTGCTGCGCCAGGCCTGCATGGACGCGGCGGGCTGGTCGCAAGATGTCGGCGTCGCCGTCAATCTTTCGCCGGTGCAGTTCAAGAGCCCCAATCTGGTTGCGACCGTGAAGGAGGCGCTGCGGGCCTCCGGTCTTCCGGCGCGCCGGCTGGAGCTCGAAATCACCGAATCGGTATTGCTGCAGAACAGCGAGGCGACGCTGTCGGTCCTGCACGAGCTTCGCGCCTTCGGCGTGCGGATTTCGCTCGACGACTTCGGAACCGGCTATTCGTCGCTCAGCTACCTGCGCAGCTTTCCGTTCGACAAGATCAAGATCGACCGCTCGTTCGTCACCGAGCTCGCCACGCGCGAGGATTCGATGGCGATCGTTCGCGCCGTGACCGGCCTCGGCAAGAGCCTCGGCATCGTCACCACGGCCGAGGGCGTCGAGACCGATGCCCAGTTCGATCTGCTCCGCCAGGAAGGCTGCACGCAGGCGCAAGGCTATCTGTTCAGCCCGCCGCGTCCCGTCGGCGAGGTGGAGACGATGCTCAGGAAAGCGCGGGCGCAGGTCGTTGCTTAAAGACGTCGTCGCCTGAGGCGAAGCCCTTCAGGCTTTACGCAGCGCGAAATGCGCGCCGCAGAACGCCATCACGGCGCCGAGGCACAGCGCCGCTAGGCCGGCCAGCACGCCCGACACGGTCGGAATCGGGCTCGGCGCCGAGGCGGCCTGTCCGGCGCCGGCCAGGATCAGCACACCGACCGCAATCAGGAATTGCCGCATCCGCTGCGGAATCTGGCCCGAGACCGCGCTGTGCATCAGGTTGGCGGTGAAATAGCCGCCGGAAAACCCGACCGTCGCGATCAGCCACCAGGCGATCGCCGCGCCCGCCGGCATGAACTCGCTGGTATCTTTCCGCCACAGGCCGCCGAGATCCAGCCCGTAGCGCGCGCCCAGCATGTGCATGGCGAGCGCCAGCAGCACTCCGGAAACAATCGCCCCGGCGAGGATCAGGCGGCGCGGAAAATAGATCGTCTCGGCCATGCTCCGCTTGTAAGGTAAAGCCGGCGTGCCGCGCAAGCCGCCGCTTTCAGACGACACGGATATTCTGAATTGCCGACACCACTGCCGAACGAGACGACCGAAGGTGAGGGGGCGCGCACGACCAGCTATGCCTACAAGGCCTCGCTGATCTCCTCGGCGCAGCAGTTCGAACTGACGGACGACGGATTGTCATGGCGGATCGGCAGCCGGTCCGGCCTGTGGCCCTATGCCGAGATCGCATCGATCCGCCTGTCGTACCGGCCGATGTCGATGCAGCCCCGCCGCTTTCGCGCCGACATCCAGCGGAGCGGCGGCGGCCGGATCGCCATCGTCTCGACGAGCTGGCAGACCGTCACGCTGATGACGCCGCAGGACCAGGGCTACCGCGCCTTCATCACCGAGCTGCACCGGCGGATGAAGCAAGCAGGTAGCACGGCGTCACTGACCGGCGGCATCGGGATAGTGACCTATGCCGCGGCGGTCGCGATGCTGGCGCTGCTCGCCGTCGCGATGGTTGGCCTGCTTGTCCGCGCGCTCTCGATCTCCGAATTCACCGGCGCGCTGTTTCTGGTCGGCATCGCGATCTGGTTTGCCTGGACCATCGGCGGCTTCATCAAGCGCAACCGGCCGTGCCGATATTCGTTCGACGCACTACCCGAGACGCTGCTGCCATAGAAGGCGTCGCAATCGAGCGACACCAAATGTGATTTCGTGTAGCGCCGCGATCACGGCACTCTGCCCGGCGTCCATGTTGGGCGGGGGGTGCCGTGACCATACCGACGACACGATTGCCGACCGAGGCCGAGATTGCTGATATCAATGCGCGGCATCTGATCGAGACGCCGCTGCGGCCGGCCGATCTGCTGTTCGTATTCGGCACGCGGCAGGATGTCGAGGAGCGCGTCGATGAAGCCTGCCGGCTCTGGCGCGCCGGATATTTTCGCTGGGCGATCGTCAGCGGCGGCGTCACGCCGGGATCAAAACTCTCCGAGTGCGAGATCATTGCCGGCGCGATGATCGCGCGCGGCGTGCCTGCCGGCGTCATCCTGCGGGAGGACCGCGCGACAAACACCGGTGAGAACGTGATCTTTTCGCTGCCGATCATCGAGCGGGCGCTCGGGCTCGCCAACATCCGCAGCGTGATCTGCCTCGGCAACACCTGGACCGCGCGCCGCTATCCGATGACGCTGCACCGGCACTGGCCCGAGGTCGAGAAGATGCTGGTCACGGTCGACAGTTTTGCGACGCCGCGGGCGCTGTGGCACACCGACGCCGAATTCAGCCGCCGCATGCTGCGCGAATGGGACAAGATCGAGCCGTACAAGGCGAGGGGGTTTATCGCGGAGTGGCCCGACAGCGGCCTCGGCCTTGGGCAGCAAGCGCCGCGGTGAGCGCGTCAGTCAACCGCCATGATCGACACGCAGTGAAGCTGTCACGCTTCGCTAATGACCCAGAGTGGGGTGTTGCCTGAGTTGAAGTCACAAGGTGCCACAGCAACGCGTTGCTTGCTTCCTCGGCAACAAGAGCAACGAAGCATTGCGTTATTTCACGGCCCCACCGGTGATACCGGCGATAAAGCGATCGAGAAAGAGATTGTAGGCGATCGCCACGGGAATGGCTGCTATCAAGGCACCCGCCATAATCTCACCCCAGAAGAACACGTCGCCCCGGATCAGGTCGGTCGAAACGCCCAGCGTGATCGGCTTTTGGTCGGACGATGAAACGAAAGTCAGGGCGTAGACGAACTCCTGCAAGGTCAGGGTGAACGTGAAGATCACCACCGTCAGGATAGCTGGTACCGACAGCGGGATCGCCATCCTGATGAAGGCGCCGAACAGGCTGCACCCGTCGACGATCGCGGCTTCCTCGATCTCGACCGGCAGCGCCTTGAAGAATCCCATCAGCAGCCAGGAGCAGAACGGGATTGTGAAGGTCGGGTAGACCAGCACCAGTGACCACATCGAGTTCTGCAGGCCGAGTTCGGCGATGATCCGCGATAGCGGCAGGAACAGCAGGGTCGGCGGGACCAGGTAGGTCAGGAAGATCGTGATGCCGAGCGCTTCGCCCTTGCGGCTGGTCATCCGGGCCAGGCTGTAGCCGGCCGGAACCGCGGTGACCAGTGTGATCGCGGTGACGCAGACGCCGATGATCAGCGAGTTCAACAACCAGCGTGCGAACAGGGTCTCCTCGAACAGATACTTGATGTGTTCGAGCGTCGGCGCCTCATTGAACCAGAACGGGATGTTGGTGACGTTGTAAAGGTCGCTGTTCTGTTTGAATGCAGTGATTGCCATCCAATAGAACGGAAATGCCGCCAGGACGACGAAGAATGCGACGCCGATGAAAAAGCCGGTCTGGCGGAGAGTGCGGACAACAGGGTGCGACATATCAAATCTCCCGCCGACGAATGAAGCGCAGCATGAAAATCACCACCACAAGGAGCACCGGCAGCATGAACAGCGAGATCGCCGCGCCATGCGACACGTCGCCGGAAACGATGCCGGTCTGAAAGCCCGCAAAGCCCAGGACCGACGTCGCGCCACCGGGACCGCCCATGGTCAGCAAGAAAACGATGGAGAGATCGGTGAAGGTAAACACGATGCCGAAGATCAGGCCGATGGCCATGATCGGCAGGATCATTGGCAGAACGATCTGGTAGTTGCGGCGCCAGAAGCCGGCACCGTCGACCGTTGCGGCGTCGATCACGTCCTGCGGAACAGCGGTGATGCCGGCGAGGAATATCACGATAGCGAATGGAAAGAAGCGCCAGGCGTTGATGATGACGATGCACAGCATCGCGAGATAGGGATTGCCGAGCCAGTTCGGCGCCTCTTCGCGAGTGAGGAAGCCAGCCGCAATCATGGTCCAATTGATCACGCTGTAGAGCGAATCGAACATCCATTGCCAGGCGATCGTGGCGAGCGCGACCGGCACCGCAAAAGGCAGGATGATCAGCGCTCGAACAATCTTTCGACCGGGGAAGGGCTGCAACAGCAGGAAGGCGCCGAATTTTCCGAGCACGAGTCCAAGAAGTTGTGACCCAAATGTAAAGATGAAGGTGTTACGGAGCGTGTCAAGGAAGGTTGGATCTTGCAGGATCTGCTCGAAATTCGCCAGACCGACGAACTTCCAGGTTGGATTGTAGATCGTATAGGCGCTGAGCGAGTAGTATGCCGCGAGCAGAAGCGGCAAGCCGACCAGTAGCAGGACGTAGAGGATCGCTGGCGCGACCAAGATTGTTTCCAGCACCTCCCGCCGATCGAGAATGAATTGAGAGCGCGAAATCGGCTTGGCAACAGGTTCCGCGATGACGGCCATGGTGACTTCCCAGCTCAGTGGCGAGTGATACGATTGCCGTTGTTGTCGAAGTGGCGCAGCACGCTGTTCTTGACCGCGAACGAATGCCATTCGCCGGGACGAATGCTTTCTTCGGCCACGTGAGCAGGCGGCAACTTCGCGGTGATCGGCTGCTTTGAATCGAAGCCATCCATCACGCCATAAACGATGCGCTCGGAGCCGAGATATTCGGAGCGGTCGACGCGAAAATAAAATTCGGTCGCACCGTCTTCTTCGATCATGTTCTTGGGCAGGAAGTTCTCCGGTCGGAATCCGAGATAGCCACCGCCGTTACGGGTGACGACGTTCATCGGCGGTGCCCCGACAAAGGTAGCGACAAAAAGGTCGGCAGGATCCTCATAGATTTCGGTTGGCGTTCCCACCTGCCGAACGCGCCCGTGGTCCATGACCGCAATGCGGTCGCCCATGCCCATCGCTTCGACCTGGTCGTGTGTCACGTAGATGGTGGTCAAGCCAACGCGCTGCTGGAAATTCTTGATTTCCTGACGAGCCGAGGTGCGCAATTTGGCGTCGAGATTGGACAGCGGCTCGTCGAGTAGAAGCGCGGTCGGTTCGCGGACCAGCGCACGGGCAAGCGCCACACGCTGCCGCTCGCCGCCGGAGAGCTGGCGTGGCCGCCGCTCGAGAAGATGGCCGATGCCAAGCAACTGCGAGGCCCATTCGACCTTCTTCTGGATTTCCTCGCGCGGCACGCGCTGCGTACGCAGCGGAAAGGCAATGTTGTTGCGCACGGTGTAGTGCGGATAAAGGCCATAGCTCTGAAACATCATCGCAACGCCACGGGCGCGTGGTGGGATGTCGTTGACGACATTGCCGCCGATCAGCAGATCGCCGCTGGTCTGTTGCTCGAGGCCGCAAATGATGCGCAGAAACGTGGTCTTGCCGCAGCCGGAGGGGCCGAGCAGCACCATGAACTCGCCGTTTGGTACCGTAAGTGAAATGTCGTTAACGGCCGGGAACTCGCCGAATTTCTTGACGATATGCCTTGTCGATACAGCGGCCATCGATCCTCCCAAAGCCAATGCCTGGCGCGCGCGTTGCCGCCAGTTTTTCAATCGAACTCCGATCGTGTCGCCAACATCGTGTCGGCAACAATGGAAGCTTTACCGACGTCCCGGACCGCGCAACGGAGGCGCGGTCCGGGCACGGCCTCACGTTTTCCCGTGCCATTTCGTGAAGATCGCGTCAGACTGTTGGTGCGCCCATTTGACCGAGTCCTCGGCGGACATCTGGCCGGTAGCAGCCTTCGACATCATGTCGCAGATGACGAAATCGTTATAGACCTCGTCGACGGCGGGCCAGGACGGACCGGGATATCCCGGAGAGGCCGACCACAGGTCGGAGCCCTCCAGCACCGCAAGTTTATCGTTCGGCGTCGAGGTCGGATCGTTGGAGAGGATCGGCATCGGCTTCGGCACAAGGTTGGCGAAGCAGGGGTTATTGTACCCTTCACTCGCCTTGAACGCTTCCGGCCAATTATCGACGTAGTATTTGAGGAACTCGATCGCGCCTTCCTTGTTGTTGGCGAACTTCCAGATGCCGTAGAACTCGGAAGCGCCGCCCATGATCTGGCGCACCGGCCCCTTCGGCGGCGCCATCACGAATGTATCGTCGGCGCCTTTCTTGCTTGCCTTCTGGAACGTCCGATAGGCCGAGATCGGATTGACGATCATCGAGCCGATGCCCGAAACAAGATAGCGGTTATTGCTGGAGTCGTCCCATGACAGCACTTCCGGCGTCATCGCCTCCTTGTATAGCGCGGCGACGAACTTGACGGCTTCGACCGTCTCCTTGCTATCGAGCGTAACTTTCTTGCCTTCGGCATCCTGAAGCGCACCGCCAAAGCTCCACAGCAAGCCACGCCAGGTCGTGTTCGGATCGTTGCTGTGCCCGAGTGAAATCCCAATCGGATGGCCCTTGGCCTTCAGCTTGGCGCCGCCGATGCGCACATTATCCCACGTGTCCGGTTTCATCCCGATCTCGTCCCACATGCTCTTGCGATACATGGCTGGGAAGTTGATGTAGAAATCGGGAAGCGCAGACCAGGTTTTGTCATCCTGATTGTAGCCGATCTGCCGGCCGATCGTGCTGACCTTGCCGTACTTCTTCTCGGTTGCCTCGACGAGGCTCGTCATGTCGACGAGGAATCTGCGGTAGAGATGTGCCCCGCCTGCGCCATTCCAGCCGAATAGATCGTGTCCCGATTGGGCGGAGGCTTCGGCGGCCGCACGTGCGGCAACGTTGGCGACCGGGATATGGTCGACGGCGACGGTGACGTTGTTTTTCGTACCCCAGTCCTTGGCGAACTGATCGAACCATTTGTCGTATTCCGGAACAAAATGGCTCCATTGCACGATCGACAGCGATTTGGTGTCCGCAAGGGCTCTGGAGATCAATGGCGCAGCCAGGGACGACGCCGACGCGGCAGCAAGAGTAAGACCGGATTGCCTTAGGAAACGGCGTCGCGTGACGCGCCAACGTCTGCTCGTGCTCATCTGGATTCCTCCCATGATGTCTCCAGTCAGAGAAGGCTTATCCAGTGAGGGATCAGTCTAGCTCGGCCCTGGATCTTGCATTTTCGGCATTACCATAACTTCCAGGGGCAGCTCGACTCCTTCGACTAAAGCCGGTTACTCGGTACGTTGCCGTACAAAGATTGGCGGCCGCGCCGCGCGGGGCAGAGCGATAACAGCAGGCAAGGCAAGGGATTGAGTCAGAAGCAGTAGCGACAAGCGCGCATCACAGCATTATCCGCGGACAAGCGATACTGATGCAGGCCGCTGCGAGTCAGATACCCGTATTCTGATGCTATGATCTGATAGCATTCGCATGTTCGACGTTCGAGCGCCGCGTGATCGCACAGGTTGATGCCGCCTCGCTGCCTGACGAGCCCGCCGCTCCGTTCCAGTGTGGCAAGCGTCGTCGTAATGCTGGCACGTCGTACGCCCAGGATGACCGACAGCATGTCGTGCGTCACAGGAATGACCCGGTCGTCGAGCCGGTCCGCTGCAAGCAGCAGCCAGCGGCTCAACCTTTCTTCGAGGCTGTGGCGGGCGCTGCAAAGAGTTGTTTGGGCGTTCTGCACCAGGAGCGCATGGATATAGTTGAACAGCTGCTGCTGGACATCGGGGCATCGATGCGCGACCCGTCGCAGGTCGGACACTGCGATGCGCAATGCATAGCCGGGGACCGACATCAGGCATCGATTGGGAGATCGGACTATGCCAAGCACGGCCGCCACGCCGACGAAGCCCAGCCGTCCAACCATGGCGATTTCAACCGGCCCGTCGCGCTGCGTCCGCACCAGCATCGATGCGACGCCGCGCTCGATGAAATAGATGTGTTCGATGGGATGGTGATGGTCCTGAAGAATCGCCCGGCGCTTGAGGGCAACGGGCTGCAGGAAAGGACGAAGTCGCTCAAAGGAAGCCGGCGCAAGTCCGGCCAGCAGGCGGTTCTGGACCCGAACCGTCGGCTCGCGGTTGGCGCCGCTTAGCGCATTGTTCAGCGCTATCCCATGGAGCTCCTTGCGCCTTTTCAGGGCCTTGTCAGCCCGTATCAGAGCCTCTTAGCTACTCCTTCTTGGATCGGGTGTCACGGGTTCCCGGACGATCCGACCGGGCATATCGGAGAGCATTTGCGCAAGCCTGAACGAGGACGACCGCCGCAAATCCCCACGCAAAACTGCCGGCAAAGCGAACGCCGTCAGCACAATCGCGGCGAGGCTCCGTTCGAGATCTTTGCCCGCGTCTACTCGGTCGTATCCAAATCCTCCTTCGCCGTCAGCATTCCCGACAGCGTGCGCAGTGCCAGGTCGAGCTGCTCGGTGGTGGGCGCGCCGAGCGCCAGGCGGACGGCGTTGGGGGCGTGGCCGGGGGTTACCGCAAAGGTGGTCGAAGGGGTCAGCGCAATGTCGCGCCGGGCGGCGGCGGCCACGAAGGTCTGCGAGCGCCAATGTGGGGGCAGGGTAAGCCACAGATGGTAGGATTTGACGTTCGCCTGAACCTCGAATCCGGCGAGATATTTTGCCGCGAGCTGCTGGCGCCGCGCCGCGTCGATCCGTTTCAGGCGTGACAGCTCGGCGACGGTGCCGTCCGCCATCAGCCGTTGTCCGGCGGCAAAGGCGAATCCCGAAGCCGTCCATCCGCCGGACCGCACCGCGGCCATGACGCGCTCGCGCAGGCGCGGCGGCGACACGATGAAGCCGAGCGCGAGGCCGGGCGCCACCTTCTTCGACAGGCTGTCGAGCGTGATGCAGGTGTCGGGCGCCAGCGCCGCCATTGGCGTTTCCTCGTCGAGAAAGCCATAGACCGTGTCCTCGATGACGGGGAGGCCGAGCTTCTCGACGACGCGCAAGAGGTCGGCGCGGCGCGCCTGCGGCATGGTCATGCCGAGCGGGTTTTGAATCGTCGGCTGAACATAGAGCGCCGACAAATGCGCCTCGCGGTGCGCCTTCTGCACCGCGTCCGGGCGAACGCCTTCCTCGTCCATCGCCAGCGGCACCAGCGTGACGCCGAGCCGTGCGGCGATATCCTTGATGAAAGGATAGGTCAGCGCCTCGACGCCGCAGCGGCCGCCGCTCGGCACCGTTGCCGCAAGCGCAGCGGCGATGCATTGCCGGCCGTTTGCGGTGAAGACGAGTTGATCGGGTGCCGGCGACCAGTCCTCGCGGGACAGAAACTCGGCGGAAATCGTCCGCGCCGCCAGCGTGCCCGTCGTGGTCGAATGCCGCAAGGCGAGGTCGAGCACCTCGGGACGTTCGAGTCCTGCCAGGCTTCTGGCGATCATCGCCGATTGCGTCGGCAGGATCGGGTAGTTCACCTCCAGATCGATGCGCGCGCCGCGCTGCTCGGTTGGCATGGTGACGCCGCGGCGCGTTTCGCCCGAAACGAAGGTGCCGCGTCCGACTTCGCCGACCACGAGGCCGCGGCGCAGCAGCTCTGTATAAACGCGGCTTGCCGTCGAGACGGCGATCTTCCGCTCATAGGCAAAGCTGCGCTGCGGCGGCAGGCGATCGCCGGGCTTGAGCGCGCCATTGGCGATCTCGGCGGCGACGGTATCGGCCAGCTTCAGGTACTCGAATTTTGACATAATTGCACCGAGAGAAATGTTTTCCTTGCACCGAGAAATGTATCGGATCACTTTGGAACCATCAAGTCAGAGATTGCACTGAGAGGGGTGCAAGCAATCGGATCAATAGGGCGCAGGCGCATCGGGCGTTTGCGTCGGCGGCAGCGGTTTGCCGCCCAAAAGAAGGAGAACGACGATGACGACGATATGCCAGACGGCAGGCCAGCCTGCGTCCCGCAAGAGCCCGACCGGATTGCTCGGCGTGCTCGGAGGCTGGGTGAACCGCGTCGTCGACTACCTTGCGCGCCGCCAAGCCATCAAAACGCTGAGTGAACTGGACGACCGCGCCCTGCGCGACATCGGGGTTCATCGCAGCCAGATCGAATCGGCTGTGCGGGGCGTGATCGATCCGATGTACGCGCGGATGATGTAAGCATTTGGATTGAAGCTTTGACGCCGTCGGCCCGGTCGAAAGGCCGGGCCGATTTTTTGCGGCGACTGCGGAGCATTTCAGGTCTTGGACACGAGCGCCGGGGTACCGTGGTCCGGAGCCGTCCTACTGTGCATGGGGTTGTTTTCGATATTTTGGGTGAGGGCACGCCGACTAGTGCCGGACCACCAGCACCGAGCATTTGGCGTAACGCACGACGTGGCCGGCATTGGACCCGAGAAAGTAGGTCCGCATCGCCGGCCGATGAGAGGTCATCACGATCAGGTCCGCGCTCACCGCCGCCGCCTCTTCGAGGATCTCGTGATAGATGCCGCCTTTTCGCACTGCGGTAGAAATGCGTGCTGCGTCAATGCCGGATTCATTGGCGACGATGGCGAGAGCTTCCTCCGACGTCGCGCGCTGCTGGGCGTCGAAATCGGCCGGCACATATTCGGCCAGCATCGCCGGCGTCGTCGGCAGCACGTTGAGCAGGCGCACCTTGCCGTTCCAGGTCTGCGACAGCGTTGCCGCGGTGGCGATCGCGGGCTTGGCGAGGTCGGTATCGGCCAGATCGATCGGCACGAGTATAGACTTGAACATCTGCGTCTCCCTCAGGCGTCCACCCGGTTCCGATCTATCAGAATTCTGCTCTAGCTCGTTGTTTTGACGCGTCTTCTTTTTAAGCGAACTTGTTGTGATTTCGCTCGAACACGAAACCGAGCTTAGCACCGACGGCGATGGATGTCCGCCCGCCTCAATCGTCCAGCGCCTGCTTCAGCAGTTTCGGGCTGGTGAAGCGCACGAGCTTGCCGCGGCGGAACGCCACCTCACTCCAGTCGTCGATCGCAAAATCCAGGATCGCAAGGCCGGCGGTTGGCAGATTGTCTTCAAGTGATTTCTTCGCCGCTGCATCGCCGCTGCCGGCGAGCATCAGCGCCAGCTCGTGCATGCCGGGATTGTGGCCGACCAGCATCAGCCGCTCGGGATCAGCGACCTCGGCCATGCGGATGATCTGCAGGAGTTGCGCCGGCTCGGCGCCGTAGATCTCGTCGAGCAGCTCGACGTGGGGCTGCGGCGGCCTATCCCGCACTGCATCCTTGATCGCCTCGCGGGCGATCTCCCAGGTCTGCCGCGCCCGTACCGCAGTGGAAACCAGAACGGTGTCCGGGAAGGGCGGATGCCGGCCGATCCAGGTTCCAATGGCAGCAGCATCCAGCCGGCCGCGCTCGTCGAGACGGCGGTCGTGGTCGTGGCCCGAAGGCGCGTCGTGTTCGGTCTTGGCGTGACGCAGCAGCATCAAACGGCGCATGGGCGCAATCTCGATTCGGTCTTAGTCTGGACTAATCTACAAGCTCATGTCCCGGACAAGGTGACAAGCGCCGCAGCGGTCCGTAAGTAAGGCCATGCCCGAGACTTTCTCAAGTGCGACCAACGGCCCTGAGGATGACACGCCTTTCCGCTCGCGCCTTTCCTTCGACCTGGATGTTGACATTTGCGTGGTGGGGGCCGGCCTTGCCGGCCTGACGGTGGCGCTGGAGGCCGCGCGCCTCGGGGCCAGCGTGGCGGTGCTCGAAGGCCGGCATGTCGGCTGGAACGCCTCCGGCCATCAGCTCGGCACCGTCATGCCGGGCTACAGCCTTCCGGTCGGCGACCTGATCGAGCGAGTCGGCCTCGAGGACGCGCGCGAATTATGGGCGATGTCGAAGGAGGGCGCCGACTACGTTCGGGCCTCCGCTACGGCGATGCAGGGAATTGCACTGAGCGAGGGCGCGCTGGAGGTCTCCAACGTCGATGCCGGTGAGTCGCTGATCAGCCGGCTGCAGACGCTCGGCGAGGATTTCGAGACCGAGGTCGAGGGATGGCAGGTCGATCGCGTTCGCGATCAGCTCGGCACGGCACGCTATTTCCACGGCATCTATTTTCCGCGCGCCTTCCAGATCGACGGCCGTAAATACATCCACGGCCTTGCCGCGCAGGCGAGGCGGGCGGGCGCGCGCATCTTCGAGGATACGCCCGTTGTCAGCATCGATCCGTCGGGCATTCGCAAGCGCATCGTGACGCCCTCGGCGCGGCTGCGCGCCTCGCATATCGTGCTGGCCGGCAACGTCCATCTTGGCGCGCCGCTGCGCCGCCTGTCGGAGACGCTGTTGCCGGTCTGGCGCTATGCCGCAGTGACGGAGCCGCTCGGCGATCGGCTTGGCGCAGTGATCGCCTTCAAGGGGTCGGTGGCCGACAGCGATGGCATCGACCATTTCCGGATCGTGGATGGCGACCGCCTGATGTGGGCGAGCCCGGAAACCACCTGGGATGCACGGCCCGGCCGGTTCGGGCCCGCTATTGCCCGCCGCATTGCCACCGTGTTCCCGCGGCTCGGCAAGGTCCCGATATCTGATGTCTTCGGCGGCGCAGTCGGGGTCACCGTGCATGGCATGCCGCAGATTGGCCAGTTGCGCAAAGGACTGTGGGTGGCGAGCGGCTTCGGCCGGCATGGGCTGAACACCTCGGCGATGGCGGGGCAGGTGATTGCCCGCAGCATTCTCTGGGGCGAGGACCGCTGGAAGCTGTTCTCGCCTTTCGAGCTGGTCTGGGCTGGCGGCGCGACCGGCCGCGTCGCGGGCCATCTGATTGGACTTTGGGCGCGCGGTCAGTCGGCAGCGGCAGGGGCGCTCGCCCGCTACCGCGAAGGCGCCCGTGCTCGCGAGCGCGTTCGCGAGGCGCGGCTCGCGGAGGCCAACCGGCAGGCCGGAACCAGGCCGCGCCGCCCGCCGCCGGGCGCCGCGGCACGGCCGATGCGGCCGCAACCGCCGCGGCCGGCCGCGCCACAGGACGGCGGGATGCCAGCGGCTTCCTCGCAGGAAAGTGAGAGAATTCCGGGCGGATCCGTGTAACGTCTACGTTCCGGGGCCGTAATTGATGGCGAACCGTTATGTCCGCCACGCACGGAGACTTCCATGTTCGACCGCCGTTTTCTGCTCGCATCCGTCGCCGGCCTGTTTGGCCTCGCTGCTTTCCGCTGGCTGCGCGCGACGCCGGCGCAGGCCGCCGAGAAGTTCGAGATTGAAAAGACCGACGCCGAATGGCGCGCGCAGCTCACGCCGCAACAATATGACATCCTGCGCAAGCACGGCACCGAGCGGCCGGGTTCGAGCCCGCTGCTGAAGGAAAAACGCAAGGGCGTCTTTGCCTGCGCCGGATGCGACCTGCCGCTGTTCTCCTCCGACACCAAATACGAGAGCGGCACCGGTTGGCCGAGTTTCTGGCAGCCGCTCGACAATGCGCTGGGCAAGACCGAGGACCGCACCTTCGGCATGACGCGCACCGAGGTGCATTGCCGCCGCTGCGGCGGCCATCTCGGTCACGTCTTCGATGACGGTCCGCAGCCGACCGGCTTGCGCTACTGCATCGACGGCTTCGGGATGGTGTTTCACCCGGCCGGTCCGCAGGCCTCCTAGGCGGCGCCCACCCGGCAATAGTTGCCTCGCTCGGCAAATGTGCCCCGGTCCCAAGACCGGGGCCTTTTTCTTAAGGGTATGATTTTTCTATTATTTATGGTTTGGCACGACGCTTGCGACATGTTCTCCCGACGCGGCCCGGGTTTTCTGAGACCGGCGAGCCGCCCGGATCGAATTTGGAGAACATGTCATGGGTATCTTCGGCGCTCTCACCACCGCGGTCGGCGGCCTTCGCGCCAACTCCTACGCGCTGGAAAACGTCTCGGGCAACATTGCCAACTCGCAGACCACGGCTTTCAAGCGCATCGATACCTCTTTCCTGGATCTGATCCCGCAGACCGCCACCACCGCGCAGCTTGCCGGCGGCGTCACCACGCAATCCCGCTCCACCAACTCGGTGCAGGGCGACGTGCAGACCGCCTCGGTCGCGACCTTCATGGCGATCAACGGCAACGGCTTCTTCGCGGTGCAAAAGCCCGGCAACTTCACCGACGGCACGCCGGTGTTCGACGGCGTCGACCGGTTCACGCGTCGCGGCGACTTCCAGCTCGACAAGAGCGGCTATCTCGTCAATGGCGCCGGCTACTATCTGCAGGGCGTGCCGATCGACCCGACCACGGGCAACCCGTCCGGCAGCTCGCCGCAGGTTCTAAGATTCCAGAACGACTTCCTGCCGGCGCAGCAGACCACGAGGATCGACTATCGCGCCAACCTCGCCAGCTATCCGCTGACCACCAAGCATGACGTTTCCGTTCCCGGGTCGGAATTGATCGTGCCCGGATCGTACAGCGCCGGACACAATCCGCTGGCGCTTGGCACGCCGGCGGCGCCCTATACCGACGCCTCGCGAAGCGGCACCACCCAGAACAACAAGGCGACGCCGTCGGTTGCAAATACGGCCGCGACCCTGCTCAGCGGCGCGTCCGGCACCAACTCGATCTCCACCAATTTCGTCGCGGGCGACACCATCACGGTCAACGGCCAAACCCTTCTCTTCATGGCGTCGGGCACCGCCTCCGGCGCCAACCAGATCAACGTCGACGACGACATCGGAACCTTGCTGGCCAAGATCGACGCGCTCCAGCAAACCTCAACCCCATCGACGATCGCCTCCGGCTCGATCACGCTGCACTCCGGTACGAACTTCAACCTCTCGATCTCGAGTTCGAACACCGCAGCCTGGGCTGCCCTCGGCTTTACCGGCACGGTGACGGCGACGCGCGGCGGCGGCGGCGGCGTCGGCACAGGTCAGGTCGTCGGCAATGACAACTCGACGTTCCTCGCCGAGTCGATCGCGGGCGGTGCGGTTACGACTTACGACATCTCGGGCGCGCCGGTGAACCTGCAGTTCCGCTGGGCCAAGGTCGACAGCGCTTCGCTTGGCGCCGGCCACACCGACACCTGGAACCTGTTCTACCAGGTCAATCCCAACGCCACCGGCACTCAGGTCTCGTGGCAGAACGTCAATACCAACTTCACCTTCTCGGCGTCCGGGCAGATGACGCCGGCGATTCCGTCGGTGGAACTGACCAATGCCGTCGTCAACGGCGTCGCGCTCGGCAGCCCAGTCATCAACTTCGGCACCGGAGGTGTCACCCAGTTCGCGGATGCCAACGGCAACGTACAGGTCAACCAGATCCAGCAGGACGGCTTCCCGGCCGGCCAGTTGCAGTCCGTCGGCGTCGGTACCAACGGCCGGATCGTCGGCAACTATTCCAACGGCCGCAACCTCGACCTCGCCGAAATCTCGGTCGCGACCTTCAACGGCACCAACTTCCTCAAGCGCGTCAATGGCGGCGCGTTCGAGATGACCGACGGATCCGGACAGGCGCTGTACGGCAAGGCCGGAACCATCGTCGGCTCGTCGCTGGAAGGCTCCAACACCGATATCGCCGACGAGTTCACCAAGCTGATCGTCACGCAGCAGGCTTACTCGGCGAACACCAAGGTCATCACCACCTCCAACACGATGGTGCAGGATCTGTTGAACGTGCTGCGATAGTTCGCCGCGACCGTTCGCGATGCGATTTGAGATGGGCAATTAGTCATGGGTTTGAGTCAAGCTCTCTCCACCGCAATGTCCGGCCTGCGTGCGACGCAAGCTGCGATTTCGCTGGTCGGATCGAACGTCGCCAACGCGGAAACGCCCGGTTACGTCAGGAAGTCGGTCATCCAGTCCGCCGGCGTCACCGGCGACTACGGATCGAGCGTTCTGCTCAACGGCGTCGACCGTCAGCTCGACCAGTATCTGCAGACGGCGCTGCGCACCGAGACCTCCGGCGCGGCCTATGCTGATATCCGTTCGACCTTCCTGCAAAATCTGCAGAGCGTTTATGGCAACCCTTCTGAGACCGGCACCATCGAGGATGCGTTCAACAAGCTGTTGACCGCATTTCAGGGCCTGTCGACGAGCCCGGACTCTCAGTCGGCGCGGATCGGTGCGGTCAACGCCGCGCAGACCATGGCGCAGACGCTCAATGCGACGACACAAGGCATTCAGAACCTTCGCGCCAACGCCGAGATGGGCATCAACGATTCCATCGTTACGGCCAACAACGCGATGGCCCAGATCGCGTTCATCAACAACCAGCTTCAGAACAACGGCAAGACCGACGCGGCGACCGCGTCGCTGCTCGACCAGCGCGATCAATATATCACGCAATTGTCGTCGCTGATGGACATCAGAACCGTCGTCAACGACCTCAATCAGGTGACGGTTTTCACGAATTCCGGCGTGCAGCTCGTCGGCACCGAAGCGGCGCAGCTCAGCTTCAATCCGCAGGGCACGATGACGCCCAACACGCTGTACAATCCGACCGATCCGTCCAAGAGCAACGTCGGCACCATCACGATCAATTTCCCGCACGGCGGCAGCTACGATCTGGTATCCACCAACTCGATTCGCTCGGGCAAGATCGCCGCCTACCTCGAGCTGCGCGACAATACGCTGGTGAAAGCGCAGGCGCAGATCGACCAGTTCGCGGCGGCAATGTCGAGCGCGCTATCGGACAAGACGACCGCCGGCGCCGCTGCTCCTGCGTCCGTCCTGCCGCAGGCAGGCTACGACCTCGATCTCACCGGATTGCAGTCGGGCAATGTCATTCACGTCAGCTACAAGGACAACACCACCGGCGTCACGCACAATCTATCGATCGTACGCGTCGACGATCCAAGCGTGTTGCCGCTGAGCAATACCGCGACGCTCGACCCGAACGACGAGGTGCTCGGCGTCAATTTTTCCGGCGGCATGGCGTCGGTCGTGTCCCAGCTCAACGCCGCGCTTGGGCCGACCGCCAATCTGCAATTCTCAAATCCGTCAGGCTCGACCTTGCGCGTGCTGGACGACGGCGCGACCAATCGCTCGGATGTGCTCTCGGCCTCGGTCACCACGACGATTTCGTCGCTCACCAGCGGCAATGCGCAGCTTCCGCTGTTCACCGACAATGGCGGGCTCTACACCGGCGCTCTGACGGCCAACGGTCCCCAGGTGACGGGGCTTGCCGGTCGCATCAGCGTCAATCTCGGGCTGCTCGGCGATCCCTCGCGTACCATCGTGTTTTCCACCAGCCCGTTGACACCCGCGGGCGACACCACGCGCTCCGACTTCATCCTCACGCAGCTGCAGACGGGAAGTTATCGCTATTCGCCGCAAACCGGCATCGGCACCACAGGCGCGCCGTTCACCGGGACGCTATTGAACTTCGCCAAGCAATTCATTAGCCAGCAGGGCGAAGCTGCGACCTCGGCGAAGCAACTCGCTGACGGCCAGGCCGTGGTGCTGAATACACTGCAGAAGAAGGTGACGGATGCCTCCGGCGTCAATATCGACGACGAGATGGCGCATCTGCTCGCGTTGCAAAATGCCTATTCCGCCAATGCGCGGGTGATGTCGTCCATCAAGCAGATGTACGACACGCTGATCCAGGCCATGTGAGGGTTTCATGTCGATTGATGGCGTTAACGGCCGGACATCCTATATCGGCAGCTCGATCATCGGTCTGCGCAGGCAGCTGGATGAACTGACGCAGCAGCTCGCCAGCGGCCGGGTCTCGACGACCTATGCGGGGGAGGGCGCCAATCGGGGCTTTGCGCTCAGCCTGCGCGCGCAGGTCAGCGGCATCGATGCCTTTGCGGATACCGCCAAGAACGTCAATACGCGGCTCAGCGTCGTCAATCTCGCGCTGCAGAGCATGATCGACATCGGAAAGTCGGTGAAGAGCGCAGCGAGCACGTCGACCATCGTGCTCAACGACAGCGGTCAGACCTCCGGCCAGATCACGGCGCAAGCTGCGTTCTCGAACGCGGTGTCGCTGCTCAACAGCCAGTCGGGCGACCGCTATCTGTTTTCCGGCCGCACCACCGACGCGGCGGCGACGGTGCCGGCCGATGTCATGCTCAATGGCATCGGCACGCAGGCCGGACTGAAACAGTTGATCAACGAGCGCCGTCAGGCCGATCAGGGCGTCGGCAACATGGGACATCTGACGGTTTCATCGCCGCCGCTCACGACCACGGTGACTAGCCTCGCCGAGGACGGCTCGTCGTTCGGCCTGAAACTGGGGGCAATCACCTCGTCGTTGACGGGCGCGACCGTGACGCAGCCGGGCGGCACACCGCCGGCGGCGACGATCGACCTCGGCGCCGTTAATCCGAACGATGGCGAGAAGGTCACCTTCAACTTCAATCTTCCCGATGGCACCAGCGAGGCGATCACGCTGACGGCGACCACGACGAATCCGCCGCCCGCCGGCTCCTTTCTGATCGGCGCCGATACGGCCGCGACCACGGTCAATCTGCAGGCCGCGTTGACGTCCTCGGTGCAGACGCTGAGCGACACCTCGCTGGTTGCGGCCTCGGCGATCGCCGCGTCCAATAACTTCTTCAATCCGTCGGCAACGGTGATCGGAAGCGCCGTCAACAACCAGAATACCGTGCCGGGGCCGATTACCGGGGCGACGCTGCTTTCCGGCCTCGCCGGAACCGATTCGCTCGCCGCCAGCTTTGCCGCCGGCGACACCATCACCGTGAACGGCACGCCGATTACCTTCGTGGCATCAGGTGCGACTGGCAACCAGCTCAACGTCACCGACAGCGTGCAGACGCTGCTTGCCAAGATCGATTCGATCACCGGGACCACGACGCCGTCGACGGTCACCGGCGGCGTAATTGCGCTGCATGGTGGCGATGGCGATGCGCTGTCGATCTCGAGCTCGAACGCCGCGGCCTTCACGGCGCTTGGCTTCAGCGGCACGCCGAGCGCGAATCCCGCGCCGCTGCGTGTCAACGGCCCGCCGTTTGCAACAGCCACGAATCTCATCGGCGGCACTTCGACAAACACAGTGTCGTGGTATACCGGAGAAATTGGAACTGATCCGGCACGCGGCACCGCGATCGCGCGTATCGATCAATCGGCCACCGTGCAATACGGCGCGCGTGCCAATGAGCAGGCGCTGCGCTATCAGTTGCAGAATATCGCGGTGTATGCCGCGGTGACCACCAACGCCAACAATCCGAATTCGAAGGCGCAGGTAAACGCGCTGCAGCAGCGGATTTCGGCAAACCTGGCGCCGCAGACCGGACAGCAGTCGATCCAGGACATGCAGGCGGAATTCGCCGGCGCGCAAAACGCCATCAAGATGTCAACCGACCGGCAGACCCAGCTCAAGGGAATGGCGCAGACCATGCTTGATCAGATCGAGGGCATCAACCAGGACGAGGTCGCTACCAAGATTCTGGCGCTGCAGACCAGCCTGCAGGCTTCGTATCAGACCACCTCGATGCTGTACCAGACCACGCTTACCAAGTTCCTGCCGATCTGATCGAGCGGGTTCGCCTTCGTACAAAAGGCTTCCGCCAGCAGGCCTTCCTCTTTTAAGGCGAGATTCGTTATGCGGATTTGCGATCGGGCTCGTGGGACGATTGCATCTTCCGGGCGCTCTCCAGGATCTGCTCCTCGTGGCCGATTAATTTTTTCGCTTCCTTCAGCGCATGGTAGAGATCGCCATTCAGGGTGTAGTTGTTGATGCCCTCGATGAAAGGCCATGCGCTCGGCATCGTCGTGAGGATGTCGCGCACCAGGCTGAAATAGGTCGGATGGTGCGCCATCGGGTCCGGCGACAGGTACATGAGCTGCACGGCGAGATAGACCAGCTTGGCCGGCGTATCGGCGGTATCGGGCGTGAGGATGTCCTTCTCGCGCAGGATCGGAATCCTGTCGCCGTCGATCAGCAGCCTGGCGCGCTGATCGGTGTTGGTGACCACGCAGGCACCGATGATGATTCGCTCGTGCGGTTTGAGCTCAACTTTCAAGGCCATGCCTGTTCTCCATTGGACGCTTTTTGCGCGCTTTGGTGCCCGCCATGGGAAGGCGCGCTAGGCTTGCGCGTCGAGACCCACGCCCGGCAGATTTTGCATCCTTTCCGATGATGGTTAACCAATGGTGAAGATGCAAAAAGTGCCCGTTTGGCGGGGACTTATTGCAGTGGCCAGTAGAAATACGGAATCAGTTCCGGTACGGCGGATCAATTTCAAATTCATCGTCTTTGCGGGCGACTTATCCGGCCAAATTCATTTTTTCTTAGAGACTCGCTCGCAGAGTGGACCGGTCGCCTGATCGAGAGATCGGGATAGTGGTTCGTTTAATTTCACACCAGAAAGGTATGAAAGATGTCCGGTATTGTTCTCTCCGCTTCGGTTCGCCAGAACCTCCTCTCGCTGCAGTCGACCGCGGATCTGCTCGCCACCACGCAGAACCGCCTTGCCACCGGCAAGAAGGTCAACACGGCCCTCGATAACCCCACCAACTTCTTCACCGCGCAGTCGCTCGATTCGCGCGCCAGTGACATCAACAATCTGCTCGACGGCATCGGCAACGGCGTGCAGGTGCTGCAGGCCGCCAATACCGGCATCACCTCGCTGCAGAAGCTGGTCGACACCGCAAAGTCGATCGCTAACCAGGCGCTGCAGAGCGCGGTCGGCTACTCCACCAAGTCGAACGTGTCGGCCACGATCCCCGGCGCCACCGCGACCGACCTGCGCGGCACCACGACCTACACCAGCGCCATCGCATCCTCAAACGTGCTGTACTCCGGCGCCGCCGGCGGCACGACTGCTGCGGATGCAAACACGACCCTGGGCGGTGTGGTTGGCACATTGACGGGCTCCGCCGCCATCAACGCGGCGACGACGAAGGCTTCGCTGTTGAACGGCACCGCAGCCGTGAGCGACGCCAACGCCCAGGTCAATGCGGGCGACGTCATCACCGTCAACGGCAAGACGATTACCTTTGCCGCGGGCGACGCTCCCGGCGTCAACGGCTCGACCAACACCGCTCCAGCGGGCTTTACCCAGCTGGCCGTGTCTGCCGGCGTCACGACTGGCAACGTCTATAGCGACGCAAACGGCAATTCGATCGTCTATCTGGGCGGAACGTCAGGCTCGCCGGTGAAGGCGTCGGTCGGTGACCTTATGGCCGCGATTGACATTGCCAGCGGTGCACAGAGCAACGTCGCCGGTGTCTTGACCCCGAATGCCGGCCAAAGCCCTTCCACCATCACCGCCGGCGTCTTGGCGTTCAAGAGCTCGACCGGTGCCGATCTGTCCATCACGGGCAAGGCCGACACCCTCGCTGCGCTGAAGCTGACGGGTTCGCTCGGCGCTGGCAATGTCACGGTCGGCGCTGCCCGCACCACCGCTGCAGGTAGCCTCGGCAACTTGATCCAGGACGGCTCGACGCTGAACGTCGATGGCAAGACCATCACGTTCAAGAACGCGCCGACCCCGGCTGCGTCCGCCACCCATACCGGTGTCAGCGGCGCGGTCGAGACCGACGGCAACGGCAACTCGACGGTCTATCTGCAGGCTGCGAAGCTCTCCGACGTGCTGAATGCGATCGATCTCGCCACCGGCGTTCAGACGGCAACGCTTGCCGCCGGCGGTGCGACGTTCGCAGCCGCTGCGGGGCAGACGAAGTCCTCGATCAACTCCAGCGGCGCGCTGCAGATCTCGACCGGCACGAACGCCGATCTGGCGATCGTCGGTACCGGCAACGCGCTCTCCGCGCTCGGCCTGACCGGCAACACCGGAACGGGCACCAGCTTCACCGCGGGCCGCACCGCAGCCGCCGGCAGCCTCTCCGGCAAGACCTTGACCTTCACCTCCTTCAACGGCGGCACCGCGGTCAACGTCACCTTCGGCGACGGCTCCAACGGCACGGTCAAGACGCTCGACCAGCTCAATGCCGCGCTGCTGGCCAACAACCTGAGCGCAACGATCGACTCGACCGGCAAGCTGACGATCGCCGCAAGCAACGACTACGCTTCGTCGACCCTCGGTTCGCCGACGGCAGGCGGCGCGATCGGCGGCACGCTGACGACCGCGATCACCTTCACCACCCCGTCTGCCCCGGTGGTCGACGCGTCGGCGCAGACCGTTCGCAGCAACCTGGTGAGCCAGTTCAACGGCATCCTGTCGCAGATCACCACCACCGCGCAGGACGCATCGTTCAACGGCATCAACCTGCTCGGCGGCGATCAGCTCAAGCTGACGTTCAACGAAACCGGCAAGTCGACGCTGAACATCACCGGCGTCAACTTCAATGCCGCCGGTCTCGGCCTGGCGAACCTGGTCAGCGGCACCGACTTCATCGACAACTCCGCGACCAACAAGGTCATCACCAACCTGGCTGCGGCCTCGACGCTGCTGCGTACGCAGGCTTCCGCCCTGGGTTCGAACCTCTCGATCGTGCAGATCCGTCAGGACTTCTCGAAGAACCTGATCAACGTGCTGCAGACCGGTTCGTCGAACCTGACGCTGGCCGACACCAACGAGGAAGCGGCGAACAGCCAGGCGCTGTCGACCCGCCAGTCGATCGCGGTGTCCGCGCTGGCGCTGGCCAACCAGAGCCAGCAGAGCGTGCTGCAGTTGCTGCGCTAAGCGTCACGTTAGCGTCAACGATCAAAGCGGCGGAGGAAACTCCGCCGCTTTTTCTTGATCGATTTTCTCGATTCGAGAAGTAGAATCGCCAGCCTGACGAAAAACAACGAAGCGAAAAATTTTGGCTTCGATCTTAATTCCATCAGAACCTGATGGTCGGCATGCTGACGAAAATATGGAATTTGCCGGCGAAACGACACAATGGGTAACGCCTGCTAACCATATTTAAAGGCACTACCTGTATGAAAGTTGGGCAGTTTTTCGAAGTCCCGCGGTCCTTGCAAACCGCTCCCATCGAGGTTCGTGAATGTCTAATGCAGCCCAGGCCTACGCGCGTACATCGCAGACGACGACTTCTCCCCGTGACATCGAAGCGCAGGCGCTGCTGAAGGCCGCACGGCAACTTCAGGAAGTTCAATCGAACTGGAGTGGTCCCGACACGGCCATGCACAACGCGTTGCTGTTCAACCGCCGGCTCTGGTCGATCTTCATGAGCGCCGCGCAGGCGGAAGAGAATCCTCAGCCGATCGAAGTGCGGCAGAACATCGCCAACATCGGTGTCTTCGTGATGAAGCAGACCGTCGACATGCAACTGAATCCGGACCCGGCCAAATTGAAGTCGCTGATCGACATCAACTGCAATCTCGCCGCCGGCCTTGCCGGCCGCGGCTGAACCGGTTCATGCGAGTGTGCCAGGATGGCTGACCTCTGGAGCATCATCTCAGCCAACTACAAGACGGTGGGAGCGACCGTCCCGTCCAAGACCCCGTACGTGGCGGTCGATCCCAATCTCTATGAAGGCAGTTGGACGGGAAAGTATCCTGACAATAAATCGTTCACGTTCACGATCTCGAACGTCACGGGCTTTCGCGCCAAGGTGCAGTACCAGAGCGGCGGCACCAACAAATTCCAGGAAGTCCTGATCAAGGACAATTCATTCCGGATCGGCGACACCAGGTTCACGCTGGCTGCCCTTGGAAAAGCGCAGATCAAGAACGTCGTCACTGACGCGGCGAGCGGCCAGACCTATCTCGACCAGGCCTACGCATCGCGAAACGGCTAGCTGAACTTGCTTCTCAAGCCTTGCGATCGGTGGCGCGAAGACGCTGCGGCGCGTCCTTGGTCAGGTCGAGGGTGTGGAAATAGGCGCGGCGGCGCAGTACGGCTTCCTCGGGAAACTGCTTAACGACCTGACTCGTCTTGACATCGACGACCTGATACACGACCGCGCGCGCGTCGCGGTCGATTACGACCTGGTTCGACACTGCGGGATTCGAAATGGAGACGCGGACCGCGGCGGAATCACTGCTGGGACGCGCGCTCGGATCCACCGCCGGGACGCTCTTGCTCGCCGGCAGTTCGGTTGCGACCGCATGTTGAGCCGCCTCGCTCACGTGCTGAACGATCGGCGCGGCAACCGGTGCCCCCACCGGTTTGATGTTGAAATCTGTACTCATGCCAGCCTCCAGGCTTGCTGCGAGTCAAATCCCAACCCCTCGTGGGTTGCAATATAGCCCCCTACATCTCAACACCATGTTAGGGAACACGCTGAATCCCTGTCTGACGGGGACGCGCAAATTTAGTGAAAATTGTAGATAGTCAAATCCGCTTACAGCGAACGGCTGACCGAGAGCGGGGTCATGTTGCGCGGCCCCGGCGCCGCGCGCTGTCCCGAAGCCGTATAGGTGCTCGGGATGTTCTTGCGCTGGATCTCGGCGTTGACGCCGCGCACGATGCCTTCCGAGACCGCATGCGCGGTCGCGAGCACCGTGAGATTGATCTGCAGCATCGCGCGGAAGGTGTCGTGATGGCGGCGCAGCGTGGCGAGCAATTCCGGCGACACCTGCGACAGATATTTTTGCGCGTTCTTGAGACTTTCGACCGTGACCATGTAGCGGCGTGAAAGCTCGCCCTTCTGCTCTTCCAGCCGGATTGCCTCGCGCACCTTGCCGGCGCGAACCAGTTCGGTTTCGCGCTCGATGATGCCGAGCAGCGCGTCCATTACCGCCATCAGGTCTTCCGCGAGCTTGCGCGCCTCGGCCGGCGTGGAGATCGCTCTTGCTGGCGCGGGTGCCGCTGGGGAGCTCGACTGGGGACGCGGATTCATGTCGGGATTCCTTTTGATCAGCCGGCGCGGTTGGCTTGCTGCAGGATCAGGGTGCGGAAGACGGCGTTGGAAATGCCGATGCCGCCGGACTTGGCGAACGATTTCGAGTATTCGTCCGTCAGCATCGAGCGCCAGACGCCGGTGCCGGGCGTGTCGCCGAACGGCCCTTCGCCTTTGACGCCGGTGGTCATCTGCGAAAACATCGAGTTGAGGAACATCGCCTCGAACTCCTCGGCCTTGGCGCGCGTCTTCTTCTGCGCTTCGGGCGAAACCTTGGTCAGCGCATCGGCGAGCTGCAGGTCCTTGCGGCCGTTGATCAGCGCCGCCTTGTTGTAGGTATTGGCGACGGCGTTCATCACATCACCTCGATGTCGGCCTGGATCGCGCCGGCGGCCTTGATCGCCTGCAGGATGCCGATCAGGTCGCGCGGGCCGATGCCGAGCCCGTTAAGGCCATCGACAAGCTGCTGCAGCGAGACGCCATCTTTGACGACCGCGAATTTCTTGCCGTCTTCGCTGACGCTGACGCCGGTGCGCGGCGTCTGCACGGTTCGGCCGCGCGACAGCGGATTGGGCTGGCTCACTTGCGGACTTTCGGAGATCGTTACCGTGAGATTGCCCTGGGCCACGGCCACGGTAGCCACGCGGACGTCGCGGCCCATCACGATGATGCCGGAGCGCTCGTCGATCACGATCTTGGCGGCGAGGTCGGGGTCGACCTGCAACTGCTCGATCTCGGTCAGGAAGGCGACGACGTTGCCCTTGAACTCGGCCGGGATCGAGAGCTGCACGGTGGAGGGATCGATCGGCTCGGCGGTCTTGACGCCGAGGAAGTCGTTGACAGCTGCTGCGATGCGCTTTGCTGTCGTGAAGTCGGCGTTGCGCAGCGCGAGGCGGACATTGGGCAGGCGATTAAGCGCGAATTCGATCTCGCGCTCGATGATGGCGCCGTTGGCGATGCGGCCGACCGTCGGCACGCCGCGCACGATCTTGGCGGCTTCGCCTTCGGCCTGGAAGCCGGAGATCGCCAGCGAGCCCTGGGCGACCGCATAGACGTTGCCGTCGGCGCCGAGCAGGGGGGTGACGAGCAGGGTGCCGCCCTGCAGGTTCTTGGCATCGCCGAGCGCGGAGACGGTGACGTCCATCCGCGTGCCCTGGGTGCCGAAGGCCGGCAGGTTGCCGGTCACCATGACGGCGGCGACGTTGCCGGTGCGGATGGTCGCGCCGCGGATGTTGACGCCCATGCGCTCCAGCATCGCCTGCAGCGATTGCTTGGTGAATGGGATGTTGTTGAGGGTATCGCCGGTGCCGTTGAGGCCGACCACGAGGCCGTAGCCGATCAGCTGGTTCTGCCGCACGCCTTCGATATTGGCGAGGTCCTTGATCCGCGACGTCGCGCTTGCGGACGAAGGCGATAGCGCCAGCGCCAATAGCGCAGCGCAGGCCGCCCAAACCAGTCTTGCCGAACGGATGCTGTGCATCCCGTGCTCCCCTCGAGATATTTACGCCGGACCGCAGCGCCACTCCCATGACGGGCGGTCCGCGATTAACTATGCGAACGCCGTGCCATGCCTCGGCTCTTCTGCAATGCCTTGATATTGCTGAATGTTCGTCGGGGTGCTGGTGTCGCTTCGGCTTCACCATGATGGGCGAAACTGCCGTACCTCGGCAGATTTTGCCGGGCTGTTTACGCGTCATTAACCATAAGAGGGCGAAGGTCGTCCGACTCTCACGGTGAGATCACCACGATGCGCATCTACGGACCGAACGGCACCACGCTTGGATCGCCTGCGAGCCACACGCGGCGAACCAGTTCGACCGGCTTCTCGCTGCCGGAAACGCCGGCTGCGCCCGAAGAGACGCGCTCGGCAGCTGCGCCCAAGGCCGCCGCCAACATCGATGCGCTGCTGGCGCTGCAAGGCGTTGAGGATCCGACGGAGCGCCGCAAGCGTTCGGTAGCGCGGGGCAGGGGGGCGCTCGACGTGCTCGACGAACTCAAGATCGGATTGCTGTCCGGCAATCTCGATGCCGCGACGGTGAACCGGCTGCGCGATGCCGCGGCGAATTTAAAGGCCTCCTCCGGCGACCCCGGCCTCGATGCTGTGCTTTCCGAGATCGAACTTCGGGTCGAGGTCGAACTGGCGAAGGCCGGACAGCGGTTCTAGCTTGCCGAGAGGCCTCGGCGTACTGGATGCCCCGCTTGAAGCCGGGGCATGACGGTGGTGGGAAAGCCTTACGCCGCCATGTCCTTGCGGGCCGCGTCGTAACGGCGCTGTGCGTTCAACACCTCCTTCAGATTGTTCTCCGCCCATTCCCGCAACGGATCGACGGCATCGGCGAGCGTCGCGCCGAGCGGTGTGATCGAATACTCCACCGTGACAGGGACGGTTGCGATGACGCGGCGCTTGATCAGCCCGTCGCGTTCAAGCGATTTGAGAACCTGGCTCAGCATCTTCTGCGAGATGCCTTCAATGGCGCGGCGCAACGCATTGAAACGCATCGGCTCGTTGCGCACGAGAAGCAGGATTAACACCGCCCATTTGTCGCCGACGCGATCGAGAATCTGGCGGGTCGGGCAATCCGCCGAATAGGCGTTCGGTTTTTTCGAGTTGGCGGCTTTCAAGGCGGTTACTCCGGCGTAATCAGGTGACCCAAAAGTGCTCTCTTCACACTTACATTCCTTTCGCTATCTAGTCACCATTGGATACCACATTCGGTTATCGCAAGGGAGACTTTCCATGAAAATCGCCGTCATCGGCGCGTCCGGCAATGCCGGTTCGCGCATCACCGCCGAACTCGTCCGCCGCGGCCACAGCGTCACCGCCATCGTGCGCAATCCCGAAAAAGTCGCGACGCAATCGGGCGTCACCCCGGTCAAGGGCGACGTCGGTGACCAGGCGGGGCTGGCCCGGCTGCTGGCCGGCCATGACGCCGCCATCAGCTCGGTTCGTTTTCTGGCCAGCGATCCGCTCAAGCTGATCGCCGCTGCCAGGGAATCGAAGGTTGGCAGGTACCTCGTCGTCGGCGGCGCCGGCAGCCTTGAAGTGGCACCCGGTGTCCGGTTGGTGACCACCCCGACGTTTCCCGTGGCATACAAGGCCGAAGCCGAGGCGGGCGCCGCGTTTCTCGACGTGCTTCGGGCCGAGAAGGAACTCAACTGGACCTTCCTGTCGCCCTCGGCCCTGTTCGCGGCCGGCGAGCGGACTGGAAAGTTCCGTCTTGGGACCGATCAGCTTTTGACCGGTGCCGACGGAAAAAGCTCGATTTCCTTCGAGGACTTCGCAGTTGCACTCGCCGACGAGGTCGAACGGCCCGCCCATATCCGCCAGCGCTTCACGGTCGGCTATTAGAAAGCGCGGCCCCAATAGCTTTGCCTGTGCAAGGCCTTGGGGGAGATACCCCCAAGGGACCATCAGGGGTAGGGGCGATATTGTCTGTCACAACCCGCCGCTATATAAGGCCCGCGCGGACGGACAATTTTCCGCCCCGCCTTGCACGTGAAGATGGGCTGGCCTTGGAAAAGCTGAAGAATTATCGACCCTCCGAAAAAGAGCCTTTCATGAACGATCGGCAGCGCGAATATTTTCGCGCCAAGCTGCTGGCGTGGAAGGACGAGATCCTGAGGGAATCGAAGATTACCCTGCAGACTCTTCAGGAAGAGAACGTCAATCATCCCGATCTGGCTGACCGCGCCTCTTCCGAAACCGATCGCGCCATCGAACTGCGCGCCCGCGACCGCCAGCGCAAGTTGATCTCCAAGATCGACGCCGCGCTGCAACGCATTGAGGACAATACCTACGGCTACTGCGAGGAGACCGGCGAGCCGATCTCACTCAAGCGGCTGGAGGCCCGCCCCATTGCAACGCTGTCGGTGGAAGCGCAGGAACGTCACGAGAAGCGCGAGAAGGTTTATCGCGACGAGTAGGGCAATGCCTGGCGACTGACCGCGGACGGTCAGCGCTTGCTGGGTGCAAACGAGAAAGCCGCCGCTGATGGACAACATTGTTGCGGCCGCACAGACCATCGCCACGGCCCGCCGCAACCGCGCGCCGCTGGCTTCGCTTCCGGCTGATGTCGTCCCTGCCGACGAGGCGGAAGGTTATCGCATCCAGCGAGCCGTTCACGATCTCCTGTTGCCGCAGACGGGCAGCCTGGTCGGATACAAGATCGGCTGCACCAGTGCGGTGATGCAGGAATATCTCGACATCCCCCATCCCTGCGCCGGCGGCGTGTTTGCCAAGGGCGTTCACGACAGCGGCGCCCGGCTGAGCCACGGGGACTATGTCCGTGTCGGGGTCGAATGCGAGATCGCGGTGCGGCTGGCGCGCAGCCTTGCGCCATCGGAAGCCCCGTTCACCGCGGAGTGGATGATAGAGGCGATCGAGGCCTATTTTCCGGCGATCGAGATCGTCGACGACCGCTACGTCAAATGGGAAACGATGGGCGCACCGACGCTGGTGGCCGATGATTTCTTCGCCGCCGGCTGCGTGCTCGGCAAGGCGGTGCCGCGCACCAAGGCGCCGGACCTGCTCAAGGTGAGGGGACGCGCCATCGTCAACGGCAAGGAGGCCGGTCAGGGCACCGGCGCCGACGTACTCGGCGATCCCCATAATGCGCTGGCCTGGCTCGCCAATCACCTGACCGACGAGGGCAAGGGGCTGCACGCCGGGCAGATCGTTCTCACCGGCAGTCTGGTGAAGACGATATGGCTCGAGGCGGGCGACACCGTGAGGATGGAACTCGACGGCCTGGGCGCCGTGGAAGCGAAATTCACATGAAGCAAGCGTGATGGCCGAGAGCGTTCCGTCGGTTCTCGAATCCGAAGCGAAGGGCGAAATCGCCGACATCTATGCCGATATCCGCAAGGTGCTCGGCACCAGCGTGGTCAACCTGATCTGGCGCAATCTCGCGACCATGCCTGGCGCGCTGGAATGGGCATGGTCGACGGTGCGCCCACTTTATCTCGGCGACGCGCCATTGCATGCCGAAGCCGTCAGGCGGACGATCGCGCTGCCGGATTGGCCCGGCTTCTCCACTGAGACCTTGCTTGCCGCCGGCGTGGACGAGGGCGAACGGTTGCTCATTCGCGGCGTGCTGGACAGCTATCAGCATACCAACGCGCTCGCGCTCGTCGTGCTTTCCGCGCTGCTGGTGCATTACGAGCCTCGTCAGGTCACTGCCGTGACGGCCGCCGCCACCGCGCCACAGCCGCCCGCCATCAGGATTCCGGAATTGCCGCCGATGGACGCGCTCGATCCGGAAGTGGCGGCCCTGGTCGGCGAGCTGAATTCATTCGGCGAGGATGCTGAACCGCAACTGATCGCGAGCATGTACCGGCATCTCGGATACTGGCCGGCCTATCTGGCGCTGGTGCGCACCATGCTGGCCCCGCTGCAGCATCAGGGCCGGCTCAATGCACTGACGCTTTCAACCCGCGCGCTCGGTTATGCACATGGTGCTCTCCTGGCTGCGCAACTAAAACCGGCGGTGCCGCCGGCCACGCTCAAGGGCGCGCTCACGTCCTGCCGCCTGTTCGTTGAACATCCGATCGCGCGCATGACCGGGCTTTGCGCGCTGATTCGGCGCGCGACACCTGACTAAAACGTCAGCTGTCGGAGCACTTCAGCTCGGATTTGTCCCAGAACGCCTTGATGGCATTGAACGGCACGGTCAGCCGTTCCCGATTGCCCATGAAGCGAAGCAAGACCTCGAAGCGGTCATCCCTGATGCTCAGTTGCTCGAAGTCATGCTGCAGGATGATGGTCATGTCGTCGGGATATTTCGACTTCAGACCCTGCGATAATTTCACGCCGTCGGCATGGGTGCGAAAGGTAACATTGACCGGCCGTTGCTCCGAGGCGAGCTTGAGCGTCTCGGCGATTCTGGTGCGCAATGCCGGCTTGTTGCACGATTCGGCGCATGCAGGCGTGATCGGAACGAGCACCGCAACGAGGAGAACGATTGCCTCACGAGAGATACGCATAGCCCTTATCTGCGGGGCATCCAGTATGCCGCGACCTGCCGTGTCCATCGCGTTGTCTCTGGAATACCCGATCGCCTGCCCTTGCTGGCGAGTGTGTTTGCGCGTCCCCGCGGCTCGCTCAGCCCAGGGCCATGCTAAACGGTTCCCTCAAAAAAGAAAGAGGGCGTAGGGCCGCCGGGCGCTCGCGGCACCCGTAGTCTGTGTGCAACGCGGGTAACGACTCGGTAGTCATCGCTGGCCCGCGGAGATCGATCGGCGCTCTCTACGCAGTGGATCAGCGGCTCGGGCGATGCTCTCGCCCGGCGAACTCGCCTTGTGGCGGTCGCCGGCGAATTAATGGTGAATCAAAAACCTTGTCGGCGCGAAGGGGCTTCGCCCGCTCCCCTGCAGCGGCGAATCGAGCAGGACCACATGATTGTGCAGCATGCGATTTCGTTAACCATCGTCGTGCTTTCGCGCGAACCTCCTGGGTGTATTGGGGCGGTGAACCTGCGAGCCGTTGCTTACGCCAGGAAATAACGCGCTGCGACAAACTTGCGCACCCGGCGGATACGCCACCTCTCGCACGCATCGCCTGACGTCGATCATCCGCAGCGATTGCGATGGCCTCTGGTCAGGGAGCTTGTCGCGATGATCTGCCTTGCAACGGCGGGCGGTTTGCCTTCGTTCGCGGTGTTGCCAAGAATCGCTGGAACGGATGCAGGCAACCGCAATTGACTGGTGGGGCGAGCACCAGACGGGAAACGACGATGAAGATGAAATCCATTTCACTCGCAGCCGCCCTCGCACTCGCCAGCACCGCGGTGCTCGCGCAGGGCGGCAGTCCGCAGCAGAGCGGACCGGCTTCAAAGACGACCGCTGGCGAGGACATGAACGGAGCTGCGAGGAAGAACGATGCGGCAGGCGCGACCACCGGCGCCTCCAGGGCTTCGCCAAAGGACGCCAGCACGCAAGGTGCAGGAACGGCGGGCGCCGTCGACAAGAAGGGCGATGCCACAACTCCGGGCGGAACCATGAAGAAGTGACGTTCGCGCAGGAACGATCCTGGACCCGAAATGATGCGATCGCGTCGTCAGGCACGCGGTAAGCTCGTAGACGCCGGCGCAATCATCCCCGAAGGGCGCCGGAGTCTTTTTCTGCAACATTGATTGCAAGGACGCGGCTGATCATCACAGGCTGATGACATAGGCGCTCATGGCCAGCAAGACGGCAACGCTTACGGCAATAATGACTAAGAAGAGTTTTCCCATTCTCTACCTCCCGCAGACCTCTCAACGCAAAGCCGCCGGAATGGTTCTCCGTTGATGGCGAACGGAAATATTGCCATTGGATTGCCGCCAATCATGCGAAAGGCCCGCCGGTGTGGCGGGCCTTTCGGCAGTCGCGATCAGATCGCGACGCCGTAGTAATCGTTGACGGCGCGGGTTCGGGTCGGGTCGCTCCAGTTCCAGGTGTTGTCATTGCGGTAATGCGGCGCGCCCTTGAGCTGGGTTTCGGTGACGCCGGTGACATAGCCGCCGAGCGACGTATCGTATTTCAGCGATTGCCACGGCAGCGGATAGTGGTCGTCACCGATGCCGAGAAAGCCGCCGAAGGACAGTACGGCGTAGGACACCCTGCCGCTCTTCTTGTCGATCATCACGCGCTCGATGGAGCCGATCTTGTTGCGGTCGGCGCCATAGACCGCAGTTCCCTCGACCTTGTCGCTGCCGATCAGATTGCCGGTTTCATTTGCTTCAAGAGACATGTTTTCCTCCAGTGAAGTGTGATGATGGAAAACGAGAGGCGCGGCGAAAACGTTCCGGAGAGAGAGCCGCGGATTGACGCCGGCGGCCGCCGCGCGTGTCAGGTTCCACTGTTACGTTTGGACCGCAAGGTTTGCGCGCTGCGAAAACGATTGCGGCCCTCGCCAGGGGAGCTGACGAGGGCCGCGTAGAACATCTCCGCCGCGCCTAGGTTCGCAGCGAGATGTGGGAGCTCTTAAAAAACTAGAACGGCAGCAGCACGTCCATCACCTGCTGACCATAGCGGGGCTGCTGCACGTCGGTGATCTGGCCGCGGCCGCCATAGGCGATGCGGGCCTGTGCGATCTTGGAGGAATCGATGGTGTTGTCGCTCTGGATGTCTTCGGGGCGGACGATGCCGGCGACGATCAGTTCGCGGATTTCGAAATTGACGCGGATTTCCTGCTTGCCTTCGACCACGAGATTGCCGTTCGGCAGCACCTGGGTCACCACGGCGGCGACGTTGGTGGTCAGCGACTCCTGTCGGTTGACCGAACCCTTGCCATCGGCAGACGATGTCGAGTCCGTGGTCAGGATCTTGCCGGGCAGGATCTTGTTTGCCTGCGTGATCGTCTGGGATCCGAGGAAAGCGTTGATGCCGGAGTCTTCCTTGGCGGTGCGGCTGCGCTGGGTCTCGTTGGAGAGGTTGGCCTTGTCGGTGATGTTGACGGTCACGGTCAGGAGATCGCCGATGCGGGCGGCGCGCTGATCCTTGAAGAAGGCGCGGCTGCCATTCCGCCACAGCGAGTTGGCGTTGTAGGAAGCCTGCTCCGGCTTCGGCATCGGCATCTGCACCGGCTTGTAGCCGGGCTGCGTGGTCGGATTCTCGATCTCGGTCAGCTTCGGCTTTTCGCCGATCTGCGACAAACGATCGATCGAGGAGCAACCGCTCGCGAGGGCGGCGAGCGACAGCACGGCGCCGGTAACAACGATGCGGTTGAAACGGAGGACTGACATTTACATTACTCGGTTTTTGGAGCGACTGACGAACTGACCGTGGCGAGGGCGATGGATGCAGGCTGAGCCGCGCCGAGCGAGGAAGTGGCATCGCTGGTCTGCGGCAGGCGGGACACCGGCGGCGTGATCGAGACCTGGCCGCGGCCGGTCACGGTGCCGGTCACCGTGCGCTTCGACTGCAGGTTCATGACGCTGACGGCGTCGCCCTCGGTGCCGTTATCCAGCGCCTTGCCGCGCATGGTGAGGTAGAGGCCGGGCGCCTCGTAGATCAACGTGACGTTCTGGTCGCGCTGCACCAGATCGGGCTTCGCGAGATCGGCGGTCTTGATCGCCTGGCCGGCGCGGAGCTGGCGGCGGGCCTGCATGCCGACGGCACGGTCGCGCACGGCGGCATCGGTGCCGACCTCCGCTTTCGGGCGGCGCTCGACCACGACATCGGACGATTTCAGGATCTCGTTGCGCTCGACATTGCGCGCCAGCACCGCAGCCTCGACAGTCTCGATCACCGTGCCGGTGAAGCGCAGCTTGGCGGCGGCGCCGCCATTGTCGTTGGCGATCTCAAGGGTGACGTCGAAGCGCCCGTTGCGGCTGTCGTAACGCACGATGGCGGGCTGCATGGCACCGCTGAAGCCGGCGTCCAGCCTGATGTCGCCGGGGTCGCGATCGAAAGTCAGTGACAGGTTGGCGGCATCGCCAAGGCCGTTGCGGCGCTCCAGCGCCTGCGCGATCTGCGTCTCGATGTCCTTGCCTCCGAGCGTGCGGGCAAGACGCGTCACCGAAATTTCCTTGAGATCGCGGGTGTCGACGCCGATCACATGGTGGGCGCGAAGGGTGTTCAGCACCTGTGCCACCGGCAGCGTGCCCGTGGTGCCCAAATCCGGCGCGCGATAGATCGCGATCTGCGCGGCGCTGCCAGCATTGTCGATCACGTCGCCGATCCGCACGAGATCGCTGGACACCTGCACGTTGGCACGCAGCACGGGGGTGGCGATCACGTTGCGGCTCGCAAAGCTGCCGTTCGTAAGGCTGTCCTGGCTCTGCGCGAGCACGGCCGCGCTCGATGCGGCGGTCAGGGCGGCGGCCAGGAGGAGGGCGCGGGCGATCATGATCAGGGCTCAGCGGAACATGTTGGAGGTGGATTGCAGCATCTGGTCGGCCGCGCTGACGACCTTGGCGTTCATCTCGTAGGCGCGCTGCGCGGCGATCAGGTCGGAGATTTCGGTCACCACTTCGACGTTGGCCTGTTCGAGGTTGGCTTGCTGCATGTCGCCGAAGCCGTCGGTGTTGGCGACGCCGTCCTGCGGCGTGCCGGAGGCCGGGGTATCCGTGAACAGGTTGTCGCCGATCGGGTTGAGGCCGGCCTTGTTGATGAAACGGGTCAGGCCGATCTGGCCGACCAGGGTGGGCGTGGTCGAGCCCGGCAGCATCACCGTGACCTGGCCCTGCGCGTTGATGGTGATCTGCGAGGAGTTTTGCGGGATCGTGATCGTCGGCTGCACCGGATTGCCCTGCGCGGTGACGATGCGGCCCTGCGCGTCCATCATGAACGAGCCGTCGCGGGTGTAGGCATAGGTGCCGTCGGGCACCTGGATCTTGAAGAAGCCTTCGCCGCGGATCGCGATGTCGAGGTCATTGCCGGTCGGTGACAGCGTACCCTGGCTCATCAGGCGCGGCGTGCCGGCCGTTTTGACGCCGCCGCCGACATCGACACCGACCGGCAGGATGGTGCCCTGATCAGAAGCCTGCGCGCCGACGCGGCGGACATGGTCGTAGATCAGGTCCTGAAACGCCGCCCGCTGCTTCTTGTAGCCGGTGGTGCGCATGTTGGCGATATTGTTGGAGATCACCTGAACGTTGAGTTCCTGTGCCGCCATGCCGGTCGCTGCTGTGTAGAGTGCGCGCATCGATCTATGCCTTCAGCGTTATGCCGGAACGTCGGCGAGTTTCTCGACTGCGGTTCGGTGCAAATCGTGCTGCTGCTGCAGCATTGCCGAGATCTGCGTGTAGGTGCGCGTGATCTCGATCAGGCGGCTCATTTCATGGACGGAATTGACGTTCGACTTCTCGATGTAGCCCTGGTTCACCCGCGAGGTGGTGTCGGGCTGCGGAGCGACGCCCTGGCCCGCGGAGTAGAGGTTGCCGCCTTCCTTCACGAGCTTCTGCGGCTCGGCGAAGGAGACCAGCCGCAGCTTGCCGCGGACCGAGTCGGTGCGGCCGGTGCCCTCGACGACGGTGATGTTGCCGTCGGCGGCGATGTTGATCGACTTGTCGGTCGGCTGGAACACGATCGGGCCGGAGTTGCCCAGCACCGGGTCGCCGCTCGTGGTCACGAGCTGGCCCTGGTTGTTGATGTGCAGGCCGCCGTCGCGGGTGTAGCGCTCGCCGGCGGCGGTCTGCACCACGAGGAAAGCCTTGCCGTCGATTGCGATGTCGAGCGGGTTCTTGGTCTGCTCGGTCGGGCCGGCCGCGAAATCGTGGAAGGTGGCGCGGTCGTGCACGAAGGAAACGCGCCGGTCGGCGCGCACGAAATTGTCTTCATGCGCCGGCGAGCGCAGATATTCCTCGAACAGCGACCGGTCGGCCTTGAAGCCCGTCGTGTTGATGTTCGCGACGTTGTTGGCAACGACATCCAACTGCCGTTCCAGCGTCATCTGCCGCGATAGTCCGACGAGAAGCATGTTCTCCATCGGTGGATCTCCCCTTTGATCGATCCGAAAACTGGCTCTCCCAAGCCCGTGGTCCGGATCCGTCGTAACCATTGGGCTCTCCCAAGCCAGCAGGTCACGCCGTGCTCTCAGCGAAACCCGTGCCAAGTCAGGAAAGTCTGTCTTTCTAAGGGGTTAGGTGTTTTTCGGGTTTTGCGGAGGGCGGCAGAAAGATCTTGTTGACCATGTTTGCCCGGCAGATTTTTCCCAGTTGGGCGCCAATGGAAAGGTTCCGTTAACCATTATTACCCTAGCGTTGCCCCTATAGAGAGCGCGTGTGCGCTGGCGGCTTTTGTTTCGCGTTGTGGGGGCATGGTTACCCGGGCTGGTGGCAACCGCGTTCGTTTTCGAAGATCGAAGCGGGCGGGGCAATGGCTGAGAACGAGCAGGCGGAAGGCGCAGACGGCGCAGAGGCCGCACCGTCGAAGAAGGGCAAGCTCAAGCTGATCATTGCGGCCGCCGGGTTCGTCGTCATCCTTGGCGCCGGTGCCGGCTGGTTCTTCCTGATGCGCGGCCATGGCGAGGAAAAGCACGCCGAGGCGCCGCCGCCGAAGCCGCCGTCCTACGTCGAAGTGCCCGACATGATGGTCAACCTGGTCGGCGCCCCCGGCGAGCGCGTGCAATACCTCCGCGTCAAGGTCGTGCTCGAGATCAAGGACGAGAAGCAGGTCGAGGGCATCAAGCCGAACCTGCCGCGCGTCACCGACCTGTTCCAGACCTACCTGCGCGAGCTGCGCCCCTCCGATATCAACGGCTCGGCCGGGCTGTTCCGGCTGAAGGAAGAACTGACCAAGCGGGTCAATTCCGCGGTGGCGCCGCGGCAGGTAAGCGCCGTGCTGTTCAAAGAAATCATGGTTCAGTGACGGGACGGATTTAGGATCATGGCCGGCAACGACCAGATGGACCAGGATGCGATAGCCGCCCAATGGGAGGCGTCGCTCGATTCCGAAGATCCCGCGGCGGCGGCAGAAGAAGCGGCCGCCAACGAACTTTCCGAGAGCATGGCGCTGCAATGGGCGGCCATGGTCGAGGACGGCGGCCGCGAGTTCGGCAACAAAAATTCCGGCGAACGGGTCCTGTCCCAGGAAGAAATCGACAATCTGCTCGGCTTCACGGTCGGCGATGTCAATCTCGACGACAATTCCGGCATTCGCGCCATCATCGATTCGGCGATGGTGTCCTACGAGCGTCTGCCGATGCTCGAAATCGTGTTCGACCGCCTGGTGCGGCTGATGACCACGAGCCTGCGCAACTTCACCTCCGACAACGTCGAAGTCTCGCTCGACCGCATCACCTCGGTCCGCTTCGGCGATTACATGAATTCGATACCACTGCCGGCGGTGCTCAGCGTGTTCAAGGCCGAGGAGTGGGAAAATTTCGGCCTCGCGACGGTCGATTCCAGCCTGATCTATTCGATTATCGACGTGCTGCTCGGCGGCCGCCGCGGCCAGACCTCGCTGCGCATCGAAGGCCGTCCCTACACCACGATCGAGACCAACCTGGTCAAGCGGCTGGTCGAGGTGGTGCTGGCCGATGCCGAGCAGGCGTTCCGGCCGCTCTCGCCGGTGACCTTCTCGATCGACCGCTTGGAGACCAATCCGCGCTTCGCCGCGATCTCGCGGCCCGCCAACGCCGCGATCCTGGTGCGGCTGCGCATCGACATGGAAGACCGCGGCGGCAATGTCGAATTGCTGCTGCCCTATGCGACCATCGAGCCGATCCGCCCGGTTCTGCTCCAGATGTTCATGGGCGAAAAGTTCGGCCGTGATCCGATCTGGGAAGGGCATTTCGCGACCGAAGTGGCGCAGGCCGAGATTTCGGTCAACGCCGTGCTGTATGAGGCCGACATTCCGCTCAAGCAGCTGATGAAGCTGAAGGTCGGCGACACCCTGCCTTTGGAGATGCGTCCCGACGCGCTGGTTTCGGTCCGCTGCGGCGACGTCACGCTGACCGAAGGGCGGATGGGCCGGGTCGGCGACCGCGTTGCCATCCGCGTCACCAAGCCCTTGCGCAAGCCGAATACGACCTTCGCGATGTTCGAGAAGGCCGATGAACAGACCAAGTTGATGGAGGCACAATGAGTCATTCCCTTGGCATTGTAATCGAGAGTCTGGTCGCCGTGCTGCTGATGCTCACGATCGGCTATTGCATGCTGCTCAACAAGCGGCTGCAGCGGCTGAAGGCCGACGAGCATTCGCTGAAGGCCACGATCGCCGAACTGATCACCGCGACCGAAATCGCCGAGCGGGCGATCGGGGGCCTCAAGCACACCGTGCGCGACGTCAACGAGAATCTCGGCAGCCAGCTCACGGCGGCAACGCAGATGGCGGGGCATCTGAAGAACATGCTCGCCGAAGGCGATGGCGTCATTCGCCGCCTGTCGAAGATCGCGATCGCCGCGCGGCCCTCGCAGGAGGCCGAACCCGTCGCACAAGCGGCCCCGGTGGCGGCACCCAAGGTTTCTTCCGCCCGGGCGGTTGCCGCGGCGGCTGAAGCCTTCTCCGAGCGCCGAAGGGCCAGTGTTGCCGCATGAAATCGGTTCGCGACATCCGTGTCATTCCGGTCGTGCTGGTCGCGATCTTCGGCCTCGCTGTGCTGAAGGTCGCCGGCCTCGTGATCGATGGCGGATACGTGTTCGATTATCAGATCAGCGCGCCACCTAAGCGCTCCTGGGCGCAGGACAATCTCGGCTATCCCGGCGGCGCCAAGCCTGACTCCGTCAAGTCAGAGCTCGCCGACATCACCGGATCGGTCAAGAAGGAAGAAGCGCCGAAGCCGGCTGCGCCCGCAACCGAGGCGCCGAAGCCTGAGGGCGTCGTGGTGTTTCCCGAACAGAACCCGCAAGCGGTGTCGCCTTCGGAGCGCGCCATCCTGGAGCGGCTGCAGGCGCGGCGCCAAGAGCTGGAGCAGCGTGCGCGCGAAATCGAAATTCGCGAAAGCCTTTTGAAATCCGCCGAGAAGCGCATCGAAGGCCGCGTCGAGGAAATGAAGGCGACCGAAACGCGGATATCGACCGCGACCGGACAGAAGGCCGAGCAGGACGCCGCCCGCTTCAAGAGCATCATCACGATGTATGAGGGCATGAAGCCGAAGGACGCTGCCAAGGTGTTCGACCGGCTGGAAATGTCCGTCCTTTATGAAATCGCATCGCAAATCGCGCCGCGGAAGATGTCGGACATTCTGGGCCTGATGCAGCCGGAAGCCGCCGAGCGGCTGACAGTCGAACTGGCCCGCCGCGCCGGCGCCGACAAATCCGCGCCGATGGCCGAGCTGCCGAAAATCGAAGGCAAAGTCCTGCAGCCCCGGCCCAATTGAGCCAGCGCCACTTAAGCCCAATCGACGCGCGTCAGAACCTGCGTGGTCCGGACGAGACGAACGAGCGATGGGCTACCGAAAGGGCACCCCGCTCGTTGGTTTCGAGGGCGACTTTCTGCGCCAGCATGACATCGCCGGCGACGAGGTCGCCATCCGGGACGAAGCACCATTTGCAGACATGGTGACCCGTGCTGTTGAGCTCCTCGATATTCGTCTGCGTGCCGTGATGGATCCGATAGCGCGTACCGGTGTCGCTGCCGACGACATCGAAATATCTGAATCGCTCATAGCTGGCACGCTGCTTGGGCGAGAGCCAGCTCTTGAGCAGCGCCTGCGCGCGCGCCTCGGTCTCGAAGCGGAACGACCGGCTACTCGAACTGGACCGCGCCACCACCAGCGAAAGCGCCGATAGCAGCACGGTGCCGAGCAAGGCCAGGATGAACGAGCATATCGCGAGCGCGATCTGCTGGGTCACGGTCGTCAGCCACCGACAAGGCGCGGATAGAACAGTGTTTCCTCTGCCGTCGGATCGAAGGAGCGGATAATTTTTTGCTCGCCGGGACCCGTACGGACCGCCGCCGTAAAGCCTGCGCCGGTCAACTCCTTGAACCGCCGCTCGGCCTTTTCGATCTCCACGCGATCATGGACATCGAAGGTATGGCGGGTGTCACCGGTACGGTCCATCACGATCTGGGTTGCCATTTCACGCACTCCGAATTGGCTGCCTGAGGCAGGTTTGCGGACCCGGGGCGCTGGTTGATCGACTGCCGGCCCTGTAGCCCGGGTCTATGATCATCCTAAAACGGAACGACGGATGTTGGTTCCAACAATCCGGTGATAATGATTCTGATCCCGCTGCGTGGCGAGACCATGGCGAAGGCCGAAAGCCGCGAGCCCAGGTGGATTAGTCCCGAATGATGGTGCATTTCGGTTTGTCGATTGCACGGTAATGCCGGCTTGCGCGGCAGCAGGTACCCAGACGCGCCTTCTAACGAAATCAATAAGTTGGCGTTAACAAAACCTTAAGTCGGCCAATCCAAGATTCAAATCCGCAGGCGAGAACTTCGCCGCAGAACTCATTGAGGCCGCGAGATTTCCTGGATGGGGCAACGGGCTGCCGCTGGTACTGGGTCGCAGGGCCGTGCTTTGGCGCGGACGGCCAGGCTTTGCCTGGCCCGGCCGCTCGCCCTGGCCGTGCTGCTCGCCGGCCTCGCGTTTTCGCAACCCTGCCGGGCAGACGATCCGGTCCGCGGGGAGGCGACGTTTACGGCCGGAGGCGGCTTTGCGCGGCTGGTGCTGAAGCTGGCCGAGGACGTCGAATCCGAGGTCATGACCGCCGGTTCGATCATCATCATCCGTTTCAAGCGCCCGGTGGATATTCCGGTCGACAAATTGTCGGATGCCGTCCCCGATTACGTCGGCTCGGCGCGGCGCGATCCCGACGGTACCGCGATCCGCCTGTCGCTGGCGCGGCGGGCAACCGTCAACACCATGACCGCGGGCGAGCGGATCTTCGTCGACTTCCTGCCCGATGGCTGGACCGGGCCGCCACCGCCGCTTCCCTCAGCGGTCGTGCGCGAACTCGCCGAACGGGCGCGCGCGGCTGAGCGCGCGCTTCGCGCCCAACTTGCGGTCGCTTCCGCCAGGAAGAGGCCGCCGGTGCGGGTCCGCGCCTCGGTGCAGCCGACATTCGTGCGCTTCGTGTTCGAGATGCCCGACGGCATCAACGTCTCGTCGGTCCTGAACGAGCAGAAGCTGACGCTGCAGTTCAACAGCGTGCTCAATTTCGATTTGGCCGATGCCAAGGTGGCGGCGCCGCCGAACATCGCCTCGATCAGCCAGCGGGCCGACATCGACTCTTCCGCTGTCGACATCCTGCTGATCGGCGAGGTCGACGTGCATTCTTTCCGCGAGGAAAAGAATTACGTGATCGACGTCGCCTTCCAGCAGGCGGAGAAGCCTGCTGTTCAGGCAGAGGCGCAGGCTGCGCCCAAGCCGGCGGCACCGACCAAGCCGGCGCTTGCGCCGAGGATTTCGCGCGACACGCAGTTGAAGGAAACGTCGTCGCCGCAACAGCCGGCGGAGATCCCGCCTGCCACCTCGGAGACGATCGCCGAACAGGCCAGGATCGAGATCAAGCCCGCGCAGGTCGCCGAGGCGCCGGCAGTGGCGCCTGCCGTCGCCGATAACGCGGCGCCGCCGAGCGAGAAGATGGCGCCCGCCGAAGCGGTGAAGGCCGCCCCGGCCGCCGAGCAGGTCCCGGTCGCCGCAGCGGAAGCGCCGAAGCCGGCAGCACCCAAGCAGGCTTTGGCGCCGGTCGAGCCGCCGAAGACGCCGGTATCGGCCGCGTCGAATTCACCCTCCGAAAGCAGCGCCAAGTCGACGACACCAGCCAAGGCCGCGACGGTCGAGGCAAGGCGCGACAGTGACGGGCTGCGCGTGACCTTCAACTTCGCCGCACCGACCCCAGCCGCGCTGTTCCGCCGTGCCGATACGGTGTGGCTGGTGCTCGACGATACCAAGCCGGTCGATATCGACCCGATCCGGAGCAAGGGCGGCGCCATCATCGGCGATGTCAGCCGGCTGCCGCTGGAAAAGGGCCAGGCCATCCGTATCCGGCTCAACCGGCCGCAGATTCCCTCGCTCGAAAGCGAAGGCCGCACCAACGGCACCGAGTGGACGCTGACGTTCGCCGATCGCGGACACGCGATGCCGCTGCCGCTGACGGTACTCCGCAATATCGCCGATCCCGCGCTCGCCAGCGTCACCGTGCCGCTCGCCAATCCCGGCCTGATGCACCGGCTGGTCGATCCCGACGCCGGCGATACGCTGCTGGTCGTCACGGCACCGCCGCCGACCCGTGGCCTCATCAAGCGGCAGGATTTCGTCGAACTGTCGCTGCTGGAATCGGTGCATGGCGTGGCAGTGCATCCGAATTCCGACGACGTCAGCGCCGAGGTCGGCTCCGACAAGGTCATGCTCGGCCGGCCCGGCGGATTGACGCTGTCGTCCGCTGACGTTTCAGCCGAACGCGCCACCGCGGCGGTACGGCCGTTGTTCGACGCCAATGAATGGCGCAAGAATCGCGAAGAGAAGTTTCTTCCCCGGCTGGACGCCTTGATCAAGGCTGCCGCCACCGCGGCGCCCGAGCTGAAGGCCCAGGCCCGCCTCGACCTTGCCAACTTCTACATGTCGCGCGGCATGTATCAGGAGGCGAGGGGGGTGACCAACCTGATCCTCTCCGAGACCCAGGGGAATGAGGATTCCGCCGTGCTCATGGTCCAAGCGGTGGCCAGCATCCTGATCGGCCATCCCGAGCGGGCGCTGAAGGTTCTTGCCGACCCGGCGATCGGCAATGGCTACGATTCCCAGTTGTGGAAGGGTTTTGCCTTTGCCCGCCAGGAAAAATGGGCCGACGCGCGTGAAAAGTTCAAGAACGCCGAATTCTCGATCGCCGCGTTGCCGCTGGAGCTGCAGCGGGTCGTCACTGTCGACGCGATGCGGGCATCGCTCGAGGTAAAGGATTATGGCGGAGCTTCGCGGCGGCGCAGCGAACTCGAGGTGATCGGCATCCCCGCCGAGATGAAGCCGGAGATCGCGGTGCTGCGCGGGCGTCTCGCCGAAGCGCTCGGACACGATAAGGACGCGCTCGATGCCTACCGGTTCGCCGCCCAATCCGGCGACCGGGAGGCGTCGGCGGAGGCGCGGCTATCGCAAGCGCTGCTGCGGCACAAGCGCGGCGAGCTCGGCCAGCCCGAACTGATCAGCGAACTGGAAGCGTTGTCCGTGCTCTGGCGCGGCGATGTGATCGAGCTCAAGGTGCTGAACAAGCTGACCCAGCTCTACGCCGAGAACGGGCGCTATGCCGACGCGCTGGCCGCCGCCAAGACCGCCACCAAGCTGCAGCCCAATTCCGAACTGTCGCGGCAGGCCCAGGATACCGCATCCGAACTGTTTACGGAGCTCTTTCTCGGGGCGAAGGGCGATGACCTGAAGCCGGTCGACGCGCTCGCCATGTTCTACGAATACCGCGAATTGACGCCGATCGGCCGGCGCGGCGACGAGATGATCCGGCGCCTGGCGGACCGGCTCGCCTCGATCGACCTGCTCGATCAGGCGGCCGAACTGCTGCAGTATCAGGTCGACAAGCGCCTGGAGGGCGCCGCGCGCGCGCAGGTCGCCGCGCGCCTTGCCATGGTTTATTTGACCGCCCGCAAGCCTGACCGGGCGATCACCGCCCTGCGCCTGACCCGGATCGCCGATCTTTCCGGCGAATTGCGGCAGCAGCGGCTGCTGCTGGAGTCACGTGCCCAGAGCGATGTCGGTCGCCACGACCTCGCGCTCGATATCATCTCCAATATCACCGGCCGCGAGGCGATCCGGCTGCGTTCCGACATCTATTGGGCGTCGCGGCAGTGGCGGGAGGCGTCCGAGCAGATCGAGCTGTACTACGGCGACCGCTGGCGGGATTTCAAACCGCTCAATGCCGCCGAGAAGAGCGACGTGCTCCGCGCCGTGGTCGGCTATGCGCTGGCCGAGGATGCGATCGGCCTCGCCCGCTTCCGGGAGAAATACGCGCCCCTGATGACCGGCGAGGCCGACCGGCCGGCGTTCGATACCGCCAGCAAGCCGGCGGCGTCCAACAGCGCCGAATTCCTGGAGATCGCCAAGATGGCCGCGAGCGTCGACACGCTCGACGGCTTCATCCGCGAAATGAAGATCCGCTTCCCGGAGGGCGCCAGTGCCCGCGCGCCGCTATCGCCGGGAATGTCCGACCCGGTGCATACCGGCGCCCTGCCGGCGATTGCCAGGGTCAGGCAGATCGATCTGACGAAACGAGCCAAGTAATTGTTGGTAGCGGATTCGGCCGCAGCTTCGGCCAACTTTTGACGAGTTGACGCATTAGGGAGGATGGCAGCGCCGCCTCGGCGCTGAAGCGCAACCGTCTCTCGCTCGCCGTCCAATGCCGCTGACCCGGGACCGAATCATCGGACATGACAATGAACGCCTCGCGTTCCGCTTCACCATGCTGAGCAACGCCGACACGGTCGAGTGCCAGATCAGCGATGCCGCGCTCGACGAACTCGGGGGCGTGAAGGGCACCGAGAGCATGGCGAGGCAGGCACAGTTTCTCTCGCTGCGGGACGTCGTCGAAGGCATTGCATCCGAGCTGTTCGACAAAGGGCCGTGTTTCAAGGGCCAGGTCGTCAGGATATTTACAAAGCACATTCAAAAGTCGCCGCCGGCGTTGCCAGATCCGATCACGGCCGGTCAGGGGGCTGATATGGACAATGCCGCCTCGCTGCGGGTCATCGCCGAAACGAGGCCGGCAAGCGCGGCGCAATAGCCGCGCCGCGCTTGGTAAGCCGTTCTGGCTTACGGACCGGGAGAGACCCAAGCCGTCGAGATCGTTCCTTTCGAGTCCAGCGCGATCCGCCAATGCGACGCGCCGTTTTCGTGCCTGACGCTGTAGACGTCCTCACCACGGGAGCCCACACCCAGGAAGCGGGCGGACTGAACCGCGCGGAGCTCGGCAAGGCCGGCTTGCAGCTTTGGCAATTGCTGACGGGTGGCTCCGGCAAGCGCCGGGCTCATTTCGTCATAGTTGGGCTCGCCGCTGACGATCCCCTCGATAAGCCGGCGAAGCGCAGCCTCCGTTCCCGGGCTTGCGGTCTGGCTTTTCACCTTCTCCGCCAACCTGTTTGCGGTCTGCTCCGCTGCCGCTGCATCAACCCGTTGCATTGGAAAATGCCCGCCGGCTTGATGCAGGATGACGGAGGTTGCCGACCCCCGTTCGCCCGGGATGAAGGTGAGTTGTGCATCGACGGCTTCAGCGAAGAACTCGGTCGGACTCTGCGCAAAGAACGCGATGTCTTGTTGCCCGGTCAGTTGGGCGAGTAAATGATCCGCCTCGCGTGTGACCGTGAAGACGCCGTTGTCGTCGAGTTGATAGAAACCGGCGTAACCGTCGAGAATTGCTGCATCCACGGCGATCTTCCGACGTGTGGGCTGGCCGGCGGCGATGCCGCCGGGCGGCGGCGGTTCTGCGGGCAGGCCAGCCTGACCGTTGCTGGACTGGATTCTCGCAGCCAGCGCGTTCCAGTCCCGACAGCCAAGGATTTTGGCGATCAGCTCCAGGGACTCGCTGTGGGTGAGGGAAACGGATTTGGCGCTCAGCGCTTCACGTAGCGTTTGCGCCATGGCTTTTGCATCGCGGAAATCGCGCATGGGACGATCCTCTGCATCGACGAACGGAAATATGTCAGGGGCTTGCGTTGCTGACCCGTTCGCTGGGGCATGAGGAAAGCCTGTGATGCGGCTTGATACGTTCGCCAAACCCCGGAAGCGGGGCGCAAGCAGCGGGTCGTATCCACCCGCTGCATATGTGCGCCTCCGACCGCGGGCTTGTCAATCGCGATGGCGGCGGAAGGCGGCGATCGTGCGCTACGAGTTGGCGCGCACGACGCGCTCACCCCTCGACAGATGCGCCCCAAAGCGGCAACCTTTCGGCAAGCAACCTGCCGGAGGATGTCGCCACGATGAGCAAGCCTGCCAAGACCGAAGCCGAACTGATCGCGATGGCGCGGACCGAGCTGAAGGCTCATCTCGAATGTCCCGACGGCATCGAGATCTCGGTGATCCGTGACGGCGATGGCTGGGAATTCCGCGCCAAGGCCGAAGAGACGACGATCGCCAAGCCGGGCTTTCCCGAATGCGTCGCCATGCTGGTCCAGATCGGTGACCACCTCAGCAAGCAGTATTGTTTCAAGGAGTAAGGCAACGCGCGCGGCCGCCGGGCGGTTGATCGCGCAAGATCTTCACACCGTGAAAATCCGCCCGGGGTTGAGGATGTTCTTCGGGTCCAGCGCGCGCTTGACGGCGCGCATGGCTTCGATTTCTTCCTCGGTGCGACTCATCTTCAAGTAAGGCCGCCTCGAGATGCCGATACCGTGTTCGGCCGAGATCGAGCCGCCGAATTCGCCCGTGAGGTCGTAGACCAGCTTCTCGAACTCGTCGTGCTTGTCGGGCGTATGTTCGTGATACACGCTGGGATGCAGATTGCCGTCGCCGACATGTCCCATCACGATGGTGAAGGCTTGCGGGTCGATCGCCTTGACGCGTGCATCAAGCGTATCGGCATATTCCTCCATCCTGTCGATGGCCACACTGATATCGAACCCCATCCGTGCCGCGAATGGAAAGCTGCGGCCGAGTTCGACGCTGGAATCGCGGATGCGCCAGATCGCAGCTACCGACGCGTTCGAGGTCGAAATCGTAGCGTCGAGAATCACATCATCGTTCATCGCTGCTTCGAGCATTTTCTCAGGGCCGTCCCGAATGCGTTCAGCGTCGCTTCCGGAGGCCTCCAGCAGCACATAGAAGGGATGATGAGTCGGTAGTGGGCCAACCACCCCCTTCACGCGCTCGACGGTGTGGCGGTAGTAGGCATTCCACATCGCCTCGAACGCGGTCAGGTCGCCGCCAAGCGATTTTCGCGCCAGCTTCAGCAAGGCCATGACCTGCCCGAATGAGGGCAGGGCACATAGCGCCACCTGCCGTTCCGCCGGGGCGGGAAAGATGCGCAGCGCCGCGCGCGTCACCACGCCGAGCGTGCCCTCGCTGCCGATGAAGAGCTGCTTCAAATCGATGCCGGTGTTGTTCTTGATGTATTTGCGCAGGCCCTTGAGCACGGTGCCGTCGGCGGTGACGACTTCGAGGCCGAGAATCAGGTCGCGCGTCATGCCGTAGCGAATGACGCGGTTGCCGCCGGCATTGGTCGAGATGTTGCCGCCGATGGTGCAACTGCCGCGCGCGCCGAGGTCGAGGGGAAACATCAGCCCGTCCTGCTCGACCCGCTCCTGCAGCTTCTGCAGCGGCGTGCCGGCCTGTACGATGGCGACGCCGCCGGAGGCATCGACCTCCTCGACGTTGTTCATGCGCTCCATCGACAGCACGATTTCGTTCGCATTCGGCATTCCGCCACGGACCAGACCGGTCATGCCGCCCTGGGTCGTAACGGGGACGCCTTCGCGATGACAGAGCCGCAGCAAAGCCGAGACATCCTCCGTCGTCTTCGGACGGACGACCGCGCGCGGCTTCGGCGCCGGATTGCCAGCGAGATCGTGATGATAGCGCGCGTCGATATCGTCGCCGGACAGCACTGCGCCGCCCAGCGCGCTCCGCAGTTCGTCAATGAAGCCCTCGGACATGCCCCTGCCTCTTCTTTTGTAAGAAAATTTGGCCGAAGCTATACATGCGGCACGGCCGGGAAGAAACCCGGCCGGACGCAGAGCAATCGCGTCTTTAAGGGCGGTCTATCTTGACTGGTGCTGGGGCCGCCGGGTCGACGGCGGGCGGCGGCGAGAGGTTTCCTCCAGCCGGTCCGGCTCGACCGAGGTGACCTGGTTGCAGGCGTCGCATTTGTAGACGTAGACGAGCGGCCGCAATCCGATTCGGGGCAGTTTCCCGATCCTGACCGTGCCGATCCCGCAAATTTCGCAGCGCGGCGGCAGGACGGATTCTGGTTGCGGCACGGCCATGTCGAACAATCGCTGAACCAACAAATTATGTCAGCGAAGCTGGCCCTCGATTGCAACTTAATCGTGGTGATCTACTCCGTAAGAATACTAGGTTTTCCTGTTATTTTCGCCGTGTGCATCCATCTTTTGCCACCAAATCGACCTTGGCCGGGCACCCAAACAACATACTGCGGAGTGCAAACTGGCAACGCCAGCGCGTGGTCATAGGAAAATTCCACCGGATCGAGTCCGGGCGGATTGCAATTTGCAAGGCGTGCAGAATGTCTTCCAGCAACGGTCACGACACTTCGATGCTGACAGCAGCGGCGGCGTCGGGTGGATCGGCGTCCCGTCCATCACCAGCCGACAGATTCAATATCGATTGCGAAGGGCCGGCGAAACGCGCTCTAACGCTTTGGGCGTTGCAACAACGATTTCAAAGGCTGAACGACTATTACGACAAGGCGGCGGCGGAAATCCGCGCGTCGCTCGAACGGGCACCGCCGCGCTGATGGCGCGATGCGCGGCCGGAAGACCGGTTTCTTGCGGTGTTCGCGTTTGCGGCAGATCAAGGCGGGCCGGCCGGTTTGCTCTAGGATGATCTCCGTACCGAGCGGCTCCTTGTCCGGATGGGGCAGTTCCGGTTACGAGGCCCGGACTCCTGAAGCTAAATGACGCTTGATCATTTTGCCCAGGGCCACTCCGGGCCTCGCTGTTTTTGACCGAAGCGAAGTATCACGGATGTCGCTTCGGCACCGCCTCACTTCTTCTCGTTCTTGTCGATCTTGGTGACGGCGTCCGCCTTGTCGAGCTTCGTGATCGTCTTTGTCCCGGCGGTGTCGCTCACGGCGAAGCTGACCCTGTCGCCGGCGTGCACGGCGTTGAGCCGCGCGCCGTCCTGGACCTTGAATTCTTCGGTCGCGGCGCCGGTGTTCGCCCCGGTGGTACCATCTGGCACATCCTTGATGGTGATGGTGCCGCTGATCCTATCGATTCTGGTCACCATTCCGGTCCGCGTTTGCTGTGCAAGAGCCGACGTGCCGGCGATGCTGAGGGCCGCCGTGGCGGCCATAATCATCCCTGCGATTTTCATGGAGTACTCCCGCCTGTAGAGCGTCTACGGAAAGTCAGGATTCCGACAATAGTTCCGTGCTGCGGCAGAGATGCGGCATTTTATGCAGCAGGACGGGGTAATTGCGTCGGGAATGGGGACGGCGACTGAACGAGCTGATGGCTGCTGTAGCGGCCCCATCTGCAGATCGAATTTCAAGGCCTCACTGAGGCTGGAGCCAAGGTTCGGGTTTTATCGGCGCGGAGAAACGCGCTAGGCCGCGCCGGCCTCGGGCTCCAGCTCGGTCTCCGTCACCGTGCGGTTACGGCCGAGCCGCTTGGCTTGATAGAGCCCGCGGTCGCAGCGCTCGATCATGGCATCGGCTGATTCGGCGAGGCGGAATTGCGCTACACCGATCGAGACGGTGATGCTGCCGATTTCCTTGCCAGTCGCGCGCCGGGTCAGCTTGGCTTCGGCAATGCGGCGGCGAATGCGCTCGGCCACCGACGTACAGGCTTCGAGATCGGCGCCGGGAAGCACCGCGATCAATTCCTCGCCGCCGTAGCGGGCTGCCAGATCCACTTCGCGAACGCCTTCCTGCAGGACCTTGGCTACTAGCCGCAGCACCTGGTCGCCAACCTGATGGCCGTAATCGTCGTTGAATTTCTTGAAGTGATCGATGTCGATCAGGAAGACACTGAGCGCCTCGTCCTTTTCCATCGCCGCGATCTGGGCGAGGCGGAGGAACTCGTCCATGGAATGGCGGTTGGCAAGCCCGGTCAGCGCATCGGTATTGGAGCGCTGCTCGGCCGCCTTCAGCGAGTCGCGGATACTGTCCAGTTCTTCGGAGGTGGCCGCGAAGTTGGCCTCGAGCTGGGCGGCCCGCGATGTGGCCTTTGACAATTCATCAACCAGTTTTGCAATGATCGTGCGGGGATCGCTGCTGGCGGCGGCTTCGGAAGACACTTCACCAAGCGCCTTGATGTGGGTCTGGTTGTCGGTGACGGCGGTATTCAGGAACTGCTGGGCGGTGGCAATCAGCCCGCTCAGTTGTTCGGGAAGGTCGCCCAGCGGCTCGATACCGGACTGGGGCGCCACGTAGGTGATGTAGAGCTCGTGATTGGTCGCGGCATCGAATTTGCGCTTGCCCGCGATCAGGATATCGATGGTTTTTCGCAGCGCTATTGAGCTGCCCAGCGAATATTCGAACCACACGGCGAAATTGGTCGGCGTGGCAGGAACGGACTGCTGCGACATCAACCGAATAGCACGGTCGGCAATCGTGGTTGCGTATTCGACGTCCATATCGCCGATTGGCTGCCCTGCCATCTTTGACCCGGTGATGCGTTTGCTAAGTAAAGTCGGTTCCCTGGCATCCATTGTGCACGAAGGAACTAATCTGACCTTAAATTCGCTGGCAGATTCCGCGGCAAATACGTAACTAACGTTGACCTATTTCTTCCTTTCGATTGCGCGACTGGTTTTTAGCTACCGCCGTAGCTCTGCACCAGGCTGCCTGCAACCAACGACCACCCGTCGACAAGCACGAAGAAGATCAACTTGAACGGGAGCGATACCACCACCGGTGGCAGCATCATCATACCCATCGACATCAGGACGGATGCGACCACGAGATCAATGATCAGGAAGGGGAGGAACAGGAGGAAGCCGATCTCGAAGGCGCGCTTCAACTCGGAAATCATGAAGGCGGGAACCAGAATCCGCAGCGAGAGATCCTCGGCAGTAGCCGGCGGCGGCTCGCCGGAGAGGTCCACAAACAGCTTCAGATCCTTTTCGCGAACATTCTTCTGCATGAAGCCGCGTAGCGGCACGGAGGCCTTCTGCAGGGCTTCCTCGACGCCGATCTCGTTGGCGACCAGCGGCTTGATGCCGTCGTCGTAGGAGCGCTGCAGGACAGGGCCCATCACGAACGCGGTCAGGAACATCGCAAGGGCGATGATCACCGAGTTGGGCGGGGCGGTCGCGGTGCCCAGCGCAGTGCGCAATAGCGACAGCACGACGACGATCCGCGTGAACGACGTCATCATAATCAGGATCGACGGGGCGATCGACAGCACCGTCAGCAGCGCGATCAGCTGGATTGCGCGCTCGGTGACGCCACCGCCGCCTTGGCCGAGGTTGATGCTGATATCCTGCGCCAGCGCCGGATCGGTGAGCGATCCGGCGGCGATCAGGACTAGGGAAAATAAAACTCTACGCGGAGAACTCGTCGGCCTCACGAAGGATTCTTCGGCCGGCCCAGCAACGACGCCATCTCGTCCTCGAGATTCTCGAAGCCGCTCTTCTGCGGAGCGGGCGCAGGCGCGGGGGTGGGGGCAGGGATAGGAGCGGGGGGTTCGCTGCGGGAGGTACGGGCGGGTGGTGTTTCCGGCGCAACCGGCGGCGCGACCGGCTCGGCCGGCCGGCGCAGGGCCGCCTCCAGGCGCTGCGCCATCTCGGCGAGGTTCTGGTCGGCGCTCGATGGCTCCGGAGCCGCTGGCGGTGGTGGAGCGGGGGGCGGCGGCGGTGCTGCTACGCGCTCGGGCGCCCGGACTGCAGGCTCACGAATGGGCGGTGCCTCACGAACGGGCAATACTTCGCGGATTGGGGGCGCCTCACGGACCAGCGGAGCCTCGCGGGGCCCCTTGGGCGCCTCGCGCTGCGGCCGCGGCATCAGAGGCTCGCCGCGGGGCAGGCGCGGCGGGGCGCCTTCGGGGCGACCGCCGATCGATTCCGGCGTGAAGCCCGTCAATGGATCGCTGCGACGCTCGGGCATCGACGGAGGGGCAGGGCGGCGCAGGTCGTCGGCAAAAGAAGGCCGTGCCGGACGCGGCGGGGGCTCCGGCATCTGCGGCTCGGTGTGATGATCGAACCCCTCGGCCGCCGGCCGCAAATCGGGTCGCGCGGCTTCTCTTGCCGTCTCCCTCGACGCCTCTCTTGCTACCTCTCTTGCCGCCTCATCGCTCCAGGCGGCGTCCGGCAGCGGCGCAATGCGCGGCGGCTGCTCGCCGACCGCCGGGCGCGGCGCCATCTGGTCGCGGTTGGGCATTGCGCGCACGATGTTTGGTTCGACCACGATGTCGCTTGGGCCGCCGATCATCAGGAGGTGCTCGACGTTGTCGCGCCGTACCAGCACGAGACGCCGGCGGCCGTCGACGGCCGCCGCATCGATCACGGCAAGGCGCGGCATCCGTCCGCGCTGGGTGTTGGCGCCAAGGCGGTTGTTGGCGAAGCGGCGAACCAGCCAGGCGGCCAGGCCGATCAGCGCCAGTACGGCGATGAATGCGAAAAGGAATGTCAGCGGTGATTGCATTCTTTAATCCCCGGCCACGGGCCGTTCACTCGAGTACGGTCTTAAGTTCCTGTGCGAGCCTGTTCCCCGTGGGAGCGCCCTTCCCACCTGTCGGACCATGCCCCGCGCGATCCGCATACGGCGAATCACGCCCGAGATCGGCCTTATTTCTTAATTCCCCGCGGCGGTGCCGCCGCCCAGGTTAATTAATAGACCAAGAATCGCCCCATCCAAAACGACTTCTGCGCGCCCAAAGTTGCGTTGGCCGCTGCTGGTTAACGCAGTTTTCGTGGCGAAAATGCGCTGGTTTTGCCGTTCTTGGGGGCATTGAGCGCCCCAGGCGCGACTTTAACCAGCCGTTAACCATACACCGGGCAAATTCTGCCTACCTCGCGGCACCAGCCAGAGGTTAACGGGAGCCGCCCGCCATGGCTATCAACGACCTTCCGATCCTGTCGGCGCTGCGCACCAAGATGCAGTGGCATCAGGAGCGCCAGCGCGTGCTCGCCGAAAACATATCCAACGCCAATACCCCGAATTTCAAGCCGAGCGACCTCGTCGAGCCGAAGTTCGACAACAAGGGCGCGAATGTCGGCGGCACGATGGGCTCGCTCGCCATGATGCGCACCAGCGCCACCCATATCGGCGCCGCCGGCGGCGCGCCGAGCTTCGGGGGGGACGGCGGCCGAAGCGGCTTTCTGACCAAGCCGGCGGGCAACGCGGTCAATCTGGAAGACCAGATGCTGAAGGTCTCGGCCAACCAGATGGATTACGCCGCCGCCACCTCGCTCTACACCCGCAGCCTCGGCATGCTCAAAACTGCGATCGGAAAGCGCTGACGCGGCGCGATTAGGAGAACCGGATCATGGCAGATGAAGCAAGCGATTTCGCCCGCTCGATGAGCATCGCGACCTCCGGCCTGCGCGCGCAGGCCGGACGGATGCGGGTGATCTCGGAAAACATCGCCAATGCGGACTCGACGTCGCCGACCGCCGGCGGCGATCCCTATCGCCGCAAGGTGCCGACATTCTCCTCCGCGCTCGACCGCACGCTGGATGCGCGCGTGGTGACGCTCGGCAAGGTCAGACCCGACCAGTCGGCATTTCGCGTCAAGCACGAGCCGAGCAATCCGGCGGCGGACGCCGCCGGCAACGTCAAATATCCCAACGTCAATCCGCTGGTCGAAATGACCGACATGCGCGAGGCGCAGCGGTCCTACGAGGCCAACCTCAACATCATCAGCGCCACGCGCCGGATGATTCAACGCACGCTCGACATCCTCAAGGCCTGAACAGGGACCATAGAAAATGGCTTCACCGACCGTTGCAGCAAATGCCTACGCCGCGCTTTCGCGCATCATGGAATCCGGCGGCGCCGAGAAGGGCACCCAATCCACCGCCGGCGGCCCGTCCTTCAGCGCGCTGCTCAAGGACGCGGTCGGCAGCGTGCTGGACGCCGGCAAGAAGTCCGACGCCCAGACCATGGCGATGACCTCCGGCAAGGCCAACGTCATGGACGTGGTGACGGCGGTGGCGGAGACCGACGTTGCGGTCTCAACGCTGGTGTCGGTGCGCGACCGCGTGATCCAGTCCTACGAAGACATCATGAAGATGCCGATCTGACGTCCCCTTGGGCAACTTCATCCCGAGCCCGACGGCTTCGTCATTGCGAGCAAAGCGAAGCAATCCATAGCGCCACAAGCGGATAGATGGATTGCTTCGTCGCTTCGCTCCTCGCAATGACGATGGAGAGTGTGCGGACTAGAAAGGAAGACTAGATGACCGGTGCCGAAACCCTCGACGTGGCGCGCGATGCGATCTGGACCATCGTGGTGGTGTCATCTCCCCTGATGGTGATCGGCCTCGTGGTCGGCGTCGTGGTGTCGCTGTTCCAGGCGCTGACCCAGATCCAGGAGCAGACGCTGATCTTCGTGCCGAAGATCCTCGCGATCTTCGTCACGCTGCTATTGGCGCTGCCGTTCATGGCGGATTCGCTGCATGGTCACATGATGCGGATATCGTCGCGAATCATAGGCGGTTGATGCATTGTGGATGAATGCGCGTCGACATATCGCTCCTGCCGGCCCTTGCCGCGACCTTCATGCTGGTTTTCGCCCGCGTGGGGGCGATGGTCATGCTGCTGCCGGGGTTTGGCGAGAGCAACATCCCGGTCCGCGTCAAGCTCGCCATCGCGCTTCTCCTGACACTGATCATCCTGCCGCTGCATCGCACCGCCTACCAGGTCGACCTGACGTCGATGGCCGCGCTCGGCGTGCTGCTGGTGCACGAAATCGCCATCGGCATCGTGCTCGGCGCCACGGCGCGGGTGACGCTGGCGGCGCTATCGGTGGCGGGCTCGGTGATTGCCCAGCAGCTCGGCCTCGGCTTCGTCACGGCCGTCGATCCGACCCAGGGCCAGCAGGGCGTTCTGATCGGCAACTTCCTGTCCATTCTCGGTATGACGCTGCTGTTTGCCACCGACACCCATCATCTCGTCATCGCGGCGCTGAACGAGAGCTACCGGATCTTCTCGCCGGGCCAATTGATGCCGAGCGGCGACGTGGCGGCGCTCGCCACGCGCGCCTTCGCCACCGCTTTCAAGATCGGCATGCAGCTCTCGGCGCCGTTCCTGGTGTTCGGTCTCGTCTTCAACATCGGGCTTGGCGTGCTGGCGCGGCTGATGCCGGCGATGCAGGTCTATTTCGTCGGCGTGCCGCTCTCGATCCTGGCGGGCTTTCTGATCTTCGCGCTCGTTCTCGCGGGAATGATGACGACTTATCTCAATTACTTCATCGGCGTGATGCACGAGCTGACGCCACTGAAATAGAGCGTGATCCGGAAATGGGGATGCCGGTTTTCCCTCGCGACATCAGCGAAACACGTTTGCGCGGAGATCATGCTCACAAAATGCTAGGGCGCCGCGATGGCTGAGGATACCGACGACAAAACAGAAGACCCTACGCAAAAACGTCTCGATGACGCGCTTGCCAAGGGCGACGTCGCCAAGAGCCAGGAAGTCAACACCTGGTTCATCATCGCCGGCGGCACGCTGATCTTGTCGACCTTTTCGGGATCGATCGGCGGCGGCATCCTGACGCCGCTGCGCAACCTGATCGCCAATGCGGGCCAGCTGCGTGTCGATGGCGCTGCGCTGCTCGCGCTCGGCAACACGCTTTGCTATGCCGTGCTCGGTGCGATAGGGGTGCCGCTGTTGATGCTGGCGCTCGCCGCGATCGCCGGCAACATGATCCAGCACCGCCTGGTATGGTCGTCGGAATCGCTGAAGCCGAAGTTCAGCAAGGTGTCTCCCGGCGCCGGGCTCAAGCGCATCTTCGGCAAGCAGGCGATCGCGAATTTCTTCAAGGGGCTGTTCAAGCTGATCGCGCTCGGCGCCGTCATGATGGCGGTGCTATGGCCGGAACGGCACCGGCTGGAATCGTTCCTGATGTTCGATCCGTCGGCGATCCTCGGCGTCACCACCAACCTGACCCTGCAGCTGATGGGTGCGGTGGCGGCGATGCTGGCCGCCGTCGCGATCGCGGATTACTTCTTCCAGTACCGGCAATGGTACCAGCGGCAGCGGATGTCGCTGCAGGAGATCAAGGACGAGTACAAGCAGTCCGAAGGCGATCCCCACATCAAGGGCCGTATCAGGCAGTTGCGGGTCGAGCGGATGAAGAAGCGCATGATGGCCGCGGTCCCCAAGGCCAGCGTGATCATCACCAACCCGACCCACTATTCGGTGGCGCTGTCCTACGATCGCGGCATGGCGGCGCCGGTCTGCGTCGCCAAGGGTGTCGACAACGTCGCGTTCAAGATCAGGGAAGTCGCCAAGAAGCATGACATCCCGATCGTGGAGAACGTGCCCCTGGCGCGCGCCCTCTATGCCACCGTCGATATCGACGAGGAGATTCCGGTCGAGCACTACCATGCAGTCGCGGAGATCATCGGCTATGTGATGCGCCTCAAGAGCGGCTTCTCGGGGCGGTGAATGTGAGGGAACTTCTGGAAATCCCCTTGAAATACCTTCAATATGTCAAATTGCTGCCTGATGGACTTGCGTTTGCGGGTCCGATTCAGGCACTCAGGGAGGGCGCCCAAATCGGCGCGTCACCCTCCATGCCGGAAGGCAGCGCCTCTTTCATGACCGTCGAAACCGACAGCCCTCCGCCAACCGAGCCGTTCGCGGCCCACGAACCGGCGCGGCGGGGCGGTAGCATCGTGCTGGTGCTGCTGGTGGCGGCCGGCATCGTCGCGGTGGCAGTGGCGCTGATGACGATCGGCCGCGCCCAGGCCCAGCCCTATATTCTCGGCGTGCTGGCGCTGCTGGCCATGGTCGGCCTGTTCAACCTGTTCGCCTTTGCCGCCGGCATCGTCCGCTTCACCGACCGCGCCGCTGACGACCCGGTGATGGGCCGCATCGCCGACCATGCCCATGACGGGCTCGCGGTGACCGATCCGAGGGGGCACGTCGTCTATTCCAACGCCGCCTATCTGGCGCTGACGGGCGCGGTTGGCCCGCAGGACGTGCGGCCCGTCGAGCGCGTCTTCATCGGCAATCCCGACGTCTCCGAAGCCGTGTTCCGCCTGCTCAAGGCGGCGCGCGAAGGCAAGCGGCAGCAGGAGGAGGTCCGCATCGCCGGCTCCGACGGCGTGCAGGGCCGTTGGCTCCGAATGCGGGTTCGTCCGCTCGGCCAGAGCAAGCGCGAGGCGAAATACGCGGTGTGGTCGATCGCCGACATCACGCGCGACCGCGAGCGCCAGGAGGACGTATTCCGGGAATTGCAGCACGCGATCGAATATCTCGACCACGCCCCTTGCGGCTTCTTCTCGGTCAATCCGGTCGGCGATGTCATCTATGTCAACGCCACGCTGGCGAACTGGCTTGATTACGATCTCGCCGAGATCGGCTCGGGCGGGCTGAAGCTCACCGATATCGTCTCCGGCGATGGCGCGGCGCTATTGACCTCGATCGTGGCGGTGCCGGGCGAGGTCAAGACCGAAGTGTTCGACATCGACCTGCGCATGCGCGGCGGCAAGACCATGCCGGTGCGGCTCTATCACAAGCTTGCCTTCGGCGCCGACGGCGCGCCGGGTTCGTCGCGGACGCTGGTGATCAGCCGCGCGCGCGACGAGCATTCCGACCCGGAACGCGCCGCCGAAGTCCGCTTCATGCGTTTCTTCGATCACACGCCGATGGCGATTGCGACGGTGGACCGTGGCGGCAACGTGGTACGCGCCAATGCACGCTTCGCCAAGCTCGCGCAGAGCCTCAGCCCGGACGGCGCGGCCAACAAGTCGATCTTCCGCACGGTGAACGCACGCGACCGCGGCCTCCTTATCGCGGCGATCAACCAGGCGGCCGAAGGCCAGGGCGACATCGCCCCGGTGGAGGTGATGCTCGACGGTGCCAAGGAGCGCTGGGGGCAGTTCTTCGTCACCGCGGTCGAGGAGGACGAACGCGACACCGAAGCTGCCATCGTCTACCTGCTCGAGACCTCGGAGCGGCGCACGCTGGAGAACCAGATCAACCAGTCGCAGAAGATGGACATGGTCGGCCAGCTCGCCGGCGGCATCGCGCACGATTTCAACAACGTGCTCTCAGCCATCATGATGGCGAACGACTTCCTCTTGAACGCGCACAAGCCGACCGATCCGTCGTTCCAGGACATCATGCAGATCAAGCAGAACGCGACCCGCGCGGCGACGCTGGTGCGGCAGCTGCTCGCGTTCTCGCGCCGCCAGACGCTGCGGCCGCAGGTGCTCGATCTCGGCGACGCGCTTTCCGACCTCACCATGCTGCTGCGCCGGCTGATCGGCGAGAAGGTCAAGCTCGACCTCGTGCACGGCCGCGACCTCTGGCCGGTCAAGGTCGACGTTTCGCAATTCGAGCAGGTGGTGGTCAATCTCGCCGTCAACGCGCGCGACGCGATGCCCGATGGCGGCAAGCTGACGGTGAGGACCGGCAACGTGACGGCGGACGAGGCCGCGCAGCTCTCGCACAAGGGCATGCCGGCTGCCGACTATGTGCGGATCGACATTTCCGACACCGGCACCGGTATCCCACCCGACATCGTCGACAAGATCTTCGAGCCGTTCTTCTCGACCAAGGAGGTCGGCAAGGGCACCGGTCTCGGCCTCTCCACGGTGTACGGCATCGTCAAGCAGACTGGCGGCTTCGTCTATGTCGATTCCACGCCCGGCGAAGGCACCACCTTCCACATCTTTCTGCCGCGTCACCGGGCCGAGCTGGAAGCGCAGCCGGAGCCGCAGGCCGCGGGTGGTGCGGCCAAGGATGGCGCGGCCGAGCCGTCGAAGCCGCGGCCCGACCTCACCGGGCAGGGCACCATCCTCCTGGTGGAAGACGAGGACGGCCTGCGCTCGCTCAATGCGCGCGGCCTTCGCTCGCGCGGCTATAGCGTGATCGAGGCCTCCAACGGCATCGAGGCCATGGAAGCGCTCGACGAAAAGGAAGGCGCGGTCGATCTCGTCGTCTCCGACGTCGTCATGCCGGAAATGGACGGCCCGACGATGTTGCGCGAAATGCGCAAGCTCAACCCTAGCCTCAAGATCATTTTCGTCTCCGGCTATGCCGAGGAGGCCTTCGACAAGAGCCTACCGGAGAACGAGCAGTTCGCCTTCCTGCCGAAGCCGTTTGCCCTTAGCGCGCTGGTCGAGAAGGTGAAGGAGACGATGACGGCGTCGTGAGGGCTCGGGTTCTGTACTGTGCATGGGGTTGTTTTCGCGTTTTTGTATCCGGGCATTGCCGCATCGCGCCTCCAGGCTCGCCCGACACCTCCGGAACTACCGCTAACTCCCTGCCAAATCGTCACATCCCCGCGACTGAGGGCCGCAGCGGTGGTTCCCGATAATGGCTTCACTTTTGGGCAGCCGTGCCCATCTTAGGGGCGCTTCCCCATCCAGGGGACCTGAGGAAAAAGCACATGAATTTCTCGCAAGGCACGCGCGGAATTATCCGGACACTGGCCATCATCCTGTCCGTGGCGCTCCCGCTGGCGATCTCGATCGAGGCGGCTGACGCCCGCGTTGGCGGCGGCGGCAGCTCGGGCTCGCGTGGGTCGCGCACCTATTCGGCGCCCCCCAGCACGACCACCGCGCCGGGCACGGCGCAGCCGATGAATCGTACCTTTACCCAGCCGAATAACCCCGGCATGGGCGCGCCGGCGGCCGGCGCGGCCAACAGGGGCGGCTTCTTCAACCGGCCCGGCATGGGCATGCTTGGCGGCCTCGCTGCCGGCTTCCTCGGCGCCGGCCTGCTCGGCATGTTGTTCGGCGGCGGACTGTTCTCCGGCCTCGGCGGCCTGTCGTCGATCATCGGCCTGCTCTTGCAGATCGCGCTGATCGTGATCGTGGTGCGGCTGGCGATGTCCTGGTGGCAGCGCCGCCATACCCCGGCCTCGGCCTATGCCGGCGCGCCTGCCGATGGCCAGGGCGGGCAGACCAGCTTCCGTTCCGGACTGAGTGGCTTTGGGCTCGGATCGAGCCAGCCGCCGCTGGAGATCCTCCCGGCCGACTATGAGGCCTTCGAGCGGCTGCTTGGCCAAATCCAGGCCGCATGGTCGAACGAGGACATTGCGAAGCTGCACACGCTCGCGACGCCCGAGATGGTGTCCTACTTCTCCAAGGATCTCGAGGAGAACAAGGCTCGCAACGACGTCAACAAGGTGTCCGACGTCAAGCTGCTGCAGGGTGACCTCGCGGAAGCCTGGCGCGAAGGCGAGACCGATTACGCCAGCGTGGCGATGCGGTTCTCGCTGGTCGACAAGACCCTGGAACGCTCCACCGGCCGTCTGGTCGCGGGTAGCGAAACGCCGATCGAGGTCACCGAGGTCTGGACCTTTGCCCGCCGACGCGGCACCGATTGGGAACTCTCGGCGATCCAGCAGACCAGCTGATCGACCCGATATAGACGAGGACGGCGCTGCGGTTCATTCCGCGGCGCCTTTTTCTTTGGGCGGTCGATTTCACGATGAGGTCACCGCGAGCGGAATAATGGCCGCCCTATCGGGTTGATGACAAACGAACAAAAACCAACGGGAGAAGCCAAATGAAGAATCTTGCCAGGACCCTCGCGCCGGCCAGCCTGATGCTTGCTGCCTTATCGCTGTCTGCACCGCCCGTGCAGGCGCAGTCTACCGACACTACTTTCTTCGTGACCAGCAATGGCATCGGCAATGGCGGCAACCTCGGCGGCCTCGCTGGCGCCGACAATCACTGCCAGACGCTGGCGCAGGCGGCGGGAGCAGGGGGCAAGACCTGGCGGGCCTATCTCTCGACGCAGGCCGCCGACGGCCAGCCGGCCGTCAATGCGCGCGACCGTATCGGCAAGGGACCTTGGAAGAACGCCAAGGGCCAGGTGATTGCCAAGGATGTCGCCGAATTGCACGGCGCCAACGGTCTCACCAAGCAGACCGCGCTCAGCGAGAAGGGCGAGGTCATCAACGGCCGCGGCGACACGCCCAATCGCCATGACGTGCTGACGGGCTCGCAGGCCGACGGCACCGCCTTTGCAGCTGGCGAGGATCGTACCTGCAAGAACTGGACGAGCTCGACGCAGGGCTCGGCGATGGTCGGCCATTCCGATCGCATGGGGCTGCGCGATGACGACGTCTCGAAATCCTGGAACACCTCGCATCCCTCGCGTGGTCCGGATGGCGGCTGCTCCCAGGCCGACCTGAAGAGCACCGGCGGCGACGGGCTGTTCTATTGCTTCGCGGCGAACTGAGCGCGCCTTGCAGGACAGCGCTGCACGTCTGCGAAAGGGGCCGCCGCGAGGCGGCCTTTTTCTATGCGCGCATGACAGTGCCGCTGCGCGTGACGAACGAACCGCGAGATGATTTGTTATGTCGGTCGAACCGGTAGCGGAGGTGTGATCGATGCGTTACGAGCTCTATTACTGGCCGATGATCCAGGGCCGCGGCGAATATGTCCGCCTTGCGCTCGAAGAGGCGGGCGCCCGATATGCCGACGTGGCGCGCCGTGGCAACGGCATGGCTGCGATGACGCGGATGATGGAAGCGCAAAAGGGGACGGTGCCGTTCGCGCCGCCTTTCCTCAAGGACGGCAAGCTCGTGATCGCGCAGACCGCCAACATCCTGCTTTATCTGGGATCGCGCCATGGCCTGGCGCCGAAGTCGGAGGCCGGCAAATTGTGGGTGCATCAGTTGCAGCTCACGATCGCGGATCTGGTGCTCGAAATTCACGACACCCATCACCCGCTCGGGCCCTCGCTCTATTACGAAGACCAGAAGGCGCCGGCGAAGAAGCGCACCGACGAGTTCTGGAAATCGCGCGTTCCGAAATATCTCGGCTATTTCGAGGATCTGCTGAAGGCCAATGGCGGCACCTACGTCACCGGGCGCCGCCTCACTTATGTCGACCTGTCGCTGTTCCAGATCGTCGAGGGACTGCGCTACGCCTTTCCGAAGCGCATGAAGGCCTTCGAGCGCAAGGTCCCCGGTCTTGTCGCCCTGCGCGACCGCGTCGCGGCGCGGCCGAATATCAAGGCGTATCTGGCGAGCGAGCGAAGGATACCGTTCAATGAGGACGGGATTTTCCGAAAGTACAAGGCGCTGGATGGATGAGGCGCAAGCCAGCTCTCTCCTCCGTCATGCCCGGGCTCGAGCCGGGCATCCACGACTTTGTTAAGTGTGGCGAGACGTGGATGGTCGGGCCAAGCCCGGCCATGACGGCGGCAGCGTCACAAACTCCGTCCATCGATCGGCGTCATCGTCAGTTTCGACAATTCGATTCCGTCGATGCAGCTCACGTTCAGTGCGACCACATCGCTGCCGTCGGGCTTCTTGCCGCGCGCGAAGACGTCGACACCGCAATCGACGCAGAGCTGGTGATGGATCGCGTGCTTGTTGAAGAGATATTCCTTCAGGTTCTCAGCCCCAGCGCGGAGCTGAAAGCTCTTCGGATCGAGAAAGGTGAAATGCAGGCCCTTCTTGGTGCAGATCGAGCAGTTGCAAGCGGTGACCATGGCGAGATCCGTGGTGCATTCGAAGCGCACCTGGCCGCAATGGCAGCCGCCGGTGTAGGTCTTGCTCTCGGGCATCGCGATGTCGCTTTCGTTGTTTCACCAGGCTCGTTGTTTCATCAACGGCCTAGCAGCAGACGATAGCGTATGTGCGCGGCGTAGTCAGCATAGGGGCGAAGGAGTTCTCGCGGAACAGCCCCTTGGCGACATGATTGCGCGATTCTTCGGCAAGCTTGCGGCGCTGGTTCGTCCCGGCGCCGAACGTCAGCTGTTTACGCCAACTGGTCGACCCGTGTTCCCTGTCCGGGCGGCAGGGGAGCGACTTGCGTCGGCTGCGGCTTGCGGGTGCCGTCGGCTGGCGCGCCGTTCTGAACGTCAGGCGTCTTGTCGGGGGCCTTGAACACCGGAACTTCGGGCGCTTTGACCACCACCGTTGCGGGGATCGCAGAGACATTCATCGGAAGCATCCTTTTGGTTGCCTCCGACACTGGCCTTGTGCAAACGAACGATTGGTGAATCCGGCACGGCAATCCCGCATCGATGCTGCCAATCGCCGTCCAATGGTGAACGGAGAACTCGCGAAATCGTTAGAATGCGATTGATTTGGATCTATTCATCCTTGCCGCGGGTGATCGCGATCCAGGCCTCGGTCTTGTTGCGCTGGCACTCCAAGGTCAGCCGGCGAAAACGCATGCTGACCTTGTCGCCGCGGAGCAGCCCCATTCGCTTGAGACAGCGCGACGCGCCGGTCGTGGTGTCGTCCTTGGTCACCGAAAAGACGAGCGCGGCCATGGCGCCGACCAACGAGATGAACTCCGGCTTCGGCTTGCGGTCGCCCTTGGCGTAGAGCTCGATGGCAAACTTGTCGCCCCGGCAAGCGACCGACAATTCCTTGGCAAGCGGGTGCGTTAGATAGACCGTGTTGGCGGCCTTGAAGTTGACCTTCAGCCTATCAATTTGGTTGGCCAGCTCCTTGGCACTATCGTCGCAGCGGTCGGCGCGCGCCGGTGAGGCACCGATCGTGGCGGCTAGCGCCAGAATAGCGGCAAGCGGGATCGGTCCTCGAAGTCGTGATGCCAAAGCCATTGTGGATGCCCCCATGCGCTATGAAGCCCGCGCGCCGATTTTCCTGCAAGGAGCGCGCGCGGAAGTCAATTGGCTTGTCAGAAACCGTAAAGGATCACGCTGATGCCGAAGGCGATCACGGCTGCCACATTGAACAAGGTGGGGATGCTGACCAGCATTGTGGCGAGCCCCAGCCGCTCGTTGCGCGCGGCAAGCGCGATGGCGCAGGCGGCCATCAGTGGAAACGCGACGATCTGGAGCGGGGTCTGGAAGGCGGAGATGCCGTCGAAGTCGAGCCCGTGCAGCACCACGGAGGGCATGTAGTTCAGCCAGTTCATCAGCACCAGCGCGCCGAGCGACATGATCGCGTAGCGCAGTCGGCCGACGGTGGCGAAGACCAGCGCTGCCAGCGCCAGCACGGGATGGCTGGCGATATAGGCCTTGATGATCGCGCCGCCGAGGCCGGGTCCTGGAATTGTCGACATGTCGCCAAACAGCGTCGGCGCGTTCGACAGCCCTTCGAAGGTTTCGATCGCGGCAACGATGATCAAAAGCAGATAAAGCCCGAGCAGCCGCGGCGGGCGGATCGGGGCAGGGGGAGCATCGGGCACGGTGGTGGCGGCGTTCATCGCAATCGCAAGTCTGTTGGCCTTTGGAAATCTCGGGTTTGTCTGAAGATGACCCGCGCCGGTTCAATCGCCGATTGGCAGGGTAAATTGCCGGATCCGGCCGCATCCGGCCGGCAAGCAAAACCTTCCTTTTGCTCGAAAAATGCTTAGAACGGGTCTATCTCCGCGGCGCCGTTCCGGCCGTCGCAGGCCAACCCGAGATATCGACATGAACGCCCCGACCGCTTT
>NZ_CP136626.1:0-992500 GCF_032917985.1 Bradyrhizobium sp. BWA-3-5 | reverse complement strand
CTTGCAAAGCACGCGCTCTCCCAGCTGAGCTATGGCCCCGTACCAGAAGACGAATGCTCCGCACTCGATCAAAGTGGTGGGCCTGGGAAGACTTGAACTTCCGACCTCACGCTTATCAAGCGCGCGCTCTAACCAACTGAGCTACAAGCCCCTAACGCTTCCTCCGATGAGGATCAGGGACATGCGCGCGCGTAATCGGCTCGCGCCGATGCATCGCACAGCGCTTAAGCCCCTGGCGCGTGTTCGTCCGCGAAGAAAGAGAAACGAAGACGGCGAAATCCCGCCAATGCAGCTCAACAATCCTGACGATTGTTGGCCACTGATGTTTCCAAAACGATCCGATAGTTAGCCGAAGCTAAGCTGAAGGATCATCCTTAGAAAGGAGGTGATCCAGCCGCAGGTTCCCCTACGGCTACCTTGTTACGACTTCACCCCAGTCGCTGACCCTACCGTGGCCGGCTGCCCCCTTTCGGTTAGCGCACCGTCTTCAGGTAAAACCAACTCCCATGGTGTGACGGGCGGTGTGTACAAGGCCCGGGAACGTATTCACCGTGGCGTGCTGATCCACGATTACTAGCGATTCCAACTTCATGGGCTCGAGTTGCAGAGCCCAATCCGAACTGAGACGGCTTTTTGAGATTTGCGAAGGGTCGCCCCTTAGCATCCCATTGTCACCGCCATTGTAGCACGTGTGTAGCCCAGCCCGTAAGGGCCATGAGGACTTGACGTCATCCCCACCTTCCTCGCGGCTTATCACCGGCAGTCTCCTTAGAGTGCTCAACTAAATGGTAGCAACTAAGGACGGGGGTTGCGCTCGTTGCGGGACTTAACCCAACATCTCACGACACGAGCTGACGACAGCCATGCAGCACCTGTCTCCGGTCCAGCCGAACTGAAGAACTCCGTCTCTGGAGTCCGCGACCGGGATGTCAAGGGCTGGTAAGGTTCTGCGCGTTGCGTCGAATTAAACCACATGCTCCACCGCTTGTGCGGGCCCCCGTCAATTCCTTTGAGTTTTAATCTTGCGACCGTACTCCCCAGGCGGAATGCTTAAAGCGTTAGCTGCGCCACTAGTGAGTAAACCCACTAACGGCTGGCATTCATCGTTTACGGCGTGGACTACCAGGGTATCTAATCCTGTTTGCTCCCCACGCTTTCGTGCCTCAGCGTCAGTATCGGGCCAGTGAGCCGCCTTCGCCACTGGTGTTCTTGCGAATATCTACGAATTTCACCTCTACACTCGCAGTTCCACTCACCTCTCCCGAACTCAAGATCTTCAGTATCAAAGGCAGTTCTGGAGTTGAGCTCCAGGATTTCACCCCTGACTTAAAGACCCGCCTACGCACCCTTTACGCCCAGTGATTCCGAGCAACGCTAGCCCCCTTCGTATTACCGCGGCTGCTGGCACGAAGTTAGCCGGGGCTTATTCTTGCGGTACCGTCATTATCTTCCCGCACAAAAGAGCTTTACAACCCTAGGGCCTTCATCACTCACGCGGCATGGCTGGATCAGGCTTGCGCCCATTGTCCAATATTCCCCACTGCTGCCTCCCGTAGGAGTTTGGGCCGTGTCTCAGTCCCAATGTGGCTGATCATCCTCTCAGACCAGCTACTGATCGTCGCCTTGGTGAGCCATTACCTCACCAACTAGCTAATCAGACGCGGGCCGATCTTTCGGCGATAAATCTTTCCCCGTAAGGGCTTATCCGGTATTAGCCCAAGTTTCCCTGGGTTGTTCCGAACCAAAAGGTACGTTCCCACGCGTTACTCACCCGTCTGCCGCTGACGTATTGCTACGCCCGCTCGACTTGCATGTGTTAAGCCTGCCGCCAGCGTTCGCTCTGAGCCAGGATCAAACTCTCAAGTTGGACTTGAAACCTTGAACCGGCTGATCACAACGTTTGACGAGGTCCCACCATTCTTCGCCGGCCGAAGCCGACGAGCTGCCCACGATTCACATCGCTGGCAACGATGGTGTAACCTTTAAAACGTGTACCGCCGAAGTCTTTCGTCCAGGCCCCGAAGATGAAAACCGAAGTTTTCAAGCATTCGAGACCACGCAAGGACTCCGCCGTCCACGTTTCTCTTTCTTCATCTACACTTGTCAAACAGCCCGGGATCACGAAGACCCCAATCCTCCCCGCAGGGAGGGTTCCCGCACTCCTCACTCGACGACAAATCACAACCGATTGGGATCGGCTGTTGAGTCACTCATCGTAATGAGGAGCTTACCGGGGCGCGAATAGATGCCTTGGCCTCGTGGCCAATGCATCGCCGCGCTCAGTGGCCGGGTTATAGGCCCGCCCGATCGGGGTTGTCAACGCCCTTCGTCAACAAATTGTCGCATCAGCTCGAAGTTTTTTGCGACGCCAAGAAGTCCCTATGTTTCGGGCCTTTGGCCGCACTTGAGCCACAATCCTGCGACGTTCTGACTACAAGATATGCAATGAATCACCGAATGCCAGTGGGGGCTGCCGGTGGTCATCTACCCGGGACAGGCGATTTTTTGATGAACCCGTCGCCTTTCCCAAGCGGCCGAGAAGCTTTCGAGAGATCTGCACACCATTGACGTTCGAGATTCCGGCCGGTCTTCTTCTGGCCTCTGATTCCCGAATTACTGTGCGTGCGGCATGCCACGTTCCAGAACCGCTCCTTCCTTCAAAAGGGCGGAAACCTGGGTTCTGGATCGGGCGAAGGTCTTTCGGATGTCGATGGAAATTGGGGGGACACAGGGTTGAGCCAGAAGGCGCCACGTGGGAGCGGCTATGGACGCGAGACCGGGATCATCGATCTCGGTCACGAGCCGCCGCTCTCCGTCGATGGCTCCGAGGCTGCGGTGATCGATCGCCGCCGTGTCTCCGTACAATGGTTTAGCGGCACTATCCTGACCGGTCTGTGCGGCGCGGCCCTCATCGGCGGCGCCGTTTTTGCTTCGCTCGACGGCGAAATGACCTTTGCCAAGGTGCCGGAGCGCGTCGAAGGCGCCTTGCGCGGCGCGTTCGGCGCCAACGACCGTACTGCTAGCCTGCACAAGAGCGACCGCTTGCCGCCGCCCGGCGAATCCACGGCTTCACGTAGTGTGGTGCGGGTTTCGACCGCCACCCGCGTTGGAAACCGTGACGTGATGCGGGTGCGGCCGTTCACCCGCATTTCCGGCAATCTGTCGATGACGACGAGCGACCTGAGCTCCAAGATCCCGCCCTATAATGCCCAGCGCCTTTTGACCGACGTCGGCACCACGACCCAGGCCGCCGCCGAGGATCCGAACAATCCCGAGGCCGTCGAACCCGACGCCGAGGTCTCCTTCGTAACCAAGGACCTCGCGACGGTGCTGCCGAAGGCGAAACTGGCCGCCGTGGTCGCACTCGATGAAGTCCTGATGCGGGTTCGGGATGCCGCCAACTGGCGCGGCTCGGGCGGGGTCCGCTACACGGCACTGGCCAATGCCGCGGCCGACGCCAGCGGCGCCCAGTCCGACCTCAAGCTGGCCTATGCCACCGAAGGCAACGTTTCCGATCCCTATGCCGGCTTCGAGACCCGCGTGGTGCCCGAGAACGTCACTTTGCTGCCGAAGACCAAGGACCAGATCACCGGCGGCAACCCGTCCGGCGAACGCGTCCACACCGTGAAGAAGGGCGATACGATCGTCTCGATCCTGCGCGACCTCGGCGCAACGCCCGATGAGGCGCGCGCAGTCGCATTGACCCTCGGCCCCCGCGGCCGTGACGGCGGCCTGAAGGAAGGCCAGAAGATCCGCATCCTGATGGCCCCCTCCAGCCCGGAGCCCCTCGCCCGGCCGCAGCCCTATCGCGTGGTCGTGGCCAACGAAAACACGGTCGAAGCCGTCGCGGCGCTGTCGGATGTCGGCAAATACGTCGCGGTCGACGTGCAGAGCATGAATACCATCGCCGAAGTCACGACCAGCAAAGACGATGATGACGACGATGAGGATGACGGCAGCGGCGTCCGCCTCTACCAGAGCATCTACGAGACCGCGCTGCGCAACAAGGTGCCGGCCGCCGTCATCGAAGACATGGTCCGCATCTATTCGTATGACGTGGACTTCCAGCGCAAGGTGCAGCCGGGCGATTCGTTCGACGTGTATTTCGCCGGCGAGGACGAAGGCACCAGCAACAGCGAAAAGACCGAGGTGCTGTTCGCTTCGTTGACGGTCGGCGGCGAAACCAAAAAATACTATCGCTTCCAGACCCCCGACGATTCCGTCGTCGACTTTTATGACGAGACCGGCAAGAGCGCGAAAAAGTTCCTGGTGCGCAAGCCCGTCAACAACGCGATCATGCGCTCGGGCTTCGGCGGCCGCCGCCACCCGATCCTGGGTTACGCCAAGATGCACACCGGCGTGGACTGGGCGACCCCCTACGGCACGCCGATTTTCGCCTCCGGCAACGGCGTGGTCGAAAAGGCCGGCTGGGAAGGCGGCTACGGCAAATATGTCCGGCTGAAACACAACAACGGCTACGAGACCGCCTACGGCCACATGTCGGCATTTGCCAAGGGGCTGGAGCCCGGCAAACGCGTGCGCCAGGGCCAGGTTATCGGCTTCGTCGGATCGACGGGCATGTCGACCGGCGCCCATGTCCACTACGAAATCCTGGTGAACGGCCGCTTCGTCGACCCGATGCGCGTCAAGCTGCCGCGTGGCCGCTCGCTCGAGGGCGGAATGCTGGCAAGCTTCGAAAAAGAGCGCGACCGGCTCGATGCCCAGATGAACAGCCGCGGTAATTCGGCGCGGGTTTCCGAAGTCACCGGCACAACGCCGCAGACGCGCCAAGTCAGCCGTTAACTCGCAGCCGCCAAGTCACGGAAGCTGAGCCTTCGGCCGGCCCTGCACGTCCGGAACGCGCTTCCCACGCCCGATGACAAATGTTTGGCGGCGCCCGCGCGCCACAACCGACAGTTTCGTTTGCCAAACCGCCCGCTGCGACAAATACTGCCCCCATAAAAACACTCAGGGAGGTAGCGTCATGATGAGCAGGCTTGCACTTGCAACCAGCGTTGCGGCAATCGTTCTTGGAAGCGCGGCCGGCGCTTCGGCGCAGACCTATGAGGTGACCAAGCTGGTGCCGGGCTCCGCATTTCATGGCGTGCACGGCCTCGGCATCGACAAGTCCGGCCGCCTGTTCGCCGGCAGCGTAGCGGGCGCCGCGCTTTACGAGGTCGATCGCGATAACGGCACGGCCAAGATTGCCGTCCCCTCGCCCGAAGGCATGTCCGACGACATCGCGTTTGCCTCCGACGGCACCATGGCCTGGACCGCGTTCCTCACCGGCGACCTCTATTCGCGCAAGGGCGATGGGCCGGTAAAGAAACTCGCCTCCGGCCTGCCCGGCATCAACTCGCTCGCGTTCCGCAAGGACGGGCGGCTCTACGCGACGCAGGTTTTCCTCGGCGACGCGCTCTATGAAATCGACGTCGAGGGCAACAAGCCGCCGCGCAAGATCATGGAGAAAATGGGCGGGCTCAACGGCTTCGAATTCGGACCGGACGACAAATTATACGGCCCGCTCTGGTTCAAGGGCCAAGTCGCCCGTGTCGACGTCGACAAGGCCGAGCTCTCCGTGGTCGCCGACGGCTTCAAGATTCCGGCCGCGGTCAATTTCGATTCCAAGGGCAATCTCTGGGTGGTCGACACCGCGCTCGGCCAGCTCGTACGGGTCGATCCGAAGAGCGGCGACAAGAAGATGGTCGCGCAATTAAAGCCCTCGCTCGACAATCTCGCGATCGACGACAAGGACCGCATCTTCGTCTCCAACATGGCCGACAACGGCATCCAGGAGGTCGATCCCGAGACCGGCAGCGCCAAGCAGATCATATTGGGCAAGCTGGCGCTGCCCGGCGGAATCGGCGTCGTCTCCGACGGCGGCAAGGACACGATCTATGTCGCCGACGTCTTTGCCTACCGCACGGTGGACGGTTCGACCGGCGAAGTCGCCGAGCCGGCCCGGATGCATGCCGACGGCGTGACCTTGGAATATCCGATGAGCGCGACAGCCAGGGGCGACGACGTGTTGTTGTCGAGCTGGTTCACCGGCACCGTGCAGCTGATCGACCGCAAGACCGGCAAGACCCGCGAGATGCTGCACGACTTCAAGGCGCCGCACGATGCCGTCAAGCTCAGCGACGGCTCTATTCTGGTCGCCGAGCTCGGCACAAAGTCTCTGGTTCGCGCCAGCGGCGAGCACGGCAAGGACCGCACCGCCGTGATCGGTGGCCTCGAAGGCCCGGTCGGCCTCGCCGCCGGATCGGGCGACGCGGTCTATCTGACCGAAGCGTTCGCCGGACAGGTCTCGAAGGTCGAGGCCAATGGCGAAAGAACCGTGATCGCCAAGGGCCTCAAGATGCCGGAAGGCATCGCGGTTGCCCCCGACGGCAAGCTTGTCGTCGCCGAGGTCGGCGCCAAGCGGATCATCCAGATCGACCCGAAGGACGGAGCGATCACCGAGATCGCCGCCAACCTGCCGATCGGCCTGCCGGCGGCGCCGGGCGGCCTGCCGAGCAACATCCCGACCGGCGTCGGCGTCGGATCGAGCGGGGTGATTTACTTCTCGTCGGATATCGAGAACGCGATTTACAAGGTCACGAAAAAATAGCCGCCACCACGTGCGGCTGGGGGAACTCGCCCCCCGGTCTCCGGTTGATGGTGAGGGACAAAAAACCGCCAGCCAACGCGGCGGCTGGCGCATGGCCAAGTGACGGAGGTCGTCATGCAGTTAACGCGTGAGGACGTTGCCAGGGCAGTCGGCGCCGCCGACGATGTGACCATCGCCCAGATCATTGGAACTGGCGCCACCGTAGAGGAACTCACCGAGGCCCAAGCTTGGCTCGCCAACGACGAGCCAATGATGAACGCCGGCAGACCGCTGGCAACAGGCCGCGTGCGTGAACTCGTCGACATCCTCTCTGAGCTTGATCCAAGTGACGACGAAGATGAACGGGGCGCGAGCAGCAGCCCGGCCGCCGAGCAGGCCTGACCAATAACACGGCATGGATGCACCCCGATCTCACAGGATGCATCCACGTGCTTTCATGCCTGCCTAGTTCAGCTTGCGCTTCGGCACCGGCGTCTCGAACTGCGCGATCTCGGCGGTTTGCGCCGCCTTGCCGTTGAAGGTCAGCACGTTGCCTTCCGAGGAGATCACGACGCGATCGCCGTCGGCGACATCGCCGGCGAGGATCATCTCGGCGAGCGGATCCTGCAGGTTGCGCTGGATCACCCGCTTCAGCGGCCGTGCGCCGTAAGCCGGATCCCAGCCCTTGGCCGCCAGCCAGTCGCGCGCCGCCGCATCCAGCGTGAGGCTGATCTTGCGGTCTTCGAGCAGCCGCTGCAGGCGGGCGAACTGGATCTCGACGATCCGGCCCATCTCGCTCTTCTGCAGACGGTGGAACAGGATGATCTCGTCGACGCGGTTGAGGAATTCGGGCCGGAAATGCGCCCGCACCATTCCCATCACCTGATCGCGCACCGCCGACGTATCCTCGCCCTCCGGCTGGTTCACCAAAAATTCCGAACCGAGGTTAGAAGTCATGATGATCAGCGTGTTGCGGAAGTCGACCGTGCGGCCCTGGCCGTCGGTCAGACGGCCGTCGTCGAGCACCTGCAGCAGCACGTTGAAGACATCGGGATGCGCCTTCTCGATCTCGTCGAACAGCACCACCTGATAGGGCCGCCGCCGCACCGCCTCGGTGAGCGCCCCGCCCTCGTCATAGCCGACATAGCCGGGAGGCGCGCCGATCAGCCGCGACACCGAGTGCTTTTCCATGAACTCGGACATATCGAGGCGGACCATCGCGGTTTCGTCGTTGAACAGGTATTCCGCGAGCGCTTTCGTCAGTTCGGTCTTGCCGACGCCGGTCGGCCCCAAGAACATGAACGAGCCCATCGGGCGGTTCGGGTCCTGCAGGCCGGCGCGCGAACGCCGTACCGCGGTCGCGACCGCGTGGACGGCTTCGGCCTGGCCGACGACGCGCTTGCCGAGCTGGTTCTCCATTTTCAGGAGCTTGTCCTTTTCGCCCTCCAGCATCTTGTCGACGGGCACGCCGGTCCAGCGCGACACCACCTGCGCGATGTGGTTGGCGGTAACCGCCTCCTCCATCATCTCGCCGGCATCCTCCTTGGCTTCGATATCGGCGAGCCGCTTTTCCAGCTCGGGAATCTTGCCATAGGCAAGCTCACCCGCGCGCTGGAATTCGCCGCGGCGCTGGGCGTTGGCCAGTTCGATGCGCAAGGTGTCGAGTTCGCTTTTCAGCTTCTGCGCGTCGGAGAGCTTGTTCTTCTCCGCGCTCCAGCGCGCCGTCAGCGCCGCCGATTTCTCCTCGAGATCGGCAAGCTCCTTCTCCAGCGCCTGCAGGCGGCTCTTGGAGCCGAGATCGGTCTCCTTCTTCAGCGCCTCCTGCTCGATCTTCAGCCGGATGATTTCCCGATCCATCAGATCGAGCTCTTCCGGCTTGGAATCGACCTGCATCTTCAGCCGCGCCGATGCCTCGTCAACGAGGTCGATGGCCTTGTCGGGCAGGAAACGGTCGGTGATATAGCGGTTCGACAGCGTGGTGGCGGCAACCAGCGCTGAATCCGTGATGCGGACGCCGTGGTGCTGCTCATACTTGTCCTTCAGGCCGCGCAGGATCGAGATGGTGTCCTCGACCGTCGGCTCGGAGACGAAGATTGGCTGGAAGCGCCGGGCCAGCGCGGCGTCCTTCTCGACATGCTTGCGGTATTCGTCGAGCGTGGTGGCGCCGATACAGTGCAGTTCGCCGCGCGCCAGCGCGGGCTTGAGCAGGTTGGACGCATCCATCGCGCCGTCGGCCTTGCCGGCGCCGACCAGCGTGTGCATCTCGTCGATGAACAGGATGATCGAGCCCTCGGCCGCGGTGACTTCCTGCAGCACAGCCTTCAGCCGCTCCTCGAACTCGCCGCGGTATTTGGCACCGGCAATCAGCGCGCCCATGTCGAGCGACAGCAGCTTCTTGTCCTTCAGGCTCTCGGGCACGTCGCCGTTGAGGATGCGCAGCGCCAGCCCCTCGACGATCGCGGTCTTGCCGACGCCGGGCTCGCCGATCAGCACCGGATTGTTCTTCGTGCGGCGGGACAGCACCTGGATGGTGCGCCGGATTTCCTCGTCGCGCCCGATCACCGGATCGAGCTTGCCGTCGCGCGCCGCCTGGGTGAGGTCCCGGGCATATTTCTTCAGCGCGTCATAGGCGTTTTCGGCCGATGCGCTGTCGGCCGTACGGCCCTTGCGCAGGCTTTCGATCGCCGCGTTGAGGTTTTGCGGCGTGACCCCGCCCTTGCTCAGGATATTGCCGGCCTCGCCGTTCTTTTCCAGCGTCAGGCCGAGCAGCAGCCGCTCGACCGTGACGAAGCTGTCGCCGGCTTTTTCGGCGGCTTTTTCCGCCGCGTCGAAGGCGCGCGCCATGTCGGGGGCAAGATAGATCTGCCCGGCGCCGCTGCCCGAGACCTTTGGCAGCTTCTTCAGCGCCTCTTCGGTCGCCTTGAGGATGGCGCGGGAATTGCCGCCGGCGCGGTCGATCAGACCGCCGGCCAGGCCCTCGCTGTCGTCAAGGAGAACCTTGAGGACGTGCAGCGACGAGAACTGCTGGTGCCCATCGCGGATCGCGAGCGACTGCGCAGACTGGATGAAGCCGCGCGCACGCTCGGTGTATTTTTCAATATTCATCTTTTGATTCCCTCGGCCTACCGCCATCACCCCTGAGGCATGATTGCGGCATCTTCATTGGGGGGTACGCGGACCGCATTGACTTTCCTCAAGCGGCCGCGGGTCGTCGCCCTGTTTTCAGGCTTGATGCAAATGTGGGCACTACCCGGCGAAACGGAAGAGGCCCCCATGGCAATTTCGCGGAGGTAGCGAAGCGTGAGGGAATCCCTTAAGAAGCCGCATGACAGACACCTCCCCCGCCAAGATCGCCGATATCTACCGCTACCCCGTCAAGGGCCTGACCCCGGAACAGCTGCCCCGGGCCGAACTCAAGCCGGGGCAGACCTTGTTGGCCGACCGGCGCTACGCCATTGAGAACGGCCCATCCGGCTTCGACCCGGCCGAGCCGAAATGGCTGGCGAAACCGCACTTCCTGATGCTGATGCGGGACGAATGGCTGGCTGGTCTGCGCACCCATTATGATGACGCCAGCCAGGTCCTGACGATTCGCCGGAATGGCGAGGTCGCCGCCCAGGGCAATTTGGCAACGGCCGAGGGCCGGGGGACAATCGAGAACTTCTTTGCCACCGCCTTTGCCGGCCAGATCAAGGGGCCGCCGAAGCTCCTGGAAAGCCCCGGCCACAGTTTTTCGGACGTCGCCCGCAAGGTCGTCTCCATCATCAACCTCGCCAGCGTCCGCGCCATCGAGGATATCGTCGGCGCCCCGGTCCACCCGCTGCGCTTCCGCGCCAATCTCTATGTCGAGGGCTGGCCGGCCTGGCACGAGTTCGACCTGCTCGACCGGACGCTTTCGATCGGCGATGTCCGCCTGAAGGTGGTCAAGCGCATCGTCCGCTGCGCCGCCGTCAATGTCGATCCTGATACCGCCCAGCGCGACCTCGCCATTCCGCCGGCGTTGCAACGCCGGTTCGGTCATGGCGACTGCGGCATCTATGCCGACGTGATCACCGGCGGCACAATTGCTGCGGGCGACACGATCGCGGCAGAACAGGCGGCGTTGTTGTAGGTTGTAGCAGCGACACACGACCGTCATCCTCCGCCACCGGGTCGCGCGAATGCGCGCCCGATGACAGGCTCAGGCGGAGGATCCAGTACGCCGCGGCTCATCGGTTCAATCACTGGCATCTCGGATTACTGGATTCCCGCGTTCGCGGAGGACGGCGACCGAATATGAGGCCGCATTCTCGCAACACGAATTGCCCGAGGTTTGCATCTCGTTCGCCCTCCCTCTCCAATCAGAGGGCGCAGGGAAGACCGGGTGCGCGCCGCACCCGCGGTCTCGTGTGCCATTATGCGCATTAGCAAAAGCTGCACACGAGCATACAGGTTCGGCGAGAGCATCCCGGCCTTCCCTGCGCAATGGCTTTACGGCTTACTTCGTGCTCTCCCCGGAGAACGGCTCTTTTGCCTCCGTCGCCCTTTGGGACGCTTTCGCGCCCTTCGGACTTAACGCCAGCACCACGGCGCCAGAACCACACGACTTGACCGTACGCGTCAGCCATACTCGTCTGTCATGGCCTCCGCGTCCATCGCATCTCGCCGCGCGTCAGTGACGATGGCCAACGCCCCTCATCCCGCGGTGAGACGGACGCAGTTATGCCCCTGATTTGGGGGAAACGGAAGCGGAATATTTCTGATTACCAGAAATTATGGACTTGACACGAATTCCGAAAATCAGAAGTGATTTGCCTGTCGAGCCAATTGGTCGCGGCCTGCTGCGTCAAAGGGGCTTGCGCGCAAAGCAAATCATTTTGCAGCGCGGTGATAACCCGTAGCGGGAACAGCGCCCCGCGGCGACTTCATCTCGCGCGGGCTACCACGAGCCGCGAAGAAGGTCGATCGCCGAGGAACAGGAGCGAGCCGGAAGGATTGACGGATGACATCCTTCAATGAGCGGCGCCATGCCTAACGTGAGATATCTCGATCCGCAACAAGATCCCCGCGCCTCGGCATCGGAATCGACGGCTTCACGCTCCGAGCACCCCAACGAGAAAGGCGATGGACGAGAAGGTAACAGGGGACGGCACGCCGTGAGCCCATGGCAGATCCCGTGGAAGGGATGGAAGGACATCCTGCTGCGCACCTACCAGGAAATGAACGAGGACCGGCTGCTGGCGGTGGCCGCCGGCGTCGTCTTCTACGGCCTGCTGGCGCTGTTCCCGGCGATCACCGCGCTGGTCTCCTGCTATGCCCTGCTCGCCGATGCCTCAACCGTCAACGGGCATCTCGCCTCGCTCGGGGCCATGCTGCCCGGCGGCGCGATGGACATCGTCAAGGAGCAGGTCGATCGCGTGCTTTCCAAGGGCGACATCAAGCTCGGATCCGCCTTCGCCTTCAGCTTCCTACTGGCGCTCTGGAGCGCCAACGGCGGTATGAAGGCGATGATTGATGCGCTCAATGTCGCCTATGAGGAGAAGGAGGAACGCGGCTTCTTCAAACTCAATGCCGTCTCGCTAACCTTTACCCTCGGCGGCATCGTCGCGGTGCTGGTCGCGATCGGCGCCATCGTCGCGCTGCCGCTCATCCTGTCGGCGGTTGGCCTCAGCGCGGTGACCGAGGCAATTATTCGCTATGGCCGTTGGCCGGTGCTCGTCGTCCTGACGCTGCTGGCGCTGGCCGTGCTCTATCGCTTCGCGCCCAGCCGGCGCGCGCCGCAGTGGAAATGGATCACCGTCGGCAGCGTGTTCGCTGCGGTTGCCTGGATCGCCGGCTCCGCTTTGCTCTCCTTCTACCTCGCCAACTACGCGCATTACGACGCGACGTACGGCTCGCTCGGCGCGGCAATCGGCCTGATGATGTGGATGTGGATGTCGACGATCGTCATCCTGATGGGCGCCGAACTGAATGCCGAAATCGAGCACCAGACCGCCGAAGACACCACCGAGGGCGGCGACAAGCCGCTCGGCGCCCGGGATGCGAAGATGGCGGATACGGTCGGCGCCGCGAAGGCGTGAGGACTTCCTGCATTCTTTTGTTCCAGGCATCGAGACCACGAAATGAATTCGGTTTAGATTTGATTCATCGTGATTATTAGAATTCGATTCAAATTTTCCGTTCATGGTTGCCGCGTTTAGTCGGAAATCATTGGCATGGCGATCCCGGGCGGAGCGCTTCGTTTTCAGGATTGTTGCGAACAAGCAGGCGAGCAGCCGGATGCCGCCGGCTTGAAGTCGCGTGCGCCAAGACTTCTGACGACAAGACTTCTGACGACAAGGCTTCTGATGATCGGCGTCATTTTGTGTTCGGTGTCGGTTGCCGGATGCGCGCGCAATCCGGCGCAACATGAAATAGGTCCAGCACTGCACGACAGCAAGGCATTTCCCAGCCGAACTCCCCTGCGTCCCCGTCGATACTCCGAACCAATTCGTTATGCCGAACCTAAAATCCGGCGGCCGGATCCGGCATTGCTCTCGCCGCAGCCCGCCCCCGATTGCGAGTTCAAACGGTCCGACCTCAAGACCGCCGATCCGGATGGATGGGCCCACTTGAAGGTCGAGTACGAACGGCAGTGCTACCTGGATGCGGAGAAGGCCGCGCGCGAGCGCCTCACTCTGCTGCAGAGCTCCAGCACATGTGAAATCGAGCCGGTCCCGCAGCGAAGAAGGGCTCGATAGCCCGTCATCGAAGACCCCATAATCGGCGCGGGCGGGAGCTCACGGCTGCCCCGCCTGCTTCACAATCTAAGCAAGATTGATCCATCAGCGTCCACCTTAGCTGGCATTTTGCCTACGCCTGCGAGGCGCAAGCCCTCCTTCGTTTCGTCTTGGTTTCGCCATTCGAGCCCTTCACGATTCTTGCGGTGGGGCTTTTTCCGCTGGTTACGCATTGATTGAGGCGTCGACCCATATGGTTAATCTTTATCTGATCGCATCGGCATTTCAGTGAGCAGTAATGACAACTCTTTACGATTTGCTGGGAGCGCTTCCAGACGACGATGCGGACGATCTGAGAGCTGCATTCCGTAAGGCTGCGAAGGCAAGCCATCCCGACGTCAATCCCGGCGACCAGCAAGCCGCAGAGAGATTCAGACGGATCGTCCGTGCCAACGCCATTCTGAGTGACGAGCAGCAACGAGCGGCCTACGACCGACTGCTAGAAGTCGCATGCCGCCAGCAAAACCCGGAGCCAAAGCGCAGCAACTTCCCTGGCGCAATCCGCAGGCTGGCCGTCGACGCCATCGTGAGTGCGGCGGTCTCGGCCGTGCTTGTTGGAGGATACTTTCTGTTCAAGCCTGTCGACGGGCGGCCCGTCGCTGCGCCGCAGGTGACCGAGGCTTCCGGGCGCGACCAGCTTGCAGTCGCCGGTGCCGGCGTGAATCTGCCGGACGCAGAAGCGCCGGCCAAACCGGACGGCACCGCGCCTGCAGCGACAACGGGCATCGATTCCGCAAGCGCCCATGCTTCCCCGCCACGCGAGGCCGAGACCAAGGACGCCCGATATTATCTGGAGCGAGGCATTTTGGCGTATCGCAGCGGGGACCTGTACATCGCGCTCGCCAATTTCGACTTGGCGATCGATAGGGATCCCGGCCTGTCAGATTCCTACATCAATCGCGCCATTGTCTTCCATCGCCTGGGCGACCTGAAGCGCGCCTTTGCCGACGTCGCCGAGGCCAAGCGCATCGACGCGCTAAGTCGAAGCGCGGCCGCTTCGGGGGCGCGCGCGCGCTGACGCGACCGATAGCGGCATGAAGCGCAATGCGATCTAGTCGTCATCGCGCTTCAGCTGCGGATGCCGTCGATCAGCTCGTCGGCATGACGTAGGCGTAAATCCGGCCGCGCGAGACTGGGGCTTCACGGACGCGGTTGCCGTTGTTGCCGGAGATCATGATCGGATTGCCCTTGGCATCGATACCGGTGATGATGCCGACATGGCCGCCGCGGCGGCCGCGCGACATCACGGCGATGGCGCCGACCTGCGGGCCGGAAACGCGCTGGCCGTATTTCGCGAACGAGCTCGCCATGTCCGAGCCGGTGCCGCGATAGCCGGAATGCTGTAGCACCATGTTCATGAAGCGCGCGCACCACAGGCTGCCGCGGCCGGTCGGGTTGCCGCCGAGATATTTTCGCGCTTCGGAGACGAGACCTGAGGAGCCGTAGCCAGAGGCCATCGCGCCGCCGGTCGGCGTCACCGTTGCATTCGGCGCGACGCTGGCGTTGGCATCGCCAAGCCCGCGCGCATTCATCTGCACGACGGCGCGCTCCCAGCGCGATGGGCGCGCTTCGTGCCGCGCCTTCGCACGGCGGCTGGCGCGATCGGCGCGCGCATCGGCGACGCTTTGCGAGCCGACGCCGGCGGGTACCGTCATCGGGGTGCCGCCCGGCATGTAGCTCGGATTGAATTCGGCGAAGCCGCCGGCCTGCATCGGCGACGCCTCATGCTGCATCTTGTGCGCATGGCGATGGTGGCGATAGGCGTGATGCTTGTACTGGCCAGCGTGATAGGCGCGGGCATGTCGCCCTGCGTGGTGTGGTCTTGCTGAAGCCGGAGAGACAAATACGAAGATGGAAGCCGAACACAGCGCCAGTGCGATGAAACGAACCGACCGGCGAAACACAAACAACTGACTCATACTTGGTCCTCTTTAACACCCCCACCTTCCCCTTGCGTTCGTCTACGAACGAACGCGGGCGGCGTTTTGCATTGCGGGATGTGACGAGAGGAAGATTTCATGTGGCAGCGGGATAACAATTTCGGGGTGATTCCACGTGGATTCCGTGGCGAAAATGGACCTTTCATGCCGTATTGCAGCCCCGAAAATTAATTGCGATCTTCTGAGCTCGCTGCGTAATGAAGTTGCGTAAAAACAAGAAAATGATGAGGAAAACGAAATGCCCCACGCAATCGCCAGGGATGGTGTCCGCCTCTACTTCGAGGAGGCCGGAAGCGGCACGCCGATCATCTTCCTGCACGAGTTCGCGGCCGACCACACCAACTGGGAGCCGCAGATGCGCTACTTCTCACGCGCCCATCGCTGCATCGCCTATTCGGCGCGCGGCTACACGCCCTCCGACGTGCCTGATACCGCAGACGTCTACACTTACGATTATTTCTACACCGACGCACTTGCCGTGCTCGATCACCTCGGAATCGACAAGGCGCATTTCGTCGGCCTCTCGATGGGCTCCTATTCCTCGCTGCAGGTCGCGCTGAACGCGCCGGCGCGGTCGCGGTCGATGACGCTCGCCGCGGTGGGCTCGGGCTCGGACCTCGACAACCTCGACACCTTCCGCGAGCAATGCGTCGCCAATGCCGAGCAGTACGAGGCGATCGGCTCGGTCGAGGTTGCCAAGGTGACGCGCGAGGCGCCGAGCCGGATTCCGTTCCTGCTCAAGGATCCGCGCGGCCATGCCGACTTCTACGCCGCGCTGGCGCGGCATGACGCCAAGGGCTCGGCCAACACGATGCGCAGCTTTCAGGGCAAGCGTCCCTCGATCTACACCATGACGGAGGCGATCCGGCGCGTGGCGACACCGGCGCTGATCCTGTGCGGCGACGAGGACGACAATTGCGTCGGGCCGAGCCTGTTCTTGAAGAAGCACCTGCCGGCCGCCGGGCTGTCGTTCTTTCCGAAGTCGGGGCACGTGCTCAATCTGGAGGAGCCGGCGCTGTTCAACGAGATGGTGGAGCGGTTCATTGCGCTGGTCGAGGCCGGGAGATGGCCGGTGCGGGATGCGCGGTCGATGGTGAAGGCGGTAGTCTAGCGTCAGCGGTAGTGCACCTCTCCCGCTTGCGGGTGGGGGCTCTCTCCACCCGACGAGCGCGTTATGTGGAACACCCCCACCCCAGCCCTCCCCGCAAGCGGGAGAGGGAGTGGACTGCCGTTGCGGCACGCTTTCTCTACTTCCCCTTCCCGCCCCTGCTCAGCAAAAACACGCCCTGCTCGCCGAACATGTTCCAGACCCACCAGGGCAGGTTCAGCGGCACCGGGCGGCCGTAGAGATCGAGCGCGACCGCGCGCTCCATCTTGACGTTGATCTCGTCGCAGAGCTCGACGAAATCCTTGATGGTGCAGAAGTGGATGTTGGCGGTGTCGTACCAGGTCGCCGGCAGATTCTCCGTGCGCGGCATGTGGCCGCCGATCAGGAGCTGCAGCCGCATCTTCCAGAAGCCGAAATTCGGGAACGATACGATGGCGCGCCGGCCGATCCGGAGCAGGTTTTCCAGCACCGCCCGCGGCTGCCGCGTGGCCTGCAACGTTTGCGACAGGATCACGTAATCGAAGGCGTCGTCGGGATAGTTGACGAGGTCGGTGTCGGCGTCGCCCTGCACCACCGCAAGGCCCTTGGCGACGCAGCGGTTGACGCCCTCGCGCGACAATTCGATACCGCGGCCGTCGATGCCGCGGCTCTCCAATAGCTGCAGCAGTTCGCCGTCGCCGCAGCCGACATCGAGCACCCGCGAGCCCGGCTCGACCATCTTCGCGACCAAGAGATGGTCGGTGCGGTCGCTGCCGGTGCGGTCGGGAACGATGCCCGGCAGGGGAAGCGTCTGGTCCTGAAGTGCCATCGGATCAACCACCATTTTTCAGGCCACGCGCGGTGCCGGCCGATTCCAGGAACGCGCGCGTGATGTCAAAGAATTCGGGCACGTCGAGCAGGAAGGCGTCGTGGCCACGATCGGTTTCGATCTCGGCAAACGACACCCGTGCGCTCGACGCGTTCAGCGCATGCACGAGCGCGCGCGATTCCGAGGTCGGGAACAGCCAGTCCGAGGTGAACGACACCACGCAGAACCGCGTCTTGATGCCGGTGAAGGCTTTCGCCAGCACGCCATCATGGTCGGCGGCGATGTCGAAATAGTCCATCGCGCGCGTCAGATAGAGATAGCTGTTGGCATCGAAGCGCTCGACAAAGGACGAGCCTTGATAACGCAGGTAGCTCTCGACCTGAAAATCGGCGTCGAACGAAAAGGTCGGGAGATCGCGATCCTGCATGCGACGGCCGAACTTGCGGTGCAGCGCGGCGTCAGAGAGATAGGTGATGTGTCCGGCCATCCGCGCGACCGCGAGCCCGCGATGCGGCTGGGTGTCCTGTTCGAAATAGCGCCCATGATGCCAGTCCGGATCGGCCATCACGGCCTGCCGCCCCAGCTCGTGAAACGCGATGTTCTGCGCCGAGTGGCGCGTCGCACAGGCAACCGGCATCGCCGAAAACACGCGCTCCGGATAGGCCGCCGTCCATTGCAGCACCTGCATGCCGCCCATCGAGCCGCCGAGCACGCAGAGCAGCGTTTCGATGCCGAGACGATCGAGCAGCATGGCCTGCGCGCGCACCATGTCGGGAATGGTGATCAGGGGAAAATCCAGGCCCCACGCCTTGCCGGTGGCCGGATTGGTCGAGGCCGGACCGGTCGAGCCCATGCAGCCGCCGATCACGTTCGAACAGATGATGAAGTATTTCTCGGTATCGAGCGGCCGGCCCGGACCGACCATGATCTCCCACCAGCCGGCCTTGCCGGTCAGCGGATGCACGTTGGCGACGTGCTGATCGAGGGTCAGCGCGTGGCAGATCAGGATGGCGTTGGAGCGATCGGCGTTGAGCTCGCCGTAGGTCTGATATGCGATCTGGAAGGGCGCAAGATCGACGCCACAATCGAGCCGCAGCGGCTGCTCAGTGCCGAACGTCGCCAGCAGCGACGTCGGATGGTCGGCCTCGTGCGCACGGTCCTCGCTCTGGATCGACGGGCTTGGTATCGAATGCAGGTTTGCCATGACGTGCCATCCGCCTCCGCGCGGAGGCCCTTAACAGGCCATAAAAAACCCGGCCTGAACAAAGGTTCGGCCGGGATCAACTCTGTCCCCGGCCTGTTTAGCGAGTTGTTTAACGTGGCTGCAAGCCGGCCGGCTCAAATGACCACGGAATGGCTTAAAATTAGTCGCTGGCGGGCTTTTCGTCAAGGCACGCCCATGGTTAACCGGGTTGCAGCCGCGCCGGGCCCGCCGTTTCTCTTTGCTTTCAGCGGCCGTCTTTTCTAAGCAATGGGCACGCTTGCCGACGTTTTGGATCGATCCGGCGTGAAGGTTTCTGACATGTCCAACGCTCCCCCGGCCCCGCCCACGCTGCAACAACTGCGCAAGGAGATCGATGCGATCGACGAGCAGGTCCATCGCCTCCTGATGGCGCGCGGCGACATCATCGACCGCCTGATCCAGGTCAAGAAGACCCAGGAGGTCGGCTCCGCATTCCGGCCCGCGCGCGAGGCCAGCATGATGCGAGAGCTCGTGCAGCGCCATCGCGGCATCCTGCCGCTCGACACCATCGAGAGCATCTGGCGCGTCATCATCTCGACTTTCACTTACGTTCAAGCGCCGTTCTCGGTGCATGCCGATGTCTCAGTCGGCGAGTCCGCGATGCGGGATTCGGCGCGGTTTCATTTCGGCTTTGTCGTGCCTTATGTCGGCCATTTCAGCGCCCAGGTCGCGGTCGAGGCGGTGGCGAAATCGAAGGGCGATCTGGCGCTGGTCTCGGCGATCTCCAGCCGCACCCCGTGGTGGAATCTGCTCGAGACGGACGGCGCGCCAAAGATCATCGCCCGCCTGCCCTTCCTCGAACGCGCCGATCATCCGGCCGCCCTGCCGGTCTTCGTGATCTCCCGGGTCGCCGACGATGCCATGGTGACGGAAGTGCAGACCTGGAGCGTGCGCGTCTCCGGGTGGAACGCCGACATCGCCCGCGCGGTGGCGCCGCTCGCCGAAATCGTCGCGGTGCCCGATACCGCCTTCGACGGCGCGGCACTATTGGTGTCGGATGCGGGCACCGGATTCGAGAAGATCAAGGCTGCCCTGATCCAGGCCGGCGCCTCGGTGCGCTCTTCGGCCCTCGTCGGCAGCCACGCAACGCGCTATACGGTGCCGGCGAGCGGGTCGGCCAAGCCCTAACTCACCGCCCCGCCATTTCCGGAGTTGAAGATGAACCGCCCCGTGCCGAATCCCGGCATTCTCGATATTGCGCCCTACACGCCCGGCAAGTCGCCGGTGCCGGAGCCGGGCCGCAAGGTGTTCAAGCTGTCCGCCAACGAGACCCCGTTCGGGCCGTCGCCGAAGGCGATGGAAGTCTACAAGCAGACGGTGGCGCATCTGGAGGACTATCCGGAAGGAACCTCGAGGGTGCTGCGCGAGGCGATCGGCCGCGCCTATGGGCTCGATCCCAACCGCATCATCTGCGGAGCCGGCTCGGACGAAATCCTCAACCTTTTGGCGCACACCTATCTCGGCCAGGGCGATGAGGCGATCTCCACCACGCACGGTTTTCTGGTGTACCCGATCGCCACGATGGCGAACGGCGCCAAGAACGTCGTCGCGCCCGAGACCAATTACACTGCCGACGTCGACGCGATCCTGGCGCGGGTGACGCCACGCACAAAACTGGTGTGGCTGGCCAACCCGAACAACCCGACCGGCACCTATGTGCCGTTCGACGAGGTCAAGCGGCTGCGCGCCGGATTGCCGGGGCATGTACTGCTGGTGCTGGATGCCGCCTATTCCGACTACGTCTCGCGCAACGATTATGAGCTCGGCCTGGAGCTGGTGGCGACCACTGAAAACACCGTGATGACGCACACCTTCTCCAAGATCCACGGGCTGGCGGCGCTGCGCATCGGCTGGATGTTCGGCCCGGCCCACATCGTCGATGCCGTCAACCGCATCCGCGGCCCCTTCAACGTCTCGACGCCGGCAATGCTGGCCGCGGTCGCCGCGATCGAGGACGCCGCGCATGTCCAGAAGTCGAAGGCGTTCACCGAGGAGTGGCGCAACTGGCTCACCGAAGAGATCGGCAAGCTCGGGCTGAAGGTGACGCCGAGCGTGGCGAATTTCGTGCTGATCCACTTTCCCAATGAGAAGGGCAAGACCGCGGCCGACGCCGACGCGTTCCTCACCAAGCGAGGCCTCGTGCTGCGGGCGCTCAACAATTACGGCCTGCCGCACGCTTTGCGCATGACCATCGGCACCGAGGAGGCCAACCGCCTCGTCATCGATGCCTTGCGCGACTTCGTGGCGGCCAAATGAACGCGGCACCGATCTTCCGGCGCGTCGCGCTGATCGGCTTCGGCCTGATCGGCGGCTCGATCGCGCGCGCGGCGCGGGCGCAAGGTCTCGCCAGCGAAATCGTCACCACCGCGCGCTCGGAAAAAACGCGCGCGCGGGTGGTTGAACTCGGGATTGTCGACCATGTGCTGGAGACCAACGCGGAGGCCGTCAGGGACGCCGACCTCGTGATCCTCTGCATCCCCGTCGGCGCCTGCGGCGCAGTCGCGCAGGAGATCGCGCCGCACCTCAAGGCCGGCGCGATCGTCTCCGACGTCGGCTCGGTGAAGGGCGCGATCGTCCGCGAGATGGCGCCGCATCTGCCCTCGCACGTTCATTTCGTTCCGGCGCACCCCGTGGCCGGCACCGAACATTCGGGACCGGATTCCGGCTTCGCCGAGCTCTTCATCGACCGCTGGTGCATCCTTACCCCGCCCGAGGGCACCGATCCGATGGCGGTCGAGGCGCTGCGCGCGTTCTGGGCCGGCATGGGCGCCAAGGTCGAGACCATGACGCCCGACCATCACGACCTGGTGCTGGCGATCACCAGCCATCTGCCGCACCTGATCGCTTACACCATCGTCGGCACGGCGGATGAGCTGGCGCAGGTGACCTCGTCGGAAGTGATCAAATTCTCCGCCGGCGGTTTCCGCGATTTCACCCGCATTGCGGCGTCCGATCCCACAATGTGGCGCGACGTGTTCTTGAGCAACAAGGAAGCCGTGCTGGAAATGCTCGGCACCTTCAACGAGGATCTGTCGAAGCTGACCCGCGCCATCCGGCGGGGCGACGGCGAGGCGCTGTTCGACCACTTCACCCGCACCCGCGCCATCCGCCGCGGCATCGTCGAGATCGGCCAGGATTCGGCCGCCGCCGATTTCGGCCGGCCGCACCCGCCGCTGAAGAAGGCGGAGTGAGCGGGCCAGAGAGAAAATCGTAGGGCGGGCAAAGCGAAGCGTGCCCACCATTCTTTCTGCGGATCAAGATGGCGGGCACCGCACGCTATTTCCGCAATTTCACGGGAAGCGCGTGGATCGGATGTCGCATCACGATCCGCGGCGCCATTGCCTGCGCCTCGATCCGCGGTCGTGCCGATCCGATGCCGAGATCGCCGTTGGGATGAAAGAACGCGAACATTCCCGGCTCATCGATCACGGGCTGCGCCGAGGCGGGGGAAGACACGGCCAACAAGGACAATGCCGTAGCTGTGCCAATAAAGCGGATCGTGGTCATTCTGCTCTCCTCACTGTCGGCCCATCGATGAGGGCCGTCGGAGAACAGGACTGGGATTTCAGCACAACATTCCCGTCACGGACCAAACCACCTATCACGCTTCGGCGATCCCGACGCTGGCAAAAGCACGGTCAGTTGATCTTGCGAGCCACCTTGTAGCCCGGACGAGCGCAGCGATATCCGGGTCGGTGTGAGAGCGGTCCGGATGTCGCTGCGCTCTTCGGGCTACGAAGCTCAGCCAATCAAAACAACGGCGGCACCTGCCCGACCCTTATCGGTCCCAGAAACACCGCGCCGTCGACGAAGCGCAGCGGGAAGGCGCGCGCCTTCTTGCCTTCCAGCTCCGCGTCCTTGCCGAGCGCGTTGATCCCGGCGGTGACGCCGGCATTGGCGTTCTGCTTGACGACCTTGCCGAGGCCCGGAATCGCCTTGTCGAGCGCGCCAAAGAGATTGTTGAGATCCTTGGTCTTCACGCCGGGCGCAACGCGATCCAGCGTCGCCTGCGGCACGCCCTCCTCCAGCATTTTTTCAATGCCAAGCAGCGGAACGACCTTCTCGATCCCGGCGACCGTCATCTGCAGTTCGCCGTCGATCCGCCCCTGCTCATTCAGGTGCAGCGTTCCCGCCGCCACCGAGACCAGATCGCCCTGCTGGATCCGCGAGCGCACGATTTCGACATGGCCGCCCGCCGCCTGCAGCTCCCTGAACCGTTCGGGCCATGGCTTTGGCGTAAGATCCTTTAGGCCGGTGAGCTTGGCTTCAACATCGGCATCGAACGTGGCTGCGAGCACCGGATGAACTTCCTGCAGGCTGCCGCCCGCTATCTTGAACGCGGCGTCGATCACGGGATTGTTCTTCGCCGAGCCCTCGGCCAGGCGGCCGTGCAGCTCGACGCGGCCGGCGCGGGCGAGCGGCGTCGCGACCGGGCCGTTGATGCGATCGATCGAGGGATTGTCGAACACGATGGAGGCGCGCTGCGGATTGTCGGGCAGCCCGACCACGCTGCTTTGGCCGATGCTCCAGTTCACCCTCATCGAGGGCGGCTGGCCGCTATCGGACAGCGTTGCCGGCGCCTTGAATTCGGCGATCAGAAGGTTCGGCTGGTAGATCTGCGCAATCACCATGATCTCGCCGAGTTGCGCGGTGAATCGAGCCTGCCCGCCCGCGGTTTGCGAGACCAGCGACACGCTGGCATCTTCGCAGCTGACTTCGAATCGGAACGGGAAGCCGGCCACCGAGCGCTTGCCGCACGCATAGACGCGGCCCGACTGCGCCTCCCGAGCGGCCCACACATCGGCGCGCACGCCGACTTCGGAGGCGGCATAGAACCAGAAGGCGCTCCAGGCCGCGGCGGCGACGACGAGCAAGACGGGCATGATGAAGAGGCGCCACAGCGGGCGCCGGCGCGGCGCGGGGGTCATGTCAGGCATGCGGCGTCCTTTGGCTAGCGATTGGGGCGAATGTAAGCATCCCCTCTCCACAACGAAAGGCATTGAAATCGCTTCGCTTTGCCGTTCCGTTCTGCTAGCGGTGCGGTCAGCATGGCCGCAAATACGCTGAACGATACGGAATTCTCCGCAGGCGACCTCTGGGTGTTCGGCTACGGCTCCCTGATGTGGCGGCCCGGCTTTGAATTCACCGAACGCGTGCCGGCACGGCTGATCGGCGAACACCGCGCACTCTGCGTTTATTCCTTCGTCCATCGCGGCACGCCCGAAAAGCCCGGTCTGGTGCTCGGGCTCGACCGCGGCGGCGCCTGCCGCGGCATCGCGTTCCGCGTCGCGGAAAGGAATCGCGACGCCACCGTCGCCTATTTGCGCGAGCGCGAGCAGGTCACCTCAGTCTATCGCGAGGTGAAGCGCTCGGTATGGCTGGAGAACGAGGCGCGTGACCGCGTCAGCGCGCTGGTCTATGTGGTGGACCGCGGGCATGTGCAATATGCCGGACGGCTGTCGATCGCCGAGCAGCTCCGCCTTGTGCTGCAGGGGCACGGCCAATCCGGCGTCAACCGCGACTATGTGCTCGCCACCGTGAAGGCGATCGAGGCCGAAGGCTTTCGCGATTCGCAGCTACACCAGCTCGCGGCGATGCTGCACGACCAGCATCCGCGGCCGCTTCCCGCGGAGAACGGCGACCGTTGAGCTAACGGCGTATTGACCTGCGTCAAGACGATCCAGACCCAGGCCTGCTAGCAGGACGTATCCGAAATCTGCAGGTGGGCACGATATGGTCACCATTTGCCTGAAGCGGTTGATGATTGCCAGCCTTGCTGCCGGGCTGGCTGGTGCCGCCCAGGCCCAGGACGTCGACATCGGTAAGTCGGAATTTCAGTCTTCCTGCGCGAGCTGTCACGGTACAGACGGAAGAGGCAATGGACCTGTGAGTGAGCAACTCAAGGTGCCGCCTTCCGATTTGACGATGTTGGCCAAGAACAACAACGGCGTCTTTCCCACGAACGCCGTTTATGAAACCATCCATGGATCAAAAACCGTTGCCGCTCACGGCACGCGTGAAATGCCGATTTGGGGCGAGCGCTTCAATCCCATCATCAACCTGCCTCACGCCGTCGATCCCTATTATTGGCGAATGGCCGGGCCGGAGAAAAGCCCGGAAGTTGTCGTGCGGACACGCATCCTCGCGGTCATCGATTATCTCAGTCGCATTCAGCAAAAGTAGCCACCGGCCGGCTGAGACTGCTTGCCCGCGTGGGGGTTGGTTCGCTCGACAACTTTGGGCCGGAAGCATGAAAGCCAAACTCCCAAGCCGAACCTGGCTGGAACCGACTGTGCGTCCGGAGCGAATGGATAAGGTGACCCGCGAACCAGCGCAGCTCACGGCAAAGTGCGCAATAAATTGATCTCGGTCGAAGTGAACGGGTTTGCTCGGTGAAAAGTTTTTTACTGAGGCGAGACGCTGAATGAAGGTCTGCAGCAATCGAGAGCGGCCGTTGTAGATGACAGGAACGTAGCCCTGAGCCGGCATTTAGCCGCGTCAATACGCTTGGCATCAAATGAGGAGACCCCCATGAAAAAAGCCGTTCGCGTCTTGGTACTTACGATATCCGCACTCGCTCTGGCATATGGCACTGTCGGTGCAATGGCACAGCCCCAGCCGGACCAACAGGCTCATTCCCACGGCATGGATCAGGAACGAGCCGGTGCGACCGGCCAAGGCGGTATGGGGCAAGGTGGTATGATGTGCGGAGGCATGATGGGCCGCGGCATGATGGGCGCCGGCATGATGGGTGGCGGGATGGGCCCTCCGATGATGTTCCGCATGATGTTCGCGCTGATGGACGACGGCGACGGGGAAATTTCACTGCAGGAGTTTCAAGCGGCCCACGAGAGAATTTTCAAGGCCATGGATAGCAACAAGGACGGCCAGGTGACTCTGGAGGAGATGCAAGCCTTCATGCACGGACAGCCCAGGAGATCGCAGCAATAGCGGCATCCTCCTGCCAGCACCACGAGCGCCTCGGTCGCGACGTATTTCAGTTATTTTGACAACAGTAGCCGCAGCGTCAGGCCGCCGATTCACTTGTCGTGCCGCGCGCGCCCGTCGGCTCCCTGATGGTTTCAAGCCTCCGGCTTCCTGACGAAGCCAAAGTACGAAGAGAGCAGGAAGAGAACGAAATGGACCATGGATCGGCCGCCGCTGATCTCGGGCGTTTCGACGAAACCTGTACCCAGTAGAGGCACCGAAACGTCGGCGAGCGGCCACGGTGTACAGGGCAAAGATCATCCGTTCCTCCTCGTCACCTTTCCGGGCATATCTGGGTCGGATGCGTGCCTGCCGCCAGCCCCGCGGTGGGCTTGGCCCGGTAACCGCCACTGCCGCCAACAGACTACGACCTGAAACTTTCGAACCCAGCCGGGCGCGCCCGTGTTCTAAAATTGCTGACCCGCAACAAATCCCCACGCCTTGTGAACGTAGGCATTGACGCGCTGAATTTTGTCTGCGTTTAGATCGTGACATTCGCCGCGGGTGAAATGCCTGCACGCTTGAGGACCGTAATGCGCAACGCACGCACAAACATCGCAGAAACTGCCGCCCGCGTCCGGCCGCTTATTTGGCTGGCCGACGGGTCGTGCGTGTCCGCGATGACACGGCGTCCGAATTTTCAGCTCCAGGCGGGGCTGATCCGCAAAGCAAGCGTATAACTCTCGGCGCAGGGCCTCCCCTCCGCCGAACCGGCAGGAGGGCAAGATGAACGCCCGCAACGATTTCAAGAGACCATTCCATCACAGCCTGGATGCGAGGCTGAAAGCCGTTCGAGTGCGATTTGCCACGCGCGTTGATTTTCTCGTGGCGCGCTGGCTCGAGCGCTGCGCCACGGATATCGAGGCCGCGCAAGGGTTGTTCGAAACTGATCGGAAGCCCGCCCGTGAGGCCGGGATTGGCGTGAGCCTTGTTTCGTCTCCACGTTGGGATGAGTCGCCATGACGGGGCTCGCGACCGAGTGGGAAATATCATCAAGCTGGAAAGAGGCTGCCTATATGGCAGCCTCCATTGCTCTTGCGCCTGCTTGCAGACTTCTTGCGATCAGCGTACTTCCCGCAAGAAGCCATCGAGAAGGTGATCCTTGGGAGCCTCTCTCTACGAGCCAGTCAACGTGCTCAAGCCGATGGGACCGGACATCGGCATCGTCGACGGGCCATTCGAGTACTTGACCGTAGGCGGCGTCAGGTTGCCGCTGCCTTTCACGACACGAATGACGGTCGTGCGTCTGTCGGATGGTAATCTATTCCTGCACTCGCCGATCAAGTTTGATCAGGCACTGGCGAGTGAACTGCAGCGGATTGGAGCAATCCGACATCTGGTTTCACCTAACCAGTTTCATTACGCCCATATCGGGGAGTGGTCGAAAGCCTTTCCCCATGCGATCACATGGGCTTCACCGCGTGTGCGGCAAAGAGCGCGCGCTCGGCGCGTCGATCTATCGTTTGCGCGAGACCTCGGCATCGTTCCGCCAGAAGAATGGCGGCAGGACATCGACCAGACGCTATTTCCCGGCGGATACTTCAAAGAGTTCATTTTCTTTCACAAGAAATCGAAGACGCTGATCCTCACGGACACGATCATCAATATCGAGCTCGACAAGATGCCGCAGCCGTGGCGAACGGCGACAAAGCTGAGCGGGATGTACCATCCCCATGGGCAGATATTTTTTGGCATGCGGCTGCCGCTGTTGTTGCAGCCGCGAAGGGCTAAAGCGGCATTTGCAAAGATCCATTCGTGGCGACCGGAGCACATTGTCCTCAGCCATGGCCGATGTTTCGAATATCACGCCGAAGAAGTCCTCGGCAGGATATTTGGAGGCCAGTCGCCTTGAAGGGCCGATCCGCCTTTGGACACCTATGTCGGCTTCTAGGGGAGAGCTGATCACGTGCTGATGCGCCGGCTAAGTCGCCTTTTGGGCCCTTAGCCGACTAGATAGCTGGGTTTATCGGGGTCCGCTTTCCGGTGGTCAGCGGATGTGGGCCAAGTTTGATCAAGAAGTCTGGTCTGGCCGGGTCGCAACCGACATGAATCCAGACGCCATTCGCGGATTGATATGCGCGCCCTAATTGGCCTGTGCGGTCGCGGGACGGCGCGGCGCCTGAACAGGCTGGTCGGACGCCTCCGGCATCACCTCGATGCCGATAACGGCGAGCCGCACGCGCACTTCGGCGGCGACATATTTTGCGTACTCCGACAATAGCAGGCGCAGCGTCGGGCCGCTGGTCCACCATGGCTCGTCGCGCCAGCGGTCGCCGATGACAGCGAACGGAATCAGTGTCACGTCCGGCATCGCGTGCGACAGCTCCAGGATGGCGCGCGGCATGTGGTAGTTCGAGGTCACCACGATCAGCGAGTTGAAGCCGCGCTCGCGGGCCCAGCGCCGCGTCTCCGCGGCATTGCTGCGCGTATTGACGGCGGAGCGGTCGAGATCGACGCAGCAGCCGAGCAGCGCGTGGTTGTCGGGCAGCGAGCGCGAGATGTCGCTGACCGCGTTGGTCGGATGCACGCCCGAAATCAACAGCCGCTTGCCATAGCCGGCGGCCAGCAATTCCATCGCATCCGAGACCCGCGACGAGCCGCCAGTGAACACCACGATGCCGTCGGCGTTGCGCGCCGGCTTGATCTCGACGCCGCGTAGTTGCGAGAGAAACGCGATGAACCCCACCGCCGAGCCGACGAATAGGACCGCCATGCCGCCGACGATGGTCGCGCGCAACCAACCGCGCGGCCGCCTGGCCCGCGTCGTCGGCGCGCTGTCGTCGTCCCGCAAGTTCATCTGATCCGGCTGTCCTCTTTCTAATTCGACGCGTTTTCTTGACGCGAACCGGTGCCCACTTCGCTCGACAACGCTTTAGTACAATTCTAGAACGTTTTGACGCGAAGTGGAGTCCTGGGGTCCGTGACTTACTTCACGGCAAGACGCCGCTATCCCGTCAATCGATGTCATCCAGCGTGGCAAACAGCGTGCGCCGCGAGGCCCAGGCGGTAATGGCCGCGATCGCCACGGCCTGCACCGCGAGCGCCAGATAACCCGAGGGCGGCAGCGAAAACGTCCCGAGCAGCGCGGCGAACTGATCGCCGACCGGGGTGCCCGAGAACCAGCCCGCAATCGATTCGGAGAAGCCGAATCCCAGCATCGCCGCGCCGCCGCCGATCACCCCGCCTTCGAGGCCGAGCCGGAGGAAATGCCGCAGGAAATGGTTGGCGATGTAGCGGTCGCCGGCGCCGACGAAGTGCAGGACCTCGACGATCGGGCGATTCGCCGCCATCGCGCCGCGGGTTGCAAACGAAACCGAGATGATCGTCGCTACGATCACCAGCGCGAGAATGCCGATGCCGGCGAACACGGTCGCGCCGGTCATCGAGCGCATGCGCTCGATCCAGGCGCGATGGTCGTCGACGCTGGCCGACGGCGCCACCTGTGTCACCGCGCTGCGCAAGCCCGTCAGATCCAGCGTCGTACCGGGCTGCACCCGTGCAACGACGACGCGCGGCACCGGCAGCTGCTCGATCGACAGCCCGCTGCCGAGCCACGGCTCCAGCAGTTTCGCCGAATCGTCCTTGCTGAACGGCTTGACCTGGACGATGCCGGGCTGCGTCCGCATCGCCTCCGCCGCCGCGTTCACGTCGCGGTCGAGATCGCGCCCGGCCGAGGGGCGCACCTGAACGGTGATTTCGCTCGCCACCTCCGACTGCCATTCCGCGGCCGATGCGCTGACCAGAAATACCGTGCCTGTCGTGATGGAGGCGAGAAACGTCATGATGGCGACGACGGCGACCAGCGCGCGGCCCGAGATCGAGGCGCGCGGCACGATCGGCGACATGTTGCGCGCGCGCGCCGGCACCTGCGGGCGTTCGTTGCCGAGGTCGACCAGCGGTCCGTGCTCGTCACCAACCCTACTCATAGATGTGCAACCGTCCCTGGTGCAGCACCATGCGCCGCGCCTCGTACTGGTCCATCAGCGTGATGTCGTGGGTCGCGATGATGACGGCAGTGCCGAGCCGGTTCAATTCGATGAACAGCCGCAACAGGCGGCGGCCGAGCGTCGGATCGACGCTGCCGGTCGGCTCGTCCGCCAGCAGCAATTGCGGCCGCGAGATCACCGCGCGCGCGATCGCCGCGCGCTGCTTCTCACCGCCCGACAGAATCGGCGGCAGCGCATCCATGCGCTCGCCGAGCCCGACCCATTTCAACAGGTCGATCACCTCGCGACGATAGCTGGATTCCTCGCGACCCATCACGCGGAACGGCAGCGCCACGTTCTCATAAGTCGTCATGTGATCGAGCAGGCGGAAATCCTGCAGCACGATGCCGATCTTCTGGCGCATGTCGGCGATCTGGTCCTTGCCGGCCAGCGAGACATCCTGGCCGAAAATATTGACGAGACCGCGGGTCGGCCGCAGCGACAGGAACAACAGCCGCAGCAGCGAGGTCTTGCCCGCGCCCGAGGGGCCGGTGAGGAACTGGAAGGAATGGGCCGGAATCATGAAGGAGAGGTCGCGCAAAATCTCCGGGCCAAGCCCGTACCGCAAACCGACATTTTCGAACCGAACCAAAGCTCAGCTCCGCTCGACATGAGCCGCGACCCGAAATCCCGGCCTTGAACCTGAACCGGGGGACGAGCCCGCACCAGGGGCCCTGGCCCCGCTGGTTTGGGTACGAACCGGACAAAACGGTTGTGCGACCGTTATGGTTTCCGATTCGTTAACGGTCGCTATGTAGCATCCGGACGACGACACTGGTGAGCTCGGCTCCATGCATATCATTTGCCCCCATTGTACAACATCTTACGCCATCAATCCGGGTACCTTGGGCACCACCGGACGCACCGTCCGCTGCTCCCGCTGCAAGGAAACCTGGTTGGCCCGGCCCGAGGATGCGATCGAACTGGCCGCCGCCGCGCCGGCAGCCATGCCGAGCCAGGCGCCATCGAGCCCGCCGGCCGCCAATGATGCCGCCGCCGAATGGGAGGCGATGGCGCACGCCGAAGAGGGGCAGGATACCCCGGTCGTCGACAGCCCCTCGATTTCGGCCGGCTGGCCGGCCGAGGGCGAGGCTTCGCAAGGCGGTGCCGATAGCGGCTGGCCGGCGGCCGCCCGGCAGGCGGCTGAGGATCATGAGGAGATCCCGATCACCACGCACCGCCAGCGGCTGGCTCGTCTGTTCCGGCTGCCTTCCCTGCCCCGCATTCCCTTCATGCCGTCCATTGGCCTGCCGACCGCCTGCGCCGCCATGGGCGCGCTGATCCTGGCGCTGACGATCTGGCGAGCCGACGTCGTGCGGCTGCTACCGCAGACCGCGACCTTCTACAAGATGGTCGGGCTGGAAGTGAATCTGCGCGGGCTGGCGTTCAAGGACATCAAGATCACCAACGAGACCGTGGACGGCAAGCCGGTGCTGGTCATCGAAGGCGTGATCGTCGGCGAGACCAAGAAACCGGTCGAATTGCCGCGCCTGCGCTTCTCCGTCCGCGACGCGCAGGGCGCGGAGATCTACGCCTGGAATGCGGTGCTCGAGCAGCCGGCGCTCAAGCCCGGCGAGCGCGTTTATTTCAAGTCACGCCTGGCCTCGCCGCCGCCCGAAGGCCGCAATATTGACGTACGTTTTTTTAACAAGCGGGACCTAGCCGGCCACGCTTGAGCCGGCCTGTCCCACCAGGGCTCACGAGATACGACTTCATGCCACGCGTGCTGATCGCCGACGACGAAGATTCCATGCGCACGCTGGTCGCACGCGCCATCGCGATGGACGGCCACGAGACCGTCACCGCCGAGGACGGTGCCGAAGCGCTCGATATCCTGACCCGCGACCAGGGCGCGTTCGATCTTCTGCTGACCGATATCCAGATGCCTGTGATGGACGGCATCGCGCTGGCGCTGACGGCGGCGCGCGATTTTCCCACCCTGAAGATTCTCTTGATGACCGGCTTTGCCGATCAGCGCGAACGCGCCTCGGGCCTCAACGCCATCGTGCACGACGTGGTGACGAAACCGTTTTCGGTGCACGACATCCGCACGGCCGTCGCGGACGCGCTGGCGGCAAGAAAGGCGGGGTAGCTGCGGCATCAATGGTTGTCGTCCCCCGCGAAGGCGGGGATCCAGTACGCCGCGGATTCTCGGTTCAAGCACTGACGTCGCTGGAATACTGGATCCGCCTTCGCGGATGATGACAGCGGAATGTAGAAGGCGACGGCCCTAATAATCCTTCAGCAGCCGCTCGATGTAGTCGAGCTCGATCTGCGGGCGGGATGGATCGGCGAGGCGGCGACGCAGTTCCTCGAGGATGCGACGCACCCGCTGGACGTCGATCTCGCCGGGGATCTTCACCGTGTAATCATCGGTGAATTCATTATGGCGCATCGGCCGTCCGAGCGGGTCGGTCGAGTTGGCCGCGCCCTGCTGACGGCCCCTCGGATTGCCGGGGCCGTCACCCGGCTGGTCGCCATCGCCCTGCTGCATCGCTTCGGCGAGGTTCTGAGCACCCTTGCGCAGCGCCTCCAGCGCCCGCCCCTGCGAATCGACGGCACCATCGGCATTGCCTTCGCCGAGCCGTCCGGTGGCGTCGCCCATCGCCGAATCGGCCTGATCGAGCCCATCCTCGCCATCGCCCTGCTCGCCGCCCTGGCCCTGTTGGCCCTGACCCTGCTGGCCTTGTTGTCCCTGCTGGTCGCCGCGCTGGCCCTGCTGGCCGCGCTGTCCCGGGCCCATGCCGCGCTTGGCGAGTTCTTCCTGCAATTTCTTCAGCCGGTCGCGCAGGCCCTGCTGGTCCTGCTGCAGGTCGCCCATGCTCTGATCACCCTGCTTGCCGCGCGAGCGGTCGCGGCGCTGGTCCTGACCCTGCTTGTAGGTCTTGTCGCGGAGCTGCTGCTGCTTGCGGATCATGTCGCCGAGCTCGTTGAGCGCCTGCTCCATGTCGTTGTCGCCCTGCCCAGGCTGCGCCATTTGCAGGTTTTCCAGCATCTGCTGCAGCTGTTCCAGGAGCTGCCTCGCAGCCTCCTTGTCGCCCGAGCGCGACATCCGCTCCAGCCGGTCGAGCATGCTCTTGAGATCCTGCTGGCTCAGCATCTTCGTATTGGGATCGAGCGGACGGTCGCGTTGCTGTGGATTGTTGCGGAACTGCTCGGCGAGTTGACGCAGGAAATTATCCAGCGCGGCGCGCAGATTGTCGGTGAGCTTCTTGATCTCCTCGTCGCTGGCGCCGCGCTCCAGCGCCTGCTTGAGCGCCTCCTGCGCCGCGCGCAACGCCTTGTCGACATCGGTGATGTTGCCGTCCTCGATGGTGACGGCGAGCGCCCACAGGCTGGCGACGACCTCGCGCAGCGCATCGTCGGTGCGCGCCGCTTCGAGCTGCCGCGATACGCTGTAGAGGCCGAGATAGTGGCCGGCCTCCGGCGTGAACAGCTCGGGTGCGATCATCAGCGCATCGAGCGCGGTATTGACCTGCGCATTCTGGTTGGCGTCGAGCGCCAGGATGCGGCGCTGCTCGATCAGCGCGCGGGCGAGCGGCTTGGTGAACAGCCGCTCCGGCAGCCGCATGTTGTGCGGCTCGCTCCTGCCCTCATTGCCGGCCTCGTCCTTGGCCGTCAGCGTCAGCGTGACGTCGGCGCCGGCATAGGGGTCCTCGCTGAGGTCCTTCACCGTCTGACCGACGCCATTGCGGGTGCGCGCATTGGGCAGCACCAGCGGAAACTGCGGCGGCTCGAACAGCGGCCGTGGCGCGGTCTTGTCGCCGTCCTTGCTGGCTTCCTTACTGACGTCCTTGTTGCCTTCCTTGGCCGCGTCCGGCGCGCGGGCGGCAAATTGCGCGCGTGCTTCGGTGACGCCGTAATCGTCCTCGAGCTTGTAGGACATCTGCAGCGAGCCACGGGCCTGCCGTTCCGGATCCTTCGCCAGCGAGATGGTGGGCGCCCGGTCGGGCGTCGCGGCGAAACGCCACAGCGGCTGGCCGGAGGGCGCGCGGACATGCGCGGTGCCGTCGGCTGTGATCTTGAAATGCCGCTCATTGGTGCCCTTCGGCGCCTGCTCGCTCGGCGCGATCTCGGTCACCCCGCCACCGACCACGACGTCGATGGTGCCGCCGCTGGAGCGCACCAGGAGCGTGCTGCCCGCGGGAACCGACAATGGCCCGCTCTCGGGCGAGGCCGCGTCCTTGTTGGCAGCGGAAAGAATGATCGGCGGCTTGCCGGTGTAGTTCGGCGGCGTCACCCACGCATCGACCCGGACATTGGCCGGCGCCAGCACGCCGTTCCAGTCGAACGCCGCGGCAATGCGCAGCGCGCGCTCATCGCCGGCGGCGACATAGGCGGCGACCAGCATCACCACGACCAGCGCGCGCAGCGCCCAGGGATCGTGGATCGCAAGCCGCGGCGACGGCAGGCCGGCGCGAATGCGCTTGATCGAGGCCAGCGTGCGCTCGCGCTGCTCGCGCCACAGCGCCTGCGCGATCGGGTCCTTGGATTGCAGCGTATCTGTTAGCGCGGTGGCCGGGCGATGGCGGATGCCGGTGCCGCGATCGAGCCGGCTCAAACTCTCTTCACGCGTCGGCCAGCGGAAACGCAAGAGCGGCAATGCGGCGGCAAGCGCCAGCACGACGAAGAGGCCGGTACCGGTGGCACGCGCAACGAATGGCAGCGCCAGCCACAGGCCGGCCCAGGACACCACCAGAAACAGTCCGACGACGCTCAAGAGCCGGGCGAACCCCGGCCAGGCGCGCTCCCACGCGATCGCATACTCGGCCCGTTGCAGGGCCTGCGTCAGCTGCAGCCGCGCGATCGTATCCGGCTCGCGCGCGGATTTGGCGGGATCATGGGAAGCGCCGTTCAACAATCTCTCCGGGTTGCCCACAAATCAGCCTAGCACAACGGCGGCAATGAGGCACCCGTTCCCGGAGTAACCCACACCCGGAAATACGCATAACACGAAGGCGTGACTATACTGCCTTGAGCCCGTAATTTCCGCGCGAAACCGTAAAAATACGAGGGGCGCGGACTGCTTCCGCCTTCGCCAAGGCCCTGGCGGACGAGTCGCTTCGCTCGCAATGGAAATTCGGGGAGACACCATGGAAATCGGATTCATCGGGCTGGGGAACATGGGCTTCCCGATGGCGCGCCGGCTGGTCGAGGCCGGGCATCAGCTCACCGTGTTCGACACGCGGAAGGAAGCCGTCGACAAGCTGATTGCGCTTGGTGCGCAGGGCGCATCCTCGCCAAAGGATGTCGCCGATCGCTGCGAGAGCGTGCTGGCGAGCCTGCCGTCGCTGCAGGCCTCGCTCGAGGTTGCGACCGGTTCAGGCGGCGTGATCGAGGGCAGGCGCGTCAAGCGGTTCATCGATCTCTCCACCGTCGGCTCGCAGATGGCCGCGAAGATTCACGGCCTGCTGGCCAAGAAAAACATCGTGCAGATCGACTGCCCGGTCAGCGGCGGCGTCGGCGGCGCGGAAAAGGGCACGCTCGCGGTGATGGTCTCCGGCCCGCGCGCCGATTACGAGACGGTCAAGCCGGCGCTCGGCGTGATCGGAAAACTGTTCTTCATCGGCGAAAAGCCCGGCGCGGCACAGACGATGAAGCTGGCCAACAATTTCCTCTCGGCGACCGCGATGGTCGCAACGTCGGAAGCCGTGGTGATGGGCGTCAAGGCCGGGCTGGATCCATCCGTGATGATCGACGTCATCAATGCCGGCTCTGGGCTCAATACCGCGAGCCGCGACAAGTTTCCGCGTTCGGTGCTGCCGCGCAGCTTCGATTACGGCTTCGCCACCGGATTGATGGTGAAGGACGTAAGACTGGCGCTGGAGGAGATGAAATCGCTGGGGCTGTCGATGGAGGTTGCCGAAGCGGTCGGCCGGCTCTGGGAGGTCATCATCCGCGACGAGGGCGCGGAGTCGGACTTTACGGCGGCGATCAAGCCGATCGAGAAGGCTGCAGGCGTCGTGGTCGGCGGCGCGAGGGCCGGCGTGACGGGGAAGTAGCGCAGTTCCAGGTTGGCAAGCGCGACCGAGTGGCGCTAGGTTTGCAACATATTTGAGTGCAAAGCTGGCCGTTGATTCGATTGATCAGTGGGACGCGCATGCCGTCTCGTTGCGTGAGTTCGAAGTTTTGGCGAAGGTGGCTGCGATCCGCCTGTGTTTCCGCTTACGTCGGCGTCACCGCTCTGGCGGCGCTGATCGCGGCGGGACACGATGCCGCCGCCAGAAGTGGCCGGAGCGAACGCCCGGTCGAGACCGTTCAGTCGCGCAGCGCCGGCGAGCCGGTCATGGCGATTGTCTCGCTCCACAACCAGCGAATCACCGTTTACGACGCCAAGGGGTGGATCCTGCGGGCGCCGGTATCGAGCGGCACCAAGGGACGCGAGACGCCCGCGGGCATCTTCAGCATCATCCAGAAGGTGGAGGAGCATTACTCCAATCTCTATGACGATGCCTTCATGCCGCACATGCAGCGGATCACCTGGTCGGGCATCGCCCTTCATGGCGGGGTCCTGCCAGGACATCCGGCGTCGCACGGCTGCGTGCGCCTGCCCTACGACTTCGCCGAGCGCCTGTTCGGCGAGACCAAGATCGGCATGCGGGTGATCGTGGCGCCCACCGACGTGGCGCCGGTCGAGATCGCTCATCCGCTTCTGTTCCAGCCAAAACCCGGCGCTGTTGCCCTCGTCGCGGCCCGCGCGGCCGAGGCGCAAGAGGCGGCGAAGAAAGCGGCCAATGTGAAGCTCGCCGTGGCGACGGCGTCGCGGGACGTCACGGCGGCCGCGGCGCCGGTGCGCACGGTAGAAAATCTGAAGATCAAGGCCGCGGCGCAATTGGCCGCCGCCGAGGCCGCGCTCGGCTCTGCCAAGTCCGCGGAGGAAAAGGAGCAGGCCGAAAGCGCCAAGGTGCAGGCCTCCGTGAAGCTCGCGGAGTTGCAGACGCAGTGGGAGGCCGCCAAAGCCGATCTGCAACAGAAGCAGGACGCTGTCGCGTCGGCACGTGAAGCCGCCGCAGCAGCGGAGGCTGCGCGATACCTGGCCGCCGAGGCCGCCCGCAAGATCGCGCGCGAACTGCAGCCGATGTCGGTGCTGATCAGCCGCAAGACTCAGAAGCTTTATGTCCGGCAAGCGTTCGAGGCGGTCTTTGAAAGTCCCGTCACGATCGCCGATCCCGATCGTCCCATCGGAACGCATGTCTTTACCGCCGCAGAGCGCACCTCCGACGACCACTTGCGCTGGAACGTGGTGTCGTTATTAGGCAGCAAGCATACGGAGACGGTCGCGGCGCACGAGCGGGCGCGGGCAAGCAGCCGCGACGTTGAGCCAACACTGACGGATTTGAACGCTGCAAAGAGCGCGCTCGATCGCATCACCATTCCGCAGGACGCACTGGATCGCATCACGGCCATCGCGCCGCGATCTTCCTTGATCGTCACAGACGAACCGTTGAGCGCTGAAACCGGCAAAGGGACCGAATTCGTGGTGCTGCTCAGCGGCGAGCCGCAGGGCGGCATCAAGAAGCGGCGACGCAGTACGGGGAACCAGTTCCGGTACAATTATCCCCACGGCGTTCCGTTCTGGCGTTCACCGTTCGGAAGCCCGTTCTCGAGCTGGTAACCGCGTTTGGCGCGGTTAGCTGTCATCATCCGCGAAAGCGGGTGATCCAATATTTCAGAGACAGCCGTGATTGAATCGAGATGCTGCGGCGTACTGGGTCCCCGCCTTCGCGGGGACGACCACCGTTGGTGCAGATGCGTGGCCTTGCAGAATCACAACCACGGCGCAAGCCGATCCATCGCGATCAGTTCGTCGACCTCGATGCGCGGGCGAACCACGGCGTACTGGTCGTCCTTGACGAGCACTTCCGGCACAAGCGGCCTCGTGTTGTAGAAGCCGGACTGCACCGCGCCGTAAGCGCCTGATGTCATGATGGCGAGGAGATCGCCGGACTTCGGCTCGGGAAAGTTACGGTCGAGCGCGAGATAGTCGCCGGTCTCGCAGACAGGACCGACCACGTCGGCGGTGATCGTTCGCGTCCCCTTGGCCGACTCGCGCACGGGCAGGATATCGTGGTGCGCCTCATAGAGCGTCGGGCGGATCAGATCGTTCATCGCGGCGTCGATGATGACGAAGTTCTTGGCCTCGCCCGGCTTCACATAGATGACGCGGGAAACCAGGATGCCGGCGTTGCCGACGATCATGCGGCCCGGCTCGAACATCAGCGTGCAGCCGAGATTGTGCGTCACGCGCTTGACCATCGCCGCATAGGCCGACGGCAGCGGCGGCGCTTCGCGGTCGGCGTGATAGGGAATGCCGAGCCCGCCGCCGAAATCGATATGTTCGATGGTGTGGCCGTCGGCGCGCAGCGTCTGCACGAAATCGGCCAGAATCCGGAATGCGGTCTCCATCTTAGAGAGATCGGTGATTTGGCTGCCGATATGCATGTCGGTGCCGGTCACCACGATGCCCGGCAGTTTTGCGGCGCGGGCATAGACCTCGCGAGCACGCGCGATCGGAATACCGAACTTGTTCTCGGTCTTGCCGGTGGCGATCTTGGCATGGGTGCCGGCGTCGACGTCCGGATTGACGCGCAGCGAAATCCGCGCGGTTCTGCCGGTCTCGACCGCGAGCCTCGACAGCAATTCCAGCTCGGGCTCGGATTCGACGTTGATGCAGAGAATGTCGGCGGCGAGCGCCGCGCGCAGCTCCGTCTCGGTCTTGCCGACGCCGGAAAACAGGATCTTGCTCGGCGGAATACCCGCCGCCAGCGCGCGCTTCAGCTCACCGCCGGACACCACGTCCGCCCCGGCGCCGAGCTTGGCCAGCGTGCGCAGCACCGACTGGTTGGAATTCGCCTTCATGGCGTAGCAGACCAGCGTCCTCTCGCCGGCAAAGGCTTCGGAGAAGACGCGGTAGTGACGCTCGAGCGTCGCGGTTGAATAGCAATAGAACGGCGTGCCGACGGCTTCGGCCAATTCGGACAAGTTGACGGCCTCGGCGTGCAGCACGCCGTTGCGATAGTCGAAGTGATTCATGGCGCGCTCATAGCGTTTTCAGGCGAAGCATGTCCTCGGACTTGATCCGGGGATGGATACCGGTTCGCGTCAAGAAAACGCGTCAAAACAAGACTCTAGTCCAGCAGCGGATCGAGCACGAATTTCTTCTTGTTGCCCTTGGGCGCGGACGGACCTGCGTCGGTGCCGTAGGTCGGATTGAAGACGCCGGGCTGCGCTGCGCGCTCACCCTCGGTATCCGACGTGACCCCGGCCTGCGGCGCCGCCGCGGTCGGCGGCAGATCGAGCCCGCCTTTGCGTCCGCAGCCGCCAAGCGCGAGCGCGGTGACGCTGAGCAGGATAATGGCCCATCCGGACGATGACGGGCGGAAGTTACTGATCACGACGAAATCCCCGCTAGAGCGTTATGACGCTTCTTCGAATCGTCATTCGCTCTATCTCCTTCGATTTGAGCATGATCTTTTCGGAAAACCGGTGCCCACTTTTCCGGATCATGCCCTGCGCGGCGCACCATACAAAGATTGCCAGGGTATGGCGAGTGCCGATGGGCCACGGACAACCATGAAATAGCAGCTAAATTTTTCTCTTCAGACCTATTTTTGCTCTTTTTCGAGCCGTTTCAGCCAGGCTTTGGCCTGCGACGCCACGTTCTTCGGGGCGGTGCCGCCATAGCTGGTCCGGCTTTTGACCGAGGCTTCCACCGACAGCACGCGCAGGGCGTCAGCCGTGATCTTTGGCTCGACCTCCTGCATCGCCTTGAGTGGCAGTTCGTGCAGGGCAAGGCCCTGCTTCGACGCGAGGCCGACGATGCGTCCGGTGACGTGGTGGGCGTCGCGGAACGGCATTTTCAGCGTCCGTACCAGCCAGTCGGCGAGGTCGGTGGCGGTCGCATAGCCCTCGCCGGCGGCGGCCTTCATCCTGTTCTCGTCGGGCACGAGATCGAGGACCATGCCGGTCATGGCGCGTATAGCCAGCGAGAGCGCGGTAAACGCCTCCATCGCCCCCTGCTTGTCCTCCTGCATGTCCTTTTGGTAGGCGAGCGGCAGCCCCTTCATCACGATCAAAAGACCGTTGAGCGCGCCGATCACCCGGCCGGTCTTGGCACGCACCAGCTCGGCGGCGTCAGGATTGCGCTTTTGCGGCATGATGGAGGAGCCGGTGGTGAACTTGTCGGAGAGCCGCACGAGGCCCACCAAGGGCGAGGTCCAGATCACGATTTCCTCGGCAAAGCGCGACATGTGCACGGCCGCGATCGACGCCGCCGACAAGGTCTCCAGCACGAAATCGCGATCCGAGACCGCATCCAGCGAATTGGCCATCGGGCGGTCGAAGCCGAGCGCCTTGGCGGTCGCATGTCGATCGATCGGAAACGAGGTTCCGGCCAGCGCCGCCGCACCCAGCGGCGATTCGTTCAGCCGCTTGCGCGCGTCGGCAAACCGGCCGCGGTCGCGCGCGGCCATCTCGACATAGGCGAGCAGGTGATGGCCGAAGGTGACGGGCTGCGCGGTCTGCAGATGGGTGAAGCCCGGCATCACGGTGGCGGCATGCTCCAGCGCGCGGGCCGCCAGCGCATGCTGGAAGGCGGCAAGCGCGGAATCCGTCTCGTCGATCGTGTCGCGCACGAAAAGCCGGAAATCGGTCGCCACCTGGTCGTTGCGCGAGCGCGCAGTATGCAGCCGGCCTGCGGCCGGCCCGATCAGCTCGGACAGCCGGCTCTCGACGTTCATATGGATGTCTTCGAGCGCGCGCTTGAAATCGAACGAGCCCTTGCCGATTTCTGACAAAATCGTGTCTAGACCCTTGCCGATATTTTTCGCATCACTCGCGGTGATAATGCCTTGCGCGGCCAGCATCGTCGCGTGGGCCTTGGACGCGGTGATGTCCTGGGCATAGAGGTGACGGTCGACGTCGATCGAGACGTTGATTTCCTCCATGATGGCATCGGGACGCTCGGTGAACCGGCCGCCCCACATCTTGTTGCTCATGACTTCCCAAGCCCTGTCATCTATCAAGTCCATCTCGTCGAGCCGGCGAAACACCGCGCCGGTTTCGACCGTAACTCCACGGTAATCTTGCGCCCTGCATAGCCATATCTGACCCAGGATGACAAACGATATGCCCGAAATGTCCCCGCCCCGCCCGGCCTCGCGCCGGCTCCCGATCGCCATCGGCGCTGTGATAGCCGCGGGCGTCGTCGGATTGGGCGCTTTTTACGGGCTTGGCGGCCTCAAGCGCGGTACGGGCGGCGACCCCTCCTGTGCCAGCGCGGTCGAACTGGCCCGCAAGATATCGCCACTGGCCCATGGCGAGGTGGCGGCGCTGACCATGGCGACAAGCCCGCTGAAGCTGCCCGACCTCGCCTTCGAGGACGCCGAGGGCAAGCCGCGGAAATTGTCGGAATGGCGCGGCAAGACTGTGCTGGTGAACCTTTGGGCCACTTGGTGCGTGCCCTGTCGCAAGGAGATGCCGGCGCTGGACAGCCTGCAGGCCAAGCTGGGGGCTAAGGACTTCGAGGTGGTCGCCATCAATATTGACACCCGCGACCCCGAGAAGCCGAAAAACTTCCTCAAAGAGGCCAATCTGACCCGGCTCGGCTACTTCGCCGACTCAAAAGCCAAGGTTTTTCAGGATCTTAAAAACATAGGCAAGGCGCTGGGGATGCCGACCTCGGTGCTGGTGGACGCCCAAGGCTGCGAGATCGCGAATCTGGCCGGTCCCGCCGAATGGGCCAGCGACGATGCGATCAAGCTGATCAAGGCCGCGATGCAGCCGATGAAGGCGGGGTCGTAGGAAGGCCAGCAATATTTCGCTGGTCAGGCCGTAACGTTCAGATTGCCGCCGACGCCGGGGGCGAGATTGGCGGTCGAGGGGATACCCAGCAGCGTCTGGACCGCCGCTTTCTCCGCATCCGCATTCTGCTTGATGATCGAGGTCTGGATCTGCTGCTGCATACCACCTGCCTGCATGGCGAGCATGCTTGAAACCATAGCCATCATATCCATACGCAGCACTCCCTAAACGCGAGTGCACCCTACCCCGCCACCAGTTAACGAAATCCAACCGCGTCCGTGTCCCGCACGCGGCGCAGCGTGCAACGCTGTTCCGCAGAGCCGGGACCCATGCGAACTGGAGCATGTGTGGATAGATGGACCCCGGCTTAGCCGCGCACCGCAAGGGCGCTGCGCAGCATCCGGGGAACGTGTCCCTCAGCGCGTCGGGACCGGCTTGTCGCCGCGATAGTCGTAGAAGCCGCGCTGCGTCTTGCGGCCGAGCCAGCCGGCCTCGACGTATTTCACTAGCAGGGGACACGGCCGGTATTTCGAATCGGCGAGCCCCTCATGCAGCACCTGCATGATGGAGAGACAGGTATCAAGGCCGATGAAATCGGCCAGTTCCAGCGGCCCCATCGGGTGATGCGCGCCGAGCTTCATCGCCGCATCGATCGCCTCGACGTTTCCGACGCCCTCATAGAGCGTGTAGATCGCCTCGTTGATCATTGGCAGCAGGATGCGGTTGACGATGAAGGCCGGGAAATCTTCGGAGACCGCGACCTGCTTGCCGAGCTTGCCGACGAACTCCTTTGATGTATCGAAGGTGGTGTCGTCGGTGGCGATGCCGCGGATCAGCTCGACCAGCTCCATGGCCGGCACCGGATTCATGAAATGAATGCCGATGAAGCGCTCCGGCCGGTCGGTCGAGGCGGCGAGCCGCGTGATCGAGATCGACGACGAGTTGGTGGCGACGATCGCCTCCGGCTTCAGTACCGCGCAAAGCTCGTGAAAAATCTTGCGCTTGACCTCTTCCTTCTCGACCGCGGTCTCGATCACGAGATCGCAGTCGGCGAGGCCATCCAGCGTCTCGGTGGAGGAGATCCGCGCCAGCGCCTGCTTGCGGGCGTCCTCGGTAATGGTCTGCTTGGCGACCTGGCGCGACAGATGGCCGTTGATCGTCGCCATCGCCGACTTCAGCCGTTCGTCGGAGACGTCGTTGAGCACCACGTCGAAGCCGGCAAGCGCCGCCACATGCGCAATCCCGTTGCCCATCTGGCCCGAGCCGATCACGCCGACCTTCTTGATTGTCACCGCCATTTTATCATCCACCGGAACGGCGCGCCATCGCGCCTGTTCATCTCCAAACCTCAGCTACGATATCATCGAACCCGAGGTTTCGGTCCCACCATTGGCACGTAATCTTCACGCGAAGCTTAATCCACTTCGCCCGCAACCGCTTAAGGTAAATAATCGGCCGGACGTTGCGCGCCCGGCCGATGTTTGGCCTTGTTACTTGCTCAGCGCCTCGGTCAGCTCAGGAACCGCCTGATAGAGGTCCGCGACCAGGCCGTAATCGGCAACCTGGAAGATCGGCGCGTCTTCATCCTTGTTGATCGCCACGATCACCTTGGAATCCTTCATGCCGGCGAGATGCTGGATTGCGCCTGATATGCCGATGGCGAGATAAAGTTCCGGAGCGACCACCTTGCCGGTCTGGCCGACCTGCCAGTCGTTCGGCGCGTAGCCGGCATCGACCGCGGCGCGCGAGGCGCCGACGCCGGCGCCGAGCTTGTCGGCGAGCGGCTCGATGTATTTGGCAAAATTCTCGCGGCTCTGCATGGCGCGTCCGCCGGAGACGATGATCTTCGCCGACGTCAGTTCAGGACGATCGCTCTTGGCGACCTCTTCACCGATGAAGCTGGAAAGGCCCGGATCGGCCGCAGCGGCGGCATTCTCCACCGCCGCGCTCCCGCCCTCGGCGGCCGCGGCGAAGGTCGAGGTGCGCACCGTGATGACCTTCTTGGCATCCTTGGACTTCACCGTCTGGATCGCGTTGCCGGCATAGATCGGCCGCTCGAACGTATCAGGCGAAACGACCTTGATGATCTCCGACACCTGCATCACGTCGAGCAGGGCGGCAACGCGCGGCATCACATTCTTGAAGCGCGAGGTCGCGGGCGCAACGAAGGCATCGTAGCCGGACGCCAGCGACACGATCAGCGCGGCCAGCGGCTCGGCGAGGTCATGCGCATAGGCGGCGTTGTCGGCGAGGAGCACCTTCTTCACGCCGGCCAGCTTGGCAGCGGCATCGGCCGCCGCCTTGGCGTTCTCGCCGGCGACCAGCACGTGCACGTCGGCGCCGAGGGCTGCGGCCGCCGTCAGTGCCTTGTTGGTGGCGTCCTTGATCGACGCATTGTCATGTTCGGCAATCAGCAGCGTCGTCATCAGAGCACCCCGGCTTCGGTCTTGAGTTTGGATACCAGCTCGGCGACGTCCTTGACCTTGACGCCCGCCTTGCGGCCTGCCGGTTCGGTGGTCTTGAGCACTTCGAGCCGCGGCGAGAGATCGACGCCATAGTCGGATGCGTTCTTGTCGTCGATCGGCTTCTTCTTGGCCTTCATGATGTTGGGCAGCGACGCGTAGCGCGGCTCGTTAAGGCGCAGGTCCGTGGTGACGATCGCCGGCCCCTTCAGCTTCACGGTCTGCAGGCCGCCGTCGACTTCGCGGGTGACCTTGAAGTCAGAACCTTCGACCTCGAGCTTGGAGGCAAATGTCGCCTGCGACCAGCCGAGCAGCGCGGCCAGCATCTGGCCGGTCTGGTTGGAATCGTCGTCGATCGCCTGCTTGCCGAGGATGATCAGGCCGGGCTTCTCCGCCTCGGCCACGCCCTTCAGAAGCTTGGCAACCGCTAGGGGTTCGACATTGCCTTCGGCCTTGACGAGGATGCCGCGGTCAGCGCCCATCGCAAGCCCGGTCCGGATCGTCTCGGAGGCCTGCGCCGGACCGATCGAAACCACCACGACCTCGGTCGCCTTGCCGGCTTCCTTCAGCCGCAGCGCTTCCTCGACCGCGATTTCGTCGAACGGATTCATCGACATCTTGACGTTGGCCAGTTCCACGCCCGTTCCGTCGCTCTTGACGCGGACCTTGACGTTGTAATCGACCACCCGCTTTACCGGCACAAGAACCTTCATCGATCCTCTTTCGCTTGAATTCTGGGGTTAATTGGCTTGGTATCAGCTTATATTGACTTTGGGCGCGGAACCTAAAGGCCCCGCTATCGCCGGTCAACGCGCGAAAGCCAAAAATCAGCCCCTTGATAAGGCCTTACTTTAGCGGTTCTGGCCCGGCACCCACAACACGTCTGCGGCCCCATTATCGTTCATGGCACGGCTGGCGACGAACAGAAAATCCGACAGGCGGTTCATATACTGGATGGCAGCCCCGCTGACCGGCTCCTCGGGACTGGCCGCCAGTTCCACCATAATCCGTTCCGCCCGGCGGCATATGGTGCGGGCGAGATGCAGGTATGCGGCGGCGGGGGTGCCGCCGGGCAGCACAAACGAGGTCAGCGGCGCGAGGTGCTCGTTGAGCGCGTCGATGTCGCGCTCCACGCGTTCGACCTGGCTCGACAGCATCCGCAAGCGTTCCGCCTTGCCGTCGCGCTGAGGCACCGCGAGGTCGGCCCCGAGGTCGAACAGGTCGTTCTGGATCCGGCCGAGCATCGCATCGAGGTCGCGCGCCTCGCCAAGATGCAGCCGCACCACGCCGATCGCGGCATTGGTCTCGTCCACGGTGCCGTAGGCGCTGACGCGCAGATCGTATTTCGGACGGCGCTCGCCGCTGCCGAGCGCAGTGGTGCCGTCATCGCCGGTCTTGGTATAGATGCGGTTCAGCACAACCATCGGCGCGTCCTTTTATCCGTCACCTGCCCATCGCCCAGACCACCACCATGGTGATCACGATGGCGATGAACTGCAGCAATACCCGCAGCCGCATCAGATTCTGCGAGCGGCTTGGCGAGCCACCCCGCATCATGTTGACGAGGCCAAGCAGCAGCACGATAGCCACGGCCGCTACCGCGATGGGAAGAACGATCGAACTCAGAAAAGACGTCATCGGCGCTACATAACACTAGGAAGCACCGACTTCCACACGTTCACAATCCCTCGCACATCCCTTGCGCAACGGCTCGACGATCTGGCTTTTAAGCCAATAATATCAGATGCTAGCCCATGTTTACAGACGGCTTCTCAAGGCCCTGATGTTTCGACCTGAACCACCGTCACCATTATCGAGGTGAGATGTGAGGCTCATTCGCTTTGTCTACCTCGTGGTGATGGAGGCGTTCTATACGTTCCTCGCCGACGACGGCTGGGCGATCGCGAGCCACATCGCGCTATCGAGCTTGATGGCGTTGTTTCCTTTCCTGATCGTGCTGACGTCACTGGCCGGCTTTTTCGGCTCCAAGGAACTCGCCGACGGCGCTGTCGCGCTGCTCTTGCAGACCTGGCCGCAGCAGGTCGCGGACGCACTGTCGGGTGAAATCCACGACGTGCTGACCACGACGCGCGGCGACATCCTGACGGTCGGCGCAGTGCTGGCGGTCTATTTCGCCTCCAACGGCGTCGAGGCGCTGCGGGTCGCGCTGAACCGCGCCTATTCGGTGGTCGAGCCGCGGGCCTGGTACTGGCTGCGGCTGGAATCGATCGGCTATACGCTGGTCGCCGCCATCACGTCGCTCTTGATGGCGTTCCTGATCGTGCTCGGCCCGCTGATCCTGGAAACCGCGCGCCGCCACATTCCGTTCTTCGTCGAGAGCAACGAACGGGTCCTGTTTTTCGCGCGCTACGGCATCACCATCACGGCGATGATCGTGGCGCTGTTCGTGCTGCACGCCTGGCTACCCTGCGGGCGGCGAAGCTTCCTGCAGATCCTGCCCGGTATCGTCTTCACGATGGTGGCGTCGCTCATCTCGGGCATCGTGTTCGGCCAGTATCTGGCGCGCTTCGCCAGCAATTACGTGACGATGTATGCGGGGCTCGCCTCGGTCATCATCGCGCTGGTGTTCCTGTATTTCATCTCCGCGATCTTCGTCTATGGCGGCGAACTCAACGCGGCCATCATGAAGTCGCAGTTGCCGAAGGGGCTGTCGCTTCATGCAGCGCAGTCGCTAAAGCGCGGGGCGACACAGGCTTGACGAGAAAAATATCGGCGCCGGCGGCGCGCGAGGCCACCTCGTCCTCGCTTCGGCCGGATATGCCGATGATCGGAATGCCGCCGAGCGGCGCGTCCAACGCGCGAATGCGCCTGATCGCCTCGACGCCGTCGATGCCCGGCAAGACCATGTCCATCAGCACGGCGTCGAAGGCGCCGCTCGCGAGCCGTTCCGGCGCCGCCTCGCCCTGGCCGATGAACTCGGTCTGGTGGCCGAGCTCGGTCAGGATCGTGTTGAGCACGACCCGGCCGAACGGATTGTCCTCGACGCTGAGCAGGCGTAAGGAGCGCGGCAAACCGGCCGAGACCTCGCCATCGGCGCCCAATTCCGGCGCGTCCGGGCCCTGCGCGGGACACAGCAGGACATTGAGGGTAAAGGTGGCGCCGCCGTTGGGCCGCGGCTTTACGGTGATGTCGCCGCCCATGGCGCGCGCCAACTGCCTGACCGACGACAGTCCAAGCCCGGCGCCGCCGAAGCGCGATGCGATGGAGACATTGGCCTGCGAGAACGGCCGGAACAGCCGCTTGATCTCGGTCAGCGTGAGGCCGATGCCGCTGTCGGAGACCGCAAACGCCACACCGACCTTGCCCTTCGCGCCGCGGGCCGGCGTAACCTGCAGTTCCACGCTGCCCTGATCGGTGAACTTTATGGCATTGTCGATCAGGTTTTCCACCGCCGCGCGCAGGCGGACCGGATCGCCGACCAAGAAGGCTGGAAGCTTTTCGGAAATCGTAACCGACGATTGCAGCCCCTTGGCCGCCGCGCGCCCGGTCAGCGAATCACCGGCATTGCGGGCGAGCGTGCGCAGGTCGAAAAAATCCTGCCGCACGTCGAGTCCCGGTCCGCTGCTGCGCGCCGCGTCGACAAACAGCGTCGCAAGGCTCGCCAGATGTTCCGCACCCGCCTTGATGGTATCGACCCAGCGCCGTTCGCGCTCGCCGAGTTCGGAGGTCGCCAAGAGATTGCTGATCGCCAGGATGCCTGTGAGCGGCGTGCGCACCTCATGCGCAAAGGTGGCCAGCGCGGCCTCGACCATGTCAGGCGCTGAAACGGCAGACTTGCGCGCGGCGCGCGCCGTCGCCGAAGCGCTGGATACGCGCCTCTTCGCTCGCCGCTTCTTTGTTGGGCGTGTGACGCGCCGTGAACGCTTCGCCGCCATTGATCCCCTTCCGCTGCCGCGCCAGCATGACATGCGATGGCGGCCGGTGTCACGGAGTCGTTTTCGACAACTCCCAGTAGAATTACGGGATTGGTCGATTAGTCGGACAGGCCGACGAGCCGGCGAATTTCCGTAGGCGTGACGTCTTGCTTGCGCAGTTCACGTAAGCCCGTGGCCTTTGTCGATTTCGACAGCTTCTGTCCCGATGCATCCTCGACGAGCCGGTGGTGACGATAGGCCGGTTGCGGGATACCGAGCAGGTGCTGCAACAAGACGTGCACGCTGGTCGACCAGAACAGGTCCCTGCCCCGCACCACGTCGGTGACGCCCTGCAGGGCGTCGTCGATCACGACCGACAGATGGTAGCTGGTCGGCGTCTCCTTGCGCGCCAGAATGACATCGCCCCAAGGCTCGGGCCGCGCGCTCACCACGCCGGTCTCGCGATCAGGACCTTCGCCCCGCTCGTTCCAGGTCAAGTGATTCGCGCGCGCCAGGGCCGCCGCCATATCAAGCCGCAGCGCGTAGGGGACGCCCTGCCCGATCAGCCGGCTGCGCTCCTGCGCGGATAGCGATTTTGCGGCGCCCGGATAGAGCGGCGCCCCGTCGGGATCGCGCGGCCAGGGCGCGCCGGTCTCGCGCTCGGCGACCAGGCGGGCGATTTCCGCGCGGCTCTCAAAGCTCGGATAGACGAGACCCATGGCGGACAATTGTTCGACGGCGTCGCGGTAGCGCGCAAAATGCTCCGATTGCCGCCGCACCGGCGTTTCCCAGGAGATTCCGAGCCAGGCGAGGTCCTCATAGATCGCCGCCTCGAATTCCGGCCGGCACCGTGTGCCGTCGATATCCTCGATCCGCAGCAGGAACCGGCCGCCCGTTTGATGCGCGAGGTCGAAGTTCAATAGCGCCGAATAGGCATGGCCGAGATGGAGGTAGCCGTTCGGACTCGGGGCAAATCGGAAAACGGGTGGCGGCATCACGCAGGTCTCACCATAATCGGACTGCCCTTGTCCTCCCGCTCCAGGCGTTCGACGACCGCTCGGTAGAATCGCTCGGCCTGCGCGACGACCTCTTCGGGTGCCCGCGCGCGACCGCCCTCAAATAGTGCCCGTGCCAATTGAAATTCCGAATCAATAAAGCTCGAAACGGCAGGAGCCAGCGGAGCTGCGCCCAGTTCGCGCGTGACAAGCTTGCGGCTCATGAGGTCGGTAACCTCTTTGCTCAACTCCGCCGGCGGATCGCATTCCTCCATCAGTGTGGGAAAGTGCATCGGTGCGATGGCCTCGCGCGGCCGCATGCGCAGCCAGCGCAGGGTCGCCGCCGGACGCAAGGCATAGAAGATCTTCTTCTGCGCCACGTCCGTCCCATCGCCGAAATAGACTCGCCGCTGGCGTTCGCCAAGATGGAGGTAGTGGCGACCCATGGCTTCGCGGGTCGCGGCGTGCCGCGCGAACTCAAGGAAGCCATCGCGGAACCAGCCTTGCCCGCGATAGATGACGGGCGAGCGCAGCCACTCCACGATCACCGCATTACCCTTGAGCAGCAGCCGTAACGCTTTGCCAAGATCCCATCCATTTGCGTCAAGGTCGTCTTCGGGCGGGAACTCGATCACGTCTCGCGCAGGCCAGGGAGTGATATGCGCCGCAACGCGCCGCACGAAGATGAAGCGACAATCATAGTCGCTATCCGGCGAGGAAAAGCCCCATGCGCGGCTTCCGCTCTCGATCGCCAGCGGCAGGAATACGCCATACTCGTCGGCGATGCGGTCGAGCAGCGCATCGATAAGCGCGACCTTCTCGCCATCCATCTCGGGTGGGATGCTTCTCAAACTCATCTTTCCAGCTCAAACGCGGGCCATGACCTGTCCGCCGAGGCAGAAAGATATCGACAGCCGGGGATCGCAGACGGGTATTCGCAGACTGCACCAGGCAGATTACCATGTCTGGCCATCACCAAGAAGATTCTGCAATGACCGTCCACCTCAACAGCCAGTCCGACCTCGACGACGCCATCCATGCGCTGGTCAGGCAGGATACGCGGCTGAAGCCGATCCTCGAAGTGACGGGCATGCCGGCGCTGCGGCAGCGCGAGCCGGGATTTGCCGGGTTGGCGGCGATCGTGTGCGGCCAGCAGCTATCGACCGCCAGCGCCGGCGCGATCTGGGCGCGGCTCGTGGCGGCATTCGATCCGTTCGATCACCACGCGGTCGGCAAGGCGCGGACCGATCGTCTCGGGCGGCTGGGGCTGTCCGCCGCCAAGATCAAGACGCTGAAGCATATCGCGCGCGAGCTTGCCGCCGAGCGGCTGAATCTGGAGGTGCTGGCGGAAGAAGACGCGGATGCCGCGCACCATACGCTGACCGCGCTCCCCGGCATCGGCCCATGGACCGCTGACGTCTATCTGCTGTTCTGCCTCGGCCATGGCGACGCCTGGCCGGCCGGCGATATCGCCATACAGGAAGCGATCAAGGTCGGGCTCGGCCTGAAGGAGCGGCCGACGCCGAAGCAGATGACACCATTGGCCGAGCCCTGGCGGCCCTATCGCGGCGCCGCCGCGCATTTGTGGTGGAGCTATTATCGCGTCTTGAAGAAGCGCGAAGGCGTGCTGGCGAGCGAGGCTTGATCTTGTCCCGGACGCGGTGCGACACGAAGTGACGCGCCGCTGAGCCGGGACCCATCTCACCTTCTGGTTCGACCGCCGCTGGACCCCAGCTCAGCAGCGCATCACTTCCGTGATGCGCTGCGTCCGGGGAACGGAGACTTGCAATCACCCCCGCAGCCGTACCCGGTCCTCCCGCGCGGAAGTCGTGACGAAATCGATCACCGCGCGCACCGCGGGCAGATCGACGAGATCTGGATGCGCGAGCAGCCAAAGGTCGGCCACGCTGACGAGCTTTTGCGGGGCAACGCGCACGAGATCGGGATAGGCGGCGGCGACAAAGCAGGACAGCGTCGATATTCCCAGCCCAGCGCGCGCCGCGGCGAGCATGTCGCCTTGCGAGGAGCAGCGCATCACCACCTGCCCCTGCCGCGTAATGAAGTCGCTCCAGCGCGCGAGGCGCTCGTTCGACAAGCGATCGGCAAAGCCGATGACGCTGTGGCCCTTCCATCCGTCGCGCCGCTCGGGAAGGCGACGCCGCGCCGCATAGTCGCGCGAGGCGTAGAAGCCGGTGCCGAGGCGGCCGATCCTGCGGCCGATCAGGTTCTCCTCGCCGCTGTCGACCGGGCGCAACACCACGTCGGCCTCGCGGCGGCGCACGCTCGCCGGATACGGATGGGTAATGATCTCGAGCTGAATTTGGTCGTGGCTCCGCAGGAACGGCCCGAGCCGCGGCATCAGCCAGTGCGAGGCGAGCGTCGCCCCGATCGACAATTTGACGACGCCCCGTGCCTGCGCGCCGGTAGCGGAGACCGCGGCTTCGGCGCGCAGGGCGGCGGCCGCCATCGCATCGACATGCTCGCGAAATTTCTGTCCGTGCGAAGTCAGGGAAAGACCTTCATTGGACCGGGCGAACAGGGGAATGCCGAGTTGGCCTTCGAGTTCGGCCATCTTGCGCCCGACCGTCGGATGGCTGGAGCGCAAGCGGCGCGCGGCCGCCGCGAAGCTGCGGGTTTCCGCGACCGCCACGAAGGTCTTGCACAGGTCCCAGTCCATCGCGTCCCCTCTCCGGCTCTGTTCATTCCTGATTGACCACCTGTTCAATATTGAACGGCCGGGGTGCGCCGTCCAGCCTATAATGCATCCAACAAGCAGCGTGCGGCCAGCGGCTCCGCCCCGGCCCGACGCTTTCAAATCAGCATCAACAGACGCGCCCGGCCGCGCCGGAGTTGCAAGGGAGAGACCGAATGCCGCTACCCGTTTCGCTTGCCGACAAGCTCGAGCTGCCCGTGGTCGGATCGCCTTTGTTCATCGTCTCCGGGCCTGAGCTCGTCATCGCCCAGTGCAAGGCCGGCATCGTCGGCTCATTCCCGGCGCTGAACGCCCGCCCGGTGGAAAAGCTCGACGAATGGCTGACGAGGATCGAGAACGAGCTCGGCGAATACCAGGCGCAGAATCCGAACAAGAAGGTCGCGCCCTACGCGGTCAACCAGATCTGCCATTCCTCCAACGATCGGCTGATGAAGGACATGGAGACCTGCGTGAAGCACAAGGTTCCCGTTATCATCACCTCGCTGCGGCCGCCGATCGAAGTCGTCGAAGCCGCGCATTCCTACGGCGGCGTGGTCTTCCATGACGTGATCAACGTCAAACATGCCCGCAAGGCCGCCGAGCACGGCGTCGACGGGCTGATCCTGGTCTGCGCCGGCGCCGGCGGCCATGCCGGCACGCTGTCGCCGTTCGCGCTGCTGCGCGAGGTCAAGCAATGGTTCAAGGGCACCGTGCTGCTGTCGGGCGCGATCTCCGACGGCTGGGGCATTGCGTCGGCGCTCGCGCTCGGCGCCGACATGGCCTACATGGGCACCCGCTTCATCGCGACCGCGGAGGCCAATGCCGACCCGGCCTACAAGGCCGCCCTGGTCGAACACGCCGCGCACGACATCGTCTATTCCAACCTGTTCACCGGCGTGCATGGCAATTACCTCGGCCCTTCGATCGTCGCCGCCGGCCTCGATCCCGCCAATCTGCCGCAAAGCGACAAGTCGAAGATGAATTTCGGCTCCGGCGGCAACACCAAGGCCAAGGCGTGGCGCGACATCTGGGGCTCGGGGCAAGGCATCGGCCAGATCGCCGATGCGCCTCCCGTCGCCGAACTGGTGGAACGCCTGAAGGCCGAGTTCGCGGAGGCCGGCAGAGACTTTCTCCGGCGGGCGAGCGCGTAACGTTTCGCGCATCGCCGGTGCCAACGACAAACAACAAAACAAGACAAAGGGACGAAACCAATGAGGCTGTCACGGGCCATCCTGGCCGTTGCGTTCGCTTTGCTCGGCAGCGCCACAGCGCTCGCCGAGGGCGAGAAGGACGAAATCCGGATCGGGCAGACGCTGCCCTATAGCGGCCCGGCTTCCGGCTTCGGCATCATCGGCCGGGCGCAAGAGGCCTATTTCGAGAAGATCAACGCGGAGGGCGGCATCAACGGCCGCAAGATCAAGTTCATCAGCCTCGACGACGCCTATTCGCCGCCGAAGACGGTAGAGCAGACGCGCAAGCTGGTCGAGCAGGAGGAAGTCCTCCTGATGTTCGGCTCGCTCGGCACCGCCACCAACAACGCCGTGCATCGCTACCTCAACAACAAGAAGGTGCCGCAGCTCTTCGTGCTGAGCGGCGCGACCAAATGGGCCGATCCGAAGAATTTCCCATGGACCATGCCCGGCATGGCCGCCTACCAGTCCGAAGGCGTGGTCTATGCCAAGCACATCCTGCGGACCAAGCCCGATGCCAGGATCGCCATTCTCTCGCAGAACGACGATTTCGGCCGCGACTATGTCGCCGGTTTCAAGCGCGCCCTCGGTGACAAGGCCGCCAGCATGATCGTATCAGAGGCGAGCTATGAGACCACGGCGCCGACCATCTCATCGCAGCTTGCGACGCTGAAAGCGTCGGGTGCCAACGTCCTGTTCGGCGTCGTGCTCGGCAAGTTCACCTCGCAGATGATCAAGGGTGTCGCCGAGATCAACTGGAAGCCGGACTTGCTGTTCGTGCCGACCTCGGCCTCCTCGATCTCGTTCCTGGAGCCAGCCGGCCTCGACAATGCCGTCGGACTGATCTCGTCCTCCAACCAGAAGGACACGCTGGATGCGCAATGGGCCAATGACGAGGGTGTGAAGGAATACTTCGCCTTCATGAAGCAGTATCTGCCCAATGCAGACCTCTCCAATTCGAACTACGCGGCCGGCTATCACTACGCCAACCTGATGGTGAAGGTGCTGACCGCCTGCAACGGCGACTTCAGCCGCGCTAACATCATGAAGCAGGCCGCGTCGCTGCGCGAGGTGCCGCTGCCGCTATTGCTGCCGGGCATCACGGTTACGACCGATTCGGAGGATTACCTGCCGTTCCAGCAATTGCGGCTGCGCCGCTTCGACGGCAGAAGCTGGGTCGGCTTCGGCGAGATTCTGGACGACCGCTAGTTGGCGGGCGCGACCAAGGAGGACGAATTGACATCGATCATCGGCAGCGACCGCCAGATCAGCTATCCCGAGATCCATGCCCGCATCGCGCGGGCGGCCGCCGGCTTCAAGGCGCTTGGCGTCAATGGCGGCATGCCCGTCGGCATGATGCTGCGCAACGATTTTGCGTTCTTCGAAGTATCGGCCGGCGCGGCAGCGCTGGGCAGTCCGGTGGTGCCGATAAACTGGCACCTGAAGGCCGAGGAGGTCGCCTATATCCTCGCCGACAGCGGCGCGAAGATTTTGGTGTGTCACGCCGACCTGCTGCCGCAGATCAACGACGGCCTGCCCGCCGATATCAGAGTTCTGGTGGTGGCAACGCCGCCAGAAATCGCCGCGGCGTTCAACGTGCCTGCGGCGCTGACGCAAGTGCCTGAGAACATGACCGATTGGGACCGCTGGCGCGACAGCCATGCGCCCCTGGCCGGGCCCCCGATCGGCAGCGCGCCGATGTTCTATACGTCGGGCACGACGGGCGCGCCTAAGGGCGTGCGCCGCAAGCCGATGACGCCGGATCAGCAGGCGGCCTCGGCCCGCGTCGGCGGCATCGCCTATGGCGTCAAGCCGAACGAGGACCAGGTCATCCTGATGAACGGGCCGATGTATCATTCGGCGCCGAATTCCTACGGCATGCTGGCGTTTCGCAGCGGCTGCACCATCGTGCTCGAGCCGCGCTTCGACCCCGAGGACATGCTGCAGCTGATCGAACGCCACCGCGTCACCCACATGCACATGGTGCCGACGATGTTCGTGCGTCTGCTGCGGCTCCCCGATGAAATCAAGCGGCGCTACGACCTTTCGTCGCTGCGCTTCATCGTACATGGCGCGGCGCCCTGCCCGCCCGAGGTCAAGCGCGCCATGATCGAGTGGTGGGGTCCGGTCATCAACGAATATTTCGGCTCGACCGAAACCGGCATTCCGATCTGGCATTCAGCCAAGGAGGCGCTGGCAAAACCCGGCACCGTCGGCCGCGCCATCGAAGGCGGCGTCGTGAAAATCTTCCGCCCCGACGGTACGCTGTGCGATGTCGGCGAGCCCGGCGAAATCTTCATGCGGCAAATGTCGGTGCCGGATTTTGACTATCACGGCAAGGCCGAGGCGCGCGCGGAGGCTGGCCGCGACGGCCTCGTCAGCGTCGGCGATGTCGGCTATCTCGACCAGGACGGCTATCTCTTCCTGTGCGATCGCAAGCGGGACATGGTGATCTCGGGCGGCGTCAACATCTATCCGGCGGAGATCGAGAACGCCTTGATCGGCATGGACGGCGTGCGCGACTGCGCGGTGTTCGGCGTGCCCGACGACGAGTTCGGTGAGCGGCTGTTCGCCTGCATCGAGCCGGAGGCGGATGCGGCGCTATCCCCAGCCGCCGTGCGGGAATTCTTGCGCGCCAAGCTGGCGAACTTCAAGGTGCCCAGGGACATCCAGTTCATGGACGCGATGCCGCGCGAAGCCACCGGCAAGATCTTCAAGCGCAAGCTGCGGGATCTGTATGCCGAGGGCGTGCTGCGGGCGATGGCGTGAAGGACCGGCCTCCCTCACCCCGTCATTGCGAGCGAAGCGAAGCAATCCATAGCACCACAAGCGGATAGATGGATTGCTTCGTCGCTGCGCTTCTCGCAATGACCGAGGAGGCATTTCGACAAGATTCCAAACACCGTTTTAAACATCATCGCTGTTGCAAAACGGTCATCGGTCGGCGCAAAGATTGCTGCGTGAAACGCGGGGATCAAAGTCATGCAAGCCACCGACTTCATCGTCGCCCGCAATGACTGCAGCAATGCAAGCTAATTGAAACGCCGCTCCCCGACGCCGCCGCGCTGCCCGATGATGCGCTGCTGGTGAAGGTCACGCGCTTCGCCTTCACCGCCAACAACATCAACTATGCGGTGCTCGGCGAGCATCTGAAATACTGGCAGCTCTTTCCGGCTCCCGAAGGCTTCGGCAACGTCCCGGTGCGGGGACTTGGCGAGGTGATCGCCTCGAAGCATCCGGGAATTGCCGCGGGCGAGACCCTGTTCGGCTACTTCCCGATGGCGACGCATCTCGTGATCGAGGCGACCCGCCACACCGCCAAGGCCTCGCGGCGGTTCAGCGCGACTATCTCGATACCCTGAATGGCCGCGTCCCGCCGGAAGGGGCTTATCCTGTCGTTATCGGAATGGGCGGCATCCCCTCACGCCCTTTCTGCGCCGCGACGAATGGGTATAGGCTCCGATCAAGGAAAACGCCGCGCAGACGGCCAGTGACGGGAAGCGCCCATGCTCGACAGGACGGACGACAGTTCGGTTGCCGCAGACACCTGGCTTGCGCAGTTCGAGGAAGCGCTGGCTAAGGCCGATGACGCGCTGCTGCATCAGCTGTTCCATCCCGATAGCTACTGGCGGGACGTGCTGGCGCTGAGCTGGAAGCTCCAGACGCTCAACGGCCGGGACGCCATTCTGAAGGCGCTGCCGCCGCTCGCCCTCGAGATGACGCCCAGCGGCTTTGCCATCGCGCCTGGCCGCGCCGCACCGCGCAAGGTGATGCGCGCCGGCACAAATGCGATCGAGGCCATCTTCAATTTCGAGACCAGGATCGGACGCGGCAACGGCATCCTCCGCCTCATCCCGGACGAAGACGACGGCAATCGTCTGAAGGCCTGGACGCTGCTGACCGAGCTCGTCGAACTCAAGGGTTTTGAGGAACAGCTCGGCGTCAACCGACCGCGCGGCAACGCTTATTCGCGCGATTTTCGCGGGCCGAACTGGCTCGACCTGCGCAAGGCTTCAGCCCAATATGCCGACCACGATCCGACCGTGCTCGTCATCGGCGGCGGACAGTCCGGGCTTTCGATCGCGGCGCGCCTGAAGCAGCTCAACGTCGACACCCTGATCGTCGACCGCGAAAAGCGCATCGGCGACAATTGGCGCAAGCGCTACCACGCGCTGACGCTGCACAATCAAGTGCAGGTCAACCATCTGCCCTACCTGCACTTCCCGCCGAACTGGCCGACCTATATTCCAAAGGACAAGCTCGCCAATTGGTTCGAGGCCTATGTCGAGGCGATGGAGCTGAATTTTTGGACCGAGACCGAGTTCGAGGGCGGCGCGTATGACGAGGAGGAAGGCCGCTGGACAGTGACGCTGCGCCGCGCCGGCGGCAACAAGCGCGTCATGCATCCACGCCACGTGGTGCTGGCGACCGGCGTCAGCGGCATTCCGAACGTGCCTGACATTCCCGGCCTGAAGGAATTTGCCGGCGAAGTGATGCACTCCAGCCAATATGACGACGGAGAGAATTGGAAAGGCAAGCGCGCCATCGTGATCGGCACCGGCAATAGCGGCCATGATATCGCGCAGGATCTGCACTCCAGCGGCGCTGAGGTCACGCTGTTCCAGCGCTCATCGACGCTGGTGGTCAGCATCGAGCCCTCGGCGCAACTGGTCTACGCGCCCTATAATGAGGGCACGCTGGAGGATAACGATCTGATCGCGGTCTCGATGCCGCTGAAGCTGGCGCGCAGGAGCCATGCGCTGACGGGAGAGAAATCAAAGGCGCTCGACAAGGAGCTGCTCGAGGGCCTGGAGCGCGTCGGCTTCAAGCTCGACTACGGCGAGGACAATACCGGCTGGCAGTTCAAATATCTCACCCGCGGCGGCGGCTATTATTTCAACGTCGGCTGCTCCGACCTGATCATCAAGGGCGCCATCGCGCTCAAGCAGTTTTCCGATCTCGACACGTTCACGGCCAATGGCGCCAGGATGAAGGACGGCAAGACCATCAAGGCCGACCTTGTGGTGCTGGCGACCGGCTACCGCCGCCAGGAGGAGCTGGTGCGAAAGCTGTTCGGTGACGCCGTGGAGAAACGCGTCGGCACGATCTGGGGCTTTGGCGAGGCGCAGGAGCTGCGCAACATGTATACCCGCACCGGCCAGGCGGGCCTCTGGCTGATCGCCGGTGGCCTCGCGCAATGCCGCATCGGCTCCAAGCACCTAGCGCTGCAGATCAAGGCGATCGAGGAAGGCCTGCTGCCGCGCTGACCCACTCATCGTGGTGTAGTCTGATCGGCTTTCCCATCGCATTGGTTGCTTCGGCGGTGCCCTTCATTGCCCGAGCAGGCGGCGTTCGATCAGCCAGCGCGCGCCCCGGCTCCAGGCCACGTTGGCGCCCATGCGCAGGTCGGTCTGCTTGACGTCGAGCAGCTTGCCGGAGTTGGCGTCGCGGATCTTGTACGTCACCGCGTATTCGGTCCTCGTGACGCGCGTGACTATTCCCAGCATCGATCGGTCGGCGCCGAGGTCGGCGGCAATTTTGGCGTCGCAGCCATCGCAATCGTGCAGCTTGCCCGCCTTCGCTGCCGGCTCGTTCGCGGCGCTGACATCGACGAGCTGGTAGCGTCCGGATTCCACGATCAGCCGTCGCGCCTCTTCCGTCGCAAGCCGCAATTGCTCACGATCGATCTCATCGGGCTGAACGTAGGCCGCTCCGGCGCTGAAATCCTCGAGCTCGAATGGAAAGACGGCGATCTTGACCGGAGGCGGCGCAGCCGTTTGGGCGGTTGCGGCCGCCAGCGACGCTGCAAACAAGAATCCCGGAACGTGAAGGAAGGCGGTGTAGCGCATGACAGCACCTTCGAACTGCTGATGTCGCATTTGCTGAGCCGCGCCGCCGATTCGCAGCGGCGCAACAGACCACGGCCGTGAAGCAGCAAGCTTGAGCAAGCTGCCGTCGCCACGTCGTCCCGGCAGGGGCCGGCGCGCCTATCAACCTTGACATTTTTTCTTTGCCATTGACAACTAAAAGTGACGTTCATGTTGATATGCGTCGAAAATCATGAGACGCGTCAGGATCTCGAGGTGGGTGGGGCTGCTGGCGGCCGTCCGCAGCCGGCCATGCATAAAAGCACCTCGTGCCCTAGCCTGACCTCTGCAACACTCGCCTGACAAGGTGACTGAACCAACCCAGTCATCGTATCGGGGAGGTTTCCATGGCGGTCATTCTCGGCTCGGGCGAGCACCGTTACCGTGTGGTCGAAAACTGGGCGAAGCTGCCGGACGGCTGGCGCCTGACCGACGTCGCCTCCGTCGCCGTCGACAGCAAGGACCGCATCTACGTCTTCAACCGCGGCGACCACCCGATGGTGGTGCTGGACCGCGGGGGCAATTTCATCAAGAGCTGGGGCGAAGGCCTGTTTAATCGCGCGCACGGCCTGCACATCGACGCCGATGACAATCTCTATTGCACCGACGACGGCGACCACACGGTTCGCAAGTGCACAACCGACGGCAAGGTGCTGCTGACCATCGGCATCCCGAACAAGCCGGCGCCGTTCATGAGCGGCGAGCCGTTTCACCGCTGCACCCACACCGCGCTGTCGCCGAAGGGCGAGATTTACGTCTCCGACGGCTACGGCAATGCCTGCGTCCATAAATTTTCGCCTGACGGAAAGCTGCTGAAGAGCTGGGGCGAGCCCGGCACCGATCCCGGCCAGTTCAACATCGTGCACAATATCGCGACCGATGCCGATGGCTGGGTCTATGTCGCTGACCGCGAGAACCACCGCGTGCAGGTATTCGACGGCAACGGCAAATACGAGACGCAATGGAATTTCCTGCACCGGCCCTGCGCGCTGTGTTGCTGCGGCGGCAAAGCGCCGACTTTCGTCGTCGGCGAACTCGGCCCCGGCATGGCCGTCAACCGCGAGGTGCCCAATCTCGGCCCGCGGCTTTCGATCGTCGATGCCAAGGGTAAGCGCATCGCGCGCCTCGGCGGCGAGAACGGCCCGGGGCTCGAAGCCGGCAAATTCCTCGCGCCCCACGGCATCGCACTGGATTCCAAAGGCGACATCTATATCGGCGAAGTCGGCGTCACCGACTGGAAGACCAGCTTTCCTGATACGCCGATGCCGCCGGGAGTCGCCGTCAACCGCTGCCTGCAGAAATTGGAGAAGATCTAGGTTCGCAACGTCAGCCGTACCCCGCTGAACAGACTGTGCTCGCGGGCAAGGCCCTCGCCGACGAGATCGAAGAACGCGCGGACCCGCGCGGTCCGTTTGAGGTCGGCGTGGGTGACGATCCACAATTCACCAGCGAGATCCGGCACCGGATCCGGCAGCGCACGGACGAGGCCGGGCTCTTCGTCGCCGAGATAGCAGGGCAGCAGCGCCAGGCCGATGCCGGCCCTGGCGGCAGTGAACTGGTTGACGAGGCTGTTGGTCCGGTAAACGAAGGCATCATCCGGCACGGTGCGATTGAGCCAGTTCGCGGCCATGATGCCGGCGGTGGTATCTTCCCATCCGATCACCCCATGGCGGCCGAGATGTTCGATTGACGGCACGGTTTCGCCTCGCTCGTCGAGATAGCCGACGGCGCCATAGACCGCCCACGCGACGTCGGCGAGCTTGCGGCCCCAGAGATCGCCCTCCTTCGGCCGCATCGGGCGCAGCGCGATATCCGCCTCGCGGCGCGACAGGCTGAGCACGCGATTGTCGATGACGAGCTCGACGATGATGCCGGAATGGGTCTGCCGGAATTTTGCGAGATGGCTGGTCAGCTTGCGATAGGCAAGCGTTTCCGAAGAGGTGACGCGCAAGCGCCCGGAGAGACGGTGGTCGCGTCCGGCAATGTCGCGGTCGATCGCGAGCGCCTCATCCTCCATGCGCTCCGCCGCAGCCGCCATCCGCTCGCCCGCCAGCGTCGCCTGATAGGCGCCGCCGGGCAGCCGTTCGAACAGGCGAACGCCGAGCCGCGCTTCCAACGCATTCAACCGCCGGAACGCCGTCGAATGGTCGATGTCGAGCGCCTTGGCGGCGCCGGTGAGGCTGCTTGCCCGATGCACCGCCAATACGAGTTGAGGCTCGTTCCAGTCTTCCATCGCCTCAGAACTATGGCGCCCTTGCAGTTTCGCAAGTGACGCTGGCGCAATTCCAACGTGCTTTCCGCATCGCCAAACATTATTTGCAGCCTCAGGCAGGCGATGAGGAACGTGGACGAGGCTTCAACCGAAGCACCAAGTCATCTTCTCATCGCCACGATTGATCCATCCTCAACATGGGAGTCCGAGACATGGGCGCACCATCTCCGGAACTTTGCAATCTTTGGCTGGCACGCGCCTTCAACGCGCAGGACGTCGACGCCGCGGCTGCGATGTACCACCCCGACGCCTCCATCGTTCAAGTCGACGAAGTCCATGGGGGCAGCACCGTGGCGCGCGGCGCCGACGGCATCCGCAAGACGATGGCGGCCTATGTCGGGTTGAAGCCGCATATGGATGTCGTGACCCATCACACGACCGTCTCCGGCGATTTCGCGATGACGCGATCGCAGTGGTTGATCAAGGGCACCGACGCGCAGGGCAAGCCGACCGAGGTGCATCACCACGGCATGGAGGTTCATCGCCGGCTGCCCGACGGCAGCTGGGTGTTTTTCATGGATCATCCCTTCGGTGCCGATCCGAGCTGGGCGGTCGACGCGCCGCCACACACCGAGTAACAGTTCGCGTACACGACCCGGAGAACCAATGCAGGAACTAGCATCGCTCGCCAGCATCGTCGCCGCACTCAGCATCGGGGTGATCAGCCCCGGCCCGAGCTTTGTGATGGTGGCCCGCGTGGCCGTCGCATCGAGCAGGGTCCGGGGGCTTGCCACGGCGCTAGGCATGGGCGCGCGCGGCGCCATCTTCGGCGCGGTGGCGTTGCTCGGGCTGCAGAGCATTCTTCTCGCTGTGCCGGCGCTCTATGCCGCCGTCAGGGTGCTTGGCGGCCTCTATCTTTGCTACCTGGGCTTTCTGATCTTCCGATCCGCACGGCAGCCGCTTGCGATGGCTGCGGCCGGCGGCGAGGCACGGCCCTCCCGTGCCTTCTGGCTTGGCCTCACCACGCAGCTGAGCAACCCCAAGGCGGCCATCATCAATGCCAGCGTATTCGCCGCCCTGCTCCCCGCTTCGTTTTCACCGGGATTCGCCGCCGCGTTGCTTACGGCGGTGTTTTGCGTGGAAACTGCCTGGTACGCGCTCGTCGCCTTTGTCTTCTCCTCGGCCGGGCCGCAACGGGCCTATCTGTCGTACAAGTCCTGGGGCGATCGAGCGGCCGGCATCGTGATGTTCGGCCTCGGCCTGAAGCTCGTAACGAGCGCCGCCAAACCGTAGACGCCGCCGCGCGACAATGCCGGCTCTGACGCCTGTGGCGCCCTATCACGAGGGATTGACCGCGAATGCCTATCTTGGCGAGCCGCGGAACCAGAGCGCATTTCAGGGCCATATCGGCCGTACGCGCGTTCCCACTGCTGGATAAGCCCCGGAACGCTCTTCACAATCCCGTCACGCTGCCTGTAGTATGCAGGGCGCATGCTGCTTCGCAGCTAACATGGGGGTCAGGAGCGTTACTTGAACGCACATGTCTCGCAGGGCGGTTGGCCGGTACTGGTGCTGAACGCGGACTTCCGGCCGCTGAGCTACTACCCGCTGTCTCTCTGGTCGTGGCAGGACGCGATCAAGGCGGTGTTTCTCGATCGCGTCAACATCGTCGAGCATTACGACCGGGCGGTGCACAGCCCGAGCTTCGAAATGCAGCTTCCGAGCGTGGTGTCGCTCAAATCCTTCGTCAAGCCGACCACGCACCCGGCCTTCACCCGCTTCAACGTCTTCCTGCGCGATCGCTTCGTCTGCCAGTATTGCCATGCGCATGACGACCTCACCTTCGACCACATCATCCCGCGCAGCAAGGGTGGCCAGACCACTTGGGAAAATGTCGTCGCCGCCTGCTCGCCGTGCAATCTGAAGAAGGGCAACCTGACGCCGCAGCAGGCGAAGATGTTTCCGCGGCAGGCGCCGTATGCGCCGACGGTGCATCAACTGCACCGCAATGGGCGGCTGTTTCCGCCGAACTATCTGCACGATAGCTGGCTCGATTATCTGTACTGGGACACCGAGCTCGATCCGTAAGCGCGTCTGCCCTACTTGACTCGCAATAGCCCCCGTTGATGAAGTGCCTGATGCGGCGGTGAACCGCCCCCCCCAAAAGCACAAGGGCGGTCTCAACACGCCGATCAACGGAACGCCCATGCTGATCCCCATCGCCGACGTGCCACGCTGGTATGCCGAACGGAAGCCGAAGGACGCCATCGCGGTCAGTCACGGGACAGATGCCATCACCTGGGAGCAGCTTGAGCGCAACGCCAACCGGCGCGCCCGCGCCTTCGCCGCCAAGGGCGTCAAGCCGGGCGATTTCGTCGCCATCGGGCTTCCCAACAGCAATGTTTTTTTCGAAAACACCTTTGCGGTATGGAAATGCGGCGCGACGCCGACCTCGCTGACCTGGCGGCTGCCGCGTGGCGAGGCAGCCGCCGTGCTCGATATTCTGAGGCCATCGCTGGTGGTCGGCGGCCAGGCGGACTGGAACGCGCCGAATTCGCTGCCGGCCGACTTCGTGCCCGAGGGCTTCTCGGATGAAGCCGTGACAAATCCGGTGCCCCGCTACTGGAAGGCCATGACCAGCGGCGGTTCGACCGGTCGGCCGAAGGTGATCCTCGATCATATGCCGGCGGTGATAGATACGGCGGCGCCATCTCCGCTCGGGATTCCGCAGAACGCCTCGCTGCTCAACCCGGGGCCGCTCTACCACAATGCGCCCTTCATCGTGTCGCATACCGCGCTCTTCAACGGCGGCCGCGTTACCGGCCTCGTCAAGTTCGACGCCGAGGAGACGCTGCGGTTGATCGAGAAGAACCGGGTGCAATGGGTCAACTTCGTGCCGACGATGATGCACCGCATCTGGGCGCTGCCCGACGAAGTGCGCAACGCCTACGACCTGTCGAGCCTGCAGATCGTGTTTCACATGGCTGCGCCCATGCCACCATGGCTGAAGGAGAAATGGATTGAGTGGCTGGGCCCGGAGCGGATCTACGAGCTCTATGGTGGCACCGAGCGGCAGGGCGCCACCATCATCTCCGGCACCGAATGGCTGACGCACAAGGGTTCGGTCGGCAAGATCGGCGAGACCTGCCGCTTGAGGATCATCGGCGAGGACGGCAACGAGGTCGCGCCCGGCGAGACCGGCGAGATCTATTTCCTGCCCAATGACGGCGCTGGCTCGACCTATCACTATCTCGGCGCCGAGCCGAAGCGCCGCGCCGATGGCTGGGAATCGCTCGGCGATATCGGCCGGCTCGATGCGGAAGGTTATCTCTATCTCGGCGACCGCCTCGCCGACATGATCCTGCGCGGCGGCGCCAACATTTACCCGGCCGAGGTCGAAGCCGCGGTGACAGAACATCCCGACGTGCGCTCCTGTGTCGTCGTCGGCCTGCCCGACGCCGAATTCGGCCAGCGCGTGCATGCCATCATCGAACTGGATGGGAACACCGATGCACAGGCCGTCGCCGACGGAATGGGAACGTTCCTGGCCGACCGGCTCAGCCGCTACAAGCACCCCGAGAGTTTCGAGGCCGTTCATGCCAGCCTGCGCGACGATTCCGGCAAGGTTCGCCGCACCCTGCTGCGCGACGAACGCGCAATCTGGCTGAAGGAGAACCGCAAATTCCGGATCATGCCGGCCCGCGCGCGGGCGGGCGTGGAATGATTCTCAATTACGGGGAACATTCGCAAATCCGTCCTCTTATGAGTCGCGCGCCGGCTCATTTTGCGCAACACTTTCAAGATGGCCGTTTGCAGCATAGATTGTCGTGAGTTCGCCGCGCTGTCCTTACCGGAAAGGCGCACCGGTTCGCCAGGAGACCTTCCATGGCCGCTTTGACCGAATGGAGAGTGCCGCCCGCCAACCAGCCGCGCCCGGGCGATTACGCGTTCGACCTCGACAAGACCCTGTCGTCGGTGGTCGGCCTGCACTCGATCATTCCGCCTGACGCCCACAGTGCGGAAACGCTCGGCACCGAACGCGCCGGCAACGGCGTCGTGATCGACAACGGACTGGTGCTGACCATCGGCTATCTGATCACCGAGGCCGAAGCCGTCTGGCTGCATCGCGGCGACGGCCGCGTCGTGGAAGGCCACGCGCTCGGCTTCGATTTCGAATCCGGCTTCGGCCTGGTGCAGGCGCTTGGCGACCTCGATCTCGATCCGCTGCCACTCGGCTCTTCGACCGCTGCCGCGGTCGGCGACCGCGTGGTGGTCGGCGGCGCCGGCGGCCGCACGCGCTCGGTCGCCAGCCAGATCGCGGCCAGGCAGGAATTCGCCGGCTATTGGGAATACCTCCTTGATGAAGCGATTTTCACCCATCCCGCGCATCCAAATTGGGGCGGCACCGGGCTGATCTCGAGCCGCGGCGAACTGATCGGCATCGGCTCGCTGCAGCTCGAACGCGAGCGCGACGGCAAGGCCGAGCACGTCAACATGATCGTACCGATCGACCTGTTGAAGCCCGTGCTCGACGACATCAGGAAATTCGGCCGCGTCAACAAACCGGCGCGGCCCTGGCTCGGCATGTACACCACCGAAATCGACAACCGCGTCGTGGTGGTCGGCATCGCCGGCAAGGGACCAGCCGCACGGGCCGAACTGAAGACCGGTGACGTCATACTCGCCGTCGACGGCGACAAGGTCACCAGCCAGACCGGCTTCTATCGCAAGCTCTGGTCGCTCGGGCATGCCGGCGTCGACGTGCCGCTCACGGTCTACCACGAAGGCCTCACCTTCGATGTCGTGCTGGCCTCGACCGACCGCGCCAAGCTCTTGAAGGCGCCAAGGTTGCACTGAACAAAGGCTGCACTGAGCCGAGACCGCACTGAATAGATTGCATTGAACGCAGAGAGTGCCCAATGAGCGAGGCCGTGGTGGACGACATCGTGGCCGTGCTGCCGCCGCTGCTGCAGTCGCTGGAGGCGCTCAGCTTCGTCGCGCGCTACCTCAACCCGCCGGATTTCGATCGTGTGATGCAGGCCGCCGGCCAGCCGGACGAAGCGCTGCGCGCGGTCCGGCCGAGGCTCGAGCAGTGGCCGGAGAAATTCACGGACATCAAAGCTGCACTGGAGACGGCGAGCGACGCGGCGCTGACCGCGTTCGCAGGATTACGCCTCGTGCAGAACGGCAATGGCGATTTCGTCAGCCTGTTTCGCGCATTGCGTTACGCGCCGCGTGCGCAGGAGGCGCTGTATCCGCTGGCAACCAGGCTGCCGCCGGTGAACGACTTCTTTGTCGATCCGGCGCTGCGCAAAGATACCGATCTCGCCGCGAAGCTCGCGGCGCCGGCAGGCGAAAACACCGGCATCTTTCATGAGCGCAACGAGCCCGGCAGCCGCGGCGGCTTTTCGCTCTATGTGCCGGAATATTATACGCGCGAGCGCGCATGGCCATTGGTGATGGCGCTGCACGGGGGCAGCGGCAACGGCCGCGGCTTCCTGTGGAGCTGGCTGCGCGACGCCCGCAGCCGCGGCGCAATCCTGGTCGCGCCGACCGCCACCGGCCCGACCTGGGCGTTGATGGGCGAGGATACCGATACGCCGAACCTGATGCGTATCCTGGAATCGGTGAGGGCGCGCTGGAACGTCGATTCCGGACGGATGCTGCTGACTGGGATGAGCGACGGCGGAACGTTCTGCTACGTCACCGGGCTCGATGGTGCCTCGCCCTTCACCCACCTTGCCCCGGTGGCCGCGACGTTTCATCCGCTGATGGCCGAGATGGCCGATGCCGACCGGCTGCGCGGCCTGCCCGTTCATATCGTGCATGGCCGGCTCGACTGGATGTTCCCGGTACAGGTGGCGCGGCAGACGGCCCAAGCGCTCACGGCGGCCGGCGCCAGCGTCATCTACCGCGAACTCGACGACCTCAGCCACACCTATCCGCGCGAGATGAACGCGGAAATGCTGGCGTGGCTGCGCGGCGGTTGACGCGGAACCATCCTCCAGGCACGACGTTATCAGGCGCAACGGAGGAACCGTCATGCAGACGTTTGTCGGGATGATTTTGGGTGCGCTGCTGTTGGTTTGCGGCGTCTATGTCTACGATTCCATGCAGACGTCGAGTGTGGCGAACGGCCAGGTCGCGCAAGCCAACCGTACCATCGTCAACTGGGACGTGGCGAAGGCCGATTGGGACAAGCTGAAGACGCGCGCCCATGAGGACTGGGTGAAGATTTCGTCGCGGTAATCTGCGAGCAATAACTGGAGAAGACGCCCGCCGGGCGTCTTCTTCTTTGGGTGTTGTAAGTCACGATCGGACGCCACGCGGATCGGTCGAGGGCAGCATGGGCCGTATTCACGGCGATCTCTCCTAAATGCATCTCCACCCGGCAAGGGTGCCCGGATGGAGGCCGGCGCGCTTGACATCCGGCTTACATTTTCCTTACCGGGGGCCTATTCTTTGAGGTGTTGCTCGCAGTGCCGGAGCCTTCGAAGGCCACAAGGGGAATGGCAACTTGCGGTACGTGTTCGAGGATTTTTCATTCGACACAGACCGGCGCGAGCTGTGTCGCGGGGCGGAAGTCGTAAGCGTTACGCCACAGGTTTTCGATCTGCTCGACTATCTGATCCGTCACAGGGAGCGCGTCGTCAGCAAGGACGACCTCATCAACGCCGTTTGGAATGGGCGCTCCGTGTCCGATGCGGCCATCACGACGCGCCTGAACGCCACGCGTGGCGTGATCGGCGATTCCGGCCAGGAACAACGCCTTATCAAGACGTTGCCGCGCAAGGGCTTCCGGTTTATCGGAGCGGTGCAGGAGCTGGATGGGCTGGAATCGCCAGCTACCGCCGACGCGGCCGCGGAAACGCCGCAAGCGGCCTTGCCCCTCCCCGACCGGCCCTCGATTGCAGTATTGCCGTTCCAGAACATGAGCGGCGATCTCGACCGAGACTATTTCGCTGATGGCGTCGTAGATGACATCATCACCGCGCTCTCCCGCTTCAAATTTCTGTTCGTCATCGCACGTAATTCGAGCTTTACGTACAAGTGCCGGGCCGTCGACATCAAGCAGGTCGGCCGCGAACTCGGTGTCCGCTACATTCTGGAAGGCAGTGTCCGGAAGGTCGCCGAACGGGTTCGCATCGCCGGTCAATTGATCGACGCAAGCACCGGTGCGCATGTATGGGCAGATCGTTTTGAGGGAGATCTCGGCGACGTTTTTGCGCTTCAGGACGAAATAACAACGAATGTCATCGCCGCCATTCGGCCGAAACTGCTGGAAGCCGAAATCGAACATGCGGTGCGCCGGCCGAATGATCTCAGCGCATACGACCTCTACTTGCGGGCAATGCCGCCCTATTACTCAATGACCGCCGAGGGGGCCGCGGAAGCCATCCGATTGCTCGAGCGCGCCTTGAAGATTGACCCGAGATACAGCGTTGCGGCCTCACTGGCCATCACCTGTCATATCTTGAAGCTCATCCACGGGTGGTCCGCTGATCCGCAAGCGGAGGTCGGCAAGGTGATGCGGCTTTCCCAATTGGTGCTCAGCATCGACGAAAACGACCCGGAGACCCTGTCTGCCGTCGGGTTTGCAAAGGCTTACGTCAGCGGCGATTTCGCCGCTGCAATAGAGATGGTCGATCGGGCGGTCGCGCTCAATCCCAGTTCATCGATCGCCTGGAGCTATCGCGGCATCACTTCCCTTGTGGTCGGGCGCAATGAAGACGCGGTACAGAGCCTGGAACGCGCCATACGGCTGAGCCCGCTGGATCCGATGCTCTACACGCTGCAGGCGTTCATGGCGGTTGCGTTCATTAACCTCCGCCGCTTCGATGATGCGGTGGCCGCGGCCGAGAAGGCGCTCCACCACAAGGAAAATTTCATGCTGATCCATCGCTGCCTTGTGGCCGCGCTCGCGCATCTGGGCCGAGATCCGGAAGCCAAGCAAGCAGCCGCGCGGCTGCTTGAGCACGAGCCGGATTTTCGTATTTCGGTTTGGGCCGGCCGCGTGCGTCGGTGGCCTGTCGAGCTGCTCGCCGACGGCCTGCGCAAGGCAGGCCTTCCCGCATAATCCTTTCTCTTCAGCAGAAGCCGAACTAGTTGGCCTTCTTCGCCTTGCGCGCGTCGGCGATCACCGTCTCGAATTCCGCCATCGTCAGGATGCCCGGCACGCGGAATTTGCCGACGATGAAGGACGGCGTTCCCTTGAATCCGAAAGCGATCGCCTGATCGTGGTTGCGGGCGAGGATTTTATCGATCGCATTGGCATTGGCCGCGGCATCGCGGTTCAGGCGGTCCATGTCGAGGCCGGCGCCTGCCAATAGTTCGCGAACGCGCGGCTCGGTCAGTTTCGAGCTGACGCCGATCAGGGCCTCATGCGCGGCCATGTACTTGTCCTGATACTTCGCCGCCAGCGCCATCCGCGCCGCGAATTTCGAGACCTCACCGAGGATCGGCCAGTCCTTCAGCACCAGGCGAACCTTGCCGTCGTCCTGCACCACTTGCTGGATCTCGGGCGCGACCTTGCGGCAATAGGGGCAGTTGTAATCGAACCATTCGACGATGTTGATGTCGCCGTCGAGATTGCCGGTCGCGGGCACGTCGGGATCGCGCAGCACCAGCGCCTCGGTCAGCACGTCGTCGACACGCTGCGCAAGGGCCGGTCGCGAGGTGAGCAAGGCCGCACCCGCGCCGAGCAGGCCAAGCGCCTGGCGCCGTGTATGCACCGGGCTGATTCCGGCCGGATGGTTCGTTCGCTTCATCTTTGTCTCGCGAAAGGCTGCATCCCCATTCTTACGGATGGGATGGGGATATGTTACGCGCCAGCATATAGAGCGCTACAGCAATAATAACCACGGCGAACACGATATTGAGCGCGCCGCGGCGTTCGGCCAGATGCCGCGCCGAACGCGTGCCGGCCAATCCGCCGGCGATGCCGCCCGCCACGAACAGTCCCGCCAGCGCCCAGGACACCAGCCCGGACCAGGCGTAGCTGGCGGCCGTAGTCAGGCCGAAGGCGGTGACGGCGACCAGCGAGGACGACACCGCGTTCAGGATCGGCATGCCGGTTGCCAGCATCAGGGCCGGCACGATCAGAAAGCCGCCGCCGATGCCGAAGAATCCCGACACCGTTCCGGTCACAAGCCCGAGGCCAACGATCGCCGGCATGTTCGACATCGAGGCTTTGACGTCAGTGAGTCCGATGCGCGAGCGCGTCTTCAGCATCAACAGCGCGATCACGATCATGACCAGCGCGAACAGCGCCAGCAGCCTCTGGCCGTCCATCATCTTGCCGAGGATCGAGCCACCGAAGGCCCCGAGCATGCCGGAGACGGCAAAGATCAGCGCACAGGACCAGATCACGGTGCCGCCGCGCGCATGGTTGGAGAGGTTGACCGCCGCGTTGGCGGCAACGGCGATCGCGCTGGTGCCGATCGCGACATGGGGCTCCGCCACGCCGACCACATAGACCATCAGCGGCACCGCCAGGATCGAGCCGCCGCCGCCGACGAGGCCAAGCGAGAACCCGACCAGCGCCCCCGACGCCAGTCCCAGCACGCCCTGCGCTGTCGTGATGATCAAGTTGAAAGACTCTGCTGCACGGCGCGACCATAGAATGATTTTTCACATCCTGCTATGCCAATAGCATGAATTTGCACTGCAACAGAATCAGACCTCCGCGAGCGCACGGCCCCAGGCGGTGGCCTCGCGCGGAGCCAGCGCCATCAGCGTGCCGCTCATGGTCGCGATCAGGATCTCCACGCCCTCATGCACTGCATAGGCACGCGCTTCGCAGACGGTGAGCGTGCGGCCCGGCTTGACCACGGTGGCGCTGAAGGCGAAGCGCTCGCCGCGCGCGGGCGCCAGCAGGTTGGTCTTGAATTCCACAGTGAGGATCCCCGATCCCGCCGGCATCAGCGTGAACGCGGCGATGCCGCACGCATTGTCGAGGCCTGCTGTGATCACTCCGGCGTGGACAAAGCCGTGCTGCTGGGTGAACTCGGCCGAATATTCCATCGCGAGATCGACCTCGCCGGGCTCTAGCCGGGCAATCGAAATGCCGAGCGTCTTCATCGCACGCTGCGCCTCGAACGTCTCGATCGAGATCGCGCGATAATCCGGATTTTTCGGCTCGAAGCGCGCCATGCCGTTCACGCCATCGCCGGCTCGAGATGGCGCATTGCGGCGTCGCGAATCGCTGGCGCGAAGGCGGTCGACTTGCGCGCCTGCCGGTCCATGTGAACGCCGACGAATTCGCAGGTTGCGGCAATCTCGCCGGTTTCGGCGTTGCGCATCTCGTGGATGAAGCGGATCGACTTGTCGCGGACATCCAGGACACGGCTTTTGACCTCGACGATGTCGCCGGCCAGGAGCTCGCGCTTGTAGGTGACGTTCTGCTGTACGGCGGCCATGCCGCGGCCGGACTCGCGCAAATAGGACGGCGTCAGGCCGAGCCGTGCAAACAGATTCCAGTTCGCCTCATCGAACTTGCCGACATACCACATGATGTTCATGTGCCCGACATGGTCGCACTGCCAGGGATAGACCGTGCCGCGATAGGTCGCGTCCGTCTCCATCGTTCGCTCCGCCCTTTTTCGCTTCTGATACGGTAGCGTATCAGCCCGCCGCCGGGTTAGCAATACGGCGCCGTATCAAGAATCGGTGAGACCGCAGCCATGAGCGACCTTAAGAGCGAGGCCAAGGTAGATACCAAGGCAGACCCGCGAACCGGCGAGGTGCACAGCGAGCGCTGGATCGAGGCCGGGCTTGAGGAAATCGCCCGCACCGGCGTCGAGGGGGTCCGGGTCGAGGTGCTGGCCAAGAAGCTCGGCGTCACCAAGGGCGGCTTCTATCGTCGCTTCCGTGATCGCGCGGCCCTGCTCGAGGCCATGCTTCAGCACTGGAGTGCGGGCCGGATCGCCGCGATCGAAAAACACACCAGCCTCGGCGGCGCCACCGCGCGCGAACGGCTGAAGGCGCTGATACCGCAATATTCCGAACGCGTGAATACCGAAGGCATGGCGGTCGAGCTGGCGATCCGGCAATGGGCTCGCTCCGATGAGCTTGCCGCCGGCGCGGCAGCCCATGTCGATGCCGTGCGCTTGAGGAATGTCGGAAATCTCTTTCGCGCAACGGGCCTGGCGGCGGAGGAAGCCGACGCGCAGGCGTTCCTGTTCTACTGCTTCGTGTTCGGCCAGGGCCTGCTGTTTCTCGAACGGGGCCCGCGCAAGCGCGCGCAACTGGTGGCGAAATCAGCCGAAACATTGCTCCGCCATTTGTAGGCGCGGCCGGAGCCTCCGGCCGCGCCCGGCAGAGCGTCAGGCCGAGCCCTTCAGCTTCTTGTTGCATTCGCTGTAGTAGCCGCCGCCCTTCTGGATCCACTTCAGGCCGCCATTGCCGTTGGTGGCCTTGTTGGCATTGTATTGATCGAGGCAGGTCTGCATGCGCTGCTTCGCGGCCTTTTCCTTCGCATATTTCGCATCAACGGCGTTCGGAAAGACCGCAGGACCGGACGGCGCGGCAGACGCCGCCGCTTCCTTGGCCGTTTCCTTCGATTCCTTTTTGGCGGCTTCCTTTGGTGCTGCAGCGGCCGGCGCAGCCGTTGCATCGGCGCCGCACTGCGCCTTGCGGAAGTCGTTCCACTTCTGGTCGCCGAGCGTGCCGGCGGCTTTCGCGGCCTGATATTTGGCGCTGCATTCCTGCGCCGTCAGGGCGCTCGCCTGCGTCGCCATCGCAAACGCAGCCAAACCCGACACCGCAATCGCACCCAGTATTTTTGCTTGAATAGTCATCCCTGGTCTCCTTGGGGATAGTCATCTGCGGGCGGCATCCTAGCGCAACTACAACTTGCGACAACGCGAAGACGGCACGTCCAGAAAAAATTTTTGTGACATGCGATTCCGCTTCGTTCACCCGTGGTTCAGCATGGGAGCACGACGCTTGCGCCCTTGCTTTCAAGCCGAGGTGCCTCATGACGAAGTTATTCTCCCTTGCCACCGCGACCGCCGTGGCCTCCCTTCTGTTGATCGGTGCCGCATCCGCGCAAACCACGGCGCCGGCCAAGACCGAGGCGACCAAGACCGAAACCAAGGCGCCGACCGCGGAGAAGGCCGAGAAGCCGCGGACCGCCGCGTCGCTGGAATGTTCGAAGGAAGCCGACGCCAAGGGACTGCATGGCAAGGAGCGCCGGAAATTCCGCTCCGAATGCAAGAAGAAGGCCGCGGCTGCAAAGGCGAAGTAATCGCCTTTGCTCTCCTGTCCGGGAAGATCGTCCACGACGCGGCCCGCGCATTGCTGCAATCGCGAGACGCATTTGTCGGGCGGTGACGGATTTGCCATAAGGCGGCGTGACCATGATCCCCGCCTCGATATCCTCTGTTATCGCCGACCGCGCCAAAATTTTGGGCATGCTGGAGACGCTCGCGATCGGCGCCGCCGGCGGCCTGCTGTTTCTGTGGCTCAACCTGCCCGGCGGGCTGATTTCCGGCGCGATGGCCGCCGTCGGGATTGCCGCGCTCTCCGGCCGTCCCGTTACCATGCCGGCGATCCTGACGCAGACTGTGCTGGTGCTGCTCGGCATCACGCTGGGCTCGCTGGTGTCGCGGCAACTGATCCAGCACATGAGCGCCTATCCGCTCACCATCGGGCTGCTGGCGCTCGCGACCTTCTGCTCGACCTTCGGCTCGAGCATCTACCTGCAGCGCGTGCACGGCTGGGACCAGACCTCGGCGCTGCTGGCGGGGAGCCCCGGCGCGCTGTCGCAGATCACCATGCTCGCCGCCGAGAAGGGCGCCGATGTCGCGGCGATCGCTGTCGTGCAGACCATGCGCGTGATCATCCTGACGGCGGCGCTGCCGCTCTTGCTGGCCGTGACCGGCGTGGCGCCGAGCGCGCCGGTTGACCTGCTGAATGTCGTCGTCGCCTCGCCGCTCGAAGTCGCCGTGCTGGCGGCAGCGGCCGTCGCCGTCGCGCTGGCCCTGCGGCTCGCCAAATTTCCGGCGAGCTGGATGTTCGGCGCGATGATCGCCTCCGCCATGCTGCACGGCACCGGCCTGATCGAGGGCGGCCTGCCGCCCTGGATGCGCAACATCGCATTGGTCGGCATCGGCGCCGTGATCGGCACGCGCTTTGCGCGGATCAGCAAGAAGACCCTGGTCAGCCACATCAATGCCGGGCTCGGTTCGTTCGCGGTGGCGATCATCATCTCCGGCATTTTCGTTACGGTGATCGTGCTGGCAACGCATGTGCGCTTCGCCGACGTGGTGGTCGCCTTTGCGCCAGGCGCGATGGACGCCATGCTGGCGCTGGCGCTCACGCTGCATATCGACCCGATCTTCGTCGGCGCCCATCACCTGTCACGTTTCGTGTTCGTCTCGATCACGACGCCCGGGATCGTGCATCTGTTCGGCCGTCCGCAGGAGGATGTGGACGATTAGGGGTGGGCGAATTTCACACGGACCGCGGCCTACGCCGCCCGCTTCGCCGCCACGATGCCCCATACAGCCATCAACGCCATCGCCAGCGAGATCAGCACGTTGTAGCCGGCGAGCGAAAGGCCGAGGAAGCGCCACTGCACCTCGTCGCAGCGGATCACCTTGACCGTGTCGAGGCGCTGCAAAAGCGTGCCGGCGCTGCCGAGATCGGCGACCGGGCCGGAGCAATCGTTCGGCCCCGGCCAGAACTTCCATTCGACGCCGGCGTGATAGCCCCCAAGCCAGGCATTGGCGAGCGCGGCGAGCAAGAGCACCGCAAACCCGGCGAGCAGCACGGGCCGCGGCGCCCCGCGGACGGCGGCGAACGCAATCACGAGAGCCAGCGGCAGGGCCAGATAATAGGCATAGCGCTGCTCGAGACAGAGCGGACAGGGCCGGATGTCCAGCACGAGCTGGAAGAACCAGGCGCCCGCCAGTGTCACGGCGGCCGTCGCCGCAATCGCCAGCGCCGCGACAGCGGCCGGATCGGCCGCAACGCGGGTCGGCGAGGAATGGGCAGCGGTCGATGTCACGGACGCTCTCCGGCGCATGGGCTGATGCCCGAACAAATAGCAGCCGCCCCATCCTGCCGCCACCGGCGTCGCGCGGTGCCAAATCACTTCCGCGCGGGTTGACCCGGGCAAGCCGCCCGCTATATTCCGCCCCGCTTCGCCGCACCGGGCATCCGCCCCGCGACCGAAGGCCCCTGTGGCGGAACTGGTAGACGCGCTCGACTCAAAATCGAGTTCCGCAAGGAGTGCTGGTTCGATTCCGGCCAGGGGCACCAATATGAAAACTCAGATACAATCAATAGCTTAAGACATTGGTCCGCTTCCGTATTTTTGGGAGAATTTTCGAGATGCGTTGAAGGCCGACGGCGCGTGAGCCTTGAAACTTTATCCGATCAACGTGCGCCCCGCCGGCGCACTGTCAGGTTCGCGCGCACGAACCTCGTCGGGAAGATAGGCAATAGCAGAGTTCTGGCGGACGCCATTGATGACGTTCATTGGATCGATACCGACACCATGCTGCTCCCAGCCATTGCAGTCATCGATGAACGGAAAGCCGGTCGCCATCGCAGCCTTAACAAAACCACGAAGCGTGTGCGTGGTTTCCTCAAACGCAGGCTGACGGACCGGAAACGGCCCCGTTCGACCATGCCATTCATCCGCGCCTGCCGGCGTATCCTCCAGCGTTTTGTACCACTCAAGCACGTGCGCAAAGTCCCAGTCTCGCAGATCATGCGCCAGCCATCTTGCGAAGTCAGAGGGCAGGGCTCTCTTTGCCACGGCCCCATTAATTGCAGATCCGCCGCCCAGAATCTTACCGGCTTGGGCAGCAATTGCGTGACCGAGACGGCCAGGCTCGCTGCGATAGCCCCATGCCGAAGATCGTGTCGACGCCGCAGTCGAGCAGCGTCTCGACCAGAATGTCCGATGCGGTGGGGGATGCCATGGTAGTGCGTCCGATACTGTTCGTCGTCGCCCCAATGAAAAACAGGCGGTACCCATAGCGGTTCCTAGGTTTTCCAGGAACTTTTTGATGAAATCCGCGATTGGTTCGAACAAACGCGAGAGCAAGATGCAACACAAGCTTCTGCATCAGGCCAATGGCCAACGGACCTACGCGCTCATCCTCGACGCCGGCGATGAAGTGATGGATTGCCTCCGGCGTTTCATCAATGATGAAGGAGTCCGAGCCGCCCAACTGACCGCGATCGGTGCATTCAGCGATGCGGTCCTCATGTACTTCGACTGGGACAAGAAGGATTATCTGCGCATCCCTGTAACGGAGCAGGTCGAAGTAGCATCCATGATCGGCGACGTGGCGGAGAGCCCGTCCGGTCAGGGCAGTCTGCATGTCCACATCGTCCTCGGCAGGCGCGACGGAACCGCAATGGCGGGCCATTTGGGCGAAGCTCACGTACGGCCGACGCTTGAGATCATTCTCAACGAAAGTCCCGCGCACCTGCGAAAGAAGAAGGACCCCGAGACGGGTCTTGCACTGATTGACCCTGAGGTATGACCTGAATGGAGATTGGACACAGGATCTGGGCTATTCCGGAAGGCTACATCCCCAGCAGGTAGCATGACCGCTTCGACACAGGGTAGACTTGCCCCATCTGCATTGAGTTTCCTCTCTAGATACTCCCAAGTCCGAATGGCAATTTCGGGCGCTTGGCCAATCGTGCCCATCGCATTGACGCTGTCTTGGCGCTTTGGTTCCACGGTGACAACTTGCGCTACTGAGCGAGCGCCGGCGCCGCATAACGCGGCGATCTGGTCTTTCCGGTCCCATAGATCCAACGGCGAGATCGTCACGACTGGATGGCGTCCGCCTGGCTGATGGATTTTCTTACTCGAGAACGCCAGGCAATCTGGCCAGTTTCTAATCCTTGCGGGGTCGGCTTTGCCGTTCGGACTGAGGCGGACCGCGGTTCCAGCGTGACTCGCAACGCCGGTTACCGTCTGCAGGCCTTGGCCTACTCTCGGCGAAACACCTGCATTGCAACTGCGGCCAGCGCAAACACCACGATCACTGCGGCAAAAACAGCGTCCGCGATCAAGCCTCCAGCAAGCGTCGAGATGACTCCGATCCCTATCACTGGCAACGCGTTGCCCGAAAAGCCGCAGATGAAGTAGCTCGACACGACTGCGGCACGATTGTCCGCCGGCGCAATCTGATTCACGACTTGCAGGCTGCCACGGTAACCGAGACCCGAAGCAATGCCACAAGTGGCTGTTGCCACGAGCAGCAGCCACATGGAAGCAAAGACCTCCGCCAACACAACGAGGACGACACTGGGAATCATAAGTCCGAGGCCCGTGAGCATTGCCACTTGGCTCGATAAGTTCCGAGTCACGACGATGGTGGCTGCCACCACGATGGCAAGTTCGAAGAACAATGCCCCGGCGACCGCATGATTGGTTACATGCAAGTCCTGCGCGAGCACGCTTGGTCCTATCGCGGCAAAGAATCCGACCAGCGCCATTGCGCCAAATCCGGTCACTGCCGGCGCAACAAATTTCGTCCGTATCTGGGAAGGTACCGAAACATTCGGGCGGAATGAGACATTCGAAAGACCGCCCGGGTGCGCAACTGTCTCCTCGGTCATCGAGATCAAGGCGATCACCAACAACAACGCGATCGCGTAAATGACGAAGGGCAATTGCAATGGCGACATCAGATATTGCGCAATTATGCCGGCCATCAATGCGCTGACGGCAAGACCCAAGAAATTGACGCTTGTCGCGATCGTCGTTGCACGCGACTTGTCCTGCTCCTGGATCAGCTCTGCAAGCCAGGCCGTGCCTGCCCCGGTCGCAATGCCGATACTTATCCCGCTCAGTATTCGGGCGACGTAGAGCCAAACCACGTTTTCAGCAAACAGAAACACCAAGGCACTCAACATGGCGATTGCCATTGCCGGAAGTGCCGTGCGACGACGGCCGATTACATCGGAAACGCGGCCAAAGAACAGCAGTGCAACCAGATTCCCTAAAATGTAGGCGCCATACACCAGGGTAAGCGTGATCTGGGAGAAGCCGAATTGCTCCTTGTATATGATGTAAAGCGGCGTGACGATCGTGCTGCCGGCAAACGCACCGCCAATCATGGCTGCAACAGCGGAGACCGCCACGGAACCGGTCAGAAATGCTTCTCGGGAATTGGCAACGGTCAGGTGCTTCATGATATTCAGCTCTTATGAGGTGACGCGTTCACTCCGCTTCGCGCAGACGCAAGTTTGCTCGGATACAAGCTGAACACGTCGGCACTTGCGATGTTCCGAGCCCCTGCAGCGGATCAGCATGGCAAGACGCGCAAATTGCGGAACCGAACCGCGGAGCCTTCGTGATGGTTCTGCAAGCCGACATACCCGCGCCTCTCGCGGCATTCGTCGACAAGATAGGAAACCTGTTAACCGTTCAGTTGTTTGCCCTTGGTGCGGGAATTTCCGTCTACGAAGGTATCTCCCATATCGCAGATCCTTCCCCCATCGAGAACATCACGGTGAACTACCTCGTCCTCGCATTGTCGGCCCTGTTCGAAGGCGCCTCATGGTGGCTGGCGCTCGCCACGTTTCGGACGGTCAAGGGCGATCTCAGCTACTGGGACGCCATCAGGCGCAGCAAGGACCCGCCCTCCTTCATTGTGCTTCTGGAAGATAGCGCCGCCCTGATCGGCATTTCGATCGCAGCCCTTGGCATCTACCTTACGGACCGGCTGGCTGCCTCACGTCGCGAAACAGCTTGATGTCGAGCGCCGACATGGCGTCACCGAGCCAGCTGCGCCGCCTCGCAGCGCGCTTCGTTTCGCTGGCTCCGCGAGATCCGTCCGTCAGCGAAGAACAGGACCCGGTCCGCGACCTGCTGGATGCTTGCATTGTGGGTGATGATCAGCGTCGTGGTGCCGAGCTGGCGATTGACGCCGAGTAGCGCTTCGATGACCTTGATCCCGGTTTTGGAATCGAGCGCGCCGGTCGGCTCGTCGAACAACAGCACCGCGGGACGCTTGGCGATGGCGCGGGCGATCGCAACGCGCTGCTGTTCGCCGCCGGAAAGCTGCGCCGGAAAGTGATGCATACGCCCTTCAAGCCCGACCAGTTCGAGCGCCTCGTCCGGGCGCATCGGACGCTCGGAAATTCCGTCACCAGGGCCACGTTCTCATAAGCGGTCAGACTGGGAACGAGATTATAGAACTGGAACGCGAAGCCGACGTGCCGGCGCCGATAATCGGTCAACTCCCGGTCACTCAGGCCGGTAAGCTCGAAGTCCTTGAAGAACAGCTTGCCGCTGATTGGATGATCGAGCCCGCCCGTGATGTTGAGCAGCGTGGTTTTGCCGCTGCCGGACGGGCCAAGCAGCACCACCACCTCCCGCTCCGTGATCCGGAGATCGACATTGTTCAGGGCGTGGACCTGCACTTCGCCGGAGACGTAGGTCTTGGTCAGCGCCGCGGCTATGAAAATCGCGTCCGTCATGACGCAAGCTTGGAGCAAACTTCGGTGACCGATTTGATTTATATCAGCAAGGGTCCGCGAAGGCTCCGTTTTCGGGGACGTCAGCGTAGTGCCGTGCGGGGAACTGATTTGACGCAAGTCAAATCCTTCAAGCCATCGCCGGCGAGGCCGCAAATTGCCAAACCCTCTCCGTGATCTGATGCAGCGGGTCCACCAACCGGCGCAGCAGACATGATCATTCGCACACTTCTCATCACCGCTACGGCGCTCTCGCTCGCCGCCATGCCGGCGATGGCGCAGACCAAGAGAGCCGATACCGAATCAACCGGCCACCATTACAGTGGCGGCCCGAGGAACGAGCCGCATCACATGGGTAAGAAGGATACCGGCGTAACCACGGGCAAAGCTGGCCCCCGCGGCAGCCATCATTACAGCGGTGGGCCGAGAGCTGATCCCCACCACATGGGACCGAAGTAAGACTTGGGATCAAAGCAAGACTTGGGATCAAAGCAAGACTTGGGATGAACTAACACTTGGGACCGCAATAGGAGCCGCTGGCGAGACTAGAGAAAATCTTGGGCTCCCGGCTCCCAAGGATATCCTCGTCGTAGAGGCTGCCGACGCACGCGCTTGGCTACGCCACGTTTGCCAAACCGAACGGCCCGCGTCCTGCGGGCCTTTTGTCTTTAGGCGATAGTTCTGGCACCGAGTCCGGCCCCGGCACCGCGATCGCCTCACCCCTCCTTGTACCAGTTCGCCAACTGCCACAAATCCGCGTCCCACCCCGAAATATGTGCGGTCAGCTTGCCGCCGAGCGCGGCCACCCGGGTGCGTGAAACAATCGGCTGAATGTAATTGTCCATTACAACGAGGTCGTTGAGCTTGATGAACAACGCCGCGCGCTTTACCGCATCGAGCTCCTGTTCGACCTGCTTGTAGATCTCGTCATATTCCTTGTTCTGCCAACGCGAGACGTTGCGGCCCTGCCACTTGTTGTCCTTGTTGGCAACTTGCCACGACACATACTGGTTCATGAAGAACTGCGGATCGGCTTGCGGCATGGTGGTGTTGTACATCTGCATGTCGCAGTAGAAATGCGTGTAGGTGTCGGGGTTGGCGATGTCGGATGAGAAGAACACCGAGCCCAGCACCGCCTTCAACTCGACCTCGATGCCGGCCTTCTGGCACGCCTGCTTGATGATGGACTGGGTCTTCTGCCGCGGCGCATTGATCGAGGTCTGGTACACGAACTTCAACTGCTTGCCGTCCTTGGCGCGGATGCCGTCCGCGCCCTTCTTCCAGCCGGCGGCCTCGAGAATCTGGTTGGCCTTGTCGACATTGAATTCGAACTTGGTGTTCTTCGAGCGGAAGCGTTCCGGGTTGTTGAGGAAGTTCGCAGTGGCCACTGCGGTGCGGCCATAGATGTGCTTCTCGATCGAGGCGCGATCGATCAGGAGATTCATCGCCTGGCGCACCGCCGGATCGGAGAACAGCGGATGCTTGGTCTTGATGCTGGCGCGCTCGCCGTCGATCTCAACGGCAGGATCGGTCGAGTTGAGCTGCATGAATTCGACATTGCCTGAAGTCACGATGTTGATCTTGCCCTTGCCGACGGCTTCCATCTTGAGCAGGATCTGGTCTTCCACCTGCATGTTCCAGGCATAGTCATACTCGCCGGTCTGCAGCACCGCGCGCGCCGCCGACACCGCGTCGCCGCCGCCCTTGACCTCGAGCTCGTCGAACTGCGGCCGGTTGGCGACGTGGTAGTTGTGATTGATCTTGGCGCGCAGCATGTCGCCGGGCGTGAAATCGACGAACAGGTAAGCGCCGGTGCCGACCGGCTTCAGATTGTTCGGCGCCTCGCGCGACTTGCTGCCGACATAGTCCTTGAACAGATGTTTCGGGATGATCATGCCGTAATTGCCGACGAAGGCATCGGCCCAGAACGGCGTCGGCTTGGCAAAGACGACGCGGACGGCGAAGTCGTCGATCTTCTCGACCTTGATGTCCCGGTAGCTTGCGATCGAGACCGCCGCGGTATCCGGGTTCTTGGCATATTCCCAGTTGAAGACGACGTCGTCGGCCGTGAACGGCATGCCGTCATGCCATTTGACGCCGCGCTTCAGCTTCCAGATCACCGAGCGGCCGTCCTCGGCCAATCCATCGTTCTCCTTGCTCGGAATTTCTGCCGCGAGGACCGGCACCAGATTGCCGTCATTGTCCCATCCCGCCAGCGGCTCATAAAAAATCCGGGAGCCTTCCTGGTCCTTGGTGCCGACGGCGAAATGCGGATTGAGCAGGGTGATGGCCTGCCAGTACATCAGCTTCAGCACGCCGCCGCCGCCGGCCTTTGTCGGCTTGTAGGGATATGTCGTCGCGGCCATCGCGACCCCGGACTGGCTCAGCATCATCCCGGCCATCGGCGCGGTCAGGCCGACCGCGATCATGCGCTGGACAAAGGCCCGCCGCGACAGTTGGCCGTTCTTGACGTCTGCAATCAGGTCTCGAATTTCCCGTTCTTCCATGGGCCCGGCTCCTTGAACTGCTGCTGCGCCTCGTCAGGCTGGTCGCAACCTGTCAAAGCAGGATCCGGGCCATCCCATCATGCCAGATGCAACCGACGCAAGGTGACATCGTGTCAGCCGGCAATGAGAATTGTGGCGGTCGGGCACGCAACAGGCGGGCATCGGCGATGCCGTCTACCTCGCGAGCCGCGCCGTGACGGCCGGGTCGGTCCAGTCGTCGGTGCACGAGGCGTTTACGCTGGTGGGTTGATCCAGACATCAGCGAGCCGCGGCCGTCCGATCCAGGCGCGATTGGAGCACCGTGTCGCCAGATCGGGCTGCAACTTTCCCTGCAGCCGCTCCTGCGCCTCGTGATAGGGACCGGCATAACGAAGGCGCGTCGGCAGGTGCGGGTAAACGCGGCGCAGCCATACCAGCGCGCGATCGGCGGCTTTTCTATCGCGCTCATTGACGTCGAAGCCGAAACCCGCGCGCAGCCGCTCCGGCAACATGCCGACGCTCAGCGCCAGATACCATCGCGGCGGCCGCAGCCATCTCCGCGCGCCGGCGAAGATCTGTCCGGCCACCTCGCGCGCGGCGTCGCTGACGGTCAAGATATCGGATTGGGCCATGGCGGCGTTGTAGTCCGCGAACGCTGTCCAGTCCGCCGGCAGATCAGATCGCTTCAGCCCGAACAATCCGGCGAACAGCCGGCTCTCGGTCCAATAGCGCTCGCGCTCCTCGACCGAGAGGGGCGGCAGGACGAGGCCGTACGCCATCGCTGATGTCTCGACCAGGGTAGCGTGAACCCAGCGCAGGGCGGCGACATCATTGGCACGATAGGACGAACCACCGGCGAAGGGACCCACCGTTTCAGGCAGCACGCCCGATATCATGGTGTGCCGGCGATACAGGCGTTGCGCCGCGGTGAGCGCGCCGTCGCGCGAGCCGAACACCATCGTGAACATCAGTTCGAAGGTCCGGTGAAAACGGCCGACCGGGTCCAGCAAGGTGCGCGAGTGTTCGGCGATGGCGGCGGCGACCCAGGGGTGCGCGAGCTGAAGCAGCAGCGCGCGCCCGGCGCCGAGAAAGAGGACGGCCTCCCGGTCGATCCGCCACGTCACCGACGCCGGACCGAAGATGCCCTCCACCGGCCCGGCCGCTTCGGCCCGGACGATTTCCAGAGCGGAGCTGAGGTCGCCCTCCGAGACCAATCTGCAAAATCCTCCGCGGGGCAAGGAAGCCAGACCCGCAGGCCCAGCCGCACCAACGTCAGCAGACTAATCCCGCGCGTCGGTAAAGCCAAACCAGGCCAGCGGCAGCGCGATGCCGCAGAGGACCGCCATCCCGACGAATGCGCCTCCACCATAACGGGCGTAGAAGAAGCCCGAAAACAGCGTCAGCGCAGCCGTCACGGCGCCTGAACCGAACGCGTAAAGCGACTGCGCGGTTGCAGCCAGGTGGGTGGGAACGAGACTTCCCATCATGCGCATGCAGGCGAGATGGACCAGCGCGAACGTCAAGCCGTGCAACGGTTGCACAAGCGCGAGCACCGCCACGGAATTCGTTACCCCGACGATCGACCAACGCAGGATTCCGGCGGCCGCCGCAATCGCCGCCGCAACGCGCGGACCGAAACGATCGAGCAACGCCGGACCAATCAGAAGGAACACGATGACTTCCGCTGCGACGGCTTCCGACCACAAGATGCTAATGACGGAGGTATCTATTCCAGCATGGCTCCACCGGATCACGGCAAAGGCGTCATGCATGGCGTGGCTGCCATAGATCAATGCCGAGACGACAATCAGATTTCGAAACCGCGCTTGCCGAAGCAGCTTGCGAACTTCGCCCGCGACCTGCGATGTACCGACGTGGTGCGCCAAGGGCGCGGCTACGGCCGGCACCAACGCGGTCGCGCCGGCAGCGACGATCAGCAATACCGCGTTCAACCAGACCACGCGCGTGAGATCATCAGGGCTTATCAATTGCCCGATAACGAGTGTGCCGCAAACGAAGGCCGCCGATGCGGAGCCTCGTATCCATCCATATTCGAACGGCCTTCCCTTCATCTGCGGCTTCGCGGCATTGACCGACAATGCATCCGCAATCGACGTCGTGGGCGCCAGCGCCGCCGCTTGAACGAGCGCCACCACAAGCAACAACCAGAAGCCGTTCGCCCACAGCAAAGCGACAGCCGCCGCGCCAGCGAGTGCCGCGCAGGATGCGAGCACAAGGCGCAGCGACTGCAGGAAATCAGCGAGCGTCCCGATAAGTGGACCAGCGATCAGCCGCACCAACAATGCCGCTGCCAGTATGAAGCCGATCTGTTCTGGAGTGAGTGTTCTGGTCTCGAAATATTTGGGCCAGAAAGGTGACGCCACGCCGAATGCACCGTACAGCGCGGCATATAGCGCGATGTAAGCAAACGCTCCGCTCACTCGCATTTGGTTCCCATCGGTAGAACTACGGTTGCGAAAATCATCTCTCTGCCGCAGTTAATCCGCGAAATGTCCACATCCCACTTCTATCCGGCCGGCCATCACACACCACGAATGGAACGTTGATGCGATATCTTTTCGCCGTTGCGCTTGCTGTGTTTGTAGTCGCCGCGGATTTTGAAAGTTCCAGCATCCAGTCGTCATGGACGGAACCGTCTTTCATTATCGCCGAAGCTGAAGCCCAATCGGAACTCACACCGCACTCAACTTCCGGAACTGCGAGCGCGTCGCTCGAGTATTCGCAGCCCTTGGACGCAACAGATGGTGCTGCGCCGATTGCGACGACAGCGAGCGCCGATGCTGATGCTCACGCGGCCGTGGCGGTGAACGAGGAGCGCGCATTACCAGACGTGATCTGCGAAGCGGTGAAGGCGGCAGCCGAGGAACACGATATTCCGATCGGATTCCTGGTGCGCCTGCTCTGGCAGGAGAGCAGGTTTCGCTCGGCGGAGGTCAGCTCGGCCGGCGCGCAGGGTATCGCGCAATTCATGCCGCAAACCGCTGTCGAGATGGGTTTGAAGAATCCATTCGATCCGCTGCAGGCCATTCCGGCGTCGGCACGGTTCCTACGCAAGCTTCATGATCAATTCGGAAATTTCGGCCTCGCGGCGGCAGCCTATAATGCGGGCGGCGGCCGGATCGAGAAATGGCTGTCGCGGCGCAGCTCCCTGCCGAAGGAAACGCGCGCATACGTCAAGATCATCACGGGCCACAAGGCTGAAGCCTGGATCGACGAGGAAAGCACCGTCTTCATGCCGGTCGATCTGCCACACAAGGCGCCATGCGAGGGCGTCGGCGGCCTGTCGCGGAGCGAGCAGATGCGTGCCGTGGACGTCGATCTGACGCCTTCCGCCAGTGCGCTAGTACGCAAGGCCGAAACCGAGACTGCCGAAGCCGGCAAGAATGCCGTCGTCAGAAAACTGCGCGTTGCGGCAAATACGGTGGCGAAGCGCGCGAGTGCGGCGGCACGTAAGGCAAACGGCCGCATCCAAATCGCAGTGAAGGCCGCGCGCAAGGGCGGGAAGCAATCCGTGATGCGGCTCGCATCGGAATCCGGGCGAACGCGGTCGAAGGCGCGCGAATTGTAGTTGCGTCATCCTACGAAAAGAAGCCCGCGAAGCTCGCGGGCTTTTTGTTCCGTCAGCTTGCGTTACCAGCCGCTGCCGAAGCTGAAGGTTACGCCGGGGCCGCCGCCGTAATAACGGTGCCCGTAATAGCGCGGTCCATAATAGCCGTACCGACGCGGCGCATAGTAGTTGTAGCTCCTGTAGTAGGGCCGGTAATGATGGTGGTGCCAGTGATGACGCCAGTGGCGGCGATGGGCGCTGAAATCGGTCGCGGTCTGCGTAGCGTCAGTTGAACCCTTCGACCTCATCCCGCCGTCTGCGGCGTTGGCTGCGGAACCACCGATCAAGGCTGCGGCACCCACGGCGAACACGATAGCTAACTTCTTCATCATCGAACTCCAGTGAACGTGTCGGGGCTAACCAGCGGGCGCGCCCACCGTTCCGGCATGCGACATAACGACCATGCCTCGCCGCGTGAACAAATATTCACCTACCTGAAAGCCAAACGTTCCTGCGACAAGAGTAGCAATCCCCGAATGCCAAGTCCGACTCCGACGATACGCTCATATTGAACGCGGCCGGCAAACCTACTCAACCGCCCCAATCGTAACGGCGATCGTATCAGGCGCGACGCCGCTGAGCTGCAGCACGAACGGGCTTGCGTCCAGATCAAGCCGCACGCTCTTGCGCACGCCGGGGCAATCGCCGCGGCCAGTGCTGCCGACCGAACGGGTGTAGCGGCCGTTCTGGATCACGTCGATCCAGGCATCGTCCGACAGGGTGATCTGGTAGATGCCGGCCTTTGGCGGCGCGGGAAGGCGCACTATCCCGCCATGCCACTGCTCTATTCGCGGCTTGCGCTCCGGCGGCATCGCAAAGGAAGCTTGTACCCCCGGCTGCAGGCGAATGACCAGCGCGCCTGTCGGCAGCGCATGCAGCGTCTCGCCTGCCGCGATCGTCGTTTTGTCCGGTGCGGCGAACGCCTCGCGCTGGCGCGCGAGCGACCACGCGAATTTTTCACAGCCGTCGTCGGCCGCCACGGCCGGCCCGAGCGAGGCGATCAGTGCGATGGCGATGAGGCCCGGGCGAAGCATCGAAATCTCCTATTGGGGCAAGGCCGGGGACGTCGTGATCGCCAGAGCCCAACAAACGCAGAGATCTGCACGACTGTCACGCGCCGGAATCGCTGGCGTTGGGATGGAACAACTGCTCGCCGTTGATCTTGTAGTCGGCGATCGCCTTCTGGCCTTCTGCGGAGACCAGCCAGTCGATGAGCTGCTGGCCGAGGTCCTTCTTCACGCTGGGATGCTTCTCCGGGCTGACCAGCATGACGCCGTACTGGTTGAACAGGCGCTTGTCGCCTTCGACTGAAATGACGAGGTCACCACGGTTCTTGAACGACAGCCAGGTGCCGCGGTCGGCGAGCACATAGGCGTTGGAGGCTGACGCGGTGTTCAGCGCCGCACCCATGCCCTGCCCGATCTCCTTGTACCAGGGGCCCTTGTCCTTGGCGATGTCGATGCCGGCGACCTTCCAGAGGTTGAGCTCGGCCTGATGGGTGCCGGACTTGTCGCCGCGCGAGATGAAGTCGGCGCCCTTGGCCTTGATCGCGCCGAGCGCGGCGACGATGTCCTTCGAACCCTTGATGCCGGCCGGGTCGCTCTTCGGTCCGATCAGGACGAAATCGTTGTACATGACGGGGTAGCGCTTGACGCCAAAACCTTCGGCAACGAATTTTTCTTCCGCTGGCCTAGCGTGGACGAACACGACATCGGCATCGCCGCGGCGCGCGGTGTCGAGCGCCTGCCCGGTGCCCTGCGCCACCACCTTGACGTCGATGCCGGTCTTGGCCTTGAACATCGGCAGGATGTGGCCGAACAGGCCCGAATCCTGCGTCGAGGTGGTCGAGGCCACGACGATGGATTTATCCTGTGCGACGGCGTGACCAGCAAGGGCGAAACTGGCGGCTGCCGCGATGATCAGGCGGCGCGTGAGCATGTTCATTTCTCTTCTCCATTTGGTTTGAGCATGATCTTTTCGGAAAACCGGTACCCACTTTTCCGGATCATGCACTAAAGCAAAAGTTCTCCGGCGAGGAACGCCCTCGCCTCCAAGGTCTGCGGCGCGTCGAAGAACGATGCCGCGGCACCGCGCTCCACGATGCGGCCGCGGTGAAGCATGACGATTTCGCCGGCGAGCCGTCGCGCCTCGCCAAGATCATGGGTCGCCATCACGACCTTGATGTTGCGCTCGCTCACCGCGCGGATGATGTCTTCCACCGCCTTGGTGGCGACGGGATCGAGGCTGGCCGTTGGCTCGTCCAGGAACAGCACGGCGGGATCGCGCGCGAGCGCGCGGGCCAGCGCCAGCCGCTGCTGCTCGCCGCCGGAGAGCCGGCGCGCGGCGCGCTCGGCGACTTGGGCAAGGCCGACGAGGTCGAGCAGTTCGCCGGTGCGGCGCGCGTGTTCGGCACGGGGGACGCCGGCCGCGCGCAGCGCGAAGCGGATATTGGCGCTGGCGCTGCGGCGAAGCATCGCCGGGCGCTGAAACACGATGGCGCGTCTCAGCGGCGGGACATCTTCCACGCCGCCCCAAGTGATGCGCCCGCGCGACGGCGCAAGCAGCCCCATCGCCAGACGCAGCAGCGTGGACTTGCCGGAGCCGTTGGTGCCGATCAGCACGGTCGGTGCGCCCTGTGCCAGCGTAAGGCTGATTTGGTGGAGGATCATGACGTCGCCGGCGGCGACCGTCACCTTATCGAACTCAATCGGCAGTTCGCTTGAAGGCGCGCGCATGGTCATCCCGCCAGTCGTTCGCCGGCACGGCGGGCGGTCCAGGCCAGTGCGTTGACGGTGATCACGATCGCGATGAGCACCAGGCCAAGGCCGACGGCGAGCGGCAGGTCGCCCTTGGACGTCTCGAGCGCAATCGCCGTCGTCATCGTGCGGGTAAAGCCCTCGATGTTGCCACCGACAATGATGATGGCACCGACCTCCGCCGCCGCGCGGCCGAAGCCGGCGAGCAGCGCGGTGACGAGGCTGAAGCGTGCGTCCCAGATCAGCGCTGAGACGCGGCCAAGCGGGCCGAGATTCATCGCGGTGAGCTCGTCGCGATATTCGATCCAGAGATCCTCGATGGTCTGGCGCGTCAGCGCGGCGATAATCGGCGCGACCAGCACGGTCTGCGCGACGATCATTGCGCCGGGGGTAAACAACAGGCCGAACGAGCCGAGCGGGCCGGAGCGCGACAGCATCAGATAGACAGCAAGTCCGACGACCACCGGTGGCAGCCCCATCAGTGCGTTGAGCAGGACGATGACGCCCTGGCGTCCCGGGAATTTCGTCAGCGCGATCCAGGCGCCCAGGGGGATGCCAATCAGCGCCGCCAATACGACTGCAGACAGACTCACATAGAGCGACAGCCGCACGATGGCGAACAGCGCGGGATCCCCGCTGAGCACGAGTTGGAGGGCGGTTGCGTCCTGGGACATGGGATTTCCGTTTGGCAGACATCTTGCGCAGATGGCGCCGATGTGGTCAATTTCTGGAACATCTGCACTTATATGCATATTGGTGCCTATGCCCGAACTTCTGACCACCGACGAGGCGGCTGAATATCTGCGGCTCTCCGAACGCAAGCTCTATGAGCTGGTGGCGAACCGTGAAGTACCCTGCAGCAAGGTGACGGGTCGCTGGCTGTTTCCGCGCACCGCGCTCGACCGCTGGGTCGCCGCCGGGCTGATCGCGCCCGCCGCGCTGGCGCAAGTGGCGGCGCCGCCGATCGTCGGCGGCAGCCACGATCCGCTGCTGGAATGGGCCCTGCGCGAAAGCCATTGTGGCCTCGCAAATCTGCCCGAGGGCAGCGAGGAAGGACTGCGGCGGCTCGTCCGCGGCGAGGTGATGGTCGCGGCGATCCATCTGCACCGGCTCGACGGCGATGACGAAACCGCCAATATCGATGCGGTCGCGGATGTGAGCGGATTGCACGATGCGGTCGTGCTCGGCTTCATCAGGCGTGAGCAGGGTATCCTGGTTGCACCTCGCAATCCGCTGTCCCTGAGCGACATGGCCTCGATCGCCACCTCGCGCGCCCGCATGGCGCAGCGTCCTGCGGGCGCCGGCGCGCAATTGCTGCTGCTGGCGCTGGTTGCCCGCGCCGGCATCGCACTTGAGGATCTGAAACTCACAAAACCTGCCTTCCCGACCGGCCCCGACATCGCGCAAGCCATCCGCGCCGGCCGCATCGATTGCGGGATCGCGACGCGCAGCGTGGCCAAGGCGGCGGGCCTCGATTTCCTGCCGCTCACCTGGGAGCGCTTCGATCTCGTGATGCGCCAGCGCGACTACTTCATGAAGGGGCCGCAGGCGTTATTCGATTTCATGCGGCAGCCAGGCTTTCGCGAGCGTGCGGGCGAGCTCGGCGGTTGTGATGTCAGCGAAGCTGGCGCGGTGCGGCTGGTGAATTAGGGATACCGATCTTTCGGCGTTTAGCTGGCTAAGCTGCGTCCACGGCTGATGCCGCCTGCTGACCCCCACGGACCTCAAACCGTCACCCTTGTTCTTCCAGGCCCGCTCTGGACTATTTGTCCCACCAGGACGCACTCATTTTTTGGTGTCGGTCTGCTTCACGGGCGCGGGCGCGCCATCCTTCTCCCTTTTGATATTGCCCTTGGTGCCGCTCATGCCGGTCGTGTCCATCGCACCATCCGGCTTGGCACCGTCAGTCACTCCGGGTTTCTCCATTCCGGCCTGCGGCGCAGGGCCGGTATTCTGTGCGAAGACGGCCCCGCTTATGAACGCGAGCGCTATGACTGCGATCAGCTTCTTCATCGGTTCCTCCGTGCTGCCCAAGAATAACTCCTCATGCAAAACGGCGTTCCCATCGGCGGGAACCGGGCGGCCAGCAGAGCCCGTCGCATAGGCGCAGGTTCGTCACCGCCACGCCACCAAATCGCCTAACGACTCAACGACGGCTATCACTGCGGGCTGCGGCACCGAGGGAGAAGCTGATGGATACCCCAAAGTCTGCCGACGAGAAAACGTCTGCACCGGAAGAGGCCCTGGCGACACAAGCCGGCAAGGAAAAATCGGATGCTTCCAGCCCGCTGGAGATCAATACCGAACGCTTCAACTCGTCCGTCGCCCGGCTGACCTCGAATTCGATAGACGACCTTCACAAGCTGGCGTCCGAACTGCAGAAGATGCAGGAATTTCTTAAAGCCGAGGTCGACAGCGTGCAGCGCCAGATCGAGAGCGCGGTCGCCGGAATCAATATCATCGTCGATACGATTGGTCCGTGGAAGAACTTCGCGGGCGCGCAGGCACATCCACCAGGTGCACGTAATGCGCGCGCGGGGGGACCGGCGGCCAATCTTGAGCAACGCATTCGCGGGTAGTCGTCTCTATCTCTTTAAGCGAACCGATATCGGTGCGTCGGCCGAGTCGAGAGAACATGCTCGCTCGAAAACTCACCTCCGCCCCGGCAGCCACGCGACGAACCCGGCCTCTTCGAGCCGCTTCATCACCTCATTGAGATGCGCGCGGTCGCGGGTTTCGATCACGACTTCGAGCAGGGTGCCCTTGGCGGGCAGGTCGGAGAACGTGCGCTGGTGCGAGACCTCGATGATGTTGGCGCCGGCGTCAGCGAGTAGTGCCGAGACGGCGGCGAGCTGGCCGGGGCGGTCGACGATGTCGAGCGCGATCTGCGTCAGGCGGCCCTCGCGTGCGAGCTCGCGCGTCAGCACGGAGGCGATCAGCCGCGTATCGATGTTGCCGCCGGTCAAGACGAGACCAACCTTGCGTCCGGCAAAGCGCTCCGGCGCGGCCAGCACCGCGGCCAGGCCCGCCGCGCCGGCGCCCTCGACCACGGTCTTCTCGATCGCGATCAGCATCGTCACGGCACGCTCGATCTGGTCTTCGCTGACGAGAACGATGTCGTCGACGAGGCTTCGGATGATGTCGGTGGTGATCCGCCCCGGCGCCTTCACCGCGATGCCTTCCGCCAGCGTGTCGCCGCGCATCGGCAGATGCTCACCCTTGATGGCGTTGTACATCGAGGGATAGAGCTGCGCCTGCACGCCGATCACCAGCAGCTCCGGCTTCAGCGATTTGGCCGCGATCGCCATGCCGGAAATCAGCCCGCCGCCGCCGATCGGGATCACCAGCGTCTCGAGCTGCGGCACCGCCTTTAGCATTTCGAACGCGATGGTGCCTTGTCCAGCGATGACATGCGGATCGTCATAGGGATGGATCATGGTCAGGTTCTTGGCCTTGCCATGCTCGCGCGCGAAATCGGCGGCAATCTCCAGCGTCGCGCCGGCAATGATGATTTCCGCGCCGTGCCGCCGCGTGTTCTCGATCTTCACCATCGGCGTGCCGACCGGCATCACGATGGTCGCGGGAATGCCGAGGCGGCTGGCGTGGTAGGCGACGCCCTGCGCGTGGTTGCCGGCCGACATCGCGATCACGCCCCGCCGTCGCTCCTCCGGCGACAGCGCCAGCAAACGGTTGAGCGCGCCGCGCTCCTTGAAGGTCGCGGTGAACTGCAGATTCTCGAACTTGAGCCAGAGCTCGCAGCCGCAGATCGCGCTCAGCGTCCGGCTCTGGTCGCATTCGGTCACCATCACCGAGCCGGAAATGGCCGCAGCCGCGGCCCTGACGTCGTCAGGCGTCACAGCGAGGTCTGCTTGCGCAATGGACTGGCTCGGCGGGGCGTTCTTCGGAGCTTTCGGCATTCTGGCAGCCTCAAAGGGAGGCCATCGTATAAGCCTTTTTCGACCACTCTGCTTGCCTCAAATGGTGGCCTTGCCCTTTCGAACATTCTTGTTCAGAAATTCGTGACCGCAGGCGATGAAGCCTTGCTGCGTCACGACTGAGGGAGGTGGGGACATGAAGGATGCTTTGCACGAGTTTGACGCCCCGATCAAAGGCGTGACGGCGCGTCCGACGGCCGGCTGATGTCTCCGCGGAAATCCCGTCCCATGAACATGGGTGTCGCCAAAAGCCGACGCGGGGGTACAGTCGGCGGGGCTGCAGGGACAGGCAGCCGGAGTTTTCAGATGAATTCATTGGGCGAGGCGCCGCAGGTGGAGGCCATCACGGTCGTGCTGGTCGAGGACGACGCGCCGACCCTCTGGCGGCTGCAGGATGCGCTCGTCAAGGCCGGCTATCAGGTCAAGGCCGCAGGCACGCTCCTCGAGGCCCGCGCCTGCCTCGCCGAGGGCGCGCCGCGCGTGCTCCTGACCGACCTTCAACTGCCCGACGGCCACGGCATCGACCTGATCCGCGAAACCCGCCAGCGCTATCCCGATACCGAGATCATGGTGATCTCGATCCTCGGCGATGAAGAGAGCGTGATCTCGGCGATCACCGTCGGCGCCACCGGCTATCTGCTCAAGGACGCCTTCCCGACCGACATCGCCGCCACCGTGCGCGATCTCGTCGCCGGGCATTCGCCGATCTCGGCCTCGATCGCGCGCTTCATCGTGCGGCGGACCCAGAACACGCCGGAGCCGCCGCCTGGCCCCGCGCTCAACACCACCAGGCTGACACCGCGCGAGATCGACATCCTCTGGGGCATCGCCAAGGGTTTCAGCTATGCCGAGATCGCCAGTCATCTCGGCCTGTCGCGCCAGACCGTGCCCGGGCATATCAAGAACATCTATCGCAAGCTCGAGGTCCACACCCGGGGCGAGGCGGTGTTCGAGGCGGTCCAGCAGGGCTTGATCAAGCTGTGAACGATCGCGGCGACGACGCGCAACCGGACCTGCCGGCCCATGAACGCCGGCGGCTGCAGACGTCGCGGCTGATCCAGTATCTGCTGTTGCAGGCCGTGATTTCCGCCGCCTGCGTGCTCGCGCTGTTGCAATCGCTCCCCTCGCCTCCCGCCGAGTATCAGGTCACGGCATTCATTCTCACCGAGGGGGGCGCTGGGCGCGCGGTGATGCTGCCGTATTTCTCGTCGCTGCGGAATGCAACGAACGATCCGCCGCGCTTTGACGGACATTTTGTTCGTCCGGCCGGCGAAGCCGCAGAGGCCTGGTCGGTATATCTGCCGCGCTTCACCAACGGCGTCGAGGTCACCGTCAACGGCGTCGTGGTCCTCGACAGCCGGCGCGATCCCGCCGCCAACCGCCCCGATCGCAATACGCCGGCCATCGCGGTGATTCCGGCATCGCTGCTGCGCGACGGCGAGAACGCGATCACGATCCGCCTGTTCATCTGGGGACCGATCACGGGTTTCCTCGATCGCCTCTATGTCGGCCCGGATCAGCTGCTGCGCCCGAGCTATGACCTTAGAACGCTGATCTTCGTTACGCTGCCGGTGGTGTTCTCGTCCTGGCAAGCGATCCTGGCGGTCATTCTCGGCATCATGTGGGTGATGCGGCGACATGAGCCGGCTTATGGCGTGCTCGCAGCGGCGATGGCGGTCGGCGTCGGACAGGCGTTCCTGCAGACGCCAATGGGCGGCGAGACGCCGCTCTCCAAGCTCAACGTGATCGTGATTTCCTCCGCGCCGATCGAAAGCGCGCTGGTGCTGACTTTCGCATTGCTGCTGTCGGGCTGGAAATGGCAGCGCTATGGCTGGCTCATGTTCCTTCCCGGCATATTGCTGGCGCTGGCCGGCGTGTTCGGAAATCAAGCGCTGGTCCGGGCGCTGTTTCTGATTCTCGCTGTTCCGATGGTCGGCCTATCGCTAGTCATCATGGCCATCGTCATCGCCCGTTCGGCGCTGAAGCGGCCGAACATGGCGAGCTTTTTGCTCGGCTGCGCGGTCACGATCATGCTGACCTGCTGGATCTCCGACCTGCTCGCGGTATTCCAGCTGGTGCCGAACCGCATCTTCGTCTCGCGGCTGTCCTATTCGGTGATGCTGGTGGCGATCGGCGCCGGACTGACCTGGCGGTTCGCCCGGGCGCTGAATCAGGTCGACGGCTTTGCCGGCCGCCTCGTCACCCAGGTGCGCGAAGCCGAAGAGAAGCTGAAGGCCAGTTTCGCCCGCGAGGAGGAGCGCGCCCGCGCCGCGGCGCTGGCGCGGGAACGTACCCGGCTGATGCGCGACCTGCATGATGGGCTCGGCGGGCAGCTCGTCAGCATCGTGGCGCTCAGCGAACGCGGCAATGGCAGCGAAGGAATTGGCGAAGCAGCGCGCGCGGCGCTGAAGGACCTGCGCCTCGTCATCGACTCCATGGACGATATCGGCGGCGACCTGATGCTGGCGCTGGGCTCGTGGCGGGAGCGCGCGATGGCGCAACTGCGCCCGCACGACATCGCGCTCGACTGGCGCGCGGTGACGCCGCAGGGCGTGCCGGTTCATCCCGAGCTGCGGCCATGGCACGTCATCCAGATCGTGCGGCTGCTGGACGAGGCCGTGACCAATGCGGTGAAGCATGCCGCGGCAAAACGTGTGACGGTGAGAATAGAAACGCTGACCGACGAGGATGGCCTTGACCGCGGCTGCATCACCGTCGAGGACGACGGCAAGGGATTTGAGATCGCGCCCGACGGCGGGGCCACTGGTGCCGCGAAAGCCGCGCGCGGCCTGCGCAATATGCGAAGCCGCGCCGCGCGTTGTGGCGCGGAGCTCGACTTAAGCTCCTGCGCCCATGGACCCGATCGAGGTACGCATCTGAGGCTGATATTGCCTCACCGCTTCCCGGACAGCGACGCCGCCACCGGCTAGTTGCAGTACATCGCAGCCCAGACACAAAATCGCGAAAACAACCCCATGCACAGTAGACGGGGCTGATCTCGTCCCGCCCCAGCTTTCGCCTCAGCGGCGGCCGACGCGGTTGACCGGGCCGCCGCGGTTCATCGGGGTGCCGGGACGAACGCCGACGCCGGGAGCACCGACGCCGACCGCGCCGACGCCAACGACTGGGGTCGCGACCACGGCCCCTGCAACCGGCGTCGGCCGCGCCACGCAGCCCTTCGGCACGCCCACCGTCTTGCAGTACACCACCGCCGCCTGGGCCGAGCCCACACCGCCCAGCGCGAACGATGCAAGCACCGAAACCGCCGCCACCGTCAGACCAGCATTCAGCCAACCTGTCTTCCTCAACATGTGTCATCTCTCCCGAATTGGGCGTGCAGCCTTGCGATGTACCGATCGGTCACCGCAGCCGACGCGAGATGTACATGGGCCAACGCAGGGCGCGGCAACATCCCATGAAAATGGTGTGAACGCGCGGGAGGCCGCGGCAACGCGCTTTCCGACGCCCATGAACATGGCATGGACCGGACGCGCAACCTCGACGAGCTTCCGCGCGCTTTCAACCCTCACATTCCCGTCGAAAGGCTAATCATGATGAAATCGCTCGCGGCCACGGCCGCCGTACTGATCCTCACGCTCGCCGCCTGCTCGCTGGCGCAGGCGCAATCCGGTCCCTCGCGCCAGGAGCAGATGGCCTGCCGTTCCGATGCCGGAAAATTCTGCGCCGAGCATATCGGCAAGCCGCCGCAGATGAATGCCTGCCTGCGCGCCAACAAGGCGCAGTTGTCGGACGGCTGCCGCAAGGTGGTTGAGTCACACGGCGGGTAAGCGCTGATCCTCATTCGCCGCCGTTTTCTCTCTAAACGGGGGCGAAGCGCTTACCAGGCAATCACGCCCAAACAGAAGGAGCGCGATGAAGATCGAATTTCATCGCGCCCCGGCAATTGCGACCATAGCCAACCGATCAATCATCCTGATCGAACAGCCTGATCCGCGGCGCCTCACTCCTTGCTGGCTCGGCGAAGATGTCCCTTCGCCCGACCTCGCCAAAGAAGCCCCTCGGCTCGCCTTCTTCGCGGATCCTGATCCGCCGCGGCTCGGTCGCTTCGCGGACCCTGTCCTCGACCACATCGAGTTCCTGCTCGCGCGGCGACTGTTCACGCACTTGCTGTTCCCGCGGCTGCTTCCAGCGGCGCTTGTCAGTCCATTGCTGCCGCCGTTCGGCGCGGCGCTTGTCGACTGCCGCACGCTTGACGTCGGCGCCGCTGGCTCTCGCATAGGATTCCCGAGGCGTGGCGCTCCTGTCGTCGGCCTGTTCAACGGCGTTCGAGGGCTGCGCCGGCGCGGGAGGCGCGGCCGCTACGTTGTCGTTGGCGGTTACGTTGACGGTCTTCTTTTCTTCGGCGGGCGACGCTTCGGCCGCAGGAGCTGCCACTTGTGTGGGCTGCGTGGGTTGTGGCTGAGCCTGTTGCGGTTGAGCCTGCTGCTCCTGTGCCTGCGCGGGATTTGAATTCGTCGTTGCCGGCGCGGCAGCATAAGGCACTGGCTCCGCCGGCGCGGTCGCGACCGGGATAGGTTCCGCGGACATCCTGCGTTCCAGCTTGGAAACCGTCTGCACCGGCGGGTTGGCGATATTCGCCGCCAAGTAGCCACCGCCAAGACCGGCGCCGACCGCGAAGATCACGGTTCCCACACCCGCAAAATAAGCCGTTGATGTCCGCATGTTTCGGCTCCCTCATCCTCGCGGGCAAACGCGTGGACGGAGCCGATGTTCCGGCACATCAAGCTGTGGAGACTGGAACTGGCGGCGCTGTCATTGCAGCGCGCGCTCAGATCATCGCGGCGACCTTTTCCAGGCCGATAATGCGGGCGAGCGAGCGCACTTCGCTCTTCTGATCCTCACGCAACTGGAACAGCAGCGGCATCGCCGCTGATTTCAACTGCTGGACTTCGGCGGATTCGGGATCGATCGGCACGCCCTGCGCATTCGGGTTGGCCTGACGGCCGGCGTGGATCTTGCGGGCGACAGCACGCAGCGCGGTCTCCACCGGCGGCCAGTAATATTCCTGCGACGAGGACAGTTTCAGGCGATCCTTGATCCCGGCGATCTGGGCGTCGCTGAGCAGCGCATAGTTCTTCTGCGGCTGCGGTTGCGGCTTGGCGACGGTCTTGGGCTTCGGCGGCGGCGCGACCGGCGTCACGCTCGGCGCGACCTCCTTCGGCAGGCCGAGATCGGCAGGGGCAGTCGACGCATAGGCCTGGCGCAACGGCTCGCTCAGCGTCGCGGTGGTCTGCGGCGGCTCAAAAGCGGCGGCCGCGTAGCTCACGACGGCGAGCCGGTCCTTCTTGCCTTCCTTGTTCGACACTGGCGCCTGAACGGCAACGGCAGAAGCCGCCGCCAGCTCGGGCTGCGCCATGGGTACACTGTCGCGGCCGATGATCGCCGTGACGGCAGCGCCGACCACGAGAAAACAGATCAGCGCGACGATCGTCATCGTTTTGGTCAAAAAGGTCTCCATTCCCGCCGATGTGTGGCCCTTTTGCCGAAAAACTGCACGACAATTGAGGCTTTACGATGCCGATGGAAGCCTTGTTGCCATCGAAAAGATGGGGAAATCACCCCGAAAAACCACAGAATCAGGCCGCCACGGCGAGTTCGTAGGCGTCCTGGATATCGGCCACAATCTCCGAGGCCTCCCACAGGGCGGTGGGGGCGACCTGCTGCAGGGTGACGGTCCAGTTGCTTTTGCGGCTGCGGGGTGTCTTGACGATCTCGAATTCAATGCCGCGGCAGAGCGGGTGGCGATCGAGCGCATGGGCGACCCGCAGCGTGATCTCCGCAAGTGTCGCCTGGGTCTTGGCAGCAAGATACCGGTCGAAATCCATTTTCAGCCCCCTGTTGCCGTCCGGCCGGCCGTGGCGGCGGACCGTCCTCTGGGGCTATTGTTGGGGCGGATATGGTTAACGGCGCGTTAAGCATTGGACCGGGACGATCCCGGACCGCGCCGAACGACGGAAAGCGGAACGGCCCGGCATGGCTGAAGCGATCTCCCGGACGACATCAGCCGCGCCGTCGGTGCGCGCCGCGCTAACGGCAACATCAGCGATTTCGGTCTTCACGCTGTCGATCGCGACCTTCGAATTGGCGATGGCGGACTGGCCGTCCGGCTTCGTCCTGCTCGTCATCGTGCCGCTGGTGGCGCTGTTGTTCTTCGGCTGCATCATGTGGTCGGCGACGCTGCTGGTGCAGATACGAACCGGCGGTGCGAAGTTCGCCCTGCCCTTCCTGATCTGCGCGCTGACGCTCGCCATCCTCGCCTACGCGCCGCTGCACCGGATCGCCCTGCAGCAGAATTTCACCTGGCACCGGCAAAGCCGCGAGCGGATCGTGGCCCGCATCGAGGCCGGCGAACTCAAGCCCAATGTCAGCTACGACAAGAGCCTGATCGCGCTCGGCGACCGTGGGCCCAACGTTTCCGTGGGCAACGACATCGTCGTCGACGAGGCCAACGAAGGCACCTACGTGCTGTTCCTGACCACGCGCGGCCTGAAACACTATTTCACCGGCTTCCTGCGCGTGCCGCCGGGCGGCGATCCCAACAAGTTCTTCGAGTTCAAACACAAGCCGCCGACCCAGCTCGTCCGCTACGACAAGGATTGGTATTTCGTGGCGAACTAGGACGTAGACCCATGCAGCAAACAGCGTCCCGTTCGATCACCTCTTCGGCGCGGGCGGGAGTTTTGCCGGATCGTATGCCGACGCCCCGGCGACCCGATGCCGGCGTTCCTCAGCGGCTCAGGCCCGCACCGATGCCCACGCCAGCCTGTTGAAACCGCCCCCCCCTCAAATTTTTTTTGTGCCGCGACCCCGGCGCCGGGTTTGCGCCCTCTTGTCTGGGTGAATGCGCCATAGCGGCGTGCGAACCGGAGCACAGAACCATGTGGTATACGAAGAACATTGGCGGGTGGGAGCGCGCGGCCAGGCTGATCGGCGGGGGCTTGATGCTCATCTGCGGCGTGGTTGCGCTGCACGCTTCGCCGCTCGGGCTACTGCTCAGCGGTGCGGGTGTGGTGACGCTGGTCGCTGGCGTGTTCGGCTATTGTCCTGCTTGCGCCGTCGCCGGGCGCGAGCCACTGAAGAGGTGACCGCCTTGGCGCGCGCATCAGGCGATCTCTTGCTCGCGGCACAGTCGGGCGACCGGCACGCGCTCACACAGCTCTTGGTGGCGCTGCAGCCGGACATTCGACGCTACGCCCGGCGCCTTTGCTACCGCACCTCGGTCATCGAAGATGTGGTGCAAGAAGCACTCATCGTGGTGTACCGGCGCGTGGGCACGATCCGCAGTCCAGCCGCACTCGCTGGCTGGCTGCTAACCGTCATCGCGCGCCTTTGCATGCTGCCGGCGCTGATGCTGATGCGCGGAGTCGAGGAGCTCGCCAGCCTGGAAGAGTCACGCGAGCTGGCAAAGGTCCCGCCGGACGAGTTACGCATAGACTTGGTCAATGCGATCGAGTCACTTTCGCCGTCCCATCGCGAAGTGCTGCTGCTGCGAGATCTCGAAGATCTGACGATTGGGGAAATCGCCGGACGGCTCGGCGTGACACGCGAAGCGGCCAAAAGCCGCCTGCGCCGCGCCCGCACATTGGTGCGCGAATACCTGCTCGGCACAAAGGACAGCGGACGAGAGAGCACATGAATTACTTTCGTGGACTCGGCATGTTCGGGAGCGCCTTCCTAGCCGCACACCTGATGCGCGGCGCAGCTGCGGCGGCGCTACTCGCTTGGGCCATCGTCCACCAGACCGCGCACCCTTGGCTATCCCTGGGCGCGGGCGTTGCCGCCCTCGTCGCGCTACGCGGATGCCCGATGTGCTGGACTGTGGGCTTGGTCGAGACGCTTTCGCGGGGCCGTCGCGATTCAAAGATAAGATAGTTGTTTGCGTGCGTGAGCCGGCGCCTCGATGTCGGGGCTGCGCGCCGTGGCCGATGATGATGGGCACTCCATGTTCTGCCGTGATGACGCTATGCTGCAACGGTTCAATTTTGCTGACCGTCTTGCGACAGGACGGGGAAGGAGATGCCATGCCGAAAGCGATCGCGGTATTGGGCTCTGCTCTATTCTTCGTCGTCGCGCCCTTGGTGCTGGCGGGGTTCGTCCCATGGTGGATCACACATTGGGAGTTCCGGCCGGCTTTTTTTGGCTTTGAACTGACCCGCGCCATCGGACTTATGCTGATCATTGCCGGAGCGCCCGGGGTCGTCGATTCGTTCGCGCGGTTTGCACTGCAGGGGCTGGGAACGCCAGCCCCGATCGCGCCGACACAGAAACTGGTGGTCACCGGTCTCTATCGCTACGTGCGAAATCCGATTTACGTCGGGGTCACTGCTGTCATTTTTGGTCAAGCACTTTTATTCGGCGATTGGCGCCTCCTCTGGTATGCCGCGCTGCTCTGGCTCTTTTTCCACGTCTTCGTCCTGGTGTACGAAGAACCAGCGCTCAAGCAGACGTTTGGCGCGCAGTACGAGGACTTTCGGGCCAACGTCCCCCGCTGGGTCCCGCGGCTGACCCCATGGCGCGCCCGCGTAACGCGAGCATCATGACAGCAATTCATCAGACCTGCCGCTCCACGCTTGACATCGGACATTCACGGGCGTGAAGCGATCTCCTTGGCGGGAGCCAGGCGGTGCGGCCACCCGCCCGCGACGGTGCCTAGCGCGATCCCGCCGATGATCAGCGTCATCGCCAGAAACAACGACGGCTCGAGCGGCTCGCCCAACATCAGGGTCGCGCTGATGATTCCGAGCAGCGGCGTCGCCAGCAGGCAGAGCGACGTGGTGACGGCGGGCAGGCTCCGGTTCACCATCGTCATCGCCCAATTGGCGAACGCCGTGCAGACGATCCCACTGTAGAGCATCAGGCTCACGAGACGGCCGCTCCACACGATGCGCGGCGGGCCCTCCGTTATCAGCGCGATGGCCGAGAGCACCGCGGCCGCCAGCAGGACCTGCCAGAACACCAGCTGGAAAGGTGTCGAGATCCATTTGTGGGCCCGGACGTAAACGATGTTGCCGGCCCAGCAGAACGCCGCAAGCAGGATCAGGCCGCTGCCGAACAGGGCATTGCGGTCGCTCCAGTTCAATGTCTGCGGATTGAAGATGACGGCAAGGCCGGCCAGGCCGAAGCCGATCCCGATCGCGCGGTAGCGCGTGATCTGTTCGGACAGAAACATAGCGGCTCCGATCCCGACCCATAATGGCGTCGTATAACCGAGCACGATCGCCCTGCCCGCCGGCACGAATTGCAGCCCGCTCGCGACCAGCGCCGAAAAAGCCACCAGATGCAGCAGCGAGGTGCAGAACACGACCGGCAGGTCGCCGCGCCTCGGAACGATGAACTGCCCCTGCGCCCACAACATCGGCGCCAGCGTCGCGGCGGCGATCATACAGCGCAGCGCGGTCGCCCATAGCGGCGGCACGTCCTGCACGACCATCTTGGTCGCCGGCCAGCTGGTCCCCCACGCCAGCACGACGCCGGCGAGCAGCACCGCCGCGTTGCGGGTTGAAAGTCCACCGGCCATGCCGACTGCGTCCTGTCCTGATGCGTTTCCATTGCCTAGCTCCTGAACTGGCCCTAATGAAAGGACCAGTCTTGGTGATTTATTAGAGCCAGTTATGGATGACCTGCTGCCCGGCATGCTGCATCTGGCGCGCGACGGCGAGGAGACGCTGACGCGCCAGCTCACCGACCAGCTGCGCGGCCTCATCACCAAAGGCCGCCTCGCACCGGGCCAGCGCCTGCCGTCGAGCCGTCAGCTGGCGCAATCGCTCGGCCTGTCGCGGAACACCGTCTCGTTTGCGATCGAGCAATTGTCGGCGGAAGGCTACCTCACCCTTTCCGCCGGGCGCCGCCCGGTCGTGGCCGAAGGCCTGTCGCTCGATCGGCGTAAGAGCTCGCCGCGAAATAGTCGCGCCGGAAGCGAACGGATAAACCTGTCGGCCTGGGCGAGCAGCCTGCAGCGGTCGGTCTGGCCACCGATTCACAAGGAGCGGCCCCGGCCGTTTCAGCCGGGCTTGGCGGATGAGCGTGAGTTTCCGCACGATGAGTGGAGCCGCTGCCTGCGGCGCGCGGCGCGGAATGCGCCGTTACGCCGCGGTCGCCCCATCAACCACCCGCCGCTGCAGGAAGCCTTGCTCCGGCATCTCGCGGTTCACCGCGGGATCAAGGCCAAAGCTCGCCAGATCCTATTCGTGCCCACGGCGCAAGCCGGACTGGCACTGGTCGCCAATGCGCTGCTCGAGCCTGATGATCACGCCTGGGTCGAAAGCCCGGGCTATGCCGGCGCCAACGTCGCCTTTGAGGCCGCCGGGGCCATTATCTCGGCCATCCCGCTCGACGCGCATGGCATGACTATCGCCGCCCGCAAGGAAACGCCCCGGCTGATCTTCGTCACCCCGTCGCACCAGTACCCGACCGGGCGGCTGATGCCGATCGGCCGCCGCCTCGAACTGCTTCGTTTTGCCGAAGCCGCGGGCGCCTGCATCATCGAAGACGACTATGACGGCGAATTCCATTACGAGGCCCGCCCGGTGGCCGCGCTGCAGGGGCTCGCGGCATCACCGCGCGTGTTCTATCTCGGCACCTTCTCGAAGGCGACCTATGCGGACATTCGCATCGGCTACATCGTCGTGCCGGAAGCGCTGATCGACATCTTCGAACTCGCGCAACGCCACATGGGAAGCTTGACGCCGATCACGATGCAGGATGCGCTGGCCGAATTCATCAGCGCCGGCGCCTATCTCGGACACATCAGAAAGATGACGCGCCTCTACAAGGGACGGCGCGACCGCATGCTGCAAGCGCTCGCCGCCGAGGCCGGCGACCGCCTCACCGTCGAAACCCCGGCCGGCGGCATGCAGCTATTGGCAAGGTGCCGCCCCCAATCCAACGATCAGCAATTATCGGCGCGGCTGCTCGAGGCGGGTGTCGTCAGCCGGGCGCTGACGAGCATGCTCTACCACAGAAGCGGTGAGCGGGGCCTGTTTCTGGGCTTCGCTGCGTGGAACGACAAGGAGATCGACCAGGCCGCGCGCATTCTCGGACAGATCCTGCGATGAGACGCGGTTAGCCGAACTGGGGCGTGCTCACAAAACTCGCGCCGATCCACGAGCGGTAATGCTCTAACTGATCCTAAGATTTGCGTTTGGCCGTCGGAAGCGGACATCTACGCCTTTATCGTACCTCGCCTACCCTAGCCGGCCGCCCGCCTCGGCATGGCGTCCGGAGCGATGTCGGCCGGCGCCGGCACCTGCATCAGAATGGTTTGACTGGTGGGCGCGATCTCGACGCCGCACTCCTGGAATCGCCGCTTCATGCGGCGGTTGAATTCGCGCTGCACCGGCCAGCGGCCGGCATCGGTGCAGCGGATCTGGCCGACGATCGAGGCCATCGAGCCGTCGACCTTGTCGACGCCCCACAATTCGAGATCGCCGCGGATCAGGTACTGGAACTCCGCCTCGCGGCGCATCTCGGCGACGATGTCCTTGAGGATCTGGCCGGCGCGGTCGGTATCCTCCTTGTAGGAGACGTTGACGCTGACGGCCGCATTGCCGGCGCCGCGGCTTGAATTGGTGATCGTCGTGACCGCGCTGAACGGCACGACATGCACCGAACCGTCGCCGGCGCGCAGGCGAAGGGTGCGGATCGAGACGTTCTCCACCACACCCGACAGGCCCGACAGCGTGACGGCATCGCCGACCTGCACGGTGTTCTCCAGCAACAGAAACAGCCCGGTGATGAGGTCCTGCACCAGCTTCTGCGAGCCGAAGCCGATGGCAATGCCGACGATGCCGGCACCGGCGAGCAATGGCGCGACGTTGACGCCGATTTCGCTGAGCGCGGTCAGGCCGACGACGGTGACGATCACGCCAAGCAGCGCCGTGCGCAGCATCGGCTGGAAGGTGCGCAGCCGCGCCGCGCGCGCGTATTGACCTTCGCGCGACAGCGCGTTGATCTTGCGGTCCAGCATCGCGTTGCTGATCTCCCAGACCGCGGCCGCCGCCAGCGCCGCGGTACCGACGGTCGCCACCGCCGAGAGCAAGCGGCTGCCGATCTGCCCGCCATAGAACCAGACGATGGCGTCAACGCCCCACACCTCGAGCAATGCGACCAGGCCGATGAAGGCAATCACGGCGGAGACGATGTTGCGCAGCAGCGGCAGATAGCGGTTGGCGCGGGCCTCAAGGCCCGGGAAGCGGCGCGAGAGATCCGGGCTGATGCGGAAGCCGCGGTCGATCAGGCTCAATACCAGAATAGTAGCGAGGCGTGCGATCAGCACGACCGCAACGGTGCCGACGAAATATTGCAGCAGCAGCGAATAGCCGTTGCGGATGTTCAGCGCCCACACCGCCCACAATGCAAGATCGAGCGCGATCGCAAGCAAATGCCAGAGGCCGGCGACGCGGTTGCGTATTCTTGCTGCAAGGCCGTCGCGGCCGACCGGCGCGCGGATGGCGTCGGCGACCGGCCGTCGGCACTGCAGGATGACGACGACCACAAAGAGATGCACGACCAGCATCACCAGGCGGAGCAAGGCGGCATAGCCGGCGCGATGCAGGCCCAGCAGCAGCGCCACATTGGCGAAAGCGATGCCGGAGACGGCAACCGTCACGATGCGCCGCGCCCAGATCTCGATATAGGCGGCGGTCTCGGCGCGAATGCGAAACAGGCCGAAGGGTGAAGCCAGCGCCCGCACCACGCAGATCAGCGCGCGCGACAGCGCGTAGGCATTGACGACGGCAAGGATCACGAGGCGGGTGGTGGCGAGATCGCCGATCCCGGTGCCTAGCAACAGCGTAGCCATCCCGATGAAGACCAGCACCGGGAGCAATTCGAGCAGGAGACGTACGAGTACGAAAGGCAGCCGCACCAGCGACTGCCAGGTGCGCGCCAGGCTGAGCCGCCGCTGATGCTGCGCGGGTGCCGTGGCGACGTCAGCCAGGGACGACGGCGGATCGGCCAAGGGAAGCGTCTGCACCGGCGCCTGCGCCGCCTGCGGAAGTCGCGCTTCCAATAGCGCCACCGGCCGTTTGATGAGGTGGAAAACCAGCCACTCCGCAGCGAAGGCGCAGAGAAACACCAGTGCCAGTTTCCAGGCGATATCGAGCAGCTGCTGATAGGCGGAGGGATCGTTGGCGGTTCGCCAGAACCAGTAATAGAACGCCCGATAATGCGTCAGCGTCCGCGCCACGTCGGCGACCTCACGCGAAATCTCGCCGACCTGCTCGGACACCATGAGCAGGAGCTGTGCGCCAAGACTGTCGGCCGTCAGCGGCATTGCGGATTTCGGATCGGCTTGCGCTTGCGGCGAGGCATTGGCGACGACACGCAGCGTCTCGATCACCTGCGCGCGCTTCTTGTCGTCGGATAGCGTGTCGAGTGCCCGCTTCGCCTGATCGGCAGTCAGCGCCTCCGCGTTGTTAGCCGCAGGCGTTGGCGGCGCCGCGCCTTGCTGCGCGAAAGCCGGGAAAGCGTACAGAGCAAGCGCCAGCAGGATCGAGGAGAGCAATTTGTGCGACACGAGGGCCTCGTCGAATAAAACGCGCCCGCCGGCAAAACTGGAACAGTTTCACCTTCGAGCGTGCGTCATGTCGGAAGGCCTGTTTTCGTCGCCATCATGTGTCGGAAGTTTGCCACTCGGACGGTATTCTCTTGGCATTTGCGCTGGATCGCGGGAACCTACGAAATCGCAGCGAAATGATGGAACGCGGCGCGCTCAGCCCAACCTTATGCGCGCATCGGCGGCCTGATATTCTGCACGCGTGCGCGCGATCATTTCGTCGGCGGCCAGCACTTCCGTCACGCCGGAGACGGAATGGCCCGCGCTCCAGATATCCTTCCAGCGCTTGGGACGGCTCTCGCGTGTACCGATGTCGATGTCCTGGCCGATATCGATCGCGCCGCGCGCCGGCAGATCATCCGGGTCGAGCCCGGCTTGCTCGATCGAGGGGCGCAGCATGTTGGTCTGCAACCCCGTAAACGCCGACGTCAGCAGGACATCGTCGGCGCTGCTGGCGGCCAGCATCTCCTTGTATCTGGCATCTGCCATGCTCTCGCGCGTCGCGATGAATTTTGTGCCCATATAGGCAAGGTCGCAGCCGAGCGCCTCGGCGGCGCGAAGGGCATGGCCGTCGATGATGCCGCCTGCCAGCACCAGCGGTCCATCGAAGATGGCACGCACCGCCCGCACGAACGCAAAGGGATTGAGCCAGCCGGTCTGGCCGCCCGCGCCGGCCGTCAACAGCACGAGCCCGTCCGCGCCGGCGGCAATGGCGCGTTCGGCATGGCGGATCGAGGCGATGTCGGCAAACACCAGCGCGCCGGCATCGTGCAGCGGCCCTATGACGGGCGCCGGCGAGCCGACCGAGGTGATGACCATTTCGGGGCGATGCCGCAGCAGCACCGCTAGATCCTTCGACAGCCGCGCATTGGAGCGATGCACGATCAGGTTGGCGCAGACCGGAGCGGCTTGCTTGCCGCTGGCATCGGCGTGCTGCTGCAAGCGAGCTTCGATTTCGCTGAGCCATGCATAGAGTTGTTCCGTCGTACGGCAGTTCACCGTCGGAAACGAGCCGATCACACCGTTGCGGCAGGCGGCCACCACGAGCTCTGTGCCGGAGACGAGAAACATCGGCGCCGCGATCAGCGGCAGGCTGAGGCGGTGGCGAAAGCGCGCGAGAACATCGACGGATGGCAAAGCGTTTATTCCCGGCTTGAGCAGCGTGATCGTTGTGATAGCGTTGGTTGTTAAGATTGGCACGACCGAAGGCCAATTACAAAACAGGCGGGAGAGAACAATGAGCAGTGCGCTGTACGCGTTTCCGGCGGTGGGTGAGCAAACCTTGCGGGCGCTGGCGCGTTACCCCGAGCGAACGGCGTTCGCCTGGGCGGGTGGATCGCTCACCTATCGCGGCGCGACCGACATGATCGGCCGCATCCAAAGCATCTTCATGCAGCTCGGCTTTGCGCCGGGCACCCGCGTCGCCTTTCTCACGGCCAACCGTGCCGACACCTGGTGCGCCGGGGTCGCCGCGCAATTATCGCGGTTTGCCATCACCTGGCTGCATCCGCTGGGGTCGCTGGATGACCAGCTGTTTCAGCTCGAGGATTCCGAAGCGCAGATGCTGATCGTCGACGGCGTGACGTTCCGCGATCGCGGCGGCGAGCTCGCCGCGCGTGCCACGGGGCTCAGAACCGTCTTCACCCTCGGCCCCGCCGGCTACGGCGCCGATCTATTGCAGGCGATCGAGACCGCCGGCACCGCCACCGCGCGCAACTTCGCCCTATCGGACGATGTCGCTACCCTCAATTACACCGGCGGCACGACCGGCAAATCCAAGGGCGCGCTGCGCCATCACCGCAACATTGGCGGCTTCGCCAATGCGATCCTCGCCGATTTCGAAATTCCCGATACGCCACGCTATCTGGCGGTGGCGCCGATCAGCCACGTCGCAGGAACCAAGGTGCTGCCGACGCTGATGCGCGGCGGCACCGTGCACATGCTGAAAGGCTTCGATCCCGAGGCGGTGTTCAAGACCATCGCGCGCGAGAAGATCAACTTCACCCTGTTCGTGCCGACCATGATCTACGTCATGCTCGATCATCCCGCGCTCGACGGGACTGACCTCTCCTCGCTCGAACTGCTATTGTATGGCGCTTCCGCGATGTCGCCGAGCCGGCTGGTCGAGGGCATCGAGCGGATCGGCCCGGTGTTCTCGCAGCTCTACGGCCAGACCGAATGCTATCCAGTCTCCGTGCTGCGCAAGGCGGACCATGATCCCAAGATGCCGGAGCTGTTCCTGTCCTGCGGATTCCCGATCGCCGCCTGTCAGGTAAAGATCATGGACAATGACGACCAGGAGGTCCCGACCGGCGAAGCCGGCGAGATCTGCGTGCGCGCCACCCATGTGATGACCGAATATTGGAGGCGGCCGGACATCACCGCGGAGACGCTGAAGAGCGGCTGGCTGCACACCGGTGACATCGCCCGCGTCGACGAGCGCGGCTACATGTTCATCCTCGATCGCAAGAAGGATATGATCGTCTCCGGCGGCTTCAACATCTTTCCGCGCGAGGTCGAGGATGTGCTGTCGCAGCACGCCGATGTCGCGATGGTCGCCGTGGTCGGCGTTCCCGACGACAAATGGGGCGAGGCCGTCACCGCCGTCGTGGTGCCGCGCGACGGCGCCAGGCCGAACGCAGATGAACTGATCAATCTGGTGAAGGCGAAGAAGGGCTCGGCGCATGCGCCGAAGCAGATCCAGTTCGTCAGCGAGCTGCCGATGACCGGCGTTGGCAAGGTCGACAAGAAGGTGCTGAAGGCCGGCTTCTGGACCGGCCGCGAGCGGATGGTGGGATAGGCTACCGGGTCAAGCCAGCAGCTGTTCGACCCGGTCACGCAACTGGTCCTGATGGTACGGCTTTGCAAGGCGCGGCAGATCGAGCTGCGTCCCTTCGGGCAGGTCCGCATAGCCGGTCGCCAGCAGGACCGGCAACGAGGGTCGCACCTGGCGGGTGGCGGCCGCAAGCTCAATGCCGGTCATGCCGGGCATGACGTGGTCCGTCATCAGGAGGTCGATAGGCTGCTCGCTCTTCAGGATATCGAGGGCATGCACCGCCGAGTTGGCCTCGATCACGCGGTGGCCGAGGTCCTCCAGCATTTCCACCGTCGACATCGCGATCAGCGGATCGTCATCGACAAACAAGATCACCGCCGAGCGCTTGACCTGTTGCGGCGCTGCTGCCGTGCTCTCGATTTCGGGCTCCGACGTCGCAACCGGCAACACCATCGTGGCCGCGGTGCCCTTGCCGACTTGACTGGCGAGCTCCAGCGTGCCGCCGAGCTGAACGACAAGTCCATGCACCATGGATAGGCCCAAGCCGGTGCCCTTGCCGAGCGGCTTGGACGAAAAAAACGGTTCGATGGCCTTCTCCAGGATTTCCGGGGGCATCCCGCTTCCACTGTCGACCACGGAAACCTTCAGATAGGTACCAGGCTTGAGCACCGGGTCGTTCTGCACCTCATGCTGGGCAACCCTGATCTCGATCGACCCGCCGTCGGGCATCGCGTCACGCGCGTTGATCGCAAGATTGAGGATTGCCAGTTCGAGCTGGTTGGCATCGATCCGGGCCGGCGGCAATCCTTCGGGTAGATCAAGCCGCAAGTCGATGCGCGGCCCCAGCGAGCGCTCAAGCAGATTTCCCATGCCCTGGATCAGCGCACGGAGATCGACCGGCACGGCGCGCAGATCCTGCTGCCGCGCGAAGGCCAGCAGCCGCTGGGTGAGCGAAGCGCCGCGCTCGGCGCCCTGCAGCGCACCGTCAACCAGCCGCTGCAGGCGCGGATCGTCGGGGAGGCGTTTGCGCAAGAGGTCGAGATTGCCCATCACGGCCATCAGCAGATTGTTGAAATCATGCGCGATGCCGCCGGTAAGCTGCCCGATGGTTTCCATCTTCTGGGCTTGGCGCAATTGCTCCTGCGCCTTTTCGCGCGCGGCGACCTCCTTCATCAGATCGGCAGTGCGCTCCTCGACGCGCTGCTCGAGCGTCGCCGTCAGTTCCGCAAGCGCGCTGCGCTCGGCGGCCAATTGCTCCAGCAAATTCTCGCGATCGATCTCCGCGGTCTTGCGCGGGGTGATGTCGGAGCAGACCCCGACGAGGGAGGCGACCTCACCATCCGGGCGCCGCACCGCGCAGGCCCGCACATCGACCCAGTGCTCGGAGCCGTCAGGCCAGATGACGCGATATTCCAGGCTGTAGTTGCTGCCCGCCTCAAGCGCCTGGTCCAGCGCCTGTTGGCGGCGCGCCCGATCATCCGGATGCACGGCGTCGAGCAGATCGCGGTAGGTGAAGGTCTCGCCCGGACCGCGGCCGAAATAGGACTTGCAGGTATCAGAAGCCTCCAGCTCAAAATCCGGCAGGTGCAGTTCCAGCGCGCCGAGATGCCCGGCGCTCATCGCGGTCTGCAGCAGGTTTTCGCTTTCGGTCAGCTCATCCAGGATCGCACGGGTCTGGTACTGGCGGCGCCTGCCTCTGACCGCGGAGCCGACGATGCTGACCAGCGTAGTCGGATGAAACGGACGTTCGAGGAAGGTGACGTTGCCGAGCAACTTGGCGAGCCGCGCCGCATCCGGATTACGCTCCGGCCCTCCGCCCTGGCGCGTCAACAGCACGACGGGAAAATCGGACCAGGATGGTTGACCATTCAGCCAACTGACCAGCGCACGCAAATCCGCCGTCTTGATTGCCTCGTCCGCAATCACGGCCAGACCTGCCCCCTTTACGATATCCTCCACAAGGGCCGCCAGATCGGGGCAGATGCTTGCATAGTACCCGGCTTCGCCGATCAACGCCGCCGCAACGGACGCATCGCGCCCGTTGGGCGCGAGGATGAGCGTCCGTTCTGACGACGGGCCGGGCTTCACGGCTGCGGCTCTTGCAGCAGCGGCTTGTCTTCCCCGACATAGACAGGAACGCCGCGCAACACGCCCTGGAAGCTCACCAGCGGCGCACCGATCGTCAGTCCGCCATGACCGATGCGGTATTCTCGTATCGTGCCCTCGTGTGCGCCGGTGCGCTTCTTGATAATCGATATCGCCCGCCGTACGGCGCCAAGCGCCTCGAAGTAGCGCAGCAGGATCACGGTATCGGCCAGATACGTCACATCCACTGGCGCCCGCATGTCGCCGACCAGGCCATGCTGCGCCACCGTCATGAACGTCGCAGCGCCGCGGCGGTTGAGATATTGCAGCAATTCATGCATGTGCAGGATCAGCGAGTTCTCCGCCGGCATCGCCGCCTGGTAGCCGTTGAGGCTATCGATGATCACCGTCTTGATCTTTCTCTGATCGACGCGCTCTCGAACGCGGTGGGCGAATTCACCGGGGGACAGTTCGGCGGCGTCGACCTGTTCGATCAAGAGACTGCCCTGGCGCTGCATGGCTTCGAGATCGATGCCGACGCCTTTGAGGCGGCCGAACAGCAATCCCAGCTCTTCGTCGAATATAAAGAGCGCCGCTCTTTCGCCTCGCGCGACTGCGGCACAGGCGAACATCAACGCCACCATCGATTTTCCGGTACCGGAAGGGCCTAGGATGAGCGTACTCGATCCCGCCTCGATGCCGCCGCCGAGCAGCCTGTCGAGTTCGGCAATTCCGCTGGATATCTGGTCACGCAAGGTATTTGTGCGGAATTCCGAGGCGACCAGTCGCGGAAACACGTTCATTCCGCCCGTGGTGATGGTGGAATCGTGATACCCGCCACGGAATTTGATGCCGCGATACTTGATGATGCGGACACGCCGCCGCTCGGCTCCATAGTCCGGAGCAAGTTCCTCCAGGCGGATGACGCCGTGCGCGACGCTGTGCACGGTCTTGTCGACCGATTCAGCCGTGAGATCGTCCAGCAGCATGACGGTGGCGCCGAATTTCGCAAAGTAATGCTTGATGGCCAGGATCTGCCGCCGGTATCGCAGCGAGCTCTGCGCCAGCAGCCTGATCTCGGAAAGGCTGTCGAGCACGACGCGGCTGGGCTGCGTCCGTTCCACGGCCGCAAAAATCTGCTTGGTGGCCTCGCCGAGTTCAAGGTCCGACGAGTACAGCAGGCTTTGCTGCTGCTCGGAATCGAGCAGGCTCTCGGGCGGCAGCAGCTCGAATACCTCGATACCACCGAGGTCCCAGCCATGGGAGGTCGCGCCTTGCCGCAGCTCGCGCTCGGTTTCCGACAGGGTGATGTAGAGGCCTTTTTCGCCGGCCTTCGCCCCTGCCAACAGGAATTGAAGTGCGAGGGTGGTTTTGCCGGTCCCGGGCGCCCCTTCGATGAGGAAGACGTGCTCCCGGGAAAACCCGCCTGAAAGAATATCGTCAAGTCCAGAAATTCCGCTGCTCGCCTTGCCGGCAGCTGCTTCGGCCATAGTCATGGGGACCCCCTTCCGGGGGTATTAATTCGTGACGTTCCCCACGGTTCCACTGCGGATGGAACCCAGTTGGCGCCGGACCCGGTCCAGCACCACGAGCTGAAATTCAGCCCGCCATGCGACGCTCGGCGGCCATCTTCGCTTTCTCGAAATCATTGGGGACTTCGATGTCGACCTCGAGCGTAGAGACGGTCTTGCCCCGATCGAGCTTGACCATGACCTTGTCGGGATCGAGCGCCACGTGCTTGGACACCACGGCGAGAATTTCTTCCCGCAGTGTGACCAGGAGATCGGACTGGCCGAGCAGCCCGCGCTCATGCGCCAGCAGGATTTGCAACCGCTCCCGGGCAACCGGGGCTGTCGCATCGCGGCCGCCGAACAGCCGCAACAGCCTCAAGGTCATGCAGCCCTCCGTCCCAGCAGCCGATCCATGAAGCCCTTGCGCTCGGCCGGCACCACCATGGGAATCTGCTCGCCCATGAGGCGGCGCGAAGCAGCGATATAGGCGCGGGCCGGCGCGCTTTCGGCATTGTTAAGCGTGACCGGCGTGCCGACGTTGGAGGCCTTCAACACGTCCTGGCTCTCGGGAATGATGCCGAGCAGGGGTGTCGCGAGGATCTCCAGGATATCGTCGATGTTGAGCATCTCGCCGCGCGCGGCGCGCGCCGGGTCATAGCGGGTGATCAGCACGTGCTTTTCCACCCGCTCGCCGCGCTCGGCCTTCACTGTCTTGGAATCGAGCATGCCGATGATGCGGTCGGAATCGCGCACCGATGACACTTCGGGATTGGTGATGATGACGGCCTCGTCGGCATAGCGCATGGCAAGCGTCGCGCCGCGCTCGATGCCGGCCGGGCTGTCGCACAAGACCCAGTCGAAGCGCGACCTGAGCTCCTCGACGACGCGGCCGACGCCCTCTTCGGTCAGCGCGTCCTTGTCGCGGGTCTGCGAGGCCGGCAGCAGCCAGAGATTATCCAGCCGCTTGTCGCGGATCAGCGCCTGCGGCAGCTTGGCCACGCCCTGCACCACGTTGATCAGGTCGAACACCACGCGGCGTTCAGCGCCCATCACAAGGTCGAGGTTGCGCAAGCCGACGTCGAAATCCACCACCACGACGCTTTGCCCGCTTTGCGCAAGCGCCGCGCCGAGCGCGGCCGTCGAAGTGGTCTTTCCAACGCCTCCCTTGCCAGAGGTAACGACCAGGACCTTGGCCATACGTGATCTCCTTAGCCGGTTAATTCAGCGGGGTAATTTTCATGGTGTCGCCCTGCAGCCAGGCTTGCGCCGGGCGGTTGCGGAGCGAGATGTCGATTTCTTCAGCGGTCTGGTAGTAGCCGTCGATGGCGAGAAGTTCGGCCTCAATCTTCTGGCAGTAGATCCGTGCCGACGAATTGCCGTTGACGCCCGCCATCGCGCGGCCGCGCAGCGTTCCGTAGATATGGATCGACCCGCCGGCGACGATTTCCGCGCCCGAGCCGACCGAACCCAGCACCGTCACATCGCCTTCCATGAAGACGATGGACTGACCCGAACGCACCGGGCATTCGAGCAGCAGCGAGGTCGGCTTCGGTTTGGCCTCCGGTTCGGCCTTCTGCGTCGGCTCGCTGCGCGTGATCACGCAGGCGCGGCCGCCGGTCAGCAGCGGCGGCATGTTCTCGGCGAGGCGCTCCTCATCGACGCCCTCGATGCCGAGCACGCGAATGTTGCGCTCGCCGAGGCTGCCGAGGAGATGGGCGATGGCGGAGGAGGAAAGGTCGACGGCGGAAAGGTCGAGCACGATCGGCTTGCCGACGAAGTAGCCCGGCGAGCGAGCCAGCGTCGCGTCGATCTCGGCGAGCCAATCCACGATCGGTACGACGGGGCTGAACACGAACGCGACGTAGGAGCGGCCGCGCAGCCGAACCAGTTGACGCGTGGGATCCGCTCGGACGTCCATGATGTTCGACTCGCCTTTCCTTATTGAAAGGTTAAGAATCGACCAACTTGGTTAACGAGTAATTAACGGGAATTTCTCGCGGAAACCCGCATTGCGCGCAGAAAACGCGCGAAACGGATGGCAAATCCGGCGTATTTGCGGCCAATTCCAGCTACGAATCGAGGCGAACGGGCATTAAAGCCTTTTAAAACAGAGGTCCGCGCGGTTGTAGTTAACAAGACCTCAACTTACTTTCGTCACGTTTCCGACCTAAATTTGTCCCTGCGGGCCTCCAACAAACTTATGTGTGCTGGCCGGATGTGCGGTCCGGACAGCTCATTCCGTCGGGCAGACGGACTTGCCGGCAGGGGAAAATAGGCAGTGGAAGCCGTGGGGATGGAGTCGTCGCGAGATCATGTCTCGCAGACAGGTGTCGTCGAAAACAAGGATGACGCCCCACAGACCGATTCAAATCTTCCAACCAAGCTAGGCGATGGGTGGGCGGAGGCGGATTCCTCCGAACACTTGCTCCATGAGCTTGAGCTCCTGTCCGATACGTCCGCAGCCGTTTCGCCGCAAACCAATCCGCCGGATCATCCGACGAGCGACACGAGGAGTAAGGGTATGAGTAGTGTGAGTGAGCAAGACCACATCAATCCCCGCGATCCGCTGTACTACGCGCCGCGCTGGCTACGTGAGCGCTCGGCCTCCCAGCGCAACGGCAGCCCCGCAGAGACGTCATTCTCTCCGACCTCGTTCGATACCCAGCTCGAGAGCGCCGTCTCCAACGCGCTGCGCCATCCGCTCGATCCCGAGGTGATGGACGAGCCCGACCTGGAATCGAAGAAGGCATTGTGGAGCGTTGCGGCGCGCTTCGCCGCCGCAATCGGCGTCGCGGCGCTGGTGGCGCTGTTCTTCGTGGCGGCAGTGCCCGGATCGCGGCAAAACAACGATGGCGAGCAGGCCCAGGCGCAGCCGTCGGCGCTCTCCGGCGTCGCGCAGTCGATCAAGAGCGCGCTGGCCACCGAAACATCGCAGAAGCCGGCGATCAACGAATTCCAGTCCCTTCTCGCCTCCACGCCGCCGAGCGCTCCGGCCCAGTCCGAGCAATCCAACCAATTGCTCCAGCAATTCATGCAGTGGCGCGAGAAGCCGGATCAGGCCGCGCCGCAACGCGCCAACCCATGATCCTGATGGAGGAATGACTATGTCCGGGGACCGACTTTCCGCCATCTTGCGTTCAAGGAGCCTGCCATGACCTCGCACCGCATCACCTTGCTGGTCGGGGCCGTGCTTTTCGGCCTCGCAGGCACCGCCCAGGCTGCCAGCGACATTGGGATCGTGCGCGACCTCGCCAGTCGCGTCGGACCCGTGATCGGCTCGGCACAGGCGTGCCGCGACATCGCGCGCCCACGCATCCAGACCATCGTCGACAAGTTCACGCAGGTGATCCGGGAGGCCTCGTCGAACGAGGCGGAGCGTTCCGACCTCACCCAGACGTTCGATCGCAGCGTCGCGGACGGGCGCGCTGCCATCACCTCTGGCCGGATCGACTGCATCCGTGCCGACCGTCAGCTCGCCGATCTCGAACGCTCGATCGCAGGGCCGAGCCTCTCCAGCGTCATCGGCCCCTCGCCCGCCGCCGCGGCGACCGCCGCACAGGCCGCGACCGCACCCACGGCCCCGGTGCCGGCCGGTCCGCTGCCGCGCGGCATCAGCGAAAAGGAAATCCGCTTCGGCATCGCCGCGCCCTTTTCCGGCTCGTCCCGCGAGCTCGGCCGGCAGATGAAGCTCGGGATCGAGACCGCTTTCAACCGCATCAACGATGCCGGCGGCATCGACGGGCGAATGCTCAAACTGTTCGCCGCCGACGACGGCTACGAGCCCTCGCGCACGCTGGACGCCATGAAGCAGCTCTACGAAAAGGATCAGGTGTTCGGCATCGTCGGCAATGTCGGCACGCCGACCTCGGCGGTTGCGATCCCCTATGCGCTCGAACGCCGGATGCTGTTCTTCGGGGCGTTCACCGGTTCCAACATCCTGCGCAATGATCCGCCGGATCGCTACGTATTCAACTATCGCGCCAGCTATGTTCAGGAAACCGACGCGGTCGTTCGCTACCTCGTCAAGATACGCCGGCTGCAGCCGCGCCAGATCGCGGTCTTTGCGCAGCAGGATTCGTATGGCGATTCCGGATTTGCGGGGGTCGCGAAGGCGTTTCGTTCCATGGGCGCGAACGACAGCGCCATTCTCAGGCTCAACTACGCGCGAAACACCGTCGACGTGGACGATGCGATCAACCAGTTGAAGCTGGCGAAGCCACCGATCAAGGCCGTGGTAATGGTGGCAACCTACCGGGCCGCGGCGCGCTTCATCGAGAAGACGCGCGACGCCTATCCCGGCTTGATCTACTCGAACGTCTCGTTCGTCGGCTCCACGGCGCTTGCCGAAGAACTGAAGCTGCTGGGGCCGCGCTACACCAACGGCGTGATCGTGACGCAAGTGGTGCCGGCGGTGTCGGGCTATTCTTCAGCCGTGCTCGAATACAAGAATGCACTCGCCAAGTATTTCCCGGGCGAAGCGGCCGACTACGTTTCGTTCGAAGGCTATGTCGCCGCCAACGTGCTGATCGCCGGCATCAAGCGGGCCGGACCTCAACTCGACACCGAAAGGCTGATCGACACGCTCGAGACGATGCGCAATCTCGACCTCGGTCTGGGCACCCAGCTGAGCTTCGGCCGCTCCGAGCATCAGGCCTCGAACAAGGTGTGGGGCACGGCGCTCGACGAAAGCGGGCGTTACCAGGCGCTCGAACTCGAATGATCGAAGAGCCGCGATCCCTGTGATCGCGGCTCTTGACGTCCGATTTCTGCAGATCAGCGCTTCTCGATGACGAGGCTCTGAACGGCGCGGCCGAAATAGCCGCTGGCGTCGGCGAGCCGCGCCATCGCGAGGCCTGCGCTGTCGGGACCGATCCAGGTCTCGGCGTCGACCAGGATCCAGTCGCCGGCCGGCTCACGTGAAAAATTCACGGTCAGGTCGGCGTTGAGAAAGGTCCATTCGCGGAAATCCAGCACCGGCGAGGTGCCGTTGCAGAAATCCGCCGCTGCCATCGCCCGCATCGCCTGCGACAGTACGGCACCCTCGACGATCGGCCGGTCGACGCGATACCAGATCGCACCAGGACCGGGCGAGCCGAACCGGCCGCGCGCAGCGCGCAGCGACATGCCGGTGACGAATGGCGAGGAGGAAAAATCGACAGCCTCGACGCGCGATTGATCCGGCGAGGGGAGATCGGCCGGCGGGATGATCGCATCGGGCGGCAATTCCTGGCTCTGCATTTTGATCTTGAGCACGGTGGCGGCGACCACCACGACGCCGTTGGCGAGCAGCCTGACCGCGCAAAGCTGGATCTTGCGTCCCTCGCGCAAGACTTGGCTCTCGATTCTGAGCGGCGCCACCGGCACGGGACGCATCAGATCGACGGTCACGCGGGCGATGCGCATCGGGACCGGCGGCCGAATTCGCTCCGCGGCCCACACCACCAGCGCCGCCGGCGGCGAGCCGTGCTGCATGCTCGGATGCCATGGTCCCGCGGCAAAGGGGCTGGTGACGACGTCGTTGCCGTCAACGCGAAAGATAGCTTCCATCGGCTGGGAGATCCTGTCGATCAAACTACACGCTTCTTGCCTGCTCGGAGCGGCTGAGTCGAGCCTGCCGCAGGCAGGACGCCGTGCGCCATCCGCAGGGTCGGGCCAATGCGCGAGATTGCTTTGTCACATTCAGCCGTCATCCCGCGAAAGCGGGGATGACGACTGAATGTTGTGGTCTCGAGAGCAGAACGGCGCGTCAAATGAACGCCATGCCGCCATTGAGCACGATGGTCTGCCCGGTCATGTAGTCGTTGCCGAGCACCATCATGACCGCCTGCGCCACCTCGCTGGCCTGCCCCATGCGGCCGAGCGGGATGTTGCGAGCGAGATCCGTCCGGCCGCCCATCATGTCGGTTGCGATCAGCGATGGCGCCACGGCGTTCACCGTGATGCCTTCCTTGACGAGGCGCGCCGCATAGCCGCGCGTCAATCCCTCCATGCCGGCCTTGGAGGCATTGTAGTGCGGGCCGATGGCGCCGGCGCCGCGCGCGGCGCCCGAGGAGATGTTGACGATGCGGCCCCATTTGCGCGCCCGCATCGCCGGCAGCACCGCCTGCGTGCACAAAAACGCCGATTTGAGGTTGACCGTGATGGTGCGGTCGAAATCGTCCTCGGTGAGATCGTCGACGCCGCGCACGATGGCGACGCCGGCATTGTTGACGAGAATGTCGATCGGCCCGAGCGCGGCGGCGACCTGTTCGACATGCCGGCCACCGCCACGCCCTGCGACACGTCGGCTGCGACCGCGATGGCGCGGCCGCCGCCCGCCTTGATCCCGGCGACGATCGCATCCGCATCGGCAGCGCGCTCGCGGTAATTGACCGCGACCGCCGCGCCGGCCTCCGCCAGCATCCGCGCAACCGCTGCGCCGATGCCGCGAGATCCACCCGTCACCAGCGCGACATGCGTGCTCAGATCCTGTCCGGCCATGTCAGATCCTCCGTCGCCTTCACGACGGGGCGTATCCCGCAAGAAGCATCACAATGCGGGATCGACCGCCTCGTCATATTCCTTCTTGAACCGCGCGATCAGTTCGGCTGCCGGCACCACCTTGCCGATGCCGCCGATGCCCTGGCCGGAGCCCCAGATCTCCTTCCATGCCTTCGGCTTGCTGCGCTCGCCGGAGGCGTCGGTGCCAAAGCTCATCTTGGAGGGATCGGAGGTCGGCAGATCGTCGGGATTGAGACCGGCATTGACGATCGACGGCTTGAGGTAGTTGCCATGCACGCCGGTGAACAGGTTCGAATAGACGATGTCTTCGGCCGACGACGCGGTGATCATCTGCTTGTAGCCCTCGACCGCGTTGGCTTCCTGGGTCGCGATGAAAGCGGAGCCGATATAGGCGAAGTCGGCGCCGAGGATGCGCGCGGCGCGGATCGCGCGGCCGTTGGCAATCGCCCCCGACAGCGCGATCGGTCCGTCGAACCAGGCGCGCGTCTCCTCGACGAAAGCGAGCGGCGAGATCGTGCCGGCATGACCGCCCGCGCCAGCCGCGACGAGAATGAGGCCGTCGGCGCCCTTCTCGATCGCCTTGTGCGCGAATTTCTGGTTGATGACGTCGTGGAAAACGATGCCGCCCCAGTTGTGGCAGGCCTGGTTGAGATCCTCGCGCGCGCCGAGCGATGTGATCAGCATCGGCACCTTGTGTTTCTCACAGACCGCGAGGTCGTGGTCGAGCCGGTTGTTGGACTTGTGCACGATCTGGTTCACCGCAAACGGCGCCGACAGGCGATCCGGATTGACCTTGTCCCAGGCCGCGAGTTCTTCCTTGATCCGCGCGATCCATTCGTCGAGCAGCGAGGCGGGGCGCGCATTCAGCGCCGGAAACGATCCGACCACGCCGGCCTTGCACTGGGCGATCACCAGATCGGGCACGGAGATGATGAACAGCGGCGATCCGATCACGGGTATCGATAGGCGGCCCTTGAACAGCGCGGGCATGGACATAGAGGGGCGATCCTTTGGTTATTCAGCCAAGCGGCACGGCTTAAAGATATGCCAGACGTCATACCAACCAACAAGGCAATCTTTCCAGTGTCAAGTATTGCGTTTTGACGCTGGCGGCGATGCGTTTGCGCATGATCTCCGCGGCCGTTCGGGCATGCGCTACTGGCAGAGCGCCCGCGTCACGTAATTTTCCGTCTTGCAGTCACCGGGCTGCCGCTTGTAGCCGGGCAAGTATACTTTCGGCGAGCACTTCTCGGCCGCATCGCTATCGAGGCTCTTGCCTTCCTTGTAGCCCTTGCTCTGGCACAGCCGGTCGGCGCCGGCCTTGCAGTCCGGCGCGCCATTGGCTGCCACCAGACACGCCGCCCGTCCGCTCACCATGATCGAAGGCCTTGCGAGGTTCGACAGGCCGCCGCTGTTGTCCTTGGCGCCCGGATTGAGTTCCTCGAGAGCCTCGCTCGGGCTCTTCAGTGGTGGCAGCAGCGATTTGGATTTCTCGAACAGCTTTCCGATTTCGTTGATCAGGCCCGGATTCTCCTCGCGCGGCGGCGGCTCGATCTGTTGCGGGGCCGACTGGGGCGGCAGCGGTTGCTGGACTGGCGACTGCACGCCGAGCGACGGCGCCGGCGCGGCCTGGGGCCATGCGACTCCTGTCGTTGCCCCGAATACCCAGAGGCCAGTAAGGCCCGTCGTGAGGTGTGTCCTCAAATACATTTCAAAGGCTGAGTGGCTCCCAAGCACAGCAATCCCGAATTCAGACCATCCGATCGATCAGAAACGCGGATACTCGACTTTCCACCCTGTCGCGGCATAGAGACGGTCAAAGTTATCATCCAGACCTGCCGTCATTCCATACGAAGTCTGCTCGATCCAGCGAACGGGCTGTTCTGCCACGAAGTAGAACTCAACTGTACCGCCGCCTGCGCGCTGGAAGTACCCATAACGGCGCGGAAAAGGAACATCCTCACCGAACACGAACAGCCAGACTCGCAACCAGATCGACATCTGCTTACGCGACCAAGCTATACCGGGAGGCTCTTCCGCCTCGTATTGAAACTGGACGCCCGGAAACGCCACAGATAAGCGAACCATTACCTCTTCTTCAGAGCCCAGAGGCCCCCTGTCGGGGCGTCGAATGATCCCGCGCAGAGACATGTCGATCTAAGCGTAACCTCATACTTGGGGCTTCGCCAAGCCGCTTTAGTACTAGACCAACTTGAACGCGATGTAGAAGCCGAGCACCAGAACGACCGCCCCGATCGCGACCCACAGGCCGAGGCGTTTTTCCAGTTCGCTCCGGACCAGGTCGCCATAGCGGTTGAGCAGGACCGCGACCACGAAGAAACGGCCGCCGCGCGCCAGGATCGAGCACAGGATGAACAGCCAGATATTGTAGCCGGCAAAGCCCGAGGTGATGGTCACGAGCTTGTAGGGGATCGGCGTCAGCCCTTTCAGCAGGATGATCACCGCGCCCCATTCGGCATAGGAAGCGCGGAAGGTCTCGACCTTGTCACTGAGGCCGTAGACGGTGATCAGCCAATGCCCGACCGAATCGTACAGCAGCGCGCCGATCCCGTATCCCACCACGCCGCCGGCGACGGATGCGATGGTGCAGACGGTGGCAAACCACCATGCCTTCTTCGGCCGCGCCAGCGACATCGGCAGCAGCATGATGTCGGGCGGAATCGGGAAGAACGAGCTTTCTGCAAAAGCGACCGCCGCCATGATCCAGAGCGCATAGGGCTTGTCGGCGGCGTCGATGCACCAGTCGTAGATCCGTTTGAGCATGCGCGCATGAACCATCATGGAGCGGATTTGTCCATGCCGTAAAATCAAGGATTTTGATGGGATTTAGTGCCGCTTGCGCGAGGAGCGGCCTTCCAGCGCGACAATTCGCCGCCGAACCGCAGGCGCCGCCGTCCCCTTGGGCAGCGACTTGTTGGGCAGCGCTTTAGGCAGTCCCTTGGCAGGCGCAGGCTTGCTGGCGAGGGCCTTCGGCATTTTGGCCTTCGGCAGCTTCTCGGCGATGCCGAGCATATCCTCGCGCCGCTCCATTTCGCGCCAGACGTCCTCCGGCTTCACGCCGGCCGATGCCCACAGAACCGTCAGGTTGTAGAGCAGGTCGGCGCTTTCGCGGACCACCGCGTCGGCCTTGCCGTTGACAGCATCGATCACGACTTCGATGGCTTCCTCGGCCAGCTTCTTGGCCATCTTGGAGGGGCCTCGCTGAAACAGCCGGGCCGTACGCGACGTTGCCGGATCGAGGTCCCGGGCCGCGAGGACAGCCTGATAAAGCCGTTCGAGCGAATCACTCATCCTGCCAACCTAATGCAAAGCCATGCCGAGCGTGTTAACGATCGAGCCTGCAACCATAAAAAATCCACCGGCCGGACGGCCGGTGGATTCATCTTTAATGGTCTCGATTTTAGCGGGCGCGTTTACCAGCCGCCGTAATACGGGCTGCCATAGTAACGGGGCCCGTAATAGTACGGCGCCGGGCGATGATAATAGGCCGGTCCGCCATAGTAGCCGTAGCCGTTGTCATAGTAGTAGTCGCGGCGGTTCTGGGCGGCCGCGATCGCAATCCCGGTGCCGACGATGCCGGCAAAGGCCGCCGCTGCCGCCGCGCCACCACCGCGATAGTGCCGACGGCGGGCGCTGATATCGGTGGCGTCGCTGGTCCCGGTCGAGACCATAACTCCCTTGCCCGACGTCGACGTTGCGGAGCCGGCAAAAGCCATCGACGGCTGCACGGCCGTCAGCGCCACCGCGACAACCGTCGCCACCGCGCCGGCCCGGCCAATCGATGAAAAGACACCTGTTCGCGCAAACATCCTGCACATCCTCCGTGGAAGCTGGCCCCGATAGGCCTCAGATAGCTAACCACGCAGCGGATACTAGGTTCCCGAATCCGAACGGCAGCTGAACGATCCCAGGCAAAATCGTGGCAGTCATCGACCGTTCAGGTTAGATGCTGCAGAATACCTCTGCCCACGGGCAAGAAATGCCGTCGTTGATGTCATCAAGCTGACGTGACCGGCGCGTCAACTTGTCCCACCTCATGCTGATGTAGCCTCATGCGTGCGATCAGGACCAACGCCATCCGCTCTCGTTTGAGCGTTCTTCTGGCTTTCATGGCGAGCCTGTGCGTGGTTGCGGGTCTTACGGCAAGCAGCGTCCTGGCCGCGGACGAACCCCGCCCACCGCTTGCGATCCAGTTTTCGCTCGATCGCCCGATCGACGCCGCGGCGGCGCCGTTCGTGATGGCCACCACGGGCGGGCTGTTCAGCGCCGAAGCGCTCGCCGTCACGACCAACATTGCGAGCGGATCGTCGGACGCCATTGCGCGCGTCGCGGCCGGCAGCAGCGACTTCGCCGTGGTCGACATCAACGCTTTGATGCGCTTTCGCGACAAGGACAAGCAGGGCGGGCCTAAGATCAAGGCCGTGTTCGTGCTGTTCAACCAGGCGCCCTATGCCATCATCGCCCGCAAAAGCCGTGGTGTCCGCGCGTTGACGGATATCGAGGGCAAGACGCTCGGCGTCGCCGAGGGCGACCTCTCCGTCCGGCTGTGGCCGGCGGTGGCCAAACAGAACGGCATCAACATCAAGAGCGTGAAGCAGAGCAGCATCAGCGCCGCGGTGCGCGAGCCGATGCTGTCAGCCGGCCAGGTCGACGCCGTGACCGGCTTCTCCTATCTCTCGGCAATCAACCTGCGGGACCGCGGCGTGCCGGCCGACGATCTGGCGGTGCTGAGGTTCGCCGACTATGGCTGCGAGGCCTACGGTTTCGCTGTCATCGTCAATCCGGCGGTGGCGGCCAGCAAGCCCGAGGCGGTGAAAGGGTTCGTGCGCGCCGTGATCGGCGGGTTGAACCTGACGATCAAGGACCCGGCCCGCGCCGCAGCCGAAGTCGCAAGCCGCATGGACGGCGGCTCCAAGGATCTCGAACTGGAACGCCTGCAAGCCATCCTGCGCGACAACATCCTGACCAGCGAAGTCAGGCGGAACGGCATCGGCGCGATCGATCCGGCGCGTTTCGAACGCTCGATCGATCAGGTCTCCGAGGACTTCAAGTTTCAGAAGCGGCCACAGATGTCGGACATTTTCGACGATCAGTTTTTGCCGCCACTCAACGGTCGCTTGATCAACTAGGCGAACGCCTCCCGGGAGAGGCGCCCTCCGGCATGACCGCATCAAAAATCATCCCGCTCTGGTTCTCCACCGCCATCCCTGATTAATATGGTGGTCGCCGATCGCTTCCATTTGAGTCCTTGCCCGCATGTCCATGCTTCGCCTTTACACCCGCGTCCTCGAACTGCTCGGCAAGGAGGCGAGGCTGGGCTGGATTCTCGCCGTCGCCAATTTGCTGCTCGCCGGCGCGCAATTCGCCGAGCCGGTGCTGTTCGGCAAGATCGTCGACGTGCTCTCCGGTAAGCCGCAGACCGGGCCGCTGGCCACGAACTCGGCCTGGCCGCTGCTGGCGGCCTGGGTGGCGTTCGGCCTGTTCACCATCGCATGCAGCGCCCTTGTCGCGCTCCATGCCGACAAACTGGCGCACCGCCAGCGCCAGGCGGTGCTGACCGACTATTTCGAGCACATCATGCAGCTGCCGCTGACCTTCCACACCGGCACCCATTCGGGACGGCTGATGAAGGTAATGCTGAACGGCACCGATGCGCTGTGGCGGCTCTGGCTTGCCTTCTTCCGTGAGCATTTTGCAGCAATTCTCTCGCTGGTCGTGCTGCTGCCGCTGGCGCTCTACATCAACTGGCGGCTGGCGATCCTGCTGTTCGTGCTGTGCGTGGTGTTCACCGTTCTGACCACGTTTGTCGTGCGCAAGACCTACGGCATGCAGAGCGACGTCGAGGCGCAGTACAGCGACCTCTCCGCGCGCGCGTCCGACGCGCTCGGTAACGTCGCGCTGGTGCAGAGCTTCGTTCGGATCGATGCCGAAGTGCAGGGCCTGCGCTTTGTCGCCGACAAGCTGCTCGCCGCGCAGATGCCGGTGCTCGGCTGGTGGGCGCTGGTCACGGTGATTACGCGCGCCTCTACCACCATCACCGTACTCGCGATCTTTACCGTCGGCATCTACCTGCATCAGCGGGGAGAGACCACGGTCGGTGAGATCGTGATGTTCGTGAGCTTTGCGACCATGCTGATCCAGAAGCTCGAACAGGTGGTGAGCTTCATCAACAGCGTATTCATGGAAGCGCCGCGCCTGCAGGAGTTCTTCGACGTGCTGGATGCCGTGCCGGCCGTACGCGACCGCCCCGGCGCCGTCGACACCGGGCGGCTTTCCGGCCTGGTCGAATTCCACGACGTCTCGTTCTCCTATGACGGCAAGCGGCCGGCGGTCGAGGACGTTTCGTTTACCGCCCTGCCCGGCCAGACCGTCGCCTTGGTCGGCCCGACCGGCGCCGGCAAATCGACCGCGATCGCGCTGCTCCACCGCGCCTTCGATCCGCAATCCGGCATCATCAAGATCGACGGCATGGATATCCGCGCGCTGAAGCTGACGGCGCTGCGGCGGAACATCGGCGTGGTGTTCCAGGAAGCGCTGCTGTTCAACCGCTCGATTGCGGACAACCTTCTGGTCGGCAAGCCCGATGCGACCGAGGAGGAAATGCGTGTCGCCGCCAGCCGCGCCCAGGCGCTCGACTTCATCGAGCGCAGCGAGAAGAAGTTCGACACCCATGCCGGCGAACGCGGCCGCATGCTGTCCGGCGGCGAGCGGCAGCGGCTGTCGATCGCCCGCGCGCTGCTCAAGGACCCGCCGATCCTGATCCTCGACGAGGCGACCAGCGCGCTTGACGCCGTCACCGAGGCCAAGGTCAATGCCGCGCTCGACGAGGTGATGAAGGGCCGCACCACCTTCGTGATCGCACACCGGCTTTCGACCATTCGCAACGCCACCCGCATCCTGATGTTCGACGACGGCCGGGTGATCGAAAGTGGAACTTTTGATGAACTGGTGGCCAAGGGCGGTCGCTTCGCGGAACTCGCGAAAGCCCAGTTCATGGTGCAGGAGAGCGCACGCGCCGGGGTAGAGGTCAAATAGCGCAGGGCTGCCGCCCGGTTTCAGATACCGCCGAACTTGCGCCTTTTTCGTCCACCATTTAGTTGACAGGCCTCTGTTCTGGATCGGCAAGCCGGTATAGGTTTGCGCCCAGCCGCAACGCGACGGCGCCGGACACGCTTGAAACCCGAACGCTAGATCTAGAGGACCTCCTTTGCGAAGGCGGGTCTCAGAGGACCGGAACGGAAAAGTGCATTTTCTTCGCCCGCTGTTTCGCCATTCGTCGATAGGCTGGATCTTCGTCGTGGCGGCGCTCGCCGTCGTGACGCCGCGCGCGGCGCAGGCCGAGGCGCTGCTGCTCGTCGAGGCCGATACCGGCAAGGTGCTGCAGGCCGACAATGCGACCATGCCCTGGTATCCCGCCTCGGTGACCAAGATCATGACCGCCTATGTCACGCTGAAGGCGGTGAAGGACGGGCGTCTCACGCTCGATACCCTGCTCACGGTGTCGCCGGTCGCGGCCGCGGAATCGCCGTCCAAGATGGGTTTTCCTCCGGGCACCCAGGTCACCGTCGACAACGCGCTGAAGATGATGATGGTGAAGTCGGCCAACGACATGGCGGTCGTGCTTGCCGAAGGCGTCGGCGGATCGATCGACGGTTTCTCCGCGATGATGAACCAGGCCGCGCAAAGGCTCGGCATGACGCAGACGAGCTACGTCAATCCGAACGGCTTGCCGGCGGACGGCCAGATCACCTCGGCGCGCGATCTCGCGATTCTGGCGCGTGCCGTCATTCGCGACCTGCCGGAATATGAATACTTCATGCACATCCCCTCGATCCGCTACGGGCGCAGGGTGACGCAGAATTTCAACAAGCTGATCGGGCGCTATCCCGGCGCCGACGGCTTCAAGACCGGCTTCATCTGCGCGTCCGGCTACAATCTCGTTGCCTCGGCGACGCGCAACGGCAAGCGGCTGATCGCGGTGGTGCTCGGCGCCTCCTCCGGGCAGGCCCGCGCGGTGCGCGCGGTGCAGATGATGGAGCGCGGCTTCGGCGGGGGTGGGCTCGGCTGGCTGAAGCCGGCGCTCGGCACCGTCGACAATCTGGTTCCGATCGATGCAACGCCGCCGAACCTGCGCGATGAGATGTGCAACGGCAAGCGCAAGCGGCCGGCCACCGACGAGGATGCGGATGTCATCGCTAGCAACGGCAACGCTTCGACCGGAGAGAGCGCGGTGACCTTCTTCACGGCGGGGCTGCAGCCGCCGGTCAAGCCGGCGGACATGCTGGCTGCCGCGCCGGAGCCCTCCGAGCCCGTTCCGGTCTATACCGGTCCGACCAAGACCGGCGCCGCATTGATCGCGGCCGTCGCAGCCGAGGCCGACAAGCAGGCGTCGGCCAGACGCGGCAAGAAGTCGAAGATTGCCGCGAAGAAGCCTGGCGCGGCGGCGCCCAAGACGGAGGCCAGCGCGACGCCGGGCGCCAAGCCTGCGACCGTCCGGCACGCCAACGCCAAGCCCGAGGCGGCTGCCAAGCCGGCCACTGCTGCCGAGAAAAAGCCTGCCGCCAAGCCCGCGGCCGTCGGCGACAAGCCCGTGCCAAAGCCGGCCAAGCCGAATGCCGCCGCTAAACCCAAAGGCGAAAACAAGCCGGCTGGTTAACGGGCCACGAAGCCCCGTAAACAGGCAGTTTTCCTGCCATTCGTCCGAACTATTCCAGATCAGCGCAATGCGTCGATAGCGCACAGCCGCTTGCCTTCGGCGGCGGCATTCACAATACTGCCGAAAACAAGGCGTGCCCGGCCCGGAGCCAGCAGCAACCATCGCGTTTTCAAGCGAAGTGAGTGCCGGTTCGCGCGAAGAAAACGCGTCAAAACAAAAATCAGCACACGGATCTGATGCAGTCAGGGCCGTGCTCGGAACCAGAGGGGAGAGACCATGGAGCGGATCTGGCTCAAGCAATATCCGGCCGGCGTGCCAGCCGATATCGATGTCACGCAGTACTCGTCGCTGGTCGAGCTATTGGAAGAAAGCTTCAAGAAGTACGCCGATCGCAAGGCGTTCATCTGCATGGACAAGTCGATCAGCTACCGCGACCTCGACGAGATGTCGGCCGCACTGGGTGCCTATCTGCAGAGCAAGGGCCTGCAAAAGGGCGCCCGCGTTGCGTTGATGATGCCGAACGTGCTGCAGTACCCGGTCTCGACCGCGGCGGTGCTGCGCGCCGGCTATGCGGTGGTGAACGTCAACCCGCTCTACACCCCGCGCGAACTCGAACATCAGCTCAAGGATTCCGGCGCGGAAGCCATCGTTGTTTTGGAGAATTTTGCCACCACCGTGCAGCAGGTGATCGCGAAAACCGCGGTCAAGCACGTGATCGTCGGCAGCATGGGCGACCTGCTCGGCTTCAAGGGCGTGATCGTCAACCTCGTCGTCCGCAAGGTCAAGAAGATGGTGCCGGCCTGGTCGATCCCGGGCGCGGTCTCGTTCAACGATGCGCTTGCGGCCGGCCGCGGCATGAAGCTCAACAAGCCGCAGCTCACGCGCGATGACGTCGCCTTCCTGCAATATACCGGCGGCACGACAGGCGTCTCCAAGGGCGCGACGCTCTTGCACAAGAACATTCTCGCCAACGTGCTGCAGAACGACGCCTGGCTGCAGCCGGCGTTGAAGAAGCCGCCGCAGGTCGATCAGCTCTTCATCGTCTGCGCGCTGCCGCTCTATCACATCTTCGCGCTGACGGCGTGCTTCCTGCTCGCGATGCGGGCCGGCGGCGTCAATCTGTTGATCCCGAACCCGCGCGACATGCCGGGCTTCATCAAGGAGTTGATGAAGTACCAGGTCAATAGCTTCCCGGCGGTCAACACGCTCTACAATGGCCTGCTCAACACGCCCGGCTTCGACAAGGTCGACTTCTCCAAGCTGAAGACCTCGTTCGGCGGCGGCATGGCAACCCAGAAGCCGGTCGCCGAGAAATGGCTGAAAGTCACCGGCTGTGCGCTGTCGGAGGGCTACGGCCTCTCCGAGACCTCGCCGACGCTGACCTGCAACCCGGCCGACACCGACCAGTTCTCCGGCTCGATCGGCATTCCCGTGCCCTCGACCTATATCTCGATCCGCGACGACGATGGCAAGGAAGTGCCGCTCGGCCAGGCGGGCGAAATCTGCGCGAAGGGCCCGCAGGTAATGGCCGGCTACTGGAATCGGCCGGAAGAGACCGCGAACGTCATGACCGCGGACGGCTTCTTCCGCACCGGCGACATCGGCGTGATGGACGAGCGCGGCTATACCAAAATCGTCGACCGCAAGAAGGACATGATCCTGGTTTCGGGCTTCAACGTCTATCCGAACGAGATCGAGGAAGTGATCGCGAGCCATCCGGGCGTGCTGGAATGCGCCGTGATCGGCGTTTCCGACGCCAAGTCAGGCGAAGCGGTGAAGGCGTTCGTGGTCAAGAAGGATCCGAACCTCACTGCCGATGACGTCATCAAATATTGCAGCACGCAGCTCACCGCCTACAAGGTCCCGAAGCAGATCGAATTCAGAACCGACCTGCCCAAGACCAATGTCGGCAAGATCCTGCGCCGCGAACTGCGCGACGAGAAAAAGGCCGCGGCCTGAGCGGGCCCTGCGGACTTTACGACATGACCGAGACGAACGTCGCGCCATCAGACATCCTGGCCTTCTGGCGCGAGGCCGGCCCCGCTCGCTGGTACGAGCGCGACGACGCATTCGATGCCGAACTGCGTCGCCGCTTTCTTGCCCTGTGGCAGAAAGCGTCGGCCGGCGAGTTATCGTCATGGGAAGCCAGCGATGAAGGCGCGCTGGCGCTCGTCATCGTGCTCGACCAGTTTCCCCGCAACATGTTCCGCGGCGATGCCAGGACTTATGCGAGCGATGCTCCCGCGCGCGAGGTGGCGCACCGCGCGATCGAACGCGGCGTGGACGCGCGGATCGATCCTGAGTTGCGCCAATTCCTCTATCTGCCCTTCAACCACTCAGAGCACCTCGCCGACCAGCTTCGCTGCATCGAGCTGACGCGCGCGGCGGGGAATGCCGAAAACCTGAAATGGGCCGAGCACCATGCCGATATCATCCGGCGCTTCGGCCGCTTTCCCCACCGCAATCGCCTGCTCGGCCGCACGACCACCCCCGAGGAGCAGGCTTTCCTGGACCAAGGCGGATTTGCGCCCTGATGACGCAAGCGTGAACGGCCTTCCAACCGTGAAGGATCTTGGCCGTTGCCGTTTCAACCGCGGCGAATATTGTGCCGCCGGGCCGCAGGGGCTACAAAAGCGCGCTCATTGAGGGAGAATTGACGATGACGATCCAAGTTGGCGACAAGCTGCCGGAAGCCAAGTTTCGCGTGATGACCGCGGAGGGTCCGCAGGTCAAAACCACCGACGACATTTTCAAGGGCAAGAAGGTGGCGCTGTTCGCCGTGCCCGGCGCCTATACCGGCACCTGCCACAAGATGCACCTGCCAAGCATCTTCCTCAACGCCTATGCCATCAAGGACAAGGGCGTGAACACCATCGCCATCGTCTCCGTCAACGACGCTTTTGTGATGAACGCCTGGAAGCGCGACACCGACCAGCGGGACGAAGCCGTGTTCCTCGCCGACGGCAATGCCGACTTCACCAAGGCCATCGGCATGGAGCTCGACGCCTCCGGCAACGGCCTCGGCATCCGCTCCAAGCGCTATTCGATGCTGGTGGACGACGGTGTGGTGAAGAAGCTCAACCTCGAGCCCGCACCGGGCAAGGTCGAAGTCTCCGGCGGCGATACGCTGCTCGGGCAGCTTTAAGCCGAGCCGTCATCGCGCGACGCAGCCGCCACAATAATACTGTCATCGCCCGGCCTTGTGCGCAATTGCGCACTGGGGCCGGGCGACCCAGTACGCCGCGGCTTCTCCGTATTTCACAAACGTCTCTGGGATACTGGATCCCCCGCTTTCGCGGGGATGACGACCGTTGGTGTCGCGACGCGACTGCGCTACTTCGCCACCCGCTCCTGCAATCTCGCCATCGCCACGCCCTCGCGGGCCAATTGATCGGCGCGCTCGTTTTCGGCGTGGCCGGCGTGGCCCTTGATCCAGTGCCAGCGCACCTGGTGCGGCTTCAGCGCGGCGTCGAGGCGCTGCCAGAGTTCGACATTCTTGACCGGCTTCTTGTCCGCGGTGCGCCAGCCGTTGCGCTTCCAGCCGTGGATCCACCCCGTGATGCCCTGGCGGACATACTGGCTGTCGGTGGTGAGATCGACCACGCAGGGCTTCTTCAGGGCTTCGAGCGCAGAGATCGCGGCCATCAGCTCCATGCGATTGTTGGTGGTGTGCGCCTCGCCGCCCTTCAATTCCTTTTCCTTGTCGCCGAAGCGCAGGATGGCGCCCCAGCCGCCCGGGCCAGGATTGCCCGAGCAGGCACCGTCGGTGAACACCGTGACATGGGGAAGTTCGCTCAAGCGGCAAATCCGGGCTGGGTCAGGCCGTAATCGCGCACGCTGGCGACATTCTGGTGGAAGCGCAGCTTGCGGACATATTCGAGTGGGTCCTTCGGCTTGACCAGCGCGCCCGGCGGCACGTTGAGGAAATCGACCAGCCGCGTCAGAAGGAAGCGCAACGCCGAGCCGCGCGCCAATAGCGGCAGCGCCTCCTGCTCGGCTTCCGACAAAGGCCGCTCGCGGCCATAGGCATTGAGCAGCGCGCGCGCCTTGGTGACGTTGAAGGCATGATCGACCTCGAAGCACCAGGCGTTCAGGCAGATCGCGACGTCATAGGCCAGGATGTCGTTGCAGGAGAACGGGAAGTCGATCAGGCCCGACAGCTTGTCGCCGAGGAAGAAGACGTTGTCGGGAAACAGGTCGGCATGGATGACGCCGAGCGGCAGATCCTTCGGCCAGCTCGCCTCAAGATGATCGAGCTCGCGCGCGATGAAATCCTTCAGGCCGGGCGCGACGCTGTCGGCGCGCGGCGCTGCAGCATCGAACAGCGGCCGCCAGCCCGCAACCGACAGCGGGTTCTTACGGAACATCGGGAAGTCGTGCCCCGCCAGATGCATCCTGGCGAGCGCCTCACCGACACCGCTGCAATGCGTGACGTTGGGCCGCCGCGGCCACATGCCCTCGAGGAAATTGATGATCGCTGCCGGCCGGCCGGCAAGTTCGCCATAGACCTCGCCGTTGCGGTTTCGGGCGGGCTGGGGGCAGCGCACGCCGCGCTCGGCCAGATGCGCCATCAGCGACAGGAAATACGGCAGATCGTCCACCGCCACGCGCTTCTCATAGAGCGTGAGGATGAACGCGCCCTTGCTGGTGTGCACCAGGAAGTTGGAATTCTCGACGCCCTCGGCGATGCCCTTGTAGGAGAGCAGCTCGCCGATGTCGTAGCTCTTGATGAACTCCGCGAGGTCTTCGGCGGCGACGTCGGTGTAAACCGCCATGAAGGACCTCAGGCAGCGTCTGGCCGCACCGAACGCGGCAGCGGAAAGAATTCGTTCTCTTCCGCGGCCGACACCGTCTCCACATGCAGCTCATAGCGCTCGGCGAAGGCGCCCATGATCTCCTCGACGATCACTTCCGGCGCGGAGGCGCCGGCGGTGATGCCGAGGCTCTTGATGCCCTCGAAGCGAGACCAGTCGAGATCGCTGGCGCGCTGCGCCAGCACCGAAATCTTGCAGCCCTCGCGCTCGGCGACTTCGCGCAGCCGCTGCGAGTTCGACGAGTTCGGCGCGCCGACCACGATCAGCGCGTCGACCACCGGCGCCACCTTCTTGACCGCGAGCTGGCGGTTGGTGGTGGCGTAGCAGATGTCTTCCTTGTGCGGCCCGTTGATATTCGGGAAGCGCTCCTTGAGCAGCGCCACGATCTCGGCGGTGTCGTCGATCGACAGCGTCGTCTGCGTGACGAAGGCGAGGTTGTCCGGGTCCTTCGGCGTAAACGTCTTGGCGTCGTCGGCGGTCTCGATCAGCGTTACCGCGCCCTGCGGCAATTGGCCGAGCGTGCCGACCACCTCGGGATGGTGCGAATGCCCGATCAGCAGGATTTCCCGGCCGCGCTTGAAGTGGATGGCGGCCTCGCGGTGCACCTTGGTGACCAGCGGACAGGTCGCGTCCAGCGAGAAGAAATTTCGCGATTTGGCCTCGGCCGGAACCGACTTCGGAACCCCGTGGGCTGAAAACACCACCGGTGCATTGGTATTGTCGGGAATCTCGGCGAGTTCTTCGACGAAGATCGCGCCCTTGGTCTTCAGGCTGTCGACCACGTAGCGGTTATGCACGATCTCGTGCCGGACATAGACGGGGGCGCCATAGATGGCGAGCGCCCGCTCGACGGTATCAATGGCCCGTACCACCCCGGCGCAGAAGCCGCGGGGAGAACAAAGCACGATTCTGAGGTCTGGTTTGGTTGACGTTGACACAGAAGGCCTCGGGGCTATCTCGGGACCGAATCACCCCTAGCCGGCGGGCTGGGAACGGCCAATTCGAATAAGGACTTGGGACTGCTTTGGGCCGGTGTCAAGGCACTTTAGCAGACCATTGCGCCGATGGGGCCGGAAGGCTTATATAAGCGTTGAATTCCCGTCATCACCGATGACCATAGGCTTCGCCTCCGAAAGAGGTGGGCGAGGCACAAAGGAGATTTGCCATGAGCAATGCACCGCTGATGCCCAAGGCGACGGCCGTGTGGCTGGTTGATAATACCGCTCTGACCTTCGACCAGGTGGCCGATTTTACTAAAATGCACCCCCTCGAGGTTCGTGCCATCGCCGATGGCGACGCCGCGCAGGGCATCAAGGGCATGGACCCGATTTCGACCGGACAATTGACCCGCGACGAGATCGAAAAGGGTGAAAAGGACCCGAATTACCGCCTCAGGCTCGGCGAGAGCAAGGTCGTGCTGCCGCCGGCCGCCAAGAAGAAGGGCCCGCGCTACACCCCGGTGTCGCGCCGCCACGAGCGTCCCAGCGCGATCCTCTGGCTGGTCCGTAACCACCCGGAGCTGAAGGACGCGCAGATCATGCGCCTGGTCGGCACCACCAAGACGACCATTGCCAGCGTCCGCGACCGCACTCACTGGAACGCCTCGACGCTAACCCCGATGGACCCGGTGACGCTCGGCCTCTGCTCGCAGATCGAGCTCGATTTCGAGGTGCAGCGCGCGGCCAAGGAAAAGCCGGTGCCGGCGGCCTATGGCGGCGCCACCCTGCTGCCGGCCTCCGAGACCACGAAGAAGGAGCCGGAATTCGAGGCGAGCGAGAAGAGCGAAGACGACCTCAACGTCGACGCCGTGTTCGCCAAGCTCAAGACGATCGGCGGCAAGAAGCAGGACGACGACGAGGAGTGAGATTTTCGGCTGCGGCCGACAAGAAGCGCGGCGGGGCAACCTGCCGCGCTTTTCGTTTGAAACTTCGCACAGCTCAGCCGTATTTCAGCTTCATGAACAGGATGCCGCCGGCCAGAACGATCGTGATGGCATTCGCGACGATCAGCGGGACATCGCCGGAAAGCAGGCCGTAGACCAGCCAGAGCACGAGGCCGAGCAGCATGACGAGGAACATGCCGAGCGAAATGTCCTCGGTCGAGCGGGTTCGCCACACCTTGATGAACTGCGGGGCGTAGGCAAGGGTCGTGCACGTTGCGGCGGCAAACCCGAGTAGCTTGATTGCAAGTTGTTCCATGCCGGAATTATAGCATCGATTCGAAACGTAGGCCGCAATGGCTGAGGGCCGTGCCCGCAAGGTATTTTCTCGCGCACGACGCCACGGCTCAATCATCGCCCCCCTGCGGCGGGCAGGATCAGGTCAGCGCGATGTCGTCGTCGATCTCATGCACCAGACTGATGCTGTCGATCGTGAGAACCATCTTTGCCGACAGTTTCTCGTTTCCCTTGAGCTTGCCGGACTCAAGCGCATCGCGGACGGCCTTTTCGATCTCACGCTGCGAGGTGACGCCGACCTGCTTCAAGAACTTGCGCAGGCTGGCATTGAACACGTCTTCATTCATGAGAGCCTCCTGATCACGGCCTGACGGGGTTGTTCAGCATCTGCTCGGCCATATTGCGCTGGGCGCGATCAGCGCGGGCATTGGCATTGCCGCGCTGCACGTCGCGGTTCTTGCGGCAATTGACGTATTCGTTCGAGCCCACCGCGACGTTGTTGGCGCGGCAGAACGCGTCGTCATCGGCGCTGGAATCTACCATGGTCGGCTGGCCGCGTTCGAGGCAGCCGGTGAGTAGCGGGGCGGCCAAGAGGAGCGCGATGAGGTGCTTTGCAGGTCCAAATTGCATTCGCAGGCTCCGTTTCTTTCATCTCGTCATTGCCGGGCTCCTGTCCCCGACTTGATCGGGGATGACCCGCCAATCCATCGAAATAATGGCAGCTTGCTTTGAAGAGGATGGATGCCCGGGTCAAGCCCGGACATGACGAGGAACCTTTCATTCCGGCAAGGTCCGAAGGACCCAGACGCGACAGTTGCTTACACCCTCCCCTTCAGCGCATCGCCGATCTCATCGAGCACCTTGGGGTCCTCGATCGTGGCCGGCATGGCCCAGCTTTCGCCGTCGGCGATCTTCTTGATGGTGCCGCGCAGGATTTTTCCCGAGCGTGTCTTCGGCAGCCGCCCTACCGTGATCGCGAGCTTGAAGGCCGCGACCGGGCCGAGCTTGTCGCGCACCAGCGCCACGATCTCGTTCTCGATCTCGGCCGGCTTGCGCGTCACACCGGCTTTCAGCACCAGGAATCCGCACGGCACCTCGCCCTTGATCGCGTCCTTGATGCCGAGCACCGCGCATTCGGCAACCTCGGGATGCGAGGCCAGGATTTCCTCCATGCCGCCGGTCGAGAGACGGTGGCCGGCGACATTGATGATGTCGTCGGTGCGGCCCATCACCCAGACGTAGCCGTCCTCGTCCTTGTAGCCGGCATCCGAGGTCTTGTAGTAGCCGGGGAATTCGGAGAGGTAGGCTTCCTTGAAGCGCGCCTCCTGCTGCCACAGCGTCGGCAGGCAGCCGGGCGGCATCGGCAGCTTGATCACGATCGAGCCCATGGTGCCGGCGGCGACCGGCTTGGAAGCCTCATCGACGACGTCGACCTGATAGCCGGGCATTGGCACCGTCGGCGAGCCATGCTTGACCGGCAGCATGCCGAGCCCAACCGGATTGCCGGCGATGCACCAGCCGGTTTCGGTCTGCCACCAGTGATCGATGACCGGCACCTTCAGCTGCGCTTCCGCCCATTCCACCGTCGGCGGGTCGGCGCGCTCGCCGGCCAGGAACAGCGTGCGGAATTTCGACAGGTCGTATTTGCGGATGAACGCGCCGTCCGGATCTTCCTTGCGAATGGCGCGAAAAGCCGTCGGCGCGGTGAACAGCGCCACCGCCTCGTGCTCGGAGACGACGCGCCAGAACGCGCCGGCATCGGGCGTGCCGACCGGCTTGCCTTCATACATGATCGAGGTGGCGCCATGAATCAGGGGGCCATAGACGATGTAGCTGTGGCCGACCACCCAGCCGATGTCGGAGCCGCACCACCAGACCTCACCGGGCTTGACGCCGTAGAGATTGAACATCGACCATTTCAGCGCGACCAGGTGCCCGCCATTGTCGCGCACGACGCCCTTCGGGATTCCCGTGGTGCCTGAGGTGTAGAGAATATAGAGCGGATCGGTCGCCAGCACCGGCGTGCATGGCGCGGTCTTGCCCGCATCGAGCGCGGCGCGGCGCAGCGTTACCCAGTCATGATCGCGGCCGGCAGTGAGTTCACAAGTTTGCTGCGGCCGCTGCAGAATCACGCATGCTTGCGGCTTCGCACTCGACAGTTCGATCGCGGCGTCGAGCAGCGGCTTGTATTGCACGATGCGGCCGGGCTCGATGCCACAGCTTGCCGAGAAGATCAGCTTCGGCTTGGCGTCATCGATGCGCGTCGCAAGCTCTTTCGCGGCGAAGCCGCCGAACACCACGCTGTGCACCGCGCCGATCCGCGCGCAGGCCAGCATCGCAAACACCGCCTCCGGCACCAGCGGCATATAGAGGATGACCCGGTCGCCCTTGGCCACGCCGAAATCAGCCATCACGGCGGCGAGCGTCTGCACCTCCTTGAGCATCTCGGCATAGGTGAATTTCGAGATTGAATTAGTGAGCGGCGAATCGTGGATCAGCGCCACCTGCCCGGCGCGGCCGCCGGCGACATGGCGGTCGAGCGCGTTGTAGCAGGTATTGACCACGGCGCCGGCGAACCAGCTTCCATAGGCGCCGATCGAGGGATCGAAGATCTTTTTCGCCGGCTCGATCCAGTCGATCTCGCGCGCGGCCTCGGCCCAGAACCCCTCGGGGTCGGCCAGCGAGCGGGCATGGACCTCGTGGTAACGGCTGTTGCTCTGGATGTTCATGGCGCACTCCCGGTCGATCGCCTAATGTCGTCATGCCCAGGTTTGTCCTGGGCATCCACGCACTCGGTTCAGTTCGAACACGGCAAGACGTGGATGGCCGGGACAAGCCCGGCCATGACGGCTGGGCAAGTATTTATTGCAGGCATTGTCACGGGAAGTTGCGCCAGATCAAGCCGGAATAGCTTGATCCTTCGGCTAAATCTCACTGACGAGGCCGAGATCATAGCCCGTTTGCCGAACGAGGCATTGCGTGTCTCGATGAAGTTGCGCTGTTGCTAAGGTTCGAGATGCGGGGGGCATCCACCTAATATCCATCGATGCCGTTAATCTTCTGCAGGCGTTGCAGCATCGCCTTTTTCAGGTCGTAGCCGGGCCGGCCGTATTCCCTGTTGCGGCGGGCGATGTACTCCTCCTGCTCGCGCCGCAACTTGCGCGCCTGCTGCGCGGTCATCTTCCCAGCCGCCGCCCTCTGATAGGAGCCTTGCACCTCCCGATCGAGATCGGCGAGCTCGGGATTGGCGCAGATCGCCTTCTCCACCTTGCGGCGGGCGGTGGCGCAATCAAAGCTCGGCTTGCCGGCGACCGCCTTCAAGACGCCCTGCCGCTCCACCTCCTGCGCCAACGCGCGATGGTTGGCCCGCGCGATCGCATGATCGGGGTTCAGCTTGATCGCCGCGGCAAAATCCGCCACCGCCTTGGGCAGATCGCCCTTCCGGCGCAACAGCTCGCCGCGCGCGTTGTGAACGTCGGCCTGCGCGGAATCGAGCCGCAGCGCACCGTCATAATCTGATATCGCGCGATCGATCATGTTCTTGCGCTCATAAGCGGTGGCGCGCGCGATCAGCGCCTTGACGCGATCGGCCTTCTCGGTCTTGGCGTTGTCGATAAGCGCGCTGCAGAGATTCACGGTCTTGTCGTGGTCCGGCCCCAGCGAGGCGGCAAGACAGGGCGCGGGATCGATGCGCAGATCCTTGACCGGCTCGGCGCCGGTCGCAAACGCACCTTGGGTGAACATCATCGACAGCAGGGATGCTGCCAGCAGGCTCTGAATGTCGGAACGACCTCGCATCGATGGACCCGGGATACGCCTTCAACTGGCGTCCGTTCTAGCAAGGCGCGCGCTTCTCCGACAACGGCCGGCTGCGCGTTTCTTTCTTCATCCCCAGGGACAGATTTTGGCCGAACGGTGGCACGCGAGAGCAGTGAACTCCTTCACACGCGAATGGACGCTCTTCGTCATAAAATTTGCCCTGAACCTTATGCTGATTCCCCGGACTCAATAACCATGACCACATTGACCGACCTCAATCCGCCGCGCGCTATCGCGCAATCCGAAACCCGCTACTTCTATTTCTACATGGCGCTGGCCTGCATGGCCGTCGCCTTTATCGGCTTTGCGCCAACCTATTGGCTGCCGCTGGCGCAACGATCGTTCTCGGCATCATCAGTCGTGCATTTTCATGGCCTGTTGTTTTTCGCCTGGTCGCTTTACTTCGCATTCCAGAGCTGGCTGGCCGCATCCGGCAAGATCACCCGGCACCGCTCGATCGGCATGATCGGTGTCTCGCTGGCGACCGCGATGACGATCTTTGGCTTTCTGGTCACCGTCAACGCGATGAAGCGCTCGGCGGCGGCTGGGCTCGCTGATGATGGAATCGCCTTTGCGATTGTTCCGCTAAGCGGAATTCTGTTCTTCGCCGTGGTGTTCGCGCTGGCCATTGCATCGATTCGTCAGCCGGAAACCCATAAGCGGCTGATGCTGCTGGCCGGCATTTCGCTGCTGGATGCCGCAGTTGCGCGCTGGTTTCTCACCTTCCTCGCGCCTCCCGGCCCGCTCGGCCCGCCGCCGGTGCCGGTGACCATTCCGCCCGCCATCGTCGCCTATCTCCTGCTCGTCGTTGCCATCGTGTTCGACTGGCGCACCCGCGGCCGCCCGCACCCGGTCTATGTCTATGGCGGCCTCGCGCTGATCGCGATCAAGTTCCTGAACTGGCCGATCAGCCTTTCACCGCTGTGGCACTCCATCGCCGGCGGCATCCTGGCGATGGCGCAGTAGCGAACGGGCAACATACCTTCCTGCCGGTTGGTGCTAGATTGGTGGCGACATCGATCTCGACCGGCAGGGAATCTCACATTTGCTAGCATTCGAATGGATCATCGGGCTGCTGCTCGGCGCGGTGCTGCTCTCGGCGCTGGCACGGCGGCTCAACGTGCCCTATCCGACCTTTCTGGCGCTCGGCGGCATGCTGCTGGCCTTCGTGCCGTCAGGGCCGCGCTGGATGCTGGAGCCGGAGCTGGCGCTGGCGCTGTTCGTCGCGCCGGTGCTGCTGGATGCGGCTTTCGACACCTCGCTGCGCGATCTCCGGAACAACTGGCTGCCGGTCGCCACGCTCGTCCTCGTCGCCGTCGGCCTCACCACCACCTCGGTCGCGGTGCTGGCACACTGGCTGATGCCTGACATGCCCTGGGCCGCCGCGATCGCGCTCGGCGCCATTGTCGCCCCGCCCGATGCCGCGGCAGCAACGGCGATCCTGCGCCAGGTCAACCTGCCCTACCGCCTGCTCAAAATCCTCGAAGGCGAGAGCCTGCTCAACGACGCCAGCGCGCTGTTGATCTACCGCGTCGCCGTCGGCATCGCGACGGCGCATCATCTCAGATTGAGCGAGTTTGCCCCTTCGCTCGGCCTGGCGCTGGTCGGAAGCCTGGCGGCCGGCTATCTCTGCGCCAGGCTCTGGCTGCCGTTGACGCAGCGGATCACGGAAGCGCCGAGCGCGATCATCGTGCAATTCGCCGGTACCTTCACGATGTGGATCGTGGCCGAGCATCTCGGGCTGTCAGGCATCCTCACCATCGTCGCCTATGCGATCACGCTCGCGCGCACTGCGCCGGCGCAAATGCCGGCGCGGCTGCGCGTGCCGACCTATGCGGTGTGGGAAACCGTGGTCTTTGTCCTCAACGTGCTGGCGTTCGTGCTGATCGGGCTGCAGTTGCGCCCGATCTGGGAGCGGCTCGATGATCCCGTGCGCTGGAAGTATTGCCTGGTCGCCGCCGCCGTGCTCGGCATTGTCATCGCAACGCGCATCGTCTGGGTGATGTTCTATGGCGTGGTGCTGCGGTTTGTGATCGCGCGCGGCCTCCTCCGCACGAAGACCGCTCCCACCGTCAGAGGCGGCATCGTGGTCTCCTGGTGCGGCATGCGCGGCATCGTCACGCTGGCAGCGGCGTTCGCGCTACCTGAAAACTTTCCCTATCGCGATCTGATGCTGCTGACGGCGTTCACGGTGGTGCTGGGCTCGCTGGTGATCCAGGGCCTCACGCTGCGACCGCTTATCATGGCGCTGCGGCTGAAGGACGAAGATCCGGTGAGATCCGAGGTGGCGCGCGGCCGCGCGGTGGCGTACCGGGCGGCGCTGGATGAAATCGACGGCGATCCATCCGAGGAAGCCGAGCTTCTCCGGCTCGAATACCGCGCGCTGCTGCTGCGCGCCGGCGACGATGGCGGCGTAGCCAGTGGCGAATTGCCGGCCGACCCGCTACGCCGCCGCGCCATTCGCGCTGCCCGGCAATCGATCCTCACCTTGCGGGAATCCGAGGCCATCGGCGACGATGCATTCCACCAGCTCGAGGAAGAACTGGACTGGGCGGAAATGAGTGCGCGGGGGTGACCGATGTCGTCCCGGCGAAGGCCGGAACCCGTACGCCGCGGCGCGTGTGGTTACGGCGGCGTCTACCGGCTTTTTTCAAAGCTGCGGGACACGGAGTATGGGTCCCGGCCTTCGCCGGGACGAGTGAATGCGGTAGCGGCTAGGCCGATTTCGCGGTGATCCCACCATCGACCACCAGTTCGACGCCGGTGACGTAGCGGGATTCGTCCGAGGCCAGGAACAGCGCGGCATTGGCGACGTCCCAGGCGTCGCCCATATGCCCCATCGGCACCTGCGCGTCGCGCGCCCGCCACATCGCCTCGACGTCGCCGCCGGAATAGCTGGCGGCAAGCCCCGCCGAATGCGCGACCATCGGCGTCTTCATCAGGCCGGGCAGGATGCAGTTGACGCGGACATGATCCTTCGCGAACTGCACGGCCGTAGTGCGCGTCATCTGGTTCATCGCCGCCTTCGAGGCGCCGTAGGTGACGTAGGAAATGCCGACATGGCGGATCGAGGCGATCGAGGAGATGTTGATGATCGAGCCGCCGCCCTGCTTCTGCATGATCGGAATGACATGCTTCATAGCGAAATAGGCGCTCTTGAGATTGACCGCGAACACGCGGTCCCATTCCGCTTCGGTCACCTCGACGACGCTGCCCATCTCGGCGATGCCGACATTGTTGTCGAGCACGTCGATGCGGCCATAGGCTTTCAGGCAGGCCGTCACCATCGCCTCGACCTCGGCCTCGCGCGAGACGTCGGCGGTGAAGGCCGTCGCCTTGCCACCCTCGCCTGCGATGATATCCACGGTCTCCTGCGCCGCGGCGGCGTTGCGGTCGACGCAAAATACCTGCGCGCCCTCGCGCGCGAAGGTCACCGCGGTCGCCTTGCCATTGCCCCATCCGGGGCCGATCGAGCCCGCGCCGACCACCATCGCCGTCTTGCCCTTGAGCCGTTCCATCGACTTTCTTCTCCCTGGTTAAGTGTTTTCCCGTAGCCCGGACGCGCGTGACGTCCGGAAGTCCAGCCTGGCGTTTCCCCGGCTATCGCTTTGCGCATCTGGCGAGCCCGGGTCAAGCCTCCGAAAAGCTAACGAGACACGCGCGATATGGGCCTACAAGGCCCTTGCCACGGTTGCCCAAAATGGACTGAATGCGCCCCGCGAAAGGCCCGCGGAAGCCGGGTCTGGGAATAGACAGGTCCCCGGGGAAAGCATGGCTCAAGACAAGACAACGCCGCCCAATGATGAAGTCGTCGCGGTTTCCGACGAAGCGCTGCAAAAGGCAGAAGCCTTCGTCGAAGCGGAAGAAGGCGCCGCCAACCGCCTGATGGGGTGGGCAGGAAAGATCTCGACCACGATTGCCGTGGTCATGAGCCTGTTTCACCTCTATGCGGCCTACGCCATCGTTCCGACCCAGGAACTTCGCTATACCCACGTCGCGTTCACGCTGGTCCTGAGCTTCCTGCTGTTTCCGCTGGCGACACGCTTTCGCAACCGCGTGCGCTGGTGGGACATCGTGCCCGGCATCGTTGCGGTCGCGACCATCATCTATGCGCTGTGGGGCGGCGAGGATTTCACTGACCGCGCCACCGTGCCCGACCGCTGGGACGTGATCGTCGGTGTGGTTTTCATCGTGCTGCTGCTGGAGGCGACGCGGCGTACCACCGGCGCGATCATGCCCGTGGTGTCGCTGCTGTTCATCGCCTATGCGATGCTGGGACCCTACCTGCCGGCGCCGTGGACTCACCGCGGCTATGACCTCGCCCGCCTGGTCGGCCACCTCTTCATTACGCTGGAGGGCATTTTCGGCGTCGCCGTCGACGTGTCGGCAACGCTGATCATCCTGTTCACGATCTATGGCGCGTTCCTACAGCATTCCGGTGCCGGCAAGTTCTTCATCGATTTCTCGCTGGCCTTGATGGGCGGCAAGCCGAACAGCGCCGGCCGCACCGTGGTGCTGTCGTCGTTCCTGCTCGGCGGCCCCTCCGGCTCGGGTGTCGCCACCACCGTGATGATCGGCACCGTGGCGTATCCAATGATGGCCAAAGCGGGCTTCGAGCGGAACGCCGCGGGCGGCCTGCTCGCCGCCGGCGGATTGGGGGCGATTCTGTCGCCGCCGGTGCTTGGCGCCGCCGCGTTCCTGATCGCCGAGTTTCTCAAGATCAGCTATCTCGACGTGATCTGGATGGCGACCATCCCGACCTGTCTCTACTACATGTCGCTGCTGTTCATGGTCGAACTGGACGCCAAGAAGTTCGGCGCCAAGGACGTCACGTTCAAGCCGGAATTGTCACTCGGCGAAATGACCAGGCGCTACGGCTTCCACTTCATCTCGCTGCTCGCCGTCGTCGTCTTCATGGTGATCGGCTACTCGCCGACACTGTCGGTGTTCTACGCCATCTGCGTCACCTTCGCGCTGAGCTTCCTGCGCAAGGAGACTGCGCTGATGCCGAGCAAGCTGGTCAAGGCGCTGGCTGACGGCTCGATCGGCGCGCTCAATGCCGCCGCCACCTGCGCCTGCGCCGGCATCGTGGTCGGCGTCGTGACGCTGACGGGCCTCGGGCTGAAATTCTCGTCGATTGTCATCAGCTATGCCGGCGGCAGCCTGCTGCTGACCGCGATCTATACCTCGCTGATCGTCTGGATCATCGGACTCGCCGTGCCGGTGACCGCCTCCTACATCATCTGCGCTGTCATCGCTGCGCCGGCGCTGATCAAGTTAGGGGTGCCCGATTACGCTGCGCATATGTTCATCTTCTATTACGCGGTGCTGTCCGAGGTCTCCCCGCCGACCGCGCTGTCGCCGTTCGCGGCCGCCGCCATCACCGGCGGCGATCCCTACAGGACCACGCTGCAGTCCTGGAAATACACGCTGCCGGCGTTCCTGGTGCCGTTCGTGTTCGTGCTCGACCCGCAAGGCCCCGGCCTCTTGCTGTCGATTCCGAAGGGCGGGTCCTGGGTCGATATCGTCGAGATCACAATCAAGACGACCTTCGGCCTTTTGGCGCTGGCGGCGTTTGCCCAGAACTGGGCGCTGCGACAAAATACAGCGGTCGAGCGCGGCCTACTTCTGCTATCGGGGTTGCTGCTGGTGTTCCCGAGCCTGATCGAGGCGATTGTCGAAGGGATCATCGGCCGCGATATCAGCTACACCTACGTGCCGGGCCTGATCATCGGCCTCGGCGTGGTGCTGTGGCAGGCGAGGACACGGTCGCGCACGCGGCCGGCGCTAACAACGTAAGTCAGGGAAGCGATTGAGGATGAAAAAAATGAAGAAGACCGTAGCCATACTGGCCATGACGATTTCTGCCACGCTCGCCTTCGCAGGCGCGAGCCACGCGCAGCAAAAGACGATGTCGATCGGCACCGGCGGCACCGGCGGCGTCTATTATCCGCTCGGCGGCGCCGTAGCCAACGTGCTCTCGAAAAACCTTCCCAACGTGCAGGCCACCGCGGAAGTGACCGGTGGCTCGGTCGACAATCTCAAGCTGATCGGCGCGGGGAAAAGCGAGATGGGCTTCACGATGGCTGACGCCGCCCTCGATGCTTTGCAAGGGCAGGACAAGTTCAAGAGCGGCAAGGTGCCGCTGCAGGCGCTGCTCGTGGTCTATCCGAACCGCATGCATGTGGTGACGGTGGAAGGCCGCGGCATCAACACCATGGCCGACCTGAAGGGCAAGCGTGTGTCGACTGGGTCGCCCGGCAGCGCCACCGAAGTGATGGCCTTCCGCGTCATTGAAGCCGCTGGCCTCGACAAGGACAAGGACATGAAGCGCGAGCGGCTCGGCGTCGCCGAATCCGTCAACGGGGTCAAGGACGGCAAGATCGACGCCTTCTTCTGGGTCGGCGGCATTCCGACCGCCGCAGTGACCGATCTCGCGGCAACGCCCGGCATCAAGATGAAGCTGATCGACCATGGCGACCTGGCCGAGAAGATGAACGCCAAATACGGCAAGCTCTACTCGCCGAGCACGATCAAGGCTGGCTCCTATCCCGGCTACGACAAGGATAATTCCATCACTGAGGTCTGGAATCTGATCGTGACCGGCGACAAGATGAGCAACGAGGACGCCTACACTATCGTCAAGACGCTGGTCGAGAAGAAGGCCGATATCGTCGCCGTGCACAAGGAAGCCGAGAGTTTTTCGCTCGACAACCAGGTGCAGGACCGTTCACCGATTCCGTTCCATCCTGGCGCACTGAAATATTTCAAGGAGAAGGGCATCGGCGGCTAGCTTCGCCGGCCGCGACACGGAAGCGATATTTGAACGGAGACCGCGGCCCGACGGCCGCGGTCTTTTTTTGGGACGCAAGCTTGCGTGCAGTGCGTCATTGCTGCTTCTGCGAAGGAGCGCGCACGTATTTGAGTGGGATATTCTCGAGGCGCCAACGTCGCGGCATCAACGCACGGTCACAGGCGTTAACATGCGGGGCTGACCAATTTTTGCACAGGCAAGGCATCGGCGCAGCGAAGTCCAATGAAATCAACCGATCAGCCATCTGATCGGGCTGAGCCGCGACATCGGACAATCCCCTGAATGCATTATTCTCGCCTGCGGCTTTAACCCTACTGAAGTAATCATGTGAGCTGTCACAAAATTCCATCATTGCGACCTCAACGGGGATGTACCACTGGCGCCGGGGTATCTGTTGGGAGGGCGGCATGGAGCAAATCAACTTCAGCGAGTACTCGCGCGCAGGGCATTTCGGGCATCGGAAGCTGACGCCCCGGGCCTGCGTCGTGGACAGCAAGAAGCATCTTCGGCTGTTCCTTTCTGACGCACTCGAGGACCTCGGCTTCATCACCTGCGAATGCGGCCAGGCCGGCGATCTGGCCGGGCTGCTGCAGTCCGAGCAGCCGGATCTGATCGTGCTCAGCGTGTGCGTCGACGGGCTCAATGTCGGCGAGATTCTCGAAGCCATCGTCCGCAAGAATTTTGGTGGCAAGGTTCTCGTGATCGGCCAGCCGGATTCGATCATGGTCAAGGCGGTCAGGCAGATCGGCGAGGAATACGGAATCGCCATGCTGGCTTCGCTTCCGACGCCGTTCGGCACGGCGAGCCTGCGCGCGACCGTCGCGGAGCTGTTGCCGGCCGAACCGGCGCCAAGCCCCGCCGTCGATGTCGCCGAAGCCCTGAAGGCCGGCTGGCTCGAATTGTGGTATCAGCAGAAGATCAACGCGCGCACGCTGATGCCGAATGGCGCGGAGGCGCTGGTGCGGATGCGGCACCCGGCATGGGGCGTGGTGCCACCGGCTTACTTTATTCCCGACGACAAGGACCCGCATTTTCGAGCGCTGTCGGATTTCGTGGTCGGGCGCGCGATCGAGGACTGGCGCTATCTGCTGGAGAGCCAGGGCCCGGTCGATCTGTCGGTCAATCTTCCCGTGACGTTCTTCGGCAATACTGAGGCGGTGCGCGACCTCTGCCGCGCCATGCCGGCCCATCCGGCTTTCGGTGGGCTCGTGATCGAAATCGACAGCAGCGAGGTCATCGACCATCCGGAGCTTGCGGTCGATGCCGCGCGGCGGCTGCGCCTGCACAATATCGCGATCGCCATCGACAATGTCGGCGCGGAATGGCCGTCGCTGCTGGAGATCAGCAATTTCCCGTTCGCCGAATTGAAGGTCGACCCGAAATACATCGATGGCTGCGCGGATGACCGGCTAAAGCAGACGGTATGCCGAAGCATCATCGAATTGGCCCGCAACAACGAAGCTCGCGTGGTCGCGCAGGGTATCGGAACCCGAGCCGATTACCTCGCCACACACGACATGGGCTTCGATCTGGTCCAGGGCCAGTTGTTCGGCAAACCGGTGGCGGTGCGGAAATTTGCCCGCTCCCGTCCGCAGCTCGCAAGTGCCGCCGCCGGCAGCACGTCCTGAGCCGGGTTCACTCGAACTTCATGTCGATGCATTTCGCGATGTCGGAGCCGAGGCCGGACGAGATGATGATGCAGCCGCGTACCTTCAGATTATTGTTGTCGCTGGCCCACACCGCATAGCCGCCGGGACCGAAGAACGAGTTGGTGTTCGGCGACTCGGTCTCGGTAGCATCGAACGAATATTCCCCGTCGGTATCGAAGATGCGCGGCTTCCTGGCGCAGCTGCCGTCGGCCTGCACGTTGATGACTTCCTTGTTGTCGCGCGTCAGCGCCAGCGAGACCTGGCAGCGGAAATATTCCGAAGTCTTGGTGTTGAACACATACGCGAAGGATTTGCAGGTCGCCGTATTGAGCTTTCCCGGGGCCAAACCGCGGCTGCAGGCGATCCGCTGATTGTTGGAGAGCTTGAAATTATCGGCCGCTGCGGAAGCGAGCGTCATGAATGACAGCGCAACACCGAGACCGATCTTCATGACGTGGTTCATCCGAATCATCCCCTGACCTTTTCCGCATTGCATGCTTGTAGCGGGAAAGGCGAACATAGTCGCGAAGTCGAATGCGGGAAATCACAAAGTCTAATTCAGAAGGTCTCAAGGCGATGTGATGCGTCGAAGGTGCCAATTGACTGCACAATGCCGTTCGTGATTTGTTCAAAGCCTGGGGCAAGGCGCCGAACGGCTGATGGGGAGGATGGATGATGACGAGGGTTTCAACGAAAGCACTGTTGACGGCGGCCGTGCTGGCGGGATTTTCGACCGGCGCATTCGCGCAAGCCGCGCCGACACCCTGGGAGCTGAAGCCGGACATGGGCTATGCCTATGGCAAGGACGGCAAGACGCTTTCCTACAAGATGGGCACCAACAATGCGGGCCTCTTGCTCAAGGGCGCCAAGAAGGTGCCAAGGGGCACGCTGTTCTTCATCGGCCAGAATGGACAGCTCTACATGCGTAGCGGTCCCTATCTCGAGGGCGACGGCAGCTTCATGTTCGGCTCGAATTGAGCGGTGTTGCGATAAGCCATGCTGTCATCATCTGCGAAGGCGGATGATCCAGTACGCCGCGCTGGTCATGGCCTTTCCGATAGCGCCGATTACTGTCATGCCAGGCCTTCGCGGGGCATGACAAGCTGGCGCTGCAGCATGACTAAAACGCCGCCGCCAGCTCCTTTGCGCCGGGCTTGCTGCTGTTGAAATCCATCCGCTCGTCGGTCACCGCCAACAGCTTGGCCACGGTGTTGTGGCGGATCGCGACGGGGTTGCGCTCATAGCCGCCGCGCTGGAAGAAGTTCGAGGTCGGCACCTGCTCGCGCATCGCCTGCGGCATCGTCACCATATCGAGGCCGGTGCCGTCGCCGGTCAGGTTCATCATTTCGAGTTCGGCCGCGGTCAGTGGACGATTGTAACCCTTGGCGCGCGCGAAGATCACCGACGTCAGCAGCTTGTGAGTCTGCAGCATCGGCCCGACATCGACATCGAGCACCATGGCGTGCACCGCCCAGCCCTGCGGCGTATTGGCGAGCTTTTCGTGCTCCGACCAGGTGTCCGGCACCGAGCGCGTGAACGCCACCATCTTCTTCAGCACGGCAAGCTTGTGCTCCATCGCCTTGCGCGGCGCCCCCGACAGCTGCGCGGTCCGCGCCGTCAGCTCCTTGATGAATTCGTGGCCCTGCTCGGCCAAAAGTTCGACGCTGTTGGTGGTCAGGAGCTGGTTGTAGCCGATCGCGGTCGAAATCGCGCGCGAGCCCGGCTTGGCGGGATTGAGCCCCGACTGCATGTCGTAATTGCCGTTGCCGCCGGTCTCGAACGAATAGACCCGTATCGCCTGCTCGCGCGTCAGGCCGGCGGCCAGCGCGTAGCGCGCATAGGCACGCTTGAATTCGACTTCGGATGACGGCCGTTGCGGCACGAACTGGAAATGATCGGCGGCGGCCTTGAGGAAATCGGCCACCACCGGCAGCGGCTTGCGCTCGCGGGGCGGCTTTTCTTCTTCCGGCTCCGGGCTGACCGGCCTCCTCGGACCGGTGTAGACCGGCGGCTGCGTCAGCACGTAATCGTCGAGCGTGATGGTCTGGCGCTCCCGGCGCTTGGCGTTGCGGCCCTTTCGCTTCTCGGAGATCGCCGTCCAATAGGCGCCCGCCTCCTCTTCGAACGCGGCGCGCGCCTCCTGATACTCTTTCAGCTTGCGGCGATATTCGGCGATGGCCTGCGGCGAGGCGGCTTGCGCCATTGCGTCGGCGGCTGAAGACGGCAGCGGCTCGCTTGCCGCGGCAGGCAGCGCACCCGCCAATAGGGCGAGCGCGACACATCCGGACCCCATGCGAATCAAAGGCAGGCGCATACCACCCTTGTAGCAAGCGAGCCTGCGAAGTCAGCCCCTGAAGGGAGCGACAATAGGTGGCGTTCTTCTTCCTTCTCCCCTTGTGGGAGAAGGTGGATCGACGACGCGAAGCGGCGGCGAGACGGATGAGGGGTCTGTCTCCGCGGAGAGAACCCCTCATCCGGCGCCATAGCCGATGCGAAGCATCGGCGTTCTAAGAGACGGCGGCCAAAGGCCGCCTATGCCAACTTCTCCCACAAGGGGAGAAGGGAAGAGCCGTCACTCCTGCTCGACACCGCTCGCTCTGACGAGCTGCGACCACTTCTTCTCGTCCTTGTCGATGAATTCGGCGTAATCTTCCGGCGTCCCGGGCGTGATCTCGGTCCCGTCATTGCCGAGCTGCCTCTTCACTTCCTCGCTGGCAAGCGCATTACGCAGCGTCTTGTTGAGCTTGTCGACAACCGGGCGCGGCGTGCCGGCCGGCGCGACCAGCCCGTAATAAAGCGAGGCATCAAAGCTCCCGAGGCCCGCCTCGACCATCGTCGGCACCTCCGGCAACAGGCCCGAACGCGTGACGCTGGTGACCGCGAGCGCGCGCAATTTGCCGGCGGCGACATTGGCATGCGAAGCCGGGATCGGCGCAAATGCCATCGGGATGTGGCCGCCGAGCAGATCCGTCAGGGCCGGCCCGGTGCCTCTGTAAGGGATGTGCCCGAGCTTGATGCCGGCAGCGCGGGCAAAATATTCGCCGGTGATGTGGCTGGCGGTGCCGGCGCCCGCCGAGCCGAAATTGACCTTCTCGGGATTGGCTTTCGCATAAGCGATCAGATCGGCAACGGTCTTGGCCGGGAACGAGGGATGCACCACCAGCGAATTCGGTGCGTTGCCGATCATGCCGATCGGCGCGAAATCCTTGCGCGGATCATATCCGGGATTCTTGTAGAGCGAGGGGCCGATCGCCAGCGTGCCGGTGTAGCCGAGCAGCAGCGTGTAGCCATCGGGCTCGCTCTTCGCGACCGCCTTGGTGCCGACCGTGCCCCCGGCACCAGGGCGATTGTCGACCACGACCTTCTCGCCGAGCAGTTCGCTCATCTTGTCGGCGATGGCGCGGCCGACGATCGAGGTGCTGCCGCCCGGCGCGAACGGAATGACGAGCGTAATGGCGCGGGCGGGATAGTTTTGGGCGTGGGCTGCGGGCGCGATCAGGCCGAGGATAATAACGGCGGCACAAATCCACTTGTTGCGCGAGGGCATGATGGGCGAACTCCCGGACTGTTTTTCTTGTTGGTCCGACATCGTCGCCTAAACGATCGACGTGCGCAACCCGGGCTACTGCAGTACGGGCAGCGAAGCGTGCCCACCATCGCTGTTGGCGCGCTCATCAAGCATGGTGGGCACGGCGCTCACGCGCCTTTGCCCACCCTACCGCACTTTCGCGATGACGGATCACCGCCATGCAAACACCGGCTGTTCCAGCTCCGCCACGCGCGTATCGCGGCCCGCGAGCACTTCGGCAAACTGATAGATCAGCGCCGCCGTCGGCGCGTGGATGTGCTGGCCAGCATGGTGGAAGCGAATCACGCGCCGCGTGCTTTCGGGAATCATAGCGAAGCTGAAGACGTCGGTGCGCTCGATGTCGTCGAGCGCGACGCGATGCACGGAGGCGACCTCCGCCGGATTGGGGACGATATCGGCGACGGCGCCGACCCAGACCACCACAGGCGTGATCAGATAGCCCGAGCGCGTCGGATAATCGTCGAGCAGGCCAAGCACGTCAGTTTCGCGCAAGGCGACGCCGAGTTCTTCGTGCAGCTCGCGCAGCGCCGCCTGCGCCTGCGTCTCGCCGTCGTCGCAGCGACCGCCCGGCAGCGCCCATTGGGCGGCGTGGGAGCGCAGGGTCGCCGCGCGACGGGTCAGGAGAAACGCGGTGCCGCCACCCGTCTCCGCCTCGGTCAGCGCAAAGGCCACCGCAGCGCGCTTCAGGCCCGACGTCGCCTCGGCAGATGGTGCCCGCGTGAACGCCGCGCAGAGCTCTGCGATTTTCCGCCGTGTGGTATCGTCAAATGACCGGGCCATCCTGCTTGACTACAACATCGGCGCATCGGATGAAACGATCCGGACAGCATGACAGATCGCAGGAAACGGAACGCACGACATGACAGCCAAAGCCGCGGACAAGCTCAAATCCGACGGCTGGAAGATCGTCGAGACGTCAGGCTTCCTGCACCTGATCGGCCCACTCTGGCAGCGCGTGGTCGACGGCACGCATGAATATGCGCTGCTGACCGAGGACAAACACCACAACCGACGCGGCCTGGTGCAGGGCGGCGTGATCATGACATTTGCGGATCGAACCTGCGGCATGACCGCCCGCTTCGTGTCAGGCAAGCCGACGCTGGCGACCGTGCAGCTCGATACCCACTTCGTCGAGGCCGGCAAGATCGGCGAGCTTCTGGTGTCTAAGCCGCATGTGGTACGCTCCACCCGCAGCCTGATTTTCATCACGACGGAAGTGACCGTCGATAAGCGCTGTATCGCGATGGCGAGCGGCGTGTTCAAGATATTGAAGAGCGAGGGGTAGGTTGTGTCATTGCGAGCCAACGGGTCGCGCGAACGCGCGCCCGATGACAGGCTCCGCGAAGCAATCCATCTGTCCGCTTGCTGAGACATGGATTGCTTCGTCGCTTCGCTCCTCGCAATGACGGGCATACGAAGGAGACGAGTCCCATGCAATACCGCCAACTCGGCCGCAGCGGCCTGAAGATTTCGCCGATCTGTCTGGGCACCATGATGTTCGGCGGCCCGACCGATGAAGCGACCTCCTCGCGCATCGTCACGAAGGCGCGCGAGGCCGGCATCAATTTCATCGACACCGCCGACGCGTACAATGGCGGCCAGTCCGAGCAGGTGGTCGGCCGCGCGATCTCGAACCAGCGCGCGGGCTGGATCCTCGCCACCAAACTCGCCAACCCAATCGGCGACGACCCCAATCGCGGCGGGCTGTCGCGGCGCTGGGTGATGCAGGCGGCGGAGGAGAGCCTGACGCGGCTCGGCACCGATGTCATCGACATCTACTATCTGCACAAGGAAGACCACGCGACGCCGCTGGAGGAGACGGTGCGCGCGATGGGCGATTTGATGCGGCAGGGCAAGATCCGCTATTTCGGCGTTTCGAACTATCGCGCCTGGCGCGTCGCCGAGATCTGCAACATCTGCGACGACAACGGCATCGATCGCCCGATCGTCAGCCAGCCCTATTACAACGCCATGAACCGCATGCCCGAGGTCGAGCACTTCCCGGCCTGCGGCTATTACGGGCTCGGCATCGTGCCCTATAGCCCGCTGGCGCGCGGCGTGCTGACCGGCAAGTACGCGCCGGACGCGGCACCGGACAAGGAAACCCGCGCCGGCCGCGCCGATAAGCGGATGATGCAGACCGAATGGCGGCCGGAATCGCTCAAGCTCGCACAGCAGATCAAGCAGCACGCCGAGGCCCGCGGCATCACCGCCGGGCAGTTCGCGGTCTCCTGGGTGCTGAACTCGTCCTTCGTGAGCGGGGTCATCGCCGGCCCGCGTACCGAGGCGCAATGGGACGATTACATCAAGGCGCTCGACTACCGTTTCACGGCGGAGGACGAGGCTCTGGTCGATCGCCTCGTCGTGAGTGGCCACCCCTCGACGCCGGGCTTCAACGACCCGGCCTATCCGATCGAGGGACGGCGGGCGCGGACGGGCTAGCGTCGGCCACTAGCGCTCGGTGCGGCCGCTAGCCATCACCCTTCGTTGTATAGCAGCCGGAATTCGCGGTAACGGGATAGTAACGCCCGTGGCGGATTCTTACCCGTTCATCGCGGAGGTCCATGCGGTGGACGAGCACAGAACAACACCACGGCGCCGGCTGTTGAAGACTGGCAAGATGTCGTTCGGCGGCGGAGCAATCGATTGCACGGTGCGTAACCTTTCCGAGACCGGCGCCGCGCTCGAGGTCAGCTCCCCCGTCGGCATTCCCGAACACTTCACGCTGGTGATCGAGGTCAACCATATCCACGTGCCATGCCGCGTCGTCTGGCGGAAGGAGACGCGGATCGGGGTTCATTTCGAATCCTGACCGGCGCGCAGGCATCTCCCGGGCATCCGGCCATCGCCGCCGCGCGCGGCACGCGGCCGCACGCGACACATCTCTTGGTTCAGCCTTGACGATCCAGCCGCGCTAGCGGCCTCGCAGCATCAGTGCCTGGACTCCAGGTTGATCATGACGCCGGTCGGCTCGGGTTCATGCGGCGACAGCTTCGTCAGGGTCTCGTCGCTCCAATAAGCGAGGTTGACGATCATGCCAACGGGCGTCTCCGGCTCGGATGTCTCGGCCGGCTCCAGCACGTTGAGGCCGCCGCTGTCGATGAAGAACGTGTGATCGCCAAACATGCTGCTCAGTTGCGGAACCACCGGATGATCGTCGGGCAACGCCTGCGCCTCGAATTGCGTCAACGCGCGCTCCACCTGTGCCGAGTTCAATTTCATGCACGACTCCTTCACTTGGCTTCTGGTTCTCACTTGGCTTCTGGTTGCTTCAATCCGCTCGCTCTGGCGCGATTGAATTCGGGACAGTGGGGGCTGTTTCCGCCACTTCAACCCGGCAACGGAATTAAATTGGCAATGTTCCGCCATCCGCTGTTTGAACTTCGCTGGATAGCGGCGGGGAACAGGATGGAACACGCGTGTGCGCGGCGGGGCGGCTATTTCCCGTCGGGAATGGGATGGCGTCTCGCCAGCTCATCGATCGGCAGATGCGCCTCGGCATCATCAAGCGCGAAGCGGACGATGACATCCTGACGGCCGATCTGGCCCCACAGCCCCTCCGACGACCATTTCTGCGGCATCGGGCCGCGCAGACCTTCGACCCAGACAAAATACCATTCGGTCATGGATGCACCTTATCAGGCCCGCTGACGCCGCGACCGGCCCTGTTCATACCAGGCCATTTTAGGCATTTCGCCGCGGAAATCAGCCATTTCAAGGCCTCGCACCCGGGAGGGTTGAACCTTTTCCGGCAGGGCCGCGACAATCCGGATCATTGCCTCGAGGATCGCCCGTCATGAATTCGCCAGAGCCAGCCGCCCGGCCTGCCTCGCACAGCAGTTCCGCCCGCCGCATTGCGGTGGCGGTCGTTCTCGGCGGACTGGTCTTCGCCGTGCTGTGGATCACGATGTTCAGCATGGTCGTCTCGATGCTGATCGGCACGACCTGCTGCGTCGTGATCGTTGCCGCAAGTAACCTCTCTGACGTGGTTGAACTGCTGCTCGATGCGGTGGCGTTCGTCGTCTTCGGCATCGCTGCCGTGATCGCGGCGATCTTCGGCGCTATCTTCAGCATCTTTGGATTTTAGCCGCGCGCGTCGCGTCGCACGCCATCGGTCGCTGGATGGCGCTGTGCTTGCCACCCAAATCGAGGCCAGGCTTACGGGGCACGGGAACGGAGCGCACTTGACGACGTTCGTCCTTCATGACTGAGACGACGCCAGCCATCCTTGCCAACTCCTTCCAGATCGCCTGGGACTATCTGGAGCGAACGGGCGAGCTCGGGAACCCCGATCAGACCGCGCAGCACCTGCTCGACACCATCGAGGCGCTGCTCCGGGAGGGCGAGCGACGGCCGCTGCTGCTGTCCAACAAGGCGATTGCCGCCTACCAGCGCTTCCGGGCGGAGCAAGGCCTGCCGATGGCCTCGTAGGGACAGGGCATTAGACACGCTCAGACATGCCGTGCGAATGCGTTTATGCGGGCGGACTCGAGGAGCCTGACGCGGGCCCGGCTCCTCAAGAGCAAATCCTCTAAAGCCAGGCTCTCGAAGCCCCTTCCACGCGCCGTTAGCGCCGCGCCGTGTTCCGCCGATTATACGGCGAGCGGTTCACCGGCCGCAAAGAAATCCCCTCGCGCTGCGCCTTGCTGGCGATCGACGCCGGCGGACGCTGCATCTTGAGGCTGATTACGCCCGTCGGCGTGTTCGCCTTGACCAGCGAGCGAAGCTGCTTCACCTCCTTGTCGCTCCACGGCTGGCGCGAACGGCGCTTGTATTTCGGGTCTGTCTTGCGCGGCCCCTTCTTGCCGATCGGTGATCCCTGCCGTTTCCATGCAGATTGTCGTGCTGCCATGAGTACCTCCTGATGAGGGTATTAAGGCGCGAATCGGCCTAACTGTTCCTGAGGCTCACATGAGGGAAATGAGACGCGCGATGGGCATCGGCCAAAGACTGGATCTCGCTTCCGCCCGTTGAAACTTCGACGGATGGACCACCGATCCAGTGATACGCCTGCCGCGCCCATAGGCCCACCCAACCAAATATCGAAAACAACCCCATGCACAGTAGCCGGGAGCTGCCGGCATCTTGGCGGGCACATTGCGAACCATTTGACACGTCGGGCAAATCACCGGCACGATGGCATCATTGGCGCGGGAAAATCCGGCGATCAAAGCCGCATGGTGTGGCAGGAACCGCATTCAAATGCTTAGATCGCCGCCCAAGGGGCGCATGCGGTCAGCCAATGCTGTGGTACGTGATCTTCATTTCGGTCGCCACGACCGGCGCGTTTGCGTGGTTTGCGCTCGAGCTCGTTGGCCGTCCGGTTCGAAAGTTCTTCGATCTGCGGCGGACCGTGCGCGATCAAATGCTTGTCCTGGCCGATGTCCCGACGCCGCAGGCGCGCGAGACCTGCGTCACGTCGGAACAGATCCGGCAATACGACCGGGACCTGAAAAGAGCGCGCAAGGCACAGGGCGTCTTGCGTGATCTAGCCTCGCAAATGTTCGCATTCGCCGAGAGCGAAAGAGCGGCGTGTATCGCCCTCAGGCCGTTTGGTTTTGATCCCTCGACGGCTGGCAGCGGCCTGATCAAGCTCGCCAATGCGCTCGACCGCCATGGGCCTGAGCGCGCCAGATTTCACAAGAATGTGGCGAGCGCATTGCGGCTTTAGCCAACCCGCTGGCTCAAGCCTTCCTTCGCCCGAACTCCCTGGCTGGACTGTGAACGTCCTGCCGCCACGGCGGGGGTGGCGGGCTCGCCCGCTCGAAGCTGGCTGTCGTGATGGGTCGGGCGCGGCCGGGCGGGAGATGATCTGTTTTGGCTCGACGTGGCCGAACAGGCGCCGCAGCAGCTTGGGTCTGAAGATGCCAATGAGCACCAAGGTGAACAACAGAAGCGGCATGGTGTTCGACGGAAGCTCAGGGCGCTCCGTGGCGCGCGCCGATGAAGCGACCATGCCACCCGGCCGCTGGCTATTGAAAGTGCCGGTGCGGTTCGCCGGCGGCTCGGCAACCTTATAGGCATTCGCGGGCGGAAGGACCGGCTTGTCCTTGGCACCGGGGCATTTGCCGTCCGGATAGGACGGACCGGAGCAGAACGGCCCTGAATTGACCATGCGGGCGATGTCGACCATCTCGGCCGGATTGAACGTGCCGATCAGCCGGGTGAGATTACCGTCCTTTGGCCACCAAATGTAGAGTGCGACGATGCAGCTCACGGCAAGCGGGATCATCAGCTTGGGCGCCAGGCCGATGACGTTGCGGCGCTCGTTCAGTTGCCACTCTTCCCAGGCGATGCAGGCGTTGTGGTATTCGCGGAACGTCTCGCGATCGGTGAGATACAGCCAAAGAATGTTGGTGGCGGGCGGCCGCGGCTTCTCGAGCGGCTTGCCTGACGCATCGAGCGGATAATTCAACGCGGCCGATCGCGGGCGGCGTCCGAACTGCGGCTGCGCCGGGCCCCGGCTGTCGCGGCGCGACCGCGCGGGATTCATCAGCTCCTGCCCCAGCGTGGCGATGGCATCCAGCCTGTCGTTGATGCTGGGATGGCTGCCGGCGTCATGATCGGCCGACCCATCGAACAGCAGGCCCTCGACGCGCGCGCTGCCGTGGAAGGCGCCGCGGCCGCCGATCTTGCTGATGGCGCTGATCAAGGCTTCAGGAAAATGCGTGACCCTGATCGCCTCGCCGTCGGCAACATGATCGCGGCCGAGCTTCAGACTGCGCCGCGCGGCACGCGCCAGCCGCAGCGACAGCGTCGTCGCCGCGGTGCCGGCAAGCAGCACGATCAGCATCGGCGGCATCGCCAGCGGAATGATCATCTGGCGCCAGTCCTCGAACCGCAGTGGATTGTTCATCCGCATGATGACGGCGGTTCGCATCAAGGCGTGATTGGCGGCCAGGAGTTTCGTATCGCCGTGGCGGATGTGCGAGGCCTCATGGGCGAGCACGGCCGCCAGCTCGTCATCGTCGAGCCTCTCCAGCAGACCGCGCGTGACCGCAATCAGCCCCGCCGTCGGCCCCTCGCCCACCGTCACGGCATTGGGTTCGCTGGCCTCGATCACGCCGAAGCGCGGCAGGCGCACGCCGAGCGCGGTGCATTGCTCCTCGGCGATTTGCACGAAGCGCGGCTCGTCCCCGCGCGACACGAGCCGCACGCCGAGCGTCTCCATCACCGCCTTGGCATGGCCGCGATACATCCACCAGAACATGAAGCCGGTCAGCGCGGCGATCGGCAGCGCATAGCGGACGGCATAGCCGACCGGGTTCGAGAGGATGGTGTGCTCCTGGTCCCACATCAGCAGCGGCATCGTCAGCACAAACGCGCCGATCACCTCGAAGGAGACGATATAGGCCAGCACCAGCCACGCCGTGCAGCGCCGGTTATGCGCGGCATGCGTGATGTAGCCGTGAACCGCCATTGCGCCGGCTCCCTTGGGGGATCAGAGGTTGACCTTGACCGGCTCTGCGAATTCCGAGCGGCGCTCGCCGAGCGTGAATTTTTCTCGCGCAGTATTGGCGCCCAACCGGGCGATGAGGTTGCCGGGGAAGGCGCGGCGAACGCCGTTCAATTCCTCGACCGCCAGATTATAGAACTTGCGCGCCGCCGTGATGCGATCCTCGATCCGGATCAGGTCGTTGCGCAGCGTAGAGTAATGCGCGGCGCTGGCCAGCGCCGGATATTTTTCGCTGACGGTGAAGAGGTTTTGCAGCACATTGGCGATCTGCGTATCGGTCTGGATCACCCCACCGCCGCTGCTGAGCGCTTCCAGCGCGTCGATGCGGGAGTCCAGCACATCCCGGATCACGTCGTGCTCCTTCGCCGCGAAGGCGCGGACCACCTCGACCAGATTGCCGATCAAGGTGTGCCGTTCGATCAGCAGCGCATCGACATCGCCGAACGCGGCATCCGCCCGCTCGTCGAGCTGGCCGATCAACGCATGGTGCGAACGGATCTTTAAGCCGAGCCAGAGCACGGCGCCGGCCAGAAGCCACAGCCACCAGTGATCCAGCGCAAAGTTGGCAGCGCGGGCAAGGCGCCCAGAGAAGTCGATCGCTTGAAGGAAGGTTTCGCCGGAGGCTGAAGACATGACAATGGTTTCCTGAAATATGTTTTTCGGAAACCTGTACATTCGGCCGGCTAAGAATCTGCGCTGGCGATGGTTCAAATTGTAACGAGTTCGGTGAGGTCGGTTAAAAGAAGCACCGACTATCACTAGGAGCTTGCAGATGGCAAAGAAACTTCCGCCGATTCACCCCGGCGAAATCTTGCGGGAAGAATTTCTCGTTTCGCTTAAGCTGACACCTTACGATGTCGCCGCTGCGCTACACGTGCCGCGCATCCGGATCGAACGCATCGCGCGCGAAGAATCCCGTGACGGCCGATACGGCGCTGCGGCTAGGCAAGTTCTTCAAGACCGGGGCGGCGTTCTAGCTAGATGAACATTCAGGCATGCTGCGATTCTCGAAACGGCCGAAGACGTGCTCGCACCGCAGATCAAGAAGATCGCGGCTTACAAGGCGGCATGAGCGACAAGTAGCCGGCATGAGCGAAGCGATATGCGGGACGCGACCAGGATCCGGATGTCGCTTCGCTCATCCGGGCTACGCTTGCTACACCTTCTGGAATTAGTCGTATCAAGAGGTTAGGATATAGCGTGGCCCGCGTTTCTTAGGAGGTCCGATCATGACACGGCACCCTTTTCTCGCCGTTGCGCTGATTGGCACCGGAGTGCTCCTCAACTCACCTTCCGACGCACAGCTTTTGCGATGCGAAGACAGAGCCGCGAATTGCCTGGGCAGGTGTACCGACAGGCTAGCTGGGATAAGCGACTGGGGACGCATGAACAAATGTTGGCGCTGCGACCGGCAAGTGGTGAAATGCATGATCGACGCGAACCTGCGCCGGCATAGTACCGACTGAACTCGATGCGCATGCCCGTGCCGGCGTGCCTGGAGGCGGTATGCCCCCTCTAACCGCAAGTCTTGTCGCCGTCTTGCTGATGGCTTGTCCTGCCGTTGCGAATGCGCAACCGAATTGCGAAGCGATACCTCGCGGACCGGCACGCACCGACTGCTACCTCGCCCTGGCGCAGTTCTATCGCGCGCAATCGGATCTTGCCGCGGACAGGGCACTCGCACAATCAGACGCCGCCTGGTATCGGGCAATTACCGGGACAGATCCTCCAAAATACAAACCGCGTCGGCGACGATAGAGCAGCAAGTAGCCTGCACCGAAGCGATAGGCAGGATCAGCGCAACCAGCAAGAACGCGGATGTCGCTTCTCTCATCCGGTTAACGCTTACTGTCGGTGCTTTCCCTTCACCTCGCATGAGACGTCGGCAGTGAATGCTCGAGGAAGAAGCGCAGCATTTCCTTCGTCGCATCCGGTCCTCGCGGATCGGTGTAGGAGCCGGCAGGGCTGCCTCCCGACCATGCGTGCCCAGCGCCGTGGACGTTCCAGTGCTCAGAGATTGCGCGCCCGCTCGCGTCGATGTGGATGGTGCGGGTATAGGCGTGCCCTCCAGGTATCCGCCCGCGATGCACCTTCGTTTTGGTGTTCGTTGTTTTTATGGACTGCTCGAGAATTTGATGGCTATTGCTTGGATGCACCGTAATGTCGCGATCGCCGTGAAAGGCGATGGTCGGCACAGCTGGTCCACCATCTAAAATTCCGTTGCCATCCGCGCCCTGTCGCATGGCGACAAACGCCGAGGGAAGATCAACCGCGGCCCCACAGGCCAGGCCAGAATGTACGCCGATTGCGGCGTAGAGATCGTTGTAAGTTGCCCCCATGATCGCCGCAGCCGCCGCTCCGGCCGACAGTCCACCAACATAGACGCGCTTTGCGTCAACCGAATAATCGTGCATGACTTGGCGAGTGATGCCCGCGATAAGCGAAGGTTCACCTCTGCCCCGCTGCTGGTCCTCTGCGCGAAACCAGTTCCAGCATTTCGCGTGGTTTGCATCGCTGGGCTGTGCTGGATAGACCACAAAGCAGGATTTTTCTTCCGCGATGAAGTTCATCCTCGTACCAGCGGCGAAATCGTCCGGGGATTGGGTGCAGCCGTGCAGCATCACGATCAAGGGAAGCGATCGGTCCTGATGGCGGCTGGGGATGAAGAGCTTGTAGGCACGGCTTCCCGCCGGATTGCTGTAGGTACCTTCGATGAACCGTGTGCCGTCAGGCACGATATCTGAGGGCGACAGCGGCTTGCGCCCAGGCACAGTCCGCAGGTTGAACCTACGGCGCTGCTTTGTGCGATCGAGCAACTCGCGGTGCAAGCGAGGCTCCGCCCGCGCCAGCTCCGGGCTATTCTCCTCAATGGCATTGGCCTTCGCGTCAATGATTGACGGCTGTTTGAGTGTGGGCTGACGGGCGGGCGATATCGGGTCCGGCGCGCTTTCACCGCGCAGCATGCGTTGCAGCAGCTCGGTGGCCTCGACGAGGCGGCCAGCGCGGGTGAGGCGTGTGGCTTCTCCAATCATGTCGTGTCTTAGCATTGCGTTCACCGCGTTCTGTCAGCGAGGGCGGTCTTGACCGCCGGACTGGCCTGCAAAGCGCCCAGCACGCAAATGGAGGCAATTGTGGCGCGAGCGAGTTCGGGCGTGACGTCTTGAGCGATACTGGCAAGCCCCAGAACGTTGATGTGCAGCATCTCCCCGGCTCGCCCCGCTGCTTCGAGATCCTCTCGGCTGAAGTGCCTTAGACCCAGATCCAAATTCTTTCGGGTCGCTGACCGCTTGAGGACGTCCGCGTGACGTTCCAGTTGGTTGCGGATTGCGGTTCGGATGAAATCGGTTCGGTTCGAATAGAAACCTTCCTGAACCATCAGGTCGACCTGGCCAAGATCGACGTAGCCAAGATTGATCGTGATCTTTTCGCTGTCCGAGGGCTTTGGCCGAAGTTCGCTGACGTTGTTTGTCATGATCCAGACCCATCCATTATCCATCCACATGGATGGTGTAGGGATGGATAGTTCGTTTGTCAAGCGTGCCGGAAAGCCGGTGGGTTCTCCTTCTTTGACGTGCAAGGGGAGGTGAAATCATGTTTCCGATCTTTTCCGCGAGCGCCGCTTTCAGAAAGTCGATTGGCGGCGTGCTGGAAAATGCGGGGTACGGGCCGCATGAATTGGCGTGAATCGCCTTTGAACATCCCGATTTTCGACTGCGCCGCTAGGCACAGTTAGCGGCAAGCTCTTTCCCAGCCTTGATTGTGCCCGCGCCAGATCAAACAGGCATACATATTCGATCTCATGCCGAAGGTGAGCGTAGCGCAGCGTCTCATCCAGGCGATTTGCCATCTACTTCTACGAATGGACAGAGGAACCGGATGGCAGTTCGAACCTCGTCAGCAAACTCGTACTTATTGAGGCCCCCTGAAATTAGGCGAACAGGCCGGGGCGCTGGGCGCGGTTTGTGCGATCCTCGCCAACAGTACCGCACGGTTCTGTCCCCAGAGGTCTGCTCGACCTGACGAGCGTTGCCGCGGTTCCGGAAGAATTCGTCATAGGGCGATATAGCGATAGCTGCGCAAGCTTGCTGGATCTGGAAGCGTTAGCAATCCATCTTGCCGTTATTCGTTGGAGTCTCGACGAGTTCGCGCCCAGCGCACTAAATTCAGCGATTTTGCGCTCGCCCTGCGCGCTTCGCATTCAATGACTGTCATCGTAATACATTCGGTTAACATGCAGCGGAGATGCCGCTACGCAACCGCCTGCCGCTCCTTCGCGGACACCGCCGGCAGCAACAATTCCCCGAACGGCACCGGCTCGCTGAAGAAATTCCCCTGGCCGAGGCCAATGCCGAGCGCGCGGATCTTTTCGAGCTGTTCGTGGCTTTCGACGCCCTCGGCGACGATCGAGAGGTTCAAGGTCCTGGCGAGCTGGACGATTGACCCGAGCACGGCAACCGTCTCGGAGCGGCCGATCCTCTCGATGAAGGACTTGTCGATCTTGACCTTGTTGAACGGGAAAGCGGTCAGATAGGACAGCGATGAATAGCCGACGCCGAAATCGTCGAGCGCAATTGAAATGCCGAGGTTCTTCAGGCGTTCGAGGGTCTTGAGATTCTCCTGGCTGTCGGCGAGGAAAACGCTCTCGGTGATCTCAAGCTCCAGCCGGGCCGGTGCAAGGCCGCTGTCGGCCAGGGCGCGCGTCACGGATTCGACGAGATTGCCGCTGGCGAACTGCAGCGCGGACAAATTGACCGCGACCTTGACGTCGTCCGGCAGCCTCACCGCATCGCGACACGCCTTGGCGAGCACGAGATTGCCGAGCTCGACGATCAGCCCGCCCTCTTCCGCCGCCGGAATGAATTCGGCCGGAGCGATCAGGCCTCTGATCGCGTGGCGCCAGCGCGCCAGCGCCTCGACCGATGTCGCGCGGCCGGTGCCGAGCTCAAGCACCGGCTGATAGAACACCTCGATCTCGTCGCGCCAGATCGCCTCGCGCAGCTCGATTTCGAGAATGTTGCGCTCGTCGGCTTCGGCCCTGAGCTCCGCCGAGTAGAGATGGAAGCAATTCCGGCCGGCGTTCTTCGACTTGTAGAGCGCCAGATCGGTATTGCGCAGGATTTCATCGATGCGCGTGCCATGCTCGGGCACCATGGCGACGCCGATACTGCATCCGATCACGACCGGGTGGCCGTCGATTTCATAGGGTTCGGCAATGGCCTGGACCAGCCGGCCGGCCAGCTTTGCGGCGCCGTCCCGCAGGGTGGATAGTCCTGGCGACATGACCAGCGCAAACTCGTCACCGCCGATCCTGGCCGCGATATCGACATCGGTGGCCTGCGCCTTGATACGGCCGGCGACCTGCTTCAGCAGCGCGTCGCCGCAGTGGTGACCGAGCGCATCATTGACGAACTTGAACTTGTCGAGATCGAGCAGGAGTACCGCAAACGGCGTATGGTCCTGCGAATACTTCTCCAGCGCATAGTCAAGCGACGCCCTGAACAGGTTGCGATTGGCGAGCCCGGTAAGGCCGTCATAGTGAGCCAGCCGCTCGATCCGGTCCTCGGAAGCCTTGCGCTCGGTGATGTCTTCATGCGTCGCGACCCAGCCGCCGCTCTCGCGCCGGCCATAGGAAATATAGATGGCGCGCCCGTCAGGAAACTGCACCGTGTTCGAAGTGTGCTCTGCCTCCGCGAGCCGGCCCTTCAAATCGGCCAGATAGGCATCGAGATCGCGCACGGCGTCCTGGTTTGCAAACACCTCCCGGAAATCCATGCCGATCCTGATCTTGTCAGGCGAAAGCCCGTAGGCATCGAGCCATTGCCTGTTGAACGCGATCAGGCGGTCGTTACCGTCAAACATGCTGAGGCCTTGCGGAAGATTTCGCAGCGAGTCCTCGAACTTGCTCACGGAGTCGCGCAATTCACGCTGGGTGCGGTCGAGCGCCTTCTGTCGTCGCCAATGCAGCGCCGTCGCCACCAGGATGATGAAGGTGAGCAGCAACGCGCCGCCGAGATAGATCTTCTGCCGGGCTTGCGTCCGCGAATAGATCTCCTGCTCCGACACGCCGGCAGTGAAGATCAGCGGAAGAGCGTGCGACCGGCGCGCGGTGATCAGCCGGTTGCTGCGGTTCGGGCGGCCTTCGTTGCCGCTCCAATTCCAATATTGGGCATAGAAGCCGTTCCGCAACTCGCGTTCGACATGGCCGGGATTGCGCTGTCCCAGCACCGTGCTCTGGTCTATGCCCCGCGCGGCGAGCACGACATAGTTGGCGTTTCTGAGCACGAGGGTCCCGCCGACGCCGAGCTTTGCGGTGTCGTAGAACCGGCCGATCACGTCCACGCTGATCGAGCCGACCACGATGCCCGCCGGATTCCCGTTCCGGTCAAACAGTTTTCTTGCGAGCTGGATGGTCCATTTTTGCGATGCCCGCCCCAGCACCGGCCTCGCAACATAGAGCCAGTCCTCCGCCATCTGCGTCACCTTGATGAAGTGCTCGCGGTCGCCGAGGTAGAGCGCCGGCCCGGAATAAGCGGCCGTCGTATCGATCAGATAGCCGTTCGACCCGATCAAGGCGAACTGGACAACGTCGCCGGTCGCGATCTGCGCCTTGCCGGCCCAATATTTCAGGTTGAAGGTGGCGGGGTCTTGCGCATAAAGCGCGCGCACGATCTGCAGCGACTGATCGACCCTTTCGAATATCCGCTCGGTATTTTCCTCGAACAGTTCGGCGACGCTGTCGACATGCGCGCGCGCCTGCTGCAACGCGTCCGTCCGCTCCGACGACGTGATCGCGAAATAGCCGATCCAGACCAGCGGCAGGAAGAACAACGCGGCCTGCAGCGGGGCGTTGCGGAAAAATCCCTTCGCAGCTCTGCGGATAAATCGGCGCACGGGAATCACGGCTTGCGATTCCCCGCAAGCCGGAGCCGCTCGGTTGAATTCTCAGAGCATGGCAACGCCGGCCAATATGACATCGAATATCTCCGCCTGAAGCTCTCAAACTCCACGTTGGTCGTGGCCAGGCACCGCCGAGATTTGCAATGCTGTCACGCTAGCGTCGGCAGCCTTAAGTTTCTGTTCCTGCATAGCCTCAATGTTTTGTTAAACCTCCGTGAGATCACGGGGTTAGCGGCGAGGTCCAGGGGCGGCGGTCACGACGCGTGGGTGAGGCATGCTGCTTGCCCGCCCGGAGCGAGCGGGGATCAGCACAACAAACCCGGATGTCGCTTCGGTCATCCAGGCTATGATTGTTAGCCGCCGAGCAGCTCGAGCGTCCGGCGATCGGCCACACCACCATGGTATTTGCCGATCGCGGCAGGAAACGCGGGATCGGAAGACACGGCGGCGAACAAGGTCATCGACGAGCGAAACTTCAGATCGTCGGGGCTGCCGAGAATCTCGCGGATGGTCTTGCCTTCAACGGCGTTGACGAGAGCGGTGCATTCGAGAAGCCGAGGCCCCAGGATATCGTGCTTGAGATAGGCGATCGCCTCGTCGCGCGAGACGATCGCATAGCGCTGCGCCATTTCGCTAAAGCCGAGGCCGGCGAGCTGAGGGAAGATGAACCACATCCAGTGGCTTTGCTTGCGGCCACGGCTCAGCTCGGCCACGACGCGCTGGTAACCCGGCGCTTGCGCGTCGACAAAACGCTTCAGATCAAATGGATCATTCATGGCGGCTTCCTGATTGGCCGACAAGCTCGGCAAGGCGATCGAGCAGCGGCCGCTGGCCTTCGAGAATCTTGGCCCGTGCCGCAGCGAGGTCAAACCATTCCGCGCGATCGATCTCCGGGAATGACTGCATCTTGCCGCTTCCCGGTGGCCATTCGATCTCAAACGAATTGCTCCTGAAGGCGTGAACATCCAGATCACCCTCGACGGCGAAGGCGATCACCCGCTTTCCGGCACGCTGGCGAATTTCGCCTAGCGGTTCGAGTGGCTGCCCCGCAAGCACGACGCCGGTCTCCTCGGCAAATTCACGCGCAGCAACAGCGCTGGCATCCTCCTCGCCATCCATCTCGCCCTTCGGGATCGACCATGCACCCGCGTCCTTGCGTCGCCAGTAAGGTCCGCCCGGATGCACGAGCAGGACTTCCAGCCCCGTCCCGCTGCGACGGTACATCAGGATGCCTGCGCTCAGGGATGATCGACGTGCCGCCTTCAATGATCCTTGCTCCAGCAAGTAGCCATCGCCACGATTTCTTTCTTTATTGACCACCTCTGCGGCTCGCGGTTCTCAAGCGGGCATCCATCGGCGGTCATGAGTCCGGCTGATTCATGGCTGGATAGACGACCGTCCCGTCAGGTTGAACGACGGCGCCTTGCGTAAGGCGGGCAGGCTCCAGGCGACCCTGCCCCATGATGTGGAGAACGGTTTCCCCGCACGCGATGAGATAGTCGGTGACGATCCGACGGTGACAGCGCCACCACACCGCTTCCGAACACATGATCGCGCAACGGCGCTGGTGGCCCGCGTCGCGCAGATGCGAAAGGCCCGCGTGAAACTGCGCCGACAGCGCATAATCGGCATAGTTATGAAAGCTCTCGTTGGTCCAGAAACCGTTGACGGCCGGAGGCACGCTTCGTGTCTTGCCGCGAAGACCGCCTAGATCAGCCACATGCTCATAGGCGATGTCGAAACGCGCCAGGGTTTCGGGAAGCGTATCCTTGTTGAATTGCGGATTGGCTCTCGACCGCGGCACCGTTCTGATGTCTGCGACAAGGTTGATCTCGTCTCCGGTCACGAGCGCAACGAATTCCTCGAGGCTTCGGTTGGAGTGGCCGATCGTGAAGAACGGAAGCGTCACGCGCTGCCTTCGCTAGGCATGATCAAGCGCGCCGCCCTTATGGGCCGCGATATGGTCGGTCTTGTCGCTCTTGATTTCATATTGCGGATCGTCCGGCGAGGCGTGGCGCACATGACCCTTGTAATCGAAATCATGGGTGTGAATGGCGATGATGGTTCCCGAGACTCGACCGGCCTCGGAATTCCATCTGACATGATCGCCGATCTTGAACCTCTTGGGCATTCGAGGCTCCTTCAGGCGCGGAAACTTGGCCGGGGACCGAATTGTGAAGAGGAAATGAGCTTCGCCTGGTCCAAACGATTTTTGGAGCAATCAGGTTCCAGCGCATGATTGGTCGCGCTATCGCGCTCCGCGACGGCGCATAGCGCCCTCACGTCAGACCAATCCGAATTGAGCCAGGAATGGTGCCCAGGGGCGGGATCGAACCACCGACACTGCGATTTTCAGTCGCATGCTCTACCAACTGAGCTACCTGGGCATACCCGAGGGCTGAAAAGCCACGACCGAGCGGGCGGTTTATAGAGAGGTCGGAAGCGCCTGTCCACCCGGCTTCGCCGTTGGCTATGCCGGGCGCGGCCCGCCTCGTGCTCCATCCCCAAGTTATTGGTGGATCGCCCTTATTCGGCGTCTTCGGGGTCCGTGGGGCGGCCGGGGATGACGTAGGTGCCGGAGAGCCAGCGGTTCAGGTCGACGTCGCGGCAGCGTTTGGAGCAGAACGGGAGCGTGGCAGGGTCGGCCGGCTTGCCGCAGACCGGGCAGGGTTTTGGCGGCGGCTTGGCCCCGCCCGCCTCCTTGGGAGGCCTAGCTGGCATTGAGCCAGCCGAAGCGGATCGGAAAGCCCTCCCCGCCCATCAGCGTGACGGTCTCATAGAGCGGCAGGCCGACCACGTTGGTGTAGGAGCCGACCATCTTGACCACGAAGGAACCGGCGATGCCCTGCACGGCATAGCCGCCGGCTTTGCCGCGCCATTCGCCGGAGCCGATATAGGCCTGGATGTCGTCCTCGCTGAGGCGCTTGAAGCGCACCCGCGTCTCGATCAGGCGCTGGCGGAACGCCTCCTTCGGCGTCACCAGGCAGATCGCGGTGTAGACGCGGTGATTGCGCCCCGACAATAGCCGCAGGCACTGCGCGGCCTCGTCGACCAGGTTGGCCTTGGGCAGGATACGGCGGCCGACCGCGACCACCGTGTCGGCGGCGAGGATAAAGGCGCCGCGCAGTTCGTCGTCGAGCTGGACGGATTTCAGCGCCGCATCGGCCTTTGCACGGGCGAGGCGGTTGGCGCAGGCGCGCGGCAGCTCGCCCCGCCGCGGGGTCTCATCGACATCGGCCGGGCGCAGCGCGTCAGGCTCGATGCCGGCCTGGTTGAGCAGGCTGAGCCGCCGCGGCGAACCGGAAGCAAGAACGAGTTTGGGACGGCCAAGCATGCGAGGGTTTTGTCGGAAAAGGATTCGGGTGGGGACGCGCGCGCGGAAACTATCGGAAGGCCGTCTATTCCACAACCGGGGGGCAAGTGGTTGTTATTACGAATCTTTCGTCGTCCCTGCGAACGCAGGGACCCATACCGCGTGATCCCTCGACGGCGCGCGGTCGCAAACACTCTGCCAACGACCGCTGTCGCTTGCTGAACCGAAGCCGTCTTCCCGCTTGCCCCTTCCGCTGGCCGCAGCGTATGGGCCCCTGCGTTCGCACGGGCGACTGTAGAGGCCTTCACCCGCTCGCCGCGCCCGCCTTGGCGAACCGGCGGCGGATGCGCATTGACAGGCCGTCGCAGACTTCGCGGTAGGCGGCGAGTTTCTGCTCGCGGCTGCCCTCGGTGGTCGTTGGGTCGGGCGTCGGCCAGTATTCGACATCGGCGGCCATGGTGCGGGTCAGCTCCAGCGCCTTGTGATGGGCTTCCGGCGACAGCGTGATGATGAGATCGAAATTGAGCCCTTCCCAATCCTCCAGCTCCTCGAAGGTCATCGGCTTGTGCGAGGAAATATCCTGGCCGAGCTCGGCCATCACGGCGACCGCGAACGGATCGAGCTCCCCTTTGCGGGCGCCGGCGGATTTCACATAGAGCGCCTGCGGGAACATCTGCTTGAGCAACGCCTCCGCCATCGGCGAGCGCACGCTGTTCAGGCCGCATGCGAACAGCACGGCCTGCGGATGGCGCGCGCGGGGCGCATCCATGCGTTACGAGTCCCTTTCGGGAAACCGCTTCGCACTTTTCGGCGTCATGCGTCCTGCCCCTTCCAGTGCAGCACGCAGATCAGCGTGAACAGGCGGCGTGCGGTTTCGAAATCGACGCGCACCTTGCCCTTCAGCCGCTCCTGCAGCGTGCGCGAGCCCTCGTCATGGATGCCGCGGCGGCCCATGTCGATCGCCTCGATCTTGTCGGGGGTCGCGGTGCGGATCGCCTGGTAATAGCTGTCGCAGATCATGAAGTAATCCTTCACGATCCGCCGGAACGGCGTCAGCGACAGCAAATGCGCGACCACGGGCGAGCCGTCCTCGCGGCGGATGTCGAACATCAACCGGTTGCCTGTTATCGCAAGATGCAGCGTAAACGGGCCCTGCACATCGCCATCAGGCGCGAACAAATTCTGCTCGATCAGATCGTAGATCGCGATCGCGCGCTCGTGCTCGATGTCGGGGCCGGAACGGCCGATCGATTCCTCATCGAGCGTCACCGCGACGATGCGGTTGTGCTTGTCATCGTCTGGTGGCGGCTTGTTCATGGCAGATTGAGGCGCAGTCCGACGGAGCGTGAATGGGCATCAAGTCCCTCGGCCTTGCCCAGGGTCATCGCGGCCGGCCCCAGCGCGCGCAACTGGTCCGGCCCGCATTTGAGAATCGAGGTGCGCTTCATGAAGTCTAGCACGCCGAGCCCCGACGAAAACCGCGCCGAGCGCGCGGTCGGCAGCACGTGGTTAGAGCCGCCGACATAGTCGCCGATCGCCTCTGGCGTATGGGCGCCGAGGAAGATCGCGCCGGCATTGCGGACTTTTGCCGAGAGCGCCTCGGCATCCGCGGTCATGATTTCCAGATGCTCGGCGGCGATGGCGTTGGCAAGCTCGACCGCGTCGTCGAGCTTTTTCACCATGATGATGGCGCCGAAATCATTCCACGAAGCGCGCGCGATTTCCGCGCGGGGCAAGGTCGCGAGCTGCGATTCCACCGCGCGCTCGACGTCCGCGGCAAGCTGCGCGCTGTCGGTGATCAGGATCGACTGCGCGCTGGCATCGTGCTCGGCCTGCGCCAACAGATCGGCGGCGATCCAGCCGGCATTGCCGGTGTCGTCGGCAATGACCAGCACCTCGGAAGGCCCCGCAATCATGTCGATGCCGACTTTGCCGAACACCAGCCGCTTGGCGGCGGCGACATAGGCGTTACCGGGGCCGACGATTTTTGCGACCGGCGCGATGGTCGCGGTGCCATAGGCCAGCGCCGCCACCGCCTGCGCACCGCCGACGCGGTAGATTTCCGAGACCCCGCCGAGATGGGCGGCCGCCAGCACCAGCGGGTTGAGCTTGCCATCCGGCGCCGGCACCACCATGACGACGCGCGGCACGCCGGCGACGCGCGCCGGCACCGCGTTCATCAAGACCGAGGACGGATAGGCCGCGGTGCCGCCGGGCACGTAGAGCCCGACCGCATCGACCGCGCTCCAGCGCCAGCCGAGTTCGACGCCTTGGGCGTCGGTGAAGCGCTCGTCCTTCGGCAGCTGCCGCTGATGGAAGGCCTCGATGCGGTCGCGGGCGAATTTCAGCGCGTCGACGGTTGCGGCATCGCAGGCCTTCATGGCGGCCTCGATCTCTTCCGCGGTGATGCGCAGGTTGGCGGCGTCGATATCCAGCCGGTCGAATTTTTTGGTCGCCTCGATCAAAGCGGCATCGCCACGGGCGGCCACGTCGTCGACGATCGCCCGCGTGGCGCGCTCGACATCGGCCGACACCTCGCGCTTGGCGGCGAGGAAATCCTTGAAGCGTGAGCCGAAATCGGCGCTGCTGGTATCCAGGCGAACGGGCATGGGGGCTTTCTTAAGGCGAGTTCGAAAGGCCCCTGCTCAATGGCGCGGCTGCCAAGGGCCGTCAACCCTCGGGGACCGTCATTCCGGGGCGATGCGCAGCATCGAACCCGGAATCTCGAGATTCCGGGTCTGGTCATTCGGACCATCGCGGAATGACGTTCTCTTCACCGCTCCGGGCCGATCGGGGCGAGAGCGGCGTCGCTGACGCCGAGATCGTCGGTGCCGAGGTCGGTCAGCTCGCATTCCAGGCATTCGACGTCGAGCCTGAGCGCGCCGCCATGGGCGAACAGCAACAGCGCGCTGCCGCCGGGGGCATCCGTGGGATAGAATTCGATCCCGACCAGTTCCAGCACCGCTTCCGGCTCGCCCAAATCGATATTGCGCGACTTGCAGGCCAGCACGCGGTCGAAGCGCAGCGCGGCGATCAGCCGGCGCGGCTCGGTTCCGCCCGACAGCGTCTGCTCCCAGTCAAGCCGGAACATGCCGACCACCAGCCGCTTCTCGTCCTGCCGCCAGACGATGTCGGCGGGCTTGACGCGGGCGTCCTGCACATGGGCCGAGATGACCGCGAGGTCGTCGGCGTCGAGTGCAATCAGTTTCAGCGGATCCGCTGGCATCCCAGATTTCCTAACTCGCTCGCCCCAGCTCAGCGTTAATCGCTGATGCGCTGGATCGAGGCACCGCAGGCCGAAAGCTTTTCCTCCAGCCGCTCGAAACCGCGGTCCAGATGATAGACGCGGTTGACCATGGTTTCGCCCTCGGCGGCAAGGCCTGCGATGACCAGCGACACCGAGGCGCGCAAATCCGTGGCCATGACCGGCGCGCCGCGCAGTTTTGCGGTGCCGTCGATGGTCGCGGTCTCGCCATCCAGCGATATACGCGCACCGAACCGCGCGAGTTCCTGCACATGCATGAAACGATTCTCGAAAATCGTTTCCGTGATCTGCGAGGCGCCGCCGGCGCAGGCCATCAGCGCCATCAATTGCGCCTGTAGATCGGTCGGGAAACCCGGGAACGGGGCGGTCGACACCGTCACCGGCCGGATGCCCGCACCGTTCCTGATAACCCGGATGCCGTCATTGTTGACGGTGATGGTGGCGCCGGCCGCGGTCAGCACGTCGAGCGCGGACTGCAACAGTTCCGGCCGGGCGCCGGAAAGCTGCACGTCGCCGCCGGTCATGGCGACCGCCATGGCGTAGGTGCCGGCCTCGATCCGGTCGGGCAGAACGGTGTGCCGCGCGCCGTGCAGCCTTTCGACGCCCTCGACCACGATCCGCGGCGTGCCCGCGCCCGCGATGCGCGCGCCCATCTTGTTCAGGCAGTCGGCGACATCTGTGATCTCGGGCTCGCAGGCGGCGTTGCTGATGGTCGTCGTGCCCTTCGCCAGCGTCGCCGCCATCAGCGCCACATGCGTGCCGCTCACCGTCACCTTGGGGAAATCAATGTCCGCGCCGCGCAGGCCGCCGGGCGCTTTCGCCACGACATAGCCGCCGTCGATGACGATCTCGGCGCCGAGCCGCTCCAGCGCCATGATCAACAGATCGACCGGCCGCGTCCCGATGGCGCAGCCGCCCGGCAGCGAGACCTTGGCCTCGTGCATGCGCGCGAGCAACGGGGCGATCACCCAGAAACTGGCGCGCATCCGCGACACCAGCTCATAGGGCGCGGTGGTATCGATGATATCGGCTGCAGAAATATGCAGGGTCTGGCCCTGATAGGCACGGTCGCCGGAGCGTTTGCCGGCGGACATGATGTCGACGCCGTGGTTGGCGAGAATGCGCTGCAGCTGCGCGACGTCGGCGAGCCGCGGCACGTTGTCCAGGATCAGCGTCTCCTCGGTGAGGAGGGCGGCGATCATCAGCGGCAGGGCCGCATTCTTCGCGCCTGAAATGGAGATGGTGCCGTTGAGCTTGCTGCCGCCGACGATACGAATGCGGTCCATGCCACCCCCCTGCTCTGCACAAATTATGAGCGCGTCTGCAACAGAAGCGGCGATGTTTGCGGCGAATTGATGGGGTGAGGTGTTCCGCCCGCCATCGGTCATTCCGGGGCGCTCGCGAAGTGAGCGAACTATGGGGCGCCCTTTGCGCCCCTGAGAATCTCGAGCTGATAATCTCGAACTTCCGGGTTCAGCCCTGGCGGCCTGCCCCGGAATGACGGTCACGTCTCACGATCTGATAAACGCCAGCAGGTCGGCATTGATCGTGTCGGCGTGCGTGGTGGGCATGCCGTGCGGAAAGCCCTTGTAGGTCTTCAGCGTGCCGTTCTTCAGGAGCTTTGCCGACAACGGCGCGGAGTCCTCGTAAGGAACGATCTGGTCGTCGTCGCCGTGCATCACCAGCACCGGCACCGTGATTTTCTTGAGGTCTTCGGTGAAGTCGGTCTGCGAGAAGGCGACGATGCCGTCGTAATGCGCCTTCGCGCCGCCCATCATGCCCTGCCGCCACCAGTTCTCGATCACTGCCTCCGACGGCTTGGCGCCCGGACGGTTGTAGCCATAGAACGGGCCGGCGGCGAGGTCGCGGTAGAACTGCGTGCGGCTGGCCAGAAGTTGCGCCTGCAGTCCGTCAAAGACTTCCTTGGGCAGGCCGCCGGGATTTGCCTCCGTTCGCACCATCAACGGCGGCACCGCGCTGAGGATCGCCGCCCTCGCCACCCGGCTGTCGCCGTGGCGGGCGATGTAATGCACCACCTCGCCGCCGCCGGTGGAATGGCCGACGTGAACGGCGCCCTTCAGATCGAGATGCGCGGTCAGCGCCGCAAGATCGTCGGCGTAATGGTCCATGTCGTGGCCGTCGGCGACCTGGCTCGACCTCCCATGGCCGCGCCGGTCATGAGCGATGACGCGAAAACCGTTGTTGAGGAAAAAAAGCATCTGCGTGTCCCAATCGTCAGATGACAGCGGCCAGCCATGGCTGAACACGATGGGCTGTCCCTTGCCCCAATCCTTGTAAAAGATCTCGACGCCGTCTTCGGTCGTGATGGTGGGCATAGGAATTCTCCTCTTGCTTGCAGGTCAAGGGCCCGTCGTCCGGTGAACTGGTGCTCGTCAGGTCAGGGACGCGGGTCGATAGAATCGATCACGCCGGGCGGAAGCGCCGCCATACGCCGATGATCATGATGACAAAAAACACCAGCACGATGCCCTGGGCGACGGCGAACGGCGGCTCAGCCGGCGGCACGCTCGGCGCCAGCGCGTGCAGCGCCGGCACTTTCAGGAAGCTCTGGATCACCAGCACGAACACGTTGAGGTAAAGCGAGACCAGTGCGGTGACGGCATAGATCCAGCGCCAGGGACCGACCAGCTTCATGACATAGAGCGCGATGCAAGCGATCGTGAGCAGGACCAGCGAGAGAATACCGATCATGTGCGAGGGCAGCAGCTTGTCGGTCAGAAAAGGCGGAATCACAAAGCCGGTGGCGTTGGTCAGGATGGTGAGTACCAGGAAGATCGCGGTGAGGCCCGACGGACGCTTCGAGCCGAGCATTCCGAACATCACGACAATGCCGGCGACGATGGCAATCAGGCTGATGATCGTATGGATCACTATCAAAGTCGCTACGCTCATACCCAATACCATCACGCGCCCCCGTCGTTGGAAAACTTTCTCGGACGTTACGACGTGGCATGGAAAATATCCACACGCATCGCGTGGGGCAGCGACAATGCAGGCATGTTCGCGAAACAATGACGCATCAATCAAAGTCGTATGATGCGCGAAATATGTGCAGTTTTTTCACAAAAGCCCGAAAAGCCATCCGGCAATTTGTAATCTAGTAGTAGCGCGGGATCGGTCCGTTATGCGGCGTCTTGCGCTTCGACAGATCGAACAGCACTTCATCGACATAGCACCAGCCCCAGCCTTCTGGCGGATCGTAGCCCTCGATGACGGGGTGGCCAGTGGCATGGAAATGCGCGGTGGCATGCTTGTTCGGCGAGTCGTCGCAGCAGCCGACATGGCCGCAGGTGCGGCAGATCCGCAAATGCAGCCACTTGCTGCCACTCTTCAGGCATTCCTCGCAGCCGAGCGCGCTTGGCGTCACCGTTTGAATGCCGGCGATATGGCTGCAACCCTGTTTCGGCATCGCTTCACTCCAGTCCCATCAAAGCGACGGCTTCATCGCATCGGCGAGATAGCCGTGCAATGCGGCCACCACCTGGGCGCCCTCGCCGATCGCACCGCCGACCCGCTTGACCGATCCGGAGCGCACGTCGCCGACCGCGAACACGCCCGGCACCGAGGTCTCCAGCGCCGACGCCTGCTGTCCGTCCTTCTGCTGGCACCGCGCGCCGGTCACCACGAAGCCGCCGCGATCGACCATGACGCCGCAGCCGTCGAGCCAGCCGGTGGCGGGGTCGGCGCAGGCGCGCTAGCGCGCCGTCGCCATCGGCTTCGAGGCCGACCACCTCGGTGTTGAACATCAGCTCGATATTGTCGGTCGCCTCGATGCGCTCGATCAGGTAGCGCGACATGCTGGCGCCGAGCCCGCCGCCGCGGATGACCATGTAGACTTTTCGCGCGTGGCCGGACAGGAACACCGCGGCCTGCCCCGCGGAATTGCCGCCGCCAACCAGAACGACATCCTGGCCGAGGCACAGCTTGGCCTCGATCGGCGAGGCCCAGTACCAGACACCGCGCCCCTCGAATGTCTCGAGGTTCGCGATCTCCGGCCGGCGATAGCGCGCCCCGCTCGCCACCACGACCGATTTGGCGCGCATCGACTTGCCGCAATCGGTGGCGAGGCGGAATGCGCCGTCAGTGCGGCTGCAATCGAGCGCATTGATCGAGACCGGGATCAACATCTCGGCGCCGAATTTTTGCGCCTGGTTGAAGGCGCGGCCGGCCAGCGCCTGGCCGGAAATGCCGGTCGGAAAGCCCAGATAATTTTCGATCCTGGCGCTCGCGCCAGCCTGGCCGCCAAACGCGCGGGCGTCGAACACCGCGACCGACAATCCTTCGGAGGCCGCATAGACGGCGGTGGCCAGCCCCGCCGGTCCGCTGCCGACCACCGCGACGTCATAGAGCTTTTCATGGTCGTGCCCGCCGATCATGCCGATCGCATAGGCAATCGCCGGCTCCGAGGGGTTGCGCAGCACCTGGCCATCGGGACAGACGACCAGCGGCAGGTCGGCGCGCGTCGTGGCATAGCGCGCGACGAGATCGGCGGCGTCCTTGTCGGCGGCGGGATCGAGCACGTGGTGCGGCTGGCCGTTGCGCCCCAGAAAGTTCTGCAGCCGCGCCATGTCGCCGAGCGAGGGCGGACCGATCAGCACCGGGCCGCCGGCGCCGCCCTGGATCAGGTTGACCCGGCGCAGGATCAGCGCGCGCATGATGCGCTCGCCGAGTTCGGCCTCCGCCACCAGCAGCGCACGCAACTGGTCCGGGGGAAGCAGAAGCGTTTCGACATCGCCCTCGGCATGGCCGTCGACCAGCGCGAGGCGGCCGGAAAGCTGGCCAATCTCGGCCAGAAATTGCCCCGGTCCTTGATCGATGATCGGCGTGACATGGCCCATGCCGTCGCGCTGGGTGATGGCAACCGTGCCCGACAGCACCACGAACATGCCGGGACCGACCTTACCAGTCTCGAACAGGGCTTCGCCGTCTCGATAGCTGCGCAGTTCGCCGAACCGGCGCATGCGCTCGATTTCGCTCTCCGTCAGCGTCGGAAAGGTCTGCTCGTGACGGGGAAACGCGAAAGCGTTGGCACCGGTCGCCGGGCCTGCCGTGATATCTGCACTCATTGTCGTCGCCCCAAACAGAAATAGAACCTTGCAGAGAGCGTGCCAGAACGACGTGAGGGAATTTTGTCGCTAGGAAGTCGGCTTTTCTCCGCCGGCGTCATCTAGGGATGCCTCGGCGCTTTCGGAAGGTCCGGCATCGCGCCCGCGCGCCTGCGCCTTGCGCCGCCTGAGATTTTCGCGCAGCGCCAGCTTCAGCCGATCCCGCCGCGAATCCTTCGAACCCGCGCTTGGCTTGCTCGCGTCCTTGCCTTGATCGCCTGTCATGCCAGACCCAATAACCGGGATCGCCAAAAATATCCAAACGGCGACATCTGTGCACCGCTATTGGAGCAGGTGTCGCGCGTTGTGGCGTCGCCCCTCGCCACAGGACCTCCGATTCCATGGATTTCGAGGTCAGGAGCTGAGATGGGAACCGAATTTGCCCTGGATTATTCCCGTCCAAGCCGCCCGCGCCGATTTTTGATGAAATTGGCCCCTTCCCGGCCTGCCCACGTGCTTGCGCCAGAGGGGTCGTTGTGGCAAGAACCGGCCGCCTGAGGGGCCGTTAGGCCGATTCCTTAAATACCGGGCATGCTGCCGTAGCTCAGTGGTAGAGCACTCCATTGGTAATGGAGAGGTCGACAGTTCAATCCTGTCTGGCAGCACCATCTTTTTCAGCGAGCGTTAGCGGCACATCGGCCATGGCGTCCCGTGGCGGCTATCGCCCAAACGCGCGTCGCATATCCTCGTCGAACTGTCTCCGTCGCTCTTGTTGCTCCGCCTTCAGCCGCTTGCTGTCCTCACTGTTCTTTCTGATCGACTCCTGTCAAACCTTTTGTTGCGCCCGCGCCTGGGCGCGGGCTTCGCTCTCGGGCGTCGGCGCTGACGCCTGCCAAAATCCGGTGAGATTGGCTGAGACGATGGCGATGCCGATCAGCAAGGCGGTGATCTTGGTGGCCTCCCACCACGACATGGACTTTGGGTTCTCGCCCATCGCAATGCCGCCGGACGTCGGCGCGGAGCGCAGTGGCCCTCGCAGCGCTCGACACGCGCGGAACGCTGGTTCGTGCCGGCTCGACAGACGGCCGTTCTCGAAATGCCAGCCAGCGGGCTTCAGCGGCTTCGCGCAGCGCTCGCTGCCTCAACCGATACGAGCTCGTGGTGCAAGGCCACCTGCATCAGCGAGCCCTTTGGAATGAAGCTGGCCTTCCCGCCGGGTCCGTGCAGCAAGAATGAATCAACGTGGATGCGCTGTTCGTAGAACGGCATCGGCAGCAGGATCACGGTTACATCGCGCAGGATCCATTCATTGTAGTCCAGAGTTCGCGGGGGCCAGAAGAACTCGTCGCGGGTTGGTCGATCTCGCGTCGAGCGTGGTTCAGAGGGCAATCGAGTCAGTTCGAGAAATCAGTGCCGCGGATCAGCCCGCAGGTTCATCACGAACCCAATGCGACGCTGCGGAACGCCCTGACCAGCGCCCCCTCGAGCTTGCCTTCCATGCCGCGCAGGATCTCGTAGGCGGCTTCCCGCGCCATTGGCGGCCGGTAGGCCCTGGATTCGACGAGCGCGGCAAAGATGTCGGAAATCGTCAGCAAGCGGACCAGGTCGGAAATCTGCCCGCCCTTCAGCCCGTCCGGGTAGCCGGAGCCATCGAGATATTCGTGATGATGCCGCACGCCGTCGAGAATCTCCGGAGTGATACCGGACATGCCCTTCAGGAGGTCGTGCCCGATCGCGGGATGGCGGCGGATGATCTCCTCCTCGTCCGGATCGAGCCGGCCCGGCTTGTCCAGGATCGACAGGGGAATGCGGGCCTTGCCGATATCGTGAAGCGTGGCCGCCATTCCGAGCCGCGACACGTCGGTGCTGGAAAATCCGACATCCAGGGCAAAAGCGACGGCAACGCCGGTGACCAGGAGGCAATGCTGAAACGTGCCCTCGTGATAGCGCCGCACCTCGTCGAGCCATGTCGAAAGTCCGCCCTGGCCGACGCGCTTGACGATCTGGGTCGTCGCACGCTGCGCATCGGCAACCTTGAGGGGCCTGCCGTGGCGTACGTTGGAAAACATCGTGGCGAACGCCGCCACGCCTGCATCCATCTCGAGGGCCGGATCCGAGGCGGCGCTTTCCGCGGCGGCCTCCGCAAATTCGATCTGCGCGATCTTCGGCATCGCCTCCTTGGCGCGCGAGATGACCGCGGTGGCGCCGAGCGCATAGGCCTGCGCGATCATCGAGCGGGCATGGGCGGGAACGACGAACAGCCGCTCCGGCATGGCGGCGAGCTCATTCAAAATCGGCCGGAGCTGATCGGCGCGCGGCATCTGCCGCAGATCGACATCCACCATCAGGACGCCATGCGCGCGCACGCCGGTGCCGTCGCCATCGAGCACCCACGGCACGACGGCATGCTGCGGTTCGAGCATCGCACGTATGGCCGGCAGCTTTGCCGGCTCGTCGGTGACAAAGTAGACGAGCATCCCAGGAGTTCCGAAGGCGACACTATCGAACTAGTTGGTTCTCCAAGGTTGAAGAACTGAAAAGAATTTGAACAATCTGCCGAGGGTTCGGAATCCGAAACATCACTCATTGCCATCGGCGCTTCATCGTTCAGGCGCATCCCAGTCTTGAATATCCCGGCTACCTTGCCGTTAAGCATCGAACCCGTATAACTACGTACCCCAAACGAGGTATGCACATCGTTCGGGGTCCGAAGAGCGTCAGAAAACAATCAGAAGATTATCAGGACACCATCAGATCGAAGGGCTTTTGTCCGTGAATGATCTTTTGTCGCATCGAGGCGAATCGGAGACGGCAAGATTGACGTTGCGCGCTTTGGCCGCGATCAGCACCCTGTTTACCATTCCGGCATTCGCACAGACCGATATCGCCGGCGCAACCAGCAAGCTCACGCTGCAGGTCGCGACCGCCATGCTTGGTGAAAAATGCCGCCGCGTCGAAGCGCCGAACCCCGCATCCTTCGCATCGGTATCTCTGCACCGGACCTTCAACGACGATTTCGACATCCATCCGCTGACCAGCGGCAGGTGGGCACCGCATTACGCCGGCGGCGCGGCCTGGCCCGAAGCGCGCTACTGGGGCGGCGACGGCTCCGACTTCAAGCGCAAGACCAGTTGGAACGGCGAGCAGCAGATTTACGTCGATCCGCGTTATGGCGGGCGTGAAACAACGCCGCTCGGCCTCGATCCGTTCAAGGTCAAGGACGGCGTCCTCTCGATTGTCGCCAGCCGCACCCCGCCGACGCTGAAGGCGGTGCTGTTCAACAATGAATATATTTCCGGCATCCTGACCACGCAGAGCAGGTTTTCCCAGAAATACGGGTATTTTGAAATCCGCGCCAAAATACCTGTCGGCACCGGGGTGTGGCCGGCGTTCTGGATGCTTGCCGATGACGGCGGCTGGCCGCCGGAAGTCGACATCATGGAGGGGCGCGGCCAGCGGCCGGGCGCCATCGTAATGACGACGCACTGGCGGATCCCGGCGACCCAGCGCGTCGAACGCTGCGGCTTCGACTTCCGCGTCGAGGACGCGCCGACCGCGTTTCATGACTATGGCGTGTTGTGGCAGCCGGAGCGCATCACCTATTTCATCGACCGCCAGCCGGTCTCCGAAATCAAGGTCCCGGTCGGCTTCAACGATCCCATGTACATGATCGTCAACCTCGCGATGGGCTCGAAGACTCTCGAGGGCGTCGGTTTCGTCGACGGCTTATCGCCCAACACCGTCGCCTTCGAGATCGACAGGGTGTCGGCCTACCAGATTAACGAAACGCAGACGGACCGGAGATGACGATGTTCGGAAAATTCACGCGCCGGCGCCTTGCAAAGCTCGCGGGTATCTCCGCGCTCGGCATGGCGGCGCGCCCCCTCGATGCCGCCGCGCAGGCGGCAGCCAGCCCGGCGCCGGCGAGTTTTCCGAAAGACTTCGTATGGGGCACCGCGACGTCGTCCTATCAGATCGAAGGCGCCGTCAATGAAGACGGCCGCGGCCGCTCGATCTGGGACACCTTTTCGCATACGCCCGGCAAGATCGAGGACGGCACCAGCGGCGACCGCGCCAACGAGCATTATCACCGCTACAAGGAAGACATCGGCCTGATCCGCGACATCGGCGCCAAGGCCTACCGGTTTTCGATCGCCTGGCCGCGCGTGTTTCCGGAAGGGACGGGCAAGCCTAATCCAAAGGGGCTCGATTTCTACGACCGCCTGATCGACGAACTGTTGAGGCAGGGCATCGAGCCCTATGCCACGCTTTATCATTGGGATCTGCCGCAGGCGCTCGAGGACCGCGTCGGCGGCTGGCGATCGGCCGAAACCGCAAAGGCGTTCGGCGACTATGCCGCCTCTGTCGCGGCGCGGATCACCGACCGCGTCAAGTCGGTGTTCACGATCAACGAAGCCGGGCGCTTCGTGAATTTCGGCTATGGCTGGGGCATCGACGCGCCCGGCCTGAAACTGCCTGACGGTGAGGTCAACCAGGTGCGCCACCATGTGGCGCTGGCGCACGGCCTCGCCGTGCAGGCGGTCCGCGCGCAGGGGCGTGCCGGCACCAAAGTGGGAGTCGCCGAAAACATCGCGGCCTGCGTGCCGGCGTTCGACACGCCGGAAAACGTTCGCGCCGCCGAGATGGCGACGCGCGAACTGAACGCCGGCTTCCTCGGCGTCATCCTGGAAGGAAAATACACCGACGGCTTCCTCACATTCGCCGGCAAGGACGCGCCGAAGTTCACCGCCTCAGAACTGAAGATCATTTCGGAGCCGAACGATTTCGTCGGCCTCAACATCTACGCGCCGCAATTCTACATCGCCGCGTCCGACAAGGCGCCGGGCTGGAGCGTGCTGCCCTTCCCCACCTCGTTCCCGCACATGAATTCGGAATGGCTGCGCGTCGGGCCGGAGACGATCTACTGGGCGCCGCGGCTGGCGGCGAAGGTCTGGAACATCAAGAGGATCTACATCAGCGAGAACGGCACATCTTCCGAGGACAAGCTACGCGCCGACGGCAAGGTCTACGACCTCGATCGCATCATGTACCTGCGCAACTATTTGCGGCAGTTGCAGCGCGCGACGGCGGAGGGCGTACCGATCAGCGGCTACTTCCTGTGGAGCCTGATGGACAATTTCGAATGGATCTTCGGTTACCGAAAGCGCTTCGGGCTCTACCACGTCGACTTCGAAACGCAGCGCCGGACGCCCAAGCTCAGCGTCGACTTCTATCGCGACGTGGTGGCGCGGAACGCGATCGGGGTTTAGTACCCCGCCGCCTGCCGCAGCGGCGCCGCGGCCTCGGAGATCGAACGCGTCTTGCCGTCGATTGCCACAGTCGTGGCCGGTTGTTGCGTCAGCTTGCGCGGCGATTCGTGACCGACGAACACGCCGGCAGCGGTAAGCAGCAGCACGATATAAAGTGCGAACACGCCGCCGACCCATTTCCAATACATCGGGCGGGCGTCGGGGACGAGGCTTTCGAGTAATTGACGCATGATTGCCTCCTCATCAGGAAATCTTATGCGCAGGCGTATACGCCCGTCGCCGCCCCCTGTGTGTGATGTACTTCACAGATACCCCTTCAAGACGGAGAACCCGTGACCGGCGCAGAACTGAAGAAACTTCGCGAGCATCTCGGCGAGGCCATCGGCCAGAAGCTGTCGGTGGCCGACATGGCCAAGCTCTGCGGGCTGCCGGCCAAGGACGGTGCCGACACCATTCGCAAATGGGAGGTGACCGGACCGACCGGACCCGTCGCGGAGTTCTTGCGCATCCTGGCCATGGCCAGCGATCGCTACCCGATCCTCGAAATGTTCAATGTGTTCGACCGTCACGACGTGCCGGTAAAGGAGCGCCCCGCCCGCCGACAGGCTTTTCGTGAACAGATGCGCAGCGACGTGCGGCGCCGCATTAGCTAGCAACGCGGCGCTCCCCGGATGCTGCGCAGCGCGATCAGGATCGCGCTTCGCGCGACTCCGGCGGTGCGCTGCTGGTCCGGGGTCCTGCCGGCTGGGTCCCGGCTCTGCGTCGCGGCACCATAGCGTGTCGAAGACGCGCGTAGACGCGCTTATGGTGCCGCGCCGCGTCCGGGACATGAGCCCTCAAGACGGGCGGAAGGCCGCAATGGTGAAGCGAAGCTTACCAAAAGCTCCGGCGAGGCCGCGAAATTAACCCCCTGCTTACCTTTGATTAGGCCTTCGTTAAGTACAAAAAACGTTTGTCAGCCAATGGGTTGGGTTATGAGGCGCTGTCACCTCGGAGTGACAGCATTTTAGATAAATGCCGTCTATGTGCGGGACATTGATGGCGTCCCGGTACCCAGGGTCGCCGAACGGTTTTCGGAGACCAGCACAATGAAAAAGATCCTGCTCGCCCTCGTCGCCATCGCCGCCGTCACCGCCGCAGCCCCGGCCGCCGGCGCCGATCTCGGCGCCCGCCCCTATTACAAGCAGCCCGTTTATACGCCGGCGATGGTCGCCGCCCAATGGACCGGCTTCTATGTCGGCGGCCATCTCGGCGGCGCCTTCAGCGGCAGCAACAATTTCAACGGCGCGGTGCTGGGCGAGTCCAGCGCGCGCCTGCTCGGCGGCGTTCAGGCCGGCCTCGACTGGCAGTTCGCGCCGAACTGGGTGCTCGGCACCGAGGGCCAGTATTCCTGGCTCGGCAAGAACAACCTCACCGCCACCTTCCCCGGCGGCTACGTCTACACCAACGATCAGCGCGGCCTCGGCTCGATCACGGCCCGCATCGGCTACACCTGGGGTCCGGGCCTGGTCTATGTCAAAGGCGGTTATGCCTATTCCGACAACGCCGAGCGGGTGACGCTGGCCGGCGCGCCGATCCCGTTCCTGCTCAATGGCAATCATAGCAACGGCTGGACCGTCGGCGGCGGCGTCGAATACATGTTCGCCCCGAACTGGTCGGTCAAAGGCGAATACATGTACTACGACTTCGGCGACGCCCGCTTCGTGACGCCGGCCGCGCTGGCGCCGTTCGGCAGCTTCACCACCGAAGACCACACCCTCAAGCTCGGCGTCAATTATCGCTTCAACTTCGCAAGCCCGGTCGTCGCCCGTTACTGAGCGCCTTCAACCGCTGATAGCAGAGGGCCGGCCTTCGCGCCGGCCCTTTTTGTTTTTAATGGCATTGTCTGTGTTTTCCGGTGCGCGGAAAAAACCATGCATTTACGCGCACCACTAAAATTATGGCGAAAAAGGCTCCGTTTTTCCAAAACTGTTAACCGGGTATCGCGATACTGCCGCGCCAGGAAACACCTCAAGGTAGCGTAGACGGGGCACGTGGGCAGATGGCGGTACAATCCAAATCGAAAGTCAAAGGCTTCCGCTTGGGGGTCAGAGGCAGCCTGTTCGCCGCCTTCGCCGTGATCGCCGGCATGGCGATCGTCATCTCGGCCGGCGCAGGCCTGATGCTCGGGCGGCTCGGCGGGACCATGGTGGACCTGAGCGGGCGGGACATTCCGCGCCTTGCCGCCAGTCTGCAACTCTCGGCGCAGAGCGCGAGCCTTGCCAGCCAGGGGCCGGCGCTGCTTGCGGCGCGCAGCGAGGACGCGCTGAACGATCGCACCCGCAAGATGAAGGAGACCCAGGCGGTCGCGCTGCAGAAGCTCGGCGAGATCGTCGAGCTCGGCGCCGACAAGGCGGTGGTTGCCGCGCTCACCGAGAACATGAAGAACATCGACGAGGTGATCAAAAGTCTCGGCTCGGCCGCGCTCGAGCGACTAGAACTCGCCTCGCAGCACGAAAAGCTTTATGACGCCGTGCGCAAGGCACAGCGCCGCTTCATCGCCGCCGCCGCGCCCGCGGCGATCGACGCCCAGACCGAACTCTACAGCATCTACGCGTCGCCCAACTTCTCCCAGGCCGATGCGATCAAGGCGCACAAGACGGCTGACCAGCTCGCCGACATCGCCGCCAGCGGCAACATGATGGCGTTCGACATGATCGCCGCGCTGTCGGCGACCAGCGGCGATACGCTCGAGACCATTGCGAAGGAATTCCGCACCGCGCAGGCGCGCGTGAAGGCGAATGCCGAAGCGCTGCCCAAGACCACCGCGATGAATGTCGTGCGCAAGGCAACCCTTGACATGATCGGCCTCGCCGACGGCAAGAGCGGCATCTTCAAGGTCCGCCAGCAGGAGCTGGACGCGGACGATTACGGCCAAACCATTCTGGAGGAAACCCGCAAGCTCAATGTCGGCCTCGGCATCAGCGTGCAGCAGCTCGTCGACGGCGTGCGGAAGGAAACCGACCAGGCGGCCTGGCAGGCGCGCCAGGAGATATCGTTCGGGACCATGGTCATGCTCGCCCTCGGCGTCGGCACGCTGGTCGGCTCGATCCTGTTCGTCTGGCTCTATGTCGGCCGCAACATCCTGCGGCGGATCAGCAATCTGCAGCGCTCGATGCAACTACTGTCGAGCGGCGACCTCGACACCGAGGTCTACCAGACCCACCACCAGGACGAGATCGGCGTGATGGCCGATTCGCTGCAGGTGTTCCGCGAGAGCATGATCCAGAGCCGCGCGCTGTCGGCCGAGCAGGACAAGGACCGCATTGCCAAGAGCGAGCGCGCCGCCCGCATGGAAGCCCGCATCGTCGAGTTCGAAACCACCGTTCGCACGGCGCTCGACAGCCTGCAGAACGCCGCGGGCTCGATGCAGTCGACGGCACAGAACATGTCGGCGACCGCCGACAAGTCCAGCGCGCTGGTGACCACGGTCGCGACCGCCGCCGAGCAGACCTCGGCCAATGTGCAGACGGTGTCGTCCGGCACCGAGGAATTGTCGTCCTCGATCGAGGAAATCGGCCGTCAGGTCGTCACCTCGTCGGAAATCGCCCGCAAGGCGGTCGAGGACGCCGGCGCCACCGACGCCACCATGCAGGGGCTCGCGGATAACGCGGCCCGCATCAGCGTGGTGGTCGACCTGATCCAGACCATCGCCTCGCAGACCAACCTTTTGGCGCTGAACGCCACCATCGAGGCGGCGCGGGCCGGCGATGCCGGCCGCGGCTTTGCCGTGGTCGCCTCCGAGGTGAAGAGCCTCGCCAACCAGACGGCCAAGGCCACCGACGAGATCCGCCAGCAGATCGTCAGCATGCAGACGGTGACGGAAACCGCGGTCTCCGCGATCCGCAACATCAGCGGCACGATCGCCGAGATCAACGAGGTGACCACCGCCATCGCGGCCGCGGTCGAGGAGCAGGGTGCGGCGACGCGCGAAATCGCGCGCAACATCCAGCATGCCGCCAGCGGCACCACCGAGGTCTCGACCAACATCGTCGGCGTCTCCAGCGCCTCGGCACAGGCCGGAACCACCGCCAGCGAAGTCCTGGCCGCCTCCGGCGCGCTGCGCCGCGAGGCCGACGTGCTGCGGGAAGAGATCGACGCGTTCCTGTCGAATATCCGGGCGGCGTAGTCGCCGTCATTCCGGGGCGCATCGAAGATGCGAACCCGGAATCTCGAGATTCCGGGTTCTATGCTTCGCATAGCCCCGGAATGACGGCGTCAGCCCTGCGCGCCCCGCGCCACGCGGACCCCGCCCGCTTTTTTCAACTAGCGCCGCGCCGCCGCTACCGCTAAGCCGGTAGCATGCATTCCAAAACCGACACCGTGCAGTCCTCGGCGGAGGCACTGCGATACCCCTTCGAAAGCCACCCCGGCCATGATCAGGTCGTCGAGGTAGTCCCCGGCGTGCTCTGGGTCCGCCTCAAGCTGCCTTTCCGCCTCAACCACGTGAACATCTACCTGCTCGCCGACGGTGACGGCTGGGCGATGGTCGATTCCGGCTTCGGCAATGAAGAGTCCATCGCGGCCTGGACAACGCTGTTCGAGGGGCCGCTGCGGCATGTGAACATCACGCGGCTGATCGTCACCCATTCCCACCCCGACCATGTCGGCCTCGCGGGCTGGATCACCGAACGCTTCAACTGCCCGCTGCAGATGTCGCAGGTCGAATATCTGCAATCGGTCTATCACCAGAACCGCGGCACCGAGGAGCGGCGCAACGCGCAGCGGCTGTTCTTCCGCCGTCACGGCATGGACGAGAGCCTGACCGACAAACTGCTCGGCCGCGGCCAGGACTATCTGAAGCGGGTCTCGGTGCTGCCGCCCTCCTACCGCCGCATCTCGCATGGCGACGAGGTCGTGATCGGCACGCGGCGCTTCAAGGTGATCACCGGCGGCGGCCATGCGCTTGACCAGGTGATGCTGTACTGCGCCGCCGACAAGCTGTTCCTGTCCGCCGACCAGGTGCTGAGCAAGATCTCGCCCAATGTCAGCGTCTGGGCGGTCGAGCCCGACCAGAACTCGCTCGGCGAATACCTGGCCTCGCTCGCCAGCCTCACCACCACCCTGCCCTATGACGTGATGGTGCTGCCCGGCCACGGCGTACCGTTCTACGGGCTGAAGACCCGCATCAAGCAGCTCGCCGACCATCACGAGGACCGCTGCCGCCTGATCGCCGAGGCCTGCCGGGAAGTGCCGCAGACGTCCAAGGAGCTGGTGCCGGTGGTGTTCCACAAGCACGTGCTGGACGAGCACCAGATGGGCTTTGCCGCCGGCGAGCTGGTTGCCCACGTCAACTACATGCTGGTCGAGGGCCGCCTGACCTCAGAGGTCACGGACGGCGTGCTTCGTTTTCGAACGACCTGACACGGCGTGCGTGCATTGAGAATGTTGCTACATGGCTCACGTGCGTCGTGCGCCACAATGCCATCTTCACGTCAACATCCGACCGAAGCGTCGCCTGGGCCTGATCACGCGACCCGGCGCCTCTTTGACGTTTGTCCACTCGCCGCCGGGCGCGCTGAAAGGGCTAGACCGAGGGCGCGAACGATGCGCATGACCGTGCCGAATTCGGGATTCCCGGCCTCCCCGAGCGCCTTGTACAGGCTTTCCCGGTTCAAGCCGGCCTTCTTCGCAATTTCACCCATCCCACGAGCACGTGCGACGAGACCTAGCGCGTCACGCACGAAATCCGCGTCACCGGATTCGAGCGCCATCGCGATGTAGGCAACCTGACGCTCTTCGGTGTCGAGATAGTCGGCCGCGTCAAATCGTGTTGTCCGGGTCATCACAATGTCTCCGCCAGTTTCTGAGCCTGTTTGATGTCCTTCTGTTGCCTGCGCTTATCGCCGCCACATAACAGGATCACAATCTGGGCTCCGCGATGCACATAGTAGATCCGGTAACCCGGCCCGTAATCGACGCGCATTTCCAGAATTCCCTGACCGACACTTTTGGTGTCGCCGAGATTCCCCATCTCCATGCGGCGAATGCGACCGCTAATGCGTGCGACCGCATTGGCGGGCTGATCCGTTCCGCCTGAGATCACCCCTTGAGAACCCAAGACATCCGCGCAAAGCCGGTGCACTACCGCCTTGATCCCGATCAACATTTGCGCCGGCTAAGTAGCATCCCGGAGGCGCGCCGAAATGGCTGATTTCGCGTAGACATCAAAGCTGGAAAAGCTCTAAAAAAGGCCCGAGCCAATCCGGCCGGTTCCGTTCCAGGTCTTGCGATGGATTATAGCAAATTTTTCGATTCCGCCCTCAAAGCCCTCCGTGACGAGCGGCGCTACCGCGTGTTCGCCGACCTCGAACGGATCGCGGGACGGTTTCCGCACGCGGTCTGGCACTCGCCGAAGGGCAAGCGCGATGTCGTGATCTGGTGCTCCAACGATTATCTCGGCATGGGCCAGCACCCGAAGGTGGTCGGCGCCATGGTGGAAACCGCGACCCGCGTCGGCACCGGCGCCGGCGGTACCCGCAACATCGCCGGCACCCATCATCCGTTGGTGCAGCTCGAGCAGGAGCTGGCCGATCTGCACGGCAAGGAAGCCTCGCTGCTGTTCACCTCGGGCTATGTCTCGAACCAGACCGGCATCTCGACCCTCGCCAAGCTGATCCCGAACTGCCTCATTCTATCCGACGCGCTCAACCACAATTCGATGATCGAAGGCGTCCGCCAGGCCGGCTGCGAGCGCCAGATCTTCCGCCATAACGACCTCGCGCATCTCGAAGAACTCTTGATCGCCGCCGGTCCCGACCGGCCCAAGCTGATCGTCTGCGAGAGCCTTTATTCGATGGACGGCGACGTCGCCCCGCTCGGCAAGATCTGCGATCTCGCCGAGAAATACGGCGCCATGACCTATGTCGACGAAGTCCATGCGGTCGGCATGTACGGTCCGCGCGGCGGCGGCATCGCCGAGCGCGACGGCGTCATGCACCGCATTGACGTGCTCGAAGGCACGCTCGCCAAGGCGTTCGGCTGCCTCGGCGGCTATATCGCCGGCAAGGCTGAGATCATCGACGCGGTCCGCTCCTATGCGCCGGGCTTCATCTTCACGACAGCGCTGCCGCCGGCGATCTGCTCGGCCGCCACCGCCGCGATCCGGCATCTGAAGGCCTCGAAGTGGGAGCGCGAGCGCCACCAGGACCGCGCCGCCCGCGTCAAGGCGATCCTCAATGCCGCCGGGCTGCCGGTGATGTCGAGCGACACCCACATCGTGCCGCTGTTCGTCGGCGACCCCGAAAAGTGCAAGCAGGCCTCCGACATCCTGCTTGAGGAGCACGGCATCTACATCCAGCCGATCAACTATCCGACGGTCGCCAAGGGAACCGAGCGCTTAAGGATCACGCCCTCGCCCTACCATGATGACGGCCTGATCGATCAGCTCGCCGAAGCGCTGCTGCAGGTCTGGGACCGCCTCGGCCTCAAGTTGAACCGCAAGTCGCTGGCGGCCGAGTAACCCTATCCCGCCAAACCCCTCGCAAATTGGGCCGGTAGCGATGCGCTGCCGGCCCAAAGCGTTTATATTGCCCTTTTCCGGCCATGGCGTCCGCACGCCTCCGGCCGGCATGAAGAAGCACGTCCGGATCAAGTGACGGGAGAGGAGGACCCGAGAGCGATGCTGCACGACTGGGGTGTAATCGCCGCCGCGTTCGCCTATATCGGACTGTTGTTCGTCGTCGCCAGCTATGGCGACCGCCTGTCGCCGAGCCAGCGCGGCCGCGCCAGCATGATGATCTATCCGCTGTCGCTGGCGATCTACTGCACCTCCTGGACCTTCTTCGGCTCGGTCGGCTTCGCCACCCGCACCAGCATCGACTTCCTCGCCATCTATGTCGGCCCGGTCCTGATGATCGGGCTGTGCACGCCACTCTTGCGGCGGGTGATCCATCTCGCCAAGTCGCAGAACATCACCTCAATCGCCGACTTCATCGCGGCGCGCTACGGCAAGAGCCAGGCGGTCGCCGCCACGGTTGCTGTCATCGCGATCGTCGGCTCGGTGCCCTACATCGCGCTGCAGCTCAAGGCGGTGGCGTCCTCGCTGGAGACGATCCTGAGCGAAGACAAGCTGTTCTCCTCGATCCCGATCATCGGCGATATCGCGCTGGTGGTGACGCTGGCGATGGCAGCCTTCGCGGTGCTGTTCGGCACCCGCCAGACCGATGCGACCGAGCATCAGCACGGCCTGATGCTGGCGGTCGCCACCGAATCCATCGTCAAGTTGGTCGCCTTTCTGACCGCAGGCGCCTTCGTCACCTTCTGGATGTTCACGCCGGTCGAGCTGATCGAGCGCGCGATGAAGACGCCCGAGGCGGTTCGCGCCATCAGCTATGTGCCGTCGATCGGCAATTTCCTGACCATGACGCTGCTCTCGTTCTGCGCGATCATGCTGCTGCCGCGTCAGTTCCATGTCAGCGTGGTCGAGAATTCCAGTCCCGAGGAGGTGCGCCGCGCCCGCTGGCTGTTTCCGCTCTATCTGGTCGCGATCAACCTGTTCGTGATCCCGATCGCGCTTGCCGGCCTCGTCACCTTCCCGTTCGGCGCCGTCGACAGCGACATGTACGTGCTGGCGCTGCCGATCGAAGCCAATTCCACGCTGCTCAGCATCGCCGTATTCGTCGGCGGCCTGTCGGCGGCGACCGCGATGGTGATCGTCGAATGCGTCGCGCTCTCGATCATGGTCTCCAATGACATCGTGCTGCCGACCGTGCTGCAGGGCAGCCCGACTGCGCGCGACAGCAGCAAGGATTTCGGCTACTTCCTGCTCAGGATCCGGCGCTTTGCCATCTTCGCCATCATGCTGATGGCGTATTTCTATTATCGCGCGCTCGGCAACACCCAGCTCGCGGCAATCGGGCTATTGTCGTTCGCAGCGCTCGCACAGCTCGCGCCGGCCTTCTTCGGCGGTCTGTTGTGGCGGCACGGTACCGCGCGCGGCGCGATGGGCGGCATGCTGGTCGGCATTGCCGTGTGGCTCTACACGCTGTTCCTGCCGAGCTTTTTGGAAGGCAATCCGGCCGGTCTCCTGCTGCTGCAGCAAGGCCCGTTCGGCATCGTGGCGCTGCGTCCGCAGGCGCTGCTCGGCACCGAGCTGCCGCCGTTGATGCACGGCGTGTTCTGGTCGCTCTCGCTCAACATTCTGACCTATGTACTGATGTCGATCGCGCGGCAGCCGTCCGCGATCGAACGCCTGCAGGCGGACCTGTTCGTGCCGAACACGCTGGCGCCGATCGCCCCGAACTTCCGGCGCTGGCGCACCACGGTGACGGTGCAGGACATCCAGAGCACGGTGGCGCAATATCTTGGCCCAGAGCGCGCGGCGCAGGCCTTCGAGAATTTCGCCGCCGGTCATCCCGGCCATCTCGACCCGGCGGCGCCGGCAGATTTCGAGCTGCTGCAATACGCCGAGCGCCTGATCGCCTCGTCGATCGGCGCGGCGTCCTCGCGCCTTGTGATGTCGCTGCTGCTGCGCAAGCGCGCCGTGTCCGCCAAGGCCGCCCTGAAACTGCTCGACGACTCCCATGCCGCGCTGCATTTCAACCGCGAGATCCTGCAGACCGCGCTCAACCATGTGCGGCAGGGCATTGCGGTATTCGACGCCGAGCTGCAGCTGATCTGCTCCAACCGCCAGTTCGGCGAAATTCTCGCGCTGCCGCCGCATCTGGTGCAGCTTGGCATTCCCCTGCAGGAGATTCTCGAATTCATGGGCGCGGTCAGCGCCACCTCTGCCGGCGATCCCGATACGCTGCTGGCCCGGCGGCTGGAAGCCTATACCACCGAAGGCGCGCCCTATCTGGAACGGCTGCCCGACCGCCACATGGTGATCGAGGTGCGCTCCAACCGGATGCCGGGCGGCGGCTTCGTCATCACCTTCTCCGACGTAACGCCGAGTTTTGAGGCCGCCGAAGCGCTGGAGCGCGCCAATGCGACGCTAGAAAAGCGCGTGCGCGACCGCACCGAGGAACTTACCCGCCTGAATTCCGAACTGGCGCAGGCCAAGAGCACGGCCGAGGATGCCAACATCTCGAAAACCCGCTTCCTCGCCGCCGCCAGCCACGACATCCTGCAGCCGCTGAACGCGGCGCGGCTCTACGTAACGAGCCTCGTCGAGCGGCGGAACGGCGGCGAGGATTCCCGCCTGGTCGAGAACATCGACGACTCGCTGGAGGCGATCGAGGAAATCCTCGGCGCGCTGCTCGACATCTCGCGGCTCGATGCCGGCGCGATGACGACCTCGATCTCGAGCTTCAAGATGGCCGATCTGATGCGCTCGCTCGAAATCGAATTCGCGCCGATCGCCCGCGCCAAGGGGCTGGAGCTGACCTTCGTGCCCTGCTCGCTGCCGGTGCAATCCGACCGCTCGCTGCTGCGCCGCCTGTTGCAGAACTTCATTTCGAACGCGATCAAATACACCCCGCGCGGACGCGTGCTGGTCGGCTGCCGCCGTCACGGCCAGTCGCTGCAGATCGCGGTCTACGATACCGGGGTTGGCATTCCCGTGGCCAAGCGCGGCGAGATCTTCAAGGAATTCCACCGCCTCGAGCAGGGCGCGCGGATCGCTCGCGGCCTCGGCCTTGGCCTCTCGATCGTCGAGCGGCTGGCGCGCGTGCTCAACCACGGCATCGCGATCGACGCCAATGCCGGCGGCGGCTCGGTGTTTTCGGTGACGGTGCCGGTCGCCAAGGCGGTCAACCATACCGCCGCCGTGACCAGCGCCACGCCGCTTTCCAGGGCGCCGGTGAGCGGCGCGCTGATCGTCTGCATCGAGAACGATCCAGCCATCCTCGATGGCATGAAAACGCTGCTGAAGGCCTGGGACGCCGAGGTGATCGCGGCCACCGACCCGGACTCCGCGATCGTGGCGATCGAAGCATCCGGCGGACGCGTGACCGGCCTTCTGGTCGACTATCATCTCGACCGCGGCAATGGCGTCGCCGCGATCCGCGAGATCCGCCGCCGCTTCGGCGACAACATTCCCGCCATCCTGATCACCGCCGACCGCAGCCCGAACGTTCGCGCCGCCGCGCGCGAGGAGAACATCGCGATCCTCAACAAGCCGGTGAAGCCGGCCTCGCTCCGCGCCCTGCTCGGCCAGTGGCGCGCCCAGCAGGTGGTGGCGGCGGAGTAGTTGCAATCCCGTACGAGACCCTCACCAGTCCATCTTCAGCGTGACCAGGCTGAGCAACTCGGGATCATCAAAGCTTGCGGCCGTAGCAACCGCGCCGGCGGCGATCAGGTCCTCATGGCCAAGGCTGGTCCGCATGCCGACCGTCGCGATGCCGGCGGCGGAGGCGGCTTGCACGCCGGAGCGGGAATCCTCGAAGGCCAGCGAGTGGCCTGCCGCTGCGCCGGCGGCGCGCAGGCCTTCCAGATAGGGCAGCGGATGCGGCTTGCCGTGGGCAAGCTCGTCGCCGATGATGACGGCCTTGAAACGATGCATGATCTTGAGGCCCGCGAGCATCATTTCGGCGTTGGGCCGCGGCGCGTTGGTCACCGCCACCATCGGAACGCCGGCGCTGTCGGCCATCGCGAGCAGCTTCACCAGGCCCGCCACCGGCTTGATCTGCCCCGACGCCAGCTTGCGAAAGGCTTCTTCCTTCTGCGCCATGATGGCGGCCTGGCGCTCCGGCGGATGGCCCGGCAGAAAGCGTTCGCTGATCGAAATATTGGAAAAGCCCATCAGCTCCTTCGAGGCGCGAGCGCGGTCGAAAACATGGCCATGGGGCGCGAACACCTGGTTGAACGCTTCCAGATGCAGCGCATCGGTATCTGCCAGCGTGCCGTCGATGTCGAACAGCAGCGCCCTGCCGGAGCCGGACATTCCCTGATTACCCCGTCGGCGTGCCTTGGCGCCACTGGCCGCCGGAGATCTTGGCGGCGGCGATCACGGCCTGGGTGCGGCTTTCGACCCCGAGCTTTTGCAGAATCGCCGAGACATGCGCCTTGATGGTCGCCTCGGAGACCCCGAGCTCATAGGCGATCTGCTTGTTGAGCAGGCCCTCCGACAGCATCATCAGCACCCGCACCTGCTGCGGGGTCAGCGTGACCAGGCGGTCGCGCAGCCGCGCCATATCAGGGTCGTCGGCCGACGACAGGTCTGTATCCGGCGGAACCCACACATCGCCCTCCATCACCTTCATGATGGCGTCGCGCAGCGTCTCGACGCCGAAGCGCTTGGGGATGAAGCCGGAGGCGCCAAAATCTAGTGAGCGGCGGATCGTGCCGGCGTCGTCGCTGGCGGATACGATCACCACCGGGATCGCCGGATATTGCGCGCGCAGATAGATCAGGCCGGAGAAACCCGAAATCCCGGGCATGGTGAGGTCGAGCAGGATCAGGTCGACATCGGAATCGCGTTCGAGCAGCGCGGTGAGGTCCTCGAACGATCCGGCCTCGCTGACGGTGGCCGACGCCACGACGCTCGCGACCGCCTGCCGCAGCGCGTCGCGGAACAGCGGGTGGTCGTCGGCGATGACGAGATGGGTGTTGGCAGCGGTCGTCATTCGGCTCTCTTGCTTCTTTCGACTAGTCCGCCCCGCTTTGTCTCCTGTCAGACCGGCCAGCGCAAGCGGCCAATCCTATCATGTTTGAAAGCAGTTAACCCGCGTACTTGTGCGTCGCAATACACCCGCTTGTCGGTCCGAGACCGCACGTAACGAGGTCCCATAATGAGGGAAACACCGTGCAAAGGGCCGAAAGTCGTATTGGGGCTGGTTTCACGGCGATGTTACTTTGCAGCGAAGCCCAGCTAATCCGGCCAAGTTCGGCGAGGGCGGACTCTGCGCATCAATAATTTGGGGAGTGTTGAAATGTCCACTATGACTGCCACATCCGGCAAGGCCGCAGGGATGACGAAGGACGAACGCTTCGTCATTCTCGCATCCTCGCTCGGCACCGTCTTCGAATGGTACGACTTCTATCTCTACGGCTCGCTCGCCAGCATCATCGGCGTGCAGTTCTTCTCGGACTATCCGCCGGCCACGCGTGACATTTTCGCGCTGCTCGCCTTCGCCGCGGGCTTCCTGGTCCGCCCCTTCGGCGCCATCGTGTTCGGCCGCGTCGGCGACATCGTCGGCCGCAAATACACCTTCCTGGTCACGATCCTGATCATGGGCCTGTCGACCTTCATCGTCGGCCTGCTGCCCAACGCCGCGACTATCGGCATCGCGGCGCCGATCATCCTGATCGCGCTGCGCCTGTTGCAGGGCCTCGCGCTTGGCGGCGAGTATGGCGGTGCGGCGACCTACGTCGCCGAGCATTCTCCGATGGGCAAGCGTGGTTATTACACCTCGTTCATTCAGACCACCGCAACGCTCGGCCTGTTCCTGTCGCTGCTGGTCATCCTGTTCACCCGCACCGCGCTCGGCGAGGCCGACTTCGCCAAGTGGGGCTGGCGCATTCCGTTCCTCGTCTCGGTCGTCCTGCTCGGCATCTCGGTCTGGATCCGGCTGCGGTTGAACGAGTCGCCTGTGTTCCAGAAGATGAAGGATGAGGGCAAGGGCTCCAAGGCGCCGCTCACCGAGGCCTTCGCCAACTGGAGCAACGCCAAGCTCGTCATCCTCGCGCTGGTCGGCGGGGTGATGGGTCAGGGCGTGGTCTGGTACACCGGCCAGTTCTACGCGCTGTTCTTCCTGCAATCGATCCTCAAGGTCGACGGCTATACTGCCAACCTCCTGATCGCCTGGTCGCTGCTGCTCGGCACCGGCTTCTTCGTCGTGTTCGGCGCGCTGTCCGACAAGGTCGGCCGCAAGCCGATCATCCTGGCGGGCTGCCTGATCGCGGCACTGACCTTCTTCCCGATCTTCCGCATGATTACCACCAACGCCAACCCGGCGCTGGAGAAGGCGATCGAGAACACCAAGGTCGAGGTGGTGGCAGATCCCAAGGGCTGCGGCGATCTGTTCAACCCGGTCGGCACCCGCGTCTTCAGTGCACCGTGCGACACCGCCCGTGCCTACCTGGCGCAGCAATCGGTCAAGTATTCGACCAGCTCCGGCGCCGCAGGCTCCGGCGTGAAGGTCGTGGTCAACGGCAAGGAAGTTCCCTACACCGACGCCAAGACCTCTAATCCGGCCGTGCTCGCGGCGGTTCAGGCCGCCGGCTATCCCAAGGCGGGCGACGCCGGCATCGTGAAGATGTCCAACCCGTTCGACATCTTCAAACCGCAGGTCGCCGCCATCATCGGGCTGCTGTTCATCCTGGTGATCTACGTCACCATGGTGTACGGGCCGATCGCGGCGATGCTGGTCGAACTGTTCCCGACCCGGATCCGCTACACCTCGATGTCGCTGCCCTATCACATCGGCAACGGTTGGTTCGGCGGATTGCTGCCCGCGACCGCGTTCGCGATTGTGGCCTCGACCGGCGATATCTACGCGGGTCTCTGGTATCCGATCATCTTCGCGTCGATCACCGCGGTCGTCGGCTTCTTCTTCCTGCCGGAAACCAAGGACGTCGACATCACGAAGTAAGAGCTGGTTTCGTTCGGCGGAACGAAATCACGAACCGGCCGCGGAGCAATCCGCGGCCGGTTTGGTTTTTACGGGCTGGTCTTTTTGCGGCTCAGTCCACGCTGCCGGCAAACTGCAGCACGATTTCGCGGCGGTGCGGACGCGCGCGGTGCTCGACGAGATAGATCGCCTGCCACGTGCCGAGCGCCAGCGCGCTCCTTAGCACCGGGACCTGCAGCGAGGTCGCGGTCAGCATGGTCTTGATGTGCGCCGGCATGTCGTCCGGCCCCTCGGTGTCATGGCGCCATCCGGCGTTTTCGGGCGCCAGGCGGTTCAGCGCCGTGGTCAAATCGACCAGCACGGTGGGGTCGGCATTTTCCTGGATCGTCAGCGAGGCCGAGGTGTGGCGGATGAACAGCGTCACCGTGCCTTCGCGCGCGGCGGCCTCGCGGAGGAATTTGGCGACTTCGGCGGTGAGATCGGTAAAGCCCACGCCCGAGGACTCCACCGTCAGCAGCGAGGAGACGATGCTCTTGGCTGCGACGATGGAGGGAGCGGTGCGGGAAAGGGATTTGGATGGGTTCACGACAATCTCTCCACACGTCGTCCCTGCGAACGCATGCGAACGCAGGGACCCATAACCACCAAGCTCAGTTGTTGCGCGCGATATCAACTCTCATCGTGCCAGTTCCAAAGGCCGCGGCGTATGGGTCCCTGCTTTCCAGGGACGACCCGAGGAAAGAGCGCGTTCCCCTGTCAAATCTTGCCGTTGATGTCCCGCTGCACGCGGCCCGCCATTTCCATCAGGCGCCGCCAGGCCTGCTCCAGGAACGACATCATGCGATCCATGTCGCGGTCGCTGGGCAGCGGGATTTCGATCTTGCGCTCGCTTTCCGCGGCCTTCGGCTCGCTCTTTTTCAGCGAGTCCGATTTCGGCAGCGGCTCTTCGATCTTGCCGCTCACGGTGGGCTCGCGCGCGGCGAGATCCGCCTTGAGCTTTTCATTTTGGACCTGCAGCTTGTCGATGTCGGCCTGCAGCCGGCCGATCTCTGCATCCATCGCCGCGCGCTCGTCGGGAACGGCATAACAGGCCCAGCCCGCCCCTGAATTGCTACAGGTCGAGACCGCGCCGGTGCGGGTGTCGAGGCGAAGCGCGCCATCTGCTGTCGTCGACAGCGTATAGCGGCCGTTCTCGGCCTCCGGCATGCCGGCAGCGGCCGCCCCCGCGCCGGCGAGGCCGATGACCAGAATCAGGTACTTCAACAATTTCGCGGACGACTTCGCTGTGCGCATGGGCTTGCTCCCGCCTCAGGACAGGTTCGATTTCCTCGACCGCCGGGGCGCTTTCAAGGCGGCGCTAAAGTGCGATGAGATTTGGGCAAATCGTCATCGCACGTTAGGTGTTTGTTTGAGCATGCTCTCCGCGCAAGCGCATTCGCGTTTGTCGCGAACCGACGCTCTACACCCTTGAGCTATAGGGCGCGCGGGCAGACTTCAACGCATCCTCTAGCAATTCGAGGCGGTCCTGCCCCCAGAACACCTCGCCATCCAGCACATAGACCGGCGAGCCGAACACATCGGCCGACAGCGCATCCTGCCGGTTCTGCTCATAGACCGCCGTAATGTCCTCCGCGCCGGAACGCTCCACCAATCGCTGCCCCGGCAGCCCCGATTCGTCGGCGAGTTTCGCGATCGTCGCGGGATCGGCGAGGTTGAGCTGATTTTCCCAGACGCCCGCAAAGGCCCGGCGCAGATACCGGTCGGGATCGAGGCCCATCTCAAGCGCCGCGATGACGACGCCGTCGGCGAGGCGCGCATTGAACGGCCAGTGCGCCGGCTGCAGGTGAAATTCCAGCCCGCGCTTGTCGCGCCAGCGCTGCAGCTCGACCATCCGGTAGCGCTGCCGCACCGGGTGGCGCTTCATTAACGGCAGGCCGCCGGTCTCCGAGAACAGATCGACCAGCACCACGGGCTTGTGATTTACCTTGAGATCGTAAATACTTACCAAATTTCGAAAAGCTTGATGGCCGATATAGGCCCAGGGCGATTGGATCGAGAAATAGTAGTCGACCTGACGCGGCATGCGCCTCTCCCGGCACGGCTATACCTGCTTCGTTCGGCGCATCCCAACAGAGCGCCCAAACCGGCGCAAGATCGATCCTTGCAACAATAGCTGTTGCACTGCGATGACAGTCCACAGTGTCGCAGGCATTCCAGCAATAAACCCAATCGAATCAATGAAGTAACAGGTTACGGCCTAATCTTGACTTGATTAAACGCGGTAAGTATGGTCCGCGCGGCTTTCAAGGGTGACGGGCGTAATTTCCATCCACCGTTGGCATCGTTTAGTGTCTTGGGCATGGCCGAAGGCAAAAACGACAACGCAAGTGGAAATCGCGACCAGCCGTCGTCCGACGAAGCTGCGCTTTCCGCAAGGCTCGGAAGTCTGGATCAACGGTTGTCCGAAATTCGCGACAGCCGCAAACCCAGGACTGATCAACCCGGTACTGAAAGCGGAGATACGGCCGCCAGAGCATCTGCGATGGCGCTGGGTTTCCGGCTTTCCTCGGAGTTGATTGCGGGCGTTGTCGTCGGAGCGGCGATTGGCTGGGGGTTCGACCGATTGTTGTCGACATCGCCGTTCGGTTTCATCGTGTTTCTGCTGCTCGGCTTCATCGCTGGCGTGGTCAACGTGGTGAGAACTGCAGGCGCAGGTCCAGGCAGGCGCTGAGCGTCGTCGGGAAGTCACGACATTTGAAATTCGATTGCCGGCCAGGCCGGTGGATAAAGAGCCGCGCGGATGAAAATCGACCCGATCCACCAGTTCAATATCGAGCCCCTCTTCACGATCGGCCATATCGGCAACCACACGATCGCCTTCACCAACTCATCGCTCTACATGTTCATCGCCGTCGCGGTGATCTCGCTGCTGATGATCGGTGGCATGGCGGGACGGCAGCTGGTCCCCGGGCGGCTGCAGTCGATCGCGGAAATCTCCTACGAATTCGTCGCCTCGACGATCCGCTCGACCGCCGGCGCGGAGGGCATGAAGTTCTTCCCGCTGATCTTCTCGTTGTTCATGTTCATCTGCATCTCGAACCTGATCGGCATCATCCCCTACACCTTCACGGTCTCGAGCCACATCATCGTCACCGCCGCCCTGGCGCTTCTGGTGTTCTTCACGGTCCTGATCTACGGCGTCTACAAGAACGGCTTCAAGTTCTTCAGTATCTTCGTCCCCCACGGCGTTCCGGGCTACATCCTGCCGCTGGTCATGTTCATCGAAATCCTGTCGTTCTTCCTGCGGCCGGTTTCGCACAGCGTGCGTCTGTTCGCCAACATGCTGGCCGGCCACATCGCGCTGAAGGTGTTCGCGGGCTTCGTCGCCATGCTCGGCGTCTCGCTCGGCGCCCTCGGCTGGGTCGGCGGCGTGCTGCCGCTGGCGCTCACCGTCGCGCTGACCGCGCTCGAGCTGCTGGTCGCATTCCTGCAGGCCTATGTGTTCGCGATCCTGACCTGCATCTACCTCAACGACGCCATTCATCCGGGACACTAAGCGGACCGGGGAATTTCCACCCACACTTTGTCTTATCCTCAAGGAGCTCTAGAAAATGGAACCGGCAGCAGCAAAACTTATCGGCGCGGGCATCGCGGCAATCGGCATGGGCGGCGCAGGCGTCGGCGTGGGCATCATCTTCGGCAACTACCTTGCTGCTGCGGTGCGTAACCCCTCGGCCGCTCAGGGCCAGTTCGGCAACCTGATCTTCGGCTTCGCCGTGACCGAAGCGCTCGGCATCTTCTCGCTGCTGATCGCGCTGCTCTTGCTGTTCGTTCCGCTCTGAGCTGCATCCACTCGCGCCGCCCAAGGGCGGCGCGCCTGACAGCAACAGGAGACCCCCGTGGCTGAAAAAAGTCATGGTACCGGCGCCCACACCGAGGCCGACGGCGGACACGGCGGAGGATTTCCTCCGTTCGAGTCGAATACGTTTGCCTCGCAGCTGGTGTCGCTCGTCATCGCGTTCGTCGCGCTCTATGTCATCGTGTCCCGCTTCGCGTTGCCGCGCGTCGAAAGCGTGATCGACGCACGCCAGAACGCGATCGAGGGCGACCTGGCGGCGGCGCAGAAGTTCAAGGACGAATCGGACGCGGCGCTGAAGGCGTATGAGACCGAACTCGCTTCGGCCCGCGCCCGCGCGCAGGCGATCGGCAACGAGACCCGCGAGAAGCTGAATGCGGCCGCGGAAGCCGAACGCAAGACGCTGGAAGACCAGCTCACCGCCAAGCTCGCCGCCGCCGAAAAGCAGATCGCGGCGACGCGCCAAACCGCGATGAGCAACGTCCGCGGCATCGCCGCGGATGCGGCCGGCGCGATCGTGCAGCGTCTGACCGGCGTCGTGCCCGATGCGAAGACGGTGAGCGGCGCCGTCGATGCTTCGTTGAAGGGATAGGCGTTGATGTTCACCCAACCGGAAACCTGGGTTGCGATCGCCTTCGTCATCCTCTTGGCGCTGTTTGCCTATCTTGGCATCCACAAGACGGTGCTGACGGCGCTCGACAATCGCAGCCAGCGCATCAAGGCCGAACTCGACGACGCCAAACGTCTCAAGGAAGAGGCCGCCAAGCTGCTCGGCGAGTATCAGACCCGCCGCGCCAGCGCGGAGCGCGAGGCCGAGGAAATCATCGCCAACGCCAAGGCCGAAGCCGAGCGCATCGCGACCGAGGCCAAGGCCAAGATGGAAGATTTCGTCGCCCGCCGCACCAAGACGGCCGAGAGCAAGATCGCCCTCGCCGAGGCCCAGGCGCTGGCCGACGTCCGTTCCGCCGCCGCCAACGCTGCGGTCGAAGCCGCCTCGACCATCCTGTCGCAGTCGGTCAAGGGCTCGGTTGCCGACGACCTGCTCGCCAAGGGCATTGCGGAAGTTCGCGCCAAGCTGAACTGATCGGTCCCAACCCAACAAAAAGCCGGCGCGAGATAATCGCGCCGGCCTTTTTATTTATTGGCTACTGGCTATTGCCGCTTCTTTTTCGGCGCCGGGCGTTCGGGCTTCAAGGCCTGCGGGTCGAAGCCGATATAAAAGATGTAGCTGTCACCGGCAGCGCCGGCAGGCACCGGATAGGTCATGTCCTCGGCCACCAGCGTGAACGGCTCGCTGCCGGATTCGGTCATGGTGACCGTGGTCTGATAGGCCTTGGTGGCGATGGTCTTTTCAGACACCCCGCCCTGCACCACGGCGATGCGGATCGGAACCTGCACCGAGGCCGGCGCGCCGGCGGGGCCGGCGATGACGCGGCCCTGGATGCCGATCCGCGCCGTGATCACGCCGCCATTGAGGCTGCATTCGCGGGCCATCTTGGAGATCGTTGCCTGAAAGCGCAGGTCGTTGCCGACCGGCTGCTTGCCCGGTGCCGCGACGGCATAGGTGGACGCGCCCGCCCTGACGGTGACCGGTGGACAGGTCAGGTCGCCTGGGTCCGGCGCCGCCGCCGGCGCGGTGGGAGCCGGCGCCTCCTCGGACTTGCCGCCGAACAGGCTCTTGAAACGGTCGGACAGCGATTGCGCCGATGCCGGCGCGGCCGAGAGGTAGAAAAGGCCACCCGCGACCGCCGCCGCGGCCATCACCCTGGCCAGACTGATATCACCCATGCGACGTCCCAAATCCCATCGTCCCACGCCGTTATTTCAGGCGGCGTTATAGCAGCCCAATGGCGGCGAACCCAAGGCACCTAAAGGGTGTAGGAACGGCGATTCAGCCGCGGAAATCCTCGTGCAGCAGGCCGAACAGCAGGTGGTCCTGCCAGATGCCATTGATGCAGAGATAGCGCCGCGCCAGCCCCTCGCGGGTGAAGCCGCATTTCTCCAGCACCCGGATCGACGGCGCGTTGGTCGGAATGCAGGCAGCCTCGATGCGGTGCAGGTTGAGCTCGCCGAACAGCGTCGGCAGCAGCACCCGCAGCGCCGTGGTCATATATCCGCGATGGGCGTGGGGCTCGCCGACCCAATAACCGATGGTGCCGGCCTGCACGATGCCGCGGCGGACATTGGCAAGGGTGATGCCGCCGATGATGGCGCCGTCGGCCTCGCGGAAGATGATGAAGGGATAGGACCGGTCGGCGGCGATATCCTCTGCGTAGCGGCGCAGCCTTCGGCGGAAGCCGGCGCGGGTCAGGTCGTCCGAGGGCCAGATCGGCTCCCATGGCGTGAGGTAGGCCCGGCTCTGTTCGCGCAGTTGCGCCCACTGCACGAAATCCGCCATCTGGGGCGCGCGCAGCAACAGGCCATGACCGCGCGGCACGAGTGCGGCGGGTCCGCTGGATGGCAAACGAAACAGGGCCATGCCCTCAACTCTCCCGTCCGAGCCACTTTCGCCCTCGCCCCGCTCTTCGCGGGGAGAGGGTCGGGTGAGGGGCTCTTTCCGCGAGTCGTGTCCGTGGAGAGGGCCCCTCACCCGGCGCTTCGCCGTAGCCGAGGCTACGCCTCGGCGTTTCTACCAAGTACGGCCGCCGGAGGCGGCCTATGCTCTCCGCCGCAAGCGCGGGCGAGGTTGAAGCACTAGTGTAGCAGCGACTTTGCCTTCGACCTCGTCAATCCTTCCGCAAAAGATACCGCGGTGTCCAGACCCCTGCCGCTGCCAAGCGCGACCACCGCCGGCCGGCTGCGGGACAGCAGCGCCCGGGCGGCGTTGCGGGTCGATTCGACATTGACCGCGTCGATCCTGGCGACCAGCTCATCCACCGTCTGCGGCCGTCCATACGCCAGAACGTGCCGGGCCAGCTGTTCGGCCCGCGAGGAGCAGCTTTCCAGCGCCATCAGCAGGCCGGCCTTCATCTGCGCCTTGGCGCGGGCGATCTCGGCCTCGGTCAGGGTTTCGACGGCGTCGTTGATGACGTCGACGATCACTTCCATCATTTCCGGCGCGTCGGCGGGATCGGTGCCGGTATAGAGGCCGAAAAAGCCGGTGTCGGAATAAGGGGCATGGAAGGTGTAGATCGAGTAGCAGAGCCCGCGCTTCTCGCGCACTTCCTGGAATAGGCGCGACGACATTCCGCCGCCGAGCGTATTGGTGAAGACCTGCAGCGAGAACAGCGACAGGTCGGTCTGCGGCACGCCTTCGAGCGCCAAGGTCAGATGCGCCTGTTCGAGATCGCGGTGCACGACCCGCGAGCCGCCGTTGCCGAACATCGCCGCTTGCGGCTTCGGCGCCGGGGTGGCGTCGAAGCCGGCAAATTTCTGCGTCACCTCTTCCACCACGCGCTTGTGATCGACCGCGCCAGCGGCGGCCACCACCATGTCGGGACCGCGGTAATGCGTTGCGAGATAACCGCGCAGCATGTCGCGGTCGAACGCCTTCAGCGTCTTGGCGGTGCCGAGCAGCGAGCGGCCCATCGGCTGGTCGGGAAAGCAGAGCTCGTTGAGGTGCTCGAACACGACGTCGTCGGGCGTATCCTGCGCCGCGCCGATCTCCTGCACGATGACGCTCTTCTCGCGCTCGAGTTCGTCGGGCACGAAGGACGGATTGGTGAGGATATCGGAGAGCACGTCGAGCGCCAGCGGCACGTCGGCCTTCATCACCCGCGCATAATAGGCCGTGGTCTCGGTCGAGGTGCCAGCATTGAGATCGCCGCCGACGGCCTCGATCTCCTCGACGATCTCGCGCGAGGAGCGCCTGGTCGTGCCCTTGAAGGCCATGTGCTCCAGAAGATGCGAGATGCCGTGCTCGTTCGGCTTCTCGTCGCGGCCGCCGACGCCCGCCCAGACGCCGAGCGCGGCGGTTTCCAGATGCGGCATGGTGTCGGTGACAACGGTCAGGCCGGACGGCAGCTTGGTTACGTCGACACTCATCCGGCAACTCCCTGCTTCGCGGCGCGGCTCACCGAGCGCACGAATCTTTCCACGTCGGCTGAATCGTTTTTCATCACCGTGATGTGTTCGGATTTGGTCAAGAGACCGTCGAGCCAGGCCGGCAACTCCGGCCGCACGCCGCAGGCGGCTTCCACCGCGTCCGGGAACTTGGCCGGATGCGCGGTCGACAGCACGATGTTGGGGATCTTCGAATCCGAGGTGTCGCGATCGGCCACTGCCAGCGCCACGGCGGTGTGGGGATCGACGAGGTCGCCGGCCTCGCGCCAAGCGGCGCGGATCGCCGCCGAGGTCTCGGTCTCGTCGGCGCGGCCGGCGTCGAACTCCTCGCGGATCGCGGCCAGCATGGCGTCCGGCAGCACGAAGCGCCCGGACTGCTTCAGCGAGGCCATCAGCCGGCGCACGCTGTCGGCATCGCGGCGGCTCGCCTCGAACAACAGCCGCTCGAAATTCGAGGAGACCTGGATGTCCATCGAGGGGGAGGCGGAAGCGTGCACTTCGCGCACTTCATAGATGCCGGTCTTGAGCGTGCGCGGCAGGATGTCGTTGACATTGGAGGCGATGCGCAGCCAGCGGACCGGCAGGCCCATCTTCTTGGCGACATAGCCGGCGAAGATGTCGCCGAAATTGCCTGTCGGCACGGTGAAATCCACCGGCCGGGCGGGGGCGCCGAGCGCCACCGCCGAGGTGAAATAATACACCACTTGGGCGACGATCCGCGCCCAGTTGATCGAATTGACGCCCGACAGCGACACGGCATCGCGAAAGCCGTGGTTGTTGAACATCGCCTTCACGATCGCCTGGCAATCGTCGAAGGTGCCTTCGATGGCGAGCGCATGCACGTTGGCGGCGCCGGTCGTCGTCATCATCCGCCGCTGCACGTCGGAGATGCGCCCGTTCGGAAACAGCACGACCAGATCGACATTGTCGAGCCCGGCAAACGCCTCGACCGCGGCGCCGCCGGTATCCCCCGAGGTGGCGACGACAATGGTGGTACGCTGGCTGCGCTTGGCGAGCACGTGATCCATCAGCCGCGAGATCAACTGCATCGCGACGTCCTTGAATGCCAGCGTCGGGCCGTGGAACAGCTCCAGCAGAAACTGGTTGGGGCCGGTCTGATCGAGCGGCACCACGGCCGGATGGCGGAACGTCGCGTAGGCCTCATTGGCCATGCGGCCGAGATCGGCGTCGGAGATCTCCCCGGCCGCGAACGGCTTGATCACGTCGACTGCGACCTCCCAATAGGGCCGGCCGAAAAAGGAGGCGATGGTCTCGCGCGAAAGCTGCGGCCAGACCTCGGGCACGTAGAGGCCGCCGTCACGGGCGAGCCCGGTCAGCATCACATCGCAGAAACCCAGGACGGGAGCTTCCCCCCGCGTCGAAATATAGCGCGTCAAACCACCCTCCAAAGGCGCAAGCCCTATGCCATGCCTTTGATATTTATCGTGAATTAGATTTCGCCAACCGCGAAGCGAAGGGCCACCATAAAGCGTTTTGCGGCCAAGGGGAAATGGCTCGTGAGTGAAAAGAAAGGGTGCAGTTGTCGCAAACGGCGCAATTTTTCGTATGCTAGGCGGTAATGCCGCGTGCGGACACGCCGCGCCCCATCCCCGTCATTGCTAGCGCAGCGAAGCAATCCATCTATCCCCGGGCCGAGACGTGGATTGCTTCGCTGCGCTCGCAATGACGGCGGATATAGCTTCGGGCTGTCGCGACACTTTGCGGCTGAGGGTGGCACCCTCATCCGTATCTGAGCACATCGACCGGATCGAGCCGGGCCGCCCGCCACGAGGGATAGAGCGTTGCGAGGAATGACAGCATTAGCGCCATCGCCACGACAGCCGCGGTCTCGCCGGCATCGATCTCCGCCGGCAGTTTCGACAGGAAGTAGAGTTTTGGCGGAAACAGCTCGGTGTTGGTGAGCCAGGACAGGAACTGCCGGATGGTTTCTATGTTCAGGCAAACCAGCATGCCAAGGAGCAGCCCGGCCAGGGTGCCGAGCACGCCGATCGCGGCACCCGCGATCAGGAATACCCGCATGATCGCGCCGCGCGAGGCGCCGATGGTGCGCAGGATCGCGATGTCGCTGCCCTTGTCCTTTACCAGCATGATCAGGCCGGACACGATGTTCAGCGCGGCGACCAGCACGATCAAGGTCAGGATCAGGAACATGACATTGCGCTCGACCTGCAGTGCCGCGAAGAACGCCGAGGTGCGCCGCCGCCAGTCGACGAGGAACACCGGCCGCCCGGCAGCATCAGCGACCGGCCGCCTGAAACTGTCGACCCGGTCCGGGCTGCCGACGAGGAAGACCTCGATGGCGCTCACATCGTCAGCACGGTTGAAATAGGTCTGCGCCTCCGTGAGCGGCAGAAAGACCATGACGGAATCATATTCCGACATGTCGATGCTGAACACCGCCGCAACCTTGAACGGCTTGATGCGCGCGGCCGCGCCCTTCGACCTCGTCGTGCCGTCAGGCGCGACCAGCGTGATATTGTCGCCGGCCCGCACCGCCAATTGCTCGGCAAGCCGGCGGCCGATGGCGACGCCCCGCCCTCGGTCGAATCCGTCGAGCGAGCCCTGCTGGATGTTGCTGGAGATCGCGGCAAGGTTGTTGAGGTCATCGGAGCGAATGCCCCGAATGAGCACGCCGGTGGCATTTTGTGCCGACGATGCCAGGGCCGGGCCATCCACCACCGGCGCGGCAAGCCGGACGTCCGGCACCCGACTGATGCGGTCGGCCACGTCCTCCCAGTCCGTCAGCGGCGACTCCAGCGGCTGCACCAGAAGGTGGCCGTTCAGGCCGACGATCTTGTCCACCAGTTCCTTGCGGAAGCCGTTCATGACGGCCATCACGATGATCAGCGTGGCCACGCCGAGCATGATGCCGAGGAAGGAGAACCCCGCGATGACGGAAATGAAGCCTTCCTTGCGACGCGCGCGCAGGTACCGCCCGGACAGCAGCCATTCGAATGCCGAGAACGGCAGGGGACGCGGGGGACTTTCCATCGTCCCTTCATAGCGCGTTTTCGGGACGATTTCGTGGGGCCGCCTCCAAGATTGATCTTCGTCCACCGCCACATTGTCGCGACGCCGGTGGACGTCGCGCGTCCTGCGTCAGCACGCTCAACCGACGTCCGGCATCTGCTCCAAAAGCTTGTCGAGCGTGATCGGATAGTCGCGGACGCGCACGCCGGTCGCGTTGTAGACCGCGTTGGCAACCGCCGCCGCGACGCCGCAGATCCCGAGCTCGGCAACACCCTTGGCTTTCATCGGCGAAGACACCGGATCGGTCTCGTCGAGGAAGATCATGTCCTGGTGCGGAATATCGGCATGAACGGGCACCTCGTAACCGGCGAGGTCGTGATTGACGAAGAAGCCGGCGCGCTTGTCGACCACCAGCTCCTCCATCAGTGCCGCGCCGACCCCCATAGTCATCGCGCCGATCACCTGGCTGCGCGCCGTCTTTGGATTGAGGATGCGGCCGGCCGCGCATACGGCCAGCATGCGGCGGACGCGGATTTCAGCGGTGGCGACATCGACGCCGACTTCGACGAAATGGGCGCCGAAGGTCGACTGCTGGTACTTCTTGTCGAGATCGCCATATTCGATTCCGTCTTCGGCCGAAAGGTCGCCACCGCTAGCTGCCTGCGCCAAAGGCACGCGGCGATTGCCGGCACGCACTTCACCGTCGGTGAATTCGGCCTCTGCGGAATTGAAGCCGAGCTTCTGGGCGATCGCTTCGCGCAGCTTGACGCAGGCAGCATAGACGCCGGCGGTCGAGTTGTTGCCGCCGAACTGTCCGCCGGAGCCCGACGAGACCGGAAAGGCCGAATCGCCAAGATGCACCGTCACTTTTTGCAGCGGAACGCCCATCATCTCGGCCGCGGTCTGCGCGATGATCGTGTAGCTGCCGGTGCCGATGTCGGTCATATCGGTCTCGACCGTGACGACGCCGTTGCCGTCGAGCCGCACCCGCGCCGCCGACTTTGTCAGCAGATTGTTACGGAACGCGGCGGCCGCGCCGATGCCGATCTTCCAGCGTCCGTCACGGACGCGGCCCGGCTGCGGATCGCGCGCGCTCCAGCCGAAACGCTCGGCGCCAATGCGAAAACACTCCGTCAGTTGGCGCTGCGAGAACGGCCGCTCCGGCTTTTCGGGATCGATCTGGGTATCGTTGCGGATTCGAAACTCGATCGGGTCGATCCCGAGCTTCTCGGCCATCTCGTCAATGGCGATCTCCAGCGCCATCATGCCCGAAGCCTCGCCCGGCGCGCGCATCGCATTGCCTTCGGCAAGGTCGAGCGTCGCGAGGCGGGTTGCGGTCATGCGGTTAGGCCCGGCATAGAGCAGCCGTGTCTGGCTGACCCCGCCTTCCGGCCTGCCCCCCGGCAGGTTGCCGGACCATTCCTCATGGCCGATCGCCGCGATCTTGCCGTCCCTGTCGGCGCCGATGCGGATCCGCTGGATCGTCGCCGGACGATGCGTCGTGTTGTTAAACATCAGCGGGCGCTGCAGCGCCACCTTCACCGGTCGTCCTACCTCGCGCGCGCCAAGCGCGGCGAGCAATGCGTCCGAGCGCACGAATAGCTTGCCACCGAAGCCGCCGCCGACAAAGGACGAGATCAGGCGAACGTTCTCCTTGGGGATTCCGAGGGTCTTTGCGACATCGGCTACGCCCCAGGCAATCATCTGGTTCGAGGTCCACAGCGTGAGCTTGTCGCCATTCCACACCGCGATCGAGGCATGCGGCTCCATCATCGCATGCGCCTGATCGGGCGTGGTGTAGGTGGCCTCTAACCGCACCGGCGCTGCCGCGAACGCGCCGGAAAAATCGCCCCGCGCAGTATCGGCCGGACCGCCGAACAACGGCTTGGGCTCGCCGCTGTCCTTCACTGCCGCGAGTTCGAAGGCAGCGCCGTCGGCCTTGACGTAGTCGACGCGGATAAGCTGCGCTGCAGCCCGCGCCTGTTCAAAGGTATCGGCGACCACGAGCGCGATCGCCTGGTGATAATGCTCGATCTCGGGGCCGCCGAGCAGCCTGGCCGTGTTGCGGTCGCCCTTGCCGAGCTTACCGGCACTGTCAGCCGTGACGATGGCACGCACGCCGGGCGCAGCCTTGGCCGCGGCAACGTCGATCCGCCCGATCCGCCCCTTGGCGATCGCAGAGCCGACGACATAGCCATAGGCGGGGTTGGAGACGACGTCGTGACGCTCATAGGCGTACGGCGCCTTGCCCGTGGTCTTAAGCGGACCGTCGACACGGTCGGCGGGCTTGCCGATCACCTTGAGCTGATCGATCGGATTTGATGTGGCTGGGGTTTCGAACTTCATGGATCAGCCTTTCGCCTCGGTCAGCACGGCACTCAGTGTTCGCTCGGCCAGCGGCAGCTTGAATGCGTTCTGGCGTGTGGGCTTCGCGCCGGCGAGCAATTGATTGGCCACGGCCTTGGCGCCGCGCGGCATCTGCGCATCGGCCGATTCCATGCGCCATGGCTTGTGGGCGACACCGCCGAGCGCAACGCGGCCGGTGCCGTCGCGCTGTACGATGGCGGCAACCGAGACCAGCGCGAAGGCATACGAGGCGCGGTCGCGCACCTTGCGATAAATCTGCGTGCCGCCGATCGGCTTTGGCAGCGTGACGGCCGTGATCAACTCATCGGGCGAAAGCGCCGTTTCGATGTGCGGCGTATTGCCCGGCAGATGATGGAAGTCGGCGATCGGAATCGTTCGCGTGGCGCCGTCCGGCTTGACCGTTTCCACCGCGGCATCGAGCGCGCGCATGGCGACCGCCATGTCGCTCGGATGGGTGGCGATGCAGGCGTCGCTGGCGCCCACCACCGCGTGCTGGCGGTTGAAGCCGCCGATCGCCGCACAGCCGCTGCCGGGCCGGCGTTTGTTGCAGGGCTGGTTGGTGTCATAGAAGTACGGGCAACGCGTCCGCTGCAACAGGTTTCCTGCCGTCGTCGCCATGTTGCGCAGTTGTCCCGAAGCGCCGGCGAGCAGCGCGCGCGACAGCACGGCATAATCGCGCCGGATGCGGCTGTCGGCGGCCAGATCGGTGTTGCGCACCAATGCGCCGATCCGCAAGCCGCCTTCAGCCGTCGGCTCGATCTTGTCGAGCGCGAGGCCGTTGACGTCGATCAGATGCGCCGGGGTTTCGATCTCGAGCTTCATCAGGTCGAGCAGATTGGTGCCGCCGGCGATGAATTTGGCGTCGGCATGACGCGCGGCGGCCGCCGCTGCGTCAGCCGGCGAGTTTGCGCGTTCATAGGTGAATGATCTCATGCGGGCCTCCCGGCGACTTCAGTGATCGCCTCGGCGATGTTGGAATAGGCGCCGCAGCGGCAGATGTTGCCGCTCATGCGCTCACGAAGCTCGGCATTGGTCAGTTGCGGCACAGCGTTGAGATCGGCACTGACGTGACTGGGAATGCCGGCCTTGATCTCATCGAGCACCGCGACCGCCGAGCAGATCTGCCCCGGCGTGCAATAGCCGCACTGGAAGCCATCGTGCTTGACGAACGCGGCCTGCATCGGGTGCATGTTCTCGGGCGTGCCGAGGCCCTCGATGGTCGTGATGCTGTCGCCCTCATGCATGATTGCGAGCGTCAGGCATGAATTGATCCGCCGGCCGCCAGATATCACCGTGCAGGCGCCGCACTGGCCGTGATCGCAGCCCTTCTTGGTTCCGGTGAGATGCAGGTGCTCGCGCAGTGCATCGAGCAGCGTCGTCCGCGCATCGAGCGCGAGTTCGCGCTGGCTGCCGTTGACGTTGAAAGAGACCTTCGACATCGCGGCGGCGGGTGCACCTTCCGGCGCAGGAACCCCGGGCGCCTGCGCCTTGACCTCCGACGTGGCGCTGAAAGCCACCGATGCGGCGGTTCCCAGCAACAATTTCCTGCGCGATAGTTCGAAGCCGCTGGGACCCTGCATGCCGTGTTCCCGTTCTGCTGTGTTCGGATGATGTTCGGCACGGCTGTTTCAGCGCGTGCTTCAAGTTTCCTGTAACCACCCCGGCTTTGCCCCGTTCCTGCCCGCCATTCACGTTTGGAGGAGCAGGCGAGGTGCGGCCGAGAAGCAAAAAGGGCCGCAAGCGATGCTTGCGGCCCTCTCTCCTGGAAGGGTCTGTCGTTTACTCGGTGCAGACCTTCATGGTTTTCATGCTGGTTTCGGCTTCGGTCTTGGTCTTGAACGTGCCGTTGTCGACGATGGTGGTCGTCGTCGTGGTCGGCTTGGTATCGACGACCGTGCATTTCTTGGTAGTGGCGTCGCGTACCACATAGAATTCGGCGGCGACCGCACTCCCTGCGAAGGCCGATATGGCAACAGCCGTCGCTCCGATCATCAGTGACTTCTTCAAGGTGTCCTCCTCCGGTGTTTCCCGTGATGCAGCTGACAACCCTCAAGGAAATCGAATGTTCCAGGTATTCCCGAACTAGAAGTGCGGACCAGCCTCCCAACAGGCTGGCGAGCTTACTCTTCGGAACGCCTTTCCAGGCTCTTGAGAAATTTGAGCCCCTCGATCGCCAACGATTCCGTGTCGGATTCTCCTGCATCGCAGCGCTGCCGAATGAACTGCTGGAGGCTGTCTCGCCGCGGGTCGTTGTCGTCGATGCCGCTGTGGATCAGAAGGTAGACACCCCAGGCCCTCGCGAGGGCGCCTTCTACGATATCCAGTCTGTCCATCCAGCTCTCCTTGTCGTCACAGGAGCCCACATCGCCGATTCTTCCCGAAATTGCCACGCAACTCTGAGCGGCACTGGCCGGCACCCAGGCCCAGCCGTGCCGGGATAAATCGGCAAATCCGGGGCGGGCCGTGGCGGGAACAAAATGACGATTCGGGAACTTGTGTCAGACATCGCGATTCCGCGATTGGGAGGACCCTGCATGAGACGTATCGTTCTGATCGGCGCGGCATTGATTGCCTCGCTGGCAATGACCCTGTCCGCTTCCGCCAGGATCGGCATCGCGCCGCTGGCCGCAGAGGACGGCGCCGTGATCCAGGTCAGGCACGGGCACGGCCATCACGGCCATGGACATCGCGGCCGCGGCCATCACTACGGGTGGTACAGGGGCCGGGGCCATCACAAATGGCGTCACCATCGCCGCCACCACCATTGGTAAGCCTTCGCTGCAATTTGGCATCGCCATCCTCATTGCCCGGGCGATGCATGAATTGCAGCGGCGCGAACGGGTCGCGCCCGCACGGCGCGGCCGGTTCAGCAGTATTTGCAACGCTTATCGCGCTCAGCCCAACCCCATTTCGACGGCGATCCGGATCAGGTCCGAGTGGTTCTTGGCGCCGAGCTTCTGCTTGAGCAGCGAGGTGGTGTTGGCCACCGTCTTGTAGGAAATCTCCAGCGCATCTGCGACTTCGACGATCTTGTCGCCGCGGCCAAGCAGCCGCAGGATCTCCAGCTCCCGCGCCGTCATCTGCGAGGCCGGATTGGCCTTGATCGAAGCGCCGGAGAAGGTCACCGCCTCCGCCAGTTGCGGCGAAATGAAGTTGTCTCCCGCGGCGACCTTGCGCACGGCCTTCACCAGCATCCTGGGATCGTCGCCTTTCGAGACATAACCCTGCGCGCCCATCTCGATGGCGCGAACCACGAAGGCCGGATCATCATTCATGCTGAACATGATGATTTTGGCATCCGGATCCTCTTTTCGGATCCGCCGCATCAGCTCGAAACCGGACACATCGGGCAGCTTGATATCGATTACCGTTACGTCGGGCTTGCGGGACATATAGGCACGGTGGCCGGACTTGGCGTCGTTGGCCTCCTCGATTTTCACCGAATTGTCTGACGCAAACAGCGCTCGGCACCCCGAAAGCACCACGGGGTGGTCGTCGACGATCAAGACCTTCGTTGCCGATTTAGTAGAATTCTGCATCATTTATCCCCTTCCGGAATAAATAAGGGGTTGACGGTATTTGAAAAGAGAAATCTTGGGTTGCGGGGAACTATTATAACCAGAATGTGGGAAAGACTTTCGCTTCGGGCGCGGCTCATGCTGCCGCTCGGCCTGATGTTCGTGGCCGCTCTGCTGGCCGGAGCCGTCTCGCTGCGATTCTTCGCCCCGGCGCAACTTGCGGAAGAAATCGAACCGGCGGCTCGCTCGGCCAGAGCGGTCGCGGCTGCCCTCAACGGTGCGTTGCAGACATCAGCCAATCCACAAGCGACGCTCGATGCATTCGTGCAGTCGCTGGGAGATTCCGCGGCCATCCGGTTTCGGCGCCTCGGCAGCGGCCCCGATGGGCATCCGCACGCGGTGCAGACGCCGCTCGGAACGGTGCCCGGCTGGTTCATGCATCTGCTTGCCATCCCCGAACTCAAGGCCGCGTTCCCTGTCGTCATCGAGGGCAAGCAGGTCGGCGCCATCGTGCTTGCTCCCGACCTGTCCGCCGACATCTACGAGAAGTGGATCGGATTTCTGGCGATCGCTGGCTCCGGTATCGCATTGATGCTGCTGACGGTAGCCATTGCCCACTTCACGGCCCGCTCGGCCCAGCGACCGCTGCAGCATCTCGGCGACGGCCTGACCCGGATGCGCGGGGGCGACTACGCGCAGCCGATTATCCCGGCCGGTCCACCCGAGATCCGCAGGAGTGCGCAGCAGGCCAACGAACTCGCCCGCACGCTGCATCAGCTCAGCCAGGACAATCGCAACCTGCTCCGGCAGATCGTGTCACTGCAGGACGACGAACGGCAGGATATGGCGCGCGAGCTTCACGACGAACTCGGGCCGCTGTTGTTTGGAATCCGGGCCAACACGGTCGCGCTCCTGGAATCGACCCCCGCCGGCGAGGGCGAGTTGAGGCGTGCCGCCGAGGGCATCCTGCAATCGGTGGAGACGCTGCAGCAGGCGAACCGCCGCATCCTCGACCGGCTCCGGCCGCTCTACATCGACGAACTGGGCCTTCAGAAGAGCATCCAGACGCTCCTGCAGAATGCAAAGGCGCAGACGCCCGAACTGAAGGTGACCTCGCGGATCGACGCCAGGCTGAACGAGATCGAGGGCCTGATGTCGCAGACGGTCTATCGCGTCATCCAGGAAGCGGTCACTAATGTGCTGCGCCACGCCAAGGCAAGCTCGATGGATGTTGCGGCGGAGATCAGCGGCGGCGAGGTGATCGTGGAAATATCGGACGACGGCATCGGCTTTCCGCCGGACCGGCGGTTTGGCCGCGGATTGACCGGCATGCTGGAGCGCGTCCGCGCGTTGAGCGGAACGCTCGAGCTGTTGCGGGAGGCTGGGCGCACGTCGGTCCGCTGCCGCCTTCCGGCGGGAGAGCCCTCAAGCGGTGAGCGGACCTGACTGAAGGGATCGACGGAGCTAGCCGGCGTAGTCCTGCAGGCCGGCGCGCTGCGGCAACTCTGTCATCGGCAGGCAATGCGTCGCCTGAATCTTTCCGTCGCGCGTAAAGCTGAAGGCCACGCGCACCGGCTTGCCTTCGTGGCTCAGATAATCAAGCACGACGCCGTGGGTGGTCGGCATGATCTCCTCGAGCCCGAATGCGGTGGCAGCGAGCGTATCGAGACGCGGCTTCCAGTAGGATTCGAGGCCAGCACGGCCTTCGCTGATCCTGGCTTCGCCGCACTGGCATTGCAGCGTCGCGTTGTCGGCATAGAGGTCGAGCAGCATCGCAAGATCGCGATTGCGGCAGGCGTCCAGCCAGTCGACCACCACCGCGACCTGATCGAAATTGTCCGCAAGGTTCGCGACGCCCTCCAGGTCGGGGTACCCGGTCCTGAGCGCTGCAGCGGATGATGAAATCAAGCGATCGTCTTGAATGGACACTGAACCAGCCTTTGTCCCGAACGCGACTTTGGAACTTTAGAACAATTCTGCGGAACAATCGTTCCAGCCACTAGCCCGGACGAATACGGGGCAGAACGGTTAACGGCGCCTGCCGCGCCACCAGACGCCGAAGGTGATGATCACCGCTACCGCCAGCGTGAACCAGGTGATGGCGTATTGCAGGTGATCGTCCTTGAGTCGCACCGAGAGCGCGCCGGGCTTCGGGATGCCGCTTTCCGGCATGGGGGATTCGAGATCGATGTAGAACGGCGCGACTGCCCTCGCGCCCTCGCCCCAGCCCAGCGCGCGCGCCATCGCCAGATGATCGCGGGTGAACCAGAGCCGTTTGGCCAGGCTCTCGGGCGGCGTCAGGGCGCCGGCGCTTTCGGGAAAGCGAATGTAACCGGTGAGCTCAGTGGGATCGCCGGTGATCAGCGGGCGCACGGCGCGGTCCTGCTGCTGACGATCCTGCATCGTGTTCTGCACAAAGCCGGCGTTGACCACGACGATCTTGCCGCCAGCCAGCTGCACCGGCAGGAAAGCCCAGGTTCCGGGCCCGGAAATATCGTCGCGAACCGCAGAGCCGGAGCTGTAGACCATCGCGTCCGGCAATGGCGCGTAGGTCGCGGTAAAACTCACGCGGCGGAATTCGTCCCTGGCCGGCGTCAGCGACGGCCATTGCGCTGCCGCCGGCAATGTTTCGGGCGCGGCAGCGAGCCGCTCGTTCAGCCGCGCGATCAGCGCGTGCTTTTCGACCCGGCGCTGCAATTGCCAGACGCCGAGGCCGGCGAAGACCGCGACCATCAACAGCGTGAAGATCGCAAACCCGGCGACCGTCGGCGGCCGTGACGAAGCGCTGGTCATTTCGGCTCGCGGTCCATCAGCCGGCCGGGCGCCGCCTTGTGGTGAAACTGCAGCGCGATCAAAAGCGACTTCATCGAGCGCAGCGGCAACAGCGTGGTCGCCAAGATCAGCGGCAGCCACAGCGCCGCATGCAGCCAGAACGGCGGCTGATATTTGACTTCGACGATCAGCGCCGCGGTGACGACGATGGCGCCCGCCAGCATGATGATGAAGATCGCCGGCCCGTCGCCAGAGTCGATGAAGGCGTAGTCGAGCCCGCAGACCTCGCAATTCGGGCGCAGGTTGAGGAAGCCGGCGTAGAGCTTGCCCTTGCCGCAACGGGGGCAGCGGCAGGCGAGACCGCGAAGAGCGCTCTGGGTGACGGTGGGAAGCGTGTCGTTCATTCAACTCCTCTCCCCTCTCCACTGCGGGAGAAGTGGTGCGCGGACATAGTCTCGATCTGCGGAGACCGGCCGTTCCCCTTCGATGGGCTTGGCGGAAGAACCATACGAGACTTTAGCATTGTGTCCATCGCCCGCCAAAAGCCGCGTAAGCCATTGCAGGGAAGCTTTTTCTCCAAGCCGCGCAAGGCACTCTGCGCCTGCCGTGCGGCACCGAAAAAGTGTCAAATGTGAAGTCATTCACTTCCCTAAACGAGCGGATGCCGTCACTATAATTGCAAGCTTTAGGTGTGGTCTGTGCCGTTGGCTGCCACGCTTGTCAAAGCAGGTCCATTCGGTCGCGGCCGAATAGCCCGATGCGTAAGTTACGCTCAGACGAAGTTACGCTGAGACACGGATGAACATTCCAGGTCACTCAACTTTCCAAGTCGCTTAATATTCCGGGGGTCAGCGGGGGCAGCACCATCGCAATGGCAGGGCCTGACAGAACGAAAAGCTCCGGCAGGGGCGGCCGATCCGATCGTGTCGACAAAGCGGCCAGAGCAAACAAGGCAGCGCGCGCAACGCGAGGTGATCGCGCTGAATCGGCAGAGAGAGAGGACGCCGCCGCCTTTCAGGCGTCCGCAAATGCAGTGGGGGCTTCCATGACACGACCAATTGACGTGGTTCGCGCTGTCGCACCTTTGGCGAAACCCAACTATATCGCCGCATTTCAAAATTGCAGTGCACTTCTGGTTCAGCATGAGATCATTACTCCGCTCAGGCTGGCGCACTTTCTCGCGCAGATATTGCACGAATCCGGCGAACTGCGCATTGAATGGGAAAACATGAACTACAGCGCTGAACGGATGCTCGAAATCTTTGGAGCCAGTCATTCAGCGAAGGTCAAGCCCGCCGAGGCGGCAATGCTTGCGCACAAGCCGGAATTGATCGCCGAGCGCGTTTACGGCCTTGGCAACCCGAGCAAGGCCGCGGAACTAGGCAACACACATCGTGGAGACGGCTTTCTCTACCGCGGCGGCGGACTGATGCAGACGACCGGCCGGGCCAACTACAAGCGAATGGGGCAGTTGTGCGGTGTCGACTTCGAGAGCCACCCCGAGCTGGTCGTGTCTGCGGAGCACGCCTTGAAGCCTGCCTTGGGGGAATGGTCCCAGGGAAAACTCAATCAGTTTGCCGACCAGGACGACGTGCTCTCGATATCCAAGGCGATCAACCTGGGCAATCCGCGCTCTCCTCGTACCCCGATCGGCCTCGCGGAGCGGCGGCGCCTGCTCGCCAAGGTAAAATCCGTGATTGGAGACGTGGTGACCTTGACCGACGCGCCGGCCGACACACCGGACCTCGAGAGCGCCATGGACCTGCTGGAGATCAAGCGTCGGCTTCGTGAGAAGGAACTGTACCGCGGCGAAATCAACCGCGATTACGATCGCGCAACAGACGAAGCCGTGAAGGCGTGGCTCCTCAACCAGGGTGTAAGAAATTTCGAGGAATGGCCGGAGCTGAGGTTGATCATTGCCGCGGCACAGGCCCTTTGCCGTGCCGAGGGGATCGACACGGGCGCGATCGACGGCCGCCTCGGCCCGCAAACCCGCTCCGCGTTTGAAATCTACGCCGCCCGGCGCGCGAACGGCGGCGCTGCCCTGGAGGCGGTTGCGCTCTTCCGCGACGAAACCGATGCCGCCGCAGTTCCCGCCGCCGCTGCCGCCGTTCCCGCTGCTGCCGCCGCAGCGCCGCCCGCCGGCGGACCATCGCTCCGTTGGCCAACCGAGAGCGACGTCGAGCAGTTCTTTGGCCCGCCGGGCAGCAATCAAGTGCTCTTGCAGTTGCCATTCCCCATGCGGCTTGCATGGGATCTCGATACGGTCATCCGCCGAGCATCGTGCAACGCCAAAGTCAGAGACAGTCTCGATCGCATCTGGACGCGTGTTCTCCAGACCTATGGTCTGGACGAAATTCGTCGCCTTCGCCTCGATCTATTCGGCGGCTGCCTGAATGTACGGCGCAAGCGCGGCGGATCGGGCTGGTCAATGCATGCCTTCGGCATCGCTTGGGACGTCGACCCGGACCACAACCAGCTGAAGATGGGCCGGGACGAGGCAACGCTCGACGGCGCCGAATACAATGACTTCTGGAATATCGTTTACGACGAGGGCGCGATTGGTCTCGGCAGGGAAAGAAACTTCGACTGGATGCACTTCCAGTTTGCCAGGCTTGGATAGGCGCACCCGGCCATCCAGGGCATGATGGCCGCACGCATAGGAATGAAAAAGGCGGCCTTTGGCCGCCCTTCTTTATCTGACAGGCTCCTTGCTTCGCTCACGCGAACCGCTTCGCGTGGAAGCGTAGATCAGTGGCCGCCGGCCGCCGGCCCCGCGCCACGGAACCAGACGTAGATGCAGATGAACAGGAACAGCCACACTACGTCGACGAAGTGCCAGTACCAAGCGGCGAACTCGAAGCCGAGATGCTGCTTCGGGGTGAAATGGCCGGCATAGGCGCGGAACAAGCAGACCAGCAGGAACACGGTGCCAACCAGCACGTGGAAGCCGTGGAAGCCGGTCGCCATGAAGAAGGTCGCGCCGTAGACGTTGCCCGAGAAGTGGAAGGTGGCGTGGGCGTATTCGTAGGCCTGCACGCAGGTGAAGGCGGCGCCCAAGAGCACGGTGAGGATCAGGCCGTATTTCAGGCCCTGACGGTCGTTCTCGAGCAGCGCGTGGTGCGCCCAGGTCACCGTGGTGCCCGAGGTCAGCAGCAGCAGCGTGTTGAGCAGCGGCAGGTGCCAGGGATCGAAGGTCTCGATGCCCTTCGGCGGCCAGGTGCCCGGCACGTTGCAGGCGCCCATCGCCGTGCCCGGACCGCAACCGAACACCGCGTCGCGGGTGGCGTGGACCGCGTCTGCCGGGAACAGGGCGGAATTGAAAAAAGCCCAGAACCAGGCGACGAAGAACATCACCTCCGAGGCGATGAACAGGATCATGCCGTAGCGGTGGCTGATCTGCACCACGCGGGTGTGGTCACCCTTGTATTGGGCTTCACGGATCACGTCGCCCCACCAGCTTGCCATGGTATAGAGCACGCCGATGGTGCCGGCGCCGAAGATGAACGGGGCCGCGGCGAACATGTGATGCATCCAGGTGATCGCACCTACCGCCATGATGAAGGCCGAGATCGAGCCGACGACCGGCCACGGGCTCGGATCGACGAGGTGGTAGTCGTGGTGCTTCGCGTGCGCCGTAGCCATTGCGGTCTCTCCGTTGCATGCGCCGTTCCCTTCGGCGCATATTCGTCTCAAATTTGGAAGCCGAAATCCCGTCAGATACGGAAGCCGGCGGTCACTGGTTTCTCGTCACAGGTTCCCCTTGCGCTTGTCGCTTTCGCCGGCCGCGACCGGCTTCGGCGCCACGTCGCGCACGGGATAGAAGGTGTAGGATAGCGTGATGGTGTTCAGGCCGTCGTTCTCGCTGTCCTTGGCCAGCGCCGGATCGACATAGAACACCACGGGCATCTCGCGCTTCTCGCCCGGCCCCATGGTCTGTTCAGAGAAGCAGAAGCAGTTGATCTTCTGGAAATAGGCGCCGACGGTGAGCGGCGCGACGTTGTAGGCGGCAACGCCGGTAGTCGTGCGCGCGGCCTGGTTGGTCACGGTATAGAAGACGGTGACGACTTCGCCGATCCGCACCTCGATCTCGTTCTGCTCGGGTTCGAACTTCCAGGGCAGGCCGGGGCCGACATTGGCGTCGAACCGCACGGAAATCTTGCGGGCAAGCGGTCCTTCCGCCGGCGCCGAGGTTGCGACCTGCGTGGTGCCGTTGAAGCCGGTGGCGCGGCAGAACCAGTCGTAGAACGGCACCGCCGCATAGGACGCGCCGACCATGAACACGACGACGAAGCCGCAGATCGAGGCGACGACCGCATCGCGCGATAGGGTGCGGCGCGGCGCGACCTTGTCGCCCTCCGTTACGCCCTCGCTGATGTGCGGCCCGTTTTCCATCTCAATCACATCGGCCGGACGAGAACGGCCGGCCCCTTGACCAAGGTGACGGCAAAGAACAGCACGACAAGAACGCCGAGCGCGAGCGCAATGGCGATCGAGCGATGACGGCGGCTTCGCTTCTGCGCCTCAGTGAGGACGATTCCATCTGGCTGCTGCTTGTCGTCCATTCGCGTTCCATGCGCCCCCTACCCGATCAGGGGCACGACCGCGCGGACCACGACCTCGAGCAGGAGCGTCGCAAACAGCGCAAACAGATAAAGGATCGAGAAAGCGAACAGCCGGCGCGTCGCGCGGCCCGCCTGCTTGCCCTCGCGGTGGCGATAGACCTCGATGGCGAGCCACATCATGCCGGCGCCGAGCGCCAGCGAGGTAACACCATAGACAGCATCGAAATAGCCGAGTGGCCAGGGTGCCGCCGCGATCGCGACCAGCACGACCGTGTAGAGCAGGATCTGCAGCCGCGTTGCGTCGGGGCCGGCGACGACCGGCAGCATCGGAATGCCGGCGCGCGCATAGTCGTCGCTGCGGAACAGCGCCAGCGCCCAGAAATGCGGCGGGGTCCAGAAGAAGATGATGAGGAACAGGAGCACGGGCTCGATCGACAGCGAGCCGGTGGCCGCGGCCCAGGCCACGACCGGCGGCAGCGCTCCAGCAGCGCCACCGATCACGATGTTCTGGGCGGTCCAGCGCTTCAGCCACATGGTGTAGATCACCACATAGAAGAAGATCGTGAACGCCAGCAGCGCACCGGCCAGCAAGTTGACGAGGATGCCGAGCGTCAGCACCGAGAAGAAGGCCAGCGTCAGGCCGAATGCCATCGCCTCGCCCTGCGTGATGCGTCCGCGCGGGATCGGCCGGTTGGCGGTGCGCGTCATCAGCGCGTCGATATCGCCTTCCAGGGCCATGTTCATCGCACCTGAGGCGCCGGCCCCGACCGCGATGCAGAGGATCGAGGTGAAGGCGATGATCGGATGGATATGGCCAGGCGCAATGAAGAAGCCGACCAGCGCAGTGAAGATCACGAGCGACATCACCCGCGGCTTCAACAGCGCGATGTAGTCACCGACTTCCGCCTCGGAAATCCGAGGCCGAGCATCGATGGCGTTGTGGTCGACTACCGACAAGATCTTTCTCGCTTTACCAAAACCGCGGCGCGCAACAGGCGCGCGCCGCGAAAAGTTGCTTACTGCACGCGCGGCAGCACTTCGAACTGGTGGAAGGGCGGCGGCGACGGCAGCGTCCATTCCAGCGTGGTGGCGCCGGCGCCCCACGGATTGGCCTCGGCCGCACGCTTCTTCATGAAGGCGTCGACCACGCCGTAGATGAAGATCAGCACGCCGAAGCCGGAAATGTAAGAGCCCCACGAGGACACCTCGTTCCAGCCCGCGAACGCATCCGGATAGTCGACATAGCGGCGCGGCATGCCGGAGAGACCAAGGAAGTGCTGCGGGAAGAACACCAGATTGACGCCGATGAAGGTGACCCAGAAGTGCAGCTTGCCGATGGTCTCGTTGTACATGTAGCCCGACATTTTCGGGAACCAGTAGTACCAGCCGGCGAAGATCGCGAACACGGCGCCGAGCGACAGCACGTAATGGAAGTGCGCGACCACGTAGTAGGTATCCTGCAGCACGCGGTCGACGCCGGCATTCGCCAGCACGACGCCGGTGACGCCGCCGACCGTGAACAGGAAGATGAAGCCGATCGCCCACAGCATCGGGGTGCGGAATTCGATCGAGCCGCCCCACATCGTGGCGATCCAGGAGAAGATCTTAACGCCGGTCGGCACCGCGATCACCATGGTGGCGGCGACGAAATAGGCCTGCGTCGCGCTGGACATGCCGACCGTGTACATGTGGTGCGCCCACACCACGAAGCCGATGCCGCCGATCGCGACCATGGCGTAGGCCATGCCGAGATAGCCGAACACGGGCTTGCGCGAGAAGGTCGAGACGATCTGGCTGATCATGCCGAAGCCGGGCAGGATCAGGATGTACACTTCGGGGTGACCGAAGAACCAGAACAGATGCTGGAACAGCACCGGGTCGCCGCCGCCGTCGGCGGAGAAGAAGGTGGTGCCGAAGTTACGGTCGGTGAGCAGCATGGTGATGGCGCCCGCGAGCACCGGCAGCGACAGCAGGAGCAGGAACACCGTCACCAGGATCGACCAGACGAACAGCGGCATCTTGTGCAGCGTCATGCCCGGCGCGCGCATGTTGAAGATCGTGGTGATGAAGTTGATGGCGCCGAGAATCGACGAGGCGCCGGCCAGATGCAGCGACAGGATCGCGAAGTCCACCCCTGGTCCCGGATGGCCCGAGGTCGACAGCGGCGCGTACATGGTCCAGCCCGCACCGACACCGTTGGCGCCCGGCTCACCCTCCACGAAGGTCGACATCAACAGCAGCCCGAACGATGCCGGCAACAGCCAGAACGAGATGTTGTTCATGCGCGGGAACGCCATGTCGGGGGCGCCGATCATCAGCGGCACGAACCAGTTGCCGAAGCCGCCGATCATCGCCGGCATCACCATGAAGAAGATCATGATCAGGCCGTGCGAGGTCACGAACACATTGTAAGTGTGGGATTCGTGGAAGATCTGGACCCCCGGAAACATCAGCTCTGCGCGGATCGCGATCGACATCCCCGCGCCGATGATGCCCGCAAAGATCGCGAAGATAAGGTACATCGTGCCGATGTCCTTATGGTTCGTCGAATAGACCCAGCGCTTCCATCCGGTCGGATTGGCATGAGCATGGTCATCATGGGCGTGATCGTGGTGTGTCGCTGACGTCGTTGCCATTTTGAAATCCTGCCTTGCAGTCCCTTTGCGGACCTTTCAGGTCCCGTCGCCCTTGTCCCTAAAGCCCGCGCCTTACTGCGCGGCCTGCCCACCAACTGAGGCGAACGTGTTCGCCGGGTTGGTCGCATATTTCTTCTTCGCCGCCTCGGTCCAGGCCGCGAATTCCTGATCGGTCACCACCTTGACCGCGATGGGCATGAAGGCGTGGTCCTTGCCGCACAGTTCGGAGCATTGGCCGTAATACATGCCGACCTTGGTCGCCTTGAACCAGGTCTCGTTGAGGCGGCCGGGGATCGAGTCGATCTTGATGCCGAACGAGGGCACGGCGAAAGCGTGGATGACGTCGGCGCCGGTGGTCTGGACGCGGATCACCTTGTTGACCGGCACCACCATCTCATTGTCGACGCCGAGCAGGCGCGGCTGCTTGTCCTGCGCCATCAGCGAATCGAATTCGAACTTGCCGTTATCCGGATAGGCGTAGCTCCAGTACCACTGCTTGCCGGTGACCTTCACCGTGAGATCCGCCTTGGGAATATCGAGCTGCTGGAACAGCAGGCGGAACGATGGCACCGCGATGCCGACCAAAATCAGCACCGGAATCAGCGTCCAGGCCACCTCGATCAGGGTGTTGTGGGTGGTCCGCGAGGGGACCGGATTAGCCTTGGCGTTGAACTTCAGCACCACGATGACCAGCAGCGCCAGCACGAACAGGGTGATCAGCGTGATGATCACCAGCAGCAAATTATGAAAGCTGATGATGCTTTCCATCACCGGGGTGGCCGCTTCCTGCAGCGTCATTTCCCACGGCTTGGGCTGTGCCCCAAAAACCGTCCCGCCGGCCGCGAGCGCCATGCCCGCCACCGTCAACCCCAGCAATCGCCGGCCCATCTGGCCATTCGACATCTTCATGCCGCTCGCGCTCCTTAAAGAATAGTCCCCTACGCATTCCCGCCGGATGGCCGGGGATGCCGCCACGATCGCCCTTACAAACGGCCTACCGGAGGTACTTGGAAGTCCACCTTCGAAAGTACCTGCAACGATATTGGTGCAGTACCTTGGGCCCGATCGTTAGAACGCGTCGAAATCCAGCCTCTCAAACCATAATTCTTGGGGTCTCGCAATGCAGTAGTAGGCGGCAAAGCCATGCGTCACCTGCTATTCGCCAGGGGCCAGATTTTCCCGGCAATTTCGCAAAAACCCGCCGATTTGCGCGGCTACGCCGCTTGACAGCCCGATTGCCGGATGTAGGCACAGTTGCAGCGTTCCCGGGCGGGCTGATTCGCGCCTGGCCGGACCCGTCGCTGAGGGCGTGGATTGGCGCTCGGGCCGCCTTCAAGGCGCCGTCATTGCGTTTCAGTCCGGATGAAGCTCAGTTACAATGTGTGCTGCCGGCCTTGGGCCGGAAATGTCACCGGCGCTGCCGGATATCGTGAGAGGATCGACCCGGATGGGGCGTTCGAAACATCAGGCGGGATATGGCCTGGAACCGGCCCGCTGGCTTGGCGGCCTCTTTGCTGTGGCCTTCCTGCTCGGCCTGAACCAGGCGGCAAATGCGCAAGGGGCCGTGCGGTCGGTCCATGGCGACTGGCAGATCCGCTGCGACACCCCGCCCGGCGCCCAGGGCGAGCAATGCGCCCTGATTCAGAGCGTGGTGGCCGAGGACCGTTCCAACGCCGGGCTCACCGTGATCGTGCTGAAAACCGCCGACCAGAAGAGCAGGCTGATGCGGGTGGTCGCCCCGCTCGGCGTCCTCTTGCCCTCCGGGCTCGGCCTGAAGCTCGACAACCAGGATGTCGGCCGCGCCGGTTTTGTCCGCTGCCTGCCCAATGGCTGCGTCGCCGAGGTGGTGCTGGAAGAAAAACTGCTCGGCCAGCTCCGCAGTGCCAAAACCGCAACTTTTATCATCTTTGAGACGCCCGAAGAGGGCATCGGCTTTCCGCTCAGCCTGAACGGGCTCGGCGAGGGGTATGACAAGCTGCCGTGAGGGGGGCCTCCCCTTTCGTTGCGGTCATGACTATCTTTCAAACCATCGCCGTCCCTTGCCAAGGCGGGGACGATTTTTGCGCTGAATCGGAGTCTGCATGACCAATCCCGCCACGACCTCCCTCCTGGACCGCGCCAATCTCGACCGCGATGCCGTCAAACGCGAGATCGCGCGGGGACTTTTGGGGTCCGACGATGGCGAGCTGTTTCTGGAATACGGCCAGACCGAAGCGCTGGGCTTCGACAATGGCCGGCTGAAGCAGGCGACCTACGACACCAGCCAGGGGTTTGGTCTGCGCGCGGTGAAGGATGACGCGGTCGGCTATGCGCATTCCTCCGACGTCTCGCTGCCGGCGCTGATCCGTGCGGCGGACGCCGTGGCGGCCGTGCGCGGCGGCTACAGCGGCAATTTTGCCGCCGCACCGGCGCATACCAATGTGCGGCTCTATGGCGATGAGAACCCGCTGGATGCGCCGGGCTTCGAGGCCAAGGTAAAACTGCTGGCCGAGATCGACGCGTACGTGCGCGACAAGGACCCGCGGGTGCGGCAAGCCTCAATCAGCCTGGGCGCCACCTGGCAGGTGGTTGAAATCCTCCGCCCCGACGGCGAGAGCTATCGCGACATCCGCCCCTTGGTGCGGGTCAATATTTCCGTGGTCGCCGGCCAGGGCGACCGGCAGGAAAGCGGCAGCAAGGGCTATGGCGGCCGCGAAGGCTATGCCCGATTCATCGAGACCAAGGCGTGGCGCGAGGCCGCCGACGGCGCGATCCGCGAGGCGCTGGTCAATCTGGAATCGGTGCCCGCCCCCGCCGGCGAGATGGACGTGGTGCTGGGCGCCGGCTGGCCCGGTGTGATGCTGCATGAAGCGGTCGGCCACGGGCTCGAAGGCGACTTCAACCGCAAACAGACTTCGGCCTTCGCGGGATTGATGGGCAAGCAGGTCGCCGCCAAGGGCGTCACCGTGGTCGACGACGGCACCATGGCCTCGCGGCGCGGCTCGCTGTCCATCGACGACGAGGGCACGCCGACCAACCGCACCGTGCTGATCGAGGACGGCATTCTGGTCGGCTACATGCAGGACCGCCAGAACGCGCGGCTGATGAACATGAAGCCGACCGGCAATGGCCGCCGCCAGAGCTATGCCCATGTGCCGATGCCGCGCATGACCAACACCTACATGCTGGCGGGCGACCGCGAGCCGGCGGAGATCATCGCGTCGGTGAAGAACGGCGTCTATGCCGCCAATTTCGGCGGCGGCCAGGTCGACATCACCTCGGGTAAATACGTGTTCCAGTGCACCGAGGCCTACAAAATCGAGAACGGCAAACTCGGCGCGCCCTTGAAGGGCGCCATGCTGATCGGCAACGGGCCGACGGACCTGCATCGGATCACCATGGTCGGCAACGATCTGGCGCTCGATACCGGCATCGGCACCTGCGGCAAGAACGGCCAGGGCGTGCCGGTCGGCGTCGGCCAGCCGACGCTGCGGATGGAACGGATCACAGTCGGAGGAACGGGCTAGTGAGCGACGAGAAGGCAGCAACCGACAAGGAAGTCTCTCCCGGCAAGCCGATGAGCTGGCGCGGCCAGGCCGTGCAGCTCGCCGCGATCGTGGCCGTGGTGTTCATCGCCAAGGGCGCGATCGCCGAGCCGTTCTATGTACCATCCGGCTCGATGGAGCCGACGCTTCTGATCGGCGACGCTCTGGTCGCGTCGAAATTCCCCTATGGCTATGGCGCGGCGTCGCTGCCGATCCAGATCACGCTGCCGGAGACCGGCCGCCTGTTCGGCGAGACGCCCAAGCGCGGCGATGTCGTCGTCTTCCGCTGGCCCGGCGACCGCTCGCAGGCCTGGGTCAAGCGCGTGGTGGGATTGCCGGGCGACCGCATCCAGTTGCGGGAAGGCCAGCTCTTCATCAACGATCATGCGGCAACGTTGAAGCCTGACGGCGTCGGGCAGGCCGAGGACGACCGCGGCAATTCCGAACGGGCCTACCGCTTCATCGAGACGCTGCCCAACGGCGTCAGCCACGCCATCTTCAAGATGCGCGACAATGGCCGGCTCGACAACACGCCCGAGGTGACGGTGCCGCCGGGCCAGTTGTTCGTGCTCGGCGACAACAGGGACAATTCCGCCGACAGCCGCGTTCCGGTGCGCGAGGGCGGCGTGGGCCTGCTGCCGATCGACAATCTGATCGGCCGCGCCGACGCCGTGGTCGGCTCCTGGGATCTCGGCATGCGCAGCCAGCCGATGTGGACGTGGCTGTCGGGTTTTAGACTAGCGCGGTTTTTCACCTCCGTGCATTGAGCGCACATGGACCGGGGCAAAGGCACGTAAGCGCCGTGCCGCCCAACAACCTGTCAGACTCATCCTGAGGAGCACACGTCAGCGTGCGTCTCGAAGGATGAATGGCACCGGCGGAGCTACGTGGTTCGAGACGCGCTTTGCGCCTCCTCACCACAAGAGTTCAACAGTCACAGCGGCGCTTGCATGGACAAACACCAATTCCTCAGTGCCGCCCTGCGCAATCCCTTCAACGAAATCGTTGCCGAGGAGCTCTATCGGCTCGCGCTGCCGGACGCATGGCTGGTCTCGGGCTGCCTGGTGCAGACGGTGTGGAACGTGCTGACGACGCGCGCGGTCGATTACGGCATCAACGACTACGACGTATTCTATTTCGACCCCGATACGTCGTGGGAAGCGGAAGACAAGGTCATCCGCCAATTGAACGACCGCCTTGCGCCGCGCGGCATTGCGGTCGAGGCACGCAACCAGGCGCGGGTTCATCTCTGGTATCCAGAGAAACATGGCCTGCCCTATCCGGAGCTGCGCTGTTCGACGCAGGGCATCGACCGCTTCCTGACGAAGAACACGCAAATCGGAATCCGCCGCGCCGGAGAGGGCTACGAAGTGTATGCGCCGAACGGCCATGACGACGTCGCTGCGCTGATCGTGCGGCCGAACCCGGGACCGAATTTTTCGGCGGCGAAATATGAGGTCAAGGCACGACGGTGGAAGGCGCTGTGGCCGGAGATCACGGTGCTGCCGGCCGCATAATAGCAACAATCATCGTCGTCCCTACCTTACCACGCCCGAGGTGAATCCCGCCTTCCTTCGCGGTGGCTTGATCTCCTTCTTCAGGAAGCAGTGCGCTTCCTTGCCGGCATAACCCGGCCGGGCGTAGGTCCAGGCGCGGCATTTGTTGTCGGCGGCGCAGGCGGCCTTGCAGGCTTCCTCGCCGTCGCTGCGCTTGAGATCAAAACTCTTGTAGTCGCCGCCGAAGCGATCGATCGAGGTCTCGACTGCCTCGTTGCGCCGTTCGACGACGCCGGCGCCGCGGATGCCGGAGACGCAGCAATCGCTCTCGATCCGGGGCGGTACGTTGCTCTTGAGCCAGCACACCGCGCGATTGACGAGGTCGGTCGGATAGTTGAAGCTCCAGGCCCGGCAGCGCCGGTCGCGCTCGCACACCAGGGCGCATTCCGCCGGATCGCCCGAAATCACGGGCGCACTGAGGTAGTCGCCGCCGGGACGGTCGAAATTGGCCTGGGCCAGCGCCGGCTGCGCGCCGATGGCCGCCGCCAGGAAGGCAACCGCCACCACACACGCCCTGAGCAGGCGAATAGTCCCCATTCGCGGGTGCTTTCGAGTACGCGTTTGCAAGCGCGGGACGACCTTCCTCGGAAGCGCCGTCCCGCCCCAGTTCATTGATTTGAACATGATTTTCCGAAAAACCGGCGTCCGGCCTTCCGGGTCATGATCCATCTTTCGTCATTTGAGCGCCATCAACCTGTACGGTGGATGAACGGCCCAAATGCCAGGCAACCCGTTTGGTCAGAACGCGTATTCCTGATAGACGGGCTCGACGGAACCGCCCCACTCGCCATTGAACTTGTCCAGCATTTCTTCCGCCGGCGTGCGGCCGGATTCGAGGATACGTTCCAGCGGCTCGAGGTAGCGGCTCTCGTCGCGGCCGAGCTGGTCTATGCGGCCACGCCGCCGCAGGCCGGCATGCGACAGTTTCAGGCATTCCTTGGCGATCTCGAACAGATAGCGGTCCTTGATCCTGGCCTTGAAACCGAAGCGCGGCACGTCGTCGCGCAGCGCCTGACGCTCGGCCGCGGTCCAGTGGCTGACCAGATCCCAGGCCGCATCCAGGCTGTCATTATCGTACAACAGCCCGACCCAGAACGCCGGCAGCGCCGGCAGCCGGCCCCACGGCACGCCGTCGGCGCCGCGCATTTCCAGATAGCGCTTGAGGCGGACTTCCGGAAAGATCGTCGACAAATGGTTGGCCCAATCCGACAGGGTCGGACGCTCGCCGGGCAGAGAATTGTTGCGGCCCTCGAAGAAGGCGCGGAACGAGGAGCCGGCGACGTCGATATAGGTCTCGTCCCGCTTGACGAAATACATGGGAACGTCGAGCGCATAGTCGACCCAGCGCTCGAACCCCATGCCGTCCTCGAACACCCAGGGCAGCATGCCGGAGCGCGCGTTATCCGTGTCGCGCCAGATCTCGGAGCGGAACGACAGGTAGCCGTTGGGCTTGCCTTCGGTGAACGGCGAATTGGCGAACAGAGCGGTGGCGATCGGCTGCAGCGCCAGCGACACCCGCAGCTTCTTGACCATGTCGGCTTCGGAGGAGAAGTCGAGATTGGTCTGTACCGTACATGTCCGATACATCATGTCGATGCCGTATCGGCCGACCTTCGGCATGTAGTTGGTCATGATCTTGTAGCGGCCCTTGGGCATCAGCGGGATCTGTGACCGCGACCAGGATGGCGTCATGCCGAGGCCGAGGAAGCCGATCCCGAGCGGTGTCGCGATCTCGCGGACCTGCGCCAGGTGCGCCATCAGCTCGGATTGGGTCTGGTGCACGTTTTCGACCGGCGCGCCCGACAATTCGAATTGGCCGCCAGGCTCCAGCGAAATCGCGCCGCCGCCGGTGACGTCATAGAGCCCGATGATGTTGCCGCGCTCCATGATCGGCTCCCAGCCGAGCAGGAGCTGCATGCCTTCAAGTAGCGCGCCGATGCCGCGCGCACCTTCGTACGGCACGGGCTGACGGCCCTCCAGCGTGAACGGCGTCTTCTCGTGCTCGGTCCCGATGCGGAACTCGGACGGCGGCTTGATGCCGGCCTCGAACCACGCAACGAGCTCGTCACGCGATTGCAGCGGCGTCATATCGATCTGGTCACGCGCCATGAAAAAATCCGGATAAGGGGCGATTCGACCGAACACGCCGTGTAGCCAAGGGGATGCGGACGACGTGGTCCGCAATAACGAAAGGTGTGAGGGCCTTCATCGCGCCGGCACGCCGTCGCGGGCAGCGGCCGCCTTGACGTCGGAGCATGAGCAGCCGAGACGGTCGAGCAGACCGCACAGCTTCATGGCGTCGGCATCGGACAGTTTGGAGCCGACGTGCTTTTCGATCGCTGCCGAATAGGCGGTCCACATCTTCTTCTGCAGCTCGCGCCCGGCCTCGGTGATCTCGACGAACTGGCCGCGCTTGTCGATCTTGCATTCGCGCCGCGCCGCCAGGCCCTCGTCGACCAGGCGGTCGATCAACCGCGAGGTGGAATATTGCGGGATCAGCATCTGCTTTTCCAGCTCCACCGGACGCATCTCGCCGGACGGCGCGCGCGACAGTTCCAGCAGCGCGTCATACCAGGCGAGCGGCGGAAAGCCCGCCTTCTTCAAATCCTGCTCGACGGCGTCGAGCACCCGGCTCTGCACCCGCATCAGGCGGATCCAGGCGGCGGTCGCCTCGGTCGATGGTTTGCGTTTCATGATCCGGTCCGTATCTATCGCTGATCAGTGTACCCCACTAAATGCAGGTGCATCAATCTTGACTATTCCATGCAGATGCATTTAGTCGGTCCGCCGACAATTGCGAGGGAAGGAAAAACCCATGAAACTATATTATTCCCCGGGCGCTTGCTCGCTATCCCCCCATATCGCCCTTCTGGAAGCCGGTCTGCCCTATGAACTGGTCAAGGTCGACCTGCGCGCCAAGAAACTGGAAAACGGTGACGATTTCCTGAAGGTCAATCCCAAGGGCCAGGTGCCGGTGGTGCAGTTCGAATCCGGCGAACTGGTGACCGAAGGGCCCGTCATCGTCCAGATGATCGCCGACAAGGCGGGCAAGGATCTGGCGCCCGCCCGGGATTCGCAGGAGCGCTACAAGCTGCTCGAATGGCTGAACTTCATCACGACCGAGCTGCACAAGAATATCGGGCCGATGTTCTCGCCGCTGCTCGCCGAGGAAGCCAAGGGCTTCTTCAAGGACCGCGCGATGGCTAAGTTCAAATATCTGGAAACCGCGCTGGCCGGGCGCGACTACCTGATGGGCAAGCAGTTTACCGTCGCCGACGGCTACCTGTTCACCATGCTGATGTGGGCGACGGACCGGTTGAAATTCGACCTCTCCGATATGCCGAACCTGCTCGCCTACAAGGCCCGCGTCGCCGCCCGCCCGAAGGTGCAGGAAGCGATGACCAAGGAAGGGTTGCTGAAGGCAGCGTGAGGCGGTTAGCAATCGTAGAATAGGAAAGGGCCGGATGCATGATCCGGCCCTTTTGTTTGAGCACGTCATTCCGGGATGGTCCGAAGGACCAGACTCGGAATCTCGAGATTCTCAGGGGCGCAAGGGCGCCCCATAGTTCGCGTCTACGACGCGCCCCGGAATGACGAAAGCGCGTAGTTACGCCGCCGCCTTCTTCGGCGCGAAGCGGCCGTAGAAGGTTTCGCCGCGGGCGGCCATGTCCTCCAGCAGCTTCGGGGGGGTGAAGCGGGAGCCGTATTTGGCTTCGAGCTTGTGGCAGAGTTCGACGAACTTCCGCGCGCCCATGAAGTCGATATAGGACAGCGTGCCGCCGGTGAACGGCGCGAATCCGAAACCGAGGATCGAGCCGACATCGGCCTCGCGCGGATCGGTGATGACGTGATCCTCCACCGTGCGCGCGGCCTCGACTGCCTGCACCACCAAGAAGCGCTGCTTGAGCTCCTCCACGTCGAGCGTGTCAGGATCGAGCTGCTTGGGCTGCAAGGCTGACAGCCCCGGCCACAGGCTCTTCTGGCCCTTGCCCTTCTCGGGATAGTCGTAAAAGCCCTTGCTGTTCTTGCGTCCGAGGCGGCCCTGCTTCTCGACCATCTCCACCATCAGCTTCTTCTGATCGGGGTTGATCGAATTCGGGCCAAGATCGGCTTCCGTCGCCTTCATGACCTTCAGCCCGAGGTCGAGGGCGACTTCATCCGACAGCGACAGCGGACCGACCGGCATGCCGGCCATCTTGGCGCAGTTCTCGATCATCGCCGGCGGCACGCCTTCCAGGAACATCTCGTTGCCTTCGGCAATGTAGCGGCCGACGCAGCGGTTGGCGTAGAAGCCGCGGGAATCGTTCACGACGATCGGCGTCTTGCCGATGATGCGGACGTAGTCCAGCGCGGTCGCCAGCGCGACATCGCCGGTGTTCTTGCCGAGGATGATCTCGACCAGCATCATCTTCTCGACCGGCGAGAAGAAATGGATGCCGACGAACTTGCCCTGCTCCTTGAAGTTTTCGGCCAGCGAGGTGATCGGCAGCGTCGAAGTGTTGGAGGCGAAGATCGCGTCCGCCTTGAGGTACTGCTGCGCCTTGGCGAAGGTATCCGCCTTGACCTTGCGGTCCTCGAACACGGCTTCGATCACGAGGTCGCAATCGCTGAGCGCAGCGTAATCCGCGGTCGGCGTGATGCGCGCCATAATGGCGTCGGCCTCGGCCGGCTTGGCGCGGCCCTTGGCGATCAGGCCGTCGATGACGCCCTTGGCGTGGGCCTTGCCCTTGTCGGCGCTTTCCTGGTCGCGGTCGATCAGGACGACATTGAGGCCGGCGCGGGCCGAGACGTAGCCGACGCTGGCGCCCATAAAGCCGGCGCCGATCACGGCGATCTTCTTGACCTTGGTCGCCGGCACGTTTGTCGGACGCCGCGCGCCCTTGTTCAATTCCTGCATCGACAGGAACAGGCTGCGGATCATCGCAGCCGCTTCCTTGGAGCGCAGCACTTTGGTGAAGTAGCGCGACTCGACGCGGAGCGCGGCGTCGATCGGGAGCTGAAGCCCCTCATAGACGCAGCTCATGATGGCGCGCGCCGCCGGATAATTGTCGTAGGTCTCGCGGCGATAGATCGCGTTGCCGGCCGGGAACATCATCATGCCGGCCTTGGAGAACACCGGCCCGCCCGGCAGCCTGAAGCCCTTCTCGTCCCACGGCGCGACCGCCTTGCCGCCGCCCTTGATCCAGTCCTTGGCCGCCTTGATCAGGTCGGCGGCCGGCACGATGGCGTGAATCAGGTTGAGCGATTTCGCTTTGTCGACGGTGACCGGATCGCCCTTGAGCAGGATGGTCATCGCATCTTGCGGCGGCACGAGGCGCGGCACGCGCTGGGTGCCGCCGGCGCCTGGGAAAAGCCCGACCTTGACTTCCGGCAGCCCGAGGCGGGTTTTTGGATTCTCCGCCGCGACGCGGTAGTGGCAGGACAGCGTCACCTCAAAGCCGCCGCCGAGCGCGAGCCCGTTGATCGCGGCCGCCCATGGCTTGCCGCAGGTCTCGATGCCGCGCAGCACCAGCGAGAAGCGGCGGCTCTGGTCGAACAGCATCTGGTTCGCCGCCACCTCGCCCTTTTCTTTCAGGACCTTGGCGTATTCCTGGTTCATGCCTTCCAGCATCGAAAGGTCGGCGCCGGCGCAGAACGCATCCTTGGCGGACGTGATGACGATGCCCTTCACCGCGGTATCAGCCGTGGTCTGCTTCAGGATCTCCTCAAGCTCGCTGGTCGAGGTCTCGTCCAGCACGTTCATCGAACGTCCCGGGATGTCCCAGGTGACGAGCGCAATGCCGTCGGCGTCGGTCTCTAGATTGAAATTCTTGAAGGCCATTTGGTTGCTCCCTCGGTGCCGGCAGCCGATCTCAGGCGCGGCGGTTGAATTCGGATCTCGTAGGGTGGGCAAAGGCGCATTTGCGCCATGCCCACCATTTCTTGCGGAGAATTCGATGGCGGGCACGCTTCACTCTGCCCACCCTACGCATTGCGTCGCGTCACACCCGCTCGATGATCGTCGCCGTCCCCATGCCGCCGCCGATGCACAGCGTCACCAGCGCGGTCGACTTGTTGGTGCGCTCCAGCTCATCGAGCACAGTGCCGAGGATCATCGCCCCGGTCGCGCCGAGTGGATGGCCGAGCGCAATCGCCCCGCCATTGACGTTGATCTTCGCATTGTCGATGTCGAACGCCTGCATGTAGCGCAGCACGACGGAAGCAAAGGCCTCGTTCAGCTCGAACAGATCGATATCCGACTTCTTCATGCCGGAACGCGCGAACAACTTTTCGGTGACGTCGACCGGGCCGGTCAGCATCATCGCGGGCTCCGAGCCGATATTGGCGAAGGCGCGGATTTTGGCGCGCGGTTTCAACCCGTGTTTCGCGCCGGCTTCCTTGCTGCCGAGCAGCACGGCGCCTGCGCCGTCGACGATGCCGGAAGAGTTGCCGGCATGGTGCACGTAATTGACGCGCTCGATCTCGGGATGCGACTGAACTGCCACCGCATCGAAGCCGCCCATCTGGGCCATCACGGTGAAGGACGGCTGCAGTTGCGCCAGTGACTGCATGGTCGTGGTCGGGCGCATGTGCTCATCCTTGGCGAGGATGGTGAGGCCGTTGATGTCCTTGACCGGCACCACCGACTTGTTGAAGCGGCCCTCGTCCCAGGCCTTCGCCGCGCGCTGCTGGCTCTGCACGGCGTACGCATCGACGTCGTCGCGCGAAAAACCGTATTTGGTCGCGATCAGATCGGCCGAGACGCCCTGCGGCATGAAATAGGCCGGCACCGCCATCGAAGGGTCCATCGGCCAGGCGCCGCCGGAGGCGCCGATGCCGACGCGGCTCATCGATTCGGCGCCGCCGCCGATCACGAGGTCATGCTGGCCGCTCATGATCTGGGCGGCGGCGAAATTTACGGCGTCGAGGCCGGAGGCGCAGAAGCGGCTGATCTGCACGCCCGGTACGGCCTCGCCGAGGCCGGCCTTCAGGGCGGCGAAGCGCGCGATATCGCTGCCGGCCTCGCCGACCGGATCGACCACGCCGAGCACCACGTCGTCGACGACGTCTTCAGCGAGGTTGTTGCGCTCCTTCAACGCCTGCAGCGGCACGGTGGCGAGCGCCAGCGCGGTGACCTCGTGCAGCGCGCCATCGGGCTTGCCGCGGCCCCGCGGGGTGCGAACGTGATCGTAGATAAATGCCTCAGGCATGACGCCCTCCTGGTATGAGGATCATAATATTATAGGCGAAAGGTCGGAAACGGCAGAAAAATTCAGAACGCTTCCGCCGCCAATTCCATGGTCGTGGCGCAGCCCGACTGGATGCGCGCGAGATGAACATGGGTTTCCGGCAGCATCCGCTCCATGAAGAAGCGGCCGGTCACCAGCTTGGTGCTCAGGTAGGGCGTTGCGCCAGAGGCCGCGATCTTGTCCTGCGCCACCTTCGCCATCCGCGCCCACATGAAGCCGAAGGCAACGAGGCCGAACAATTGCATGTAGTCGGTGGCGGCAGCGCCGGCATTGTCGGGCTTGGTCATCGCATTCTGCATCAGCCAGCCGGTGGCCTGCTGCAGATGGCCGAGCGCGGTCGACAGCGGCGTGACGAACGGCTTCATCGCCTCGTCGCCGCCGTGCTCCTTGGCGAAGGCGCCGACCTCGGCGAAGAACGCCATTACCGCACGGCCGCCATTGCGCGGCAGCTTGCGGCCGACGAGGTCGAGCGCCTGGATGCCGTTGGCGCCCTCGTAGAGCATGGCGATGCGGGCATCGCGCACGAACTGCTCCATGCCGTGCTCGGCGATGTAGCCGTGGCCGCCATACATCTGCTGCGCCAGCACGGCGTTGGAGAAGCCGACATCGGTCATCACGCCCTTCATGACCGGGGTCATCAGGCCCATGTGGTCGTCGGCCGCCTCGCGGTCCTTTGGATCGGCGGAGCGGTGGGCGACGTCGCTCTTCAGCGCGGTCCACACCACCATGGCGCGCGCCGCCTCGTTGAAGGCGCGGATGGTGAGGAGCACGCGGCGCACGTCCGGGTGCACGATGATCGGGTCAGCCGGCTTGTCGGCTTCCTTGGCGCCGGTCAGCGCGCGGCCCTGCAGGCGCTCGCGCGCATAGGCCACCGCGTTCTGATAGGCGACTTCGGACTGCGCGAGGCCCTGCACGGCGACGCCAAGGCGGGCCTCGTTCATCATGACGAACATGCCCTGCATGCCCTTGTTCTCTTCGCCGATCAGCCAGCCGGTGGCGTTGTCGTAGTTCATCACGCAGGTCGAATTGCCGTGAATGCCCATCTTGTGCTCGATCGAGCCGCAGGACACGCCGTTGCGCGCGCCCAGCGAGCCGTCGGCATTTACGAGGAATTTCGGCACCACGAACAGCGACACGCCCTTGATGCCGGCGGGCGCGCCTTCGATCCGCGCCAGCACCAGATGGATGATGTTCTCGGCAAGATCGTGCTCGCCGGCGGAGATGAAGATCTTGGTGCCCGTGATTTTGTAGCTGCCGTCCGCCTGCTTCACCGCGCGGGTGCGCAGCAGGCCAAGATCGGTGCCGCATTGCGGCTCGGTGAGGTTCATGGTGCCGGTCCACTGGCCCGCCACCATCTTCGGCACATAGGTCTTCTTCTGTTCGGCGTCGCCATGCACCAGTAGCGCCGCGGTCGCGCCCATGGTGAGACCGCCATACATCGAGAACGCCATGTTGGCCGCGCTCTGGAATTCGGTGACGACCTGGCTCAGCGTCACCGGCAGCCCCTGCCCGCCATATTCCGCCGGCGCCGACAGGCCGAGCCAGCCGCCTTCGGCCACCTGCTTGAAGGCTTCCTTGAAACCCTTCGGCGTCGTCACGCTGGCATCGTCATGCCGCTTGCAGCCCTCGAGATCGCCGACGCGGTTGAGCGGCTGCAGCACCTCTTCGGAGAGCTTGGCGGCCTCGCCGATGATCGCCTCGCGCACATCGGCCGAGGCGTCGGTGAAGCCGGGCAGATTATCGTAGCGATCGATCTGGAACACGTCGTTGAGCAGGAAGGTGACGTCTTCCACGGGGGCTTTGTAGATCGGCATGGTGTTCTCCCGGCAGCGGCAAGCTTGGAAATGGGCGGCGGCGCTTGACTTGAAATGACGGTGCTCCGGAAAGCGACCTTATCCGGTTCCCGATACTCTAGGGAGTGAGCAGGTAAGTGAAATTTCCGGACAGCCATTGCGACATAGGCGGCGGCCGCGGTCTTCGCTCCCTCATCCCTCATCCCTGCTTGGCGAGTTGCTCTCCCATCAAGCGGTGCAGCAAATTGATTCCCTTCAATGGACGTACCATCACCTTGAAGTGCGTGATCTTACCGTCATCGCTGAAGGTGATGATGTCGACGCCGTTGATCTTGATGCCCTCGATCTCGTTTTCGAATTCGAGAACCGCGCCATTCGCGCTGCGCCACTCGCCGACATATTTGAAGCCGGGGCCGCCCAGCACCTTTTCGGCGCTCGCCAGATATTTGAAAGTGATGTCGCGGCCGCGCTGCGGCGTGTGGACGACGGGGCTTTCGAACACCGCGTCGGGGTGTAACAGGTCCCACAACGCCGCCGTGTCATGCGACTTCATGTAGCCGTACCACTTGTCGAGGCCGCTCATGGTCATCATGTCTCCTTGCGCGGGCGATGACGGGCTGGATGCCGGGGACACACCTCTCCGGAGCTTATGCGCATTGACGCATATGCAACTTTATGCATAAAGTCAAATCACAATTGAAAGCCGGAGGCCGGTGTCATGGCGCTTGGTGATGCGATCCTTGCCTGCCTGACCGAACGCCCGATGACGGGCTATGAGCTCGCCAAGACGTTCGACAACTCCATTGGATTCTTCTGGAAGGCCGACCACCAGCAAATTTATCGGGAGCTCACCCGGCTGCGCGACCGCGGCCACATCCAGGGCCGCGAGGTGGTGCAATCCGGCAAGCCGAACAAGCTGGTCTACACGCTAACACCCGAGGGCCGCGCCGCGCTCCGGCACTGGGCCAAGCGGCCGAGCGTGCCGGCCTCGATCAAGGACGACCTCCTGGTGCGGCTTTATGCCCTCGACAGCGTCGACATCGAACCGCTGCGCACCGACCTGATGGCGCGGCTCGAACATCACCGCGACCGGTTCACCCGCTACGAGCGCCTGCTCAACAAGCGCTTCCCCGATGGCATCGCGCCGCCGGCCGACGTCGGCAAGCTGCTCGGTCTCCGCATCGGCATGAGCCACGAGCGCGCGGTGGCGGAATGGTGCGAAGAGGCGATCGAAGCGCTGTCGGTGCTGGCATCAGGCACCGAGCGGTCCAACGTTGTTGCGATTGAGGCCGGCAAGCGAGAAAATAACGGCTGAAGGCCGCCTAGCGGGCCACCCGGTAACTTTTGCGGCGGGCCATTCCATTCCTTAACCCGTTATTTACCGTAAGGAACAAAAGTCAGGTTCTGAGGCAGACGACCTGCGCAAAATTCGATTGTCTCTTCAGTGGGACGCGCGGGGAGGCTGATGGCGCAGGTGGGGCGCCGTAGCGGAACCGGACCAGAGCATGAATTCGCGCGTATCGTGGAGCGTTGACGACATCGATCCTTCCGTCCGCGAAAGGGCCGAGGCGGCCGCGCGCCGCTCCGGAATGTCACTGAACGACTGGCTCAATTCCACCCTTGGCGAATCCGCGTCGTCCAGCTTCGGCGCGTTTTCGGCGCAGCGGCCCGCTGCGCCTGCCCGGCAGATTCCCGACGTCTCCGACATTCACCAGCGGCTGGATTCGATCACCCGGCAGATCGAGCAGATCTCGCGGCCGGCGCCGCGCAGCGAACCGACGGTGGCCCGCCAGCTCAACGACGCCATTTCGCGCCTCGACGCGCGGCTGTCACAGATTTCGAATTCCGCGCCGGCACGGCAGGCCCAGATGCACGAGAGGCAGCGCCAGAGCGACCTGGTCGAGCGCGCCGCCGCCCAGGTCTATCGTCCCGCGCCGCCGCTCAGCCCGGCCTCGATGGATTTTGCGATCGCCGAAATCACCGCGCGCCAGAACGAACTCGATGGCGCGCCGGCGCAGCCCGCGCAACCGGCGGCCCCCGCCGGGCCGGACTTCTCGTCGCTCGAGCGTCACCTGCTCAAGATCACGAGCCAGATCGAGGCGCTGCAGCGGCCCGATCATATCGAACAGTCGATCGCGGCGTTCCGCAGCGAGCTCGCCGAAATCCGCCAGGCCATCACCGAGGCGGTGCCGCGCCGCGAGATCGAATCGCTCGAGAATGAGATCCGCTCGCTGTCCCGCCGCATCGATGACAGCCGCCAGCACGGCTCCGACGGCCAGGTGCTCGCCAATATCGAGCGCGCGCTCGGTGAAATCCGTGACGCGCTGGGCTCGCTGACGCCGGCCGAGCAGCTCACCGGCTATGACGAGGCGATCCGCAACCTCGGCGCCAAGCTCGACATGATCCTGCGCAGCAACGACGATCCGTCGACCGTGCAGCAGCTCGAAAGTGCGATTGCGGCGCTGCGCGGCATCGTCTCCAACGTCGCTTCCAACGACGCGCTGGCCCGCCTTTCCGACGACGTGCACACGCTGTCGGCCAAGGTCGATCAGCTCTCCCGCTTCGACGGCAACAGTGACGCCTTCGGACAGCTCGAACAGCGCCTGGCCGCGCTGACCTCGACGCTGGAAAGCCGGCCGGCCGCCGCAGCGGGCGAACCTTCGGAATATTTCGAGAACGCGTTGCGCACGCTGTCGGAGCGGCTCGACCGCATCCCGGTCGGCAACGACAATGCCTCCGCATTTGCCCATCTCGAACAGCGCGTTTCCTATCTGCTGGAGCGCCTGGAAGCCTCCAACGACCGATCCGCCGCGCCGGCCATCGATCTCGGACGGGTCGAGGAAGGCCTGCACGACATTCTGCGTTCGCTGGAGCGCCAGCACGCCAGCCTCGTCGCCCTCGCCGACTCCAACCGTAACGCCAGCGGCGCCGCCCAGCCGATGGATACCGGCATCGTCGATCTGGTGAAGCGCGAACTGTCCGATATCCGCTTCAGCCAGTCGGAGACCGACCGCCGCACGCAGGAGTCGCTCGAAACCGTCCACGGCACGCTCGGCCATGTTGTCGATCGCCTATCGATGATCGAAGGCGATCTGCGCACCGCCCGCCCGGCGCTTAGCACGCCCATCCTTCCGCCTGCAGCGGCCGAAATCATCGAGGAACTGCCCCGCCCGACCACGCCGCTGAAAACCTACGCGCAGCAAACCAAGCCGGAATTGCCGAACCCTGCCGCGCTGCAGGCGACGGCGGCGCCGGAGGCGTTTGCCGCCGCCCCGCGTGACTTCCACGCGGCGCAGCCGCCGGCCGCGCCGGTCGCCGCCCCGCCCGCGCCGCCGCGCGCGATCAGCGAAATCCTGGAGCCGCATGCCGCCGCGCCGCGCACGGTAATCGCGCCCGACTTGCCGCCCGATCATCCGCTCGAGCCGGGCACACGGCCGCCCGCGCGCATGGCTACGCCATCGGAACGGATCGCGGCTTCGGAAAACGCGATCAGCGAGATCGCGGCCGGGCCGAAAGAGCCGGTCAGCTCCTCAAGCTTCATTGCCGCCGCGCGCCGCGCCGCGCAGGCCGCGGCTGCGGCGCCCCCGCCCGAGAAGGCCGGACGTGCGGCGAAGGCTGCGCCCAAGGACAAGGGCGGCGACAAGGCCAAGGCGAAGGCAGACGACAAGACCCCCTCGAACATCTCCTCCAAGATCCGCTCGCTGCTGGTCGGCGCGAGCGTGGTCGTGATCGTCCTCGGCACGTTCAAGATGGCGATGACGCTGCTCGATACCGGCAGCGTGCTGCAACTGCCGATGATGGAACAGCCGGGCGAGCCGGCTCCTCCCGCGGCGCAGGCGCCCGCGCCGGCAGAGACGGTCCGGCCCGCAATGGCTCCGACGCAGACCCCGGCACCGATGATGATTTCGCCGACGCCGGTCGAGAAGCAGTCGAACAATTCCTCCGCACCGAATACGCTCGACAGCGCGCGGATCGCGCCGCCGCCGCAGGCGCCGATACTGCCGCAGACCTCGGTGCCGCAGGCCGCGGCCAGCGATATCACCGGCGCGATAGCGACAGTGCCGCCAGCCGGCGCCAAGCTCGCCATGGTCGCGGTGCCGCCGACCGAGCGGCTGCCCGATGCGATCGGCGGCCCGGCCTTGCGTACTGCCGCGCTGAAGGGCGACCCGACCGCGGCTTACGAGATCGGCGTCCGCTTTGCCGAAGGCAAGGGCGTTGCGCCGAACCTCGACGAGGCCGCGAAATGGTATGACCGCGCGGCGCAGGCCGGCATCGTGCCGGCGTTGTTCAGGCTCGGCACCTTCTATGAGAAGGGCTTGAGCGTGAAGAAGGACGTCGATATCGCGCGGCGCTACTATCTGCAGGCGGCCGAGCGCGGCAGCGCCAAGGCGATGCATAATCTCGCCGTGCTGGACGCCGATGGCGGCGGCAAGGGCGCCAATTACAAAAGCGCGTCGATCTGGTTCCGCAAGGCCGCCGACCGCGGCGTCGCCGACAGCCAGTTCAACCTCGGCATTCTCTATGCCCGCGGCATCGGCGTCGAACAGAACCTCGCCGAATCCTTCAAATGGTTCAGCCTCGCAGCCGCCCAGGGCGACGCCGACGCCGGCCGCAAGCGCGACGATGTCGCCAAGCGACTGGACGCCCAATCGCTGGCGGCCGCCAGGCTCGCCATCCAGACCTTCACGGTCGAGCCGCAGCCCGAAGACGCCGTCAACGTGGCCTCGCCCGCCGGCGGTTGGGACTCGGCGCCGGCCGCCGCCAAACCCGCCGCCAAGCCCGCTGCGACAAAGCGCACCGCCGCCATCCACTAAACTTGGAGCCGCGATGCCGTTGGGCATCGCCAGATGCGAGTCCAGCGCATGGGCCCCGGCTCTGCAGCGCACCGCTGTAGCGCTGCGCTGCGTCCGGGGAACGGGAGAAAATTTGTCGGCCTCAAATGCTCTCGTGTCCCGGACGCGTCGCGGCACGCAGTGACGCGATGCAGAGCCGGGACCCATGAACCGGCCTTGCCATATCCGCGACCATAAATTCGTGTATGGCTTCAGGCCAGCCTGCCCTCTGACAGGGTCCGGCGGACAGAGAGAATCGAGTGTCGACGGAAGATAGCCCGGGGGAAAACCGTTTCCGCAGGTCGCCGACTGGCCCCGCGGTCGCACCGCCGCGCATTCCACCCGGTCAGATCCCACCAACTCAAAATATGGCGCCGCCGCCGGTCCAGACACCGCGGCCCCGATGGCATTTCTGGTCGGCCACGGTCTTCCTCATCCTGCTTTCCAGCGTCGGCATTCGCGCCTACCGGGATCTGTCGCGGCCGGAGGCCTGGCACTACTGGAAGGACCAGTACGTCTCGCCGAGCCTGACATCGGAAGTGATCGACACGCTTTATCTCGACGGTTCGAGCCGCGGCCAGCGCGCGCTGTTCGTCAGCGGCACCATCGGCCCGGCCGCCGCGAGTTGGTTTCGCTCAAGACTGGAGGCGGCTAATCTCGCCGCCGGCGACATCGTCCTGTTGGCTTCGCCCGGCGGCGATCTGAACCAGGCGATGATCATGGGCGAAATCATCCGGCAGCGCTCCCTCGCCACCGCGGTCGGCAGCACCGACGCCTCCGGCCGCATCAAGCCTGCCTATTGCGCCAGCGCCTGCGTGCTCGCCTATGCCGGAGGCAAGCCCCGCTTCGGCGTATTAGGGTCGGCGCTCGGCGTTCACAGGTTTGTCACAACCCGGCCCGTGAACGACCCCGTGGCGGAGGCCCAGCGGATATCGGGGGCCGTGCTGGGCTACATGACCAAAATGGGCGTCTCGTCCTCGATCGTCGAAGCGATGTCGGAGACCCGGGAGATCCGCTGGCTCAGCCCCCGGCAGGCGCTGACGATGAACCTCGTCACCGATCCCATCGAAAAGCCCTGAGCCTACCGCTCGGGCATGTCAGGCAAAAATTTGCCTTCTGGGGCATTTTTAGTCCCTCATCACGGCGAATTCAGTTATGCAAAGGGTGCGGGAACCGGCGCCACGCACGCAATGATGCATGCGCAAACCGGCGCCCACTGCCGGCAAACCCGATAGAAACCACGTCCCGAGCGGTCTCCCCGGCCGCCTCGTGCGGCAAAGCTACAAAAAGCAGGCGCGCGTGCAGCTCTACCTCCCGATCGCCGATCTCCCGGTCAATGTCTTCCTCATCCTGGCGATGGGCGCGGCGGTGGGATTCGTCTCGGGAATGTTCGGGATCGGCGGCGGCTTCCTGATGACGCCGCTGCTGATCTTCGTCGGCATCGCGCCCGCGGTCGCGGTCGCCTCGGTCGCCAGCCACATCGCCGCCTCCTCGTTTTCCGGCGCGATATCCTATTGGCGGCGGCGCGCCATCGATCCGGTGCTGGCCGCCGTCTTATTGACCGGCGGCAGTCTGGGCACGGCGCTGGGGGTCTGGACCTTCACGCTGCTGCGCTCGCTCGGGCAGCTCGATCTGATGATCGCGATGTCCTACGTCATCCTGCTGACCACCGTCGGCGGCCTGATGTTCTGGGAAGGCCTGCGGGCGCTGCTGCGGGCGCGCAAGGGCGGCCCGGTCACGATGCGCCGCCCTGGCAGCCATGTCTGGATCCACGGCCTGCCGCTGAAGATGCGCTTCAAGCGCTCGAAGATCTATCTGTCCGTCATTCCGGTCGTGGTGATCGGGCTGATCATCGGCTTCGTCGGCGCCGTGATGGGCATCGGCGGCGGCTTCATCCTGGTGCCGCTTCTGATCTACGTGCTGCGGGTGCCGACCTCGACCGTGATCGGCACCTCGATGGTGCTGACCCTTGTCACCATGGTGTTCGCCACCATGCTGCATGCGGTGACCAATCATTTGGTCGATGCCGTGCTGGCGCTGATCCTGATGATCGGCGGCGTCACCGGCGCGCAATTCGGCGCCCGCGCCGGGCAGAAGATCCGCGGCGAACATCTGCGCCTGCTGCTCGGCCTCTTGGTGCTGGCCGTCGGCATCCGCTTCGCTGTCGAGCTCGTGATCCGGCCCGAGGATCTCTTCACCGTGCGGGAAACGGGGGTGACGGGATGACTGCACGCCTCACCCGCATGCTGGGATGGCTGGCGCTGTGCGCCCTGCTCGCCGCATCGCCGGTGCAGGCCGAACGGCTGATCGTGTCGGTGTCGAACCACCGCGTCACCGTGACGCCGAACTATTCCGGCGAGGAGCTGGTGCTGTTCGGCTCCGTGGAAAAGGACGCCAACACGCCGCCGGGCCGCACCTACGATCTGGTAGTGACGGTTGCCGGCCCGCGCGCCGACATGGTGACGCGGCGCAAGGAGCGGCGGTTCGGGATCTGGATCAACACCGACTACAGGCAGTTCTTGAGGGTGCCGACCTATCTGGCGCTGTTCTCCAACCGTCCGTTCGATGCGATTGCCTCGCCGGAGGTGCAGCGGCGGCAGCAGCTCGGGCTGAACAACGTGCTCCTGACCCAGCGCGTCAGCGGCGACTATGCCGACGTGGTACCTGACGACGCGTTCCGCAGCGCCTTCGTTCGGCTGCGCCGCCAGCATGGCCTCTATCGCGAGGAGACCTCGGCGGTCACCTTCCTGACGCCGACGCTGTTCCGCACCGGCATTCCGCTGCCGGCGGAAGTGCCGATCGGCCTCTACAACGTCGAGATCAAGCTGTTCGCCGATGGCCAGCTGGTGACCAAGACCGACACCGCGTTCGAGATCGTCAAGGTCGGGTTCGAGCAGTTCGTCGCCACCACCGCGCAGCAGCACGGCTTCGTCTACGGGGCGATCACCGCCTTCATGGCGCTGATGACGGGATGGATGGCCTCGATCGTGTTCAGGAAGGATTGAGGGCGTGCCGCAAATGCGGTGCGTAGGTTGGGTGGAGCGCAGCGATACCCAACATCTGATGATGATGGTATCGCTGCGCCCCATCCTACGACTTCCCGACAAAAAATCCGATGCTCATCGCAATGACACTGAGCATCATCGCGGCCGTGGAAAGCCAGCCCAGCCAATAAAGCGCGCCTTTGTTGACCACGAACGTGCCCATCACCTCGTGTCGCCGCGCCATCAACATCAGTAGAACCATTACCGGCACGGCGAGAACGCCGTTGACGACCGCGCTCCAGTACAGCGCCGAGATCGGGTTGATCGGCGTGAAATTGAGTGCGATCCCGATCCCCGCCGACAGCGCCAGCACGGCATAGAACGCAGCGGCTTCCTTCGGCTTGCGGGCAAGGCCGACCGGCCAGCGCCGCCCCTCGCCGACCGCGTAGGCCGTGGCGCCGGCGAGCACCGGAATCGCCAACAGGCCGGTGCCGACGATGCCGAGGGCAAAGATCATCTCGGCCAGGGCGCCTGCGATCGGGCGCAATGCTTCGGCGGCTTCCGCCGAACTCTGGATGTTGGTCTTGCCGGCCACATGCAGCGTCGCCGCCGCGGTGACGATGATCGAAAGCGCGATCAGATTGGAGAACGCCATGCCGATGATGGTGTCGGCGCGGATACGGCTGAATTCCCGCCGCGCGCCATAATGCTTTTCGATCAGGGGACGCTTGGTCTTGTCGACACGCTGGTCCTCGGCCTCCTGCGAGGCCTGCCAGAAGAACAGGTAGGGCGAGATCGTGGTGCCGAAGATCGCGACGATGGTGGTGAAATAGTCGAGATTCCAGGAGAGACGCGGGAGTAGGATGCCGGCGAGCGCATCGCCCCATGACACCTTGGCGAACGCAAGCGCCGCAACATAGGCGAACAGGCTGAGCGTCAGCCATTTCAGCACCGCGACGTAGCGCTTGTAGTCGAGGAAGATCTGCGCGCCGACCGAGATGAGGCCGAACAGCAAGACATAGACGATGCTGTGGCCGCCGATCAGCAGCTTGCTGGCGTCCGCCATGGCGCCGAGATCGGCACCGATATTGATGGTGTTGGCGATGAACAGCAGCGTCACCACGACGTTCAGCAGCCAGTTTGAATAGTGCCGGCATACATTGCCCGATATGCCGTGACCGGTGACGCGGCCGACCCGCGCGGAGATTTCCTGGATCGCCGCCATCAGCGGAAACGTCAGCAGCATGGTCCAGCCAATGGCGTAACCGAACTGCGCGCCTGCCTGACTGTAAGTGCCGATCCCGGACGGATCGTCATCGGCCGCGCCGGTGATCAGGCCGGGGCCGAGCGCTTTGAGCGCATCGCGGGAGCTGAATGTCCGCTGCGGCCCGGTTTTTTCGGCTTGCTTGGAATGACTGGAGGCCGCGCTCGCGTGACGCTTGGAATTTGATTTGGTTCGATTTGCCATGCTTGATCCAGTCGCACCGACAACGACCCAGAACGGTTTCGGTTCCTGAACAGGAACCTAGTTCAAGGTCGCGCGGCTGGATACAAGTATGGCTACGCCCGATGTGCCGTTTCGATGATGGTCGCGACGCCGGGCTCCAGGATGCGCAGCCGCGAACCGAAACCCAGCGTATCGAAGCTGGCACGAAGATCGCCGGCGCTTTGCTTGAAGTGTTTCCAGCCGTCGGTATGCACGGGCACGATGACCGCATCGGCAAAGGCGCGCGCGGTCTCGATTGTATCGTTGGTGTCCATGGTGAGGTGAAACGGACCGCGGGTTTGCGCGGCCCCGGCGAACGGCAGCACCACGCCGCATTTGAAGCGCCTGGCCACTTCCGCGACGCCATCGAACCAGGTGGTGTCGCCGCTGATGTAGATCGGGCGGCTGCCCGGCTTGCTCGATTCCAACACGAAGCCGATCACGTCACCCGACAGCGGCTCGATACCGGCCGGTCCGTGGCGGGCCGGCGTCGCCGTGATGACGAGCGACTGGCCGCCCTTCTTCAGCTCGGTCGATGCCCAGGGCGCAAAGCCCTCGGCATTGCCGCCGAGCCGTTTTGCGCCCGCTTCCGTCGTCAGCACGCGCTTCGTCTCTTTAAGGAAATCGCGGCCGGAATGGTCGAGATTGTCCGAGTGCTGGTCGTGGCTGAGCAGCACCGCATCGATCGCGCCGACATCGCGTGCGCTCATCGCGGGTCCGGTCAGTTTCTCCAGCTTCACATGCGGCAGTTGATAGTCGCCGGGGCCATCGAAGGTAGGATCGGTGAGGAGACGGAAGCCGTCAAATTCGATCAGGGCGGTGGGGCCGCCGATCAGGGTGATGGAAAGACTCATGTCGCGCTCCTCTTGATCGATGCCAGCGCCGCCGGGCGGGTCACCAGGTAGATGCCGAGCGCCACCGGGACGATGCCGAGCAGGTCGCGGAATTCGACATGCTCGCCGAGCACGAGGAAGGCGAACAGCATGCCGAGCGGCGGCATCAGGAAATGATAGGCACTCGCGGCCGTCGCGCCACACACTTTCAGGAGATGAAACCAGAGCAGGTAAGCGAGGATCGAGCCGCCCAGCACGAGGAAGGCGAAGGCGCCCAATAGCCGCGCGCTCGGCACGACCTCGCTGATGCTAGACAGCGTGAACGCGAACGGCATCACCGCAAGGCCGCCTGCGATGTTCTGGATGCCATTGCCGATCCAAAGCGAGCCCTTCGGCGCCAGCACCTTGAACAGGATGGTGCCGGCCACGATCGAGACCAATGACGCCAGCGTGAACAGGATGCCGTGGCAGTCATCTGATCCGACCGACATGCGATGCCAGACGATGAAGGTCACGCCCGCGATGCCGAGCAATAGGCCCGTCACCTTGCGCAAGGTCATGGCTTCGCCGAGGAACAGCGCGGCCAGCATCGCGGTGAAGACGGGGTTGGCCGACACGATCAGGCCGCCGAGACCTGCAGATACTGTCTTCAGTCCGGTATAGCCGAGACCGAGATAGAGCGCGTTGTTGGCGACGCCGAGCACGGCGAACACGACGGCGTCACGCCAGGACAATTCCCATTTTTCGCTGCGTAGCGCGGAGATGCCGAGGATCAGGATGCCGGCCAGCGAGAAGCGCGCGGCGAGCAGGATCAGCGGCGGACAATCGGTGACGCCGATCTTGCCGGCGACAAAAGCGAAGCTCCACAGCAGGCAGAAGGCCGCGATGTAGAGCGGGAGCGGGTTGAAGGTCGTGCGGGGAACCGCGACCGAGGGCGCGAGCGACATGACAAGTCTCCTTTGCCTATGATCTAGGGCCGCGCGTTGATATTTGGAAATTAAATGATAAGATGACATCCAGTGGATTTATAAATGGAGCATTCATATGCTCGATCTGGAACTTTTGCGCAGCTTCGTTTCCGTCGTCGACGCCGGCGGCTTCACCCGCGCCGGCGAGCGCGTCCACCGCACGCAATCCACCGTGAGCCAGCAGATCAAGCGGCTGGAAGACGATCTCGGCCAGCCGCTACTCAACCGCATCGGCAAGGACGTGACGCCGACGGAAGCCGGCGAGCGGCTGCTGTCCTATGCGCGGCGCCTGTTGGCTCTGGCCGAAGAGGCGCGCGACGTGGTGGCGCGTCCCGAGAGCGAGGGCGCGGTCAGGCTCGGCGTGCCCGAGGATTTCGCCGCCTATCGCTTGGCGAAACTCCTGGCGGCATTCTCGCGCTCGCATCCCGGCCTGCGGCTCGACGTGCGCGCCGATCAAAGCGCCAACCTCAAGCGCGAGCTGGAGCGGGGCGAACTCGATCTCGCATTGTTCAAGCGTGCGGCGGGAGAAAAGGGCGGCATCGCGGTGTGGCCGGAGCGCGTACACTGGGTCACCAGCAAAAGCCACCCGCGAGATACCCGCACCGGTTCGGTGCCGCTGATCGGCTTTCCTTCGGGCTGCCTGTATCGGGCGGGCGCGATCCATGCGCTGGAGAGCGCCGGACGTAGCTGGCATATGGCCTATACCTCTTCCAACCTCTCCGGCATTCAGGCCGCGGTCGCCGCCGGCATGGGTCTTTCCATTCTCTCGGAAATGGCGATACAGGCCGATCACCGCGTGCTGACAGCGAAGGATGGCTTCGCACCGATCGACCGCACCGAAGTCGCGCTGGTGGCCTCGCCCGACGCCAGCCCGGCGACGCTGCGGCTGGCCGAGCGCCTCGCCGAGTTCTGCAGCAATGTGCAGGCAAAGGCGGCGTAGGACAACGCGACGCCGGGCGGTGCGCTCCCTCGCCCCGCTCTTCGTGGGGTCGAGACAAGCGAGGCTTGCTCTTGGAGGGTCGGGGTGAGGGGCTGCCTCCGCGAGTACAGAACGCGGTGAGACCTGTACCACCTCACCCGGATCGCATCTCCGATGCGATCCGACCTCTCCTCGCAAGCGGGGCGAGGTTAAGAAGAGGTGCAGCAGGGGTCGAAAACTCAATAACACCGCGATGCGACAATCGAGTGCAGCCTGTTGTCACCGAGCACATGCGCTATGAAATCGGGCGCGCCGAAAATATTTGCGAAGGCGATATCGCGGATGCTCAGCCCCCCGGTATAGGCGCCGAACGCCGGCATCACCGCGCGCTCGCCATCGGAAACGAAGCAGCGGCGTTCGATCGATCGGCCTCGCGTCGGCACCCGCGCCTTGGGATGCAGGTGGCCGGCGATTTCGCCGGCGGCGCCGGTCGGCTCGTGGCGGAAGGCGATCGGCCCGATCGCGACCTCGTTCGCCACCGTGCCACCGAGATCGGACGGCAGGGCCGGATCGTGATTGCCCGAGATCCAGATCCAGTCGCGCCGCGCCTGCATTGCCACAAGCGCATCGCGATCCGGCTCGGACAGCCGCTTATGCGCGTCAGAATCATGAAAGCTGTCGCCGAGCGCGATCACCATGCGCGGGTCATGCCGCGCGATCACGGCGGCGAGACGGCTGAGCGTCGCCACCGTATCATAGGGCGGCAGCAGCACACCACGCCTGGCGAAGCTCGAGCCCTTTTCCAGATGCAGATCGGAAATGACGAGCAGGCGCTGCTCCTGCCAGAACAGCGCGCCCGAGACATCGGCGACAAACATCACATCTGCGATTGTGACCTTCGAGGCGCGCATCTCTTGACCGTCTTCCGAAGATTGCGCCCCCGCCGTCACGTATCGCCCTGCCTATCCCATCGCCTCTTTGACGAGTTCATCGGCGGCTTCCGCCAGCAACTCGTCCGATGCTTCGCCATAAACTGACTCGCGGCCGATTTCCAGCATCACGGGCACCGCGAGCGGCGAAACATGCTCGAGTTCCCGGTGGGTGATTCGCCCCTGGATGCGCGCGAGCATATCACCCAATCGCTTCAGATCGAGCAGGCCGGTGGCGGCGTCGGCGCGCGCGGCGCGCAGCAGCACGTGATCTGCCTGGTGCTTGCGCAACACGTCGTAGATCAGGTCGGTCGAGAACAGCACCTGGCGACGGCTTTTTTCTTCCCCGGTAAATCGCCGCGCGATCAGGCCGGAGATGATGGCGCAGGTGCGGAAGGTGCGCTTCATCAGCGCCGATTCGGCAAGCCATGCTTCGAGATCATCGCCGAGCATGTCAGGCTCGAACAGCGCGTTGAGATCGAGCTTGCCGTGGCGAATCATGAACGACATGTCGCCGAGACCCCACGCCGCCAGCGCATATTCATTGGCGACGAAGCCAAGCGGCCGCACCCGCGCCCGCTCCATCCGCCGCGTCAGCAGCATGCCGAGTGTCTGGTGCGCGAGCCGCCCTTCGAACGGATAGCAGACAAGGTAATGCTTGCTCGCGCGGGGAAAGGTTTCGACCAGCAGCTCGCGCACCGCCGGCACGCGCGAAAAATCCTTCTGCAGCGACAGCCAGTCGCGTACCTGTTCGGGCAGCGCATTCCATTGCCGCCGATCGTCCAGCAGTCTGCGCACGCGCTCAGCCAGATAGGTCGAGAGCGGAAACTTGCCGCCCATATAGGACGGCACCTTGGCGTCCTTGTCGTTGGCGCGCGAGACATAGACAACGTCCTCGGCCAGCGCCTCGTAGCGCACGACCTCGCCGCCGAACACAAAGGTATCGCCGATCACGAGACCTTCGATGAAGGCTTCCTCGATCTCGCCCAGCATCCGCCCGCCGCGCCCGAGCGCACCGGTCGAGCCGGACCCGCCGCTGCGGGAGCGCACCAGCCGCACTTTCAGCATGGTGTCTTCGACAATGGTGCCGACGTTGAGGCGATAGCTCTGCCGCACTTTTGGATTGGCGACGCGCCAGCGGCCCTGCTTGTCCTGCTTGATGCGGGCAAAGCGCTCATAGGTCTTCAGGGCGTAGCCGCCGGTGGCGACGAAATCGACCACGTCGTCGAAATCATTTCGCGTCAGCGACGCGTAAGGCGCCGAGGTCAGCACCTCCGCGTAGAGTTCGTCGGACAGGAACGGTTCGCCGCAGGCGCAGCCGAGCACGTGCTGCGCCAGCACGTCGAGCGCGCCGGTGCGCAGCGGCGGCGTATCCTGAGCATTCTCAGCGATGGCATCGATCGCGACGCGGCATTCCAGCACCTCGAAGCGGTTGGCCGGGATCAGGACCGCACGCGAGGGCTCATCGAGGCGGTGGTTGGCGCGGCCGATGCGCTGCATCAGGCGCGACGAACCCTTGGGCGCGCCGACATTGATAACGAGATCGATGTCGCCCCAGTCGATGCCGAGGTCGAGCGAGGAGGTGCAGACCACGCCGCGCAGCTTCCCGGCCGCCATCGCATCCTCGACCTTGCGGCGCTGGGCGACATCGAGCGAGCCGTGATGCAGGGCGATGGCAAGGCCGTCGTCGTTCATGCGCCAAAAATCCTGGAACAGCATTTCGGCTTGGCTACGCGTGTTGACGAAGATCAGCGTGGTCTTGTTGCGCTTGATCAGCTCGTACATTTCACCGAGCGCATGGCGCGCGGTGTGGCCGGCCCAGGGCAGCTGCTCCTTGGTGTCGAGCATCTCGACAATGGGCGCCGCCGCGCCGCCGGCGACGACGACGTCGGCGGTCTCCCTGCCCTCGCGCTGCGGCACCAGAAATCGCGACAGCGATTCCGGCTCGGCCACCGTCGCTGATAGCCCGATCGCACGCATCTCCGGCGCCAGCCGCCACAGCCGCGCCAGCCCCAGCGACAACAGATCGCCGCGCTTGGAAGTGACCAGCGCATGCAGTTCGTCGAGCACGATGCGCTTCAGCGAAGAGAACAGAAACGGCGCGTCGTCCGACGACAGCAGCAGCGCCAGTTGCTCCGGCGTGGTGAGCAGGACATCAGGCGGATAGCGCCGCTGCCGCTGCCGCCGCGACACCGGCGTATCGCCGGTGCGGGTTTCGACCTTGATCGGCAGTCCCATCTCGGCAATCGGCGTTTCCAGGTTGCGCGCGATATCGACCGCGAGCGCCTTCAGCGGCGAAATGTAGAGGGTGTGAAGGCCGCCGGTGCGCTTCACACTGCGGCCGGTGGAGATGAGGCTTTTCGTGCCTTCCCCCCGTTGGGCAGCGGGCTGCGACAGCTCTACCAGCGTCGGCAGGAAGCCGGCCAACGTCTTGCCGGCGCCGGTCGGCGCAATCAGCAATGCCGAGCGGTCCTTGCCGGCCTTGGCCAGCAGTGCAAGCTGATGCTCGCGCGGCGACCAGCCGCGCGCGGCGAACCAGCGCCGGAAGCGGTCGGGCAAGAGCGCTGCCGTTTCGAGCGGCGCGAAGGGCAAGGGTTGGGGCGACGGCACAGCAAAGAGGTAAGCCGTCGGAACGGGTTCGTCGAGAGGCCTCGGAAGTCACCTCGCCCCGCCCTTCGCGGGGAGAGGTCGGATTGCGAAGCAATCCGGGTGAGGGGCTCCCTCCGCGGACATCATATCGACCGTCTGCGCGGAGAAAGCCCCTCACCCCTGCCCTCTCCCCGCAAAGAACGGGGCGAGGGAGAAGAGCAGCTACTCCGTCACCGGCTTGTCCGAAATATCCCAGTCCTTGCCGTTGAAGATCGAGATGTAGAGCGTCTTCATCGGCGTGTAGTCCTCGGGCGTGTAGCTGTAGTTCACGCCGTCGAGGAAATAGGGCGAGTGGAAGCCGGCCAGCATCGTCGCCTGCTTCAGCACGTTGGCACGGGTCAGTTCGTCGCCGCAGCGGCGCAGGATTTCGGCCATTGACGCGACCTGGCCATAGCCGGCAAAGGCGATGGTGTTGTCAGGATCGACATTGGGCAAATATTTCTTGCGCAACTCCTCGAATGCCAGCACGTCGGGATCCTTCTCGAAGCGCGGCACGCCGACTTCCTTGGCGTATCTGATCGCGACGATGCCGGTGGCATTGTCGAGGCCGGCGGCGTTGAGGATCGAACGGCCGGTCGAACCCGCCGACAACAGATGCAGCGGCTTCCAGCCGAGCTCCGCGACTTTCCGGATCGACTGTGACGACGCCTTGCCGGTCGAGATGTTGTAGAAAACGTCGGCGCCCGATTTCGAGAGGTTGATGAGCTGCGAATCGACCGTCGGATCGGTCAGATCGTAGGTCTGCTCCATGATCACCTTGGCGGTGCCGCCGGCATCGGCCAGCACCTTCTTGAAGGGAGCAAGGAAGTCGCGGCCGAAATCGTCGTTCTGGTAGAGGATGCCGATCTTGGCGTCCGGCCTCACGCCGACGACATGGCGGGCGAGAATGCGCGCCTCGGTGGGATAGAGCGGCAGGCCCGCCATCGTCCATTTGAAGTTCTTGGGGTCGTTCCATTTCGACGCGCCGGTATTGAGCAGGAGCTGCGGCACGCCCTTTGAATTGAGATATTTGTGCACTGCGGTCTGCGGCGCGGTGCCGAGCGAGCCGTACAGCGCCAGCACTTCTTCCTGCTCGACCAGCCGCCGCGTCGCCTCGACGCATTTCGGCGCGCTATAGGCGTCGTCCATGGAGAAGAATTTCACCTTGCGGCCATTGATGCCGCCCTTCTCATTCAGCATCTGGAAATAGGCCTCGCCGACACGCCCGAGCACGCCATAGAGCGAGCCGGGACCGGAATGCGGCACGGTTTGCCCGATCTTGATTTCGGTGTCGCTGGCGCCCGGATCGTATTTTTTCTCGGCCGCCCAGACGAAGGGCGCGGGGACCGAGGATGCGAGGACGGATGCGAGCGCGGTGGCGCCGAATTCGCGCCGGGTCTGCTTGTTCTTCATTGTTGTTCTCCCTTGTGGCAGCTTTGATCCGGCATTCCGCCGCCAGTGGCAATAGCTGACATGTCGCACGCAACGCCGCCATTCGCGGCGTGCGTAGCGTCTAGACTCAAGTTTTTGCAGCGACCGCGACCAGGCCGGGAACCGGCGTGTTGTCCTCGTTGCGGGCGGAGCGGTCTTCCAGCAGGGACAGCTTGAGGCCGGCGGATTCGACCGTGGCGCGCACATGAGCTGCCGCGTGGGCGTAGCGCAAGCCCTCGCCAATGATGACGCCGTCGCCGTCATGGGTTTCGGTGGTGAAGGCGACCAGTCCGCCGGCGACGAGCACACGTCTGGCTTCTTCCAGAACGGGCGCGATCTCGGCCACATACACCATGGCATCCGCGGCGAGAATGAGATTGGTGCTGGCGGCCGGCTGCGCGACGAGCCCCTGCAGCATGTCAGCCACGTCCAGTTCGGCATAGATGCCGGTGACGCGCGCACGTTCGATCATGCGCGGCGACAGATCGACACCGATGAAATGATCGACGTTCCTGGCGAAGGCCGATGCGGCAAGGCCGGTGCCGCAGCCAAGATCGATCGCGCGCTTGAAAAACGCCGGTTTGCGCTCCGCCGATCGCACCTTCAGCACGGCGCGAAACAGCAGCTCCGGCCCGCGATAATCGAGATCGCCGACGAGCGAGGATTCGAAGCGCGGCGCATATTGGTCGAACAGGGTCTGCACATAGGCCTGCGACATCCCGGCCAGAGGCGCCGCGCCGAGCCGCATCAGGCGGAGCCCGGCGCCATGGCGATCACCGACATCGCAGGCCTGCGCCTTCTGGAACGCCGCGACGGCGGCCTCGCGCTCGCCGAGCTCTTCGCGGATGCCGCCGAGCGTGAACCAGGCGGACGCGAAATCCGGCGCCAGATCGATCGCCTGCAACAGCAGATCGGCGGCGGCGGGCAGATCGCCCTTCAACTGAAGATCGCGCGCAAATTCGAACCGACGGTCGGCCATCAGATCGCCGGAAGAGAGAAAAAGGCGGGCAGGCATGCTGGGGAACCAATTGTGCCGGGCAATCCGGCCATCCATCAAAAACAGAGAAATCGCAAAAGATGGCCGCGCCGGTCAAGCCCGCGTAAGACGAACAAACATCGCACCGCTAAACATCGCGGATAGACTGCCTATATGGAAGGCATGCGTCCGCAGGACATCCTGATCCCCCTTCCCGCCGGCCTGTGCTGCAAGCCGGGCGGCTTCCATATCGATCCCGTGCGCCCGGTCGAGCGGGCCGTGATCACCCACGGCCATTCCGATCATGCGCGGGCCGGCCATGGCGCGGTGCTCGCCACCCAAGAGACGCTCGACATGATGCGGCTCCGCTATGGCGAGAATTTCGCCCGAGCTACGCAGGCGATCCGCTATGGCGAGGAAATCACGCTCGGCGACGTCAAGGTAAAATTCCATCCCGCGGGCCACGTGCTGGGCTCGGCGCAGATCGCGGTGAGCTGCAAAGACACCTGCATCGTCGCCTCCGGCGACTACAAGGATGCGCCCGATCCGACCTGCGCGCCGTTCGAGGTCGTGCCTTGCGACGTCTTCATCACCGAGGCGACCTTCGGCCTGCCGGTGTTTCGCCATGGCGACGCAGCCGAGGAAGTGAAGAAGCTGCTGGCGTCGGTCAAGCTGTTTCCGGAACGCGCCCATCTGGTCGGCGCCTATTCGCTCGGCAAGGCGCAGCGCGTGATCGCGCTGCTGCGAGAGCAAGGTTATGACGCACCGATCTATCTGCATGGCGCGATGGAGACCATCACCTACTACTACGAAAGCCGCGGCATCGCGCTCGGCGAGCTAAAGCCGGTCAAGGGCATGAAGAAGGCCGATCTCGCCGGCACCATCACGCTGGCGCCGCCCTCGGCCACTTCAGACATCTGGACGCGGCGCTTCCCCGATCCGGTCACGGCATTTGCCTCAGGCTGGATGCGGGTGCGGGCGCGGGCCCGCCAACGCGGCGTCGAATTGCCGCTGGTGATATCAGACCATGCCGACTGGGACGGGCTGACCGCGACCATCGCGGCGACCGGCGCCGGCGAGGTCTGGGTCACGCATGGCCAGGAAGACGCGCTGGTGCATTGGTGCAAATCGCGCGGGCTTGCCGCACGGCCGCTCGACCTCGTCGGCTATGGCGACGAGGAGGAGCACGAGATGATCGCTGCCGGCGAGGCTGATGCATGAACCGCTTTGCCGAACTGCTGGATCGGCTCGCCTACGAGCCCGGCCGCAACAATAAGCTGCGGCTGATCACGGCCTATTTCCGCGACACGCCTGATCCCGATCGCGGCTATGCGCTGGCGGCGCTGACCGGCGCGCTGTCGTTCAAGCACGCCAAGCCGGGGCTGATCCGCGACCTGATCGCCGACCGCACCGATCCAGTGCTGTTCGGGCTGTCGTACGATTACGTCGGCGACCTGTCCGAGACGGTTGCGCTGATGTGGCCAAAGGCAGAACTCGCCGGCCACAACAACCCGCCGCCGCCCGGCCTCTCCGAAGTCGTCGCCACGCTCCGTACGCTCGGCAAGACCGAGCTACCAAGACAGCTTGCGCGCTGGCTCGACGAGCTTGACGAGACCGGCCGCTGGGCGCTGCTAAAACTCGTCACCGGCGCGATGCGGATCGGCATTTCGGCGCGGCTGGCGAAGACGGCTGCCGCCGCGCTCGGCGACAAGGATCCGCATGACATCGAGCTGATCTGGCCTGGTCTCGTCCCGCCCTATCTCGACCTGTTCGCCTGGCTAGAGGGCCGCGGCGACAAGCCGGTCAACCGCGATCCCGCACCGTTCCGGCCGGTGATGCTGGCGCATGCGATCGAGGACACCGATTTCGCCAGCCTCGATCCGGCCGATTTCATCGCGGAATGGAAATGGGACGGCATTCGCGTGCAGGCGGTTTCGGGCCGCGATGAGCGCGGCTACATGCAGGCGCGGCTCTATTCGCGAACCGGAGAGGACATTACCAAAAGCTTTCCTGACCTCGTGCCGTCGCTGCATCTGCCCGGCGCCATTGACGGCGAGCTGCTGGTGCTGCGCGAGGGCCGCGTGCAGAGTTTCAATGTGCTGCAGCAGCGGCTGAACCGCAAAGCCGTCTCGCCGAAACTGATCAAGGAATTTCCGATTCACTTGCGCGCCTACGACCTGCTCGGCGACGGCGAGAACGACCTGCGCGAACTGCCGTTTGCCGAACGCCGCGCGCATCTCGAGGCTTTCGTCAAAAAGCTCGACGATGTCAGGATCGACCTGTCGCCGACAATCCCCTTCGAAAGCTGGGAGACGCTGATGGCGGCGCGCACCGATCCGAAAAGCGCCGGCGCGGGCGAAGATTCTGATGCGGTCGAGGGCGTGATGCTCAAGCGCCGCGACGCCGTCTATCTGCCGGGCCGCCCGAAGGGCCAGTGGTGGAAGTGGAAGCGCGATCCGCACATCGTTGATGCCGTGCTGATGTACGCGCAGCGCGGCCACGGCAAGCGCTCGTCCTATTATTCCGACTACACGTTCGGCGTCTGGACCGATGGCGAGGGCGGCGAGCAATTGGTGCCGGTCGGAAAAGCCTATTTCGGCTTCACCGACGAGGAATTGTTGCAGATCGACCGCTTCGTCCGCCGCAACACGACCGAGAAGTTTGGCCCGGTCCGTCACGTCGTGCACGAGCCGGACCAGGGTCTGGTGCTGGAAGTCGCCTTCGAAGGCTTGGCCCGCTCGCCGCGGCACAAATCCGGCGTTGCGATGCGGTTTCCCCGCATCAGCCGCCTGCGCTGGGACAAGCCACCGCGCGAGGCCGACCGGCTGGAGACGCTGGAGCGAATGCTGAAGAACGTGACGGCAAATTAACATTCAGGGCGTGCATGGCGGCCATTGATTGTGAGAGCCGGGTTCCCCATGTGCCCCGCCGTGCCGTATAATGGGCACGACCCGCGAGGAGAGATCGATGCCCAACGACGTTAGAGACCTGCCGGCCAGCAGTGACGGCCTGTACCGCTTTCTCGGCGGCTCGCCGCTGTCGGTGGCGTTCCGGCTGATCCTGCTGTCGATCCTGGTCGGCGTGGTGCTTGCCGCCATCGGTTTCGATCCCTGGAATATTTTGCACAGCATCCGCATGCTGTTCCAGCGGCTCTGGGATCTCGGCTTCGATGCGGTGAACTGGCTGTGGCGCTACTTCCTGCTCGGCGCGGTGATCGTGATCCCGATCTGGCTGCTGTCGCGGCTGTTCGGCGCCCAGCGCGGGCGATAAGTATCAGGCGTGAAAGGCAGCCGTCGATGCAAGTGCGATTTGTAGGCTGCGGCGATGCGCTCGGTTCCGGCGGCAGGTTCAACACCTGCTTCCACGTCACTGGCGATAGCGTCAATTTCCTGATCGATTGCGGCGCGTCGTCGCTGCCGGCGCTGAAGCGCCTCGGCATCCCGCGCGACGACATCGACCTGGTCCTGATCACGCATTTCCACGGCGACCATTTTGCCGGCCTGCCGTTTCTGCTACTGGACGCACAGTTCACCCGCCGCACCCGCCCGCTTGTTATCGCAGGCCCTCAAGGCATCGAAACGAAGCTTGCCAATTTGCGGGAAGCGCTGTTCGAGCATTCCTCTAAGACGCCACAGCGCTTCGATCTTTCCGTCATCGCACTCGAGCCGGAACAGAGCCGAACGTTTGGCGCCGTCAAGGTGACGCCCTATCCCGTCGTCCACGGCGAATCCGGCGGGCCCTTTCTCGCCTACCGGGTCGAGGCCGAGGGCCGCGTCATCACCTACAGCGCCGACACCGAATGGACTGAAACACTGATCCCGGCGGCGCGCGGCGCCGATCTCTTCATCGCGGAAGCGTATTACTACGACAAGGTCGTCAAGAACCATCTCAGCCTGAAGACGCTGGAAGCTCATCTGCCCGAGATCAACACCAAACGGCTGGTGCTGACGCATATGAGCGACGACATGCTGGGACGGCTGGGCGAACTGCCCTATACGGCCGCCCAGGATGGCATGGTCGTCACCCTCTAGGCATGCACGCGCCCTTAGCACCGACGAAAGTCACGACAGCGCAGGTGTTCACCATCGCCGGCCCCGCGATGGTTGCGAACCTGACCACGCCGTTGATCGGAATCGTCTCGACCACCGCCATCGGCCGGCTCGGCGACGCCACCCTGCTCGGCGGCGTGGCGCTGGCCTCGGTGCTGTTCGACTGCATGTTCTGGCTGTTCGGCTTTCTGCGCATGAGCACCGTAGCGTTTACGGCGCAATCGCTGGGCGCCGGCGAGACCTCGGAATTACGCGCGATCCTGGTGCGCGGATTGATCGTCGCGGCCATCATCGGCGGCGCCCTCATTGTGCTCCAGGTGCCGTTGGCCTCTGTTCTGCTGGGCGCGATGGGCGGCAGCGAGGGCGTCACAGGCGCGGCAAAGACCTATTTCGTGATCCGTATCTGGTCGGCGCCGTTGGCGCTCGGCAATTATGTGATGCTCGGCTGGCTGATCGGACAGGCCCGCGCCAGGCTCGCGCTCGGCACCCAGATCACCATCAACCTCACCAACGTCGCCGCAACCGCCCTGCTGGTGCTGGTGTTCGATCTCGGCATCGCCGGCGCCGCCATCGCCGCGCTGATCGCAGAGGCTGTCGGCCTCATGCTCGGCCTGCTGATCGCGCGCCACCTTTCGAAAGCGCAATTCGCGGCTTCCCGCGCGCTATTGTTCGACCGCACCAAGCTGATGCGCATGCTCGCGGTCAACCGCGACATCATGATCCGCACCGCCGCGCTGATCGCGGCCTTCCTGTTCTTCAACGCGCAGGGCGCCCGCGCGGGCGATACGACGCTTGCCGCCAACGCCGTCCTGAATAATTTCCTGATGATCAGCGGCTTCTTTCTCGATGGCCTCGCCAATGCCGCCGAGCAGCTCTGCGGCCGCGCCTATGGCGCGCGCGACAAGGATGCTTTTGCCGGGGCGGTGAAGCTCGTCGTGACGTGGGGATTCGGCTTCGCGCTCGCGGTCGCCGCCTGTTTCCTGCTGTTCGGGCCGGCGCTGATCGACACCATGACGGCGAGCGTGGACGTGCGCGGCCTCGCGCGCGACTATCTGCCGTTCGTGATCTTCGCGCCACTGCTCGGCGTGTTCGCCTTTGCCTTTGACGGCATCTATATCGGCGCGACCTGGGCCCGTGACATGCGAAATTTGATGCTGGCGTCGCTGGCGATCTTTCTCACCGCCTGGTTCGCGCTGCGCTCGTTCGGCAATGCCGGGCTGTGGGGCGCGCTGCTGGTGCACTATGCCGCGCGCGGCGGGCTGGAGGCGTTGAGGTATCCAGCGCTGCTGAGGAAGTCGTTTGCAGCAAGGAACTAGACCACTGCTCTCGTGTCCCGGACGCGGTGCGGCACCATCAGCGCTTTCACGCGCGTCTTCGATGCGCTATGGTGACGCCCCGCAGAGCCGGGACCTATGCGCGTCGATGGGCCCCGGATCTGCAGCGCATCACTTGCGTGCTGCGCTGCGTCCGGGGCAGGAGATCACGGCACCGGCCAGTCCTCGGCAGTGATGGTCGCGGCATCGGCGCCGACGATTTCGGAGAGCGAGTCGCGCCCCGTGCGCAGGAGCGTCGACGCCAAGTCATTCTTGATGTTGTCGACCAGCCCAAGCCCCTTGTAGACCAGCGACGAGTAGAGCTGGATCAGGCTGGCGCCGGCGCGGATTTTCGTCAGCGCTGCACCGCCGGAATCGATGCCGCCGACACCGATAACCGGGAATGCGCCTTCGACACGGACATAGGTCTCCGCCACCATCCGCGTCGACAGTCGAAACAGCGGCCGCCCGGACAAGCCGCCCTGCTCCTTCGCGCGCGCCTGTTCGCGCAGGCTCGAGGGCCGCGCCAGTGTGGTATTGGCGACGATCATGCCGTCGACGCGGCGCGAGCGCGCGATGTGCACGACGTCGTCGAGTTCGGCGAGGCTGAGATCCGGCGCGATCTTGAGCAGCACCGGCGAATCGCCGGCGTTCCTGCGCACGCGCTCGCGCGCATCGATCACCTTGGCGAGGAGATCGTCGAGCGCCGCCGATTGCTGCAGGTTGCGCAGGCCCGGCGTGTTCGGCGAGGAGACGTTGATGGTGAAATAGCTCGCCACCGGTGCGAAAGTCTCGATCAGCTTGACGTAATCGGCGACGCGGTCGGCGGAATCCTTGTTGGCCCCGACATTGACGCCAACGATGCCGCCATGATGGGCGCGCGCGGCGAGGCGGCGCAGCGCGGCTTCCGCGCCGTCATTGTTGAAGCCCATACGGTTGATCACCGCCTCGTCCCGCTCGAGGCGAAACAGCCGCGGCCGCGGATTGCCGCCCTGCGGCTTCGGCGTCACCGTGCCGATCTCGACAAAGCCGAAGCCGAGCCGCAGCAGCGCGTCCGGTACTTCCGCGCTCTTGTCGAAGCCCGCCGCCATGCCGATCGGGTTGGGAAAATTCAGGCCGAAGGCGCGCACCGCCAGCTTGTGGTCGTCGGCGCGCGGCTTGACCGGCGGCAGCAGCCGCAGACCTTGGATCGCCATGCGATGCGCATCCTCCGGATCGAACCAGCGCAGTAGCGGCAGCGAAAAGGCGTCGAACGCGCGGATCACGGCGCAAGCTCCGGAATGTCGTGCGTGCCGTCGGACCGCGTGCGCATGTGGAGGATATCGGTCACGGCGCCGAGATCGAGTTCGCCGTAGAGATGCGGGAACAATTCGTCGTTGCGCGAGGGCTCCCAGCGTAGCGCATCGCCGAGCGCGTCGGCATCGACCGCAACCAGGAACAGGCCGGTTTGGCCGAAATAATGCTTTCGCGCCGTCTCCGCGACCTGCGCGGCGGTGGAAAAATGAATGTAGCCGTCGCGCAGATCGTCCGCGCTGCCGCGATAGACGCCCTGCCGTTCGGCCTCGCGCCAGGCCGAGGCGGACGTGATTTTATAAATTGTACGCACAGCGTTCCGGGCTTGTCGTTGCTTTCAAGTGTTTCCCGGAAATAGCCGGGTTGGGCGGCCGACCGTAAAGGCGGCAGGCCGCCAACTCAAGCGCCGCTGCAATAGCGCGTAGCACGAGATTTGCGCAAACCGGCCGGATCAGGCAATAATTCCTAGACCGCGTCGGGGATTTTCGATGGCCAGGCAGTCCAAGGCACAGCGCATCCTGACCCACGGCCAGGTCTGGACAGCGCTGGACCGGCTGGCGGAACGCGCCGGCATGTCGCCTTCCGGCCTCGCCAAGCGCGCCGGGCTCGACCCCACCACCTTCAACAAGTCCAAACGCGTCACCGCCGACGGCCGCGAGCGCTGGCCTTCCACCGAATCGGTCTCCAAGGCGCTGGCCGCGACCAATGCGTCGATCGACACGTTCGTGCAGTTGATCGGCGACGGCGCACGCGGCCTGCAATCGGTGCCGCTGCTGGCGCTGGCGCAGGCCGGCAATGGCGGCCATTTTGACGAGAGTGGCTTTCCCGCCGGCAAGGGCTGGGAGGAGGCGGCGCTGCCAGCGGCCAGCGACGAGCACGCCTATGCGCTGGAGATAACAGGCGATTCGATGCGGCCGGCCTATCGCGACGGCGACATCATCGTGGTGTCGCCGGGCACGCCGATCCGGCGCGGCGACCGCGTGGTGCTCAAGACGTCAGATGGCGAAGTGATGGTGAAGGAATTGAAGCGCCGCACCACGCGGACGCTGGAACTGCAGTCGCTGAACCCGGCGCAGGCCGACCGCACGCTGGATGCCGACGACGTCGCCTGGATCGCCAGGATTGTATGGGCGAGCCAGTGACTAGCGACTTCGTGACTGACGTTCTCAGCGACCTGCTGCAACATTCCCTTCGCATCGTTCTATGTGGAACCGCTGCGGGAACGACCTCCGCCGCCGAGCGGGCCTACTACGCGCACCCGCAGAACAAGTTCTGGAGGATATTACACGAGACGAGGCTGACGCCGGAGCAACTGCAGCCGCGTCAGTATCATAGCCTGCTGCAGCATGGGATCGGCCTGACCGATCTCGTGAAGATCGCCGCCGGGATGGACCGTGCGACGCTTCCCAAATTATCGGCGGCGGATCGCGCGCGGCTCAGCCGCGCTGTTACGACATTTCGCCCGCGCTTCCTCGCCTTCACCAGCAAGACGGCCGGACAGAAATTCTTTGGCGGCACGCGCGACTATGGCGAGCAGCGCGAGAGGCTCGGCGACACGAGAGTGTGGATATTGCCGTCGACCTCGGGCGCCGCCAATGGAAGCTGGCAGCCGGGAGTCTGGCACCGGTTTGCGGAAGCGGTCAGAGCGGCGGGCACACCGTCGCCCCTGCGAACGCAGGGGCCCATAACCACAAATCCTTATGGTGAAGAGTAACGTCTGCCCGCGTGCCCTTTCCGCGGGCCGCGGCGTATGGGCCCCTGCGTTCGCAGGGGCGACGGGAGACTGCGACAGAAACTTACGTCGCGTAATCAGGCTCCTTGCGATCCAGCATCCGCTTCAAGGCCGCGAAATGCCGCTCGGCCGGGGTCGGGCCCTTGTAGAGATGATCGTCCATGTAATCGCGACGGGTCTTCTCGACGACCCGCGTCGGCAATTGCTTCAGCTTCTGGCCGGTCCACATCGCGTAGATCTGCACCTGCGCCGCGCGCTCGACGTAATACAGCTTGTCATAGGCCTCGGCGATGCTGGCGCCGACGGTGGTGATGCCGTGATTGGCCATGAACAGCACGGTCTTGTCGCCGATCACCTTGGCGAGCCGCGCGCCTTCGGCGGGATCGAGCGCCGGGCCGGTATACTCGTCGTCATAGGCGATGGCGCCCGACAGCCCGACCTCGGTCTGGCCGATTTCCTTGATGCGGGGATCCTCCAGCCGCGTCAGCGCGCTGGCATGCGGCATGTGGGTGTGAAACACCGCTTTCGCCTTTGGCAGCGCCTTGTGGATCGGCGCGTGGATGCAATAGCAGGAGCGCTCCACCTCGCCCTCGCCGGCCTTGACCTCGCCATCGTCGATGCCGACTTCCATGAAGCAGGACGCGGTGACCTCGGACCAATGCGTGCCGAACGGAATCTGGTAGTAGCGGTCGCTCTTGCCCGGCACGACGAAGGTCAGATGATTGAAGATGCCTTCGGAAAATCCCTGGATGAAGGCCAGCCGGTGCGCGGCGGCAAGATCGATCCGCGTCTGCCATTCCTCGGCGCTGTATTCGCTGAGCGACTTCGGCGAAACCCTGAACTGCATGAGCTTTCTCCCTGATCCGCTGCCTTGCCTGCCCCTCGGCGGAGGCTGGGCTGATTTCTTGGCTGATTTTCTTGGCAAGGAGTGTAGCGCAATCCGGCGCCAGCATCGGGTGAAATTGCCGTGGCCCTGCCATCCGGATTTTGCAGGCCCACTCGGGCTGTGTAATGATGCATTGCGAAAGGCGATCGCTTCAGGAAACTTCTTGGCATGGCGCGTCGGGATACCGGAAACCGCACGATTTATTGGCAAAGCCAGCGCATTCCGGGCCTGAGCCTGTTGCGTGCCGACTTGGCTGCACACGAATTCGCCCCTCACACCCATGATGCTTTCGTCATCGCCGTTACCGAGGCCGGTGGCGCCGAGATCTCGAGCCGCGGCACAACTGAGCAGGTTGGCGCCGCCACGCTGTTCGTCTCCAACCCCGAAGAGCGGCAATCGGCACGGATGGACCGTGATCAGCGCTGGCTGTATCGCGCCTTCTATTTGACGCATCCAGCCATCGATGCGGTCGGCAGCCGACTCGGCATGCAGTTCGCGCCCTATTTCATGCGAAACATGCCGCGCCGACGGCGCGCGGCTAGTGCCCGACGAGGCCGAGCTGATCCTGGGGTCGCTTCTGACCTACCCGTCCGACGCCGGCACCTCGATGTATTTCGACCGGCTCGCCGGGCGTCCGAAGCCGACGCATTGACCGGCGCGATTGTCGCGGCCGGAGAACGGCACGGCGTGCTGGTGCCGCTCAACGGGGCACCGCTGGCGCTGCTGCGGGCCACCAGCGATGGCTTGCGCGACGATGCACGACGGGAGCGGCGATGAGCGAACCACAGGAACTGAAACGACCGGCATTCGATCCGGCCGAGGTGAACGAGAGCAACTACACAAGCTACCCGGCGCTTCACCGCGCCGCCAACCAGACCCGCTACAATCGCCGGCTTGGCGACCATGCGGGCCTGACAAACTTCGGCGTCACATTGACCCGCATAGTGCCGGGCGGCCAGTCCTCCTATCGCCACGCGCATTCGCGCCAGGATGAGTTCGTCTTCGTTCTGGAGGGCGAAGTGGTGATGGAGACCAATGATGGAGCACAGGTGTTGAAGGCCGGCATATGCGCCGGCTTCCCGGCCGGCTCCGGCGATGCGCACCGCTTCGTGAACCGTACCGACAAGGAGGCGAAGCTTCTAGTGATCGGTGACCGCACCGCGAACGACGAGATCAGCTATCCCGACGTCGACATGCATGCCGTGCTCGGACCGGACGGCGTGTACATCTTCACCACGAAAACGGGGGAGCCGCTGTAGATGCCGGAGCCCGGGTCACCCTGGTTTTCAGCTTCCGTTTGTCCTGGAATCGGATAATGCAAGGCTTTCATCCGATCATTGGGGGATCAAATGGATCGCCGAAATGTACTGAAAGTGCTGGCGGGGCTCGCGATGTGCCCGATATGCACGACCACGGGCTTTGCCGCGGAAGGCGCGCATTGGAGCTATGAGGGCGCCGGCGGCCCGGCGAAATGGGGCGACCTCGACGCCGCCAACAAGGCCTGCTCGGTCGGCGCGCAGCAATCGCCGATCGATATTACCGCCACCATCAAGTCCCAGCTTCCGGCACTGAAGATTGCCTGGGGCAAGACGGCGGATACGATCGTCAACAACGGCCACACCATCCAGCTCGATTTCGCCGAGGGTTCGACCTTGAAGCTCGGCGACACTACCTACAGGCTGCTGCAAGTGCACTTCCACCGGCCGAGCGAGCATCTCGTTGGCGGCAAGAACTTTCCGATGGAAGCGCATTTCGTGCACCGCGCCGACAGTGGCGCCTTGGCCGTGGTCGGCGTGCTCCTGACGGAAGGAAAGCCGAATGCGGCCTTTGCCAAAATCATCGCCACGATGCCCGCTAAGGAAGGCCCGGCCGTGAAGGCCGATGCCGGCATTAACCCGAACGACCTGCTGCCGGGCAGACTCAGCTACTACCGCTATCCGGGATCGCTGACTACGCCGCCCTGCTCGGAAGTGGTCGAATGGCTGGTGCTGACCACACCGATGCCGGTCGCCGCCAGCGACGTGGCGGCCTTTGCAAAACTCTATCCGATGAACGCACGGCCGGTGCAGAAGGACAATCGCCGCTACGTGCTGCAGTCGAATTGATTTCTTCCTTCTCCCCTTGTGGGAGAAGGAAGATCGCTGACGCGAAGCGGCAGCGAGACGGATGAGGGGTCTGTCTCTGCGGAAACAGACCCCTCATCCGGCGCTTCGCGCACACCTTCTCCCACAAGGGGAGAAGGGAAAGATCACGCGCTCCGAGCCAGCGCGCCGTCGATCATGTTGACGGCGTTCGCCACGCCGTAGACCGCGACGAAGGAGCCGAAGCGCGGGCCCTTCTCCTGACCCAAAAGCACCTGATAGAGCATGTTGAACCAGTCGAGCGAGACGCCGGGCCGGCCGTCCTTGCCCTTTTTTACCGGATCCAAAAACGGCTCGCGGCGGCCGATTTCATAGACCACGTTCTGGATGTCCTCCGCGCTCGATCCCGCCGGCAATTGCGACAGCGCATCGCGCAGATCCTGCAGCGCGGCGCGCTCGCCGTCGGTCGGCTCGCGGAACTGCTTGGTCGGCGCCACGAAGTCGCGGTAATAATTGATGGCGTAGCCGACCATCGCATCGAGCTTCGGATGCGTCTGCGGCGTCACGCCCGGGCGATAGCGGCCGATGAAGCCCCACAGCGTTTCGGCGTTCTCCGCGTTCGACGACGACACCAGCGTCAGCAACAACTGGAACGTGACGGGCATGTCGGCCTTCGGCGGCGTGCCGGAATGAATGTGCCAGACCGGGTTGGCGAGCTGCTGCTTGGCATCCTGCCGCGTAAAGCCGTCGAGGAATTGCTGGTAGTCGTCGACATTGCGCGGGATGACATCGAAATACAGCCGCTTCGCCGCCTTCGGTTCGCGGTACATGAACAGCGACAGCGATTCCGGCGAGGCGTAGCGCAGCCATTCGTCGATGGTGAGGCCGTTACCCTTCGACTTCGAGATCTTCTGGCCCTTCTCGTCGAGGAAGAGTTCGAAGTTGAAGCCCTCGGGCGGCGCGCCGCCGAGCGCCGAGCAGATCTTGCCCGACAACTTCACCGAGTCGATCAGATCCTTGCCGGCCATTTCATAGTCGACGCCGAGCGCGTACCAGCGCATCGCCCAGTCCGGCTTCCATTGCAGCTTGCAATGCCCGCCGGTCACGGGAACGGTGACACTCTCCTTGGTCTCCGGGTCTTCATAGGAGATCGTGCCTGCCTTGGCGTCATGCGCGGTGACCGGCACGTAGAGCACGAGGCCGGTACGCGGACAAATCGGCAAGAACGGCGAATAGCTGGCCGCGCGCTCCTCGCGCAGGCTCGGTAGCATGATCGCCATCACCTTCTCGATCCGCTCAAGCATGCGCAGCAGCGCCGCATCGAACTTGCCCGAAGTGTAGTAGTCGGTCGCGCTGGCGAATTCGTAGTCGAAGCCGAAGGAATCGAGGAAGGCGCGCAGCCGCGCATTATTATGCTGACCGAAGCTCGGATGGGTACCGAAGGGATCAGGCACCTTGGTCAAGGGCTTGCCGAGATTGGCTTCCAGCAACTCCTTGTTCGGCACGTTGTCCGGCACCTTGCGCAGGCCATCCATGTCGTCGGAAAACGCCAATAGCCGCGTCTTGATCTTGTCCTCGGTCAGCACGCGGAAGGCATGACGCACCATGCTGGTGCGCGCGACCTCGCCGAAGGTGCCGATATGCGGCAGCCCCGACGGACCGTAGCCGGTCTCGAACAGCACCTCTTCCTTCGGGTTTTTCTTCAGCCGCGCGACAATGGCCTTGGCCTGCTCGAACGGCCAGGCGTTGGATTGTTCGGCGAGCGCGCGCAGGTCGCTCGGGCTGGAGGCAAGGTCGATAACGGACATTTTTTAAAGGCTCTCTTCGGAAGCCGCGGAAACTAGCGCTTCCGCGGCAAAATGCAAAATAACGGCGGCTTCGCCGTCATTCCGGGGCGCGAAGCGAACCCGGAATCTCGAGATTCCGGGTCTGGTGCTTGCGCACCATCCCGGAATGACGGTGTCAGAACGGACTGATCGAAAAATACCGCAGCCACAAATCGGTGAAGCGGCCTTTCTCCCAGAGCCGGAACAGCGCCCAGTTCAACGAGGTCCGCAGGAGATCGTTGCCTTTGCGGACGGCGATGCCGATGCCCTCGCCGAAATAGCGGCTTTCGACAAAGGGACCGCCCGAGAAGGCGCAGCATTCGCTGGAATCGGTGCCGTTGATCCAGAACGCCAGCGAGATCGCATCGCCAAAGATGAAATCGACCTCGCTGCGCCGGAGCGCCAGCCGCAGCGCATCGTCGTTGGGGTAGGACTTGATCTCGGCGTCGGTGAACATCGCCTTCAGATAGGCCTCGTGCGATGTGCCGCCGATGACGCCGACCTTCTTGCCTTCGAGATATTCGGGGCGGACCTCCGACATCACCGCCTCGCGCCGCGACACGAAGCGGGCCGGCGCGCGGTAATAGGGATCGGTGAAATCCAGCCGGGCGCGCAAGGCAGGCGTCACCGCCATCGAGGCGATTATGGCATCGCCCCGGTTGCTGGTGATGGCGTCGACCAGCGTCTCGAACCGGCGCATCTGGATGGTGCAGGAGATCTTGATCTCGTCGCAGAGGGCCCGTGCAAGGTCGACATTGAGGCCGGCGGGATTGCCGTCGGCGCCGGTGAAGTTGAACGGCGGGTAATCGGTCTCGGTCAGGAACCGGATCACCGTCAGGCGCGACATGTCGGGCCGGTCGGGGCGCCGCCGTGGGTCCCAGAAGCCGGGCACCGCCTGCGGGGCCGCCTCCACCGCCGGGCGGGGCTGGGTCTGGGCTTGCGCGGTAACGCCGCCGGCCACCACCAATGCGGACGCGAGCGACAGGCCGGCCAGCCAGGCGCGACACGTGCGATGCAGTCTTGCAATGGTTAACGGGGCGGTAAGATATGACATCGTTGGCGAACTAGCGGAAATTTCATGGCCTTATAGACCATCCGGCCCGCGATGCGAGGGCCGTTTTCACCCTTCGGCGAGGCCGGCCGCGGCTCAGAGATACCGCTTCAAATCCTTGGCGGCTTCTTCCGGCGTCCGTTTCAGGTTGAACGGCGCGACGAAATGGCCATCGCGGTCCATCAAGTAAATGAGCGCGGTATGGTCCATCGTGTAGTCGCCGTCCTTGAGCGGGACCTTCCGCGCATAGACCCGGTAGGCCGACAGCACCTTGGCCACCGCGGCGGGATCGCCGGTCAAGCCCTTCAGATGCGGATCGAAGCTGGACAGATAGTCCTTCATCGCCGCAGCGGTGTCGCGCTCCGGATCGACCGAGATGAACCAGGCATTCACCTTGTCCGCATCACTACCCATCGCTTTGAGGACTTCCGAAATCTCGAACAGCGAGGTCGGGCAGACGTCGGGGCAATGGGTGAAGCCGAAGAAGATCAGCGTCGGCTTGCCCTTCAGGTTCTGCTCGCTGACGGTCTGGCCGGCTTGGTCGACTAATTGGAACGGCCCGCCGATCGCCGCCGGCGCCGCGACGTTTTTCAAGCCGCCCATCGCCCACATCATCACCAGGAGCCCGACCGCGAGGCTGCCGACAAAGGCAGCGAAAATCACCAGCGGGCGAAGGGCTCGGTCCATGTGTGAAATTCCTCTTACCCGATCAGAAGCAGGCCGAGATGCCGGCGGCGATCATTTCGAAAAACACGGTGGTGCCGTATTGGAACCACAATGCGGCCGCGCCGAGCACGACCAACGTCCCGAGCCCGGCGGCGCACCAGGCAATCGTCGTCGCCACCCCGCTCTGCGGCCGGGCGTCCGTCATCATGTCCTGTCGGGTGGAAATCGGCTGAACCATGGGCTTGAGATAGGGTCAGTTCCGCAGGCAGGCAAGCGGAATGGCCTCACTGGACATCACGTCCTGCGGAGAATGCCGGCGAAGGTGCACCAAAAGCAAATGGCCGGGACGAGCCCGGCCACGACGTCAGCTTGCTTGGCACGTTTAGCGAGACGCCGGCTTGTTGGTGGAGGCCTGGGCGTCAAGGTAGCAGGGCTTGTACATCGCCTGCAGTTGCTTGCCCCGCAGGAAGATCATGCGTGGGGTCAGCCCGCCGCGCGCCGCAATCCATCTGCGCACCGGCGGCGGGTACATCGAATAGAGCATCTGGGTCGCCTCGGCATTGGTGACGGCGCGGCCGTTGGCGCCGAAGTCCCAGGCGGCGTGGAAGCCGAGATTGGCGTGCGAGGTAACGCAGATCCGGTCATGGGGAACCGCGCCGAGCACGATGGTGCAGGCCGATGCGCACAGGCCATCGATGATGACGGTTTCGCCCGAAGTACGCAGGCCCTGGTACTTGTCGACATAGGTGCCGATCCGCCCGCCGCGATCATCGGCTATTCGCACTACGGCTTGGCTTGCCCCCACCCCTGCCAATAGCAGCACCGCGGCAAGCAAACCCGTCAACAGCTTCATCATCCCAGCCCCAGTCGAAAGTGTCGAAACCGAATCTGATCGTCTCAGTGATGCAAGACGGACGTAGCGTCGTTTGTGATCGTGATTTTGTCTAGGCAGCCACAGCAGGTCAAAACAAATTCAAATTAAGTGTTGCTTGGCCGCTGCACCCTCCGCGCGCAAAGGTCCCAAACTGGAACAAGCAATTCTTAACGAGGTGGCGATGCAGCCACAGGCAAGAACCCGCTTGCCCGTTGACCGCACGTGAAGTCGCGGGCTTGAATCAAAACCGGCACGGGGGAGAAAACGATGACCGAGGTCACAGACGTAATCGTGGTCGGCGCCGGACTGGCGGGACTGGTTGCGGCAACGGAGATCGCAGACGCCGGCAAACGCGTCGTCGTCGTCGACCAGGAAGGCGAGCAAAGCCTTGGTGGGCAAGCCTTTTGGTCATTCGGCGGATTGTTTCTGGTCGATAGTCCTGAGCAGCGCCGACTAGGCATTAAGGATTCCCACGATCTCGCACTGCAGGACTGGATGGGCACCGCGGGCTTCGACCGCGACGACGACCATTGGCCAAAGCGATGGGCAGAAGCCTATGTCGCTTTTGCCGCTGGCGACAAGCGGGATTGGCTGCGTGCGATGGGTCACCGTATTTTTCCGGTGGTCGGCTGGGCCGAACGCGGCGGCTATGATGCGATGGGCCACGGCAATTCGGTGCCGCGCTTTCACGTCACCTGGGGCACCGGGCCCGGCCTCGTCGAGCCGTTCGAACGCCGCGCACGCGAAGCGCAAAGAAACGGCCGGTTAACGTTTAAATTCCGCCACCGCGTCGACACACTGATGATGAGGAACGGCGCTGTCGAAGGCGTCAGCGGCGCGGTGCTCGAGCCCGACAGTATCGAGCGCGGCAAGAGTTCGTCGCGAAAAGTGATCGGCGATTTCAGCTTTCGCGCGCAGGCGGTGATCGTCGCCTCCGGCGGCATCGGCGGCAACCACGACCTGGTCCGGCAGAACTGGCCAGCGCGCCTCGGCGCACCGCCGAGATTCATGATCTCCGGCGTGCCCGAACATGTCGACGGCCGCATGATCGGCATCACCGAGGCCGCCGGCGCGCGGCTGATCAACCGCGACCGGATGTGGCACTACGTCGAGGGCATCCAGAACTGGAACCCGATCTGGCCGCGCCACGGCATCCGCATTCTGCCCGGTCCGTCCTCGATGTGGTTCGACGCCACCGGCAAGCGCCTGCCCGCGCCGCTCTTCCCGGGCTCCGACACGCTCGGCCAGCTGCACTACATCATGAGCACCGGATATGATTATTCCTGGTTCATCCTGACCCAGAGCATCATCAAGAAGGAGTTCGCGCTCTCCGGCTCGGAGCAGAATCCCGACCTCACCGGCAAGAGCTGGCGCATGACGATCAAGCGCGCCACCAACAAGGGCGCGCCGGCGCCGGTGGAAGCGTTCAAGCAGAACGGCGCCGACTTCATCGTGCGCGACAACCTCGCCGACCTCGTCAGTGCGATGAACGCGCTCGCCGGCAACGACCTGCTCAAGCATGATCACATCAAGGCGCAGGTCGAAGCGCGCGATCGCGAGATCACCAATCCCTACGTCAAGGATGCGCAGGTGATGAACCTGCACAATGCGCGGCGCTATATCGGCGACCGACTGATCCGCACGGCACGGCCGCACCGAATTCTCGATCCCGAACACGGCCCGCTGATCGCGGTGAAGCTCAACATCCTGACCCGCAAGACGCTCGGCGGCTTCGAGACCGATCTCGACTCGCGCGTCTTCGGCACGAACCGCGAGATCATCAGCGGGCTCTATGCCGCAGGCGAAGCTGCCGGCTTCGGCGGCGGCGGCGTGCACGGCTACCGCTCGCTGGAAGGTACCTTCCTCGGCGGCTGCCTGTTCTCCGGCCGCAATGCCGGACGCGCCGCGGCGAAGGCTGTCGGCTGAGCAAGGCATCGGTGCAATCGATGCAAATAACGCAGTGGCGCGCAGGGCTCGAGCGCGCTAAGAAGCCGCCGCCCCCTATCAGGAGAACAATATGACCATCCAGCGCTTCGAAACCGGACCTCGCATGAGCCAGGCCGTCGTCCACGGCAACACCGTCTATCTCGCGGGCGTCGTCGCCGGCAAGGCGGCAGGCAAGAGCGTGACCGAGCAGACGCAGGAAATCCTCTCGATCATCGACGGCCACCTTGCCAAGGCTGGTACCGACAAGTCGAAGCTGCTGTCCGCCACGATCTACATCACCGACATGAAGACGTTTGGCGAAATGAACGCGGTGTGGGACGGCTGGGTCTCGGCCGGCAACACGCCGGCGCGCGCCACTGTCGAGGCCAAGCTCGCCGCGCCCCAGTACAATGTCGAGATCATGGTGATCGCGGCGAAGTAAGGCGATCCACCGAAAGACGTTTCAAAGCCCCGGATTGCCCGTGCAGTCCGGGGCTTTTCATTTACGCCTCACGCGCGGATCCTAACGCCGCCGACATCGCCGATATCGGCTTGAAGCCAGCGTGCGATACGGCGCCAGGAATGGCTCAGGACCTTTCGCCCCATGAAGAGGCTGAGGTGGCCGCACGGCTCGCAGGCGCGTTCCAGCCATGATGGCTGCGTGCCGAGCAGCCGACCCGTCGCGAACGCCTGATCGCGGGGGACGACGATGTCATCGTCGCCGGCCAGCAGGAAGACCGGCACGCGCAGCTCAGTGGGATCGATCGTCCGGCCGAGCGCGACAAAGCGGCCGTTCGCGATCTGGTTCTGCCGGAAAATTCGCTCGGTGACATCAAGGTAATAGGAACCCGGCAGATCGAGTGTCGCGCGGTCCCAGCGCATGAAACGCTTCAGAAGCTGCACCTCATCCGATCGATTGCCGAGCGTCCGTTGCAGCACGGCTTCCACGTCCTGCTGGCTGAACGGCATGTTCCAGATTCGCAGCATGTGTTCGCCGCTGACGATGCCCTCGCCCTGCTGCACCATCTGCGCGAAAGCTGCCGGCGGAAGCGCAGCCACCATCTTCGACAGCTCGGAAGGCGTGGAGACATCGACCGGGGCGCCGGCCAGCACGAGCCGCCGCACCTTGTCCGGAAACCGCGCGGCATAGGTCAGCGACAACCATCCGCCCTGGCACAGGCCGACAAGATCGACCGGCACCCCGATCTCGTCCACCGCCACATTGAGATCGGCAAGATAATTGTCGATCGATAGATAGCGCATGTCCGGCGTCGCCGAGCACCAGTCGGTGACGTAGATGCGATGCGTGCCGCCTTGCTGCAGCGCCTCGACAACACTATGGCCCGGTGCGAAGTCGGCAACCAGCGCGCCATGCAGCGCATAGGGCGCGCAGATGAGAAGAGGCTGCTGCGCTGAACCCGCCGCCGCCGAGAATTCGCGCAACCGCATCGATGCAAGCTGTAGTGCGACCGCATTCTCCGTCGTCCACGCGAGGGGCGCCGGGTCCGGCGCGGAGGCGGGCTTGTCGCTGGCGAACCATCGCGCGTAGCTGTCAAGCGCAATCCGCGTGGCTTCCAGCGGCCACAGCCAGGCCTGCTGCGCCCAATCGGCGCCCGCCTGTTGCTTCGTCGTCCTGGTCTCTTCTGACACGGATCGATCGTCTCCCTGATGCGGAGGAGGCAAGAGCCTCTTTCCCAACAACCGACGAAGTCAAGATCGGGCTTTTACGCCGGATCAGGCGCAGCTCCCAGCCTTTATCAGGGGTCGCGGCGCGGCCACCGGCCGCACCGACGCTATGCGGCCTGTGCGGTGCTCCTTTCCGCTTCGATCCGCCGTGCCAGCAGCCAGCGGAAATAGGTCAGCGCTGCATCCGCACCGATAGCCAACAGCTGATAATTCGGATCGGCATCGAACACCTTCTGCTGCGCCTCGATGATCGCGAGATCCTCGTGGAAAGCCTCTACCAGGCTGTTGCGCAGCGACAGCGCGATGTTCGGGTTGTCGAGATCGTAGTCGTGCAGATAGTTCCAGAAGAAATGCGTCGTGCTGCGCGTCTCCGGCGTCATGAACTGTGCGTTTCGATACTGCCGCGTGCCCGGCACCTGCACGCCCTTTTCGGCGCCCTGGCCGGCCGGCGCGAACATGGTGTCGAGCAGGAAGATGCCTGGGATCAGCATGCGGCCGATATTGCGGCGGTCGACCTTGTCGGTCCGGTTCGCGATCACCTTGCAATGGTAGGGCGGCGGATCGGCGCTCATGTGCCAGCGTTCGACGCGAAAGCCATCGTCGAGCTTCTCGATCGCCACCGGCTTGGTCTTGTAGGCGTATTCCTCGGAGCCGCCGAGCGTATGGGTATGCACGAAGGCGAGATGGGCGAAGTCGCTCAGATTGTCGACGATCAGGAGCCAATTGGCCTTGTAGTGCATGTAGCCGGGCAGACCACGCCACTTGGGATCGGCGAGCGGCGGATAATCCACGATCAGATTGGGATCAGCCTTTTCGGCGTCGCCCATCCAGATCCAGATCAGGTTGTAACGCTCGACCACGGGATAGCTGCGCACGCCGAGCTTTGCCGGAATGACGTCCTGCCCCGGAATCTGGATGCATTTGCCGCCCGGCTCGAACTTCATGCCGTGATACATGCAGCGAATGTCGTCGCCTTCGATGCGGCCCATCGAGAGCGGCGCCGCGCGATGGCAGCAGCGGTCGTCGAGCGCCACCACCCTGCCACTCGCGCCGCGATAGATCACGACGGGCTTTTCCAGGATGACGCGGGAAAGCTTCCGGCCGTCGATCAGCTCGTGATTCCAGGCCGCGACGTACCAGCAATTGCGCAGAAAGATTCCGTCATCAGACATGCCGTTTCCCCTCTGTTTTGCGCGCTGCGCTCGTTTTGTGTCATGTTCTAGGGCATCGGCAGTTCGGCGGATATCCTTAAATCCCTGGACACACCGTCCCGCCGCATGGACGATTGCCCCGATGGACTGGCGCGATTGGGAGCTGTTTTGCGAGGTGGTGCAGCATGGCGGCTTCAGCGCTGCCGCGCGGGTGCTCGGCCATCCCAAGTCGAGCCTCAGTGCTGCAGTGCAGCGGCTGGAAGCCAATCTGGGCTTAAGGCTGATTGAGCGCACCACGCGCCATCTGCGCCTCACCGATGCCGGCGAGATCATTTATCAGCGGGTCAGGCCGCTGTTCGCGGCATTGCACGACACGCATGGCGAGGCGCTGGCGATGAGCAGCGCGATCTCAGGCACGCTGCGCATCAAGTCGCCTTACGAGTTCGGCGCGCATCATGCCGGCCCCGTCGCGATCGAACTGATGGACCGCTACCCCGACCTCGCCATCCGGATCGATGTCGAGCACGAAATCGTCAGCCCTGTCGCCGAAAATTACGACATCGTGTTCGCGATGCTTGAACAACCTTTGCCATCGACCGGGATCGTGATCCGGAAAGTGTCGTCGCTAGAACGCGGCCTCTACGCCGCGCCCGCGCTGCTTGAAAAATTCGGCGAGCCGCGCACGCCGGAAGAGCTCGCGCGCCTTCCAATACTGACCGGACCCCATGATGCGCCCTGGGCGCTTACCACGCCGGGCGGCGTCACCGAACATCTCACGATGCAGAAGGCGCGGCTGGTGAGCTCGAATGCCGATATTCGCTTGCAGGCGGCGCTCGCCGGGCTCGGTGTGCTACGGGTGACGGCAAGCTTTACCGACGCGGCAATCCGTGCGGGATTGTTGCAGCGGATCCTTACCGATCACGTCTGCGACCCGCTCCATGTTCACGCATTGCTGCCGGCCCGGCAGTTCGTTCCGGCCAAGGTCCGATGCTTCCTCGATGCACTGGACGCCCATGGCCGCAACAGCGAGATCGAAGACAAATATCCTTGACCTCGGAGGTAATCGATCAACGAACGCGAACCTTCGATAGTGCCTTCAGCCGAACAACGCGGCACCATCGAAGGAGAGCAACATGACCGATCATGCAACCGTCGCTACCCGCTATATCGAGCTGTGGAACGAACGCACCCCGCAGCGCCGCCGCGAGATGCTGACCGCGAACTGGACGACGGATGCGACGTATATCGATCCCCTGATGAGCGGCGCCGGCCATGACGGTATCGATGCGCTGATCGACGGCGTGCAACAACGCTTTCCGGATTTCAGGTTCCGCCTGATCGGCGGGGCCAACGGTTTTGGCGACCATGTCCGCTTCTCCTGGGGGCTCGGTCCCGATGGCGGTGACAGCCCGATCAAGGGAACGGACTTCGCCGTGCTCAGCGACGGCCGCATCCGCAGCGTTACCGGGTTCCTGGATCAGGTCCCGGCGGGGTGACGGATGAGCAGGGTGGGTTGCGTTGCGTAACCCACCGATTCCTGGCGAGATGGTGGGTTACGGCTTCCGCCTAACCCACCCTACGCAGCGGAAATAATTTCGGGAACCTATCCGCCCCTGCCGCATCCAATCCCAATACCCTGTTATTGGTGGACATCATGCGTCAGGCCCACATGCCGAACATCGCACCCCTCGACACCGACGGCGCCGAACTGGTGCGCCGCGCCCTTGCCCGTGACGAAGCCGCGGTTCGCACCATCATGCAGGCCAACAACCGCAAGCTCTATCGCCTCGCCCGCGGCATCCTGCGCAATGATGCCGAGGCCGAGGACGTGGTGCAGGAAGCTTACGTCCGCGCGTTTACCCATCTGGAAAGCTTTCGCGGCGATTCCAGCCTGTCGACCTGGCTGTCGCGGATTGCGATGAACGAAGCCCTCGGCCGGCTCCGCCGCACGCGGCCATCCGTAGATCTGGACGCGCTGCCGCCGGGCAAACTCGAAGCCGAGATCATCCCCTTCCCTCTTGCCGCGTCTGACGATCCGGAAAAATCCATGGCCCAACGTGAAATTCAAGCGGTTGTCGAGCATGCCGTCGATGAACTGCCGGAAGCGTTCCGTCTTGTCTTCATCACCCGTGTGATCGAGGGGATGAACGTGGAAGAGACCGCCGAGATTCTCAACCTGAAGCCGGAGACGGTGAAGAGCCGATTACACCGCGCCCGCACCATGCTGCGCGAGATCGTCGAGCAGAAGATCGGTCCGGTGGTGATGGACGCGTTTCCGTTCGCCGGCAAACGCTGCGAACGACTGACGGACGCGGTGCTGAAGCGACTGGGGTATTAGGGCGCGCTTCCCGAGTGGGGCTTTCATCCTTCGCGACGCACCGTGGGGAGCGCGTCGAAGCCGCGCATCTCGAACCATGCAGGCCCTGTCTGCAGCAACATGCAACAAAATTAATTTTCCCGGAACCTCCGCCTACTTCCACCATCCAACACCTGTGCATCAACAACGCGCGGCTCGCCGCGCCACAGGAGTGTCAGACATGTTCATTCGATTGAGCGCGGCGATTGCCGCGTTGAGCCTGCTCGGCAGCGCCGCACTGGCAGAGGGCGCTAAACCCACCGATCCGCAGATCGCGCATATCGCCTACACCGCCGGGGTGATCGACATCAACGCCGCCAAGCAGGCGATCGCCAAAGCCACCAACAAGGACGTCAAGTCGTTCGCCGAAGATATGGTGCGCGACCACGAGGCGGTGAACAAGCAGGCGCTCGACCTCGTCAAGAAGCTGAAGGTGACGCCGGAGGACAATGACACTAGCAAGACGCTGTCGAAGCAGGCGACTGAAAAGCTCGCCGAGCTCGACAAGCTGAAAGGCGCCGAATACGACAAGGCCTACGTCGCCAACGAGGTGGCCTACCACAAGGCCGTCAACGGCGCGCTGGAGACGCAGCTGATTCCATCCGCCAGCAATGCCGAGCTGAAGAGCCTGCTGCAGACCGGCCTGAAGATTTTCCAGGGCCACCAGCAGCATGCCGAACAGGTCGCCGCCAAGTTGAAGTAGGGAGACCGCGATGCGCCGGGAATGCTATCTGCCGGTCATGGCCGCGCTGTTGTTCGGCGCGGTGGCGATCCCGGCGCAGGCGGCGACGATCCAGATCACAGCGGCCGATATGGTGTTCGCGCCGTCAGAGGTTTCCGCCAAGGTCGGCGATACCATCGAATGGATCAACAAGGACGTGCTCGTGCACACCGCGACTGCGCGCAACGGCGACTTCGACGTGATGATGCCAGCGAAGAAGACGGTGACGTCGGTGCTCAAAAGGGCCGGCACGATCGAATATTACTGCCGCTTTCATCCCAACATGAAGGCGGTACTGACGATCGCTCCGTAGCCGTCTTTGCGGGCCGGCAGCTCAGGCCGCCCGCACCGAGCTGAGAAACCTGCCGACCTCACGCTTGAGCCGCTCGCTTTCGCCCGACAGCGATTTCGCCGCGCCAAGCACCTGGGCCGAGGCGGACCCTGTCTCGCTGGCGCCGCGCTGCACATCGGCGATGTTGGAGGAGACCTGCTGCGTGCCGTTCGCGGCCTGCTGCACGTTGCGGGAAATTTCCTGGGTTGCCGCGCCCTGCTGCTCGACCGCGGCCGCGATCGTCGAGGCAATCTCCGACATCCGCCCGATCGTGTCGCCGATCTCCTTGATCGCCGCGACCGATTCCTGCGTCGCAGCCTGGATCCCCAAGATCTGCTGGCTGATCTCGCCGGTCGCTTTCGCGGTCTGCTCGGCCAGCGCCTTCACCTCAGAAGCCACCACGGCAAAGCCGCGCCCCGCTTCGCCGGCCCGCGCGGCCTCGATGGTGGCATTCAGCGCCAGAAGGTTGGTCTGCCCGGCAATGGTGTTGATCAATTCGACGACGTCGCCGATCCGGGTGGCGGCCCTGGCAAGTTCGGCGACGCGGTCGTTAGTCTTCCGCGCCTGCTCGACCGCCTCGCCGGCAATTCTAGCCGAGCCCTGAACCTGGCGGCTGATTTCGTTGACCGAGGACGCCATCTCTTCGGTGGCCGAGGCGACCGATTGCACATTGGTGGAGGCTTCCTCCGAAGCCTGCGCGACCACGCTGGTCAGCTCCTCCGCACGCTCGGCGGTCGCCGTCAGCGTGCCGGCGGAGGCTTCCAGCTCGGTCGAGGCCTGCGACACGACATCGACGATCTCGCCGATCATCGCCTCGAAATCGCTAGTGATCCGGTCGACGCGCTGGCCGCGATGGATCTTGGCATCCGCTTCCACCGCGGCGGCCTCGTCGGCCGCCTTCTTGGCGATCAGCGCGTCCTTGAACACCTGCAGCGACCCGGCCATCGCGCCGATCTCATCGGAGCGTCCGATCGTCGGGATGGTGACGTCGTGCCGGCCGGCAGCGAGATCGCCTACGACATCGGTCAGGTTGGCCAGCGGCGTGATCACGCGCCGGCGCAGCATCAATGTGACGCCGCCCAACACACCAAGCAGTGCTACGACGGCAACGCCCGCCAACGCCAGCATCGTCAGCGCGCTATCGCGCGCGGCGCCGGCACGTTCGGCGGCCTCGTTAAGCGCCGCATCGCGCACCGCAAAGAAGGCCTGTACGGCCGGCACGATCGCGCTGGCGAGCTGATCGGCATTGATGGCGTAGTTGCCGTCCGCGCGCCCAACCGCCATTTCCTTTTCCAGCCATGGTGCGGCCTTGCTGAAGTAGCCCTCGATCGCGTCGTGCATCGCCTTGGCTAGTCGCGGCGGGCTGCCGATCTGGTCGACGCCGGCCTCGATCCGTTCACGGTCGAGATCGACCCGGCCCTGGGCGCGGTCAGTAATAGCAATCTCAGCCGCCGTCAGCGGGCGCCGCGTGCTGATCGCAAGCGACATGGTGGCGGCGCGACCGCCGGCCGAGATCCGCAGATCCTGGGCGGTGCGGGCGACATTGAGCAGCGCGGTCAGCGAGGCATCCGCCATCGCCACCTGATTTTCCAATCTGTTCAACAGCGGCTCGAGAATCCCGACCACCGCGGCAATGCCCGGCAGGAAGCCTTTGATTGCTGCTGGATCGCGCACGCTCATCGGCACGGTCAGCGCGCGATCGCTGGCCGCGCGCACCTCGCCAAGCTTGGCCGCCGCCTGGTTAAGGCCCTCGACAATCGCAGCGCCATCGTTGAGCCCACCGACCACCGTCCGCGCCTTTGCGAAGGCTGCATCGGCCGCCTGCACAGCCTTCGCCACAACCTCGAGCTGGGCCGGTGTCGCCGCCTCTTCCCGGAACAGCGGCCCAACATAGGGCGCACGATAACCAGCGACCTGCTGGCCGACCGCCAGCACCGCGCCATAGGCCTCGACGGTCTTGATCGCCTCGCTCTTGCTGGCGAAGGTCCGGTACTGCGGGACAAGCACGCCGGCGCCGAGGATGATCGCCAGAACCGTTACCGAAAGCATCGACAGAGCAAAAAGCCGTCCGATCCGCATGTTGTGATTCCGCTGGGTTAAGCTGCGGTCAACGTGCGCAGAACTCGGCTAAAGCGGCCTTAATGCAGGCGGCCACGAAGGACGATGCGGGCCCCGTAAAAATACTGTGTTAGCGCCGCAGGACCATCACCAATCGCACCGCGACGCCAGCCTGCCACAGCGGATAGAGGAATGCGATCTTGTCGAGGCCAAGCGCGTCATCAAGCGCGAGCAGCGTGCCGAGGAGCGCGCCCGTGATCAGCATCGGCCACCACGCCGCAACCTGTCGCGGCCCAGCCGGCAATAGCGCGATCCCGAAGGCCATCACGGCCGTACCGACCAGACCGCCGGTCAGGCCGCCAAGCAGATAGCGCATCGCGCGCGGCGCATCACCGGTATTTCCCTCGACGAGGATCGCAGCATCCACCGCGCAGACGAAGGCGATCATGGTGATGATCGCGGCGAGCAGCGCCGCCCACCATGCATTGCGGCTGAAGCATCGCCCCAGAATGAAGACGAGCACCGCGAACGGCAGCGCAATCAATGCAAGGCGAAACTGAACCAGGGGAAACCGGCCGTTGCTGCCGACGAGATTGTCGACCAGCGCGGGCAGCCACGTCGTGGCAATGCCCGATACGAGCCCGCCGGCAGCGACCATCAAGAGATTGTTATGCGAGATGTCAGCGGGAGTGATCGCCTGGGTCAACGCTCACCTCGCTGGAGGAACTGGAGCGGGCGAAGGGAATCGAACCCTCGTATGCAGCTTGGGAAGCTGCCGTTCTACCATTGAACTACGCCCGCGAGGTTGCGCCTGATGATTTAGCCGACCTCGCGCCATCCGCCAAGTTATTCCGTGAGCCGCCTCGCTTCACTGTTAACTTCCCGCAAAATTCCAGATGCGGCTGCGCACGCCGGTAGTATGATCGACTTTCGGGGCAGATAGCATATGACGGGGCGCGGCTACAGCATTTTCGACACGGGGATTGGCCGCCGCGCCATTGCATGGAGCCCGGCGGGCATCATCGGCGTGCAACTCCCCGAAATGCGCGAGATCGACACGCGGCGGCGCCTCTACCAGCTTTATCCTGACGTCCGCCAGCTTACCCCGCCCGCGAATACCCAGGCCGCGATCGACGGCATCACGGCGCTATTGCGCGGCGCGGCCTGCGATTTCGCCGATGTGACGCTCGACATGGCCGGCATTCCCGGCTTCAACCAACGCGTCTACGCCTACGTCCGCACGATCCCGCGCGGCGAGACGCGGACCTATGCGGCTGTCGGCATTCGCGCTTCGGGGGCGGTTCGTTCTGTCGCGCAGGCGATCGGCCGCAACCCCTTCATGATCATCGTGCCGTGCCATCGCGTGCTCGAAGCCGGCAATTACGCCGACAAGATCTCAGCCAATGGCGGGGCGATCTCCAACCGGCGGCTGCTGTCGGTCGAGGGCACCAGCCGGATGCCCGGCAAGACGCTGTTCGACGGTCGGCTGCCGGTTGCGCCGCCTCGCCCTCATCCTTAAGTAGGCGGCATGATCGCAACCACGCTGCTTGAACGCAAATCGGTATCCGTCTTCAATTTTCGCTGCACCGCAGGACCGGGCGACAAGCCGTTCGCGGAGCAGCACGGCGGCCACTCGATCTCCTATGTGCGCAAGGGCAGTTTCGGCCTGCGCAGCCGCGGCAAATGCAGCGAGCTGGTGGTCGGATCGGTGCTGGTCGGCCATCCCGGCGACGAATATACCTGCACCCACGAGCATGTCTGCGGCGACGAATGCCTGTCGTTCTTCTTTACCCCTGAATTGGTGGAGACGATCGGCAACCGCAGGGCGCCGTGGCAGATCGGCTCGGCGCCGCCGCTGCCCGAGATCGTAGTCCTGGGCGAGCTCGCCCAATCGGCAGCAGATGGCAGCAGCGACATTGGCCTCGACGAGATCGGCCAAGTGCTGGCGAGTCGCCTCGTCGAGGTGGTTTCCGGCACGCGGCGCAAATCCGGCCCCAATGCGGCGCGCGACCGCCGCCGCGCGGTGGAAACCGCGCTGTGGATCGACGCCAATTCGCACCAGCCGATCAACCTGGAAGATGCCGCCGCGAAGGCCGGGATCAGCCCGTTCCATTTCCTGCGATTGTTCTCGCAGGCGCTCGGCGTCACGCCGCATCAATATCTGGTGCGCTCGCGGCTGCGTCATGCCGCGCGGCGCCTTGCCGAGGACGACGCGCCGATCACCGATATCGCCTATGACGTCGGCTTTGCCGACCTTTCCAATTTCGTCCGCACGTTCCATCGCGCCGCCGGCGCCTCGCCGCTGAAGTTCCGCCAAGCCTCACGCGGCATGCGCAATATTTTCCAAGAACGGCTGGCCCTGCACTAGCTAGGCTTTCTCCAGGCCGCGCGCTTTTCGCGGCATTTTTGACTGGAGAACAGCATGTACGATCACATCGGATTGCGCGTCGCCGACCTCGACGCCAGCGTGCGCTTCTATACGGCCGCGCTCGCGCCGCTCGGCTTCGAATTGTGCTCGCGCGATGATTCCGGCGCCGGCTTCGGGCCGAAGGGCGCGCCCGCGCTCTGGCTGCATTTGCACAAGGGCAAGGCTGGCACCGGCGCGCATGTCGCCTTTCGCGCCAAGGACCACGCCGCGATCACAAAATTCCATGCCGAAGGCCTGAAGGCCGGCGGCCGCGACAATGGCGGCGCAGGCCTGCGCGCGGATTACAGCCCGACCTACTACGCCGCGTTCCTGATCGATCCCGACGGCAACAATGTCGAGGCGGTGTGTACGTAAGCCCCCGCTCTCTCCCCATCGTTGCGAGCGGAGCGAAGCAATCCATAGCGCCACACAGGAAAGATGGATTGCTTCGTCGCTTCGCTCCTCGCAATGACGACTTCAGCAATCACCACTTACCAACCAAGGACTCACACCATGGCTTCCGTCCACAAAGAGATCATCATCGACGCAAAGCCCGACCACGTCTGGGACGCGCTGCGCGATTTCGGCGCGCTGCATACGAGACTGGTGCCGGGCTTCGTGACCGACACCAAGCTCGACGGCGATGCGCGCATTGTCACGTTCGCGAACGGCACCGTCGCACGCGAAATCCTGGTCGATTGCGATGAGGCGCGGCGGCGGCTGGTCTATGCCATCGTCAGCGAGCGCATCCGGCAGCACAGCGCGTCCGCGCAGGTGTTTGCCGAGGCCGACGGACGTACCCGTTTCGTCTGGATCGCCGACGTGCTGCCGAACGAGTTCGCGCCCTACATGGATGGACAGATGGATCTCGGGCTCGCGGCGATGCAGAAGGCCCTGAGCCGCAGTGCGGCCTGAACGATCGGTCCAGACGTGATCCTTCTCACAGATCGGCCATCCGCCGGTTCCTAGCCTCACCCCTTGCGCCCGAACGGTGCCGCCGTCCGCGGCTGCCGGCGCATGAGGAGTGAAGACGATGATGGGAGCTCACAAGCTGATCTGCCAGGCAGCCGCGCTGTTGCTGCTGACACTAACGTCGATGCCGGCGAAGGCGCAATTCGCCGGCTTTGGCGGCGGCAGCGGCGGCCAGGATATGATGACGCAGATGGCGCCGATGCTGGAGATGATGAAGGCGAAGATGGGCAAGCGCCGCTTCGCGGCGATGATGCAGACCATGGGGCCGATGATGAGCCGTATGATGGAAAACGGCGGAGGCGGTTTCGCCGGCATGATGGGCGGCGGAATACCGGGCGGCTTCGGCGGCATTCCAACGGGCGGCGGTTACGTGGGCGAAGGCTACGGTATCACCGCCGGCAATTACGGCGGCATCGGCGGCGGCGACTTCATGGGCATGCTCGGCGGCGCCGGCGGCAGCGAGCTGACGGGCATGGTGCCGCAACTGATCCGCATGGCCAATGTCGGCGGCGGCCGGCATGGGCGGAAGCGTTCGCGGCGGTAGGTAGCTCCGTCATTGCGAGCGACGCGAAGCAATCTATGGCGCCACAGGCGGAGAGATGGATTGCTTCGTGGTGTCATCGGGCGCGCATTTCGCGCGACCCGTTGGCTCCTCGCAATGACGATCGCTAAGACAACGCCGGCCTAGCCTCCGCCACGGGCTGGGGCTTCGGCCCCCAGCGCGTCAGGATCACGCTGAGGCAGGACAGGCCGCCGAGCAGCACCATCGACGACGCCGCCAGCACGAAGAAATTCTGCGCGGTGGCGTCGTGCGATGACAGCCACCAACCGCCGGCGCCGATGAACAGCAGCCGCACGCTTTGCGCCAGCACCGGACCAACCACCTTGGCCGCGCCTTGCGATGAAAAATAGCAGGTCGTGGCGAGGCCGAGGAACGCGTACATCGGCGCCGCCGTCGACAAATATTGCCGGCTCGCGGCACGCACGCTCGCATCGTCCGTGAACAGATTGACCCAGATGTCGGGAAATGTCGCGATGAAGCTTGCCACCGTGCCGACCGAGACGAAGGCGACGAGTCCCGCGATCCAGCAGATCCTGCGCGCCCGCGCGATGCGCCCCGCGCCAACCGCCATGCCGACCATCGGAACGCAGGCGATGCCGACCGCGAACGAAATCGAGGTCAGCATGAATTCGAGCCGCGCGCCGATGCCGTAGCCCGCGAGAATTTCGGTGCCGAAACTCGCCAGCATATGGGTGAAGATGCTGATGGTCAGCACCGACTGCAGCGGCGAGAAGCAGGCGATCGCGCCAACCTTCAGGATGTCGATGAACATCGGCATCCGGATGCGCAGGCCACGGACCTTCGGAATCACGCGCGCGCGGCCCGAGAACAGATACCAGGACATCACGGAGATGCTGACCAGATAGGCGATCAGCGAGCCGGCCGCGACGCCGCGCATGCCGAACTGCGGGATCGGGCCGAGGCCGAGCGCGAGCGTGCCGCCCAGAATGATCTGGCAGGCTGACGAGGACAGCATCAACAGCGACGGCAGCTTCATGTTGCCGGTGCCGCGCAAGATGCCCGACATCGTGTTCATCAGCCACGGCACGACGGCGCCGCCGAAAAAGATCTGCGTGTAGGCGACCGCCTGCGTCAGCACCTTGCCGCGCCCGCCGAGCAGTTCGAACAGTGCGGGGCCGAAAATCAGCATGCCCAGCATGAAGACGAGCCCGAAGCAGAAGCCGATCAACAGCGCGTGCGATGCCAGCGTCGAGGCGCGCTCAACGTCGCCGGCGCCGAGGGCGCGGGCAATCGCCGAAGCCACGCCGCCGCCCATGGCGCCGCCCGACATGGTCATGGTCAGGATCACGGTTGGAAACACCAGCGCCATCGCCGCCAGCGCCTCGACGCCGAGCCGTCCGATATAGGAGGTTTCGGCGATCACCACGCAGGTGCCGGCGGTCAGCGCGATCACGTTGGGCCAGGCCAACCACAGCAGGGTGCGCAGGATCGGGCCGTCGAGCAGCGCATTCTTCGCCGGCGCGTCCGGTAGCGGAAGCGGGCGCTCCTTCTCGTCTACGGGAATTTCGGCGACGCCAAGCTCGGACATTTCTGCTCCCCGCCCGCGGACTTCGGTACCACGGCGCGCTGCTTCCTAGCATGGCGGCGGGTGATTCCACGTGCGCCGGGCGCAACGGGGGCCTGCGGGATTGCGGGTGACCCGCGATTTCGGGCCTGTTTCACGCCGATTTCAGTGCCAGGCCAAGAACGTTCAGCCGAGCAACGCATTGTAAGGGCGACATCCCGATGGAGGCCAACCATGCGTAGAAACATCCTGCTGACCGTTGGCGTCGCCGTGCTGGCGCTGCCGCTGGCCGCCTGCAACGACCCCAAGGACACCGCGACCGTGGCCCAGAGCTATGGTCCTTCGCCTTCCCTGCCGCCGCCGGAACACTCCTGGATCCCAACCGTGGATATTGCCTCGGTCAACCGCTGGCCGGATGGCGCCAAGCCGATCGCCGCCAACGGCATGACGGTCAATGCCTTCGCCACCGGGCTCGACCATCCGCGCACCGTCTACACACTGCCGAACGGCGACGTGCTGGTCGCCGAGAGCAACGCCCCGCCGAAGCCGGACGACGGTAAGGGCATCAAGGGCTTCATCTACAAGCAGGCGCAGAACTGGGCCGGCGCCGGCGTGCCGAGCGCCAACCGCATCACCCTGTTGCGCGATGCCGACGGAGATGGCGTGGCCGAATTCCGCAGCGTGTTCCTGAGCAATCTGAATTCGCCGTTCGGCATGGTGCTGGTCGGCGAGGACTTTTACGTCGCCAATACCGATGCGATCGTGAAATTCCCCTATCGCGAGGGCGACACCCAGATCAGCGCCCCCGGCACGAAGCTGGCGGACCTGCCGGCCGGCACGATCAATCACCACTGGACCAAGGATCTCACCGCCAGCCCGGACGGCACGAAACTGTATGCGACCGTCGGCTCCAACAGCAATGTCGGGGAAAATGGCATCGAGGCCGAGAAGGATCGCGCCGCGGTGCTGGAGGTCGATCGCGCGAGCGGGAAGTGGCGCGTGTTCGCATCGGGCCTGCGCAACCCGAACGGTCCAGCCTTCAATCCGAAGACGGGTGAACTGTGGGTCGTCGTCAACGAGCGTGACGAGCTCGGCAACGATCTCGTGCCCGACTACATGACCTCGGTAAAGGATGGCGCGTTCTACGGCTGGCCCTACAGCTATTATGGCGACCATGTCGACACCCGCGTCGAGCCGCGGCGGCCGGACCTGGTGCAGAAGGCGATCGCGCCGGATTACGCGCTCGGCGCGCACACGGCTTCCCTCGGGCTTGCCTTCAACACCGGCAACCTGTTTCCGCAGGAGATGCAAGGCGGCGCCTTCATCGGCCAGCACGGCTCGTGGAATCGCAAGCCGCGCTCGGGCTACAAGGTGATCTTCGTGCCGTTCAAGGACGGCAAGCCATCCGGCGGGCCGCAGGACGTGCTGACCGGCTTCCTCAGCGACAAGGGCGATGCGCAGGGCCGACCGGTCGGCGTGCGGCTCGACAAGCATGGTGCGCTGCTGGTCGCCGATGACGTCGGCAACACGGTATGGCGCGTGACGCCAGCGGCGAAATCGGCGTCGCGGTAGGGTGAGGTTTTCGTGCCCCGGACGCCACACAGCACGAAGTGATGCGCGGCAGAGCCGGGGCCTTCGTTCGATTGTCTGCTGAGTAAGCTGAGTCCCGGCTTAGCGCGCACGTTACCGGACGATGCTACGCATCGCCTAGGCTGCACCGCGTCCGGGACACGACAGAGCTACACCCGGAAATGCTTGCTTAGCTTCAGGCCCTGCGCCTGGTAGTTCGAGCCGATGCGCTGGCCGTACATCGCATCGGGCCGCGACAGCATTTTCTCGTAGACCAGGCGGCCGACGATCTGGCCGTGCTCCAGGATAAACGGCACCTCGCGCGAGCGCACCTCGAGCACGGCGCGGGCGCCCTTGCCGCCGGCGCCGGCATAGCCGAAGCCGGGGTCGAAGAATCCCGCATAATGCACGCGGAATTCGCCGACCAGCGGATCGAACGGCACCATCTCGGCGGCATAATCCGGCGGCACCTGCACGGCTTCCTTCGAAGCCAAGATGTAGAACTCGCCGGGATCGAGGATCAGGCTGCCGTCAGATCGGGCCGGGATCGGCTCCCAGAATTCGTCGACCGCGTAGCCGCCGCGGCGGTCGACATCGACGACGCCGGTGTGGCGCTTGGCGCGGTAGCCGACGAAGCCGCCGGTGTTCTGCCCGGACAGATCGACCGACAGCGCGACGCCGTTGGCGAGATCGGCATCATCGACGTCGACCAGCCGCTCGGCGCCATGCAGCGCATCGAGTTCGTCGGCATTGAGGATGGCCTCCCCGGTGCGGAAGCGCACCTGGGAGAGCCTGGAACCCTCGCGCAGCAGCACCGGGAACGTCTTCGGGCTGATCTCGGCATAGAGCGGACCATGATAGCCGGCGCCGATCATGTCGAAGCGGCGGGTGCCGTCGGCGATCACGCGGGTGAAGACGTCGAGCCGCCCGGTCGAGCTTTTCGGATTGGCGGCGGCGACGATTTCCGGCGGCAGCGCGAGGCTCTCCAGCAGCGGCACGATGTAGACGCAGTTGGTCTCCAGCACCGCGCCATCCGAGAGGTCGATCTCGTGCAGCTTCAATTCGTCGATGCGCTCGGCGACGGTTGAATCAGGTCCGGGCAGGAAGCTCGCACGCACACGGTAGGCGATGTCGCCGAGCCGCAAATCGAGGCTTGCCGGCTGGATCTGGCTTTCGACAAATGGGTATTCGGGCAGGATCAGGCCGGCATCCGCCATCGCCGCGATGATGCGGTCGGGCAGAATCCCGTTGGCGTCGGGCGGAAGCGTGAACGGCACGGCGCGGTCCTCTGAGGTGGCCCATCCGGACGCCAAAATAGCATCCAAACCTTGTAAATATAGGCTCTTACGGGTTATCCGATGACCGCCTTGACTGAAAGGGCGCAAGCGAATATCAGCATGACTTATCCCGTGGTGATTTGAGCCGGCCGGCTTGCAGCCACGTTAAATAAATCGCTAAACAGGCCGGGGACACGTGTGATCCCGGCCTGTGGAAATTCTTCCAGGCCGGTTTTTTGTGACCATTTTCCAGTGGTCACGTCGGAGGTCACATGTCTGAATCCAAATCTTCGGAATCCAAGTCTTCTGAAGCGAAGTCGTCTGCCGCCCGCTACCGCCCGGAAACCCGCCTGGTCCATGGCGGCACCCTGCGCTCGCAATTCGGCGAGACCTCGGAAGCGTTGTTTCTGACCCAGGGCTACGTCTACGACAGCGCGGAGCAGTGCGAGGCGCGCTTCAAGGGCGAGGCCCCCGGCTTCATCTATTCGCGCTATTCCAATCCCACGATCGCGATGTTCGAGCGCCGCATGATCGAGCTCGAGGGCGCGGAAGCCGCACGCTCGACCGCGACCGGCATGGCCGCGGTGACGACCGCGATCCTCGCACCACTTCGCGCCGGCGACCATCTGGTCGCCTCGAAGGCGCTGTTCGGCTCCTGCCTCTACGTCGTGCAGGAGCTGTTGCCGCGCTACGGCATCGAGACGACGCTGGTCGACGGCCTCGATCTCGACCAGTGGCGGCGCGCCTTGCGGCCGAACACCAAGTCGTTCTTCCTGGAGAGCCCGACCAATCCGACGCTCGACGTGCTCGACATCCCGGCGATTGCCGAGATCGCGCATAGCGGCGGTGCGCGGCTGATCGTCGACAACGTCTTCGCCACGCCGATCTGGCAGAGCCCGTTGTCGCTCGGCGCCGACGTCGTGGTCTACTCCGCAACCAAGCACATCGACGGCCAGGGCCGCTGCCTCGGCGGCATCATCCTGTCCTCAGAAGCCTTCATTGCCGAACACATTCATAACTTCATGCGGCAGACCGGCCCGTCGCTGTCGCCGTTCAACGCCTGGGCCCTGCTCAAGGGACTGGAGACGCTCGGCGTGCGGGTGCGCGCGCAGACCGAGAGCGCGGCGAAGATTGCGGACGCCCTCGCCTCGCACCCGAAAATCTCGCGCCTGATCTATCCGGGCCGCGCCGATCACCCGCAGGCGGCGCTGGTGAAGAAGCAGATGCGCGCCGGCTCGACGCTGATCGGCTTCGAGGTCAAGGGCGGCAAGGCGGCGGCGTTCCGCGTCCTCAACGCGCTGCAGATCTCGCGCATCTCCAACAATCTTGGCGATGCCAAGAGCCTTGTCACGCATCCGGCGACGACGACGCATCAGCGGCTGACACCGGAGGCGCGCGCCGAGCTCGGCATCAGCGAGGGCTTTATCCGCTTCTCGGTAGGGCTCGAGCATGCGGATGATCTGATCGAGGATTTTGCGCAGGCGCTGGAAAAGGCGTGAGGATGGTGATGCGAAGGGTGGGCAAAGGCGCGTAGCGCCATGCCCACCATGCTATCCGGATATGCGGCGTGAGATGGTGGGCTCGCTCCGCCCACCCTACAGCACTAACTACATCGGCCGGTACGTCCGCACGTCGCTGGGCACGTTGACGCCGAGCTTGATCTGGCCGACCGACTTGATGATGTCGTCGCCGAGCAGTTGCGCGAAGCAGGCATAGCCCCAGTCGCTCATGTGCAGGCCGTCGGAGGTCACGAAATTCTCGATCGGGATCGCCTGCTTCTCGTGCCAGTCCTTCATGACCGCGAAGCGCGGGAAGATTCCGACCTTGCGCAGTTCGGCGACCTTGCCCAATAGCTTCGTCATCTTGCCGGCGCTTTCAGCGTGCTCGTTGACTCGCGGTGAATATTGCGGATCGATCAGCACGACGTCGGAGCCAACGGCCTGAATGCGCGAGATGCCTTGCTCGACGAGCTTGGCCGTTTCGTCCGGATCGAGGTTGCGCAGCACGGCGTTGGTGCCGACCTGCCAGATCACGAGGTCCGGATGCAGATCGATCACCGCGGTCTGCAGCCGTTTCATCATTTCCGGCGCGTCCTCGCCGCCCTTGCCGGCGTTGACCACGGAGATGTAGGCCGTCGGATATTGCCGGCGCAATTGCGCGGCGAGCCGGTTGGGATAGGTGAACTCGGGCGCACTGGAGCCGTAGCCTTGCGTCGACGACGAGCCGAACGCGACGATCACCACCGGCTGGCCGTTCGCGAGCTTGCTTGCGACGCGCGGCAGCGAGCCCATCGTTTTGGAGGCGCCCTTCGGCGGCAGGCAGGGAACGCGGCTGAAGATATCGCCGGCCGATTTGGCGGCCTCCTTCACCTTGTCGATCGCCTTGCCGGTGATGCCCTTCGCGGCCGGATTGGCATTGGCCGTCGTAGCAGCTGACGGCACGGAGCTTTCAGGCGCCGGCTTTGGCTCAGCCTTGTTTTCGGAAGCGTTCCCGGTCTTGTTCTCAGACGCGTTGCCGGTTTGGGCTTGATCGGACAGCGCCGCGTGCTGGCCGGCCGGGGGCGGAGCCGTCTGCGCCTGCAGCGCCGCCGGCGCTAGCAGCGCCACGGCAGCAGCGGAGACGGCCAGCCAAATCGTTAAACGAAAAGGGTAGTGAGAACTCATTAACGCCAGTCCTAATTTTGCTGCGCCGGATCGAGGCGGGCCGCATCGAGCACAAATTTCGACAGCGCGCGGCCGAGGCAGGCATGAACCCGTTTGGCCATGTCGGTGCCGTGAAAACTACCGAACAGATCGAAATCTCCAGCGTCGTTCCAGTGACGCATGATGGCAAAACGGTCGAACAGTGGAACCGAGTGCTGCTGCGCCACAACCTTCATGTTATCTAGGTATGGCGGCGCGGAAATCATCGTTTCCGTGCGAGGGCTATATTGCAGATTGACCAGCACTACATCGGTTCCCGCATTTTGCAGCGCAGCAACCCCGTTGTCGATGGCACCGCGAAAATCGTCGGGATCGACGGATCGCATAGCATCGACGGTTCCCGTCTGCCAGATGACCAAAGTAGGCCTTTTTGCTTCCACCAGCTTAACGAGGCCGGCATCGACCTCCTCGGCGGTCTTGCCGCTCTGTAGTTCTACGGAGAGGTTGATCGGGATCGTGGGCAGCTTCTCCTTCAGGGCCGCCTGCAGTCTGGCCGGGTAGGCGCTGCTCTCCGAGGACAGGATGGTCGAGGAGCGGCTTCCCACTACCAGGACAGTGAGCGGCCGGGCGTTCTTGACGGCCTCGGCGACCTTCGGAAGAGTGCTTTCGGTGGCGAGGAGGTAGGATGGGACCTCGCAGGTCTGCGCGGCGGCGGCATCCTTGTCTTGGGCCTTATCCTGGGCGCGCACGGGGCCGGCGGCTGCAAGGCCCGCGAACAGCGTCAGGACCAGCACAGCTCCGGAGCGGGGTTTCATACGCTTCCCCCCGCCATATCCGCATTGATGACCGGCTTTTTCGTTTTCGACGCTCCCTTGTCGGCCGAATGCTTGTACCACGAAATTACCCACGCCATGCCCCACATGGCGAGGATTCCAACTAGGCTGACGAGGGCGTGCGTGAGGGCCCCCCCGCCGACTTCGGCCAGCACGAAATGCCCCGCAAAGGCCAGGAAGACGCCGAGGCAGAATATCTCAAGCGAATGCTGGCCGCAGAGGATCAGTGGTCGCAGCCAAGGCGATTTGAGCCCTGACCAATTCCTCGGCAGGAAGCGCACGGTAAGCGCCGCCAGCGCCAAAAAATGGGCAAAGCGCAGCACGTCGAGATCCGTCTTGGTGATCGGATACATCCACTGTTCGAGCCGCTTGGGCATCAGGAAGCTGAGCTGCGGGATGTGCCAGGTCAGCGTGACGAAGAACGCGAACAGCAGATAGGCAACGCAGATCCACAGCGTCACCTGCGAGGACAGGATGGCCGACATGCGCTGCGCCCCGCCGAGCGCGCACCAGGCGCCGAACACGAACAGCAACTGCCACGCAAACGGATTGAAGATCCAGAAGCCGCTCGGATAGGCCGTCAGGTACCAGTCGAACTGCCAGGTCAGCGCGTAGAGCAGCACGGACAACGCCAGTCCGATGTCCGCCCGCCACTTCAACAGCCACAGGATAACAGGCAAGAACAGCATCAGCACAATGTAGAGCGGCAGCACGTCCATGTTGACGGGGCGAAAGCGCAGCAGCAGCGCCTGGACGATGGTGACGTCGGGCTGCTTGAGGAAATCCATGATGCCCATTTCTTCGCTGTAGAGCGGGTTTTCGAAACGGGTCGCGACATAGGAAATTTCCGCCAGGAAGATCGTGAACAGGAACACATGGGCGACGTAGATCTGCCAGACCCGCCGCATGATGCGCGCGGTCGCCACGACGAACCCGGCCTCCAGCATCGCCCGGCCATAGACAAAGGCGGCGGTATAGCCGGAGATGAAGATGAAGATCTCGGTGGCGTCGGAAAATCCGTAGTTGCGGATCGTGAACCAGGTCAGGATATTGGTCGGCAGATGGTCGATGAAGATCAGCCACAGCGCCATGCCGCGAAACAGGTCGAGCCGCAATTCGCGCTCTCCGGTGACCGGCAGCGCAATCGCCGGGGCGGCGGCCTTGACGTCGCCGGCTTTGGCATCGCTGAGAGGCGTTCCGGCAACTGGATCGGCAATGGACGACATCGGGCACCGTTGGTTGAGCTTTGACGCGTGCACTGTCCGGAAAAGATAATATCGGCCCGCAGCTTGCACACAAGATACGCCAACAGCAGATACGGGGCCGGACCGCGCGCGGTTGCGCTCTAGAGCGGAACTGTGTTGAAACCGCGGTCAGGCAAGCGACAAACCGGATGGCGTGGCGATTGGTTCCGCCGGTTTTCCCGGCTATGATAAGGCGCAGGATTTCCGGAAATTTGCTCGCATGTACCGCGCCGTCACCCGCCAGATCGAAGTTACCGTCGAACCAAACTTCCTGCCGGAGCGCTCGTCGATCGATCGCGGTCAGTATTTCTGGTCCTACACCATCGTCATCACCAATACCGGCGCCGAGACCGTGCAGCTTCGCACCCGGCACTGGATCATCACCGACGCGACCGGGCGCAAGCAGGAGGTTCGCGGCGAAGGCGTGGTCGGCGAGCAGCCGGTTTTGGCGCCGGGCGAGCGCTTCGAATACACCAGCGGCGTGCCGCTGCAGACCGCCTCCGGCTTCATGACCGGACGCTTCCAGATGGTCAACGAAGGGGGCGAACGCTTCGAGATCGACGTGCCCACGTTCTCGCTGGATAGCCCGGATAACGGGCGGCGAGTGTTGAATTAGGGGCAGCCCTCGCCGTTGTTGCGAGATGGCGATCAACCCCGACTGTCATCCCCGCGAAGGCGGGGATCCAGTACGCCGCGGCTTCTCGGCTCGAGCACTGGCGTCTCTGGAATAATGTCAAAGCCGGGCGATGACAACCGAATGTGAGGCGGCGACTAGCGAAATCGATGCGTGCCCACCATCAAGCAACGCACTTGGTGAGAGATGGTGGGCACGTTGCTTGCGCTCCTTTGCGCACCCCACGAAACAATGACTGAGCGCTACTCCTCGACGCCCGCTTCGTGGGGCGTGAACTGGTAGACCGAGGAGCAGAACTCGCAGGTCACCACCACCTTGCCGTCTTTGACCATGTCGGCGCGGTCCTTCGGCGCAAAACTCTTCAGCATGGCCGAGACCGCCTCGCGCGAGCAGGAGCACTGCGCGCGCAGCGGCAGCGGCGTGAACACGCGCACGCCGCGTTCGTGGAACAGGCGGTACAAGAGACGCTCGCCCGACAGGTCGGGATCGATCAGTTCGACATCCTCGACGGTACCGATCAGCGACTGGCCCTCGACCCAGGCATCGTCCTCGGCGACCTGATGCGCTTCCGTGCCCTCAGGCGCATCGCCTGGATGCAGATCGGCCTGCCGCGCCCGCTCGGGCGCCTTCGGCAGGAATTGCAGCAGCATGCCGCCGGCACGCCAGCGATGCTTGCCGCCGTCGCCGCCGCGCCATTCCTCGCCGACCGCAAGCCGCACGCGGGTCGGGATCTGCTCGGAGCGCAGGAAATATTCATGCGCAGCATCTTCCAGGCTGCCGCCGTCGAGCGCGACCAGGCCCTGATAGCGGCTCATGTCGCCGCCCTGATCGATGGTCATCGCCAGATGGCCCTTGCCGAGCAACTGGCCGGACGTCAGACCGTCCTTCAGGCGCCGCACGTCGTAGCGCGCATAGGCGCGCAGGCGATCGGGCGACTGGAAATCGACGATCAGGAACGACACCGGGCCATCGGTCTGCGTCTGCAGGATGAAGCGGCCCTCGAACTTCAGCGCCGAGCCGAGCAACGTCGCCAGCACGATCGCTTCGCCGAGCAGCTTGCCGACCGGCGTCGGGTAATCATGCTTCGTCAGGATGTCGTCGAGCGCGGGGCCGAGCCGGGTCAGCCGCCCGCGCAGGTCGAGCGCGCCGACCTCGAACGGCAGCACCGCATCATCGACGGGAATGGCCGACGGCGCGCGAACGGGCGCATCGCCAGCGATTTTCATGTCGGGGGATTGTGAAACCATGGCGCTCTATCTGGGGTCTGAGAGGGCAAAGCGTAAGGGGTGAAGAGCGGAACGTTGAGGGCCGTTCAGCTCTCTCATGTCCCGGACGCGGTGCAGCGTGTAACGCTGCTCCGCAGAGCCGGGACCTATTGTGCATGCAGCGAAATGGGCCCCGGCTCTGCAGCGCACTGCTTGCGCGCTGCGCTGCGTCCGGGGAACGCAAGTCGCGAAGATCCGCCTACGCTACTTCGTTGAAACACCAGGCCAGAATGCCCTTTTGCGCATGCAGGCGGTTCTCGGCCTCTTCGAACACGACCGATTGCGGGCCGTCGATCACCTCATCGGTGACCTCCTCGCCGCGATGTGCAGGCAGGCAGTGCATGAAGATCGCCTCCGGCTTGGCCAGCGACATCAGTTTTTCGTTGACCTGGTAGGGCTTCAGCACGTTGTGACGGTGCTCGCCCTCCTTGTCGCCCATCGACACCCACGTGTCGGTGACGACGCAATCGGCGCCGCGCACGGCGGCTTCCGGATCGGTGCCGAGCACGATCGGCGCGCCGGTCGCCTTGATCCAGTCACGCATCGCCTTTTTCGGCGCGAGCTCCGGCGGAGTAGCGACATTGAGCTTGAACTTGAAGCGCTCGGCCGCGTGCGCCCAGGACGCCAGCACGTTGTTGTCGTCGCCGGTCCAGGCCACCGTCTTGCCCTCGATCGGCCCACGATGCTCCTCAAAGGTCATCAGGTCGGCCATCACCTGGCAGGGATGCGAGCGCCGCGTCAGCCCGTTGATCACGGGCACGGTGGCGTGCGCGGCGAGCTCCAGCAGTGCATCGTGGTTGAGGATGCGGATCATGATCGCATCGACATAGCGCGACAGCACGCGCGCGGTGTCGGCGATGGTCTCGCCGCGGCCGAGCTGCATCTCGGCGCCGGTCAGCATGATGGACTCGCCGCCAAGCTGGCGCATGCCGACGTCGAACGAGACCCGCGTGCGGGTCGAGGGGCGCTCGAAGATCATCGCCAGCGTCTTGCCTTCGAGCGGCTTCTTGTTTCTCTCGTGCGCCTTCAGCTTAGCCTTCATGTCGGCGCTCAAGGCCAGCATGTTGCGCAGTTCGTCTAACGGCAGCTCGTTGATATCGAGGAAGTGACGGACGGACTTGCTCATCATCCCGCCGCCTTCTTGAGCTGTGTAGCCGACAACGCGGCGCAGGCGCTTTCGAGCATCTGAACGGACTGGTCGATCTCGGCCTCGCTCACGATCAGGGGCGCGAGGAAACGCACGACATTGTCGCCGGCGCCCACCGTCAGCAGTTTCTGATCGCGCAGCGCGTTGACTAGATCGCCCGACGGCACCACGGCCTTGACGCCGACCAAGAGCCCCTCACCGCGCACTTCCGAGAGCACGGCAGGATAGCGGTCGACCACGGAGGCGAGCTTCTGTTTGAGCAGCAGCGACATCTTCTGCACATGGTCGAAGAAGCCGGGTTTCAGCATCACGTCGAGTACGGCATTGGCGGCAGCGATCGCCAGCGGATTGCCGCCGAACGTCGAGCCGTGCGAGCCCGGCGTCATGCCGGAGCCGGCTTCCGCCGTCGCCAGCACTGCGCCGATCGGGAAACCGCCGCCGAGCGCCTTGGCGAGCGACATCACATCCGGCGTCACGCCGACGCGCTTGTAGGCGAAGAGATCGCCGGTGCGGCCCATGCCGGTCTGCACCTCGTCGAAGGCGAGCAGCAGGCCCTTCTCGTCGCACAGCTGGCGCAGCGCCTTGAAGAAGGCCTGCGGCGCCGAGCGCACGCCGCCCTCGCCCTGCACCGGCTCGATCAGGATGCCGGCAGTCTGCGGGCCGATCGCCTTCTTGACGGCTTCGAGATCGCCATGCGGCACCTGGTCAAAACCGTCCATCGGCGGGCCAAAGCCTTCGAGATATTTGGCGGAGCCGGTGGCAGCGAGCGTCGCCAGGGTGCGGCCGTGGAACGCGCCTTCGAAGGTGATGAGGCGGTAGCGCTCCGGGTGTCCCTTGGAAGCATGATAGCGGCGCACCACCTTGATCACGCCTTCCATCGCTTCCGCGCCGGAATTGCAGAAGAACACCAGGTCGGCAAAGCTCTGCTCGCAGAGCCGCGCGGCGAGCTTCTCGCCGTCGGGCGACTTGAACAGGTTCGACATGTGCCAGAGCTTTGTCGACTGCTCCTGCAGCGCCTTGACCAGATGCGGATGACAGTGGCCCAGCGCGTTCACCGCAACCCCCGAGGTGAAGTCGAGATAGCGCTCGCCGGTGGTCGACGTCAGCCAGCAGCCCTCCCCGCTTTCGAAGCCGAGATCGACCCTGGCGAAGACGGGGAGCAGATGCGACGTGGCGCTATTGGTCATGACGATCACTTGAAGTTGGAGACCTGCCTTCAAGACCTGCCGCGGAGCACACGCGTGCCTTGGCGCGAAGGCGGCAACAGCCGGTCTTGCGAAACGAAACGTGCCGCCTCTTAAGGGCGGCACGTGAGAGGTATTCTATGTGCGCGCGGGGCGCTGTCAACACGCCATGGAACGGCCGTTCCTGCAGTGCAGGATGGCAAAATCCGTAGGATTGCGGTGTGGTGGAAAACACGCAGTGCAATGCCTAGATGTCAGAACATGTGGACGTTGAGGCCCGGACTCTTGCGCCCGAGTCACGCCATATTGTAGCTTTTGGACTGTCGGGTACGACATCTCGTGCGGCAGTTTTGATCCCTTAAGAGTCTTTTGTGAAAGCGTAAACGTTCGGGCGCCCTTCCGCGCCCGGCGAGGGCTAAGGGATTCTGACCGCAGGGATTTTTGAGACGAATGACCCGCGGGCGCTGCCCCGAATTTGGCCGGCGCGACGCGAAGGGAAACATACGATGACGGTATTGACCTGGTCCGACGATCGCGTCGAGCAGCTGAAGAAGCTCTGGGAAGCCGGTTTATCGGCCAGCCAGATAGCCGCGGAACTCGGCAATGTGACGCGGAACGCCGTGATCGGCAAAGTGCACCGCCTAGGCCTGTCCGGCCGTGCCAAGAGCCCCTCCTCGGCCGCGCCGCGGCAGCGCAAGGCGCGCCCCGCCGCCCAGCAGATGATGCGGGTATCGCGGCCGGTGTCGCGCGGCAACACCGCGCTCGCGCACGCCTTCGAGGTGGAGCTGGAGCCCGATCCGGTCGCCTTCGACAATGTGGTGCCGATGAGCCAGCGGCTGTCGCTGCTCGAGCTGAACGAGGCGACCTGCCACTGGCCGGTCGGCGATCCCGCGAGCCCCGAGTTCTTCTTCTGCGGCGGCAAGGCGCTCACCGGCCTGCCCTACTGCGCGCACCACTCGCGCGTGGCCTATCAGCCGGCCGCCGATCGGCGGAGGCAGCAGCCGAAGCAGACGCGGTAAGGGCGAGCTGCCTCAATGAGGTCGTCCCCGCGAAGGCGGGGACCATAACCCCCATTGTCTGTGGTTATGCCGAGCTGGAGCTCCAGCGCATTTCAAAAATCGAGATTTGTGGTTATGGGTCCCGGCTCCTGATGCGCAATTGCGCATATGGGCCGGGACGACAGTGATGCGAGCCGAGATACCGCGGAACGCTACTGTGGCTGCTCCGCCTTCGCGAACCGGTCATCCAGCGCATAGCCCGCGCCGCGCACGGTGCGGATCGGGTCCTGCTCGCGGCCGGGGTTGAGCAGCTTGCGCAGGCGGCCGATGTGAACGTCGACGGTACGCTCGTCGATATAGATGTCGCGGCCCCAGACGCTGTCGAGCAGTTGCTCGCGGCTGAAGACGCGGCCGGGATGCTCCAGGAAAAATTCCAGCAGGCGATATTCGGTCGGGCCAAGATCGATCTGGCGGCCGGAGCGCGCGACGCGGCGCTTCTCGCGGTCGAGCTCGATGTCGCCATAGGTGAGCACCGTAGCAAGGCGCTCGGGGCTGGCGCGCCGCAGCAGGCCCTTCACCCGCGCCAGCAGTTCCGGCACCGAGAACGGCTTGACGATGTAGTCGTCGGCGCCGGTCGCGAGCCCACGCACGCGCTCGCTTTCCTCGCCGCGCGCGGTCAGCATGATGATCGGCAGCTGCTTGGTCTCGGGCCGAGCCCGGAGGCGGCGGCACAGCTCGATGCCTGACAGGCCCGGCAGCATCCAGTCGAGCACGACCAGATCCGGCACCCGCTCCTTCAACCGCGTATCGGCATCATCGCCGCGGGCGACGGTCTCGACCTCATAGCCTTCGGCGTCGAGGTTATAGCGCAACAGCGTGGTCAGCGCTTCCTCGTCCTCGACCACCATGATGCGTGCGCTCATCCTGTCATCCTCAGCTATTGGGAATGGTCGCAGCAAACGTCGTCATGTCGCCCTTCGGGCGCTTGTCGAGCATCTGCTGTCCCTCGATCATGTAGAATACGGTTTCCGCGATATTGGTAGCGTGGTCGCCGATCCGCTCGATGTTCTTGGCGCAGAACATCAGGTGAATACAGAACGAGATGTTGCGCGGGTCTTCCATCATATAGGTGAGCAGCTCGCGGAACAGCGAGGTGCAGATGGCATCGACTTCCTCGTCGCCCTTCCACACCGCCATCGCGGCCGGCAGATCGTGCGCTGCATAGGCGTCCAGCACCGACTTGACCTGCGACTGCACGAGGTCGGTCATATGTTCGAGGCCGCGCATCAGCTTGAGCGGCTGGAAATCGTTCTCCAGCGCCGAGACGCGCTTGCCCATGTTTTTGGCGAGGTCGCCGATCCGCTCAAGGTCGGTGGCGACGCGCATGGCGCCGACGATTTCGCGCAAGTCGATCGCCATCGGCTGGCGGCGGGCGATGGTCAACACCGCGCGCTCCTCGATCAGATGCTGCAGGCGGTCGATCTCGACGTCGGAGGCGACGACGCGCTTGCCGAGCGCAACATCACGGCGCACCAGCGCGTCGACGGATTCGGTGATCATGCGCTCAGCCAGGCCGCCCATCTCGGCGACGAGACGGGTCAGTTCCTGAAGGTCGCTGTCAAATGCCTTGGCGGTGTGTTCGGAAGCCATCTCTCAAATCTCCTCAACCAAACCGGCCGGTGATGTAGTCCTGTGTGCGTCGATCGCCGGGCGAGGTGAAAATCTTGTTGGTGTCGTCGAATTCGATCAGCTCGCCAAGATACATGAAGGCTGTCTTGTCCGAGACCCGCGCCGCCTGCTGCATGTTATGCGTGACGATCGCGATGGTGTAGTCCTCCGACAGTTCCTGGATCAGCTCCTCGATCTTGGCGGTCGAGATCGGGTCGAGCGCGGAACACGGTTCGTCGAACAGAATCACCTCGGGTCGCACCGCTACCGTGCGCGCGATGCACAGCCGCTGCTGCTGGCCGCCGGACAGCGACAGCCCGCTGGCATTGAGCTTGTCCTTGACCTCGTTCCACAGCGCGCCGCCGCGCAGCGCCTTTTCGACGCGGTCGTCCATCTCGGACTTCGAGATCTTCTCATAGAGGCGGATACCGAAGGCGATGTTCTCGTAGATCGTCATCGGGAACGGCGTCGGCTTCTGAAACACCATGCCGACGCGGGCGCGGAGCAGGTTGAGGTCGAGCTTGGGATCGAGGATGTTGGTCTGGTCGAGCAGCAGCTGGCCGGTGGCGCGCTGGCCGGGATAGAGATCGTACATCCGGTTGAAGATGCGCAGCAGCGTGGACTTGCCGCAGCCGGACGGGCCGATGAAGGCAGTGACGCGGTTGGTGCCGAGCGTCAGGTTGATGTTCTTCAGCGCGTGGTGTTCGCCGTAGTAGAAGTTGAGGCTACGGACCGTCACCTTCGGCGCGGCTTCCGGCAGCGGCAGCTGCGGGGCTGGGCCGGTCGCGGTACTTACGGATACGGAGAGTTCGGTCATTTGGATGTCCTCTCGGCGCCAAGGATGCGCGCGCCAATATTCAGGGCCAATACGGTGAGCGTGATCAGGAGCGCCCCGGCCCAGGCCAGCTGCTTCCAGTAGGCATAGGGGCTCTGCACGAAATTGTTGATGGTCACCGGCAGGTTCGCCATCGTCTTGGTGAGGTCGAGGCTGAAGAACTGGTTCGACAGCGCGGTGAACAGCAGCGGCGCGGTTTCACCGGCGACGCGGGCGGTGGCGAGCAGCACGCCGGTGATCAGGCCGGCGCGCGCAGCGCGGTAGGCGATGCGCCGGATCACCAGCGAGCGCGGCATGCCGAGCGCGGAAGCGGCCTCGCGCAACGGATTCGGCACCAGCCCCAGCATGTCCTCGGTGGTGCGCACCACCACGGGGATCACGATCACGGCGAGCGCGAGACAACCGGCGATCGCCGAGAAGCCGCGCATCGGCACCACGACCGCGCCATAGATGAACAGGCCGATGATGATCGAGGGCGCACTAAGCAGGATGTCGTTGATGAAGCGGATCACCGAGGTCAGTTTGTCGTGCTTGCCATATTCGGCGAGATAGGTGCCCGCGAACAGGCCGAGCGGCGCACCGATGCCGACGCCGATCGCGGTCATGATGATCGAGCCGATGATGGCGTTGCGCAGTCCCCCCTCGGTCGATCCGGGCGGCGGCGTATCCTGGGCGAAGACGGCGAGATTGAGCCCGGTGAGGCCGTTGTAGAACAGCGTGAACAGGATCAGCGCCAGCCAGGTGACGCCGAATGCCGCGGCCCCAAGGCACAGGAACTTGATGACGATGTTCTTGCGGCGGCGGGAAGCGTAGATTGCGTTCATGTCAGTTCCCCGCCTTCTTTTCCAGACGCATCAGCATCAGCCGCGCGGCGGCAAGCACGAAGAACGTCAGGATGAACAGCAAAAGGCCTAGCAGGATCAGGCCGGACTGGTGCAACCCGTCGCTCTCGGCGAATTCGGACGCGATCGCCGCCGAGATCGTGGTGCCTGGCGCGAAGATCGAGGACTGGATCTTGAACGAATTGCCGATGATGAAGGTGACCGCCATGGTCTCGCCGAGCGCGCGGCCGAGCGCCAGCATGACGCCGCCGATGACGCCGACGCGGGTATAGGGGATGACGACGCTGCGGACGACTTCCCAGGTGGTGCAGCCGACGCCGTAGGCGGCTTCCTTCAGGACCGGCGGCACCGTCTTGAAGACGTCGACCGAGATCGAGGTGATGAAGGGCAGCACCATGATGGCGAGGATCAGCGAGGCGTTGAACAGGCTGAGATAGGACGGGGGCCCTGCGAAGATCGCGCCCAGCACCGGCACGCCGTCGAACAGGTTGATCATGAAGGGCTGGAAGGTGTTGGCCAGGAACGGGCCGAGCACGAAGAAGCCCCACATGCCGTAGATGATCGAGGGGATGCCGGCGAGCAGCTCGACCGCCAGCCCGATCGGGCGGCGCAGCCACATCGGGCAGATCTCGGTGAGGAATACCGCGATGCCGAGGCCGACGGGGATCGCGATCATCATCGCGATGACGGAGGTGATCAGCGTGCCGTAGACCGGGCCGAGCGCACCCAGAACCGGCGGATCGGCCGACGGCGCCCAGCGCTGCGTCGTCAGGAATGCAAAACCGTATTCCCGGATCGCCGGCCAGGCACCGACGATCAGCGAGAGAATGATGCCGCCGAGGATCAGCAGGACCGAGATCGCGCAGATCCGCGTGATCCAGTAGAAGGTGACGTCGCCGACCTTGAACGCGCTGAGAGCCCTTGCGCGATCGTAAGGTCCGGCAGCTTCGATTACGTCGCTTTCAACCGCCATTTCTGCCACGCCCGATCCCCTTTACTTCTATTCGATCCGGTTCGATCCGTCTCGTGCCCCGGATGCAGCCCGGCGCATGAGCGGTGCGCTGCTATGCCGGGGGCCATCTTTTTGACGCGTTCTTGGTGACGCGTGGGTCCCGGCTCTGTGGGTGCGGCGCGTTGCGCCGCACTGCGTCCGGGACATGAGATCCGGTCAGCTCTTGATCTCGGCCGACCAGGTCTTCTCGATCAGCTTGACCACCGATTCCGGCATCGGGATGTAGTCGAGCTCTTCGGCCATCTTGCCGCCCTTCCCGAACGCGTATTTGAAGAACTTGATGGCTTCCTGCGAGGCGGCCTTATCAGTGGCATCCTTGTGCATCAGGATGAAGGTCGCCGCGGTGATCGGCCACGACGCATCGCCGGGCTGGTCGGTGAGGATCACGTAATAGCCGGGCGCCTTGGCCCAGTCGGCGTTGGAAGCGGCCGCCTGGAACGCTGCGATGGTCGGCTGCACCGTCTTGCCGGCCTTGTTAATCATCGCCGCATAGGTCAGCTTGTTCTGCTTGGCGTACGCGTATTCGACGTAACCGATCGCATTCTTGGTCTGGCCGATATTGCCGGCAACACCTTCATTGCCCTTGGCGCCAACGCCGGTCGGCCATTCGACCGCGGTGCCGGAGCCGACCTTGGCCTTCCACTCGGCGTTCGACTTCGACAGATAGTCCGTGAAGTTGAAGGTGGTGCCCGAACCGTCGGAGCGGCGGACCACGGTGATCGCGTCACCCGGCAGCTTCAGCTTCGGGTTGAGCTTGGCGATCGCGGCATCGTCCCACTTCTTGATCTTGCCGAGATAGATGTCGCCGAGCACTTCGCCCGACAGCACCAGTTCGCCCGGCTTGACGCCTTCCAGGTTCACGACCGGCACGATCGCGCCCATCACCATCGGCCACTGCACGAGGCCGTCCTTTTCAAGCTGCTCGTGCTTGAGCGGCGCGTCGGTGGCGCCGAAGGTCACGGTCTTGGCCTGGATCTGCTTGATACCGGCGCCGGAGCCGATCGACTGGTAGTTCAGGCCGTTACCGGTCTCCTTCTTGTAGGCGTCGGCCCATTTCGAATAGATCGGGAAGGGAAACGTCGCGCCTGCGCCGGTGATGTCGGCAGCGAAGGCTGACGTCGACGCGGCGACCAGGCCGGCGGCGACGATTGTCCTGATGAAATTCATGGTTGGTCTCCATCTTGGTGAGCGAAGCGCCGGTGCGCCCGATTGCGCTCACACCGCCCGTGTAGGAGCGGTCGATAGAGCTTTTACGAACGTTGGATGACAGTTGGATGACAGCAACAAGCGGTTGAAATTGCTTGTAATCAGGCTGACGCCGGGGGCTTCGCCTGGGGAAAACAGGCGGTAAACGTCGCGCCGTTCCTCGGCACGCTTTCGATCAAAAGACGGCCGCGATGACGGTTAAGAATGTGTTTCACCAGGGATAAACCGAGCCCGGTTCCGCCCTGCGCGCGGCTGTCGCCGACATCGACCCGGTAAAAGCGCTCGGTCAGCCGCGGCAGGTGCTCCGGGGCGATGCCGGGGCCGAAATCGCGGACCATGACGCGGACTTCCGGCCCGCCATCGGCCGCCGTGGCCTCCTTCAGCGAAACCATCACCCGTCCGCCGGAGGCGCCATATTTGAGCGCGTTCTCGATGAGGTTTTCGAACAGGCGCAGCAGCTCCTCGCGGTCACCCGCGATCGGCACCGGCGCGGCCGGCAGATCGATTTCGATTTCGACCTGGCGCTCCCTGGCGAGCGGCTCCAACCCATCGGCGACCTGGCGAATGATGGGGACGATATCGACCGAGGATTCGGGCTGCACATGCGCCGACAATTCGACCCGCGACAGCGACAGAAGATCGTCGATCAGCCGCGCCATCCGCGTCGCCTGCGCATGCATGATGGAGAGAAAGCGCTCGCGCGCCTTGGAGTCCTCCTTGGCCGGCCCCTGCAGCGTATCGATGAAGCCGGACAAAGCGGCCAGCGGGGTGCGCAATTCGTGGCTGGCATTGGCGACGAAATCGGCGCGCATTTCCTCGACCCGCCGCAGCGGCGTCTGGTCGTGGAAGGTCAGCAGCATGCATTTCTCGGTGCCGCCGAACGTCGTCGGCACCGGCACCGGCGTGATGATCAGCTCCATCCAGCGGTCGACCGGCCCCTGATCGAGATAGCTGGCGCGGCGCGGCTCGGTGGTGACGATCGCCTCGCGCAGCGCGGTGACGATCTCGGGCGAGCGCAGCGCGAACTGCGCCAGCTCGTTCTTGCGCAGCGCTGGCGCAAGCTGGGCTGCCGCCGCATTGAGATGGATGACGCGCCCGGCGCGGTCGAGCAACACGGCGGGATCCGGCATGCCTGATACGACCGCGCTGACGGCGGCGGTCTCCACGGGGCGCACCGCGCCGACATCCTCGCGGGAGCTGACGCCATCGTGCAGCCGCCATGGCACCAGCGCCGCCGCGGCGATGCAGATGAAAACGGCCAGCGCACGCGCCAGCGACAGATCGGCCAGCAGCACCAGCGCGCACAGCGCAAAGCCCGCCGCGAGCAGGATGATGGCCGAATGCCTCAGCCGGTCCGGCCAGGGTGCAAAGAAGGAGGCAGAATGAGAATCGTCAACCGCCATGGCGCAGGCTTTCTTCCTCTAAAGCTGAGGCGCCCGCCGCGTCATCAGGTGCCCGTTTCCCCACGCTCGCGCACATAGACGGCGGCCTCATGCCTCGGCGGCTGGGGGTCGGCAGCAGGCGCCAATTGGCGCAGGCGCTTCGAACGCGCGCCGATGATAATCTCCCTAAGCGTCAGCAAGATTACAGAAATGACAAACGGCCCGATATAATAGAGCACGCGGAACAGCAGCATGCCGGCGAGCAGTTCCTCCCGGTCCATCTGCCAGAGCCCGACCAGCATGGCGGCATCGAACACGCCGAGCCCGCCCGGCGAATGGCTGGCAAACCCCAATAGCGTCGCCGAGACGAAGATCACCGCGACCACGACGAAGCCGATTTGCGGCTCGTCCGGCACCAGCATGTACATGGCAAGCGCACAGAAGCCGAGATCGATGATGCCGATGGCGATCTGCAGCAGCGTCAGCGGGCCGCCCGGCAGCGTCACCGTCCATGGCCCGCGGCCGACGCCACGGGGCGCGGCCCAGACCCAGGCCACATATCCGAACAGGGCGAGGAGGATGCCGAACGCCGCGATGCGGTTGAGCCAGGGCGGCAGCTGGTCAATCGAGGCGGCCGCCTCCGGATGGTAGGCGATGCCAAGGCCGAGCACCGCGGCATTGCCGAGCCAGAAGGTCAGCCCGGCGAGGAAGCAGATCTTGGCGACGTCGATCGCATTCAGCCCCCAGGCCGAATAGATGCGGTAGCGCACCGCGCCGCCGGTGAAGACGCTGGCGCCGACATTGTGCCCGATCGAATAGGAGGTGAACGCAGCCAGCGCGTTGATGCGATAAGGCACATGGCGCTGGCCGATGGCGCGGACCGCGAACCAGTCATAGAAGGTGAGCGTGAAATAGCCCGCTGCGACGAACAGGGCCGCCAGCGCGACCTGGGTCGGCTCGGTGCTCTTGATGGCGTCGATCACCTCATTGGTGTCGATGCCACGGAGCATGTGATAGAGCACGTAGCACGCAACGGCGATCACCGTGATGCTGATCAAGACCCCGAGCTTGTGCAGGACCTGCTTCTGGCGCAGAAACGAGATCGCCCTGCGTATTGCTTCCAGCATCTACACCTCGAATTGCGTTTCCGTGACAACGGCAATGGCGTGAACCCCGCCGCTGACGCTACGCTCCCTGGCCCCTCTGGTAGCGCGTTTTGGGCCGCAGTGGAATTCGCCTGACGACGATAAAACGCGCTTCTTCAAGATATTAGGCCTGGTTGATAGCCGCGGTAGCGGGGTTTTTCGACATTCTCCCCGCCCCGGGCAGATTCCGGACCATAGAAGGGGTGGGTCAACAACCCGTGACAATGAGCGCGGAGCGGCTGGCCGGCGCATCGTGCGGTTAGGCCGGCGGCGCGCTGCGCGAGACCACCCAGCCGCGCAGCAATGATCCGACCGCGCAGCCGCCCAAATAAAGCGCGAACATGATCAGGCCGAGATCGAGCCAGTAGCCGAAACGGCCAGGCACGACGCGCGTGAGCGCGGCGGCGATCAGCGCCGCGACCAGCACCGAAAGCCCCCATCGCAGCTTCCGCGACACCCCCTTGCCGTGCTGGACCACCGAAATCCAGCCCATGGCGAAGCCGAGCAGCACCGCCCCCACGAGCCAGCCCCAGTAGAATGTGGTCAGATAGGCCATGCTCACTTCACCACGAAATCGATGCGGCGGTTCTGCGCCTTGCCCTGGTCGGTATCATTGCCCGCAATCGGCTGCGTCGAGCCATAGCCGGCCGCGCTGAACCGATTGGCCGGCAGCCCCGCCTTGACCAGGTAGTCGGCAACCGCCTGCGCGCGCTTTTCCGACAGCGCCTGATTGGCCGCCTCATCGCCGTCGCTATCGGTATGTCCTGATATCTCGATGTTGGCGGTCGGACAGCGCAGCGCGGTCTCGATCAGGCGATCGAGCAGGCCGGCGGAATCGGCGACGATGTCGGCCTTGCCGGATTCGAAGCGGATTCGGGCCTTGCCGAGCAACTCGGTGAATAATTGCTGGCACACCGTCGCGTCCACCGGCGCGGCGGCCGGCTTGACCGAGATTTCCGGCTTGAACTGCCAGCCCTGCGGAAAATCCTTGCCAAGGCCGGCGCGGATCTGGACGGCAGCGGCTTCGTAGAGCGCGTCCCCCGACAGCTTCACCTCGCGGTCGGAGACGACCAGCGTGCCGGTCGAGAGCCGCGACAGCGCGCCGAGCGCGGGCACGACGGCGGCGGCGAAGCGCGATGGCGCGCCGACGCTTTCCTTCAGATTATCGACGACCTTTTCGTTGAAGAACTTGCGTCCCGCCGCCGCCACCAGTTCGGCGTGGGCGTTCTTGTCCGGCACGTTGCCGGTCAGCGTCAGCGTCACCGCGACCGGGTCCTTGTAGGCCTGGAAGATGTAGGGCGGCGCCTTGACGTCGTTGGCCGCGACCGAAAAGCCCTCCGGCAGATTCTTCAGCGCGGCGGCGATGGCTTCGCGGCCGCCGAGCTCGCGGGCCATGCCGGAAAGGCTCACGCTGGTATCGGACAGCGTTATCTTGCCGTCCTTCAGCTTGCCAACCTGATCGAGCAGCAGCAGCGCGACACTGTCGAATCCTTGCGGCGCCCCGCGCGCCAGATTCATCCGGTCGGCCACTTCGATGCCGCCGAGATTGGCGCGGGCGGCCTCCATCAGGCGGCCCTTGATGGCGGGCAGGGGCGAGCTGCCCGACAGCGTCACCCGGACGACGTCGCGTTCCGCCGACCAGACGAACGGCTTGGCTTCGGGAACGAGCCGGGTTTCATCGTTGACCAGCCGGACGCCCGGAACGGCCCCGACCGACGTCACCGCGCCCTGCCGGCCGTCTTCCGAGAACGCATCCGCCGCAAGCGTCACGTCCCGACCGGCGACCGAGATTCGCCGTTTGTCGAGGACGGTGTCCTTGAGGGCCGCGACTGAACGCTGCGCCAGATCGGCTTCCAGCGGCTCAGTGCTCGTCCAGGCCGCGATAGCCCAAAAGATGACCAAAGGAATGATGCCCGGCCACCATTTGCCACTCCACCTGAAAAGTCCGTGCATTCGAGTTCCCGCGGGGTCCGAAACGGAGAGAAAACAAACCCTTGCGGGACTGTCAAACACGAAATGTCGCAGCCGCCGGACGGCTCTGAACGGGGTCCGGCTAACTGTTTCTTCAGCGATGTTTCGCTAGTTTTCGTCCTGTAAATGACCGGGCAGCCCTACACCCCGATGAAAATGCTTCGCAACACCGTCATTCGCGCCGGACTGGAAGCGCTGTACTTCTCCGGTGCGCATTATCTGCTGCGACCAATCTTCGCAGGTGTCGGCGTCATTTTCATGCTGCATCACGTCCGGCCCCGCCGCGACGGCGAGTTTCAGCCCAACCATCATCTCGAGGTCGAGCCGGAATTCCTGCGGGCGATGCTGGCCCATCTTCGCGCGCTCGATCTCGACATCGTCACCATGGACGAGGCGCATCAGCGCCTTGCGGCGCGCGATTTCGCGCGCCGCTTTGCCTGCTTCACCCTCGATGACGGCTATCGCGACAACCGCGATCATGCCCTGCCGGTGATGCGCGAATTTGATGCGCCGCTCACCGTCTATGTGACGAGCGATTTCGCCGAAGGCACCGGACGGTTGTGGTGGGTCGCGCTGGAACGGGCGATCGCCAAGACTCCTTCGATCGACGTGCCGATCGGCGGCACCAAGATCAAGCTCGACGCCTCGACACCGGCGGCCAAGCACGCAGCTTTCGAGCGCATGCATGACTGGCTGCGCCGGCTGCCGACCGAGCATGACATGCAGCGCGAAATTTCCGCGTTATGCACGCGGTATGATGTGGACGAAGCGCCGATCACCCGCGAGCTCTGCATGTCCTGGGACGAATTGAAGGGGTTTGCCGACGATCCGCTGGTGACGATCGGCGCGCACACGATCACGCATTGCAACCTGGCGCGGCAGAGCGAAGAGGCCGCCTCGTTCGAGCTGGCGGAGGGCCGCGCGCGGATCGAGGCGGCGCTGCAGCGCCCGGTGCTGCATCTCGCCTACCCCTATGGCGACAGGATCGCGGCCGGCCGGCGCGAATTCGCCATGGCGAAGGCGGCCGGATTCAAGACCGCAGTAACAACGCGGCCGGGCATGATCTTCCCTGAGAGCGCCGACCACCTGACCGCGCTGCAGCGCGTCTCCCTCAACGGCAATTATCAGGACGCGCGTATCATCCCGGTCCTGACCTCCGGCGCCGCCACCGCGATGTGGAACGGTTTTAGGCGCATCGACGCGGCCTAGATTCCGATTGCAGCTCCGTTGGGTCGATCAGCGCCGAGGCCCCCGCGTACTTCACATTTTGTTCCGACCGGCTCCCAGCGGTGCTGATCGTCATGGAAAATTAAGAAACGCAAGGGAGCATGAAAGATCATCAGGGCATCTTGAAGAGCTACGCGGAGACGCGGCCGAATGCGTGCTCCGGAACCCGGCTACTGACCAAGCGAAGGGGGACATGTTCAATCGCCTTGCGCCGCATCTGGATAAACTGGCTGACAAGGTCGAACAGGCCATGAATGCCCGCCAAGCAGGCTGATGGCAAGTGGGGGCGGGTATGCGGGCAAAAACGCTACTCGTTCTACTGGGTGCCACTGCGCTGAGCGCCTACTTCATTGGTCGCCATGGCACCCCCGTCGCGCAGCCGCAGCCCGCCATAGCCAAGGCTGTCGCGTCGCACGCCCTGCATCACGTTCCATTGCCGCGACCGCGACCACAAACGCGGACGGACCCATCACCTCTCTCGGTCGCGCGGTCGCGCGATTGATGCAGGCCTCGCCCGCAAGGGAGAGGGAAAGCGACACTTCCTTGACTCATCGCCCTCCCCCGCCCAAAACCGGCGGCAAGACAATGGAGGAACTCATGTTCAAGGATCTGTTTTCGCTCAACGGCCGGATCGCGCTGGTGACCGGCGGCTCGCGCGGCATCGGCAAGATGATCGCGGCCGGGTTTCTCGCGCAGGGTGCGGCCAAGGTCTACATCACCGCGCGCAAGGCGGGACCTTGCGAGGCCACCGCGAAAGAACTCACCGCCGCCTATGACGGCGAATGCATCGCGCTGCCGATCGATATCTCGACCGTGGCGGGCTGCGAGAAGCTGGCTGCCGAAATCATCAGGCTGGAGCCGAAGCTCGACATCCTCGTCAACAATGCCGGAGCGGCCTGGGGTGCGGAGTTCGATGAATTCCCGGAGAGCGGCTGGGACAAGGTGATGAACCTGAACGTCAAGTCGCTGTTCTTCCTGACCAAGGCGCTGGCGAAGCCGCTGCGCGCGGCGGCCTCGGCCGAGCGGCCCGGCAAGGTGATCAACATCGCGTCCATCGACGGCATCTTCGTCAACCCGATGGAGACCTACTCCTACGCCGCGAGCAAGGCTGCAGTGATCCATTTGACGCGGCGCATGGCCGTCAAGCTGATCAAGGACCACATCAACGTGACGGCGATTGCGCCGGGCGCCTTCGCCTCCGACATGAACCGCGCCGCGCGCGACCAGGCCGAGGCGGTCGCCAAACGCGTTCCGGCGCGGCGCGTCGGCACCGACGAGGACATGGCGGGGGTTGCGATCTACCTCGCCTCGCGTGCCGGCGACTATGTGGTCGGCAACACGATCGCGGTCGACGGCGGCGTGGTGTACGCGACGGCGGGCAGCGAGATCGCGGGGTAGCCAAAACCTGCGTCGTCCCGGCGAACGCCGGGACCCATACCGCGTGTTGCATCAATTGGGCACGACGGCAGACATCGTACCAAGACAACGTCATCCGGTGGTTATGGGCCCCGGCTCAAGGCCGGGTCGACAGTGAAGATCAGGTTTCGATCTTCACGTACTCGAAATCGCCGGGCTTGTTGTCGATGCCGACTTTCGGCGGCGAGATCCAGGGGGCGAAGGCGCCGATTTCCGTTACCGGCTTCATCAGCGAGGCGATGAAGTCGCCGTCGTCGCTGGACGGCAACCATTCGCCCTTGCGTTTGTTCCAGGTGGCGTCGTCGATCAGCACGCCGTCGGGCGTGGCGTTGATGTCCTTGAACTCGCCGATCTGGCGGTGGAAGGCGACGTTCGGCAGTGTCAGCTTGTACTGATAGCCCGCGGTCGAGATCACCTTGTTCCAGCGCAGCATGCCCTTGACGCAGTCCTGGGTGTAGTCGTCGCGCAGGCGCATGTTGAGCGCGGTCAGCGCCGGCTCGTCGACGCGCTTGATCACGCCGTCGACCAGCTTGAGCACCGGATAAGTGGCGTTCTTGAGCTGGTGGTCGTCGTCGATCTGCGTCTCCTTGTAGCGGCCCTTGATGCCGGCGTTGAAGGCGTTCGCCGCGTTGGTCGAAACCTCCGAACCAAAGAGATCGAGCGACAGCGAATAATGCAGGTTCAGCTTCTTCTGGATGGTCGGCAGGTCGATGACCCCCAACGCGCGCACCTTCGCGATATCGGTCGGATCGGTGATGCCGGCTTCGCGCATCGCCTCGCAGGTACGCTGCACGACACGGCTGATGCCGGTCTCGCCGACGAACATGTGATGCGCCTCTTCGGTCAGCATGAAGCGGCAGGTCCGCGACAAGGGATCGAAGCCGGACTGCGCGAGGCTGTGCAACTGCATCTTGCCGTCGCGGTCGGTGAAGTAGGTGAACATGAAGAACGACAGCCAGTCCGGCGTCGCCTCGTTGAAGGCGCCGAGCATGCGCGGGGAATCCGCATCGCCCGAGCGGCGGCGCAGCAAATCGTCGGCTTCCTCGCGGCCGTCGCGGCCGAAATATTTCTGCAGGAGATAGACCATCGCCCAGAGATGGCGGCCTTCCTCGACATTGACCTGGAACAGGTTGCGCAGGTCATAGAGCGAGGGCGCGGTCTTGCCGAGATGGCGCTGCTGTTCGACGGAAGCAGGCTCAGTGTCGCCCTGGATCACGATCAGGCGCCGCAGCATGGCGCGGTGCTCGCCCGGGACTTCCTGCCAGGCCGGCTTGCCGTAATGCTCGCCGAAGGGAACGACGCGGTTCTCTTCCTGCGGCGCCAGCAAGATGCCCCAACGATATTCCGGCATCTTGACGTAGTCGAATTTGGCCCAGCCGCGCGGATCGACTGAATAGGCGGTGCGCAGATAAACCAGCGACTGCTGAAAGCCTTCCGGCCCCATGTCGCCCCACCAGTCCATATAACCGGGATGCCAGCCTTCCAGCGCTTTCAGCACCTGACGGTCTTCGCTGAGATTCACGTTGTTCGGAATCTTGGTCGAATAGTCGACGTTCATGTAATTCATTGGGGGCCTCCCGTGGTTCGGTCTCGTGTCCCGGACGCGGTGCAGCGTTCTTCACGATGCACCGCAGAGCCGGGACCTATTCGGTGGCTGAGGTGGGTCCCGGTTCTGCAGCGCCTCACTTGCGTGCCGCACAGCGCCCGGGACACGGACTTAAACTCTCGTCATGTCGAAGTGCGCCTTCTGGCCGGTGCCGTAGCGGCGCAGTGCGCCGTCTTCACCGACCGCGTTGGGGCGCTGGAAGATCCAGTTCTGCCACGCCGTGAGGCGCGAGAAGATTTTCGATTCCATGGTCTCAGGACCGACGAAGCGCAAATTCGCTTCCATGCCGGTGAGGCCGTCGGGCGAGAACGACGTGCGCTCCTCCAGGAACACCCGCACCTCGTCGTCCCAGTCGATGTCGTCGAGCGCGAAGGTGACGAGGCCGAGCTCTTCGGCCTCCTCGGCATCGAGCGCCTTGCCGATCGCGCCTTGCGCGCGATCTAGGTCGGACGGGTCGGCCTGGAAGCGCGATTGCAGCCGCGTCAGGCCGTGGCTCATCGGATAGGGGCCGAAATTCAGCGCGGTAAGCTGGATCGCCGGCGGCGGCCGGTTGTCGCCCTGGCGCGAGCCGATCAGCATATAGGAGCGGTCGGCAGCGAACACGAGTTCGGCCAGCGTGCCGGCGAAGCAGGAGCCGGGCTCGACCAGCGTCACCAGCGTGCGCGAGGTGACGTCGATGCGCTTCAGGACGCGCTTCCAGTAGTGCCTGATCTCGTTGACCAGCCAGTGTGCCTTGTTGGCTTCGAGGAAGGCATCGCAGGCGACCACATTGGCGGGATCGCCGTGCGACTTGAACACCAGCATTGCGATCTCGAGCTCATTGAGGCGCAGATGCAGGATCGCGTCGTCGAGTTCGCGCGCCACCTGCAGCGGCCAGAACGATGCGCCTTGCGCGACTAGGCCGTCGATATCGGCCGGTGGCCCCTGCTCCGGCGCCTTGATCGAAATGGTGGCGATGCGCGCCGCGCGGTCGATGTCGACGCTCACAAAATCATAGCGGATGCCGGCCTCGTCGATGGTGCGGTCGAGCGGCGTGAGCGTGATGCCCTTGCCGCTGCCGTTGCGCTTGGAAGCAGCCGCAAAGGCCTTGGCGCGCTCGGCGACTTTTGCATCGAGCTTGCTGTTCGGCGCGATCTCGTCGACCAGCCGCCAGGCAACCGCGCGCTTGCCCTTGATGCCTTCCTCGATGGTGCAGAAGAAATCCGCATGGTCGCGGCGCACCTTGCGCTTGTCGACGACGCGGGTCAGGCCGCCGGTGCCCGGCAGCACCGCGAGCAGCGGCACTTCCGGCAGCGCGACAGCGGCAGCGCCATCATCGGCGAGAATGATGTGGTCGGTCGCCAGCGCCAGCTCATAGCCGCCACCGGCCGCGGTGCCGTTGACGACGGTGATGAAACGCTGCCCGGAATTTTCCGATGAATCTTCCAGGCCGTTGCGGGTCTCGTTGGTGAATTTGCAGAAATTGACCTTGTGGGCATGCGTCGCGCCCGCCAGCATGCGGATATTGGCGCCGGCGCAGAACACGCGGTTCTTGCCGGAGCGCATCAGCACGACCTTCACCTCGGGATGCTCGAAGCGCAGTCGCTGCACGGCATCCGCCAGTTCGATATCGACGCCGAGATCATAGGAATTCAGCTTGAGCTGGTAGCCCTCGAACAGGCCGGCATTCTCGTCGACGTCCATGGTGAGCGTCGCAACCTCGCCATCGACGGCGAGCTTCCAGTGCCGATAGCGCGATGGGTCGGTTTGAAAATCGATGTATTTAGCGCCGCCCGCGAGGACGCGATCTTCGCCGGCCATGAGCCACCCTCTGTCGTTTTCTCTGGTAACGTTCTGATCGTTAGATGCACAATAATGCATGTTTTAGACTTCGTCCAGCCAAAAACGCCGGAACATGCATTTTGTTTCATGTTCTGGTGGCGACCGAAAACGTCACCCACTCGGTCTTGTCGAGCTGCGGCCGGGCCAGTCTCGCTTCGACGAGCCCTGTCAGCGCCGCCACCGGAAAGCTGTCGGCGAACCCATCGCCGCCGGCGCTGCGCAGGCCCAGGGCATCCAGTTCGCTGAGTGCCTCGCCGAGCAGGCGCACGGTGACGTGGACTTTCCGCATCCGCAACCGCAGATTCGCGGTCGCGATCAGGATGCAGGCGCGCAGCAAGGTCCGTTCGCGACCGCCCTGCGGCGCTGCCGCCCACACCGCCTCCAGGATCTCCTGCGCTTCCCAAAAATAGCCGTGGTCGTTGAGGCCGATGCCATAGCGCAGCGCCGGATGGCGCGCCGGCACGTAGCCATGGAAACGGGCAGGCACCAATGCCGTGACCCGCGCCAGCGTCTCGTAATCGGCCCGATCCTTCTCGGAGATGCCGGGCACATAGGCCCATCGCGGCAGCGGCAGATGGCCCGCGCTGCCGGATGGCGCGATCATCGGAAACTCGTTCCAGCGCGCGCGAATGCGCTAGGCGGCCCCTCTTTGCGAGCCGCTTCCCATCTGCAACACCGCGTTTGCGAATTCCTTGATCGCATCGAGCGTCGCCTCCGGCGCGTCGCGATGCGGCTGATGTCCCGCCTGTGGAATCACCGTCACATCGACCGGACAGTAGCACTCTTCCCTGGCAATCTCGACCTGCCGCATCGTGCCATACTGGTCGTTCGTACCCTGCAGGATCGCAACGGGGACGCGGATATAGGCGAGGTGTTCGGAAATGTCCCACTTGCGGAAGTCCGGATCGAGCCAGGCGCCGTTCCAACCATAGAAGGCATTGTCGACGTCCCGGTGCCAGCGCGACAGCTTGCCCTTCAGGTTGGTGGTCTCGTAGGCGGTGCGGATCTGCGCGATCGAGGCGATCGAAATATCCTCGACGATGAAGTGCGGCGCGATCAGCGCAAGGCCCTGCACGCGGTGATCCTGATGCGAGCCGGCATAGATCGCTGCGATGGAGGCGCCGTCGGAATGACCGAGCAGCATGCCGCGGCGAAAGCCGATCTTGTCGAGCAGCTTTGGCAACACGTCGAGCGCCTCGACATGCATGTAGTCGAGCGGACGCGGCAGTTTGACCGGCGTCGATGCGCCATAGCCCGCGCGCGAATAGACGAAGACGCCGGCGCCGGTCGCGGCCTGCAGCTGATCCGGAAAATCGCCCCACAGCTTGGCTGATCCGAGCCCCTCATGCAGCATCACAATGGTCGGCGCGCTTTCGGGCGACGGGCCGATCATACGGTATTCGAGATGCGCGGCGCCGACGGTGAGGAAGCCCTGGGGGGTTAGGGTGGTCATTGAAAGCTTTCCGAAAGTGATCGTGACGTCGTACTCTCAAGCTCGTCGTCCCGGCCTTGAGCCGGGACCCATACTCCACGGCTCCTCGCACAGGCAGGATGGCCGACAGCTTCCTAAACAACAGAGGCCGCGGCGTGTGGGTCCGGACGTTCGCCGGGACGACGCCTGGAAGTTACTCTGCCCCATCGCGCAGCTTGAACCTTTGAATCTTCCCGGTTGCCGTCTTCGGCAGGCTATCGACGACCTCAACCCAGCGCGGATATTTCCACGGGCCGATCTTCTGCTTGACGTGCTCTTTGAGCGATTCGTACAGGCTGTCCGTGCGGCTGCCCTCGCGCAGCACGACAAACGCCTTCGGTTTCAACAGGCCTTCCGGATCGGCATGGGGCACGACGGCGGCCTCCAGGACGGCCGGATGCTTGATCAGCGCGCTTTCGACCTCGAAGGGCGAAACCCAGATGCCTGATACCTTGAACATGTCGTCGGCGCGGCCGCAGAAGGTGTAGCGGCCATCTGCGTCGCGAACATATTTGTCGCCGGTGCGGGTCCAGTTGCCCTGAAACGTATGCCGGCTCTTGCTGCGCTGGTTCCAGTAGCCTTCGCCGGCCGACGGCGCCTCGACGAGAAGCTCGCCGACTTCGCCGTCCGCGACGTCCTCGCCGGTCTCGCTGACCAGCCGGACCTGGTAGCCGGGGACGGGCCGGCCGGATGTGCCGTATTTGATGTCGCCGGGCGCGTTCGACACGAAGATATGCAACAGCTCGGTCGAACCGATCCCGTCGAGGATGTCGACGCCAAAGCGCGCTTTCCAGGCTAGGCCGACGGATTCGGGCAATGCCTCGCCGGCGGAGGTGCAGATGCGCAGCCGCGTCCCTGCCCTCTCGTTCTGCGTCGTCTCCTCGTTGAGCATCGCCGCAAACAGCGTCGGCGCGCCGTAGAAGATCGTCGGGTTGTATTTGTTCAGGAGCGCGAACATCAGCGCCGGCGTCGGCCGGTCGGGATTGAGCACCGTGGAGGCGCCGACCGACATCGGAAAGGTCAGTGCGTTGCCGAGGCCATAGGCGAAGAACAGCTTCGCCGCCGAGAGACAGACGTCGCTCGCGTTGATGCCGAGCACCTGCTTGGCATAGGTGTCGGCGGTGGCCTGAAGGTTGGCGTGCAGATGGCGCACGCCCTTTGGCATGCCGGTCGAGCCTGATGAATAGAGCCAGAACGCCGGCTCGTCGGGATGGGTTTGCACCGTGGCGAAGGTGTCGTCCTCTTTCGCCAGCTCCTCGGAAAGCAGCTTGTGGCCGAACGCATGCTTGCCCGACACGACCACGCAATCGAGGTCCGCCATGCGGCCCACGATGTCCTTCACGACCGGATAGAGCGCTTCGGAAACGAACAGCACGCGGGCGCGGCTGTCGGCCAGCACATAGGCGTATTGCTCCGCCGTGAGCAGCGTGTTGAGCGGCACCGGTACGATGCCGGCGCGGATCGCGCCGAGAAACACAGCGGGAAAATCCACCGTATCCAGCATGATCATCGCCACGCGTTCCTCGCGGCGGACGCCGAGCCGGCGCAGCATGTTGGCGACGCGGCAGGTTTGCCGCTGCAGCTCGCGATAGGTGACCTCGGAGACCGTATCGGTGAAGGCGAGCTTGGCGCCGCGGCCCTCGTCGACGTTGCGGTCGAGCAGCCAGGTCACCGCATTGTACGAACCGGACGTGTACGAACCGGACGTGCCGCTCACGACGCTTCTCCCACAGTTTTTAAGAATTATAATTCATAGAAAGCCACCAGCCACGCTTGCTGTCAATCCTCATCGGCATTATGTTTCCGAAAATACCTCCTACCCCCATGGCAGCGCCGAACGAGGGCAATGACCGAGGCCAGCGACCCCGAAACCGGTTTTCTCGAGCAGCTTGGCCAGCGTGTGCGCACCATGCGCGCCCTGCGCGGCATGTCGCGAAAAGTGCTCGCCAAGGTTTCTGGAATTTCCGAGCGCTATATCGCGCAGCTCGAAAGCGGCAAGGGCAATGTCTCGATCGTGCTGCTGCGCCGCGTGTCGAACGCGATGGGCGCGCATCTGGAAGATTTGATTCCCTCCGCCGATCCGACGCCGGACTGGGCCGTCATTCGCGACCTCCTGCGCAAGGCAACACCTTCGCAGATCGCGCAGGCCAAGGACGCGCTCGCTGGCGGTGCGGCAGCAGCGCAGCGCCGCATCTCGTTCGCCGGCATCGCGCTGATCGGCCTGCGCGGCGCCGGCAAATCGACGCTCGGCCGGATGCTGGCGAAAAAGATCGGCTGGAAGTTCGTCGAGCTCAACAAGGAGGTCGAGGCGCAGAACGGCCTCTCGGTCGCCGAGATCATCGCGCTATACGGCCAGGAAGGCTTTCGCCGCATGGAGCAGGCGGCGCTGTCTCAGCTCTTGGCCCGCAAGGAGCTGATGGTGCTGGCGACCGGCGGGGGCATCGTCTCCGAGCCATTAACCTTCGATCTGATCCTGTCGTCATTCTACACGATCTGGATCAAGGCCGATCCGGAAGAGCACATGGCCCGCGTCCGTGGCCAGGGCGACCTGCGGCCGATGGCGGACGATCGCTCGGCGATGGCCGAGCTGCGCAACATCCTGATTAGCCGCGAGCCGCTCTACGCCCGCGCCTCCGCCGTGGTCGATACTGCCGGACTTTCGGTGGACGCCGCGGCGGCGCGCTTGAGCGATGCGGTGGCCCCGGTGCTGCACGACAAGCACGCCTTCGGCCTGCGCAGCGCGGTCTCCTGACTTTCCGGCCTCTGAATCATCCATCTTGGCCTGAGTTCGCCCATGCGGGCGCATGCCCGCGCCGGTTGTGCCCCACTGCAAATTAACCACCCGGCAAATCCCATGAGCACGGAGGCACCAACACCCTCCAATTTGTGTTACCAATCCGTTAATGGGAATGGAGAAGAACGGTGCCGGAGCGCCGCCAGCAACAGAGAAACCGCGTCTATTACGGCGGAACGATCGCGTTCAACGCGCGCAACTCGACGGTCGACTGCGTGGTCCGCAATTTCAGCCCGTGCGGCGCCAAGATCGAATTCGAGAATTCGGCGATGCTGCCCGACAGCGTCGACTTCGAGGTCGCGCGCAAGGGCCTTACCTGCCTCGCCCGCCTGGTCTGGCGCGACCGCAACGCGGCGGGACTGATGTTCTGCGAAGAGCACGAGACGGGCAGCGTCGTCACCCTGGACTGGGCGCGCAAGCTCCGCGCCAGCGAGCGCGCCAACCGCCGGCTGAAGTCGCGACTCGATCAGCTATTGAACGAGCATTGAGCGCGGTGCTGTCCGGAATGACCGCATGAGCACGCTCGACGACGAGGACGCCCTGCTCGCCGGCGCCAGGCCGAAGGCGCTGCGGCGGCCGCTGCGCACGATCCTGCTGGCGCTGCTGACGCAGTACGTCGCCATCGCCTGTAGCGTCGGCCTCACCGTCGCAGTGACGCTGCACTATTGGGTGACGCCGCAGATCGTCGCCACGTTCGAGACCCTCGAAGCCGCGTTCAAGCGTTTGCCGCCGCGATAGCGCGGCCGATCGGATATCATTCGCGGACGGCTGGCCCTCGCACTATCGGCTTGGTCGCGATACTGATGGCGCATGAAGCTGCTCTTCCTCCATGGTGCGCCCGCCGCCGGCAAGCTGACCGTCGCAAAGGCGCTGCTCCGGATCGTGCCGGGCCGGCTGATGGACAATCACGCCGCGATCGACCTGGCGCTGACGGTCTTCGACTTCGGCACGCCAGGTTTCTGGGAGCTGGTCCAAAACGTCCGCGAAGCCGTGCTCGAAGCCGCTGCCGAACGGGACGTGCCGCTGCTGGTCACGACCTTCTGCTATGCCGAGCCGGAAGATCGCGCGTATTTCAGCCGGGTCGAGCAGATCATGCAGCGCTATGACGGCGAACTGCTCCCGGTCTTCCTGCACTGCTCGCGTGAGGAGGCCCTGCGCCGGGTCGGCAATCCCGATCGCGTGGCGCGGCGCAAAATATCTTCAGGCGAGCACCTGATCCGCGATCTCGACCGCTACGATCTCACCGCGGTGCCGCGGGCCGATTGCCTAAAGCTGGATACGAGCGTCAATCCGGCTGATATGACTGCGCAGCAGATCGTTCGTCATTTTGGGCTTGGCGGCTAGAAGCCGCGTGCTTCCTCTCTCCGTTCGTCATTGCGAGAAGCGAAGCGACGAAGCAATCCATGTCTCGGCAAGCGGCTAAATGGATTGCTTCGCTTCGCTCGCAATGACGGCGGGGATAGAAATGCTCTCTTACACCAGCAGCGATTTCACCGACGACGCGGTTTCCTGCAGGCGCGGCAGAAAACGTTCGATCATCTCTTCGGCGGAGACGCGGTCGACATGCGCGCCCATGTTGATGGCGGCGACGATGGCGCCGTCATAGCGGCGCACCGGCACCGAGACCGAACGGAATCCGGGCTCGGCTTCGCGGTCGACCAGCGAATAGCCATTTGCGCGATCGTCGCTGATCGTCTTCAGCAGCCGCTTCTTGTCGGTCACCGTGAATGGCGTCAGCGGTGTAAGCGCCATCCGGCCGAGCGCGGCGGCGAGTTCGTCGTCGGATAACCGCGACAGCAGGACACGGCCGACCGAGGTGCAGAATGCCGGCAGCCGGTAACCGATATCGATGCCCGCCGAGAAGATACGCGTCGGGCTGGCGCGCGCGATGAATACGACGTCATCGCCGTCGAGGATCGCCATCGAGGAGATTTCCTGCGCCTCACTCGACAGCTTGTCGAGCGCCGGCTGCAGCACCGAGACGACATGGTTGGATGCGAGATAGCTCGATGCCAGCACCAGCACACGCGGCATCAGGCGAAACAGCTTGCCGTCGGTGGTGACGAAGCCGGCGCGCTCCAGCGTAAACAGGATGCGCCGCGCGGTGGCGCGCGGCAGGCCGGCGGCCTTGGCGAGATCGCTCAGCGTCATCGGCTGCCGGCCGCTGCCGAACACCTCCAGCACGCGCAGGCCGCGGTCGAGGCTTTCGATGAAATCGGTCGCGCCGCGGTTGTCTGCGTCCGCCGCGCGCTTAAGCTTGGGCATCGCTGCCTCCAAAATCCGCTTGCCTCATCCCTAGACTACGCTAAAATCGCACAAAAGTTCAATAGGCGAACACATCAGCTTTCGGAGCCTCACCATGATGAGCCAGGAGCAGAACGACCTGATCACCCGCACGGGCCGCAAGGATCCCTGCGGCAAGCTGATGCGGATGTACTGGCAGCCGGCGGCGCTGGTCGACGAGCTGGAGGGATCGCGGCCGGTTCGCCCGGTAAAATTGCTCGGCGAAAACCTCGTGCTGTTTCGCGACGAAGAGGGACGCTACGGCCTGATCGACCGCCACTGCGCGCATCGCGGCGCCGACCTCGCGTTCGGCCGGCTGGAGAATGGTGGTCTGCGCTGTGCCTTCCATGGCTGGCTGTTCGATATCTCCGGCCAATGCCTGGAAACGCCGGCGGAGCCGAAGGACTCAAAACTGTGTCAGGGCATCAGGCAGCGTTCCTATCCCGTGGTTGAGAAGAGCGGCATTCTCTGGGCTTACCTCGGCGAAGGCGAGCCGCCGGCCTTTCCGGAGATCGATTGTTTCGTCGCGCCCGACAGCCACACCTTTGCATTCAAGGGCCACATCAATTGCAATTGGCTGCAGGCGCTCGAAGTCGGCATCGATCCGGCGCACGCCTCGTTCCTGCACCGCTTCTTCGAAGACGAGGACACGTCCACGGCCTATGGCAAGCAGTTCCGCGGCGCATCCGCCGGCAGCGACATGCCGATGACGAAGATTTTGCGCGAATACGACAATCCGATCATCAATGTCGAGCATACCGAATATGGCCTGCGCCTGATTGCGCTGCGTGAGCTCGACGAAGAGCGGACGCATGTGCGCGTCACCAACCAGCTTTTTCCGCACGGCTTCGTCATCCCGATGAGCCAGGAGATGACGATCACGCAGTGGCATGTGCCGATCGATGACGAGAACTGCTACTGGTATGCGATCTTCACCTCCTACACGTCCCCGGTCGACAAGAAGAAGATGCGCGACCAGCGGCTCGAGCTCTACGAGTTGCCGGACTACAAGTCGCGCAAGAACAAGAGCAACGATTACGGCTTCGATCCGCACGAGCAGGCGAGCGCGACCTATACCGGCATGGGCAACGACATCAATGTCCACGACCAGTGGGCGGTGGAATCGATGGGCCCGATCCAGGACCGCACCAACGAGCACCTCGGCCAATCTGACAAGGCGATCGTGCAGTATCGCCGCCTCCTGCGGCAGGAGATCGAGAAGGTGGTTGGCGGCGAGAAGCCGATGCTGTTTCTCGATGATGCCACGGCCCGCAGCATTCAGGGGCCAGCGACGATGGACGGCATCGGGCCGACACTGGGCTGGGAGCTCTACTGGATGGAAGTCGATGTCAAGCGCCGCCGCGGCGCGCCCTGGACCGCGCCGGTGCCGTGCGAGATCGCGGGCAAGGTGACGCACCTGACCGCGGCGGAGTGATGGTCTCTCCTCCGTCATTGCGAGCGAGGCGAAGCAATCCATCGCGCCACACGGGGATAGATGGATTGCTTCGTCGCTTCGCTCCTCGCAATGACGGCGGTGGATTCAAGCGAGTTTGGGGGGATCGGCGTTGAGCTTCGTTAAACGTCACGGGCTGTGGTCTTCAGAGCAGCATGAGGCGACCAGCCGCCTTCGCAAGCTCGTCGAAGAGAAAAACGTCGAAGTCATCCGCCTGTCCTTCCCCGATCAGCACGGCATCCTGCGCGGCAAGACGCTGATCGCAAGCGAAGCGACTGCCTCGCTGGAAAGCGGCTGCTCCATCACCACGACGATGCTGGCCAAGGACACCTCGCACAAGACGGTGTTTCCGGTGTTCACATCAGGCGGCGGCTTCGGCATGAAGGAGATGGAAGGCGCCGCCGACGTTGTGATGGTGGCCGATCCCACTACCTTCCGCGTGCTGCCCTGGGCGCCGACCACAGGCTGGCTGCTCTGCGACCTCTATTTCAACGACGGCCGCCCGGTGCCGTTCGCCACGCGTCATCTCTATCGCAAGGTGATCGATCAGCTCGGCCAGCGCGGCTATGATTTCGTCGCCGGGCTCGAGGTCGAATTCCACCTCTTCAGGCTCGACGATGCGCATATGGCGCCTGATGATGCCGGTCAGCCCGGGCGGCCGCCGTCGGTCAGCCTGCTCTCGCACGGCTATCAGTATCTGACCGAGCAGCGCTACGACCAGATGGAGCCGGCGCTGGAAATCATCCGCCGCGACGTGCTGGCGCTCGGCCTCCCCCTGCGCTCGGTCGAGGTCGAGTTCGGCCCGAGCCAGTGCGAGTTCACCTTCCAGCCGACCAAGGGATTAGTGCCTGCCGACAACATGGTGCTGTTTCGCTCGGCGGTGAAACAGATCGCGCGCCGCCACGGCTATCACGCGACCTTCATGTGCCGCCCAAAGCTGCCCAATGTGTTTGCCTCTGGCTGGCACCTGCATCAATCGCTGGTGTCGCGCGCGAACGGAGAGAACGCCTTCATGGCGAAAGACGCCGGCGAAGCGCTCAGCCCGTTCGCCAAACACTATCTCGCCGGTCTGCTGGAGCACGCCCGCGCGTCGACCGTGTTCACGACGCCGACCATCAACGGCTACAAGCGCTACCGCTCCTACTCGCTGGCGCCCGATCGCGCGATCTGGGGCCGCGACAACCGCGGCGTCATGATCCGCGTGCTCGGCGGTCCGAATGATGCCGCCACGCGGCTGGAAAACCGCATCGGCGAGCCTGCGGCGAACCCCTATCTCTACATGGCCTCGCAGATTCTCTCCGGGCTCGACGGCGTCGACCGCAAGCTCGATCCGCCGCCATCGGCCGATACGCCCTACGAGACCAAGGCGGCCCTGCTGCCGAAATCCTTGCGCGAAGCCGTGTTCGCGCTGCAGGACGATCCGTTCTTCCGCGGCGCGCTGGGGGCGGAGTTCGTGGATTACTACGTCCATATCAAGAATGCGGAGATCGAGCGCTTTCAGGCCGAAGTGTCGGACTGGGAGCACCGCGAATATTTCGAGATGTTTTGAGGAGGCTCGTTCTCTCGTCGTCCCGGCGAACGCCGGGACCCATAATCACCGATGCCAATAATTGGAAGAAGCCGTCGACCACCGCCTTGATAATTACAGCCGCGGAGTATGGGTCCCGGCGTTCGCCGGGACGACAGAAATAGCTCATATGCCCAAATACCGGTGCTGCAAATCCGGCTCCGCGATCAACTGCTCTGATGTCCCCGTCCACACCGTACGGCCGCGCTCGATGATGTAGTGGCGGTCAGCGATCTTGGCGAGGTTGGCGACGTTCTTGTCGATGACGAGCACGGACTGCCCCCGCCCCTTCAGCATCGACAGGCAGCTCCAGATCTCCTCCCGGATCAGGGGCGCGAGGCCTTCGGTGGCTTCATCGAGGATCAGCAATTTCGGATTGGTCATCAGTGCGCGGCCGATTGCCAGCATCTGCTGCTCGCCGCCCGACAGCGTCACGCCCATGTTGTTGCCGCGCTCGGCAAGCCGCGGAAACAGCGCGTGGATCTTGTCGATCGTCCAGGGATCGGACGCGCCCTGGCGGTTGCCGGACGCCGCGACGAGATTTTCGTAGACCGTGAGGTTCGGAAAAATCTGGCGTCCCTCCGGCACCAGGCCGATGCCGAGTTTTGCAATCTTGTACGACGGCAGGCTACGCACTTCCTCGCCCGCGAAACGGATCATGCCGGCGCGCGCGCGCGTCATGCCCATGATGGAGCGGATGGTGGTGGTCTTGCCCATGCCGTTGCGGCCCATCAGCGCGACCATCTCGCCCGATTGGATCTTCAGCGACAGGCCGAACAGCACCTGGCTGAGGCCGTAGCAGGTCTCGACGCCGTCGATTTCCAGCAGGGTTTCAGCCATGATGTGTCACCGCGTGCTGCTCGCCGAGATAGGCGCGTTTGACTTCCTCATTGTTCCTGATTGTGTCGGGATCGCCGGAGGCGATGACGCGGCCATAGACCAGCACCGTGATGCGATCGGCCAATGCAAACACCGCCTCCATGTCGTGCTCGACCAGCACGATGGCGACTTCCTTCCGCAGCTCTTTCAGCAGCGCCACCATGCGCGCGGATTCAGTGACGCCGAGGCCGGCCATCGGCTCATCCAAGAGCAACAATTGCGGCTTGGTTGCGAGCGCGACGGCCAGCTCGAGCTCGCGCTGCTCGCCGTGGCTCAGCTCCGACACCAGCACATCGGCGCGCTTGGCGAGCCCGACCCTCGTCAGTGCTGCCTGCGCCGCTTCGCGCAGATGCCTCTCCTTGCGCGCGGCGCCCCAGAAACGGAAGGAGTGGCCGTCATGCGCCTGCGCGGCCAGCGCGACATTGTCGGCGGCGGTGAAATCCGGCAGCAGGCAGGTGATCTGGAACGAGCGCGCCAGGCCAAGCCGGCTGCGCTGGTAGGACGGCAACCACGTGACCTCGCGGCCGGCGAAATGAATCGTGCCGGAGTTCGGCGCCAGCTGCCCGGTCAACTGGCTGATCAGCGTGGTCTTGCCGGCGCCGTTGGGGCCGATGATGGCGTGAAGCTCGCCGGGCAGAACGTCGAGCGACAGATTGTCGGTGGCCTTGATGCCACCAAAACTGCGGACGAGATTCTCGACGCGGAGCAAGGGTTCAACCACGGCTCAACCTCCCGAGCACGCCCATGATGCCGCCGCGCGCGAACAGCACGATCAGCAGCAGCAGCGGGCCCATGATCAGCGCCCAGTATTCGGTGAACTGCGACAGCACTTCTTCCAGCACCAGGAAGACGATGGTGCCGATGACGGGGCCGAACAGCGAGCCCATGCCGCCCAAAATCACCATCACCATGAGATCGCCAGAGCGGGTCCAGTACATCGTCGCCGGACTGATGAAGTCGGTATTGTTGGCAAGTAGCGCGCCGGCGAGGCCGCAGATCGTGCCTGAAATGACGAAGCAGACCAGACGATATCTGTTGGCATGAAATCCGATCGCCTGCATGCGCTGCTCGTTGGAGCGCACGCCCTGCACCACCATGCCGAAGCGCGAATTGATGATGCGCCAGATCAGGTAGATGCCGCCGAACAGGCAGGCGAGGCAAAGGTAGTAGAACTGCACGCGGTTCGAGAGGTCGATCAGGCCGCCGAAGGTGCTGCGCTTGTAGATGGTGAGGCCGTCGTCGCCGCCATAACGCGACATGCCCGAGGCGATGTAATAGGCCATCTGCGCAAAGGCGAGCGTGATCATGATGAAGTAGACACCGCGGGTGCGCAAGGACAGCGCGCCTATGACGAGCGCATAGAGCGCCGAGACGATCAGCGCCACCGGCCATTGGATGAAGCCGGAGCCGATGCCTTCATAGGCGAGGATGCCCACCGCATAGCCGCCGATGCCGAGATAGGCGGCATGGCCGAAGCTCATCATGCCGCCATAACCCATGATGAGGTTGAGGCTGGCCGCCGCGAGCGCGAAGATGACGATGCGGGTGAACAGCGTCAGGATGAAGATGTTGCCTGATAGCGCCGAATAGGCCGGCAACAGCAGCAAGCCAAGCGCGGTGAGCGCCACGATGACGTTGCGGGCGTTGATGGAAAATTTCATCGCTTCGCAGCCGGAAACAGCCCCTCCGGACGAACCACCAGCACGATGGCCATCAGGAGATAGATCAGCATCGACGATAGCGCCGGCGCGGCAGTTGAAGCCGCGGCGGAGCTGAGCACCTTACGCAAGAGATCCGGCAGGAACGCGCGGCCGAGCGTGTCGATCATGCCGACGAAGATCGCCGCCAGGAACGCGCCTCGGATCGAACCGATGCCGCCGATCACGATGATGACGAAGGCAAGAATGAGAATGTTCTCGCCCATGCCGATCTGCACCGTGAGGATCGGCGCCTGCATCAGCCCGGCAAGGCCGGCAAGCGCGGCGCCAAGCCCGAACACCAGCGTGAACAAGAGCTTGATGTTGATGCCGAGCGCGCCGATCATTTCACGGTTCGAGGCGCCGGCGCGGATCAGCATGCCGATTTTAGTGCGCATCACGACGATATAAAGCAGGGCTGCGACCGCCAGCGCCACCACGATGATCGAGAGGCGGTAGGCCGGGTAGAACACGCCGGGCACGATCTGCACCGGCACCGTGAGCCAGGCCGGCAGCGGCAGCGACAGGCCAGCCGGTCCCCAGATCAGCCGCACCGCGTCATTGAAGAACAGGATCAGGCCGAACGTCGCCAGCACCTGATCAAGATGGTCGCGGCCATAGAGATGCCGCAGCGCTATGAATTCCAGAGCGATGCCAAGCAGCAAGGTGGCGCCGAGCGCGAGCAGGATGCCGAGCACGAAACTGTTGGTCCAGGCGACGAAGGTTGCGGCGAAATACGCGCCCATCATGTAGAGCGAGCCGTGCGCCAGGTTGACGAAGTCCATGATGCCGAACACCAGCGTCAGGCCAGCCGCCAGCAAAAATAGCAGCAAGCCGAACTGCAAGCCGTTCAGCGATTGTTCGATGAGGACGAGCATTGATCCCTTAAACGCCTGGGGCCTAACAAAACAGCGGCAGCACATCTGCGCCGCCGCCATTTTTCTTGTTGGGCGGATGATCTGTCGCAAACCGCCCCCGGGTCAAGCCCATGGGCGTTTTGCCGCGATCATGCACCGGCCATGCCAACCGTCACTTCTTCATCGGACATTTGTCGTGAAAGCGGTCCTGGTCGTCCTTGACGATGGTCGCCACCGTCTTGAGCGCGAGCTGGCCGTCGGCGTCCTTGACCACGTCCTGCAGGTAGAAATTCTGGATCGGGATGTGGTTGTTGCCGTATTTGAACGGGCCGCGCACCGACTTGAAGTTGGCCTTCTCCATCTCGGCCTTCATCTCGTCCTTCTTGGAAGTGTCGCCCTTTACCGCGACCACCGCGCTGTTGATCAGGTTCGCGGCGTCATAGGACTGCGCGCCGTAGAAGGTCGGCCGCAGCCCGGGGTACTTCTTGCGATAGTCCTCGACGAACTTCTTGTTCTCGGCGTTCGGCAGGTCGTTGACCCATTGCTGCGCACCGGGCACGCCGAGCGCGTTTTCCTTCTGCAAAGGCAGCGACAATTCGTCGATGGTGAAGGCGGTGTAGAGCGGGATCTGCTGCTTGATTCCGGCCTGCGCATATTGATTGAGGAACTGCACGCCGGCCGCTCCCGGATAGAACACGAAGATCGACTCGGCCTTGGAGTTCTTGGCCTTGGTGAGTTCGGCGGAAAAATCGAGCTGACTCGGCCACACCGTATATTCCTCGCCGACGACCTGGCCCTTGAAGGTGCTCTTCACGCCGGCCAGCATGTCCTTGCCGGCGGCGTAGTTCGGGCCGATCAGGAATACCGACTTGACGCCCTTCTGGTTCATGTAGGTGCCGACCGCCTGCGGGGTCTGGTCGTTCTGCCAGGAGGTCGAGAAGACGTAGGGCGAGCAGAGCTCGCCAGCGAGTTGCGAGGGACCGGCGTTGGCCGAGATCAGGAACGTCTTGGCATCGACCGCGGTTTTCAGCGAGGCCAGCAGCACGTTCGACCAGATGTAACCGACGATGAAATCGACCTTGTCGGACTGGATCAGCTTTTCGGTTTTCTGCTTGCCGACGTCGGGCTTCTGGCCGTCGTCCTCGTAGATCACCTCGACCGGCTTGCCGGCGATCTTGCGGCCGAGATGGTCGAGCGCCAGCTCGAAGGAATTGCGCATGTCGTTGCCGATCACAGCGGTCGGGCCGCTGAAGGTCGAGACAAAGCCGATCTTGATGGTGTCGCCGGCGGATGCGGGCTGCGCCAGCGCCAGAATTGCCGCGCCCGCCAGCCAGAATGCCTTTTTCATAATCACTCCCCTCCTCGTTAGCGATCAGGCCCGGGCCAACCGGGCGACCGGCGCTGTCTCGCGCACCTCATTATCACTGAGGTATTTTGTGCGCGAAATCGCCGGTCAGCGGCAAGCATGAACCGGTTTGCCCGGCTTTGAACCTTCGGCGCATGCTTAAGCCACCGGAACCATAGTTCGTGGACGGCGGGGATGGCAAGAACTATAGTGCCGGTTGCTACGGCAACGATTTGTCGCAGTTTTTGGGCCGGGAATCCGGGAGGAGCGGCCACGCCGGGCAGTCCTTATGGCAAATTTCGCCCGCCATCGGCCGGAAGCGCTCGTTCAGATCAGGTATTCCGCGTCATGGATGACATAGGACGCGTGGCGAAAATCCCGGATCGTGGCGACCTGGCCGGCCGACCAGTCCAGCAGCATGAAATATTTCGGGCTAGATCCACGTTCGTTCGGATCGAACACCAGGATGGCGGGACGCCCTTCGACCAGGCCAGGCACCAGATGCCAGTCGCTGACCTTCGCGTAATTGCCGAAATAGCGGGACACTTCGACCTTGCCGTGCATGCGGGTCTTGCTGACGAGGTCGAGCCTGACATCATCAGCGATCATCGTCCGGATTGCGTCGAAATCGCGCGCGTTGAAATGGGCGACATAGGCGCCGAGGCGCGCGCGGTCCGCATCCGACAATTTCGCTTGCGGCGCATCATCAGGTTCATCGGCGATGTCGTGCAACTGCGCACGGCCGCGATGCAGGAACGCCTTCGCCGCCGGCAGGCTGCATTCCATGACCTCGCAGATTTCCTTGAGCGAGCATCCGAGCACATCCATCAGAATTACGCTTGAGCGTTGCGCCACCGGCAGGCGCATGAAGGTGCGCAGCGAAGTCGCGGCGACCTGCCGGCTCTCGACGGCATCGAGCTGATCAGCGATCATGTCCATCTCCGCATCGCCCCGAAGCGCTTCCAGGCGGCGCTTACGGCGCAAAAAATCCAGCGCGGTGTTGTGCGCGATCTTGAACAGCCAGCCCTCGGGATTGCCGATGGGGCCGGCGGAGGGATGCGCCTCCACCGCCTTGATCAGCGCGTCCTGCAGCACGTCCTCGCCGTCGATGACCGAGCCGACCATGCGCGCGCAATAGCGATGCAGTTTCGGCCGCATCGCGACAAGCAGACGCTCGATTTCAGAGCCCGACGTCTCGGAAATCACGGTCATTCAGCCTCCGGCGAATTCACGTATCGCCCAGCATGCGATAATTGCCGATAACCGTCGCGCCCTTGACGAGCGGGGTCTCGGCACAACGTTCCCGAATGCCGTTCTGGAACGCGGCGAATGCCGGAAGGCCTTGCAAGGGGCTGGCGCCCTCGGCCGCAGTCTCGACGAAATGGATAAAGGTGTCGTCCTCCAGCCGCAGCGATAGATAGCGCAGGCCTTCCGGCTGCGCCGTCTTCAGCGCCGCAAACACATTTGCGACCAGTTCGGCGTTCTTCTCGGTCATTTCAGGCGTTGTCTTGTACCTTATCACGGTTCGTCGCATGACGCTCTCCTCGTCGGTGGCCATCTCGACCCCAAGGACGTTCGGGAACTGGCAAAGGATGCGGTGGCAGGAAGTTATTTTCAGGAAGTTACTTGTTGTCGTCCCGGCGAACGCCGGGACCCATCACCACAGGATTTGGTTATTGCCCTGAGCTGCGGCTCCAGCGTTCTCAGCAAATCCCTGCTGCGAGTATGGGTCCCGGCTCAAGGCCGGGACGACAGATGATAGCGTTTCGCTATCAGGCCATTGGCAAAGGCGTATTGGACCATCAGGCGTGAATGGCTACATAATCCCTTGCATTCATAGACCAGGGCCGCATCGCATGACGACAACGCCGCAACAACCTCATCACGTGGTGATCGTCGGGGCCGGTTTCGGCGGGCTGGAAACCGCCTTCGGCCTCGCCGGCGCGCCGGTAAAAATCACGCTGATCGATCGCCGCAACCATCATCTGTTCCAGCCGCTGCTCTATCAGGTTGCGACCGCCTCATTGGCGACGTCGGAAATCGCTTGGCCGGTACGTTACCTCCTGCGCGACCGCAAGGAGGTGACGACGCTGTTCGCCAATGTGAACGGCATCGATACGGCCGGTAAGCGCGTGTTGCTGGAAGACGGCGAAACTATTCCCTACGACACCCTGGTGCTCGCCACCGGCGCCCGCCACGCCTATTTCGGCCATGACGAATGGGAGCCGTTCGCGCCCGGCCTGAAGACGCTGGAGGATGCCACCACGTTGCGGCGGCGTATCCTCGTCGCCTTCGAGCGCGCCGAACGCGAGACCGATCCTGTCCGGCGCGCGGCGCTGCTCACCTTCGTCATCATCGGCGCCGGCCCGACGGGCGTCGAAATGGCCGGCACCATCGCCGACCTCGCCAAGGACACGCTGCCGCCGGACTTCCGCAACATCGACACCCACAAGACCCGCGTCGTGCTGGTCGAGGCCGGGCCGCGCGTGCTCGCGGGATTTCCCGAGGATCTCTCCGCCTACGCGCAGCGGTCGCTGGAGGAACTCGGCGTCGAGGTGGTGCTGGGCCAGCCCGTCACCGAATGCGCCATCGATGGCGTCGTCTATGGCGGCAAGAAGCTGGAGGCCAGGACGATCGTCTGGGCCGCCGGCGTGCGCGCCTCGCGCGCGGCGGAATGGATGAATGCGCCGGCCGACCGCGCCTATCGGCTGAAGGTCGAGCCTGATCTGACCGTGCCGGGCCATCCCGATGTGTTCGCGATCGGCGACACCGTGACGATCGCAGGTCCTGACGGCAACCCGGTGCCCGGCATCGCGCCCGCGGCCAAGCAGCAGGGACGCTATGTGGCGGCGCTGATCAAGGCGCGCCTCAACGGCAGCACGCTGCCCCCGTTCAAATACAAGCACGCCGGCAGCCTCGCGCAGATCGGCAAAAAGAAGGCCGTGATCGATTTCGGCTGGATGAAGCTACGCGGCAATCTTGCCTGGTGGATCTGGGGCATCGCCCACATCTACTTCCTGATCGGCCTGCGCAACCGGCTCAGCGTCGCGCTAAGCTGGCTGTGGATTCACGCCCGCGACCAGCGCGCCGCGCGGCTGATCACGCAGGGATCGAGCAAGGTGACGGGGTAGCCTTCTCTACGGCGCGCAGGTAAAGCTCGCGGCGCGATCGACCGGTCCCGATTTATAGTGCGGCCATGCCGGCCACTGGCACAGTGGCAGCGAGCGCGTTGTCTCGAACGCCGGCGTGTCGAGCCGCTGCTCGGTCACTTCGAGATCGCCGGGCGCCTTGCCATGCTCGACCCAGTCGACCAGCACCGCCAGGATGTCGACATTGGCTGGTGCGCCCGAGCCGACATGATCGACGCCGGGCGCCGTGTAGAGCCGGGCGAACTCCGCCACCTTCTCCGTGCCGAGCTTGCGCTGTACGTTCTCGAAATAGCGGATGCCGGCATAGGGGCTCTGGGCGTAGTCGGCCATGTTTTCGAGAATGACGAGCCGGCCGCCGCGCGCGGCAAAACGGCCGAGGTCCGGGTCGGTCGAATCCATCAAGCGCGACACCTGCAGCAACCGCTCCTTGTGATCGTCGGGCTTGTAGGTCGTAACGTCGAGCTTCGGATCGCGCGCGAAGACGTATTGAATGCCGCCCGCGCCATAGATCCAGGCGATGCCGTTGTTTGGCGCCGGCGGCTGCACCGGCGCGGCCTTGCCGAGCCACCAGGCGTTCCAGCCGCCGGTCGGGCCGAACGCCGGAGTATTTTCGCCGGAGACGCCCCAGCCCGGATAGTCATCGAGACCGTTCTCGAGCGTGAAGGAGAATTTGTACGTCCCATGCAGCGTCTTGATCGCCGCGATCTGCGGTTCGGTCAAACACTGATCGCCGCTCTGGCCGGCGGCGCAGCGCAGCTCTTCCACGCGGAATTTCGCCTTGCAGCCGACCGGATCGAGAACCAGCATGTCCTCGGCGCCATCAGCCTTGTCGCAGGCCTTGAGCACCGCCTTGGCGACGAGGTCGACCTGCGCCGGACGTATCCAGCCCTCACCCATCGTGGCGAGGCCCGACTTCGTCCCGGCATGCTGCAGGCCGACCCAGTTGATGACGGGCACACGGGCGAAGATGCCGTCGAAATCATCGGGATAGCGCTGCGCCATGGTCAGCGCCTCGCGGCCGCCCTCCGACGATCCCATGAAATAGAGTTTTGTCGGCGGATTGCCGTAAGCGCGCACCATCAACGCGACCGCGGCATCGCGCACGCGCTTGTAGGAGCGATGCGCAAAATTTTCGAACGCCTCGTCGTTGAGCGCAAAGAGTTGCGGCGGCTCGCCCGGTTTGGTCTCGTGGCCGGAGTCGGTGCCGTAGGTGACAAAACCGCGCGCCAGCGGCGATGGCGCGCCGAACGGATAGGCCGGCGGCAAGGCGAGCCCAGTGATCAGCACCCCATTGAAGCCGCCGCCGCCATATTGCAGCGAGCGGCCGTTCCATTCGAGCGGCAGATTCACCTGGAATTTGATCGGCGGCGCAGCGGGATCGGACGGTGCGATGTGGCCGAGTACCTTGCAGAATTCCGGATTGGCCGGCGTGACGCGCGCCGCCGGCGTCGGCCCTTTCTCGGCGACCGCGAGCGGCGATGGCGCAACGATGCTGGCGGAATCGATCTTTACGGCGTTGTCGCCCGCTCCGACCAGGCCGCTGCATGTCGCCGCGGCATCGCCGGTTATCTTCGCGGCGGTCGCTTCTGTGGCAATGAGCGAGGTCGCAAGCGTCAGCAATGCCAAAGGGATCGAAGTACGCGTGCTAGACCTGATCCGTCGCATTGTTGTCCCCCGCAATCACAGCCGCGTTGTGCCGGCTCTCAGGCTTACAATGATGTACGGCACGCAGGCGTCAATCGAAATCAATTTGGGCTGAGCGGACCTCGCGCCCTTGTGTTGGTCTGGTGTGCCCGGGATCAGTCCACAAACTCGTCATGCCCGGGACAAGCCCCGGGCATGGCGAAATGAAAATCATGCGGCGACCTCACTTCACCAGCGCGCAGCCGCCGTCGGCGAGCGGGCGAAAGGCCTGGTCGGCGGAAATGGTCGAAACCAGCTTGTAGTAATCGTAAGGGTACTTTGATTCCTCCGGCTTCTTCACCTCGAACAGGTACATCGGGTGAACGACGCGGCCATCCTGGCGGATGGTGACGTCGCCGAACAATTTGTCCTTGCCCCTGAACTTCTTCATCTGCGGCACCACGTCCTTGGCGTGATCGCTGCCGGTCGCGGCCACAGCGTTGAGATAGGCTAAGGTCGAAGCGTAGACGCCGGCCTGGTTGCCGCTCGGCATCTTGCCGTTCATGCCGGGACGCGCTCCAAAACGCTTGGCGAAGGCGCGGGTGTCGTCGTCCATATCCCAGTAGAAGGCCTCGAACAGCTGCAGCCCCTGGCCGACCTTCAGCCCCATGCCGTGGATGTCGTTGATAAACAGCAGGAACGCCACCATGCTCTGGCCGCTCTGCTGCAGCCCGAACTCGGCCGCCTGCTTCACGGCGTTGACGGTGTCGCCGCCGGCATTGGCGAGCCCGATCACCTTGGCCTTGGAATTCTGCGCCTGCAGCAGCAGCGAGGCAAAATCCGGCGTGTTGAGCGGATGTTTTGCCGAGCCCAGCACCTTGCCGCCGTGCCTTTCGATGTAATTGGTGGCCTCGGCCTCGATGCCCTGGCCTAGCGCGAAATTCACGGTGATGAAGAACCATTCCTTGCCGCCGCGCGCCATCATCGCCGCCGCCGTCGAATTGCCGGTCGCCCAGGCGTCGTTGACCCATTGGATGGTGTTGGGTGAGCAGGCCTTGCCTGTCAGATCGGAACTCGCCGTCGACGACGCCAGGAACGTCATGCGGCTGTCGCGCAGCAGCGAATTGATGGTGAGACCGACCGCGGAGTTCGGCACATCGACCACGGCATCGACGCCGTCGACATCGAGCCATTTGCGCACGATCGCCGATCCCACGTCGGCCTTGTTCTGGTGGTCGGCATAGACGATCTCGACCTTGATGCCCTTGCCACCGCCACCAAAATCTTCCGCCGCCATGCGCGCGGCCTCCACCGAGCCCATGCCGTTGGTATCCTGGAAGATGCCGGAGATGTCGTTGAGCACGCCGACGCGCACGACGTTATCGGAAATCTCGGCACGCGCTGCAGCCGTCATCGCGCAAGACACGGCAAGCGCCAGACCCAACCCTAAACCCCGCATTGTCTTCTCCTCCGATGTTGACTTTGGCGTTCCCGGACTTTCGCCGGGTTTACCGGTTGGCGCGACGCGCCGCTGCAATCGCCGATCAGATACCGGCTTTGTATCAGGCGGCCGAAATGGTGATTGGAAGACTGTCCAGGCCGCGCAGTGTATTGTTGTAACGGCGCTTGACGGGCCCGGTGATCTCGATGCTGACGACCCTGCGGGCGATCGCCGCCATCATCACTTCGCCTTCGAGGCGGGCGACAAGCTGGCCGACGCACATGTGAATGCCCGAGCCGTAGCCAACATGGCCCGAGGTGCGGCGGGTGATGTCGTAATGATCGGGGTTTTCCCAGCGGCGCGGATCACGGTTCGCGGCCCCGAGGAACATCAAGACTTTCTCGCCCTCACCGATCACATGCCCGCCGAGCTCGACCTGACGCGTGGTGGTGCGGAAGAAGGTCTGCACCGGGCTTTCGAAGCGGATCGCCTCCTCGAAGGCGTTGCGCGCCAGCGTGGGATCGCTGCGCAGCTTCGCCAGCTGCTCGGGAAAGCGCGCCAGACAATAGACGGCGGCGCCGATGCCATAGACGGTGGTGTCGAGCCCGGCCGACAGCAGCGAACGCACCAAAAGCGGCGCTTCCTCATGGGTGATATCGCCGGCATCGGCGCGGGCATGGATGCAGGCGCCAAAACCGCCGGGGGCGAGATTCTCGCGCTGGCATTGTTCGGCGACATAGGCCTGATGCGGCGCCGAGCGCTCAATCGCCTCCTGGCGAAGCTGGTTCGGCGGACCGAATGCGTTGAACACCAGGCTGGCATAGGGCAACAGGTTCTCCCGCCCCTCCTGTTTCAGTCCGAGGGCATCGGGGAAGACCGACAGGGGATAGGCTTCCGCAAGATCGGGGATGGCATCAAAGCTGCCGCGCGAAATCAGCTCATCGACCTTGGCTTCGGCCAAGGCTGTGAAGTGGCCGCGCAGCGGCTTCATGGCGCTGGCCGACAGCACCAGGTTCAGCACCGCGCGCGTGCGGGTATGCGCCGGCGGATCCGCCTCGAGGATGATGCTTTGCGGCCGCCACGGCTTTTCCTTGGCAAAATCGCTGAGGCCGACGCCGCGGCTCGAACAGAATGTGAGGGGATCGTTGAGGACGGCGTGCACCTCGGCATGGCGCGCCACGCCATAGACGCTCCATTTGTCGAGCCACACCACCGGCCCCGCCTCGCGCAGCACCTGGTGGATCGCGTGCGGGTCCTCGAAGAATTCGGTCGAGAACGGGTCGACGTCGAGGCTCGGGACGCCTGCCGGCGCAGGTTTCTGTGTGGCGCTCATGCGGGTCTCCTACATAATGTTCTTGCAGAGCGGCGTGCGCTGTCTCTATGTCTGAAAGGCTGGAGCGGCTTCGGAAGAGCATGAGCAAGAACAGACAGGCGCGCGCGCCTCGCGCGGGCACGGCAGGCAGGAGCGGACGCGCCGAACAGGTGCTCGACCTCGACCGCTACGTCCCGGCGCTCATCACCTTCATCGCCAACAAACTGTCGCGCAGCGCGACCGTGGTCTATCAGAAGCGTTTCGGGGTCAACGTCACGGAGTGGCGGATCCTGTCGCTGCTCGCGATCGAGCCGGAAATTTCGGCGGCCCGCATCTGCCATGTGATCGGCTTCGATAAGGGTCCGGTGAGCCGCACCCTGGCAGGCATGGAGGAGCGCGGGCTGGTCAACATTCGTGCCGACCGGCAGGACGGGCGCACCCATTCGATCTCGCTGACCGCAAAGGGCTACACCACCCATGACCAGGTGATCGCGGTCGCGCTCGAACGAGAGCGGCGCCTGCTCTCCTGCCTGAGCAAGCCGGAACGCGAGACGCTGATCGCGCTGCTGCTGCGGGTGCACGGCAATCTCGATGCCGTGAAGGGCGCCGGCGAAATCGACGACCGGGCCTGAGCGGCCCGCGCTGGCCGCCGCACTAGCGCAGCGACGCAATGCGTCGTGACGATCCCGCCGTCCGAACATCCGTCTCTCCCTCATGCGGCCCAGGCACTCTCCGTGCTCTTCGAGAGGGTCGCTTTGATGAGGACAGGCTTACATAAATTAGTTGCCTTGGCAACATAAACCACAGACCACCTCGACGAGGTTCCGCGAGCCGCCCACTGGCCGCTCGCGGAAATTACATCATTTCTTGACCAGCGGGCAGTTGCCTTCGCTCTCGGGACGGAACGCCTGATCTCCGGGAATCGTCGCGACGACCTTGAGCAGATCCCATTTCGACGTGGATTCGTCCGGTTTCTTCACTTCGAGCAGATAGAGGGGGTGAATCTTGCGCCCGTCGGCACGGATGGTGCCCTTGCCGAACAGCGGATCGTCGGTCGGTATCGCCTTCATGGCAGCGACCACGGCCTTGCCGTCAGTGGCGCCGCCGACCTTGTCGACCGCCTTCAGGTAATGCAGCACGGAGGCATAGACGCCGGCCTGCATGTCGTTCGGATAATTCTGCTGCGGATGGCGTTCGGCGAACCGTTTTGCGAAGGCGCGGGTGCCGTCGTTCAGATCCCAGTAGAACGGATTCATGATCTGCGCGCCCTGCGCCGCCTTCAGCCCCAACGCGGGAATGCCGTTCATGCCGAGGATCAGGCCGACCAGCTTCTGCTTTTGCGTCAGCCCGAACTCCGCCGCCTGCTTGATCGAGGTGATGGTGTCGTCGCCTGCATTGGCGACGCCGACAATGTCGGCGCCGGAGGCCTGCGCCTGCAGCAGGAACGAGGCATAATCGGCCGTGCCGAGCGGATGGCGTACGGCGCCGAGCACCGCGCCGCCGGAGGCCTTGACGCCCTCCATCGCCTGCTTCTCCAGGTCATGGCCAAAGGCATAATCGGCGGTCAGAAAGAACCATTTCTTGCCGCCCTGCGCCACCACGGCTTTGCCGAGGCCTCGCCCATAGGCATAGGTGTCGTAGGTCCAGTGCACGGTGTTCGGCGTGCATTTCTCGCCTGTAAGCAGCGCGGTGCCGGCGCCAGAGCCGATGAAGACCTTGTTCTTCTGCTCGCTCATCGCTGCAACCGCGAGCGCAATCGCCGAGTTCGGCAGGTCGAAGACAGCGTCGATATTTTCGGTGTCGTACCAGCGCCGCGCAATGCCGACGCCGACGTCGGTCTTGTTCTGGTGGTCGGCGGTGATGACGTCAATCGGCTTGCCGGCGGCCTTGCCACCATAATCCTCCACGGCCATCTGCGCCGCGATGACCGACCCGACGCCCTGATAGGTCGAAAACACGCCTGACTGGTCGTTGAGCACGCCGATCCGAACGCGGTCCTGGGCGTGAGCCGCGCCGGCGAACATGCCGCCGAGCGCGGCCACGAGCATTCCCAGACCAAAAGACTGTCGCATGCGCTCCCTCCTGCATGAAATATGGCGGGCCTTCGCGACCGCTTCTGTATTACTTATAATTTATAACTATTTTGAGGATTGTCAATTCACATGGCGGCATGCGAGCTATGGCCCATGGGTAGAATCGGCAAAGTCTCGACACGGAGCGGCAATGGGGCAGCGAAAGCGGCCGAGCCGGATAGGCCCCGGGAGCTCGATCTCAGCGCACTCCAGGAGACTCCCGGATTCATGATCCGGATTCTGCAACTGCAGAATTTCGAAGCGTTTTATCCGTATTTCGAATCGCTGAAACTCTCGCCGCTCGAATACGCCATCCTCATCGTGGTCCGAGACAACAAGACGGTGACGCAGAGCGAGCTTGCCGCCGTCCTGAAAATGCAGCTGCCCAATCTGGTGAAGATCCTCGCCCGGATGGAGGAGACCGGCATTCTCAAGCGCAAGCGCTCGGCGCGGGACCGCCGTGCGGTTGAACTCAGCCTCAGTGCGGCCGGTGAGCGACGCGCCGACGAGGCCAGCCGGCTCGGCCAGAATTTTAACGCGCGGACACTTTCGGCGCTCAGCAAATCCGAACAGGCGGCCTTTCTCCAGATGTTGGTGCGACTGGTCGAGGCACACCGGAACGGCATCTGAGCCTCTCTCAGCCGGCGCAGCCGATCCATTCGGACGATGAATCGTCATCCAGCACGGCCACCGCGTCGGCGCGCCGCGTCAGCACCGCGCGCTGGTTGATGTAGCCCTTGTCGGTGATCTCACCACCGTCGACGGAGGCGGGCTCGGCGAGCAGCAGCGCGCGAGTCGCATGCCCCGACGAGTTGCCGCTCTGCGCCTTCAATCTCGCAAGGCCATGCGCAATCGCGCCGCGAACTTTGTCGTGGCCGATGACGTCCTTCACATCGGCCTGATCAGGCAGGCCGGCATGGGCCCGGCAGGCGGCGATGTTCGGGAAGACCAGGAAACGCACCTCATCCCCGCCATGGCCGGCCACCACGATGTCCTGCGCCAGCGGCGCCAGCGCCGCGACGCCGGCGACACGCAGCGTACCGACGCTGACCCAGGTGCCGGAATTGAGCTTGAAATCCTCGGCAACGCGGCCATCGAAGAACAGTCCGAGCTCGAGACGATCCGGATCGGCAAAGGTGACGGCATCGCCGATCAGATAAAAACCTTCGGTGTCGAACGCCTGGGCCGTCAGTTCCGGCGCCTTCCAATAGCCTGGCGTGACATTCGGCCCGCGCACGCGCACCTCCAGCTTGTCGCCCCACGGCACCAGCTTCAGCTCGGTCCCCGGGATCGGCACGCCGATATTGCCGGAACGCCTCGCCTGGAAATGACAGTCGGTGGCGAGCGGCGAGGTCTCGGTCGAGCCCCAGGCCGAGACCATCGGCAGCGCGCGTCCCACTGTTTTGATCGACAACTCTTCCAACGCATCCCAGAGATTCTGCGGGAGCGCTGCGCCGGCGTAGAAGGCGAACTTCACTTCGCCGAAAAACTTCTTTCGCAACTCGTCATCGCTCCGCAGCGCTGAGATCAGCATGTCAAAGCCGCGCGGCACGTTGAAATAGACCGTCGGCATCACGCTGCGGAGATTGGCGAGCGAGGTCGCGAACAGGCCGGGCGCCGGCTTGCCGCCGTCAACATAGAGCGTGCCGCCATTACGCAGCACCAGATTGAAATTGTGGTTGGCGCCGAAGGTGTGGCTCCAGGGCAGCCAGTCGAGGATCACGAGCTGGTCGCCGATATCTTCGAGGAATGTCCAGGTTTGCGCCTTGGCCTGCTGGCTCGAGGTCAGCATGCGCTGGGTGTTGATCACGGCCTTGGGCGTGCCTGTCGACCCCGAGGTGAACAGGAATTTTGCGATCGTGTCGGGCGTGATCGCGGCGAAGGCATTTTCGACATCGTCCGTTTCCGGCGTCGCCGCGACGGTGCGGAAAGAAATTGTTTCGCTGTCGTCCGCAGTGCCGCTGACGATGGTCGCCGAATGCAGCGGCTTGATCGTCGCCAGCGCCGCGGCAAACGGCTTGACGGCGGAGACATAGATCGCGCCGGGCCCTAGCAGGCTGATCATGCTCTTGAGCTTGTCGAAATCCCTCGACATAAGCGAATAGGCCGGCGAGACCGCGGCCGAGGGCACGCCGACATGCTGGGCGGCGAGCGCAAAAAGCGCATGCTCGACGCTGTTATCGGAGAGGATGACGAGCGGCCGCTCCGCGCTCAGGCCTTGCGCGAGGATCCAGGCGGCCGCGCCGCGCACCTGCTTCAACGCGTCCTTGTAGGTGACCATCGACCACGGCGCATCGGCGCTGGCGCGGTCGGCAAGGAAGATGCGTTCCGGCGCCAGCCGCGCCCAATGCTCCAGCCAGTCGCCGATGCAGCGTGCGCTTTCGTGCAGCGGCGTGGTCGACCTCACCAGAATGCTGCCGTCGGCGCGGCGATCGGCGACGATCGCGGGAGTCGCGAACAGCTTGTCATCGCTGATGGCGGCGATGGCCATGATTTCCTCCTGTCCCGGCTGGTTCGCCGATCGCCGCGCACACGCCGGCCTGCAGCTCGAAGGGCTGCTTGGCACTAATGTTGAGCACAACAATTGTTGTCGTCAACAACAATCTTCCCATCGGGACGGCGACGCGCTAGAAGCGTCGATGATGACGGGAAGCGCACAGGTGTTCAGATCAGGCAGGTCGCGAACCAGCGCGAGGCCGCCGCGCGGGCGGAAGCAGGCAGCCAATGGCGGTGCGAACCTCGACGATGAGATCGGCCTCGACGCGTTGGCCGGTCACGCCGGTTACGCGGTGCGGCGCTTCCAGATCTGGATTTTTCAGGATTTCATTCGCACGCTCGCCACCGTCGATATCCGCCCGACGCAGTATTCGGTGATGACCGTGATCGGCGCCAATCCCGGCCTGAGCCAAATGGCCGTTGCAAAACGGCTCGGGATCGAGCGCGCCCGTCTGGTGCACCTGCTCGACAGCCTCGAACGCCGCGACCTCGTCGCCCGCATCCGCTCGGCCACGGATCGCCGCTCCCATGCCCTGCACCTGACGGCGCGCGGCAAGACGGCGCTGGCCCAGTTCAAGCGGCTCGCCGCCGAGCATGAGCGGCATGTGGCCGAGAAGATCGGCAAGGCGAACCGGGAGAAGCTGCTTCAGATCCTTTCGGCGTTCACCTGACCGGGGCGGCCCGCCTCGCCGAAAAGCCCAGCCGCCTAATTTTTATGCAAATACTCGGCGACGGCGGACTGGCCGAAGCTACGCGCCGGCGCTTTAAGCTTCTGAAATTACGTAGCTATCATCAGATCCTGACCCGACATGGCCATTGTACACAATGGCACATCGCTTGCTTCAATGCGGGTAACCTTTGCCCGCTGGAGTTTTGCCCGCCATGGGGTCCGACGCGCCCGAAACAATTGCCGCCATCGTTGCCGCGCACCGCGCCGGCACGCTCACGCCGGCAGAGACCGTCGCCCGCTCCTACCAGCGCATCCGCGACCACAACGATCCCGCCATCTTCATCAGCCTGCGCAACGAGAAGGAAGCGCTCGGCGAGGCCGAGGCGCTGGCTTCAAAGGATGCGCACGCGCTGCCGCTGTTCGGCGTTCCCGTCGCGGTCAAGGACAATATCGATGCGCAGGGCCTGCCGACCACGGCGGCCTGCCCGGCCTTTTCCTACTCACCTGCGCAGGATTCGACGGCGGTCGCCAAGCTGCGCGCGGCGGGCGCGATCATCATCGGCAAGACCAATCTCGACCAGTTCGCAACCGGCCTCGTCGGCGTCCGCTCGCCCTATGGCATTCCCGTCAATCCGATCCGCAGCGATCTCGTTCCGGGCGGATCGAGCTCGGGCTCGGCGGTCGCGGTTTCCGCCGGCCTCGTGCCGCTCGCGCTCGGCACCGATACCGCGGGCTCGGGCCGCGTGCCGGCGATGCTCAACAACATCGTCGGGCTGAAGCCGAGCCTCGGGCTGATCTCCAACGCCGGCCTGGTGCCGGCCTGCCGCACGCTGGATTGCATCTCGGTATTCTCGCTCACCGTCGACGATGCGATGACGGCGCTGACCGCCATGGCCGGCCCTGATGGCGCCGATCCCTATTCCCGTGACCGGCCGCTCGGCGCACTATCGGCGTTTCCTGGAAAGCTCCGGCTCGGCGTTCCCGGCAACGGCCAGTTGATCTTCTTCGGCGACCGCGCTGCCGAGAAAGCCTATGACGCGGCGATCAAGCGCTGGACGCAGCTCGGCGCCACGCCGGTCGAGTTCGACCTCGAACCGTTTTACGAGGCCGCGCAGCTGCTCTATGAGGGACCGTGGGTTGCCGAACGTTATCTCGTGATCCGCGATCTCTTGGCTTCCGCGCCGGACGCGATCCATCCGGTGACGCGCGAGATCACCGCAGCCGGCGCGCGACTGACGGCGGCCGACACGTTTGCCTCGCTCTATCGCCTGCAGGCGCTGCGCCGCGCCGCCGAGCGAGCATTTGCCCATTTCGACGCGATGGTGCTGCCGACGGCGCCGACCGCCTATTCGACCGCGCAGGTGCTGGCCAATCCGCTCGAGCTCAACTCCAGGCTCGGCACCTACACCAATTTCGTCAATTTGCTCGATCTCTGCGGGCTGGCGTTGCCGGCTGCGATGCGCGACGACGGCATCCCGTTCGGCATCACGCTGCTCGCGCGCGCCGGCCGCGACGCCGAGCTCGCCAGCATCGGGCGGGTGTTCCATGCCGATACCCAACTGAAAATTGGCGCCACAGGATTGGCGCAGCCGCCGCTTGCTGCGCTGCCAGCAGCGACTGATGGCGACGAGATCACCATCGCCGTGGTCGGCGCGCATCTTTCGGGCATGGCGCTCAACGGCGAGTTACAGGCGCTCGGCGCCCGCCTGATCGAGGCGACCGAAACCGCACCTGACTACAAGCTCTACGCGCTCGATACCACGCCGCCAAAACCCGGCATGCTGCGCGTGGACGCGGGCAGCGGAAGCACGATCAAGCTGGAGCTATGGGCGCTGTCAGCGGCTTCGTTCGGAAAATTCGTGGCCGCGATCCCGCCGCCACTCGGGATCGGCACGATACGGCTTGCTGACGGGAGAGGCGTGAAGGGCTTTCTCGCAGAACCCGCAGCGATCAATGGCGCGCGCGACATTTCATCATACGGTGGCTGGCGCGCGTTCATGGCGGAGAAGACGGGAAAATAACAGCGGCGGCTGCCGTTCGGCTAATTGCCGCAAGCGCCGCCTGCGAGCCATGCGGCGATGGTCGCGCGCTCCTGACCTGTCATTTCGGTGACGTTCCCCGGCGGCATGGCGATAGACCATATTGCAGATCGACCGATGAGCTTCGCATTGCGCTGAATCTGCTCCGGCCGATCCAGCAAGACGGCCTTGGGAGCTGTCGCGATCGACGCCTAGACCGGCTCCCTGGCGTGGCACATGCTGCATCGTGACAACACGATCTCTTCGACTTCCGAAAAGCTCGGTTGCGTCTTGGGCAGCGCGCCTATCGCAGCGACCGGTGGCCCCGCCGCCGAAAGCCAGCCGATCGCGATCATGCCAGCCGCCGCGACGATCCAGACCCACCCGGGAGAATTTTTCCCGGCGTGGCGCGTTGAAGAAATGCCTGATGACGGGACCAAGCAGCAACAGGATCGCGACAATCAGCCAGTTATAGCGTGTGGCGAAGATGAGCGGATAGTGATTGCTCATCATCAGCGCGACCACCGGCAGGGTCAGGTAGTTGTTGTGAATCGAGCGAAGCTTGCTCGCCTTGCCGAGCCGAGGGTCCGGCGGCTTTCCTGCAAGCAGCGCGGCAACGATCTTCTTCTGATTGGGAATGATGACCAGGAAAACGTTGGCCACCATGATCGTGCCGACGACCGCCCCGATCTGATTCAAGGCGCCACGGCCGCTAAAGACGTGCGTGAAGATCCAGGTCAGGCCAACCAGAAACAGGTAGCCGCCCAACGCCAATTGCCATTCGTTCCGGGCCAGAGCGGTCTTGCAAGACGTATCGTAGAGGATCCACGCAAGGGCAAGGCTACAGGCACTGACGAACGCCGCCTGCAGCGGCGAGAGATCGAGGTTCGATTTGTCGATCAGGAACAGATCGGCGTCCAGATAGTAGACCACGATCATCAGGGCGACGCCGGACAGCCAGGTGGTGTAGGCTTCCCACTTGAACCAGGTCAGTTCGTCTGGCATCGCCTGCGGCGCTACGAGATATTTCACGATCCGGTAGAAGCCGCCGCCATGGACCTGCCAGGCGCTGCCCTGTACGCCATCGGGAAGGTCGCCGCTCGGCTTGAGGCTGAGGTCGAGGTGAATGAAATAGAACGAACTGCCGATCCATGCGATCGCAGCCACGATATGCAGCCAACGAAAGCTTAGGCTCAACCAATGCGTGATGATGGATTGCCAGATCATCGCGAGAGCGCGGTTTCAAGCTCGTTCAGGGCAACGCGTCAGCTCGCTTCGGTGCAGAACGTCGTCCTTCGGAATCCGATCGACCGTCCGAGCCAGTTCGATCAGTATGTCGGCAAAGAGGCCGAAGTTGATGTGCATGTGAACCGATTTGCGGCTGCTTTCTTCGCCGGAGCGTTCCAGCACCAGGGCAATGCCGCTATCGTCGACATGCGCCTCGAACCGCGACGAGCGTTCAAAGGTGCCAACATAGAATTTATCGGGATATTCCAGCGCGACCTCAACCTTATCCCGAATTGCCTTCGTCATAGGTCCTTCCCGGATTTTTTGCATTCGCCCGGAAATGTTTACCGCGGACCGCTCCGCAGAGAGTTGACGCGGACCAAAGCAACTCGTCCCGGCAACCGACTACACTGACACCGCGTAAATCTCGTACTCGCCGCGCACCAGCTCGATATGGGCGCGCATCGCCGCCGCGGCGCCGGCCTTGTCGCCGCGCATGATGGCGACGACGACGCGGTCGTGCTCGGCGTGGGACTTGGCGAGGCGGCCGAGGTTGCGGAACTGGGCGCGGCGGAACGGCTGCACCCGCACCCGCGTCGCCAGCGTCATCTCGGCGATGTAGCCGTTCTGCGAACCGGCATAGATCGCATTGTGGAAACGCTCGTTGACTTCGTGGAAGCGCTCGGGATTGCCGGCATAGCTGAGCACGCGCAGCTCCTCGTGGATCGCCTCTAGCTTCTGGCGTTCCGCCGGCGGCATCCGCTCAGCGGCGAGCCCGGCGCACAGGGCTTCGAGCTCTGCCATCGCCTCGAACATTTCCGTCAGGCGGTCGAGCGAGGGCTGCGCCACCACGGCGCCGCGATGGGCGCGGGCCTCGACGAGGCCGCTCGCCACGAGCTGACGCAGCGCCTCGCGCACCGGCGTGCGGGACACCGAGAAGCGGCGCGCGATGTCGGTCTCGTCGAGCGGCGATCCTGGCGCCAGCACGCCGCGCACGATCTCATCGGCAAGCTGCAGCCGCAGCTCCTCCGCGCGCGTGACCTTGTCGCGTTGCGCCGACGGGCGATCGACGCGGCGAACTGCGGTTTCCGGCAGATCGTCCAGACTCATGCCGTTTGACCTTTCGGCTCGTCGATAATGCTGACATGGGCGGCGACGATCTTCCAACCTTCGGGAAACCGTACCCAGGTCTGCATCTGCCGTCCTACCCGGCCCGGCGCATTGTCGCGATAGAACAGCGTCGAGGCGACCGCTGTATCGTGGCCATAGGTCGTGATGACCGTCTTGTCGGTCCGCCGCATCAGCCCGACCGGCGAGCGCGCCGCGCGGAACGCCATGATCGCTTCATAACCGTAGAGATTTTCCGCGATGCCATAGCGCAACGTGTGGGGAGCATTGCGGAACAGTTCGTCCAGCACCGCGACATCGTTCGACACCAGCGCCGCCTCATAGCGCTGGAATTGCGCGGTGACTTCGGCGAGCACCTCGGGAAGATCGATTTTCATCCTTAAAATCCTCTCGGCGCCGGCACGGCCACGACACCCATCTGTTCCAGCGCATGCGCAAGCCGTAGCGCGATATCTTCGCACCAGGGCGCTGCGATGATCTGCACGCCAATCGGCATCGGCTCCAGCGGCACCGGCACGGCGACAACAGGCAGCCCAATGAACGAGATCGGCTGGGTGTGAATGCCGATATTGGCACGCACGGGCAATTCAACGCCATCGAGCACGAAATTGACCTGACCCAGTTTCGGCGCGACGCAGGGCGTAGCCGGCGCAATGATCGCGTCGACCGACCTGAACAGTTCCAGCACTTTGGCGCGGTACCAGCGGCGGAATTTCTGCGCGCGATCGACCAGCGGCGCTGGCACCATGGCGCCGGCGATCAGGCGGTCGCGCACCGCCGGATCGAAATCATTGGGGCGCGTGCGCAGGCGGTCGAGATGCAGCGAGGCGCCTTCGGTGGTCGTGATTACATAGGCCGCGGCGCGGGCGCGCGCAGCCTCGGGCAGTTCGACCGTCGTCGTAGCGTGAAGCGCTTTCGCGACCCGCGAAACCGCTTCGATCGCTTCCGGAAAGACGTTCTTCTGAAAGTAGCCGCCGGCCACTGCAACCCGCAGGCCGTCAATGCCCTTTGCCAGCAGCGACGTGACAGGCTCGACGGGCCGCGCCGTGCAAGCGGCATCATCGGCATCCGGCCCCTGCATGGCGTCATAGGCCAGCGCAAGGTCCCCAACATTGCGCGCGAGCGGACCGAGATGATCGAGGCTAGAGACGAAGGGGAACGAACGCGCCCGCGACAGCCGGCCATAGGTCGGCTTCAGCCCAAAGACGCCGCAGAACGAGGACGGCACCCGGATCGATCCGTTGGTGTCGGAGCCCAGCGCGATCGGCACCAGCGCGCCGCCGACGGCGCTGCCCGAGCCGCCGGAAGAGCCGCCGGTCATCCGCGTCGGATCGTGCGGATTGCGAGACGGGCCGTCGTGGACGTTCTCGCCGGTGAAATCATAGGCGTATTCGCCCATGTTGAGCGCGCCGACCAGCACGGCGCCAGCCGCTTCCATCCGCTCGATCAGCGTGGCGTCACGCGGCGATGGCGCGAGGTCCCGGTTGATCTTCGATCCGGCGCGGGTGGCGAGGCCTTCCACGTCGAACAGGTTCTTCACCGCGAAGGGAACGCCGGCCAGCGGGCCGACCTTTTCACCTGCTGCGATCCTGGCATCGATCGCCTTCGCCGTGGCCCGCGCGCGGTCCGCTGTGACGTCGGTAAAGGAATTCAGCACGCGATCATGCGCAGCGATCCGCGCAAGCGCGGCCTCGGTCGCATCGAGCGCGGAAAGCTTGCGATCGGTGACCGATTGCGCGATCTGCTCGGCCGACAGTCCGTCTGACTTCACGGTCATGGCGATATCAAGCCGAGTAAATGCTGGCCGGCTCGGTCTCGTCCGGCAGCGGGAATTCATCGACCAGCCGCGCCAGCCTCAGCGACACTTCGAGGTTCGCCCGCACGGCAGGCCGCCAGGCGTCTTCGACCGGCAGCGCCAGCGCCGTTGCGACGGCATCGATGTACTTATCAAGATGGTCGTCGGCCATTTCACTCTACCTTCTCTCTTCCTTGTCATCGCCCGGCTCGACCGGGCGATCCAGTAACCACCGGCATCAGTGAGTACTGGATGCCCGCCTTCGCGGGCATGACAGCTAGACCGGCAACGGCGGATGCGGAATCGCCGTCAGCAACTCCTTGGTGTAGGCGTCCTGGGGATCGCCCAGCACGCGCTCGGACGAGCCTTGCTCGACGATACGCCCCGCTCGCATCACGATGACACGATCGCACAGCAAACGCACCACATTCAGATCATGCGACACGAACAAATAGCTCATGCCCATCGACGCTTTCAGATCCTGCAAGAGGTTGAGCACGACCGCTTGCACGGAGACGTCGAGCGCGGCGGTTGGCTCATCGAGGATCACGAGCTTTGGATGCAGCGCAATCGCCCGCGCGATGCCGACGCGGGCCTTTTGTCCGCCAGATAGCTGATGCGGGAAGCGGTCGAGCAAATTGACGGGAAGGCCGACCAGCCCGGCAAGCTCCTCACAGCGGGCGCGCAGCGCATCGCGCCCCCTGATGTCGCCGAGCTGCAGGATCGGATCGGCGATAGCGCGCGCGGCGGTGAAGCGCGGGTTGAGGCTGTCGGTCGGGTCCTGGAACACCATCTGGATGCTCTTGCGCTGCGGCAGCCGCGCGAAGGCCTGCGGCATGATGGCGCCGATCTCCTCGCCGTCGAAGGCGATGCGGCCGGAGGTCTGGTCCAACAGCCTCATCACCATCATCGAGGTCGTCGACTTGCCACAGCCGGATTCGCCGACCAGGCCGACGCTCTCGCCATGGCCGACCCTGAAGCTGATGCCGTCGACGGCGCGGAACAGTTCGGCTTCCACCGGTGGCTTGCGGGAGAACAGTTTTGTGAGGACGACGCTGGCACCCTGGCGCGGATATTCCTTGACCAGCTTTTCGACGGTGAGTAGGGGCGCCTTCTCCCTCTCCCCGTCCTTCACGGGGAGAGGGTCGGGGTGAGGGGCTGCCTCCGCGAGCGTCACTCGCGGAGAGTCCCCCTCACCCGCCGCGCTCTGGCGCGCAAGTGCGCTGCCCAGCGCGTCGGCCTCTCCCCGCGTGCGGGGAGAGGCTAAAGCGTCCTCCTCCGGCAAGAGATCGCGCAGCGACACGCCGAGCCGCGGCGTCGCGCGCATCAGCTTGCGCGTATAGGGGTGCTCGGGCCTGGCAAAGATATCCGCCGACTTCGCGGTCTCCACTACCCTGCCCTTTTCCATCACCACCACGCGGTCGCAATAGGCGGCGGCGAGGCCGAGGTCGTGGGTGATCAGGATCGTCGACATGTGCCGCCGCTTCGTCAGCTCGACGATCAAATCCATCACCGCCTTCTGCGTGGTGACGTCGAGGCCGGTGGTCGGCTCGTCCGCTATCAGGAGCTGCGGGTTGCAGGCCAGCGCCAACGCGATGACGACACGCTGGCACATGCCGCCGGAGAGCTCGAACGGATAGGCGTGATAGCGCTCGCGGGGACGGGCGATCTTGACCTGCTCCAGCGCCTCGATCGCCTTTTCACCGCGGTCGCTGGCGGCAGTCTGCACGTGCTGGCGCAGCACGTCCTCGATCTGGTCGCCCACTTTCCGGATCGGATTGAGCGCCGCGCGCGGGTTCTGGAAAATCATCGAGATTTCGCGGCCGCGCAGATCGCGCATCTCGTTCTCGCTGGCGGCCTTGACATCGATGCCGGAGAACATCACCGAGCCTTCGGCGATCTTGCCGGCGCGATCGAGAATCCGCATGACAGCATAAGAGGTCACCGACTTGCCGGAGCCGGACTCGCCGACGATGCCGAGCGTCTCGCCCTTGGCGACGGATATGTTGACGTGCTGCACCGCCTTGACGATGCCGCGGCGGGTGGTGAATTCAACCGTGAGGTCGCTGACGTCGAGCAGAGGCTGGGCCGTCATGGCGACCTCCGCAAAAATATCGAAAACAACCCCATGCACAGTAGAACGGTCAGCGTCGCTGACCTATTCCCGCGCGCAAAGCTGACGCCAGCCATCACGTCCTCCGCTGCGGATCGACGATGTCGCGCAGGCCGTCGCCGAGCAAATTGAAGCAGAACACCGCGATCATCAGCGCCAGGCCGGGGAAGAGCGCAATCCACCATTCCCCTGAAACCATGAAGGTCGCGCCTTCCGCGACCATGATGCCCCATTCCGCCGTCGGCGGCCGCACGCCGAGCCCAATGAAGGAGAGGCCGGCCGCATTCAGAATCGCGTAGCCCATGGTCAGCGACATCTGCACGATCATGATCGGCATGATGTTGGGCAGGATGTGCACGAGCAAAATCCGAAGCTCGCCATTGCCGGACAGCCGCGCCGCCTGCACGAAGCCGGCGCTGCGGCGGACATTGGCCTCAGCGCGGGCGACGCGGGCATAGAGCGGGAAGTTCACGATCGCGGTGGCGATGATGATGTTCTGCACGGTGTTGCCGAGTGCCGCGACGATGCCCATCGCCAGCACAAACAGCGGAAACGCCATGATGGTATCGGCGACCCGCCCGACGATGCGGTCGGTCCAGCCGCCGAAATAGCCGGCAGCGATGCCGGCGAGCCCGCCCATCAGGAACACCAGCGCCACGGAGGCGACGGCGATGAAGGTGTCGAGGCGGGTGGCGACAATGACGCGGCTGAAGATATCGCGGCCGAGTTGATCGGTGCCGAACCAGTGCGCCGAAGACGGCGGCTTCAGCGCTGCCGCCGTGTCACTGGCGAGCGGATCGTAGGGCACGATGTAGGGGCCGAAGATCGCGGCGAACAGGATGACGACGAGAAGGCCGAAGGCGAACGCCGTGACGCGGTTCTCGCCGAGCACGTAGCGGACGTGCTCGAAGGTTGCTGATAGGCCCGACGTCCGCGCGGGCGCGGCGGGTTCGACGGCAGGCGCGACACTACTCATGTTCCGACCTCACCCTTCCAGCCGCACGCGCGGATCGATCACGCCGTAGAGAATGTCGATGACGAGGTTGAGCAGCACGTACATGACGGCCATGGTCAGCACGAACCCCTGCACCGGCGCGAAGTCCGACGAGATCAGCGCTTCCACCGCATAGGAGCCGATGCCGGGCCAGGCGAACACCTTTTCGACCAGCACGTTCGCGCCAAGGAGGAACGAGAACACCATGCTGAGCGTGGTGATGACAGGCAGCATCGCATTGCGAAACGCGTAGGTGACGATCACCGTCGACGGCGACAACCCGGAGGCACGCGCGGTGCGGACGAAGTCGGAGGCCAGCACCGCCAGCATCGAGGCCCGCGTCATGCGAGCGATCGGCGCCAGCGAGAAGATCGCGAGCGTCGCCGCCGGCAGGATCAACTGGCTCAGCGCCGAACGGAACGTCTCGAAATCGTGCGCGATCAGCGCGTCGAACAGATAGAAGCCGGTGACATGCGCCGGCGCGCTGTAGAACACGTCCAGCCGGCCGAGCGGCGCCGGCGACCAGCCGAGCCTGAAGTAAAAGAGATAGACCAGGACGAGGCCGGTAAAGAACACCGGCAGCGATACGCCGGCCGTCGTGGTGACACGGCAGAGATGGTCGATCCAGGAGCCCGGCCGCGTCGCGGCAAGCACGCCAAGCGGAATCGCGATGCCGACCGAGATGACGAGGCCGAGCAACGTCAGCTCGGCGGAGGCCGGCAGGCGGTTACGGATTTCGGTGGCGACCGGCTGGCCCGTGGTCAGCGACGTTCCGAAATCGCCACGCGCAAGATCGTTGGTGTAGCGGAAGAACTGCTCGACCAGCGGCTTGTCGAAGCCGAGCTTCTTGCGGATCTGCTCGATGGCTTCCTTGCTGGCCGCGGGCCCGGCGAAATAGGCCGCGGGATCGCCGGGCAGCGCGCGCGTCAGCAGGAAAGTGACGATGACGACCCCGATCAGCGACGGGATCGCAAACATCAGCCGCTTGCCGATCATAGTCAGCATGATGCGCTCCCAGCTTGCTCCCCGCCTCTCCCCCGCAGGACAGGGCAATCGCATGAGGAGTAGTCGAGTACTGGCCGCGGGCTCGCTTCGCCTCTCCCGCTTGCGGGGGAGGCCGACGCGCTCCAAGAGCGCGGCGGGTGGAGGCTCTCGCCACGCAGGGAATCTCGATGCGGAAGCACCCCCACCCCAACCCTCCCCCGCAAGCGGGAGAGGCGGCGCAGTGCGGATGCCGCCGCATCTCGTACCTCACTGATTGAACGAGTCGAACAAGCCCGCGTTTCGCCCGCACGCCGCATGATACATTACGCCTTCACCAGCGCGCGATAATCGAGCCGGCGGTGGAACCAATACTGATAGCCGGATACGTTCTTCTGCATCGCGACATTGACGTAGGGTTGATAGAGCGGGATGCGCGGGATGTCCTTGAAGGCGAGATCGACAAAACTCTTTACGTCGCTGTCGTATTTCGCGGTGTTGCCGACCGCGGCGGCATCGACGGCACCGGCGATGTAACCGTCCATCTCCTTGGATTGGTAGCTCATGGTGTTGAAGATCGAATTCTTGCCGTCGTAGCACCAGATGAAGAAGTATTCGGGATAGTCGAGCCAGCCGGAGAACACGTTGGTGTAGAGCGGCAGCACCTTCTTGTTCAGCTCGGTCCGCCAGTTGGCGCCGGGGATCTTGTTGATGGTGGTCTTGATGCCGATCTGCGCGAGGCTTTCCTGCACCAGCACGCAGAGCGGCTCATTGACGCCGGCAAAGCCGAGGTCGAACGACAGCGTGGTCTCAAAGCCGTTAGGATAGCCGGCTTCCGCCAGCAGCGCCTTGGCCCTGGGGATGTCGGTGACGTATTTGGTCGGCTGCGGCCATGCCACTTCGGTCGCCTTGTCGGCCGCGGCGCCAAACATCGGCTTGGCGAGGCCGAACAGCACCGCATCCATGATCTTCTGGTAGGGAATCGCGCAGGCGACGGCCTCGCGGACCTTGACGTTGTCGAACGGCGCGATCTTGACGTTCATGCCGATATACTGAACGCCGTTAGAATACGGCACCGAGACGATGTTGAGCTTGCCGCTGTCCTTCAGCTCGACGAAATCCTTATTCGGCAGATCGTAGGAGATATCGGCGTCGCCGCGCTCCAGCAGCGCACGGCGGTTGCCGGCCTGCGGCACCATGCGCCAGATCACGCGCTTGACCTTCGGCAAGGGGCCGCCGGCCCAGGCGTCGTTGCGCTCCATGACGACTTCGGTGCCGGCTGTCCACTTCGTCACTCTGTAGGCGCCGGAGCCCGCGGTCTGCTGCTTGGTGTATTCGAGGCCCCAGGGGTCCTTCTCGCTGGCGTTCTTCTTCACCAGCTCCGAATTGACCACGCAGGGCACGATGACAGCGAGATCGGGAAGCGTCAGGCGATCCTTCTTGGCGAAATCGATCCGTACCGTGTTGTCGTCGACGATGACGAACTGCTCGGTCTTGGTCAGTGAGCCCGCGCCCATCTGGAAGGTCGGGAAGCCGCCGACACTGACGGCGCGATCGAGCGACCACTTGACGTCCTTGGCGGTAACCGGCGCGCCGTCATGGAATTTCGCATTCTTCTTCAGCTTGAAGGTCACCGACATGTCGCCAACATTCATGTCCTCGGCGAGTTCGGGCTTGAACTTGTCGCGGTCGTAATAGGGCACGCCGCCGGGGCCGGTCTTCATCTCGTGGGTGATCAGCCGGTCGTAGCAATTCCACGACACCTCATAGCCGGGCACGTTGGTGCCGACACCGTGGATGTCGAGATTGTTGGGCCCGCTCTCGGAGACGATCAGCAGCGTCTCCGACCGCGCATCCGCCTTGGCGGCGGACCAGATCGCCGGTGCCGGCGTCAGCGCGCCGGCCGCGGCCAGCCCCGAGACTGATTTCAGGAAATCGCGACGCTTCATGGGTGATGCTCCAAACGCCTGAGGGGAACGGCCTTGGAACAGGGAATCGCAAGGTTTGTGCCAACCGTTAAGAGAAGGTTATGGCGAGGCCAATCGATTGATATGGCTAGGTATTTTATCTTGCGCCGGCCTCGAACGGGACGCGACGAGCCGGGCGGCTTGCATACAAAGCGGCGTATTTGCCCACGAAGTAGGCAGAAATCTTTGGACGCTTGCTCGCTGGGCGCGGCTCAGACTGGCCAGAGCAGCTCCTGCAATTCCTCGAGGTTGGCGGCCTTCTGCTGCCAGCCCTCGATATAGATGTGCCTGATCGGATCGCTGGCCTGGTGCAGCATCATCAGCGCCATCAGCCGCCGCTTCAACTCGAAATTGATATCGGCACCCGAATAGCCGAAGCCATCGAACAGGCTGCGGACGCGCCGCGGCCGGCCCGCGGTCATAAAGGCGCTGGGTCCCAGCAGGTCGTATTCGCCCCAGCCGGCCATCACGTCGCCGAAGTCGAACAGCCCCGCGAGGTGCCAGGTGCCAGCCTCGCGCCTGAGCAGAAAATTCTCCGGGATGTATTCGCCGATGAGGATCACCGGCGCCGCGTCGAGCGGAATGAGGTCAGTGGCATCGCGCAGCAATCCATCCAGCCCATCAAGAAATTTCTGCGGCAATCCGAGACGCGCGTGCCGGGCGTGGCACGCCGCGATTTGGCCACGCACGAACGTGGGCCAGTCCGGCTCGATACGGGCGAGCGGGCCGATCGGTGCGCGCTGCACCTCGGCAATGGTCGCGCCGATCTCCGCAAGCACGCCCTCCTTGTCCGCTTCCGGCAAGGACGGCCATGCATCCGCGCCGAGTACCCCCGGTAGCCGCGTTATGACGAGATAGGGCCATCCGTCGCGCTCCCCCTCCACAACGATTTCGGGGATCGCGATTCGAAGGCGTCCGCGAAGCTGGGCGAGCGAGCTTTGCTCCGAGACGAATTGCGGGCGAAGAATGGGCGGAAAAATCTTCAGGATGTGATGTTCGTCGAGCGCCATGACGAGGTTGGTGCCGGTGGCGAAGACGTGCGGCGCGGTGCATGCGAGGCCATGGCTGCGGGCGATATCGCGGGCGATCGGCAGCCACTGCGCGGGGTTGGCGCGAAAGGAGCGGAAGGATTCGTAGTCGGTGAAGGGGGGAAGGGATGGGGACATGGGAATGACGAACTCTATCCACCGTCATTGCGAGCGAAGCGAAGCAATCCATAGCGCCGCAAGCGGAGAGGTAGATTGCTTCGTCGCTTCGCTCCTCGCAATGACGGTGGATATGTCGTTACCCCCAATGGCCGAATGAAACTACCGATCCGGATTAGCCCGCTCGAACTGGCGCAGCAGGCGGTTGCCGCGCTCGACGGCCTGATCGAGGGCGGCCTGCGCGGTCTGCTTGCCGCTGAAGACGTGCTCGAGTTCTTCGTCGATCACATTGCGGATCAGCACAAACGACCCAAGCCGGATCCCCTTCGAGTTCTCGGTCGGCGGCTTCAGGGTGAGCTGCTCGATCCCGATCGCGGCGCCGGGATTGCGGTCATAGAAGCCCTGCGTGCGGCTGAGATTGTAGGCGGCCCGGGTGATCGGCAGATAGCCGGTGTTCTGGTGCCAGGCGGCCTGCACTTCCGGCTTGGAGAGATAGGCGAAGAACCGGGCGACACCGGCATATTCGGCGGCCGGCCGGTCGCGCAGCACCCATAACGTGGCGCCGCCAATGATCGAGTTTTGCGGTGCGCCGGCGATTTCGCTCCGGTACGGGATCATGCCGTAGCCGACCTCGAATCTGGAATTGGCCTTGATGTCCGCGCGCGTTCCGGACGAGCCGATGAAGATGGCGCATTCGCCCTTCTGAAAGCGCGGCTCGGCCGACTGGCCGCGGCCGCTGTAATCGAAAATCTTGGTCGCCTGCCATTCGGCGAGCTGCGCGACATGCCGCACCACCTCGGGCCTGTTGAAAATCAGCTCCGCGTCCAGCCCGTTGAAACCGTTGCCGCGGGTGGCCAGCGGCAGGTTGTGGAACGCAGAAAAATTCTCGACATGCACCCAGGAAGGCCATGACGTGGTCAGCCCGCAGGGCGAGCCGGACGCGCGCAGGCGCTTTGCCGCAGCCCCAATCTCGGCCCAGGTCTTCGGCGGCGCCTCCGCGTCGAGGCCCGCTGCGCGGAACAGATCCTTGTTGTAGTAAAGGATCGGGGTCGAGACATTGAACGGGAATGAGAGCATGTTGCCGGCGACGTCGGCATAATAGCCTGTTACCGCCGGTAGATAGGCCTCCGGCGAGAACGGCTCGGATTGATCGCGCATCAGCTCGAAGACCGGATAGATCGCGCCCTTGGCCGCCATCATGGTCGCGGTCGCGATCTCGTTGACCTGGACGATCGCCGGCTGGCTGCGCGACCGGAAGGCGAAGATCGCCGCCGTCACCGTCTCGGTATAGTTGCCCTTGTAGGTCGGGACGATCCGGTAGTCGGATTGCGATGCGTTGAAATCGGCCGCCAGCTTCTCGACGTGCTTGCCGAGTTCCCCCGACATCGCGTGCCACCAATTGATCTCAGTGGCGGCCTGCGCCGGAGACGCCAGCGCCGCGGCTACGACCGCCATGACTTGCAAGAATCTGAAGGCCAATTTCACTGGCGTTACCCTGCTCTGGCGCAGGCGCGACGCGCCTGTTCGCCGCGCCCTCATAAATCCCCCTGCCTGCGGTTTCAATCGGCCGGCATCACCGCAATGCACAATTTGAGATTGTAGAGGATTGCCGAATTTACCTTGGGCATCCTATCCGCCGGTCACGCCGGCCAATAGCCAAGCATCGGTAAATTCTGCTAAAAATGCGTTGAACCTTTTGTTCCCGGCGCAGACTTCATCTGAAGGGGAATTGTCGCCAGTGTATTGCCGCGCCAACCTTTCGCGGACCTTCGTGCCTGTTGTTGCGCTGTTGCTTGCGGCGGTCTCAACGGGCGCTTTTGCGCGCGGGTTTCACACCCAGGACCCCCAAGGCGACCCCCAAGGCGGTTCCCATGGCCAATCCAGCGCGGAACAGGAACCGACCGGGACCGGCGCGACCACCCCCGACCGTACCATCGTTGCATTGATCGGCACGATCGCACCGCTATTGGTCTGGCGCTTTGACAAGACGGAGCGGATTTGACCGGCGCAGCGCAACAGCAGCAGACAGGGGAACGGCCGCCAAGCTTCGCCGCGCGCGGTCGCTTTCGCGTGGTCCAGTGGCTGCGCGCCGTGCCGATCCGCTGGCGCATCCTGTCGATTGCCGCGCTGAACTCCGCCGTCGTGGTCGTGCTCGCCATCCTGATCTGGAACGGCGCCAAGGTGCTCGGCTCGGCCTGGGACGATGTCCGGCTGGTGCGCGAATCCGACAAGATCCTGGCGCATCTCGAAAGCGAGACCTCCAGGCTGCAGAACCTGATCCACCGCTATATCAACCAGCCGAGCCCGGAACTGTTCGCCGAAATCCTGCTGCTGCGCGAAGCGGTGCTGGGCACGCTGACCAACCGCGCCGCCAACGACCCGATCCTGTCGGGGTCGGTCGAGCGGCTCGAACAGGTCACCGACCGCTTCCTCAACGGCTTCGGCGAATTGCGCGCCGCGCAGGCCACCATCACCAAGACCTACGAGCAGCAGGTGCTGGGACCGGCCCGGGAAATGGCGGGCCTCTACTCGGTCATCGAAGGCGCCACCGGGCATCGCGATGCCCAGATTTGGCCAGCGCTCGGAAGGTCCCGCGAGGCGTTTACCGCGCTGCTGGTCGCCGCCAACGCCTATTATTTGTCGCCTGCCTCGACCTCGGCCGAGGACGCCCGCCGGAACACCGAGACGATCGAGAAGACCATCCCGGTGATGACCGACCTCGCCGACAATGACCTGCAGCGCATGGCGCTGCAGCGCCTGCAGGCGCGCACCGTGGCGCTGCGCGAGGGCATGGCGAAATTGACCGAGCAGCTCGCTGTCAGGACCGAGCTGCTGCGCAACACCATCGATGCCAGCCAGGCCGAGGCGATCGCCGTGATCGACGAATTGTCGGTCAAGATGCGCCAGCGCGAGCAGAAGGCGCAGGAGACGTTCGATAAGACGCTGTCGGGCATTTCGCGCCGGGTGCTGTCGATTGCCGTGATGTTCCTCGGCATCATCCTGTCCGCCGGCGTCTTGATCGCGCTCTCGATCCGCCTGCCGCTGCAACAGATACTCAGGTCGATGCACGCCATCACGTCGGGCAATCTGGATCGGGGGGTACAGGGCACGACAGCCAGGGACGAGGTCGGCGCCATGGCGCGCGCGGTCGACGTGTTTCGCGAGAACGCCATCGCCAAGCGCAAGACGGAAGACGAGCTGCGCTCCGCCAAGGAGCGCGCCGAAAGCGCGCTGCTCGAGCTGAACACTGCGCAGCAGAATTTGATCGACGCCGAACGGCTGGCGGCGCTCGGCGGGCTGGTGGCCGGCGTCGCGCATGAGGTGAACAATCCGATCGGCATCAGCCTGACGGTGGCGTCGAGCTTTGCGCGGCGGGCCGAAACCTTCGAATCCGAATTGCGCACCGAGCCGTTGCGCCGCTCCAAGCTCGACGAGTTCGTCAAGTCCTCGCGCGATGCGGCGGGGCAATTGGTGGCGAACCTGCACCGCGCCGGCGAGCTGATCCAGTCGTTCAAGCAGGTGGCGGTGGACCGCTCGCACGCCGAGCGCCGGCAATTCAATCTCAGCGAGGCCACCGACCAGATCGTCGCTAGCCTGAAGCCGGTATTGAAGAAGGCGGCGATCACGTTGTCGGTCGACGTGCCGGAAGGGTTCGTCATCGACGGCTATCCCGGCTCCTACGGCCAGATATTAACCAATCTTTTCCTCAACGCCGCCAACCATGCCTTCGGCGACGGCCGCTCCGGGGCGATCTCGATCTCGGCCCGGGCCCGCGGCAGCGACGATGTCGAGATCATTTTCGCCGACAACGGGGCCGGAATGACGCCGGACGTGCAGCGGCAGGCGTTCGACCCGTTCTTTACGACGCGCCGCAACGAGGGCGGTACCGGGCTGGGCTTGCATATCGTCTATAATCTTGTCACTCAACAGCTTGGCGGCCGGATGATGCTGGAGTCGAGGCTGGGACAAGGCACCACATTCCGCATTATCATGCCCAAGGTCGCCAAGGGCGGACCTTCGATTGTAGACCAGACAGTAGCCGACGGAACTTCGCAATGGCCGAACAGGACGATGTCCTCCACCTGATCGACGATACCGGGGCCGCTCCGGAGGACTCGTCCGCCCGCAAATGGAAGGTCGCCGTCATCGACGACGATGCCGCGGTGCATGAGGGCACCCGCTTTGCGCTGAGCGACTACAGCCTGAACGGCGCGACGCTGGAAATCCTGTCGGCCTACTCCGCGGCCGAAGGTCGCAAGCTGATGCGCGACAATCCCGATGTCGCCGCCGTGCTCCTCGACGTCATCATGGAAACCGATGTCGCGGGGCTCGAGCTCGTCGAATACATCCGCAACGAGATCAAGAACGAGACCGTCCGCATCATCCTGCGCACCGGACAGCCGGGCCAGGCGCCGGAGCGCCGCGTCATCGTGCAGTACGACATCAACGACTACAAGGCCAAGACCGAGCTGACCGCCGACAAGCTGTTCACCTCGCTGACCGCGGCGCTGCGCAGCTATCAGCAGCTCGAGCGCATGGTGCAGACGCGGCGCGGGCTCGAGATCATCATCGATGCCGCCTCGACGCTCTACGACTTCAAATCGATGCAGCGGCTCGCCGAAGGCGTGCTGACGCAGCTCGCCTCGCTGCTCAATGTCGACTGCGCCGGCATCCTGGTGCTGCGCGACGATGGCGCGTCGGGCGCCGAGTTCTCGGTGCTGGCGGGCTCCGGCTGCTACAGCCGCTTCATCGGCACCACCAGCTCCAAGGCGCTCGATCCGGATCTGCGGGCGATGGTGGAAGCCGCGTTTATGCGCCGCAAGAACGAATTCGCCGACCATCGCAGCGTGCTTTATTTGCGCACCGGCAGCGGCCGCGAGGTGGTGGTGCTGCTGCAGGCCGAGCGCCAATTGTCCGACACCGACCGCGCGCTGGTCGAGATCTTCTCCAGCCGCCTGTCGATCGCCTTCGACAACGTCATCCTCTACCGGCAACTGCACGAGGCCAATACCCAGCTCGAGGACCGCGTCGCCCAGCGCACCCGCGCGCTGATGCAGGCCAACCGCCGTCTTTCCGCACAATGGCTGCGGCTGCAGCGCGCCAACGGCTTCAAGAACGAAATTCTCGGCACTGTCGCGCACGACCTGAAGAATCCGCTCGGCGTAATTCTCGGCCGCACCGAGATGCTGACCGAATTGATCGGCGCCGGCTCGCCGAAGGAGAACATCACCGCCCAGGTCGAGCATATCAGGGACGCCACCAAGCGGCTGACCACGATGGTCGACCATTTGATTTCCGATGCGATGGCCGACGCCTTCGACATCACCATCCGCCGCGAGCCGGTCGACGTCGCGGCGCTGGTTGCCGAGGTCGCCGATTCCAACCTGCCCTCGGCGGTCAACAAGCAGCAGACCATCCACGTGTCGGCACCGCCGAATATCGTCACCATGTGCGATACCGACCGCATCCGCGAGGCGATCGACAACCTGTTCAGCAACGCCATCAAATATTCGCCGATCGGCGGCAAGATCACGGTCACCGTCAGCCATGAGGAGGGCGACACGGTGATCCGCATTGCCGACCAGGGCGCCGGCCTGTCGCCCGAGGATTTGGGACGGCTGTTCGGCCGCTTTCAGCGGCTATCGGCAAAGCCGACGGCGGGGGAAAGCTCGACCGGCCTCGGCCTGTCGATCGTCAAGCGCATCATCGATATGCATGGCGGCCATGTGACCGCGGAAAGCGCCGGCCCCGGACAGGGATCGACCTTTACCGTTACACTGCCTGCGACAGAGACGACATGACCCAGAACCCGCACATCTTCATTGTCGATGACGAGGCGCCGGCCCGCGAGATGGTCGGTGATTACCTCAAGATGCACGGTTTCGGCGTGACCTTGTGCGACGGCGGAAAAAGCCTGCGCAAGGAGATCGAGACCACTGTGCCCGACCTCGTCGTGCTCGACCTCAACATGCCCGAGGAAGACGGGCTATCGATCATTCGCGACCTCAAGAGCCGCATCAACGTTCCCGTCATCATGCTGACGGCGACTGCGAGCCCGATCGACCGCGTCGTCGGCCTCGAGCTCGGCGCCGACGATTACATCGCCAAGCCCTGCGAGCTGCGCGAACTGATGGCGCGCATCCGCTCGGTGCTTCGCCGCAGCACGCCGGCGAAAGCTGCCGCCGCGCCCGAGACAGCGGCGAAGGCAGAGAAGGAGCAGCTGGTGCGGTTCGGCACCAAATGGCTCGACCTCGAAGCCCAGGCGCTGCGCGACGATGAAGGCAACGAGCACCCGCTGACGGCGTCCGAATTCGGCCTGCTAAAAGTGTTCGCGGCCAATCCGAAGCGCGTGCTGTCGCGCGAGCGGCTTTTGGAGCTCGCCAATGCGCGCGACGCCGAAGCCTTCGACCGCGCCGTGGATCTCCGCATCATGCGCATCCGTCGCAAGATCGAGATCGATCCGACCAAGCCTGCCGTGATCCGGACGATTCGTGGTGGCGGCTATCTGTTCTCGCCGACCGGCGAGAAGGGTTAGGCTCTTTGTGCTCCCTCGCGCCGCTCTTCGCGGGGAGAGGGTCGGGGTGAGGGGCTCTCTCCGCGAGCACTGCAGTTCGATAGACCTATACCCCCTCACCCGGATTGCTTCGCAATCCGACCTCTCCCAGCAAGCGGGGCGAGGTAAGAAGCGTTCTTCAGGTCAACGCGCATGGAACAAATCCGCATCTGAAATCTTCCAATTTTCCACACATTGGAATTATTGGCGTTTTCGGTCCGAATGTTTCGTCGCAGGGCCCGCGACGAAACAATTCTCGCGGGCACGAAACCATTTTCCCCTTGTCGAGCAGACATCCCGAAACCGAGCCTCATTAACAATCCTTCCAACGAAACGCCGCCGGGCGTGGGGAATTGGGAGCCTGTCATGTCGAACGTCATTGCCATCAACGCCGCAGCCAAGCAGTCGATTGCCGCCGCCCGCGCGATATCAGACGAAATGCTGCTGGCGAGCATTGCCAAGGGCGACCGGACGGCGATGCATGTGCTTTACTCCCGCCACAACGTTCGGGTTTACCGCTTCGTGCTGCGCATGGTGCGCGACACCACGATGGCAGAAGATTTGGTCAGCCAGGTGTTTCTCGACGTGTGGCGCACCGCCGCGCAGTTCGAGGGCCGCTCGCAGGTTTCGACCTGGCTCTTGTCGATCGCCCGCTTCAAGGCGCTGACCGCGCTGCGCCAGCGCAAGCATGAGGATATCGAGCAGGAAGACGTGTTGGAGATCGCCGACGAAGCCGATACCCCGGAAGCTTCGCTCGACCGCAGCAACACCAGCGCAATCCTGCGCGCCTGCGTCGCCAAACTGTCGCCGGCGCATCGCGAGATCATCAACCTGGTCTACTACCACGAGAAGTCGGTGGAAGAGGCCGGCCTGATCATCGGCATCCCCCAGAGCACGGTGAAAACCCGGATGTTCTATGCCCGCAAACAATTGGCCGAGTTGCTTAAGGGCGCCGGCGTGGACAGCCTTGCTGCATAAAGCCAAATGATTTCAATCAATTAGTAAGGAACTGGGGGCGTAGAGCGGGGCCGGTTTCGCGGATAAAGATTACCTCCGACGAAACAAATGAAACAATCGGCGACATCACCCGGAAAAACTCACCCCCTATACCTGCGATCAACGCAACGCCAACGCCGAACAGGAGAGCGAACATGCTGAAGCCGTCCTTCCGCTTTTTCATCGTCCCGCTCGGCGCCGTCGCAACGCTCGCCACCTTGTCGGCCCAGAACGTCCAGCCCCGCGCTCAGCGTGACACCGGCTCGTCGTTCGTGCGCGAACAGGTGGTCGATTGCGGCACCAAGAGCCCCAAGGAGATTTGCGTGATCTCCTACGACAGCGAGACCCCCCGCTGAAGCTTCTCTAGCCTCCCAAGTTCCAGGACCTCCAAGTAACCTCCAACGACCCGGCCGGGATGCCCCCACAGCCGGGTCGCTTTGTATTTGGCGTCCGCTGTTTGCGTGACATGGAAAAGACTCACGTCCGACTGAAGTTCGATCGGCTCGCTGGCGCAATCGTGTTTCATCCACCTCGCGTTGCCGCTTGACGCGACAAGGCCGCTCGTGATGTTTGCCGCCGGCGGTGGATGCTGTGGCAGACGAGAACGAAGTCAGGTTACGCAAGGGCACGACACTCAACGAGCGGCTCGTTCTCGCCGGAATCGCCGTCGTCTTGTGCCTGATCGCCCTGCCCGGCCTCGCGCACCTTGCAAACGACCAGTGGCTCGGCATCGCCGCCCTCTTCGCACTGCTGTTCGGATGCCTGCTGCTGATCGCGGCGCTGTTTGATCGCAACGTCGTCTGGATCATCACGCCGGGCGAAATTGCGATCGGCGAACAGCGGCCATTCGGGAAGCTGCAGCGAAAGCTGGTCGGGGATCACGAAATATCCGGGATGCGCCTGCGCAAGAGCATCGGCAAATCGGTGGAGTTCACCCTCGTCGTCGAGACCCTGTCGGGCGACACGCTCACCTCGCCGCCGCTGCCCGATGTTACCCAGGTGCAACGAACCACCTTGCAGGTGGCCCGGCTGCTGCATTTGCCCGCGCCCGAAATCGCCGAGAACCCGCTCGATTCAGCCAATGCCAGGATACGGCTGGGCAAGCCGCTCGGCCCCAACCGCGTCATGGCCTACCGCGCTCTGGTCGCGCTGCTTGCCTGCTCGCTGAGTCTTCCGTTCGCCTATGCGATCTGGAGCGGCAAATTGTCCGCCCTCGGGATCGCCGTCTGGTCGCTCGGCGCGATCGTGGCCTTCGTGCTGATCCGATATCTCCGCCGGACCACTGCATTCTGGATAGTTCACAACGGTGCCTTCAGGTTTGAACGGTTGTCTTTGATCGGCAGGACGCAGACCGACATGGTCAGCGGCGACGAGGTCGATGGCATCGATGTCGAAAGCGGCGGCCGGAGGGGCGGCCACTACATCCTGGCGATCCGGCTCCGCACCGGCAAGAAGATCCGCAGTCCGGTGCTGGTCGGCAAGGAGCAGACCCGGGCCGTGAAGGCGGAGATCATCCGAAGGCTGGGACTTGATCCATCGGACAATGGATAGGCCCGCACGCCTGTCCCGCGCGGCGTGCAGGTATAATCGTCGCATCGGGCGTGATAGTCTGAATGCCTGGGTCGGACGCAATTTTCGAAAACCTGGTTCCGTTTTTGAAGCATGCGCTCGTTACGAAACTGCGACAGGTGGTGCGGATGTTCGAAGGCTTTGATGCGGTCGTATTGGCCCGGGCGCAGTTTGCTTTCACGATGTCGTTCCACATCATATTCCCCGCCTTCTCGATCGGGCTCGCCAGCTATCTCGCCGTGCTCGAAGCGTTGTGGCTGTGGACCGGGCGCGAGGTCTTCATCAATCTCTTCAATTATTGGCTGAAAATTTTCGCGGTCGCCTTCGGCATGGGCGTGGTGTCGGGCATCGTGATGTCCTACCAGTTCGGCACCAACTGGTCGGCCTTCTCCGACAAGGTTGGACCGGTGATCGGCCCCTTGATGGCCTATGAGGTCCTGACGGCGTTCTTCCTGGAGGCCGGCTTCCTCGGCGTCATGCTGTTCGGGCTGAAGCGCGTCGGCCCAAGGTTGCATTTCCTGGCGACGCTGATGGTCGCGATCGGCACGCTGATTTCGGCGTTCTGGATTCTCTCCGCCAATTCCTGGATGCAGACGCCGACCGGCCACACCGTCAATGCCGACGGGCAGTTCATCGCCGCCGACTGGCTCAAGGTGATCTTCAATCCATCCTTCCCCTATCGCCTCGTGCACATGGTGCTGGCAGCGTATCTGACCACCGCGCTGGTGGTCGGCGCAGTCGGCGCCTGGCACCTGCTCCGTGATCGCCATCTGGCGGGGGCGCGCGTGATGTTCTCGATGGCGATGTGGATGGCGACCTTGGTGGCGCCGATCCAGATCCTTGCCGGCGACCAACACGGGCTCAACACGCTGGAGCATCAGCCGGTGAAGATCATGGCGATGGAAGGCCACTTCCAGAGCCACGAGGACGGGGCGCCGCTGATCCTGTTCGGCCTGCCCAACCAGCAAGCCGGAAGGGTCGATTTCGCGATCGAGGTGCCGAAGCTCGGCTCGGTCATTCTCAAGCACTCGCCTAATGCTCCGATGGCCGGGCTCGACACGGTGCCGCGCGAAAACTGGCCGCCGGTCGCGATCGCGTTCTGGTCGTTCCGCATCATGGTCGGCATGGGCCTGTTGATGCTGGCGCTCGGCCTGTTCAGCCTCTTGATGCGCGTGCAGGGCAAACTCTACGATTCCCGGCTGCTGCACATGTTCGCGGTCGCGATGGCGCCTGCGGGCTTCATCGCCGTGCTGGCGGGGTGGATTACTACCGAGGTCGGGCGGCAACCGTTCACCGTGTATGGACTGTTGCGAACCGTCGACTCGGCCTCGCCGCTGGCGGCGCCTGCCGTCGGCTCCTCGCTGATCGCTTTCATCATCGTCTATTTCATCGTGTTCGCCGCCGGCGTGACCTACCTGCTGCGCCTGATGGCGGCACCGCCGCATCCCGGCGAGGAAGGACCGTCGAAGGAGGCACCGACCCGCACCGCCGGCATCACACCCGCGACCCAGGGAGCCCGCCCATGAGCATCGCGGTCGACCTCGCCACCGTCTGGGCCTTCATCATCGCCTTTGCCGTGTTCGTCTATGTCGTGATGGACGGCTTCGATCTCGGCCTCGGCATCCTGTTTCCGCTCTTCCCCGAGAAGCACGACCGCGACGTCATCATGAACAGCGTCGCGCCGGTGTGGGACGGCAACGAGACCTGGCTGGTGCTCGGCGGCGGCGGGCTGATGGCCGCTTTTCCGCTGGCCTATGCCATTCTGATGCCGGCGCTCTACACGCCCGTCATCGTGATGCTGCTCGGTCTCGTCTTCCGCGGTGTTGCCTTTGAATTCCGCTGGCGCACGACCAAAGAGCGCAACAAGTGGGATGTCGCTTTTTTCGGCGGATCGCTGCTGGCGACGCTGGCCCAAGGCATCGCCCTCGGCGCCATTCTGCAGGGCGTGCATGTCGAGGGGCGGCACTATGCCGGCGGCTGGTGGGACTGGCTGACGCCGTTCAGCATTCTGACCGGAATATCGCTGGTGATTGGCTATTCGCTGCTCGGCGCAACATGGCTCGTCATGAAGACCGAAGGCGAGTTGCGCGACCGCGCCTATCATTTGAGCTGGATATTTTTGCTGGCAATGCTGGGCGCGATCGGCGCGGTCAGCCTCGCAACGCCATTCCTGCATGTGCAGTACACCCATCGCTGGTTCGCCTGGCCGAACGTCCTCCTGACCGCGCAGGTGCCGATCTCGGTAGCCGTCATCACCGCACTCCTGCTGCGCAGCCTCGCGAAGAAATATGACTATCAGCCGTTCTTCCTGGCGCTGGGGTTGTTTGCGCTGTCCTATGCCGGGCTCGGCATCAGCATGTATCCCTACATCGTGCCGCAGAGCATCACGATCTGGCAGGCGGCGGCGCCGGAGAACAGCCAGCTCTTCATGCTGGTCGGGGTCGCCGGGCTGATCCCGCTGATCCTCGCCTACACGGCGTGGGCCTATTGGGTATTCCGCGGCAAGGTTAGACCCGAGAGCGGATACCATTGACAGAGATCAAGCCAAGCCAGCGTCCTCTGACCCATCGTTTGCTGTGGTTCGCAGCGCTGTGGCTCGGCGGCGTCGGCACGGTAGCGCTGATTTCGTTTCTGCTGCGGCTCTGGATCGCGCCGAAATAAGGCGGCTGGAGCTCCCATGAATATGGCGACATGCGGAAATTCAGAGACATTTCAGTAGGATATAAGTCACATTCGCCCTAAACTTGCCATCAAGCTAGCCCTGAGATTTGATGGTTCCGCTGATTTGGCTTACTTGGCCGATAGGAGAATTTTGCGATGAAAAAATTTCGGCACCTGATCTGCATGTTGATTGCGACCGGCGGTCTGGTCCTCTCGGCTTCGCAGAGCCAGGCGCAGTTGCGCCAGCCCGATGTCGGTGATCAGCCGGGCCTGCTTCCCGACGAATCCGTCGAGCTCGATCCGCAATTCAGGAAGACCGCGGTGCTCTATCGCACCAACGAGGCGCCGGGCACCATCATCGTCGTCACCGCCGAGCGCCATCTCTATCTGATCCAGGGCAATGGCCGCGCGCTGCGCTACGGCATTGGTGTCGGCCGCGAAGGATTCCAGTGGCAGGGGCTCGTCAACATCACCCGCAAGGCGGAGTGGCCGGACTGGACGCCGCCGCCGGAGATGATCGCGCGCCAGCCTTATCTGCCGCGCTTCATGGCCGGCGGCCCCGGCAACCCGCTCGGCGCCCGCGCCATGTATCTCGGCACCACCGTCTACCGCATCCACGGCACCAACCGTCCCGACACGATCGGCACCGCCGTTTCCTCCGGCTGTTTCCGCCTGGTCAACGCCGACGTCACCGATCTCTATGAGCGCGTGCCGGTCGGCACCAAGGTGATTATCCGTCAGAAGCCTGAGCTTTAATCCCGCCGCTGTTTCTTCAGCGCTCCATTCCAACATATTGGCGAGTTAAAAATGCTACGGACATTTCGAGGCGGCCTGCTCATCGGGCTGGCGGTCGCGGTCGCGGTTGCGGCTGCCGCAATCACCTATGAGCGTTACGACACCAAGACCTTGAAGCGCACCATCCGCCGCGGCGAGGTGTTGTGCGGCGTCAACAAGGGCTTGCCCGGCTTCTCGATCCCCGACGACAAGGGCGACTGGACCGGCTTCGACGTCGATTTCTGCCGCGCGGTGGCCTCCGCGATCTTCGACGATCCGAAGAAGGCGAAATTCGTGCCGCTCGACGCCAGCGAGCGCTTCAAGGAGCTGCAGAGCCGCAAGGTCGACATCCTCTCGCGCAATTCGACCTGGAGCATGTCGCGCGAAACCAATTACGACCTCTATTTCCCGGCGGTCGCCTATTACGACGGTCAGGGCTTCATGGTGCCGCGCTCGCGTAACATCGATTCCGCGCTGGACCTCAACAACAGCAAGGTCTGCGTCCAGGAGGGAACGACGACGGTGCTCAACGTCGCCGACCATTTCCGCGCCAACAACATGAAATACACGGAAGTGAAGCTTCCGAAGCTGGAAGACGTGCTCAAGGCCTATGAAGGCGGCAAGTGCGACACCTTCAGCGCCGACGTATCCCAGCTCTACGCGCTGCGGCTGAACCTGATCCAGCCGAGCGACCACGTCATCCTGCCCGACGTCATCTCCAAGGAGCCGCTCGCACCCGTGGTGCGCCAGCGCGACGACGACTGGATGATGATCGTGAAGTGGACGCTCTATGCGATGATCAACGCCGAGGAGCTCGGCGTGTCCTCGAAGAACATCGACGAGGCCTTGAAATCGAAGAAGCCCGACGTGATGCGCCTGGTCGGCACCGAAGGCACCTACGGCGAGGACCTCGGCCTGCCCAAGGACTGGGCCGCCCGCATCATCCGCCATGTCGGCAATTACGGCGAGATCTACGAGCGCAATGTCGGCGAAGGATCGAAGCTGAAGATCCCGCGCGGGCTGAACTCGCTGTGGAGCAACGGTGGGATTCAGTACGCGCCGCCGATACGGTAAGCCCTATCAGCACCCACAATTGTCATCGCCCGCGAAGGCGGGCGATCCAGTATTCCAGAGAAGCAAGACGTTGACCGAGAAGCCTCGGCATACTGGATCACCCGCCTTCGCGGGTAATAACGGCGGTGTGTGGGGCGCGTTTGGCGCGCGCCACAATCCTTCAATAACTCTTCATCCGCGCTAGTTGATCGGCGTGATAGTTGCTATCCCCGAACAATTCCTGGCAGACCCGCGCGCGCTTCATGAAGAAGCCGATGTCGAACTGATCGGTCATGCCCATGCCGCCGTGCATCTGCACGCCTTCCTGCACCGCCTGCGTCGCCGTGGTGCCGGCGCGCGCCTTGGCGACGGCAATCGCTGCGCCGGCGTGATCGAAATCGCCATCGAGCGCCTGCAGCGCCTTTAGCACGGCCGCGCGGGTGATCTCGATATCGACATAGAGCTGGGCGGCGCGGTGCTGCAGCGCCTGGAATTCGCCGATCAATTTGCCGAACTGCTTGCGCTCCTTGAGATAGGTGACAGTGCGCCCGAACACCTCTTCGGAGAGGCCCACCATTTCGGAGGCGACGGCGCCGCGGCCGATATTGAGCAGGCCATCCAGCAGCTGATAGCCCTGGTCGACTTCGCCGAGCACCTGGTCGGCATTGACCTCGACATTGTCGAACGCGATGCGCGCCGCGTTATGCGCATCGACCATCACGGTGCGCTCGATCGCAACGCCCTTGGCTTTGGGATCGACCAGGAACAGCGTCAGCCCGTTGCGCTCGCCGGGCGCGCCGCCGGTGCGGCCAGCGACGATCAGGAGATCGGCGGTGTGGCCGTCGACCACCAACGCCTTGGCGCCGCTGAGCTTGAAACCGTTACCTGACCGCACCGCCTGCAAATTGATCTGCAGCGGACGGTGTTTTGTGCCTTCGTCGACCGCCAGCGCAGCCAGCAGCGATCCATCAGCGATATCAGGCAGGTGCGCAGACTTCTGTGCTTCATTGCCGCCACGCGACAGCGCGGAAGCCGCGAGCACCGCCGTCGACAGGAACGGCGACGGCATCAGGGTGCGGCCGATTTCCTCCATCACCACGCCGGCCTCGACATAGCCGAGCCCGCTGCCGCCGAAGTTTTCGGGCACCAGAAGGCCGGAGAAGCCCATCTCGGCAAACGACTTCCAGAGGTCGCGGGAGAATCCCGTTTCATCCTTGCTGTCGCGCAGGTGGCGCAGATGCGACACGGGCGCCTTGTCGCTGATGAGGCCGCGCGCGCTGTCGCGCAGCATGGATTGTTCTTCGGTGAGGATAAGGGGCATTTTCAGATATCCGCTTCAGAGATGAATTACGTTGCTTCGTCGTCCCTGCGAACGCAGAGACTCATATACCGCGGCTATCGAATAGGAATTGGAGCTAACGTCACGACCAATACTCGGCGGCGGTGGTTATGGGTCCCTGCGTTCGCAGGGACGACGTGAGGGTGCGCTAGGCCCCCGGCAAATCCAGGATGCGCTTGGCGACGATGCCGAGCATCACCTCTGAGGTGCCGCCTTCGATCGAGTTGGCTTTCGTGCGCAGCCAGGCGCGCGGACGGGCGCCACCCCGCGAACGCTCGCTTTCCCATTCCAGCGCATCGATGCCGCCGGCTGACATCAGGATTTCATGGCGGCGCTTGTTGAGCTCGGTGCCGTAATACTTCATCGCCGAGGAGAAAGCCGGATGCGACTGCCCGGCTTTCGCCAGATCGATCGCGCGCTCGGCCACCGCCGCGAACGCCGCCTCGTCGACATCGAACGTCGCGATCTGGCCGCGCAGCATGGCATCGTCGAGCCGGCCGGACTCATCGCTGCCGACGGTATCGGCGGCGACTTGGCCGAGCGGACGGCCGATGCCGCGCTCGCCGGTGCCTGAGATCATCGCGCGCTCATGCTGCAGCAAGTACTTGGCGACATCCCAGCCGCGGTTGACGGTGCCGACCACATGCGATTTCGGCACGCGCACATTATCGAAGAAGGTTTCGCAGAACGGCGAATAGCCCGAGATCAGGAGAATGGGCTTGGTCGACACGCCCTTGGAAGCCATGTCGAACAGGATGAAGCTGATGCCGTCATGCTTCTTTGCCGTCAGATCGGTGCGCACCAGGCAGAAGATCCAGTCGGCGTAGTTCGCGTACGACGTCCAGATCTTCTGGCCGTTGATGATGTAATCGTCGCCGTCGCTTTCGGCGCGGGTCTGCAGCGAGGCGAGGTCCGATCCGGCGTTCGGCTCGGAATAGCCCTGGCACCAGCGGATCAGGCCGGCGGCGATTTTCGGCAGATGCTCCTTCTTCTGAGCCTCGTTGCCGTATTTGAGCAGCGCCGGTCCGAGCATCCAGATGCCGAAGCTCGACAACGGCGCGCGGGCGCCGATCGCCGTCATCTCCTCGCGCAGCACCTTGTGCTCGGCGCGATCGAGCCCGCCGCCGCCATATTCCTTAGGCCAGTCCGGCACGGTCCAGCCCTTGTCGCGCATCCGCTCGAACCAGACGCGCTGCGGCTCCGACGCGAACTTTGCGTTACGTCCGCCCCAATAGGTGTCGCTTTCCGAGGTCATCGGACGGCGCATCTCCGGCGGGCAATTGGCCTCCAGCCAGGCGCGGGTTTCACGGCGGAATGTTTCCAGATCGGACATATCGGCGTTTCCATATGCGATGTTTGAGACGACCTTAGCCCTCGGCTCGCGGAATTCAATATATGTCTGACGTCAGGTGATGCCGTTATGGCCGTGGTCATAGTGCCCGATCGGGTGTATTCGCAAAGCCGGAACGATTGAAAAACAAAAGGAAACGCCGATGCGGCTGAAACTGCTTTCGCCTGGCGAAATGAACGCCGACCAGAAAGAAATCTACGACGAGGCGATCGCGGGCAAGCGCGGCGCGCCGCCGGCGCCGATGATGGCCTGGCTCAACAGCCCCGACATGGCACGGCATGCGACGCGGCTCGGCGAGCAGCTCCGCTTCAACACGATCTTTCCGGCAAAGCTTTCCGAGATCGCGATCCTCGTCACCGCAAGGCACTGGACCTCGCATTACGAATGGTTCGCCCACAAGCGCCTGGCGCTGAAGGGCGGCATGGACCCCAAGATCATCGAAGACATCCGGGATCGCCGCACGCCTGTTTTCGACGATCCCAAGGGTCAGATGATCTACGACCTCGCAAAGTCATTGCATGAAGGCAAAGGCGTGTCGCAGCCGCTGTACGATGAGGCGGTGAAGCTGCTTACCGAGCGCGGCGTGGTCGAGGTGATCGGGCTGTGCGGCTATTACACAATGGTGTCGATGACGCTGAACACGTTTAAGTTCGGGCTGCCGGATGGCGAGGTGTCGGATCTTGCGTGATGTCTAAGCTCCCTCTCCCGCTCTTTGCGGGGAGAGGGTTGGGGTGGGGGCTCCCTCCGCGAATTGTGACCTTACGATCGACCTGTACCCCCTCACCCGGACTTTCCGCTTCGCGTAAAGTCCGACCCCTCCCCGCAAGCGGGGCGAGGTTCAGGAATCGCGAGTGGAGAAGCCATGCCCTCACATCCTCCCATCATCGCCGGCACCCGCATCGGTCACGTCCACCTCAAGGTCGCCGATCTCGAACGCGCGCTGGGCTTCTATTGCGGCGTGCTCGGCTTTGAGCTGATGCAGCGGATGGGCTCCGGTGCCGCGTTCATCTCAGCCGGCGGCTATCACCATCATATTGGCCTCAACACCTGGGAAAGCAAAGGCGGCCATCCGCCACCGCCGGGCACGACCGGGCTATTTCACACCGCCATTCTCTACCCCACCCGCCCGGCGCTGGCCGATGCGCTATTTCGCGTAATCGAGGCCGGCATCGAGCTCGATGGCGCCAGCGATCACGGCGTCAGCGAGGCGCTGTACTTGCGCGATCCCGACCAGAACGGCGTCGAGCTTTATCGCGACCGACCGAAAGAGGAATGGCCGCGCGCGCCGGACGGATCGCTTGCGATGTTTACCAAGCGGCTCGATCTGGAGGATCTACTGCGAGCGCGGGATGCGTAGGTCTCAACTCCGTCATTGCGAGCAAGGCAAAGCAATCCATCTCTCCGCTTGCGGAACCATGGATTGCTTCATCGCTACGCTCCTCGCAATGACGAGGCTCTACCGCGGATCATGATCAACACCGCCGCGGTCAGTTCGACCGCGATGCAGCCGTAGAAGGGCAGCGCGTAGCCGCCGGAGAAATCGCGCAGCAGGCCGACGACGCCGGGGCCGAAGGCGTAGGTGATCTGATTGATCGCCGTGATCAGGCTCACCAGCACGCCGAACGACCGCGGATCGAACTCGCGCTGCACGATCAGCGCCGGCAGCGTGATCAGATTGCCGACCGAAAAGCCGAACAGCGCGCAGGCCGCGATCAGCACATAATCATTGTGCACGTTGATGACGATGAGCAGCGCCACCGCCTGGCTGACGAAAGAAAGCGAGGACGCCAGCCGCTGGTTCATGCGGTCGATCACGAAGGAGAACAGCACGCGGCCAATCACCGCCATCGCCGTCAATAGCGCCATAGCGAGGGCGGCACGCTCGCGGCCGATCACCGGGTCGAGGAACGCGATCAGGTGCACGATGAAGCCGACCTGCGCGAACAGCACCAGCGCAAAGGCCGAGGACACCGAGAGGAAGCCGATGTCGCGAAACGCCCGTGCACGGATCTGCCGCGGCGACGGCGCATCCGCCGCTTCGACCGCTCCGATATCGGCAAGGACCGGCGGCCGACCGACGCAGAGCAGGATTACCGGCACCATCAGCACGACCATCGCCACGGCCGCCGCGGTCATCGCGCCCTCGAAGCCGAAATGGCCGATCGCCGCGATCAACAGCGGCGTGCCGACGATGCCGCCAAAGCTCGCGCCGTTCAGCGCGAGGCTGATCGCCATGCCGCGCTTGCGGTCGAACCACAAGCCGAGCGTATTGGTGATGATGCCTAGGCTGGTGCCGGCCCAGCCGAACGCCAGCACGGCGTTGGCAAGATAAAGCTGCCAGGGCTCGCGCACCTGGCCGATCGCAACCGCGGCGGCCGCCATCGCGAAGGTCCCGGCAACCAAGCAGTTGCGCGGACCGAACGCCCGGATGGCTTCGCTGACGAAGGCGACCAGCGCCGCGCCGAACAGATAGAAGAACGTGGTGCCGGACGAGATCAGCGACGCCGGCCAACCATGCAGCCGCTGCAGCTCCGCGACATAGACGCTCTGGCCGTAGAAGCCGAGCCCCCAGCCGAACGTCGCCAGCAGGAAGCAGACCGCGACGATGCGCCAGCCATCGTAGCGGATCGAGGTTTCGTCGATCGAATGGTAATTGCGAGCGTCCAAAAGACCTCTCTTCGTTTCTGTTCCGTCAGTGCGGCGCTTGTCCGGCACATGTCGTAACAGCCAACAAAGCCACAAGGGCGATCAATTCGATGCGCGCCGAACTGTCAGCACATGGCAGCAACTAGGAAGCCGGCTTCGCGGAATCGTAGAAGAAGCGCTCGCGCCAGACCTTGTCGCCGCGCCAGTCCTGCAGCGCGACCTCGTCGAAGCGGCCGGTCTTGCCGGAATGAAAGACGAAGTCGAAAATCCAGTGGATCGCGACGCGGTCGCCCTCGACGATCGAGCTCACGCAGGTCGAGGTCACGTTCTTGACGTGCTCCAGCACCGCGCGCTCATGCGCCACCAGCACGTCGCGGCCGACCCGCGGCGGTGCCGCGTTCTCCTGCATGCTGGCATCCTCGGTATAGAAGCGCTCGATCGCACCGGCATGATCGCCGGAGACGACGGTTGCGATGAACTCATCGAGACGGGCGCGCGACGGCATGAAGCCTCCATCGATTGACTGAACGACAGATACTGAAATTAGATGCTCGGATCGGGAATTTGGTCAACCGCGCGCAACTTGGCCCGCCGCTTGGCAAACGAGGCGAACGAGAGCACCGCGAGGCCGAGCAACACTGGCGGGAACACCACCATGTTGACCATCGACCAGCCGTAATGCGCCAGCAATTGGCCGGACGAGAACGATCCGATCGCCATCATTCCGAATACCAGGAAATCGTTGAAGGCCTGCACCTTATTGCGCTCCTGCGGCCGGTGCGTCTCCAGCACCAGCGCGGATGCGCCGATAAAGGCAAAGTTCCAGCCGACCCCGAGCACGAACAGCGTCGCCCAGAAATGCATCGCGGTGAAGCCGGCAAGGCCGATGCCGGCGGCGGCGGCCTCCAGCATGAGGCCGAGCGCGACGATCGTTGGCGCGCCGAAGCGCGCGATCAGCGATCCCGTGAAGAAGCTCGGCCCGTACATCGCCACGATGTGCCATTGAATGCCGAAATTGGAGTCGCTGACGGTCAGCCCGCACATCTTCATGGCGAGCGGCGCCGATGTCATCACGAGGTTCATCATCGGATAGGCGATCACCCCGCATAGCGCGGCGGCAATGAAGCGCGGCTGCCGCGCAATCTCGAACAATGGACGCCCGCCATGCATGTCCGACGGCGCGGGTTTTGGCGCATCGACGCCCGACAGCACCGCCATCGCAATAAGCGCGACGAAGGCCTGCACCACGAAGCTGAACGCAAACAGATAAGGCGGCCAGATGTCCATGGTCCACTGCACTAGCTGCGGACCGAGCACGCCGGCAAACACGCCGCCCGCCATCACCCACGACAGCGCCTTCGGCCGGAACGCCGCGCTGGCGCCGTCGGCGGCGGCAAATCGGTAGGACTGCGCGACCGCGCCGTAGAGCCCGCCGAGGAAGGTCGCCCCGCAGAACAGCCAGAAAGAGGCGTACAGCACGGCCAGAGCCGCGAGGGCGCCGGTCAAGACGCCGCAGAATGTGCCGATCATGAACGCGATGCGGCGGCCATAGGCGCGCGAGATCGCGCCGGTCGGCAGCGTGCCGGCGGCGAGGCCGAGCACATACATCGAGAGCGGCACGGTCGCGAGCGAGATGCTAGGGGCCAGCGTCGCGCCGACGATCGAGCCGGTGGCGAAAATCACCGCCGAATTGGCGCCGGTCAACGCCTGCGCCGCGGCAAGCCGCAGCACGTTGGCGCGCGCGCGTGCGTCATTGGCGATTTCTTCGGTGGCAGTCGTATCCAACATCGGCTTCCCGCCCGGCCGGCCCCGGGAGGGAGCCTCGTCGATTGATTTGCCGGCACTATGAAGACGCGAAGCGGTGCGATCAACCGGCGCAAACGGGCGCGCGCTATGCGCTCCCGTCACGCTCGATGGAATTGTTGACCGAAGACCCGGCCGATCGCGCGAAAGCCAGGATCATGTTGTTGGCGGGCATCGGCACGGTCTCGACCAGCACTAGACCCGCGCCAGCGGCGAGCTTCTCGAGATCGGCGATGTCGCGCACGCCCCATTCGGCGTCCTGCTCGCGCAGGCTGGTGTCGAACACGGCATTGCTCATCGCGGTGTGCTTGCCGCCGCGCTTGAACGGGCCATAGAGAAACAGGCGCCCGTCAGCGCCGAGATAACGGCCGGCGCCGGCGAACAGCCCTTCGGCCACGCGCCAGGGCGCGATGTGAATCACGTTGGCGCAGAACACGGCCGTCAGTTCGGCGGGGCCGCTGCCGTCATGCATCTGCGGGCACCAGGCGGGATCGGAAAGATCGATCCGCAGCGGCGGACGGATGTTCGGCAGCGCGACGTAGGCGCGCCACGCCTCGATGCTCCTCAGGTGGCTCTCGTTGAGATCGCTCGGCCACCAGGTGATGTCAGGTGCATGCCTGGCAAAATGCACGACATGCTGGCCGGTGCCGCTGCCGGCCTCCACAACGTCACCGGACTTGCCGGCGAGAAATGTCTGCAGCACTGACCAGATCGGTGCATGGTTGCGGTGGAACGCCGCGGCATCGAGCCGCCCGTCGGGCTCGACCGGCCGGCCATCCTTGCCGAATTCCACGACGTATTCGGCCATTGTCGCCTCTTTTCAAATTGCGCGACGCGGGCAGCGTCACTTCAGGTCGCCGCAATAAATATCTTTCAGCACCTGCAACAAGCGCAACGCGCGCGCATCCGCCACCCGATAATGCAGAGTCTGTGACGTCCGGCGGAACTCAACCAGGCCATCGGCGCGAAGTTTAGCCAGATGCTGCGACAAGGCCGACTGGCTCAGCTTCACTACGCCGACAAGTTCGCCGACGGTCATCTCGCCGCGGACGGCGAGAAAGCACAGGATCAGCAAACGCTTTTCGTTGGCGAGCATCTTCAGAAGCTGCGCGGCCTCGTCGGCTTGCTTCGCCAATTTCTTCAACGCCGCCGCATCGTCGGCGCCGGGGGCCGGTTGCGGCTTTTTGGCTGCCGCGGCGACTGCTCTCATGGCGTAATATCCGGATGTTTTTCGTGCCTGCGAAGCACGCCCACACTCTAGCGCCGCGGCACTTCTTTAGCATTGACTAAATTAGCAAATGTGGATACCGCTTCAAAAAAGCAATAAATGATGCGGCGAAGTGGCCGCGAGGAGAAGGAACGTGCGCTACACACCGTCACGCAGCAACGTTGTTCTCCCTAGGACCGCCGGTTCGCCTGCGCGGATCGGCCGGCGCGGCCTTCTTGGCCTCGGCGCGGCACTGACCGGCAGCCTCGCCCTTGGTGGCAAAGCAGCTATTGCGAATCCCGCGCAGGAGTCACCGCCCGCCGACGCGCCGTGGTCGCAATCGATCGGTGCGGGCGTGGTCGACCGGCCCTACGGACGGCCTGCGGAGACCGAAGCTTCCGTCATCCGGCGCAACGTCCCCTGGCTCACCGCCAGCGCGGAATCCTCGGTGAGCTTTTCGCCGCTGCAGGACCTGCACGGCATCATCACCCCGAACGGGCTGTTCTTCGAACGCCACCACGCGGGCCGGCCCGATGTCGATCCAGCGCAGCACCGTCTGATGATCCACGGGCTGGTCGAGCGGCCGCTGCTGCTGACCATGAAGGACATCCTGCGCTTTCAGCAGACGACGCGCATTCACTTTATCGAATGCCCGGCCAATGGCGGCATGAACTGGCGCGCCGCGCAGATGAACTCGCTGCAGTTCAGTCACGGCATGGTCAGTTGCGCCGAATGGACCGGCGTAAAATTGTCGACGCTGCTGGAGGAAGTGGGCGTCAAGAAAGAGGCGAAGTGGGCGATGGTCGAAGGCGCCGACGGCGCGCATATGAACCGCAGCATCCCGCTCGACAAATGTCTGGACGATTGCCTCGTGATCTATGCGCAGAACGGCGAGGCGCTGCGGCCCGAGCAGGGCTATCCGCTGCGGCTGGTGGTGCCGGGCTGGGAAGGCAACGTCAACATCAAGTGGCTGCGCCGGATCAAGCTTGGCGAAAAGCCGTGGCACACCCGCGAGGAGACATCGAAATATACCGACCTGATGCCGGACGGCACCTCGCGCGGCTTCACCTGGCTGATGGACGCCAAATCGGTCGTCACCTTCCCGTGCCCGGAAAAGCCGCTCGACGGCCCCGGCGTCTATGAGATCAGGGGCCTCGCCTGGAGCGGCAGCGGCAAGGTGAAACGCGTCGACGTCTCCACCGATGGCGGCGTCAACTGGCAGAGCGCACGGCTGCACGAGCCGGTGCTGTCGAAGGCGCTGACGAAATTCTCCTTGCCCTGGCGCTGGGACGGCCGCCCGGCGCTGGTCGCCTCCCGCGTCATCGACGAGACCGATTACGTGCAGCCGACGATTGCAGAGCTGCGCAAGCAGCGCGGCTCGAACTCGGTCTACCATAACAATTCAATCCAGACCTGGCAGGTCAAGCCGGACGGAAGCGTGTTCAATGTTCAGCTCGCGTAAGATTGCCCTGCCCCTCCTTGCTTGCCTGCTCGTGGTGGCAAGCCTCGCCGGCGCGGCCGAGCCCGGCGCATTTGGTTACGGCACGGCGGCAACGCCGGCGCAGATCGCCGGTTGGGACATCGACGTGCGCGGCGAGGACGGCGTCGGCCTGCCGCCGGGCAAGGGCACGGTCGACCGCGGCGCCGACGTCTATGCCGAGCAGTGCGCCGCCTGCCATGGAACCTTTGGCGAAGGCGAAGGCCGCTTTCCCAGGCTTGTGGGCGGCGTCGGAACGCTCCGGGACGAGCGCCCGGAGCCGACGGTCGGCAGCTACTGGCCGTTTGCCCCGACCCTATGGGACTATATTAACCGCGCCATGCCGATGCCTGCGCCGCACACATTGTCAGCGGATGACGTTTATGCTTTGACCGCCTATATTCTGAACCTGAATGATCTCGTTCCCCATGAATTTGTTGCCGACCGCAACAGTCTGCCGAAAGTCAAAATGCGCAATCGCGACAGCTTCATCTGGACCGACCCGCGCCCCGATACCGCGGCCAAGCCTTGCATGAGCGCCTGCACAAACGCCGGCGATGTCAGGATTTCATCGACGGCGGAGGGCAGGAAGCTGACGCCGCGCACCACCGGGCCGCTGGATACGATGCAACCAAAATAGAAATGACGGAAACGCCTGTGATCGCTCCCTTGAAGACGAAATCCGTGAGGTTCCCGGCCTTCGCGCTGGCTCTGGCGATCGGCACGGTCGCTCTTGCCGGCCCTGCGCTGGCGCAATCCACGGTGGACGAAGGCCGCAAGCTCGCCTTCGACCGCAGCAAGGGCAATTGCCTGACCTGCCATGTCATCAAAGGCGGCGACCTGCCCGGTACGATCGGGCCCGAGCTGGTGGACATCAAGAGCAAATATCCCAAGCGCGAGGATCTCGTCGCCATTCTCCACGACGAAACCCAGCGCAATCCGCTGACCGTGATGCCGCCGTTCGGGCGCAACCGGATCCTGACTGAAAAGGAAATCAATGCGGTGGTTGATTTCCTGCAGACCCTTTGAACGCGGCGCACGCCGCAGGAGATTTCCTAAATGAGCACCACGGAAAATGATTTTTCGGCGACGCGGCGGCTGATCCTGAAGGGAGCCGGCGTGCTGACGCTGGTTGGGCTCGGCATCGTCCCGCTCGATCTCACACGGGCGTTCGCCGCCGCCAACGACAAATATCCGGAAGAGGCCTTCAGGCAGAAGAGCGACGCCGATGTCATCAAGGCGCTCTACGGCAAGACCGTCGAGCCCTCGGACAAGGTGAAGATGGACGCGCCTGAGATCGCCGAGAACGGCGCCGTGGTACCGATCGCGGTCTCCACCACGCTGGCCGACGTGACCTCGATCGCGTTCCTCGTCAGCGAGAATCCGAACGTATTGATCGCAAAATACAGCATCCCGGCCGGAACGCTGCCGAACGTCGCCAACCGCATCAAGATGGCCAAGACCAGCAACGTGACCGTGCTGGTGGAAGCCGGCGGCAAGCTCTACAGCGCCGTCAAGGAAGTCAAAGTCACTGTCGGCGGCTGCGGCGGTTAGGGCCTCGAGGGAGAATTCATATGGCATCGACCATTCGCGTGCGCGCCACTTTGAGCGGCGAGACCACCGAGGTGCAGGCGCTGATCCAGCATCCGATGGATTCCGGTTTCGTGAAGGATTCGAAGGGCGAGCTGATTCCTGCGCACTTCATCCAGCAGCTCACCTTCGAGCATGACGGCAAGACCGTGTTCGCGGCTGATTGGGGCGGCGGCGTCTCCAAGGACCCCTACGTCAAGTTCGCCTTCAAGGGCGCCAAGAAGGGCGACGAGCTGAAGATAAGCTGGGTCGACAACAAGGGCGCAACCGATACCACCACGGCGAAGATCCAATGAAGCTGCGATCTGCGATCACTCTGGCGTCGGCAGCGCTGGCGCTTGCGGCGCTGACGCTCGCGAGCAGCCTGCCCTCCGGAGCCGCCGACAAGGTCGACCCCGTCGCCGACGCCAAGGCGTTCAAGAAATTCTTCACTGACAAATTCCCGAAGGTGAAGCTCGAGGATTTCGTCAACGGTCCCTATTCGATGAATGAGGACCTATACCGACAGTGGCAGGACAAGGAGCAATTCCCGCCTTACGAGTTCTCACTCGAAATGGGCAAGGAAATGTTCGCCAAGCCGTTCAAGAACGGCAAGTCCTATGCCGATTGCTTCCCGAATGGCGGCATCGGCATTCGTCAGAACTATCCGTATTTCGACGAGAAGGAAGGCAAGGTCGTCACGCTCGAACTGGCGCTGAACCGCTGCCGCGAAGCCAATGGCGAACAGCCCTATTCCTATGTGAAGGACGAGATGGCGGCCTTGACCGCCTACATGGCTTTTACCTCGCGCGGCAAGCTGATGGACATCAAGATCCCGAACGATCCGCGCGCGCTCGAAGCCTATGAGAAGGGCAAGGAATATTTCTACACGCGGCGCGGCCAGCTCAACTTCTCCTGCGCCACCTGCCACGTGCAAAGCCCGGGTGAGCGCATCCGCGCCGAAATCCTGGCGCCGGCGCTTGGCATCGTCAACGCGATGCCGATCTACCGTTCGGAATGGAGCGGCATGGGCACCACCAGCCGGCGCTTCGTCACCTGCAACAGCCAGATCCGCGCCGTGCCGCTCAACCCGCAGGACGACGAGTATCGCAACGTCGAATATTACCTGTCCTATCTCAGCAATGGGCTGCCGATTTCCGGTCCGGGAGCGCGGCCATGAGGAACATGATGCACCAATCAGCATTGGTTCTGGCGCTGCTCGCCGCTGGCGCCGCATCCGCGCGCGCGGCGGGCTCCGAGGAGGAGTTCAAGGCTGCCTACGCCGCGGCCGATGCCGCCAACAAGGAAGCCGGCAAGCTGCGCAACCAGTGGACCACCACGGCGAACACGCTGACCGCGGCGAAGAAGGCTGCCGATGCCGGCGATTTTGACAAGGCCACCGCGTCAGCCAAGGAAGCCGAGGCACTGGCCAAGGCTTCGATCTTCCAGGCCACCAGCGAAAAAACCCGCTGGAAGGATATGGAAATACGTTAAATACGTTAGAGCATGATCCGGAACGGTGGGAACCGGTTTTCCGTCGAGACCACGCTCAAACAATGAAGCCACTACGACGCGTGAGACCCGCATGACCATCCGCCGCCGCGATTTTCTGACGCTCGCGGGCGCTGCGACGCTTTCGGGCAGCCTGCCGCGGCTCGCGCGCGGCGCCGACAATGCCGGCGTCTACGATCTCGAGCGCTTCGGCAATGCACGCATCCTGCACATCACCGACACCCACGCGCAGCTTCGGCCGATGTTCTTCCGCGAGCCGAGCGTCAATCTCGGCATTGGGCCGATGCAGGGCAACCCGCCGCATCTGGTCGGCCGCGCCTTTCTCGATCGTTTCGGCATCCGGCCCGACAGCGCTGACGCCTATGCCTTCACCTGCGTCGAGTTCGAGAAGGCCGCCGGCCGCTTCGGCAAGCTCGGCGGCTTTGCGCATCTGAAAACGTTGATCGACCGTCTGCGCAGCGAGGCCGGCAGCGGACGCGCGCTGCTGCTCGACGGCGGCGATCTCTGGCAGGGCTCCGGCCTTGCCAATACGCTGCAGGGCGCCGACATGGTCGAGGCCGCCAACCTGCTCGGCATCGAAGCGATGACCGGCCATTGGGAATTCACCTACGGCGAAAAGGCGCTGCGCGCCAACCTCCAACGCTTCAAGGGCGAATTCCTGGCGCAGAACGTCTTCCTCACCGAGGAGGCCGCCTTCAACGACGCCAAGGCGTTCGATCCGGCCTCGGGGCGCGTGTTCAAGCCTTCCACCATCAAGGAGATCGGCGGGCATCGCATCGCCGTGATCGGCCAAGCGTTCCCTTACGTGCCGATCGCGCATCCGAAGCGCTTTACGCCGGACTGGAAATTCGGCATCCGCGACGAGGAGCTGCAGAAGCTCGTCGATGCGCATCGGAGCAACGACAAGGTCGATGCCGTCATCCTGCTGTCGCACAACGGCATGGACGTCGACCTCAAGCTCGCCAGCCGCGTGACCGGCATCGACGTCATTCTCGGCGGCCACACCCATGACGCCGTGCCGCAGCCGGTTGCCGTGACCAACGCGGGCGGCGTCACGCTCGTCTCCAATGCCGGCTCGAACGGCAAGTTTTTAGGCGTGCTCGATCTCGAGGTCGGCAAGGGCAAGGTCAAGGATGTGCGCTACCGGCTGCTGCCGGTGTTTTCGGAACTATTGAAGCCCGATCCGGCGATGCAGGCGCTGATCGACAAGGTCCGCGAGCCGCAGGCGGCCAGCCTCAGCGAAAAGGTTGGCGTCGCCGACCGCCTGCTCTATCGCCGCGGCAATTTCAGCGGCAGCATGGACCAATTGATCTGCGACGCGCTGCTCGGCGAATTGAATGCCCAGATCGCGCTGTCGCCCGGCTTCCGCTGGGGCACCACCGCGCTGGCGGGCCAGCCGCTGACCATGGAGGACGTGCTGGCGCAGACCGCCGTCACCTATCCCGAGACCTACGTTCAGACCATGACCGGCAGCCAGATCAAGGATGTGCTGGAAGACATCTGCGACAATCTCTTCAACGCCGATCCCTATTACCAGCAGGGCGGCGACATGGTTCGCGTCGGCGGCCTGCACTACACCTGCACGCCGACGGAGACCGTCGGCAAGCGCATCTCCGATCTGAAGCTCGAAAACGGTCACGCGCTGCAGGCCGGCAAGAACTACAAGGTGGCAGGCTGGGCCTCAGTGAACGAGCAGAGCGGCGCGCCGATCTGGGACGTCGTTACCAGCCATCTGAAATCGGGCAAGCCGCCGAACCGGGCGGCGCCCGGCGTCACGCTGAAAGGCGTCGAAGGCAATCCGGGCATTGCGGGGCAGTTATGACTGACTTGGCGGCCATCGTTCGCACCACGATCGTAGCGCTTCTGATCGCAGCAGCCGCCCCTGATACCCGCGCCCAGCAGGTGCCGCTGCAGGACAAGCCGTTTGCCGAGCACAAGATCGTGCTGCAGCTCTCCGACAACGACCCGCGCAAGCAAAGTCTCGTCCTCAGCGTCGCCAGCAATCTGATGAAGCACTACGACCCGGACAAGGTGGCGATCGAGGTCGTGGCGTTCGGTCCCGGCATCGACTTGCTGCGCCCGGAAAACCCCAACCGCAAGATGGTCGAAAGCCTGGTAGTGCAAGGCGCGCGCTTCGACATCTGCCTCAACACCGTTGATACGCTTGAGCGCGACAGCGGCAAGCGGCCGGAGTTCATTGCCGCGGCGACGCCGGTGCAGGTTGGCGTCGCGCAGATCCTGTTTCTGACGGAGAATGGCTATACGCTGGTGAGGCCGTGACCGCTGCCATCATTTGCGAGCAGCGGCGGGGGGGCTTAGGGAGTAAAGATTATTTTACTGGGGCGCTTTGTGTAGATGAAAGCTGTTTGAGAAGACCACCAAATTAGAATAATATCCTGCATGAGACTCAGATTTTGAGCGCGGCAGCAGGCATGATCTTTCGCCAACTCTTCGACAGCGTTTCCGGCACCTACAGCTATTTGCTGGCGAGCCGCGCCGGCGGCGAGGCGCTGATCCTCGACCCCGTGCTGGAGAAGGCCGACCGCTATTACCAGTTGCTGCGCGAGCTCGATCTGCGGCTGGTGAAGGCGGTCGACACCCATCTGCACGCCGATCACGTTACCGGCCTTGGCGAGCTGCGCGACCGCACCCAGTGCATCACCATCATGGGCGAGCAGAGCAAGGCCGACGTGGTGTCGATGCGGGTTTCCGACGGCGACAGGGTGACGATCGAGGGGCTCTGCCTCGACGTCATGTATACGCCCGGCCATACCGACGATTCCTATTCCTATCTGATGGGCGACCGCGTCTTCACCGGCGATACGCTGTTGATCCGCGGCACCGGCCGCACCGACTTCCAGAACGGCTCTTCCCGGGCGCAGTACGAGTCGATCTTCAACCGGCTGTTGAAGCTGCCGGAGGAAACGCTGGTGTACCCCGCCCACGACTACAAGGGCGACACGGTTTCCACCATCGGCGAGGAGAAGCGCTACAATCCGCGGCTGCAGGTGCGCAACGTCGACGAATATATCGAGCTGATGGCGAACCTGAAGCTGCCGAACCCCAAGATGATGGATGTCGCGGTGCCCGCCAACATGCATGTCGGCCTGCACCAGGAAGAGCTCGCCAGGCAGGGCCTCGCACTCACGGCGCGCGATGCCATCAACAGCCTCGGCCGGCCCGACATCCTTCTGGTCGATCTACGCGAGGACGGCGAGCGCGCCAAGCATGGCACGATCTCGGGCGCGCTGCACGCGCCCTATCCCGGCATCGCCGAGAGCCTGAAGCCCGGCGGCATGCTGCGCGAGGTCGCCGCCGCCACCGGCCGCCGCGTGGTGTTCTTCTGCGCGTTCGGCGAGCGCTCGGCAATGGCGGTGGCCGCCGCGAAGAATGCGGGGCTCGCCAACACCGCGCATATCGAGGGCGGCATCGATGCGTGGAAGAAGGTCGGCGGACCGGTGGTTCAAGGGTAGTCAAGTTGAAGTCGTCGTCCCTGCGAACGCAGGGACCCATACGCCGCGGCGCCAATGATAGACGTCGCGGCTGGTTGCCTTTCTTATTACATGCCCTGTGGTTATGGGTCCGTGCCTTCGCAGGGACGACGCGGCATTTGCGGCGCATGCTGCCCCGCCACTTTCAACTCTGCCGCCATCGCATCAAACATCCGCCCAGGGAACGATCACGGCTTCGTTCTGGTGTTCCGCGCGATAAGCCGAGATCCGGAACACATCCGCCATCACCTGTTCGGAGAGCGCCTCAGCCGGCGCGCCCTGCGAGACCAGCCGTCCGTGGTGTAGCACCAGCACGTGATCGGCAAACCGCGCGGCCAGCCCGAGATCATGCGTCACCACCATGACCAGCACGCCCTTGTCGGCGGTTGCGCGCAAATTCTGCATGACGTCGATCTGGTGCCGCGGGTCGAGCGAGGCGGTCGGCTCGTCGGCGAGGATCACCGGCGCTTCCACCGCCAGCGCACGGGCCAGCGCGACGCGGCTGCGCTCGCCGCCGGACAGTTCGGTGACGCGGCGATCGCTGAACTCCATGACGTCGACCGCCTGCATGGCACGCAGCACCGCCTCCGCATCCCTCGCCGACAGCCGCGCGGGATCGGTCGCACCATGCGGATAGCGGCCGAGCGCCACGATATCGCGCGCGACCAGCGGCCAGTGCACCATGTGTCCCTGCGGCAGATAGCCGAACCGCTTTGCGCGCTCGCGCAGCGGCAGCGACGACAGCGCCTGTCCGCCGATCTCGATTTCGCCTTCGGACGGGATCAATCCCGCCAGCGCCCGCAGCAGCGTCGTCTTGCCGGCGCCGTTGGGACCGACCAGCGCCACCAGATGGCCTGCCGTCAGCGCCAGCGACACGTCCTGCAGCACGACGCGGCCGGCGAGCCGTACAGCGAGTGCCTTTGCGGTCAGCAGCGCATTCTCGCTCATGCGACACCTCCGCCGAGCGCGCGGCGCTCGCGCATGATCAGATAGAGAAAGAACGGCACGCCGATCATCGAGGTCAGCACGCCGACCTTGATGTCCGACGTCGAGGGAATGATGCGCACCGCGATATCGGCCGCCAGCAGCAGCGCGGAACCGGCGAGCGCGCTCGGGATCAACAGCCGGCCCGGATCATGGCCGATCCCGGGCCGCATCAGATGCGGCGCGACCAGGCCGATGAAACCGATCGTGCCGGTGACGGCAACCGCCCCGCCAACGCCGAGCGCGACGCCCGAAATGACAAGCAATCGCAAGCGGCCGACATCGACGCCGAGGCTTTGCGCGGTTTCCTCGCCGAGGCTGAGCGCGCGAAAGGCATGGCGCTGACTGAGCAGCATGGCGGCGCCGGCAATAATGAAGGGTAGCGCCAGCATCACGTGCTGAAAGCTGCGGTCCTCCAGCGAGCCCAGCAGCCAGAACGCGATCTCCAGCGCCACGAAGGGATTGCTGGAGAGATTCATCACCAGCGCCGTGGCCGCCCCGGCAAAGCTCGAGATCGCAAGTCCCGACAGAATGAGAATCAATAACCCGGCATTGCGCCCTGCGATCGACAGCAGCACGAACACCGAGCCGAAGGCGGCGATGATCGCCGCCACCGGCATCGCATAAGAGCGCACGTCGGCGAGGCCCAGTGCAATCACCAGCACCGCACCGAACGCGGCCGATTGCGGCGCGCCGAACAGCGAAGGCGACGCCAGCGGATTGCGCAACAGGCCCTGCAGCGACGCCCCCGATAGTCCGAGAATGGCGCCGATCGCCAGCGCCAGCAGCGTGCGCGGCAGGCGAATTTCCCGCACAATGACCTGCGATACCTCGCTGCCGCCGCCGAACAACGCTTCCGCCACCACTAATGGCGAGAGCCGCACCGGCCCGATGCCGAGCGAGATCAGCATCAGCAGCACAACGAGAGCTGATATCGCAAGCGTCGCGCCGATCCGCCGGCGCGCGGCATCCGCATTGGTCAGGGTTACGGCCTCAACACTCATCAATAGTCCAACGGCAGTTTTGCTCGCTGAGGTACATCAGTCCGGTAGGCGCGGCGCATGCGGCAAAAATAGCGCACCCGTCCAGCGAGGATTCCGAGAGCGCCTCCGGCGGATTGACTCGCTATTTGACAAACTTCTACCATAGTTTCCGACGGTTCCCGTTCGGGGATCAAAAGGGAATGCGGTGCGGGGAAAATCCCCAATTCCGCGGCTGCCCCCGCAACTGTAAGCGGCGAATCCTTCGTCATAGGCCACTGGGCATCTCGGTCCTGGGAAGGCGACGATGGGGTAACGACCCGCGAGCCAGGAGACCTGCCGTCAGCCGTGGTCACACGCGAAGATGTCGGTCGGGGAGTACAGGCATTAGCTTCACCTGAGCTGCTTTAGGCACATGGTGAGACTTAGTTCGCTGTGACGTGCCACTGACGTCATACCGAGGTCTCGACCATGTCTTCCACCACCGCCATGCGGCAACACCGCTTCTGGCTCGCCAGCAGTTTTTTGGCGCCGATCGTATCGTTCGGCATTTCCGCCGCAGAGGCGCAGCAGGCGCCATCCGAACCATTGCCGCCGATCGAGATCACTTCGCCGACCGACCCGAATCGGACTCGCGCAAAGCCGACCTACGATGAAGCATCAACCTCGCGCCGCGTCGTGCCGGCGGCTGCGCCATCAAGCGGCACGCGGCCCGCATCCGGAACCGGCGCGGATGCCTCGCCGCAAAGTGCTGCGCAAGGTGCGGGCGGAGGCGGCGGCCGGCAGTTCTCCGGCATCGTCGGGACGTCGGCGACGGTGATCACGGCTGCCGAGATCTCGCATTCGCCGGCCCAGACGCTATCCGAGATCATTGCGCAACAGCCGGGCGTGCAGTTGCAGTCGCTCTATGGCGGCGTCAACGGCGCCAAGACGTCGGTCGATCTCCGCGGCTTCGGCGCGTTTGCCACCGCCAACACCCTGGTCCTCGTCAACGGCCGCCGGCTGAACGATATCGACATGGCCGGGGTCGATCTTTCGACCATTCCGCTCCAATCGATCGAACGGATCGAGATCACCCGCGGCAACAGCGGCGCAGTGCTCTACGGCGACAACGCGGTCGGCGGCGTCGTCAACATCGTCTTGAAGGACGGCGTCGGCGGCCCGCCCGTCGCGATGCGCGCAGAGGCCGGTATCGGCTCGTTCAACCAGCGGCTTGCGAACATCTCGGCCGCGACCAATTACGGACCTTGGTCGACGTCCTTCTATGGCAACGCCATCAAGTCTGATGGTTACCGGGTCAACAACGCCCTCGACCAGCGCAACGGGGTGGGCAATCTCAACTACAGCACACCGGACCTCAAGGCCTTCCTTACGGTGACTGGTGACGACCAGAAGCTCGGGTTCCCGGGCGGACGCACCGTCGATCCCTCAATCGGACTCGATCAACTCGTCACTGACCGCAGGGGGACCAATACGCCGTTCGATTACGGCAACCAGCAGGGCGCCAGCGCCACCACCGGCTTTACCAAGACAATCATGAACGGCGTCGACCTGATCGTCGACGGCGGCGTTCGGAAGAAGGACACGCAAAGCGGCTTCTTCGGCGCGGTACCGTTTGCCTCGCCACTTCCGAGCTTCTCCTCCACCTATAACGACGCATCATTGCTGACCTGGTCGATCACGCCGCGATTGAGCGTCAAGAATTCGATCTTCGGGATGCCCTCGCAGATCCTGACCGGCATCGATTATTACGATGCGACATTCAATCAGGACCGCGGAGCGTTCAAAGGCCTGGCGCCAACCCACATCTATGACCTGTCGCAACAGACGCTGGCCGGCTACTGGCAGCAAACCATCGGCCTGTTGCCGGCGACCGATTTCTCCTATGGCGCCAGGATTCAAAACACCAGCCTGAGTGCCCGCGATCGGTTCGATCCCAATGCGCCCGGTTGCGCCTTGTTCTTCAATTGCAGCCCCGCGGCCTCTCCGCTCGACAGCAACGAAACACAATACGCACTGCATGCCGGCCTCGAGCACCGCTTCAACAGCGTGTTCTCGGTATTCGGCCGTGCCGCGCGGGCATTCCGCACCCCAACCGTCGACGAGCGTGTCTCCAATGGCCCCTTCTTCGTTCCGGGGACTTTCCAGTTGAAGACCCAGACCTCGCACGACATCGAGGGCGGATTCCGCATCAAGAGCGGTGGCTTTCAGATGCAGTCGAGCATCTACAACATGGATCTCGAGAATGAGATCCATTTCATTCCAGCACTGTTCTACAACGTCAACCTCGGTCCGACCCGCCGCTACGGCTCGGAGACCAGCGCCTCGCTGCGCGTCAGCGACACCGTGACGCTGCGCGGCGGCGTGGCTTACACCCGCGCGGTGTTTCGCGAAGGGGAGTTCGCCGGTAACGACGTGCCGCTGGTATCGCGCTACACCGCCAGCGGCGGCGTGACCTGGAACATCTGGCAGAACTACCTGGTGCTGGATGCCACCGTCCGCGCCTGGAGCGAACGCTTCATGGACAATGACCAGGCCAACACTCAGCGGCGCATTCCGGCGGACGCCACCGTCGATTTGAAACTGAGCGGCGCCTACGATCGCTTCTTCTGGTCGGTCAGCGTGAACAATTTGTTCAACGCGCTGTACTACGACTACGCGATCGCCAGTTCATTCACACCGGGGCGCTTCTCAGCCTATCCGCTGCCGGGCCGCACCTTCATGGTGAAGGCGGGCGCGACTTTCTGAACGGAATCACCGCTCCGGTCATGCCGGATCGGGCGCAACGATATTCTCTCGGGCAATCCTGCCCGGGAGAATGGTTTTGGATGTTACGGAATTGCAAGGACATGATTGATTTGGAAAGAAAGCGACATCTTTTCGACCAAAAATAACGCTTTCCGTGATCGGATCCCGTGATAAATGAAGCCGCAAAATCGCTCGACATATCTGTCGCAACTCAAACGGCGCGACGGGAGCGAGCGTCGAAGACGCCGCCGATCCGCGACAGATTTACGTCGGACGCGCGACCAAAACAACGAATGGATTGAGACTGACTTGAAATGACGAACGACGATCAAGATCGTACCGCGAAGGCCGCAAGAGCGGCCGAGGATGCCAGGTCGGCCATGGCCGAGCGGGAAGCCGCCGCCAAAGCGACGCTCGACAACATGGCAAGGTTGAGGGCGTTGCGCCTGGCCCGCGAAGCGGCCGAGCCGCAGCGCGCGCCTGCCGCCCGAAAGACGCGCACCGCCAAGACAACGAGCAAGGCAACAAGGAAGCCGGCCGAAAAAGCGACTCCCGCCCTTTCCGACTGGCTGGCAAGCCAGCAAAGCGGCGGACGGCGTATCTGATCCCGCGAGACGGACGCGAAACTGCGATGCGTCAGGCCGGTCCCGGCCAATCGATCATCGATCGCGTCTTGTTCTCGGCGTCGTAAACCTGCACCTGAAGCATCTGAAACCTGTTCTTCAGGGCCATGCCTGCCTCTTCGGCGGCCTCGACCGTGTCGTAATGCGTCTTGAAGTGGCCGTCGACCACCAGCGAATAGCCGGAGGTCGGCGCCTTGTCGGCGCGGATGGCTTTGCGCGGCTGCGGCTCGTCCACCACAGGGCGGGGCTTCTTCATGCTGGCTCCGTATGTGAACGCCCTTCGGGCTGAACGCCGCAAAAAGGGCAGGAAGAATTCTCTGACCGGCGCTAGAATGCACCTAGGCGCGGCCAGATTGCGATCATGCCGATACAATGAGTCGGCACGCTGCGCAAACGCTGATTGCTCATCCGAGAAGGCATCACATGGGCGGAACGGGCAGGAAGAACGAACCTCCGAAACAACCGGAGGACAAGCCGAAGAAGCCGGAGCGCGTTCCGGTCGAGGACGAAGAGTACGAGGACGGCGACATCGCCACGCCGAAGCGCGACCCTCACGGCAATGACGATGAGCCGCTGTAGCGACAACGACGGCAAGTAAGGCAAGTCAGGTCGCCATCGCCTGCGAAAGCGGGCGATCCAGTACGCCGCGGCCTTTGCATTGAAAAACAAGCGCCTCGGATTACTGGGTCGCCCGGTCAAGCCGGGCGATGACGAGCTCGCTTAGACGAAGTCTCCGAATTCTATTACCCGATGCTTCAAGAGCAGATGCGCGCCGAAGCTGCCGCAGCCGGCTTGATCGTCGCGATTTGATGGGAGATGCCCGCGCCCTGCCCTGCACCGGGGCAGCCATGCAGCAGCATTCATGGACAAATAACCGCCTGCCTATATTTTCAGCGGGCCTGATGGCCCCTTAAACGATACGGGAATTTGAGCTGAAATGGTCGATATTCTGGCCGCACCGCGACAAGCCAAGACCGACACTGCGAAGACCGACACTGCCAAGCCCGACACGGCGCTGCGCACGCTGACGGCGATTTCGATCGCTCATTGGGTCAGCCATTTCCATCTCTTCGTGCTGCCCATGCTGTTCCCGTTCCTCAAGGAGCAGCTTGGCGTTGGTTATATCGAGCTCGGCTTTGCGCTCACCGTCTTCGGCGTCGTTTCCGGCCTGACGCAGGCGCCGATCGGCTATCTCGCCGACCATATCGGCGCGCGAAAAGTGCTGCTGATTGGCCTCTCCGTCGGAGGCCTGGCGCTGATCATGCTGGGCCTGCATCTCAGCTACGTCTCGCTGATCGTCTGCGCCGCCCTGCTCGGCCTTGCCAACAGCGTTTATCATCCCTGCGATTACGCGATCCTGTCGACGCATATGGATGAAGCCCGGATGGGCCGCGCCTTCTCGATCCACACCTTTGCGGGTTTCCTCGGCGGCGCGGTGGCGCCGGCGATCATGGCCGCACTGGTGGCTGCCGTCGGCGGGCTCGGCGCGCTGATCGTGGCGGGTGCGGTCGGGCCTCTCGTCGCGCTGCTGCTGATCGCGGTCCGGATTCCCGACGCGAGTTCGGCCGATCGCAAGACCGACGGCGTGTCAGCGCCGCAGCAGAGCATCCTGACGCCGGCCATCATCGTGCTGACGATCTTCTTCATGCTGCTCGGCCTGTCCAATGCCGGCATCAGCAATTTCGGCGTCGTCGCGCTGATGAGCGGCTATGGCGTGACCTTCTCGGCCGCCAATATCGCACTGACCGCGTTTCTTGGCGCCAGCGCCGCCGGCGTGCTCGCCGGCGGCTATCTTGCCGACCGCACGAGGCGCCACGGCAATGTCGCCGCCGCGTGCTTTGGCATCAACGCCGTCATCATCACGGTCATTGCGACGATCAACCTGCCGTCGGTGGTGCTCACCGCGGCGATGGGACTGGCCGGCTTCCTCGGCGGCGTGATCGCGCCCTCGCGCGACATGCTGGTCCGCAACGCAGCGCCGGCGGGCGCCGCGGGCCGCGCCTTCGGCATCGTCTCTACCGGCTTCAATTTCAGCGGCATTCTCTCGCCGCTGTTGTTTGGCTGGATCATGGACCAGCATTTGCCGCACTGGGTTTTCGGCGCCTCCGTCGCCTTCATGGTGCTGACGGTGCTGCTGGCGCTGGTGACCGACCGCAAGCCGGCGGAACCCGCCAAGGCATAAACGGATTTCTGAACCCCATCCCTGGCGGTTGACAGCATCGGACAGCTTCCGATGATGCGACAACAAAACAAAACCGGGATGGAAGCCATGACCTCGACCCCCGACCTCGTGATCCGCGGCGGCACCGTTGCCGACGGCAAGGGCGGCGACCTCTTCGAAGCCGATGTTGCAATCAGCGGCGGCCGCATCAGCGAAGTCGGCAATGTCACCGGCAAGGGCAAGGAAGAGATCGACGCCAGGGGCAAGCTGGTCACGCCGGGCTTTGTCGACGTCCATACCCACTATGACGGCCAGGTCACGTGGAGCCAGGACATCACGCCCTCCTCGCAGAACGGCGTCACGACCGCGATCATGGGCAATTGCGGTGTCGGTTTCGCGCCGTGCCGTCCGGAGGATCATCTCCGGCTGATCCAGTTGATGGAGGGCGTCGAGGATATCCCCGAGCCGGTGCTGAGCGCCGGCATTCCCTGGGCCTGGGAAAGCTTTCCGGATTACATGGACTGGCTGTCGAAGCGGAGCTTCGACATGGATGTCGGCGCGCAACTGCCGCATGCCGCTTTGCGCGTCTATGTGATGGGCGAGCGCGGCGCACGGCGCGATCCGTCCACGCCCGACGACAACAAGGCGATGGCCGCGCTGGCGGGCGATGCGGTAAAGGCCGGCGCGCTCGGCTTCTCGACCTCGCGCACGCTCAACCACCGTACCTCGACCGGCGACTTCACGCCGACCCTGAAGGCCGGCGAGGATGAACTCACTGCGATTGCAGCGGCGATGCATGCGCAGGGACGCAGCGTGTTGCAGTTCGTGCTCGACCTCTCCACCATCAATGAAGACCTGCCGATGATGCTGCGGGTGGCCGAGAACACCAAAATTCCGGTGTCGTTCTCGATCACCCAGAACGACAAGGCGCCGCAACGCTGGCGCCAGACGCTCGACACCATCCATGAAGCTTCGATGCGCGGCCTGTCGATCACGGCGCAGATCGCCGCCCGTCCAGTCGGGCTGATGCTTGGGCTGGAGCTATCGCGCAATCCGTTCCAGACCCATCCGAGCTATCAGGCGATCGCGCATCTGCCGCTCGCCGAGCGTCTCGCGCAGTTGCGCCAGCCGGAGGTGCGGAAGGCGATCCTGAGCGAGCACGCCACCGCGACCGACGACCCACTGTTCTTCCGGCCGAACTACGACAAGATGTACCTGCTCGGCAACCCGCCGGATTACGAACAGCCGCCGGAAAATACCTTGGGCGCGCAGGCCCGCCGCCAGGGCAAGCAACCGGAAGAATTGGCGTACGATGCAATGCTAACGGACGAAGGCCGCGGCATGCTCTATGTGCCGTTCCTCAATTATGCCGACGGCAATCTCGACGCTGTCGGTGAGATGCTGCGTCATGCCAATTCCGTGCCCGGCCTTTCCGACGGCGGCGCGCATTGCGGCATCATCTGCGACGCCAGCTTCCCGACCTATCTGCTGACGCACTGGACGCGCGACCGCAGCCGCGGCGAAAAACTGTCGATCCCGTTCGTGGTGGCGGCGCAGTCGCGCAAGACCGCGCTCTCGGTCGGCCTCTACGATCGCGGCGTGATCGCGCCGGGCTTCAAGGCCGACGTCAACGTGATCGACTACGATCGCCTGCATTTGCATCCGCCAAAAGTGCATTACGACCTGCCGGTCGGCGGCCGCCGCCTGATGCAGCAGGTCGACGGCTACGATGCCACGATCGTCTCCGGCATGGTGACGCAGCGCGGCGGCAAGGCCACCGGCGCGCGCCCCGGCAAACTGGTGCGCGGCGCGCAGGGTTCAAAGCCGCAACTCGACGCGGCGGCGAGTTGAGGGCACCGCTTCGGAGGCAATCGGGCGCAACAAACTCCGCTGTCATCGCCCGGCCTAGTGCGCACTCGCGCACTAGGACCGGGCGACCCAGTACGCCGCGACCTATCGAATTGATCTTAACCTTCCCGGCGTACTGGCTCCCGGCCTTCGCGGGGATGACGAGCTTTTGCGGGATGACGTGCGCACGCATTCGCCGCCCGTCGCCGAACGCAGGGACGAGGCATAGACGCGTTATTGTCTCACGCAAATTTCGGCTGCACCGCTGCCTGCCCCATCAGCCGCTTGCGCTCGGAATTCGGCCAGAGCAGCAGCAACCCAAGCAGTCCCGACGCCGCCATGATCACTGCGTTGATGGTGAAGCCGGTCATGTAGCCGTCGAGCGGCAACGCGGCATTCTGGATCACGACGCCCATCACGGACGGCGCGATCATTCCCGCCAGCGTGTAGATCGCGCCGTAGATCGCGATGACAGCACCGCGCTGCTGCACCGGCGTGAATTCGCCGAGCATCGGCGGGCAGACCACATAGATCGAGCCGCACAGCCCGGAGCCGACCACCAGGAACGCGATCTGCAGGCCGGCCCCGTTGACATGCGGCATCACCGCGAGGATCGCCCCACCGACGATCAGCGGCACCGAGCCGAGCACGCCGCGCGCGCCACGCGTCGTATAGCCGCGCGCCAGCATCTCCTGCGAGATCCATCCCGTCAGCAGCACGATGGCCGCGCCGAACACCCAGGGCAGAACCGAAATCCAGCCGGCATCCTTCTGCGTGAAGCCAAGCCCCTTGACGATGAACGGCGTGAACCAGGTCAAGCCGAGCGACAATGCCCAATAGGCGCCGAAGGTCGCCGCGCAGCAGCCGATGAACGTCCGCGAGGTCAGAAGCTGGAAATAGGGAACGCGCGGATTGGCGGCGGCCGTTTCGGCCGTCTGCACCAACGGACCTTCCTTGCCCATGACGAGCCAAGCCATCGCCCACATCAGGCCGACCACGCCCAGTGCGCCGAAGGCATAGTGCCAGCTATGATTGACGATGATCCAGTTCAGCGCCGGCACCGCGAGGATCACGCCGAATGCCGATCCCTGTGACAGAATGGCGGTCGGCAGCGTCCGCTTCTCGTCGGGAAACCATTTATAGATCGCATGCGCCGCCACCGAGAAAGCCGGCCCCTCGCCAGCGCCGAGAATGATGCGGCAGATCACCAGCGTCGCAAAACCGACGGTGCCGACCATCGGAAACTGCGCCACCGACCAGATCACCGCCATCACCAGCAGCACCCACCGGGTATCGACGCGGTTGACGATGAAGCCGACGACGATGGCCGAGATCGAAAACAGGAAGAAGAACGAGGAGCCGAGGAAGCCGAACTGCTCGGGCGAAAGCTTCAGCTCGTCCATGATCGGCGCACCGGCAAGGCCGACCACGATCTTGTCGGCGAAATTCACCAGCATGAACAGGAACAGCAGGAAGGTGATTTTCCAGGCACCCTTGGGCGTCGGTTGCGCGGTCATGGTTGTTTTCCCCGTGTGTCCTTATTGTCTTTGCTGGCTCTGTAAGATCGGCCGATTCCAATGGTACAAGGGGCGTTGCAGGCAAGGCAACCGGGATTTTCCGCGAGGCACCCAGCGCCGCAACTGCCGGCTGCTGCGACAGGCGCGCGCCACAACCGGATCACGTTCACGTCGCCGCGCGATTGAAGCCGTGATCCCCACCGTCCGCCCTGCTATGTTGCATGCCATCATGTTCGAGGGGATTTTTCATGGTCAGATCGGTTGATCGTCACACATGACCAAAGACAGTCCCAGTGCGACCGGCCCGGTGCTTCACGTGACCGGCCTGATCAAGAGCTACCGCGCCGCCGGCGAAGAGGTCGCGGTGCTGCGCGGGGTCAACCTGACGGTTGCGGCCGGCGAGAGCGTCGCGCTGACCGGCGAATCCGGCAGCGGCAAGAGCACGCTGCTGCACCTGATCGCCGGGTTAGACGCGGCCGACGGCGGCGAGATTCGGCTGGCGGATGCGGAAGTTTCCGAGCTCAGCGATGCCGACCGCGCCGAAATGCGCCGCGACCGGCTTGGCCTGGTGTTCCAGCAATTCAACCTGATCCCGAGCTTGACGGTAGAGGATAACCTCGTCTTCCAGTCGCGCATCGCCGGCCGTCATGATGCTATCTGGCACAATGAGCTGGTGGAGCGGCTCGGGCTCGGCCGATTCCTGAAACGCTATCCCGAACAATTGTCCGGCGGCCAGCAGCAGCGCGTCGCCATCGGCCGCGCGCTGGCGATCAAGCCGCTGCTGCTGCTTGCGGACGAGCCGACCGGCAATCTCGACGAGGACACCGCCGACGAGGTGCTGGCGCTGGCGCGTGATCTCGTGGCGCGCAGCGGCTGCGGTTTTCTGATGGTGACGCACAGCGCAAGGCTGGCCGCGACCCTCGACCGGCAGGTCAACCTCCATGCCGGGGTGATCGCGTGAAGCGCGCGCTGTGGACGCTGGCCGTGCTGCTCAGCCATTGGCGGCGGCATCCGATGCAGCTTGCGACGTTGCTCATCGGATTGATCTCGGCGACCGCGCTGTGGAGCGGCGTGCAGGCGCTCAACCAGCAGGCCCGCACCTCCTACGACCGCGCCGCCGCCACCTTTGGCGGCACGCGCACCGCCATGCTGGTCGCCAGCCGCGGCGCGACCTTCGCGCAAAAACTCTTTGTCGATCTGCGCCGCGCGGGCTGGCCGGTCTCGCCGGTGCTCGAGGGCCGGATCCAGATCGAGGGACGATCGTTCCGCCTGATGGGAATCGAGCCGGTGACGCTGCCCGCGGAAGTCGGCAATGCGCCAGCGGTCGGCAAGGACAGCCTGCAGGCCTTCATGACGCCGCCAGGCGAAATGCTGGTCGCGCCGGAGACGCTTGCCGATCTGAAGCTCACTGAGGGCGCGCGACCCGAGGCGAGCGGAGCGTCACTGCCGCCGATTCGCGTGCAGCCGAATCTGGTGCCCGGCGTGCTGGTCGTCGACATCGGCATCGCGCAAAGCCTATTGAAGATGCCGGACCAGCTCTCCCGCCTCCTGGTCGGCAAGAATGCGGGCAAGCGCCCGTCGCTCGAAAGTGTTACCGGCGACAGACTGCGCCTGATCGAGCCGGACGCCGAGACCGATCTCGAGCGCCTCACCGACAGTTTTCACCTGAACCTGACGGCGTTCGGGCTGCTGTCGTTCTTTGTCGGCCTGTTCATCGTCAATTCGGCAATTGGCCTCGCTTTCGAGCAACGCCTGCCGGTACTGCGCACCCTGCGCGCCTGCGGCGTCTCGGCGCGGATGCTCAACGCGGTGCTTGTGCTCGAACTGGTGTCGCTGGCGCTGGTCGCGGGGTTGGTTGGGCTGGTCTGCGGCTACTTCATCGCCGGCGCACTGCTGCCCGATGTCGTGGCCTCGCTGCGCGGGCTCTATGGCGCACAGATCCCGGGACAGCTGGTGCTGAAGCCGCAATGGTGGTTCGCCGGCATCGCCATCAGCATCGTGGGCGCGCTCGCCGCGGCGGCGGCCAGCCTGACCAAGGCGCTGCGGCTGCCGCTGCTCGCCACCGCCCAGCCGTTCGCCTGGCAACAGGCGCAGCGGCGCTGGCTGACCTATCAGAGCGCGCTGGCGCTCGCCGCCTTTGCCGCCGCCGGCATCTTCCTGTGGTTCGGCGATTCCCTGATCTCGGGCTTTGCCGTGCTCGCGGCGATGATGCTCGGCGCCGCGCTGATCCTGCCGATGTTTCTGGAGATCGTGCTGTCGATCGGGCAGCGGCAGGCACGCGCTCCGCTCGGCGTCTGGTTCTGGGCCGACAGCCGCCAGCAACTCTCCGGGCTGTCGCTCGCCTTGATGGCGCTGCTGCTCGCGCTCGCGGTCAATGTCGGCGTTTCCACCATGGTCGAGAGTTTTTCCCGCACCTTCCTCGTCTGGCTCGACGGACGGCTGGCGGCGGATGTCTATGTCAATGCGGCCAATGACGATCAGGCGCACGAGATCAAGGCGTGGCTGCGCGAGCGGGGCGAGGTCGAAGCGATCCTGCCCGGCGGCCGCGCCGACACGCAACTGGCCGGCGCGCCGATCGAGGTGCTCGGCCTGCCCGATCACGTCACCTATCGCGACAACTGGCCGCTGCTGCAATCGGTCGACAATGCTTGGAGCAAGCTGCGCCCGGGCAATGCAGCGCTCGTCAGCGAACAACTGTCGCGGCGCATGCACCTCTCGGTCGGCGACCGCATCGAGGTGCCGGCATCTGGCGGCAGCTGGCCGCTCGACGTGGTCGGCATCTATGCCGATTACGGCAACCCCAAGGGCCAGATCGCGGTGAATTTTGCTGCGCTGACGCGGCGTTTTCCCGAAATACCGCTGACACGGATGGGACTACGGGTTGCTCCGGCCAACGTCCCGGCATTGATCGCGGCGCTGAAGGAAAAATTCAGTCTCGACGACCGCAACGTCGCTGACCAGGCGACCATGAAGGCGGAATCAACGCGGATCTTCAACCGCACGTTTTCCGTAACCGCCGCGCTGAACGCCTTCACGCTCGGTGTTGCCGGCGTTGCGCTGCTGACGAGCTTGCTGACGCTGGCCAATTCGCGCCTGCCGCAACTGGCGCCGTTATGGGCGATCGGCATCACGCGGCGGCGGCTCGCTGTGATCGAGCTTCTCAAGACCATGTCGGTCGCGCTGATCACCACGATCTTCGCGCTGCCGCTCGGCCTGCTCGTCGCGTGGTGCCTGCTCGCGATCGTCAACGTCAAGGCGTTCGGCTGGCGGCTGCCATTCCACGTGTTTCCGATGCAGTTGCTGTGGCTCACCGGAGTCGCAATGGCGGCTGCGTTTGCCGCAGCGGCACTGCCCGTTATCCGCCTGGCGCGCATGCAGCCCGCGAGCCTGATCAGGATCTTCGCCAATGAGCGCTAGCGGCCGCATCACCCGCCGCGGTTTTGTCGGCGCCGCGCTCCTTGCAGGCATCAGTGGCAAGGCGGCCGCGCAAGGGTACGCCGGCTTGAGCGAAAGCGCGCAAGGATTTGCGCCGGTCGTGCCCGGCAGGACGTTCGCGTTTCCCGCCGACCATGGCCCGCACCCGGAATTCCGCATCGAGTGGTGGTACGTGACGGCCAATCTCGGCGATGCCAATGGCAATGCCTACGGCGCGCAATGGACGCTGTTTCGCCAGGCGATTGCGCCGGGCGGGCCGGCGGAGGGGTGGGCCAACCAGCAGATCTGGATGGGCCACGCCGCCGTCACCCGTGCCGACACCCATCGCGTTGCGCAAGTCTTTGCGCGCGGCGGCATCGGTCAGGCCGGTGTCGAGGCGCAGCCGTTTCAGGCCTGGATCGATGCGTGGGAAATGCGCGGCATCGATCCGGTCAGCGATGAGAACATCGCGCCACTTGCGCTGAAGGCTTCCGGCACCGACTTCAGCTACGCTCTGCGCCTCGGCGCGCTGCGTCCGCTGGTGCTGCAGGGCGATGGCGGCTATAGCCGCAAGTCGCTGCGCGAACAGGCTTCCTACTACTACAGCCAGCCGCATTATTCGGCGACCGGTGCCCTCACCATCGACGACAAGCCGGTCGACGTCACGGGCATGGCCTGGCTCGACCGCGAATGGAGCAGCCAGCCGCTGGCATCGGATCAAAGCGGATGGGACTGGCTGTCCCTGCATTTCAATTCGGGCGACAAGCTGATGCTGTATCGGATGCGGCAGAGCGACGGCCAGCATTACGGCTCCGGCAAGTGGATATTTTCCGACGGCAAGGCCGAGCAACTCGTCTCCGCCGACATCAGCATGACGCCGCTGGCCTTCACCGAGATCGAGGGACGAAAGATACCGACGACGTGGCGTATCGCCGTTCCGAAGATGGCGCTATCGATCGAATGCACGCCTCTCAACGCTAGATGCTGGATGGGCACCAGCTTCCCCTATTGGGAAGGCCCGATCCGCCTTGCTGGCAGCCACACAGGGGTAGGCTATCTGGAAATGACGGGCTATTAAGTCCCCGCACCAAGAGGGGAAATTTCCACGATGTATCACTTCACCGCGCTCGTCACCTTGCTGGCGATCCTGGTCTACTTCTATTCGTCCATCCTGGTGTCGCGGGCACGCGGCAAGTTCGGCGTCAAGCTGCCGGCCATTTCGGGCAATCCGGATTTCGAGCGCGTGTTTCGCGCGCAGATGAACACGCTGGAATGGCTGCCGATCTTTTTGCCGGCGCTGTGGCTGTTTGCGGTCTATCTCAGCGACAGCATTGCGGCGGCGATCGGACTGGTCTGGGTGATCGGGCGTATCCTCTACGTGCTCGGATATGCTCAGGCGGTCGCCAAGCGCAGCCTGGGTTTTGCGATCCAGGCGCTGGCGACGATCGCGCTGTGGGTGGGCGCATTCGGCGCGATCCTGTGGCGGATCGTGCAGGGGTAGTCTTCGCGGCTCTATCCGCACGTCGTCCCGGGCAAGCGAAGCGCGACCCGGGACCCGTAAGCCGCGTCCTCTCGATGAAGCAAGACGCCAGACGCCCGCCCTAACAACGGGCGCCTGTGGTTATGGGTCCCGGCGTTTCGCCGGGACGACGGCGACCTACTTCACCAACGGACAGCCCGAGTCCTTCGCCGGCGGGAACGCCTTGTCGCCGGGCACGACGGCGAGCTGCTTGTAATAGTCCCACGGCTTCTTCGATTCCGACGGCTTCTTGACCTCGAACAGATAGAGGTCATGCACCATGCGGCCGTTTTCCATCACCTTGCCGCCCTGGGCAAAATCGTCATCGACCGGAAGCTCCTTCAGCTTCTTGGCGACCGCCTCGGTATCCTTGGTGCCGGCGGCCTTGACGGCCTTGAGATATTGCAGCGTTGCCGAATAGGTGCCGGCCTGGATCATATTGGGCATCCGGCCGGTGCGCTTGAAGAATTTTTCGGCGAGGTTGCGGCTCTTGGGGTCGCGGTCCCAATAGTAGCCTTCCGTCAGCACCAGGCCCTGCGCGGCGTCAAGCCCGAGCCCGTGCACCTCGGCGAGCGTCAGCAAGAGACCGGCGAGCTTCTGGCCGCTCTTGACGATGCCGAACTCGGACGCCTGCTTGATCGAGTTGGTGGTGTCGAGGCCGGCATTGGCAAGGCCGATGATCTTGGCCTTCGAACTCTGCGCCTGCAGCAGGAAGGAGGAGAAATCCGCCGTGTTGAGCGGGATGCGGACCGAACCCAGCACCTTGCCGCCCTTCGCCTTGACGAAATCGCTGGTGTCCTTTTCGAGCGCGTAACCGAAGGCGTAGTCCGCGGTCATGAAGAACCAGCTATCGCCGCCGGCTTCCACCAGCGAGCCGCCGGTGCCGTAGGCCAGCGCATGGGTGTCGTAGGCCCAGTGGAAACCGTAGGGCTGGCAGGCGTCGCCGGTAAGACGCGACGTCGCCGCACCCACGACGATATCGATTTTCTTTTTCTCCTTCGAAAGCTCGTGAATGGCGAGCGCGACCGAAGAGGTCGTCAGCTCGGTGATCATGTCGACGCCTTCGACGTCGTACCAGCGCCGCGCAATCGCGCTGCCGAGGTCCGGCTTGTTCTGATGGTCGGCGGAAACGATCTCGATCTTGTGGCCCAGCACCTCGCCGCCGAAATCCTCAATCGCCATCTTGGCCGCCTCGAACGACCACTTGCCGCCGTAATCGGCGTAGACTCCGGACTGATCGTTCAAAATACCGATCTTGACGCCCTGCGCCGATGCCGGCGCGGCGAACAAAACACCACCCACCGCAACGGCGACCAACAATCCCGACTTCATCCTTTTCTCCCGGAATTTCTTGTCAGAGGAACCCATCAACACTATTCAATAACCCCGCCGCTGCCCATCCATTTCGGATCAGCCAAAAGTATTGGGGAACTCTGGAAGGGAGAGGCACGACCGCAGTTATCGTTCGGGGTCGCGACGAAGTCGCGCGCCCCGGAACGACGGCGGAGCAAAAAGCTGCAGCTAAGCCGCCGCCGGCTTCTTGTCCTTCCTGCCCTCGGCGAGATTGCGCACGATGACGTAGAAGATCGGCGTAAAGATCAGGCCGAACAGCGTGACGCCGAGCATGCCGAAGAACACGGCGACGCCGACGGCCTGCCGCATTTCCGAGCCCGAGCCCGACGAGATCACCAGCGGCAGCACGCCGAGGATGAAGGCGAACGAGGTCATCAGGATCGGCCGCAGCCGCAGCCGGCAGGCCTCGATCACGGCGTCCAGGCGCGATTTTCCTTCCAGCTCGATGTCGCGCGCGAACTCGACGATGAGAATGGCGTTCTTGGCTGCAAGCCCCACCAACACCACGAAGCCGATCTGGGTCAGGATGTTGACGTCCTGGCCCATGATACGCACGCCGATGGTGGCGGCGAGCAGGCACATCGGCACGATCAGGATAACCGCGAACGGCAGGCTCCACGAACCATACTGCGCCGCCAGCACGAGATAGACGAACAGCACGCAGATCGGGAAGACGAGCAGGCCGGTATTGCCGCCGGTGACCTGCTGATAGGACAGGTCGGTCCATTCAAACGAAAAACCGCTCGGCAGCGTCTCGCCAGCCAGCCGCTTCATCGTGTTGATCGCCGTCGCGGAGCTCGTTCCCGGCAGCGTATCGCCCTGCAATTCCGCCGCGGGATAAAGATTGTAGCGCGCGACGCGGTCGGGGCCGGAGACATCGCGGAAGCTGACGACGCTGCCGAGCATCACCATGTCGCCGGCGGCGTTGCGGGTGCGCAGTCGCGCCAGATCGGAGGTTTCTTTCCGGAACGGCAGATCGGCCTGCGCGGTGACGTGATAGGTGCGGCCGAACAAGTTGAAGTCGTTGACATAGGACGAGCCGAAATAGGTCTGGATCGTGTCGGTGATACCAGCGATCGGCACGCCGAGCTTCTGCGCCTTGACGCGATCGATGTCGACGAAGAGTTGCGGCGTGTTGGCGGTGAAGGTCGAGAACACCTGGGTCAATCCCGGCGCCCTGCGCGCTGCGCCGACCAGTTCATCCGTCGCCGCCGCCAGCATTTCCGAGCCGCGGCCCTGACGATCCTGGATCCGCATGGTGAAGCCGCCGCCGGTGCCGATGCCGGGCACCGCAGGTGGCGGGATGACGATGATGAAGGCGCCCTGGATGCTCGACAGCCGCATCCGCAGATTGTTGGCGATCGCGCCGGCCGACAGTCCCTTCTTGTGGCGCTCCTCCGGGTCCGCGAATACCGGGAACAAGGCCGCGGCGTTGCTGGCCTGCGTGCGGGTCGCACCCGAGAAGCCGGCAAACGCCGCCACGCGAATGATGCCCGGCGTATCCAGCGCAATCCGCTCGATCTCGCGCACGACCTCGGTGGTGCGCGCCAGCGACGCGGCGCCGGGCAGCTGCACCGATACGATGACGTAGCCGCGGTCCTGCGCCGGGATGAAGCCCTGCGGCGTGGTTATCAGCAGCCAGCCGGCACTGCCGATCAAGCCGACATAGAGCAGGAGCATCACAACCGCGTGGCGGATCACGAAGTCGGCGGCGCGGGCATAGCCGTGCGACAGGCGGTCGAAGCCGCGATTGAACACGCCGGTAAAGGCGTCCCAGCCGCGGGCGATGATATTCCAGCGCGCTGCCGGCCGCTTGTCCTCATGCGGCTGCAGGATCAGCGAAGCCAACGCCGGCGACAGCGTCAGCGAACAGAAGCAGGAAATCGCGGTCGCGACCGCAATGGTGACGGCAAACTGCTGGAAGAACTGCCCGGAGATGCCGCCGAGGAAGGCGGTCGGCACGAACACCGCGCACAGCACCAGCGCGATCGAGACCAGCGCGCCGCCGACCTCTTCCATGGTGCGGAGCGCGGCGTCGCGCCGGCTCATGCCGTGCTCGAGATGGCGCTCGACATTCTCGACGACCACGATCGCGTCGTCGACCACGATGCCGACCGCGAGCACGAGGCCGAACAAGGTGAGATTGTTGATCGAGAATCCCAGCGCCGCCATGACAGCGAAAGTGCCGACCAGCGAAACAGGTATCGCGATGATCGGAATGATGGCGGGACGCCAGCCCTGAAGGAACACCAGCACCACGATGACAACCAGCGCCATCGCTTCATAGATCGTCTTGATCAGCTCGCTGACGGACTGCGCGATGAATTCGGTCGGGTTGTAGCCGATATTGTAGTCGAGCCCTTTTGGAAAGCTCGCCTTCAGTCGCTCCATGGTATCGTTAATGCCCTTGGCGGTCGCCAGCGCGTTCGAGCCCGGCCGCTGCGTCACCAGCATGGCGACGGCGGATTTGCGGAGCAGGAAGCTGTTGGTCGAATAGGCGAGCGCGCCAAGCTCGATCCGCGCGACGTCGCGCAGCTTGACTGTGCGGCCGTCGGCGCCGGCCTTCACCACGATCTCCTCGAACTGTTTCGGGTCCTTCAGGCGGCCGGTGAAGGTGAGATTGGGCGAAAAGGCGCGGTCTGAAATCGGCGGCTCCGCGATCTGTCCGCCCGCGATCTGGACGTTTTGCGCGCGGATCGCAGCCACCACCTCCGCCGATGTCAGGCCGAGGGTGGCGATCTTATCGGGATCGAGCCACAGCCGCATCGAATAGTCACGCGCGCCGAACATCTGGATATCGCCGACGCCGTCGAGCCGCAGCAACTGGTCACGCACCTGCAACAGCGCGTAATTGGAGATGTAGAGCTGGTCGAACGTTTCGTCCGGCGACAGCATGAACACCACCATCAGGATGTCCGGACTGTTCTTGCGGGTGACGACGCCGTTGCGCTGCACTTCCTCAGGCAGGCGCGGCTGCGCGATCGCGACGCGGTTCTGCACCAGCACCTGGGCCTTGTCGAGATCGGTGCCGAGCTTGAACGTGACGGTGATGGTGAGCTGTCCGTTCGAGGTCGCCTGGCTGTAGAGATACAGCATATCCTCGACGCCGTTGATCTCCTGCTCGATGGGAGCTGCGACGGTGTCGGAAACAGTCTGCGCCGAGGCGCCCGGATATTGCGTGGTCACCACTACGGTCGGCGGCACCACCTGCGGATATTCCGAGACCGGCAGCGTGCCGTAAGCGATCGCGCCGACAATCAACAGCACGATCGACAGCACCATTGCCAGGATGGGCTGATTGACGGAGAGACGGCCGAGATTCATGTCTTGCCACCGGTCGGCTTGATTTCGGCCGCCTTCGGCGTGACCTTCGCGCCCACCCGCGCCCGCTGCAGGCCATCGATAATGACCTTGTCTTCAGCGTTGATCCCTTCACGGACCACGCGCAGGCCTTCATCGAGCGGGCCGAGCACGACCGGTTTCGCCTCCACAGTGTTGTCATCCTTGACGACGAAAACGATCTTGCGCGACTGGTCGGTCGCAATCGCGGTATCCGGCAGCAATAGCGCCTCGTAAGGCGAGCTGCCGATGATCCGGACCCGGCCGAACTGGCCGGGCAGGATCGAAAGGTCCTTGTTCGGGATCACTGCGCGGCTGCGCAGCGTGCCGGTCGAAACGTCGAGCCGGTTGTCGAGGAAATCCATTTTGCCGTCATGCGAGGGCTTGGTTTCACCCGTCAGCGTCACCTGTACCGGATTTGGCGTATCGCGCGAGCTCGGCCGCTTGCCTTCGAACCACAGCTTGCTGTTCCTTTGATAGGTCGCCTCGTCGACGTCGAAATAGATGTAGATCGGATCGAGCGAGACGATCGAGGTGAGCAGCGTGGCGCCACCCTCGCTGCCCTGTACGAGGTTGCCGGGCGTCACCAGATGACGGCTGACGCGGCCGGTGATCGGCGCCATCACATGGGTGAATTCGATGTTGAGCTTCGCCGCCTTGAGCGCGCCTTCGGCCTGCATCTCGGCGGCGCGCGCCGCCTGCAAGGTCTGGCGGCGCTGGTCGACGATGGAATCGGATACCGCCTGGGTCTGGTTCAGCGTCAGCGCGCGGTCGAGTTCGCGCTTGGCGAGCTCCGCCTTGGCGCGCGCATCGGACAATTGCCCGTCCGCCTGCTCGGCAACCGCCTCGAACGGCCGGGCATCGATCACATAGAGCAGGTCGCCGCTCCGGACGATGGCGCCGTCGCGGAATTCGACCGACGTCACGAAGCCGCCGACCCGGGCGCGGACCTGGACTTCCTGCACCGCCTCGAACCGGCCGGTGAATTCATCCCAATCGGTGACGGTGCGCTTCACGGGCTGCGCAACCGTGACCGGCGGCGCCGGGGGAGCCGCCTGCTGTTGTGGCGGCTTGTCGCCGCAAGCCGACAGCGTGAGCGCGAGCAGCGGGGCCAGCCATTTAACGCCGCGGGACAGGCTGCCATCGCCCTCCCTCGGCCAGGCTGAACGATTCAATGGCTCAATGGCGGTCAAACCCCACTCCCCTCACTCATGACATCCGATGTAGATGAAAGCCGCCGTGGAACTTGAGGCGGAGGCCACAGATGTGATCGGTTCCCAGTCTCGTCAAGAAGGCGCGAGGATCAAGCACAATCGTTATGCATCCGCGTAGCCAACGGCCTGCGCCATCCGAACGTTGTGATTTTCCGCAATGCGATGAGACGGAACCGGACGCAATGGACGCCAGCTAATCGTCGGCCGGTGACGAAAACGTGACATTGTAGGGGGCGAGGCCCGGCTCCTTCAGCCAGGCCTTCGGGCAATTGGCGTCAGGAGAACGTGAGGCTGCATCCATTCATCATTGCGAGCCAACGGGTCGCAATGACGGGGATAAGCCGCAGCGCTCCTTGATCGGCCGGAGGACAACGGGATCAGCGCCCCCATCTTCGGACATGACGCCGCGAATTTCCTCGGCTAACCTCCGCGCAAGGCCCGCCGCAAGGGCCAAAAAATGTCCGGGGAGGACAAGGGTGCATAGCGGGCGTGTCGTATTCGGCGCGATGGACGAGGTCGTGTTCGGACGGCCGGCATCCGAGGCGCTCGTCGAGCAGTTGAACCGGCTGGGCTCCGCACGCGCTTTCCTGATGGTCAGCGGCACGCTGAACCGCCAGACCGACGTGATCGAAAACATCCGCCGCGCGCTGGGTCCGCGCTGCGTCGGCACCTTCGACGCGATGCCGCCGCACACGCCGCGCGCGGCCGTCATCGCCGCCGCCGAACGGGCCCGCACCGCGAACGCCGATCTCATCGTCACGGTCGGCGGCGGCTCGATCACCGACGGCGCCAAGGCGGTGCAGCTCTGCCTCGCCAACGATATCCGTAACGCCGAGGACATCGACAGGATCAGGGTCGGCCGCGGCGCTCCGCCGCAGCTCAAGGCGCCGGCGGTGCGCCAGATCAGCATCCCCACAACGATTGCCGGCGGCGAATTCTCTTCCACCGCCGGTGTTACAAATGAGAAGACCAAGGTCAAGGAAGCGCTGCGGCATCCATTATTGATGCCGCGCGCCGTGATCCTCGATCCCTGGCTCAGCCTGAATACGCCGGAATGGCTGTGGCTCTCGACCGGAATCCGCGCCGTCGATCATTGCGTCGAGGGCATCTGTTCGCGCGAGGCGCATCCTTACGGCGACGCGCAGGCGCTGAAGGGCCTTTCCATGCTGGCGCAGGCGCTGCCGCGCGTGAAGGCGGACGCCAATAATATTGAGGCGCGGATGGACTGCCAGATCGGCACCTGGCTTTCGACCGGGCCGCTCGCTTCCGGCGTGCCGATGGGCGCCAGCCATGGCATCGGCTACGTGCTCGGCGCGGAGTTCGGCGTGCCGCATGGCCATACGTCCTGCGTGATGCTGCCGTCGGTGATGCGCTGGAACAAGCCAGCCAATGCCGAGCGGCAGGCGCAGGTTGCCGCCGCCATGGGACATCCGAATGAGGATGCCGGCGACGTGCTCGATCGCCTCATTCGCGGCCTCGGCATGCCGCGCAGCCTGCGCGAGGTCAATGTCGGGCCAGAGCATTTCGACCGCATCGCAAAGGCCGCGATGGCAACACCCTGGGTGCCGCGCAACCCGCGCAGGATCGAGGGGCCGGCGCAGGTGCGCGAGATTCTGGATATGGCCGCGTAAGGAGACCCGAGCACACATGTACACCGGCAAGCATGCCCACCTTCGTCCGCTTCAGCCCGCCTTCATCATGGCATCCACCGGGGAGACGGTGACCTATCGCGAGCTGGAAGCCCGCACCAACCGCCTGGCGCATCTGTTTCGAAAACGCGGCCTCAATCGGCTCGACCACTATTCGATCTTCATGGAGAACAACAGCCGCTTTCTGGAGGCCTGCGGCGCCGGCGAACGGAGCGGACTTTATTATACCTGCGTGAACTCCTACCTGACGGCCGGCGAACTCGCCTACATCCTGACCAACAGCCAGTCGCGCATTCTCATCACTTCGCAGGCGAAGCTCGGCGTTGCACGCGAAGCCTTGAAGGAATGCCCTCAGGTCGAACTTTGCATCGTTGCCGATGGCGAAGGCCAAAGCGATCGGATTGTCGGACTGGCGCAGGCCACATCGGGCCTGCCGGGAACGCCGAATGGCTGGGCACCGCGATGCTTTATTCTTCCGGCACCACGGGCCGGCCCAAGGGCATCCTGCGCCCCCTGCCTGAGCAGCCGCCGATACAGAACCTGCCGCTGTTCGATTTCCTGATCAATCTTTGGCAGTACCGCGAGGGAATGATCTATCTCTCGCCGGCGCCGCTCTATCATTCGGCGCCGCAGGCGGCGGTCAACCTCACCATCCGCATGGGCGGCACCGTCATCATCATGGAGAGCTTTGATCCGGAAAAATATCTGGAGCTGGTGCAGAAATGGGGCATCACCCATACCCAGCTCGTGCCGACGATGTTTTCGCGCATGCTGAAACTGCCGGAAGACGTGCGCCAGCGTTACGACCTGTCATCGCTCGAGATCGCCATCCACGCCGCCGCGCCCTGCCCCGCGGCCGTGAAGGACGACATCATCAAATGGTGGGGTCCAATCGTTCATGAATATTACGGCGCCACCGAAGGGCTCGGCTTCACCGCCTGCAACAGCGAGCAATGGCTGGCGCATCGCGGCACCGTCGGCAAGGTCCTGCTCGGCGATCTGCACATCCTCGACGAGAACATGACACCCTGCCCCGTCGGCACGGCCGGCACTGTGTGGTTCAAAACGGCATCGCCGTTCGAATACTTTAATGATCCGGCCAAGACGGCAGAGGTCCGTTCGGCCGACGGCACGATGAGCACGGTCGGCGACGTCGGCTATGTCGACGAGGATGGCTATCTCTACCTGACCGATCGCGCCACGTTCATGATCATCTCCGGTGGCGTCAACATCTACCCACAGGAGTGCGAGAACCTCCTGATTACGCATCCGAAGATCGCGGACGCGGCGGTGTTCGGCGTGCCCAATCCGGATCTCGGCGAGGAGGTAAAGGCGGTCGTGCAGCCGATGCCCGGCGTTTCGCCGGGGCAGGAGTTGGCCGACGAACTGATCGCTTTCTGCAGCCAGTCGCTGTCGCGCCAGAAAGTGCCGCGCTCGATCGACTTCGAGGCGGAGTTGCCGCGGCTGCCGACCGGCAAGCTCTACAAGCGCCTGTTGCGCGACCGCTATTGGGGCAACCAGACCTCGCGGATCGTGTGATCATTCCACCATGTGAGAGCGTGATCGAATATCCGCGGCGCGCCGCTTAGTGCAGTGCATCATTGGCTGAGACGTTTTGGCGCGCAAGTCCGCGCCGCGATGCAGCCGGGTCGCAGAAACTGCAATGCAAGACACATCTTCCGGCAGGCGGATTTCGCGTAGTCCAAATTGCCAATCCTCGCATTGGCTTGGCCGGTTGCTCCAACGCCACGTCATGGTATCTTCGATGCCAATCGGCCCATTGAGACCGAACAAAGTGGAGGAGATCATGCGGAGCGTTCGTGCGCTTGCCGCCGCGGCTTTGTTGTTGCTGCCGGCTTACGACCTTGCATCGGCGGGCGAGCCGAAACAGGGCGGCATTTTCCGGATATATCACCGCGACAGCCCGGGCAGCGCTTCGATCCACGAGGGCGCGACGTATTCGATCAACGTCCCGTTCATGCCGGTGTTCAACAATCTGGTCATCTTCGACCAGCACATCGCGCAGAACAGCCAGGACACCATCAGGCCGGAGCTGGCGGAAAGCTGGGCGTGGAGTGACGACGGCAAGACGCTGACGTTCAAGCTGCGCAAGGACGTCAAATGGCATGACGGCAAGCCGTTCACTTCGGCCGACGTCAAATGCACGTTCGACATGCTGATGGGCAAGTCGCAGCAGAAGTTCCGGCAGAACCCGCGCAAGGCGTGGTACAATGAAGTCAACGAGGTCACCGTCAATGGCGACTATGAAGCATCGTTCAACCTGAAGCGGCCGCAACCGTCATTGCTGTCGCTGCTCGCCTCCGGCTACACGCCGGTCTATCCCTGCCACGTGTCGCCGGCCGACATGCGGACCAAGCCTGTCGGAACCGGGCCGTTCAAGTTCGTCGAGTTCAAGGCCAACGAGTCGATCAAGCTCGCCAAGAATCCAGACTATTGGAAGAAGGGCCTGCCTTATCTCGACGGGATCGAGTTCAACATTATAACGAACCGCTCAACCGCGATCCTCGGCTTCGTCTCCGGAAAGTTCGACATGACCTTCCCGACGGAAGTGTCGATCCCACTGTTGAAGGACATCAAGTCGCAGGCTCCGAACGCCGTCTGCGTGGTCGAGCCCAACAACGTCTCCACCAATATCATCGTCAACTCGTCCAGCCCACCGTTCGACAATCTCGACGTCCGCCGCGCGATGGCTTTGGCGCTCGACCGCAAGGCCTTCGTGCAAATCCAGTTCGAAGGCCAGGCCGACATCGGCGGCACCATGCTGCCGGCCCCGGCGGGGCTGTGGGCGATGCCAAAGGAGATGCTGGAATCCATCCCGGGCTATGGGCCGGACGTGGAGAAGAACCGCGAGGAAGGTCGCAAGCTGATGCAGAAGGCCGGTTTCGGCCCGGACAAACATCTTGCAATCAAGATATCGACGCGCAACATCCCGGTCTATCGTGATCCCGCGATTATCCTGATTGACCAGCTCAAGAGCATCTACATCGACGCCGAACTCGATGTCGTCGATACCGCGCAATGGTTCCCGAAAGTAGCGCGCAAGGATTATTCGCTCGGTCTCAACCTCACCGGCAATGCGGTCGACGATCCCGACCAGTCCTTCTACGAGAACTATTCCTGCGGCTCGGAACGCAACTACACCGGTTACTGCAACAAGGAAATCGAGAAGCTGTTCGATCAGCAGTCGATGGAGAAGGACATCAACAAGCGCAAAAAGCTGGTCTGGGAGATCGACAAGAAGCTGCAGGAGGACGTGGCGCGGCCCATCATCTTCCACAGCCGGACCGGAACCTGTTGGGCGCCTTACGTCAAGAACGTCACCATCATGTCCAACAGCTCCTACAACGGCTACCGATACGAAGACGTCTGGATGGACAAGTAAGCTGCGTCGTGGATAGCGTAGCCGCCGTATCCTGAAGGGAGAAAGCCGGGTGTTTGCTTATCTCGTGCGACGCCTTGCTTTGATGCTCGTGACCCTGATTGGGATCTCGATCATCATCTTCGTGCTGCTGCGCATTGTCCCCGGCAACATCGTCGACATCCTGTTCGATGCGGCTGGCTTCGTCGATCCCACCGACAAGGCCAACCTTGAAAAGGAGCTCGGCCTCAACCTGCCGATCTGGCAGCAATACCTAAATTGGATCGGCGGGCTGCTGCACGGCGACCTCGGCTATTCCTACGTCTCGGAAAAGCCGGCACTGCAGGAGATTTTGCCGCGGATTCCGATCACGGCGCGGCTGGCGGCGCTGGCGCTGTTGTTCTCGGCCTCGATCGGCATTCCCTTGGGCGTATTGAGCGCGGTCCATCAGGGTTCAAAGCTCGATTACACCCTGCGCGTCATCAGTTTGAGCGGGCTGTCGCTGCCTTCGTTCTGGCTCGGCCTCCTGATCCTGATGGCCTCGGTCTCGCTGTTCGGCAGCATGCCGATCTACAATCCGAATCCAAGGACCTGGACCGAGGCGTTCGCGATCTATGCCGTGCCGGCAATGGCGGTCGGCTTCCGCAGCGCCGCGCTGACCATGCGCATCACGCGCTCCTCGATGTTGGAAATCCTGCGGCAGGATTTTATCCGCACCGCGCGCGCCAAGGGCGCTTCGGAAGCGTCAGTGAATTACCGCCACGCGCTGAAGAATGCCATTCTTCCCGTCATCACCGTGATCGGCATCGAGGCGGCGTTCCTGATCGGCGGCCTGATCGTCACCGAGACCGTCTTCAACATTCCCGGCGTCGCCCGCTTCCTGGTCGAGGCGCTGCGCTGGCGCGACTATCCGATCGTCCAGAATCTCGTGATGCTGATCGCCGTGGTCGTGGTGGTCGCCAACTTCACCGTCGACATGCTGTATGCCGCGATCGACCCGCGTATCCGTTATGGGGACTAGCCGTTGACCACGATCAACTTCGAGAGCGAGTTAAGACGGGCCGGCGCGCATTCGACGCATGGCTGGCGCCGCCTGGTGTTTCTGGCGCAACGCTACCTGCTCGGCACGATCGGCCTCATCATCATGGTGCTGTTCGTCTGGATGGCGATCTCGGCCGACCTGATCAGCCGCTACGACCCGCTCAGCGTCGATTCCGCGCAGCGGCTGGCCGCGCCCAGCGCGGCGCACTGGATGGGCACCGATTCATTCGGGCGCGACGTCTGGAGCCGGATCGTGCACGGCGCCCGCATCTCGCTAGCTGTCGGCATCGGCGCCACCTTGCTGGGCTCCACGCTCGGCGTCATCGTCGGTCTTGTGTCGGGCTACCTGTCCGGCTGGGTCGACCTGCTGTTCCAGCGCATTACTGACATTTTGCAGGCACTGCCATTGCTCGTTCTGGCGCTGGTGATGACCGCGGCGCTCGGGCCGTCGCTGCCCAACGTCATCATCGCCATTGCCATCCCGCTGATCCCGACGGTCGCCCGCGTGATCCGGGCCAACACGCTGGCACTGCGCGAATTGCCGTTCGTCGAGGCCGCCAAATCGATCGGCATGAGCGAGACGCGTATTGCGCTCCGCCACGTGCTGCCGAACACGCTGGCGCCCTTGATCGTGCTGGCGACCGCGCAGCTCGGCTCCACCATTCTCACCGAAGCCTCGCTGTCGTTTCTCGGGCTCGGCATTCCCGAGCCCTATCCGTCCTGGGGACGCATGCTGTCGGAATCGGCGGCGGAATATGTCCGCACCGCGCCGTGGCTGGTGATCTTCCCGGGCGTCGCCATCAGCCTTGCGGTGTTCGGCACCAATCTGTTCGGCGATGCGCTGCGCGACATCCTCGACCCGAGGCAGCGCGGCTGATGACGGAGGCGAAGGCGGCAGACACGGTTCTCGACGTGAAGAACCTGCAGACGGTGTTCTTCACCAATTCCGGGCTGTTTCGGGCGGTCGACGATGTTTCGTTCAGCGTCCGCCGTGGCGAGACGCTGGCGATCGTTGGCGAATCCGGCTGTGGCAAGAGCGTGACCGCGCTCTCGGTGATGCGGCTGGTGCCGGACCCGCCGGGCCGGGTGGTCGGCGGCACCGTGACGCTGGAAGGCAGGGATCTGCTCAGCCTCGATGAAGCCGAGATGCGCAACATCCGCGGCAACCGCATCTCGATGATCTTTCAGGAGCCGATGACCTCGCTCAATCCTGTCATGCGGATCGGCGACCAGATCACTGAGGTGCTTCGCCTGCACCAGGAGATGACCGCGAAGGAAGCCTGGGCCAAGGCGATCGAGATGCTGCGCCTGGTCCGCATCCCCGAGCCGCAACGCCGCGCGAGCGAGTATCCGCACCAGCTTTCCGGCGGCATGCGCCAGCGCGCGATGATTGCGATGGCGCTGGCGTGCCGGCCGGCGCTGTTGATCGCGGACGAGCCGACCACCGCGCTCGACGTGACGATCCAGGCGCAAATTCTCGCGCTGATCGTCGACCTGCAGAAGACGCTCGGCACCGGCCTGATCCTGATCACCCACGACCTCGGCGTCGTCGCGCAGACCGCGCAGCGCGTCATCGTGATGTACGCCGGCAAGAAGGTCGAGGAGGCCTCGGTCGAAGACCTTTTCGAGAATCCAAGACATCCCTATACGCGCGGCTTGATGGCCTCGATGCCGGCGGTGATTTCGTTCGGCGCCAAGACCGATGCGCGGCTCAACGAAATACCGGGCATGGTGCCGTCACTGACGAACCTGCCGCCGGGCTGCGCCTTTGCGCCGCGCTGCAGCCTTGCCATGGAGCGCTGCCGCGCCGAATACCCGCCGCTGCAGGAAACGGGTGAGGATCATTTCGCGGCGTGCTGGCGCGCGGCTGAATTGGTGGGTGCACCGTGACCGAGCCTCGCCCCCTTCTGGAAGTTACCGATCTCGTCAAGCACTACGCCGTGCGCGGCGGCATCCTGCGCCGGCGCGTCGGCACCGTGCATGCCGTCGACGGCGTCAGCTTCTCTGTCGGCAAGGGCGAAACGCTTGGCCTCGTCGGCGAATCCGGCTGCGGCAAATCGACGGTTGCGCGCAGCGTACTGCGGCTGGTCGAGCCTTCGAGCGGCGCCATCAAGCTCAACGGCACCGACATTACCGGCCTGAGCAAATCGGACACGCGGCCGCACCGGCGCTCGATGCAGATCGTGTTCCAGGACCCGTTTGCCTCGCTCAATCCGCGCATGACCGCCGGCGACATCGTCGGCGAGCCGCTTGCCGTGCATGGTCTTGCGACCGGACGCGCGCAGCAGGACCGCGTCGCCGAACTGTTCGCGCAAGTCGGGCTGCGGCCCGACCAGATGAAGAACTATCCGCACCAGTTTTCCGGCGGCCAGCGCCAGCGCATCTGCATCGCACGCGCACTGTCGCTTGGACCGAGCCTGATCGTGTGCGACGAGCCGGTCTCGGCGCTCGACGTCTCGATCCAGGCGCAGGTGATCAATCTGCTGATCGACCTGCAACGCAAGAATGATTTTTCCTATTTGTTCATTGCCCACGATCTCGCTGTGGTCGCCCATATCAGCCACCGCGTCGCCGTGATGTATCTCGGGCGTATTGTCGAGATCGCCGACAAGGCCGAACTGTTCGCCAACCCGCGCCATCCCTATACGCAGGCGTTGCTGGCTTCGGTCCCGGTCGCCGATCCCAAGGCCAAGAAACTGGCTCCTGGCATCGACGGCGACGTCCCGAGCCCGATCAATCCCCCCTCGGGATGCGCCTTCCACACCCGCTGCCGCTACGCGATGGATCGGTGCAAGGTGGAGCGACCCGCGCTGGTGGAGGCCGGGGAAGGGCATCAGGTGGCGTGCTGGCTGAATGAGGGGACGGGGCGGGCGAAGTAGCCTCCATCGTCGTCCCTGCGAAGGCAGGGACCCATAACCACCGCTGCTATTTGCGAATAAAATTGTCACCCCAGCTTGACACGAAGCGCTCGTGGTTATGGGTCCCTGGTCAAGCCCGGGACGAAAGAGATTTTTTGCTAGGCCGCCGCGATCTCCACGACGATCCTCCCCGTGGTTACCTGCTCGCCCTCAGCGACATCGATGGCCGACACCGTGCCGGCAACCCCCGCCGTATGCACGTGCTCCATCTTCATCGCCTCCAGCGTCATCACCGGCTGGCCGGCCGCGACCTGCTCGCCAGGCTTGACCAGCAGCGCCACAACGCGGCCGTTCATCGCCGCGCGTACCTTGCCATCGCCGCCGCTGGCCGCAGCCGATACCGGCGCCGCCAGCGTCAGGTCGCGAACGGCGATCGTGACGCCGCGGTGCAGGATATAAAGCCGGTCGCCATCGCGCAGGAATTTTGCTGAAGCCATGAGGCCGTCAGTGCGGAAGCGGATGTTATCGCGGCTGAGCTCGTCGATCCCGAAGCGAAACTCGGCGCCGTCGACGGCAGCGACATAATCGCCATCGCGCTCGCGAACGATATCGATCTCTCTCGCCCCATGGCCGAGATCGATCCGCATCGTCAGCGGGAACATCGCAGCGAGACTGCGTCCGCTCCGCCAAACTGGCGCGTGAGAATTGCTGACGTAAAGCAACAATGCCGCCAACGCCGCTTCCGCCTTGTCGTCCTCCCGCACGGCCAGTAACTCATCGCGATGCTTGCCGATGAAAGACGTGGTCGCCTCACTCCTCGCAAAGCTGGGATGGCGCAGGCAGGAAATCAAAAATCCCTGATTGGTGGTGACGCCGAAGGCGGCTGTCTGCTCCAGCGCACAGATCAACCGGCCCCGCGCCTCGTTGCGGTCGGCACCGTGAGCAATGACCTTGGCAATCATGGAATCGTAGTATGGCGGAATCTCCGATCCTGATCGCAGCGCGTGCTCGACGCGGATGCCATTCGGCACCTGCCACAGGGCCATCCGCCCCGACTGCGGCATGAAGTCATGGGCCGCGTCTTCGGAGCACAGCCGCACCTCGATGGCGTGGCCGGAGAATTTGACGTCTTCCTGCTTCAGCCCGAGCGACTCGCCCGCGGCGATGCGGAGCTGCAGCTCGACGAGATCGAGGCCGGTGATCGCCTCAGAAACGGGATGCTCGACCTGCAGGCGCGTATTCATTTCCATGAAATAGAACTCGCCGCCCTCGTCGAGCAGGAATTCCAGCGTGCCGGCGCCCTCGTAGCCGATCGATTTCACCGCAGCGACGGCGACCGCACCCATCCGCGCCCGCAGTTCGGGCGTCACCTTCGGCGACGGCGCCTCCTCGATCAGCTTCTGGTGCCGACGCTGCACCGAACAGTCGCGCTCGCCAAGATGAATGGCGTTGCCATAGCGGTCGCCGAACACCTGGATTTCGATATGACGGGGATCGACAATGGCCCGTTCCAGGATCACGGTTGGATCACCGAATGCGCCCTGCGCTTCCGAACGTGCGCTGCGCAGCGCATCGGGAAATGCCGCAGCGTCCGAAACCAGCCGCATGCCGCGCCCGCCGCCGCCGGCGACCGCCTTGATCATCACAGGGAAGCCGATCTTTTTGGCCTCCGCCAGCATCGCGGCATCGCCCTGGTCCGCGCCCTGATAACCGGGCACGACCGGCACGCCCGCCTTCTGCATGATGGTCTTGGCGCCGGCCTTGTTACCCATCGCTCTGATCGCTTCGGGCGACGGCCCAATGAACACCAGCCCGGCATCGCGGCAGGCTTGCGCAAAATCCTCGTTCTCGGCGAGAAAACCGTAGCCCGGATGCACGGCCGTGGCGCCGCTGGCCTTGGCGGCGGCGATGATCGCGTCGATCCGCAGGTACGACTGCGCCGGGAGCGCCTCACCGATTCTTACCGCCTGATCCGCTCCGCGCACATGCAGCGCATCGCGGTCGGCATCGGAATAGACGGCGACCACGCCATAGCCGAGCCGGCGTGCGGTGCGCATGATGCGCAGCGCGATCTCGCCGCGATTGGCGATCAGGATCTTGAAGAACGGCGTCCGCTTCACTGTTTCAACGCTCATGGCCGGGCGACCGAGAATTGCATGCGCTGGGGCGTGCGGGCCTCGGCCTCGCGGCAGATCGCCAGCACTTCCGCCAGCACGCCGCGGGTATCGCGGGGATCGATCACGCCGTCGTCGAGCACCCGCGCGCTGGTCGAGAACACGTCCATCTGGCCATCGAACACGCCCGTGATCTGCGTCTTCATGGCCTCCAGCTTTTCCTTCTCGATCGGCTTGCCCCGGCGCGCCGCCGCGGCCTCGGTCACGATCGCCATGGTTTCGGCGGCCTGCTCGCCGCCCATCACGGCGGTCTTGGCGTTCGGCCAGGAGAAGCAGAAGCGCGGATGGAAACCGCGCCCACACATGCCGTAATTGCCGGCGCCGAACGAGGCGCCGCAATAGATCGTGATCTGCGGCACGGTGGCCGACGTCACCGCCTGGATCATCTTGGAGCCGTGCTTGATCATGCCAGCCTCCTCATAGGCTCGGCCTACCATGTAGCCGGTCGTGTTGTTCATATAGAGGATCGGCGTGCGCGACTGGCAGCAGGCCTGGATGAAATGCGTCGCCTTGTTGGCGCCGGGCACGTCGAGCGGGCCATTATTGGTGATGATTCCGATTGCCTGCCCTTCGATGCGGGCGTGGCCGCACACGGTGGCGGGGCCGTAATTCGCGCCGAACTCGGTGAAGTCGGAATCGTCGACGAAGCGCGCGATGGCTTGCCGCATGTCGACGGGGCGTTTGTGATCCATCGGCATGATGCCGAGCAGCTCCTCGGCATCGTAGCGCGGCGGCTTGAAGGACGCCGCCACCGGTTTGCGCCGATCCCACTCCAGATTGGCCATGATATCGCGCGCGATGCGCAGCGCGTCGCGATCGTCTTCGGCCAGATAATCGCCAAGCCCTGAAATGGAGGTGTGCATCTCGGCGCCGCCGAGCTCTTCCTCCGTCGCGATTTCTCCGGTCGCCGCCTTCAACAGCGGTGGGCCAGCGAGGAATGCGCGGGTTCGGCCGCGCACCATTACAATGTAGTCGGACAGTCCCGTCTGGTAGGCGCCGCCCGCCGTTGACGATCCGTGCGTTACGGTCACGACAGGAAGCCCGGCGGCCGACAGCCGCGCCAGATTGCGAAAGATGTTGCCGCCGCGAATAAAATCCTCGACGCGGTAGCGCAAGAGGTTGGCGCCGGCGCTTTCGACCAGTTGCACGTAGGGCAGCTTGTTCTCCAGCGCCAGCTCCTGCACCCGTAACGTCTTGTCGAGGCCGTAGGGCTGCAGCGCGCCGGCATCGATGCCGGCGTCATTGGCGCTGACCATGCAGCGGATGCCGGAGACGAAGCCGATGCCAGCGATCACGCCGCCGCCGGGCACGCTCTTCTCCGCATCCGTAACGTCGAACATGTAGCCGGCGAGCGTGGAGAGCTCGATGAAGGGCGAGCCGGGATCGAGCACCAGCGCGACGCGTTCGCGCGGCAATAGCTGCCCGCGCTTGTGGAAGCGGTCCTTGGCTGCGGCCGACGCGGCGCGCGTGCGCTCTTCCAGCGCGCGCATCCGCGCGATCAGCGCCAGCATCCCGTCGCGGTTGGCTTTGAAGGCGGCACTGGAGGACGAAATGGTGGATTCAATTACTGCCATGAATTCCCCTGCTCGTCATTGCGAGCGAAGCGAAGCAATCCATACCTTTTGTGTGTCACGATGGATTGCTTCGCTTCGCTCGCAATGATGGGGCTAATGTCTTGTCCCGAATATCTGCCGCGCCTCGGCGGGGCTCGCGATCTCGCGGCCGGCGCGCCGTGCGCAGGCGGCGATAGCTTCGATGAGTTGCCCGTTCGAGGTCACCTTGGTGCCATCAGCCAAATAGAACGTATCTTCCAGCCCGGTGCGCAGATGGCCGCCGAGATCGGCGCAGCGCTGGTGCAACGGCCAGATTTCGGCGCGGCCGATCGCGGTGACCTGCCAATGGGCCTCTGGCTGTTTCAGCTTGAGCAGGATCGGCAACAACTCGGGATCGGCGGGCATGCCCGAAGCAACGCCCATCACGAAATTATATTCGAGCGGCCCGGAGTACATGCCGGTCTGCACGTACATGCCGACGCAGCGCACGATGCCGACGTCGAAACACTCAAACTCAGGGATGGTGCCGGCGCCCTTCATCACATCGAGATAGTCCTGCACCTTCTCAACCGCGTTATCGAACATCATCGGCGGCCAGGCCCAGGTATTGTCGGCCTTGACCTTGAGATAATTCAGCGAGCCGGCGTTGCAGGCGGCGATCTCGGGCTTGGTCTCGCGAACGCAATCGAGCGCGCCCTGATAGTTCGGACCTGACGTGCCCGTGGTGTGATTGATAATGACGCCAGGGCAGGCTTCGCGGATGGCCTGCTGAATTTCTTTGGAAACGTTAACGTCCCAGGACGGCAGATGGCCCTTGTTCGGCTCCTGCTGGCGCAGATGGACATGCATGATACTGGCGCCGACGTCGAACGCGGCCTTGGCTTCGCGCGCCATCTGCTCCGGCGTGACAGGCACGTTGTGCTGCTTCGGATCGGTCAACACGCCGTTCAGCGCGCAGGTAATGACGGCCTTGTCACCCATGGATCAACCTTCGAAAACGGGACGCGCGGGATCGCGAAAAACCTGGCGCGATCATGCGTCCCGCATCAGCCGGCTTCTTGCGTCAACCCGCTATTGCCGGCGGCGACGCGGCGGTGGCTATAGATCGCCAGATCGCGCGAGCCGGAAAAGATCGCGCGCGGCTTCAAGCCATAGAAGCGGCGGATCGAGTGGCTGAAATGCGTGGAATCGGGATAGCCGATATCCTGCGCGAGATGCGCAAGGTTAATGTCCTGGTTGGCGAAGTGCAGGAGATGCCGCGCCCGCTTCCAGGCGCGGAACGAGCGGAAGGAGATTCCGGTCTCCTCCTTGAAGAGGTGCAGGAAGCGCGAGGGAGACAAGCCCGCTTCAGCGGCGCAGCTCGCGGCGGTCACCGGCTCGCCGGAGAATTTTCCGATCTGCAGAATCGCGCGCGCGACGCGGGGATCGAGTTCGCGCTGCGGCAGGACCTCGCCGAGGCACAGCGCATCGAACTCGGCGCTGGAAAAATCATTGCCTTCATGATGCTCGCGCAGTTCGTGATAGGCCGCGCGAATGCGATTGATGAATTCAGCGCCTTCAAGTCCAGCGAGACGCGCCGCAAACTCTTCCAGCGCGCCGGGGCGAACGCTTTCCGGCTCGATCACGACGCTCATCACCGAACGATAGTCGCTGGCGATGGTGTGCCTGACATTCGGCAGCACCGCAATCATTTCGCCATGGACCTGCCGCCCATCCGATGTCGTGAGCCAAAGACCGCCTTCGAATGCGACATAGATGTTGAAGCCGCCCGAGCAACGCTGCCGCGGCCGGCCGAGCAGGCCGGCGTAGAACACGCGTTCCGGGGTGATCAGCATCAGATGGCCCGACTTGCGGCCGATATCGTCCATGGGTGCTCCTCCTCGCGCGGCTCTTTGGCCGCTGCGATGGAGCCAACCATAGCGGAAATTCATCTGATGTCACCGATCGGAAAAAGGTTAATTCGCGTCCTGAATCGGCACCATCTTCAAGCCCGTATCCGCGGCGCCACGTTCTGCTCGACGCCGGCCTTGCGCTCCGCCGCAACCGCCCGCTGATAGCCGTCGCGTTCCTGCAGCCGGGCCCAGTAGGCTGCGACATTGGGGCCGAAATCCTTGGCGAGGCCGATAGTGCCGGCCAGCCGCAGCGCATAGCCGTTGACGATGTCGGCCGCGGTAAAGCGCCCGGCGCAGAGGAATTGCGAATTCGCGGTCGCGGCCTCCACCGCCCGCAGCCGCCCCAGGAACCACTTGGCGTAATCGCCGGCGACTTGCGGGTTCCGCCGCTCTTCCGGTTCGAGCTGGCTGTATCTCAGCACCAGCGTTTGCGGAAAGGTCAGCGTGGCGTCGCTAAAGTACATCCAGTTCAGGAAGGCGCCATAGGCGGGGTCATCAAGCCCGACCACCAGCGGTGAAGGCCCGTATTTGGTACCTAGGTAGTAGCAGATACCTGATGACTCCGTCATCTTGGTCTCGCCATCGACCATGAACGGAATCGTGCCGAGCGGATTGATCGCGAGATACTCCTTGGCGAACACCCGCGGCGGAAACGGCAACATCTTGAGCTCGTAGGCCAAGCCCATCTCTTCCAGCATCCAAAGTGGACGGAACGAGCGCGCGCCGTCGCAGTGATAGAGCGTGATCATCAACCGTTCCCTTATCTTCTTCCCGATTTCTCTTATTGGATTTTCGGCAGCGTGCCCATCATCTTGCAGAGCACCGTCAGCATCACCTCGTCGGCGCCGCCGCCGATCGAGGTCAACCGGCTGTCGCGATAGGCCCGGCTAACCGGCGTCTCGTTCATGAACCCCATGCCGCCCCAGAATTGCAGGCAGGCGTCGGTGAGTTCGCGCCCCAGTCGGCCGGCCTTGAGCTTGGCCATGGTGGCAAGCCGCGTCACGTCCTCGCCTGCAACCAGCGCCTCGGCGGCGCGATAGACCAGCGCGCGCAGCAGTTCGACCTCGGTCTGCATCTCCGCCAGCTTGAAATGGACAATCTGGTTATCGAGGATCGATTTTCCGAACGCCTTGCGGCCGCGTGTATATTCGATGGTCTCTGATATGATGAACTCATGCGCCTTGAGGCAGGCTGCCGCGCCCCACATCCGCTCCTCCTGGAACTGGATCATCTGGTAGGTAAAGCCCTTGCCTTCTTCGCCGATGCGGTTGCGTTTGGGCACGCGAACATTATCGAAGAAGATCTGCGCGGTGTCGGACGAGCGCATGCCCATCTTGTCAAGCTTGCGCGCGACCTGCACGCCCTTAGCTTTCATGGGCACGCAGATCAGCGACTTGTTGCGGTGGACCTGATCGTCGCTGGTGTTGGCGAGCAGGCAGATCCAGTCGGCCTGCACGCCGTTGGTGATCCACATCTTGCCGCCATTGATGACGTAGTCGTCGCCGTCGGAACGCGCCTGGGTCTTGATCGAGGCGACGTCCGATCCCGCGCCCGGCTCGGAGACGCCGACGCAGGCGACCGCATCGCCCGCGACCGCCGGCGCCAGAAATTCGCGGCGGACTTCATCGGAGCCGAACCGCGCCAGCGCAGGGGTAGCCATGTCGGTCTGCACCCCGATCGCCATCGGCACGCCGCCGCACTTGATCGCCCCGAGCTCCTCGGCCATCATCAGCGCGTAGGAATAATCGAGCCCCTGCCCGCCGAATTCGACCGGCTTGTTCAGCCCGAGGAAGCCAAGCTCGCCGAGCTTCTTGAACAGCTCATGCGCCGGGAAGATGTCGTTCTTCTCCCATTCGTCGACGAAGGGGTTGATCTCGGCGGCGATGAATTTTTGCAAGGCCCGGCGGGGTTCGTCATGGTCGGCGGTGAAGAGCATTTTGTTAGCTAAGCTCCAATCGAAGTTCTTAGTTGCGTCATGGCCGGGCTTGTCCCAGCCATCCACGTCTTCTTCTGCTGCAAGAAAGACGTGGATGCCCGAGCCGAGCCCGGGCATGACGGATAGTGTGGCTACAACCCCATTTGCCTCGACGCGAGGTCCTTCATGATTTCCTCCGTCCCGCCGCCGATGGCGTTGACCTTGACCTCGCGGTAGATGCGCTCGACCTTGACGCCGCGCATGAAGCCGGCGCCGCCGAAAATCTGCACCGCCTCGGAGGCGCAGAACGCCATGGTCTGGGTGGCCTGGTTCTTCATCATGCAGATTTCGGCCACCGGGCTCTCGCCCTGCCCGAGCCGCCACGCCAGCAGTTCCAGCATCGCCTGTGACGCCGCGACCTTCTGCGCCATGTCGACGATCTTGTGACGGATCACCTGGTGCTGCGCGATCGGCTTGCCGAAGGTGTGGCGCTCCTTGGCGTAGGCGATCGCCTCCTCGACGCAGACGCGGGCGTAGGCCGTGCAGCTCGCCGCCATGCCCATGCGCTCACTGTTGAAATTATGCATGATCAGCTTGAAGCCCTGCCCCTCCTCGCCGATCAGGTTTTCGGCGGGCACCCGGCATTCGTCGAAATGCAGCGTTGCGGTATCCGATGCCCACCAGCCCATCTTATTCAGCTTGGTGCGCGACAGGCCCGGCGTATTACCCTCGATCAACAGCAGGCTGACGCCGCCCGGCCCTTCGCCGCCGGTGCGCACCGCGACCGTCAGGTAATCGGCCCGCATGCCTGACGTAATAAAGGTCTTCTCGCCACTGACGATGTAATGATCGCCGTCGCGCCGCGCCTTGGTGCGGAGGCTGGCGACATCGGAGCCACCGCTCGGCTCGGTGATCGCGAGCGCGGAAATCTTCTCGCCCGCCAACACTTGCGGCAGTACCCGCGCCCTCACTTCTGGCTTTGCCGCGCGCGCGATCGGCGGCGAGCCGATGCTATGGCTCATCAGGCTCGAGCTGATCCCGCCGGCACCGGCGCGCGCCAGCTCCTGCGACGCCACGATTTTCATGAACTGATCCGCGGGCACGCCGCCAAACTCTTCGGGAAAGCCGAGCCCGAGCAGGCCGATCTCGGACGCCTTGCGATAGAGCTCGCGCGGAAATTCGCCGGCCTCGTCCCATTCATGGGCGAAAGGCTCTATCTCACGCGCGACGAAGCGGCGCATCACGTCGCGGAAGGCTTCGTGTTCGGCCGTGTAGAACGGGCTCAGTACTTTTGTGCGCTCCGGCATGGCTTCCTCCCGAGCGATTACGATGCCCCGATTTGGCTCGCGCAAACTTGCGTTGAGCGGCTGGCATTAGCCGGCAGACATTCGCACTCAATCAAGCAAGATGCCGAGGCCTCCCAGGTGCGTATCCACGAATTGCGTCAATTGCTGGCGCAGCTTTTCTGGCGGCACCGCGACCATGCGCTCTTCCAGGCCGAGGGAGATGATACCGTGCACGGCGGAGAACATCATGCGCGCCAGTAGCGCCACCTCCTCCGGATCGCGGTCGGGCAGAAGGCGGACCAGCGGTTCATGCATCAGCGCGAACGCCTGCATCACCATCTTGAGGATGTCCTCGGGGAACGGCCGGTCGTCCTCCATCCGGTGTTCGAACAGCGAGCGCAACAGATTGGCGTGCTCGGCGGCGAATGCCAGGTATGTCGTGGCCAGTCCGTGGAGCTGGCGGACCGGCTCTTCGGCCGGGACCGCGACCAGGCGGGCGGTCAGGGCCTGAACCGTCTCCCGATTTACCGTCAGGATCAGCCCGTCGAAGTCCCCGAACTCATTATAGACGCTCCCGATCGAGCAGTCGGCGGCCTCGGCAACATCCCGAACCTTCAATGATCTCAATCCGTTAGCGGAGATTATGCCGCGAGCGGTCTCGACCATGAGATGGCGCCGCAACGTTTTTTTGCGGTCGCGCAAAGATTCTTCTTGAGCATTGCTCACGGCTAGCCTATATGTTTTGAACAATGTTCATTTTCAACCCGGAGGCCACTCAAATGCAGACCCTCGTTTCCCAACTGACCACCACTTTCATCGACGATGCCATCGAACTCGTGAAGGGATTTGGCAAGGTTATCGTCCATATCGCCACTGCGCCAATCGAGCGCATGGCCAATGCCTGTGACGTCGGCGGCGTGCTTGCTCGCCGCCGCTTGCGCGCGGCGATGAAAGCCCAGCGTCCGAAGGCGTGGAAGCTGTCGCCGTTCGCCTCGCTGCATCACTTGACCTGAGGCGGCGCCGCTTTCGTTCAAATGTGTCCCCGATCGTAAGAAAGGGATCACTATGCCGCAGCAAATCGTCCGCGGCGTCCCACGCAACAACGTCCGGATAACCTTCCGTACAACCTTTCACTGCAACGGTGCCCGGCGACCACTTCGCGCATCGGCCAGGGCCTCTCACGCAACCGACGCTCACCTTAGTTGCTCACGACCTTTAGGACCACATCCCGGATTGCCCCCGGCGGAAGTAACAGGAAATAGTCATGATCAAGGAATTGCTTTCCTCTCGTCGCTTCGCTCCGCTGTTCTGGTCGCAATTCACTTCGGCTTTGAACGACAATGTGCTGAAGAATGCGCTCGTCATCATGCTGCTCTATGGCGTGGCGACTGAGGAGGGCGCGCCGCTGGTGACGCTGGCCGGCGCGGTCTTTATCTTTCCGTTCTTCGTGCTTTCGGCGCTCGGCGGCGAACTGGCCGACAAATACGTCAAGATGACCGTGGCGCGACGGTTGAAGTTCGCCGAAATATTTGCCGCCGGCTTTGCGGCCGCCGGCTTCTATCTGCATTCGATCCCGTTGCTGTTCGTGGCGCTCGCCCTGTTCGGCATGGTCGCCGCCCTGTTCGGCCCGGTCAAATACGCCATCCTTCCCGACCAGCTGGCAGTTTCCGAACTCGCCACCGGCAACGCCCTTGTCGAGGGCGCGACCTTCATCGCGATCCTGATCGGCACGATTGCCGGCGGGCTGTTTGTTGCGGGCGCCTCGCATATGGGATGGATTTGCCTGGCCGTGGTCGGGCTGTCGATCCTGTCTTGGGCGTTCGCGGCCCGTATCCCCGTGAGCCAGCCGTCGGCGCCTGGTCTCTTGATCACCGCCAACCCCTGGACCTCCACCGTTCGTCTTCTGAAGACGCTTCATGCCGAACCGCGGCTGTGGGACGGCATGGTGATCGTGTCCTGGTTCTGGATGGTCGGCGCGATCGTGCTGTCGCTGCTACCCGCGCTGGTCAAAGGCAATGTCGGTGGCACCGAAGGTGTCGTGACCGTCTGCCTCGCCGTGTTCGCGATCGGCGTTGCCGCGGGCTCGCTGTTTGCCGCGCAGCTCAGCCATGTGCGCCCGAATCTCGCGCTGGTGCCGATTGGCGCCATCGTGATGGGCATCGTCGGCGTCGATCTGGCCTGGGCCATCGGCAGCACGGTGCACGGGACCGATGTAACAGCCGCCGCATTTACCACTTCCTTTTCCGGCGTCCGGATGCTGGCTGACTTCTTCCTGTTCGCGTTCGGCGGCGGCTTGTTCGTGGTGCCGTCCTTTGCCGCGGTCCAGGCATGGTCCGCGCCGTCGGAACGCGCCCGCGTGATCGCTGCCGGCAATGTGCTGCAGGCGGCCTTCATGGTAGCAGGCTCGCTGCTCGTCGCAGGCTTGCAGGCGCTCGGTCTTCCGGTCGCGGGGATCTTCTTCGGCCTGGCGATCGCGAGCTTTGGCTCGGTCTGGTTCGTCCTTAACAAATGGGGCCGCGAAGGCGTGCGCGATTTCGGCGCGCTGCTGTTTCGTGCGCTGTTCCGCGTCGAGGTCCGGGGCATGGAGAATCTGCCGCCACCCGGCACCCGGATGCTGATCGCGCCGAACCATGTCAGCCTGGTCGACGGCCCGCTGCTGCACGCGACGCTGCCGATCGACGCCAGCTTTGCCGTCGACACCGGGATTTCGAAGGCCTGGTGGGCAAAACCGTTCCTGAAGATGATCAAGCACTACACCATGGACCCGACCAAGCCGCTGGCGGCGCGCGACCTGATCAAGCTGGTGGCATCGGGCGAGCCGGTGGTGATTTTCCCGGAAGGGCGCATCACGGTCTCGGGTTCGCTGATGAAGGTTTATGACGGCACCGCGATGATCGCCGACAAGGCCGATGCGATCGTCGTGCCCGTCCGTATCGAGGGCGCGCAGCGCTCGCGTCTGAGCTACCTCAGGAATGGCGAGATCAAGCGCTCGTGGTTCCCCAAGGTGACGATCTCGATCTTGCCGCCGGTGAAATTGTCGATCGATCCCGCCCTGAAGGGCAAGACCCGCCGCAACACGGCAGGCGCCGCGCTGCAGGACGTCATGATCGACGCCGTGGTCAAGAACGCCATGCTGGACCACACGCTGTTCGAAGCGCTGGCCCATGCCCGCCGCGACCGCGATACCGGCAAGCCGATCATCGAGGACGCGCTCGGCACCAAACTGACCTATCGCAAGATGATCCTGGGCGCCCAGGTCTTGAGCCGCAAGCTCGAGAACGGCACCACTGCCGGCGAAAATGTCGGCGTGCTGCTGCCGAATTCGGCCGGCGTCGCCGTCGTGTTCATGGCGCTGCAGACCATCGGCCGCGTGCCGGCGATGCTCAACTTCTCCGCCGGCTCGGTCAACGTGCTGGCGGCGATGCAGGCCGCGCAAGTCAAGACCGTGCTGACCTCGAAGGCGTTCATCGAGAAGGGCAAGCTCGACAAGCTGATCGCCGCCATCGCTGAGCAAGCCAGGGTCGTGTACCTGGAGGACGTGCGTGCCGGCATCGGTTCGCTCGACAAGATCCGCGGATTGCTCACTGGCTCCGCGCCGCGCGTGGCGCGCAATGCGGATGATCCGGCAGTGATCCTGTTCACATCAGGATCGGAAGGCACGCCCAAGGGCGTCGTGCTCTCCCACCGCAACATCCTGGCCAATGCGACCCAGGCGCTGGCGCGCGTCGACGCCAACGCCAACGACAAGGTGTTCAACGTGCTGCCCGTGTTCCACTCGTTCGGCCTGACGGGCGGCATGATGATGCCTGTCCTGGCCGGCATTCCGATCTTCATGTATCCGTCGCCGCTGCATTACCGGATCGTGCCGGAACTGATCTACCAAACCGGGGCCACCATCCTGTTCGGCACCGATACCTTCCTCACCGGCTACGCCCGCTCGGCCCATGCCTACGACTTCCGCACCCTGCGCCTCGTGATCGCCGGTGCGGAAGCGGTGAAGGACCGCACGCGGCAGATCTATATGGAGCGCTATGGCATCCGAATCCTCGAGGGTTACGGCGTCACCGAGACCGCGCCCGTGCTCGCGATGAACACGCCGATGGCCAATCGCCCGGGCACCGTCGGCCGGCTGTCGCCGCTGATGGAAGCCCGCCTCGATCCGGTCCCCGGCATCGAGGAAGGCGGCCGTCTGTCGGTGCGCGGGCCCAACGTGATGCTCGGCTATCTGCGTGCGGAAAACCCCGGTGTGCTGGAGCCGCTGGCCGGCGGCTGGCACGACACCGGCGACATCGTCACCATCGATGCGGCCGGCTTCATCGCCATCAAGGGCCGCGCCAAGCGCTTCGCCAAGATTGCCGGCGAGATGGTCTCGCTGTCGGCGGTCGAGGCCATGGCCGCAACATTGTGGCCGCAGGCGATGTCGGTCGCGGTGACGATTCCCGATGCCCGCAAGGGCGAGCGGATCGTGCTCCTAACCACGCAGAAGGACGCCGAACGTTCGGCGATGCAGCGCCAGGCCAAGGCTATCGGCGCGTCCGAACTGGCGGTGCCGGCGGATATCCGCGTCGTCGGCAGCGTGCCGCTGCTCGGCTCCGGTAAGACCGACTATGTCGGCGCGACCAAGCTCGCCAAGGAACTCGCAGCGCCGGCCGAGCCAGCGCGGGAAGAAAGAATCGTCGCAGAGGAAGTCGCATAAGCATTATCGCGTCGCCGCGGGGTCAATGACGATCCCGCGGTGCGCCGACCGCGCGAAGCTGGCTGAATCGCCGTAATCGCTTCGCTTGCCTTCATCAGCCTGGACCCATTGCCTTTTTGCCCTGGCCGGCTCGCTCGCCGCACATCCATTGGAAGCATGGACGACCGACCCGGACGTGGTTCGACGTCGCCGCTCAGCAAGCTGATCCCCGAACCGCGCGGGAACTTTCGGTTCCCCTCGGCGTCATCTCCTTTGGCGTGACCTAACGTGACGTGACGAGGCCTGGCGCGGGAGGATGCCGTGTCGACGATGCGCATTGGGATTGCCGTGGTCGTTCTGGCAACCCTGCTGTCCAGTTCGGCCATGGCTAGGGCGCGTCTTGGCATCGGGCCCCTTGGGGTCGCGAGACTTGCAGTCACCAGCGTGTTGTCGCTGGGGGGATTGCATCACGGTCGTGCCTTCGCTCGCCAGCGCCACATCCGAACGGCTTCTCCCCGACCGCAAAACCTGCGCAGCGCCATGGATTCGGACCTGCGCAACCCCGCGGTGCGCAGGCAAGTCGCCGCAGCGACAGCGCTCGCGGGCTGGCACGGCGGCCAGACCGCGAAGGGGTGGTGGCAGCACGCCGATGGCGGATATGGATGGGTCGGGCCGCTGTTCTGGCCATTCGCCAGTAACGACATTAACGACTACATCGTCTGGGGCGATAGCACCGGCTTCTGGGACTACGGTTATCCTGACATCTATGCTGCGATCTTTGCCCCTTACGGCCGTGATGAACTCGCCGCCTTTACCGGACCGAGCCCACACGGCCAAAGACATCGCAGGGTCCCTCCGCTACAGCAATTCTGCGGCGACGACAGAAGCGAAATGGCTGGGCTTCCCATCCATCAGATTCAGCAGGCGATACAGCCGAACGAGACGCAGCGCGCCGCTCTGGACGAGCTTGCGAATGCATGGATCTTTGCTACCCAGATGATCCGGGCGACGTGCCTGACGCAGACGGCGTTTACCGCACCGAACCGGCTGGCCATCATGCACCAGCGCCTCGGCGCGATGATCGGAGCGCTGTCAGCCGTGCGGGAGCCGCAGGGAAAATTTCACGACCTGCTGGAAGAAGAACAGGAAGCGCGGCTCAATGCGCTCGCCGAGGAGCGGCGCAGGATATCCACCGCAAATGGGACCACGGAAGCGTCCGCCCAAGGTTGCGGCGCGGCGCAATCTGCCGTGTTGCAATGGCCGGCCGACGAGATTGAGGCCAGGCTGCACCCGAGCGACATGCAGCGCGCGGCCCTCAAAACGCTGCAGGACGCCAATGCCAGGGCTGTCGAGATACTGAACGACGAATGCCAACCACAAGACGCGATCACATCACCTGCTCGCCTTGACGCCGTGGAGGTGCGGCTCGCCGACATGCAGCAGGCGGTCCATCTGATGAGCACTGCGCTCGAGGCCTTCTATGCGACGCTGAGCGACGAGCAGAAGGCGCAGTTTGAGGCGATAGGACAGAAACGAACGGTGTAATTTCCCGGTAGGTTGAGGTTGCTGAGCCGCAGCCAACCCGCTGGCACGTTTTGGGCAGGCGGGATGATGTCCGCTCACCGGGAGCAAAGCAGCGGGGTCTTATGGCCCAGCCACTCCACGCAAGACAGCAGCGTCCCTATTAGCTTCCCATCTGCTCAATAGAATGCCGTCAAACAAAACAGACGACACCGCTGGGCCGGGAGGAGACATTGGCCGTACGTTATTACGACTGGATCGCCCATTTCGGCCGCCGCACGCCGGATAAAATCGCGGCCATCGACCTCGCGAGCGACCGCCGCCTCTCCTACGCCCAGTTCGACGTACGGATATCGCGGCTTGCCACCCATTTGCGTGAGAAGCTCGGCGTCAAGCGCGGCGACCGCGTCGCAGTGCTGGCGCTCAACACGACCGATACGCTCGAAGTGCAGTTCGCCTGCGGCCGTCTCGGCGCAGTGTTCCTGCCGCTGAATACGCGGCTGACGGTTCCGGAATTGCAGTTCATCGTCGGCGACGCCTCGCCGAGCGTAATGATTTATGACACCGATCTCGCCGAGGTTGCGCTGGCGGTCGCCAAGCTCTGCAACGTTTCCTCGACGCTGCTGCTGGGCGCCGGCGGCAGCTATGAGGCGGCGATTGCCGCCTCCAAGCCACTCGACACGTTCGAACTCGTCACCCATGACGATATCTCGACCATCATGTACACCTCGGGCACCACGGGCCAGCCGAAGGGCGCCATCATCACCCATGGCATGACGTTCTGGAATTGCGTCAATCTCGGCGGTCCGGCCTATGTCTCGCCATCGACGGTGCTACTCACCGTGCTGCCACTGTTCCACACCGGTGGGCTCAATTGCTACACCAACCCGGTGCTGCATGCCGGGGGTACCGTGCTGATCATGCGCGCGTTCGACCCTGGTCTGGCTCTGCAATTGATTAGCGACCCCGCCTACGGCATCACGCAGTTCTTCGGCGTGCCCGCGATCTATCAGTTCATGGCGCAGCATCCATCATTCGCGAGTGCCGATTTCAGCCGCCTCGTGATCGGCGGCGTCGGCGGCGCCCCGATGCCGGTGCCGCTCTTGAAAGTATGGGAAGGGCGCGGCGTCGCCCTGCAGCAAGGTTACGGCATGACCGAGACCTCGCCGGCGGTGCTGGCGCTCGACCGCGAGGACGCCGCGCGCAAGGCCGGCTCGTCCGGCAAGCCGGTGCTGCATACGGAAGTGCGGATCGTACGCCCCGACGGCACGGACGCTGATGTCGGCGAACTCGGCGAGCTCTGGGTCAGGGGGCCGAACGTCACGCCGGGCTATTGGAACAGGCCGGACGCCAACCAATCATCCTTCACCGACGGCTGGCTGCACACCGGCGACGCCACGCGGGTCGATGAAGAAGGCTTCTACTACATCGTCGACCGCTGGAAGGACATGTACATCTCCGGTGGCGAGAACGTCTATCCGGCCGAGGTCGAGAGCGTGCTGCATCAGCTCACCGCCATCGCCGAAGCTGCCGTGATCGGTATTCCCAATGCGCAGTGGGGCGAGGTCGGCATGGCCATCGTCGCCGTGAAGCCGGGCCAGACGTTGACAGAAGCCGACATTCATGCCCATTGCGCCGCCAACCTCGCGCGCTTCAAATGCCCGCGGCTGATCGAGTTCGTCGATGCGCTGCCGCGCAATGCCACGGGCAAGATTCACAAACCGACGCTGCGGCAGCAGTTCAACGCGCCGAGCGCGACCGACAAGCTGGCGTCCTAACTTCGCACTTCCCAACATCGTCATGCCCCGCGAAGGCGGGGCATCCAGTACACGCCAGCGGCTGTGATTGAACCGAACCGCCGCGGCGTACTGAATCGTCCGCTTTCGCGGACGATGACACCGGAGGATGAGGCGGCTATCCCGGCAAGAAAAGCGCAAACGATTCATCCGTCGTTCGCCGCAAGTGCTGGCGGTACAGCGCATGATTGGGATCGTCGGACGAAATCCGGCCAAAGGTCGCTTCGGCCACCATCTTGATTGGCAGATAGGCGATTGGCGCCGCGATCGGCGTCAGCGACGAGCCGCGGCCAGCGAGCAGCGTCGTGATGATCCCGTACATCTCACCCGAAATCGCCAGGTGCGCCACAGTGATCAGGCGATGCTGGCCGTGCCGGTTGGTGACCAGATAGATGTGTCGCGACTGATTCGGCACTGCGACTTCGCCGAATTGGGTAAAGGCCGCGTCCTGTCGTTCGCTCTCGCGAAACACCAGCGAGGAAGCCGCCGTGTCCCAGCCGATCTCGGTGCGATAGGCGAAGATCGCGTCCTTCTCGCCGAACGAAGGACGAACCGTGACGTAGGTGCCCTCGAGCCACGCCACCGCGCGGCGCGAATAGGCGCCGAGGCCGTCGGGTGCGATCTCACCGTTGACCGCCGGTGCCTGCGCCGGCGGCGCCTCCGCTGCCTTGCGCAGGGAGACGCCGAGCGCCTGTTCGAGGCGAACGGTGGTGGCCAGCGTAAACGGGCGTCGGCCGCCCAGCACCTTTTCCAGCGTTGAAAGGCTGAGCTTTGCGAGCTCGGCCAGCGATTGCCGGGACATGCGGCGACGGGCGATTTCCTCACGAATGGTGTCGGCGACCTGCCGGCTCTGCTCGGCGGAAAGCTGCTGGTCCGGCGCTGGCATCGTTACCCCTGATTGATCGCCGCCAGTCTAGCAGACGGACAATCCATCACAAACCCGCACAAAACCGCCGCCGCCTGGACGGAGGGCGGTGGCCGGCGACTGGACAATGCCGATCATTCCGCTCGCGCCAAATCACTGGATTCCACACCCTCTCCGCACGGCGAAATCGCCGTTCGGAGAGACGACATGACCACATGCGACGAAATTGAAGCCGACAAACGCGGCGAGCAGCCCAGCCTGATCCGGCTGGTGCTGTTCTTTTTGATGCAAGGCGTTGCCGTGATTCTGGTCGGATTTGCGGCATTATTTTTGAGCTTTGAGCCGGTCTGGCCGGCGGAGCGCCTGCAATCCAACTACCTCAAGCCCGGCGATGCGCACGCCGGCTCGCTGCTGCTCAAGATCGACGAGGGCTATGCCGACGCTGTCCGGCTCGGCGTCGATGTCGATCTCACCGTCTCCGGCCCCACGGTCCGCGCCCGCGTCACCCAGATTTTCCGGAACCCGTCGAAGGACTGGGTCGAGGCGGTCTATGTTTACCCGCTGCCGTCAGGCGGCGCGGTCGATTCGCTGAAGATGGTGATCGGCGACCGCGTCGTGGTCGGCGATATCAAGGAGCGGCAGCAGGCCAAGGCGATCTACGAGCAGGCCAAGAGAAGCGGTCACAAGGCGGCGCTGACCGAGCAGGAGCGGCCGAACATCTTCACCAATTCCGTCGCCAACATCGGTCCCGGCGAAACCGTGCTGGTGCAGATCGAATATCAGGAGCCGGTCCAGCAATCCGGCAGCGAGTTTTCGCTGCGGGTGCCGATGGTGGTCGCGCCGCGCTATAATTCTGCACCGGTGGTGCAGAGCGTCGACTTGTGGCCCGGCAGCGGCGGCTGGGGTTCGACCAAGTCTGATCCCGTGCCGGATCGGATGCGCATCTCGCCCGAGGTGCTCGATCCCGCGACCAATGCGCCGGTCAATCCGACGCGCATCACGGTGCGGCTGCAGGCTGGCTTCCCGCTCGGCGAGGTCAAGAGCCATCATCACGCGATCAAGACCGAAAAGCCCGACGCCAACACGAGCGTCATCAGGCTTGCCGAAGGCCCGGTGCCGGCGGACCGCGATTTCGAGCTGACCTGGAAACCGGCGGCCGAGCAGGCGCCCTCGGTCGGACTGTTCCGCGAGCGCGTCGGCGACAGCGATTATCTGCTTGCCTTCCTCACGCCGCCCTCGGTCGAGCAGGCGCTGCAGAAGCCGCTGCCGCGTGAGGTGATCTTCGTGATCGACAATTCCGGCTCGATGGGCGGTGTTTCGATCATCCAGGCCAAGGCGAGCCTGATCTACGCGCTTGGCCGCCTGCAGCCGAACGATCGCTTCAACGTCATCCGCTTCGACCACACCATGGATGTGCTGTTTCCGTCCGCCGTGCCGGCCGACAGCGAGCATATCAACCGCGCCACGTCGTTCGTCGGCGCGTTGCAAGCCAATGGCGGCACGGAAATGGTACCGGCAATGCGCGCAGCACTGTTCGACAAGGCCAGCGATGCCAACTACATCAGGCAGGTGGTGTTCCTCACTGATGGCGCGATCGGCAACGAGCAGCAATTGTTCGAGACCATCAATGCACTGCGTGGCCACTCGCGGATCTTCATGGTCGGCATCGGCTCAGCGCCGAACACCTATCTGATGACGCGCGCCGCCGAGCTCGGCCGCGGCACCTTCACCCATATCGGTTCGGTCGAGCAGGTTGAGGAACGCATGCGCGGCCTGTTTGCCAAGCTGGAGAATCCCGCCGTCACCAACCTTGCAGTAAAATTCTCCGACGCCAGCGCCGACATGACGCCGGCGGCACTTCCCGATGTCTATCGCGACGAACCGCTGGTCCTGGCGGCGAGGCTCGACAAGCTCGCCGGCTCAGTCGAGATCAAGGGCCGCATCGCCGACCGGCCCTGGACCGTCACCCTGCCGCTGGCGAATGCAGCCGAAGGCAAGGGCCTATCCAAGCTCTGGGCACGCCGCAAGATCGCGGATGCCGAGGTTGCGCGCACCACCCGGCAGGCCACGCCTGAGGATGCCGACAAGACCATCCTCACGCTGGCGCTTGAGCATCAACTCGTCACACGGCTGACCAGCCTGGTCGCGGTCGACAAGACGCCGAGCCGTCCCTCGGGCGAGCCGCTCAAGCTCTCGGAATTGCCGATCAACCTGCCGGCGGGCTGGGACTTTGAAAAATTGTTCGGCGAGCGCCCGGGCGTTCCGGCGACGCCAACCGAGCGGCGCGCCGATACTGAAGAAGCGCAGGTTCAGGTCGCGGCCCTGAAACGAGCACAGCCTGTTCCGACGCAGGCACCCAATACGGTCGCGCTGCCGAAGACGGCCACCGACGCCGAACTGAAGATGATTGCCGGCGTGATCCTGCTCACATTCAGCCTGATCCTGTTGGTGTTCACTCGACGCGAGATGTCATTGCCCTGACATCGGCTGAGAGGAGGAGACCTCCCCGACCTCCTCCTTCACAGAGCGCGCGCGGCTTCCACCCGTCCCCCAAGAGCCGCGCGCGCCGCTTTTTCTCTCCGCACGGCCGTCATTGCGAGCGAAGCGAAGCAATCCATCTCGCAGGCCGGACGGTGTGGATTGCTTCGTCGCTTCGCTCCTCGCAATGATCGGCGGCAAAAATTCCGATGCGCTTCATCCTCCCTCTCCTCCTCGCGCTGATCGGCCTCACCCTGTTCGGCCAGGGCGCCTACATCCATGCCAAGGCCCTGCTCGCGCAGGTGCTGCTGGAGCGCGCCTTTGAGCAAACCATCGCCACCGGGCGCGAGACCAAGCCTTGGTCATGGGCCGACACATGGCCGGTCGCGCGCATCGAGGTGAAGCGGCTGGGAAGCCGCGCCATCGTGCTCGCCGGCAGCAGCGGACAGGCGCTCGCCTTCGGCCCGGGCCATGTCGAACGGACATCCGACGCCGGCGAACGCGGCGTCGCCGTCTATTCGGCGCACCGCGACACCCATTTCGCTTTCCTGAAGAAGGTCGTGATCGGCGACGAGATCGAGGTGACGCGAGGCGACGGCAAACACTTCCGTTACCGGGTGGACGGCACCTCGGTGGTGCGCTTCGATGCCTCCGGCATCGATCCGCTCGCGGATGGCTACCATCTCGTGCTATCGACCTGCTGGCCATTCGACGCGCTGACACCGGGACCGGACCGCTACCTTGTGCACGCGAGCATGATCAGGCCAGCGCAAGGCTCGAACTGAATTCTCCGCCAGCCGGGAAATATTGCGCGGCGCGAATGGCGCTCATGGCGCAACGCGTGTTGCCACCCTCATCAAGTCTCAATAAAAAGGGCTCAATCAAAAGAACAACATGACGCGGCGATCATTCGCGATCGCCACGCCAAAGCAAGCAACAGAGTTAGGGATCTCCATGGACGCTCAGGCAAGCACCGCATCGCACACGGTCGAAAAATGGTCGCCCTCACCTGACGCCAGCGACATCGTCAAGCGCATCCATGCAATGCTGCATCCGTGCAACATCGTGCTGGTCGGCGCCACCGACAAGCCCGGCAACTATGCCGAGCGCATCTGGAACAATTTGATCAAGTACAAGTACGAAGGCGGGCTTTATCCGGTCAACGCCAAGCGCGAAACGATCTGGGGCGTGCCCTGCTACAAGGATTTTGCCAGCCTCCCCGAAAAGCCCGACCATGTGCTGGTGCTGGTGCCGGCGCGCTTTGCGGTGCAGGTGATCCGCGACGCCGCGGCCACCGGGGCGCGCTCTGCCACCATCGTCACCTCGGGCTTCAGCGAGTTGCAGGACGAGGAAAGCCAGCGCCTGGCGGTGGAATTGAAGCAGGCGGTGAAGGAGACTGGCCTCGCCGTCACCGGCCCGAACTGCCTGGGAAATCTGAGCGCGGGCGAAAAGCTGTTTACCAATATCGACGACCGCATCGTCACCATGGAAGCCGGTCCGGTGGCGATCGTCGGGCAATCCGGCGCGATCGTGATGGCGATCCGCCAGACGCTGGAAGATCGCGGCGTCGGCGTCGGCTACATGGTGACGACCGGCAACGAGACCGGCCTCGAGACGCCGGACCTGATGGCTTATTTCGCCGCCGATCCCTCGATCCGCGTCATCGTGGTCTATCTCGAAGGCGTCCGGAACACGAAGGTGTTCCGCGAGGCCTGCAAGGCCGCCCGCGCCGCCGGAAAGCCGGTGATTGCGCTTAAGCTTGGCGCCTCCGAAGGCGGCCGCGCCGCCGCGATGGCGCATACCGGCGCGCTCGCCGGCTCGATCGAAACGTTTGACGCGATCTCGACCCGCGAAGGCGTGATCCGCGTCCGCGGGCTCGACGAATTGATCGAGACCACGGAATGCTTCGTCCATGCCGATCCGCCGAAGGGTAACCGCCTCGCCGCGGTGTCGCTGTCCGGCGGCAAGCGCGGCCTGTTGATCGATGCGTTCTATTCGGCCGGCATGAACTTTGCCCCGCTCAGCGCGAATGCGACGTCGCAACTGGCGCAGATGCTCGGGCCCGGCAGCATCGTCGGCAATCCGCTCGATGCGGGTTTCGCCGCCGTGGTCGATCCCTCCGTCTACATGAAGTCGATCAAGATCATGATCGACGATCCCGATACCGACATCGTCATCATCGACGCCGAGCTGCCGAAGGCGCCGCATGAGTTGCGCGAGCGCAATCTGCGTATCGTCAACGAGATGGCGGGCGAGGCCAACAAGCCCGTGGTCTATATCAGCGCGATGTCGATCGGATTCACCGAGTTCACCAAGGGCTTGCGCAAATCGCTGCCAAACATCGCCGTCATGCAGGGCCTCGACCGCGCGGTCGGCGCGATCAAATCACTGATCGAGTATGCGTCTTTGCGCAAGGAAGTGCCCGACATCGTGTCGAGCTCGAAAGCCTCCGCGCGCTCGGTATTGGAGAAGACGCTCAAGGCTGCGAACGGCGCTGCCCTCGACGAGGTCGCCTCGAAGAAGCTGCTCAAGGCCTACGGCATTCCCGTCTCGAAGGAAGAGATTGCGCGGACTGCAGCCGAGGCGGTGAAGATCGCCAAGAAGATCGGCTTTCCCGTCGTGGCGAAGGTCGCCAGCGCTGATATTCTTCACAAGTCGGATATCGGCGGCGTGGTGCTCAACCTCAACACCGCCGCCGAGGTGAAGAAGGCATTCAACGACATCACGGCACGGGTCAAGAAGATCAAGAGCAAACCCAAGCTTGAAGGCATTCTGATCGCGCAGCAAGTCAAGGCCGATCTCGAGCTCGTGGTCGGCGCCTCGCTCGATGCCGAGATGGGGCCTGTGGTGCTGTTCGGTACCGGCGGCGTCGATATCGAATTGATGAAGGACGTCGCGCTGGCCGGCGCGCCGCTCGACGAGGCCGAAGCGAAGCAGCTGATCGCCAAGACCAAGGCCGGCGTGAAGTTGAAGGGCTATCGCGGCAAGCCCGCACTGCACGAACCATCCGCAGTGAAGGCGCTCGTCGGCCTGTCCAACCTGATGGCCGATGCCGACGGCCGCATCGCTTCGATCGACGTCAACCCGTTCCTGATCAACAGCAAGCTCGGCGTCGCCGTCGACGGCCTGATCGTGCTGAACAACGCCGCCGCGAACAAGGCGGCAGGGCGTTAGGCGGCTGACTCGGTGGCCATTGTCGTCCCTGCGAAAGCGATGCTTTCGCAGGGGACGACGGTGTGGTTACAACCCCGCGCCCCACTTCTGCGCCGTCTGCACGATCCAATCGCGATAGAGTGTCAGCGGCGTCACGCCCGTCATGCCGCCGCAGCCGGCGTTGCCGTTCGGCCCGGTCGACCAGCTCACGACGCCGATGATCACCGGGCCGCCTTGCTTGTCCTCGAAAACCGGCGCACCGGAATCGCCAGTGCAGGCGCCGAGCCCCTCGCGCGCACCCTGCCCTACCGGATCGACCAAACGAATCTGCAGCGTCCCCGGCTTGCCCGTCGCAACCAGGCCAGCGACGCGGATGGTGCCGCCGCTTTTGCCGTCGCCGCGCACGGTCACGCCGATGCCGGCGATGGTGAAGCGGCTGCCGACATTGATCGGGATGTCAGGCAATCCGAGCACAGAAGGTGCCTTGCCCTTCGGCGCTACCGCCAATTGCAGCAGCGCGACATCCGCTGTGGCGCGATGTCCCGACATCGCCTGCATGTTGAAACCGGGATGAATGGCGACCGCCTTGACATCCCTTAGCGAGGGCTGCCGGTCGGCGTCGTATTCGACGATCTTGTAGTCAGCGCCCGGCGGCACGCAGTGCGCCGCGGTCAACACCAGTTTTGGCGCGATCAGCCCCCCAGTGCAGAAATTGCCGCGCGAGCCGACGATGGTGACGACCGAGCGGGCCACGCCTTCGGTCGACGGCGCGCCGCCGCCGACGATGGCGTGCGCAGGAGCCGATAGCGGTAGTGCCACGCTGACAATGAAGCAGGAGAGACGTTTCATCGGTGCAGCCATAGCCTGCGGCGCGCGGATCGCCAAGCGCCGGATCAGGCTGGTTCTCACAGGCATTCCGTGTTAGCCGCTCGGAGACGTGTTTCTGTCATGCGAGGAACAATGATCGAGGCAGTGATCTGGGATTTCGGCGGAGTGCTCACCACCTCGCCGTTCGAGGCCTTCGCGCGGTTCGAGACCGAGCGCGGGCTACCGGTCGACATCATCCGGCGCACCAACGCCGCCAATCACCTCGAAAACGCCTGGGCCAAATTCGAGCGCGCCGAAATCGACATCGAGGCCTTCGACGAATTGTTCGCCGCTGAATCGCTGGCGCTGGGCGCCGCCGTTCGCGGCAAGGACGTGCTGCCGCTGCTATCGGGCGACCTGCGGCCCGAGATGGTCGAGGCGCTCAAGCGCATCAAAGCAAAATTCAAGACCGGCTGCATCACCAACAACCTTCCCGCCAATGCCATCGGCAGCGAGGGCGGACGCATGCTCTACATCGCCGAGGTGATGGCGCTGTTCGATCATGTCATCCAGTCTGCAAAAAGCGGCCTTCGCAAACCCAATCCGCGCATCTACCAGATGATGGTGGAGGCTCTTCAGGTAGATCCGAAAAACTGCGTCTACCTCGACGATCTCGGCGTCAACTTGAAGCCGGCGCGCGAGATGGGCATGACCACGGTCAAGGTGGTGAGTGCCGCGCAGGCGATTGCCGATCTCGAGGCCGCGACCGGGCTGGCTTTGCGCTAGGCGGAAAATACCGCAACTTGCGCCCTCGTTATGCCGAAACGGCGCTTGTTCTTTGCCGGGAACGCGGGCAGAAACACTCCGAAATCCAGCGAATTCGGAGTTGAAACCCCGTGGCTGACATCGGGCCTTCGGCCTCCATCGAGGCAGTGGAAAGCGGTCTTGCGGCGCAAGGCTATATTGCGAGCCGCCAGATTGCGACCGCGGTCTATCTGTCGCAGCAGATCGAGAAACCCATCCTGGTCGAAGGCCCGGCCGGCGTCGGCAAGACCGAGCTGGCAAAAGCGATCGCCGCCTGGCGCGGCATGAAGATGATCCGCCTGCAGTGCTATGAGGGGCTCGACGAGGCCAAGGCGCTCTACGAGTGGAAATACGCCAAGCAGCTTCTCTACACGCAGATCCTCAAGGACAAGCTCGGCGAAGTGCTCGGCGGCGCGCCGACGCTGGAGGCAGCGCTGAACCAGCTGCACGATTTCGGCGACGTGTTCTTCTCCAAGGAATTCGTCGAGCCACGGCCGCTGTTGCAGGCGCTGGAGCAGCCGGCCGGCTGCGTGCTGCTGGTCGACGAAATCGACAAGTCGGACGCCGAATTCGAATCCCTGCTGCTGGAAATTCTCAGCGACTTCCAGGTGACTATTCCGGAGCTCGGCACGGTCGTCGCAGTCTCGCCGCCGACCGTCATCCTGACATCGAACAGCGAGCGCGATCTCGGCGACGCGCTGAAGCGGCGCTGTCTGCATCTGCACATCGGCTTCCCCGAGCAGAAGCTGGAAGAGCGGATCGTCGAGAGCCGCGTGGCCGGCATTTCGCAGACGCTGCGCCGGCAGATGGTGAGCTTCATCAACGAGGTCCGCACGCTGGACCTGAAGAAGCTGCCATCGGTCAGCGAGACCATCGATTGGGCGCGCGTGCTGGTGCTGCTGCAGGCGTCCGAGCTCGGCCATGAAGTGGTCAAGGACACGCTGAACGTGCTCCTGAAATACGAGGCTGACATTGAGGCGACCATGCCGCAGGTTTCCACCTTCATCGCGAAGGCATCGCGCCCAGGCGTCTTCGGGTGATCACGCATGAGAGAGAACCTGCATCGCTTCTTTCGTGCGGCGCGGGGCGCAGGCGTGCGGCTCTCGCCGGCCGAAAGCATCGATGCGATGCGGGCGGTCTCCAAGGTCGGCTTCACTGATCGAACGATCCTGCGCGACACGTTCCTGCTGACGCTCGCCAAATCGCAGGACGAGAAGAAGGCGCTCGGCGACTGTTTTGATCTGTTCTTCGATACGCTGGAGCCGGAAGCGCCGCCCGAAGGCGGCAAGACGGACGAGCAGGACGCGTCCGGATCGAATGCGCCCCCCGGTGATGCCGGCGAGCAGGCCGAGGAGCTGGGCCAGCTCGCCCAGATGCTGCTGGCGCAGGACCGCAACGAAATCGCAGCCGCCATCGCCAATGCGGCGAACGCGGCCTCGCTGTCCGACATTCGCTACTTCACGCAGCGCGGCATCTTCTCCGGCCGCATCCTCGACCAGATGGGCATCCAGCGGCTGCGCGACGATCTCGACAATCTGACCGCCACCAATCCGGCGCTGGCGGAGCGGCTCACCAGCGCGCTGGATGGCCTGCGCGGCACCGTCCGCGATACGGTTTCACAGGCGTTGATGCTGTATGGGCGCGAGGAAGCCGAAAACCTCCGCAATGAGATCCTGCGCAACGCGCCGCTGTCGCGGATCGAGCCACGGCAGGTCGAGCAGATGCGGCACCTGATCCGGCAGATCGCGCGCCGCCTCCGCGAGCGCTATTCAAAGCCGCGCAAGCGTCAGCGCCGCGGCCATCTCGATGTCCGCCGCACGCTCCGCCGCAACGCCGCCTGGGGCGGCGTGCCGTTCCTCACCGCCTGGAAGCGGCGGCACCGCGATAAGCCGAAAATCGTGGCGCTCTGCGACGTCTCGGGTTCGGTGGCGCGCGTGTCGGATTTCTTCCTGCTGCTAATCCACAGCCTGCACGAGGTCGTGGACGACGTTCGTTCCTTTGCATTTTCCGGCCACCTGATCGAAGTCAGCGACATCTTGGAATCCAAATCGCCGGAAGAGGCGATGGCCGAGATCATGTCCAAGGTCGGCTTCGGCTCGTCCGACTACGGCAGCTCGCTGGCCGATTTCGAGGACGAATGGATGAGCACGCTGACGCCGCAGACCACGGTGATCGTGCTCGGCGATGCCCGTAGCAACAACCTCGATCCGCGCGCCGATATTCTTCGCAGGATTTCCGAGCGGTCGAAGCGGCTGGTCTGGCTCAACCCCGAGGGCCGCATGGCCTGGGGCTGGGGCGATTCGGAGATGCCGCGCTATTCGACCTTCTGCACTGTGGTGCGCCAATGCGCCACCGCGCAGCAGCTTGAGCGCGCGGTATCTGACATCGTGGCGAGCTATCAGTAAGCCTCCTCACGCATCGATCGCATCCTTGATGCGCTTGCGCGTCAGCGGCAAATCCCGCAGCCGCTTTCCCGTGGCGTTGGCGATGGCGTTGGCAATCGACGCCGCCGCCGGTCCCTGCCCGGTCTCGCCGCTGCCGAGGAACGGCTGGCCAGGGCGATTGATGATGTGGACTTCGATGCTCTCGGGCACGGCATCGAAGCGCAGGATCGGATAGGTTTGCCAATCGATGCTGGTGATCCTGGTGTCGTCGAACGTGACGGCTTCATACAGCGTCCAGCTCATCGACTGCAGGATCGCGCCTTCGATCTGATTGACCAACCCGTCCGGATTGATCACCTGGCCGCTGTCGACCGTCGCCACGGCGCGCACCAGGCGCGCGCGACCGGTCTCGCGGTTTACTTCAACCTCGGAAGCGATGGCGCAATAGGCCGCCAGATTCTTGTATCGTGCAAAGGCAAAGCCGAAGCCGCGGTCCTGCGGTGCCTTCTGGCCTTTTTTCCATCCAAAACCCTGCGCAGCCTTTTCGATCACCGCACGGCCGCGCGGATCGTCGAGGTGTCGGAGCCGGAATTCGACGGGGGCGGTATCGGCGAGGCCCGCGAGTTCGTCCATAAAGCTCTCGATCGAAAACACGTTGTGATAGGCGCCGAGCGCGCGCATGGCCGAAATCCGGATCGGCATCGCCGGAATAAAATGATGCACCACCCGCGCGTCGGGAAATGTGTAGATCGGAATCGCATTGCGGTCGCCGCCGCCCTCCGGCAACGGCAGCGGCCTGGGGGCCGGTACGGCAAAGGCTTGCGCCATGTGCTGCGCCGCCAGCATGGATCCGGCGCCGCCGGGCCGCATCGAATGCGTGTTGCTCCAGACCTCGAAATGCCAGTCAGCGATCTTGCCGCTGCCGTCGAGCGAGGCCTTGAGCCTCGTCACCATCGCCGGGCCGAACGGCTCCCACGCATGCTCCTGCTCGCGCATCCATTGCACGCGGACCGGGCGGCCGGGCAATGCGCGCGCGATCAGCGCCGCATCGGCCGCGGCATCGTCCGCACCATTGTGGCCATAGCAGCCGGAGCCTTCGACATGGATCAGGCGAACGTTCGCCGGCGGCATGCGCAGCATTTCCGCGATGCCCTGGCGATCGGGATAGACACCTTGCGTATGCGTCCACACCGTCATCTCGCCATCGACGAAGTGCGCTACGGCACAGGATGGCCCGATCGACCCATGCGCCTGATAGGGCCGCGTATAGGTGGCCTCGATTGTTCGTTGGCCGGTGGCCGCGGCATTGCCTTTCTCGAAGATGGTCGTGTTCTGCGATGGGAGGCTGGTCAGCACCGCCATCAGGTCGTCCTGCTTCGGCAGGCTCGCGGTCTCCTGCCATTTGGCAGCGGCAGCCAGCGCGTTCATCGCCTTTATCGACAAAAACTCCTTTTCCGCCACGACTGCGAGAAAATTGCCGTCCCGCACGACCTTGAGGACGCCGGGAAGCTTCTCGACGGCGGAAGTATCGCATTCGGCCAGTTGTGCGCCATAGCTCGGCGGGCGCACCCACGCGGGCGTGCACCATGCCCGGCAATCGCATGTCCTGGACGTAAGCGTCCCCGCCGGTGACCTTTGCGGGAATGTCCACGCGCGGCACCGAGTGGCCTATCACTTGGAACGTCGCGGGGTCCCTCAGCTTCGAGCTGGGCTGAGCCTGCACGTGCAACATGTCGGCCGCAACGAGTTCGCCATAGGTCAAGCGATTGCCGTCGGGCGCTACCACCGCGCCGTTTTCGGTCCGCAAATTTTCGGCAGGCAAATCGAGCCGGGCGGCGGCTTCCGCGATCAGTAGCGCGCGCACCTGGGCCGCCGCGTTCAAAACCGCGGTGCCGCTGTCTTTGGCGGAATTGCTGCCGGCCGTATAACCCTCGTTCGCGGTAAGTTTGGTGTCGGCGGTGACGACGTTCAGCGACGCAAAGGGAACGTCAAGCTCTTCGGCGGCAATCTGTTGAAAGGCGGTCCTGAAACCTTGCCCGAGTTCAGCCTTGCCCGTGAACACCGTAATGCTGCCATCGGCGTCGATCCGGATCCAGGAATCGAGATAGGGCGACGTTTTCAAGCTGCCGGGTGGGCTCCGCGCGGGAGCCGCAGGTGGGGCGCCCTGTTGCTGCGCCGCGGCGCCTAACAGCGAGAAACTGACGATCAAAGCTCCGCCGCCTGCGAGCACACGACGGCGATCGAGAACCACGGCGTCGCTCATCGGGACCTCCCGTCGCTCGTCGAGGAAGCGTCTGCCGTGTCCATGAGCCGGGCCGCCCGGTGTATCGCGCGCAGGATACGCATATGGGTGCCGCAGCGGCACAGATGCGGCTCGAGTTCGGCGCGGATCTGCTCGTCCGTTGGCTTCGAATTCTTCTGCAGCAGGGCCTGCGCGCGCATCATCATGCCGGCGATGCAATAGCCGCATTGCGCCGCCTGCTCTTCGATGAAGGCGCGCTGGATCGGCGCCGGCTCCGCGCTCGAGCCGAGACCTTCCAGCGTCGTCACCTGCTTGCCTTCCAAGAGGACCATGGGCGTGACGCAGGACAGCACCGCCTTGCCGTCGGCGATGACCGTGCAGGCGCCGCATTGCCCGAGCCCGCAGCCGAACTTGGCAGCGTTGAGCTTGAGATCATCGCGCAGCACGTACAGCAGCGGCGTATCCGCCTCTGCATCGACCTGATGCTCCCGGCCGTTGACCTTCAATGTCATCATGGCTTGCCTCGCTGCGCCGGATCGATGGACGCTTTGCCCGGTCCTGGGCCGGACGATGCCTGGAGAACTGCGGATTGCCTCCGGCGCGCATCCGCGATGGTCTTATCGAGGTCGGTCCATGCCGGCTGATCGCTGAACCGCGCCCGCAAATAATTCAACAGGGCCAAAACCTGTTCGTCATTCATGCTGGCGGCATAGCCCGGCATGATCGGGCTGCGCTCGCCTTCCACCGAGCGGATGCCCGACAGCACGATATTGGCGAGGTTGCGCGGATCGGGACTTGAGATCGCGGTGCTGAGGCCGAGATTTACGCCGCCGAACGACAATGGCCGGCCGCTTTCATGGCATGACGCGCAGGCCGCCGCATAGATCGATGCGCCGGCCGCATTGGTCTGCGCAGCCTTCTCGCTCCGCGCCAACATCGCCTCGCGCGGCTCCCTGCGATCCCGCGCGCGCCCGATACGCCGGCCATATAAACCGCGATGGCACGAACATCGCCAGGCGGCACCGACGACAGATTGCTGACCACTTCCGCCATCGGCCCGCGCGCGGTGCCGTGATCAGGATGGAAGCCGTGGCGCAGATAGGCAAACAGTGCGTCTGATGTCCAGGGCACCGGCGACCGAGACTGGTCGTTGATGGCGTAAGCGTGCCAATTGTCGACATCGCCGCCGGCGAATTGTGCGCTGGCGCGTTCCGCACCCAGCGCGTTTCGCGGCGTGTGGCAGGCGCCGCAATGCGCGAGCCCTTCGACCAGATAGGCGCCACGATTCCATTCGGCGCTTTGCTTGGGATCCGGCTGATAGGTGTCGTGACGAAGGAACAGCAATTTCCACCCCGCGATGGCAAAACGCTGGTTGAACGGGAAGGAAAGTTCGTTCGCGCGCGCCGGCGCACGAACCGGCTGCCGCGTCATCAGGAAGGCATACAGCGCCCGATTATCCTCATCGCTGACATTGGTGAAATGATCGTAGGGGAATGTCGGATAGAGGTGCTGTCCCTGGCGATTGACGCCGGAGCGCATCGCGCGCTGAAACGCGGCCTCCGACCATTGCCCGATTCCCGTCTCGGCATCGGGCGTGATGTTGGTAGAGAAGATCGTGCCGAACGGCGTCTGCACGGGAACGCCGCCCGCAAAATCACTGCCCCCGCGCGCGGTATGACAATCGCTGCAATTGCCGATTGCCGCCAGTTCCCGCCCCTTCTTGACGAGCGCGGCATCGAAGGTCTGCGGCGCCGGCGGATCGATTGCGGCAAGCGCCGGCCGCCAGACAATCGCAAACACCGCCACGACGGTTGCGATCAGCACCACGGCGACAATACCCGCGATGATCCGCACCGGTCCCGTCATGCGCGTCCCTGTGTTTATTGTTTGGGATTTCTACTAACACATTTCTCCTGCCGTCGTTCGGCCATGAAGCCGTCAATCACCGGCAGTTGACCCCTGACAGGCCTGAAATCTGCCGTAAGCGCCTGGAATCAGGCATGGACTTGCCGGGGACTTTTTGCCTACTTAACTTCATCAATTCCGCCCATCTGCTTCAAAGGCGGTTGCCACGCGGCCTTCAATTGGACGACTTCACCGCTATGCCCGCCCCCGCCGCCCACAACCATGCCGCAAGCCCTGCCCTCGATGCATTGTCGGTGCTCAATTCCGTGTTCGGCCTGTCGGCGTTCCGCGGCGCGCAGGAAGAGATCATCCGGCACGTCACGGACGGCGGCAACTGCCTGGTGCTGATGCCGACCGGCGGCGGCAAGTCGCTGTGCTACCAACTGCCATCGCTGCTGCGCGAAGGCTGCGGCATCGTGGTGTCGCCGCTGATCGCGCTGATGCGCGACCAGGTCGCAGGGCTGATCGAGGCTGGCGTCAATGCAGCCGCGTTGAACTCAACACTGTCCTTCGACGAAGCTTCGGAGGTCGAGCGGCGGCTGCTCGCCGGCGATCTTGATCTGCTCTATGTCGCGCCAGAGCGGCTACTGACGTCGCGCTGCTTGTCACTGCTCGGACAGGCCAATATCGCCCTGTTTGCGATCGACGAGGCGCATTGCGTGTCGCAATGGGGGCACGATTTCCGCCCCGAATATATCGGCCTGTCCGTCCTCGCCGAACGTTTCCCTAACGTGCCGCGCATCGCGCTGACCGCGACCGCCGACGAGATGACGCGCAAGGAGATCGTGACCCGGCTCGCCCTCGACGGCGCGCCGAGCTTTATCTCCAGCTTCGACCGCCCGAACGTCCGCTACGAGATCGTCGAGAAGCAAAACGCGCCCGCCCAGCTCAAGGCCTTCATCAGCGAGCGCCACGCCGGAGATGCCGGCGTCGTCTATTGCCTGTCACGCGCCAAAGTCGAGGACATCGCCCAGACGCTGACCGATGCCGGCATTCCGGCCCTACCTTATCACGCCGGCCTTGATGCGGCCGTTCGCGCCCGCAACCAGGACCGCTTCATCAACGAGGATGGCGTCGTGATCGTCGCCACCATCGCGTTTGGCATGGGCATCGACAAGCCGGACGTGCGCTTCGTGGCGCATCTCGATCTGCCGAAGAGCATCGAGGCCTATTATCAGGAGACCGGCCGCGCCGGGCGTGACGGCAAGCCATCCAGCGCCTGGATGGCCTATGGCCTGACCGACATCGTGCAGCAGCGCCGCATGATCGATGAATCCACCGGCTCCGATGCGTTCAAGCGCGTCTCGATCGGCAAGCTCGATGCGCTGGTCGCGCTGGCGGAAACCGCAGGCTGCCGGCGCCGCCGCCTGCTCGGCTATTTCGGCGAAGCGGTTACATCGGAGAATTGCGGCAATTGCGACAACTGCCTGTCCCCGCCGCAGCTTCGTGACGGCAAGATCGCTGCGCAAAAACTCTTGTCCTGCGCCTACCGCACCGGCCAACGTTTCGGCGCCATGCACCTGATCGACGTGCTGGTCGGCCGCCTGACCGACAAGGTCACGCAGTTCGGGCACGACAAGCTGTCGGTGTTCGGCATCGGCCGCGACCTCAACGAGAAGCAATGGCGCGCCGTGATCCGGCAACTGGTCGCGATGGGCCATCTGCGCGCCGATAGCGAGGCTTTCAATGCGCTGAAATTGACGGAGAGTTCGCGCGGCGTCCTCAAGGGCGAGACCGAAATCATGCTGCGCGAGATGCCGGCCGGGTCGCGCATTCGCGCCAGCCGCACCAAATCACGCCGCGGCGAGCTTGCGCCGCGCGCCGACGTGAAGCCTGCCGACGCCGGCCTGCAGGCCGCGCTACGCGCCTGGCGATCGGAGATCGCACGGCAACGCGGCATGCCGGCCTATGTCATATTGCACGATGCCACCCTCGACGGCATCGCCGCGGCGCGGCCCGCAACGCTGAACGAGCTTCGAAATGTGCCTGGGATCGGCGACAAGAAGCTCGAACATTACGGCGAGGAATTGCTGGCGCTGGTGCGTTCGGCCGACGCGTAAGGTAACGCGGAGGCGCCGGCTCTCCCTCGCCCCGCCCTTGCGGGGAAAGCGTCAGGGTGAGGGGCCCCTCTCTGAGCAAAGATTGTCGAGGGACCTGTACGCCCTCACCCGGATCGCGTCGCGATCCGACCTCTCCCCGCAAGCGGGGCGAGGTTAGAGCGAACACCGTCGCTATCCATTGCGGAAGGTGTAGCCGTATCCGTTGATCGCCGGCGCGCCGCCGAGATGGGCGTAGAGGATCTTCGATCCTTTGGGGAAATAGCCCTTGTTCACGAGGTCGATCATGCCCTGCATGGATTTTCCCTCATAGACCGGATCGGTGATCATGCCTTCGAGGCGGGCGCAGAGGCGGATCGCCTGCTTGGTTTCTTCCGACGGAACGCCATAGGCCGGATATGCGTAGTCCTCGATCAGCACTACATCGTCCTCGACGATGCCGCGGCCCAATTCGACAAGGCTCGCCGTGCCACGGGCAATCTCGAGCACCTGGGCCTTGGTCTGGGCGGGCGTGAACGACGCGTCGATGCCGATCACCTTGCGCTCGCGGCCGTCCTTGGCAAAACCTACCAGCATGCCGGCATGGGTCGAGCCGGTGACGGTGCAGACGACGATGTAATCGAAGGCGAAGCCGAGCTCCTTCTCCTGCGCCCTCACCTCTTCGGCAAAGCCGACATAACCGAGCCCGCCATATTTGTGCACGGAAGCGCCGGCCGGGATTGCATAGGGCTTGCCACCCTTGGCCTTCACATCGGCAATCGCCTCTTCCCAGCTCTGGCGGATGCCGATGTCAAAGCCTTCATCGACGAGGCGTACATCCGCACCCATGACGCGGCTGAGCAGGATGTTGCCGACGCGGTCATAGACGGCATCCTCGTGCGGCACCCAGCTTTCCTGCACCAAGCGGCACTTCATGCCGATCTTGGCTGCGACGGCGGCGACCATGCGGGTGTGATTGGACTGCACGCCGCCGATCGAGACCAGCGTATCGGCATTGGAAGCGATCGCATCGGGGATGATGTATTCGAGCTTGCGCAGCTTGTTGCCGCCGAAGGCGAGCCCCGAATTGCAGTCCTCGCGCTTGGCGTAGATTTCGACCTGGCCGCCGAGATGCTGCGACAGCCGCTCCAGCTTTTCGATATGGGTCGGCCCGAAGGTCAGCGGATAGCGTTCGAATTTTTCCAGCATCGTCGTCCCCGTTGGTGGTCTGATCCAGCGAAACGCCCTACCATCCAGCACGAGAAAGGTGCTCTCGAAGCTTCTGGCCAGTATGCTAAGATGTTGCGCCAGAATCCCATTTCTCTATGTTTTCATTCGTATTCTAGCCGATATCTGAAAGATTCTCTCATGGCCGGCAGACTGGACCGCATCGACCTTAAGATATTGCGTTTGCTGCAGAATAACGGGCGGCTGACCAATGCGGAGCTGGCCGAAACCGCCGGTGTCAGCGCCGCAACCTGCCACCGCCGCACCCAGCGCCTGTTCGACGAGGGCTATGTCCCCCAAGTCCGGGCGATGGTGGCGCCGCGCAAGGTCGGCAAGGGCGCGCTGGTCATGGTCGGCGTCGTGCTCGACCGCTCCACGCCGGAGAGCTTTGCCGCCTTCGAACGGGCGATTGCGCAGCTCAAATTCGTGCTGGATTGCCACCTGGTGGCGGGCGATTTCGACTATTTCCTCAAGATCCGGGTCGGCGACATGGAAGATTTCAACCGCATCCACGGCGAGCAGCTGATCGGGCTGCCGGGCGTGCGGCAGACCCGAACCTTCTTCGTGATGAAGGAAGTGGTCGATAATGCGCCGCTCGATTTCTGATGGCGTTTTGCATCCGGCGGGGCGGAGGTCTCCCCGGTGTTCTCCGGGGAACCACGGCAGAGTCTGGCCACTTAGCGCTCGATGTCCTATCAACCGGGAATGACCATGAAATTTTTTCGGCGGGCTTTTGCCCTCGCCATTATTTTTGCTGCCACGACGGCGCGCGCCTCGGACGAACTCCCACGGCCCGAGCCAGATACCATCATCTTCGCGATGATGTCCGGCAGGTGCAGCACATTCAAGGTCGCGGGGCGGGATTTTGCCTGCCGGGCCGTGGCGTTCTTCCAGACCGAGGAAGGCAGGGCGAATTTCACTGTTGCGCTCGACGACCCCAGCGACGACAGCCACACCATCACCTTTTCCGGCGACAATGGGCGGCGGCCGGACGCCAACGTGTATGAACTGCCGATCGACCGGATGCTGCTGAAATCCAAGGATCGGCCGAAGGCCGATGGCCTGCCGGTGCCGTTTGTCGAATCGACCGCCGGCCTCTGCACCCAGGTCGGCAACTTCGTGACGCTGGAGCTCTCCAGCATCTCCTGTACCGCGGTCGATAGGAACGGCAAGAAATACGAGCTACACTATCAGTCCGACGGCGCGCCGATGGCGGTGCGCCGCATCAAGCGGATGCGGGTCGGCAGCCCCGCGGTCTCGCCGTTCGATGATGTGAAATGAAAGGCCGCCGACGGTAAACCGACGGCGGCCAGTGTCGATCCGCACATGGCTCGCGATTGCGCGGACAAATTCAAGCTAGCTGCAAAGTCCTCCCGGGAAGTGGAGGCCGCCAGTCAAAGTCGAACGATTGCGTTCATACCCGCTTTACCGTCGGCCTCGCTCGCGCGCGGTCCATGTCGGCAGGATCGAGCTTGCGATCTCGAAGGCGACGGCCCATCTCGGCTTTTCTTCTTCCGCGCCGGGAACGTTGATCTGCACGCCGCCACCGTCAGTGACGGTGTCAGAAGCGGCCTGCACGGCGGCTTCGAGTGCGGCGCCCCGCGATTCGTAGACGCCGCCGATCTTGATGTTGTCGGCGAATACCGACCAACCGAGTGGTGCCTTCACGACTTCGAATACCGATCGCTCCATTGGCTCTCCTGTATCGTTTCACCGGTAGCGTTTACGCCCCTCGCCGATACGGCGAATCCTGGCCGCGGGGGCGTGACGCGGGGACGTTGGCTTGCCTGGGGCCTTTGCCCGCCAATCGAAGGCCCGCAGTCCTGTCAACGAATGCACCGCCGGTGCAATGGCGACTTCCTTTCGCGCGGCATCGACAACCCGATCGAACTCAGCTTCGCCCATCCTAGACTCCATGGCTCCCGGCATGCTGCCGCCAGGACGATAAGAGGAACCGCGCTGGGCACAGTTCGCCATGCAAGTTTGTTGTTTGAACGCTGGCCGATCGTCGCTTCGATGGCGAAAAAGGGCCGAAATCGGGAAAGCTCTTGTTCCATGATTCACGAAACGGTGGGCCGGACGCCCTGCTGGCGCCTCCCCTTGGCCCAACTTGGCCCACGCGTGCTAGATTCGGTGGCGAATCAGGAGGGTTTGCATGCCGGTAGACAGTGACAGCGCCATTGCGTGGCACCGCGCCCAGCTCAAGAAGCTTCGCGAGACCTTGAGGGGTATCGAGACCGCCAGATTCATGGTGGGCGAATCAGCGCAGGCGAACAGGACCGGCAAGACCCAGAAGACGATTGCCGAGCTCGAGCAGAAGATCCGGCAATCGCAGCACATCATCGCCGCCTATGAGCGGCAGACAAGGCGGCCGTTGGCGACCGACCAGCGCAGCCTCGCCAGCGTCAGCTGGAGCAGCTGGGCCGTCCAACCGGCGCACGGCCGCAACTCGCGATAAGCGTTAAACGGCCTGCAGGCTGCCGGATCCGGCGGCGAGGCGCATGCCGGCGCCGCCGTCCCTAGTTCTTCGCCGCCTCTCTCTCCTTCGCCTTGACCTTGCAGGAAATCAAGAACGTAAACGCCCGCGCGTTGCGCGCGATGTCGGCCGTCTTCAATTCCGCGTTGGCGTCGGAGGTCTGATATGACACCACGCTGTTGTCGAGAAAATCGCGCAAAGCGCCGGTCTTGATGGCGAAGTTGATGTTCTCGGGAATGTTGCCGGTGGCGCGCACGAATTTGAGAGCATTGAGTTTCGCCGCGACCACGCCGACCACGTCACCGCTGGAAGCGAGCAGCGGCCCGCCGCTATTGCCGGGCTGAACGGCGGCGCTGATCTGCAGGAAGCGCGTGTCGTTGAGAAGGCCGCTCAGCGAGCTCACGATCCCGGTCGTCACCGTGAAGTCCGACGTCAGCAGGCCGTGAAAGGGATAGCCGATCGCCACCACGCTGTCGCCGGACTGGATCGCCTTGTCCCTGATCCTGGCGACCTCCTTGAACGAGCCCGTCGCCTGCAGCAGCGCCAGATCGTTGGTCTCGTCGCTCGAGACGAGGCGCAACTTGGTCGGCGCCTCGCCGGTGAGATTGCCCAAAATGTCGCCGATGCATCCCTGCACGACATGCGCGTTGGTCACGAGATGTCCGTTCGTGCTGACCAGAAATCCGCTGCCGGCCTGATCGAGCAGCCTGTCAGGCTTGCCCGGCGCGGGCTCCGGCGCCGCCGCTGCGGCGACCGGCTTGGCGGCGGGCAGCACATTGAAGTCGCCGGCACTCGCCAATCCCGACTGCTTGATCTTGGCGACGCAATTCGCCAGCACCGGCAACAGCTGCCCGGTCTGATCGAGATTGAACTGGAACAGCTGTCCCTGCGTATAGGCCGTCATCGCCTTGGCCCGCCGGAACTGGCTGATCAGCGAGGAATTGCTTGGCATCGGCACGCGAACCAGTTTGTCGGCGATCGGGACGCCATGGACATTGAAGGGCTGCTGGCCGTCGAACGTCAGCGTCAGTGGAAAGGCTTGTCCCGGCGTGAGCTTCCACTGCTCATGCATGAAGCCGAGACCCCACCCGCCATTGCCATCGATCGTCACTAGGAAATAGATGCCGCTGGCGTATCGGGCGCCTGCCGCGCAATGAGAGAAGGCTCCTGTCTGGTCGTTTGTATAGGCGCCGCCCTGCCAGTTTCCGATGCTGATCGAGCCGTAGGGCCCCCGCGCATCGGCAATCGAACTGGCCATCGCACACAGCAAGGCTGCGGCCGCGGCAACACGAAACTTCATCAGCACGCCCCCCACATTCTCAAGATGAGCATATTTGCCTTTGCAACCAGAGTCCATTTGGCCGGCGCGACAAGGGCGAATTTTCATCTTCGGGGAAAGCAAAATCGGCGCGGCACCGGCGTCCTGGCCGCTGCGGACACCGCTGCCTGATCTGCCAGAACCAACACGGCGTTTGCTGCCTGGCTCTCTTCTCCGCTTGATTTCCGGCCATGGGCCTATCCGCCGAGCTTCCTGCTGATGCTGCTGCCGCTCGCGCCGCAAGGCTTCTTCGGCTCCTATGTGGCGTTTCAGATCGCAAGCGGCGCGCTGCTGGCGCTGGCGCTGCGATCGAGCACGAAAGCCGTCCTGCGAGCGGGTGCCCTGCTCGCAGCCGTGCTGATCTGTCCGGCGTCGGCCATCAATATGATCGACGGTCAGGCCGTCTTTCTGGTCGCGGCGCTGATCGTCGGCGGCTTCAGCCTGCTCGACCGGCGCCCTATCTTGCCGGGCTGGTGCTGGGACTGCTGACGTTCAAACCGCAGTTCTGCATCCTGGTCCCCATCGCGCTGGTTGCTGCCGGTCGGTGGCGCGCGCTGGTGGCGTCAGGACTATCCGCGCTCGCACTGATGATTGCGAGCGGACTGGTCTTCGGCTGGGACCTGTGGCTGCGCTGGTTTCCTGTCATCATTGAAAATCTCGTCAGCCCGAACCAGAATCGAGTTTGGCCGCATGGGGGGTTACAGCGTCTATACCTGCGCCGTTCTGCTCGGCGCGCCCGATCGGCTGGCCTCGTTGATTCAACTGGAAAAGACCGCCGTCTTTCTCGCCGCGACCGTGCTCGCCGCACCGCATTCCGGCCCCTATGACGGGACGCTGCTGGCGATCGCCGTGGCGTTTTGGCTGATGGCGCGCAGCGCGCCGCTGCCGCTGTGGTGCTGGACGCTGGCGTCCATGATCTGGCTATTTCCGATGCTGAGCCGCCCCTGCTGTTTCCCGTAGCCCGGATCGCCCCGCTGTTTCCCGTGCTGATCGTGCTTCTGCTGCGTCCCGCGCCACCCGCGACCAGTGCGATCGCCCCCTCTCCTGCCGGATAGCTCACCCACCCTCTCCGACCGGTCGTCTGCTACTTTTGGGGAGCGACCAAACGCCCCGGTGCATGCCGGGGTCCGGCCGCTCATTTTGATGGATCGTGCCTGGCATCTTGCATACGGTGGGGGCCCATCGCCCGGCCCGCCAGCAGCGGAGCCGGGACCTGCAAAAATCAAGGTCGCGCCGCTGGCCAGCGCGGACGCCGATTGCAATAACCGGAGGAAAATGCCGTGAAGCCCAGAGTTGTCCGGTGCGCCCTGTTCACACTTCTGGCGGTCGTAGCCGCCGTCGCCGGCCAGGCCCCAATCGCGGCGCAGGCCCAGACCTGGCCTGACAAGGCGATCACCTTCATCGTGCCGTTCGCGGCCGGCGGCGGCACCGATGCCTTTGCCCGCCCGCTGGCGGCCCAGCTCGATACCCAGCTCGGCAAGCGCGTGCTGATCGAGAACCGCGCCGGTGCCGGCGGCACCGTCGGCGCCTCCGCGGCGTCCAAGGCCGCGCCCGATGGCTACACCTTCTTCGTCGGCGCTGCGCATCACGCCATCGCGCCCTCGCTCTATCCCAATCTCGACTACAACATCGAGAAGGATTTTATCCCGGTGGCGCTGATCGCGCGGCCGCCGCAGGTGGTCGTCGTCAATCCGGACAAGGTCGCCGCCAAGACGCTGGCCGAATTCATCGCCTATGCCAAGGCCAATCCGGGCAAGTTGAATTACGGCTCGGCCGGCGCCGGCACCACGCACCATCTGGCCGGCGAGCTGTTCAAGATCCTGACCAAGACCAACATTCAGCACGTGCCCTATCGCGGCGCCGGCCCCGCCATGCAGGACCTGATCGCCGGCCACGTGCCTGTCGTGTTCGACGGCCTCGGCTCGTCGGCCGCCCCGGTCAGGGCCGGACAGCTCCGCGCGCTCGCCGTCGCCGCACCGAAGCGCGTGCCGGCCTTCCCCGATCTTCCGACCGCTGCGGAAGCCGGCCTTGCCGGCTATGAAGTCTCGACCTGGTACGGCGTGTTCGCGCCGAAGAATACGCCGCCGGCGATCGTCGAGCAGATGACAAAGGAGTTGCGGAAAGCGATGCAGGTGCCCGCGATCACGGAGGCCTGGGAACGCAACGGCTCGGACGTGCCCGACGTCACCGGCCCGGCCTTCGCGAAGATGGTCTCCGCAGAAGTCGAGCGCTGGCGCAAGGTCGTCAGCGAAGCGAACGTCAAGCTTGACTGATCCGGCAGCACCAGGCGCGGCACGCTGCTTGGAGCGAGCGTGCCGCCCCACGCCTGATGGTCAGTTAGCCGCGCGCACGCCATGGCGTGCGAAGTCGTGATCAATTCCGGTCGCGACGACCCTTGACTCGATATCCGGAGATGGCATCGTCTACCTTGCTACCCGAAAGGATTACTCCTTTTGAGCCCAACGCCTGACGCCTGCGGATCGGCTAATTTAGATTTAGGAACTTTTCAGCAGCTGGCAGTCCGGGCCAGCGGCAGCCCGGCTTTTTGACCTCACGGGCCAGGCAAGGCCGGCTCGTGAAAAATTGCACGGGGTAAGTGGCAGACGGGGTAGGCAAATGCTCGTCGGGACCCACGCCAATACGCAGGACGTTCAGGCCGCGGCCGGCGGCTCGCGAAGCCGATCTCATGCCGGCAGGTTCGGCATGCTGTGGCTCTCGGCACTCGCTTTCGCCCTTGGGAAGCAGGCCCAGGCCGCCGACCCTGGCGTCACATTCCTGGACGACGGAAACATCACGTACAAGGATCTCGAACACGGCTCCTTCGAATTGGTCACCAAGGAGGCCGTCCCGCGGCACATCCTCATCGACGATCCCGGGGAGACCATGACCCTGCGTTCGCAGGGGTCCTCGGTCAGCATTAGCCCGAGTACGAACTCCACTGCGCGAATGGCCGAATTGCAGGCAGCCCAGCAGGAGGCGCTCGCCACTTACGAGCAAGGATTGGGATCGACAGGATCGAGCACGCCGCCTCCCCTCGAGAAGCTGCCGGTGCAACCGATCAATTTCATCGAGACCGATGCCACTTCCAGAGAGCAGGATTTGCCCGTTTTGCCGGCGGTAATCCTGGCATCCGCCCCGGAGATGATTATCGGACAGGTACCACCCCCTCCGCCCGCGCCGCCGACATTGAATGCGGTGATCGGGCCGACCGAGATCGACACGGCGGTCTTTGACCTCTTCACCGCGACGAGCGGCACTTTTGTTGCCAGCAGCCCCAACGGGGCAACGCTGACCTTCGGCATCATCGGAGGAACCGCGGGCAGCACCGCAATCGACGGGGTAACTTACGATGTGTCGAAAGCTGGCCCCTACGGCACGCTTTACGTCGACAGTACGACCGGCGCCTATGCGTTCGTTCCGAATAATGATGCGATCAACGCGCTGACTGCACCGACTACGACCGACTTCACGATTACCGTGTCCAACGGCACGCTCTCGAGCGATGAACTCTTTACGATTTCCATCGATGGCGTCAACGATGCCGCGATCGTCTCCGGCGCCACCAATGGCACCGCCGTCGAAGCCGGCAGCGCCGCCCATGCCGCGTTCGCCAGTCTGAGCGCCACAGGGACGCTCACCAGCACCGACGTCGACGATGCGCCCAATAGTTTCACCGCGGTGGATACTCCAGCTGCGAGTGCGAATGGCTTCGGCACCTTCGCGATGACGGCGGCCGGCGTATGGACGTACACGGTCGACGATTCCAACAGCGCGGTGCAGGCACTCAATGTCGGCGACAAACTGACCGATTCGTTCACGGTGACCACGATCGACGGCACCCCCCAGTTGGTGACAATCATCATCAACGGCACCAATGACGCCGCGGTCATTTCCGGCGCCACAGCCGGCTCAGTGACCGAGGACAGTGGCACCAAGTGCGACCCGCCGACCGCGACCGGCAAGCTCACCGCGACCGACGTCGATAACGCGCCCGGTTTTGCGGCGGTCAGTTGCCCGACGGCTAGCGCCGCCGGCTATGGCACATTCACGATGTCCGCGGACGGCACGTGGACCTACACGCTCGACGATGGCAATTGCGCGGTACAGGCACTTAACGTTGGAGACCAGCTGACTGACTGCTTTACGGTGACCACCATCGACGGCACGCCGCAGGTGGTGACGATCACCATCAACGGCGTCAATGACAAGGCCGTCATTTGTGGCGAAACGACAGGATCAGTCACCGAAGCTGGCGCTTGCACATACGGCGATCCGATTGCGACCGGCACGCTCACCGATACCGATGTCGACAACACGCCCAACACGTTCACTGCGGTCGACGAGCCGACAGCCAGCGATCACGGCTATGGCAATTTCACGATGACGGAAGATGGTGTCTGGACCTACAAGCTCGACAACGCCAATTACGAATTGCGGACCCTCAATGATTGCGACACGCTGACCGACTGCTTCACGGTGACCACCATCGACGGCACGCCGCAGGTCGTGACAATCATCATCAGGGGCACCAACGACACCTTCTGCTTCAAGGACGATAAGTCCGAGTTCAAAATTTCGGATGCCATCGACCTGCCAGAGAGCAACTCGACGTCGATCAGTTCCTCCGAAGCAGGAACCAGCAGAGCGCCGGCGTTTTCAGAGGCAGCCCCGACCACCGAACCGTCTGCACAATGGTCCGATGGTTTTGCTGTCACTGCCTTCGCACCGCACGATCTGAACGTGTAACGGGGGCCGCGCCGCCTTTCCGGCGCAGCCGATCTTGTTCGCCGACCGACGGCCTACTTCGCTTCGCTCGCCTTGATCCCCGAACTTTCGATAAGCTTTGCTACCCGCGGCAGATCGGCGGCGAACAGGCGCGCATGCGCCTCGGGCGTCAGCTCGTCTTTCGGGAACGGCAGCGTGCCGAGCTGCTTGAGTTTCTCGACGAGCTCCGGCTCGGCCAGCGCCGCGCGAAGCGCGGCGTTCAGCGCATTGATGGTCTCTTTCGGCGTGCCTTTCGCGACATAGAGGCCATGCCACATCGTGTAGCTGACCTCGGGCATGCCGAGTTCGGCGGTGGTGGGGACATCCTTGGCCTGCTCGAGCCGCTGCGGCGAGGTGATGGCGATGCCGTGCAGCGCTCCGGCCTGAACCTGCGGCAGCGCATTGGTGAGTTGGTCCCACAGTAGATCGATCTGCCCCGCCAGCAGGTCCGCGATCGCCGGCGCCGACCCGCGATAGGCCACGACCGTCGGCTTGAAGCCGAGCACATTGCCCATCATCACCGCGCACAAATGGCTGTTGGTGCCGATACCGCCATGCGCGAAATTCGCCTTGTCGCGCTGCGCCTTGATCCAGGCCACGTAATCCTTCGGACTTTCGCCGGGAATCGACTTGCGGCCAACCAGAATCATCGGCGCATTGTTGACGAGGCCGACCGGCTCGAAGGCGGTATTCGTGTCATACCGAAGATTGGTAAACAGGCTCGGCGCCGCGAGCAGCGCGACGTGATTGATCAGGATGGTCGAACCGTCGGGCGCCGAGCGCGCGACGCGATCATTGGCCAGCGTGCTGCCGCCGCCGACCACATTCTCGATGATCACAGTCTGGCCGAGCGTGCGCGACATCCGCTCTCCGATCAGGCGCGCGACCGTATCGGTGCCGCCGCCCGCCGCAAACGGCACCACCAGCGTCACCGTCCTTGCCGTCGGTTGCGCTTGCGCCTGCGGCGATAGCGCCGCAGCGAGCAGGCCAAGGCCGATGAGCGCGCGCTTGAGGGGAAAATTGTTCACGATGTCTCCTCCCGGATCTTTCTTTTTATTGCCATGCCGCGTTGTCGCGGACTGTGCTTGTTGGCGAAGCTGCGCGTCAACGGCGCGGCCCCGCACAACCTCCGATCATGCTGATTGCGCCGCTGCAAATCAAATGGAAAGCAGGCGTAGCTCACGGGCGATGCGGCGTGGTACCATGTCGCAAGGCGCAGATAGCAGCGGACGGACGTGGAATGAGCGAGGCAGCCTATGTCGCGGTCGATTGGGGCACGAGCAGCTTTCGGCTGTGGCTCATCGATCGCGCCGGCAACGTACTGGCGGAGCGGCGCAGCGATGAGGGGATGATGGCCGCTGGCAAGGGCGGCTTTGCGGCCGTGCTGCAATCACATCTCGACGCCGTCGGCGCCGCGCCAGCACTGCCCGTGATCATCTGCGGCATGGCCGGCGCCCGGCAGGGCTGGGTCGAAGCCGGCTATGTCGACACGCCGGCGCCGCTTGCATCCGTGCTGAAACAAGCGGTCGCGGTACCCGGACAGGATCGTGACATCCGCATCCTCCCGGGAATCGCGCAGCGCGACCGCGGCGCGCCCGACGTAATGCGTGGCGAGGAGACGCAATTGCTCGGCGCCCTTGGCCTCGAGGCGGCCGCCGACGCTCTCGTCTGCATGCCGGGTACGCATTCAAAATGGGTCAGCGTGCAGGGCGGGATCGTCGCGCGGTTCGCTACCTTCATGACAGGTGAATTGTTCGGCGCGGTGTCGCACCACACCATTCTGTCGCTCACGGTGGCCGGCGCCGATGCGGCAGAAGATATCGACGCCTACAAATCGGCGGTCATCGCCGCGTTCGAGCGACCGGCGCTGGCAAGCAACCTGCTGTTTCAGGTGCGATCGGGACAGCTCCTCCAGGGCGGCACGCCTGCCTCGGCCCGCGAAAAAATATCGGGCACGCTGATCGGCCTTGAACTGGCCGGCGGTCTCGCCGGCGAAGTGCCGAGGACCAGCATCACATTGGTGGCCTCGGGAAGGCTCCAGATGCTGTACCAATCGGCGTTTGACACGGTTGGCATTTCCGTCCGATCCATCGGTGCCGAGGAAGCAGTTCGGCGCGGTCTTTCAATGGCCGCTGCAGCGATTTGGAGCGTATGAAATGAGGGCTATTCCGTTTCCCCCGATGAAGCGTCCGCTGGTCGCGATCCTGCGCGGCATCAGGCCGGAAGAGACGGCTGATATCGTCAGCGTGCTGATCGACAGCGGCATGACGGCGATCGAGATCCCGCTCAACTCGCCGGAGCCATTCCGCACGATCGAGATCGCCGTCAAGCGCGCGCCTGCCGGCACCCTGATCGGCGCGGGGACCGTCCTGACGATCGATGACGTCGCGCGGCTGCATGACGTCGGCGGCCGGCTGATGGTCTCTCCCAACGTCGATCCCGAGATCATCGCCGGCGCCCGGGCCCGCGGCATGGTCACGATGCCCGGCGTGTTCAGCCCCACGGAGGCGTTGTTGGCCGCCAAATCAGGCGCCTCGAGCCTCAAGTTCTTTCCGGCCAGCGTGCTAGGGGCCGCCGGCATCACCGCTATTCGCGCGGTTCTTCCCGCCGACCTGATGATCGCCGCGGTGGGTGGCGTCTCCGATACGAATTTTGCTGATTACACGAAGGCCGGCATCACCGCATTCGGCCTCGGCAGCAGCCTCTACAAGCCCGGCATGACGGCGGCGCAAGTCGCGGATCGCGCCAAGGCGACAATCGAGGCGTATGATCGTGCGGTTCAGCGATCGGGGACGGCCTGATCGCTACAGGCAAGCGCGCCACTTAAGACGGTGAGATTACCGGCTTCAATTAACCGGTTCAAATCTGGCAATCCGCATCGGCCCTTCCCAAAGTTCCACCGGCCTGTCCTGAACGAGCTGCTTCGCCCGCTCTTTGGCATCTTCCAGGCTCGTGCAATGAAGGTCGATACGGGTAATGGCTTCGTCCTTTGCGGTCAGTTCGAAGGCTTGATAATATTTCAGCGGCATCGGCGTTCCTCGATAAGGACAGCGTTACCGCTTTTGTTCCGTACCAGGCCATATATCGATGGACATAGGATCGGGCGCCAGATCAACCGTCATTCACTGGCTTGCAAGGGGTGCCCGAGGGGAGGCACCCTATGGCTCCTCCAATCGGCGAAGCTGAGCCAGCAATTCTGCCTCTAATTCCCGAAGGTGAGCTGCCGTTGGCTCATGACAATACTCTTTGGCAAGCTGTCGGCAGCGCGCCAATTTTTCACTGACTGCCACTTTCTCCCGCTCATGATCCATCGACGAAAGATGCGCCAGAACGCGCAAGCGTTCAACACGCGTACTATGAGAGGGTTGCCGGCGACAACTGCGGGGTGCGCAATTGCCGAGTAGGCCTTTCTCAGCGGCCCATGGTCCTTAACCCAGATCTGGGCTTGCGGTGAGAGGCAAAAACGGTTCATTCTAAACGCATGATATCTAAGGCTTTCATAGGGTAGGCCGCGTCTCGCGACGCACCAAGACGCAAACGATGACAGCTAGCTCGCTTTCGTCCTGGAGAATGAATTATCCCGCTCAGACACTGCGGCGGGTAGCCCGGGCTGCCGGCGCCAGGCAATTGCGACTTTGCCTGGGGGCAGCAAGAGGGATACCGCACCGCGCTGGGCTAGCGAGGTCAGGCCCATGCTAGATGTGTCTGCCGATCGCGGAACATTCACGCGCTGCATCCGACTGGTGATTGCAGACAAACAACCGATCGTTCTGCAGGGGTTGAAATCGGTATTTGCGGCACAGCGCGACTTCGAGGTCATTGCGTCCTGTAGCACCGCAGCAAGCTGCCTTCAATCAATTCGGAATTTGGCGCCCGACGTCGCACTTCTTGCCAACACGTTGCCTGACGTGACGCCGTTCGAGATCCTTGCCATTGCGAAGGCCGAGCATCTTCCTACTCGTCTGGTATTCTTTACCGAATCCGAAGGAGACGATGATCTCAGCGCGGCAATCGCGGCCGGCGCCTGCAGTGCAATTTCGAGGTACGCAACCCCCGACATCATGCTGCGATCCCTGAGGCTGATAACGGAGCACATCAGCGCATCACCGGAGCGATCCCAAAACCTTTCGCCAAATGGCCAGGCAATAGACGCCGCCAAGATCGAAAAACTGCTGGGGCTGCTGACGGAGCGCGAGAGCCAAATTGTGCGGCTGGTGTCCGAAGGCTTGTCGAACAAGGAGATCGCACGCCAGCTGAACATTTCCGGTGGCACAGTCAAAGTGCACCTCCACAACATATTTCAGAAGCTTGAAATCAGTAACAGGACCGTGCTGGCCACCATCGCGTTGTTGCAGCGCCCCGCCGGCTTCGGAACGCTCGCGCTCGCTGCCCTGGCGTTCGCGATCTTGGACGACGTCAAGGCTTCGGAAACGAGCAACGCGTTCCTGGATGACGGCAGCACCGCCTACGGGGATCTTGAGCACCCCGCATTTGATGTCTGGAAAAAGGCGATCCTCCGGCACACCGTCGCTGTGGATCACAGCGAGACCGTCGTGCGGCCCCAAGGAGGGGCCACCAGCAAGATCAGCCAAGCCACGACCTCGACCGCGAGAAGGGAAGAGTTGCACGCGGCTGAGCAGGCCGTTCTGTCCAGCACGGCGAGAGGCCATGGCCCGATTGGATCCAGCACGCCCTGTCTTTTGATTTCGCCGCTGCTGCAAGCGATCAACAATAGCCAAACCGACAATCCCACGGCGCAACCGTCGTCCCCCCTGCCGGCGCTTGCCCCGAATCCACTAAAGAACCATGCAGGCTATGGCGCCTTCACCATGACGACCGCCGGCGCCTGGATCTACGCACTCGACCACGCGAATGCCGCAGTGCAGGTCCCCGACCCCCGCGAAACCCTGATCGACACGTCCGCGGTCGCCGCGATGGATCGCACCACGCACGTGGCGGCGATCACCATTCATGGCGCCAGCGATGCGGGCTCGAATGATGTCGACAACCCTGCTCCGGGAACGATTGCCGCCCCCCATCCGCCGCTCGCATTCGGCGCCCTTGGACACAAGAGCGTCCCGGGAGAAGAAAAAGCGAGCCAGCTCATTCATGGCGCCGCCGGTGACGACCCCCTCAGCGGCGCCGGCTTGGCGGGTGTTATCCACGGCGGCTCAGGGAACGATACGATCAAGGGTAACGGTGGAGACGACGCGATCTCTGCAGCATCCGCCACCGGCAACGGCGGCACCGGCAACGATACCGCCACCGGCGGACATGGCGGTGACCAACTGGCGGGCCGCAACGGTGATGGCGCCCTTGTCTATCTTTCAGCGAAAGATTCCAACTCTACCAACTTCGACACCATCGCCGATTTCACATCGGGCGGCGACAAGATCAACCTGGCTGCCTTGGGCGCGCTGGCGTTCCTGCACCTTACGTCGACAAGCACGTCGGTGCCGCCGCATACCCTTGCCTGGATCTACAACCCCACAACCAATGAAACGATCGTCTATGTGAATCCGACGGATCACCGCCTCGATATCGGCGATTCGGCCCTGCTCGAAATCCACTTGCAGGGAGTCGTCTCCGTTGCGGAGTCGGATTTTGTCTACGAGCCGCATGCGGCGGCCGTCACGGCGGCTTTGGCGGGAATCGATCCTGCATTGCTGCTGGAGGCGACCGCGCGCGATGGGACCGATCCGACAACGGGCAGCACCGATGCTTTCAACGAAGCGGAGGCGAGAGAGAGCACGCGCGAGACGGGCCACATCTGGACCATCTCAGCCGACGACGGCTTCAGATTTCACTTCGCGCGGGAACGCATCGGTTCCAACGTTTCGACCAAACTCACCAGTTTCGGTGACGATTCGCCTTATGCGACAGAAGCGAGCAACGATGGTGCGGTTAATGCGTCTGCGTACCCATCATCAATCGCGCCGGCTCAGAGCCACGCATCCGTCCCGATGGAGGAACATCCCACACACAAGAACGAGCCCGCCCACGCGAACGCGGGCACAGCGGCCATCGAGCACGGCAAGGCGAATGTAGCCGCTGGACCTCAATCTTTCGAGTTTGCCATGCCAGGCGCCCCAATCCTGACACCGGTCGTCGCGCCGCCCCCCGAGCCTGACACCGCTCCCGGCAACAGCGCGGGTCATGGCAATTCGCAGCACGCGCCGAACTCGGCAAAGGCTTCAGCCGACGAGTCGGCAGAGCCGGGCACACCCGGGCACGGCAACTCGGAGCCCCCTCCCCACTCGGCCGGGTCAAGCAAGATAAAAGATGTCGAGCCCCCCGAGCCTGACACCGCTCCCGGCAACAGCGCGGGTCACGGTAACTCGCAGCACACGTCGAACTCGGCGAATGCTTCAGCCGACGAGTCGGCAGAGCCGGCCGTTACACCCGGGCACGGCAACTCGGAGCACCCTTCCCACTCGGCCGGGGCAAGCAAGATAAAAGATGTCGAGCCCGCCGAAACCGGCGCCTCTCCCGGCGACAGCGCGGACCACGGTAATTCGCAGCACGCGTCGAACTCGGCGAAGGCTTCAGCCGACGAGTCGGCAGAGCCGGGCACACCCGGGCACGGCAACTCGGATCACCCTTCCCACTCGGCCGGGGCAAGCAAGATAAAAGATGTCGAGCCCGCCGAAACCGGCGCCTCTTCCGGCAACAGCGCGGACCACGGTAATTCGAAGCACGCGTCGAACTCGGCGGTTGCTTCAGCCGATGAGCCGACAGAGCCGGCCGTCACACCTGAACACAGCAAACCGGAGCTTCCGTCACACTCGGCCGCTGCAAATAACGTGGAAGCGCCCGAGCCCGCTGAAACTAGTGTGGCTTCCGACAATAGCGCCGATCAAAGTAACTCACAGCACCCATCACGATCCGTCGTTGCAAACGCGTCAGCGGCCGCTCCGCCGGCTGAATCTGTGTCCGGGGCTGAGGGTGCCGGCCACGAACAGGCATTCCATTTCAATAACCAAACCACCCCTGCCCCAACCATCTCGACGGTCGAGCTGGAACAGCCTCACGATTTGCCCGCTCCGCTGGATCACATCACTGAGGTGGCGGCGATCCTTGAGGCAGGTCCGGCGGCCATGGAGGAACACGCGGCTGGTCACGGCAATAGCAATCAGCATCAACTCGCAGGACATGGGTCTCACGACCTGCTGATTTGAAGAATTGCTGGTGGAATAGCTGCGAGCTCCGCGGATAGATAGGACCATGTGAGCCGTCGCGCCGGTTACGAAGGGGGCGTCACGCGAGAGCCGGTGCAGCTTTGGCGATGCCGCCAGCCCACGGCGAGCTAAGGGCGGCACGAGCTTGCCGCGGCGCCTACCCCAAAAATATCGAAAACAACCCCATGCACAGTAGCCCGTGGCCGGCGCAACCGACGGTTTGGACCTAAAACTTGACACGTCGGGCAAATCATCCCGGAAATTTGCTAACGACTTAAGTGCGCGCAACATCGATGCGATCATGTTTCGCGTGGCTGGACCGTCGAGGACGCGCCGCCGCCGCTTGCGCTGAGCTGCGGAAACCGCGAAAATCCGAGCCTGTTCTCAGAATTCATCAGGGGAATTCCACACAGATGCGGTTTGATGACGTCATCCTCGGTCGCCGGAGCATCCGCGGCTACAAACCCGATCCGGTACCCAAGGCGCTGATTGCGGAAATCATTGGCTTGGCGATGCGTGCGCCGTCGTCGATGAACACCCAGCCCTGGAATTTCTACGTCATATCAGGCGAACCGCTGAATCGGATCCGCGCCGGCAACACGGAGCGGATGGTGGCGGGCATCCCACAGTCGCGCGAGTTTCGCACGGGTCAGCCCTTCGCGGGCAAGCACCGCGACCGGCAGATCGGCGTCGCCAAGCAATTATTCGCCGCGATGGGGATCGAGCGCGACAACAAGGAAAAACGCCAGGACTGGGTGCTGCGCGGCTTCCGTCAGTTCGACGCGCCGGTCTGCGTGATCATCACCTATGATCGCGTCCTCGACGGCAGCGACGATACGCCCTTCGACTGCGGCGCCGTGGCGACCGCCCTGGTCAATGCCGCCTGGTCGCGCGGGCTGGGCGCCGTGATCAACAGCCAGGGCATCATGCAATCCCCCGTGGTGCGCGAGCACGCAGGGATCGCCGACGATCAGGTCATCATGAAAAGCATCGCGCTGGGCTGGCCGGATAAAACGTTTCCGGCGAATGCGGTGGTGTCGGAGCGGAAGTCGGTCGAGGAAGCTACGGTGTTCGTCGGGTTCGAGAGTTAGCGGCGCGCGGGCGGAAGGGCTGGAGGTGCAGCAGTGATCCGCGCCATGGTGCGACATGCGCTCGCGCTGGCAGCAGCTTTTGCCGCGGCTTTGATGCCTGTCACGTGCCTTGGCCAAAGCACAAAACCGTTGCCGGCCAAGGCAACACAGGAGCTGCCACCCGAGCTGCTCTCGCTGCTCGAACAGAAGAAGATGCCAAAATACTCGCCGATCATTGTGCGTCTTTTCAAGGAGGAAGCGGAGCTCGAAGTCTGGAAACAGGACACGGCCGGCCGTTTCCAGATCCTGAAGACCTATCCGATCTGCCGGTGGTCGGGCGATCTCGGGCCGAAATTGTACGAGGGCGACCGGCAGGCCCCTGAAGGGTTTTATACGATTACACCCGAGTTGATGAATCCCAACTCCAACTACCATCTTTCGATCAACCTCGGCTTTCCCAACGCGTTCGACAAGGCGAACAAGCGCAACGGCAGCTTCCTCATGATCCACGGCGACTGCTGGTCGAGCGGTTGCTATGCCATGACCGACGAACAGATCAGCGAAATCTATTCGCTGGCGCGCGACTCACTCAGCGGCCGGCCGTCGTTTCAGGTCCAGGCCTATCCGTTCCGCCTGACGCCGGAAAATCTGGCGCGGCACCGAAACAGTCCCAACCTGGCGTTCTGGAAAATGCTCAAGGTCGGCAACGATCATTTCGAGACGACGGGGCGCGAACCCAAGGTGGATGTCTGCAACCGCCGCTACGTGTTCGATGCGCAGCCTCCGCCAAATTCGCCGCACCCTCTCGTGTTCAACGGAAACGAAAAGTGCCCGCCCTTCGTCGTCAATCCGGAAATCGCGCGGCGGGCGCTGGAAAAACAACGCGCCGACGAACGCGCCTACGCGCAACTGGTTGAAGACAATGTGCCGACGGCCCCGATCTACAGCGGACTTGACGGCGGAATGAACAAGGCTTTCCTTGCAAAATTTCCGGGCCGGGTGACGCTTGCGAAGGTAATGCCGTATGCATCCTACCTGCCGCAATTGCCGCCGATCCCGTGGATCGAACAGGATGGCTCGTTGACGAGCAGGTGGTTTGGCGCCTCGCTCTCCGGCCTGGTTGTGTGTGATGCGGCTCGTGCCGGCTTCCCGACGGGTGGGTGCTAAACGTTCGTTGCACGTCAGCGATGAGGCATTGACAGGCCACGCTTGGCATCGCGGGCCAAGCGCCGTGATCAACAGCCAGGGCATCATGCAATCACGTGTGGTGCGCGAGCACGCGGGAACAGCCGACGATCAGGTCATCATGAAAAGTATCGCGCTGGCCTGGCCGGATGAAAATTTTCCGGCGAATGCGGTGGTGTCCGAACGAAAATCTATCGAGGAAGCTACGGTGTTCGTTGGGTTTGGGAACTAGGCGAGCGCACGCGCAATTGGTGCTACCCGGTACAACGTCAGGCGAAACTTCCTCACCTGCGATCGGACGCTATATTGTGATCCCTTCAACGCCATTGACGTGATCATGTTCCGCGTGGACGTCATCGATTCGTTATTCACGATAACTTTGTGCACTGTTACCGAAATCACTCGAAATCCCATTGCATGGCACCCTTACGCCACGCCGCCTACAGCTCGCGGGGTACGCGCGGCGCTAGCGAATTAGGGCAGTGTTGCGCGGCAATAGTTATCCTACCAAGCTGTCAAATTGGAAACAGTCGCGGTGATTGTCTTCGCTCGCTCACCCAAGAAGGCATCGTAGTCATCATTCATTGCCACCTTGAATGCCTCAGGTGAGATCAAATTGGAGGCAAGCACTTCCTCCAGTTTTGGACCGAGGGCCTGAACGACTTCCTTGAAGACCTGGTTCTGGCGAACGGCAGTGGCCGGCTACTTCGGAGGGTGGAATACGGGGAATATAAGCTCCGACCAAAAGGCTGTTCAACTCTTCGCGTCGGGACAGGCAAAGACGTGCTCAGGCTGGAAACGTGCTTGAAGTAGGCCGATGGATCCGTGAGCTTGTTGAGGCGCAGATGATGAAGCGGCGGATCATCCAATGTCGTGAGATGCAGGAACGCTCTCTCCCGAAGATCGTATGCAAGATTCCATCGGCTCAGCGGGTCTCCGCCTTGCCAATACAGGGCTCCGCAAATTGTCGAGAGCCTTTGCTGTCCATCTAGAAGGTAGTTCACCGGATAATCGTGCTGCGTAGGCGCGATCTCAAGGTCTGCGATACTGCGCTCACTCCTCAGGAGCTCGCGGCTACGCCATAGCAGAACGCTGCCGATGGGACAATTGTTGGCGATAGAGTCCAGCAAATCGATAATTTGATGCTTTTCCCACACGAAGTCCCGTTGAAATTTTGGAAGCAGGATATCGCCCCGAAGGATTCGGCCTGCCAGCTCTTCAATCCGATCTACTGTCGGCTATGGAGCGCGGGGTGGTATCGCTATCGTGCCACCTGCATGCGCGATCGGTTCATGGAGTTTGGACATGCTCGCCCAGTTAGTGTGATTTCCTTGAATGCGACTTATGCGCGATTCTCGTTGCCCGAACATCCCCAACGTCGCATATCCACGGGAGTCGTTTCGGCAGTGGCGCCCTGGGAGCTGGCGGAGAGAGTGGGATTCGAACCCACGGTACGGTTTCCCGCACACACGCTTTCCAAGCGTGCGCCTTAAGCCACTCGGCCATCTCTCCGGAGGCCCTCTCTTGAAGGGGCAGGACTGATTTTGCAAGGGAGGCTGGGCGCGGCGGCTAAAATTTCCCCAATTCATTGAATTTGTTCGATAATTTTTGTCGTCAGAGGCCGGTTTTTCGCGCTTTGCCGGGCCTTGAACCGAAATCCGGCCACGATCGGCGATGATAAGTGGCGACCCTAACGGTGGAGGACGGCTTGATGATCCCGCGGACGCTTCAATTCTCCGTCCTGCTATCGGCACTCGCGATCGGCGCGGTCGCCCCGGCGCTGGCGCAGTCCTGCACCCGCCAGGGGGTGGACGTGACCTGCGACGACGGCCGCTGCGGCGTGTTCTCCAATGACGCCATCGTCTGGGCCGACGGGACGCAGTCGCGGCTGGCCTCGCCGCACCCGAGCGTCATTATCGGCAACAAGTCTTCCGTCGTGATCGGCCCCGGCGTGTTCGCCGGCAACGGCAAGGGGGGTTATGTGCCGATGGAGAATCCGAGCGCGCCGACCAAGACGCGCTGCCCGGTGCTGGATGGGGTGTCGTATTGTTATTAGGTGCGGTTGGTTATCACGCCGGGACGCGCCGGCCTCATCCTTCGAGACGCGCGCCACATAGCGCGCGCCTCAGGATGAGGAGAGAGATTTGGGGCTCCGCTATATCCGCGTCATTGCGAGCGCAGCGAAGCAATCCACGTCTCGGCTTGGGGATAGATGGATTGCTTCGCTGCGCTCGCAATGACGGAACTAGCTTCACACCCCCTCAGGGGCAAGGGTCAAGCATCGACGCTAATGATACCGCGGCGTGTTGCTATTGCCGGCGGAGCGCAGCGGCCAGCGGGCGGGCTCGACGATGACGGGCGCGAGCGCGTCCTTGTCGAGCTGGCATTCGCGCAGCGCTTCGGTGAAGTCGGCGAACCATTGCTGGATCGTATGGCCGCGCAGCTTTGCCATCATCGCTTCCCAGCGCATCCGCCGCTCGGTCAGCGGCATCGACAGCGCCACCGCAATGGTGCGCGCCATGCCGTCGATATCGTGCGGATTGACCAGGAGCGCGGTGTCGAGCTCGTTGGCTGCGCCGGCGAATTTCGACAGCACCAGCACGCCGGGATCGACCGGGTTTTGCGCGGCGACATATTCCTTGGCGACGAGGTTCATGCCGTCCTGCAGCGGCGTCACGACGCCGACCTGCGCGGTGCGGTAGAGGCCCGCAAGCACGGCCTGGCCGTAGCCCTTGTTGAGATAGCGGATCGGCGTCCAGTCGACCTCGCCATGAATGCCGTTGACGTCGGTGACGAGTTTTGCGACCTCGCTCTGCAGATTGCCATAGGCCTCGATCGCACCGCGCGAGGGCGTTGCGATCTGCAATAGCGATGCGCTGCGCGCGAGCTGCGGATGCATGGTCCACATGCGGTCGAACGCCTTGATGCGGTTGATCAGGCCCTTGGAATAATCCAGACGGTCGACGCCGATCGCGAGCTTCTCGCCGTTCAGGCTGCGGCGCAGGCGCGAGACATCGGGATGGGTCGAGGCCTTCGCCGCAAGCTGCGCGAACTGCTGTGGATCGATGCCGATCGGGAACACCGCGGCGCGGGTGCGGCCGTGGCGCGAAATGACGACGCCGTCATGCACGACGAGGCCGAGATCGGCCTGCGCGTAAGACAGGAAATTCTCGCAATCTTCCTCGGTCTGGAAGCCGATCAGGTCATAGGCCAGCATCGCCTCGATCAGCTCGCGATGATGCGGCACGCCCGAGATCACCGCGTGTGACGGCCACGGCGTGTGCAGGAAGAAGCCGACCGGCTCGGTGACGCCGAGAGCGCGCAGCTCGGCACCGAGCGCGAGGAAGTGGTAGTCCTGAATCCAGAACGCGGAGTCTGCTTTTCGAAAACGCAGCAGCGCGCGCGCCATGAAGGCGTTCACTTCGCGATAGCTGAGATAGTCCTCCTGCGAGGCGCGAATCAGATCGGCGCGCGAATGCAGCGCCGGCCACAGCGCGGAATTTGCAAACCCTTCATAGTAGCCGCCGTAATGCGCGGCCGGCAAATCCAGCATCGCCAGCGCGCCGGCGCCGAGCGCTTCAATTTCAGCAAAAGGTTCCTTCTGGTTCCCGTCGCGGACCCTGCCGCTGGAACCGACCCAGATAGCGCCCGACTTCTCGACGATCGGCAACAATGCCGCCGCGAGTCCCCCCGTCATGGGTTCGTTGGGTTTTCCGCGCGAAACGCGGTTAGAAACGACGACGAGGTTCAAAGGTCCCCTCCCGTTGGTACGCTCGCGTTTAACTGCCGTTCATCAATATGGTTCCGGAACACCCTTTCAACCAATTGAAACCAAATTCGGGCCAGGGCGCGCAGGAACTCACTGGAACTCACGAAAAATAAAATTCGCTGCAAACCTCGGCGCTATCAGTGAGAATCTATGTTCGAAACCGGTCGGGACGAAAAACTTTATGGCAGCGCTGCGTCCCTTTCGTCGTCAAGCAGGTGCGTCAGGAATTCCCTGACATCATCAGGCGAATCGAAGTGCCCGGCGACGCCCCTCGCGCGGCGTCCGACCGAGAACGCAAGCCCGTCGAAGTCGGGCATAATCGCAAACACGGTTTCATCGGTGACATCGTCGCCGATGAAGAACGGGCGGCGTCCCCTGAACGGTTCGCGCGTCATCAGTTCGCGCACGCCGCTCGCCTTGGTGAAGCCGGAATGCTTGATCTCGCAGACGCATTTTCCGGGAAGCACCTCGATCGGCGCATTGGGCAGGTCGGCGCGGATCAGCGATACCGCCGCATAGATCGCTTTCTCCGCATGCGGCGCGAGGCGGTAGTGCAATGCCAGCGAGTAGCCCTTGTCTTCCAGCAGGATTCCCGGACTGAGTTTCGCGATCGCCGCCAGGCGGCGCTTCAATTCCTTGTCCATCGGCGGCGCATGCGCGGCCACCGACTCGCTGTCGATCTCGAGCCGCATCTCGGCGCCGTGGCCGCCGACGGCCGGAAACACGTCGGGTGCGAAAATAAGATCGATGTCGTTGATCGAGCGCCCGCTGACCAGCGCCAGCGCGCCATTGGTCCGCCGCAGCAGGCGGTTCAGCGTCTTCGACAGGCCCGGCGGCACCCAGACTTCGCGCGGCGTCGGCATCAGATCGAGCAGCGTGCCGTCGATGTCGAGCAGGATGGCGGTCTCGCTCAAATGCGGCACCAGCGAAGCCGGCACCGGTACGGTTTCCGGCGAGCCTTCGTCTTCACGCGCGATATCGTCTTCCAGCGGCATTTCGGCAAAATCCTGATTCATGTCGTCCATCTTATCCTACTCCACACATGCGAGTGGCCGTGCGACAGATTCGAGCGATTTTCGCTCGGCCGCAACGGCATACCGCCACGCCACCGCGGCGGCCACGATCATCAATGCCGACCCCAACAGGTAGCCGGCGAAAACGCTGTTGCGCGATCCGGTATCGATCAGCGCACCAAACAGGGCGGGTCCCGCCACGCCACCAATGCCGGTGCCGATCGCGTAGAACAGCGCAATCGCCAGCGCGCGCACCTCCAGCGGAAACGTCTCGCTGACAGTGAGGTAGGCCGCGCTCGCCGCCGGCGAGGCGAAGAAGAAGATCACCATCCAGGCAATCGTCTGGGTCTGCGCGCTCAGGACGCCGATCGAGAACAGGTAGCCCGATAGCGCCAGCAGCACGCCCGACACCCCGTAGGTGGTGGCGATCATCGCGCGGCGGCCGAGCGTATCGAAGAGGCGGCCGAGCAGCAGCGGCCCGAGGAAGTTGCCCGCCGCGAAGGGCAGGATGTACCAGCCGACATCGTTCGCCGGGATGCCGAAGAAGTCGGTCAGCACGAGCGCGAAGGTGAAGAAGATCGCGTTATAGAAGAACGCCTGCGAGGCCATCAGCACCAGGCCAACCAGCGAGCGCTGCCGGTAGGTCGTGAACAGCGTGTGCGCCACCTCGCCGAGCGGTGTGTGGCTACGCATCCGCAGGCGGATTTTCGGGAACACCTCGTCGGCCGCATGATCGGGATGGCGTACCGACGCACGCTCGATGTCGTCGACGATGGCGTGCGCCTCCTCGGGCCGGCCATGGATCATCAGCCAGCGCGGGCTTTCCGGGATCCACATCCGCATCACGAACACGACGAGGCCGAGCGCCGCGCCGATGAAATAGGCCAGCCGCCAGCCGAGATCAGGCGCGAGCACTTTTGGATCGAGCAGCACGATGGCGGCGACCGCGCCGATCGCCGCGCCGATCCAGAAGCTGCCGTTGATGACGAGGTCGGTCCAGCCGCGATAGCGCGCCGGCACCAGCTCCTGAATGGTTGAATTGATCGCGGTATATTCGCCGCCGATGCCCGCGCCGGTCAGGAAACGAAACAGTGCGTAGCTCGCAATGCTCCACGACAGCGCGGTGGCGGCGGTCGCGGTGAGATAGAGCGCGAGCGTGATGAAGAACAGTTTCTTGCGCCCGATCCGGTCCGTCAGCCAGCCGAAGCCGAGCGCGCCGAGCACGGCGCCGGCGAGATAGGCGCTGTTGGCAAGGCCGACATCGAAATTGGAAAATTGCAGCGTCGGGCTTTCCTTCAGCGCGCCCGACAAGGCGCCGGCCAATGTGACTTCCAGCCCGTCCAGAATCCAGGTGATGCCGAGCGCCGCCACGACGCGGGTGTGAAACCCGCCCCAGCGCAGGCAATCGAGCCGCGCCGGTATCGACGTCTCGACGACGCGGTCGTTGTCCTTTCGCGCGGTCACGGAATCGGGGGCAATCTCATTCACCGCCGCACCATGCCGTCTTGCTCTCGCACCCATCGGATTGGACCAACGAAAGACACCCCGGAACGCCCCAGCCCCAGGGTTTTCACGCTCAATTGCGGCAAACATGATGCCCGCGACGGAGATAACGCCATTCTGGGGGCGATGTTCCGGGGGTAGCGGGACTGTCAAATTGCATGGCTGTCACCGTTTTCTTCCGTGAAATCGCGCGAGGAACTGAACGACCGACGCGGCCGTTTTCGGCAAAACAGCGATGGAGCCGAACATGGCCGAACGCCGGAAAGCTTCCCGTCCGCGGAAGACCGCGGCCCGCAAGAGCGGCCGCACCACAAAGGCGAAGAAATCTTCGCCGAAGCGATGGTCGCAGCGCGTAACGGAAGAGAGCGACGCGCTCGATCTCAAGCGCGGCGTCTTCAAGCAGACCAGTGCGAAGAAGATCGCGGCATCGCTGAAGCGCTCCGCCGAGCACAGCGCGCGCCGCAAGTCCGGCGCCTATCGCTCCGCGCTGTCGATGCTGACCTTCTACATCAACCGCGCCGGCAAGACCTTGCCGAAAACCCAGCGCGCGCGGCTGGAGCGGGCCAAGGCGGAGCTGAAGCATCAGTTCGGGCGGGAGTGAAGTTCTCACTGCGCCGATACTGCGCCAATCACCCTGCTGTCATGCCCCGCGCAGGCGGGGTATCCACTACGCCGCGGCTTTCGATTGATGATGACCGTCTCTGGAATGCTGGATCGTCCGGTCAAGCCGGACGATGACAGCTTTGGTGGGGCGACAAACTGCACACTACACGCGAACACACAGCCTCACGCCGCCCGGATATTCGCCATGAAGCGGTCGAGCTCCTCGCGCAGGCGGGCGCTTTCGCTCGACAGCGTGCGCGCCGAGTTCAGCACCTCTTCCGACGCCGAGCCGGTTTCGGTCGCGCCGCGGTTGACCTGCATGACGTTGCTGGCGGCCTCCTGCGTGCCCTGCGCCACGCTTTGGACGCTGCGTGCAATTTCCTGCGTCGCCAGGCTTTGCTGCTCGACGGAGCTGGCGATCGTCGCGGCGATGCCGGAGATCTTTCCGATGGTGCCGCCGATCTCCTTGATCGCGGCGACCGATTCCTGCGTGGCGCCCTGCATGCCCGCAATGTGACTGGAGATCTCGTCGGTCGCCTTCGCGGTCTGGCTGGCCAGCGATTTGACCTCGGATGCGACCACGGCAAAGCCGCGGCCGGCATCGCCGGCGCGCGCTGCTTCGATGGTCGCGTTCAGCGCCAGGAGGTTGGTCTGCTCGGCGATCGCGGTGATCAGCTTGACGACGTCGCCGATCTCCTGCGCGGCGCGCGACAGCTTGCCGATCCGCCCGTCGGTCTGCTCGGCCTGCCGGACGGCGGCGTCCGCGATCTGGCTGGATTCCTTGACGCGACGCCCGATCTCGTCGACGGAAGCAGACAATTCCTCGGTCGCCGAAGCCACCGACTGCATGTTGCTGGAGGCTTCCTCCGAAGCACCGGCGACCTGGCTCGAAAGGTCTTGGGTGGTTTCCGCCGTCCGCGTCAGCGTGTCGGCCGCGGCTTCGAGCTGCACGGCGGAAGATGAAACCTTGGCGACGATGGCGCCGACCGCGGCCTCGAACTCGTCGGCGAAACGAATGAGCTCGGCGCGGCGCGCGGCGCTCGCCGCCTTGTTCTGCGCTTCCTGGGTGGCGGCATCGCGCTCGGCGCGAGCGATCGCCTGCACCTTGAACTCCTCGACGGCGCCCGCCATCTCGCCGAGTTCGTCCCGGCGGCCGAGGCCGGGCAATACGACCTCGAAATTGCCGGCGGCAAGCTCGCGCATCGCCTTGCACATCGCTGTCATCGGCCGGGAAATCCCGGTGCCGAGCAGGAAGGCCCAGACGCAGCCGAGCAGGAAGCCGCCGCCGGCGAGGATCGCGATCAGCCGCTCGGTCTCGCCGATGGTCGCGTCCGATTCCGCCTCAAGCCGCTTCTGATCGGCGAGCAGGGCAGATTTCATCACGGCCGAGGCCTTGTTGATCTCGGCCGCCGTCTCCGTCATTTCCTGGATCAGTTCGTCGATCTCCTCGGCATTGCCGACCAGCTTGGCCAGCGACGTGCGGTATTCCTCCAGCAGGCCGGCAACTTCCTTGATGCCGTCAAGGATTTTTGCGTTGGTTGTCGAGATCGCCTTCAGCGCACTTTCGACGAATTTCAGACGCGCCAGCGCGCTGTTGGCGACCGTTTGGTCGGAATTGACCACGAACGTGTTGGCAAGCGCGATCACCGCCTGGAACTGCTCGGTCACCTTCTTGGCGCCAAGCGTGATCACCGGCATCTCCTCGTCCTCGGCATTGCTCGGGAGATCGTCGAGCTTGTAGCGCAGCGAGTTGCCGGTGCGCCCGAGCTGGTTCTGCGCGATGCGTGCGCTCTCGTCCTTGACCTTGAGCATGTCGGCGAAAATCTTGGTAAAGGTGCGGAACTCCCGCTCCAGCCTGGCGAGCTGCTCCAGCCGCGCCGGATCGGTGGTCCCCTTCATCGAAGCCAGGATCGCATCCTTGAGGCGGGCTTCCGCCTCTAGCGCGGCCTTGCCGTCCTCTTCCTTGCCAGTGGCGACGAAATAGCGCGCCAACAACCGATAGGACATGAGCTCGCGGTCGATGTCGCGCGACAGGTCGGCTTCCTGCACGCCGCGCCGGTAGGAATCCACGACCGTGGAGGTACGTTCGAATCCGAGATAGGCAAAGCCCATGCTGGCGGCCGAAATCGCCAGCACGACGGCAAAGCCAAGCATGATCTTGGCCCGGAACCGCAGGGCTGGGAGCCTGAAAGACGCGCCGCCGCTACGCTTCAGAAATCGCATGTCACCCCCCGTTTTCATTCTGAAAAGCAGGCATCGGGAGGCCCAGCCCCCAATCCGGTGCGCAAACTTAAGGCAGAATGGATAAGGGGTCGTAAATCCGGGCAAAGGGGCAAGGGAAAAGACGCACCGCGATTCTCGCCGCGCACATGCGCGAATGTCATCACAATGACCGGGCCTCGAAAAATCCTAGTTGCAAGTTCCCGCGCCGCTGTTTCTAATTGGAATAATTACAAAACATCGGGAGGAACCACGCGTGTCCACAGTCAAGCTGACCGTAAACGGCAAGGCCGTCTCGGCCGAGGTCGAAGACCGGACCCTTCTCGTCCATCTCCTGCGCGACCATCTGAATCTGACCGGCACCCATGTTGGCTGTGACACCAGCCAATGTGGCGCCTGCGTGGTTCATATCGACGGTCAGGCGGTAAAGTCCTGTACCGTGCTGGCCGCCCAGGCCGCCGGATCAAGCGTTATCACCATCGAAGGCATCGCCAAGGGCGACGAGTTGCACCCGATGCAGGCGGCGTTCCGCGACAATCACGGCCTGCAGTGCGGCTTCTGCACCCCCGGCATGATCATGTCGGCGATCGATATTGTGCACCGCCACAGCGGCCAGCTCGATGAGGCGACGGTCCGGCACGAGCTGGAGGGCAACATCTGCCGCTGCACCGGCTACCACAACATCGTCAAGGCCGTGCTCGATGCCGCCGGGCGCATGAAGGTGGCGCAGGCGGCTGAATAGCCGCCGGCCAGCACTTTTCCGAATTGAAACGCGTTTCGACGGAAACCGCGGGAAACCAATAACTCCGGTTGGGAGGATCAGGACATGGGCGTTGAAGGCATTGGCGCAAGCGTAGTGCGCAAGGAAGACCGCCGTTTCATTACCGGAAAGGGCCGTTACGTCGACGATATCAAGCTGGTGGGCATGACCCACGCCCACTTCATCCGCAGCCCGCATGCGCATGCGAAGATCAAGAGCATCGACTCTTCCGCCGCGGCACAGATGCCGGGTGTGATCGCGGTGCTGACCGGCCAGCAGATCGTCGACGACAAGATCGGCAATTTGATCTGCGGCTGGGCCATCACCTCCAAGGACGGCTCGCCGATGAAGATGGGCGCCTGGCCGGCGATGGCGCCGGAAACGGTGCGCTTCGTCGGGCAGGCGGTGGCGGTGGTGATCGCCGAGACCAAGAGCCTGGCGCGCGATGCCGCGGAAGCCGTGGTCGTCAATTACGAGGAATTGCCGGCAGTGGCCGACGTCAAGGCCGCGATCAAGCCGGGCGCGCCGCAATTGCACCCGGAGGCGCCGGGCAATGTGATCTATGACTGGCATCTCGGCGACGAGGCGGCGGTGAACGCTGCTTTCACCAAGGCCGCCAATGTGGTGAGCCTCGATCTCACCAACAACCGCCTGGTGCCGAACGCGATGGAGCCGCGCGCAGCAATTGCCGATTACGACGAGGCGGAAGAGCATTTCACACTCTACACGACCTCGCAGAACCCGCATGTCGCCCGCCTCGTGCTGTCGGCGTTCTATAACGTCGCACCCGAGCACAAGCTGCGCGTGATCGCGCCCGACGTCGGCGGCGGCTTCGGCTCGAAGATCTATATCTACCCGGAAGAGATGGTCGCGCTGTGGGCCTCCAAGAAGGTCGGCCGCCCGGTGAAGTGGACCGGCGACCGCACCGAATCCTTCCTCACCGATGCGCATGGCCGCGACCACGTCACCCATGCCGAGATGGCATTCGACAAGGACAACAAGATCCTTGGGCTTCGGGTGAAGACCCACGCCAATTTCGGCGCCTATATGTCGCTGTTCTCCTCGGCGGTGCCGACCTATCTCTACGCGACGCTGCTGTCGGGCCAGTACGTCATCCCGGCGATCTATGCCGAGGTGCTGGCTGTTTACACCAACACCACGCCGGTGGACGCCTATCGCGGCGCCGGCCGGCCCGAGGCCAGCTATTTGCTCGAACGCATGATGGAGACCGCGGCGCGGCAGCTCAAGGTCGATCCGGCCGAGCTGCGCAAGAAGAATTTTATCACCACCTTCCCGTACCAGACGCCGGTGATCATGACCTATGACGCCGGCGACTTTAACGCCTCGATCGACGCGGCGATGAAGGCGATCGATTATGCCGGCTTCGCAGGCCGCAAGGCCAAGGCGAAAGCCGACGGCAAGCTGCGCGGCATCGGCGTGTCCTGTTACATCGAGGCCTGCGGCATCGCGCCCTCGAAGGCGGTCGGCTCGCTCGGCGCCGGCGTCGGCCTGTGGGAATCGGCAGAGATCCGCGTCAACCCGGTCGGCACCATCGAGGTGCTTACCGGCGCGCACAGCCACGGCCAGAGCCACGAGACCACGTTCTGCCAGCTGATCGCCGAGCGCCTGGGCGTTCCGATCAGCCAGGTCTCGATCGTGCACGGCGATACCGACAAGGTGCAGTTCGGCATGGGCACCTACGGCTCGCGTTCGATCGCGGTCGGCGGCACCGCCATCGTCAAGGCCATGGAGAAGATCGAATCCAAGGCCAAGAAGATCGCCGCCCACGCGCTGGAAGCCAGCGAGAACGACATCGTCATCGAGAACGGCGAGTTCAAGGTGACCGGCACCGACAAGTCGATCGCGCTGCCGATGGTCGCGCTCGCGGCCTACACCGCGCACAATCTGCCCGACGGCATGGAGCCGGGCCTGAAGGAAACCGCCTTCTATGACCCGACCAACTTCACCTTCCCGGCCGGCGCCTATATCTGCGAGGTCGAGGTCGATGCCGCAACCGGCAAGACCTCGTTCGTGAACTTCGTCGCCGCCGACGATTTTGGCCGCCTGATCAATCCGATGGTCGTGGAAGGCCAGGTCCATGGCGGCCTCGCCCAAGGCATCGGCCAGGCGCTTTTGGAGCACGCGGTCTACAACGAGAACGGCCAGCCGGTGACGGCGTCGTTCATGGACTACACCATGCCGCGCGCCGACGACCTGCCGTCGTTCAAGGTGCAGCACACCACGACGCTGTGTCCGGGCAACCCGCTCGGCGTCAAGGGCTGCGGCGAGGCCGGCGCGATCGGCGCTTCGGCCGCCGTCATCAACGCCATCACGGATGCGATCGGCAACAACAAGCTGGAAATGCCGGCGACGCCCGACCGCGTCTGGCACGCGATCCACGGTTAATCAGGGAGGACGCATCATGTACGAGACCACTTATCACCGCGCCTCCTCGGTCGATGAGGCAGCCGCTCTCTTCGCCAAAGGCAGCGAGGCGAAATATCTCGCCGGCGGCCAGACCTTGCTTCCGGTCATGAAGCAGCGGCTCGCCTCGCCGTCCGACGTGATCGATCTCGCCAAGATCAAGGATCTCGTCGGCTGCTCGGGAACCACCTCCGGCATCCAGATCAAGGCGGCGACCACGCATTACGAGGTGTCCCAGGACGCCACCGTGCGAAAGGCAATCCCGGCGCTGTGCGCCCTCGCCTCGCAGATCGGCGATCCGGCCGTGCGCCATCGCGGCACCATCGGCGGCTCGCTTGCCAATAACGATCCGGCCGCAGACTATCCCGCTGCCGTGCTGGCGCTGAACGCGACCATCAAGACCAACAAGCGCACGATTTCGGCCGATGATTTCTTCCAGGGCCTGTTCACGACGGCGCTGGAGGACGGCGAGATCATCACTGCGGTCGACTTCCCCGTCATCGACAAGGCGGGCTACGCCAAATTCCCGCATCCGGCCTCGCGCTTTGCGCTGACCGGTGTGTTCGTGGCGCGGACGCATGGCGGCGACGTCCGCGTTGCCGCCACCGGCGCATCGCAAAGCGGCGTCATGCGGGTTTCCGCGATCGAGGCGGCGCTGAAGGCGAACTGGTCGCCGAGCGCGATCGACGGCGTCAAGATCTCGGCCGACGGCCTGCTGAGCGACATCCACGGCTCGTCCGACTACCGCGCCAACCTGATCAAGGTGATGGCGCAGCGGGCGGTGCAAGCGGCCGGTTGATCTATCTCGCTTTAAGCCATGCATGCGGCGCGCAGCGATGCGCGCCGCACTGCTTTTGGGCCAAGATTTGCTTGCCATGCGCTGGCTTCGGCGGGACAATTTAGCTAATCAACTAATTAAGGCGCTCCTTGCGAGGCTTCCCGGGAGAAAAACACGTGCTCGACAAACCAGCCAGCCAGTCTGCCATCGGCGCATCCGGCCCGCTCGCCGGCTTCCGCATCGTCGAATTCGCGGGCATCGGCCCCGGCCCGTTCGCCTGCATGATGCTGGCCGACATGGGCGCGGAGGTGGTGACGCTGGACCGCGTCGGCGCGAAAAAGAATCTGAAATCGGTGGCGGGACGCGGCCGCAAGGTCGTCGAGCTCGACCTGAAGGACAAGGCGGCGATCGCTGAAGTGCTCGACCTGCTCGCCTGCGCCGACGCGCTGATCGAGGGCTTTCGCCCCCGCGTGATGGAGCGGCTCGGCCTCGGCCCCGACGTCGTGCTCGCGCGCAACCCAAAGCTGGTCTACGGCCGCATGACCGGCTGGGGCCAGGAGGGTCCGCTCGCCAATGCCGCCGGCCATGACATCAACTATATCTCCATTACCGGCGCGCTCGCAGCGATCGGACCGAAGGAAAAGCCGGTGCCGCCGCTCAACCTCGTCGGCGATTTCGGCGGCGGTGCACTCTATCTCGTGGTCGGCGTGCTCGCTGCGCTGCTCGAAGCTTCAAACTCCGGCAAGGGCCAGGTGGTCGACGCCGCGATGTGCGACGGCGCGGCCTCGCTGATGTCGATGTTCTTCGACATGACCGCGATGGGGCGCTGGACCGAAGGCCGCGACCAGAACTTTCTCGACGGCGGCGCGCATTTCTACGGCGTCTACGAATGCGCCTGTGGCAATTTCATTTCGATCGGTTCGATCGAGCCGCAGTTCTACGCGCTCTTGCGCCAGCATGCCGGTCTCACCGACGCCGATTTCGACGCCCAGATGGACCGCAAGGCCTGGCCAGGCCTGAAGGAAAAGCTGACAAAGGTGTTCAAGAGCAAGACGCGCGAGGACTGGTGCAAGATCATGGAAGGCACCGACATCTGCTTCGCGCCGATCCTGACCATGGCCGAAGCACCGAAGCACCCGCACATGGCCGCGCGGGGCGTGTTCGTTGAGCGCCACGGCGTGACCCAGCCCGCCCCCGCGCCGCGGTTTTCGCGGACGCCGTCAGCGATCCGCGAGCCGAAGAAGGTGGAGCTGGCCGAACTGGTGAGTGCGTGGAAGCGGTAACGCCGTCGTCCCGGCGAAGGCCGGGACCCATAGCCACGAATTGTTGTGACCGAAATAACAGGTGGCCCCAGCCTGCCGCACCAATTGAGATCAGTGGTTATGGGCCCCGGCCTTCGCCGGGGCGACAACAATTACGCCGCGTGATCGTGCCCAACCTTCAGCACACCGCGCCGGATCTGATCCTCCTCGATCGATTCGAACAGCGCCTTGAAATTACCCTCGCCGAATCCATCGTCACCCTTGCGCTGGATGAATTCGAAGAAGATCGGCCCGATCGCGTTCGCCGAGAAGATCTGCAGCAGCACTTTTGTCTGGCCGCCGTCGACGACGCCCTCGCCGTCGATGAGAATGCCATTCGTCTGCAGCCGCTCGACGTCCTCGCCATGTTGCGGCAAACGCGTATCGATCTTCTCGAAATAGGTATCCGGCGGCGACGGCATGAACGGCAGGCCGGAGGCGCGGAGCGTCTCGACGGTGCGGTAGATGTCGCGCGCGCCGCAGGCGATGTGCTGGATGCCCTCGCCGCGATAGGTGTTGAGATATTCCTCGATCTGGCCGGAATCGCCGGCGTCCTCGTTGATCGGAATCCGGATCTTGCCGTCGGGGCTGGTCAGGGCGCGCGAGAACAGGCCGGAGGCACGGCCCTCGATGTCGAAGAAGCGGATCTGGCGGAAGTTGAACAGTTTTGCGTAGAAGCCGGTCCAGACATCCATGCGGCCACGATGGACGTTGTGGGTGAGATGGTCAATGTAGTAGAGGCCGGCGCCGGCGGGACGCGGGTCGCGCGCGCCGAGCCAATCGAACTCGAGATCATAGGCCGAGCCCTTGGCGCCGTAGCGGTCGACGAAATAGAGCAGGCTGCCGCCGATGCCCATGATGGCGGGAACGTCGAGCGTCTTCTGCGCCGACGGGATATCCGCCGGCTCAGCGCCGAGCGAGAGCGCGCGCTCATAGGCCCGCTTCGCATCGACCACGCGGAACGCCATCGACGGCGCACACGGTCCGTGCGCGGCGACGAAGCTGTGGCCGTGCGTGCCCTGCTCCTCGTTAACGAGATAGTTGATGTCGCCCTGGCGGTAGACCGTGATCTTCTTGCTCTTGTGGTGGGCGACCGGCACATAGCCCATCAGCTTGAACAGCGCATGTAGCTCTTCCGGCTTCGGATGCGCATATTCGACGAACTCGAAACCGTCGGTGCCCATCGGATTGTCGGCACTGATCGTGGCGGCCGGCGCGTCGTGCGGAAACGGACCCATGGCGAAACTCCCGAAAATTGATCTAGGTCAATATCGGTCGAAATGACCGCAAAGTGCATGCAAACAACCGGGTGTTTGGGCTATGTTTCGCACAATCCGTGCACCAATTCGGCAGTTCGCGCATGATATCCGTAGATGCCTTCGACCTCAAAATGCTGGCCGCACTGCAGCACGACGGCCGGCTGACCAACCAGCAGCTCGCCGATCTCGTCGGCCTGTCCGCCTCGCAATGCTCGCGGCGGCGGATGCGGCTGGAGGAGGAAAAGGTGATATCAGGCTATCACGCCGACCTCGCGGGCGAGGCGCTCGGCTTCAACCTGATCGCCTTCGTCCACATCACGCTCGCCACCCACTCGCCTGACAACGCGAAGAAATTCCGCGCGCTGGTCAACCGCGTCGACGACATCCAGGAGGCCTATTCGCTGACCGGCGACGCCGATTACGTGCTGAAAGTGGTGCTGCGCGACCTCAAGGATCTCTCCGAACTCGTCAACAACGTGCTGATGCCGCATCAGAGCGTTGCGCATGTGCGCTCCTCGATCGTGCTGGACAGGCTGAAGGAGAGTAGCAAGCTGCCGCTGAAGGCCTAGATGGCGCAATTCGAGGGAAATTCGTCATTCGCGTTTCCGGCCGATTTGCGATGATCTCTTGGAATCACAGGACGAGACGACCATGGCGCTGCAACTCCGCCCCAACTGCGAATATTGCGACAAGGACCTGCCGCCATCCGCGACGGACGCGCGGATCTGCTCCTATGAGTGCACGTTCTGTGCTGATTGTGCCGACAACAAGCTGCACAATGTCTGCCCGAACTGCGGCGGCGGGTTCGAGCGGCGCCCGATCCGCCCCGCCACCGAGCGGCGGCCCGGCGTGTGCGTGACGAAGCAGTTGCCGTCGGACAAGCGGGTGCATTTGAAATATTCGCTGGAAGACATCGCCGCGCATTGTGCGCGGTTACGGGATATTCCGCCGCAGGAACAGTGAGCCAACCCCGTCATTGCGAGCGCAGCGAAGCAATCCATGCTTCCATTGTGGCGCCATGGATTGCTTCGTCGCTTCGCTCCTCGCAATGACGGGGAAAGAGCGCCGTTCCGTAAACGGCACTTACCCCGCCGCCAGAATCGTCCCCTCGACTTCACCAAACCCGACGCGATAGCCGTCACCCTGGCACCAGCCGCGCATCAGAAGCGAATCGCCATCCTCCAGGAACGAACGCTTGATGCCCTCGGCGAGTTCGACCGGCTCGGTGCCGTTCCAGCTGATTTCCAACAAGCTGCCGCGCTGGTCCTTCTCCGGGCCGGAGATGGTGCCGCTGCCTAAGAGATCGCCGACATTCATGGCGCACCCGCTGGATGCGTGGTGCACGAGCTGTTGCACCGATGACCAGTACATGTATTTGAAATTGGTGCGGCTGATGTTCTTCGGCGCATTCATCGGCGCCGCGCGCAAATCGACCTCAAGCGCCAGGTCGTAATTGTTCGGCTGGGTCTGCTGCAGGTAGGGCAGCGGCTTCGGCTCCTGCGCTGGGCCGTGGAGGCGGAACGGCTCCAGCGCCTCGCGCGTCACCACCCACGGGCTGATTGAGGTCGCGAACGCCTTGGCCTGGAACGGCCCGAGCGGCACATATTCCCATTGCTGGATGTCGCGCGCGCTCCAGTCGTTCAGGATCACGAAGCCGAAGATCATTTCCTCGGCCTGCTGCTCGGTCAGCATCTCGCCCATCGTTGACGGCTGGCCGACGACGACGCCCATTTCCAGCTCGAAATCGAGCCGCTTGCACGGGCCAAAACTCGGCACATCAGCCGTCGGCGGCTTTAGTTGCCCTCGCGGCCGCGTGACCTTCGTACCGCTGACGACCACCGTCGAGGCGCGGCCGTTATAGCCGATCGGCATGTGCAGCCAGTTCGGCTGCAGCGCGTTGTCCTTGCCGCGGAACATCACGCCGACATTGGTGGCGTGCTCCTTCGACGAATAGAAATCGGTGTAGCCGGAGACGGCGAACGGCAAATGCAGCGTCACGTCCGCCTTCGGCACCAGCGCGCGCTTGCGCAGCTTTTCATTATCGCGCAGCTCGGGATAGTCGTGCCGCAAAAGCTCGCTGATGCGTGCGCGCGTTTGCGACCAGACATTCGGTCCCAGTGCCATGAACGGATTGAGCTGAGGCGCTGCAAACACCGCAGGCTCGACGACGTCGAAGCGGCAATCCTGCGCGAGCTGCCAAAGATCGAGTACGTAATCGCCGATCGCAACGCCAATGCGCGGGGCAAGGCCGTCCTTGGCGGAGAACACGCCGTAAGGGAGATTCTGGATCGGGAAGTGCGAATCGGGCGCGACGTCGATGAAGGAGCGGAGTGTGGGGTCGTTGGGATGGGGCACCTGACTCTCCAATCGGAAAATCGTCACGCCCGGGCTTGACCCGGGCATCCATCTTCTCACAAGGTGATGGATCGCCGGGTCAAGCCCGACGATGACGAGTTGCGCACGCTACGGCTTGTTCGGATCGAACCTTTTTTCCAAACCCTTCCAACAATCGGCGTAGTCGTCCTGCAGGGCCGACGTTGTTGCCGCGTGTTTCGTGACCCGCTGCGGAAAACGCGTCTCGAACATGAAGGCCATGGTGCCGGTCAGCTTCACCGGCTTCAAATCGCCGTTGCTGGCGTGATCGAAGGCTTCGCGGTCGGGGCCGTGCGGCAGCATCATGTTATGCAGCGAGATGCCGCCGGGCACAAAACCCTGCGGCTTGGCGTCATAGACGCCGTAGATCAGGCCCATGAATTCGCTCATGATGTTCATGTGGTACCAGGGCGGACGGAAGGTGTTCTCGGCCACCATCCAGCGTTCCGGAAAGATCACGAAGTCGATATTCGCAGTGCCCGCAGTTTCCGACGGCGAGGTCAGCACCGTGAAGATCGAGGGATCGGGATGGTCGAAGCCGACGGCGCCGACCGGCGAGAACGTGCGCAGGTCGTATTTGTACGGCGCGTAATTGCCGTGCCAGGCCACCACGTCGATCGGCGAGTGCGGCAGCTTGGTCTTGAACAGCGCGCCGCCCCATTTCACGTAGAGCTCGGTCGGCGTGTCCTTGTTCTCATACGAGGCCACCGGCGTCAGGAAGTCGCGCGAATTGGCGAGGCAGTTGGCCCCGATCGGTCCGCGCTCCGGCAGCGTGAACGCGCCGCCATAGTTTTCGCAGAGATAGCCGCGGGCGGGGCCTGACGGAATCTCGGCGCGGAATTTCACCCCGCGCGGGATCACCGCGATCTCGCCCGGCTCGATATCGATACGGCCGAACTCGGTGACGAGACGCAGATTGCCCTGCTGCGCCACGAACATCATCTCGCCATCGGCATTGTAGAAATGCTGATCGACCATCGATTTGGTGATGATATAGACATGCGCGGCCATGCCGGCCTGCGTATTGGCATCGCCGGCCGTCGTCATGGTCTGCACGCCCTGCAGGAAGGTCATGTCCTCCTTCGGGAGCGGCGCGGGGTCCCAGCGCAGCTGCGCGATCGGCAGATCGTATTCATGGCACGGCGCGGTGCGCCACAGCCCGGCATCGGCCTTCTCGAACCGGCCGGAATGCTTCACCGACGGCCGAATGCGGTAGAGCCAGGAGCGTTCGTTGGTGCCGCGCGGCGCGGTGAAAGGCGAGCCGGAAAGCTGCTCGGCATAGAGGCCGTAGGCACAGCGCTGCGGCGAGTTGCGTCCCATCGGCAGCGCACCAGGCAAGGCCTCGGTTTCAAAGCTGTTGCCGAAGCCGGACATGTAGCCGGGCGTGATCTGCGCGGTGCTCCTGACGATCTGATCAGGCGAGGTATTGATATTCATTTCTATCCTCCTCCTTGCAGGGCGGCCCACATTTCGCGGTCGCGCTTGTCGGTCCAGATCACGGGATCGTCGATGCCCGATGCTTCATCGAAGGCGCGTGAGACGTTGAATGGCAGGCAATGCTCATAGATGGCGAAGCTGGAAAATTTTGGATCCATCACCTCGCGCGTGGCGGCGAAGGTCTCCTTCAGTGAGCGACCTTTGGCGACCGAGCTTTCGGCTGCACCATAGAGCGAGGTGACGAAATCGCGCGTCATCGCGATCGCATCGCGCCCGGTCGAGAGCCCCTTGAGCGCATCGCCGCGCCCCGGCGCGATTGCCTTGGGATTGAAGGCGCGGATTTCGTTCAGCGTCGAGGGCCATTCGCGTAAATGCGCATCGCCGCAATAGCAGGCCGAGTGGTATTCGATGAGATCGCCGGAGAACATCACCTCGGCATCCGGCACCCAGGCGACGATGTCGCCCGACGTATGGCCGGCGCCGAGCTGCATCAGCCGCACCTCGCGCTTGCCCAAAAAGATCGACATCTCGCCTTCGAAGGTCAGCGTCGGCCAGGTCAGCCCGGGAATGCTCTCGGCATCCTGGAACAGGCGCGGGAAGCGGCCGTACTCCGAATCCCAATCCTGCTGGCCGCGCTCCTCGATCAACCGGTAGGTTTCGGCCGAAGCGACGATGCCCTGCGCCTTGTAGGCAGACGCGCCTAACACGCGCACGGCGTGGTAATGCGACAGCACGACGTATTTGATCGGCTTGTCGGTGACGGTGCGGACGCGCTCGATCACCTTGTTGGCCATCGCCGGCGTCGACTGCGCGTCGAACACCAGGCAGCCGTCATCGCCGACGATAACAGCGGAGTTCGGATCGCCCTCCGCGGTGAACGCGTAGAGGTCGGTGCCGATCTCGGAGAAGGTGATCTTCTTCTCCGAGAGGTCGGTCGTCGATGCAAAACCCTTTGCAGTGTTTTCGGCCATCAATTCGTTCCCACAATTCGTTTACTGCTGTTGTTGCTGTTGCTGTTGCTGCTGGCTGGCGTCGAGCATGCGCCGCTTGGCGAGCGCGATCGCCTCGTGCAGAACGGCGATGTCGCCGATGTGGTTGGCAAGCACGAGAACCAGCGCGGCGTCGAGATCGGCGCTCTGCTCGTCGCTCAGGCCGCGATGCGCCTCGACGATGGCGCGGAACGCGTCATCGGGCCTGGCGAAATTCGAAGCTGTCGATAGCGCCATAAGAGACCTCAGATCTGGCCGGCGGCACGGGCGAGCGCGGCGTCGAGCCGCTCGCGCGTCGGATGACGGAAGCGCGCCGCGACATAGCCGTCGGGCCGCAGCAGATAGGCGGTGCCGGGTTCGGCATCGTAGCGCTTGCCGGCAAGTCCCGCCGAATCGGCAAGGCCATCGTTGCCGCCGATCCGGATCGTTCCCACACCTTCCGGCAGCTCCGGCCCCGCACCATTGCTGAACTCCAGCAACGTGAATCTCGTTCCAGCGCCGATGAAGGCGTCGGTCAGATACAGCGGCTCGCCGCCGCGGCCTGACACTGGCGCATCCGCCATCGAGGCGCCGGGCCGCAGGCCGCCGCGCCAGCTATCGCCATCCGCGGTGGAGAGCGGTGTGTCGTAGATCGAGGGCGTCGAAAGCCGGCCGCCATTGACCATGCGCTTGCCGAACTCGGTTTCCTTGGCGAGCGACAGCACCGCCTTGCGCAGCCGCGCCTCCTGATGCGAGTTCGGCGCCATGAAATCAGTCGAGCGGGTGGATTCGCGGATGTTCTCGTCGGCAGCTGCGCTGCGCTCGATGTGATAGCTTTCGAGCAACGCCTCGGGCGAGATGCCCTTCAGCACGCGATCGAGCTTCCACGCCAGGTTTTCGGCATCCTCCAAGCCGGAATTGGCGCCGCGTGCGCCGAACGGCGAGACCTGATGCGCGGCATCGCCGGCGAAGATCACGCGGCCATGGACGAACTTGTTCATCCGCCGGCACTGGAATTTGTAGAGCGAGATCCATTCGAAATCGAACTTGTCGTGGCCGAGCATCCGCGCGATGCGTGGCCGCACATTCTCCGGCAGCTTTTCGACGGCCGGATCGGAAAAGCGACTGAGCTGCAGATCGATGCGCCAGACGTCGTCCGGCTGCTTGTGCAACAGCGCGGAACGTCCGGGATGGAACGGCGGGTCGAACCAGAACCAGCGCTCGGTCGGGAACGCCGCGGTCATCTTGACGTCGGCGATCAGGAACTGATCCTCGAACACCTGGCCGGCAAAATCCGCGCCGACCATCTGCCGCAGTGAGGATCGCGCGCCGTCGCAGGCGATGACATATTGCGCCGCGAGCCGGTAGGGCCCGTCCGGCGTCTGCACCGTCAGCACCACATGATCGTTGCGAGGCTCGAGCCCCGTCACCTTATTGCGCCAGCGCAGATCGATCGCCGGCAACTCCGCGACGCGTTCGACCAGATAGGCCTCGGCATAGAATTGCTGCAGGTTGATGAAGGCCGGCCGCTTGTGGCCCTCCTCCGGCAGCAGGTTAAATTGGTAGAGCTGCGACTCGCCGTGAAAGATCTTGCCGACGCTCCACACCACGCCCTTGTCGACCATGCGCTGGCCGATGCCGAGCCGGTCCCAGAATTCCAGCGAGCGCTTTGAAAAGCAGATCGCGCGCGAGCCCTCGCCGATGCGGTCGGCATCATCGAGCAGCACGACCGGCTGCCCGCGCTGCGCCAGGTCGATCGCCAGCGACAGCCCGATCGGGCCGGCGCCGACCACGATAACCGCATGTTCGGCGATATTCGCGCCCGCCCGGTCCTGATCGGGATGGCGACGATAGCCGAATTGGGTTTTAGTCAGCGCCATGCGGGCTCAACCCTGGTCACGGTGACTAGCCAAGGGCACAATGCCTTGCTAAATTAGTCTCACTTGCAACTATCTTAACCCTCGGGCGGGCCCGGGCGCAACTCAAATCGAGGCGATTCTTGCCAAAGGCGATGTCCACCGAGATGGCTGCCGGCCCGCAGGAAGATAGCGCGCCGAAAAGGGCGACGCGGCTCGACCTATTGAAGTTCGTGCCGTTTCAGCTCAACCGCCTGGCGGCTGAGGTCAGTTCCGCACTGTCGGCGGAGTATGCGGCGCGCTATGGGCTCGACATTCCAGAATGGCGGGTGCTGGCGACGCTCGGTTTCCGTCATGAGCCCTGCAGTGCACAATACGTCGCCGATTGCACGCGCACCCACAAATCCACCATCAGCCGCGCCGTCACCTCGCTGCTGAAGCAGCAGATCATCGAGCGGGTCGAGAACGCCGACGACCGCCGCGAATTCCGCCTGCAACTGACCGGCAAGGGCGCGGCACTTTATGAAGAGCTGATCCCGCGCCTGCTCCGCCGCGAGCAGGAGATCCTGTCATGCCTCTCCGCGCAGGAGCGCAGGGATTTTGCGCGGCTGCTCGGCAAGATCGAGGCGAGCCTCGATCTGGTGCAGACCAGCGAAGAGGCCGACGCGAAGGAGGCGTATTAGTTTGCCTACTTCACCGCCGTCACCACGATCTCCACGATATGCGGCGGTTCGAGATCGACGCCGAGGCAGGCGCGCATCGGCGGGTTCTCGCGATCAACCCACTCATCCCAGGCGCGGTTCATCTCGGCCTTCTGCTTGATATCGGCGATATAGACGATGGCCGAAAGGATCTTGCTCTTGTCGGTGCCGCACAATGCGAGGCTTTCGTCGATGCGAGCGAGCGCCTTGACGCTCTGCTCATACATCGAGGGACTCACCGGATCGGGCGAAACTGCTACGGTGAAAACGAGATCGCCATGCGCGACGGCGCGGCTGCGCGTCGGCGTGAGTCCGGGGAAGCGCGTGATCATCATGGTCTCCGGTTAGCGGCCACTAATATGCTTCGCGATGACGGGGAAATAATTATCGCCCGAGCCGGCATCGATCGCTTCCTGCAGGATGGTGCCGACCAGCTCCGCGCCGCGGATCTTCAATCCGGCTTCAGTCGCGAGCTCCAGCGCGTAGGACAGATCCTTCAGCGCATATTCGGTCGAGAACGCGCGCTCCGGAAAAATTTCCGGCACGATCGCCTTCATGCCGTGATTGCGCAGCGCAAAGCTATCTGCGGAGCCCTTTGAAAGCGTATCCAGCAGCAGTCCGGGATCGACGCCATTGTGCTTGGCCACCGCAACGGCTTCGGAAAGCGCATTGACGGTTTCGAACAACACCATGTTGTTGAGAATCTTCGTCACCTGCCCGGCCCCGACCTCGCCGCAATGGGTGACGTCAGTGGCAAAGCACCGGATCAGCGGCTCGATGTCGGCGTAGCGCGCCGGCGTCGTCCCGACCATGACGCTCAGCGTGCCGTCCTGCGCCGCCTGCCGCGTGCGTGCGATCGGGGCGTCGGCCCAATCAGCGCCTTTTGCCTGCAACTGCCTGGCAAAGTCGCGGGTCTGGCTCACGGAGGAGGTGCCGAGATCGACGACGACCTGGTCGCTCCTGATATTTTTGAGAATGCCGTCGCCTTCGAACACCGCGCGCACATGCCTGGCGCTGGGCAGGCAGAGGAACAGCAGTTCGCTCTGCTTGACGACTTCGGCAACGGAAGCTGCGACGTCAGCACCGTCGGCGCGCAGTCGCGCCAACGGCTCGGCCGACAGATCAAAGGCGAGCACGCGTTTGCCGCTCTTCTTTACGAGATTGCGGCAGATCGGCTCGCCCATCACGCCGAGGCCAATGAAGCCGATGGTCTTATATTCCGACATATCTGGCCGCGCCTATTTTACGAACGATCGCGACGGCGCCAGATGCAGCGCGAAGGCATCGACCTTGTCGCTGGCGCGTGGGTAGATCTCGCTCACGATCGGATCGTGGCCGGGGATGAAGCGGTCGGGATGGCCGGCCAGCCGCTCGACAGTCTCCCAGCCCTGCGCCATGTCGCCGACATTGTAGACGATCGGAAACGGGCTGCGCTTGTGCAGATTGGCGTAGTAATGCGCCGCATCCGAGGCTAGCACCACCGGCCCCCGCGCCGTTTCCACCCGCACCACCTGTAACCCGTCGGAATGGCCGCCGACGCGGTGCACAGTCACGCCGGGCGCGATCTCGCCGTCGCCGGCATGGAAGGTGACGCGGTCGCCATAGACATGGCGCACCATGGTGGTGACGTGCTCGACCGAAAACGGATGCCGCAACAGGCCGTTGCACATGCAGCGCCCGGTCGCGTAGCTCATCTCGCGTTCCTGTAGATGAAACCGCGCGTTCGGGAAGCGATCGAGATTGCCGGCGTGGTCGTAGTGCAAATGGGTAACGATCACATCGCGAATGGTCTCGGCGGCCACACCAAAATCTCTGAGCGCATCGACCGGGTTGAGAGTGAGCTTGCGCGCACGCGCTCTTGCCTCTTCGGCGTTGAAGCCGGTATCGACCAGGATGTCGCGGCCGCCGCCCCGGACCAACCAGACGAAATAATCGAGGTCCTGCGCGGTGGTGTCGTGCGGATCGGGGACGAGGAAATTCAGATGCGGAGTGCGGGGCGACATCGTCGCATAGCGCAGCGCGTAGATTTCGTAGGCGTTTCCCATCGGTGTCACTTTTTTCTTGGTTGGATGTGGGCCGATCCCCAAGCAAGCCATTGCCGTCCGCAAAGGTCAAACGCGCAAGGCGAATGACAGCCGTATGACAGCGCAACACTCTCCGTGAGAAAAGTCACATTACCGCTCGTACAGGTAGTGACGCGGCCCTTGCGGCCGGCGGCTTCGAGCCAAAAATTTGCATCGTGCAGGGCGCCCTGCTTTCACCAACCATGGCGCCAAGAGGCCGGGCCGAAAGGATTTCCGCGCTTGATCTGGAACCGGCTTGCACGAGGAGGGATCACACGTTGCCGCGCAGCCACAATGGGCGCTTTTGTTGCCTCGTCCGCATGGTCCTGTCGCGGTGAATTGTCGCAATTAATTACGAGATCGCAATCAGTTGACGGGGGTGCGGCGGCGGTTTGATAATGCTGAACCCGTAGAGTAAGGTCGCCCGCCGCGCGAGCTAGCATCGCCGCTATTTTGGCTGGGTTGCCGTGATCTGGACTGCCATCATTATGAAAATCCGCGTTGCATTGCTCCTGACATTGCTCCTTGCGCTCGCATCGGTCGCGCCGTCTTTCGCCGCCGGCGAACGCTATGCGCTGGTGATCGGCAATGCGAAATATCCCGACGCCGAGGCGCCGCTGAAGGAGCCGATCAACGACGCGCGCGACATCGCCGACGAGCTCAAGCGCGACGGCTTCAACGTCGATATCGGCGAGAACCTGACCAGCGAGCAGATGCGCCGCGCCTTCGAGCGCCTTTACGGCAAGATCAAACCCGGATCGGTCGCGCTGATCTTCTTCTCCGGCTTTGGCGTGCAGTCGAGCCGCCAGAGCTACATGATCCCGGTCGATGCCCAGATCTGGACCGAGGCCGACGTCCGCCGCGACGGTTTCAGCCTCGAGACTGTGCTCGGCGAGATCAACAGCCGCGGTGCCGGCGTCAAGATCGCGCTGATCGATGCGTCCAGGCGCAACCCGTTCGAGCGGCGCTTCCGCAGCTTTTCCGCCGGCCTCGCGCCGGTGATCGCGCCGAACGGCACGCTGGTGATGTATTCGGCCGCGCTGTCCTCGGTAATCTCGGACAATGGCAGCGACCGCAGCCTGTTTGTGCGTGAATTGCTGAAGGAAATCCGCACCCCCGACCTGACGGCGGAGGAAACGCTGAACCGCACCCGCGTCGGCGTCACCCGCGCCTCGCGCAGCGAGCAGGTGCCGTGGATTTCCTCGTCGCTGGCCGAGGATTTCTCTTTTATCCCGAGCGGCAGTGGCCCGCGCCCGGCGAGCCCGCCATCTCCGGTCATCGCGGCCCCAGCCCCGGGTCCCGCCCCTGCGCCGGCTCCCGCGCCGGCACCGTCGCCTTCGTCCTCGCCTCCCCAGGTAGCTGCGCCCGCGCCGCCGCCCCCACCGCCAGCGGCGCCGACCAAACCGCCTGAGATCGCGCTTGCTCCGCCCCCGCCGCCGGCTAAACCGGCCGAGCCCTCGAGCCCAGCTGCCCCCGCGCTCGCCGATGATCCGACCATCAAGAGCCTGAACGCCAAGCTCAACGAAAATCCTGACGATGCCGCCGCGCTGTACCGGCGCGGCCAGGTCTATGCCAGCAAGGGCTTCTATGAGCTCGCCATCAAGGACTTCAACAATTCGCTGCGGCTGAATCCGAAGGACGTCGAAGCCTATAACAACCGCTGCTGGGCGCGCACCGTGATCGGCGATCTGCAGGCGGCGCTGAAGGATTGCAACGAGGCGCTGCGGTTGCGGCCGAATTTCGTGGACGCGCTCGACAGCCGCGGCCTTCTCAATTTGAAGAACGGCCAGAACAAGAATGCAATCGCTGATTTCGACGCGGCTCTAAAAATCAACCCCAGATTGACCTCGTCGCTATATGGCCGCGGCCTTGCCAAGAAGCGCAACGGCTCGATTTCGGAAGGCGACCTCGACATCAACAACGCCAAGGCGATGGACCCCAATATCGTCAAGGAGTTCGCCGAGTACGGGGTGCAGTAATTTTTTCGACGAAGGCTGGCCGGCGCCTCGAACCCAGTGGCGGGTGCTCAGACTAAAGAACAGCAGCCGGTGTGACCTAAAGGTCCGGCAGCGTTGGATGGATATTGGAACCGCGTGGGAAGCCCGCAGGAGGGACAGGTAATGGCACATTTCTCGGCAAGGAAAACCCTTACCGCAATAGTTTCGGTTGCAGCGCTCGGCGCCGCCGCGCCCTTGAGCGCGGGCAGCGCCCTGGCGCAGGACAAGAACGTCACCGAGGACCAGATCATCCGCGCGCTGACGCCGGAAAAGAAGGCGCCGCTCACCCGCGGCCTTTCGGCCGGCCCGCAGCACACGGCCGATCCGGCCGTCGCCGCCGCCGAGAACAAGGTGGTTCAGAAGTTCCGCGGCCGCTCCACGCGTTCGCTCTCAATCGCGGAACGCGAGGAAATCGCTGCCATCGTCCAGGACAAGCCGAAGATCGATCTGGAGATCAATTTCGACTACAACTCCGCTGACATCAGCACGAAGTCGCTGCCGTCGGTACAGGCGCTCGGCCGCGCGCTCACCAACAATGACCTCAAGGGCTCGACCTTCGTAGTCGCGGGCCATACCGATGCGGCCGGTGGCGATGCCTATAATCAGGATCTCTCCGAGCGCCGCGCCGACGCGATCAAACGCTATCTCGTCGACAAATACGGCATCAACGGTACCGATCTCGTGACCGTCGGCTATGGCAAGAGCAAGCTCAAGGACCCGAGCCAGCCGCTCGCGGAAGTGAACCGACGCGTGCAGGTCGTGAACATGGAAAACAAGGCCACGACGGCGAACGCAGCCAAGTAAGGGGCGTGGCGTCGACCTCTATTTTGCGGCTACAATACGTCCCGCAGCCCCCATGCGGGACGTATTCGTTTTGGGCTCCATTACCGGCCTTGCAGCCGGCAAAACACCCTGTTTGATTGACTTGCAGTCTGGATTGATCCGGCGATGAAGTTTTCCGAATACCTTAAACCTGCGCTTGGAACGGCCTTCGTTGTCATTGTGGCGGCCGGCTACTACTGGTTCGAGAATCGTCCCCACGCCGAAGAGAAGGAGACACCAGGCCAGGCGCTGGTGATCGTGACCAAATCCACCAATGCGTGCTTCTCCGACATGGTGCGGGTCACCGGCTTCATCGTTCCGCGCCGCGAAGCGCAGATCGGCGTCGATCAGGAAGGCTCTCGGGTCACCGATCTTCTGGTCAAGGAAGGCGATACGGTCACCGAAAATCAGGAACTGGTGCGCCTCACCGCGCCGCCGCAAATCCCGGGCGCGCCGGCCGGCAGGCCCGGACCGGTCGTGCTTCGCGCGCCCGCGGCCGGTCTCGTCACCGAAGTCAGGACCGCGGTCGGCGCACCGGCCTCGCCGCAGGCCGGCCCGATGCTGCGCATTTCGGTCAACAATGAAATCGAGCTGGAGGCCGAGGTGCCGAGCGTGCATCTGCTCAAGCTCAATCCCGGCGCGACCGTGCGCATCAGCCGCGACGACGCGCCCGACGTGGTCGGCAAGGTCCGCCAGATCTCGCCGCAGATCGACCGCGCCACCCAGCTCGGCAAGGTCAGGATTTCGCTGAACAACAATCCCTCGCTCAAGGTCGGCATGTTTGCGCGCGCCAATATCGACGCCAAGCGCTCCTGCGGCGTCGCCGTGCCGCGCACTGCGATCGACCGCCTGACGCTGCAGGTGGTGAAGGGCAACACGATCGAGACGCGAAAGGTGCGGGTCGGCCTCACCTCGGAAACCTCGACTGAAATTCTTGAAGGCCTCGACGTCGGCGAAATCGTTGTGGCCGATGCTGGCACCTCGCTGCATGACGGCGACCAGATCAAGACCATGTTCGCCGACGAACTCGAACGCACGCGGGCACGCTAATGGCTTTGAATATCTCGGCTTGGTCGATCCGGAACCCGCTTCCCTCGATCGTCTTCTCAATCATCCTGCTGGTGTTGGGCTGGGCCAGCTTCACCAAGCTCGCCGTGACGCGACTTCCCAGCGCCGACATCCCCGTGATCTCGGTCGCGGTCGCGCAATTCGGCGCGGCTCCCTCCGAATTGGAAAGCCAGGTCACCAAGACCATCGAAGACGGCGTCTCCGGCGTCGAGGGCGTGCGGCATATTTCGTCGTCGATTACCGACGGCCTGTCGGTGACGACGATCCAGTTCGCGCTGGAGACCAACACCGACCGCGCGCTCAACGACGTCAAGGACGCCGTCACCCGCGTGCGCGCCAACCTGCCGCAGAACGTCAACGAGCCGCTGATCCAGCGCGTCGACGTGATCGGCCTGCCGATCGTCACCTATGCGGCGATCTCGCCCGGCAAGACGCCGGAGCAGCTTTCGTACTTCGTCGACGACGTCGTCAAGCGCGCGCTGCAGGGCGTGCGCGGCGTGGCGCAGGTCGAGCGTATCGGCGGTGTCGAGCGCGAGATTCTGGTCTCGCTCGATCCTGACCGGCTGCAGGCGGCGGGCCTCACGGCCGTCAATGTCAGCCAGATCCTGCGCGGCACCAATGTTGACGTCGCTGGCGGCCGCGCCCAAATCGGCAAGAACGACCAGGCGATCCGCACCCTGGCCGGCGCCAAGACGCTGAACGAGCTCGCTGGCACCATGATTCCGCTGTTCGGCGGCGGCGAGGTGCGGCTCGACGATCTCGGCACCGTCACCGACACCATCGCTGATCGCAGCACCTTTGCCCGCTTCAACGGCGAGCCTGTGGTGGCGCTCGGCATCAAGCGCTCCAAGGGCGCCAGCGACGTCAAGGTGGCCGAGGCCGTGCAGAAGCGCATCGATGCGCTGAAGGTTGCCTATCCCGACGTCGACCTGAAACTGATCGACACCTCGGTCGAATTCACCAAGGGCAATTATTTCGCCGCGATCTCGACCCTGTTCGAAGGCGCGATCCTCGCCGTCATCATCGTGCTGCTGTTCCTGCGCGACATCAGAGCGACCATCATCGCCGCGATCTCGCTGCCGCTGTCGATCTTCCCGGCGTTCTGGATGATGGACCTGCTGGGCTTCTCGCTGAACCTGGTCTCGTTCCTCGCCATCACACTGTCGACGGGCATCCTGGTCGACGACGCCATCGTCGAGATCGAGAACATCGTGCGCCATATGCGCATGGGCAAATCGCCCTACCGCGCGGCGCTCGAGGCCGCCGACGAAATCGGCCTTGCGGTGATTGCGATCTCGCTGACCATCATCGCGATCTTCGCGCCCGCCAGCTTCATGTCCGGTATCGCCGGACAGTTCTTCAAGCAGTTCGGCATCACGGTCTCGGTGCAGGTATTCTTCTCGCTGCTTGCCGCGCGCTTCGTCACACCGGTGCTGGCTGCCTACTTCCTCAAGGATCACCCGCACGAGGATCCGCCGCCCGGGCGAATCCTGCAGACCTACACCAGGCTGGTCACCTGGTCGGTGAAGCACTACTTCATCACGGTGCTGATCGGCTTTGGCGTCTTCGCCGCCTCGATCTGGAGCATCACGCTGCTGCCGCAGGGCTTCCTGCCGGCGCAGGACACCGCGCGCTCGCTGCTGGCGATGGAATTGCCGCCGGGCTCGCAGCTCGCCTACACCGAGAAGGTGACGGAAGAAATCGTCGCCCGTCTGCGCAAGCGGCCTGAGGTGAAGAGCATCTTCGTCGATGGCGGCCGGGTGCCGCCGGGAACGCAGGAAGTCCGCCGCGCCGCGCTGATCATCAATTACACGCCGAAGAAAGAGCGCAAGATCACCCAGCGGCAGCTCGAACTCGAGATCGGGCGGGAGCTGGAGAACGTCCCGGATATCCGCTTCTGGTTCCTCGACGAAAACGGTCTGCGCGCGATCTCGCTTGTTGTGACCGGCACCGACAGCAACATCGTCAACAACGTCGCCAGTGAGCTCGCGACGCAGATGAAGCGGATTCCGATCATCGCCAACGTGATTTCGGAAACCGCGCTCGACCGGCCCGAGCTTCGCATCCGCCCGCGCGCCGAACTGGCGGCGCGGCTCGGCGTCTCGACCGAAAGCCTGTCGCAGACGATCCGCGTCGCCACGATCGGCGACGTCGGTCCGGCGCTGGCCAAGTTCGACGCCGGCGACCGCCAGGTGCCGATCCGCGTCCAGCTCGAGGACAGCGCGCGCAGCGACCTGCAGATGCTGCAGCAATTGCGCGTGCCGCTCGGCCAGCGCGGCGAACGCGGCGGGGTGCCGCTGTCGGTTGTCGCCGACATCCAGCTCGATCAGGGCCCGACCAGCATCAGCCGCTACGACCGCGAGCGGCAGGCGACGGTGGCCGCAGACCTTGTCGGCACGGCAGCACTTGGTGACGCCACCAGAATGATCAACGAGCTGCCGGTGATGAAGAGCCTGCCCAAGGGTGTCAGGGTCAGCCCATCGGGCGATGCCGAAAGCCTGGCCGAACTGTCGGATGGTTTTGCGACCGCCATTACCGCCGGCCTGATGATGGTCTACGCCGTGCTGGTGCTGCTGTTCGGAACGTTCCTGCAGCCGATCACCATCCTGTTCTCGCTGCCACTCTCGATCGGCGGCGCAATTATCGCGCTGCTCCTGACCGGCAAGCAGCTCACCACGCCGGTGTGGATCGGCATCCTGATGCTGATGGGCATCGTCACCAAGAACGCCATCATGCTGGTGGAGTTCGCGGTCGAGGCCATCCGGGAGGGCAAGAAGCGCGACGTGGCCATCATCGACGCCGGCATGAAGCGCGCCCGCCCGATCGTGATGACGACGATCGCAATGGCCGCGGGCATGATGCCGTCAGCTCTGGCGTTCGGCGCCGGCGGTGAATTCCGCTCGCCGATGGCGCTCGCGGTGATCGGCGGCCTGATCTTCTCCACCATCCTGTCGCTGGTGTTCGTGCCGGCGATGTTCATGGTGATGGACGATATCGGCGCACTGTGCTGGCGGTTTGGCCGCAAGCTGCTCGTCTCCAGCGCCGACAGCGAGCCGACCGGCCACGGGCACGATCATCGCGGCGAGCCGCCCGCGAAGGGTCCGCCTGCGGTGCCGCCGGCGATCTGGCCGGCGGCGGAGTGAGGGCCTGTACCAAGATGTCGGAAATTCTCGATGTCGGGGAGGACCGCCGTCGTTATGATGATTCAAACGAACGCGGCTGGCCGTTCCGCTGGATGAAGTGAAAGCATGGGTTACGAGCTGGGGCTCGACGGATGAACTGATTCGTCCGCAACCGCGCAAGATTGTGCAATCGTAGCCCGGATGAGCGAAGCGACATCCGGGAATTTGCAAGATCGGCCCCGGATATCGCTTCGCTCAACCGGGCTACATTACTTTTGCGTCCTACTCGTTCCGTGCGACCGCCGTCAGCTTGGTCATGTTCTGCAGCAATATCCGTCCCCGCTGCAGGTCCAAAATGCCGTCCTTGCGCCAGAGCTGCAGTTGACGGTTGACGCTTTCGCGGGCGGCGCCGACGAAGACGCCGAGCTGTTCCTGCGAGATGTGCACCTCGGAGCCGAAATCGGAAGCGAGCGCGCAGAGCCGTCGCGCCAGGCGCACCGGCAGCGGCTGCAGCACCGATTCCTCCATCCGCTCGCTTTGCCAGCGGATGCGCTGGCATAGCAGCATGATGATCTTGATTGCAACCTTCGGCTCGCGTTCCAGGAAGGCGAGGAAATCCTCGCGCCGGAGCACGAACAGTTCCGTGGGCTCGCCCGCAGTCGCGTCCGCGGTGCGCTCCTGGCCATCGAGCACCGCGACCTCGCCGAAGAGATCGCCGGACCCCATGAAGTTCAGCGTCAGGCGGCTGCCGTCGGAGGCGCCGGTCTCGATCCGGATCTGTCCGCGCCGCACGCCATAGAGGGCATCACCGGGATCGCCCTTCTGAAACAACATTTCGCCGACGCCGAGCTGCTGGGTGTGGCAAAGGCCGGAGATGCGCTGCAATTCGTCGGCGCCCAAATCGGCAAACATCGGGTTCATTTTCAAAATGACCGCAAATTCGGCCTGTTTACTCATCGTATTGCCTTCCGGATCGAATTACCTTCCCCCGAATGCGCCGTTAGCAGGATTCCCCTGATGGTGAGTGTGTCATAAGTCACATAACAATGCAGCACCCCCGGAATATTTTTGGGTGCTGGGTCCTCCTCCCTTTCCGGGATAAACTTGCCTGAGCGGTTGCGCCCGCGGGTTGCACCCCCGAAATAAGTGCCGTTTTGCGCGGCCTGGAATATCGATATGAAAGCACTGAAAATTGTCGGCGCCGTCATCGTTGCCGTGATCGTCATCATCGCGCTGACGCTGGCGATCGGCATCCCCTCGGGTTTCCTGAAGAACGAAATCGCCGAGCGCGTCGAGCGCGAGACCGGCTACAAGCTCACCATCAATGGCGGCGCCAGGATCGGGCTGTGGCCGTCGCTCAACGTCACGCTGAACGATGTCACGCTGCAAAATCCGAAGGACAGCGACATCAACCGCCGCTTCGCTGCCGCGAGCATCGAAGCGGACGTGACGCTTGCGAGCCTATGGGCAGGCAAGCCGCACATCACCGAGCTCGCCATCATTCGTCCGGTGGTGAATCTGCCGCTGCGGCGCGAGCGTGTGAGGGATGCGGCCGCCACCCCGAAGCCCGCCGCCGGCAAGGCGCCGGAGGCCTTTTCGATCGAGCACATCAGCGTCAGCGGCGGCACCATCGTGCTCTCCAATGTGCGCGACCGCGTCGAGAACAGGATCGAGACCGTCAACCTCGACATCGTCGTCGATGCCAACCGCAAGGTCGCCCTGTCAGGTAGCGCGCGCAAGAACGGCAATCCGCTCAAATTCGATATCAAGGCAGCATTGCCGGCAGCGCCGGTCGAGCGGCAGAACATTCCGGCCGAGATCAAGATCGACGCGCCAGGCCTCCTGGAGGCCCAGCTCACGGCCAAGGCCGAAGCGCGCCTCAACGGTCCGATCGTGATGATCAACAGCGTGACCGGTACGCTCGGCGATGCGGCGTTCAACGGCTGGGCCTCGGTCGACCTGTCGAGCAAGCCGCTGGTCAAGCTCGATCTCGACTTCCAGAAGCTCGCGCTCGCATCGACAAGCAGCGGCAATACGTCGGGGCAGCCCTGGAGCAACGCGACGATCGACAACAATGGTCTCAACTATATTGACATCCAGGCGCGCATTTCGGCGACCGAACTCAGTATCGGCGACGCGCGTTTCGCGCGCGCCGCGATCGACGCCACGCTGGCAAGCGGCGTTTTGAGGGCCCGCGTTGCCAACCTCGGCGCCTATGAAGGCAGCGCCAGCGGCGATCTGACGGTCGACGTCTCCGCCGCCACGCCCACCTATGCGATGGGCGTCGACCTTACCGGCGTGCGCGCGTTGCCGCTGCTGCATGGCCTCGCGGATTTCGACAGGCTCGACGGCAGGATGCAGGCCAAGATCAGCGTGCGCTCTTCCGGCACCAGCCAGCGCGCGATCATGTCGAACATGGCGGGCACCGCCTTCATCGTGTTCCAGGACGGCGCGATCAAGGGGCTCAACGTCGCGCAAATGATCCGTTCGCTGACCGCGCGCCCACTGTCCGGCTGGCAGGAGAGCGAGGAGAAGGCGACCGACCTCTCGCAATTGTCAGCCTCGTTCAGGATCGACAAGGGCCAGGCGCAAACCACCGACCTCAACCTCGTCGGCCCGCTGGTCAAGATGACCGGCGTCGGAACCATCGCGCTCGACACCAAGCAGATCGGATTCCGCGTCGAGCCGAAGCTGGTGCTGACCACCGAAGGCCAGGGACGCACCGGCGATCCGGTCGGGCTCGGCATCCCCGTGATGATCGAGGGCCCGTGGGGAAACCCACGGATCTATCCGGAGATGCAGGGCATCCTCGACAATCCCGAAGCCGCCTACGCGAAGCTGAAGGAAATGGGCAAAGGCCTGTTCGGCGAGCAAGGCGCTGGGCTTGGCGCCGCGATCGGCAGCCTGCTCGGCGGACAGCCCGGCACGACCGGCGGACAGGGCGCCGCGGGCGGCCAGCCGCCGGCCAACAACCCGCTCGGCGGCCAGCTCGGCGAGACCATCGGCAATCTCCTGCAGCAGGGCCTCAGCGGATTTGGCCAGGGCGGCGGGGGCCAAAGTCCCGGCCAGGGCCGCGCACGTCCGGGTGGCCAGCGCAGCCTCGTCGGTCCGAATCCGCCCGATCAGGTCCCGGCGCAAGCCGCACCCTCCGAGCCGGCCGCGCCCATGCCGCCGGGCGATACGACGGCGCAGGAGGACAGCCAGCCGATGAACGAGGTGCTGCGGCAATTGTTCAACCGCTGATGCGCCTACTCCCTCCCCTCGCCCTTGCGGGGCGAGGTTGGGCTACGGCTGAATTTCCCTGATTCCAGCCTAAAATCCGGGCTAACCATGTTGGCGGACCCACAAATCCGTCTCCCAATTCGTGCTAAACAGGCCTCACGCCGGGCTGCCGAGACAGCGCGGCGCCAGCGACAAACCGATGCGCGCGCTCCGATGCGGCGCCGAGGGTCCGGATGAGCGAGGTCAAAGACAGAGTCTGGTTTCTGCGCGAAGGCCTGTTCGCCAAATACGTCGTCGCGCTGGTCGGGCTCGTCGTGTTCGTGCTGGCCGTCAACGGCGCGATGGAAATCTGGATCACCTATCGCGGCATCAAGAGCTCGCTGAACGACGGCATGTCCGAGAAGGCGGAGGCGACCGCCAAGCGGATCCAGCAATCGATGGCCGACCTGGAGCGGCAGATTTCCTGGGTGACGCGCGCGAGCGCTACCAAATCCAATGAAGCCCTGACGCTGGAGCAGCACCGGGAGGATTATGCGCAACTGCTGCGGCAGGTGCCGCAGGTGAGCCAACTCTCGTTCCTCAACAACCAGGGCCGCGAACAGCTTCGCATGACGCGCCAGATTATCACGCCCGGCAGCAACACGGATTTCTCACGGGATGTCAGGATCACCGAGACCGCCGCACGCCGCACCAGTTTCGCGCCGGCCTATTTCCGCGGGGAGCGCCCGTTCATGTCGATCGTGCTGTCGCATGCCGACGGCAGCATCACGCTGGCGGAGATCGACCTCGATTTCCTCTCGGAGTTCCTGATCGACGCCCAGATCGGCAGGGTGACCTATGCCTACGTCACGGACGCCAGGGGCGACGTGCTGGCGACGTCCTCGACCGGGCCGGAGATCGGCAAGAACCTGCTCACGCTGCCGCAGGTCGCCGCCGTCAGCAAGCCCGGCGGCGTCGCGCCGCTTTCGGGCACCGATGTCCGTGGCGATGCCGTGCTGACGACATCAAGCGTGGTGCCGAAGCTCGGCTGGCACGTGTTCTTCGAACAGCCGACGGCGCAGGCGCTGATGCCGATCCGCGACCAGCTGGTGCGGATCGCGTTTCTGATCGCGCTCGGCCTCGTGGTCGCGATCATTGCCGGCACCATCATGGCGCGCCGCATGCTGGTGCCGATCACGGCGCTGCAGGCCGGCGCGCGGCGGCTCGGCGCCGGCGATTTCGGCCACCGCATCGAGGTGAAAACCTCGGACGAGCTGGAAGAGCTTGCCCACCAGTTCAACAGCATGGCCGGCCAGCTTGCCGAGACCTATTCGGGCCTCGAAGCCAAGGTGAAGGAACGGACGCGAGACCTCGCGCAATCGATCAACGAGCTCAAGGTGCTCGAGGAGGTCGGCCGCGCCGTCGCCTCCTCGCTCGATCTCAACGCGGTGCTGCCCACCGTCGCCGCGCGCGCGCTCGAAATCACCCATGCCGACGCGGTGCTGATCTACACCTATGACGCCGGCAATCACCAGTTCTCGCTCACCGAATCGATCGGCATCGACAAGGCGGCCGAGGGCCGCCACCGCGCCATCGACGCCGACAATTCCCCGCTCGGCGAAGCCGCCACGTCTGGCGAGCCGATCGCCATCCCCCAGGTCGGCGCGGTTGCCGAACATCCCTTGCGCGACGTCGCGATCGAAGCCGGCTTCCACTCGGTGCTGTTGGTGCCGCTGGTCGACCAGACCGGCATCTTGGGATCGTTGGTGGTGCTGCGGCGGAACGAGGGCGAATTCTCCGACAACCTGATCGGCCTGATGAAGACCTTTGCGCACCAGGCGGTGCTGGCGATGCGCAACGCGCGGCTGTTCACCGAGGTGGACCAAAAGAGCCGCGAATTGCTCGCCGCCAACGACGTCGTGCGCCGGCAGGCCAGCAAGCTGCAGGACCAGACCGACCAGCTTCGCGACTGGAACCGCTCGCTGGAAGAGCGCGTCGAAACGCAGCTCGGCGAGATCGAGCGCATCCGGCGGCTGGAGCGTTTCCTGGCGCCGCAGGTGGCGCAGTTGATCGCCTCCTCCGACGGCCATGAGGGCCTGCTCGACAGCCACCGCCGCGAGGTCACGGTCGTGTTCTGCGACCTGCGCGGCTTCACCGCCTTCACCGAGACCACCGAGCCGGAAGAGGCGATGAACGTGCTGCGCGAATATCACGCCGCGCTCGGCGAGCTTATCTTCAAGTATGAAGGCACGCTTGACCGCTATGCCGGCGATGGCGTGATGATCCTGTTCAACGCGCCGATCCAGTTCGACGACCACACCGCGCGTGCGGTGCGGATGTCGGTCGAGATGCGCGACACCATCGGCGCCCTTACCGAGAAATGGCGCAACCGCGGCCACAATCTCGGCTTCGGCATCGGCATCGCGCTCGGCTATGCCACGCTCGGCCAGATCGGTTTCGAGCAGCGGCTCGAATATGCCGCGATCGGCAGCGTGACCAACCTCGCCTCGCGTCTGTGCGACGAGGCAAAGGCCAACCAGATCGTGGTGTCCAGGCGCGTCTACGGCATGGTCGAGCAGTGGGTCGAGGGAAGGCCGATCGACGATCTGAACCTCAAGGGCTTCAACCATCCGATTCTCGCCGCGGAGATCATCCGCTGGCGCGAGGAGGTCGACAACGTCGTGGATGCAACGGCGGCCGCAGCGCGGCGCAAGAAGATGCAGTAGTCGCTACCGCTCCGCCGCCCGTCCGCCTCAATGCCAACCCGGTTGCTGCATTCGCGCGCGGGTCTGCGCCAGATCTTCAAGATTGCCCTCGATCTGCGCGCGGCATATGCCGAGATCCGCAAGCGTGCGGTCGTCGAGTTGGTAAAGGGCGGCGCGGGCGGCGTGACGCTCGTGGCGCGCAATCACCGCTGCGAAGGAACGGTTGATGCAACGGCGCAGATGCGCCAGCCGAACCGCAGCCCGCAAGGCAAATGGCCTGGTGGCGGACGTCTGTATGTTGGTCAGCATTGTCATGGCTATGTTCTCCAATCCGGAATCCGGTAGCCCTGCCGGCCATTCTTTCTATCGAAGGCCTGCTGCCAGCATGGTGTCAGCAGACTTCGGCGGCCACGCCCACCCGCCGCAGCACGCGTGCCCGCCCGCGAAATTGAACATTTCCCCGCTCATCCAAGACAAAATCAGAGACCGGGAATGTGGAGCGCCTGCAACAAATCGCCGCCGCTATCGGCTTCATCAAGCTTGGCGCGAGCGCCGCCTTTCTGGTATCCAAAGCCCTGAATTTGAGAAGGAATTATCGATGCCCGCCCTTGCCGCGCGCGACCTTGCGCCGAAGCTCACGGCCCTCTTCGCCGTGGGCCTCGTCTGTCTTTCGGCTTCCGTTTCGCGCGCCGCCGACGAAGCCGACCCCGCCGCACCCAAGGGTGCCGCGGTGACCGTGCTCAAGGTCGCGAAATCCTGCTTCGCCAACACCGTCGAAGTCTCGGGCACCATCATTGCGCGCGAGGAGGCGCAGGTGCGGCCCGAGCGAATGGGACTGAAGGTCGCCGAGGTGATGGTGGACGCCGGCGACAGCGTCAGCGCGGGCCAAGTGCTGGCGAAGCTGAACCTGCCCGAGGGCGGACAGATGTCGGTGCAGGCGCCGGTCGCAGGGGTGATCTCGGCTTCCACCGCTTCCGTCGGCGCGATGGCCTCCGGCAAGGGCGAGGCGCTGTTCTCGATCATCGCGCGCGGCGAATTCGATCTGGTCGGCATGGTGCCGACGCGCGATATCGCAAAACTGCAGGTGAACCAGACCGCGCGGATCAAGGTGATCGGCGCCGGCGAAGTCGACGGCAAGGTGCGGCGTCTGTCGACCACCGTCGAGCCGAACAGCCAGCTTGCGCAGGTGTTCGTCGGCGTCACTACCAACCGCCGCCTGCTGGTCAATTCATCCGGCCGCGCGCAGATCAAGACCGGGCAGAGCTGCGGCGTCGCGGTGCCGCTGACCGCGATCCTCTACGGCACCGCCGGCACCGTGGTGCAGGTGGTGCGGCGCTCGCGCGTCGAAACAAGGCGCGTGGAGACCGGACTGATGTCGGCCGGCCAGGTCGAGATCACCTCCGGCCTGCAGGAAGGCGACGTCGTGGTGGCGCGCGCCGGCGCGCTGCTCCGCGAGGGCGATCCGGTGCGCCCGGTGATGGCCAGCGCCGACGCGAAATAAGTGGCGGACGCCCCAAGTCCGCCGTCGCCCCTGCGAACGCTGGGGCCCATAACCACCGGCCCTCGTTGTGTGATACAGCGTCTGCTACTGTGTCAAAGATAGATCACGCGGTATGGGCCCCTGCGTTCGCAGGGGCGACGGTGGGATATGTTCTACGTCTATATTCTCGCGAGCCGACGTTATGGGACACTGTATATCGGCGTGACCAATTCGCTGGCGAAGCGGATGGAGCAGCATCGCAATGGCGAAGGCTCTTCGTTCGTCAAGACCTACGGCGTTTACCGGCTGGTCTATCTGGAGGCTTTCGAACGGGCCGATGAAGCGATTGCGCGGGAGAAACATTCAAACGCTGGAAGCGGGACTGGAAGATCGAGCTGATCGAGCGCGAGAATCTGGAATGGCGTGATCTCAGCGATCTGATTGTTTGAATCAGTCCGCCGCCACCTCCACGATGTCGTCCTGCGAACGCAGGGGCCCATACGCCGCGGCCGGCGTTCGGCCCACCGATGCACAGAGCGCGTATGATTAACGCCAAGCCTCAGTCACCGCGCCCTCACGATGGATCACGCGGTATGGGTCCCTGCGTTCGCAGGGACGACGATGGGATGAAGCTTGCTTAGCCGCCGAGATGGATGTCTTCGAGCAGCGACGAGGAGACCTGCGGCACCTGCTCGCCATCGGAGGCGCGGGAAATCGAGATGCGGGTCTTGTTGAAGGCGCTGGCGGCGCTGGCCTGCGAGTCCAGATTGTTGAGCAGCTCGGTAACCAGCACGCTGTACTGGCCCTTGCCGTCGTCGGCGACCTTGCCCGGCGTCGCCGAGGTCAGGATCAGCGCGTTCTCCGGCGTCGAGATCGGGGCGAGGCCGTGCGAATAGGAGCGGAAGCGGCGCTCATAGGGATTGCGGCGGGAGGCGTCGACGACGACGAGCTTGGCCTTGGCGCCCTTCTCGGTCATCGTATCAAGCACCTGCTCGATGGAGACGCCATCGCGGCGGACGTCGGCTTCCTTCCAGATCGCGGCATCCACGGGGATCATGAAGCTTTCGCGGCCGACCTGCACGCCATAGCCGCCGAAGAACAGCATCGCGACGGTGTCCGGCTTGACCTTGGTCTTCAGGCGGGCGATGGCGCGCGCCATGTCGTCCTTGGTGGCATCCTCGACCACGTCGACGTCAAAACCCTTGGCCCGCAAGGCGGCGGTGAGGCCGCGGGCGTCGTTGATCGGCTGCGACAGCGGCGCCGAAGCGTCCGGATAATGGCCATTGCCGATGACGAGCGCCACGCGGCTCGCGCCGGCGCCAATCGAGCCGGTCTGCTCGGTGCCGATCGCCTTGGCGGCGTCGAGCGAACGCTTGTTCAGCGCCGCATGGGCGCCGATCGCCAGCGACACCAGACCGATCAAGGCCACAGCGATGGTGGCGGTGCGGCGGGAGATGTGGAGCTGACCGAGGTTCATCGCGTTTCCATTCCCAAGTTTGTCCAAAGCGCCAAACAAGATCGCGCCAGTTAGTCGCGTCAGGACCGTTCAGGTTTGATGGGGTTGCAAGCTGTGTGCCGTCCAATTGCGCTCAATTTGCGGCACCGCAACAAGCGGGCTTTTAGCCTGTCGGCCCCTCCCGAACAACCACCTTTGACGCATGCCTCCGGACCGCCGCCGATACTGGCGGAAGGTAAATTTTTACTAAGTGATTTACATCACATTTGTGTTTCTTGACGGATTTATATAGTTTTCAAGGGCTTGCGGGCCCAATCCGCCGGCGATGGCTGCGGGGACTCCCCATCGAGCCCGATCCGAATACCCCGAAACCTCCGGGGTATTACGGATCGTGCCTTAACGCAGCCCTCCCTTCACCGTTCCGGCGGAAAGAGACTGCATGGGTTTTTCTACGATTGCCGGAGCCACATTCCGCGCGCTGACCGCCCGGAAGAATGGCCCGTCCCTGTACGACGTCTGCGACCCCGTGCTGCTGAAATACCAAGGCGGCGACCCTCATCTCGGCAAGTTCTATCGGACCGCGCTGGGTAATCCGGCGCTGCGTCCGCTGCTCCGCCGCACCGGGCACCCGGCGCTGCGCGACGAGAAGCGGCTCGGCGCCGTGCGGGAGGCGCTGGTGCGGGCACGGGACGATGCCGAACCGGACTGGGCCGCCGTCGGCGCCCCGATCGCCGAGCTGATGGCTGATATCGGCGTGCGCCATCCGGCGCCCGGGCCGGTCACCACCCCCGGCCGGACGCCCGGGAAGAGCGAGATCGACCGGGTGATCCGCCGCTGCGCGAAGCATCTGCTGCAGTCCTTTGCCAAAAACGGCTTCATCCCGACCTATGCCGCGTTCAACCTGATCGGCGACCCTGATATGGGCGGACGCGAGATGCTGATGGCGCTGACCGGGCTGAATTCGCGCGGCTACAAGAATTCGACGCTGCTGTTTAGCCTGGCACGTATCTTCATCGCCCATTCGCCGGCGCGCGCTTTGATCAACCCGGCCTGGCGAGGGATCGCCGAACCGATGTGGGAGCCGGTGCAGATCCGACACCGCTCGGCCTATTACGATGCCTTCTTCACCGAGGCGCTCCTCAGCTACCTCGAAACCGGACTGGCAGCGGGCGACGAAGCCTCGGCATCGCGACGCGCGATTTCGGAGATGGTGGATTTCTGCCTGAAGACCTCGGTCGAGGAAGTGCCCGCGCATGACGGCTCGACGGTGCGCGTCATTACCGCGCTGGCGCCGGGTCCGCATCCGCGCTTCTCGCGCTTCTTCGCCCAGATCAAGCAGGATCTCGGCTTCGGCATCTACGTACCGGATTGCGACACCACCGCATGCTCGATCTCGGCAGCGACGCAGGCCGGCGCGACAGACCCGATCCTCGACCAGCCGCTGCTCGACTTCTATCGCGGCTACCAGGTGCGCGAAGGCGCCAACGAGCCGCGCGTCACCGTGCCGCTCAACGACAACATCGAGTACGAGGGCGGCGTCGTCACCTGGATCGACAATCTCGCCGGCGACCGGCCCTACGGCAACGACCTCGATCCCACCCTCAATCTCGACATTCTCGAAGTCTCGTTTCGCAACCTTAACCGCTGGAAGATCCTCGAAACGCCCGCGCGGCTGGAGACGGTGCGGCGCATCCTCGGCTTCCAGCGCAAGCTCGCCGAAAGCTATGCCTTCGCCAATCCGCGCTCGCACATCTATTATTTGCCGGAACTCTACTCCGCCTATTTCGGCCGCTGCCACGCCGCGTTCATGGCATTGTCTGCGGCGGCGCGGCAGGCAATCGATCCGGACGACGCGTTCGAGTTCATTCGCGGCCGCGTGCTCGGCTATGTCCAGGGCGAACTGATCGCGCGCGAGATGAACGCGTTCGATGCGGCGCTTGCGCTGATGGCGCTGGCGCATCTCGGCGCCGACGTCTCGACGTTTGCGCCGGCGCTCGCCTGCATCACGGCAAGCCTCGGCGAGGGCGGCAGGCATGGGCCGTACAAGGCCTATGAGTGGAACAAGATGAAGACGCCGACCCGGATTTTGGTCGGCGGCCCGGAAGTGACGTCGGCCTTCGTGCTGATGGGGCTTGCGTTGGCGAGAAGGAGAATGGCGGAAGATAAGGCGTGACACGCGCTTGCTCACCCTCCCATGGAGGGGTCCCTCCAGGGGAGGGGGACATCTCGCGGGAAGTTGAAAGCGGTGCGACGCAGCTGCTCTGGCAAGCGGCGCCTAATCTCCGCACAATCCGCCGGATTGGTGCGCATCATTTCGCTGGGACCGCCGATGAATTTTAGCAGATTGCTGTCCACCCTGTTGCTGCTGTCGCTTCCCACCGTTGCACAGGCGGCAGACATCACCGGCGTGCCGAAGATTCGCGAAGGCGATTATGTGCAGATCGGCAACCACCGCATCCGCCTCGGCGGCATCGACGCGCCATCCGCCGATCAGCTCTGCCTTAACACCAAGGGCGAGCGCTGGACCTGCGGTGCCGCCGCGCGCGACGAGCTGACGAAACGCTTCGGGGCCAAGAGCTGGACCTGCCACACAAGGCCAGTCGCCGATCGGCGCGGCCGCGTGGTGGCGCGCTGCGAGGCCGACGGCGAGGATATCCAGAAATGGCTGGTGTCGAACGGCTGGGCCCTGGCGCTGACGCGCATCTCGCGCGACTACGAAGCGGACGAGAAGGCCGCGCGCGAGGCCAAGGCCGGGATGTGGCAGGGCGCGTTTATCGCGCCGTGGGACTGGCGCATCCGCAACAAGAAGACCGCGATCCTCGGCGCCGTCACGCCGCCGGAGAATGCCAAGGCGATTCTGCTGGCATCGGCATCCGGGCCGGTCGCGCCCTCACCCGACTGCACCATCAAGGGCAACGTCAACCGCTCCGGCGAATGTATCTACCATCAGCCGACCAGCCGCTGGTATGCGAAGATCGAGATGAAGATTTCGAAGGGCACGCGCTGGTTCTGCTCGGTCGAGGAAGCCGAAGCGGCGGGTTGCAGAGAGACAAGGCGATAGTTCTTCTTTTAACCTCTCCCCGTTTGCGGGGAGAGGTCGCCATGCTCTTGCGTGGCGGGTGAGGGGGTACAGGTCTATCGATTGGCATCAGAATACGCGGAGAGAGCCCCTCTCCCCGTGAAGGACGGGGAGAGGGAGTGGCACCCGATCAACGCATCGAGAAGCGATTGCGGCGGCAGCGGCGCGGCGGATGGCGTCGCGCCGTGTTGCTCACACTCGTGATCCTCGGCGGCTACAGCCTACTCGCCTATCTGGTGCTGCCGGGGATTTGGACGCATTACGAGCATCAGCGCGGGCTCGCCGACATGCCGATGGTCACGCGCACGGCGCAAGATATTCCCGGCGATCCCATGAATGTCGGGCTGGTCGGCGACACTGCCGACGTGGTCTGCGCGATGCATCAAGCCGGCTGGTATCCGGCCGACCGGATCACGCTGAAATCCTCGATCGAGATCATCGGCAGCGTGCTGCTCGACAGGCCCTACAAGGACGCGCCGGTGAGCAATCTCTATTACCTCGGCCGCCGCGAGGATCTCGCCTATGAAAAGCCGATCGGGACCAGCGCCGACCGCCGTAACCATGTGCGGTTCTGGAAAGTGCTGGAAAGCGGCGCGGAGCAGCGCCCGGTATGGCTCGGGGCGGCGACGGAAGATCGCGGCGTCGGCGTCAGCCACTATACGGCCGCGGTCACGCACCACATCTCGCCCGATCTCGATGCCGAGCGCGCGCTGCTGGCGGCCGACCTCGAAAACGCCGGCATGGTGGAAGCGAAATATCAGGTCACCGGCATCGGGCCCACGATCGCGGGACGGAACGGCGGCGGCGACCTCTATTATACGGACGGCGAGATCTGGGTGCTGCGGCTGGTCGAAGCCTGCAGGAAACGCGAGGCGCCCGCGGTGACGATCCCGAGCCCGCCGGCGACCGAGCTCAAGGATCAGATCTGGCGCGCAATCGCCCATACAGTGGGGAATAAAGACTGATGATGTTTGGTTCGAAAGTTGGCCGCAGACGTGCCTCACCTCTCCCGCGTGCGGGGGGTCGGCGCGAGGCGCCGGGTGGGGGCTCTCTCCGCGCGGGCAGCGTCACCCGCGGAGACACCCCCACCCCAGCCCTCCCCCGCAAGCGGGAGAGGGAGTGCACCTACTTCGTGGCGCAATCAAATCCAATTTCATTATGCTCCGGCTTGCATATGCCATCAGTAACGGAGCAATGAGTGCAATTTGACCTATTTTGCAGCGCTGGATTGCTTCACTGCGCTCGCAATGACGGCCTCGATCCAATAGTATCCCTAGCTTCGATCCATGCCGCTCCCTTGCGTTCCACCGACTAAGGAAAATCAACAAATGACCGTTCGCGCGGGCCGGGAATTTCTGGCCATCCCGGGGCCCACCACCATGCCCGACGAGGTGCTGCAGGCGATGCATCGCCCGGCGCTCGATATCTATTCGACGCAGATGGTGGAATTGACCGAAAGCCTGCTCGAGGATCTCTCAAAACTGTTCGCCACCAAGGGCAAGTCCTACATCTACATCGCCAACGGCCATGGCGCCTGGGAGGCGACGCTCTCCAACGTGCTGTCGCGCGGCGACAAGATGCTGGTGCTGGAGAGCGGACGCTTTGCGATCGGCTGGGGCCAGGCCGCCAAGGCGATGGGCGCCGAGGTCGAGGTGCTCAAGGGCGACTGGCGCCGCGCCATCCGCGCCGCCGAGGTCGAGGCGCGGCTGAAGCAGGACAAGGATCACAGCATCAAGGCGATCGTCGCCGTGCAAGTCGATACCGCGTCGGGCGCCTATAATGACATCGAGGCGATCGGCAAGGCGATCAAGGCGACCGGCCACCCGGCACTATTCATGGTCGATACCGTCGCGTCGCTCGGCTGCATGCCGTTCGAGATGGACAACTGGGGCGTCGATGTCGCGATGTCCGGCTCGCAGAAGGGCCTGATGACGCCGCCCGGCCTCGGCTTCGTCGCCGCCAACGAGCGCGCGCAGGCGGTGCACAAGAAGGCCGGTCTGCGCACGCCCTATTGGGACTGGACCGAGCGCGAGGGCACCGAGCACTACCGCAAATATGCCGGCACCGCGCCGGTGCATTTGTTGTTCGCGCTGCGCAAGGCGATCGACATGCTCAAGGAGGAGGGCCTCGAAAACGCGCATCTGCGCCATCGCCTGCTCGGCGAAGCGGTGCGCCGCGCCGTGGCGGTGTGGAGTGAGGGCCAGGTGCTCGGCTTCAATATCGCGGAGGCCAATGAGCGCTCCAACACCGTGACGACGGTGACGATGAAAGGCCACGATCCGTTGGCGCTGCAGCGCTACTGCAAGGAGAAATGCGGCGTGGTGCTCGGCACCGGCATTGGCGATCTCTCCGGCCAGGCTTTCCGCATCGCCCATATGGGCCACGTCAACGCGCCGATGATTCTCGGCACGCTCGGGGTCGTCGAGGTCGGCCTCAATGCGCTCGGCATCCCCCACGGCAAGGGCGGAACCGAGGCCGCGATCGAATATCTCGGCGAGAATGTCGGGGCGTAAGCCCCGACTCATCCTAGTCTTCCCCAGCCGACATTAGTGCGTATACTGGCATACCAAGCCGGGCGCTGATCCGTGCAGTAACTAGGGTGGGAGTGAGGCGATTGGCGTCCGTTGATTTGCGCGGCCTGACCAAGCGATTTGGTGCGCTTGCGGTGGTCGATAACGTCTCCTTGAAAATCGATCACGGACAACTGGTCTGCCTGCTCGGGCCATCGGGCTGCGGCAAGACCACGACTCTGCGGCTAATCGCGGGCTTCCTCGAACCTTCCGACGGCGAGATCCATGTCGGCGAGCGGCTGGTGTCGTCACGCGCCCGCACGCTGCCGCCCGAGCAGCGCAACATGTCGATGATCTTCCAGAGCTACGCGCTGTGGCCGCACATGACGGTGACGGAAAACATCGTCTACGGCCTGCGCCTGCGCAAACTCGACCGCGACACCATCGCCAAGAAGCTGGCGGCGATCCTTGCCACGACAAAACTCGAAGCGCTGGCGCAGCGCTATCCCGGCGAACTCTCCGGCGGGCAGCAGCAGCGCGTGGCGTTGGCGCGCGCGCTGATCGTCGAGCCGGAGACGCTGCTGCTCGACGAGCCGCTCTCCAACCTCGACGCCAATCTGCGCGAGGAGATGCGGTTCGAGATCCGCCGCCTGCATGACGAGTATCGCTACACCACGGTCTATGTCACCCACGACCAGTCGGAAGCCATGACCACGGCCGACCTGATCGCGGTCATGAACGGCGGCAGGATCGACCAGCTCGGCACGCCCGAGGATATCTATGCCCACCCCGAATCCGAATTCGTCGCCCGCTTCATCGGCGCCAGCAACGTGATCAAGGGCACCGCGCGCGATACCAATCACGTTTCCTTAGCAGGCGCGACGCTGCAAGTGATCGGCGCGCCGCTTGCGGCTGGCCAGAGCGTCGCGGTGGCCATCCGCCAGCATGATGTCGGATTGTCGACGCAGGCGCCGGCATCACCGGAGAATGCGCTTCGCGCGGTTGTCACGCGGCAGGTCTATCTCGGCGCCGCGCGCGATTACATGGTCGAGGTCGCCGATGGCACCAGCCTGCGCGTCACCACGCCGACCGAAACCAACGTGCCGAAAGGCACGGAGGTCTGGCTGACACTGCCGCCCGAGCGCTGCCGGGCGCTGAGCCGGTAAACAACAACAGAACGGGAGGACGCGATGAGGGGGCCAAAACTTTCCAGACGCGATATCCTGCAAGGCACGGCGGCGCTGGCGGCCGGAACTGTGTTCGCCTCGCCGCTTCGCGCGCAAACGCCGGAGCCGGTTGCGATCACGCCGGCGCTGGTGGAAGCGGCGAAGAAGGAAGGCAGACTGATCTTCTATTCCTCGATGGACCTGCCGGTCGGCGAAAAGCTCGGCAAGGCGTTTGAGGCGGCGTATCCCGGCATCACCATCCAGATCGAGCGCTCCGGCTCGGAGCGGCTGTTTCAGCGCATCGACCAGGAATTCGGCAGCAACATCCGCGCCGCCGACGTGATCAACACCTCGGATGCGTCGCACATCATCACCTGGAAGCGGAAAGGCTGGCTGGCGCCCTTCGTGCCGGAGGATGTCGCCAGACATTTTCTCCCTGAATACCGCGACCCCGACGGCATGTCCGCCACCTCGCGCATCTATCTGTCGTCGATGGCGTACAACACCAATCTGGTGAAGCCCGAGGATACGCCGAAGAGTTTTGCCGACCTGCTCGATCCCAAATGGGCGGGCAAGATGGTGAAGGGACATCCGGCCTATAGCGGCACCATCATGACCGCGACGTTCCAGATGGTGCGCGAGCTTGGCTGGGACTACATGGAGAAGCTGGCCAAGCAGCGCGTGATGCAGGTGCAGTCGTCGACCGATCCGCCGAAAAAATTGTCGCTTGGCGAGCGGGCTGTGATGGCCGACGGCAATGAATATGGCGTCGTGCTGCTCAAGGAAGCCGGCCAGCCGGTCGAGCCGATCTACCCGGCCGAGGGGGCGCCGACGATCTCGGGCCCGACCGCCATCTTCGCGTCGGCGCCGCATCTCAATGCCGCCCGCCTTTTTCACGCCTGGTTTCATACCCGCGAGACCCAGCAATTCTTCACCGACTACACCGCGCAATATTCGGCGCATGCGCAGGTGCAATCGAAGCCGGGACGGCGCAAGATTTCCGACATCAAGCTGATGAAGGAGGACGCGGAAGGCGTGGAGAAAATGGCGGAAGAGATCAAGACGCGCTATGCGCGGCTGTTTCGGGTGTGAGGATGAAAGCGACGGCTGTCCAGCCTCGCCCCGCCTGCGGGGAGAGCCCGACGCGCATCGAAAGATGCGCGGCGGGTGAGCGGGCTCTCCGCGAGTCCGAATGTGCGGTGAGAGCCCCTCACCCCAACCCTCTCCCCGCAAGGGCGGGGCGAGGGACTTGCAGCTCGCTTGTGGAAATAGCATGACCACCGCCAGCACCGACGCCCCCAACTTCGATCTCACCCGCCCAGTGCTGTGGCTGTTCGCAGCCTTCATGATCCTTCTGATCGTGCTGCCGCTGTCGTGGCTGGTGCTGTTCGCATTCACCGACAAGGCGCGCCATCCGACGCTGCAGAATTTCGTCACGCTGTTCACCGACCCCGCGTTTCTCGATCCGCTGTGGACGACCGCGATCATCGCCACCACCTCCGCGGTGCTCTGCTGCCTGGTCGCCGCCCCGATCGGGTGGCTGGTGTCGCGCACCGACATGCCGGGGCGGCAGATTATCCGCGCGCTGGTGACAGCGTCGTTCGTCACGCCGCCGTTTCTCGGCGCGGTCGCCTGGGAGCTGTTGGCGGCGCCGAACAGCGGGATGCTGAACCAGCTCTATCGCCATCTCACCGGCGCTGACGATCCGCTGTTCGACATCTATTCGCTGACCGGGCTGATCTTCGTGATCTCCTGCTACACCTTTCCGTTCGTGTTCGTGCTGGTCGCCAATGCGCTCGACAACATGCCGGGAGAGTTGGAAGACGCCTCCGCCATCCTCGGCGGCAAGGCCTGGACGACGGCGCGGCGGGTGACGATCCCGCTCGCGCTGCCGGCCTTGGTTGCCGGCGCACTGATCGCGTTCCTGCAGGCCATGACCCTGTTCGGATCACCCGCGATCCTGGCATTGCCGGCGGGCTTCCACACCATGACGACGAAAATCTGGAGTCTGTTCCAGTACCCGCCAAAACTCGAGCTCGCGGCGGCCGCCGCCGTGCCGCTATTGGTGCTGACGATCCTTCTGCTGCAGGGCCAGAAATTCCTGCTCGGCCGCCGCGGTTTTTCCGTGGTCGGCGGCAAATACGGTCCGCCGCGCCCGGTCGAGATGGGTGGCTGGCGCTGGGCCGCGCTGGCATTCTGCCTGATCGTGCTGCTCAACCCGGTGTTCCTGCCCTATTTAGCGCTGCTCAACGCCGCATTCTCGCCGAACGCCACCACGCTGGTGACGCCGTCGACGGCGACACTGCACAACATCGTGTTCGTCTTCACCGAACTCTCGTCGACCCAGCTGGCGCTGAAGAACACGGTGATCCTCGGCGCGTCGACCGCGACCATCGGCACCATCCTCGCGCTGGTCGTCGCCTATGTCACGACGCGCCGCGCGATTGCGAGCCACCGCCTGCTCGGTTTTCTTGCCACCGCGCCGGTTGCGGTGCCCGGCATCGTGCTCGGCGTCGGACTGTTCTTAAGCTACACGCGGCCGCCCTTCGTGCTGTACGGCACGCTGTGGATCCTGCTGCTGGCGTTCCTGACCATCAACCTGCCGTCGGCCTATCAGCAATTGCAAGCGGCGTTTGCGACCATTCACCCCGAGCTGGAGGACGCCAGCCGCATCCTCGGCGCAACGCGGCTGCAATCGCTGTGGCGGATCACCGCGCCGCTGCTGCGCACCGGCGTGATCGCAACCTGGTGCTTCATCTTCATCGGCGTGATGCGCGAACTCTCCGCCGCGATCGTGCTGTTCACCTCGCAGACCAAGGTGCTGTCGGTTTTGATCTACGACCTCAACGAAAGCGGCGATCTCGCCGCCATTTCGGTGCTGGGTATCGCCATGCTGGTGATCACCTTCGCGGTGGTGCTGGCGGTGAATCGAATTCCGATGTTCGGCGGCGGCGCCGGGGCGCGGTTAAGGAATAGTTAGCCGCCGTCGTTGCGAGCGAAGCGACGCAATCCATAGTTCGTCATACCGGATAGATGGATTGCTTCGTCGCGTTGCTCCTCGCAATGACGACCCGCAGGCCTCTGGTAATCCGCTCGATTCACCCCGATATAAGGCCCACCACTGAGCCATTCGAGGACCGCGTGACCCAAGCTACCAAGAACCCTGCCCTGTCAGCCCCATCCGCGCCGAAGCGCCCGCATAGCTTCACCCGGCACGGCATCACGGTGACGGACGATTACGCCTGGCTCAAGGACCCGAAGTGGCAGGAAGTCTTGCGCGATCCCTCGATCCTGGATCCGGATATCCGAAAATATCTGGAAGCCGAGAACGATTACACCGAGGGCCTGCTCGGCCACACCGCGCCCCTGCAGAAGAAGCTGGTCGCGGAAATGCGCGGCCGGATCAAGGAGGATGATTCCAGTGTGCCGGCGCCGGACGGCCCGTTCGCCTATTTGCGAAAATTCCGCGAGGGCGGGCAGCACGAACTGTTCGGCCGCACGCCGCGCGACGGCGGCGAAGTGCAGATCGTGCTCGACGGTGACGCGCTGGCCGTGAACCATGAATATTTCAAGTTCGGCAGCGCCCGGCATTCGCCTGATCACAAGCTGCAGGCATGGACCGCCGACACCAAGGGCTCGGAATATTTCTCGGTCCGCGTGCGCGACTGGGCAACCGGCGTCGACCGCGACGATCTGGTCGAGGAGACCGATGGCGGCATCGTCTGGAGCAAGGATTGTCAAAGCTTCTTCTACGTCAAGCTCGACGACAACCACCGCCCGATGCAGGTGTGGCGCCACAAGCTGGGCACCAAACAGGCCGACGACACGCTGGTCTATGAGGAGCAGGATTCCGGCTGGTTCACCCATCTGCATGAGAGCTCCTCCGGCCGCTTCTGCGTGATCGCCGGCGGCGACCATGAGACTTCGGAGCAACGGCTGATCGATCTCGCCAATCCCGACGCACCGCCCCGCCTCGTCGCGGCGCGCGAGGTAGGCGTGCAATATTCGATCGCCGACCGCGGCGATGAACTGTTCATCCTCACCAATGCGGATAACGCCATTGACTTCAAGGTCGTCACCGCACCGCTTGCCGCGCCGGAACGCGCCAACTGGCGCGACCTGATTCCCTATCGCGAAGGCGTCTATGTCCTCGACGTCGAGCTCTATGCCGGCCACATGGTGCGGCTGGAGCGCGCCAACGCGCTGCCGGCCATCATCATCCGCGACCTCAGTAACGGCGAAGAGCACGCCATCGCCTTCGACGAGGCCGCCTACTCGCTCGACACCATGGGCGGCTACGAATTCGAAACCACGAATCTGCGGTTTTCCTATTCGTCGATGACGACGCCCGCGGAAGTCTACGATTACGACATGGCAACGCGCGCGCGAATCCTGCGCAAGCGGCAGGAGATTCCGTCGGGCCACAACCCTGCCGACTATGTCACCACGCGCATCATGGCGACCTCGCATGACGGCGCGTTAGTGCCGGTCTCGATCCTGCACCGCAAGGACCTCGTGCGCGACGGCAAAGCGCCGCTCCTGCTCTACGGCTACGGCTCCTACGGCATGGCGATGCCGGCGTCCTTTGCATCCAACCGCCTGTCGCTGGTCGATCGCGGTTTTGTCTATGCGATCGCGCATATCCGCGGCGGTGCGGACAAGGGCTGGGGCTGGTATCTCGACGGCAAGCGCGAGAAGAAGACGAACACGTTCGACGATTTCGCCGCCGCCGGGCGCGCGCTGATCGAAGCCAAATACACCAGCGCAAAACGCATCGTCGGCCATGGCGGCAGCGCCGGCGGCATGCTGATGGGCGCGGTGGCCAATCGCGCCGGTGAACTGTTCGCCGGCATCGTCGCCGAAGTACCGTTCGTCGACGTGCTCAACACCATGCTCGACGACACCCTGCCGCTGACCCCGCCGGAATGGCCTGAATGGGGCAACCCGATCGAGAGCGAAAAGGATTTTCGAACCATTTTGTCCTATTCGCCTTACGACAATCTCGCGGCGAAGGGCTATCCGGCGATATTGGCGATGGGCGGCCTGACCGATCCGCGCGTCACCTATTGGGAGCCCGCCAAGTGGATCGCGCGGCTGCGCGCCACGATGAGCGGTGGCGGCCCGGTGCTGCTGCGCACCAACATGGGCGCCGGCCATGGCGGCGCATCCGGGCGGTTCAACCGGCTGGATGAGGTCGCGATCGTCTATGCGTTCGCGCTGTGGGCCGCCGGGCTGGCGGAAAAGGGTGATGTGTAACCAAGCACACCGCCCGGATCGGAACGAGCTCAAGAACGACACAAATATCGGATTTCAAATCGCGATCCGGAGGAGCTAGTCTCCTCCTATGCTGCTGGAAACCGAACGCTTGCTGCTCCGGCCGCCACGTCTAGCGGACGCGGAATCCTTGTTCGAATTTCTGGGCGACGCGACAGCGATGCGATACACGGCGCGGCAGAAATCGCTGCGCGACTGCCGGCGCTATCTCGCCGCTCATGAGCGGCAGCGGCGACGCGTCGGCTGCGCGCCCTGGGTCGTCATCGAGCAGGAAACGAATTCGACAATTGGCTTCGGGGGCCTCTATGAGGATCCCTTCGATCCGGGCTGGGGTCCCGAAGTCGGGTACTTCCTTGCTCCGCAGGCGTGGGGCAAGGGTTATGCGACCGAACTAGCGCTACACTGCGTTGTTGTTGCGAGAAGGCAGACGCATTGGCCGGTGCTGCGCGCCTTCGCCCATCCGGACAACATCGCATCGCAGCGGGTATTGTCGAAAGCGGGATTTCGGCAACAGCGGTTCGTGCCGGAGATGGAGCGCTTCCTGTACAGTCTTGCTCTGCGCGCTTCCTGACCGCGACGATACAGGAATCGTCCTCTCACCCGGCGCTATGCGCCGGGTGAGAGCAAGGCCATCACGGCATCGTATAGGCCGTCTTCACCGTCGTATAAAACTCGGCGGCATAGCGGCCCTGCTCGCGGGCGCCGAAGCTGGAGCCTTTTCGGCCACCGAACGGCACATGGTAATCGACGCCGGCGATTGGCAGATTGACCATCACCATGCCGGCTTCGGAGTTGCGCTTGTAGTCGCTGGCGTATTTCAGGCTGGTGGTGCAGATGCCGGATGACAGGCCGAAATCGGTGTCGTTCGCGGTCGCCAGCGCTTCGGCATAATCCTTGACCCGGATGACTGCGGCCACCGGCCCAAAGATCTCCTCGCGCGCGATCCGCATCTTGTTGCTCACATCCGTGAACAACGCCGGCTGCAGGTAAAAGCCGGGCGCCTCGCGGTTGAGGCGCTCGCCACCGAAGGCGAGCTTGGCGCCTTCGTCCTTGCCGATGCTGATATATTTGAGATCCTGATCGAGCTGGCTCTGATCGACGACCGGGCCGATATCGGTACCGGCCTTCACCGCGTCATCGACCTTCAGGCCGCGCATCCGCTCGGTCAGCGCCTCGACGAATTTGTCGTGAATGCCCGATGTGACGATCAGCCGCGAGGCGGCGGTGCAGCGCTGGCCGGTGGAGAAGAACGCGCTATTGGCGGCGCATTCCACCGCAACCTTCAGATCCGCGTCGTCGAGCACGACCAGTGGGTTCTTGCCGCCCATTTCGAGCTGAAACTTCTTCATCGGCCGCGAAGCGATGCAGGCCGCCGCGACCTTCTGGCCGGTGGCCACCGAGCCGGTGAAGCTGATCGCGGCAACATCGGGATGCTCAAGCAGCACCGCGCCGACTTCCGAGCCGCGCCCGATCACGAGGTTGAGCACGCCCTTGGGCAGGCCGGCGCGATGCAGGATATCGACCAGCGCCCAGGTCGAGCCCGGAACAAGATCGGCCGGCTTGATCACCACGGTATTGCCATAGGCCAAAGCCGGGGCGATCTTCCAGGCGGGAATCGCGATCGGGAAATTCCACGGCGTGATCAGGCCGACGACGCCCAGCGCTTCGCGTGTAATCTCGATGTCGATGCCGGGGCGCACGGAAGCGAGTTTCTCACCGGCCATCCGCAGGCATTCGCCGGCAAAGAACGCAAAGATCTGGCCGGCGCGCGCGACTTCGCCGACGCCTTCCGGCAGCGTCTTGCCTTCCTCGCGCGACAACAGCCGGCCCAGCTCGTCCTTGCGGGCCAGGATTTCGTCCGACGCCTTTTTCAGGATGTCGTAGCGCGCCTGCGGCGTCGACCGCGACCATGCCGGAAACGCCGCTTTGGCAGCCGCAATCGCAGCCTCGGCTTGCGCACGCGTGCCGCGCACGGCTTCGCCGACGATGTCCTTGGTATCGGATGGGTTGACGTTCGGCGCGCGAGCGCCATCGGACAACCATTCGCCATCGATCAGATTGTTGAACATCAGCATGGGTGGTTTCTCCACTGTTGCGTCATTTTAGGATCCCGCGCCCGGGAATGGAACACTATCGTCCGTTGGCCTTGCGCCAGACGGCAAAGTCCTTCGGCGTCTGCTCGTCGGTTGCGGGATAGAGGCCGAGGATCGAGCGCCCCTTGCGCACCTCCTCGGCAACAAAATCCTCGAACGCCGTCATTTCAACTGCTTCGTCGGCGATCTCGTCGGCGAGGTGCGCGGGGATCACGATGACGCCGTCGGAATCACCGAGGATGATGTCGCCGGGGAACACCGGCGCATCGCCGCAACCGATCGGAACGTTGATCTCGATCGCCTGGTGCAGCGTCAGATTGGTCGGCGCGCTCGGGCGGTGGTGATAGGCGGGAAAGCCGAGCGCGGCGATCTCGCTCGAATCGCGAAAGCCGCCGTCGGTGATCACGCCGGCACAGCCGCGCTGCATCAGCCGCGTCACCAGGATGGCGCCGGCGGACGCCGCCCGCGCATCCTTGCGGCTGTCCATGACAAGCACCGCACCGGGCGGGCAATCCTCGACCGCCTTGCGCTGCGGGTGGGCGCGATTGCGGAACACGTCAATCTTGTTGAGATCCTCGCGCGCCGGCATGTAGCGCAGCGTGAAGGCTTCGCCGACCAGCACCGGCTGGCCGGGACCGATCGGGTGCACATCCTGAATCATCTGGATGCGGAAGCCGCGCTTGAACAAAGCGGTGGCGACGGTGGCGGTGGAGACGGTTTTTAGCTTGTTGCGGGTGGCGTCGCTTAGCTTTGCCATTGGTTTTCCATCCAGGTTCGCAGTCATTCCGGAGCACCCGCGTCAGCGAGTGAACTGTGGTGCGCAATTGCGCACCTGAGAATCTCGAGGTTCCGGGTCTGGTGCTTCGCACCATCCCGGAACGACGGTGGCTAATATATCGGCGGCTCGCTGACAGGTGCGCCGAATCCGGTCTCCAGAAAATCGAAATCGCAGCCTTCATTGGCCTGCTTGATGTGGCGGGTGAACATCCAGCCATAGCCGCGCTCATAGCGCGGCTCCGGCGCTTTCCATTCGGCGCGGCGCTTTTCCAACTCCGCCTCCGGCACATCGAGGTTGATGGTTCGCGCGGCAACGTCGAGCGTGATCTTGTCGCCGGTGCGCACCAGCGCCAGCGGGCCGCCGATATAGGATTCCGGCGAAACGTGCAGGATGCAGGCCCCGTAGCTGGTGCCGCTCATGCGCGCGTCCGACAGCCGCACCATGTCGCGCACCCCCTGCTTCACCAGCTTTGTCGGGATCGGCAACATGCCCCATTCCGGCATGCCCGGGCCGCCCTGCGGGCCGGCGTTGCGCAGGATCAGAACGTGATCGGCCGTGACGTCGAGGTTAGGATCGTCGATCGCCTTCTTCATGGAAGGATAATCGTCGAACACCAGCGCCGGCCCCGTATGCTTGAGGAAACGCGGCTCGCAGGCGCTCGGCTTGATTACGCAGCCATCCGGCGCGAGGTTGCCCTTGAGCACGGCGAGCGCGCCCTCGGCATAGATCGGATCCTTCACTGTGCGGATGACGTCGTCATTATAGACTTCGGCACGCGCGATGTTGTCGCCAAGCGTCTGGCCCGTCACGGTCATCACGTCGAGATGCAGATGCTCCCTGATCCGGCTCATCAGGCCAGGCAGGCCGCCGGCATAGAAGAAATCTTCCATCAGGTATTTGTCACCGCTCGGCCGCACATTGGCGATGACCGGGACCTTGCGGCTCGCATTCTCGAAATCGTCGAGCCCGATGTCCTGGCCGGCGCGGCGGGCCTGCGCGATCAGATGGATGATCGCATTGGTCGAGCAACCCATCGCCATCGCAACCGTGATCGCATTCTCGAAGGCTTTGCGGGTCTGGATCTTCTCCGGCGTCAGGTCTTCCCACACCATCTCGACGACACGGCGGCCGCATTGCGAAGCCATGCGGATATGACCGGCGTCGGCGGCGGGAATCGAGGACGCGCCCGGCAGCGTCATGCCGATCGATTCCGCGATCGCGGTCATGGTCGAGGCTGTGCCCATGGTCATGCAGGTGCCATAGCTGCGCGCGATGCCGGCCTCGACATCGACCCAGTCCTTGTCGGAGATTTTCCCGGCGCGGCGCTCGTCCCAGAATTTCCAGGCATCCGAGCCGGAGCCCAGCGTCTTGCCCTTCCAGTTGCCGCGCAGCATCGGGCCGGCCGGCAGATAGATCGTCGGCAGGTTCATGCTAGTGGCACCCAGCAGGAGGCCCGGCGTAGTCTTATCGCAGCCACCCATCAGCACGACGCCGTCGACCGGATGCCCGCGCAGCAATTCCTCGGCGTCCATCGCCAGCATGTTGCGATAGAGCATGGTGGTCGGCTTCAAAAACGATTCCGACAGCGACAGCGCCGGCAGCTCCATCGGAAAGCCACCCGCCATCAGGATGCCGCGCTTGACGTCGTCGACACGGCTCTTGAAGTGCATGTGGCAGGGCTGCGCATCCGACCAGGTGTTGAGGATCGCAATGACGGGCCGGCCCTTCCATTCCTCCGGCGCGTAGCCCATCTGCATGGCGCGCGAACGGTGGCCGAATGCGCGGAGATCGTCGGGCGCGAACCAGCGCGCGCTGCGAAGCTCAGTGGGGTTCTTTTTGTTCGTCATGATTGGGTGCCCCATTTCTGGACGGTGTTGCGCTCGATCGTGCGGAAGATCAGGTTCTCCACGATCAGGCCAATCACGATCACGGTCAACAGGCCAGCGAACACGGCGGGGATGTCCAGGAGGTTGCGGTTCTCGAAGATGAACCAGCCGAGACCGCCCTGCCCCGACGAGACGCCGAACACCAATTCGGCGGCGATCAGCGTCCGCCAGGCGAAGGCCCAGCCGATCTTCAGGCCGGTCAGGATCGAGGCGAAGGCCGCTGGGATCAGGATGCGGAACACGTAGGGCAGGCCGCGCAAGCCGTAATTGCGGCCGACCATGCGCAGCGTGTTCGAGACGCTCTTGAAGCCGGAATGGGTGTTGAGCGCGACCGGCCACAGCACCGAATGAATCAGTACGAACACAAGACTGCCATTGCCGAGGCCGAACCAGATCAGCGCCAGCGGCAATAGCGCGATCGCCGGCAGCGGATTGAACATCGCGGTGATGGTTTCCAGAAAGTCGGTGCCGATCCGGGTCGAGATCGCGAGGATGGTGAAGATGGCTGCCAGCGCAATGCCGGCGGCATAGCCCATGAACAGCACTTTCAGCGACGCCCAGGCGCGCAGGGGAATGGTGCCGTCACGCACCTTGTCGAACATCGTGAGAATCGTGTCGTGGAAAGTCGGGAACAGCAGCGGATTGTCGAGCACCGTGCCGTAGATTTCCCAGGCCGCAGCGAGGAAGATGATGATCACGGACTTGCGGACGAAGCCGTCGTTCCACAGCAGCTCCAATACCGTCAGCTTGCGCTCGACTTCCGCGGGCACCGCGGCCTTCAGGTCGGCGGCATCGCGCAGCAGAATTCTGGCTTCACCCATTGCGCGCTCCCTGTCAGTGTGTCGTGACGGCGTCGGCGAACAGCAGATCGTGAATCTGCTTTTCCAGCCGCGCGGCGCTGCCGTCCTCGCCGGAGACTTTGTCGACATCGATCATCTCGGCCTTGACCCGGCCGGGATGCGGCGACAGCAGCAAAATGCGATTGCCGATCTTGATCGCTTCCGCGATCGAATGGGTGACGAACAAGACCGTGAATTTTGTCTCTGACCAGAGCTGCAGCAGTTCGTCCTGGCAGGTCCGCCTCGTCAGCGCATCGAGTGCGGCGAACGGTTCGTCCATCAGGAGAATATCCGGCTCCATCGCCATGCCGCGCGCGATTGCGACGCGCTGCTTCATGCCGCCGGAGAGCGTGTGCGGATAGGCGTCGACGACGCGGGTGAGGCTGACCTTCTCGATATACGCCCGCGCCCGCGCCTCGGCGTCCTTGCGCGGCAACTTCCGCGTCATCAGAAGCGGAAACATCACGTTCTCCAGCACCGTCTTCCATGGCAGCAGCTGATCGAACTCCTGGAAGATCATCATCCGGTCGGCGCCGGGCTCGGAGATTTCCCGGCCCGAGATCCGCATCTTGCCTTCGCTCGGCTTCATGTAGCCGCCAACCGCCTTGAGCAGCGTCGACTTGCCGCAACCGGAGGGGCCGAGCAGCACGAAGCGATCGGAACGATCGACCGAGAAGCTGACCCGCTCGGTCGCGGTCACCACCGCGCTCGAGGTTTTGTAGCGCAGCGTTACGTCACTGACATCGAGAAGCGCGGTCATGTCGATCAATTGCCCTTCAGGTCGTGGGCGACCGGCAGATAGTAGTCGGTGAACGCCTTGGGCATGGTCTTCAGCGTGCCGACCTTGTGCAGATGGGCTGCGAATTTCATGGTGCCCTGCGGCTGCAGGTTCCACTCCATCATGCCGGGCTCCTTGAGCCAGGCCAGGAGATCCTCCACGCTGGTCTTGTCGCCGGTAACTTCCTTGTAGATCTCGACAGCAGCCTTGGTGTCGCTGCGGATCAGGTCGTGCGCTTCCTTGGTGGCGTCGCGCACCGCCTGCACGATCTTCGGATTGGCATCGGCGAACTTGGTCGTGGTGAAGAACTGTGCCTGGCTGAGCGGCCCGCCCATCACGTCGGGCGAGAACAGCACGACATGGGCTCCGGGAACATTCTTCATTTCAAGGAAGGTGAACGGCGGAATCGCAAAGTGATTGCGCACCTCGTGCTGCGCATTGGTCATCGCGACATAGGCGTCGGGATGTCCGAGCTGCACCGTGTTGGCATCGAGCTTCGACCACTGGTCGGCGCCGAACGCCTCGCTGGCCGCGATCTGCAGCACGATCGCCTGCGTCGATACCTTGACGGTCGGCACCGCGATCTTGTCGTTGGGGCCGAAATCCTTGATCGACTTGATATTCGGATCGCGGCTGATCAGCGTCATTGGCTGCGCCGAGGTGGCGACGATGCCTTTGACGCCGCCGCGGGTGCGATCCCACAGCAGCAGCAAATTGCCGGTGCCGGTGTTGAGAATGTCAACGCTGCCGGCGAGCAGCGCGTCGGTCTGCGCGCCGCCGCCGCTTAAGTTGACCCATTTGGTGGTGACACCTGGTACGCCGAGCGAAGCCGCATGCTTCTCGATCAGCTTGTTCTTTTCCATGATGTGGGAGGGCATGTAGAAGATGCCCGGCTGCCGCGACAGCGTGACTTCCGACTTCTGCTGCGCGAAGGCCTCTGAGCCCGACAGCAGCACCAGCATCGCAATGGCGCCCGTGCAGGCGCGCCACATTCCGTTTTTCATTGTGCATCTCCTCCCGGCGCCGCGTTGACGCCTTCGCGGAGATGCACTAATGTATTAGTGCATCTGAAGCAAGTCCCTTTCCGAAAACGGCCGGCCGCCCGAATGGCTCCCCCGCAAATCGTCTCCCGCCGCGCTGCCCCGCGTTCCGCCGGCCGGCTGGATCGCGACCGCCAGGCGGCGCCGCAGGTGTTCGAGCGCCTGCGCGGCATGATCATTTCGCTGGAGCTGCCGCCGGGATCGCCGCTGTCGCGCGCCGCCCTCGCCGCCCAGTTCGGCGTCAGCTCGACACCGATCCGCGATGCACTGATGCGGCTCGAGGAGGAAGGCCTCGTCGACGTCTTCCCGCAATATGCCACCGTGGTCAGCCGGGTTGATGTGCGGCTGGCGCAGCAGGCGCATTTCCTGCGCCAGGCCGTCGAACTGGAGATCGTGCGCGCCCTCGCGCTGCAGCACGATAAAACACTCGTCGTCGAGCTTCACGCCACGATTGCCCGCCAGCAGCAATATGCAAAGGCCGGCGACTTCGAGAAATTCATGGCGGCCGACAATGAGTTCCACAGTCAGCTCTACACGGCCGCCGACAAGCAGGACATCTGGACGCTGGTGCGCAGCCGCAGCGGACATATCGACCGCCTGCGCCGGATGCACCTGCCCTCGCCCGGCAAGGCACAGGACATCGTGCGGCATCACAGACTGATCGTAAAAGCGATCGATGCCGGCGAGGCGGACGAGGCGCAGAAGCATCTACGCACCCATCTATCCGGGACGCTCAGTGAGCTCGCCCGGATTCGCTCGCGTCATCCGGAATATCTCAGCAACTGATCCGCGCCGCACCGCACGGATGGCGAACCACGCCCGATGGCGCCGGCGCTGGCTTTGTCTGCACGGCAATATGCGGAAACCAGCACATTTTACCTGCATTTTAACGATCTGCGGAACGCTCGTGGCTGTGAAGCAGTTGCAGCGACACGCGGATTCAGCAACACTCGCAACCTGCCGTTGCCTGATTCAATCGGAGCCCGGAGAACTTTTTCCTTTGGCAAGAATACTGGTCGTGGATGACGATGCGGCGGTCCAGATGACCATCCGCCTGTTGCTGGAACGTGCCGGCCATAGCGTGGTCACCGCCGGTGACGGACGAAAGGGCCTGGCAATGTGCCAGGCCGGAGATTTCGACCTGCTGTTCCTCGACATCTACATGCCGGGCATGGATGGATTTGAGACCATGCGGATGGTTCGGCAACAGCACCCGCAGCTTCCGATCATCGTCATCTCCGGCCGGCCGATTTCGTCCGAAGCCGATTCCGCTCCCGACTTCCTGACCATGGCGACCAAGCTCGGCGCCGTCTCCAGCCTGCAGAAGCCGTTCAGGGCCGCCGATCTCCTGGCGGCCGTCGCCGGCTGCCTGGATGCCGCCCGGCGCGGCCCTCGCCCTGCCGGCGGTGTTGCTTCCTCCCCATGATGCGCCATAGCATCGGATTTGTCCGGCCGCCTGCCGGGCGGAGGTGGAGGGCGAGCGAACAGCGACATGACGCTCACGACCAGGCTAGCCATCGCGATGATTGCGCTGGTCGCGATCGCGGTTTCCGCGGTCGGATGGCTGAGCTATCGCAACCTGGAACAGGCGCTGCTGCTGCGCGCCCGCGACCGCATTGAGACGCATTCACGGCAGCTCGCGACCGATCTCGAATACTACGCCGCCAGTGCAACCGGCGACGTCGTCGGCTTCCGTTCGGCCGTCGCGCTGCATGGGCTGGTGCGCGCCCGCAAGGCAGGCGGCACCGATCCGACCGATGGCGTGTCCGAAAAGACCTGGCGTGATCGGATAGCGACGCGCTTCGCGGCGGAACTCGAAGCCAAGCCCACCTACGCGATGTTCCGGGTTATCGGTTTCGACAACGATGGACGCGAACTGGTGCGCGTCGATCGCAATGGCCCAAACGGCACAATCAGGATCGTCCCGGAAGCGGATCTGCAGAAGCGAAGCGATCGCGGCTACTTCAAGGAGGCCCTCCGACTGGACCCCACCCAACTCTACGTCTCGCCGCTCGATCTCGGTCGCTTCAACGGGCTGATCGAGGAGGTGCACCGGCCGACGATTCGCGTCGCGACGCCGATCTTCGCTGATGACGGCAAGCCATTCGGCATTTTCATGATCAATGTCGACATGCGGCGCGCATTCGACCGGCTCAGGTCCGCGGCATGGCCGGGCGAAACGATCTATGTCGTCAATCGGGCCGGCGACTACCTCATTCACCCCGATCGTTCGCGCGAATTCGGCGCCCTGCTCGGCAAGCCCAACGACTGGATGGCCGACTTCCCGCATCTGGCAGCGCAGGTCGGGGCCACGCAGGGCAGTGCCGATATCGTGACGGATCGGCAAGGCCGATCCAACGGGATCGCGTTTGCTCCCGCTGTTCTGGCTGGAAGCGAATGGGTGGCCGTGATCGAAACCACCCCCAACGCCGTCATCATGGCACCGGCCGCCAGCATCAGGAATACCTCGCTTCTGGTCGGCGGCGTCGCCGTGCTGTTCGCAGCCGTGCTGGCGATTTTGATCGCGCGATCTCTGACGCGGCCGATCGTCCAACTCACCGAAGCCGTTCAGGGGGTGGCCAGCAAGGGAAAAGTCACCATTCCAATCGAGGCGCGCGGCGAGACCGGCGTGCTCGCACGCGCATTCGCGCAAGCGATCGAGGAGATCAACCGCAAGACCGCCGCGCTGCAGCAGGAAGTTCAGGAGCACCGCCGCACTGAAGCGGCGCGCGACCATCACGCCGAACGCGAGCGGCTGTTCAGCGCGGCCGTCGAATCCTCCAACGACGCCATCATCACGACCTCGCTCGACGGCACGATCACCGGCTGGAACTCGGCCGCGGAGCGGCTGTATGGATACACGGCCGCGGAAGCGGCGGGCAAGAATATCACCCTCATCGTTCCGATGGACCGCCTGGAGGAGGTGCATGACACATTGCGCCGGATCGGCTGGGGCGAACGGATCGAGCAAAACGAGACCGTCCGCCTACGCAAGGACGGCAGCCGGATCGAGGTCTCGCTCAGCATCTCGCCGATCAAGGCGCCCTCGGGCGCGATCATCGGCATCTCCAAGGTCGCGCGCGACATCACGGAAACCAACAAGACCAGGCAGGTGCTGCGGCAACAGACCGAAGAGCTCCGGCGCATCTTCGAGACGTCGCAGGATCTCATCATGGTGATGGATTCCCGCGGCCATTTGGTTCAGATCAGCCCGAGCTGCGAGACGATACTGGGCTATCGGCCCGAAGAAATGATCGGCCGCAGCGGCGTCGATTTCATTCACCCCGACCATCTCGAGAACTCGCGCGAGGAAATGCGCGCGGCCCGCCGCGGATTGCGCCCGAAGATTGCCGATACGCGCTGCATTCACAAGGACGGCCGCGAGGTGTGGCTGTCATGGCTTGGAACATGGTCCGAGCCGGTCAAGCGCTTTTTCTTCGTCGGCCGTGACATGACCGAGAGCCGGCTGGCACAGGAAACGTTGCGCGAAAGCGAGCGCCTCGCGCGCGGCATCATCGACACCGCGCTCGATGCATTCGTCCAGATCGACGAGAAGGGCGTCATCCGCGCCTGGAATGCGCAGGCTGAAACCATCTTCGGCTGGCCCCGCAATGAGGCGCTCGGCAAGAACGTGTTCGATCTGATGGGCCGGCGCGACGGCGAAGGGCCTCTGAAAAAGGCCCTGCAAACTTTTCTGCAGTCCGGCAACGAGGTGGTGCGCCAGCCCCGGCGTGAACTCCAGATCAGGCGGCGGGACGGCAAGGAGATCACGGCGGAGCTGAGCATCGCAGCGCTACGAACGCGCAGCGGCTTCCTGTTCAACGCCTTCGTCCGCGACCTCACCGACAAGCTCGCCGCCGAGGATCGGATCCGCCAGGCCGAAAAGATGGAGGCGATGGGACAGCTCACCGGCGGCATCGCGCACGACTTCAACAATATCCTGACGGTCATCACCGGAACGATCGAGATCCTCGCCGACGCGGTCAAAAGCGATCCGCAGCTCGCCGCTATCACGCGCATGATCGACGAGGCGGCCTCGCGCGGCGCCGACCTCACCCAGCACCTGCTCGCCTTCGCGCGCAAGCAGCCGCTGGAGCCGAAGGTGACCGACGTCAACACACTGATCATCGACACCGCGAAACTGCTGCAGCGAACGCTCGGCGAACATGTCGAGATCGAATCGGTGTTCGACGAGGAGACCTGTTCGGCGATCGTCGATCCCAATCAGCTCGCCACCGCGATCCTCAACCTCGCCCTCAATGCCCGCGACGCGATGCCTCATGGAGGCAAGCTGATCATCGAAACCGGCTTTGTCGTGCTCGACGACAATTATGCGAAGATGCACAGCGACGTCCGGCCGGGCCGCTACGCCATGATCGCGGTGAGCGATACCGGAACGGGCATCCCGGCCGCGATTCTCGACAAGGTGTTCAATCCCTTCTTCACCTCGAAGGGCCCCGGCAAAGGCACCGGCCTCGGGCTCAGCATGGTGTACGGCTTCATCAAGCAATCGGCCGGACACATCATGATCTACAGCGAGGAGGGCCACGGCACCACGATCAAGATGTATCTGCCGCCAGCCGCCGGCGCATTGCCGGCGGCGGAACCCGCGCCGGTGCCGGCCATCGAGGGCGGCGCCGAACGGATCCTGGTCGTGGAGGACGACAAGCTGGTGCGCGACTATGTGCTGGCGCAACTGCACTCGCTCGGCTACGTGACGCTGGATGCGGCGAATGCAACCGAAGCCCTCGCGCTGGTCCACGCCGGCCACGCCTTCGACCTCTTGTTCACCGACGTGATCATGCCCGGCATGAACGGACGCCAGCTTGCCGACGAGATATCGAAGGTAAGGCCCGGGCTGAAGGTGCTGTTCACCTCAGGCTACACCGAGAACGCCATCATTCATCACGGACGGCTCGACGAAGGCGTCTTGCTGCTCGCCAAGCCCTATCGGAAATCGGACATGGCGGTGATGATCCGCAAGGCGCTCGCCGGGTAACAGCGCGCTGCCCGGCGCAAGGCTCGCGTCGGAACCCGCTTGTCGACGATCCTGCGCCCGCATCTGCGGCCAGAGTTGCGATCAGATCTGGCCCTGACGCTGGGTGGTCATCACGATCCGAACCAGGTCGGCAGCATTCCGCGCGCCCAGCTTCTTCATGATATTGGCGCGATGATCCTCGATCGTGCGCGGGCTGATCCCGAGATGCCGTCCCGCCTCCTTGTTGGAAGCCCCCGCAGTGAATTGCTCCAGCACCTCGCGTTCGCGTCGCGTAAGCGGCTCGCGTCCCGGAAAGTGCAGGGACGTAATGCGCGACGGCGCGTTTTGCGCCTGCCGGCGGGCATAGGCCTCGATCGCCTCTTCGAGCCTGGCCACGATTTCACTGCCGCGGAACGGTTTTTCGATGAAATCCAGCGCGCCGTTCTTGATGGCGCTGACCGCCATGGCGATGTCGCCCTGCCCCGAGATCATGAAGATCGGCGCAGGGTAGTCCTCGCCGTGAAGTTCCCTCAGAATATCGAGACCGGACTTACCGGGAATATGCACATCGAGCAGGATACAGGCTGGCGTCCGCGTTCGTGCAATCGCCAGCAAAGCGGCGCCGTCGGCGAAACAGATGACCTGATAGCCTGCTGCCGACAGGACCATCGAAAGCGTGTCGCGAACGGCAGGGTCGTCATCGACTACGAAAATCTCCCCGCGGGAGGGGGCTTTTTCAGCCATGTTCCATCGTCCATGCGTGGTTGGATGTGACGCACACTCGGATAACGGTATTCAACGCCATACCGAACCGTATTTGTACGGGACCACGGCTTACCGCACAAGTAGCAACGCACTCTTAAAAGGTGACTGAGGAGTGCACTCATGCAGCATGCGACGGCCGACGGCCTCGCACAGGCATTCGCGCGGGAAATATCCCTCGGCAGCCCCGAGAGTTCCGCCAAAGTCATCATGCTCGACGACGTGTCACCCCGCTAACTACTTGGTGCAATCGCTGGCTGCTATCAGGCATCCCGCGAGCGCCAGCCGGACGCGGATGCCACCACCATGGCAAATCGGTCTGCGCTGCGCTGGAACGTTGAACCGCCAAGCATAGGCCGGTCTCAGTGCATCGCCTCTTCGGCCTTTGACGAGGCGCCCGACTTCTTCTTCCCGTGCTTGCCGCGCAGAAAGCGAATGTCCATTTCCGTGCCGTTGACACGAACGAGTTCGCAGCGGCGATAGGCAAGGCCGGTCGACGACAGCAGCAGGAAGAACTCTTTGAGATTGAGGCCCTGAATGGAGCCTTCCACGGTCAGCGTAGCGTCGGTGTCCGAGATGGCGTTGAGCTGGCAGTCCCTCCGCCAGGTCCCGTCGATCGCCATCAGGCAGACATCATAGCCCCGGCTGAACGTCACCCGCTCCGCGCCCTTGCTCTCGTCCGTCATCGCTCACCGTCCTGCCATCGCTGCAATCCTTGGCATCGCCGCGCCCGCTCCTGACGTCGCACGCGCGCCGCTCGGCCGATAGAGGCCGCGTTTGTCCGGGAACGGCTTGAACACGTCGGTCAGGCCGACGACGGTTTCCGCCGCACCCAGCACCAAGAAGCCGTCGCCTTCCATCGCGTTGGCGAGGCGGCCGAAGATGTTGATCTTGGTGTCCTGATCGAAATAGATCAGCACGTTGCGGCAAAAGATGACGTCGAACGTGCCGAGCAGGGAGAAATCGTGCAGCAGGTTCAGTTGCCGGTGCTGCACCATGGCTCGCAGCTCCGGATTGATCTGCCACAATTCGCCGTTCTGCTTGAAATATTTGACGAGCAACTGAATCGGAAGGCCGCGCTGGACCTCGAACTGGCTATAGACGCCCGACTTCGACTTTTCGAGCACTTCGGTCGACAGATCGGTCGCAATGATCTCGACGCGCCATCCGGCCAGGGCCGCGCCCATCTCCTTGAGCGTCATGGCGAGCGAATACGGCTCCTGCCCTGTCGAGCCGGCGGCACACCATATCCGGATGCTCCTGCGCGCGGCGCGCGCCTTCAACATCTCCGGCACGATCGTGTCGCGGAAATGCTCGAACGGCACCTTGTCGCGAAAGAAGAAGGTCTCGTTGGTGGTCATGGCCTCGACCACCTGCGCGGTGATAGATGACGACCCGCTTTTCATCTTCTGCACGAGTTCGGCGATGCCCGGCAGGCCGCACTTGCGTGACAGGGGAAGCAGGCGGCTTTCGATCAGGTACTGCTTGTCTGCGGACAGGTCGAGACCGGAATGATCCTTCAGGATCTTACGCAGATACTCATAGTCTGGCGGAGTCACGGGCGCCTCTCGATGGTAAGCAGAAAAATTTCAAATGACGCTCGGTTCCACGAGCTCGATCAAGCCGACTTCCTGGAATTTCGCCGCGATGATCTCCTTGTCGAACGGCTTCATGATGTATTCATTGGCGCCGCCGTCGATTGCCCGCGTGATATGATCGATGCCATTTTCGGTGGTGCAGAAAACCACCTTGGGCTCATCGCCGCCCGGCATGCGGCGCAGGTGACACAGGAAGTGGTAGCCGTCCATCACCGGCATATTCCAGTCGAGGAGAATTGCCTCCGGCATCGCGCGCTTGCAAACGACCAGGGCGTCCACACCGTCCTCGGCTTCGACGACATCGAACCCGAGTCCTTCCAGGATGCGGCGCGCCATTTTGCGAACGATGCTGGAATCTTCGACAACGAGACACGTTTTCTTCATATCCAGGATCCTTTTCCTGCGAGCGATGGAGGCCGACGGCGCTAGGCTGCGAGGGCGGTTTTCGGCGCGAGCTCAAGAACGCGGTCGACGTCGAGCACGACCATGAGCTGGCCGTCGAGGCGATGCACGCCGCCAGCGAACTTGGCCATGCGGGGGTCGAGGTTGACGGGGTTTTCCTCGCAGCTCGCTTCGGATAGCCGCAAGACTTCGCCGATCTGGTCGATCAGCAGCCCGTAGGACTCGCCGCGCAGGTCGACGCCGACCGCCATCGGCGGCTTGCCGTCGTCGTTCTTGGGCAGGCTGAGCCGGGCACGCATGTCGACTACGGTGACGATGCGGCCGCGCAGATTGAGCACGCCGGCGATCTCGGCCGACGACAGCGGAACGCGGGTCAGCCGCTCGGGCATGAACACGTCCTGCACGCGCGAGATCGGCAGGCCGAACAATTGCCCGCCAATCACGGCCGTGACGTATTCGACCATGTTGCCCTCGATGGTCTCGGTCTTGATCTTGGGTGTCATGACTATTTGCGCTCTTTCGTTTTGAACATGATCGTTCGGAAAATCGGTTCCCGTTTTTTCCGGATCACGCTTTACGCCGCTTTCCGCGTCTCGGCGGTCTGTTCCTTCAGCGCCGCGATCAGGCCGGGACGGTCGAACTTGGCGACATAGTCGTGGAAGCCGGCCTGCCGGCCGCGCTCGATCGCCGCCGGCGACACCAGCGAGGACAAGGCGATGATCGGCATCTGGCTCAGATTGTTGTCGGCGCGGATCGTCTCGGCGAACTCGAAGCCGTTCATGTCGGGCATCTCGATGTCGGTCAGCACGACGTCGAAGCTCTGGTTCGAACGCAGCGCGGCGAGGCCCTCCTGCGCGTTGACGGCAACCCGCACCTTGTAGCCGGCGGCCTTGAGCACCGGGGCCAGCATGTTGCGGAAGAAGGCTGAGTCGTCGACCAGCAGCACCGACTGCGCGGTCGAGGACGCCCGCATCTCCTTGCGCGAGAACCAGTCGGCAAACGCCATCGGCAGGAAGTGGCCGACATCGATCACTTCGGTGGCCTGGCCCTTGATCACGGCCGAGCCCAGAATGCCGTCGGCCTGGCCGGCGACCTCGATGTGCAGCCGCTCCTCGACGATGTCGATGATCTCGTCGACCACGAGCCCCATCGAGCGGCCGTCGTCGGCGAACACCAGGATCGGCTGCGAGCCCTGGGTCTGGACGCTGACGCCGTTCATCTGCACCAGCGGCATCAGCTGGTCGCGGTACTGCACCATGTAGCGGCCGTTACTGAGCTCGATCTTGTCGGTGGCGATCTCTTCCAGCCGCGTGACGAGGCCGAGCGGCACCGCCTTGGGCTGGTTCGAGCCGGCGCGGAACACCAGCAGCGAGGTGAGTTGCTCGCCGCCGACCGCGTGTGCGGCGGAGGCCTCGTCGGCCATCTCATGGGCCGAGGAGCCGGAGGCGCCGAGCGCTTTGGCAATGCCGTTGGGATCGATGATCATGATGACCGCGCCATCGCCCAGAATGGTGTTGCCGGAGAACATGTCGATGTGCCGCAGCTTGGTCGACATCGGCTTGACGACGATTTCCTCGGTGTGGAACACGCCGTCGACCACGATGCCGAAGGTCTGGCTGCCCACTTGGGTGACCACGATGAAGCCGTTCTCGGGATCGCTCGAGGAGCCGTCGTCGATCTTCAGGAGCTTCTTCAGGTGCATCAGCGGCAAGAGCTTGTTGCGCAGCCGCAAGACCGCGGTGTCCTTGATGCGCTCGATGCGGTGCTCGGAGTTGGCCCGTGCCCGGACCAGCTCGACAACAGACAATTGCGGGATCGCAAAACGGTCGCCGCCGGCCTCGACGATCAGGGCCGAGACGATCGCCAGCGTCAGCGGGATCTTGATGGTGACACTGGAGCCCTCGCCGGCCACGCTCTTGATGTCGATGGTGCCGCCGATCTGGTCGATATTGGTGCGCACCACGTCCATGCCGACGCCGCGGCCGGACACCGAGGTGACGGTCGCCGCGGTCGAGAAGCCCGGCGCGAAGATGAACTTGTGGATCTGGGCCTCGGTCATCTTCTCCAGCTCGGCCTCGCTGACGAGACCGTTCTGCAGCGCTTTCGCCTTGATCCGCTCGGTGTTCAAACCGCGGCCATTGTCGGCGATGCAGATGATGATGTGGCCGCCCTCATGATAGGCGGACAGCCGGATGGTGCCCTGCTCGCCCTTGCCGGCGGCCAGCCGCTCGGCCGGGGTCTCCAGGCCGTGGTCGGCGGAGTTGCGCACCATGTGGGTGAGCGGATCCTTGATCAGGTCGAGCACCTGGCGGTCGAGCTCGGTGTCGGCGCCGTGCATCTCCAATTCGATCTGCTTGCCGAGTTCGCCGGAGAGGTCGCGGACGATGCGCGGCAGCTTCTGCCAGGCATTGCCGATCGGCTGCATGCGCGTCTTCATGACGCCTTCCTGCAGCTCGGCGGTGACGTTGGAGAGCCGCTGCAGCGGCACCTTGAACTCGGTGTCCTCGTTGCGGCGGGAGATTTCCAAAAGCTGGTTGCGGGTCAAGACCAGCTCGGAGACCATGGTCATCAGGTGTTCGAGCGTGTCGACATTGACGCGGATCGACTGGTTGGCGATCTTGTCGGCGACCTCGCCGTCGGCGTCCGCGGCAGGCGCGCGCCTGGCGGGCTTGGCTTTTTCCTTCGCAATTTCCTTGGCGGCTTCCGGCGCAGGGGCGGCCTTGACGACGGGCGCCGGCGCGACTTCGGTCTCGGTCTCGCGGAAGGCGCGTTCGAGGTCGTCAAGCGAGACTTCGCCCGGACGCAACGGGCGCTCCAGCACCTGCTCGACCAGCGTGCCCTTGGTCATCGTGGGCGCCGCGGGCGGCGCCTCGACCACCGGGGCCGGTGGCGGCGGCTCGGCGGCGGCGTGGTGGCCGCCCTCGGCCATCGCATGCAGCTGCTCGATCAGATCTTCGTCGGTGCCCTCGGGCTCGATCTCGGTGGCTTCCAGCCCGGCGAGAATTTCCTTGATGCGGTCGATCGAGGACAGGATCAGCGTCACGGCCTCGGCCTTGACCGGCATGCCGTCGCGGAATTTGCCCATCAAGGTCTCGCCGGCATGGGCCAGCGCTTCGAGCCGCGGCAACCCGAGGAAGCCGCAGGTACCCTTGATGGTGTGGACCAGGCGGAAGATGTTATCCAGAATCTTCGCGTCGCTCGGATCCTGCTCGAAGCGAACCAACTGATTGTCGACCGTGTCCAGGCTCTCGTTGGTCTCCGTCAGGAACTCCCGCAACAGATCGTCCATATGAGTACGCCTTCTGAAAATTCAGACACCGGTCTAGTGTAGAAATAACCACTCGGATTTCACGGCAGCGTTAATTTCGCCGTCCGTGCTAATACGGATATGGTGAATAATTTCGTGCGTCGCCGCTCGAGCGATGCGATCGCGCGATTGGAAATCGATCGGCGGATTTTGATAAAGCTTTTTGAAAATAGCCAGTGACGGCATAAAGCGGGCGTCATGGACGACGCCAAGGAGCGCGCGCAGGTCGCGCAGATCAGGCGACGAGCAGCTCGTCTTCGCGCTTCACAAGTTTCCTGATTTCCTTGAGCGCCTTGTAGAGCGCGCCGGCGGCAACATGGGCGTTGGCGGCATCGATCGTGACGCGGGCGCCCGGATTGGCCTCCCGCAATTCGCGCAGAAAGCCCTGATAGGCCATGCGATAACGCGGGATGTCGTTCTTCAGGTACATCGTCTGGACGCAGAGATAGAGCCGCTTGGCCGGCGTATTGGCCGTCTCGGCGTTGATGGTATCGCGCTCACGCAGGATCGGCGCGTCGCCGTCGATCAGAAACGACGTGCGGGTGCCGGAATTAACGAGAACGGTTTCCCCAATCACGATCCGTTCAAATGGCTTTAGTTCAACACGTAGCGGCACAATCGTCCCCCGTTCGAAGACGCCCGCGAGCGTGAAGGCCCACAGCGTTTACGAAACATCGTTCGTGCAAATGCATGGCGGAACTGCCGCCAGATAATATTCAGGGATTTTGGATCGATGGTGGCGGCGGGGTTTCCCCCGCCGCCGGGATCGTTGACGATACCGTTCCGCTTAGCGGAGCAGCTGCAGCACGCTCTGCTGGCTCTGGTTGGCCAGCGCCAGCGCGGACACTGCGATCGACTGGCGGGTCGACAGCGCCTGGCTGTTCGCCGCTTCCTCGTTGGTGTCGGCCAGCGTCAGGTTCGACGAACCGGTCTGCAGCACGTTGATCAGGTTCTTCGAGAAGTCCTGACGGATCTGCACGATCGAGAGGTTCGAACCCAGGGCGGAAGCCTGCGTGCGCAACAGCGTCGAGGCGGCGCTGAGGTTGGAGATCACCTTGTTGGTGGCGGAGTTGTCGATGAAGTCGGTGCCACTGACGAGGTTAGCCAGACCGAGACCCGCGGCATTGAACGTCACACCGGTGATGTTCAGCGTCGACTTGCCGGTTTCGTTGAATGTCAGCTTGAGCTGATCGCCGCCGAGCAGGTTGACGCCGTTGAACGATGCGTCCTGCGAGGTGGTGGTGATCTGCGCCAGGATGCCGTTGAACTGGTTCACCAGGTTGCTGCGAACGGTCTGCGCCGACGCGTCAACCACCGGGGCTGACGGGGTGGTGAAGGTGATCGCCGTCGTCAGCGTGCCGCCAATCGCGCCGCCCGCCGTCGCCGAACCGAGGGTCGACGAAGCGTAGTCGTTGGTGGCCGAGATCGTCAGCTTGCCGGTCGAGTCGACCGTCGCGGTGAGGTTGTTGGCCAGCAGCGCGGCATTGAGCTGGTCGAGCGTCTTCACGGTGCCGTTGGAACCGTCGCCGAACGTGACGTTGACCGCCGTGCCACCGTTGAAGGAGGTGAAGGTCAAGGTCTTGCCGGAGAGGCTGCCGGCCGCAGCGGTACGACCCGCGGTGAAGCTGGTACCGGTTCCGGTGTTGCCGGTGAGGCCGAGCGTGGAGAGCGCGTTACCGGTTCCGATGATGGACAGATCAGTATTCACGCCGGTGGAGATCTTCAGCGCGCCGCTCGAGTTGATCGAGGACTTCGTCTGACCGGTGGCGGCTGCGAACGTTGCACCGCCGGCCGCAAGCGTTGCCGTCTGGACGCCGGTAGCAAGGTCAATTGCATTCAGCACGTCGCTAACGTCGGCCTTCTGGAGATAGACCGTCGAGTTGCCGCTACCATCGGTTTCGATATTGCCGCTGACGCCCGTGTGGGTGGCCGAAGCCGCAGGGGCAAGGGCATTCTTGAAGGTGATCGTCTTGCCGTTCACATTCAGCGTGGAGCCGTCCTGGATCAGGGTACCGAGGGTAGCAGAGCTGGTGGAGCGGCTGGCCGTCACTGTGGTGACACCCGAACCGAGCGAGGCGGTTAGACCCAAGGCCTTGAGGAAATCGGCCTTGCCGCTGATGCTGAGGTCGCCACCGGTCGAGGTCTTGACCTGGAGCTGGCCCGAACCGTTGACAGACGAAGCCGTCTGGCTGGCGTCGGTCGCGAGCGTTGCAACGCCGGCGCTGATCGTGGCCGTCGACACGCCGCTGGCGAGATCGATCGCCCTCAGAACGTCGCCGACGGTAGCCGTCGAAGCCGTGATGCTGGCGCCGATGTAAATGATCGAGTTGCCGTTGCCGTCGGTCGCGACACTGCCGGTACCGCCGCTGTCAATGCCATAGCCTGCTGGCGCGCTGGCTGCTGCCGGAGCCGCGCCGGCCTTGAACGTGATCGTGTGGCCGTTGACGGTGAAGCTGTCGCCGTCTGCAACGGTCGCCGTGCCGACGCCCGAGGTCCCGGCGCCGCCTGCGCCGACGTTGTTGAGCTTGGTGGCGCCGGTGATCGCGGCCGGAGTGCTCTGGTTGTCGTTGACCGTTGTGCCGGCCAGCGTGCCGACAATACCGCCGATTTTGGTCGTAGACGTTGCCGCAGTCGTGCCACCGGCCGCGCCGGAGAACAGCACGTTTGAAGTCGCGGTGGCAGATGTATACGTCGTGGTGCCGCGCAGGTCGGTCGCCGTGGCGCCGGTGATCGTCGCTGACACGTTCGACTTGGTGGAGTAGCCGACCGCGCTCTGCAGCGCCTGGTTGGCAATCGATTTTGCAGTGTCGACCAGCTTCTGCAGCGAGGTGATGCCGGTGTTGGCGGCCTGCAGCACCTGCACGCCGTTGCCGATGCCGTCGAGCAGATTGTTGATGTCACCGGCGCGCGAATCGAGCGACTGCGCGGTGAAGAAGTTGGTGGGGTTATCGAGGGCCGTGTTGACCTTCTTGCCGGTGGCAAGGCGGTTCTGCGTGGTGGCGAGCAGATCCGCGGTCGACTGCAGCGAGAGGAGGTTCTGGCGAACCGAAGCGGAGAGAACAATACCGGACATAACTCATACCCTTCTGGATGAACACGATTGACGCAACGCCACAAACTTCTTTGGGCGATGCTGCCACACTGGTCCGCCACCGCTACCCGGAGGTTAACGCGCTGGTTCGTACGGGGACGAACGGTGCCAAAAGGCATCGCCAATTCAATTTATGGTAAATAGAGTGTTATCGGCGGCGCCGGTGCCAATTGCATGGCCGCGCGGAGGGATGCCAGGCGACCGGTCGATAATAATGGCTGCATGTCGCGCCGCCGAATCACCGAACGCCGGCAGCAGGCAACGTGTCGCTAGCTCGACTGGACCGCACCACTGAGGCGAGAGCGCGCTTCGGCAAGACACTCGTTAACGACCGCGAGCAGCGCCCCTGGCGTGAACGGCTTGCGCAGGCAACGCGCGGCACCAAGCTCGAGCGCCATGCGCAGAAAATCCGGCGCCGGCGAATCGAGATTGGCGAAGGCGTATCCCGACATCGCCACCAGCGGAATGGCCGGCGCGCGCTCATGGAATATCCTGATCGTTCGAAGCCGCGCATATGCGGCATGAAGATATCGACGAGCATCAGGTCGAAACAGGAATCCTCCAGTGCCCGGAGCACGGCCTCGCCGCCATCGGCTAACGTCACCTCAAAACCGTGGCGCTCGAGATAGATCTCAATGGCCGTGCAGACCATCGGGGCGTCATCGACCACCAAGATGCGACGCATGACTCCCTCCTTGCGGGTCGAACGCTTCCATGCATGGGGGAACCGCGGCCCCGTTCCCGTGACGATTTCACCTTGCGAATCAGTGCAATAGGGGCACTTCCGCTGCAAATGGGTCGACCTGTCTGCCTCCACAGGGTATCAGGCAGGTTCCACAACCTGCCGAAGGCGGCCGGGAATTTTCACTTGGCCTATCATTGATGCAACCGTTCGAACTCGCGCCGTCAACGCGAATGGAAATTGCGTCTCCGATCGACGGGAGTAGATTCGCCGGCGCCCGCGGCATTGCGGGCGCATCTAAAAATGTCGGCTTGCGGAGCCGCGCGACCTGCCGGCACCGGGCCGCGTGCAACAGATCATCTTGCCCATCACGGCGTCCGCATCGGCGATGATCCGTTTTCAGGTGGGCAACGCGCGAGAACGCAACGGGCGGCGGACGGTGCAATTGTCGTCGCAGCCGCACGGCTACCATCGACACCGCCGGGACCGCGCCCGTTTTGCACGGCTCGCGCGACCGCAAGGCTTCAGCCCGGACAATCCTCGGATAGACGGACCAGCGGCGCAGCGCGGTTTCGTTGCGCGAAAGCCCGGAAGGGGCATTGGTCTTGTGCGTCCATTTTGCCAATTTTTCTTGCCAATAAAATGTGCAAGGGTCATCCTACATTTCGGATTGTATGCTTCAGGCACCACACACCTGAGATCGGCTTAGCCCGTAAGGCAGGAGGCTGCTTTGGATTCAGCCCCTCGTTCTCCGAATGGATTCTTGTCCTCGCTGTCCGCGGACGACTTCGAACTGCTTCGTCCGCATCTGCGCGTCGCCGATCTCGGCCAGGAAATGGTGCTGGTCGAAGTCGACGAGACGCTCAAACGCGCCTATCTGCCGCACAAGGGCGTCATCTCGCTGGTCGTCAAGCTCGCGCGCGGCGAGCACGTTCAGATCGCGATGATCGGCCGCGACAGCATCTTCGGTGCATTCTCCGCGCTTGGCGACGTGGTCGCGCTCAACACCGCCGTGGTGATGGTGCCGGGCGTGGCTTCGACGATCGATCTCGACCAGCTTCGCAATGCCGCGGACCAGAGCCCGACGTTGCGCACCGCCCTGGTGCGGCACGGCCTTGCCGTCTATGCGCAGATCCAGCAGACCGCCGGCTGCAATGCCTCGCACACGGTCGAGTCCCGCCTGGCGCGATGCCTGCTGCACACGCGCGACCTTTCCGGCAGCGACAAGGTCGTCCTGACCCAGGAGGCGATGGCCCAGATGATCGGCGCGCGCCGCAACAGCGTTTCGCTGGTCGCCAACACGCTGCAACAGGCAGACTTCATCCACTACAGTCGCGGCCACATCGAAATCACCAACGTGGACGGCCTGATCAAGACGTCCTGCGAGTGCTATGCCACGGTCAAGGCGCAATACACGCGGCTGCTGCACCCGCGCATCCCCTGCGCGGCCGCCTGATCGCTCACCGCAATCGATGCGAAGGCCCGATCTGTGATACGCATTGCGCGATCATTGCGCGCGAGGATTGCGCCACGCCCGCACCCACTACCGTAATACTACGACCAAACGCCGATTCGGCCGGCCGCGAATTAACGCGCTGTTCAACGAGCCCTGATAGTGGTCGGCAGTGCTGACGGGTGCGGGTTCGAGAAGAAGCGGTCGAGACTCTTTCGCGCGCATTCACCCTGGTTCGGCCATTTTGCAGTTCGCGCGGAGTAAGAACATGGCTTTTGACCTGTCGATGCCGATCCTGGTGGTCGATGACTACAGCACCATGATCCGCATCATCCGCAACCTTCTCAAGCAGCTTGGCTTCGAGAACGTCGACGAAGCAAGCGACGGCTCGGCCGCGCTTGCCAAAATGCAGACCAAGCGATACGGCCTCGTGATTTCCGACTGGAACATGGAGCCGATGACCGGCTACGACCTGCTCAAGGAAGTCCGCGCCAGCCCCGAATTCTCCAAGACCCCTTTCATCATGATCACGGCCGAATCCAAGACCGAAAACGTGATCGCCGCGAAGAAGGCCGGCGTCAACAACTACATCGTTAAGCCGTTCAACGCCGCAACACTGAAGACCAAGATGGAAGCGGTGTTTCCCGACGCAGTCGGTTAATCGCGCATCGCGGGCGCCACCGCCTTCAATGATCGCGCGCATTCGTCCTCGCTCGTCCGCACCGATGCAACGAAACGCGCGCAGCGAACCTCACGAGTGTTCTTTTCCCAGGGCGATCGGCTCGCTCCGCACGACAGATGCGGCTTGGCCGTACTTCTACGGTTTGAGATTTTCACTTCCGGATAACATTGACTGACGATAGTTGCGTGGACCAAGGAGTGCCCTCATGTTCACGTTTGAAACGAGCGATCCGAAAGAAGTGCGGCGTTTTCGTATCGCCCAGTTCAATGGCAGAACTGCAACCGCGCGTTCGGCGGAATCGACGGTCACCGGTCACGTTCGATCGATCGTGGAAAACAAATCGAGCATTCCGGCCGCGTGGACCATTACGATCATTCCGGAAGAGCCCAAGCCAGCGCTTTCGATGCGTCCGGTGCCGCGGGCGCGCTCCTTCATGGAAGATTTCTGCTGAACCTCGGCGCGGGCGAACGCGAAGCGCGTTCGCTCTCCGCGCGCCCGGCACATCGACGGCGTCATGCCGCATGCCCATGCCATTGCATCGCCGGTATCGCTTGGGAAGAAATCAGGCGGGCTGCAGCAGCGCCTTGCGGACCAGATCGGCGGTGTTGCGCGCGCCAAGCTTGCGCATGGCCTCGGCCCGGTGGCTCTCGAAGGTCCTCGGACTAATATTCATCCGCAAGGCACCCTGCTTGTTGGAGCAGCCCTCGCTGATCAGGCTCAGCACCTCGCGCTCGCGCTTGGTAAGCGGTTTCTGCGACTCCGGATTAAGCGTCATGCCCGGCCTGCGGGCACCGTCCGCGGCGCGGCCGGACTGGCCCTCGCCTGCCGGCCTGCGGGCACCGTCCGAACCGAACGCCGGATTGCGATCCGACATCTGCTTCACCAATGCGCAGACACGTTCAGTTTGCTGAAGCGCATTCTCGACCACCTGCTGCAGATAGAGGCGGTTGCCTGGCGCCTGCGCAAACTGATGGCTGTGCTGCTTGATCTCGTTCATGTAGAGCAGGAGCGCCGTCAGCGGGCCGTTCAACTGCCGTGCGATCGCAGCGCTCGCCTCTTCCGCGGCACGCGAGCGCGCGGCGGACAGTTGGACGATCTCCGAATTCTCTTCGAGAGGCGTGATGCTTTCCATCCACTTGGCGAAGTGCGAATCAGCGGCTCTTTGATCTTGTCCTGACATATAACTATTTTATCGGCTGCATCCTCTTTCATGGTTAATTTCCCAACCAGTAAGAATACGGAGAAGTTGCGCGGCTCGCCACGTCGGTCGACGGAAATGGACTAAAAACGCCCGCAAACAAGTCAAAAATGACCGTTTTTGATCGAAAAGCGCGTCGCAAAGGTAAATACTGTAGCCCGTTACCCTCGTACTTTCACGGTACTTCCATTTACTTTGTTAATGGATCTCAACCGACCCGCGTCGATCCTTCCGGCAACCCTCCGCCATCCCGCCGGCACGCGGCGTGGGCCGGGGGAGGTCCGCGCCAGGCCGTTCGGCTCACGGGGCAAAACCCGGATTGGCTGTCGTTGCGGCAATCGATCAGGGGCGGCGCAGCCTGAGAAACTTTTCGAGAAAGCGCCCCGAGACGACAAATCTGAACCACCAAAAGGCCATTCGCCGCGTTGTCATCGGTTCGATGCTCGCCGGCTGAGGCGGTCGCGCTCCCTTGCTGACTAGCGCAGGCCGAGGCTCCCACGTGTGAATGGCTTCACAACCGGCCGGCGAAGACGCGCGACGTCACGCCACATCGCCGATTCCGATTTACAGCGTCGAACGGCGCCGCAATGATCACGGCGTAAACCATCCCGCAACGAATCCAAAAAGGAGACGGCGATGTCGCAAGCAAAGGGATCATGGATGACGATGGCGGTGCTGGCCGGCGTGCTGGCGCTCAGCTCCGGCGCAGCCGCGCAAACCGCGCCGGCGGAAAACGCAGCGCCGACGGCCGACAACGCCGTGACGCTGACGGTGTTCCTGAAGCACGACCAGTCGCGTCCTCTGAGCGAACTCAATGCGCAGCTTCAGCGCCAGGGCTACTACAAGGCGTTTCCGCCGGACGGCGTCGAAGTCGTAAGCTGGTACGTGATGATGGGAATCGGACAGGTGGTGACGCTGCGTCTGCCGGCCTCGCGGCTGCGCGAAGTCAATCGCATTCTCGAGAACACCGCCTGGGGCAGCTACCGCACCGAGTTCTATCCGACCTATGACTACAAGGCGATCGGCGTCGCCGCGCACGAGAAGGCGCAGCAGCAGTAGGCGTCAGGCCGCAAGCAGCGCCTTGCGCTTCCCTACCCGCGCGATGGATTGCTCGACCGCCGAACCGGACAGATTTCCATCGCGCAGGTTTTCCAGGAAGTATCCGGCCGTCCCAGCCATTTCCTGTTCCTGATCGAGCAGGTTGTTGCCGATGCAAATCATGTCGATGCCCGCCTTCAGCGATTGCAGGCAAGCTTCGCGCGTGCCGAGCGCCTTCTGCAGGCCCTGCATCTGCATGTCATCGGTGATCAGCAAGGTATCCGGAAGGCGCCGGCGCAAACGGCCGAGCCCGGACGCAGACAGCGTCATCGGGCGTTCGTCCCATTGCCTGACGATGGCGTGGCTGACCAGCACCGCATTGCCGAACATCCTTGGCGCGAGCGAATAGAACAGCTCCTCCTGCTCATCTCGCAGCGCATCGGAAATATCCATGAATTCCTGGTGCGAATCGACGACGGCGCCGCCGATGCCGGGAAAATGCTTCAGGCAAAGGCCGATGCGCTGCGCCTGCGCGACTTCACCCACCAATTGCGCATTGGCTTCCACCTCGGCGATGTCCGCGGAATAGGAACGCTTGATCCTGCCGATGTTCGGGTTGTCGGGATTGTAATCGACATCGATGACCGGCGCGAAATCATAGTGGATGCCGAGTTGCCGCATCTCGGCAAAACTCGCGGTGAGAATTGCGCGCTTCTCCTCCAGTGCGAGAAGATTGAACTCCTTTGCACTCGGCAGCGGCGCAAAGCCGCGGCCTTCCTTTAGCCGCCGCACCAGCCCGCCCTCCTGGTCGATGAACACCATCGGCGCGGAGGGCAGCGCCGAGATCTCCGCGCAGAGGCGTTGCACCTGCTCCGGAGAATCGATGTTGTTGTCGTATTCAAGCGTCCGGCAGGAATAGTCGAACAGGATCACGCCGCCGAGACCATAGCGCGCGGCAAACGCCTTCAGCCAATCGGGAACGACCTTGCCGAAGAAACCGAGGATGAAGAGTTCGCCGACGGGCATGATGATGACCTCAGATATCGCGTCCAAGCGTAACCTCGTCCCGCAACCACCGCATCAGGACAAGCGATCCGGCCTGCGCTGGCCAGCGTGACGTCCGTCACATCATAGCGCAATCGGTGTCTCTAGGGTTGCAGCAAGGCAGAGCGATCCCCGCGCTGCAGACCAAGGAGACCTCCATGATTAGCATCAAGAAGATCATCCCTGCCGCTGTCGGCGCTCTCGCGCTTGCCGCGGCTTCCCTGACGATCCCGGGCCAGGCTTTCGCCGGCGGCCATGGTCATGGCCACGGCGGCTTCGAACATGGCTTCGGCCACGGCTTCGGACATGGTTTCGGACATGGCTTCGGGCATCACCACGGCCATTTCTTCGGCCACTATCGCCCGTTCTTCGTCTACAACAGCTGCTGGAAGTGGACCCCGTACGGCCGGGTCAACGTCTGCGACGTCTACTGATTGCGGACAAGGCCATTCGCCCGGGCCGCGACGGCCCGGGCGCATTCATCCATACGCTAGGACGCGAGCAAATCCTGCGCGCGAAGCCGCCGCCTCCGGTGCACAACACTGCGCTTGGCGCAGCTGAGCTTCTTCTGCTCCCCCTCCAAATCCCCACTGCGACAGAACCCGGACCGGCCCAGCCTTCGCCAGGGCTCTCGGCGACCCGCGCGTTCCCGCCTCATCAAACAATCGTGCTCGGCTTGTCCCTTGAAGTGATTGGGCCAGAGCATTGCGGTTTTCTAGCTTGTTATTCGCGTGAATCCGATGAGCACCTTCCGATCGCTGGGTTATGTCCGAGTCCGGCGGTCCCCACATACAGAATCGAATGGCGGCGGGTTCAATGAGATTGTGGCTTTGCCGCGCCAGCGCGGGTCTATTCCTCTCGCTCTTGTTTGTGTTCGGCTGGGCGCGAGCCATTCTGGCGGATCCGGAGATGGACGCGCATGTCAGAGAGATCGTAACGGAAAACCTCGCGCCGTTGACGGCCGATCATCCGGGCGGCCTGGCAGCTGCTGCTTACGTCGCTGGTCGGCTACAATTTTTCAATTTTGGATTTGCTGACGAGGCGCAGAAGCGGCCGGTGACATCGGACACGCTGTTCAATGTTGCTTCGGTACGAAAAGTGTTCGAGGCCACGCTGGTTGCGCTGGGCGTGCTCCGTGGCGAACTGAGGATGGACGACCCGGTCGGCAAATACGTCACCGAATTGCACGGCGACTACATCAGCCGGGTCACCATCGGCGAGCTCGCGACCCACACATCCGGTCTCCTGCTGCCGACCGATCATCCGCCGTGGCCAAATGCCTCATACTCCCGGGACGAATTCTTCGAGATGCTGAATGCCTGGACGCCGCCGAACCGCGAAGCGCCCGGCAGGCAGCGCATCTATACCCATGCGGGTTACGTCCTGCTCCAGCTTGCCCTCGAACGTCGCTATGGCGTTCCGATCGCGCAACTTGTCGAAAGCCGCATCCTGACGCCGCTCGGCATGCATTCGACGCTGATCCCGGAACGCGGGCAGGATAACCGCGCGATCATGCCACCCGAGCTATTGCAGAAAGCCGTCCAGGGCTACTCCGAGCACGGCACACCGATCGGCCCTCCCGGAAACCAGCAGGGCTATTTCGATTTTCCCGGCACAGGGCAGATGTTCTCCACCGCGCGCGACCTTGCCACCTTCATGGCGGCCTGCATCGACGGCAACGTCGCCGATCCGCAGTTGCGCGAGGCGCTGCGCATGACGCAAGCCGAGGCGTTCCACGTCGACCACACGTTCGGGCAGGCGATGGCCTGGGAAGATGTCGACCTTGGCGAAGTTGCCATCGTCGACAAGCCGGGCGGCCTCGATAACGCTTCAGCCTATGTGGGGCTGGTTCCGGCGCGAAGGATCGGACTGCTTCTGCTGGCCAACCGCGGCGAATTTTCCCACGAAATCGGCCGCTATCACATCCTTCCGGCACTGGCGCGACAGTGACTGAATTCGGCCGGGGCCGCCACCGCCGTCGTTGAAGGTATCTGCTTAGGCTTCAAGGGGTTCCGGCCGCCGCGCGCCGGATATGTGATGGGCCGCACATTTGTCGGCGCGAAGATGGGGTAAGGTCCTGTTCACGAGAGGCGCTGTGGAGAGACTTCCCGCATCCGCCGCCCGACGCCCTTTCCGGCATCACAGAACAAAGCTGAAAGCGTGGACCATGTGGCGCATCCCAAATTTCCGATCGACCACCTCGATCTCCAACCGATCATCGCAGCCGCGATACGCGATTGCGCAGGCCATGAAGCAGGCCGCCGTCGTGATCGCCTGCCTTGCCGTGCTCAGTGATATCAGCGCCGCCGCGGCCAGCCCCGCATCCGATCGTGAAATGGCCAATCGCTACGAGCAGTCGGCGCAGGCGGGCGATGACGATGCTCAATTCTATCTGGGTGCGCTGCATTCCGCAGGCGTCGGCCGGCCGCGCAGCGACGCCGAAGCCTTTCGCTGGTTCATGCGCGCGGCCGACCAGGGACATCCCCACGCCATGCTGATCGTTGCCGGCCTTTACGCCAGCGGGCGCGGCATCACGAAGGACAATGTGAAGGCCTATCGCTGGGCCCACATCGTCGCCTCGGCGAGCAAGGTCGACGAGTACCGCGACGGTGCGCGGCAGTTGATGTCGTCGTTGATGAAGAAGATGACGAGCGACGAGATCGGCCAGGCCGTGGTCGCGGCAAGGGCCTGGCGCGCCTCCCGCCCCGCCACCGGGGCCAAGGCTTCCAATATCGAACGGTCCATCGACAGCGCGCCGGATCAACCTGCGCCGGCCGCGCCGCCGCCCCCGCCCGCCCCTGTGGCTGCGCAGCCGGCACCCGCCGCAGCACCGGTCGCAGCACCGGCACCGGTGGTCGCGCAACCGGCGCAATCCAGCGTCACGGCAGTGCCGACAACTCCCAAGGTCGCGGCGGCGCCGGCGGCGAAGAGCACAAAGAGAGACGACGTTCGCGATCTGATGGATCAGGTTCCGTCGGGCCTGCGCAAGCGATTTGGCTTCTGAGCAACGGGGCACGTCATGAAACTTCCGCATCTCCTCACGACCGGCGTTCTGGCTATCGCAGCCGCAGGGGCCGGCTACTACGGCTATTCCAATGTCCTTTATCCGCCGCTGGTGACCACCAGCATCGCGAGCCTCGCGCCGGTTTCGGAAGCCGTCTACGGAACGGGCACTGTCGAGCCCGAGCGCTGGGCCAAGGTGGTGCCGCTGCAGCGCCGCCGCCTGGTCGAGCTGTGCCGATGCGAAGGACAGGTGGTCAAGTCCGGCCAGATCCTCGGTCGCCAGGACGACGCCGAGGAGCGCAGCGCGCTGGAGCAGATGGAAATCAACCGCGGCCAGCTCGAACGCGATCTGGCGCGCGCCGAAAAGGACCGCGACAAGAACGACGCCGCGCGTACCGAATATGAGCAGCGCTGGACCAAGCTTGAGGATGCCAAATCGCGGATCGCGGCGCAGAAGGTGCGGCTCGACTCGCTGGTGCTGCGAGCACCGCTCGATGGCATGGTGCTGCGGCGCGACGGCGAGGTCGGCGAGATCGCCGGTCCCACCGATGTCCTGTTCACGGTCGGACCGCCCGCCCCGATGCAGGTCGTTGCCGAGATCAATGAAGAAGAGATCAACCGCATCGCGTCCGGCCAGAAGGCGTTTCTGCGCAGTGAGGCGTTTCCCGGCAGGGCGCTGCGCGCCAACGTCGCTCAGATCACGCCCAAGGGCGATCCGACCCGCAAGACCTTCCGCGTCTATCTGCGGCTGCCGCAGGACACGCCGCTGCGGATCGGCATGTCGGTCGAAGTCAACATCATTTTCCGCGAGAAGCAGGCTGCGGTCGTGGTGCCGGCCGAGGCGATCACGGGCGATGTGGTCCAGATCGTCGACGACGGCCGGATCAAGCGCGTGCCGGTCAAGCTCGGCATCCGTGGCAACCGCAATGTCGAGATCATTGGCGATGTATCCAAGGGAACGCCGGTGCTTTCGCCCGCCCGGATCGACCTTGCCGACGGCGCCAGGATTCGCATCGATAGCAGCATGACGCGGACGTTGGAGCCGCCGGCCGCAAGCGAGCCGGCCGACCAGCCTGTGGCCGCAACGCCCGAGGCCGCCGTGGTCGCCGCAGCCACTCCGGCTTCCTCGGATCCCGACGACGCCGTGATTTCGGCCGCGATTACCGCCCACATCGATTCCGTCGTCAACGATGCGCGTCGCAACCTCATTAGCAACAGCCGGTAGCCGCCGTGAAGCTCATATTCAACATCGCATGGACCCATGTCAGCACGAGGGTGCGGCAGACCCTCGTCGGCATGGCCGGCGTCGCCATGGGCGTCGGCTTCACCATCATGATGGCGGGCCTGATGCAGGGTTCGCAGATCGATTTCCTGCGGCAACTCGTCGACACCATGCCGCATATCACGGTCGAGGATGAGCGACGCTCGGTGCCGACGCAGCCCGCCGAGCAGGAATATGGCGCGGTCCAGATGGCCGACATCGCCAATGTCGGCAAGCGTCCCGGCATCAAATATCCGGAATCGGTGATGAGCTCGCTGCGCTCCTGGATTCCGGGAGACGTTGCGCCTTCGGTGAAGACCACAGCTATCATCGATCACGGCGGCGCGCGCATCGGCATCACGCTGACCGGCATCGATCCCCGCCGAGAGATTCATGTCTCCAAGCTCGCCTCGCAGATGCGCGAGGGAAGAATCGACGACCTCTCCCGCGTGCCGAACGGCGTGCTGCTCGGCGAAGCGCTTGCCGAAAAGCTCGGCGTGAAGACCGGCAGCACGGTGCTCATGGTCGGCGGCCAGGGCATGCAGCTGAATGCGTCGGTGGCGGGGGTGTTCCGCTCCGGCATGAAGCGCGTCGACGAGAGCCAGATCTATTCGCTGATCGGGCCAGCGCAGGTCATGATGGGACAGAGCGGGGTCGTGAACCAGTTGCGGCTGCGGCTCACCGATCCGATGCTGGCACAAAAGGTTGCGACCCAGGTCGAAGCGCAGACCGGCTACAAGGCGGTGTCCTGGCAGGAAGCCAATGCCGATTTGCTGTCGTCCTTCACCGTGCGCGATTTCATCGTGCTCACCGTGATGGGCGCGATGCTGCTGACGTCGTCCTTTGCCACCTATAACATCATCTCGACGATCACGCATGAGAAGCGCTCGGACATCGCGATCATGAAGTCGCTGGGTATGCGCGAATACGCGGTGCGGCGGATCTTCATCATCGAAGCCGCCATCATCGGCATGGTCGGCATTTTGTTCGGATGGATTCTCGGTTACCTGCTCTGCTACGGCTGGTCGAAGATCACGATCTTCAATCCGCTGACGGGCACAACCGTTCCGCTGTCGATCTACTATTCGGCGACGCACTATGTGGTCGTTGGCGGCATATCGCTGCTTTGCTGCGCAGGCGCGGCCTACTTCCCGGCGCGCAAGGCGACGCGGGTACACCCGGTTGAAATCATCAGGGGGGCGTCATGAGCGAGGTTGCATTGCAGGCGGTGGATCTGGTCCGCCGCATCGAGGGCACGGTTTCGCACACCCTCGTCAACGGTATCGACCTGGCGGTGAAGAAGGGAGAGTTCGTCGCAATCACCGGACCGTCGGGGTCGGGCAAATCATCGCTGCTCTATCTCCTGGGCCTGCTCGATGCGCCCAACGAAGGCGAAGTCATCATTTGCGGTCAGCCGACTTCGAAGTTGTCGGAATCGGACCGGGCCGATGTTCGCCTCACCAAGTGCGGCTTTGTGTTCCAGTTTCACTTCCTGCTGCCGGAGTTCACCTCGCTCGACAATGTGCTGCTGCCGATGCGCGCCGCCGGCAAGATGAGCGAAAAGGAAATGCACGAGCGCGGGCTTTCTCTCCTGGGCTCGCTGGGGCTCGCCGAGCACGCCAACAAGCGTCCCAACCAGCTCTCCGGCGGCCAGCGCCAGCGCGTCGCTATCGCCCGCGCGCTCGCCAACCGCCCCGAAATCATCGTGGCGGACGAGCCGACCGGCGCGCTCGATACCAAGTCGACCGAGCAGGTGTTTTCGATTCTCCGCGATATCGCCGACAGCGGCCAGACCGTGATCGTGGTAACCCACGATCCCGCCCTTGCCGCCCGCGCCGACCGCCGCATCCATATCGTCGACGGCAAGATCGCGGAGATCACCGAGCGGGGCGGGAGTGAAGTGGTTTGCGAGGCGGCGGGCTAGAAGCGTCGGTTCCAAATATTTTCCGGCATGATGCAGATGCGGTATCCTGTGGTGCCGGATACAAAATATTGAAAACAACCCCATGCAAAGTAGAAAGGGTCCGGCCGGCGCTCAGGCCGCTTGCGTACGGGACACGAGATCAGGCGAAAACCGGCTCTCGATGAATGCGCTCGGCACTCTCGGCAACCACCTCGATCGCCAGTGCGGGTCTGACGGCGGTTTCGAGGCAGCGGATATCAGCGGCAAGGTGTTTTGCGAAGGCGACAGCTTCCGAAGGGAGTGAGAACTCGCGGCCCACTTCGTCCTCGATTTTGAGCTTGTCCTGAACATTGAAAAAGAAGCGCATGGGACCTCCGGGATTCCTACACTCATATCCGGCGCCGAAATCTGGCAATTGATGCGGATCAAACAATTCTGGAAAAAGTGCGAGGCTTTCAATCCGGATCAGCCTTGATCCAGTTCCCCGGTCCAGCGATCTCGTCCCTTCCAATAGGGGCATTGGGGACAGGACTCACCCATGGGATAATCGATCCCTTCCTCATGAGGACAGCCGATGATCCGATCGACCATCGCTACCGACCGCACCGAATGCTCGCGCAGATGGGTAACGATCTCGGCGAGGACAATCTCGTCCGCTCGCACGTCATTGGATTCCGCAAACCACCGTCGCAGCTTGGGCTCGGCGCCCTCATATGGAATGACAGAAACGGCCACTTTCGAAGCGCGCTGGTCGTTAGGACCATTGAAAGCGATCGTACCGACAGGATAGCCGCGCGCTTCTTGCTTGGCCTTCTTCCTCAACCATTTGTTTGGACGCGGTCCGATTTCATCGCCGCCTCTACCCGCACCAAATCTGGAACATTTTCTGAGCCATGGCGGAGAGGGAGGGATTCGAACCCCCGATAGGCTTGCACCTATGCCGCATTTCGAGTGCGGTGCATTCAACCACTCTGCCACCTCTCCAGGCGCCAAGGCGGGCCGGAATCGGCCCTGTGGTCGGGGCGTGTTCTAGGCGAGGAAGGCGGGCCAGACAAGACGCAGAACCTAAGAAATCCGCAGACCCGCGCTTAAGCAAAAGGGAGCCCAAAATGGAGCATTTGACGGTTCGGACCAATGGCGCGACCTTGCACGTCGCCCGAATGGGTACCGGGCGGCCGCTGCTGCTAGTGCATGGGTGGCCGGAATTCTGGCTGACGTGGGAGCCGGTGATGACACGGCTCGCCGATCGCTTCACGCTCTATGCCCCCGACCTGCGCGGCTTTGGCGACAGCGACAAGCCCGAGGGGCTGTTCGGCCCCGACCAGCAGGCCGCCGACATGCTGGCATTGCTGGATGCGCTTGGCCTGGAACAGACCGGCATCGTCGGCCACGATGTCGGCGGCGCACTGATGCAGCCGCTGGCGCGGCTGGCGCCGGCGCGCATCGCCGGGCTGTTCTTCTTTGATTTCGTCTATCCCGGCATCGGCCCCCGAATGGCGGAGCCGGAGCGGCTCAATAACATCTGGTATCAGTCCTTTCACCAGATGGAGATAGCGCCTGCTCTGATCGGCGCTACCAGAGAAAGCTGCCGGCTCTATATCGGGCATTTCCTGAAAGCGTGGTCGCATCGCAAGCAGGCCTTCGACAATGCGCTCGACGCCTTCACCGATAATTTCTTAAAACCGGGAAACCTTGCCGGCGGCTTTGCGCATTACCGCGCGGCGCATGCCGGCCGGATCAGGATGATGAAGGGTGAAGCGCCCGCGCTACCGCCGATCGCCCTGCCGACCTGCGTGCGCTGGGCCCAACACGATCCGCTGTTTCCCTATGAATGGACCGACCGGCTCGGCGAGACCTTTGCAAACCTCGATCTCGCGATGTTTCCGGATGTCGGTCACTTTCCCCATCGCGAGGACGCCGACCGCGCCGCGTCGGAAATTTCCGCGTTCTTTACACGCATCGGCTGGGCTTAGCGTCGAGGAAAGGGAGTGGGACCGTCAGACGCGACAAAAAACTGACGGTCCCGTGTCGCTGCTTTGAAATCCTGGCCGGGAAGTGCGGCTTCGCCGACCAGCGGAGCGACGTGGGCGACGGTAGCAAGGCAGGGTGAAACGGCAACGCGAAGTGGATTTTAACCTAACCAGTCAACCTTACTACCCGCGCAAAACGTTAAATCAGGAACTAAAGCATGATCCGGAAAAGTGTGAAGCGGTTTTCCGAAAAGATCATGCGCAAACAAAGGCCTAAAGCGCGCTGACGCTTCATCCAAATCTGATCGCGCTTTAGTCTTTGCTCTTCTTCGCTTTTTTCTCGTCCTTGCCGTTGTCCTTGCGCCGATTGGTGAAGCGCGCATTGCCAAGGCCGGTGCCGATCGTCAGCACGCCCCAGCACTCGACGTCCTGCATGAACGGAACTTCGGATAGCCCCTGGACCACGCCGTCATTGTGCATCAGCACGGCGGTGTCGTGATCGCCGATCTCCGGGATCGCTTCGACCAGACTTGCCGGCAGATTGAACTTGGAGCTTTCCCAATTGCCGGGCAAATTCTGCGCGCCCTTTTCGATCGAGCCGTCGGCATCGATCACGCCGGGACAGGCGATGCCGATGAAGGGCGCGAGCTTCAACCCTTCGGTCTCGGCCTCGGCGATCAAATCCTTCAGCATCTTGACCAGCCGCTTCACCGCGCCCTCGCGCGTCGGCTCGTCGTCAGCATGCCGCCATAGTTCGGACTTCCAGACTGCGGCCTTGGAAAGATCCGGCGCCTTCTTCCAGCGCGTTTCCACGACACCGCAGCGGATGTTAGTGCCGCCGATATCGACCGCAAGAATGCTGTCATGGGCTTCGAAAATCCATGACGGCGCCAGATGCAAGGTACCGATCAGGCCGGCATCATCGGGATGAAAGCGGATCGGCACCAGGTCGACCTCGAACTCCTCCGCCTTGAGCAGGATGTCGGTGCGCGCGATCGCCAATTCGCCGACCCGGCTCTGTCTGAAGCCGCCGCCGACCACGATGCGCTCGGTATCCGCCCACGCCTTGGTCTTGAGAAACCGCCGCGTCACATAGGCCAGTTCCTGCGCAAATTCCTCGATCGCGCTGTGCACCAGCGCGGCGGCGGCGATGTCGTCGCTTTCGAGCGCCTCGTCGAGCTCGCTCTTGGCGATCTCGCCGCTGGCCTTCTTGCCCAGGGGATCATCGCCGTTCTTCTTGAGCGGCTTGCGCAGGTCATCCAGGATCTTGCGAAAGGCCTTCTTGCTGGCGCGATCTCCGAGAAATCCCTCGTCGTCCTTCAACTCGACGTTGAAGCTGTTAACCTCCACCGAGGGGAGGCGCGTGGCCCCGTGACGGGCGATGCCCGTAGTCGTAACGATGTCTTCTGCCATGTTTGCCAGCCCTGCCGGATCTTCTGCCGACAACGGACGGGGAACCCATTGGTTTCAAAAGAGGGCGAATAGCGAATGGGGTGGCAATAGCAGCGACCTACTCGCTATTCGCCGCTCGCTATTCGCCCGTTTCTGGCCCAAATACCTCATTTCTGGCGGCTTTTCGGGCCATTTCACCTTGACTCACAGCATTCTGCAGCTATAAGTCCCCGCATCCGGCGCGGGATTTCTCGCGCCGCTTGTTTTTGCGTGAATTCTGGAACGGGTTGCTCCCCGGCCGCGCGAAAATCGTACCCATAACGACTGACCAAGAAGCCGACCCGGATAGGCCCGCTGGGCACATATCCGAGGCCGGGATTGAACACGAAGGAAAAAAACGATGTTCGCAGTCATCAAAACCGGCGGCCGGCAGTACCGCGTCGTTCCGGATGATGTGCTCGAGATAGGCAAGATCGCCGGCGAAGTTGGCACGATCGTGCAGCTTGGCGAGGTTCTGGTGGTCGGCGGTGATACGCCGGTGCTGGGCGCGCCGACGGTGGCAGGCGCTTCCGTGGCGGCCGAAGTGCTGGACCACAAGCGTGGCCCGAAGGTGATCGCGTTCAAGAAGCGTCGCCGCAAGAATTCGCGCCGCAAGCGCGGTTATCGCGACGAGATCACGGTGCTTCGCATCACCGAGATCCTGACCGATAACAAGAAGCCTTCGATCGGCCCGCGGCCGAAGAAGGAAAAGGTCGCCGCAGCAGCCGCCGAAGGCGACGAGGCGCCGGCCAGGAAGAAGGCGCCCGCGAAGAAGGCTGCGGCAAAGCCCGCCGCAAAGAAGGCCCCGGCCAAGAAGGCCGCTGCGAAGGGCAAGAACGAGGAGTGACGCGTTTCGACGAAAAGTTGAAGCGTGAGAAAAAGTGAAATGATTCCGTCAAGGAATTGATCTAGAAATATCTACGTAGTCGGAGACGGGCCATGGCTCACAAAAAAGCAGGCGGTTCATCGCGAAACGGTCGCGATTCAAAAGGCAAGCGCCTGGGCATCAAGGCCTTTGGCGGCGAACACGTGATTCCCGGCAACATTATCGCACGCCAGCGCGGCACCACCTGGCATCCCGGCCTTAATGTCGGCATGGGCACCGATCATACTCTCTTCGCCAAGGTCGAGGGTCATGTCGAATTCCGTGCAAAAGGCAACGGCCGCACCTTCGTATCGGTAGTTCCGATGGCGGAGGCGGCCGAATAGACGGTGGACACAATTTCCGAGTCCGCCGGATCCTGTTGAACCGGCGGAGTCGAAATGGGCTCCAGGGGAGGCGGGAAACCGGCCTCCCCTTTTTCATTTGCGCATTTCGCAATCAGGAGCCCGACATGTTGCAGGACATCCCGATCCAGACCCCGCCGTTGCGTGGGACCAGTAGCTGCGTCCTCGAGACCGAACGGCTGACGCTGCGCCGGCCGACGCTCGCGGACGTAAAAGCGATTGCGCACCTCGCCAACGATCGTCGTATTGCGGAAAACACCCGCCGCCTGCCGCATCCTTACCTGCAGGACCATGCGGTCGAGTTCGTGCGCGCCAAAGCTGCCGATAGCAGCGAGACGGTGTTCCTGATCGAGCATAATTACTCGCCGGTCGGCATGGTCGGCATCGACCGCAACGAGCCCGATGCGGCAGAGCTCGGCTACTGGCTCGGCGTCGACCATTGGGGCCAAGGTTTCGGCACCGAGGCCGCGCGCGCGGTGATTGACTTCTTTTTCGAGGAGTTCGATGCCGAGCATCTCGTCTCGGGCGCCCGCGTTGCCAATCCGGCGTCACGCAACATCCTGGAGAAATGCGGCTTCCAGTGGTGCGGCGTCGAGCTGCATCGCTTCGAGGCGCTGGGATCCTCAACCCCGGTCGACCGCTTCCGCCTGACGCGCGGCGTGTGGTCGTCGCTGAAGAACTGGGGGAGTTCGACGAGGAGGTAGCGGGAGTTGCACCCTCCCCTGGAGGGTCCCTCAAGTGGAGGGTAAGAAAAAATCACGCCGGCGGGTTCACCACCGCTTCCTCGCGCCCGAGCTTCTGCTCGCGCAGAAAAATGTAGAAGCCGGCGCCGATGATGATGGCGGCGCCGATCAGGGTCGAGACCGACGGCACGTCGCCGAACACGACGAAGCCGAAGATCACCGCCCAGATGATCATCGAATATTGATAGGGCACGACGACGCTCGCCGGCGCCAGCTTCAGCGACCGGTTGATGCATAGTAGCGCGGCGACCGAAACCAGGCCCGCCGCGGCGAACAGCACCAGGCTGCCGGGTGTCGGCGTCACCCAGCCGACCGGCGACATCAGCGCGCCGAGCAGGAACGTGCCGCCGAACTGCGAGGTCGTCAGCACGATATCCGGCGTCGTCCGCAGCGACCGCGTGATCAGCATCAGGAACGCAAACGACAGGCTGCCGCCGAGCGCGATCATCGCCGGCCAGCTCACGGTCTGCGTGGACGGGCGCAGCGCAATCAGCACGCCGCAGAAGCCGATCAGGATCGCGGTCCAGCGCCGCCAGCCGACGCGCTCGCCGAGCACGATGCCGGACAGTGCGGTGACGAAGATCGGCGAGGCCAGATAGTAGGTGATGACGTCGGCAAGCGGCAGGTACACGGTGGCAAGGAAGAAAGCCGCGACCTCCAACGTCGACAGCGTCACGCGAAGCAGCTGCAGCCAGGGCCGTTCGAGGCGTCTGAATTCCGCGCGCTGCTTCCAGATCACCGGCAGTAGCACCAATAGCGCCGCGCAGGCGCGCAGCCACAACAACTGCCCGACCGAATAGGTCGCGACCATGAATTTTCCGAGCGCGTCGCCGAACGAGAACATGAAGATCGACAGCAGCATCAAGCCGATGCCGGCGAGCCGCGCCGAACGCTCGTCATAGCTGGAGACCTTGCCGAACAGGCTCATGACGTTTCCTGCTTCTTGCTCTTCGTCATGGCCAGACTTGTTCCGGCCATCCACCTTCTTTGGAGCGCTGTTTTAAGGACATGGCGTCCCGGGACAAGCCCGGTCCTGACGAATTGAACGAATTGCCGCAGCCAAATCGCTGAGATACCGATAGGCCTGAACCAATCATGGGCAAGACGTCACAGGAAACCCGACATGACCGACTTCGATCCCGCACAGCATCGCATGGTGAGCGAACAACGCTGGTTCGAAGATTTCGTGCTCGGGGAACGTTTCGTGATTCCAAGCCGGACCCAGACCTCGGCGGTGTTCGCCGCATTCCAGACCGCAAGCGGCGACACCCATCCGATCCATTACGATGTCGAATATTGCCGCGCTCGCGGCATGCCGGACCTGCTCGCGCACGGCTTCCAGACCCTGGTCCATACCGCGCCGGGCGCCGGGCTGTTTCCCTATCTCGTCGAGCAATCGCTGGTCGGCTTCCTCGAACAATCGAGTCGGTTCTTGAAGCCGGTCTATGCTGGCGACACCATCTATCCCGCGCTCGAAGTCATCGAGCTCGTTCCGGGCCGCAGCACCGGCGTGGTGACGCTGCACTCGACCGTGTTCAACCAGCGAAAGGAGCTGGTGCTGGAGGGCATGCAGAAGTTTCTGGTGCGGCGGCGGCCGGCATCATAAACGGCTGTTCACGTTGGTCAGAACGGCAAAAAGGGCCGAAAATTAAGGCTTTTCGCCAATGTGGCCACGCTTGAGGGTTGCCGTCCGGCGCCCCCTGGCCTACCTAGGGGCCATTATGAAATTCCTTGACGAGGCAAAGGTCTATATCCGCTCCGGCGACGGCGGCAACGGCTGCGTGGCGTTCCGCCGCGAGAAGTTCATCGAGTTCGGTGGGCCCTCCGGCGGCAATGGCGGCCGCGGCGGCGATGTCATCGTCGAGGTGGTGGATGGGCTGAACACGCTGATCGACTACCGCTATCAGCAGCACTTCAAGGCGCCGAAGGGCGGCAATGGCATGGGCAAGGACCGCCATGGCGCCAACGGCAAATCGATCGTGCTCAAGGTTCCCGTCGGCACGCAGATCTTCGACGAGGACCGCGAGACGCTGATCCACGACTTCACCGAGCTCGGCGAAAAGTTCGTGCTCGCCGAAGGCGGCAACGGCGGCTTCGGCAACGCGCATTTCAAATCCTCGACCAACCGTGCCCCGCGCAACGCCAACCCAGGCCAGGAAGGCGAAGAACGCTGGATCTGGCTGCGGCTGAAACTGATCGCCGACGCCGGCCTCGTCGGGCTGCCGAACGCCGGCAAATCGACCTTCCTCTCCGCCGTCAGTGCGGCGAAGCCGAAGATCGCGGACTATCCCTTCACCACGCTGCATCCGCAGCTCGGCGTCGTGAACGCGCAGGGCCGCGAATTCGTGCTCGCCGATATCCCCGGGCTGATCGAGGGCGCGCATGAAGGCGCCGGCCTCGGCGACCGCTTCCTCGGCCATGTCGAGCGCTGCCGCGTGCTGCTGCACCTGATCGATGCGACCTGCGAACACGCCGGCAAGGCCTACAAGACGGTCAGAACCGAGCTCGAGGCCTATGAGGGGCATCTCGCTGACAAGATCGAGATCGTCGCGCTCAACAAGATCGACGCGGTCACACCCGATGACTTGAAGAAGCAGAAGGACCGCCTGAAGCGTGCCGCCAAGAAGACGCCGTTGCTGCTCTCCGGCGTCACCGGCGAAGGCGTGCAGGAAGCGCTCAAGGCGCTGGTCGAGGTGATCGGCGAGGCCCCGGTGTCGCAGAAGGCGAAGAGCGGCCAGGACCCGTGGGCGCCGGCGCCGCCGCCGCAGGGCTGACGCAAACTTAACATCCGTCCCTGCTGCGCCACTTCCCAATCCGGGAACTGGCGCGTATTGCTTCCCTCATCGCCCGCATCGCTCGATCGCACCATGAAACGCCCCGCGCTCAACAACTTCCGCCGCATCGTCGTCAAGGTCGGCTCCTCGCTGCTGGTCGATTCTGACGCCGGCGAGGTCCGCGCCAAATGGCTATCGGCGCTGGTCGCCGACATCGCCAAACTGCACGGCGAGGGACGCGACGTGCTGGTGGTTTCGTCAGGCTCGATCGCGCTCGGACGCAGCCGCCTGAAATTGCCGCGCGGCCCCTTGAAGCTCGAAGAGAGCCAGGGCGCCGCCGCCGTGGGACAGATCGCGCTGGCACGGATCTGGTCCGAGGTGCTGGGCGCGCACGGCATCGGCGCCGGACAGATTTTGGTGACGCTGCAGGACACCGAGGAACGCCGCCGCTACCTCAACGCCCGCTCGACCATCGCAAAGCTGCTGGAGTGGCGCGCGGTGCCCGTGATCAACGAGAACGACACGGTTGCCACCAACGAAATTCGCTACGGCGACAATGACCGCCTCGCCGCGCGCGTCGCGACCATGGCGAGTGCCGATTTGCTGATCCTGCTGTCCGACATCGACGGGCTCTACGACGCGCCGCCCGGCGCCAATCCGAACGCCAAGCTGATCCCCATCGTCGAGTCCGTGACGTCGGAGATCGAGGGCATGGCGGGCGCCGCCGAGTCCGAGCTGTCGCGCGGCGGCATGTACACCAAGATCGAGGCGGCCAAGATCGCAACGACGTCGGGCACGCATATGCTGATTGCTTCCGGCAAGATCGAGCATCCGCTGCAGGCGATATCAGATGGCGGCCGCTGCACCTGGTTCCTGACGCCAGCCAATCCCGTCACCGCGCGTAAGCGCTGGATCGCCGGCTCGCTGGAGCCGAAGGGCACGCTCACCATCGATGCTGGCGCCGTCGCGGCGCTCCGTGCTGGCAAAAGCCTGCTGCCGGCCGGCGTGATCAGGATCGACGGCCAGTTCGCCCGCGGCGACGCGGTCGTGGTGCGCGGCCCCGATACTCACGAGATCGGTCGCGGACTGATCGCCTACGACGCCGAGGATGCCGAGAAGATCAAGGGCCGCTCCTCGCCTGACGTGATGGCGATCTTGGGCATCTCAGGCCGGGCCGAGATGATCCACCGCGACGATCTGGTGGTCGGACCGGCCGGGACCGTCCCGGTCAAGTAGCCAGCCAGGCCATTGGCCTAGCTGCCGTTTAGCCAATACCGCCAGCCAGCCATGCCGGCGTCGGACCTCGTAAAAGCGGGATTTTCGTGCTAGGCCATGGCCTTAACTCAGGATCCGAGACCTCCAATGACCGCCCCCCTCAAGGCAATCGACGGCAACGCCGATCTGCCCGCCCTGATGACCGATCTCGCCGCTCAAGCGCGCGCTGCCGCGCGGGTGCTGGCGTTGGCGCCGCCGGAGCAGAAGAACCGGGCGCTGGAGGCGATCGAGCGGGCGATCCGCGCCAATGCAGGAAAGATTCTGGTGGCAAATGCCGAAGATGTCGCCGAGGTGAAGGCCAGCGGCGCGACCTCGGCCTTCATCGACCGCCTGACGCTGACGCAGGCGCGGATCGATTCCATGGCTGACGGCGTCGCCACCGTGCGCGGCATTGCCGATCCCGTCGGCACGGTCACCGAAAGCTGGCAACGCCCGAACGGCATGACCATCGAGCGCGTGCGCGTGCCGCTCGGCGTCATCGGCGTGATTTTTGAGAGCCGCCCCAACGTCGCGGCCGATGCCGGCGTGCTGTGCCTGAAGTCGGGCAATGCCGTGATCCTGCGCGGCGGCTCCGACAGCTTCCGCTCCTGCCGCGCCATTCACGAATGCCTCGCGCAGGGCCTGCGCGAAGCGGGCCTGCCGGAGGCCGCGATCACGCTGGTGCCGACGCGCGACCGCGCGGCCGTAGGCCTGATGCTGTCGGGATTAGACGGTGGCATCGACGTTATCGTGCCGCGCGGCGGCAAGAGTCTCGTCGCACGCGTCGAGGCGGAAGCGCGCGTACCGGTGTTTGCGCACCTGGAAGGCGTCAACCACGTCTATGTCGACGGCAGCGCCAGGCTCGATATGGCCAAGTCGATCGTGCTGAATGCCAAGATGCGCCGCACCGGCGTTTGCGGCGCCGCCGAGACGCTACTGGTCGATCGCGCCGGCGCCGCGACCAATCTGAAGCCGCTGGTCGAGATGCTGATCGACTCCGGCTGCGAGGTGCGCGGCGATGAGGCGGTGCGGAAGATCGACGCGCGCGTGAAGCCGGCTACAGACGAAGATTGGGACACCGAATATCTCGACGCCGTCATCGCCGCACGCGTCGTCGACGGCGTCGACGCTGCGATCGCGCATATCCAGGCTCACGGCTCGCGCCACACCGATGCGATCGTGACTGAGGACGCCAACGCGGCCGAGAAATTCCTCAGCGAAGTGGATTCGGCGATCGTGCTGCACAACGCCTCGACGCAGTTCGCCGATGGCGGCGAGTTCGGCTTCGGTGCGGAGATCGGCATCGCCACTGGCAAATTCCACGCCCGCGGCCCTGTCGGTGCCGAGCAGCTGACGAGCTTCAAATACCGCGTTCACGGCACCGGGCAGACGCGGCCGTGAATAGCCGCCTGCGCATGCGGTGCTGCGGCCGATGACATTGCAGTCGGCCGCCCAGGCGATCCCGTTCCACACCAGCGGCATGCGCATCGGCCTGCTCGGCGGCTCGTTCAATCCGCCGCACGCGGCGCATCGCGCCATCAGCCTCTTTGCGCTCAAGCGCCTCAAGCTCGATCGCGTCTGGTGGCTGCTGACCCCCGGCAATCCGCTCAAGGAGAACGGGCGATTGCACGGCCTTGCCGAGCGCGCGCAGGCGGCGCGAGAGGTCGCCAGCGATCCGCGCATCGATATCAGCTGTCTCGAAGCTGTCATCGGCACCAGATATACCGTCGACACGATCACTCACCTGCGCCGCCGCGTTTCCGGCGTGCGCTTCGTCTGGATCATGGGCGCCGACAATCTCGCGCAGTTCCATCGCTGGAAGGATTGGCGGCGCATCGCTTCCGAGGTGCCGATCGCCGTGATCGACCGTCCGCCGCAGAGTTTTCGGGCCCTCGCCGCCCCGGCCGCCCAGGCGCTGGCACGCTATCGCGTGCCCGAAAATCAGGCGGGCCGGCTGGCCGAACGGCAGGCGCCCGTCTGGGTCTTCCTCACCGGCATGAAACTACCCCTGTCATCCACCGGATTGAGGAACGCGGATGGGAGCTGGAGGCAAAGAGGTGACAGTTAACCCGAACCGGCAGGCGGGGCCTACTGGAATATTGAAACCATTAACCCCACATGCCTAATATGGTCCGCAACGCCGGGATTCGGCGTTTGCGATACAGTGAAAGGAATGGTCCCTGGCCACATCTGTATTGTCCAAGTCAAAGTCTGTTTTACCCAAGGCGACTGGTAGCAAATCTGCTGGCAAGTCTGCCAGGACCCCGCGTAAAACATCGACAGAAGCTGCGGCCTTGAAGGCGCAACCCGACGCCGACAAGACGCTGAATATGATCCTTTCCCGCCTCGACGATATGAAGGCGGAAGAAACGGTCACCATCGACCTTCGTGGCAAATCTGCATTTTCCGATTACATGATTGTCACCACGGGCCGGGTCAACCGGCACGTCGGCGCGATCGCGGAAAACGTCACCAAAGCCCTGAAGGAAACCGGCATCAAGAACATCCATGTCGAGGGCTTGCCCAATTGCGACTGGGTGCTGATCGATTCCGGCGATGTGGTCCTGCACGTATTCAGGCCCGAGGTGCGCGAGTTCTACAATCTGGAAAGGTTGTGGGCGCAGAACCCGGCGGCGGCGGCGATCTGACCTCTCGGCCGATGCGAATCGGCTGAGGCGCATGTAATCTGTTTGCTCGCGCGGCAACAGCGCGCGTGCCGCGACGTGTACGCCGGAAAAACAATCATGCGCCTTGTCGTGGTCTCGATCGGCCGGCTGAAACAGGGCCCGGAACAGGAACTGGCGGACCGCTACCGCGAGCGCTTTGAGGACATCGGCCGCAAGCTCGGCTTTCGCGGCCTCGCGATCCATGAAATTCCCGAAAGCCGCGCCCGCGACAGCGCGACACGGATCTCGGAGGAAGCCGCGGCGATTGCGGCGGCGATACCGGAGAAATCCGCGCTGGTGGCGCTCGACGAGCGTGGCAAGAGCATCGACAGCGCAACGTTCGCCCGGCAGCTAGGCCAGTGGCGGGACGAAGGGATTGCCAGTACAATTTTTGCCATCGGAGGCGCGGACGGACTTTCGCCCGATTTGCAACGCAAGGCTAAATTACGCATTGCGTTCGGCTCGGCGACCTGGCCGCATCAAATGGTCCGCGTCATGCTTCTTGAACAGATTTACCGCGCCGCGACCATTCTCGCCGGTCACCCCTATCACCGCGCGTAAGGCACGGTGACGTGAATACAGAGATCGCTGAACAGGGATGCATTCAACGCGGGACATTCATTCATACCCTGGCACCGCCGATCGCGGCGAGCCGATGATGTCAGCCATCTTGCTTCCCGTAATACTACTGTCCGCCAGTTTTGTTGCGGCGTCGCTTTCGCCGGCGCTAGCGCAGTCCGCGCCAGCAGCGCAGCAGGCAACCGCCGTTTCGCCCGATGCGATCAAGCAGCGCGAGCAGGAGCTGGAGGCCGCACGCGAGGAGCAGCGCAAGGCGGCCGAGTTGCAAAAGAAGTTGAAGGCCGACATGGCAGCGATCGGCCAGGACCGCTCCAAGCTCAACCAGCAACTGATCGACATTGCGACCCAGGTACGCAGTATCGAAACGCGCATCGGTGAGACCGAGGGCGAGCTTCGCCCGCTCGATGCCCGCGAGCAGCAGATCCGGGCTTCGCTCGATTCAAGGCGCGCTGAAATTGTCGAGGTGCTGGCGGCGCTGCAGCGTGCCGGGCGGCGCACGCCGCCGGCACTGCTAGTGCGGCCTGAGGACGCGCTGCAATCACTGCGCACTGCGATGCTGCTCGGTGCTGTTGTCCCCGAATTGCGCGGCCGTGCGGAAAGGCTTGCGGGCGATCTTGGCCAGCTCGTCGCCTTGCGCAAAGATATCGCGACCAAGCGCGATGTCCTGGCGCGAGATCGCGACAAGCTGAAGGACGAGTCTATTCGGCTTGCGGCGCTGGTTGACGAACGCCAGCGCAAGCAGAGCGCGATCGAAAAGGACATCGAGGCCGAAGGCACGCGCGCCATCAACCTGTCCAAACAGGTCGACAGCCTGCAGGGCCTGATCGGCAAAATGGAGCAGGACCTGAAGAGTGCCGCCAAGGCGGCTGCGACCGCCAATCTGCAGGGCGCTCCACCGGCCCCGGGCGGCAAGCCGAATCTCGGGGCGCTGAAGGACCCGGCCCGGCTCAGCCCGGCGATCGCCTTCGCTTCCGCCAAGGGATTGTTCGCCTTTCCGGTTAACGGCCGCAAGATTCGCGATTTTGGCGGTTCCGACGGCGCGGGCGGCGTGGAAAAAGGCATTTCTTTGGCAACCCGGGCCGGGGCGCAGGTCACAACACCGTGTGACGGCTGGGTTGTTTACGCCGGACCCTTCCGCAGCTACGGACAACTCTTGATCCTCAATGCCGGGGGCGGGTATCATGTCCTGATCGCCGGGATGGAGCGCATTTCGGTAAACATCGGCCAGTTTGTACTTACGGGAGAGCCGGTCGCGACCATGGGGACGACGTCCCAAGTCGCATCCATTCTCGCGACGACCGCGAGCCAGCCGGTGCTCTATGTCGAGTTCCGTAAGGACGGCACTCCAATCGACTCAGGCCCATGGTGGGCCGCTAACGAAGGCGAAAAGGTTCGCGGATGATGCGCAAGACTTCTCTCATTCTTCTCAGCGCCGCCACCGGAGCGGCTTTGACCCTTTTCGTTACGCAGCCCCGCTCGGTGCTGATGGGATCGGTGGCGCGCGCCGCGACGTCCGATACCTACCGCCAGCTCAATCTGTTCGGCGACGTGTTCGAGCGCGTGCGCAGCGACTATGTCGAGAAGCCCGATGATTCCAAGCTGGTCGAATCCGCGATCTCGGGCATGCTGGCCGGCCTCGATCCGCACTCGAGCTACATGGACGCCAAGAGCTTCCGCGACATGCAGGTGCAGACCCGCGGTGAGTTCGGCGGTCTCGGCATCGAGGTCACGATGGAAGACGGCCTGATCAAGGTCGTCTCGCCGATCGACGACACGCCGGCATCGAAGGCTGGCATCATGGCCAACGACATCATCACCACGCTCGACGACGAAGCCGTGCAGGGTCTCACCCTCAACCAGGCCGTCGAGAAAATGCGCGGGCCTGTTAACACCAAGATCCGCCTCAAGATCATCCGCAAGGGCCAGGACAATCCGATCGAAGTCACGCTGGTCCGCGACAACATCCGCGTCCGCTCGGTGCGCGCCCGCGTCGAGCAGGACGACATCGCCTATATCCGCGTCACCACCTTCAACGAGCAGACCACCGAAGGCCTGAAGCGCGAGATCGGCAACCTCTCGAATCAGCTCGGCGACAAGCTCAAGGGCTACATCATCGACCTCAGAAATAATCCCGGCGGCCTGCTGGAAGAAGCGGTCACGGTTTCCGACACCTTCCTCGAGCGCGGTGAGATCGTCTCGACCCGCGGCCGCAATGCCGAGGAAACCCAGCGCCGCGCCGCTCATTCAGGCGACCTCACCAAGGGCAAGCCGGTCATCGTGCTGATCAATGGCGGCTCGGCCTCGGCTTCCGAAATCGTCGCCGGCGCACTGCAGGACCACAAGCGCGCCACGCTGGTCGGCACCCGCTCGTTCGGCAAGGGCTCGGTGCAGACCATCATCCCGCTCGGCAGCGGCAACGGCGCGCTGCGCCTCACCACCGCGCGCTACTACACGCCGTCGGGCAAGTCGATCCAGGCCAAGGGCATCGTGCCCGACATCGAGGTGCTGCAGGATGTGCCGGAAGAGCTGAAGGCGCGCACCGACACCAAGGGCGAGGCCTCGCTCCGCGGCCATCTGAAAAACGATGGCGACGAGAAGACCGGCTCGCAGTCCTATGTCCCGCCGGACGCCAAGGACGACAAGGCGCTGAAGACCGCCGCCGACCTGCTGCACGGCATCAAGTCGACCGCGAGCGGCGCGGCCACCGGCGACAAGGCCGCGGTCGAAAAGCCGGCCAACAAGGCGGCTAACTGATTCGCATCTTCCAGATATTCCCGAACCAGGGGGCGGCTCACGGGCCGCCCCTTTTGCATGGCCGGTCCCCGCCGCCACCCCCCGAATGGCGCTTTTGCGGGGCGGCGCAGGCGCTCGAATCCGGGCCATCGTGCTATCGTCGGGTCTGGTGATTCGGGAAGATTCATGACGGAAACCGCCGACGAGCTGAGTGCACCGCTTGGGCAAAAGACGGAGCGCAAAAAGCGCCGGTTTCGGCTGCCGTTCACGGCGATGCAGGCGCTGGCCGTGCTGCTCGGCCTCGTCCTGGTTGTCTTCCTGAGTGTCGCGCTCTTTACCGACAACCCCCTGGGCGGGGAGCCGATGGCCCGTGTCGCGCTGCGCAAGCCGGCGGATGACCAGCAGCCCGCAGCCTCCGGCCAGACCGAGCATGCCGCCAAGCCCGGCACCCCGCAGGCCCCGGCCGGCGAAAACAAGACCGTCACCATCATCGATGGCTCCAGCGGTAAGCGTCAGGACGTGGTGATCGGCAGCGATGCCGGCGACAAGGCCGGCGCCGAGCCGGCGATGACCATGACCGGGATCGATCCGCGCCTCCTGGAGAAGTCGCGCTACGGCATGATTCCGGCCGTTGCCGATGGCCTCAAACCCTTCACGGTCTATGCGGCAGACGCCGACCGCACCAAGGCCGCGAAGATGCCGGTGATTGCGATCGTGGTCGGCGGCCTCGGTGTCGGCGCCGCCAAGACGACCGATGCCATCATGAAGCTGCCGCCGGCGGTGACATTGGCGTTCACCCCCTATGGGGCAGATCCCACCAAGCTGGCCGAGCGGGCCCGCGCCCAGCGCCACGAGATCCTGCTGCAGGTTCCGATGGAGCCGTTCGATTACCCCGACAACGACCCCGGCCCGCAGACCCTGCTCACGACGCTGACCTCAGAACAGAACCTCGACCGGCTGTACTGGCACCTCAGCCGGTTTCAGGGCTATGCCGGGATCGCCAATTTCATGGGCGCGCGCTTCACGGCGACCGACAGCGTGATGCAGCCAGTCATCCGTGAGGCCGCCAAGCGCGGTCTCGGCTATCTCGACGACGGCTCCTCGCCGCGCAGTATCGCGTCAGCGCAGGCGATCGCCCAGTCGATGCCGTTTGCCAAGGCCGATTTCACCATCGATGCCGTGCCGACCTCGGTCGAGATCGACCGCACCCTGGTCAAGCTAGAGACGCTCGCCAAGGAGCGCGGGCTGGCCGTAGGTGTCGCCTCGGCGCTGCCGATTTCGATCGAGCGGCTGGCCGCCTGGACCAAGACGCTCGAGGGCCGGGGCATCCTGCTTGTGCCATTGACAACGGCGATGCTGAAATCAAAATCAGGCTAGAGATCAAGCTGATGGCGGCGGCGCGGCCCTACCCGACCCTGCCGGACCGGCCGATTGCAGATGAATGCAGGCAAAGGAACCCTGACGGACATGGCGCGCTATGAGGACCTGCCTTACCGGACCTGCGTCGGCATGATGCTGATCAACGCGGCCGGGCTGGTCTTCATCGGCCGCCGCGCTGGGGGCATCGAGCATGTCGATGAAACCCATGTCTGGCAGATGCCGCAGGGCGGGGTCGATCCCGGCGAGGACACCTGGGAGGCGGCCAAGCGCGAGCTTTACGAGGAGACCAGCGTCCGCTCGGTCGAAAAGCTGGGCGAAGTCCCGGATTGGCTGATCTACGACATTCCACGCACCGTGGCCGGCCGCGCCTGGAAGGGTCGCTATCGCGGGCAACGCCAGAAATGGTTCGCGGTACGCTTCACCGGCAAGGATGCCGAGATCAATGTCGCCAGCCCCGGCGGCGGCGGACACAAGGCCGAGTTCGTGACCTGGCGCTGGGAGCCGATGAAGAATCTTCCCAACCTGATCGTCCCGTTCAAGCGGCCGGTCTATGAGCGCGTGGTCAAGGAATTCGCCAACCTCGCAGGCAGCTAGCCCATTCATTCTCCCCGCGTCGTTCGCGATGCGGACACGCATCAGTCTCATGTCCGACAAACCCTACCGGCCCAATGTGGGCATCGCTTTGTTCAACGCTTCCGGCGAGGTGCTGATCGGCCGGCGCTTCCGCGACGATGGACCGGAAATCATTCTCCCCGGCCTTGAGTGGCAAATGCCCCAGGGCGGCATCGACGCCGACGAGAACCCGCGCGATGCCGTCATGCGCGAACTCTGGGAGGAGACCGGCGCGGTCAGCGCCGAATATCTCGGCGAGACCGATTGGATAAAATATGACTTTCCGCCCTATGACGGACCGGCCACGCATCGCCTCGCGCAATTCCGCGGGCAGCGGCAGAAATGGTTCGCATTGCGCTACACCGGCCGCGACGATGAAATCGACCCGCTGACGCCGCGCAACGGCCAGCCGGCCGAATTCGATTCCTGGCGCTGGGAGCGCCTCGATCGTGTCGCCGACCTCGTCGTACCATTTCGGCGCGATGTGTACAGAATGGTGGCGCAGGCATTTGCCGAGTTCACCCGCTAGAACGCGGCACTGCCTGGAGGCGCTTGACAGCGTTCTGCCGCTGAATATTTTTTGCTGGAGGGCTGAACCATCTCTCAATTCGAAGGACCCATAGAACGACCGTCAAAGGATGACGAAGATGATTGATGAAAAGCTCACCCGTTTGCGAACGCATCGCAACAACATCGACCGTTATCGCCGTCTTCTAAAAACCAGGCTGACAGAGCTGGAACGCCAGTACATCGAGGCGCGCCTGTCCGAAGAGCAATCAGCGCTGGAAAAACTCGCAGCTTCCACTTTCCCGCTCGCCTTTCCGGCTCCCAGCATCCAGAATTCCAGGACCCAGCCGCCGATCTCCTCGGCGGCCTAGATCAATCTGGCGCCGTTCGATCGGCCGTCGCGCTTGCTGCAAGTGACACCGCATGATGTCTCGCCCGACATGAAGGATGTGATCGTATTCAAGCGCCGCCGAAGCTTCGAATGGCAGGTGCGAGACCAGAATGGCACGCTGCTGATGCGCGGGCGCGAGCGTACGCGCCCGGCCGCCCGCTACCAGGTTTATCGAACCCTCTTCATGATGCTGGCGGTTGGCCCCAGACCGAACGGCTTGCGGGCGCGAGGGCTTGACCGGGAGCAGCACACCGGCCGCACCTGACCTGGCCGACATTCAGCCCCCGGCCCGGCCATTTACGCTTGATTAATTCTGCCGCCGCGGGCGCGCGGCGGCAGCAAAATTTTTTGAATCCCGCCCCTTGAAACTTTTCGGCTTTTTTCTAATTCGTTGTTTGCCGCTGACAGCGGCGCCGGATGCCAGCTTGGGTCCGGCGAGTTGAGTGGGCGCCGGACGGTGTCCGACGCTCCTTCGTATCCATCTTGCTCTTAGGAGGACTTGGCTATGAGGACCTTTGACTTTGCGCCCCTGTGGCGTTCCACGATCGGCTTCGATCATCTGGCCGACCTGCTCGCCAGCAGCTTGCGGCACTCGACCGACGACAACTACCCGCCCTATAACGTCGAACGCGTCGGCGACGACGCGTACCGGATTTCCCTCGCCGTCGCCGGCTTCGGCATGGACGACATCAGCGTGACTGCAGAGCGAGACACGCTGATCATCGAGGGCCAGAAGCCCCACGCCGAGCAACGCGAATACCTGTATCACGGCATCGCGGCCCGGCCGTTCCGGCGGGTGTTCAATCTCGCCGATTATGTGCAGGTCAAGCAGGCCTCGTTCAAGGACGGTCTCTTGATCGTCGACCTGGTTCGCGAAGTGCCCGACGCGATGAAGCCGCGGCGCATCCCGATTGGCAACGCCGCCGCTTCCCACCAGATCGAGCAGAAGGCGGCTTAAGGCGCCTTTGTAGTGCAGGCTCTGCGCGCGGATTCCCGCCGCGCGCAGAGCCTATGCAAGCAGCAGCAGAAATCTCTCAGGAGGACACACTATGGCTATTCGTGATCTGATCCCGCGGTCGAGAAATCAGGAGCTCACGCCTTCGCGCGACGATCCCTTCTTCACCCTGCACCGGGAAATGAACCGGCTGTTCGACGATGTCTTCAGAGGCTTCGGGATGCCAGCCCGTTTTGGCAGCCCGCTGATGGAAGGTCGCTTCGGATGGCCAAGTATCGAGCTCAACGAGACCGACAAGGAGCTGAAGGTGACGGCTGAACTGCCGGGGCTGACGGAAAAAGACGTTCAGCTCGAGATCGCCAACGGCGTTCTGACCTTGCGCGGCGAGAAGAAGTCCGAACGGACTGATAATGGCGGCAGATACTTCACCGAGCGCTATTACGGTTCGTTCGAACGGCAGATCCCGCTCGACGGCGTCGAGGAAGACAAGGCCGAAGCCAAATTCCACGACGGCGTCCTGACGATCACGCTGCCGAAATCCGAGCAGGCGCGTTCGTCTGTCAAGCGCATCCCAATCAGCAACCAATGACGACACGGCGGCGGCGGCTCCCCGCCGCCTCCCGTCGCATGCCCCAGGGAAAGGAGACTAAGGAGATCGTTCGATGAGCAAGGCCGATCTGAGCACCACCGACTTTGCGCTGTTTCATCCCGCCGCACACTATGATTCCCCTGATGAAGTATTGATCGATCGGCAGCTTTCCGATTCCGAGAAGCGCGTGATCCTCTCTTCATGGGCTTCCGACATGTTCGCGGTCGAGTCCTGTCCCGGCCTGCGCGACATTCCGGGCATGGGTCATCCGATCCGGCTTGCCGATATCCTGGCCGCTTTGCGCCAGCTGGATGGCGATGGCGAGCCCGTGCAGCGAACCGACATCAGCGGCCGGAGGCGACCGCGCTGGCAGGCCATGACACGGAGGCTGACGTCATGCTGACCCCGGCCATCCTGACCATTGCGCTGATCAATCACGCAACCGTCTTCTGGGTTGCGTCATGTCTCGCCTTTCATCAGGGCGCGCCACCGCAGGCGAGCTCCTGATCTGCAACCTTCGTCATCCGCATATGAGGACGCGCGTGGACCGTCTCTTTGCTGTCGTGATCGCGGGCTTGATCCTTGTGAGTCCCGCTGCGGCCCAAATTCCGAACCTGAAAGCCGGCGGCGCCGTGCCAACCTTGGCGCCGCTGGTGCGCGAGGTTACACCTGCCGTGGTCAACATCGCCGTGCACGGCAAGATCAGGCAGGACAATCCGCTCTATCGCGATCCGCTGTTCCGGGAATTCTTCGACGTACCAAAGCAGCTCGAGAAGGAAATCAACGCCACCGGCTCCGGCGTCATCGTCGATGCGCAGAAGGGATACATCCTCACCAACAATCATGTCGTCGAGCAGGTTGCTTCGGTTCAGATCAAGACCAAGGATGGCCGGCCTTTTTCGGCCAAGGTCATCGGCCGCGATCCCGCAACAGACATTGCCGTGCTGCGAATTCAATCGCCGAGCGCGCTGAAGGCGATCGCGTTCGGCGACAGCGACGCGCTCGAAGTCGGCGACTTCGTCCTCGCCATCGGCAATCCCTTCGGCCTCGGCCAGACGGTGACGTCCGGCCTCGTCAGCGCGCTCGGCCGCACCGGCCTTGGCAAGCAGGGCTATGAGGATTTCATCCAGACCGATGCCGCCATCAACCCCGGCAATTCCGGCGGCGCGCTGGTCAATCTGAGGGGAGAGCTGATCGGCATCAATTCGGCCATCATTTCGCCGGCCGGCGGCAATGTCGGCATCGGCTTTGCGATTCCCGTGAACATGGCGCGGCGGGTGATGGAGCAGATCATCGAGAAGGGACGCGTCGAACGCGGCCGTATCGGCATCTCCTTGCGCGAGCTCAATCCTTCCACCGATGGCGGACGCAGCGAGGGAGCCCGCATCGCCGAGGTCAGCCCCGGCTCGCCGGCGGAAGTGGCCGGCCTGCGCAAGGGCGACATCGTGCTGCGGGCGGACGAGCGCCCGATCCACTCGGCCGCGCAACTTCGCAACCGCATTGGTCTTGCCCGGATCGGCGAGCAGGTCCGTCTGACCGTCGAGCGGTCCGGGACGCCCCAGAATGTCATCGTCGCGGTCGGGCCGCCATCGGAAGCGTATACCGATCAGAGCGAGCGCCCCGTTCAGCGGCGTTAGCTATGGCGCTTGGCGCACGGCGAGCGCATCATTGACCGCGCCCTGTTCTGTCGCCGCGCTCAATCCGAGTCGTGGCCGGCTTCTCGGATGACACCCGAAAATAAAAAACGCCCGCCACAGCGTGACGAGCGTTGATGCAGGTCCGGGCCTTCTGTGCGCCCCGGAGCGGTGCCCCGGGGCTTAGTGCATGGCCGTGGCGTTGAGCTCGATCTGGATGCTCTTGAAGTGATCCAGCCGCTCGATGGCATGATCGAGTTCGTCACCCTCATGCTCTGCGAGCTTGGCTTCCATCTCGGCAATGGTCTCGGCGAACTGTGCGCGATCGACGTCCTCGATCGAGGTGGCGACGTCGGCGAGCACGGTGAGGCCGGTCCCCGACATTTCGGCAAGACCGCCCAGCACGATCACCTTTTCACGGGTGCCGCCGGTGATGATGGTCAGGATGCCCGGCCGGATCGCGGCCACGACAGGCGCATGTCCGGCCAGCACACCGAAATCGCCTTCCAGACCGGGAATATCAACCTGATCGACCTCGCCGGAGAAGGCGAGCTCTTCGGGAGAGACGAGATCGAAGTGGAAGGTAGCCATTGTCGTTCCGTTCTTTACGTTGTCACCCGCGGGCTTGACCCGCGGGTCCATCAGACGAAAGTCTTCTTGAGTCGATGGATTGCCGGGTCAAGCCCGGCAATGACGACTTCAGATCACGCCGCTTCAGCAGCCAGCTTCTTGCCCTTCTCGACGGCTTCTTCGATGGTGCCGACCATGTAGAAGGCCGCTTCCGGCAGGTGGTCGTACTTGCCTTCGCAGAGGCCACGGAAGCCCTTGATGGTATCCGCGAGCTCGACGAACTTGCCGGGCGAGCCGGTGAAGACTTCGGCGACGTGGAACGGCTGCGACAGGAAGCGCTCGATCTTGCGGGCGCGTGCCACGGCGAGCTTGTCCTCTTCGGACAGTTCGTCCATGCCGAGAATGGCGATGATGTCCTGCAGCGACTTGTACTTCTGCAGCACCTGCTGGACCATACGTGCGGTCTGGTAGTGCTCCTCGCCGACGACGAGCGGCGAGAGCATGCGCGACGTCGAGTCGAGCGGGTCCACCGCCGGGTAGATGCCCTTTTCTGAGATCGCGCGGCTCAGCACCGTGGTCGCGTCCAAGTGGGCGAACGAGGTGGCGGGTGCCGGGTCGGTCAAGTCGTCGGCGGGCACGTAGATCGCCTGCACCGAGGTGATCGAGCCCTTCTGGGTGGTGGTGATGCGCTCCTGCAGCGCGCCCATGTCGGTGGCGAGCGTCGGCTGATAGCCCACCGCCGACGGGATGCGGCCGAGCAGCGCCGACACTTCCGAGCCGGCTTGCGTGAAGCGGAAGATGTTGTCGACAAAGAACAGCACGTCCTGGCCCTGATCGCGGAAGTGCTCGGCGACGGTCAGACCGGTGAGGCCGACGCGGGCGCGGGCGCCCGGCGGCTCGTTCATCTGTCCGAACACCAGCGCGCATTTCGACTTCACGCTCGGATCGGGATTGTGCGGATCGGCGTTGACCTTGGATTCAATGAACTCGTGATAAAGGTCGTTGCCTTCGCGGGTACGCTCGCCGACGCCGGCGAACACCGAGTAACCGCCGTGCGCCTTGGCGACGTTGTTGATCAGTTCCTGAATCAGCACGGTCTTGCCGACGCCGGCGCCGCCGAACAGGCCGATCTTGCCGCCCTTGGCGTAAGGCGCGAGCAGGTCGACGACCTTGATGCCGGTGACGAGAATTTCGGCCTCAGTGGATTGATCGGTGTAGGTCGGCGCTTCCTGGTGGATGGCGCGGGTGCCTTCGGACTTGATCGGACCGGCTTCGTCAATCGGCTCGCCGATCACGTTCATGATGCGGCCGAGCGTGCCGTCACCGACGGGCACCGCGATCGGCTGGCCGGTGTCCTTGACTTCCTGGCCGCGGACCAGACCTTCGGTGGCGTCCATCGCGATGGTGCGGACGGTGGACTCGCCGAGGTGCTGCGCGACTTCGAGCACCAGACGGTTGTTGCCGTTCTTGGTCTCCAGCGAGTTGAGAATGGCCGGCAGGTGGCCTTCGAACTGCACGTCGACGACGGCGCCCATGACCTGGGTGACGCGACCGATCTGGTTGGCTGCTGTAGCCATTTACTGTCTCCTTCGATCCGAATTTCTTGCCCGGTCAGACTGCTTCTGCGCCGGAGATGATTTCGATGAGTTCCTTGGTGATCTGGGCCTGACGCGTGCGGTTGTAGACCAGCGTCTGCTTGCGGATCATTTCGCCCGCGTTGCGCGTCGCGTTGTCCATCGCGCTCATCTGCGCGCCGTAGAACGAGGCGTTGTTTTCGAGCAGCGCGCGGAAAATCTGCACCGCGAGATTGCGCGGCAGAAGGCGGGTGAGGATCTCGTCCTCCTCCGGCTCGTATTCATAAGCCGTCGACGAGCCGTTGCCGCCTTCGCCTTCGACGACGAGCGGAATGATCTGCTGCGCGGTCGGGATCTGCGCGATCACCGACTTGAACTGCGAATAGAACAGCGTGCAGACGTCGAACTCGCCGGCCTCGAAACGTGTCAGCACTTTCTTGGCTATGTCCTCGGCATTGACGAAGCCGAGCTGTCGCACGCCGCGCAGGTCGAGATGCTCGACGATCTGCTTTTCGAAGGTGCGGCGGAGCTGCTCGTAGCCCTTGCGGCCGACGCAGAAGAACTTGACTTCCTTGCCCTGGTTCATCAGCGACAGTGCCTTCTCGCGGGCGAGACGCACGATCGCCGAGTTGAAGGCGCCGGACAGGCCGCGCTCCCCGGTGCAGACCAGCAGCAGATGAACCTGGTCGCGGCCGGTGCCGGCCAGCAGCGCCGGCGCGCCCGGCGAACCTGCGGCGGCAGCCGCGATGTTGGAAATCACCGCGTCCATCTTCTGGGCGTAGGGCCGCGCTGCCTCGGCGGCGGTCTGCGCGCGACGCAGCTTGGAAGCCGCGACCATCTGCATCGCCTTGGTGATCTTCTGCGTCGCCTTGGTCGAGGCGATGCGGACCCGCATGTCTTTAAGTGAAGCCATTCTCAGTTCACCCCGGCGGCCCGCCGATCCGGCAGACCGCAAGCCACTATTTCGCCGGGCCCGACCTATGCCGGGCCCTGGCGGCAATCATCAAGAAAACGACTTGGCGAAACCTTCGACCACCGACTTCAGCTTGGCGGCGGTGTCGTCGGAAAGATCGCGGCTGTCGCGGATGGTGTTGAGGATGTCGGCGTTCTTGCCGCGCAGCGCCGACAACAGACCTTCCTCGAACGCCTTGATCCGGTTGAGCGGCAGCGGATCGAGATAGCCGTTGGTGCCGGCCCAGATCACGCAGACCTGCTCTTCCATCTTCAGCGGCGAGAACTGCGGCTGCTTCAGTAGTTCGGTGAGGCGCGAGCCGCGGTTGAGCAGACGCTGGGTCGAGGCGTCGAGGTCAGAGCCGAACTGCGCGAACGCCGCCATTTCGCGATACTGCGCCAGTTCGCCCTTGATCTTGCCGGCGACCTTCTTCATCGCCTTGGTCTGCGCTGACGAACCGACGCGCGACACCGACAGACCGACGTTCACCGCGGGACGGATGCCCTGGAAGAACAGGTCGGTTTCCAGGAAGATCTGGCCGTCGGTGATCGAGATGACGTTGGTCGGGATGTAGGCCGACACGTCGTTGGCCTGGGTTTCGATGACCGGCAGCGCGGTCAGCGAGCCCGAGCCCTGATCCTTGTTGAGCTTGGCGGCGCGCTCGAGCAGGCGGGAGTGCAGATAGAACACGTCGCCCGGATAGGCTTCGCGGCCCGGCGGGCGGCGCAGCAGCAGCGACATCTGGCGGTAGGCGACGGCCTGCTTGGACAAGTCGTCATAGATGATCACGGCATGCATGCCGTTGTCGCGGAAGTACTCGCCCATGGTGCAGCCGGTGAACGGGGCGATGTACTGCATCGGCGCCGGGTCGGAAGCGGTCGCGGCGACGACGATCGAATATTCCAGCGCGCCCTGCTCTTCCAGCACCTTGACGAACTGGGCGACGGTCGAGCGCTTCTGGCCGATCGCGACATAGACGCAATACAGCTTGATGTTCTCGTCCGGCTGCGCGTTCAGCGGCTTCTGGTTCAAAATGGTGTCCAGCGCGATCGCGGTCTTGCCGGTCTGGCGGTCACCGATGATCAGCTCGCGCTGGCCGCGGCCGACCGGGATCAGCGCATCGATCGCCTTCAGGCCGGTCGCCATCGGCTCGCTCACCGACTTGCGCGGAATGATGCCGGGCGCCTTGACGTCGACGCGCATGCGCTTGTCGGCCTTGATCGGGCCCTTGCCGTCGATCGGGTTACCCAGCGCGTCGACGACGCGGCCGAGCAGGCCCTTGCCGACCGGGGTGTCCACGATGGCGCGGGTACGCTTGACGGTCTGGCCTTCCTTGATCTCGCGGTCGGCGCCGAAGATGACGATACCGACGTTGTCGGTTTCGAGGTTCAGCGCCATGCCGCGGGTGCCGTTCTCGAACTCGACCATTTCACCGGCCTGGACGTTGTCCAGACCGTAGACGCGGGCGATACCGTCACCGACGGACAGCACCTGCCCGACTTCGGTGACTTCGGCCTCCTGGCCAAAATTCTTGATCTGGTCCTTGAGGATCGCGGAAATTTCCGCGGCGCGGATGTCCATCAGCCTGCCTCTTTCATCGCGTGCTTGATCGAATTGAGTTTGGTGCGAAGCGAACCATCCACCATGCGGCTGCCGAGCTTGACCACAAGACCGCCAATGATGGAGGAATCGACTTTCACGTTGAGCGCGACGTCCTTGCCCGTCACCGACTTCAGTGCGGTCTTCAGCGCGTCGAGATTCTTGTCACTGAGCTGTTCGGCGACGGTGACGTCGGCCGTCACCTCGCCCTTGAACTTCGCCACCAGCGCGCGGAAGGCGCGGATTACGTCGGCGACGGCGAACAGCCGGCGATTGGCGGTCAGGACTTTAAGGAATTTGGCTGAGGTGCCGGTGATGCCGGCCTTGTCGAGCACGGCATTGAGCGCCTTGGCCTGCGCATCGGCCGAGAACACCGGGCTGCGGACGAGGCGCTTTAGATCGGCGCTTTCGTTCAGCATGGCCTCGAATTTCTCGAGATCGGCCTTTACGGCGTCGATGGATTTCTCCTCGCGCGCCAACTCGAACAAGGCCGTAGCATAACGGCCCGACACTCCCGAAACGGACGGATCTTCAGCAGCCACAGACTCGCTCTTTATTAGCTGTCAAACTCGCAAGGGAAAAACCGTCGCCACAAGTAGCGGCGCCTAGCGATCCAAGCCCTTGGAATTCAAGCGGGACTTCGATTTTCGACCGGCACGCGAGGTGCCGGGATCGTTAAAATCGCGGCTTTGCTAACATAGCGAGCGCGCAGGTGCAACATGACCGCGCGTTCGGGCGATGCCTTGTCGCACGTCAATTTTCACGTCGCCTAGAATGCCCGTTGATGCGGGATCAGTGCGCCGGAATTTTGGCTCCAGCGTCGGCCGGCTCAACGGCGCCGTCCCTGACAGGCGAATTCGTTCCGTCCGCATTTGCATGACGGCTATGACCAGCGCCATGCGGAACGAACCCGGCCGATCTCCTCCATTTGGCCATTACTTGCCTAAATCTTTTCATTCTTAGCGATGACTGTATTTCCCAGTAATACGAAGTATTCAATTCGTTAAAAGTTTATTAACTCGCAAGATTACGGAATATCCTCTGATTAGTTGACCGCGGTAACAAGATATGTCAGCGCGCGACATTCCGCATTTACTGCCCAATTCATGCCTCATTGCCTGACCAAACGGCATCCGCTGAAACTGGGACCGGGGGTTCCATTTGTCACGTGTGTGGCAATACTATCTGAGGGACTAGTTTAATGTTGCATGCCAATAAAGTGGTGCCGGGAGCTCTAACCCGGTCGCGTACGGCTTTCGCCTTGATTGCCGCAACTCTCCTGGTCGGCGGCACCGTCTCCGAGGCGTCCGCCAAGTCCAGGCATCATCGCCATCACCACCACCATTCCCACCACGCCAAGGCGCAGCCGGCCGGCGATGGTTGGCTCAACGCCAATGCGGCGATTGCCCCGACGGGCGGGCGCGGCTTCTCGGGCAAGGCTTCCTATTACGGCAACGAGTCGGGCAGCCGGACTGCCTCGGGCCAGCGCTTCAACCAGAACGCCCTGACCGCCGCCCACCGCTCGCTGCCGTTCGGCACCAAGCTCCGCGTCACCCATCGTGGCCAGAGCGTCATCGTCACGATCAACGACCGTGGTCCGTTCATCCGCGGCCGCGTGCTCGACCTCTCCAAGGGTGCCGCGCGCGCCATCGGCCTGACTGGCGCCGGCGTCGGCCACATCACCGCCGAAGTCGTTTCCTAAGTCCATCAGACCCGCGTAGGCGTTGCGTTGCGTAACCGGCTGCGACTTTTCGCGGTCACAAGGGCCTGCCGTCGCGATGACGGCAGGCTTTTTGTTGGCCCTCCCCCTGGAGGGTGAAAGCACGGCGCCTACAAAAAGCTCTGCGGGTCGACGTCGACCTCGAGCTTGAGATTGCCCTTGGTCTTCGGCCCGGCGGCGAGCCATTCGCGCAAATACTCCGATAGATCGACATTGCGCAGCGACTTCACCAGGATTCGAAACCGGTAGCGCCCCTTGATCACAGCCAACGGCGCCTCTGCCGGGCCGAGCACCTGGATGCGCTCGTCGATCGGCGCGATCGCGGCGAGCTTGCGCGCAAAGCCTTCCGCGGTCGGCCGATCGCCGGCGGAAATGATCAGGCTGGCGAGCCGGCCGAACGGCGGATAGCCGGTGCGCTCGCGCTGCTCAATCTCGCTGGCGTAGAACGCCTCGCGGTCGCTGGCCACCAGCGCCTTCATGACGGGATGTTCGGGCTGATGGGTCTGCAGAAAGCCGACGCCGCGGCCCTGCTCGCGCCCCGCGCGGCCGATCACCTGGTTGAGCAGCTGGAACGTCCGCTCGGCGGCGCGCGGATCGCCGTTGCCGAGGCCAAGATCGGCATCGACCACGCCGACCAGATTGAGCCGCGGGAAATTATGTCCCTTCGCCACCAGTTGCGTGCCGATGATGATGTCGACGCGGCCTTCGGCGATCTCGTTCAGCTCGCTGCGCATGGTCTCGATCGAGGTGATGAGGTCGCTCGACAGCACCATGGTGCGCGCGTTCGGAAACAGCGCGGCCGCCTCCTCCTGCAAGCGCTCGACGCCGGGACCGATCGCGGCCAGCGATTCCTCGGCCTGGCAGTGCGGGCAAATGTTCGGGCGCGGCATCGAGAAGCCGCAGTGGTGACAGACGAGCCGCTGCCGAAAGCGATGATCAACCAGCCAGGCATCGCAGATGGTGCAAGAAAAGCGATGGCCGCAAGCGCGGCACAGCGTCAGCGGCGCATAGCCGCGCCGGTTGAGGAACAATAACGCCTGCTCGTGCTTCTCGATCGCGAACTGAACCTGCTCGGCCAGCGGCGGCGAGATGAAGCGCCCGCGCGGCGGCGGCGCGCGGCGCAAATCGATCGCCTCGATATGCGGCATGTGCTGGCCGCCGAAACGCGAGGGCAGCGCGACGCGCTGGTAGCGTCCCTTGCGCGCGTTGACCTCGCTTTCGACGGAAGGCGTTGCGGAAGCCAGCACGATCGGAATTTTGGCGATATGCGCGCGCACCACCGCCATGTCGCGGGCATGGTAATGTGCGCCGTCATCCTGCTTGTAGGCCTGATCGTGCTCTTCGTCGACGATGATGAGACCGAGATCCGCGTAGGGCATAAACAGCGCCGAGCGCGCGCCGACCACGACCGTCGCCTCGCCCGCCGATATCGCCGCCCAATTGCGCTGCCGCGTGCGCGGCGTCAGCTCCGAATGCCATTCGAGCGGACGCACGCCAAAACGTTGTGCGAAGCGATCGAGGAACTGTCCCGTGAGCGCGATTTCCGGCATCAGGATCAGGCATTGCTTGCCGCGCCGGATTACTTCCGCGATCGCTTCGAAATAGACTTCGGTCTTGCCCGAGCCGGTGACGCCATCGAGCAGCGCGACATGGAACGTGCCGTTGGCAGCGAGCGCGCGCATCGCATCGACTGCGGCGCGCTGCTGGCTGGAAAAGTCCGGCTGCGCGAACGCCGGATCGGGCGCCGGCGGCGCCAGCGGCGGCGGCATCGCCTCGACGGCGAGCGTGCCCTCGTCGATGAGGCCATCGACCACACCGGAGCTGACGCCGGCTTCGCGCGCGGCTTCGGACTTGCCGTGCAAAAGGCCGTCCGACAGCACCTCGATCAGGCGCCGCCGCGCCGGCGTCAGACGCTGCGGCGGCGCGCCGACCAGCCGCACGCCGAGCCGCATCCGCTCGGGCCCGAGATTTTCGCCCATCCGCAACGCCATCCGCAGCACCATGCCGCGGGCGGACAGCGTGTAATTGGCGACCCAGTCGACGAGGCTGCGCAGTTCCGGCCGCAACGGCGGCACGTCGAGCTTCTCGCCGACATCCTTCAGGCGGTTGTGCAGCCGCGGATCGGGATTGGCGTTCTCCGCCCATACCACTGCCACCACCTCGCGCGGTCCGAGCGGCACGCAGACGACATCGCCCGGCTTCAGCGTCATCTCGCGCGGCACGCGGTAGGAATAGGTCTGATTTAGCGCGACCGGCACCAGCACGTCGACGATGCGCGTCGACGATGCCGATGTGGCGGTTTGGCTGATAGCGTGGTCCATCAGGGAATCAGGCTTGAGGTATTTTGGCCAAGGCTAGCGCCGGGCGGCCAAGTTAGCGAACGGTAAACGAAAGAGGTGCGATATAATCGACGGAAGCATCGCCTCCAAGACCGGGGAAGGCTATGGGCAAGCAAGTTCCGCAAGGCCTCGAACTCGACTGCGCCGATGACGGCTTCGCGCAGGAGATGGCGCGCTGGCTGATGCATCTGCGTGCCGAGCGGCGGCTGTCGCCGAAGACGCTGGAAGCCTATGCCCGCGACCTCCGCCAGTGCCTCGCCTTCCTGGCCGAGCATTGGGGCGAGAAGGTCACCTTGAGGCGGTTTGCAGCGCTGGAGGCCACCGACGTCAGGGCCTTCATGGCGATGCGACGCGCCGATGATATCGCCGGGCGCTCGCTGATGCGGGCGCTGGCGGGGCTCCGATCGTTCGGCCGCTATCTCGAGCGCGAGGGTAAAGGCAAGGTCGGCGCCCTCTCGGCCATTCGTGCGCCCAAGGTTGCCAAGAGCTTGCCGAAGCCGATCCAGATGGCGGCAGCCAAGCGTTTCGCCGATGCCGACGAGCGCGCTGGAGAGGAGCGCGAACCCTGGATCCTGGCGCGCGATGCCGCAGTCATGGCGCTGCTGTACGGCTCTGGCCTGCGCATCTCCGAGGCGCTGGGGCTGAAGCGGCGCGAAGTGCCAAAACCCGGCGAAGGCGATGTCCTCATCGTCACCGGCAAGGGCAACAAGACCCGGATGGTGCCGGTGCTGCATAACGTGCTGGCGCTGATCGCCGATTACGTCGCGATGTGCCCGCATTCATTGCCGCCGGCCGGTCCGATCTTCGTCGGTGCGCGCGGCGGGCCGCTTTCCCCGCGCATCATCCAGCTCGCCATGGAGCGGCTGCGCGGCGCGCTCGGCCTGCCCGACAGCGCCACGCCCCATGCGCTGCGACATTCGTTCGCAACCCATCTGCTCAGCCGCGGCGGTGACCTTCGCGCCATCCAGGAGCTGCTCGGCCACGCCTCGCTCTCGACGACGCAGGTCTACACCGGCATCGACAGCGAGCGGCTTCTGGAAGTGTACCGCTCGGCGCATCCGCGCGGCTGACCCGGCCAGACACAAAATCGCGAAAACAACCCCATGCACAGTAGAATGCGCTCGGTCCAGCCCTGCCGCGCACCCGGGCATATCATATAATGGCCCGTCGCCCCGGGCCGAATTCGATCCATACCAACCGAACCAGCCCGATCCGGAATCGGTGACTGTCATATTGGGCTCAAAGCATGGAAAGAATAATCCTGTAATGGACCCGCCCAAAATCCGCTTCACTCTTGCGTTGAACGGGGCGTTCGGCAATCGTGGTCGCGGTCTGCTTTTGGGGAGATGAACATGGGCGCACATGAGAGCATGGAGCATGCGGAGCATGCCGAGCACGCTTCCGGCTCGAACAAGAACATCGCACTGCTGATCGCAGTCATTGCGCTGTTCCTCGCGCTGTCGGAAATGCTCGGCAAGGGCGCGCAGACCGAGTCGATCAGCAAGAACGTCGAGGCTGCGAACCTCTGGTCCTTCTTCCAGGCCAAGAGCATCCGCCGCACCCAGATCCAGACCGCGGCCGAACAGGGCAGGCTAACACTCGGCGCCGCCACCGATGATGCCGTCAAGGCCGCGCTGACCAAGCAGATCGACACCTGGGAAAAGACCGCCGCGCGGTACCGCTCCGAGCCGGAAACCGGCGAAGGAACAGAGCAACTCGCCAAGCGCGCCAAGGAAGCCGAAGCAGCGCGCGATGTCGCGACGGACAAATATCATCACTACGAATACGCATCGGCGATGTTCCAGATCGCCATCGTGCTGGCATCGGCAACCATCATCACCGGCATGGCCTGGCTTGCCTGGACATCGGGACTGCTGTTGCTGGGCGGGCTCGTGATGACCGGATTCGGCCTGTTCTGGCCGCATCTGCTGCACGTGCTGCATTTGCATTGAGCTGAGGGCGATCTGCGGTTTCCACTGTCATGCTCCGCGAAAGCGGGGCATCCAGTACGCCGCGGCCCTTCGGCTTAGCCGCTAATTTCTCGGAATGCTGGGTTGCCCGGTCCTAGTGCGCAATTGCGCACTGGCCGGGCAACGACACCGGGGCTATCGCGCCTCGTGCACGCTCTTGCGGAAGCGGGCGATCAGCCGCAGCATGCGCGATGACCAGCTATCGCCATCGCCGCGCAGCATCTCCCGGATACGCTGCTTGATCGGCTGCACCAGCTCTGCCGCCTTGGCGCGCATCGCCATGATGAATTCATAGCCCTTCTTGAACCACGCCATCTGCAGGAGCTTGGCGCGTGTCACGTCGAAGACGAACGCTGTGACGCCGAGGCCGAGGAATTTGCCTGCTACGATCACAAGCGTAGCGGGGATCCAATATTGGTGGGCCAACAGCCAGAAGCCGACCAGCTTCAGTGGAAACAGCACGATGACCGGCACCGCAAACACGATCAGGGTCATCGCGGGCGACAGCGCTTCAATGCGCCCGGACAGCCAATGCTTGAAGGCGCGAAGCGGGATCGCCGCAACGACGCGCTCGACGATCGGCTCGAGGTGATCCCACAGCCAGGCTTCGATCAGGAAGATGACCGCAAGCAGGACCCAGAACGGCTGTAACAGGCGGCGCATCATCGATCATCATCTCTGGAGCGGTACGACCTCTGTTGATTGGTCGCGCCCCTCCATTTCTGCGTTCAAAGCGTGATCTTTTCGAGAAAGCGGATACGGCCTCTTTCGATCACGCGCTACCCGGTGTGTCCCGGATATGGATCACATATGGATGGCGCGTTTGCCGACCGCAAGCGCAGCTTCCTTGACGGCTTCCGAACGCGTCGGGTGGGCGTGGCAGGTGCGCGCGAGATCTTCGGCGGAGCCGCCGAATTCCATCAAAACGCAGGCTTCGTGGATCATTTCGCCGGCTTCGCGGCCGACGATGTGCACGCCAAGCACGCGATCAGTCTTCGCATCTGCAAGAATCTTCACGAAACCGTCAGTGGTCTGATTGACCTTGGAGCGGCCGTTGGCGGTAAACGGAAACTTACCAGACGTATAGGCGACGCCGGCCTGCTTCAGCTCCTCCTCGGTCTTGCCGACCGACGACACTTCCGGCGTGGTATACACGACGCCCGGAATAACGTCGTAGTTCACATGGCCGGCCTGTCCCGCGATGATTTCGGCGCAGGCGACGCCTTCGTCCTCGGCCTTGTGCGCAAGCATCGGTCCGGCCACCACGTCGCCGATCGCATAAACGCCCTTCACGCTGGTCGAGAAATGCGCGTCGATCTGCACGCGACCCCGATTGTCGAGCGCGATGCCGGCTTCCTTGAGGCCCAGCCCTTCCGTGTAGGGCACGCGGCCGATGCAGACCAGAACCACATCTGCTTCCAGCATCTGCGCCGTTCCGCCGGCCGCGGGCTCCACGCTGACCTTCAACATCTTGCCTGACGTATCGACGCTGGTGACCTTGGTGCCCAGCTTGAATGCAAAGCCCTGCTTCTCGAGCATGCGCTGGAATTGTTTCGCCACTTCGCCGTCCATGCCGGGCAGGATGCGGTCGAGAAATTCGACGACCATGACGTCCGACCCCAGCCGGCGCCACACCGAGCCGAGTTCGAGGCCGATCACGCCGGCGCCGACGATCAACATCTTTTCCGGCACTTTTTCCAAGGAAAGCGCGCCGGTCGATGACACGATGCGCTTCTCGTCGATCTCGATGCCTTTCAGCCGCGCGATATCGGAGCCGGTGGCGATGACGATATTCCTGGTCTCGACTGTCTCGGTCTTCCCGCCGCCGCTCACCTCAACCTTGCCCGCACCGAGAATCTTGCCGGTGCCTTTCAGCACGTCGATCTTGTTTTTCTTCATCAGGAACTCGACGCCCTTGACGTTACCGTCGATGCCCTGCTGCTTGAAGTTCATCATCGCCGGCAGATCGAGCTTTGGCGCGGAAACGCTGACACCCATCTTGGCAAAGGAGTGCGCGGCCTCCTCGAACATCTCGGACGCATGCAGCAGCGCCTTCGACGGCATGCAGCCGACGTTCAGGCAGGTGCCGCCCAGCGTCGGATTCTTCTCGACCACGGCGACCTTCATGCCGAGTTGCGCCGCGCGCACCGCGCAGACATATCCGCCGGGGCCGGTGCCGATGACGACGAGATCGTAGGTAGCCATGGTGCAGTCCTGTACTAGAAATGTGTCAGGGATTACCGCCCACCCGAGACGTCGAGGATGGTGCTGGTGACGTAGGAGGCCTCGTCCGAGATCAGCCAGACGATGGCGTTGGCGATTTCATCCGCAGTGCCGACGCGCTTCATCGGCACCAGATGCGCCAGCCGATGCGCGCGGTCGGGCTCGCCGCCGGCGGCGTGGATTTCGGTATCGATCAGTCCCGGCCGGATACCGGCGACGCGGATGCCCTCAGCGGCGACTTCATAGCCAAGGCCGATCGTGAAGGAATCGATCGCGCCCTTGGAGGCGGCATAGTCAACATAGGTGTTGGGTGCGCCGAGCCGGGCCGCGACCGAGGAGAGGTTGACAATGACGCCGCCCTTGCCGCCGTGCTTGGTCGACATGCGCTTCACCGCCTCGCGCGCGCATAAGATGCTGCCGGTGACGTTGATCGCCATCACTTGCTGGATCCGCTCGGCCGACATCTCGTCGACACGCACGCTACTCTTGCCGACAATGCCGGCATTGTTGACGAGCGCCCCGAGCGTGCCGACCTCGTCGGCCGCCTTGAACAGGGCGAGAATGTCCGCCTCGCTGCCGACATCGCATTTCACGGCAATTGCCTTGCCGTTCTTGCCCTCGATCAGCGAGACAACCTCGTCGGCCGCCGCCTTGTTGGTGGCGTAGCCGACGACGATGCGATAGCCGCGCGCGGCGGCCGCGAGCGCGGTGGCGCGGCCGATGCCGCGGCTACCGCCGGTGATCACAACGACTTTGTCCGTCACATCAGCCCCCAACGCATGAGATTCATACAGCACCCCGTGTCATGATTTCGGAGACTGCGTGATTGTCCAACTGGTCGTAAGGTCAGGATTCTCGACCGTCTCACCCGTCGATCGTAGTCTGTATTCGCCGGGACGTGCCGCCTGAAACGCCGATAGGTGCGGCGGCAACGTCATGGTCTGTCCAGTCCACACCTTGCCCTCGCACACAACTGCTATTCCGTCGGGCGTCGCGCTGTCGATCCGTCCCCAACACTGAATCTGCGATGTCACCGTCTTTCCATCCGCTGCAAGGTAGGTGATCCCTGCCAGAACCAATTGACCAACGAGACCATCCCCTTCGTCCTGATCCCACGGGGGCGGGCGATCTAGAGCATCATCCGACACAGCAACCCGCGATCTAGAGATCCAGCACCAATCGCGCCGGATCTTCCAGGCTCTCTTTGACGCGCACCAGGAACGTCACCGCTTCCTTTCCGTCGATCACGCGGTGATCGTAGGACAGCGCCAGATACATCATCGGGCGCACCTCGATCTTGCCACCGACCACCATCGGCCGCTCCTGGATCTTGTGCATGCCGAGAATGCCGGATTGCGGCGCGTTCAGGATCGGCGTCGACATCAACGAGCCGTAGATGCCGCCATTGGTGATGGTGAAGGTGCCGCCCTGCATCTCGTCGATCTTGAGATGACCATCGCGGGCGCGGCGGCCGAAATCGGCGATCGATTTTTCGATGTCGGAGATCGACTTGTGGTCGCAGTCGCGCACGACGGGCACGACCAGGCCCTTGTCGGTGCCGACCGCGATGCCGACGTGATAGTAGTTCTTGTAGATCAGATCAGAGCCGTCAATCTCGGCGTTGACGGCGGGAATGTCCTTCAGCGCCTGCACGCAGGCCTTGGTGAAGAAGCCCATGAAGCCGAGCTTGGTGCCGTGCTTCTTCTCGAACACGTCCTTGTACTGCGCGCGCAGCGACATGACGTTGGTCATGTCGACCTCGTTGAAGGTCGTCAGCATCGCCGCGGTGTTCTGCACGTCCTTCAGGCGGCGCGCGATGGTCTGGCGCAGCCGCGTCATCTTCACGCGCTCTTCGCGGGCGGCATCGTCGGCCGGGGACGGCGCACGCACCTGCACGGACGCGGCGGGCTGGTTGACCGGGGTCGGCGCGGACGCCGCCTTCTCGATCGCGGCCAGCATGTCGCCCTTGGTGACGCGGCCATCCTTGCCGGAGCCCGGCACGGTCGAGGCATCGATGCCGCTCTCGGCGGAGAGTTTTCGGACCGATGGCGCGAGCGGCGCATCCGCCGCGACGGCCTTCGGAGCCGCAGCAGGCGCGGCGGCGGGCGCCGCCGGTGCAGCGGCCTTGGCAGGCGCGGCGGCCGGCTTCGCAGCCGCGGCAGCGCCGTCATTGATCTGGCCGAGCAGCGCGCCGACGGCGACGGTCTCGCCATCCTTGGCCGAGATTTCGCCGAGCACGCCGGCCGACGGCGCCGGGACTTCGATGGTGACCTTGTCGGTCTCGAGCTCCACCAACGGCTCGTCCACCGCCACGGCATCGCCGGCCTTCTTGAACCAGCGGCCGATGGTGGCTTCCGTCACGGATTCGCCAAGCGTCGGAACACGAATTTCAGTCATGGTATTGGTTTCCTGGGTATCCTTAAGCGATCTAAAATTCCAAAGCTGTCATCGCCCGGCTTGACCGGGCGATCCAGTACGCCGGGACGGTCGTGATTGAATCTTGGCGGCGCGGCGTACTGGATGCCCCGCTTTCGCGGGGCATGACGAGTGAGGATCAGTTCAGCGCCTCATCCAGCATCGCCTTGAGCTGCGCCAGATGCTTCGACATCAGACCGGTGGCGGTCGCCGCCGACGCGGCGCGGCCCGCGTAACGCGGACGCCGGTTCGGCGCATGGATCTGGTTCAGCACCCATTCGAGATAGGGCTCGATGAAGTGCCACGCGCCCATGTTGCGCGGCTCTTCCTGGCACCAGACCACCTCGGCATTCTTGAAGCGGACGAGTTCCTGCACCAGCGCCTTCAGCGGCACCGGATAAAGCTGCTCGACGCGCAGGATGTAGATGTCGTCGATGCCGCGCTTCTCACGCTCCTCGTAGAGGTCGTAATAGACCTTGCCCGAGCACAGCAGGACGCGGCGGATCTTGTCGTCCGGCGCCAGCTTGATCTTCTCGTCGGGCAGCATCTGCGCGTCATCGTACAGGATGCGATGGAAGGTCGTATCCTTGCCGAGTTCGTCGAGCCGCGACACCGCGCGCTTGTGGCGGAGCAGCGATTTCGGCGTCATCATGATCAGCGGCTTGCGGATCTCGCGATGCAGCTGGCGGCGCAGCACGTGGAAGTAATTCGCCGGCGTGGTCGGGTAGACCACCTGCATGTTGTCTTCGGCGCACATCTGCAGGTACCGCTCAAGACGTGCCGAGGAGTGTTCCGGCCCCTGCCCTTCATAGCCGTGCGGCAACAGGCAGACCAGGCCGGACATGCGCAGCCATTTGCGTTCGCCCGACGAGATGAACTGGTCGAACACCACCTGTGCACCATTGGCGAAATCGCCGAACTGCGCTTCCCACATCGCCAGCGCATTCGGCTCGGCCAGCGAATAGCCGTACTCGAAGCCGAGCACCGCCTCTTCCGACAATAGCGAGTTGATGACTTCGTAATGGCCCTGGTCGTGGCCGAGATGGTTGAATGGCGTGTAGCGGCTCTCGTCTTCCTGGTCGATCAGCACCGAATGGCGCTGCGAGAAGGTGCCGCGCTCGCTATCCTGACCCGAGAGGCGGACGTGGTGGCCTTCCTGCAGCAGCGTGCAGAACGCCAGCGCCTCGCCGGTCGCCCAGTCGATGCCGACGCCATTGTCGATCGCTTTGGCACGGTTCTCCAGGAAACGCTGGATGGTGCGGTGAACCCGGAAGCCGTCGGGCACCTTGGTGATCTTGCGGCCGATATCCCTGAGGACACTGACATCGACGCCGGTGACGCCGCGCCGCGCGTCCTCTTCCTGGTCGGCGACCTTAAAGCCGGCCCATTTGCCGTCGAGCCAGTCGGCCTTATTGGGCTTGTAGCCGGTGCCGGCCTCGAGCTCGGCATCGAGCCGCGCGCGCCAATCGGCCTTGGCCTTGTCGACCTCGCCCTCGGTCAGAACGCCTTCAGCGACGAGACGCTTGGCGTAGAGTTCGAGCGTCGAGGGCTGTTGCGCGATCCGCTTGTACATCACCGGCTGGGTGAACGCCGGCTCGTCGCCCTCGTTGTGGCCGTGCCGGCGGTAGCAGAACATGTCGATCACGACCGGCTTGTGGAATTTCTGCCGGAACTCGATCGCGACCTTGGCGGCGAACACCACCGCCTCGGGATCATCGCCGTTGACGTGGAAGATCGGCGCGTCGATCATCTTGGCGACGTCGGACGGGTATGGCGAGGAGCGCGAGTAGCGCGGATAGGTCGTAAAGCCGATCTGGTTATTGACGATGAAATGCAGCGAGCCGCCAGTGCGGTAGCCTTTCAGGTCCGACAGGCCGAAGCATTCCGCGACCACGCCTTGGCCGGCAAACGCCGCGTCGCCGTGCAGCAGCAGCGGCAGCACGGAGATGCGCATGTCCGGCGGATCGCCATGCTGGTCCTGCTTGGCGCGCACCTTGCCGAGCACGACCGGATCGACGATCTCCAGGTGCGAGGGGTTGGCGGTCAGCGACAGATGGATCTTGTTGCCGTCGAACTCGCGGTCCGAGGACGCGCCGAGGTGATACTTCACGTCGCCCGAGCCTTCGACGTCCTCGGGGTTGGCGGAGCCGCCCTTGAATTCGTGGAACAGCGCGCGGTGCGACTTGGCCATCACCTGGGTCAGCACGTTGAGGCGCCCACGATGCGGCATGCCGAGCACGATCTCCTTCACGCCGAGATTGCCGCCCCGTTTGATGATCTGTTCCAGCGCCGGGATCAGCGACTCAGCGCCGTCGAGACCGAAGCGCTTGGTGCCGGTGAATTTGAGGTCGCAGAATTTTTCAAAGCCTTCGGCTTCGATCAGCTTGTTGAGGATGGCGCGACGGCCTTCCGGCGTGAAACTGATTTCCTTGTCCGGGCCCTCGATGCGCTCCTGAATCCAGGCCTTTTGCGCGGCGTTACTGATGTGCATGAACTCGACGCCGAGCGTCTGGCAATAGGTGCGCTCGCAGATCGCGACGATCTCGCGCAAGCTGCCGTATTCGAGGCCGAGGACGTGATCGAGGAAGATCTTGCGGTCGAAGTCGGCCTCGGTGAAGCCGTAGGTGCGCGGATCGAGCTCTTCACGGTCGCGCGGCGCCTCGATGCCGAGCGGATCGAGCTTGGCGTGGAAATGACCGCGCATGCGGTAGGCGCGGATCAGCATCAGGGCGCGGACGGAATCGCGGGTCGCCTGGTTGACGTCGGCCGGCGCCAGTTCGGCGCCGGGCGCCTTTGCCTTGGCGGCGAGCTTGGCGCCGACCGCCTTCTCGACCTGCGCCCAATTGCCGTCCAGCGCCGAGGTCAGATCGTCCTGCGGCGTCAGCGGCCAGTTGTCACGGCCCCAGGAGGGGCCTTCGGCGTTCTTGCGGACGTCGGCCGGGGTGTCTTTCAGGCTCTTGAAGAATTCCTGCCATTCACCATCGACCGCGCCGGGGTCCTGTTCGTAGCGGGCGTAGAGCTCGTCGATATAGGTGGCGTTGGTGCCCTGCAAAAAAGAGGAGAGGGCAAATGCTGCATTCGCGTCCTGGCGAGACATGATGGCGTCCTGGTATTTGTCGCTTTTGCGCGTGGAAAACGGCGCTTTAGCCGGTCCGGGAGGCCCGAACCAGCTCGGTAAAGATGCTTTACCCTATTTAGGACGGATATTCCCGCCTAAAAGAACCAAGGACTGAATTAAGATTTCAACTTTTCGGCAAGGGTATGCCCTAGCCGTGCCGGGGACGGCGAAACGGTAATTCCGGCCGCTTCCATGGCTGCCGTCTTGGAGCCGGCGTCGCCCTTGCCACCGGAGATGATCGCGCCGGCATGGCCCATGCGGCGGCCGGGAGGGGCGGTGACGCCGGCGATGAAGCCGACCATCGGCTTCTTGCGGCCGCGCTTGGCCTCGTCCTTAATGAACTGGGCGGCGTCTTCCTCGGCGCTGCCGCCGATCTCGCCGATCATGATGATCGAGGTGGTCTTCTCGTCCTTGAGGAACATCTCGAGCACGTCGATGAACTCGGTGCCCTTGACCGGGTCGCCGCCGATGCCGACCGCGGTGGTCTGGCCGAGGCCTTCCTGGGTGGTCTGGAACACGGCCTCATAGGTCAACGTGCCCGAGCGCGAAACGATCCCGACGCTGCCCGGCTTGAAGATGTTGGCCGGCATGATCCCGATCTTGCACTCGCCGGCGGTCATCACGCCCGGGCAGTTCGGTCCGATCAGCCGCGACTTCGAGCCTGACAGAGAGCGCTTGACGCGCACCATGTCGAGCACCGGAATGCCCTCGGTGATGCAGACGATCAGCGGGATCTCCGCGTCGATCGCTTCGCAGATCGCATCCGCCGCGCCCGGCGGCGGCACGTAGATCACCGACGCATCCGCGCCAGTCTTCTCGCGCGCCTCGCGGACGGTGTCGAACACCGGCAGGCCGAGATGGGTCGAACCACCCTTACCCGGCGAGGTGCCGCCGACCATCCGGGTGCCGTAAGCGATCGCGGCTTCCGAATGGAACGTGCCGTTCTTGCCCGTGAAACCCTGGCAGATGACTTTGGTATTCTTGTCGATCAGAACGGACATGATGAAGCACGCTTTCGTAGGTGACCGGGAAAGATGAAGTTTAGTGAATCCGCCGGTAGACGCCGGTGAGCACGTCGGCCCATCCTTCGGCATCAGGCGAGAACTGGATCTTCATGGTGTAGTTGTCGTTATCGACGATCTCGTAGACGTGACGCGCATTGCCGCGCAGCGAGCCGCGCACTAGCGTCAGCTTGTTACCGGCCCAGGCGCCGGAGGCCGGCGCAGGCGAGTAGTAGCCGAGCGAATCGTGCCAGAACAATTTGTAGGTTCGGTCGTCGCGGTCGAAGGTGAACACGCCGTGGGTCGCGAAACTTTCCTTGCCGTCGCGCATCTGGCGGGTGTCCTGGATCAGATAGAAGCCGTTGAGATCCATGCGCGCGACGACATGCGAGGTGGCCGGACCGCCCGCGGTCCAGCGTGACGGATAGACCATTTCCTCGCCGGCCCATTCGCCCGCGAAAGCCGCGAGCTTGCGGTGTTCTTCCAGCGGTGTCGGTGCGGCGAGATGGTCAGCCATCGCTAGCCTCCCTTGACGGCTTTCACGATCTTCTGTGCGGCATCGTCGAGATTGTCGGCCGGCACCACGTTGAGGCCGGACTCGCGGATGATCCGCTTGCCGGCGTCGACATTGGTGCCTTCAAGGCGAACCACCAGCGGCACCTTGAGGCCGACTTCCTTGACGGCCGCGACCACGCCCTCGGCGATGATATCGCACTTCATGATACCGCCGAAGATGTTGACCAGGATGCCCTTCACATTGGGGTCGGCGGTGATGATCTTGAACGCCGCCGCGACCTTCTCCTTGCTGGCGCCGCCGCCGACATCGAGGAAGTTGGCGGGCTCCATGCCATAGAGCTTGATGATGTCCATCGTCGCCATGGCAAGGCCGGCGCCGTTGACCATGCAGCCGATGGTGCCGTCGAGCGTCACGTAGTTGAGATCGTATTTCGACGCCTCGATTTCCTTGGCGTCCTCTTCGGTCAGATCGCGCAGCGGCACCGCAATCTCCGGATGCCGGAACAGCGCGTTGTCGTCGAACGAGACCTTGGCGTCGAGCACGCGGAGCTGGCCCTGCCTGGTGACAACAAGCGGGTTGATTTCCAGCATCGCCATGTCCTTGGCGGTGAAGGCATTGAAGAGCTGCACGACCAGCCTCTCCGCCTGCTTGGCAAGATCCCCGGAGAGGTTGAGCGCTTTCGCAACGGTGCGGCCGTGATGGGGCATGATGCCGGTGGCCGGGTCGACCGAGAAGGTCACGATCTTCTCGGGCGTGTTGTGCGCGACCTCCTCGATGTTCATGCCGCCTTCGGTCGAGACCACGAAGGATACTTGCGAGGTTTCGCGGTTGACCAGGATCGAGAGGTAGAACTCCTTGTCAATGTCGGAGCCGTCCTCGATGTAGAGGCGATTGACCTGCTTGCCGGCGGGGCCGGTCTGCACGGTAACGAGGGTTGCACCCAGCATCTGCTTGGCGAATTCGGAGACCTCGGCGACCGACTTGGCGATGCGGACGCCGCCCTTGTCGCCGGCGGAGGCTTCCTTGAACTTGCCCTTGCCGCGGCCGCCGGCATGGATCTGGCTCTTCACCACCCAGACCGGACCGGGGAGCTGCTTGGCGGCCGCTTCGGCGTCCTCGGGCTTGAGCACCGGCACGCCCTTTGAGATCGGCACGCCGAATTCGTGCAGCAGAGCCTTGGCCTGGTATTCATGGATATTCATCTGGACGTTCCCCGAAACCGAAAGCGGCGAGTTCTACAGTTCACCGGCATTGGTAGTTGGCATACCATATACCAGGAGAACTGCAACCCTGAAAACGCTTTCGCCCCGGCGAGGGGCGAAAGCAGAGCAAAATCAACGACCGAGAAGATCGGGCGCGATCTTCTTGCAGGCGTCGACCAGGCCCTGAACCGCGCCGACCGACTTGTCGAAGGCCTCGCGATCCTTGCCGGCCAACTCGATCTCGACGACGCGTTCGACACCCTTCGAGCCGATCACGACGGGAACGCCGACATACATGTCCTTCACATTGTATTCGCCGTTGAGATAGGCGGCGCAGGGCAGCACGCGCTTCTTGTCCTTCAAGTAGCTCTCGGCCATCGCAATCGCCGAAGCCGCCGGTGCGTAGAACGCCGAACCGGTCTTCAGGAGGTTGACGATTTCGGCGCCGCCGTTGCGGGTGCGGTCGACGATCTCGTCGATGCGGGCCTGCGAGGTCCAGCCCATCTTGACGAGGTCGGGCAGCGGAATGCCGGCAACGGTGGAGTAGCGCGTCAGCGGCACCATGGTATCGCCATGGCCGCCGAGCACGAAGGCGGTGACGTCTTCGACCGAGACGTTGAATTCATCGGCCAGGAAGTAGCGGAAGCGCGCGGAATCGAGCACGCCGGCCATGCCGACCACCTTCTTGTGCGGCATGCCCGACGCCTTCTGCAGTGCCCAGACCATTGCGTCCAGCGGGTTGGTGATGCAGATGACGAAAGAGTCGGGAGCGTATTTCTTGATGCCGGCGCCGACCTGCTCCATGACCTTGAGGTTGATGGAGAGGAGATCGTCGCGGCTCATGCCGGGCTTGCGCGGCACACCGGCGGTGACGATGCAGACCTTGGCGCCGTCGAGCGCCTCGTAGGAGTTGGCGCCGGTGAGGTTGGAGTCGAAACCGTCGACCGGCGAGGACTGCGCGATGTCGAGGGCTTTGCCCTGGGGCACGCCCTCGGCGATGTCGAACATCACGACGTCGCCGAGCTCCTTCAGGCCGATGAGGTGAGCCAGCGTTCCGCCGATCTGACCGGAGCCAATCAAAGCAATCTTGTCGCGCGCCATGGGAAATTTGTCCTTCTAAGACGAAGAGTGAGGGTGGATAAGTCAGCCGGATGGCTTGCTATCCCTTTCGATTGACCGGTTCAAGACGGACCGCGCCCGATTCTGAGGCCCTGCCTCGAATTAGGTCAGGTATGCCAGCAGGCACCGTCTTCCGGGGCGCGACGAAAGTCGCGATCTGTGATGTGCACTTGCACATCAGAGAATCCATAACCACGATCGGGAGTAAGGATTCCGGGCCTGCGCCAAGAGGCGCATCCCGGAATGACGACGGAGAGATTTAAGTCTCCACCAGCCCGGTGCTCGACCCGCTGGCCGCGGAATCCTTCCTCCCGTGCGGCAGCGCCAGGTAGGACTCGGAACTCATCTCGATCAGGCGCGAGGCCGTCCGCTTGAACTCCATGGCCTCCACGCCCTCGGTCGCGAGGTACAGCGACACCGGATCGGCCTCCGCCGAGGCCATCAGCTTCACGGCGTTGTCGTAGAGTGTGTCGATCAGCGAGATGAAGCGCTTGGCGGCGTTGCGCGCGGGAAAATCCATCACCGGAATGCGGTCGATCAGGATGGTATGATAATCATGCGCTAGCCGCAGATAGTCGGACGCGGCGAGCGGCTTATCGCAGATATCGGCAAAGGAAAACCGCGCGACGCCGTGCGCCGAACAGGGCACGCGCAGGATACGGCCCTTGATCGAAATATCGCGATGCTTGCAGGGCGCATTGCCGGTCATCTTGCGCCAGGCGCGGTCGAGCGCGGCGCCGGCTTCGTCATCCGGCGGCACCAGCCACATCTTCACCCCGGTGAGTTTTTCCAGCCGGAAATCGGTGCGCGCGTCGAGCCGCAGCACGTCCATGCGGCCTTCGATCTGGCTGATGAAGGGCAGGAACAGCGCGCGGTTGAGACCGCCCTTGTAGAGGTCTTCCGGCGCGACGTTCGATGTCGCCACCACCACGGTGCCGAGCTCGAACAGCTTTGCGAACAGCCGCCCCAGGATCATGGCGTCGGCAATGTCGGTGACGTGGAATTCGTCGAAGCATAACAGCCACGCCTCGTCGAAGATGGCATTCGCCGTCAGCTCGATAACATCGCTGTCGGCGATCTCGCCGCGCGCGATGTTCTGGCGATAGGCGTAGATCTTCTCATGCGCCTCGGCCATGAACTCGTGAAAATGGGCGCGCCGCTTGTGCCGGACCGGCGAGTGCTGAAAGAACAGATCCATCAGCATGGTCTTGCCGCGGCCGACTTCGCCATGAACGTAAAGCCCGCGCGGCGGCGCCTCGCTCTTGTCGCCAAACAGGCGACCGAGCAGGCTGAGCTTCTTCGCCGGCTTGTAGCTGGAAAGCCGCTCTTCGAGCGCGGCGAACGCCTCGGCGGCCTCGGCCTGCGCCGGATCGGCATCAATCGCGCCGGAGGAAACGAGGGCCTGATACTGCGCGTGGAACGAGGTGGGGTCGGTCGTCAGCATGGCGACCTTTCGGCCTCAAGCGCGTAAAAATTGCAAGCAGCTAATTAGGTCTGGAGCTATGCGGGCACAACTCGTCATCCCCGCGAAGGCGGGGATCCAGTACGCCGCGGCGCCTCGGTTCTGTCCGAAGTGCCTCTGGCATACTGGATCATCCGCCCCAGTGCGCAATTGCGTACAAGGCGGATGATGACGGTGGTGGTGCGGCAAGCATATCTTCCCCTCACGCACTCAGCGCGTAGGAATCCTCGACCACGTAGGGCCCGCCGCCGGTGGAGGCGCGTGACGAGAACAGCACGAAGCGCGAGGCCATGAAGGTGCGGCTCGGGAAATAGCCGCGCACCGAGAGATAATCGGCAACGTCCTGGCTGGAGGCATCATGCAGCCGTGCCAGCGTCACATGCGGGATGAATTTGCGCCCTTCCGGATCGAGCCCGAGCCGTTGCATCAATCGTTCGAGCTCGGCCTGCAGTTCGATCAATGGCCGGCTCGGCTCGACGGAGGCGACCACCGCGCGCGGTTTCTTGCCGCCAAAGCTCTGTAGGCCCTGCACCTTGACCTCAAACGGCTTGCGGTTGACCCGAAACAGCATCGAGGCAATTTCATTCGCCGACATGCCGTCGATGTCGCCGATGAAGCGCAAGGTGACGTGGTAATTTTCGGGATCGATCCAGCGTGCGCCGGGAAGGCCGCCACGCAAATTGGAAAGGCTCTGGCCGATATCGGCCGGAATTTCCAGTCCAGCAAACAGACGCGGCATCGCTAAATCCTCGATGCGGAGGCGCGAGCCCGAAGACTTGCGCCTGGAAGCAAACCCGGTGACGAATCACCGATCACTCAATTCCTACCTGACTTATGTGACCCTGCGAAGCACGCGGGGCGAGCACTCCGCAAAGCTACGGAAAAACCTTGGGGTAACCTTATTGTTTTCTGCTCTCTTGCTGCTTTTTCAACTCCGCTGCCCGGAGATCGTGCCAACAAGTGCCTCCACCATGGGCAGAATATTCTTCACGATGATGTCGACGCCCTCGGCGGTCGGATGGATTCCGTCCGCCTGGTTGAGCTTGGCTTCCGCCGCGACCCCTTCCAGGAAAAACGGGTAAAGCGGCACGTCGAACGATTTTGCAAGCTCCGGATAGATCGCGTTGAACTTTGCGGCGTAGTCGCTGCCGTAGTTGGGCGGCGCCACCATTCCGCACAACAGAACGGCAATTTTGCGTGCCTTCAGCCGCGTCAGGATATCGGTCAGCGCGGCGCGGGTGACGGCGGGATCGATGCCGCGCAGCGCGTCGTTGGCACCGAGCTCGACGATGACCGCCTCGGTTCCCTCCGGGATCGACCAGTCGAGCCGGTCGCGGCCGCCCGAGGTGGTATCGCCGGATACCCCGGCATTGATCATGTCGACCTTTATCCCCTTGTCTGCCAACGCTTTTTGCAGCCGGACGGGGAATGCGGCCGGGGCCTGCAGGCCGAGTCCCGCACTCAAGGAATCTCCGAGGACGACCATTTTCAGCGGTTTGTCCGCTGCGGTGGCTGGCGCCTGCACCCAAACCGACCAGGCCGTCATCAAAGCCATAAGCAACACGCGTATGTGCGCAAACATCCGTTTCAAGCCCTCGACCCGAGCGGCGGAAGTGCCATATGACCGAGCCATGGACAGTCGCATCGAATCCTCTTCCCTGACCGGCCTCGGGCCGGACACCATTTCCATTTCCAACGTCAACCTCTCGCTCGGCACCGGCGCCGCCCGCGTTCATATCCTGAAGGATATCAGCCTTCGTGTGGCATCGGGCGAAGCGATCGGGCTGATCGGACCATCAGGCTCGGGCAAATCGACCTTGCTGATGGTGATGGCGGGCTTGGAACGTCCTGACAGCGGAGAGGTGGTGGTGAACGGCACGCCGTTCAATGCCCTCGACGAGGACGCGCTGGCGCGCTTCCGAGGCCGCCAGGTCGGCATCGTGTTCCAGTCGTTCCATTTGATTCCGACCATGACAGCGCTGGAAAACGTCGCGGTGCCGCTGGAGCTTGCCGGTAACGCTGACGCAGCCGAGCGCGCAGCAAAGGAGCTCGCTTCCGTCGGGCTCGGCGAGCGCCTGCATCACTACCCCACGCAACTCTCCGGCGGCGAGCAGCAGCGCGTAGCGCTGGCCCGCGCGCTGGCGCCCGATCCCGCCATTCTCGTCGCCGACGAGCCGACCGGCAATCTCGACGAAACCACCGGCAAGCAGATCGTCGATATGCTCTTCACCAAGCACGCCGAGCGCGGCATGACGCTGGTGCTGGTGACGCATGACAGTTCGCTCGCGCAGCGCTGCGACCGCGTGGTGCGGCTGCGCTCGGGCCGCATCGACGGACATTCATGACCACCGTTTCCGAACCCGCCTACCGCAGCCGCGCGTCGTCGCTCGCCCTCCGTTACGCGCTCCGCGAATTGCGTGGCGGCCTGCGCGGCTTCTATGTCTTCATCGCCTGCATCGCGCTCGGCGTCATGGCGATTGCCGGCGTCGGCTCGGTCGCCGCGAGTCTGAGCGAGGGCCTGGAGCGCGAGGGCCGCACGCTGCTCGGCGGCGACGTCGCGTTCTCGCTGATCCAGCGCGAGGCCAAGCCGGAGGAAATCGCCTTCCTGCGCGCCCGCGGCCAGGTTTCGGTCGCGGCCACGCTGCGCGTCATGGCCCGCAGCCAGGACGGCAGGCTTGCGCTGGTCGAGCTCAAGGCGGTGGACGGCAACTATCCGATGCTCGGAGAGGTCACGCTCGAGCCGAAGGTGCCGATGGCCGACGTGCTGGCCGAGCGTGACGGCGCGTTCGGCGCCGCGGTCGATTCCACGCTGCTGGCGCGGCTCGATCTCAAGATCGGCGACCGCATCACGATCGGCAACGCCACGGTGCAGATCCGCAGCGTGGTCGTGACAGAGCCCGACAAGCTCGCCGGCAATGTCGGGCTGGGGCCGCGCGTCCTGGTCAGCGAAGCCGCCTTGCGCGCCACCGGCCTGCTGCAGCCCGGCAGCCTGGCGCGCTGGATCTACCGGCTCAAGCTGCCCGACAACGCCGCCGACGAGCGCGCGGCCACACAGATGATCGATGCCGCGCGCAGCGCCCTCCCCGAGGCCGGCTGGGAAATCCGCAGCCGCGGCAACGCCTCGCCGCAGCTCGAACGCACCATCAACCGTTTCACCCAGTTCCTGACGCTGGTCGGCCTCGCCGCGCTGCTGGTCGGCGGCGTCGGCGTCGCCAATGCGGTGAAGAGCCACATCGATCGCCGCCGCGACGTCATCGCCTCGTTCAAGGCGCTCGGCGCCACCGGGCGCGACGTCTTCACGATCTACCTGACGCAGGTGGTCGTGCTGGCCGGCATCGGCTCGGTGATCGGGCTCGCCGCCGGCGCGGCGCTGCCCTTTGTCATCGTCGGCGTATTCGGCAAGCTGCTGCCGCTGCCGGTGATCCCGGCCCTGCATCTGGACGAACTGGCACTGTCGTTCATCTATGGCCTGCTCACCGCGCTCGCATTCGGCCTGTGGCCGCTCGGCCGGGTCCACGACGTTCCGGTCGCGGCGCTGTTTCGCGAGGAGGTCGCCCGCGAATGGCACCGTCCGCGCTGGGCCTATCTCGCGCTGATGGCGATCGTGATCATAGCGCTCGTCGCGGTCGCGATCGGCCTTGCCTACGACAGACGGGTCGCCGCCGTGTTCGTCGCCTCGTCGGTCGCAGTGTTCGCGCTGCTCCGCGGCGTTGCCGCCGGCCTGATGGCGCTGGCACGCCGGCTGCCGCGCAGCCGCATCACCATGCTGCGGCTGGCGATCGCCAACATCTACCGGCCGGGCGCGCTGACGCCCTCGGTGGTGATGTCGCTGGGCTTAGGACTCGCGGTGCTCGTCACCATCACCCAGATCGACGGCAATCTGCGCCGGCAGTTCCTCGCCGCGCTGCCGGAGCGCGCCCCCTCCTTCTACTTCATCGACATTCCGTCCGCCGACGCGGACCGCTTCGGCGCCTTCCTCAAAGAGGTCGCGCCGCAATCGACCGTGGAGGACGTACCGATGCTGCGTGGGCGCATCGTCGCCGCCCGCGGTCTCAAGGCCGACCAGCTCAAGCCGTCGCAGGACAGCGAATGGGTGCTGCAGAGCGACCGCGGCCTGACCTATACCGGCGAAATCCCGAAGGGCTCGAAGATCGTCGAGGGCGAATGGTGGAGCGCGGACTATGGCGGCCCCCCGCTGGTCTCGATGGAAAAGAAGATCGCCGACGGCCTGAAGCTCAAAATCGGCGATGAAATCGTGGTCAACGTGCTCGGCCGCGACATTCCGGCGAAGATCAGCAATCTGCGCAACATCGACTGGCAGGGGCTCGGCATCAATTTCGTGCTGGTATTCTCGCCGAACGCCTTCAAGGGCGCGCCGCACACCCATGTCGCGACGCTGTCCGAGGTCCACCCCGATGCGGCCGGCGACGCCCGCATCATCAAGCAGGTGGCGGACGCGTTTCCAATGGTGACAAGCGTCCGGGTGCGCGAGGCGCTGGAGACGGTCGGCACTGTTGTCACCAACCTCGTGCTCGCGATCCGCGGCGCCAGCGCCGTGACGCTGATCTCGGCGATGCTGGTGCTTGGCGGCGCGCTGGCGGCCGGCCATCGCCACCGGGTCTATGACGCGGTCATCCTGAAGACGCTGGGTGCCACCCGCGCGCGATTGCTCGGCGCCTACGCGCTGGAATACCTGCTGATCGGCCTCGCCACGGCGGTGTTCGGCGTGATCGCAGGCTCGATCGCCGCCTGGCTGATCGTCACCCGCCTGATGACGCTGAGTTTCATCTGGCAGGCCGGCAGCGCCGCCGGCGTGGTTGCCGCCGCCCTCCTCGTCACGGTCGGGCTCGGGCTCGCCGGCACGTTGCTGGCGCTGAACCAGAAGCCGGCCGGCGTGTTGCGGAATTTGTGACAATTTGTAGCGGCGAAAGGCAGGGTTAACACTGCTTTTACCGGCAAATCCGCGGCAGAAGCGACATTCAGCCGCGCGTGGAAGCTTGCGGCGAATGTGTTAGTTTCCCACATACCAGCCAAGATCAGTGGCCGGGTTCATGACGTAAAATTAACGTCGCTAGGACGTAAAATTGGCGTCGGCAGATCGGGACATCTGAGCTAAGAAATCTAACCGGCGCCGCAAACCCCTTGCGCTCCGCCGGGCAACCAACGGGAATTCGACCATGTCGGACCTAGACCGTAACTACGTATCTCCTTTCGGCCGGGCCGCCGGACGCGTTGACGCCGCGGCCGTCGATGCCGGTCTGCGCGCCTACATGCTGCGCATCTACAACTACATGAGCATCGGCCTCGCCATCACCGGCTTGGCGGCGCTCGGCGTCTATATGGCGGCGGTGACCACCGATCCGGCGGCCGGCGCCGTGCGGATCGGCAGCCAGTTCCTGACCCCGTTCGGCTACGCGATGTTCGTCAGCCCGCTGAAGTGGCTGTTCATCCTGGCACCGCTCGTGATGGTGTTCGCGATCTCGGCCGGCATCGACCGGCTGCGGCCGGCGACCGCCCAGATGCTGTTCTGGGTGTTCTCGGCGCTGATGGGCATTTCACTGTCGTCGATCTTCCTGGTGTACACCCACACCTCGATCGTGCGGGTGTTCTTCATCACGGCGGCGACCTTCGGTGCGCTCAGCCTCTATGGCTACACCACCAAGCGTGACATGAGCGGCATGGGATCGTTCCTGTTCATGGGCCTGATCGGCGTCATCATCGCCAGCCTGGTCAACCTGTTCCTGGCGAGCTCAATGCTGCAGTTCATCGTCTCGGTGGTTGGCGTGCTGGTGTTCGCGGGCCTCACCGCCTGGGATACCCAGCGGCTGAAGAACGAGTACATCTACGGCTATGCCCAGGCCGGCGGCGAGATTGCGGAACGGGCTGCGATCTCCGGTGCGCTGTCGCTGTACCTGAACTTCATCAACCTGTTCACGCTGCTGCTGCAGCTGCTCGGCCAGCGCGACTAGCCGCTACCGACCCAGGTTCTAAAAGAGTCAAAGCCCCGGCCTCGCGCCGGGGCTTTTCTTTGGGTCCATGCTCATCATGCCCGAGCTTCGGCCGGCCATGACGGAAAGGGTGTTGATCCCGATTGTTCTGCTGGTATCTTTTTCTGCATGTCCATGCCTGAAATCCGGCCCGCCACCGAGGCCGACCTGCCCGCCATCACCGACATCTATGAGCACGCGGTGCGCCATGGTACCGCGACGTTCGAGCTGACCCCACCCGATCTCGCCGAGATGGTCAGGCGATTCAGGGCGCTGTCCGACGGCGGATTTCCCTATTTCGTCGCCGTCGTCGAGGGCGAGGTGATCGGCTACGCCTATGCCGGCCCCTACCGGCCGCGGCCGGCCTACCGTTTCACGGTGGAGAATTCGGTCTATTTGAAGCCGGCCATTCACCGCCGCGGCGTCGGTTTCCAGCTGATGCAGCGGCTGATCGCCGCGTGCGAGGCGCGCGGCTTCCGGCAGATGATCGCCGTCATCGGCGATTCCGCCAATGCTGGCTCGATCGGCGTGCACACCAAATGCGGGTTCCAGATGGTCGGGACGCACGCCAATGTCGGCCTGAAGTTCGGCCGCTGGCTCGACACCGTGATGATGCAGCTCGCGCTCGGTGAAGGCGGCACGACGGTGCCGAAGGATTAGAGGGACCGGCAGGGTGGGCAGAGCCACCGGGTCGCGCGAATGCGCGCCGATGACAGGCTCCGCGTGCCCCACCATTCTTGCGACCGGAGACGGATGGTGGGCACGGCGCAAGGCGCCTTTGCCCACCCTACAGCAGCGTGGCTAAACCACCGCCAGCTTGCGGTCGATCGCCAGCAACACCCGCTCAAGCTCGTGGCCGCGGCGCAGGATCAGCCCGGTCGCCGAGATCACACTGTACATGCCCTGTTTGCGCGCAAGGCGCGGGTCTTTCTCGATGCGGTAGATCGGAACCTCGGAGGCGCGGCGGAAGACCGAAAACACCGCACGGTCCTTCATGAAGTCGATGGCGTAGTCACGCCATTCGCCGTCGGCAACCATGCGCCCATACAGATTGAGGATGCGGTTGAGTTCGAGACGGTTGAAGGTGACGCGATTCGGCGGGGGAACTGCAGTGGCGGGGCGCGCCACTGCGCGGCTCTCGCTCGGATCGGTGTCCTCCGATATCAAATTCATCGAGCGCCTCCTGTCATTCAATTTGCATGATCGCGCTAACCGAAGGATGCCGCAAGGGGGTGTAAATGCGAAAGAAATCGCGTCCGACACCCGACATTGCCGAATCCGTGGATTCACGGGATCGTTAGCGGAATCTTATTGCTGCCCCACTTCCGCCAACCGCCTGCCCCGCTGAGTTGAGAAAACATAATCCTGCGTTGGCCCGGTCCTTTCGGTTCCGGATTCCTCAGCCCCCAGCCCCCCGGGGCCGTCGGGATCGGGCCTGTTCGCAGAGGGAGTTAATCCCGATACTGGGCCAACGAAAGTTGGTCCTTTTTCGTTTGCGAGCCCGGTTGCACGCGGCTGCGCTCGGCGCGCCAAAGCCCGCCTGCCGCAACCAGCTTCCGTTCAGAAAATTCGAAGCCGAGCTAGCGCAGCTCGGTCATGGCCGCGCCGAGCATCGCACCCGGCTTGTCGCGATTGCCATCCTGGACATAGACGACCGCGGCGTCGACGCCATCGCGCGAAATGCTCTCAAGGGGAATGGTCCAGCTTCCCGAACCGCCGTTCCAGTCGCCGACCTTCACGAGACTGCGCACCACGTTGTAGTAGGTGATCTCGCGGCCGCGGTTCTCGCCGCGCCCGATTGAAATCGGCACCGCGCGCGACACCGAGCAGAGCCACACTTCGCCATGGCCCGCTGTCATTGACACCTTGCTCGGATCCACCTTGCTCGCATCAACCGAGACGTTGAGCAATTTGCCCGACAAGGTCATCGTCACCGGCAGCGACATCACGCCGTCGGTCTTGCTGGTGTTCTTGATGGCGCCGTCGATGGCGGAGCGATCGCTGCCGATCACCTGCGCCGAACCGTTGACGATCATCTGCGGCGTGTAGAGGTTACGGTCACCGCGCGCGCGCGAATAGGCTTTTTGCCGCGCGCTGAACTGCGAGTCCGCCAGCGTGTCCTTCCAGCCAAGATAATCCCAATAATCGACCGGCATGCTCAACGCGATGACAGATGGATCCTTGGCGAGCTCACCGACGATTCGGTCGGCCGGCGGGCAGGATGAACAGCCTTGCGAGGTGAACAGCTCGACCACTGCGCGGGGATCGGCATGGGCGGGGCGGATGACCGCGATGATCGCGCAGACCCCAAGTGCACCGGCTCCGAGCGCACCGGACCATCGCGATATGCAGTTATAGGCCATCATCGCTGTCATCGTGCGAACCGGTAGTAGCGGCTATCAGTATTTGTACGGGGCATGGTTTTGAACATCCTGTTAAGCGTGCCCCAAACACGCGAAAGCGGCCTTGTCATAGGCCGCCTTCTTCCTGGTCGCTACTCACTTCGAAGTGAGGCACTGATCACAAATCCGCGTTTCAAAGCGTTTTCAAGCGAAGCATGCCCTCGGACTTGATCCGAGGGTAGTTACCGGTTCGCGTGAAAGAAAACACGTCAAAAAGAGAACTCTACGCCGCGAGTTTGCGCAGCACGTAATGCAGGATGCCGCCATTGCGGTAGTAGTCGAGCTCGTCGAGGGTATCGATGCGGCACAAGAGCGGCACGCGCTGCAGCGAACCGTCATTCGAGACGATCTCGGCGGTCAGGGTCTGGCGCGGCTTCAGGTCGCCCTGCAGGCCGCGGATCGTCACCTTCTCGTCGCCCTTCAGCCCCAGCGAGGTCCACGATGTGCCTTCCTCGAAGGTGAGCGGCAACACACCCATGCCAACCAGGTTGGAGCGGTGGATGCGCTCGAAGCTCTGGCAGATCACGGCGCGAACGCCGAGCAGGCGGGTGCCCTTCGCGGCCCAGTCGCGCGACGAACCATTGCCGTATTCGGCGCCGGCGAACACGACCAGCGGCACATTCTCCTGCTGGTACTTCATCGCGGCGTCGTAGATCGACATCTCCTCGCCGTCCGGCCAGTGCTTGGTTAGTCCGCCTTCCGGAATATTGCCGTCGGCCCCCTTCAGCATGAAGTTCTTGATGCGGATGTTGGCGAAGGTGCCGCGCATCATGATCTCATGGTTGCCGCGCCGCGTGCCGTACTGGTTGAAGTCGGCGGGACGCACCTGGTGCTCACTGAGGAACTTTCCGGCCGGCGACGTCAGCTTGATCGAGCCGGCCGGCGAGATGTGATCGGTGGTGATCTTGTCGCCGAACATCGCGAGAATCCGCGCATCGACCACGTCGACGACGGGATCGGGCTGCTTCTTCATGCCTTCGAAATAGGGCGGATTCTGCACATAGGTCGACGACATGTTCCAGCGATACGTCTCGCTGTCGGTGGTCTTGATCTTGCGCCAGTTGGTGTCGCCCTTGAACACGTCGGCGTAGCGCTTCTTGAAGATCGTCGCAGTCACGAACTTCTTCATGAAGGCGTTGATCTCCTTCGTGGTCGGCCAGATGTCCTTCAGATAGACCGGCTTGCCGTCCTTGCCGGTGCCGATCGGCTCGACGGAGAGATCCTTGGTCACGGTGCCGGCCAGCGCATAGGCCACGACCAGCGGCGGCGAGGCCAGATAGTTCGCCTGCACGTCCGGCGAAACGCGGCCTTCGAAGTTGCGGTTACCCGACAGCACGGCCGCAGCCACGATGGCGTTGTCGTTGATCGACTTCGAAATCTCTTCCGGCAGCGGGCCCGAGTTGCCGATGCAGGTGGTGCAGCCGAAGCCGACCAGGTTGAAGCCGACCTTGTCGAGGTCCTTCTGAAGGCCGGAATTGGCCAGATATTCCGCAACCACCTGGCTGCCCGGCGCCAGCGAGGTCTTCACCCACGGCTTGGCAGTCAGGCCCTTGGCGGCGGCGTTGCGCGCGAGCAGGCCGGCGCCGATCAAAACGCTGGGGTTCGAGGTGTTGGTGCAGGAGGTGATCGCGGCGATCACGACATCACCATGGCCGAGATCGAAATCGCGGCCCTCAACCGCATAACGCTTCTCGGCCCCCTCGGCCTTCTTGTATTCGCCGGCGAGCGCGGTCGCGAAGCCCGACGCCACCGAAGGCAGCGCGATGCGGCCTTCGGGACGCTTCGGACCGGCCATCGACGGCACGACGTCCTTCAGGTCAAGCGTCAGCGTTTCCGTGAACACGGGGTCGGCTGATTTCGCCGTACGGAACAGGCCCTGCGCCTTGGCGTAGGCCGCGACCAGCGCGACGCGGTCGTTCTTGCGGCCCGAGGTCTTGAGGTAATCGATGGTCGCGGCATCGACCGGGAAGAAGCCGCAGGTCGCACCATATTCCGGCGCCATGTTGCCGATGGTCGCCTTATCCGCGACCGAAAGATAATCGAGGCCGGGGCCGAAGAACTCGACGAACTTGCCGACCACGCCTTGCTTGCGCAACATCTGCGTGACCGTCAGCACGAGGTCGGTCGCGGTGACGCCTTCCTTGAGCTGGCCCTTGAGCTTGAAGCCGACCACCTCCGGCAGCAGCATCGACAGCGGCTGGCCGAGCATGCAGGCTTCCGCCTCGATGCCGCCGACGCCCCAGCCGAGCACGGCGAGGCCGTTGACCATGGTCGTGTGCGAATCGGTGCCGACGAGCGAATCCGGATAGGCGACCTCGAAGGTGCCGGTCTTCTTGCCGACCGTCATCTTCTCCTTCTTGGTCCATACCGTCTGCGCGAGATATTCGAGATTGACCTGGTGGCAGATGCCGGTGCCGGGCGGCACCACCGAGAAGTTCGAGAACGCCTTTTGGCCCCACTTCAGGAATTCGTAGCGTTCCTGGTTCTGCTTGTATTCCTCGACGACGTTCTTGCCGAACGCCTTGTTGTCCCCGAAGAAGTTGACGATGACGGAGTGGTCGATCACGAGGTCGACCGGCACCAGCGGGTTGATCTTCTCGGCATCGCCGCCGAGCGCCTGCATCGCGTTGCGCATCGCGGCGAGATCGACCACCGCCGGCACGCCGGTGAAATCCTGCATCAGGACGCGCGCCGGACGGAAAGCGATTTCATGCTCGAGCTTGCGCTTGCGAAGCCACTTCGAGACCGCGATGATGTCCTCTTTCTTGACGGTGCGGCCGTCCTCGTTGCGCAGCAGGTTTTCCAGGAGCACCTTCATCGAATAAGGCAGCTTGGAAATTCCCTTCAGACCGTTCTTCTCCGCGGTGGGCAGGCTGTAATACACGTAGGACTTGCTGCCGACCTTGAGGGTCTTGCGGCATTTGAAGCTGTCGAGCGAGGTCATTGTCAGGGATCCCAAATTCTAGTTATACCCAGCAAGGGTATTTGAACACCGTTGGCGCGAGGCTGCCTGATGGCTTGCAGCCGCCGATTGTGTGCTGCATCAAGTTCCGGGCTTATAGAATCTTTCTAGAAGCACCGCCACACCGAGAAGCGTGCTGCAGCAATGCGGTACCCACAAATTCTGACGCGGTACCCATCAAATTCAGAGGGCTGTGACGACGTAAAATGCGGCTCTCGGGACGCCAGATCGACTGCATCAGGGGAGGCCGCCGGGTGTTCTCCGGCCTCGGTTTCGAGGCCTCGTCCGGCGAGGTGCTGGCCGTGGTCGGCCCCAACGGCGCCGGCAAGACCTCGCTGCTGCGCCTCCTGGCCGGCCTGCTGGCACCGGCGGGCGGCTCGGTCGAACTGGAAGGCGGCGAGGCCGAACTGACCTTGCCGGAACAGTCGCATTATCTCGGCCACCGCGACGCGCTGAAACCGGCGCTGAGCGTGCATGAGAACCTGTCGTTCTGGCGGGATTTTCTCGGCGGCAAGGCCGGGGACGTCGACCAATGCCTCGCCGCAGTCGGGCTTGGCCACGCTGCGCACCTGCCGGCGGCCTATCTTTCGGCCGGCCAGCGGCGGCGGCTGTCGATTGCGCGCCTGCTTGTGGTGCGCCGGCCGGTCTGGCTTTTGGACGAGCCGACCTCGGCGCTCGATATCGCCGGCCAGAGCCTGTTCGTCGGCGTCATGCGCGACCATCTCGCCGGCGGCGGAATCATCATCGCTGCGACGCATACGCCTCTCGGGATCGAAGCGCAGGAACTGCGGATGGGGGGCGCCACATGACCGCCCTCGCCGCGCTGATTCGCCGGGACGTCAGGATCGCGCTCCGCGTCGGCGGCGGGGCACTGATCGGAGTGCTGTTCTTCCTGACCGTGACCGTGCTGATGCCGTTCGCGATCGGGCCCGACCTGCCGCTGCTGGCCCGGCTTGGACCCGCGATCCTCTGGCTCGGCGCCCTGCTCGCCAGCCTGCTGACGCTGGATCGCCTGTTCACCGCCGACCACGAGGATGGCTCGCTCGACCTGATCGTGATGGGGCGGACGCCGCTGGAACTCGCCTGCGCCGCGAAGGCGCTGGCGCACTGGCTCGCCGCCGGCGTGCCGCTGATCGCGGCAACACCTGCGCTCGGGCTGTTGCTCAATCTTGATGTCACCGCAACGTCGGCGGTGGCGCTGACGCTGCTGGTGGGAACGCCGGCGCTGACGTTTACCGGGATGATCGGCGCGGCGCTGGCCGTGACGCTGCACCGCGGCGGCCTCTTGCTGGCGGTGCTGGTGCTGCCGCTCTCGATCCCGGTGCTGATCTTCGGGGTTGCAGCGTCGCAGGCCGCAATCACGGGGCCTTTGTCGTTTGGAACACCGTTCTCGATTCTGTGCGCGCTATCGCTGGTCAGTCTCGTGGTCGGGCCGTTCGCCGCGGCGGCCAGCCTGCGGCACGGCCTGGACTGACAGATTTGACGCCGATCAACTCTCGCGGAGGCAATATGAAACAAACCATGTCGCATTGCCTGCCCTGCGCTTGACGACTATCAGGATGCCATGACGCTGATCGACCTCGCCAATCCGACCAAATTCCTGTCGCTGACGGCGCGCGTGCTGCCGTGGCTGGCGGGCGCGACCGCGATCCTGCTGCTGATCGGCCTGTATCAGGCGGCAACGGCGCCCGACGACTATCAGCAGGGCGCCACCGTGAAGATCATGTTCATCCACGTGCCGAATGCCTGGCTTTCGATGTTCGTCTGGGGCGTGATGAGCCTTGCGGCGCTGGGCACGCTGGTGTGGCGGCATCCGCTCGCCGATGTCGCGGCCAAGGCGGCGGCGCCGATCGGCGCGGCCTTCACCTTTCTCGCGCTGGTCACGGGATCGCTGTGGGGCCGACCGATGTGGGGCACCTATTGGGAATGGGATGCGCGGCTGACCTCGGTGCTGATCCTGTTCCTGATGTATCTCGGCCTGATGGCGCTGTGGCGCGCGGTCGATGACCCATCGCGGGCGGCGCGCGCCGCCGCGGTGCTGACGCTGGTCGGCGCGCTCAATCTGCCGATCATCAAGTTTTCGGTCGACTGGTGGAACACGCTGCACCAGCCGGCATCGGTGATGCGCATGGGCGGCACCTCGCTCGACAAGGCGTTCCTGATTCCCTTGCTCGTGATGGCGGTCGGCTTCTCGCTGTTGTTCGTGACGCTGCATATCGCGGCGATGCGCAACGAGATCCTGCGCCGGCGGGTGCGCAGCTTGCAGATGATGCAAGCCAGCCAGCAGGCGGCGTAAGACGATGTCGCTCGGCCCCTATGCCTCGTTTATCGTGACGTCCTACGCATTGGTGGCGGCGATCGTGCTGCTCCTAATCGTCTGGATCAGCGTCGATTACCGCAACCAAAAACAGCGCCTGCGCGACCTCGAGTCCTCCGGCATCGTCAGGCGCTCCGGCCGCCAGGCAACCGAAATCTGATGAGCACGCCCGCAACATCGGAAAGCCAAACACGCAGCCGGCGCTGGCTTGTGGCGTTGCCGCTGTTCGGTTTCCTCGCCGTCGCCGCGCTGTTCCTGCTGCGTCTTTACGGCGGCGATCCTTCCAGGATTCCCTCTGCGCTGATCGGCCGCCCGGCGCCGCAGACCACGCTGCCGGCGCTGGAAGGCCTCGTCCATAACGGCGCACCAATCCCCGGGCTCGACCCCGGCGTGTTCAAGGGCAGGGTTTCCGTCGTCAATGTTTGGGCGTCCTGGTGCGTGCCGTGCCACGACGAGGCGCCGCTATTGACCGCGCTCGCAAAGGACACGCGGCTGCAGATCGTCGGCATCAACTACAAGGACTCGCCCGACAACGCCCGCCGCTTCCTCGGCCGCTACGGCAACCCGTTTGCAGCGGTCGGCGTCGACAGCAATGGCCGGGCCTCGATCGAATGGGGCGTCTATGGCGTGCCCGAAACCTTCGTGGTCGGCCGCGACGGCACCATCCGCTACAAGCTGGTCGGGCCGGTGACCCCTGCCAATCTCGACAGCGTGCTCAAGGTCGAGATCGAGAAGGCGTTGAAGTGACGACGTAGAATGAGATTCAAATATTCTTCCGGTTTTATCTGCCGTTCATTTTACAGCCATGGCGCCGCCACGAATTCGCAGCTAGCTTTATGGGGTTACTTGAACCGTCCTGGGAGGGACACCCCATGCGTCATTTCACGCTCGCTTCTCTTCTCGCCACCGCGCTCACGCTCGGCCTCATGACGGCAACGCCGTCGATGGCCCAGACCGCGCAGCCGGCCACCAAGTCCGACAGCAAGATGGCTCCCGCGCCGAAGGCCTCGGAGTCGAAGATGGCGCCGGCGCCGAAGGCCGAGCTGCTCGACATCAACTCGGCCACCGCCGATCAGCTCGATGCGCTGCCGGGCGTCGGCAAGGCCTATTCGGCGAAGATCATCGCGGGCCGCCCGTACAAGGGCAAGGACGAGCTGGTGCAAAAGAGCATCGTGCCGCAGGCGACCTACGACAAGATCAAGGACAAGATCATCGCCAAACAGAAGAGCTGAGGCGGTCTTGTTGACCTCTCCCGCTTGCGGGGGAGGTCAACGCGCTCGTGAGAGCGCGGCGGGTGGGGACTCTCTCCACGCGGGCAGTGTCGCCCGCGGAGACACCCCCACCCCGGCCCTCCCCCGCAGGCGGGAGAGGGAGAAGATCACCCCTTGCTCACATCCCCGGCTTCGGCCTCGCTCGCCTCGAGCGTGGCCGGCTCCACGTGATAGCGCTTCATCAGCGGCATCTGGGCAATCGCAAACACCATCGTGATCGGGACCGCGCCGAACACCTTGAAATTGACCCAGAAATCGGTCGACTGCGTGCGCCAGATGATTTCGTTCAGCACCGCCATCGCCAGGAAAAACAGCGCCCAGCGCGCGGTCAGGATGCGCCAGCCCTTCGGAGTCAGGTTGAACATCTGGTTGAACAGGATCGCGATGAAGGAGCGGCCGAACAGCAAGCCGCCGCCGAGGATCGCCGCAAACAGGCCGTAAACCATCGTCGGCTTGATCTTGATGAAGGTCTCGTCATGCAGCACCAGCGTCAGGGTGCCGAAGACCAGCACGATCACGGCGGTGACGATCGCCATCATGGGCACGTGCCGCACCACGACATAGGAGGCGATCATCGCGGCCACGATCGCCACCATGAAGGCGCCGGTCGCAACGAACAGGTTGAACTTGGCGTTGGCGAAGAAGAACACGATGAGCGGGCCGAGCTCGGTCGCAAGCTTGAACAGCGGATGCGGCTGGTTCTTGTCCATGCTTAACTTTCGATTCCTGCGATCGCGTTGGCAAAGTCCCGTGCGGTGAACGGCGCGAGGTCGTCGACGCCTTCGCCGACGCCGATGAAGTGCACCGGCAGCTTGAACTTCTCCGCCAGCGCCACCAGGATGCCGCCGCGCGCCGTACCGTCGAGCTTGGTCATCACGAGACCGGTGACGCCAGCGGTACGATGAAACGCCTCGACCTGCGACAGCGCATTTTGTCCCACGGTGGCGTCGAGCACGAGCAGCACCGCATGCGGGGCCGATGCATCGACCTTCTTGATGACGCGAACCACCTTCTCCAATTCGTTCATCAGTTCGGCCTTGTTCTGCAGGCGGCCGGCGGTATCGACCAGCAGCACGTCGAGCTTCTGCTCCTTCGCCGTGCTCAGCGCATTGAAGGCAAGGCTCGCGGAATCCGAGCCCTGTGCGCCCGCGACCACCGGCGATCTGGTGCGCTCGCCCCAGACCTTGAGCTGCTCGATCGCGGCAGCGCGAAACGTATCGCCGGCCGCCAGCATCACCTTGCGGCCCTCGGCGGAAAATTTCGCGGCCAGCTTGCCGATCGTCGTGGTCTTGCCGGAGCCGTTGACGCCGACCACGAGAACCACGAACGGCTTCTGTGCCGCGTCGATCGCAAGCGGCTGCGCCACCGGCGCCAGCACCTTCTCGACCTCGCTGGCGACGACGGCCTTCACTTCATCCGCCGAAATCGCCTTGTCATAACGGCCGGCGCCGACCGCGTCCGCGATCCGGACCGCAACCGTGGTGCCGAGATCGGCGCGCAGCAGCACGTCCTCGATGTCGTCGAGCATGGCGCGGTCGAGCTTGCGCTTGATGACGAGATCGGCAACGGCCGTTCCGAGCGCGCTGGACGTGCGCTTCAGGCCGCTCGAAAGCCGCCGCCACCAGCTCTGTTTTGGAGTTCCGGGAGTGGTATCGCTCATGTCAGGGACGTGTTAGCGGTTTCGCGCCATGAGCGGAAGTCACAACAGACCTATCGTTGTTCCCGGATTGTCCTTCGATGTTCCCGGAGAGTCCACGGCAGCTTTTGATGTCCCGGGCTTAACGGCGGAGGAAATCCAGGCCCGCGTGCTCCATCGCGACGGCTTGATGCTTGTCATCGACAAGCCGGCCGGCCTTCCCGTGCATCGCGGCCCCAAGGGCGGCGCCAATCTGGAGGCGTCGTTCGACGCCCTGCGGTTCGGCCTGCCACGGCCGCCGGTGCTGGCCCATCGGCTCGACAAGGATACCTCCGGCTGCCTCGTGCTCGGACGTCACCGCAAGGCGACCGCCTCGCTTGGCCTGTTGTTCAAGCACGGCAAGGTCGGCAAGACCTACTGGGCCGTGGTCGAGGGCGGCCCCGCCGAGGACGAAGGCACCATCGATATGCCGCTGGGCCGGCTGAACGCCGAGCGCGGCTGGTGGCAGAAGCCGGACCCGGAGGGCCAGAAAGCCGTCACGACATGGAAGGTCTGCGGCCGTGGCGACGGCCTCGCCTGGCTGGCGCTGGAGCCGGTCACCGGGCGCACCCATCAACTCCGCGTGCATACGTCGGCGACGGGCTGGCCGATCGTCGGTGACAACATCTACGGCAACGGGCCAAGATTCGGCGAGCCGATCCTGCATCTGCACTCCCGCGAGATCGTGATTCCGATCTCGAAGAACAAGGACCCGGTGCGCGTGACAGCGCCGGCGCCGTCGCACATGCGGGAGCGGCTGAGGAAGTGCGGGTGGAATGGGGAGTGACGGTTTAGCCACCGTCAGCACCTCAACACACGCTGTCATCATCCGCGAAGGCGGATGATCCAGTATTCCAGAGACGTCAGAGTTCAACCGAGAAGCCGCGGCGTACTGGGTCGCCCGGTCCCAGTGCGCAATTGCGCACAAGGCCGGGCGATGACAGCCAATGTGAGGCGACAACCTCACACCATCAGACGCGCGCCGTCATGGCCCTTGATCGCCAGCGGCAACACCGCACCCGGTTTTTCGCCTGATGTCGCCACCGGCAGGAAATGCTCGGTGCGCCCTTGCGTCGCGCTCTCGATCAGCACCTGACGCGTTGAACCGACCTCTGCCGCAAGGCGCCGTCGCAGCGCGGCCTCTCCTCCGTCCCGCAGCCGCTTCGCGCGGCTCTTGATCGCCTCACCTGCCACCTGCGGCATTCGCGCGGCCGGCGTGCCCGGGCGCTTGGAATAGGGAAACACATGCAGAAAGGTGAGATCGCATTCCTCCACGAGGTCCAGCGAACGCGCGAACATTTCCTCGGTCTCGGTCGGGAAGCCCGCAATGATGTCGGCGCCGAAGCTGATGTCCGGGCGAAGCCGCCGCACCTGGGCGCAGAATTCGATCGCGTCCTGCCGCGAATGCCGCCGCTTCATCCGCTTCAGGATCATGTCGTCGCCGGACTGCAGCGACAGATGCAGATGCGGCATCAGCCGCTCATCGTTCGCAATGACGTCGAGCAGGTCGCGATCGACCTCGATGGAATCGATCGACGAAATCCGCAGGCGTTTCAGCTCCGGCACATGCCGCAGAATCTGCTTTGTCAGTTGGCCCAGCTTCGGCGTGCCCGGCAGATCCGCGCCGTAGCTCGTGAGATCGACGCCGGTCAGCACGATCTCGGCATGGCCGCGCTCGGTCAGCGCCTGCACCTGCTCGACCACCGCGCCCATCGGCACCGAGCGCGAATTGCCGCGGCCGTAAGGGATGATGCAGAAGGTGCAGCGGTGGTCGCAGCCGTTCTGCACCTGCACGAAGACGCGCGGCAGGCCGGCCTTGAAGCCGTCGAGCAGATGCGGCGCCATCTCCTTGACCGCCATGATGTCAGCGACCGCGATCTTCTCGCTGGACTCGATGCCGAAACCGGGATCGAATGCCGCGCGCGTGGCGCGCCAGGCCTCGCCGCGCATCTTCTCGTCATTGCCGACCACGCGGTCGACCTCGACCATGTCGGCAAACATTTTTGCTTGCGTCTGCGCCGCGCAGCCGGTGACGACGATGCGTGAGTTCGGCCGCTCGCGCTTAAGCCGACGGATCGACTGCCGCGCCTGCGCCACCGCCTCGTTGGTGACGGCGCAGCTATTGACGACAACGGTATCGGAGAGGCCGGCGCGCTCCGCCTCGCGGGCGATCACCTCGGATTCGAAGGCGTTGAGACGGCAGCCGAACGTGATGATGTCGACGCTCATCCTTACGCGACGCTGGCGAACAGCGCAGGATCGAAGCGGCCCTCATACTCGAAATCAGCGGTGCCGGTCATCAGCACGTGGTCGTCACGCTCGCGCCACTCGATGCCGAGCTTGCCGCCGGGCAGCGTGATTTCGACGTTGCGCTTGGTGCGCTTCAGCCGTGCCGCGGCGACCGCAGTCGCGCAGGCGGCGGAACCGCACGCCCGGGTCAATCCGGCGCCCCGCTCCCAGGTGCGGATCGTGATGTGGCCGCGATCGACGATATGGGCGAGCGTGATGTTGGCGCGATCCGGGAAGATCGGGTGATTTTCCAAAAGCGGCCCGAAGCGTTCGAGATCGTAGGCATTGACGTCGTCGACCCAGAAGATCGCGTGCGGATTACCCATCGAGACCACCGAGGGCGAATGCAGCACCGGCGCGTCGATCGGCCCGACCTGCAGCTCGATATAGCGGGTGTCGCGAAACTCTTCCGCCAGCGGAATATCCTGCCAGCCGAACTTCGGCGCACCCATATCGACGGTGTAGAGATCAGGCGCCGGGCCTTGCCAGCAGTTCAACAGGCCCGCGCGGGTCTCGAAGGTCACCGAGGTCTGGCCGGTCTTTTCGAACAGGCGTCGCACCACGCAGCGCATGCCGTTGCCGCACGCGCCGGCTTCCGAGCCGTCATTGTTGTAGATGCGGATGAAGGCCTCGGTGCCCTGTAGCCGCGGCGGCAGCAATACCATTAACTGGTCATAGGGAGCGCCCGCGGGCGAGGCCACCGCCCGTGCATCTTCCGGCGTCACGGCGCCCTTCGAATCGCGCATGTCGACGACGACGATCTCGTTGCCGATACCGTTCATCTTGGCAAACGTATGGTTGGCCAGCGCGCTCATGGAATTTCCCAATTTATGCCTGCCTTATATGGCGAATGATGGCCGATTGCCTAGTACGTCGGGGCGGCAGGGGCCTATGACGCATCTGTCATGGGACGAAAGCGCGCCTGGCGTGTTAGGAATAGCAGCGTCCTGGCGGGCGTGGGGCGGGACAATGCCGCGGCCGCCGTGGGTGGGATGGAGAATACCTGGAAATGAACCTAATCAGCACTTTTCGCGCGGCCCTGGTCGCGCTCCCCATGGTCGTGATCGGACCCGGTAACACCGTGCTGGCGCAATCGCCGGCGCCCTCGGCCTCCCCCACCGCAAGCCCGTCGGCAACGCCGAGCCCCGCACCATCCGCGGTGCCAGTCCCGCCGCCGGCCGAGACCAAGTCCCCGGCGGACGCGCCCACGGCCGAGAAAGCCCCGCCACCCGCGCCGCCGCCGCCCGCCCCCAATATCCAGACCGCCGACCCCTTTGGCGAAGAGTTCACGCTCGAACCCAAGAAAGTGGTGATCATGAAGGGCACCGCCAATTGGGATGCCGCGTTCGACACGCTGATCGATTCGTTCAAGGCCCTGACCGCCCTGCTCGACAAGCAAGGCATCAAGGCCACGGGCAACTCGATGATCGTCTACACCTCGACTGACGATACCGGCTTCACATTCCTCGCCCAGATTCCGGTCGATCAGGACGTCAAGAACCTGACCAAGGACATGAGCATGGGCAAATCGCCCGAGGGCAAGGCGCTGAAGTTCGTACATCGCGGCTCCTACGACAACATGGACAACACCTATGAGGCGATCACCAACCACCTCGACGACAAGAAGCTGGAAGCCAAGGACACCTTCATCGAGGAATACATCACCAACCCGCTGAAGACGGCGGAGGACAAGCTGGTGATCAATGTCTACGTGCCCTTGAGGTGACCGGCATGAAGGGTAGGTTCGGCCTCGCGATTGCCGCCACGCTGCTGGCCATGCCCTCGCTCGCGCAGACGATGCCGCCGCCGGCGATTTCCGTGACCGGCGAGGCGAATGTCTCGGTGGCGCCCGACCAAGCCCAGATCGACGCCGGCGTGACCTCGGACGCCAAGACCGCGCGCGAGGCCTCCGATGCCATCAACGCCGCCATGGGCAAGGTGCTGCTGGCGCTCAAGGGCGCCGGCATCGAGGAGAAGGACTACCAGACCTCGCGGCTGTCGCTGCAGCCGCAATTTGCCGCCCCGTCGAAGGCCGCCGAACGTCCCCCGGGCATCATCAGCTTCCGCGCCAGCAACCGCGTCACGGTCAGGATGCGCGACGTGACCAAGGTCGCCAACGTGATCGACGTGCTGGTCGGCGCCGGCGCCAACGACATTGGCGGGATCAATTTCAGTGTGACGCAGGCATCGAAACATCTCGACGAGGCCCGCGAGAAGGCAATCGCGGACGCCCGCCGCAAGGCCGAGATTTATGCCAAGGCGGCCGGCGTCACGCTCGGCGAGCCCATCAGCATTTCCGAAGAGGGCGCGCCGACGCCGGTGTTCCGCAGCAAGGTGGCGGCGCCCATGGCCGCCGGCGCGCAGGTGGCGCCGGGCGAAGAAACGCTGTCGGTGACGGTCAGCGTATCCTGGTCGATCAAGCCGAAGGAATAGTCTCGCTCCCCCGTGTCCCGGACGCGGCGCAGCGTGCAACGCGGCGCCGCAGAGCCGGGACCCACTCACTTTCAGGATTGTTTGCTGCGCGATGGGCCCCGGCTCTGCAGCGCTTCGCTTCGCGCTGCGCTGCGTCCGGGGCACGAGGGAGAGACGACGAGACGCTAAATCTCCACCACCTGCCCGGGCTTCAGCGCCGCGAACCGCTCCGGCGGGATCTTCGCTGCCTTCAACGCATCGGCTAGCGCGTTGACGGGCGCGTCGATCGCCTCGTCGGTGAGCTGGAACGTGCCGTGGTGATGCGCCAGCGCTTCCTGCGCGCCGCAATCGGCGAACGCCTTCACCGCATCAGCCGGATTCATGTGCTGGTCCTTCATGAACCAGCGCGGCTCGTAGGCGCCAATGGGGAGGATCGCCAGCCGCAGCGGGCCGTGCTTCTCGGCCACGCGGCGAAAGTGCTTGCCCTCGCCATAGCCGGAATCGCAGACGATGTAGAGCTTGCCCTGCGGCGTCTCCAGCACAAAACTCGCCCATAGCGCCTTGTTGCGGTCGAACAGGCCGCGGGCTGACCAGTGTCGCGTCGGAACCAACGTGACTGCGATGCCGTTGCCGAGCTCGACGCGGTCCTGCCAATCGAAGCCTTCGGCTTTAATCGCCGAATCCGAGTCGCGCATGGTGACATCGTTGCCGAGCGGCGTGATCACGCGCGGCGAGAACTTTTCCGTCAGCTTCGAGAGCGTCGCGATGTCGAGATGGTCGTAATGGCCGTGGCTGACCAGCACGACGTCGATCTTGGGCAGCGCCTCGAACGCAATGCCGGGGTCGTTATGGCGCTTCGGCCCGACAAGGGAAAACGGCGAGGCCCGCAGCGACCAGACGGGATCGACGAGAATGTTGAGATCGCGGGTCTGGATCAGCCAGGAGACGTGGCCGACAAAGGACAGCCGCACCTTGTCGCCCGAAACCCGCGGCGGCGGCGTATCGCTATGGGCGTTCGGCACCCAGTCCGGCCATTCCGCGCGCTTGCGGTCGCCGCCAAACTGCCAGCGCAGCACCTCGGCGAGCGATTTCGGCGGCACGCCGTCCGGATCGAAGAAGCGCGTGCCGTCGAAATGATCCGAGATGGGGCCGTCATAGGTTTTCATATTGCTAATCCAGATCGAAGGCACGCCGACGGCCACGGCCGCGCCGGCGAGTACTCCGAGAATACGGCGGCGGGTGATGGGCACTGTTGTCACGAAGGGGAGAGAGCTGACGACATGGGCGTTATATGGCGTTTGCCGGTTCAACTTGGAACCTGCGGCCGAACGCCGATCGCATCACTCTCTAGAACCACAATATTTCCAAGGGCTTACTGAGGTGGCCGGCTCATTTCTGCCGAGTTTCTCCTTGACTTTCGCACCTTCCCGGCGTTTAACCCCGGCACTTTCTCGAAAAGACGTTCTTTTCGACCCGCCGCCCGGCCCTTGAGACCGGAGGCCAACGCCCGACAGCGCGATGCGCCCTCGGGCGCGAAGGTGTTTGGACGATCGTTTTGGCGGGTTCTGCCAAGACATATCTAGTTCGTCATCACCCGCGAAGGCGGGTGATCCAGTATCCCAGAGGCCGCTCGGCTGGAACCGAGCAGCCGCGGCGTACTGGATACCCCGCCTTCGCGGGGTATGACGGTGGTGAGATGCAGCGCCTGCAAAGGCAGGACAAAGGACAACGGCATTGTTCGACAATCTGTCGGAACGGCTTGGTGGGATTCTCGATCGTCTGACGGGGCGCGGTGCGCTGACCGAAAAGGACGTCGACGCCGCGATGCGCGAGGTGCGCCGCGCGCTGCTCGAGGCCGATGTTGCGCTCGAGGTCGTGAGAAGCTTTACCGAGCGCGTCCGCGAACAGGCGGTCGGTGCCACCGTCGTCAAGTCGGTCACACCAGGCCAGATGGTGGTCAAGATCGTCCATGACGAGCTGGTCGCGACCCTCGGCGCCGACGGCCAGACCATCGACATCAATGCGGTGCCGCCGGTTGCGATCATGATGGTCGGTTTGCAGGGCTCCGGCAAAACCACGACGACCGCAAAACTCGCCCGCCGCATGGTCCAGCGCGACAAGCGCAAGGTGCTGATGGCTTCGCTCGACATCTACCGCCCGGCGGCGATGGAGCAACTCGCCGTGCTGGGGCGCGACCTCGACATCCCGACGCTGCCGATCGTCGCCGGCCAGAAGCCGGCGCAGATCGCCAAGCGCGCGTTGGAGGCCGGCAAGCTCGGCGGCTACGACGTCGTGCTGCTCGACACCGCCGGCCGCACCACGCTCGACGAAGAGATGATGAGCGAGGCGGCCGAGATCAAGCAAGCCGCCAATCCGCATGAAGTGCTGCTGGTCGCGGACTCCCTGACCGGCCAGGACGCGGTCAACCTGGCGCGCGCCTTCGATCAGCGCGTCGGCCTCACCGGCATCGTGCTGACGCGCGTCGACGGCGACGGCCGCGGCGGCGCCGCGCTATCGATGCGCGCGGTCACGGGAAAGCCGATCAAGCTGATCGGCACAGGCGAAAAGACCGACGCGCTGGAAGATTTCCATCCCTCCCGCATCGCCGGCCGCATCCTCGGCATGGGCGACGTGGTGTCGCTGGTCGAACGCGCCGCGGCGAATATCGACGCCGAAAAGGCCGCGCGCACCGCCGAGCGGATGCGCAAGGGCCAGTTCGACCTCAACGACATGCGCGAGCAGTTGCTGCAGATGGCGAACATGGGCGGCATCAGCGGCCTGATGGGCATGATGCCCGGCATTGCCAAGATGAAGAACCAGATCGCCGCCGCCGGGATCGACGACAAGATTTTGAAACGCCAGGTCGCGATCATCGATTCGATGACGCGGGCCGAGCGCAAGAACCCTGATATCCTCAAGGCCAGCCGCAAGAAGCGCATCGCCGCCGGCGCCGGCCAGAATGTCGAGCAGGTCAACAAGCTCTTAAAGATGCACCGGAACATGTCCGACATGATGAAGGCCATGGGTTCGGGCAAGCGCGGCCCGCTCGCCGGCATCGCGCAGGCGATGGGCTTTGGCGGCGGCATGAAGCCGCCCTCGCCGGAAGAGATGAAGGCGCTGGCCGACAAGATGCAGGGCGGCGGCGGCCTGCCGAATTTGCCGAAGGATCTTCCCGTCGGCCTGCGCCAGGGCCTGCCCAACGTGCCGGGCCTCACCGGCCTCAGCGGCAAACCGACGCTGCCGGGCCTCGGCGGCTTCCCGGGGAAGAAGAAATGATCGCTAGCCAACACGCGCCCGTCATCGTCCGCGCAGGCGGACGATCCAGTACTCCGTGCTCTTCCGGTTCAATCGCTTACGCCTGCGACTACTGGATGCCCCGCCTTCGCGGGGCATGACAGAGCGAGAATTCACATCGTTCACATCACTAGATTCGTATTCAACAGGAGAACTAAATGTCAGTCGTTATCCGCCTCGCTCGCGCAGGCACCAAGAAGCGTCCGGTCTATCACGTCGTCGTCGCCGACTCGCGCTTTCCCCGCGACGGCCGCTTCATCGAGCGTCTCGGCTATTTCAATCCACTGCTGCCGAAGGACAATGAGGCCCGCCTGAAGCTCGACATGGACAAGGTGAAGTCCTGGCTCGCCAAGGGCGCGCAGCCGTCTGACCGCGTGACCCGCTTCCTCGATGCCGCCGGCGTCGTCAAGCGCGCGGCGCGCAACAACCCGGAAAAGGCCGTGCCGCGCAAGGAGCGCAAGGCCGCCGAAGCCGCCGCGAAGGCGTAAGTTCTAGCGGCGCACGACGGTGGCATCACCTGTTTGCGTCGCACGTATCGGCGCTGCGCATGGCGTGCGCGGCGCCGTAAAACTGTGGACCTTCACCGAAGACCCGCTGGCCGTAAGAGATTACGGCCCGCTGATGACAAAGGACGGCGCGCGTCAGTTCGAGGTGATGCATGTCCGCGAGGCGAAAGATCACCTCGTGGCGACGCTGAAGGGCGTCACGACCCGCGATGATGCCGAACGGCTAAATGGCCTCGAGCTTTACGTCCCGCGCGAACGGCTGCCCGAGACCGACGCGGACGAATATTACCACGCCGACCTGATCGGGCTTGCGGCGGTCAATGCCGCCGACGAGCCGCTCGGCCGCGTGGTCGCGATCCATAATTTTGGCGCCGGCGACATCATTGAGATCGCGCCCGCCAAAGGCGCTACCATGTTATTGCCGTTCACCAATGCGGTGGTGCCGACCGTCGATCTGGCCAATGGTCGGGTGGTGATCGAGTTGCCGCAGGAAATCGAAGGCGACGAAGCCCCGACGCTCACGTGATGGGTTTGACATGGCTTGTTTGACATGATCTGGCGCGCCACCGTCCTCACGCTCTTCCCCGAGATGTTTCCCGGGCCGCTCGGCGTCAGCCTCGCGGGCAAGGCGCTGGCATCTGGCGTGTGGGCACTGGAGGCGTGCGACATCAGGGCGTCAGCCACCGACAAGCACCGCAGCGTCGATGACACGCCGGCCGGCGGCGGCCCCGGAATGGTGCTGCGCGCCGACATTCTGGCCGGAGCGATCGACGCTGCTGATATCGCGCAGGACCGGCCCCGTCTGCTGATGAGCCCGCGGGGTCGGCCATTGACCCAGTCGCTGGTCAGCGAACTCGCCGCCGGGCCGGGGCCCATGATCGTCTGTGGCCGGTTCGAGGGGGTCGACCAGCGGGTGATCGAGGCGCGGAACCTGCAGGAGGTCTCGATCGGTGATTACGTGCTTTCGGGAGGCGAAATCGCCGCGATGGCGCTGATCGATGCCTGCGTGCGGCTGCTGCCGGGGGTGATGGGCAAGCAGGCGTCGGGGGAGGACGAGAGCTTTTCCGAAGGACTACTGGAATACCCCCAATACACCCGTCCCCAGGCGTTCGAGGGCCGAACCATCCCAGAAATCCTTGTATCCGGCGACCACGCCAAGGTCGCGGCCTGGCGGCGGGCCGAGGCCGAGGCGCTGACCCGGGCGCGGCGGCCGGATCTATGGGCGGCGCGGGCCGGCCAAAAAGGCACAAAAAGCACGACAGACGGGTGACAAGCGCGGCTTGATGCCTTATACGGGCGCCAAATCCGCACCCGCGCAGGATAGATGGACGTTTGCGCAGCCCCCGAAAGGCTGGGCGCGCCGCCGATGGAGATTTCAATGAACCTCATTCAGCAGCTCGAGAAAGAGCAATTCGACAAACTGTCGGCCACCAAGACCATTCCGGATTTCGCCCCCGGCGACACCGTAATCGTCAACGTCAAGGTGGTCGAAGGCGAGCGCACCCGCGTGCAGGCCTATGAAGGCGTCTGCATCGGTCGTTCCGGCGGCGGCCTCAACGAGAGCTTCACCGTCCGCAAGATTTCCTACGGCGAAGGCGTCGAGCGCGTGTTCCCGGTGCTGTCGCCGATGATCGACTCGATCAAGGTGGTGCGCCGCGGCAAGGTGCGTCGCGCCAAGCTGTATTACCTGCGCAATTTGCGAGGCAAGTCGGCCCGCATCGTCGAGAAGCAGGACCGCGCCGCCGCCGTCGGCGAGTAATTTCGTCCCCACAGGGATGCGACAAAAGCGCGGGGTTTTGCCCCGCGCTTTTTTGTTGGCTTCCGTCATTGCGAGCGAAGCGAAGCAATCCACCTTTCCGCCCGGGGACAGATGGATTGCTTCGCTGCTCGCAATGACCGTGGCAATAAACGCATATCGCGCTTAGATGATGCATGTGTTATGAGACTGGAATGGTTCTAGATCGCACCAGCACCGCCCAGCGCATCGTCATCGACGATCGCTCGCGGCTGCCCGGCCGTTTCTTCGGACGGTTCGCGACGTCGGCGACGTCGGAACTTACGGCCGCAGCTTGACGCTGCGCTGAACATCCGTTGCTGGCGCGCGTTCCGCGCCCTGATCATCACACAGAATTTTCTTTGGAGCTTATGCTCATGTCCAAACCGACCACGCTGTACGACAAGATCTGGAACGACCACCTGGTGCACGAAGCCGAGGACGGCACCTGCCTGCTCTATATCGACCGTCATCTGGTGCACGAGGTGACCTCGCCGCAGGCGTTCGAAGGCTTGCGCGCCTCCGGGCGCAAGGTGCACGCGCCGGAGAAGACGCTGGCGGTCGTCGATCACAACATCCCGACCACCGACCGCTCGAAACCGAACCCCGATCCCGAAAGCATCGAGCAGATGCGCGTGATGGCTGAAAACGCCAAGGAATTCGGCATCGAATATTACAACGAGTTCGACAAGCGCCAGGGCATCGTGCACGTGATCGGCCCCGAGCAGGGTTTTACGCTGCCCGGCACCACCATCGTCTGCGGTGACAGCCACACCTCCACCCATGGCGCGTTCGGCGCGCTGGCGCACGGCATCGGCACATCTGAAGTCGAGCACGTGCTGGCGACGCAGACGCTGATCCAGAAAAAAGCAAAAAACATGCGCGCGGTGGTCGACGGCAAATTGCCCGACGGCGTCACCGGCAAGGACATCATCCTCGCCATCATCGGCGAGATCGGCACCGCGGGCGGCACCGGCTACGTGCTGGAATATGCCGGCGATGCGATCCGCGCGTTGACGATGGAAGGCCGCATGACGGTCTGCAACATGTCGATCGAGGGCGGCGCCCGCGCCGGCCTGGTCGCGCCGGACGAGAAGGCGTTCGAATTCCTGAAGGGCCGCCCAAAGTCGCCGAAGGGCGCCGACTGGGACGCCGCGATGCGCTACTGGGAAAAGCTGCGCTCGGATGAGGGCGCGCATTTCGACCACGAGATCCGGCTGGATGCAGCAAAGCTGCCGCCGATCGTGACCTGGGGCACCTCGCCCGAGGACGTCATCTCGATATCAGGCTTCGTGCCGGACCCCGACAAGATCGAGGACGAGGCCAAGCGGCTCTCAAAACATCGCGCGCTGAAATATATGGGCCTGACGGCGGGAACGAAGATCACCGACATCAAGCTCGACCGCGTTTTCATCGGCTCCTGCACCAACGGCCGCATCGAGGATTTGCGGGCGGCGGCGAAGATCGCCGAGGGCAAGACCGTCAACGCCAACGTCAACGCCATGATCGTGCCGGGCTCCGGCATCGTGAAGGAGCAGGCGGAAGCCGAAGGCCTCGACAAGATCTTCATCAAGGCCGGTTTCGAATGGCGCGAGCCGGGCTGCTCGATGTGCCTCGCGATGAACCCGGACAAGCTGAAGCCGGAAGAGCGCTGCGCCTCGACCTCGAACCGCAATTTCGAGGGCCGCCAGGGCTTCAAGGGCCGCACCCATCTGGTGTCGCCGGCAATGGCGGCGGCGGCGGCAATCGCCGGGCACTTCGTCGACGTCAGGGAATGGCGTTAACGCTTTCTTATGCGTAGATTGCGAGCCGTTTCGGCAACGCTGCGTTAACAGGCAGAGCGCACACTGGTCCCTTGCGAAGAGGCTTTCGCGAGGGACCTTGGCCGTGACCGACAAGTACGAATATGTCGATATGATCAGCGAGGCGACGAAGCAGGTGCGTCGTCGCACGCCGCGCATCGTCGACCTTCAAACCATCGCCACCAAGGAAGTCTCGCGCCTCAGCCACTGGCCGCCCGACCACTGGTACCAGTGGCGGATGGAGAAGCTCACGCCGTGGAAGGTCAAGCCCTGGGAAGGCAAGGATTGGTGAGCCGGCCGGAATCATCCCCGCTCGAACAACAGGCGCCCGTCGGGCGCCTGTTTCGTTTCAACATTCCTCACCATCCGTAATAGCGGTAGCGCCAGTGATGCCGCCACCACGGACGGTACCGGCAGATCTTCCGCGGCCCGTAATAGGTCCAGACGATGCGGCAGTATCGCGGGTAGTAGCCATAGTAACGCGGATAGTAATAGGACGGCGCGTAGTAGAAGCGCCGGTGGAAGTGACGCCGGTGGTGATAGAAATGGGGCCGGTAGTAGGCGTGGCGATAGCCGTAGAAGGGCCGGCCTACGCGATAGCCGCCGCCACGATAGATCGGCGCGGCGCGAAAGCCGCCGCCGCGGTGAATCGCAAACCCGCCGCCTCGGAAACCGCCGCCATGAAAGCCGCCGCCTCTAAATCCACCGCCGTGAAATCCGCCGCCGCCGCCACGAAACCCACCGCCACCGTGGAAGCCTCCGCCACCACCGCGGAAGCCGCCACCACCGCCGCCATGGCGTACTTCGGTCGCAAGACCATCGGTTGCATATTTGACGGATGGAGCCGCGCCGGGACTCGCGAGCGAGAGCGCCTCGGCGCGCTGATGTGATGCCGCCGCGAACGCAACCAGCGCCGCAGCCGTAATGCCCAGACGGCGGACAAGACCGCGTCCGGGATCGGATATCGACATGGATGAATCCTCCCTCACCGCGACGGCGCGCCCTCAACCGCATTGCGGTTGATCCCCGTCGCTTTCATTTGCGGTGTCGCTCCCGACATAACGTTAAAGACAGGCACGTGAACGCGCCATGAATGCACCCGTCGTCGAGATGAACGCGTTGAAAAACTTTTCCGCTGCCTCACTACCAGCGGGGACCGAACCCGATGCCGAAGATAAACGGCGCAGGCGTGTCGTAGGGATACGGGCGATAGTAGATCGGCCGCGCGTAATAATGGGGGCGATAATACGGACGATAATAGCCGTAATGGCGGTAGTGGCGCCGGTGATAGCGATGCGCGCTGAAATCGGTGACGTCGGACGTGCTGGCGGTTTGCGCCTTTGCCTGCGGCGCCGCGGCCGCGCTGCCAATCGCTCCCTGCGCGGCGATCGCGAGCGCGCCTGCGACAAGGGCTGCAGAAATCAAACTCCTCATGATGTACTCCAGTGACCGATCGTGAGGTGAGAGATAACGGAGCGCGATCTCGCCAGTTTCAAGGCGAGCGCCATAAATCAAAACAGGCCCGCGATGAACGGGCCTGCTCGATGGCTGCGTCTTGCTGCCGCATCACCCCCGATGCCAGTGGCGGTGGTGATGGTGGCGATGATGATGCCAGCGGTGCCACCGATGGTGGTGATGGTGCCGCCAGTGAACTTCCGTCGTCGCCAGCCTGGCATCTTCCTGAACGGCTGCGGCGGCGCCGGGATTGCTGAGCGACACGGCATTCGCCGGCGTAGCGAGCGCGAGCAGCGCGCCAACGGCCGCGAGCCCGAGAAGCTTCGTGAACTGCATGAAATCTCTCCTTCGTGTGTCACGCCTGCGCCGAACGGCTCGTCGCGACGTTGCACGCAATATGGCGTCCGCGACTTGAATGCGTCCTGAATGAAGGCGCCACGAAGATGAACGAAGGCCGCCGCTTTCGCGACGATCAATGCACGCGCAACGACGCGCGAACCGCCGTCAGGCGATCACGCGGAAAACTTGCGCACGACAAATGGAAGAAACTAGCCCGGCCGCCAGTAGCAATTCATGCGCGGGGTGATCACCGTGCCGCTCGGCCGGTACTCCTGCACGTAATGCGCGGTGCAGTCGCGCACGGCGTTGGGACCGGGGTTGTAGCGCGGATAGACGCTGGGCGCCCACTCCTGACTATAGATCGGCACGCGGCGCAGCGGACGGCGGCGCTGCGCGGACATATCAGTGACGGCCGCGTCAGGCTTCGGCGCCGCCTTGAGTTCCGGCGCCGCCGTCTGGGCGCGGGCTGTCGCGGCCGGCAGCACGAGCCCGGCAAGGGCAGCCCACATTGCAACCGTCACAATCCGTTTCATCTAGTCCACCCACGCCTGATCACGCTCGCACGGTCTCCGATTGGAGCCCTGAGGTCAACTCGCAAAACCATAATGCGCACGGCCATAACACACGCTAAATACGTCCTGATGTGGACAGAAGCAAAAGCCCCCTCGCTCGCCGAAATGGAAGCCATGGCCCATGAGGTGTTCGAACGTCTGCCCAAGACGTTTCGAACGCTCTGCGAGGGTGTGATCATCCGCGTCGATGATTTCCCGACCGACGAGGTGCTGGACGAGATGCAGGCACAAAGCGAATTCGACCTGCTCGGCCTGTTTCAAGGCATCGGCCTGCCGCAGCAGAGCCACGGCGACGTCGCCCGGCTGCCCAACATGATATGGCTCTACCGGCGGCCGATCCTGGACTACTGGGCCGAGCACGAGGAAACGCTCGGCCATATCGTCCGCCACGTCCTGATCCACGAGATCGGGCACCATTTCGGCCTGTCGGACGCCGATATGGAGGCGATCGAGGCGGCCGCAGGCTAGGCCGCTTCCCTCGAATGGCGGACGGTTCGTCCGGAACGCGCCAGAACAGGCGGCCTATGCGTAAATTGGCCTTTTGCCGGGGCCGTATTCGCGATAAATCAGCGGCCCGTCCCACCTTTTCAACCGGGAAGTGCGATCGATGGAAAAGTTCACCACCCTGGAAGGCGTAGCTGCCCCCCTGAAGATCATCAATGTCGACACCGACATGATCATTCCGAAGCAGTACCTGAAGACCATCAAGCGCACCGGCCTTGGCAAGGGGCTTTTCTCGGAACAGCGCTACAAGGACGACGGCAGCGAGAACCCGGACTTCGTGCTCAACCAGCCGGCCTATCGCAATGCCAAGGTGCTGGTCGCCGGCGACAATTTCGGCTGCGGCTCGAGCCGCGAGCACGCGCCGTGGGCGCTGCTGGATTTCGGCATCCGCTGCGTGATCTCGACCTCGTTCGGCGACATCTTCTACAACAACTGCTTCAAGAACGGCATTCTGCCGATCCGCGTTGCGCAGGAAGACCTCGACAAACTGTTCGACGATGCCGAGCGCGGCGCCAACGCGACGCTGACCATCGACCTCCCCAACCAGGAGATCCGCGGCCCCGACGGCGGCAAGGTCAAGTTCGAGATCGACCCGTTCCGCAAGCACTGCCTTATGAACGGCCTCGACGACATCGGCCTCACCATGGAAAAGAAGGCGTCGATCGACGATTACGAGGCGAAGCTGAAGAAAGAGCGCGCCTGGGCCTGATCGTGCTGCCCGATGGTGTTACCAGAGCCCCGATTACCTCGGGGCTCTTTCGTTAAGTGGAGATGGCGCAGATGCGGCCTGACGTCGTCACCTTCTGGCACGGTCCGCTCGACGGGCTGCGGCTGACCTGCCTGAGGTCGCAGGTTGCCGCCGGCCACAAGGTCACCGTCTATAGCTTCGATCCGCTGCCAGGCCTGCCCGATGGCGTCGGCAATGCCGAGGCGGAAGCGATCCTGCCGCATTCCTTCTCCGAGCGGCTGCGCCCGCCCGAGCCTGATGGCCGCTGGCGCGACTGGACGATCCTACAGTTCAGCGACTTCTTCCGCATGCGGCTGATGGCGGAGCGCGCCGGCCTGTGGCTCGACGCCGACGTTCTCCTGCTGAAGCCGATCGAGATCGATCCGGCAAGACCTTACTTCGCCTGGGAGCGCCGCCGCCAGCTCGGCAATTCCGTCCTGTACCTGCCTGCGGATGATCCGATCGTGCGCGCGTTCGCCGCGCTGATGGAGCAGGAGGATCTGGTGCCGGACTGGCTGGCGCTGCGCCATCGCCTCACCTTCATGCTGCGCCAGCTGCGCCGGCGGTCGAGCCGTCTCTCCGACATCCGCATCGCCATCTACGGCCCCGCCGCCCTCACCGCGCTGGCGCGCCGTGCGAACGAATTGCAGCACGCACTGCCGAAGCAGTCGTTCTACGCGGTGCACGCCGAGCCAAAGCTGTTTTTTGAGCCAACGGAATTTTCAGGCCTGCTGACCGATCCCGACATCATCGGACTGCACATCTCGCCAAAAGGCCGCGGCGGCGAGAAGCCGCTCCCGGGCAGTCTTTATGCCTGGGCGGCGGAGAGGTTTGGCGGATAGCACCCCCCAAATTTGATCCAGCGCAACGACCGCGCCCGGATTTGCGCGCACCTTGGACCATCAAAGCACCCCAAGGGAGCCGTGCCATGACCGTTCAGGAAATGCCCTATCCCACCGTCACCCGCATGGTCGATATCTTCGCTGAATGGCTGAAGCACCGGCGCGAACTGCGGGAAATGCGCGAGATGGACGCCGCCAATTTCGGCCAGATCGCGAGCGACCTGCGAATGTCGTCCGCCGATCTCGAGGCGCTGGTCTGCCAGGGACCGCATGCTGCCGATGAGCTGCCGAAGATGCTTACCGCACTCGGCATCGATCAGGACGATCTGGCGCGCACCGAACCGCTCGTGCTGCGCGACATGGAGCGGGTCTGCTCGATGTGCATCCACAAGCGCCAGTGCGACAAGGATCTCGCCGCCGGTACCGCCGCCGCGCATTATGAAGAATACTGTGGCAACGCGCCGACCATCGACGGCCTGAGCCAGCAGCCAGCGAAGTAAGACCCGCGCGGGGGGATGCCGACGATGGCCCATTCCATCTGGCTGCAGGTCCTGCTCGCACTTCTCGGCGCACTCGCGGTGCTGCTGTTCGTCCGGCTGCACAGTGCAAGCGGCGCCCCGCTGCCGTCAGAAGGCATTGCGGCTCGACACCGTCTTGCCGAGGCGTGGTGCAGGGATTGTCACGCGATCGAGGCCAATACCGCCGGCGCCCGCGGCGGGCCGCCGGATTTCGCCAGGATCGCCAACCGGCCGTCGACAACGGCGCTGTCGCTGAAAGTATTCTTCACGACCAGCCACCACAGGATGCCTGATCTGATCATCACCCCTGAACAGGCCGACGACCTCGCAAGCTACATCCTGAGTCTGAGGCGGAACTAGTTTGCCATCGCCGCGATCGCATCTGCGATCGCAATCGTCCGCCGCGCCATGTCGGCATGCAGCCGCTCCACCATTCGCCCGTCGAGCTGGATCGCGCCGCGCGAAACGTTTTCCGGCTTCTCGAATGCCGCGATGATCTTGCGGGCCTGATCGACCTCCTCGGCCGGCGGCGTGAAGATCGCGTTGCAGGCCTCGATGTGGCTCGGATGGATCAACGTCTTGCCGTCGAAGCCGAGGTCGCGGCCCTGCGCGCATTCGGTGGCAAAACCGTCGATATTGCTGATGTCGCTGTAGGGGCCGTCGAGAATTTCCAGCCCGTGCGCACGCGTCGCCAGGATGCAGTGGGTGATCATCGGGATCATCGCCGCGCGGCCCGGCTGCATCCGGATCCGCGTCTCCCGCGAAATATCATTGGGACCGAACACGAAGCCCGCCAGGCGCGTCTCGGAATCGCGGGACGCGGCGGCCAGCTTGTCGGCATCGAGCACGGCACGGGCGGTTTCGATCATGGCCCAGACACGGATCGACATGTCGGCGTTGATGTCGCTGAGACGGTTGGCGATCGCGTTGAGGTCAGCCACGGTAGAAATCTTGGGAACCAGGATGCCGTCGGGCTTCGCCTTGCCGGCCATGGTGACGTCCTCGACCCACCATGGCGTATCGAGGCTGTTGACCCGGATCAGCACCTCGCGCTTGCCGAACCCGCCGGCCATGACGGCCTTGGCAATCTGGTCGCGCGCCGCCGCCTTGGCGTCCGGCGCCACCGAATCCTCAAGGTCGAGGATGATGCCGTCGGCCGGCAGCGTGCGTGCCTTTTCCAGCGCCCGCGCGTTAGACCCCGGCATGAACAACAGGCTGCGGCGCGGACGGATCATGGGCTGGTTTCCTCTGGGAGCTTGGGCCCCACGCCCTAACATTTCAAACCGGGGTTCGAAAGCCTTGTTCCGGTCACCGGTCTATGGTTAGGCATGCGCCCAACACAGGCAGAGAGATCATGGCATCGTCATTCCCCCAACATCTGATCGACGGCTACCGCGCCTTCGCCTCACAGCGCCTGCCGACCGAACAGACGCGCTACCGGGAACTTTCCGAGCGCGGCCAGTCGCCCGCCGTGATGGTGATCGGCTGCTGCGATTCCCGCGTCTCGCCTGAAGTGATTTTTGATGCCGGTCCGGGTGAGCTCTTCGTGGTGCGCAACGTCGCCAATCTGGTGCCGGTGTACGAGCCCGACGGCGGCGCCCACGGCGTCTCGGCGGCGCTGGAGTATGCCGTCAACGTGCTCCGCATCAATCATATCGTCGTGCTCGGCCATGCCCAGTGCGGCGGCATCCGCGCTTTCATCGACAAGATCGATCCGCTGTCGCCGGGCGATTTCATCGGCCGCTGGATGGCGATGTTCATCAAGCCGGGCGAAGTCGTCGAACAGCGCGAGCGCGAGACGATGCAGGACTTCACCGTCAGGATCGAGAAGGCCGCGATCTTCCGCTCACTGGAAAATCTGATGACCTTCCCCTTCGTGCGCGCCCGCGTCGAGCGCGGCGAGATGGAACTGCACGGCGCCTATTTCGGCGTCGCCGAGGGCTCGCTGTTTGTGCTCGACCGGGCGGAGAAGGAGTTTCGCAGCGTGCGGGCTAGTGATTAGCGAATGGCGAGTAGCGAATAGGGCAAAATTTCATTCGCTATTCGCTATTCCCTATTCGCCGAGACTTACGCCGCCTTCTTCTTCGCGCTAATCAGCTTGCGGTTGATCAGGCATTCGGCGATCTGCACCGCGTTCAGCGCGGCGCCCTTGCGGAGGTTGTCGGAAACGCACCACAGCACGAGGCCGTTCTCCACCGTCGCGTCCTCGCGGATGCGGCTGATATAGGTGGCGTCCTCGCCGGCAGCCTCGTACGGCGTGACGTAGCCGCCGGGCTCCTGCTTGTCGATGACGAGGCAGCCCGGCGCATTGCGCAGGATGTTGCGGGCGTCGTCGGCGGTGATCGGGTTCTCGAACTCGATGTTGACGGCCTCCGAATGGCCGACGAAGACGGGCACGCGCACGCAGGTCGCGGAAAGCTTGATCTTGGGATCAAGAATCTTCTTGGTCTCCGCCATCATCTTCCACTCTTCCTTGGTGTAGCCGTCCTCCATGAAGACGTCGATGTGGGGGATGACGTTGAAGGCGATGCGCTTGGGGAATTTCTTGTTGACCAGCTCGTCATTGGTATAGACGGCCTTGGTCTGCGAGAACAGTTCGTCCATCGCATCCTTGCCGGCGCCCGATACCGACTGGTAGGTCGAGACCACGACGCGCTTGATAGTGGCCTTGTCGTGCAGCGGCTTCAGCGCCACGACGAGCTGCGCGGTCGAGCAGTTCGGGTTGGCGATGATGTTCTTCTTCGCAAAATCCTTCGCCGCGTCGGCGTTCACTTCCGGCACGATCAGCGGCACGTCGGGGTCCATGCGCCAGGCCGACGAATTGTCGATCACGACCGCGCCTGCGGCGCCGATCTTCGGCGACCATTCCTTCGACACCGATCCGCCGGCCGACATCAGGCAGATGTCGATGTCGGAGAAGTCGTAATGCTCGAGCGCCTTGACCTTCAGCGTGCGGTCGCCATAGGAGACCTCGACGCCGACGCTGCGGCGCGAGGCCAGCACCACGACCTCGTCGGCGGGGAATTTGCGCTCGTCGAGGATGTTGAGCATTTCGCGCCCGACATTGCCGGTCGCACCGACGACAGCGACTTTGTAACCCATCGTTCACTCTCCGAGGAAAAATGCCGCCCCGCCGCCTCAGGCGAAAGGGAGACGGCAGCGCTTCTATGCGAGAAACGTCCTTATAGCGTTTTCGAGCGAAGTGGATACCGGTTCGCGTGAAGAAAACGCGTCAAAACAAGAATCTAGACAACGTGTGACGGTTGCGTTTGGACGTTTGATGCATTCGTTTCCGGCCAGAACGGCCAATTTCTCATATAGGGCGAGAATTCACCCGGCGCTCGCAAGCTTTGCGGACGAGGTCTGCGGCACGCTGGCGCGGCTCTGCGCCTACCTGATGGTGCTGGCGCTGATGGCCATTTGCGGTATCGCGCTATGGAACCATCTGCCCGATATCGCCATCGCCGAGTCCGCGCCGAAGGCCTGGAGCCAGGCTGAGCGCAGCATCCCGGCATTCGCCGTCAGCCAGTTCATTTTTCCAGGCAAGGCAGAGACTTATGAGATCCTTCGGCACCCCGAGGGTGGCCGTAAGGACGTCTTCCGGTGGAGCGGCGGCGGCGGCACGCCGGTCGCCGAGCTCGAAATCTATCGCCCCGGCACGGAAATCGATCAGGTCGGCTCGGCCGCCGGCTACCTTGCCGCGCGAATGGACCCGGCCGGCACGCGCGAACTGGAAGCCGCTGGAATCATCGACAGCAAGTTCGGCGCCGTGACGCTGTTTCGCCGGGTTGGCGGCCCGGAGGCCGCCCACGCCTGCCTCCGATTCTACAGGAATGTCGACGAGCCGAAATTCCGTCTCTCCGGCTGGTCATGCCAGGGCGCGGACGTGCCGGCCCGGCGGTCCGCGATCTCCTGCATGCTGAACCGGCTCATCCTGCTTTCCGCCGGCCATGACGCGAAACTGGCGCAACTGTTCGCCCAGGCCGAGCTTCGGCGCAGCGATTGCGGAAGCTCGGGTTCCCCGATGCTGTCGGCCGACTGGGTGATGGGCACCGATAATCCGCGGCTGCGCGGCGCGCTGTAGCTCCGTGCCGGATGGCAACCAGTTCAGCTGCCCCCTATAATTGTGGCAACAAGCGGCCAAGACACTGGTTTTCATGAAACTTTTTGGCCTCGCCTCGCATTATTCCGGCGCGGTGTGGCGCAATTGACCTAGCGATGATGGTCGCGCCACGGCTACAATACGGGCAGAGAGATTTGGCGATCCGCCAGGCCCCCTCGGGGGTAGCTAATGACGAGGAAGCAATGACCCGAAAATTCCCCGCTGCGAGCAAGCTCGCGACGCTGCTTGCTGCGGCCGCCCTCGTTGCGGTCAGCGCGACCGCCGCCAGCGCCCAGTCCAAGCCGCCGCGCTATGACCGGGATGGCCGTCCCTATTACGGCCCGAGCGGCCCGAACCGGGTGTATCAGCAGGGCCCGCGCACCCGCGTCTACGTCACCACGCGCTCCTGGCTCGATGCCGGCACCGAAGTGCTGCCCGGCGACCGCAAGTTTCAGGATTACGCCTTCCCGCCGGAGCATGGCTATCCGACGTTCGCGCGCGAAAACCTCAACCGCCCGATCGATCGCCAGCCGCTCAACCCGCCATCCGACATGGGCGGCTATCCGCAGCGCTTCCCGCTGTACTGAGCGCGATAGGCCCACGCTGCATTTCGTCGTTCCTGCGAATGCAGGAACCCATACGCCGGCCTTTCCATTTGAGAAGGCTGTTCGACGACTTCGCCTAATCACGAACGACGGTGGTTGGGTCCCGGCTCAGGCCGAGACGACAGCGAGTGACTGCCACGTCCGCCTTTACCCAGTCGCAGCGAATGCCGGATCGTAGCGCCTGCAAAACTCTTCGATCGCCTCGGAACGAAAATCGTCCAGGCGTTCGAAGATCAACCCATCCGGCCAATCCCACCATGCGATACGGCGCAGGCTTTCAGCAATGTCATCGGGAAAGCGCTGCCGGATCGGGCGGGCTGGAACGCCGCCGACCACCGTGTAGGGCGGCACGTCGCGGCTGACCACCGCGCCGGCGGCGATGACGGCGCCATCGCCGACCCTCACGCCCGGCAGGAGAATCGCGGCGTGCCCGATCCAGCAATCATTGCCGACGGTGACCCGATCACTGCGGCGCTCCGCGAAGAAATCGTGATCGCGCGTTCCCGTCGCCTCATAATATTCCGGCACATAGGTGAAGCGGTGCTGCGACGGGCGGCCCATTGGGTGGTTGGGCGCGCCGATCCGGACCGAGTTGGCGATCGCCGTGAATTTTCCGATCGCGGCATCCGCGACCTCGCAATTCTCGCCGAGATAGGAGTAGTCGCCGAGGGAAGCATATTCGATGCGGGTGTTTTGCAAGACCTCGCAGCGCCGGCCAATGTCGGCCTCGCGCAGCCGCACCGTTTCGTGGACAACAGTTTCCCCGATCTTCGGCCGATGCGATCCGTCCATGTAACGGCTCTACTGACTTTCCGTGTCACCCGGATGACGCGGAGCGCATCCGGGCCGCACCCTTGTATCTTTAGGCGTGAAGCTTCTGCAGCTCCTTGATGATCGCCTCGCCCATCTGCGTGGTGGATGCCGCCGTCGCACCTTCCGACTTGATGTCAGCAGTGCGCAGCCCGCTGGCGAGCACGGCCGCGATCGCCGCATCGACCTTGTCGGCGAGTTCGCCCATGTCGAAGGAATAGCGCAGCGCCATGCCGAACGAGGAGATCATCGCGATCGGATTGGCGAGGCCCTTGCCGGCAATGTCGGGCGCCGAGCCGTGCACCGGCTCGAACAGCGAGCGGCGCTTGTTCGTCTTGGCGTCGATTTCGCCGAGCGAGGCCGACGGCAGCATGCCGAGCGAGCCGGTCAGCATCGCGGCGATATCGGACAGCATGTCGCCGAACAGGTTATCCGTGACGATCACGTCGAACTGTTTCGGCGCCTTCACCAGCATCATGCCGCCGGAATCGGCGAGTTGATGCTCCAGCGTCACGTCCTTGTATTCGCGCGCATGGACCTGCGTCATCACCTCGTTCCAGAGCACGCCCGACTTCATGACGTTGCGCTTTTCCATCGATGTCACCTTGTTGCGGCGCTTGCGCGCCAGGTCAAAGGCGACGCGGCCGATGCGCTCGATCTCATAGGTGTCGTAGACCTGGGTATCGATGGCGCGCTTCTGGCCGTTGCCGAGATCGGTGATCGTCTTCGGCTCGCCGAAATAGACGCCGCCGGTCAGTTCGCGCACGATCATGATGTCGAGGCCCTCGACCGCCTCGCGCTTCAGGCTGGAGGCATCCGCCAGCGCCGGATAACACACGGCAGGCCGCAGATTGGCGAACAGGCCGAGATCCTTGCGCAGCCGCAGCAGGCCGGCCTCGGGACGCGCCTCGTAGGGAACGCTGTCCCACTTCGGCCCGCCGACCGCGCCGAAGATGATGGCGTCGGAAGCCAGGGCCTTGGCCATGTCGCCTTCGCTGATGGAAACCTTGTGCGCGTCGTAGGCGGCGCCGCCGACCAGCCCCTGCTCGGTCTCGAATGACGCGATGCCCTGCTTGTTCAGCCAGTCGATCAGGCGCTGCACCTCGCCCATCACTTCGGGGCCGATACCGTCGCCGGGGAGAAGCAGCAGTTTATGGGTCGCCATGGTCGTTTACCTCCAGCTCGTCGTGCCCGGCCTTGTGCCGGGCATCCACGTCTTCCTCGCAAACAAGACGTGGATGGCCGGGACAAGCCCGGCCATGACGGAAAAATGTGAAATCCGGGCGGAGTGCTAAAGCCCCGGAGGCGGATTGGCAAGGCATCGCAGACAGGCCAAAAAGGCGGGGAACGATCAACCCGCAAGCCCACCTCAAGAAGGCGCCAAGACGGCTTCATGACATCAGCCATCATCTACGCCTTTGCTTCGGCGGGCTTTCTCGGCGCCGGGGTGGTTCTGGCACAACTGGGCCTGCGGACGGTCGAGCCGCTCTCGGGGGCCGCGATCAGCGTCCCCTCCTTCACGCTCCTGTTCCTGCTGCTGTCACCGCTGATCCTGCAGGGCGAGCCGGTGGTGTGGGAGGGCCTGCCTGTATTCATCGCCATCGGCCTGTTCTTCCCGGCTTCGCTGACGCTGCTGACCTTCGCCTCGAACCGGGCGCTCGGGCCGGTCATCACCTCAACGCTCGGCAACCTCGCGCCGCTGTTTGCGGTGGCCATGGCGGTGATCCTGCTGCACGAGCCGCTGCATCCGCCGCAACTGGTGGGCCTTGTGGTGGCGGTAGCCGGTGCGGCGATCATTTCGGTGACCCGCCCGCGCGACCTCGGCCACTGGCGAAGCTGGGCGCTGCTGCTGCCTCTGTGCAGCGCGCTGATCCGCGGCGTGGTGCCACCGGTCGTCAAGCTCGGGCTGGCGATCTGGCCGAGTCCGCTTTGGGCCTGCCTGATCGGCTACGTCATGTCGTCGCTGGTGGTGCTGACGGTGCAGCGCTTCCGCAAAGGCAGCTTCGTCGTCGACGCGCCGCGCGCCGGCCTGTTCTGGTTTGCGCTGACCGGAATCAGCAATGGCCTCAGCGCGCTCTCTTTGTTCGCCGCGGTCCGCAACGGCCCGATCACGCTGGTGGCGCCGCTCGCCGCGATCTATCCGCTGGTCACGGTGGCGCTGAGCGCCGTCATGCTCCGGCACATTTCAATCACGGCCCGCATCGTGGCGGGCACCGCGCTGACCGTGCTCGGCGTCGTGCTGGTTCTGATCGGCTGATGCAGGATTGGCAAGACACCGTTGCGGCGGCTGCACCTGTGCAAGCCAAGTTATGCCTGCCAATATAATGGCTTGCCGGAGTACTCAGTGCGATCCCCAGAACTTCACCAGACCTACGCCCATCCTGCGCGGCTGATCCTGATCCTGTCGCTGGCGCCGACCGTCGGGCTCGGCATCGGCCGCTTCGCCTATGCGCTGGTGCTGCCGGATATGCGCGATACGCTGCTGTGGTCCTATTCCGCGGCCGGCTTCATGAACACCGTCAACGCCGCCGGCTACCTCGCGGGCGCGCTCTTCGCCTCGCGCATGATCAAACAATTCGGCATGGTGGCCTCGGTGCGATGGGGTACGCTGGCCTGCGTGCTGTCGCTCGCGCTGTGCGCCCTGTCAGGTAATTTCTACGTCCTGACCTTTGCGCGGCTCCTGGCCGGCGTCGGCGCCGCGGCCGGCTTTGTCGGCGGCGGCACGCTGGCCGCAACGATCGCGCAGTCGCGGCCCGAGCGCGCGAACTTTCTGCTCAGCCTGTTCTATGCCGGCCCCGGCGTCGGCATCCTTGCGTCGGGACTGGTGGCGCCGTTCGTGCTGCAGGGATTTGGGCCGGGCTCGTGGTGGATCGTGTGGTGGGCGATGACGCTGCTTGGCGCGGTCATGACGATCCCGGTGCTATCAGCGCCGCTGCATGACGGTGTCACAGCCACGGCGAAGACAGCGGCGAAATTCGCGGTCCTGCCGGTCGTGATCTATCTGGCGGCCTACTTCCTGTTCGGCGCCGGCTATATCGCCTACATGACCTTCATGATCGCCTTTGTCCGTGACGCCGGCGGCGGTGCGGCGGCGCAAAGCGCGTTCTGGAGCCTGATCGGCATCAGCGCCTTCGTGACACCCTGGGTGTGGCGGCGCGTGCTCGCGCTCGATCGCGGCGGCCTCGCCACCACGATCATCCTCGGCGTCAACGCGGTCGGCGCCGCACTGCCGATCTTCGGGCAATCAGTGTGGCTGCTGGCGACCTCGGCACTGGTGTTCGGCGTCGCCTTCTTCGCCGTGGTCGGCTCCACCACCGCCTTTGTGCGCTTCAATTATCCGCCGCAGGCCTGGCCGGCGGCGATTGCCGCGATGACGATTTCTTTCGGCATCGGCCAGACGCTCGGGCCGATCGTGATCGGCGCGATCACGGACGTGGCCGGCAGCCTGTCGTTCGCGCTCAATGTCTCCGCCGCGATGCTAGCGCTGGGTGCGATATTGTCGGCGTTTCAGCCGAAGATAAAAATCGCCTGATTTCAAGAGCCAGGGTCACAATCGCCTGCGGCAGTTTGTGATCTAAAATGCCGCATCCTTGTGATAGCCTAGCCGTCCGGACGACGCGCGAGCATCACAAGGCGATACGATAATGGAGATGAAGGGGCATGACCTATTTTGATCTCGGGCCATACAGCCGCAAAATCACCACCTCATCGCCGGATGCGCAAGTCTGGTTCGACCGCGGCCTCAACTGGCTGTTCGGCTTCAACCACGCTGAAGCAATCAAGTGCTTTCAGAAGGCGCTGGGCCACGATGGCGAATGCGCGATGGCGCATTGGGGCATCAGCTATGCCTCGGGCCCCAACTACAATCTGCCCTGGGTTCGCTACGATCCGCTGGGACGGCAGATGGCGCTGTCGGCCTCCTACGACGCCATGCAGGCAGCGCTGGAGCATGCCAAGAAGGCCAGCCCGGTCGAACAGGCGATGATCAAGGCCCTCACCGCGCGCTATCCGCAGCGCCTCGCGATCGAGGACATGTCGCCCTGGGACAAGGCCTACAGCGACGAAATGCGCAAAATCTTCGCGGCATATCCCGATGATCTCGAGGTCCGCGCGGTGTTTGCGGAATCGCTGATGAACGAGACGCCCTGGCAGATGTGGGACCTGCCTTCCGGCAAGCCGGCCGAGGGCGCGGGTACCGAGGAATGCAGGGCAGTTCTTGAATACGCGCTGCAGCGGATTCCCGCGGCGTGGGATCACCCGGGATTGCTGCATCTCTATGTGCACCTGATGGAGATGTCGCCGTTCCCGCAAGCCGCGCTGCGCGCCGGCGACCGGCTGCGCGAGATCGTGCCTGATTCCGGCCACCTCATCCACATGCCGACGCATCTCGACGTGCTGTGCGGCCACTACAGGGACGTGCTCGTCTATAATCAGAAGGCGCTGGCGACCGACCGCCGGTTCCTCGCCTATTCGGACGATCCCGGCGTCTACCTCGTCTACGTCATTCACAACTTCCACTTTGCGATCTACGGCGCCATGTTCCTGGGACAGTACACGCCCGCGATCGCATTGGCCGAGGAGCTGATCGCGACGATCCCCGAGGCGGTGCTGCGCATTCAATCGCCGCCGATGGCGGACTTTCTCGAGGGCTATCTGACCATGAAGCAGCACGTCCTCGTGCGCTTCGGCAAGTGGCGCGAGATCATCGCACAGGAGCTACCTGACGATCGCGAACTCTATTGCTCGAATGTCGCGATGATCCACTACGCCAAGGCGGTCGCGCATTCGGCGCTCGGCAATGTCGCCGAGGCCGAGATCGAGAAAGTCCTGTTCATGGCCGCGAAGATGCAGGTGCCCGAGAGCCGCCGGGTCCACAACAACAGGATCGTCAATCTACTCGACGTTGCCGAAGCGATGCTGGATGGCGAACTGGAGTATCGCAAAGGCCACCACGACGAGGCGTTCGCGCACCTGCGCAAGTCGGTCGAGCTCAGCGACAGCCTACCCTATGACGAGCCCTGGGGATGGATGCAGCCGACCCGCCACGCGCTCGGCGCGCTGCTGCTCGAGCAGGGACAGATCGAGGAAGCCGAGGCAGTCTACCGCTCCGACCTCGGCCTCGACGGCAAGCTCAGCCGCGCCTGCCAGCATCCCGATAATCTCTGGTCGCTGCACGGGCTGCACGAATGCCTGGTCCGCCGCGGCGAAAAAGCCGAGGCCGCTATGATCAAGCAGCGGCTGGATTTGGCGCAGGCGCGCGCGGAGGTTCCGATCAAGGCCTCCTGCTTCTGCCGGCGGATGGACCTGGCGGCGGCGTAGGCCCTACGCGGCCAACGCCCGCACGATGACGAAGACTATTCCGATCGCGGTGAGGCCAAGCGAAACCGCTGCTAGCGGCAACAGCACGTCAATGGCCGCATCCCTGGCGCGGAGCCGCGCACCCCAAACCGCAAGGTCGCCGTCGCTCCAGTCGTGGAACGAGGCTGGCTTCGGATGCCTCTCATGGGGCATTTGAAACTTCTTCCACACAAGGGATAGCGTCCACGGCAGACCGATTGCGACGGCGAACAGTACTGTCACGAACATCAGCGACAGGGTGACGTCGCTCGAGCGATCGAACAAGATCCAGGCCATCAGCGCGAACCATGCGATCAGGCCGGCCGCCGTGCCCCAGATTCTGGGATGAAGCTGGCCGAACACCGGCCTATTGTGGGCGATAAGTTCTCTGCTCATGACATGTCTCCGCGGTCGTGAAACCGGGATCGCCCGTTGGGGCAACCGCGGCCATCAGCGGATGTTTCATTAAATATCGTCCAGCTCATGCGGCCTGTCGCATGCGCTGATGCATGGCGCATAAGCAAAAACCGGCGCTCCGCTTTCCAACGATGCCGTCCCCCTGTAGCATCAGGCCAAAGACGACCGGCTCAGCGGTCGCTACAGCAAGGGGAGGCTTTTCATGCGTCGCAACATTACCGCCGCGCTCGCGCTCCTGATGTGGGGTGCGGGGCTGACCGCCTCCGCGGTCGCCCAGCAGCCCGTCAAGCTCGGTGTGCTCAACGACCAGACCGGACTGTACGCGGATCTGAGCGGCATGGGCTCGGTCCATGCGGCGCGCATGGCGGTCGAGGATTTCGGCGGCAAGGTGCTGGGCCGCCCGATCGAAGTCATCTTCGCGGACCACCAGAACAAGCCGGACATCGGCGCCAACATCGCGCGGCAGTGGATCGAGACCGAGGGCGTCAGCCTCATCCTCGACATTCCCAATTCAGCGGTGGGTCTCGCCGTACGCGAGGTGACGCGCACGCGCGACGCGGTCGACATCAACACCGGCGCGGCGACGTCGGATCTCACCGGGAAAGCCTGCTCGCCGCACGGCGTGCACTGGAGCTTCGATACCTATGGCCTTGCGGCGACGATCGGCCAGGCGCTGGTGAAACAAGGTGGCGATAGCTGGTTCTTCATCACCGCCGACTACGCATTTGGGCATGCCCTCGAGAAAGACACCTCGGCGTTCGTCACGGCCGCCGGTGGCAAGGTGGTGGGCGCCGTGCGCCATCCGCTCAATACCGCCGATTTTTCGTCGTTCCTGCTGCAGGCGCAGGCGTCGAAGGCGAAGATCGTCGCGCTCTCCAACGCCGGCGGCGACACCATCAATGCGATCAAGCAGGCCGGCGAATTCGGCCTCGGCCGCAAAGGCGATCAGCGCGTGGCTGCGCTCCTGCTGCAGTTTCCCGACACCCACGCGCTTGGCCTCGAAGCGGCGCAGGGCCTGACCGCGAGCGAGACTTTCTTCTGGGACCTCGATGACGCGACCCGGGCCTGGACCAAGCGTCTGCTCGCCCGCAACGGCGGAAAGCCGCCGAGCATGATCCACGCCGGGACCTATGGGGCGACGTTGCATTACCTCAAGGCGGTGGCGGCAGCCGGCACGACCGACGCGACCAAGGTCGTCGCCAAGATGAAGGAACTGCCGATCGACGACTTCTACACCAAGGGCACGGTGCGCGAGGATGGACGCGTGATGCGGCCCTATTATCTGCTGCAGGTGAAGAAGCCCTCGGAATCCAAGTACCCGTTCGATTATCTCAGGGTCCTTGCCACGGTGCCGGCTGAGCAAGCCGCGCGGCCGCTCAGCGAAAGCGCCTGTCCGATGGTGAAGCACTGATATCCGCCCCGGCGGCGTTCCTGACATATCGTTCGCGCTGGGGTCAGCGCGAACGCGCTTGATCCGAGCGCCGCTAACTCCCGCTGAACGAATTATATCCCTGGTCTTCCCAGAAGCCGCCCTTGTATTCGTTGGTGACTTCCATCGAGATCACGTATTTCGGGTTCTTGAAGCCGAGTTTGGTCGGCACCCGGATCTTCATCGGAAAACCATAGGCGCGCGGCAAAATCTCATCGCCGAACTTGAAGGTCATCTGGGTCTGCGCATGCAGCGCGGACTGCATGTCGAGCGGTGAGTTGTAGCCGTCCTTGTCGGCGCACTGGAACCAGACGTATTTGGCGCGGGTATCGGCGCCGATCAGCTTGAGGAAATCGCGCAATGGTGTGCCGGTCCAGCTTCCGATCGCGCTCCAGCCCTCGACGCAGATGTGACGCGTGATCTGCTTGACCTGCGGCAATTGATAAAGCTCGTCCAGCGTCCAGGACTTCTTGTTCTCGACGAGGCCGCGGACCTCGAGCTTCCAGCTCTTGCCGTCGACCTCGGGCGCCTCGTCGAGATCGTAATAGCCGTTGAACGGGAACGGCTTGGTGATGGCGCTTTCAGGGAAGGTCGGCGCCATCGCGTTGGGATTGAAGATCCACGACTGCACGCCGTCATTGAATTTTGAGACCTGCTTCAGCATCTCCTCGGCCGAGAAGCTGTCGGTCACGTCGCAGCCGGTCAGCAGCGTCAGCGCACCGAGGCTGGCGCCGCCGGAGATGAAGCGCCGGCGGGTCAGATCCGGCATGGTCTTGATCGCGTCACGGACGAAAAGAGTCTTGTCGACGCCGGGGATCAGAAGCTTGCGCATGCGGCCCATGGTCATACTCCTTGATTACCGGCCGATGATCATGGCGCGCAGGCTCTTCGGCACCAGAAGCGCGAGCACGACATGGACCACCATGAAGGCGACGATCGCCGCCATGCAGAAGAAGTGGACGTAACGGGCGGCGTCATAGCCGCCGAACAACGCGGTCAGGTATTGCAGCTGCACAGGTTTCCAGATCGCAAGACCTGACAGCACGATGAGGATGCCGACGACGATGACGCCGGCATAGAGCAGCTTCTGCACCTGATTGTATTTGCTGAGATCCGCATGCGACAGCTTGCCGGTCAGCGCGGCCTTGGTGTCCGAGATCACGCCATCCGGCGTGATCGGCAGCAGCTTCTTGCGGAAGCGGCCGGTGGCGAAACCTGCGGCCAGATAGATCAGGCCGTTGACCATCAACAGCCACATCGCGGCGAAATGCCAGAGCAGTGCGCCGGCGAGCCAGCCGCCCAGCGTGATGCTCGGGGAAAAGCGGAAATTGAATAGCGGGGAGGCGTTATAGATCTGCCACCCCGACATGATCATCAGGACCATCGCGAAGGCATTGGTCCAGTGCAGCGCCCGCACCCAGGCCGGCTGAATGACCTTGGCCTTGGTTGAGGTCGCTTGCTCGCCTGAGACTGTGACGGCCGACATGGCTCTTCCCCGTTCCAATTCGCTGTCATTTATACGCCGGAACCCGGCCTTCCGTTACTGCCATCAGGCTATCAAATCGATGCCCGGCACGTATCGGATTTCACAAAAAAGCGAGCCGGGTTGCCCCGGCTCGCCAATCCGCACGCCCTGTTGGGACCAGATCAGGGGCGCGCGGGAGCTCAGGACGCGGGCATTAGCACGGTGTCGACCACATGGATCACGCCGTTCGACTGATTGACATTCGAGATCGTGACCATCGAGGTTCCGCCCTTGGCATCGACGATCCAGACCTTGCCGTCCTGATGCTTGACCGAGAGCTGCTCGCCTTCGGCGGTCTTGAGCTTCATGCCGTCCTTCAGGTCGGCCGCCGCGAGCTTGCCGGGCACGACATGGTAGGTGAGGATCTTGGTCAGGGTCGCCTTGTTCTCAGGCTTGACCAGCGTGTCGACCGTGCCGGCCGGCAGCTTGCCGAAGGCGGTGTTGGTCGGCGCGAACACCGTGAACGGGCCCTTGCCTTCCAGCGTCTCGACCAGGCCGGCAGCCTTGACGGCGGCAACCAGCGTGGTGTGGTCCTTGGAGTTGACGGCGTTCTGGATGATGTTCTTGGAAGGGAACATCGCGGCGCCGCCGACCATCACGGTCTTTTCTTCCGCGCTCGCGGGCGCGTTGATGGTGGCGGTGAAGGCGAGCGCGCTGAACATTGCGACCGACAGCAGTGCAATACGTTTGGACATGGAATCTTCTCCCGAGGATTGCGATTGTACCGGCGGGTGATCCGCCGGGATGAAAACAACGGCGCTGGTCGGTAGACCCTGGTGTTTGCGTCGTCGTTGGCCCGAGCTACGGGAGGTTTTCGGGCCGGTTTCGGCGAATAAATTATCGTGATGGTTGAAACTTTCGCGGGGGCGGATCGTGGCACGACGCAGCCCTCCACCCGTCGCCCCTGCGAACGCAGGGGCCCATACCGCGTGATTTATCGATAGGGCAGAGTAGCTAATACTTTCGCAAAAGCTGACGCCGGTGGCTATGGGTCCCCGCGTTCGCGGGGACGACCGTGGAGAGAGTTCGTCCTAATCCCTGTTCGCCGGCGTCTGAATAAACCCGCGATTATGCGTCGGGCTGATCAGGATCTCGTTGACGCAGACCCTTGGCGGCAGGCTGGCGACGAAGGCGATGGTGCGGCCGCAATCTTCCGGCTGCAGCATCTTTGCCTGCTCTTCTTCCGACGGCACCACCGGGCGCAGCTTCAGGATCGGGGTCGCGACCTCGCCGGGCGACAGGCAGCAGGCGCGCAGGCCGTTGACGCATTCGTCCATGTTGAAGGAATGGGTCAGCGCCAGCACCGCGTGCTTGGTCGTGGTGTAGGCCGGGCCCGGCATCTTGGAGACATGGCGGCCGGCCCAGGAGGCGACATTGATGATGCAGCCGTCCCTTTGCTTGCGCATCGCCGGCAGCACTGCTCGCATGCAATAGAGCACACCGTTTAGGTTGATATCGACGACCTTGTCCCAGCCCTCCAGTTCCATGTCGGCCCAGCTTCGCTTCGGCACATTGAGGCCGGCGCTGTTGACCAGAAGGTCGATCCGGCCGTGTTTGGCCAGAATCTGCTCGGCGGCGTCGTTGACGTCTTCCTTGTTGCTGACGTCGAGTGCGATCGCCTCGGCCTTGCCGCCCTTTTTGGTGATATCGGCCACGACCTGGTCGAGGGCGTCTTTCCGCCGGCCAGAAACCACCACGGTCCAGCCGTCCGCCGCAAGGAATTCCGCCCCTGACGCACCAATTCCGCTGCCGCCTCCGGTCACCCAGGCCACGCGTTTCCCGCTATTTGTCATGCAAACTGTCTCCGTTGCTTTTAGAAGGGCGTTCTTGCTATTCCAGCCGGCGAAATTCTGCTCGCCAGCGCCCCCTTAAGGGAATGTTGCATGAACACGACCGCCAACGCCAACCTGTTTTCCCGCCTGTTCGATACGCTCGATGATCCGAACCGGCTCGCGATCGAAATGCTCGACGGCACGCGCATCAGCTATGGCGACCTGATCGCTCGCGCCGGCCAGATGGCGAACGTGCTGGTTGCACGCGGTGTCAAGCGAGGAGACCGCGTCGCGGCGCAGACCGAGAAATCGGTGCCGGCGCTCGTGCTGTATCTCGCGACGGTGCGCGCCGGCGGCGTCTACCTGCCGCTCAACACCGCCTATACGCTCAACGAGCTCGACTACTTCATCTCCGATGCCGAGCCGGCGCTTGTCGTCTGCGACCCCTCGAAGGCGGAAGGCATCGGTGCGATCGCCGCCAAGGTGAAGGCCAAGGTCGAGACGCTCGGCGCTGACGGCAAGGGATCGCTGACCGAGGCCGCCGCCCAGGCAGATAGCGCTTTCGCGACCGTCGCCCGCGCCAATGAGGACCTCGCCGCCATCCTCTACACCTCGGGCACCACCGGCCGCTCCAAGGGCGCGATGCTGACCCACGACAATCTCGCGTCGAACTCATACAGCCTGGTCGACTACTGGCGCTTCACCGACAGGGACGTGCTGATCCACGCGCTGCCGATCTATCACACCCACGGCCTGTTCGTGGCGAGCAACGTCACGCTGTTCGCCCGCGCCTCGATGATCTTCCTGCCAAAGTTCGACCCTGAAATGATCATCAAGCTGATGGCGCGCGCGACCGTCCTTATGGGCGTGCCGACCTTCTACACGCGCCTATTGCAGAGCCCGGCGCTGTCAAAGGAATCGACCAGCCATATGCGGCTGTTCATCTCGGGCTCCGCGCCGCTGCTCGCCGACACCCATCGCGAATGGTCCGCGCGCACCGGCCATGCCGTGCTGGAGCGCTACGGCATGACCGAAACCAACATGAACACCTCCAACCCATATGATGGCGAGCGCGTGCCCGGCGCGGTCGGCCATCCCCTGCCCGGTGTTTCCGTCCGCGTCACCGATCCCGAGACCGGCAAGGAGATTGCGCGGGACGAGATCGGCATGATCGAGGTGAAAGGGCCCAACGTGTTCAAGGGCTATTGGCGGATGCCGGAAAAGACGAAGTCCGAGTTTCGCGACGACGGCTTCTTCATCACCGGCGACCTCGGCAAGATCGACGCCAAGGGCTATGTCCACATCCTCGGCCGCGGCAAGGATCTCGTGATCTCAGGCGGCTTCAACGTCTATCCCAAGGAAATCGAGAGCGAGATCGACGCCATGCCGGGTGTGATCGAGTCCGCCGTGATCGGCGTGCCGCACGCCGATTTCGGCGAAGGCGTCACTGCAGTGCTCGTGTGCAACAAGGGCGCCGAGGTCACCGAAGCCGGCGTGCTGAAGGCGCTTGACGGACGGCTCGCCAAGTTCAAGATGCCGAAGCGCGTGTTCGTCGTCGACGAACTGCCGCGCAACGCCATGGGCAAGGTGCAGAAGAATATTTTGCGGGATACGTATAAGGATATCTATACGAAGAAATAGGAGCGCCGAGCCGCTCCCGGGCAGAGATCATGGACGAAGAGCAAGCGGCCGAGATTGTTGATTACCTGCTCCAGGCGGCCGGTGAACTCGATGAGGCGAGGGCCGCCGCGGACCTTCTTGCAGGCCAGGACAAGGACGCCGCAGCGATAAGCGAACTCGTTGTCAAACTCAATTCCGAACTGCTGGAGGCAATTTTTAAGCGATTTCCCGATTTGCTTCCGTTTAAGGAGTTTCCCGCAATCAGCAGCTCGTTGCGGTGGGACCAGGTCCGGCTTCCGTCCTCCGCATCCAAAGCGCAGGTCGATCAGATCATCTTCTCGGTCATGACCTCACGGTTGCAGAAGACCGCTATTGTCATCGCCAAGGCAATGAAGCGATGCGAGGAACTCAACCTGGAAATCAATGAGGAGATCCTCGGCGCCCGCATCGGGGCGTTAGCCGAGTCTGATCGGATCGATGGCGCCGGCGATCTCCGCAAATGGCGTCATAGCGAAGTGCGACTGAAGGACTAGGCCACAGATCTGGCCGCCTGCGTCGAACGGCTACTGCCCATTCAGAAGACTGACCACAAACCTGCCGCCGACGATGAACAGATACGCGCCGAACGCCATCTCCAGCGCGCGTTTCGACAGGGCATGCGCGACCTTCACCCCGAGCGGGGCCGTCACCAGCGTGGTCGGCATCACCAATAGCGCGCCGATCAGCGAGACATAGCCAAGCGTGAACGGCGCCTGCAGCGCGGCGACGTCCGGAAAACGCGCCGCTGCCGGCCAGCCGGCATAGACATAGCCGATCGCGCCGAGAATCGAGATCAGGACCGCCAGCGCCGACGAGGTGGCGACCGCCTGATGGATCGGCCGGCCGTAGAACGTCATTAGCAGGTTCGCGAACAGACCACCGCCGATCCCCATCAGGGTCGACAACAGGCCGACGAAGAAGCCGTAGACGCGCATCAGAAAACCCTTCGGCATATCATCGCCGAACTTCCAGGTGTCCCGCGCCAAGAGCAGCCGCGCCGCCGCCGACCACGCCACCATCACGAACACGATCTTGAACAGCCGCTCCGGTGCGTAGCGCGCCGTGACGCTCCCGCCGAGAACACCGAACAGGATTGACAGCCACCAAAGCCGGAGGATCGCCATGTCGACGGCGCCTCTCTTGTAATGGGCGCGAAACGAGGCGAGCGAGGTCGGAATGATGATCGCAAGCGAGGTGCCGATGCAGAGTGGCATCCGCACCTCCAGCGGCACGCCGACGAGGCGGAAGCATTCGTAGAACACCGGCACCAGGATGGCGCCGCCGCCAATGCCGAACAGGCCGGCCAAGAATCCCGACAGCGCGCCAACCGCGACCAGCAACAGCGCGAGTTCGATAACTTCCCTGGGGTCGAGGCCGGCGATCATATCGTGCGCTTCCGCGTTCAGGATGCGGCGCGCATTTGCGGGGCCGCTGGCAGGCCGCTATGGCGTCCGCGCGCGAGACTTAGCTGCTTCGGAAATGCGTGAGTATCCATTTTTCCTGCAGACCGCTTTGTTGCCGACGGGCCCAGCGGGCCGCAAAATCCGCATATCGGGTCGGCTCAGGATGAATAGCGTCGTGCATCCAGCCCTGCCGAGAAGGGAGGGCTCCCGCATCATGAACCTGCAGTCGGTGCGAACAGAGGCCAGTCGGCGGCAGACTTAGTGGGCCTTCCCGCAGGGCAGGCGCCCGGCGCACGCGGGCTGCATCGGTTTGTTTCAGCGACGGGACTGGCTCCGCCGAAGATCATACATCGCGTCGCCACGGAATTGATCCTTTCGGCACGCGACCGCCTACGCCGATGAACTATATTCCAAGTTCAATCTTTCAGCCACGCCAAGCCGCTCTGGTATACCAAGCCGCTGAATCAATCTCGTTTCGCAGGCCTGTAGCAGTGAACGACGGTTCGATTCAAAGCCATTTGGTCATTGCACGGACTGTTTCGACTTCGTAAATAGAATCCGTCTACCGCGTTCCCCGATGGGCCGGCCGCGGTCCCACACAACATGAAGCCGCCGAATGACCGCCAGGATCGAACGACCGCTATCGCCCCATTTGCAGATCTATCGCATGACCCTGACGATGGCGCTGTCCATCATCCATCGGGCCACCGGAATTGCGCTCTATTTCGGCACGCTGCTGCTCGCCTGGTGGCTGATCGCAGCCGCTTCCGGCCCCGGGGCCTACGCCAATGTCCAGGCCTTCATCGGCAGCATCATCGGCAAGCTGATCCTGTTCGGCTACACGTGGTCGCTGATGCACCATCTGTGCAGCGGTATCCGCTATTTCTTCTGGGACCTCGGCTACGGCTTCAAGCCCAACGAGCGCGAGGCCCTGACCTGGGGCGCGCTGATCGCAGGTATCTCGCTGACCGTCCTGGTCTGGATCATTGCCTACACGGTAGGAGCCGGACGATGAGCCGCCCTTCCTCGATGCGCACACCGCTCGGCCGCGTCCGCAACCTTGGTTCCTCACACTCCGGCACCAGCGACTTCTGGCGCCAGCGGCTCACCGCGGTGGCGATGACGCTGCTGATTGTGCCCGTAATCGTGATCATGCTGATGCTGATCGGCCGCAACCATGCCGGCGCTGCCCAAATCCTCGGCTCGATTCCGATCGCGATCATCCTTGCACTCTTCCTCATCGCCAGCGCCTGGCACATGAAGATCGGCATGCAGATCGTGATCGAGGACTATGTGCACAGCGAGACGCTGAAGCTCGTCAGCGTCATGGCCAATAATTTCTTCTGCATCGCGGTGGCGCTATCGTCGATCTACGCGATCCTCAAATTGTCATCGGGAGTGTAGCCCATGGCTGCTGACGGTAACGGCAAGGCCACCAACGGCAGTGGCCCCGCCACCAACGGAAAAGCCTATCCGATCGAGGACCACACCTACGACGTCGTGGTCGTCGGCGCCGGCGGCGCGGGCCTGCGCGCCGTGGTCGGCTGCTCCGAGGCCGGACTGCGCACCGCCTGCATTACAAAAGTATTTCCGACCCGCTCGCACACGGTGGCGGCGCAGGGCGGCATTTCGGCCTCGCTCGGCAACATGCATCCGGACGACTGGCGCTGGCACATGTATGACACCGTCAAGGGGTCGGACTGGCTCGGCGACCAGGACGCGATCGAATACATGGTGCGCAACGCGCCGGAGGCCGTCTACGAGCTCGAGCACTGGGGCGTGCCGTTCTCGCGCACCGAGGACGGCAAGATCTATCAGCGTCCGTTCGGCGGCATGACCATGGACTACGGCAAGGGCCAAGCGCAGCGCACCTGCGCCGCCGCCGACCGCACCGGGCATGCCATGCTGCACACGATGTACGGCCAGGCGCTACGCCACGCGGCCGAATTCTACATCGAGTTCTTCGCCATCGACCTGATCATGGACGACCAGGGCGCCTGCCGCGGCGTCATCGCGCTCAAGCTCGACGACGGCACGCTGCACCGCTTCCGCGCCCAGACCACGATCCTCGCCACCGGCGGCTATGGCCGCGCCTACGCCTCCTGCACCTCGGCGCATACCTGCACCGGCGACGGCGGCGGCATGGTGCTGCGCGCCGGCCTGCCGCTGCAGGACATGGAATTCATTCAATTCCACCCGACCGGCATCTATGGCTCCGGCTGCCTCGTCACCGAGGGCGCCCGCGGCGAAGGCGGCTATCTCGTCAATTCCGAAGGCGAGCGCTTCATGGAGCGCTATGCGCCTTCAGCCAAGGACCTCGCCTCTCGCGACGTCGTCTCGCGCTCGATGACCATCGAGATCCGCGAAGGCCGCGGCGTCGGCAAGAAGAAGGACCACATCTACCTGCACCTCGATCATCTCGATCCCAAGGTGCTGAACGAGCGGCTGCCCGGCATTTCCGAATCGGCGAAGATCTTCGCCAATGTCGACGTGACCCGCGAGCCGATCCCGATCGTGCCGACCGTGCATTACAACATGGGCGGCATTCCCACCAATTATCATGCCGAGGTGCTGACCAAGAAGGACGGCGACGACAACGCCGTGGTGCCCGGCCTGATGGCGATCGGCGAAGCCGCCTGCGTGTCTGTGCACGGCGCCAACCGCCTCGGCTCCAACTCGCTGATCGACCTCGTCGTGTTCGGCCGCGCCGCCGCGCTGCGGCTTGCGGAAAAGCTGACGCCGAACGGCAAGCAGCCGGACCTGCCGAAGGATTCGTCCGATATGGCGCTCGGCCGGCTCGACCATTTCCGCTACGCCTCGGGCGGCACGCCGACCGCAAAACTGCGCGAGGGCATGCAACACGTCATGCAGAGCAATTGCGCGGTGTTCCGCACCGGCGAGATCCTGCAGGAAGGCCAGAACCTGATCCACAAGGTCCATGGCGGCATCGGGGACGTCGCAACCACCGACCGCTCGCTGGTCTGGAATTCCGACCTGGTCGAAACGCTCGAATTCGACAATCTGATCGCGCAGGCGGTCGTCACGATGGATTCGGCGGCGAACCGCACCGAAAGCCGCGGCGCGCACGCGCGCGAGGATTTTTCCGAGCGCGACGACAAGAACTGGATGAAGCACACGCTGGCCTGGATCGACGATCGCGGCAATACCACGATCGACTACCGCCCAGTGCATAATTACACGATGACGAACGACGTTCAGTACATCCCGCCGAAGGCGCGGGTTTACTGAGGACGACAGCGAAGGCTTGCAAGCATGGCGGAATTCACGCTTCCCAAGAACTCGAAAGTATCAGGCGGCAAGACCTGGCCGAAGCCGGCCGGCGCGACGGAAACGCGCGAGTTCCGCGTCTATCGCTGGAATCCCGATGACGGCAAGAACCCGAGCATCGACACCTACCACGTCGACATCAACGATTGCGGGCCGATGGTGCTCGACGGCCTAATCTGGATCAAGAACCACATCGACCCGACGCTGACCTTCCGCCGCTCCTGCCGCGAAGGCGTCTGCGGCTCATGCGCCATGAACATCGACGGCCAGAACACGCTGGCCTGCACCAAGTCGATGCATGACGTCGCCGCGGGCGGTGCGGTCAAGGTCAACCCGCTGCCGCACCAGCCGGTGGTCAAGGACCTCGTTCCCGACCTCACCAATTTCTACGCCCAATACGCTTCGATCGAACCGTGGCTGAAGACGACGACGCCGACGCCGCAGAAGGAATGGAAGCAGAGCCACGAGGACCGCGAAAAGCTCGATGGCCTCTACGAGTGCATCCTGTGCGCCTGCTGCTCGACCTCATGTCCGAGCTACTGGTGGAACTCCGACCGCTTCCTCGGCCCGGCAGCCCTCCTGCAGGCCAACCGGTGGGTTACCGATTCCCGCGACGAGGCGACCGGCGAACGGCTCGACAACCTCGAAGATCCGTTCCGGCTTTACCGCTGCCACACCATCATGAACTGCGCCAAGGCCTGCCCGAAGGGCCTCAACCCGTCGGAAGCCATCGCCGAGCTCAAGCTCAAGATGGTCGAGCGGCAGATCTAGTTGCCGCAGCCCGGATGCTCCTGAAGCTATGGCTTTCCGGTAAAGCTGCGGCGCAGCCTGTCCGCAAACCAGAACGCCGCAATCGCCAGGAACGAGAGAACGAACAGTTCTCCGGTCAACAGAAGAGCCTGATTGGCCACTGACATGTGTCCCTCCCCGCCTGTCTGTTCGCTCGCCGGCTGACGCCGGCGGGCCACTGCCCGTCGGGCAGCGCGCCATAGAATTGGCTGCGGCTGTCATCCCGGCATTGCGGTGGATCAATTTCGGAACCGGCGCCGCCGCCCTTGGAGGGCCGGTCGGGTAATTTGCAATTTGAAGCAAATCGGCGGGTGCCCGGCGTCGGGCACAACCATCGCGGTTTCATCAACGGGACTTGGTTGCCAGCCGGAGATTGCGTTAAGCTTGCTGCATGATCCGGAGCGAGCGTGCACCCCGCGCAACGTAATTCGTTGAGATTGCTGCAATGGATGATGGCCGCTTCACTGGCCCTTCCGTTGGCGCTATTCGTATTTGCATCCGCCGTCTCCTTCGCCTCGATCAGCGAAACCGCCGACCGCGAGATCGAGCGCGCGCTCGATGTCGCGCATGAGCATGCGCTGAAAGTCTTCGAGACCATCGACCGCAGCCTGTCGGAGATCAGCGAGATCATCCGCGACATTCCCGATGCCGAGATCGTCGCCCGCGAGCAGGCGCTGCATCTGCGGCTGAAGCAACTGGTTGCGTCGCTACCGCAGGTGAAGTCGGCCTGGGTGTTCGACGCCAAGGGCCATGCGCTGGTGAACAGCCTCGTCGTCCCCGCCCCCGGGATCGATTTCTCCGACCGCGATTATTTCAGAGCCCACACCGGCGGCGATATCGGGACCTATATCGGCGAAGTGCTGACGCCGCGGCCGCCCTATCAGGGCGCCCCGTTCTTCGGCGTCAGCCGGCGGCGGCCGAGCGAGGACGGCGGCTTCACCGGCGTGATCCAGAGTTCCGTGCTGCCGGAATATTTCGAGAACTACTATGCCCGGATTGGTCGTGAGCCCGGCAGCTTCTTTGCGGTCGGCCGGGCCGACGGCACCGTGCTGGCCCGTTTCCCGCCCGTTGGCCGAGATGTCCACCTGGACCGCGCCGGTCCCAGCGGAAAGCAGATCTCAGCCAGTCCCAAGGCCGGCCTGATCACGGCCACCTCGCCGGTCGATGGTGTCGAACGGCGGCTCGGATATCAGCGCCTCGCCGAATATCCGATCTATGTCAGCGCCGGCCTCGAGACCTCGACAATCCGCGCGCGCTGGCTGGCAACCATGGGCCAGCACTTGATTTTCGGCGCGCCGGCCACCGCGCTGTTGTTTGCGCTGCTGGGCCTCGCCCTGCGCCGCACCCGTCATCTTCATTTCGAGGCCGAGAAGCGGCAGGCCGCCGAGGAAGCGCTCAAGCACGGCCAGCGCCTGGAGGCGCTCGGCCAGCTCACCGGCGGCGTCGCGCATGACTTCAACAATCTGCTCACGGTGATCCGCGCGTCCGTCGATCTGCTGCGGCGGCACGACCTGCCGGAGGCGCGACGGCTGCGCTATATCGATGCGATCTCGGATACCGTGACCCGCGCCGCCAAGCTGACCGGACAGCTCCTGGCCTTTGCAAGGCGGCAGACGTTGAAGCCGGAGATCTTCGACGTCGGCCGCAGCGTGCAGACGCTGAGCGAAATGATCTCAACGCTGATCGGCTCGCGTATCGAGATCGTCATCCTCGGGCCGGAAGAGCCGTGCTTCGTCAACGCCGACGCCGGCCAGTTCGAAACCGCGATCATCAACATGGCCGTCAACGCACGCGACGCCATGGAGGGCCGCGGACGGCTGACGATCGCGGTGGGAATGGCGGCGAGCCTGCCCAACGCCGCGCCATTGCCGCAACATCCCTATGGCTACGTTGCGGTATCAGTCGCCGATACCGGCAGCGGCATCCCGCCGGATCAGTTCGAGCGCATCTTCGAGCCGTTTTTCACGACCAAGCAGGCCGGCCATGGCACAGGCCTCGGCCTGTCGCAGGTCTTCGGCTTCGCCAAGCAGTCCGGCGGCGAAGTGACCGTTAACAGTGAAGTGGGCAAGGGCAGCATCTTCACGCTGTACCTGCCGCGCACCGCCGGCAGCGGCAAGTCGCGGCAGATGCCCGCCACCGATGTCGAAGCGACCGACGGCCGCGGCATGTCGGTGCTGGTCGTCGAGGACAATGCCGAGGTCGGCCGCTTCACCACCGATGCGCTGGCCGAACTCGGCTACGCCACCTGCCTCGTCAGCAGCGCCACGCACGCGCTCGAAGAGCTGGCGATCGGCGCCGACCGCTTCGACGCGGTCTTCACCGACGTCGTGATGCCTGGAATCAGCGGGCTCGAACTCGCCCAACAAATCCGCCGCGATCATCCCGACCTGCCGGTGGTGTTGACCAGCGGCTACAGCCACGTGCTGTCGGAGCACGGCGCCTACGGATTCGAGCTGCTGCAGAAGCCCTATTCGATCGAGCAGCTCTCCCGCGTGCTGCAGGAAGCGGGCCGGCGGAAATTGCAGGCGGCGGCATCGGAAGCGCCCTGACGCGGCGATGGCCGATGCGCGACGGCCCCAAACAAGAATATCGAAAACAACCCCATGCACAGTAGCCGGCAAGGGCCGGCGCGCAGCCCGGCAATCGATTGCACCCAAGCCGGAACCAGCCGGAACCTTTTGATTTGGTTGCCGTTGTGCCGCCATGGGCAAAGCAACCAAACCGTCAGCGAAGAAATCGAAGAAATCCGCCGCGAACACAGCAGCCAAGGCAAGCAAGACGCCGGAATCTGGCGCAGCAACGCCGGATGCCGAAGAAAAGGCCGAACTCGCGGAGGTCGTCGCCGAGACCGGAGATCAGGTCGAACCGCCGCCGCCGGAGGTCGTCGAGCCTGATCCGCAGATGTCGCCTGAAGAGGCCGAGCAGGCGCGCAAGGATTATCTGCTGACGCGGTTCTGGATCTCTGCGCGCGGCTACTGGGGCAGGACGGGCGACCGGCTGGCCTGGCTGTTCACGATCGGACTGCTGCTGCTGATCGTCGGCCATGTCGGATTTCAATACGGCATCAACGTCTGGAATCGCGCGATCTTCGATGCCATCGAAAGGCGCGACGCCGGGACTGTCTATTATCTCACCGCCGTATTCTTTCCGCTGGCGATCGGCAGCGTGCTGCTCGGCGTGGCGCAGGTGTTCGCTCGCATGGCCATCCAGCGGCGCTGGCGCGCCTGGCTGACCAGTGCGGTGATCTCGCGCTGGCTGGCGAACGGCCGCTACTATCAGCTCAACCTCGTCGGCGGCGATCACCAGAATCCGGAATACCGCATCGCCGAGGATCTGCGGATTGCGACCGATTCGCCGGTGGATTTTGTCGCCGGCGTCACCTCGGCGTTCCTGTCGGCCGCCACCTTCATTGTCGTGCTCTGGACCATCGGCGGCGCGCTGACGCTGACGGTCGGCGGCTCCACCATCACGATCCCGGGCTTCCTCGTGATCGCCGCGATCCTCTACGCCGCGATCGCCTCAGGCTCGATCGTGACGATCGGGCGCAGCTTCGTGCAGGTGTCGGAAGACAAGAACCAGGCCGAGGCGGAATACCGCTACACGCTGACCCGCCTGCGCGAGAACGGCGAGAGCATCGCGCTGCTCGGCGGCGAAGAGGAAGAGCGCGACGGCATCGACAAGACCTTTTCGAAAGTGTTGCGGCAATGGGCGCGTCTCGCCGGCCAGCACATGCGCACGACGCTGGTGTCGCAGGGATCGGGGCTGATCGCGCCGGTCGTTCCGCTGTTATTGTGCGCGCCGAAATTTCTCGATGGCAGCATGAGCCTCGGCCAGGTGATGCAGGCGGCTTCGGCTTTCACCATCGTGCAGACCGCGTTCGGCTGGCTGGTCGACAATTATCCGCGGCTGGCGGACTGGAACGCCTGCGCCCGCCGCATCGCCTCGCTGATGATGTCGCTCGACGGCCTCGAACGCGCCGAGCAGGGCGACGGCATCGGCCGCATCCAGCGCGGCGAGACCGAGGGCGGCGCGATGCTGAGCCTCAACGATCTCTCGGTGACGCTCGACGACGGCACCGCCGTGGTCGGCGAGACCGAAGTCGCGATCGAACCCGGCGAGCGGCTGCTGGTGGCCGGCGAGTCCGGCACCGGCAAGAGCACGCTGGTGCGGGCGCTCGCCGGGCTGTGGCCGTGGGGCGGCGGCAGCGTCAATTTCCACCCCGACCGCCGGCTCTTCATGTTGCCGCAAAAGCCTTACGTGCCCTCGGGCACGCTGCGGCGCGCGGTGGCCTATCCCGGCGCCGCCGATGACTGGCTGACCGAGCAGATCTGCGACGCCCTGCACAAGGTCGGGCTCGACCATCTCAAGGAGAAGATCGAGGAAGAAGGACCGTGGGACCAGACGCTGTCGGGCGGCGAGAAGCAGAGGCTCGCCTTTGCGCGCCTGTTGCTGCACAACCCCGACATCGTCGTGCTTGATGAGGCCACCTCGGCGCTCGACGCCAAGAGCCAGGACAAGATGATGGAGATGGTAATCCGCGAATTGCCGAAGGCGACCATCGTCAGCGTCGCCCACCGCGCCGAGCTGGAGGCGTTCCACAGCCGAAAGATCGTGCTGGAACGGCGCAAGGGCGGCGCCAAGCTGGTCAGCGATATCAACCTGATCCCGCGCAAGGGCCGGCAACGCCTGCTCGGCCGCTTGCTGCGGCCGCGGAAGGCTGCGAAAAAGGCGGCGTAGGTCTGTCGGCCGTCATTGCGAGCGCAGCGAAGCAATCTACCCCTCCACTTGCCGCACGATTCATTGCTTCGCTGCGCTCGCAATGACGGAGAAAGCCGCACGATTGGACCACAATTGAACCTGTTTCCCCGTCGCAAAACCCGCTATGCATGCGCCGCTTCTGCCCGAGGACCTCTGCTTGACGCCTGATAACGACCTTTCACCTGCGCCGTTCGGCACGTTTGCCCCGAATGCCGCACAGGCCGCCATCATTTCGCTGGCCCACCGCACGCGGCTGAAGCGGGGCGCGTTTCGGCCGATGCTGTCGCGGCTGGTCAATCTCTTGCGCGGCGGCCCGATCGACGTGCAGTACCAGGGCGGCTCGTTCCGCTTCTACCATCAGGCCAGCGCCACCGAGCGCGGCGCGCTGTTAAATCCCGCCTATAACATCGAAGAGCTCAATTTCCTGCGCGCGCACCTTTCCGCGGGCGGGGTATTCGTCGATCTCGGCGCCAATGTCGGCACCTATGCGCTCAGCCTCGCGCGCGATGTCGGCACCACTGGCAAGGTGATCGCGATCGAGCCGCACCCGGTCACCCATGCCCGGCTCGCCTTCAACAGCGCGGCCTCCGGCTACAGCCAGGTGCGGCTGGTCGCGGCCGCGGCCGGTCCCACCGATGGCGAATTGCTGATCGAAACCGACGGCGACAACCTCGGCGCCAGCCACATCGTGTCGGGCGAAGCCTCGAGCCGGGCGATCAAGGTGCCGTCGCTGCGACTGCAGCGCATCCTTGAAGAGGCCGGCGTCTCGCATGTCGACGCGCTCAAGATCGACATCGAAGGATTTGAAGATCGCGTCTTGACCGGCTTTTTCGCCGGCGCGCCGCCATCCTTGTGGCCGCGCGCGGTCGTGATCGAGCATCTGTCGAAGGACGAGTGGCAGGCGGACTGTATCGCCGACATGCGCTCGCGCGGCTATGTCGAGAGAGGAAGAACGCGCAGCAACACGCTTTTGACGCGAAGCTGAACTTCGCTGTCCGTCCGTTCCTCGACCGCGGGAGAGCTTGATGATCGACCATATCGGATTTCCGGTTTCGAACTATGAACGCTCAAAGGTCTTCTATCTGAAGGCGCTGGCGCCGCTCGACTATGTCCTCGTCATGGAGGTCAAGCAGGAGGGCGCCGATGAGCATCCTGCCGCCGGTTTCGGCGCCCATGGCAAGCCGGATTTCTGGATCGGCGGCGAAGGCGGATTGGACAAGCCGCTGCATGTCGCGATCCTGGCCAAGGACCGCGCCACGGTCGATGCTTTCTACAAGGCCGCGATCGCGGCCGGCGGGCGCGATAACGGCGCGCCGGGCATACGTGCGCATTATCATCCGAACTATTACGGCGCCTTCGTGCTCGATCCTGATGGGCACAACATCGAAGCCGTCTGCCATACACCGGCGTGATCGGTTCCATTTTTAGCTTCGACTGGAACCTCGCGCGGTTGTCGCCGTTGTCGCCCCCGGAGCCAATCGCCCGGGAGCACAGAATGAGTAACGACAACGCGCGTGATCAGGATCGCGTCTGGCAACTAATGGAGAAGATCGGCTTCGCGATGCTGGTCACCCGCGATGGCGACAAGCTTCGCGCGCGGCCGATGAGCGCCTATGTCGAGCGCGACAACAACGCGATCTTCTTTCTGACGGACGCACGACGTCATAAGGATGACGAGATAGCCCGTAATCCTTCCATCAATCTCTCCTTCGCCGATGCTAGTGCACAGAAATATGTCTCGCTGACCGGGACGGCCGCCGTCTCCAACGATCGCGCCAAGATCAAGCAGCTGTTCACGACGCCGGCGAAGGCCTTCTGGGACAGCGCCGAGGATCCGAATATTCGCGTACTAAAAATCACGCCTGACGATGCTGAATTCTGGGATTCTCCTGGCACGGTCATCAGCTATGTGAAGATGGCGGCAGCCGCCGTCAGCAACACGCGGCCTGAGGTCGGAGAGAACCGCAAAGTCTCGATGTGATGTCGATCGAGCCGCCCGAAATACCCCCGGCGACGCCAGGCCATCCGACTGTGCCACCGCAAGAGAGCCCGCCGGGCAATCCTCGTCCGGAGGTGCCACCACCCCAACGCGATCCAGCCGAGCCGCCACAACCGCGGGAACTCCCCGGCGAGATGCCGGACGAGTTGCCGATACGAGGACCGAACGGTCCACGCACGCCTAATCCCGCCACCGATCAGGGACCGTTTGAAAGCGCTGCCTGAACGCGCAATGAATGCAACCCATTGCGCCAATGAAATAAATAGCATTCGACCATTTGTAGACCGCCACAATCCGGCCTAATGATGAGCCGCTCATCGACCAACTGACATGTCAATGAGGGCCCTTCCGTTGCTGTCAGGCCTATCTTCGGGGACCAAGGATATCATGACAAACCTCCGCATCCTGCTGCTCGCCACAACCGCCTTGACGACGCAGTTCGCGACTTCCGCATCGCATGCGCAGACCGCTCCACTTGTCGTGGCGCAAGCCAAGGAGGACGACCGGCCCAGGGGCGGCCAGCCACCACAGAAGGGTGCGCCGCCACCTGCTGCGGCACCGAAGGCACCTGCGCCCCCGCCTCCGGCCGCGGCTCCGCCACGTCCAGCCGCACCACCGCCGCCGCCACCGGCAGCCGCTCCGCCGCGTCCGGCCGCGCCGCCGCCACCTCCGCCTGCCGCGGCTCCGCCACGTCCAACCCCGCCACCGCCGCCGCCCGCGGCCGCACCGAGGGCAGCGCCCCCGCCGCCTCCGCCACCCCCTGCGGCTGCACCGAAGGCACCGGCAACGCCTCCGCCGCCGCCTGCGGCCGCGCCTTCGCGCCCGACACCGCCGCCGCCTCCCCCGCCGGCAGCAGCGCCCACCGCGCCGAGGCAGCCTGCGGCACCGCCTCCGCCACCGCCGCCGCCTTCATCGCAGAAAGGGACGCCCTCGCCTGTGCCGCCGCCCCCGCCGGCTGGCGCCAAGCAGCCGCCGGCGCCCGCGGCCACATCAACTCCGACGACCACGCCTCCGCCCGGCGGAAGCACAGCCGCGCCGCCACGTCCCGGCGCAACGCCCACCACACCGACTGCACCGGCTCCGACGACCACGCCTCCACCCGGCGGAAGCACCGCCGCACCGCCGCGGCCCGCCGCAACGCCCACCACGCCGCCGGCCGCGGGCACGCCGACAACGCCGCCCCCGGCTGCGGGTCGTCCTGGCGCGCCGCCTCCGGGCGCACCTGGCGGAACGGCTGCGCCCGCGCCGACGACCAGCCCCGCACCGGGCGCCGCCGCGCCGAGTGTCGTCCCGGGCTCGGCAGCCGCAGCGCCACCGCCTGGCAGGGCACAATTCGCTCCGCCGACGGTTGCACCCGCGTTCCGGGCCGCACCCACGGTCACGACGCCACTACCGCCACCGCCACAGCCACGGCGTGAAAACCTGACGCCACTCGCGATCGGCGCAGGTGTCGTCGCAGGCGCCGTGGCCGGCGCGACCATCGCCAACATGCACAGCCAGCGACGGGAGGTCACCGAGGGCGGCCGCACGGTCTACTATGAGCCGGACCGCGTCATCATCCGTGACCCGAGCGGACAGCAATACGTCCGCGGCAACGATCTCTATCGCTTCCGCTATGGTGCGCGCGACATCCAGACCCAGACCGTCGGCGGCGAAACCCGCACCGTCGTGGTCCGGCCGGATGGCAGCCAGATCATCACCGTGGTCGGCAATGACGGGCGGCTGCTGCGCCGCATCCGCCGCGACGACCGTGGCCGTGAGATCATCATCATCGACAACAGCTACCGCGATCCGCAAGCCGTCGGCGGCTTCTATGTCGATCTGCCGCCGCCGGTGGTCAACATGCCGTACGACCGCTACATCGTCGCCGCGGACGAAGCACCCCCGGAGGTGATCTACGAAACCCTGAGGGCGCCGCCGGTGCAACGGATCAACCGGCGCTACTCGCTGGACGAAATCCGCTACAGCCCCAATGTGCGGATGCAGATGCCGAGCATCGACGTCAACTCCATCAACTTCGCGACCGGTTCGTGGGAGATCCCGCCGGACCAGGCGGCGAAGCTGCAGGTGATCGCCGACGGCCTGAACCAGGCGATCCAGGCCAACCCGCGCGCCGTGTTCCTGATCGAAGGTCACACCGACAAGGTGGGCTCCGACGTCGACAATCTGTCGCTGTCGGACCGCCGCGCGGAATCCGCCGCAACGCTGCTGACGCAGCAGTTCAACGTGCCGGCAGAGAACCTGACCTCGCAGGGTTATGGCGAGCAGTATCCGAAGGAGCAGACGGACGGACCGAGCGCGATCAACCGGCGCGTCACAATCCGCAACATCACGCCGCTGCTCAACGGCGGACAGGCCTCGCTGCCGCCGCCCCCGGCTGGTACCGCACCGCCGCGCTGATCTGTGCTGTCATGAAATGAAAATGGCCGGGAGCAATCCCGGCCATTTTTTGCATCAGGCGCTGAGCGCGCTCGGCGGCACACACGCTTCGCAAATGGCGGCGGCGTGCCTATGATCGGTGCCGCAGCAGCCGCCGAGAATGCGCATCTTCGGGAATGCACTTCTCAGCGCAACGTAGCGCCGTCCGAGATCGGCCGGGTCGCCTGCATCGAGCGTTTCGGATTCATCGAGTTCGGCATGGCTCTTTGTCGAGGCGTTCGCCCTGATGCCATGGATACGCTCCGTCCAGGCTTCGTCTACCCTCAACGCATCTTCGAAATGCGTGGGATGCGCACAGTTGATCAGGAAGTATTCGGGCGCCCGATCGGTCTCGCGATCCACCGTCTCGATCGCCTCGCGCAGGGTTTCTCCTTTCACAAGGAGACCGTCGGTCTCCACCGTGAACGAGATCGCCGCCGGAATGCCTTGCTTGCGCGCCGCCCGCGCAATGCCGACCGCCTCATTGACGCTGTTGAGCGTATAGGCGGTGACCATATCGGCGCCGCCCTCGGCGAAGGCTGCAATCTGCGCGCGGTGATAGTCTTCGGCTTCCGCAGCATCCATGTTCCCGGCCTTGTAGCCGTCCCCGCGCGGCCCGATGGCGCCGCTGATCACGCAAGGCGCGCCCGGCCGCTCCCAACCGGCGCGCAATTCCTCCAGGAATGCAATCGAACGGACATTAACCGCGTTCAGTGCTGATGCGTCATAGCCGAGCTTGGCGCCCCAGTCCGGATTGGCGCGCCAGGTCGGGCTATCGAGCACGAAGCCGGTGCCATGTTTGCGAGCGACCGAAAGATAGGCCGCGTAATACTGCCGCAGTTTCTCCCGCCCTTCGGCGTTGTCGAGCAGAACGAAGGCCGCAAAGTGCGGCAGCTCCACGCCTTCATGGAAGATCAGCGTGGTTTCCATGCCGCCGTCGGTGAGAAAAATGCCGCCGCGGCGCTGCGGCAGGGCGTCTCGGTATTTGGCCATTTCAACATCTCCATGAAAAGGACTTCGATACGTCTCGCCCGCATCGATCGGTCCCGCGATGTTGGTGCCTCATAGTGTCGCGGCGGCCTAGACGGCTCGTGGTGCGGCTGAACCAGAAAACGCAAAGTGATACAAACTCAAACGGTTGCGGATTGAGCCGCCGGACCGCTGCGCCTTGAGTGTGGAGAAAACCGTACCGTGAGTACAGTTATGGAACCGCGGATGAGCAAGGGCGTGGCGACGCGCGAACGCATTCTCGAAATCGCGGAGGCGGCCGTTCTCGCCAAGGGATTTGGCGCGACCTCGATCGAGGAGGTCATCGCCGAGGCCGGCCTGACCAAGAGCGGCTTCTTCTATCATTTCAAGGACAAGAACGCGCTCGCACGCGAGATGCTCCGCCGCTATGTCGCGACCAATGATCATCTGTTCGACGAGATCTTCGCCCGCGGCCGCGCGCTTTCCGACGATCCGCTGCAGGCGTTCCTGATTTCACTGAAGCTGCTCGCCGAGACGATGGCCGATCTGCCGAGCGGCCATCCCGGCTGCCTGATCGCCAGCATCTGCTATCAGGAGCGGCTGTTCGATCGCGAGGTGCGCGAACTGACTGCGCAATCCGTGCGAAACTGGAATGCGCGCTTCCGCAAAATTCTCGACGGCATCGCGACTGTGTATCCGCCGAGAGAACCAGTCGATCTCGATGACGTCGCCGACATGCTGTCCTGCATCGTCGACGGCGCCATCATCATGTCCAAGACGTTGAATGATCCGAAAAGGCTGGAGCGGCAGATCATGCTGTTCCGCACCCTCGTCAAGCTGACCTTCGCGCCGAACTAAGCCGCCGCCCCGGCGAAGGCCGGGGCTCATAACCAAAAATGGTTATTGTTGAGCGAAGGCCGTCAACCAGCGGGTTTTGACAATGCCCGCCGCGGCGTATGGGTCCCGGCCTTCGCCGGGACCACCACTCAATGATCCGCTCAGCTAGCCCTTGTCGCTATCAAGCTTGGGGATGTACGCGCCCTCTCCGGCCGACAGCAAACCTGTCTTGGTATAGAGATTGAGTTTGGCCCGCGTGTCGGCGATGTCGAGGTTGCGCATGGTGAGCTGGCCGATGCGGTCGGCCGGCGTGAACGCGGCGTCCTCGACCTTCTCCATAGAGAGCCGCTCCGGCTGATAGGTCAGGTTCGGGCTCTCGGTATTGAGGAGCGAGTAGTCGTTGCCCCGGCGCAGCTCCACCGTGACCTCGCCGGTGACGGCACGCGCGACCCAGCGCTGGGCGGTCTCGCGCAGCATCAGCGCCTGCGAATCGAACCAGCGCCCCTGATAGAGCAGCCGGCCGAGCCGCATGCCGTTGATGCGATACTGCTCGATCGTGTCCTCGTTGTGGATGCCGGTGACGAGGCGCTCATAGGCGATGTGCAACAGCGCCATGCCGGGCGCTTCGTAGATGCCGCGGCTCTTGGCCTCGATGATGCGGTTCTCGATCTGGTCGCTCATGCCGAGGCCATGCCGGCCGCCGATCGCATTGGCCTCGAGGAACAGTGCGACCGGATCGGTGAACGTCTGGCCGTTCAGCGCGACCGGCTGGCCCTCCTCGAACCGCACCACGACCTGCTCGGCCTTCACAGTGCAGTCGTCGCGCCAGAACGGCACGCCCATGATCGGGTTGACGATCTTGATGCCGCTATCGAGCTGCTCGAGATCCTTGGCCTCGTGGGTTGCGCCCAGGATATTGCTGTCGGTCGAGTAGGCCTTTTCGGCGCTCATCTTGTAGGCGAAACCGTTGGCGGTCATGAATGCCGACATTTCCGCGCGGCCGCCGAGCTCGTCGATGAAGAGCTGGTCGAGCCAGGGCTTGTAGATCCGCAAGCTCGGATTGGTCAAAAGGCCGTAGCGATAGAACCGCTCGATGTCGTTGCCCTTGTAGGTCGAGCCGTCGCCCCAGATGTTGACGCCGTCCTCCTTCATCGCGGCGACCAGCATCGTGCCGGTCACGGCACGGCCGAGCGGGGTAGTGTTGAAATAGGCGATGCCGCCGGTCGAGACATGGAAGGCGCCGGACTGAATCGCGGCGATACCTTCGTGGACCAGCTGCGTGCGGCAATCCACCAGGCGCGCCTTCTCGGCGCCGAACTCCATCGCCTTGCGCGGAATCTCGTCGTAATCAGCCTCGTCGGGCTGGCCGAGATTGGCGGTATAGGCAAAGACCTTTGCGCCCTTCTGCTGCATCCAGAGCAGCGCCGCGCTGGTGTCGAGGCCGCCTGAGAAAGCGATGCCGACTTTTTCCCCCTTGGGCAGGCTTTTCAGAATCGTACTCATGAAGTTTCCAATCGGTCGAAATGGCGGACTGCCGGTTGCGGCTTTGGGGGCGCGAATAACAAATTTCGCAGCTTGGAGCACGCGATTAATGGCGCCGGGCGGCCGGGACGGGGTTACCCCGCCGGACGTCCACGCCAGCGCTGCCACAGGCGATAGCCGGGGGACCCCCATCGCTCCAGTGCGCCCTCGATCTGCGCGTCCGTGAGCCGCGTCGATGGCCAGCGGTAAATCCAGGCATAGGTCAGCCAGATCACGAAAAAGCTGACGAGGCCGGCGGCAGCGACGTCGGTGAAGAAATGTCCACCGAACGCCATGCGAAGCCCGCTCGTGACCACCCCGAACAAGGTCGCCGCCACATAGGCCAGCGGCCGCCATGCCGGCGGGGTCAGGGCCGCGGGCGCGTAGGTCCAGAACGCGGTGGCGCCTTCGCCGGAGAAGAACGAGCAGTTGCGCCCGCACTCGCCGCGCGGATCCCACCATGGCACGAATTTCCAGGGACCGTTGAACTCCGTCACCACCACCGGCCGCGGCCGGCCCCAATAGCTCTTGAAGGTCAGGTTGGTCAGCACGACGGCAGAGAGCAGGATCGTGACCAATAGAAACACCGCTGCCCGCCCCGGCACCAGCATCGGCCGATCCGGCCGCAGCAATTTGCCGACGATGGCAAACAGCGCCGGCAGCGCCAGCGCCCAGGCGACCCACATCGCACCGTCGCGCGCGAAAGCATAAAACCCATTTTGTTTCGAAGGAAACGAGGCGCTTGCTGGATCGTAAAACAATGCCGCCAATTTCAGGTCGAGTTCGGGAAATATCCCGAACAGCAGTCCGATGACGAGCGAGAGGCTGAGCGCAATGACAAGTCCGGTCCGGTTCATGGCGCGGGGTTTAGCCGAGGCGAAAGAAACAGGGAAGCGTCACGTCAGCGAACGGACTGCGATGGCAAGGGCGGCGGTGGCCGCAGCGGCGGCCGCGGCTCGCGCCAGGCGCCGGCGGTGCGGCCGGCGATCATCCAGTAGACAAGGCCGGCCACGATGCCTGCACCGGTCATGATCTCGAGATGCCGGCGGATGATGCCATCGAACTGGAGCGTCTCGGTATCGAACGGGATCAGGCCGAGATAGCAGGCCGCGCCGACGATCGCGCCGCCCACCGCATAGGCTAGCACGCTACGAATATAAAAGGCTTCCGTGATCAGGACCACGACCAACGCCGGCAGCAGCGCAAAGCCGGAAAGAAAGATGAAGCCGAAGCCGAGCAGGACATTGACCGCGCTCTGGTCGATCATGCCGCCGTCGAGATCGCTGATTTCAGGGTAGAGCACCGCGCCGACCACGATCATTCCCGCCACGAAGCAGGCGGCGAGAAACGCGAACAGGATGACGAAGATGCGGCCGAATAGCGCCATGGTTACCTCGTCATTGCGAGGAGCGAAGCGACGAAGCAATCCATCTTTGCCCGTGTTGAGGCATGGATTGCTTCGCTTCGCTCGCAATGACGAACTGCATGCCGTCCGCCTTCATACTCAATCCGTCATCGCCATGGCGCGCAGCGCCTGGCGCTCGCGGGCGGAGAGCTTTTCCGTCTCCGACTTCAACTGGCCGCAGGCGGCGAGGATGTCGCGGCCGCGCGGGGTGCGCACCGGCGAGGAATAGCCGGCGTTGAAGATGTATTCGGAGAACTTTTCGATCTGCTCCCAGTCCGAGCACTCGTAAGCCGTGCCCGGCCACGGATTGAACGGGATCAGGTTGATCTTGGCCGGAATGCCCTTGAGCAGCTTCACCAAGAGCTTAGCGTCGTCGAGGGAATCGTTGACGCCCTTCAGCATGACATATTCAAACGTGATGCGGCGCGCGTTCGACGAGCCTGGATAGTCGCGGCAGGCCTGCAGCAGCTCGGCGATCGGATAGTTCCGGTTCAGGGGCACCAGCTCGTTGCGCAATTCGTCGCGCACGGCATGCAGCGAGATCGCCAGCATGACGCCGATCTCCTTGCCGGTGCGGATGATGTTCGGCACCACGCCCGAGGTCGACAGCGTGATGCGGCGGCGGGAAATGCCGATGCCTTCATTATCGGCGACAATCAACAGCGCATCGCGCACCGCGTCGAAATTGTAGAGCGGCTCACCCATGCCCATCATGACGATGTTGGTGACGAGCCGGCCGCCACCCGGCGTGTCGCGATCGGCCCAGTCATTAAGACGGTCGCGCGCCACCATGACCTGGCCGACGATCTCGCCGGCGGTCAGGTTGCGCACCAGCCGCTGCGTGCCGGTGTGGCAGAACGAGCAGTTCAGCGTGCAGCCAACCTGCGAGGAGACGCAGAGCGTGCCGCGATCGGTTTCGGGAATGTAGACGCACTCGACCTCATGCGCCTTCTGCAGCGCATCGCCGCTCGGCAGGCGCAACAGCCATTTGCGGGTGCCGTCGCTGGAAATCTGCTCGGCGACCACTTCCGGGCGATCGACGGTAAAATGCTGTTCCAACTCGGCGCGCATGTCCTTGGAGACGCTGGTCATCTCGGCGAAGCTCTTGGCGCCGCGAAAATACATCCAGTGCCAGAGTTGCTGCGTGCGCATCTTGCGCTGCGCCGGCGCGACGCCGATCTCGCCGAGACGGTCGGCAATCTCGGCGCGCGACAGCCCGATCAGCGACGGCTTTGCCGGCGGCACGTAGGTTTCGAGCGGAACCTTCTCCAGCGGCACCACGGAAGGTGAAAGCGTCATTGATTCACACGAGTCGGTTGTAGCGGAGCATAGGATGGGCAAAGCGACCTGTCCGCCGTAGCTCGGCGAGCGAAGGCGGAAGCGTGCCCACCAAACATCAAGACGGTGGGCACGGCGCTGTGCGCCTTTACCCACCCTACGAAGTCACTCAAATAGGCCTTCCAGGGCCTGCAAACAACGGCATTTTGAGCTAAAAAGCGACCTAGCGCTTGCAATCCTGCGCCAGGCGGTCGAGCGCCTGGGACAGCCCCTTCAGCGAGAAGACGTCGGTGGTCTCGGTGCCCTTGGCCGACACGCCCTTGACAACCACTTCGGCCGACTTGCGCATGGCGCTGACCATCTGCTCTTCCTCCGCCGCGTTCTTGATCCAGAGGCCGTCGCCCTGGGTATACATCGCATAGGACGCGCCGCCGACCTCGAGCACGGATTCAGAGCCAGGCTTCAGCGCGTAGCCGATCATGATCGAGACTTCGTTGAAGACCCTCTCCGCCGGACGCGTCGAGACGAACGCATAGGCCGGATCGCGCGGGCGGTTCGGCGGATTGGTTTTCGATGACGATGGCTTAGCCAGCGCGAAGCAGACCTTTCGGCCGTTCGGCGTCGCCGTGTAGGCGCCCCAGGTGCCATACTGCCCGATCAAGGTCGGCTCGGCGCCACCCGCAGCGGCCGTCGCCGCCGGTTCCGGCTTCTTTGCGGCCGGTGCAGGTGAAGGTGCCGCCTTGGCAGCGTCTTTGGCGTTCTTCGGAGCAGGGCCCTGTGCTTGCGCGATGGTTGCCACCCCACACAGCGCCGCAACAGCAACCAGAAATGTCGGTATTCGCAACACGGACAACTGGTTCCCTTATCATTGTGACTGGAAGATGGCCCGAGGGCGCATCGCGCTGCGGGGGATGGATAGCCGGGAAATGGTTTTTTGGGAAGGCAGTTACATCGTCGTCACCGGGGCGGCGACGCTTCGTCCCAGGCCCCTTCAGCGAATCAAAACACGCTCGCTTTGTGTCAAGCGCCAGCGTCAACTCTTACATTAGCTCTTGGACCTTCGCTCGCGCTGCTGTTGCCACTGCGCATCGGTCCATTGCAGGAGATCCTCCGCGCCGGAAGTGCGTAAGTGCGCGCCGCCATCCTGCACCACCATCTCGCCATTGATGTAACCGGCCTGATCGGAAATCAGAAAGCTGGCGAGGTTCGCAAGCTCGCTATGCTCGCCGGCACGGCCGAGCGGATTGCGCTCCGCCCAGCTTGCATCGCGGCCCTCGGGACGGAGCTGTCCCGACGCGCCGGGTGTCGGAAACGCGCCCGGTGCGATCGCCACCGTGCGCACGCCTTTCGGTCCCCACTCCACCGCCAGGCTCTTGGTCATCGCGAGCACGGCGGATTTCGCCATCGCCGACGGCACCGTGAAAGCGCGCCCGGTGATGGTCGAGGTCGAGAGAATGCTGAGCACCACGCCCTTGTGCCTGCCGTCGATCCAGCGCCGGCCCGCCGCAAGCGTGCAGTACATCGCGCCGTGCAGTGTCGGCGCCAGGATCGCATCCGCCGCGCGCGGCGACAGATGCTCGGTCTGCGCGATGAAGGTCGCGGCGGCGTTGTTGACCAGCACGTCGATCGGCGCCGTGCGCCAGATCTCGTCCATCATGGCCTCGACCGCGGCGCCGTCGCGGATGTCGCAACCGATCACACTGGCCTTGCCGCCGAGCTCGCCGCGCACCCGCGCGGCCGTCGCCTCAAGCACCTCCAGCCGGCGGCCGCAGATGATCAGCTCGGCGCCGAGCTCGACGAAGCGATGTCCCATCGCGGCGCCAAGCCCGGAGCCGCCGCCGGTGACCAATATCCGCTTTCCTGCCAGCAAGCCCCTTTCAAACATCGTTTGAATCCTCTTGAACCACCATGACGTTATGCCTTCTGAATTGGATTGTAGCCCGGCTTCAAATCCGGCATGAAGCAGCCAGCCTTTATTGACGGTCCGAAATCAGGTGCGCCCATGAAAGCCATTCTCTGCTCGCAATATTGCCAACCCGACGATCTCGTGCTGGCTGATGTGCCCGATCCGGTCGCTGAGCCCGGACAGGCCGTGATCGCGATCAAGGCCGCGGCGCTGAATTTCTTCGACATCCTGATGATCCAGGGCAAGTACCAGATCAAGCCGCCGTTCCCGTTCTCGCCGGCCGCGGAAGTCGCCGGCGTGATCGAAAGCGTCGGCGCCGGGGTCACCGACCTCAAGGTCGGCGATCGCGTGGTGGCGTCCTGCGGCCATAACGGCGCGCGCGAGAAGATTGCGCTGCCTGCCGCTTCAGTTGTGAAAATTCCCGACAATCTGGACTTCGATCGCGCCGCCGGGATCATCGTCATCTACGGCACCGCTCTGCATGCGCTGGAAGACCGCGCCAGCCCGAAGCCGGGCGAGACGCTCGCGGTGCTCGGCGCGGCTGGCGGCACCGGCCTTGCGGCCTGCGAGCTCGGCAAACTCATGGGCTTGAAGGTGATCGCCTGCGCGTCGTCGGACGAGAAGCTCGAATTCGCCAAGGCGCACGGCGCCGAGCTGACGCTGAACTACAGCAAGGAAGACCTTAAAGAGGGCCTGCGCCGGCTCACCGGCGGCAAGGGCGCGGACATCATCTTCGATCCGGTCGGCGGCAGCTACGCCGAAGCTGCCTTGCGCTCGATCGCATGGGAAGGCCGCTTTCTGGTGATCGGCTTTGCCGCCGGCGACATCCCCAAGATGCCGCTCAACCTCGCACTGCTCAAAGGTTGCGATATCAGAGGCGTGTTCTGGGGCGCATGGACCAGGGTCAATCCGGAGAAGAACCGCGCCAATCTGGAAAAGCTGGTGAAGTGGACCGCGGAAGGCAAAATCTCCTCCCATGTCGACCGCACCTTCCCGCTGGCGCAAACCGCCGAAGCGCTGAAAGTGCTCGCCGGTCGCAAGGCCATGGGCAAGGTGATCCTGCACCCCTGAACTGGGTTCCATCATTCGCCATATTTGCTCAATGATGGCGCGCCGCGGCGGCGAAACGGCCACGCCACGGGCGCAGGCGGCCGCAAGCCTCGCATTTTGTTCCGAAAATCGCTCTCACAAGATATTTTCTCCGTAATAATACGTGTTTTGAAAGCCCCCCATACCGCTTGTTGGCCTTAATCATACCAAAAAATTTCCTAATTCGGAGCGCCGACCGTCGTTTTTTGAACCCAATCTGTGTGCGACCTTAGGGGTGGTGAAGGGGCTCCTGTACATCAACAAGAGCAATAAGAAATCGGTACGGGGGACGCCCGTTGTAGCGTTCAGTAGTGGGGAAGCATCATCATGGCGGAGAATAACAGGCCGGTTCAGGCAAGAGATCCGTTTGACAGATTCGACGAAGCCATCAGCGATCCGCGGCTGTATGAGGCCGAGCAATCTCGATACGAGCAACTCCGGTACGAGGCGCAGCCGCGGTATGAGCCGCAAACGCGTTTTGACGATCCCCAGTACGACCAGCCCTTTGCGCTGTCGTTCGAGCGGACGGAGGTGTTGCCGGAAGAACTGCCGCCGCACGAGGAAGTGCCGCTTTTCCTCTCCAATTACGAGGAAGAATCCCACCAGCAGCTTTCGGAATACACGTTCGGCAGCGGCAGGTTTGGCAGCGGGGGCGGGCTGAGGAAGCCGCGCGCCGGCCGCATCATCACCGGTGTCGCAGTGGTATCGGCGGTCGCGGCCGTTCTCGCCTTGTTTTCCATTGATTCAACGCGCGCCGTGATCTTCAACGCCTCACTCGGCGGCAGCGGTGGTGGCGGCAGCGCGCCGCCGCCGGCCCAGCTCGCCGCAGCGGTTCCGGAGCCCGGAGAGATGCCTGCGCGCGTTGCCGCGCCGCCGATCGCCGCGGAGCCGACCGGAGCCGAGATGGCAGCCGCCCGCCGCACCCCGGCGAACGCGATGGCCTCAGCCTCGCCGACGCGCGACGAAATTGCCGCCGCCTATCAGACCGCGATGAAGGGCAAGGTTGCAGTGCCTGAGCCAGCGGCGCGCGAGGCGTCCCGCGACATCGTCGCTGCGATTAATCCGGCGCCCGCGGTTGCTGCTGTTGCACCGGTGGTTCGCGAACCCGCGCCAGCCCCGCGTGAGGCGGCGCCTCCGATCCGGCGCATCGATCCGGACGAACTGGCGGCGCTGCTCAATCGGGCGAAGAACCTGCTCTCGATCGGCGACATTACCTCCGCCCGGCTGCTGCTCGAACGCGCGGCAGACGCACAGGAGCCGGAAGCCGCCCTAATGCTTGCGGGAACCTATGACCCGCAGGTGCTCGGCAGCCAGGACCTGCGTAGCGTCACCCCCGACCCCGCGGCAGCGAAGGTCTGGTACCAGAAGGCCGCTCAGATGGGCTCGACCGATGCCAAGCGGAGGCTTGGCCAGCTGAACTAGAGCATGATCGGGAAGAGTGTGAACCGGTTTTAGAGTGTGAACCGGTGTTCCGAAAAGATCATGCTGAAGCAAAGACCTGAAGCGCGATGACGATTCATCCGAATCCCATCGCATTTAGGCCGATACTGACGAAATTACTTTTGACCAGCGCAAACAGAGGAACCCATGCGTCATTTACTGGGAATGGCATTGCTCGCCATGACAGTGGCATGCAGCAATACGGCGGCTAAGGCCGCAGAGACGGAATACGATCCGGCCAAGGTCAGCGAAAGCCTGAAGGCCATTTTTCAGTTCGGCTCAGTCGCCACCAAGCAGGCGCTGAACGCCAATACAGTCACACTGATCTCCGGAACGATCGGCGGCACCTATGTGCAGTTCGGTGCCGACCTCGCTTCCGTGCTCGACGATGGCAACAAGTTGCGCGTACTCCCCATCGTCGGGCGCGGCTCTGTGCAGAGCGTGGCCGACATCCTGTTCCTGCAGGGCGTCGACCTCGGCATCGTGCGCGCAGATACGCTCGACTATCTCGAGAAGAAGGGCTTCGCCAAGGACATCAAGAAGCAATTCACCTATGTCACGAAGCTCTACAATGAAGAGATGTATGTTCTGGCGCCGAAATCGGTGACCAACATCAATCAACTCAACGGCAAGAAGGTCAGCGTCGACCTTCCCAACGGCGGCACCTTCGTGACGGCGGCTGTGGTATTCGAGCGGCTCGGCATCAAGCCGAACTTCCTCTACATCGAGCAGCGCATCGCGATGGAGAAGATGCGGGCCGGCGAGATCGACGCGGTCATCGCGGTCGGCGGCAAGCCGTACAAGTCCGTCGCAGCTTTCAAGGACGACCGCTTCCATATGGTTCCGGTCGACTATTCAAAGCCGCTGCAGGGCGACTATCTGCCTGCGGTACTGACGTCGAAGGATTATCCCAACCTAATCGCGGAAGGAGCGAAGGTCGATACCATTGCTGTGCCTGCGGTGCTCGCGGCCTACAACTGGGCGCCCAACACCGACCGCTACCGCAAGCTCGCTCAGTTCGTGGACGCCTTCTTCACGAAGTTTCCGACGTTCCAGAACCCGCCCTTCCATCCGAAGTGGAAGGAAGTGTCGCTGTCGGCGCCGTTGCCGGACTGGCAGCGCCTGCCGGTCGCCGAGCAATGGCTCAAGAGCCACAACGTTGAGGCGGTGTCACGCGCGAGGTTCGATGAATTCCTGAAGCAGAGCCCGACGACCGCGGCGAGCGTCAAATCGGATGCGGATAGGGAAGCGCTGTTCAGGCAATTCCAAGCCTGGGAAGCCGAGCGAGGCGCAAGGGCGCAGGCTCCTAACACGCCGACGCAGCGTTAAGACTACGAAATTCAAAAGCCCCGTGCCGAGCGCTTCGGAACGGGGCTTTTTGCGTTTGCCGATGCGGCGCCGGCTAGTCCTCCGCTGCAGCGGCATCGATCCCGCGCTTGAGCGCGGCGCGGGCGGCCTCGCGATGCTCCGGCGTGATGTGACCGGCAACCATGCGGATGGCGGTTGCCAGCACGGCGGCATCGTCGGTAAAGCCGAGCAGCGGCAGCATGTCGGGCATGAAGTCGAACGGCAGGATGAAATAGGCAACGGCGCCGAGCAGCGACGCCTGAACATGGCGCGGCGTCTCCTTGTCGAAGGCGCAGTAATAGGCCGCGAGCAGGTCCTCGGCGAACGGAAGCTGCGCCACAACCTGCTTGAACTTGATCCAGAAACGCCGGCGTACGCTCTCGCGGTCCTGCGCCAGGCGGTCGGCCGGCTCGAAACCCGCGGTGTGATCGGACGATGCCATTGCGGCGCTCCCTGAAGGACCCGGCGTGGATGCCGCAGTCTCCGCTTCCATTGCGCTCGTCATGCGAACCGCTTCGCGTCGGAACGCTCGGTGGAACAATTGGGGATGTCCCGTCCACAGCGCAAGTATCTGAGACGTCCACTCAGGCGACGCCGAGCTGCCGCGCAATGGCGTTCATGGCCTTGGCGAGATCGATGTCGCGCCCGGTCACACCGCCGGCGTCATGGGTCGCCAGCACCACCTCCACCGTCTTGTACACGTTCTTCCATTCCGGGTGATGGTCATTCTTTTCCGCCACCAGCGCGGCGCGCGACATGAAACCGAACGCTTCGTTGAAATCCTTGAAGGTGAAGGTTCGCGTGATCGCCTCGCGTCCCGGCGTCTCGGCCCAGCCGGAAAGTTCCGCCAATGCCGATTTCCGCGCCTCTGCCGACAGCCGCTCCGCCATGTTCGTCTCCCGTTTCAGACCCCCCAACCCTAACACCGAAGGCCGCGCCGGGGATCCGCGCTCAAAACAGGCCGTGGCCGGTAACCATGACGGAGATGTAATAATGGATAAGCGGGAAATTTTGCTAGGCTAACCGCATCAAGGCGTGCCGCCGGCGTGGAACTGCACCTCAAACGATCTCAGGGATTGATGAGCGACGGCCCTCTCGTTTCGGAAATGCCGGCCCCACCCTCGCCCCGCTCAGCGAAACGACGGCTGACATTCATCACGCTGGCTGGCGTACTGGCCATCATCGGCGCACTGGCCGCAGGCTATTACTTTGCCATGCGGCCGGTGACCTTGCGGATCGCCGTCGGCCCTGCCAACAGCGATGATCTCAAGGTCGTGCAGAACCTGGCGCAGGCGTTCAACAACCAGCACAACAGTCTGGTCCGGCTGCGACCGGTGCAAACCGATGGCGCGCTCGCGAGCGCCAACCTGCTCGGCGATAGCAAGGTCGATCTCGCCATCATCCGCGGTGACCTCGAGGTGCCGAGGAATGCGCAGGCGGTGGCGACGCTGCGCAAGAACGTCGTGGTGCTGTGGGTCGCCTCGGCCAGCAAGACCAGGGGCAAGAAGGCCACAGCCGGCATCACGAAAATCGCCCAGCTGGCCGGACGACGCATCGCCGTCGTCGGCCGCACCCAGGCCAATGTGAATCTGCTCAAGGTGATCCTGCGGCAATATGGCGTCGATCCCGCAACCGTCGACATCGTCCAGTTCCCCGCCAACGAGGCCGCCGACGCCATTCGTAACCAGAAGGCGGATGCCTATCTTTCAGCCGGGCCGGTCAACAGCAAGATCACCGCAGACGCCATTGCCGCATCTGTGCGGGACGGCCGCCCTCCGAAATTCCTTGCGATCGATTCGGCCGAGGCGATTGCGCAGAATTTTCCTGCCTACGAGGCCTCCGAGATTCCGGCCGGAGCTTTTGGTAGCGCGCCGGGGCGACCCGAGGAAGAGGTCAAGACGATCAGTTTTGCGCACCACATCGTGGCGCGCCGGGGCATTGCGGAATCGACCATCGCAATCTTTACCCGACAGTTGTTTGCGATCCGCCAGAACTTGAAGAGCGAGTTTCCGCTGGCCGCCAAGATCGAAACGCCGGATACCGACAAGGACGCCACCATCCCGGTCCATCCTGGCGCCGCCGCCTTCGTCGACGGCGAGGAAAAAACCTTCCTCGACCGCTATAGCGATTACATCTGGTGGGCCTTGATGGCGCTGTCGGCGATGGGCTCCGCCGGCGCCTGGTTCGCCGGCTATCTCAAGAAGGACGATCGCCGCGTCAACACTTCGCAGCGCGACCGGCTGCTCGACATGCTCACCGCCGCCCGCCAATGCGATTCGATGGACGAGCTCGACCAGATGCAGGCGGAAGCGGACGCCATTCTGCGCGACACGCTGCAATGTTTCGAGCACGGCGCGATCGAGGAAGGCACGCTGACCGCGTTCAATATCGCGATCGAGCAGTTCCACAACGCGGTCGCCGACCGCAAGGCGCTGCTGCTCAGCATGCCGCAGAACCTGCAACGGGCGAGCGCGCAATTTCGCGCCGCCGGCAACGCCTGATCTGCGAATCCGGTAATCGGGCCGTCATAAATTCCCTCTAGGTCTGACGGTGCTATCATGGCATCCGCGCCTGATCCGGAAGAGGCCCGCATGACGTTCAGAATCCACCGCAGCACGTCCCGCCATGGCCTCCGTGGAATTTCGCGGCGGCGCTTCCTCGCCACCACGGGCGCCGGCGCGGTCGGCCTCATCGCAACGCCCTATCTCAGCCGCGCCGCCGACCGGCCGGTTGTGACATCGGGCGTACAGTCTGGTGATGTGAGCATGGACAGCGGCGTGGTGTGGTCACGCGCCGACCGTCCCTCGCAAATGCTGGTCGAGGTCTCCACCACCGAATCGTTTGCCAAGGTCCGCGCCCTGCCGCCGATCGCGGCGCTGCCCGAAAGCGACTTCACGGCCAAAATGCTGCTGGAGAATCTTCCGGCGGGCCAGGACATCTTCTATCGCGTGAAATTCCGCGACCTGTCGCATCCGGAAATACTCAGCGAACCGGTGGTCGGCCGCTTCCGCACCGCGCCCGCCGACCGGCGGGACATCAATTTCGTCTGGGGCGGCGATGTCGCGGGGCAAGGCTGGGGCATCAATGCCGATGACGGCGGCATGCTGACCTTCGCCACCATGCGCAAGCATCGCCCGGATTTCTTCCTGCACTCCGGCGATACCATCTATGCCGATGGTCCGCTGAAGCCGGAGGTGACACTGGCCGACGGCAAGGTCTGGAAGAACCTCACGACATCAGAAAAAGCCAAAGTGGCCGAGACGCTTGACGAATTTCGCGGCGCGCACAAATACAACTTCCTCGACGATAATCTGCGCGCCTTCAATGCGGAAGTACCGGTCTTCGTGCAGTGGGACGACCACGAGGTCGTCAACAACTGGTCGGCATCGAAAGAACTTCCCGCCGCCTACAAGGTGCGCGACATTCACCTGCTCGCCGCAAGAGCCAAGCGCGCCTTCCATGAAATGTATCCGACGCGCGAGAGCCTCGTGGAGCCCGGCCGGATCTACTGCAACATCAACTATGGTCCGCATCTCGACGTGTTCATCCTCGACGAGCGCAGCTACCGCGCGCCGAACGGAGCGAACCAGCAGACCGAGTACGGCCCCGATGCGTATTTTCTAGGCCCCGAGCAGCTCGCCTGGCTGAAGCGCGCTTTGCTCAATTCGCGCGCCACCTGGAAGGTGATCGCGTCAGACATGCCGCTTTCCATCATCGTCTATGACGATGCGCCTAACAAAAAGGGCTCGGAAGCTGTCGCGCAAGGCGACGGCCCGCCGCGCGGCCGGGAGTTGGAGATCGCCGACCTCCTGCGCTTCATCAAGACATCCGGTGTCGTCAATACGGTGTGGCTGACGGCGGACGTGCACTACGCCGCCGCGCATTACTACAATCCCGATAAGGCGCAGTTTGCCGAATTCGACCCGTTCTGGGAGTTCGTTGCCGGCCCGCTGCACGCCGGCACATTTGGTCCGAACGAACTCGATAACACGTTCGGTCCCGAAGTGAAGTTCATGAAGGCGCCGGGGCCCGGCAAGCAGAACCTGCCGCCATCGGCCGGCATGCAGTTCTTCGGCCATGTCCGGATCGACGGCGCCAGCGGGCAGATGACCGTGACCTTGCGCGACCGCACCGACGTTGCGTTGTGGTCGACGACGCTTGAGCCGAAACCCCTCTAGGGCCTTCGGCGGCCGCTGCCGTTCAGGCCGCGCTGCCGCGGTTCTGCAACAATGCCCGCAGCGCATCGGTCGAACAGGGCTTCGGCAGCCGCGGCATGGTCGCGAATGCTGTCGGCAGCGTCGCATCGGCGCCGTAGCCGGTGACGAAGGCAAACGGAATCTGAAGCGCCTCAAGCCGCTCGGCGACGGCAAAACTCTTCTCGCGAATGAGCCCGACATCGAGCAGCGCGAATTGCGGCGGCCTATCTTCAATCAGCTCGAGTGCCTTGGCCACGGTGGCGGCGATCCGCACCGACTTCACACCGAAACCGCGGATCGTGTCTTCGAAATCGAGGGCGATGATCGGGTCGTCTTCGACGACCAGGACGTCAATTGGCATGCCGTCATGGGAGGCGGGGTCCATGTCTCGCAAGTTCCAAGTCTGAAGCTTGTTTCGGAGATCCGGGCCGAGGTCCCGGAAATTTCGGCTGAGGGCTGACGCCTTATACGAAGCGCATCCGCCGGTTCCGGAACTGAAACCACCACACGAACGTTCTACCGTCTGTCCACTTGTGCACATATCGCAGGAGGCAAACCGATTATTGTCGCTCGGAGGGACAAGGGAACTTTCATGCTCACGCGACAGAACGGCACGGCCGGAGAGCGGCCGTTCAATAATCTGCTGCGCCGTTTGAATGATGCCGATTACGCTCTAATCGCTCCGCACCTGGTAGCGGCCGACAGCGGTCCGAATGATTTGCTCTACAGCCCCGGCGACAATGTCGAGACGGTGCATTTTCCCTGCGGTCCCAGCCTCGTCTCCTACATGGTCGCCAACGAGGACGGACGCGACGTCGAAACCATTTTGATCGGACGAGAGGGCGCCGTCGGCGGCATCGTCAGCCAGGGCAATCTGCCGGCCTATACCCGCATCATCGTGAAGTTCGCAGGCCCCTTCGTTCGGCTACCGGTGAGCAAGCTCGATGCCGCGAAGGCCCGGTCGCGCACGCTGAGCAATATCTTTGCGCGCTACGCAGATTGCCTGCTGGCGCAGATTTTCCAATCTACCGCCTGCAATGCGATCCATTCGATCGAGCAGCGCACGGCCAAATGGATCATTTCGGCGATGGAGCGCACCGACGACGGGGACAGCGTGCCGCTTACGCATGAGCAGTTGGCGACCTTGCTCGGCGTCGGCCGCTCCTACACCAGCCGGGTGATCCAGACCTTCAAGGCGGAGGGCACCCTGGAGACCCGGCGCGGCTCGATCCTGATCCGCAACGCGGAAATGCTGCGAAACCGCTCCTGTCGCTGCAACGAGGCCGTGAAAGGCCATTTTGAGGAGGTTTTGCGGGGAATCTATCCCGACCCCGGCAGGGGCAACTAGGACGCACTGGCCCAAATCGGCTAACCAAATGCCAAACAAACCATTGTTTTTTGGCGTTTTCTGAATATATTGCGCCGCAACGCGTAAGGTGTGCCCGGTCCTTTTGGCCGGGCTTCCTTTTTGGGGGGAAAGCGCCCCGGAGCATGATCCGGATAACCGGGTCCCGGTTTTCTGAACAGGTCATGCTCAAACAGAAGACATGGAGCTGGATGACGATTCGAAGAAGCGTCATCACGCGCCAGTATTCCAGGATTTGAGCAGCGCGATTCGGAACAGTGGATCCCGGCTTTCCGGTGAGATCGCGCGTCCACCATTGCACGACCAGAAGAAGAGCCATGAACCTTCGTAACGTCGCCATCATCGCCCACGTCGACCACGGCAAGACCACCCTCGTCGACCGCCTGCTGCAGCAATCCGGCACCTATCGCGAGAACCAGAAGGTGACCGAGCGCGCGATGGACTCCAACGACCTGGAGCGCGAGCGCGGCATCACCATTCTGGCCAAGGCTGCTTCGGTGCAGTGGAAGGACACCCGCATCAACATCGTCGACACCCCCGGCCACGCCGATTTCGGCGGCGAGGTCGAGCGCATCCTCAACATGGTGGACGGCGCGCTGGTGCTGGTCGACGCCGCCGAAGGCCCGCTGCCGCAGACCAAATTCGTGGTCTCCAAGGCGCTCAAGGTCGGGCTGAAGCCGATCGTCGTCATTAACAAGGTCGACCGCCCCGACGCACGTCCGACCGAAGTCATCAACGAAGTGTTCGATCTGTTCGCGGCGCTCGACGCCAGCGAGGAGCAGCTCGATTTCCCGATTCTTTACGGGTCGGCTAAGCAGGGCTGGATGGCCGACAGCCCCGACGGCTCGCACGACGCCGGCATGCAGCCGCTATTCGACCTGATCGTGCGCCACGTCGCGCCGCCGACGGTCGAAGAGGGCCCGTTCCGGATGATCGGCACCATCCTCGAGGCCAACCCCTATCTCGGCCGCATCATCACGGGGCGCATCACTTCGGGCGCGATCAAGCCGAACCAGCAGGTGAAGGTGCTGGGCGCCGATGGCAAGACCATCGAGCAGGGGCGTATCACCAAGATCCTCGCGTTCCGCGGCATCGAGCGCACGCCGCTGGATGAAGCCGAAGCCGGCGACATCGTCGCCATCGCGGGCCTCACCAAGGGCACCGTCGCCGACACCTTCTGCGACCCCACGGTCGAGACGCCGCTGGTGGCGCAACCGATCGATCCGCCGACGGTTTCGATGTCGTTCATTGTCAACAACTCGCCGCTCGCCGGCACCGAAGGCGACAAGGTGACGAGCCGCATGATCCGCGACCGCCTGATGCGCGAAGCCGAAGGCAATGTCGCGCTGCGCGTGGTCGAGGCCGCCGACAAGGATTCCATGGAAGTCTCGGGCCGCGGCGAATTGCAGCTCGCGATCCTGATCGAGACCATGCGCCGCGAGGGCTTTGAGCTTTCGGTGTCGCGTCCGCGCGTCGTGCTGCAGAAGGACGAGGCCACCGGAGCGTGGCAGGAGCCGATCGAGGAAGTCGTGATCGACGTCGACGAGGAGCATTCCGGCGTCGTCGTGCAGAAGATGAGCGAGCGCAAGGCCGAGATGATCGAGATGCGCCCGTCCGGCGGCAACCGCCTGCGACTGGTGTTCTACGCGCCGACCCGCGGCCTGATCGGCTACCAGGGCGAACTCTTGACCGACACCCGCGGCACCGCGATCATGAACCGCCTGTTCCACGGCTATGCCAACTACAAGGGCGACATCCAGGGCCGCCGCAACGGCGTCCTGATTTCCAACGACCAGGGCGAGGCGGTGGCCTATGCCATGTTCAAGCTGGAAGACCGCGGTCCGATGATGATCGAGCCGGGCTGGAAGGTCTACAAGGGCATGATCGTCGGCGAGCACACCCGCGACAACGACCTCGAGATCAACGTGCTCAAGGGCAAGCAACTCACCAACATCCGCACCACCTCCAAGGACGAAGCGGTGCGCCTGACGCCGCCGATCCGGATGACGCTGGAAAAGGCGCTGGCCTATATCGAGGACGACGAGCTGGTCGAGGTGACCCCGAAGTCGATCCGCCTGCGCAAGAAGTTTCTGGACGCCAACGATCGCAAGCGCGCGGAAAAGGCCAAGGAAGCGGTGGCGTAGACAGGTCTCGTGCCCCGGCTCAGCAGCGCAGCGCGATAGCGGTGCGCTGCTGAGCCGGGGCCCAGCGCTCGTGGCACTTTGCGGGTCCCGGCTCAGCGGAGCAGCGTTACCGGACGATGCTTCGCATCGCCTAGGCTGCGCCGCGTCCGGGACGTGATAGCATCGTCCTCCCTTCGCGATGACGGCCATGCTCGAGGCCGCTTCTGGCACGGCGTCTAACGTGCTACAGCCGTGCCATGACCTCCCTGCCCTCCTCCGTCGATGTCGCCATCATCGGCGCCGGTGCCGCCGGCCTCGGCGCCGCCAATGCGCTGAAGGATTCAGGCCTTTCCGCCATCGTCCTGGAGGCGCGCGACCGCCTCGGCGGCCGGGCGCATACCATCATGGCCTCGCCCGACGTCACGTTCGATGTCGGATGCGGCTGGCTGCATTCGGCGGATAGAAACTCGTTCGTCGCGATTGCCAAACAGCTTGGCTTCGAGATCAACCGGGCCCTGCCGCCCTGGCGCGAGCGCGCCTATGGCGAGGCGTTTCCACAAGCCGACCGCGACAATTTCATCGACGCGCTGAACGCATTCTACGCGCGCGCCGAGCAAGCGGCGACGGAGGCCGTCAAGACGGGTCGCGACGGCGCCGCCAGTCTCTATCTCGAGCCCGGCAATCGCTGGAATCCGATGATCGATGCGATCTCGACCTACGTGAACGGACGGGAGCTCGATCAGGTCTCCATTCTCGACATGGCCGCCTACGAGGACACCGATATCAACTGGCGCGTCCGCCGCGGCTATGGCGCTCTCGTTGCAGCTTATGGCGCCTCATGTCCGGTGGCGCTCAATTGCGCGGTGACGCTGATCGATCATTCCGCAAAGCGCATCCGCATCGAAACGTCGCGCGGCACGATGGAGGCGGACAAGGTCATCGTCACTGTGCCGACCAACTTGATCGCGGATGAAGCGATCCGCTTCCATCCCGCTCTGCCCGCAAAAGTCGACGCCGCGCGCGGCCTGCCGCTCGGCCTTGCCGACAAGATCACACTGGCGCTGGAGGATGCTGAGTCGCTGCCCGTCGAGGGCAATCTGCGCGGCGCCACCATGCGCACCGGCATGGGCGCCTATCACATCCGCCCGTTCGGCCAGCCCTGCATCGAGGGTTTTTTCGGCGGCCGCTTCGCGCAATCGCTGGAGGACGCCGGCGATGGCACGCTGGCCGCGGCCGGCATCGACGAGATCGTCTCCTTCCTCGGCAATGATTTCCGCCGCAGGCTGAAGCCGCTCGCGGAATCGCGCTGGGCCCACGATCCGTTTGCGCGCGGATCATATTCGCACGCGCTGCCAGGACACGCCGGCGACCGCGCCGTGCTCGCCGCACCCGTCGACAACAGGCTGTTCTTTGCCGGCGAAGCGACCTCGCCGGATTTTTTCACGACCGCGCATGGGGCACGGGACAGCGGCGAGCGGGCGGCGGGAGAGGTTCTGGCGGCGTCGACGAAGTGATTATCTCACCGCCGGGGCACCTTAATCTACTCCATCACCCGTGCCCGCATATCCGCATCGGGAACAAAACACTCGTCATACTTCCCAAAAATCCGGTAGCGATTGCGCGCCACGAGGCTGTACACCGCATCGCGCAGCGGCTTGGGCACGGCGAACAGGACGCGCACCCAGCCCCATCGCGGCAACTGGCTCAGCACCGTCAGCGCCGCGTCGGACTTCAGCCATGCCACGCCGCCATGCACGACCGCGTTGGTATCGGGATCATCGGGATCGATGCCGAACGTTTGCGCGAGTCTGGTGCCGTAGGGCGACTGGATTGCGGTGAAGCGAAATTTTCGTTCAACGTCGCGCGTGGCGACGAAGCGGACCCAGCGTGAGCAGAAGATGCAGACGCCCTCGTAGAGAATGACGTCATCGTCAGGCCATTTGCCAGTCATCTATTATCCAGCGTCAAGAACGCCACCAGCATCAGCACGATGGCAGGACCGGTCTTCACCAGCGCGCCCAGCGGCTCGATCCAGAGATCCGGCGTCAGGATTGCCGCACCAAACATATAGCCGAGCGAGGCCATGATACCCGCGATCAGGCCGAATGCCGAGGTGCGGCGGAACGCGATCAAGACACCGATGCTCATGTCCATCAGGCTGGTGCCGACGGTGATGGGGTCGACGAGCCGGGCCGGAAAATTATGGCTGCGCAGGATATCGGCCGCCGCGTCGTAGGAGATCACCAGCGCGATAAAGCCCGACATCACCCAGAACGCAACGGAGCTTGCGATGATCACCGCCTTGATCGGAAACAACCGGGCAAACCATTTGTCCTGAATGGTCGCCGGCCGCTGCGCGGCCATCTCCGCGATGGATTTCGGCGTGATGCCGGTGGCGCGAATCCATCGCGCGGGGTTGCCTTTGACGCCGCGGCGCAGCTCGGCGATCGCGGTGCTGCGCATCGGCGGCATCCAGCCGAACAGGTTGGCGAGGTCGCCGAGTCTGGCACCGAGATCGAGCAGCAACGCCGGCATCGCGATGCGCGGCCATTCGCGGGTGCCGAGCGCATGGCGGAAGTGATCGACCACGCCGCCGAGCGTGACCGGCGCCTCCTGCATAAGGTCCCAGGTCTCGCCATTGGCTTCGCCTGGATCGCGCGCGGCGAGCCAGGCAATGGTCGCGGCGATGTCCTCCATCGCAATCGGCTGGAACGGCGTGGCCTGTTCGTCGTCGGGAAGATCGAACGGATAGGCCGCGAGCGAACGCATCATGGCGCTGCCGCCATAGGCCGCCAGCGCCACCACGAAGCCGGGCCGCAGGATCGTGTAGGCAACGCCGGACTCCGCGATCAAGCGCTCGCCCTCGCGCTTGGTGGTGCTGAAGTTGGTCTGGTCGGTTTCGGTCGTGCCGGGAATAGAGATATGCACGAGGCGGATCGCACGGCGGCTGTGTTTGATCGCCTTCAGCAGCCGTGTCACAAAATCGCGGTGCACGGCGCCGGTGTCGCTGCCGGGGCCGTCCTGCAGGACGCCGAGGCAGTTGACGACGACGTCGATGCGATGGTCGCACATCAGCTTCGTCAGCGCGGATGCCTCCATCGACATCAGCGGCAGTTCGAGATCGTGCGCGCCGGTCTTCTGCGACGCCGACAGTTTGCGGGCGACGCCCACCACTGGAAATCCACGGATACGCAGGTCGCGCGTGATGAAGCAACCGATCAGACCGGAAGCGCCGAGCACGAGTATTTTTCTGATGTCGGCGTTCATGCTGTCTAGAACGGTTTGGCGATCATCAGCCACAGAATAGCCATGACCGAGCCGAACCCGGGAATCCCGAACAGAAACCAGCGGTGGAAAAGTGCGAAATAGCGGGGAGACAGCTCCTGATTGTGCTCGGTCGCCTTGCGCGCGAGATCACGCATCTCGATCTGCATGAAGGCGACTGGCACCCAGAACAGCCCCGCCACCGCATAGAAGGCGAGCGAGACCATCAGCCAGCGTTCGCTCCATGCCGTGGCGGACAACCACATCAGCGCGGCCCCGCTCACCGGCTGCAGCAGCACCGCCGTCAGCGTGAACAGCATGTCGGCGATGACGACGGTCTCCGCCGTGCGCGCGACGAAGGCGACATCGCGGCCGCGATGCGCCATCAGCATGAAGAACGCGATGCCCGTGCCGGTGCCGAGAATGACGGTGGCGCCGAGCACATGCAGATATTTGATGATGAAATACAGCGTCATCGCTTCTTCCCCGCCGCCGCCGATCGCGCCTTCAGGGCGCGGTCGATCTCAGTGCCGGCGAGTGCGACGCCGCTCGCGGTCTCCGCCAGCCAGTGTCCCTCGCTGCCATGGGCCGGCAGCACGCGGAAATCGACCTTGCCGCCGCCAGCGCGGAATGCATCCGCCAATTGCCTGGAGAATGCCGGCGAGAAATAGCTGTCATTGGCGGCCACCAGCCAGGTTACTTTTGCGCGCGCGGCCTTGCCGAATTCGTTTGCGGCTGAAATCAGCGTATGCGGCGCGCAGACCTTGCCGGGAAGATCGTTGGCATGCCCGCCGCGTCCCGGCGCGAACGCGATGATCGCGGCGACGCTGTCGTCGCCGGCCAGCGCCAGCGCGCCCCAGCCGCCAGCCGAATGGCCGATCACAACCGATCCTCCGGGCCGGATGAAGGACTGCTTGCGCAGCAGACCGATCGCGGCGGCGATCTCATCCGCCGTAGCGCGGCCGGCGCGCGCATAGTCCGCTTCATCGCAGCCGCCCTGGTCCTCGAGATACTTTCCGCCCGCGCCATGGCCCGGCCGCTCCGGAACCAGCACGGCAAAGCCGCGCGCCACCAGCCAGGCGGCGAGCGCGCGATATTCGGGCTGCGGCATCTGCGCCCGCCGCAAGACGTTCTGCGTGGTAGCGTGCGCGATCACCGCAAGTGGAAACGGTCCCTCGCCCGGCGGCCTGAACAGCACGGCGCGCGCGGTGGCGCCGGAATCGGCGGAGGGCACCCGCCATTGCTGCAGCCGATGCGGCTCGCCTTCCGTACCTTGCGCGCCGAGGCCCGTCTGCGCAGCCGCGCTTTCCACACCGAGCGCGGCAGCGAGAACCAGCGCAACAAGCACGGTTGGCGGACGCATGAGATGACCTGATTGAGCCGAAGGTGGGAGCAGTTGCGAAGTCGCCAGCAGAATACCGCCGGCGAATCAAATCCAGTGCATTTTTCCGTGAGCGGCATTCTCGGAGCGCGTGCCATGGATGATTCTGACAACCATTTCGCTACGGCCCTGGCGACGAAACGCCCGCTACGGCAACCGCTTGTCCTCTTTCGATACATATGGACGCGTTAACTGATGCAGAAAATCCACAGGTTAACCGATAATTAACGATGGACCTTGAAGCCGGCCCGCCGACTTGCTTTGATTAGGACATGAGCACAACCCTGATCGAGGTCCGACCGGCCAAAGCTGCAGACGCAGCTGCGGTGGCGTCTACCCATGATGAAGCCTGGCGCTCCGCCTATCAGGGCATCATTCCCGGCGCCGAGCTCGAAAAACTTATTAACCGTCGCGGCCCGCAATGGTGGGACAGCGCGATTCGCAAAGGCAGCCGCGTCAGCGTGCTGGTGTTCGGCGACAAGGTCGCGGGCTACGCCAATTACGGCCGCAACCGCGCCCGCAGCCTGCATTTCGAAGGCGAGATCTACGAGCTCTATCTGCGGCCGGAATTCCAGGGCCTCGGCTTCGGCCGCCGCCTGTTCACATCAGCCCGGCGTGACCTGATGCAGAGCGGCCTGAAGAGCATGGTGATCTGGGCGCTTTCGGATAATGACCCGGCGACGGAATTCTACCGCGCGCTCGGCGGCCGGATGGTAGCTCGTTCCTCCGAGAAATTCGGGCACAAGTCGCTCGATAAGGTCGCCTTCGCCTGGACCAACTGAGTCTAATTGAGGCTTTTCCCTGCTCCGCCGCCGGTCTAAAGGGACCCGGATGCGCGCCTGATTCCGGGCGCGACCTGTAACGCCAAGCGGAGTCCCTTATGCGCATTGACGCCATCCCGATCGGTGTAAATCCGCCACACGACGTCAACGTCATTATCGAGGTGCCGGTTGGCGGCGAGCCGATCAAATACGAGATGGACAAAGAAGCCGGTACGCTGGTGGTCGATCGCTTCCTCTATACGGCGATGCGCTATCCCGGCAATTACGGCTTCATCCCGCATACGCTGTCGGGCGACGGCGATCCCTGCGACGTCCTGATCGCCAACACCCGCGCGATCGTGCCGGGCGCCGTGATGAGCGTGCGGCCCGTCGGCGTGCTGCTGATGGAAGACGAGGCCGGCGGCGATGAGAAGATCATCGCGGTGCCGTCCTCGAAGCTGACCCAGCGCTATGACAAGGTCCGGAACTACAACGACCTGCCCGACATCACGCTGCAGCAGATCCAGCACTTCTTCGAGCACTACAAGGATCTCGAAAAGGGCAAATGGGTGAAGGTGCTGCGCTGGTTGGGAGCCGAGGACGCTCACCGGCTGATCCTGGAAGGTATCGAGCGCGCGAAGAAGAAGTAGCGACTCTCGCGTCCCAAATGCCCGCGGCGGGTGACGAGAAGGCTCCCTCGCCCCGCCCCTGCGGGGAGAGGGAGTGAAGACAACCTTCACACCCCCGGCTTCGGCAGCCCCTTGATCGCACAGGCCGCGCGTAACGTGTTCACCAGCAGGCACGCCACTGTCATCTGCCCGACCCCGCCGGGCACCGGCGTAATCGCGCCGGCAACCTCCGAAACCTCCGTGAACGCGACGTCGCCCACCAGACGCGTCTTGCCCTGGGCGCCCGGCAGGCGGTTGATGCCGACGTCGATCACGGTGGCCCCCGGCTTGATCCAGTCGGCGCGGACCATTTCGGGCTTGCCGACCGCGGCATAGACCAGATCGGCGCGGGCGCAGAGTTGCGGCAGATCCTTTGAGCGCGAATGAGCGATCGTCACCGTCGCGTTTTCATTGAGCAGCAATTGCACCAGCGGACGGCCGACCAGGTTGGAGCGGCCAATGACGATCGCGTTCATGCCCTCCAGCGAGGCGTGCACGCTCTTGGTCAGGATGATGCAGCCGAGCGGCGTGCACGGCGACAGCGCGGCAAAGCCGCCGGCCAGCCGTCCCGCATTGTTGGGATGCAGGCCGTCGACATCCTTGGCCGGATCGATCGCGTTGATGATGGTCTCGGTGTGAATCGATTTCGGCAGCGGCAATTGCACGAGAATGCCGTGCACGGCGGGATCGCCGTTGAGCTTTGCGATCAGCGCCAGCAGATCGGCCTGCGCGACGTCATCGGGCAGCTTGTGCTCGAACGAGGCCATGCCGGCGGCCTGGGTCTGGGTATGCTTGCTGCGGACATAGACCTCGCTGGCGGGGTCGTTGCCGACCAACACCACCGCCAGGCCCGGCGTCAGCTGATGCTCGCGCTTGACCTTCGCTACCTCGTCCGCGACGCGGGCGCGAAGCTCTGCGGCAATGACCTTTCCGTCGATAATGCGTGCCGTCATCTCAATCCTTTGTCTTCAGTTTGCGCATGATCTTTTCGGAAAACCGGTGCCCACTTTGCGCTACGCGGCCGTACCGGTCCGGATCATGCTTTGGCGGCGGTCGCCTTCCGGAGTGTCTCGCCGAGAATTTTGGGATCACCCTCGACGGCAACCTGCTTCAGGCGCGAGGTCGTGCCTGAAAGAATGTTTACCCGCGCCTTCGGCACACCCAGCACCTTTGCCAGCAATTCCGTAACCGCACGGTTGGCCTCGCCGCCGTCGGCGATGGCGCGGACGCGAACCTTGACCACGGAACGCCCGTTGGCGAGCGTTTCAATACCGTCGATGCCGTCCCTGCCGCCTCGCGGCGTCACCCGGAGCGCAATACTGACGCCGTCGGTGGAATAGCGCCAAGGATCCATCCCTTAGGCGTCCGCGATCAGATCACGTTGGGATAGACGTAATAGAGGATCACCCGCTGGATGAACATGATGATCAGGATCAGGATGATCGGCGAGATATCGAGGCCGCCGAGATTGGGCATGAAGCGGCGGATCGGCGCCAGCGCGGGCTCGGTGATCCGGTAGAGGAACTCGGCCACCGCGGCGACGAACTGGTTGCGGGTGTTCACGACATTGAAGGCGATCAGCCAGGACAGGATGGCGGACGCGATCAGGAGCCAAACATAGAGGTCAAGGACGATGATGACGATATCGAGGATGGCACGCATGTGGCGGGGGTGCTCGCGAGGTGGGGTACAACGCTAGATATCGGTTCATCCCCCCGCAAACAAGGGAAGTTCCCGGCAAAATGACGCCAAAATCGGCCGTTTCAAGTTTCTTGCACTGTTCTTGACTTGGCCTTGGGGCGGACTGTAAATGACGCCGATTGTCGGCTGCTTCGGGTCACTCCGAGACGGCCGCGACGGGGCCATAGCTCAGCTGGGAGAGCGCGTCGTTCGCAATGACGAGGTCGGCGGTTCGATCCCGCCTGGCTCCACCAGCCTTCGCAGGCTGCACTGCTTCGGCTGGGCAAGCCTCTTTCGTAGCGAAGGCTGCCTCGCCATAGCCCGAAGGGCGACGGCGGGCTGGATCCGCAACAAGGCAGCCCCTCATTTCCCCGTAAACCGCGGCGGCCGCTTCTCCACAAAACTCGCCACGCCCTCCTTAAAGTCACTGCCCTTCAGCGCGATTTGCATTTCGCGGTTGGCGTCGATCGTCGCCTCGGCCAGCGTCTGGAACGGCACGTCGTAGAGCTGGCGCTTGATCACGGAAATCGCGCTCGGTGAGACGAAATCGGCGAGATCGCGGGCATAGGCATAGGTCTCCTCGCGTAAGCGCTCCGGCGCATAGATCCGGTTGACCAGCCCGATCCGCAGCGCCTCCTCGCTGGAGACCCGCCGCGCGGACATCAGCAAGTCGAGCGCATTGGCATGGCCGACGATGCGCGGCAGCATCCAGCTGATGCCGTGCTCGGCGATCAGCCCGCGGCGCGCGAACGAGGTGGTGAAGACGGTGTTGTCGGCGGCAAAGCGCAGGTCGCAGTAGAGCGCATGCACGAGGCCGATGCCGGCGGTGGCGCCGTTCAGCATGCCGATCACGGGTTTTGGGATCGCCGGATAATAGGCGTAGCGGGCCTGCCAGTCTGCCCGGCGATCCATGTCGAAGGGCGGCGTATTCTCGCCGCGCCTGATCTCGCTGGGATCGATGGCCTGCAGCGCCGCCATGTCAGCGCCCGCGCAGAAGGCGCGGCCGGCGCCAGTCAGCACGATGACGCGGACGTTGTCGTCGCCGGCCGCGGCCTCCATCGCATGCCGCACATCGCGCTCCATGGTCGCGGTCCACGCATTCATGCGGTCGGGACGGTTGAGCGTGATGGTCGCGATCTTGTCGCTCACCTCATAGAGAATATGCTGATAGGTCACGAGGTCGCCTCCCTTTGCCCGTTCGGAACTGCAGGCTTCAGGAGCGCAACACTATCACATCGACGGATTTTGAAAGGCGTTCGAAGGCGCGAGGAAATTCCGCGCGGCGGCTATTCGGCGGCCTCCAGCAGAAGGGCGCGCGGCGTGCGCATGGTCCAGCCCGCAATGAAATTGTTCAGCCAGGTGCGCTCGGCCACGTCGTGGACCGCGCGTCCCTCGAAGTGCAGATGACGCGGCTGCGCTCCCGGCGATTCCATCCGCACGCAGCCGCGCGTGGTCCAGCGATGCATCATCGCGTAGGTGACGTCGGGATGAAACTGCAGGCCGAACGCATGGCCTGATTGGAAGGCCTGCACCGGAAAGTCGTCGCCTTCGGCGAGCAGCTCGGCGCCATGAGGCAGCTGAAATCCTTCGCCATGCCAGTGGTAGACGCGCGCAGGCCAGTCCGCGCAGAGGGCGTGACCGGCGGCCGTCGGGCGGATCGGATAGTAGCCGACCTCCACACGTCCTTCGCGATGCGGCGCGACCTCTGCGCCGAGTTGCCTGGCCAGCATCTGCGCGCCGAGACAAATGCCGAGGAACGGCCGCTGCTCGCGCAAGGGAATTTCGATCCAGTCGATCTCGCGACGGACATAGTCGTCGGGATCGTTGGCGCTCATCGGCCCGCCGAAGATGACCGCGCCGGCATGGCCATCCAGCGTTTCCGGCAAGGGGTCGCCGAACCGCGGACGGCGGATGTCGAGGGGATAGCCGAGCGCGCGCAGGGCATTGCCGACCCGGCCTGGCGTCGAAGTTTCCTGATGCAGGATGATCAGCACCGGCCTGAGAGCCGGACCCGAGGCAGCCGAGGTGCCGCGACCCGGGAAGGGCAGCACGTTCTCGTGACCACTGTGCGACCGGAACGACATCGGCGTTACCTGGGACCTCGAAGTGAAACCATACCTAAGTGATTCTTAATTTCGCGTGAGTTCACGCACACACGCAAAAATGCAAACGCCGGGCCAGACGCGGCCAGCGCGGCTTATGCGGCGCGAACGGCCGCCGCCCTCCGGAAAAACACGGGATTCTTCAGCGCTGGCGAAGCTGGAGACGGCCGACGGCGCCCAGAATGAAGGAGCGCGGAAACAGGCGCAGCAGGAATGGCACAATCTTGATGCCGATGCCCGGCATCACTGCACGTTTGTTAGCCATCAATCCGCGATAGGCCTGCTGGGCGACGTCGGCGGGCAAAACCTTGAGAACCGCCGAATCGAAACCGGGCCGGAAGCCGGCGCGGGCCTGGAATTCCGATGGCACCGGACCTGGACACAGCACCGTGACACGCACGCCATGCGGCGCGAGTTCGGCGCGCATCGCCTCCGTGAACGAAAGCACATAGGCCTTGGTAGCGTAATAGATCGCCATTCCCGGGCCAGGCAGAAAGCCCGCAATCGAGCCGACGTTCAGAAGCCCGCCGCGGTTGCGGATCAACTGGTCGGAGAAGCGCAGCGACAGGTCGGTCAGCGCGCGGATGTTGACCGCGATCATGTCGAGCTGATCGGCGCGGTCGCGCTGCACCGCCTTGCCGAACAGCCCGAACCCCGCATTGTTGACGACGTACTCGACTTCGACGCCGGCAGATGTCAGCGCCGCGGCGATCTTGTCGCCGCAGTCCGGCTGCACGAGGTCGCAGGGAATGACGATCGGAGCCGCGCCGCCCGCAGCGGTGATTTCGGCGGCAAGCGCCGTCAGGCGATCGGCGCGCCGCGCGATCAGCACCAGACGATGGCCATGTGACGCAAAAACGCGCGCCAGTTCGGTGCCTATCCCCGCTGATGCACCGGTAATCAGCGTCACACGCTCGGTCACAGTCGAATGCTCTTAGGTCATTGCAAAGATATTGCTTAGCTAAGGGAACGAGAGCATAGGGGCGAGGTGCGGCGCAAGCCACGTGCATGGCATATGCCCATGCGCCGTTTCCCGTCTCGGCAATTGAAGTTCAATGTTTTCAGGATCATCGCCGCGTTATCGCGACAGACCGGGACGCAGATTAAAATTTCGTCATCCGCAGTGTCGTGCAATCAGTGGGTGTGGCGGCGGCCGTCATGTCGACGCATCGGCCGTCTTCGAAACCGCGCCGGCCGAACCCGGCTGCCGCTGCGCGGCCGCCTTGTGCTTGAGCTCGAGCCGATCGCGCGATGAAATCCCAAGCAGATCGGCGGCGCGCCACACGACGTTGTCCTCGAACTCGCTGACATCGCCGTCGGCATAGACGAGCTCCCACATCATCTCGATGATGCGGAGCCGGCCCTCCTCATTCACCGAACGCATGATGACGCTGGTGAAATGATAGAGATCGACGGCCTCGCCCTCGGCGCGCGTCGCCTGCGCGATCAGGTGATCGGCCTTGCCGGGATCGAGCTTGAAGCGGCTTTCGATCAGGCTGTGCAGCTTGCGTTTCTCGGCCGCGTTCGGCTCGCCATCGAGCGAGACGACATGAACCAAGAGCGCGGTCGCCGCCAGAAGATAGCCGGTGTCGTCAAACGCGAGATCCGTATCGGCGCTGGGCGCGACGATGTCGGCAATGAATTGGCGCAGTCCGTCGAGCATCAATCCACCTGCAAATGCGTGAAGAAGCCTGTCGATCGAATATGGGTTGAAAATGCGACCGCCGCAATCAACGCCCGGCTGCGCATGCAGATTAAATCGCCGTCACGTTTGAAGTGCGCGGGCTGAGGTTAGGGTCGCGCTTCTCGAAGATGGACCTGTAGCCGCCGCCGACGTCGCTACAGGACAGCACGACAATACAGTTGCAAATGATTCGCATTTGCCCGAGAACGAACCGACTGGTCAAGTTACGGTATCTCGTACACCACCATCTTGTCGGCGATGCCGCGCAGCGCGGCTTCCTTCTGGATCGGCCGGATCGCCTCCTTCTGAAGGATCGAGGCGACGGCCGGCGACTCGATAATGGATCCGGTGATGTGGATCTCCTGCGAGGTCGACAGGCTCTGCACCCTGGAAGCGATGTTGACGGTCTGGCCGAAATAATCCTGCCGCTCGTTCAGCATCACCGCGAGGCATGGGCCCTCGTGGATGCCGATCTTGACGATCAAATCCTCGCGGCCACGCTCGGCATTGAGCGCCGCCATCGCCGCGCGCATGCGCAAGCCCGCGACGATCGCATGCTCGGGCCGAATGAAGGTCGCCATCACGGCGTCGCCGATCGTCTTCACGACAGCGCCCTTTTCGGACGCGATGATGTCGAGCAGCGCGTGGAAATGCGCCCGCACCAGATCGAAGGCAGCGAGATCGCCAACCCGCTCGTAAAGCGCCGTGGAGCCCTTCAGATCGGTGAACAGGAAGGTCAGCGAGGTGATCTTCAGCCGCTGATCGACGTTGAGATTATCAGCCTTGAACACGTCGCGAAACGTCTGGTTGGACAGCATCCGCTTGGCGGTGAGGATCGGCTTGCGCTTGCCGAGCAACTCATGGAGCGTGTCGTTCGCGACCCAGACCCCGGGCAGCACCCGCGTATCGGTCTGGTTCTCCAGCGCTAGGCGCAGCGGTCCCGGCCGCATCACGGTCGAGCCCGTCGGCGCATGCAGCTTGTTGAACACGACCGAAAACTGCTGCCGCTCGCGGCTCGGCTCGCCCTGGACGTCGAAGAAATGCGCCGAATGCGTCACCGGCTCGAACACGATGACGAACTGATTGGGCAGTTGCAGCGACAGCACCGCCTTCTCGCCCGGCGGCAGCTCGATGGCCTCGAGCGAAACCTCGTCGATCAGCCGCTGGATCGATTCCTCGCTCAGGTCCATCCCCGAGCTCCAGAACATCTGGCGGTTATATTCCCAGATCGGCAGCGTGCTCGGGTCATGCGCGGCGATGCGCCGGACGCGTGGGCTCACCGTAAAAGCGACCTCGACGCGATCGTCGACGGAGGCTTCATAGCCTTGCGCGCAGAGTGCGCAATTATAGTCGTCGTGACGAAGCGATTTGAGCGTGTTGTGCGCGCCGAGCACGCCGCCGCAGCCGGGGCACAGCACGTTCCAGGTGAGATCGAACAGCCCGAGCCGCGCCGAATGCAGAAAGGCGGAGATCACCTTTTCCTCGTCGAGCCCGTAGCGCGCGGCAAAATCGAGCAAGTTGATCCGGTTGAGGTCGCGGTCCTCACCCTTGGCGATCAGTTGCGAAATGGCGTCGACCACCGCGGGATCGGCGGTCTGGCGCAGAACGGAGAACTGGGCCTGGGTATCGCTCATGCTGGCAACCTAGATGACGGTCCTGAGGCCGCTTCGCAAGCTATTCATTCGTTGCCGGGCGCGTTTTGTTACGCGCACGGGCAATCCATCCGATCACAAAAGCACTACCGGGGCGTGATGGTAAACATCGGCGAGCGGTCAGGCTGCGTCGTCACCACGCCGATCGGCTTCACCGGTTCCTTGTCGACCAGCGTCACGCGGAACGCGCCGATCATCTTGGCGAGCGCCAGCGTCGCCTCGACCAGCGCGAAATGCGCGCCGATGCAGACGCGGGCGCCGACGCCGAACGGCAGATAGGCGAAGCGGTCGGGCGGCGTTCCCGTCATGAAACGGGACGGGATGAAGGCGTTCGGATTGCGCCAGAGTTTTTCGTGCCGGTGCAGGATCCACGGCGCGATCAGGATGACGTCCTTCTTGCTGATCGGCAGTCCCGCGATCGTGTCCGGCCCGCCAGCCGCACGCGCGATAAGGAACGCCGGCGGATAGAGCCGCATCGTCTCGTCCATCACGGCGCGGGTGAATTTCAGCCTGTCGAGATCGAGCGCGCCACTGACGCTTGCGCCCTCCACTTCCCGCGCCACCTCCTCCTGCGTTAAGGGATCGAGCGCCAGAAGATAGAGCGCCCAGAACAGCGCGGTCGCCGTCGTCTCATGACCGGCGAGGATCATGGTCGCGACCTGATCGCCGAGCTGATCGTCGGTAAACGCGAGCCCGGTTTCGGGATCGCGCGCCTCACCCATCAGGTCGAACAGGTCGCGCGCCGGAGCGCCGGCTTTCTTGCCGGCGGCGCGGCGCTCGGCCATCAGCATGCCGACGAAGGCGGTCCAGCGCTTGCGGAAACGCGCGCGCTTGAAATCCTGCGGGCTCGGCCAGCTCAACGGCAGCAGCAGATCGAGAAAATGCGGCCGCGCCAGGTGCTCGCCATACTCCATCACGAAATCGCGCAAGGCGGCGCCGTGTTGCTCCATGCCGAACGAGAACATCGTGCGACCCGCGATCTCCAGCGTCATGCGCTGCATCGCCTCGCGCAGGTCGACCGGTGCATTGCTCGCCGCGCGGAGCTTGGCGACGGTCTCGTCGGTCGCGGCCAGCATATGCGGAATGAGCGTCGTCACCGCGCGCGGCGTGAACGCCGGCGCCAGCGTCCGGCGCTGATGCTTCCACGCGCGTCCTTCGGCAATCAAAAGCCCCTGGCCGAGGATCGGACGCAGCACCCGGAAGCTGACCGGGGTGCGCGTATAGTTTTCGAAATTGTCGACCAGCACATGCTTGATCGCATCGGGCACATTGAGAATGAAGCTGTTGCGGCCGAAGAAGCGGCCCCGGATGATATCTTCCTCATAGGCCGGCTGGCCCCACATCCCGATCGGGCTTTCGCGGATCGCCTTCAGCCTGGCGAACAGCGACATGTTGTCGGGCGCGCGGGGCGGGCTCGGCGGCACCAGCGGTGACACGGGGACATCGTAGACTTCGGCAATGCTCATGGGCGCCTGTCCCGTAGCCCGGATGAGCGCAGCGATATCCGGGATCCTGCCAAGGCCCGCATATCGCTGCGCTCATGCGGGCTACGATTATCTAAGTCTCGATCCAGGCGCCGCAAAGGCGCCGTCGATAAACAGCTAGTAAGTCAGCTCAGCCACTGCAATCCGATTTTCCGACGCCGGCCACGCTCGCGCCACGATTCGCTCTGTATTGAACATCGCGACCACGGGCCGGCCAACCTCTTCTGCCGCCAGCCGCAACGTCGCGGTCGAATCCGTCGGCACGCCCGGCTTCACGTCTTTTGGCTCCTTGCCGTCGATCAGCACCACATCACGCGGCATGCCAAAATAGCCGCGCGGGCGCGTCATCAGCACGACGGCGCCCGCACCTGCATCCGCACTCCCGATCGGCCGCGCGGCACGCAGATGGACGATGTCGGACGAGCGCGGAAACGGCGAACGATAGATGTGCGTCGTCGTCGAGCCGGGCGAGGTCAGCACGATTTCGAGATACCAGGTGGGCTCGACCTGCGCCGGCCCCCAGCGGCCATCGGCGCCGGTCTGCGAGGAATGGATCGGCCCGCCGGTGCGTTCACCGGTCTCGGCCGAGACGCGATAGATCTCGACCGTCGCGCCGGAGACCGGGCGGTTGGTAACGACGCCACCGGGCGAGCCTGTCACCAGCCCGCTCAACCTGATCTCGGTTTCCGGCACGATGGCGATGCGTGACGGCTCCCTGCCTGCAATGAATTTGTAGATCTCGCGAAACGCACGCGGATGAAACGCGACCTCGCGATGATCCAGCGCGCCGAGCACGAGATTGGTCGCGCCTTTCAGCGCCGGGCCATCGGATGCTATGCCGGTCGGCACGCCCGGCTTGCCGACGAAGCGGCCGTCGGCTTGCGCATATTTGTCCATGCCGTCGCTTCGCAAGGTGAGGAACGCCGTGCCCGCCGTCACCTCGCTCTCGCCCTCGTTCAGGCCGCGCAGGAACGGTCCGCGGCCGTTGAATTCGCCGCCGAGTCCCTCCTCCCATTGGTAGACGCCGTGGTTGGGAACGCCGCACAGCACGACATGGCTGACGTCGGCACCACCGCCATTCTTGACGATATTGCGTATCGCATAGCCGCCGCGCGAATTGCCGACCAGCGCGACACGCGGCGCACCGCTGCGGCGCTTCAATTCCTTGATTGCTTCGCCGAGCTCGCGGCGCTGATCTTCGGTCGAGGAGCGGTTCGCCTGCTCCACCTTGTCGTCAGTCCGCGCCAGGGGATCGGTGAAGCTGATCGCCATCATCCCTTCGCGCGGCACGCCGTTCGATTCCATGCGCCACAGCGTGGTGATCCACAGCGCGGCATGATCGCCATTGCCGTGCACGAATAGAACAGGTGGAATCTCGTTCGCCGCAGATGACGCCGCGGCCGGCTGTGCCAGCGCAGAGAAGCTGAGATTTCCGGCAAGGCCGCCGGCCAGCAGCGGTAGCGCGCCGGCGCCCCGCAGCATCGTTCGCCGCGTCAGGTCCATTCCAGTTCCCCCTCCTTATTTGCTTATCTTAGCTGTGCCCTCGCCGTCCTCCTACTGACCCAACGACTGGACAGCGCAAGCTTTTCGCGGGCATCTGTGAAGGGCCCGCAGGAATCATCGCACTCCATAGCAGCTCAACCGGAACCGGATATGACCGAACCGCCCAAGCGCTCCGACAGTATCACCGCACCGCTGCGCCATTCGGTGTTCCGACGGATCTGGCTGGCGAGCCTGTTGTCGAACCTCGGCATCCTGATCCAGGGCGTGGGCGCCGCCTGGGCGATGACGCAGATGACCTCGTCCGCCGACAAGGTGGCGCTGGTGCAGACCGCGCTGATGCTGCCGATCATGCTGATCTCGATGCCAGCCGGCGCCATCGCCGACATGCACGACCGCCGCGTCGTCGCGATGGCGGCGCTGTTGATCGCACTGACCGGCGCGACCGCGCTCACCTTATTCTCGTGGTTCGGCTGATCACGCCCAACGTGCTCCTGCTGTTCTGCTTCGTCGTTGGCACCGGCATGGCGCTGATGGGGCCGGCCTGGCAATCTTCCGTCAGCGAGCAGGTGCCGCCGGAAACCTTGCCGGCAGCGGTTGCGCTCAACGGCATCAGCTACAACATCGCGCGCAGTTTCGGCCCCGCGGTCGGCGGCATCATCGTCGCAACCGCAGGCGCGGTGGCGGCCTTCGCCATCAACGCTGTGCTGTATTTGCCGTTACTGATCGTGCTGTTTCTCTGGAAGCGGGTGCACGAGCCCTCGCGGTTGCCGCGCGAGCGGCTCAACCGCGCCATGGTTTCCGGCGTGCGCTACATCACCAATTCGCCGTCGATCAAGATCGTGCTGACCCGAACGCTGGTGACCGGCATCATCGGCGGCTCGGTCTCGGCGCTGATGCCGTTGATCGCGCGCGACCTGCTGCATGGCGGCGCGCAGACCTATGGCGTCATGCTCGGCGCCTTCGGCATGGGCGCCGTGTTCGGCGCCCTCAACATCGGCACCGTCCGAAGGCAACTGAGCGGCGAGGCCGCGGTGCGTGCCTGCACGATCTCGCTGGCCGGCGCGATCGCTGCCGTCGCGCTCTCGACCAGCGCCTTCCTGACCGCAATTGCGCTCGTGCTGGCCGGCGCGGTGTGGATGCTGGCGGTCGCGCTGTTCAATATTGGCGTCCAGCTCTCGGCGCCGCGCTGGGTCGCCGGGCGCTCGCTGGCCGCCTTCCAGGCCGCGATCGCCGGCGGCATTGCGATCGGAAGCTGGGGCTGGGGCCATCTGACCGATGACTATGGCGTCGAGGTGGCGCTGCTGGTCTCCGCCGGAGCGATGCTGGTATCGCCGCTGCTCGGCATCTGGCTGCGCATGCCGCCGGTCGGCGCCCGCTACGAGCCGCCGGCCGAGGCGCTGGCCGATCCCGAGGTAAAGTTGTCGCTGACCGGGCGCAGCGGGCCGCTGGTGGTGGAGATCGAATACCGCGTGGCGCAGGACAACGCCCGCGCCTTCCACAATGTGATGCAGGAGGTGCAGCTCTCCAGGCAGCGCAACGGCGCCTATGGCTGGTCGATCGCCCGCGACATCGCCGACCCGGAATTGTGGACCGAGCGCTATCACTGCCCGACCTGGCTGGATTATCTGCGCCAGCGCAGCCGCGCGACCCAGTCCGAGCGCGCCCTGCACCAGCGCGCGATCGACTTTCACCTCGGCCCCGAACCGATCCGCGTCCGCCGCATGCTGGAGCGTCCGTTCGGCTCGGTGCGCTGGAAAGAAGACACCCCCGACCGCGCCGCCAACGAGGTTTTGCCCGTGGTCGCGACCGCAGCCGGCAGCAGCACCTGATATGGCCCCCGCGCGGGCCCGCACTTCCCGCGGCCGTTAACCAATTGCACGCCCGTCGCCCGGGATCCTGCCATGGGTTGCTGCCCATCGCTCCGCGCCGCAGCCTAACGCCGCATTGGTATAACGTATCCTTGCCAAAGCTCGGGCCGGAACCGTAGAGTTCGCCCCAATCAACAATGGCTGGCCGCCAAAAAGTAAAGGCCGGCTCAACCGGGAGGATACCCATGACCAAGCCGACCAAGGACACCACGTCCCGCCGCCGCTTCCTGACGGCCGCCGCCGCGGGGGCCGCCACCGCCGTCGCCGCGCCGAACGTCGTCAAGGCCCAGGGCCCGATCAGCATGCGCTGGCAGAGCACCTGGCCGTCCAAGGACATTTTCCACGAATACGCGCAGGACTACGCGAAGAAGGTCAATGACATGACCGGCGGCGATCTCAAGATCGAGGTGCTTCCGGCAGGTGCCGTGGTGCCGGCATTCGGCCTGCTCGACGCCGTCTCCAAGGGCGTGCTCGACGGCGGCCATGGCGTGCTGGTCTATCATTACGGTAAGCAGACCGCGCTGGCGCTGTGGGGCTCGGGCCCGGGGTTTGCCATGGACGCCAATATGCTGCTGGCCTGGCACCGCTACGGCGGCGGCAAGGAGCTGCTCGAAAAGCTCTATGCGTCGATCAACGCCAACGTGGTCTCGTTCCCCTACGGGCCGATGCCGACCCAGCCGTTCGGCTGGTTCAAGAAGCCGGTCTCCAAGCTCGACGACGTCAAAGGACTCAAATTCCGCACCGTCGGCATCTCCATTGACGTCTATTCGGGCATGGGTGCGGCAGTGAACGCGCTGCCGGGCGGTGAAATCGTGGCTGCCATGGACCGCGGCCTGCTCGACGCGGCCGAGTTCAACAACGCCAGCTCTGACCGCGTGCTGGGCTTCCCCGACGTTTCCAAGGTCTGCATGCTGCAGAGTTATCATCAGAACGCCGAGCAGCTCGAGATCATGTTCAACAAGGACAAGTACAACGCGCTGCCGGACAAGATGAAGTCGATCATCGCCAACGCCGTGGACGCGGCGTCCGCCGACATGTCCTGGAAGGCGATCGACCGTTACTCCAAGGACTACGTCGAGCTGCAGAGCAAGGACAACGTCAAGTTCTACAAGACGCCCGATGCGATCCTGAAGCGTCAACTCGAGATCTATGACGAGGTGGCGAAGAAGAAGGCGGCGGAGAACCCGTTGTTCAAGGAGATCATCCAGTCGCAGATCGAGTTCGCCAAGCGCGCGACGCAGTGGGAGCAGGACACGGTGGTGAGCCGTCGCATGGCCTACGACCACTATTTCGGGCCGAACGCCGCGGCGAAGAAGATCTGATCACGAAATAAAACCGGCAAGGCGCCGTCCGGACAACACCCCGGACGGTGCCTTGTGCTATGTTGGGGCTGTCTCTTATGCCGAAGCGTATCACATGAGTGTCCAGAGTTTACTGCACACGATCGACGGCATCTCGACCTGGGTCGGCAAGGCAACCGCCTGGCTGATGATCCTCCTGATGAGCGTCGTCTGCATCGAAGTGTTCAAGCGCTATGCCGTGAACATGCCGACGGCATGGATCTTCGACGCCGAGAATATGATGTATGGGTCGCTGTTCATGCTGGCTGGCGCCTATACGCTGGCGCAGAACGCCCATGTCCGCGGCGACTTCCTGTATTCCTCGATGCGCCCGCGCACACAGGCCGCCCTCGACCTGGTTCTCTATTTCGTGTTCTTCATTCCGGGCATCGCCGCGCTGATCTATGCCGGCTACTTCTATGCCGCGGACTCCTGGGCCATTAACGAGCATTCCAACGTTACGGCGGAAGGCCCGCCGGTCTATCACTTCAAGACGGTAATTCCGATCGCGGGCGCGCTGATCATGCTGCAGGGGATCGCCGAGATCATCCGCTGCATCGTCTGCCTGAAGACCGGCGAATGGCCGAGCCGGCTTGCCGACGTCGCCGAGACCGACGTGATCGAAGAGCAGCTCGCGCACTCTGAATATGTCGACGAGGAATCGCGCAAGCTCGCCATCGAGGGCGCGCAGCGCATCGATGAAATCGCGCGGCAGCGCGGCATGGGCGGGGACCTGAACACATGAGCGATCCGGCACTCGGCCTGTTGATGCTGACGCTCATCGTCGTAGTGATCATGATGGGCTTCGCCACGGCCTTCACGCTGATGGGCCTTGGCATGTTCTTCGGCTTCATCGCCTTCTACGATCCGTCGCAAAGCTGGACGCACAACAAGGTGTTCGAGCTGATGGTTCAGCGCACCTACGGCGCGATGACAAACGACGTCCTGATCTCCATCCCGCTGTTCGTGCTGATGGGTTACGTGATGGAGCGCGGCGCGCTGGTCGACAAGATGTTCTATTCGATCCAGCTCGCCTTCCGCCGCCTTCCCGCTTCGCTCGCAGTCGCGACGCTGATCGTCTGCACCTTCTGGGGCATCGCTTCCGGGCTGGTCGGCGCGGTCGTCGTGCTGATGGGCGTGATCGCCTTCAACCCGATGCTACGCGCCGGCTATGACGTGAAGCTCGCCTCCGGCGTCATCACCGCGGGCGGCACGCTCGGCATCCTGATCCCGCCCTCTGTGATGATTATCGTCTACGCCGCGGTCGCCGGCCAGTCGGTGGTCAAGCTCTATGCGGCCGCGATGTTTCCCGGCTTCTTCCTCGCCTTCCTCTACCTCGTCTATGTGATCGGCTGGGCGATGATCAATCCGAAGATCGCGCCGCCCTTGCCGGAGGAGCAGACCCGCGTCCCCGTGCCGGAATGGATCAAGCGCTTCACGAACGTCTATTCGCCGAACATGTTCGTCGGCCTGTCCAAGGCGCTGGTCTCGCCGCAGAAGGCGAAGATGCTCGAGGTCGACGGCAAGCCGATGGGCTATGCCGCGATCGTCAAGCACTTCCTGATTTCGCTGGTGCCGTTGCTGACGCCCGCCGTCACGCTCGCTACGGTGTGGTGGTATGTGGTGATCCACCAGCAGGCCGGCGGCGCGGGCGAGGCGATCGAAGGTCTGCAGCAGCTCGGCAGCGCCGTCGAACCCAAGGAGCTGTCGCCGGCCGAAAAAGGGCCGGACACCCAGTTCTACATCTGGTTCGCGATATCGGCCGTCGTGCTCGCAGCATGGACGCTGCGCTCCTACCTGCGCATGGACGGCGAGCGCTTCGAAGTGCTCAAGCTCTTGACCTCCTCCGTGATGCCGCTCGGCATCCTCACGGTTGTCGTGCTCGGCGTGATCCTGTTCGGCGTCACGACCGCGACCGAGTCCGCCGGGGTCGGCGCGGCGGGCGCCTTCATCCTCGCTTTTCATGCCCGAACGCTCGACTGGAAACGAACCAAGGAAGCCGTGTTCCTGACTGCAAAGACCACCGCGATGGTGTGCTGGCTGTTCGTCGGAAGCGCGCTGTTCTCAGCGGTGTTCGCCATCCTCGGCGGTCAGGCGCTGCTGGAGAGCTGGGTGCTCTCGCTCAACATGACGCCCGTGCAGTTCATGATCCTGTCACAGGCGATCATCTTCATTCTTGGCTGGCCGCTGGAATGGACCGAGATCATCATCATCTTCGTGCCGATCTTCCTGCCGATGCTCAAGCATTTCGGCATCGACCCGGTCTTGTGGGGCGTACTGGTGTTCGTAAACCTGCAGGCGGCATTCCTATCGCCGCCGGTGGCGATGTCGGCGTTCTACCTCAAAGGCGTCGCGCCGAAGCATGTCACGCTGAACCAGATCTTCTCGGGCATGATGCCCTACATGCTGATCGTGATCCTGTGCATGGTGATCATGTATCTGTGGCCCGGCATGACGCTGTGGCTGCCGAACTATCTCTACGGCGGCGGTTAGCGCCACCGGGAGATCCTGCCGTCAGCTCTTACCGCAGAATATTTTACTGCCCGTGGCTCGCCAGCATCTGCTGGCAGCCCTTGCTGATCTTGGCGCGGTTCTGCTTCAGGCAGGCCAGCACGATCTGGTCGCCGTCCTGCATCTGGGCCCGGCAATAGCGCGAGACGTCACGCGAGCAGGCATCATGCCCCTTCTGCCGGTCCTGCGGCGTCTGAGCCGAAGCAACCGACGTGATCAAAACGAGGGGGAGGACGAAAAGTATCTTGGTCATTGGCTATGCCTTCGTGACTTGGAACCGAAATCAGGGCGTCTCTATAACGTTTTCGAGCGAGCGGGGTTACCCGTTTGCGTCAAGAAAACGTGTCGGAACGGCCAGCCAAGTACGAAAATCCGCCCCTGAGGCCATTGTGGCGTGAAAAATCGCCTTGTCGGGCGTAGAAAGCAGAAAACGCCTGCGCCGGATCGACGCAAGCGTTTCGAGAGCCTGGATTTGAGCGAGAGAGAGGCAGCGCTGCTTACTGCGCGGCGAGCTTGCCCTTCTGCGCGGCGAATTCGCGGTCCATCACGCTGCGGCAGCCCTGGCTCAGGTCGGAGCGGTGCTTGACCATGCACGCGGTGATCTTCGGAATATTGGGAATTTCCGAGCTGCAGAGGCGAAACGCGTCGCCGGTGCACTGCTGCTGGGCCTCAGAGGAGAAGGCGAAGCTCGCGGTCGAGGACACGGCGGCGAAACAGGTGGTCAAGGCCAGAACTAAGCTGACCTTGCGAACGGTATTTGAGAACACTGCGGTCATTGTCGGCTCCCTTTGGTCCAGCTCCGTGGACCGGCTGATGATGGTTGCACCATGCGCGAAACCGGGCGAACCGACTGTGACTGACGTCACTCGGCCATAAACCCTCATTTTCTTCGCCTAAGCGGGGCGTGTTCGCCAGACGTTAAGAGATTGTTGGCATTAATGGCCTGTTGTCTGTGTACCCCTGAGTATGTGGAAGAGTAGCGATGCGTAACGCGTTGGGCCTGATGCTGGCCAGTTTTGTGACGGCGGTTCTCATCACCGCCGTTTGGTTCTGGACTTCCTCGCCGCGCGCCGACGCGGCCCCGCCTCAAACCGTCGCCGCCCGTGTGGCCGAGCCGCTGCCGGCGCCCGCCGCCGCGAAGCCCGCGCCCAGGGACGACGTCGAGACCACCGCTGGCCTCTCGAAGCCAGCCCCCGCCCCTGCGCCCGCGCCCGCAGCGTTCCCCGCCCCGCTTCCGATGCGGCCCGCCGCAACCTGCGCCAATCCGGACGCGCTCGGCGTCAGCCGCGTCGTCGTGATCGACACGACCGGCGGCCCCGGCTTTGGCTTCCTGCAGTACAAGCAGTTCGACTTCCTGACCGACAAGGAAGTGGTGCTGACGTTCGACGATGGCCCGTGGCCGACCACGCCGGCGGTGCTGAAGGCGCTCGCCGATGAATGCACCAAGGGCCTGTTCTTCCCGGTCGGCAAGCACACCACCTATCATCCGGAAATTCTCAAGCAGGTCGCGGCCGCCGGCCACACCATCGGCTCGCACACCTGGTCGCACGCCCATCTCGACAGCAAGAAGATGACCGATCCGCAGATGCGCGAGGAGATCGAAAAGGGCTTTAGCGCGGTGAAGATGGCGCTGGGGACTGCGCCCGCGCCGTTCTTCCGCTTCCCCGGGCTCGGACACACGCAGGCGGCGCTGGGCTATCTCGCCTCGCGCAACATCTCGATGTTCTCGGTTGACGTCGATTCCAACGATTTCAAATCGTCCGGCCCCGACCAGGTGATCCAGAACGTCATGACCAAGCTCGACAAGCAGGGCAAGGGCGTGATCCTGATGCACGACCTGCAGAAGCACACCGCGCTGGCCCTGCCGACGCTGCTGCGCCGCCTGAAGGCCGGCGGCTACAAGGTCGTGCAGATGCGTGCCAAGGAGCAACTCGAAACGCTGCCCGAATATGACGCGATGCTGGTGAAGGACCAGAAGACGCCGGCGGTTGCCAGCCGTCCGATCAGCAGCGTGGTGCAGACGGTTTCGCAGTAAAGCATCGGCGGCGCCGCGGGCGCCGCCTCAAGCGAAATGCCCGGCGCAAAGGCCGGGCATGACGCAAACGCAGACAAAACGCTTACACTTACGCCTACGCTTACCAGTAGATTCCGTAGCGATGCAGCGCACTGATGATGCGCGCGAGCCGGAAGGGGCGGTGCGGCCTCATCATGCCCCGCCGGGACATCGACGCTGTTCTGCGCATCATGGGCCGTCCGCGCTCGGCTCTCGGCCGCTCGGCCATATTCTGCTCAACCCGCGCCGCAGGCCGGTACCTTCCAGCCCGGTATCTGCCGGCCCTGGGCGATTCCGCACTGGACGTTTCAGCTCTGGGCGTCTCGGTCCTCTGTGTTTCCGCCTTGGGCTCGACGATCGCCGGCCGCTCGGTATATTTCGGCGTTTCCGCCGCCTGAGGCGCTTCCGCCGTTCGCGGTGCGTCGATGGTTTTCGCGGGCGCCGGCGCGCTCTGCTTTTCAGCACCGGGCAGGGACAGGCTTCGGTCAGCACCGTGCGCGGTGGCGGAAGCCAGAACGAAGCCTGCAATCAAAATAATCTTACGCATGATGAGGTCTCCCCTTGAGTTGTCCGGAAGACTACGGATAGCGGCCGGTTTTTTATGTGCGCCAGGTCACGCAGCGCGGCGGTCGGGTCGACCGCCCAAACAAAGTATCGAAAACAACCCCATGCACAGTGGCCGGCAACGGCCGGCGTAGCGGGCGGTGACCGAACCTGATCTCATCAGGCTCTAGGACCGAGGCTGATCGGCGCGCCGCAAGATTTCGATTCCGTCAATGTTTTTCACGGGAATGTAGGGACTCAGCAGCGCGGAGAGTTCTGGATCGGCAGTGGCCCAACTACCCCAGTCGCTATTCTGGTTGTCTATCACAATGACGTCCGGCGGCTGCTTCCTGAAATCCTCGATCAGACCGGCGCGTTCGCGCGCCACATAGCCCGCGAGGCGGTCCGCCGCCGCCTGATCGATGATCCCGTCCCGCAGCGACTGGCGAACGACTTCCCGCACCCAAAGCGCCTGCTGACGCGAGACCCATGTCCCTCCAAGCTCGCGCACCATGGGATGACCGATGTCGTTCGCCGCGCTCAGCATCAGGATCTTCGGCCGCGGCCCTGTCCGCGTGACTTCCTGGCGGATGAACCGGGTGTCGGGACTCACGTTGAACCGGAGGCATGCGCCCAGGAAGATAAGCGCGACGAGCAACATCGCGCAAACGCGAAGCCGGCGCGATCCCGCCTCCGCATCGCGGCCGGCCGCGACCGCCCAACCTGCTGCCAGTAATCCGAGCGCGACCATCGGGTAGGCGTGATACCCCCATCCCTTGGCCTGCACGAAGAATGAGATCGCAAAGCCGAGCGATCCGGCCATCATCACCAGCACCGCAGTGTCCATTTTCTGCCGCCGGCTTTGCAATGTCAGCGTCGCCATGATCGTCAGCCACCACAGCGTTGCTGCTGACGTCCGCAGCAAGACGAGGAGCGGCAGGTTCGCCAACAGATAGACGTCGCGCACCAGCGGATAGATCAGCGTAAAATACTCCGGATAGAACGCGACGATGCAGAGGGCGTGGATCACGACCAAGACTGCGGCAATCCAGTTCTCCGGCGCGAACAGCACCCGCCAGTCTCGCGCTTGCGCGGCTGCCGTCAGAATGCAAAAGCCGGCTCCGAAGACAAAATACGGCTTGATGTTCATGGTTGTCGCCGCGCACAGGCCGGCGATCAGCATCGCCGACGGCGCAACCCGCTCTCGATTGGCGCGGAGGATGTAGACGGCAACCGCCGGCAGCAGCACCACCAGGGCCAAGTGTTCGCGCTGGCCGAAATCATACATCGGCACGATCGTCAGCACCGTGGCCGCCCACACGGCAAACGCACCACCGGCACGCTCGCGCAACGAGGAGAAAAGCAAGGCTCGCCATGTCAGCGCCAGCGACGCCGCGATCAATAGAAAGATCAGGCCGTTGGTCACGACCTCCGGCCGCATGCCAATCGCGCGCGCTACCACGACGCCGAGCATGTAGACCGAACCCGCCATCGGCGGATTGGTTTCGAGAATGTCGACATACAAGCGTTGGCCGTCGAGGATGCGCTCGCAGACGATCAGCCACCAGCTGATATCGACGTTAAAGGGGAGGATCCCTCGTAGCATGATCGCTGCCATGAAGACGGCGACGACGGCATGCAAAGGAGTCACGGTCCAGATGCCCTGACGGGCGGGCTTGTCCCCCGGGAGGCTCAGGCCGACGTCGAGCGACATGCAAAATCCTGCGGATTGAGGTGGTCCGCCAAGCTAGGATGGGGGCGTTAATAAGAGATTGCGCCCCTTGCGAGCGCGCACGCCGGCTGAAGCGCCGATCGGCATTTTGAGAGGTCAAATGCGAAGCTTGAAAAAGCGTGGTGCCGCAAACAGGACTCGAACCTGTGACCCCGTCATTACGAATGACGTGCTCTACCAACTGAGCTATTGCGGCGAACCGAAGCGGCATTCGCCGGTGAGCGAACGCCCGCACCTGATATCGGGGACGGCCCCGATTGGCAAGATAATCGCTGCCGCGGAACGCTAGCTGCCGCCCCAGCGTGACAAAAATCCACGCCAGCCGCCGGCCTGGGCCTTGGGCGGGCCGATTTGTTCCGCGAATTCGTCCAGCGGGCCGTCCTCGTCGACCCCGGGGTCGTCAGGGGCGCGAACCAGCGGAATGACGGCCGGAATCGGCGCCGGGACCGCCTTCGGAATGTCCCTGCGCGAGCGGAACAGGGGAGCCGGCTGCGGCGGGGCTGATTCGGCCGGCTTTGGCGGGATCGGCGTCGGCTCCGGAACGGGCTCGGGACAGGCGGCCTCGGTCGGGACCGGCTCGGGAGCTGTCGCTGCTGGGGGCGTGTTGTCCTGCGCGGCGGGTGCCGCCGGCGTGACCGGGGCCGCAGATGGTTCTGGCTCGACCGGAGCCATCGGCTCGGCCGCCGGCTCGTTCACGGGCTCGGGCGGCGCGATCACGACGGCGCGGCGCGGGGTCGCCAGCATGGCTTCCTCGAACGGCGAGGATTCGATCGCAGGTCCCTTGTCGGACGGCAGCGCCGCCACCGGCGTCTGCCACTGGAAGGCGTCGAGCCGCCCCGTTACCGGGGAGACCGGGCGCCAGCGATCGCTGACATAGCCATCCGCGGTCCACGCCGGATCGTGAGCTGCGCGCACCGCGCGCAAGGTCCAGGCGCGGGCCCGGCCACTATCGCCGTGCTCGGTGCGTTCGAGCTCGGCCATCAGAAGCGCGACGCGCTGCGTCGGCGCTGTGACGAACGGCTCCAGCGCCGCGCGCGCCTTGGCGAATTCGGAAGCGTCGATCGCGGCGCGCGCAATCGCCAGCGCGCCCTCGATATGGCCGGGTGTCTTCGCCGCGAGCGTCTCGACACGCACCAACCGCTGCCGCGCGGAATCCCCGAGCTTCACATGGGCGTAGGCGTCGGCAAGATCGGGATGCGGCTGCGCCTGCCATGCCGTCTCGACAAGGCGCATCGAACGACGCACCTGGTGCGCCTCGCTTTCGAACTTGCTGGCGAGCGCCGCGGCCGGCACCAGCGTCGGCGCCAGCTTAACCGCTTCCATCACGCTCTCGCGTGCCAAGTCGCGATCAACCTTTTCGAGCTCGAGCGCGCGCGCCGTCAGCAGCACGCCGCGCTGGCGGCGATAGGTCGGCTTGTCGATCAACCCGGCGGACTGATTGTTGTCGAGAATCTTCAGCGCGCCGACCCAGTCGCCCTTGGCGCAGCAGAAGCCGAGCACGGCATGCGAGGCCCATGACGAGGACGGCGACAATTTTAACGCCTCCTCGGCGAGCATCACGGCGGCGACCGGATCGTCGGCGCGCTGCGCTTCGATGAAGAGGCCGCGCAGGCCGAGCAGGCGCGTGTCCTCGCGCTCGGCCATGGCGCGGAAGGCGCGCTGCGCGCCGTCGCGGTCGCCGTCGAGCTGCGCCGATTGCGCGTGCAAGAGTAGCGCCAGCGGATCATGCGATGCATGTTTTCGCGCGGCGTCGGCGTGAAAGCGGGCGGCAGAGGAATCGCCGTGGCCGATCGCGAGCAGCCCTTGCGTGATCGCGTGCCGGCCGCGCGCCAGACGCCGTTCGCGCCGGTTGCGGCGGAGGCGCGCCGGGGTGCGCCAGAGACCGCGCAGGATCGCCCACACCATCATTGCCACGACGATGACGATGCCAAGCGCCAGCACAAATACCGGCAGCGTGGTCTGGACGCGATAGCCGCCCCACGACAGCACGACATCGCCGGTCTGTTCGGCAATCCAGGCGGCGCCCGCTGCGCCGAGCGCGATCAACAACAGAAAAAGAATGATTCGGATCATCGAAATCCCGGCGTTAATAAAATTCCTATTCCGACGGTTTGGCGAGCACGGCCATGGCCTCGCTCGCAAACTGACGGGAAGCAGCCAGCGCGGCGTCGCGCGCATCGGCCCGATCGAGCCAGCTCTGCACCGGCGCCCGATCTTCCAGCGACAACGTCTTCAATTCGCGCCGCGCTTCGTTGAAATCATTGCGCAGCGCCGCCGCAGTGATCCGCGCCACCACGGCGCCGCGATCGGTGCCGGCGGTATCGGTGCGCTCGATCTTGACGAGTTTGGCCGCGCCCGCCTGCAGGCGATCGACAATGCCGGTGCCGCTCGTGGCGGCCGCCTGCTGCTGCGCCGGCGTGAGTTTCGGCACCAGGGCCAAGAGCTCCGTGCTCAGCCTGTTCGCGTTCGGCACGCCCTTTTCCGCAAACGGCTCGAGCGGCTTCAGCGCATCCGGATTCGGTGCCAGCGATTTTGCCGTCGCAAGCGCGACTGGGTAGGGATCACCGACCCGCACCAGCACGTCAAGCAGCGCCGCGGCCAGCACGCGCCGCCACGGCATATCGTTCGCCGCCTTGGCATCGGCGCTTTGCGTGGCGGCGAGCTTGCTGCCTTGCTGCGCGATCTCGGCGCTTTGCGCGCGCAGCTGGTTCTCGACCTTGGCGATGCGCTCGGCGAACGCGGTGAGATCCGGCGACACCGCGCCATCAGCACGCGGCGCGGACCGCACCTCGCTGAGAGTGGACGCCAGCTTCTCACCTTGCGCGCGCATGGCCGCGAGTTCGCCGCGCAGCGTTGCCAGCGATTTTTCCAGAGCCTCGGTGCGCGGATCGGCAACGGCCTTGCCAGCCTTGGCTTCGAGCCCGGCGACACGCGCGGTCAGCCCATCGATGGCGGCGGCGTTTTGCTGTGCGGCCGGCGGCACGGTGACGGGCTGGATCGCAGGCCAGCCCAGCATCCAGCCGACGCCGATCACCAGCGCGGCCGCAACCGCGCCGGACACTGGCGCGACGACCCAGGGCGAGACCGGCCGCGATGGCGGCTCCGAAGCCGGCGGCACATCGGCAGGCGCGCCCGCAATCTCGGACGCAGGTTCAATCTCCGACGCAGGCTCGGCGGCCGGATCGGACGACGCCTCGACCACGCGCTTGGTTTCGCTCGACACCGCTTCGAGGTCGATGGTCGGCGGCTCGCGCTTCGGGCGGCCTGAATCGGGCGGCGATCCAGTGTCTTCGGGCCTGTTGTCGACCATCGCAGTGGTTCCCTTGAACGGTGAGATGCCGGAACTTAGCAGAATCGGGACGTGTTAGAGCATGAAGTGGCCGCGGCGGCACCGGTTTTCCGATAAGACGCTGGTAGACTTAAAGATTATTGCGAATTCGCCGTTGTAGCGCCCGCTCGAGCGCCTCGAACAGGGCATTTTCATCCGGCGATGCCGCCTCGGTCACCCGGCTTGCGCCGATATCCCGCAACACCGCGGCAACCGCCCCCGAGATGCAGCATTGCGGCAATGCCAGCGCCGAAATTTCGACGCCGGCAGCGCGCGCCGCCTCCACAAAGGCCCGCGCGCTGCGCCGTGAATAATGCAGCACCGCCTCGATCCTATCAGCGACAAAGGCGTCACATATTTCCCGTGGCAGGTTCGGGGCCGGCACCATCCGGTAGGTGGTGCGCGTCACCACGGTCAATCCCTTCTCGCCGAGTTCGCCGGCAAGGTCACGCGCGAGATCGGCACCTGCAAGGTACAATAGCGGGCTCGTCTTCTTCAGCCGTTTCGATTTCGCAGCTCCCAGCACCAGCTCGCGGAGCGCGCCGGCGTCCCCCGTCGAGACAATCACCTCGGAGAAACCGACCTCGCGCGCGGCGGCGGCGGTATGCTCGCCGACCGCAAACAGCGGCAGCTTGAGAAGCCGACTGTTCCCAAGCTGCGGGGCTGCGGCACGCAGCGCATTGGCGCTGGTGACGATGACGGCGCCATAATTCGTTTCCGCGTCGTCCTGGAACGCGACGGCTTCGAACCGCAGCATCGGTGCGCACAGCACCTCAAAGCCCCGCGCGCGCAAGGCGCCTGCGGTCTTAGCATCGTCCGGGCTTGGTCGCGTGACGAGGACGGCCATATGTCAGATCTCCGCCAAAACCATTCCGGCCCGATTGCACCTTGCGACCTCGTAGTGCTACGCGGTTACGGAAACGTTGTTTTTGCTGGTCGCGCAAGGGCTGAAATTGAGTAACGAAAAGCCGATGCTGGTGCTGGGTATCGAGACCACCTGCGATGAAACCGCAGCCGCGGTGGTCCAGCGCCTGCCCGACGGCAGCGGAAGAATTCTGTCGAATATCGTGCGCTCGCAGACGGAGGAACACGCCCGTTTCGGCGGCGTGGTGCCGGAGATCGCCGCGCGCGCCCATGTCGATCTGCTCGACGGCATCGTCGGCCGGGCGATGCAGGACGCCACGGTGGGTTTTGCAGAGCTGTCGGCGGTGGCGGCCGCCGCCGGCCCCGGCCTGATCGGTGGCGTCATCGTCGGCCTCACCACTGCGAAAGCCATCGCCATGGTGCACGATACGCCGCTGATCGCAGTCAATCATCTCGAAGCCCACGCGCTGACGCCGCGGCTGACCTGCGCGCTTGCCTTTCCGTATTGCCTGTTCCTTGCCTCCGGCGGCCACACCCAGATCGTCGCCGTGGTCGGTGTCGGCGAATATGTCCGGCTCGGCACCACCGTCGATGACGCGATGGGCGAAGCCTTCGACAAGGTCGCCAAAATGCTCTCGCTGCCATATCCGGGCGGTCCGGAGGTCGAGCGTGTCGCCGCCAGCGGCGATCCCCAGCGTTTCTCCTTTCCGCGGCCGATGCTCGGGCGTCCCGATGCGAATTTCTCGTTATCCGGATTGAAAACGGCGGTGCGCAACGAGGCCACCCGCATGATGCCGCTGGAGCCGCAGGACGTCAGCGATCTCTGCGCCAGCTTTCAGGCCGCGGTGCTGGAATCGACCGCGGACCGCCTGAGCGTCGGCTTACGATTGTTCCACGAACGGTTCGGCCCGCCCCGCGCGCTGGTCGCCGCCGGCGGCGTCGCCGCCAACCACGCCATCCGCGGCGCCCTGCAGGAGGTTGCCGCGAAGGCGCAGACCACGCTGATCATTCCGCCGCCAGCGCTCTGCACCGATAACGGCGCGATGATCGCCTGGGCCGGCGCGGAGCGGATGGCGCTCGGCCTGACCGACACGATGGACGCGCCGCCGCGGGCGCGCTGGCTGCTCGATGCCAACGCCAAGGCGCCGACCGGTTTTGCCAAAACGCGCGCGGGATTTTAGGTCATGCATGAGGTGATGCGCGGCTTTCTTTTCTTACCTCGCCCCGCTTGCGGGGAGAGGTCGGATTGCGCAGCAATCCGGGTGAGGGGTACCGCACTCACCACGGACTCGTCCGCGGATGCAGCCCCTCACCCCAACCCTCTCCCCGCAAGCGCGGGGCGAGGGAGCAGAGCCGAGGCTCCTGATGGCATCCTTTAGCAGTGTCGCGGTGATCGGTGCGGGGGCCTACGGCACCGCGCTCGCCTGCGCCGCCACCCGCGCCGGCCGCGAGGTCACGCTCTATGCGCGCAGCGTCGAGGCCGCCGCGCAGATTAAGGCGACGCGGCAAAATCCAAAACTGCCCGGCATCAGCCTTGACGCCAGCATCGACATCACCGCCGACACGGCCGCGGCGGCGCGCGCGGATATCATCCTGCTGGCAACGCCCGCGCAGCATTTGCGCGAGGCCGCAACCGCGCTGGCGTCACTGACAAAACCTGCGACGCCCGTCGTCGCCTGCGCCAAGGGCATCGAGCGCGGCACGCACAAATTCATGACCGAGGTGATCGCCGAGGCCATGCCTGACGCAACCCCTGCGATCCTGTCGGGGCCGAATTTCGCCGACGACGTCGCGCGCGGCCTGCCGACCGCCGTGACACTTGCCGCAAAGGATGAAGGACTGGCTGCAGATCTGGTGCAGGCACTGGGCTCGGCGACGTTCCGCCCCTATCACACCACGGATGTGCGCGGCGTCGAGATCGGCGGCGCGGCCAAAAACGTGCTGGCGATCGCCGCCGGCATTGTCGTCGGCCGCCAGCTCGGCGCTTCGGCGCTGGCGGCGCTGACGACGCGCGGCTTCAGCGAGCTGGCGCGTTTGGGACGCGCCTGCGGCGCGCGCAGCGAAACGCTGGTCGGCCTGTCGGGCCTCGGCGATGTCGTCCTGAGCTGTGCCAGCCCCCAATCGCGCAATTTCGCCTTCGGCATCGCGCTCGGCCGCGGCGAAGCGCCGAACCGCAACAAGCTGGCCGAGGGCGAATTCACCGCGCCGGTCCTGATTGAACTCGCGGCTTCGCAAAATGTCGATATGCCGGTATCAAAGGCGGTCGCGGCGATATTGAGCGGAAAGATCACAATCGACGCCGCGATCGAAGGCCTGCTGACGCGGCCGTTCAAGGCGGAGGAATGATGATGGCGTACTGGCTGGTGAAATCCGAGCCGTCGGTCTGGTCGTGGGATCAGCAGGTGGCCAAAGGCGCCAAGGGCGAAGCCTGGACCGGCGTGCGCAATTTCACCGCCCGGCAAAACCTCGTGGCCATGAAGAAGGGCGATAAGGCGTTTTTCTATCATTCCAATGAGGGCAAGGAGATCGTCGGCATCGCGGAAGTCATCAAGGAGGCCTATCCGGATCCTTCCGATAAGACCGGAAAGTTCGTCTGCGTCGACATCAAGGCCGACAGGCCCTTGAAGACGCCGGTGACGATGGCCGCGATCAAGGCCGACAAGAAGCTGGCGAATATGGCGCTGGTCAAATATTCGCGCCTGTCGGTGCAGCCGGTGACGGCGGACGAGTGGAAGATGGTCTGCAAGATGGGCGGGATGTAGTTCGCCCTTACTTCCCTTCTCCCCTTGTGGGAGAAGGTGGATCGCTGACGCGCAGCGACTGCGAGACGGATGAGGGGTCTGTCTCCGCGGAAAGAACCCCTCTCCCACAAGGAAGGAAGAAGGATCAGGCCGCCGCGGCCGTCACCACCTGCGCCAGCAGCGCCTCGCGCTTGGCTTGCGTGCGGTAGCCCTTCATCGTCGCGGCAAAACGCTCCAAGATGCCGTCCTCGAACGCGGTGACGATGGTGTCGTGGACGTAGCTCTTGCGGCAGATCGCCGGCGTGTTCGACAGCTCATCGGCGGCGGCGCGCACGGCGTCCAGCACCTGCTTCTTGCGGCCGCGGGCGCTCGCCGCCGGGGAAACCCGCGACAGCGATTCCAGCACGACGGCCGAGGCCATCAACGTGCGAAAATCCTTCAGCGATATCTTGATGCCGGCGATCTCGCGCAGGAACGCATTTACCGCCGTGGTCGAGGCGGCGCGCACGACGCCGGAACGATCATAGTACTGGAACATGCGCTTACCCGGCACGGTGCGCAAAATGCCGATGGCGCGCACCAGCTTGGCGGCGTCGCATTCCTTGCGCACGGCCTTGCCGCCTTTGGCCTTGAAGGTCAGCACGAAGCAATCGTCTTCCAGCGTGACGTTGGACTTCAGCATCGTGGTGGCGCCGCGGGTGCCGTTGAGGCGGGCGTAGGATTCATTACCCGGACGAATCGCGGTGCGCGCGATCAGTTCGATCACCGCCGAGAGCGCGAACTCGCGCGTCGGCTCGTCGCCGGAAAGAAACGCCGACACCTTGCGGCGGATCTTCGGCAGCGCGCCGACCAGCCGCGCCAGGCGATGCGCCTTGCGCTGCTCGCGGACCTTTTCCCAATCGGCGTGGTAGCGATATTGCAGCCGCCCCACCGCATCGATGCCGACCGCCTGCAAATGCGAGTTCGGATCGGCCGAGTAGCGCACGTCGCGATAGGCCGGCGGCACCGCCATCGAATGCAGGCGGCGAATGGTGCCGGCATGACGAATCTGCGTGCCGTTGGCGCGATGGAATGAATAGCCCTTGCCGCGCTTCACGCGGCGGATCGTCAGCCCGTTCTGGTCGCCGAGCTTGAGGCCAAGCTCTTGCGCGAGTTCCTCGACGGAGGTTTTGGCGACGATGTGCGGCTTTGCCGCGACCTTGCGGGGGTCCTTGACCGGTTCCTTCGGCAATTGCCCCAGCGCTTGCGCCAGTGCCATGGCGGGATCGGCGGAAACGGGCCGCGTAGCCTCGAAATTCTGCTGATCCATCATGACTGTTGTCGCCTTACTCCGCCTGTTTTGCCGGTAATGCCTTTTCTTGTGGCTTGGTTCCGGGAGGCCCGGCCCCGGGGAGGCCATTTAGGGTGTAACGAAGCGCTTTGCGAGTCCCGATTCCGTCATTGATGGTTATAAGATACCTTTCATGGGTGCCATTCCGGCGATAACGTTGATTTGGACCCTGCGCCGGCTCCGGAAAATTTTAGCGATCTTGATCCCTGACAAGGTCGAGGGCCGGCGGACCGACCAAGGTTGCAAACGTTCCGCCTTGTCCGGGTATCGCCCCGCGACGCATAATCGCTGCAACAATTCAGGACGACTTGCGGCCGCCTCGACATGGGGCCGCAATGAGGGAGGGAAGCATGTCCGAGAAGATCTACGACGTATCTGCCGATTGGGCCAAGCGCGCCTATGTCGATGACGCCAAGTACCGCGAAATGTATGCCCGCTCGGTCTCGGACCCCAGCGGCTTCTGGGCCGAACAGGCCAAGCGCCTCGACTGGATCAAGGCGCCGCACAAGATCGAGAACGTCTCCTTTGCTCCCGGCAACATCTCGATCAAGTGGTTCGAGGACGGCGTCCTGAACGCGGCCTGGAACTGCATCGACCGCCACCTCGAGAAGCGCGGCAACCAGACCGCGATCATCTGGGAGGGCGACGACCCCTCGCAATCCAAGCACATCACCTACCGCCAGCTGCACGACGAAGTCTGCAAGATGGCCAACATCCTGCGCACGCGGAACGTCAAGAAGGGCGATCGCGTCACCATCTATCTGCCGATGATCCCGGAAGCGGCCTATGCGATGCTGGCCTGCGCGCGGATCGGCGCGATCCATTCCGTGGTGTTCGCCGGCTTTTCGCCCGACAGTCTTGCCCAGCGCATCACCGACTGCCAGTCCAAGGTCATCATCACCGCCGACGAAGGCCTGCGCGGCGGCAGGAAGGTGCCGCTGAAAGCCAATGTCGATGCCGCGATCGCGAAAACCGGCGGCGTCGACTGGGTCGTGGTGGTGAAGCGCACCGGCGCCGCCGTCGACATGAATCCGTCGCGCGACTTCTGGTACCACGAAGCAGCCGCAATGGTGACGACGGATTGCCCCGCCGAGCACATGCACGCGGAAGATCCGCTCTTCATTCTGTATACGTCAGGCTCCACCGGCCAGCCCAAGGGCGTGCTGCACACCACCGGCGGCTATCTCGTGTTTGCGTCGATGACGCATCAATACGTCTTCGACTATCATGACGGCGACATCTATTGGTGCACCGCCGACGTCGGCTGGGTCACCGGCCACAGCTACATTCTTTACGGACCGCTGGCGAACGGCGCCACCACGCTGATGTTCGAGGGCGTGCCGAATTATCCGGACAATTCGCGGTTCTGGAACGTCATCGACAAGCACAACGTCAACATCTTCTACACCGCGCCGACCGCGATCCGCGCATTGATGCAGGGCGGCGACGAGCCGGTGAAGAAGACCTCGCGCAAATCTCTTAAGCTGCTCGGCACGGTCGGCGAGCCGATCAATCCGGAAGCGTGGGAGTGGTATTACCGCGTGGTCGGCGAGGAGCGTTGCCCAATCGTCGACACCTGGTGGCAGACCGAGACCGGCGGCATTTTGATCACGCCGCTGCCGGGCGCGACCAAGCTCAAGCCGGGTTCGGCGACGCGGCCGTTCTTCGGCGTGGTGCCGGAGATCGTCGATGCCGAGGGCAACGTGCTGCAGGGCGAGACCACCGGCAATCTCTGCCTCGCCAAATCCTGGCCGGGAATGATGCGCACGGTCTATGGTGACCACGCACGTTTCGAACAGACTTATTTTTCGACCTACAAGGGCAAGTATTTCACCGGCGACGGCTGCCGGCGAGATGCCGATGGCTATTACTGGATCACCGGCCGCGTCGACGACGTCATCAACGTCTCGGGCCACCGCATGGGCACCGCCGAGGTCGAAAGCTCGCTGGTCGCGCATGCCAAGGTGTCGGAAGCCGCCGTGGTCGGCTATCCCCATGACATCAAGGGCCAGGGCATCTACGCCTATGTCACGCTGATGGCCGGCACCGAGCCTACGGAAGAGCTGCGGAAAGAACTGGTCGCCTGGGTGCGCAAGGACATCGGCCCGATCGCCTCCCCCGACCAGATCCAGTTCGCGCCGGGACTGCCCAAGACCCGCTCCGGCAAGATCATGCGCCGCATCCTGCGCAAGATCGCCGAGGACGAGCCGTCCAGCCTCGGTGACACCTCGACGCTGGCCGATCCCGCCGTGGTCGACGACCTCGTGCAGAACCGGCAGAACAAGAAGGGGGCGCCGGCGTAACGGCTGGCGCAAAGCCGGGCGAGACAAATCGCATCCGGCGTGCGGATCGTTCCCGTTCCTTGTCGTGATGTCCGGGCTTGTCCCGGGCATTCTCGTCTTCGTCTTTCCACGTCAGGAATACGGATGGCTGGGACGAGCCATCGCGTAGGTCAGCCTTCCTCACGCATTTGTCAGTGGCGAATCTGCCTTCGTGGCTATTTCGCGGCGATGTGTTGTTTTCCGGTCATTTACTTTATTTTCAACATTTCCTTTGTTCCGCCCCAGCGAAACCAGTCTCGACGCCGGGTTGAAACCGCCCGGTCAGTGCACGCGACTAAAGTAGGCGTGGAGGAGACAGCGGGCCGGCAGGCCTGAAAGGACTTTTGAGAGCCCCTGAGCGGGGCAGGCAGAGTGGAGCTGGGCATGTTGAAGAGGATTGCGGTGGCGCTCGCCGCCACCATGGGTGTGGGCTTCGTAATGTCGTCGGCCGCGCAGGCGCGGCCGGACCTGGTCGGGCTCCACGGCGATTACGCGCCGGGCACGATCGTGGTGAAGACGGGCGAGCGCCGTCTCTATCTCATTCTCGAATCCGGCCGCGCGATGCGCTACCCCGTCGGCGTCGGCAAGGCCGGCAAGCAGTGGTCGGGCACCACCAAGATCGACGGCAAATATCTCAATCCGGCCTGGTCGCCGCCGAGTGAAGTCAAGCGCGACAAGCCCGAGATGCCCGACGTCATCCCCGGCGGCTCGCCCCGCAACCCGATGGGCGTCGCGGCGATGACGCTGGCCGGCGGCGAGTACGCCATTCACGGCACCAACGTCCCGAGTTCGGTCGGCGGCTTCGTCTCCTATGGCTGCATCCGCATGCTCAATGACGACATCTCCGATCTCTACCAGCGCGTCTCGGTCGGAACGACGGTGACCGTCACACGCTGATCATCGGACTGGATTGAATACCGAGCCGCGCCATCGCGCGGCTCTTTCATTTCGGCGGCGGCTGGGCCGCGGTCGCGCACCAACCGTTACGGTGACCCCCGCTATAGCTGCGGACATAACCTGCAGCGAGCAATGCGGCCGAAACATTTCCGGTGCTCCGCGTTGCGACATCAGCGACGACACGGCCGGCATATTTGTCCGGACCGATGTTGAAGATCGCGACGCCGCCTTCACCGAGCAATGCGCGCAAGCCAGCCATCGCGGCTTCTGCCATCTGCAATTCCTGTGCGCACGCCGCCTTTAGTTCCGGCGCATCTATGCCACGCAGGCGAACGCGCGTGTTGAGATCCAGACCTGGCTCCAGATGAACCCGCGCCTCAAACGTATCGCCATCAATGGTTCTGACGACATCGACGAGAAAGCGATGATCTGTGCTACCGGCGCGTTTCCAGATCATCTCGGCATCGCGCGCCGACTGGCTGTCGACAGTACGCGACCACGGCCAGTTGACCCACTGTCGTAGCGGCAGATTGGTCGCCGCCACAACGCAAGCGACGAACACCCACGGCAGCGCCGCCGAAATTAAGCGGCGCCCTGAACCGCGGCGCCGATACGTGTTGATTCGCTCAAAGGAGGGCATATGCCCGACTAAGAGCTGAGTCGGGTCATCCGGCAAGGGGCCGACAAGCCTCCGCCGCTTCAAAAATATGCGTCAGAAGTCCGATGCGATCCCGTTCCGCTCCCAATCGCCGTAACGGGTCGGTTCCGGGCCCTTCGGACCCGAAAACTCCTTCTGCAGCGTGGCGGCGTTGGCTTCGGCGGCCTTGCGGCGCGCCTCGGCCTCGGCGAGCGCGCGTTCTGCCGCGGGCGTCAGCTTCTTGCGGTCCGCGACGGACGCGGGAGACGAGGAATTGTCGGTCATCACAACTCTCCCATAGCACGGGACAGGCGCACAGATGACATCACATTCAAGAAATTGTCTGTGGCGATTCTTACATTTGGCATATTCGCATGTCACACGGATTGTTCATTTTCCATGGCATGAGCCGAAACCTTTCCGCCTTCCGAGACATTCCTGCTTCATGCCACCTTCAAGATTCGCAGTACCTTCTGAAGTGCCCGGCCTCGCTGCGCGGCGGATTGCGGCCGACATCCTCGACGGGGTGCTGCACAAGCATCGCACCCTCGACGATCAGCTCGACGGCGCGGGCGCCCATCCCGGACTGAAGGCGCTCGCTGACCGCGACCGCGCGTTGATGCGCCGCCTGGTGGCAACGATCTTGCGGCGACTCGGCACGCTCGGCCATTTGCTGTCGCGCCTGCTCGACCGCGGCATCCCGACGGACGCGCCACGGGCACAGAGCGCGCTGCTGATCGGTGCCGCACAGATCCTCTGGATGGACGTGCCTGATCATGCCGCCGTCGATCTTTCGGTGCGCCTCGTGCAGTCCGACCGGCGCGCCGCCAAATATGCCGGCCTCGTCAACGCCGTGCTGCGGCGCTGCGCCCGCGAGGGACAGCCGCTGATCGAGGAAGTCAAATCGCAGACGCTGGACATTCCGCCCTGGCTGCTGACGCGCTGGATCGGCGCCTATGGCGAGGCCACCGCGCGCGAGATGGCGCGCGCGATCGGCAACGAGCCCTCGCTCGACATCACCGTGAAATCGGACGCGCCGCAATGGGCGAGCCGCCTGCACGGCGAAACCTTGCCGACCGGCACCGTGCGCACGTTGCTGCAGGGCTCGGTGACGATGCTGCCCGGTTTCTCGGAAGGCCAGTGGTGGGTGCAGGATGCTGCCGCGGCGCTGCCGGCGCGGCTGTTCGGCGACGTCGCCGGCAAATCCATCGTCGATCTCTGTGCCGCGCCGGGCGGCAAGACCGCGCAACTGGCCCAGGCCGGCGCGCGCGTCACCGCGGTCGACCGCTCGCCGGTACGCATGGCGCGGCTGCGCGATAATCTGGCGCGGCTTTCGCTGCAGGCCGATGACGTCGTCACCGATGCCGCCGAATGGCCCGGCGCAGGCAATGGCGGTTACGACGGCGTGCTGGTGGATGCGCCCTGCACCTCCACCGGCACCATCCGCCGTCACCCCGACGTCGCCTGGCTGCGTCAGGAAGCCGACATCGCGGCGCTCTCGGCGCTGCAGAAGCGGCTGCTGCAGAAGGCAGCCGCCCTGCTCAAACCGGGCGGAACGCTGGTTTATTGCACCTGTTCGCTGGAGCCGGAGGAAGGCGAGCAGGCGGTCGCCGCCCTGCTGGCGTCGGAGGCCGGCGTGCGCCGCGCCCCGATCAGGGCGGACGAGGTCGCGGGTTTGAGCGAAATCCTCACCACATCAGGCGATTTGCGGACCCTGCCCTGCCATTTGCCCCATTCCGACCCCCGGCTCGGCGGTCTGGATGGATTTTACGCGGCGCGCTTGATTAAGTCCTAGATCGTGATTTTCAGCCTGAATCGTCCGCACTTCGGGTGATTCGTCGCTTTTCAAGATGGTGTCTTACCGGCGTTTCCGGATTAAAAGGATTCGCCAGAATACCCCCTCCCTCCCTTACCAAGGCACGGCGTGTCGGTCGCTCAACGCAGACGCATCTCGACGCTTATCATGAGCCGCTCGGCGCGGACCGTGATCGCGCGCGCCACCGGGGCGACGGTGGCGGTGTCGCGGCTGTGGCCGGGCCGCGCCGACCGGCTGATCATCGCCCCGCATGACCTGCGTACCGCCGACGCCACCCGCGCCGCCGAAATCTATGCCGGCCGCTTCGTGTTCGCCGGCAAGATCGTGACCTGCCATGGCCGCTCGATCTTCGATCTCGAACCCCCGTCGGAAGACTGGGAAGTCGCCCTGCTCGGCTTCGGCTGGCTGCGCCATCTGCGCGCCGCCGATACCGCGCTGACCCGCGCCAATGCGCGCTCGTTGGTCGACGACTGGATTTCGAATCCGGCGCGCAAGCGGCCGCTCGAGCGCCGTCCCGACGTGCTGGCACGCCGCGTGATCTCGCTATTGTCACAGGCGCCGCTTGTGCTCGGCGACACCGACGGAAAATTCTATCGCAAATATCTGCGCGGGCTGACCCGCGAGATCCGGTATCTGCGCTATGCGATGGTCGACATCGTCGACGGCGTGCCGCGGCTGCAGGTCTTGATCGCGCTGTGCTACGCCTCGCTGTGTCTTGCCAACCAGGCGCGTCACATCCGCGCCGCCACGCGGCGGCTGTCCGACGAATTGCAGCGCCAGATCCTGCCCGACGGCGGGCACATCTCGCGCAATCCCGGCGCGCTGGTCGAGTTGCTCAGCGATCTCTTGCCGCTGCGCCAGACCTTTGCCGCCCGCAACATCGCGCCACCGCCGGCGCTGCTTAACGCGATCGACCGCATGATGCCGATGCTGCGCTTCTTCCGTCACGGCGACGGCAGCTTTGCGCTGTTCAACGGCATGAGCAACGCGCCTTCGGACCTGGTGGCGACGCTGCTCGCCTATGACGACACCCACGGCGTGCCAATGGCGAACATGCCGCATACCGGCTTCCAGCGCCTCGATGCCGGCGCCACCACCGTCATCATCGATACCGGCCCGCCGCCGCCGCCGAATGTCAGCCAGGAGGCGCACGCCGGCTGCCTCTCGTTCGAACTGTCGTCGGCCGCAAGCCGCATCGTCGTCAATTGCGGCATGCCCTCGACCGGCCGCGACAATTGGCGGACCTTTGCGCGCAGTACGATGGCGCATTCGACGTTGACCTATCACGACACGTCCTCGTGCCAGTTCGTCGAACTGTCGGCGATGAAGCGCCTGCTGCAGGGCGCGCCAATCGTCAGCGGGCCTTCCAAGGTGGAAAGCTATCGCGAGGCGGTGGCCGACGGCGATCTCTTGACCACCTCGCATGACGGCTATGTCGCGCGCTTCGGTATCCAACATCGAAGGGTGCTGATGATCGCGCAGGACGGCGGACGGCTCGATGGCGAGGACACGGTGACGCCGGCGCCGGGCGCCCGCGCCAAGGGCGACACCGATTTTGCCCTGCGCTTTCACCTGCATCCTGCAGTGAAGGCGAGCCGCCTCAGCGACGGGCGCGGCGTCATGCTGGTATTGCCGAACCGCGACGTCTGGACCTTCGAGGCGCTCGACGACAAGGTCGACCTCGAGGACAGCGTGTTTCTGGCCGGCAATGACGGCCCGCGACGCACAGCCCAGATCGTGATCCGGCAGGATTCCCGCCAGGCCTCCTCGGTCCGCTGGAGCTTTGTCCGCTCGACCACATCGGCCGCCGGCACCAACGCTCGCCGTAGCGCCCGCCGTGAGCCGGAACTGCCGCTCTAGCACGGCGCTGGCCGTTGGCGTTCCCCGGACGCCGCGCACCGCGACAGCGGTGCGGAGCTGAGCCGGGGTCGATGCCGGCCATAGGTCGCGGCTCTGCGTCGCGTCACTGCGTGCCGCGCCGCGTCCGGGACACGAGACCTGGGAGCCGCGAATGGCGTCATTGCGAGCCAAGCGAAGCAATCTGCCCCCATTGTGAACCCCTCCAAAAGCTGCTAACCAGCCCGCGCTCGCGCGACTGGCGACTTTGGATGGAGCACCATCGGGAAGCGCGGGAATGATCGCCGCGCGCCTGGGCATAAGTATCCCCTGACAAAGGACCTTGCCCATGACTGATACGACCCGCCGTGTTACCCGCGCCCTGCTCTCCGTTTCCGACAAGACCGGCCTGATCGAATTCGCCAAAGCGCTCGCTGGCCATGGTGTCGAGCTCGTCTCCACCGGAGGTACCGCGAAGGCGATCGCGGCCGCCGGCCTTGCGGTCAAGGACGTCTCCGAGCTGACCGGCTTTCCCGAGATGATGGACGGAAGGGTCAAGACGCTGCACCCGAAAGTCCATGGCGGCCTGCTCGCGATCCGCGACAACAAGGAACATGCGCAGGCGATGAAGGCGCACGGCATCGCGCCGATCGACTTGCTCGTCGTCAACCTCTATCCGTTCGAGGCGACCGTCGACAAAGGCGCCGGTTACGAAGACTGCGTCGAGAATATCGACATCGGCGGTCCGGCGATGATCCGCGCCGCCGCGAAGAACCACGACGATGTCGCCGTCGTCGTCGAGGCGCAGGACTATCAGGCCGTGCTCGACGAGCTCGCTACCAACAAGGGCGCGACCACCCTGGCGCTGCGCCGCCGCCTTGCCGCCAAGGCCTATGCCCGCACCGCGGCCTATGATGCCGCGATCTCGAACTGGTTCGCCGCGCAAAACGAGACCGACGCGCCGGATTTTCGCGCCTTCGGCGGCCGGCTGATCCAGTCGCTGCGCTATGGCGAGAACCCGCACCAGAAGGCGGCGTTCTACGCCACGCCCGACAAGCGGCCCGGCGTCTCCACCGCGCGACAGTTGCAGGGCAAGGAGCTCTCCTACAACAACATCAACGACACCGATGCGGCCTATGAATGCATCGGCGAGTTCGACCCGAAGCGCACCGCGGCCTGCGTGATCGTCAAGCACGCCAACCCCTGCGGCGTCGCCGAAGGGCCCGACCTGATTACCGCCTATCGCCGCGCGCTGGCCTGCGACTCCACCTCGGCTTTCGGCGGCATCGTCGCGCTCAACCGCACCCTCGATGCGGAATCGGCCCGCGCCATGACCGAGATCTTCACCGAAGTCATCATCGCGCCTGATGCCACGGAAGAAGCGATCGCGATCGTCGGCGCGCGGAAGAATTTGCGGCTGCTATTGGCCGGCGGATTGCCCGATCCGCGCACCGCGGGCCTCACGGCAAAGACCGTTGCCGGCGGCCTTCTCGTGCAGAGCCGCGACAATGCCGTGATCGACGACATGAACCTGAAGGTCGCAACCAGGCGCGCGCCGACCGATGCCGAACTGCGCGATCTCAAATTCGCCTTCCGCGTCGCCAAGCACGTCAAATCGAACACCATCATCTACGCCAAGGACCTTGCGACCGTCGGCATCGGCGCGGGCCAGATGAGCCGAGTCGATTCCGCGCGTATTGCTGCACGCAAGGCGCTCGATGCCGCGGCGGAGCTCAAGCTCGTCGAGACGCTGACCAAGGGTTCGGTGGTGGCGTCCGACGCGTTCTTCCCGTTCGCCGACGGCATGCTGGCCTGCATCGAAGCCGGCGCCACCGCCGTGATCCAGCCCGGCGGCTCGGTGCGCGACGATGAAGTGATCAAGGCCGCCGACGACCACGGCATCGCCATGGTGTTCACGGGCGTCCGGCATTTCAGGCATTGACTTTGTCGTCCCTGCGAACGCAGGGACCCATAGCCACAGGATTCAATTGGTGAAAAGCAACTAACCTAGCGTAAAACAACTGATGTCACGCAGTATGGGTCCCGGCTCAAGGCCGGGACGACGAGCGGAGAGATCACTCCCGCACCCGCATCAGCAGCGCCAGGCCTGCGGCAAAGAACACCACCAGCAGCGCCATGCCGGCCTTCTGGCTAGCGCTTACGGCGGTGATCGCGCCGATCAGGAGCGGGCCGATGAACGACGTCACCTTGCCGGTCAGTGCGAACAGGCCGAAATACTGCGCGATGCGATCTCTTGGCGCGAGGCGGATCAGCAGCGTGCGCGAGGCCGCCTGCAACGGGCCGCCGGCCGCGCCGATCAGGCAGCCGAGCACGAGATAGGCGCGCTCGGCGGCGCCTGAGAACAGCGCCCCACCGGGCGTCGGCGGAGCGACCTCCACGAACAGGATCGAATCCTTGTCGACCAGAAGGATCGCCGCCAGCGCGAACAGCAGGATCAGCAGGCTGCCGGCGACGACACGCTTCGGGCCCAGCATATCATCGAGCTTGCCGCCAAGCCAGGCGCCAAACGTGCCGGCGATCGCCAGCAGGATTCCAAAGGTGCCGATCTGGATCGTACGCCAGCCAAACGTACCCGCGGCGTAAATGCCGCCGAAGGCGAACAGCGACACCAACCCGTCGGTATAGATCATGTTGGCGAGCAAAAACGTCGCGATGTTGCGCTGCTTCGGCAATTCGGCGAGCGTCCGCTTGATTCCGTTCAATCCTTCGCGCACCGCCGCGCGGATCGGCCGCTGCGCCGGATAATCCGGCGTGAACAGGAACATCGGTGTCACGAAAATGATGAACCAGATTCCGGTCAACGGACCCGTGATGCGGTCCCCCTGATGCGTGACCGGATCGAGCCCGAACAGCGGCACGAGGCCAAACAGCGTGCGCCCTGTGTCGGGACTGGCGGCGAGGAAGCCGAGCACCAGGACAAGGCTCAGGATGCCGCCGATATAGCCGGTCGCCCAGCCGGTGCCGGACAACCGGCCGATTCGATCAGGCGGCACCAGCGTCGGCATCATCGCGTTGTTGAAGACGGTGGCGAATTCGACGCCGACGCTGGCGATCGCATAGGCGAGCAAAAGCTGCGGAATGACGCTGGCATCGCCGGGCTTGCCGAACCACATCAGGCAGGCGCCGACCACCAGCAGCGATCCGAAGCCGGCGATCCACGGCTTGCGGCGGCCGCTGGCATCCGCAATGGCACCCAGCACCGGCGACAGCAGCGCGATCATCAGTCCGGCCGCGGCGGTGGCAAACCCCCACAGCGCCTGCCCGCTTGCCGGGTCCGGCGCGACGAAGCTCGCAAAGTAGGGCGCGAAGACAAAGGTGGTGATCAGCGTAAAATACGGCTGCGCGGCCCAGTCGAAGAAGATCCAGCTGACGACGGCGGCACGGCCCGGATAAACATGCGGAATTTCGCCGCCTTGCGCCTCGGAAGCGGTCACCGCCATGCCGGATATTTCCCTTCAAAGTCGCGTGAAGCGTTTTGCCTGTCGAATCCAAACCCATATAGCATGCATCACCGACGGCGGGGCGGCTGCCGCGCGTCACACAGTCTTCCAACTGCGGCGGAATTTCGATGGCGGTCTTTTCAATCCGGTGGCGCCGAGTAGCGGCCACATTCGTCCTTGTGTTCGCCTGCGGCACGGCCGCGCTTGCCCAGGAGCGGCGCGCTTACGCGCCGCCCGATCTTGCGACCGTCCGCGGCATCACCGCCGAACACGGCATGGTGGTGGCGCAGGAACGGATCGCCGCGCAAGTCGGCGCCGATATCCTCAGGCAGGGCGGTAACGCGGTCGATGCCGCGGTTGCCACCGGCTTTGCGCTCGCCGTCACCTATCCGCGCGCCGGTAATATCGGCGGCGGCGGTTTCATGGTGATCCATTCGGCTGGCCGTAACGAGGACGTCGCGATCGATTACCGCGAGACCGCGCCGGCGGCGATCACAACCGATATTTTTCTGGGGGCAGACGGCAAGCCCGATCCCGACAAGTCGCGCAATTCCGCGCTCGGCATCGGCGTGCCCGGCACCGTCGCCGGCCTGGCGATGGCACTGGAGAAATACGGCTCGGGCCGCTTCACGCTGGCGCAGATCCTTAAACCCGCCATCGAGCTGGCGCGCGACGGCTTTGTCGTCACCGACGACATGGCCGATACGCTCTCCGACATGTATCGCCGCATGTCGCGTTGGCCGAGTTCGACCGGGCGGCTGGCGCGTGCGGACGGCACGCAATTGCAGGAGGGCGATCGGCTGATCCAGGCCGATCTCGCGGCAACGCTGTCGGCGATTGCTGAGCAGGGTCCGCGCGGATTCTACGAAGGGCCCGTCGCCGAGCAGCTTGCAAAGGCCGTCCGCTATGCCGGCGGCATCATGACGGCCGACGATCTCAAATCCTACGAGGCGGTGATCCGCACGCCCGTGCGCGGCAATTACCGCGGCTACGACATCGTTTCGATGCCGCTGCCTTCTTCCGGCGGTACGGTGCTGCTGCAGTCGCTGAACATCCTTGAAGGATTCGCAATATCGGACATGAAGCAGGGCGCCGCGCCGTCGCTGCACCTTCTGGTCGAGGCGATGAAGCGCGCCTATGCCGACCGCGCGCGCTATCTCGGCGATCCCGCCTTCGTCAATGCGCCGGTCAACGTGCTGACCACCAAGGAATACGCGGCGAAGCAGCGCGCCAGCATCGACCTGGCGCGCGCAACGCCGGCGGGCGATGTGCTCGCGGCGAGCCCGCGCGAGGGCAGCAACACCACGCATTATTCGGCGGTCGATGCCAGCGGCAATGCGGTCAGCAATACCTACACGCTGAATTTTCCCTACGGTGTCGGCCTCGTCGCGCAGGGCACCGGCGTGCTGCTCAACAACGAGCTCGACGATTTCACCGCCGCGCCCGGCGCGTCCAACGCGTTCGGCCTCGTCGGCTTCGAGGCCAATCTGCCCGGACCGGGAAAAAGGCCTTTGTCGTCGATGTCGCCGACCATCGTCCTGAAGGACGGCAAGCCGGTGCTGGTCACGGGCTCGCCGGGCGGCAGCCGCATCATCTCGGCGGTGCTGCAGATCGTCGTCGACGTGATCGACTACAGGATGGATGTCGCCGCCGCTGTGGCCGCGCCGCGGGTCCATCATCAATGGATGCCCGATGAAGTGCGGGTCGAACGCGGCTTTCCTGAGGAGGTGCTGACCGAGCTGAAGGCGAAAGGCCACAAGGTGATCGAGCCACTCGGCCAGACCTCGGCCAATTCCATCGCCGTCACACCGACCGGCCTGCTCGGCGCCCCCGATCCACGCACGAGGGGCGCAGCGGCCGCAGGGCAGTAGGAGTATCATGGCGCTGCCTCATCAAGAGGAGAGTTTTCGATGACATCGCTCAAGGACAAGACGCTGTTCATCTCCGGCGCCAGCCGCGGCATCGGGCTGGCGATTGCGCTGCGCGCCGCGCGCGACGGCGCCAATGTCGCGATCGCCGCAAAGACCGCCGAGCCGCATCCACGGCTCAAGGGCACCATCTACACCGCGGCGGACGAGATTCGCGCCGCCGGCGGCAAGGCGCTGCCGGTGCTCTGCGATATCAGGGACGAGGCGCAAGTGATCGCAGCGGTCGAGCAGACCGTTGCCGAGTTCGGCGGTATCGATATCTGCGTCAACAATGCCAGCGCGATCAGCCTGACCAATTCGCAAGCGACCGACATGAAGCGGTTCGACCTGATGATGGGAATCAATACGCGCGGCACGTTCATGGTTTCGAAATACTGCATCCCACACCTGAAGAAGGCGGCCAATCCGCACATCCTGATGCTGTCGCCGCCGCTCGACATGAAGGCCAAATGGTTCGAGCACTCCACCGCCTACACAATGGCCAAGTTCGGCATGAGCATGTGCGTGCTGGGGCTGTCGGGTGAATTGAAATCGGCCGGTGTCGCCGTCAACGCGCTGTGGCCGCGCACCACCATCGCGACCGCCGCAGTCGGGAATCTGCTCGGCGGCGAAGCGATGATGCGGGCGAGCCGGACACCGGAAATCATGGGCGACGCCGCACACGCGATCCTGACGCGGCCGTCGCGCGAGTTCACTGGGCAGTTCTGCATCGACGACAAGGTGCTGTATGCGTCGGGCGTCCGGGATTTCGAGAAATATCGCGTCGATCCTTCGGTGAAGCTGATGTCGGACTTCTTCGTCCCCGAAGACGATGTGCCGCCGCCCGGCGTTACCGTGCAGGCACTGCCTTCGGTCGGCGCGGCGCAGACGTCACGCTAGAGGTGGGGCGTGTGAACCTTGCGAAAGTGGATCGCCCCCGCGCTCGCCATCGTCATCGCCGCACTGGTGGGTACGGGCATCCATTTCCGGCCCGACCGCGCCATTCGCGTCGCGACCACCTATGTCGCGCATAATATCTGCTCGAAGACGTTCGTCTCGGGCCTCGATCCGCAAGGCGTGTTTGCGGAAGTCTCCGACCGCGCCGGGATTCGCCGGCTGCGTCATGTGCTGCGCTTCGACATCGACCGCACCGCGCACACCGTCGATGCCTCGGTGCTCGGACTGCTTCGCAGCCGCGCGGCCTTTCACGAAGGGTTTGGCTGCGTCGACCTGCACGGACAGAAGCAGCCTTATCTGCTGAAGAGCGACGTCGAGGCGCTGAAGGCAAAGACGCCGCCGTCGCTGCCGGAGATTGCGGGCCCGGCCCTTGTCGAGCCGTCCGAGCCGGCGCTGAAGGCGGCGCTCGATCACGCCTTCGAGGAGCCGGCGGCGCCACCGTTTCGCCGGACCAGGGCGGTGGTCGTGGTGCACGACGGCAAGGTGATTGCCGAGCGCTATGCCGCAGGCATCACCGTCAACACCCCGCTGCTCGGCTTCTCCATGACTAAGTCGGTCATCAACGCACTGATCGGCATCCTCACCCAGCAGGGCCTCGTCACGCCCTCGATGCCCGCGCCGATCCCGGAATGGCGCGGCGCCAACGACCCCAGGCGCGAGATCGAGGTCGAGCATCTCATGCGCATGACCAGCGGCCTCGACCTCGACGAGACCAATTCCGGCTTCGATGCTTCCAGCCGGATGTATTTGGAGGATGACACGTCCGCTTACGCCGTGAACGCGAAGATGATCGCGCCGATCGGCACGCGCTGGGCCTATTCGAGCCCGACCACGCAGATCCTGGCGCGCATCATCCGCGACGCCGTCGGCGGGCCGGAGCAGACGCTGGCGTTCGCCTGGCGCGAACTGTTCAACCCGCTCGGCATGCGCAGTGTCACGCTGGAGTTCGACGGATCAGGCACATTGCAAGGTTCGACCTACATGCTGGCCAGCGCGCGCGACTGGGCAAAATTCGGCCTGCTCTACCTCAATGACGGCGTGGCCGGCGACAAGCGCATCCTGCATCCGGACTGGGTCGATTTCTGCGCCGCCGCCACGCGTGATACCGACTATGCCGCCGGCTTCTGGACCAACCGCAGCGACCATCCCAACGCGAAGGGCCGCGTACGACTTGGGATTCCGCGCGACGCCTTTTTTGCGTCCGGCGATCTCGGCCAGCGCATTTTCATTATTCCGTCGCATCGCCTCGTCGTGGTGCGGCTCGGCGACAGCGTCGATCCGACCGGCGATATCAGGGGTGTTGCGCGCTTGGTGAAGGAAGTGATCGCGGCGGTGCAGCCATGAGGCATCGTCATTGCGGTCAAGACTTGTCATCGTCCGCCTTGTGCGCGATTTGCGCACTGGAGCGGACGATCCAGTATCCCAGAAACAGTAGTGATGAACCGATAGGCCGCAGCGTACTGGATGCCCCGCCTTCGCGGGGTATGACAAGTTTATGCTTCAACGCCCCACCACATACGGCCCGCCCTTTTCCAGCGCACGCGCGTAGGCCGGCCGCGCGTGGATGCGCTCGAGGAACGCCATCGCCTTGGGATGGCCCTGCTCGAGTCCGGCGCGGGCCGCGGCGGCTTCGAGCGGAAAACTCATCTGGATGTCGGCGCCGGTGAATTCGCTGCCGGCGAACCACTCGCTTTTGCCGAGCTCGCTCTCCCAATAGTCCATGTGCTGCTTGAGCTGCGGATTAACCAGCGTGGTCAGCGCAGTGTTGGAAACCTTGCGCACCAAAGGCCGCAGCAACGCCGGAGTGCGCTTTGGCATCAGCGTGAACAAGAGCTTGAGCAGCAGCGGCGACATCGCCGATCCCTCGGCATAGTGCAGCCAATAAGTGTAGCGCAGCCGCTCCGGCGTATCAGGCGGCGGGATCAGGCGCCCATTGCCGTAGGTATTGATGATGTATTCGCAGATCGCGCCTGATTCAGCGATGGTGTTGCCGTTGTCGGTGATGACGGGCGACTTGCCGAGCGGATGAATGGCGCGCAATTCCCTGGGCGCCCGCATGTCCGGCTGACGCTGGTAGCGCACGATCTCGTAGGGAACACCTAGCTCTTCGAGCAGCCACAGCACGCGCTGCGAGCGGGAATTGTTGAGATGATGAACCGTCAGCATGTCGTCCCCTTCGATTGGCGGGCCGTTGGTGCCAGCCGGACGCGTCAAAGTCGAGACGGCCATCGGTGAAAGCGAGATATTTATCCGGGTGATATTGACAGAAGAATTTGATCCGGGTAAATATAGACTGATAAAAACTGAAAGTCGCTCCGATGGTTACCAGCGCCCGCCCGCAATTTACGGCCTTCATCGGCCAACAACTCCTGGCATCCGGCCCGCTCGCCGAGGTCGCGATTGCGGTCATGAATGCCTCGCGCAACCCGGCCGCGCCGCCGATCATCATGTTCGCCGACGCCAGCGGACAGCCGATCGACCTCGATCTGCGCGGCACCGAGCGCGACGTCGTTGCGCGACTGCCGCAACCGGCGCCCGATCGGGAAGCCGCGACGGAGGAGGCATCGACCGAGCCGCGCGGCCGCGGGCGGCCAAAGCTCGGCGTGGTCGCGCGTGAGGTGACGCTATTGCCGCGCCATTGGGAATGGCTCGGGTCGCAGCCCGGCGGCGCATCGGTCGCGCTGCGCAAGCTGGTGGAGGAGGCGCGCCGCGCCAATGGCGATGCCGATCGCGCCCGCGCCGCACGGGATGCCGCCTATCGCTTCATGTCCGTGATGGCCGGCAACCTCGCCGGCTTCGAGGAAGCATCGCGCGCGTTGTTCGCAGACGACCGGCGGCGCTTCGTCAGCCTGATCGCCGGCTGGCCCGACGACATCCGCGATCACGTCGTCAAGCTCGCCTTCAGCGACCGCGCCGAACCTTAAGGCGCGGTCGCCGCTGGCCCGAACCTCGAGAGTCTCTCCTCCGCCACCGCTCCGGTGCGCGGCAACAATCCGTCACGCCTTCATTGAGAACAAACGTCATGTCGAAATCCCCTGTCCTTTGGAAGACGTTCCTCGTCTTCCTCGCGCCGCTGATGCTGAGCAATGCGCTGCAATCGCTGTTCGGCACCGTAAGCAACGCCTTGCTCGGCCAGATGATCGGCGTCGATGCGCTGGCCGCCGTGTCGGTATTTTTCCCGGTGATGTTTTTCCTATTCGCCTTCGTCATGGGCCTCTCCACCGGCGCCACCGTCTTGATCGGGCAGGCCTGGGGCGCCGGCGAGCGCGGCACCGTGAAGGCGGTCGCCGGCGCGACGCTGGCGATCGGCCTGTGGCTGGCCATCGGCATTGCACTGATCGGCGGGCTGTTCAGCCGGCAATTGATGATCGCGCTGGCGACGCCGCCCGACGTCATCGACCAGGCGACTACTTACGCGCGCGTGATGCTGCTGACGATGCCGCTCGGCTTCGTCTTCCTGCTGGCGACGGCGATGCTGCGTGGGATCGGCAACACGCTGACGCCGCTGAGGGCGCTGGCGCTGTCGAGTGGGATCGGCCTGTTGCTCTCGCCGCTTCTCATCCGCGGCGGGTTTGGCGTCGCCGGACCGGCATGGGCGGCGGCGATTTCCAATGCCCTGACGCTGATCGTGCTCGGCATGTATCTGCGTCACCGGAAAAGCCCGCTGGCGCCGGACAGCGAACTCTGGCGCAAGCTCCGGCTGGACCGCGCCTTGCTCGGCAAAATCCTCAGCATCGGCATTCCGAGCGCGGTCGGGATGGTGGTGATGGCGATTGCCGAGCTGGTGCTGCTCGGCCTCGTCAACGGTTTTGGCTCGGAAGCGACCGCAGCCTATGGCGCGGTCAACCAGATCATGGGCTACGCGCAGTTCACCGCGGTATCGATTTCGATCGCGGTGTCGATCCTCGGCGCACAGGCGATCGGCGGCGGGGATAGTAGCCGGCTCGACGCCATCGTTCGGACCGGCCTCGTGCTCAATCTCGTGCTGACCGGTGGTCTGGTGGCGTTGATATGCCTGTTTCCGAAAGCGGCGCTCGGCATCTTCATTACCGACCCGGCCGTCCTCGAACGCGCGCAGGAATTGCTCATGATCGCCTTGTGGAGTTCGGTGCCGTTCGGCATGGCCACCGTATTCTCGGGCGCGATGCGCGCCGGCGGCGTGGCGCTTGCTCCGATGCTGCTCTCGATCTTCGCCATCGTGGCGATCGAAATACCCTCGGCCGTCATGCTGAGCCGGACCATCGGGCTCAAAGGCGTGTGGGCTGCCTATCCGATCGTGTTCTGCGCCATGTTCGTGCTGCAACTCAGCTATTACATGCTGGTCTGGCGCCGGCGCCCGTTGCGGCGGCTGGTCTAGCAAAGACGGTGCTCACAGTATTACGATCGTCATCATACCGGTGGACGCGCCGCATGCCTTGGGTCAGAATGCGCCAAAACATCAGGGAGACTGTCGTGAGCATAAATCCGCAATTCCTTTTCGATGTCGGTAGTCCCAATGCCTTTCTCAGCCACGAGGCGATACCGGCGATCGAGAAGCGCACCGGCGTGAAGTTCGAATATGTGCCGATCCTGCTCGGCGGCATCTTCAAGGCCACCAACAACAAATCGCCCGCCGAATCGCTCGCCGGCATCAAGAACAAGCGTGAATTCCACGCCCTGGAAACTGAGCGCTTCGTGAAGCGCTTTGGCGTCAAGCCCTACGTCTGGAACCCATTCTTTCCGGTCAACACGCTGAATCTGATGCGCGCCGCGGTGGCGGCGCAGCTCGAAGGCGTGTTCGAAAAATACGTCGAGGCCGCCTTCCATCACATGTGGGTCGAGCCGAAGAAGATGGATGATCCGGAAGTTGCGGCCAAGGCGCTGGCCGCGTCCGGCCTCGACGCCGGCAAGCTGCTGACCCGCGCACAGGATGCCGACGTAAAGGCCAAGCTGATCGAGAATACACAAAGCGCGGTCGAGCGCGGTGCCTTCGGCTCGCCGACGTTCTTCGTCGGCCAGGAAATGTTCTTCGGCAAGGAACAGCTTCGCGAGGTCGAGGAAATGATTTCGGGCAAATAGCGCGGGATTCGTGGTAGAGAAGCGAACGGCGAGTAGCGAATAGAACGTCGCAGTGCGCTCTTCCTACTCGCCATTCGCTACTCGCCCTTCCAAGACCAACAATAAAGGAAGTTGATCCATGCGTATTCTCGTGGTCGGCGCCGGCGCCATCGGCGGCTATTTCGGCGGCAGGCTGCTTCAGGCTGGAAACGATGTGACCTTCCTGGTCCGGCCGAAGCGCGCGTCCGAGCTCGCAAGCGCCGGGCTCGTTATCAAGAGCCCCGCCGGTGATGTCACGCTCAAGAACCCGCCGACCGTGCTGGCAGACAAGCTCGCCGAGCCATTCGACGTCGTGCTGCTCAGCTGCAAGGCGTTCGACCTCGAAGACGCGATCAAGTCCTTTGCCCCGGCGGTCGGGCCCACCACGTCGATCATTCCGCTGCTCAACGGCATGCTGCACCTCAACGCGCTGGACAAGAAATTCGGCGCCAGCTGCGTGCTTGGCGGCCTCTGCGCCATCGCGGTGACGCTCAACGAGGCGCGCGAGGTGGTGCAGCTCGCGCCGATGCAGTCGCTCAATTTCGGCGAACGCGACGGCACGATGTCGGAGCGGGTGCGCGCGATTGCGAAAGTGTTCGAGAGCGGCAAGTTCGGCGCGGTCGCGAGCGAACACATCATGCAGGACATGTGGGAGAAATGGGTCTTCCTCGCCTCGCTCGCCGCCTCCACCTCGCTGATGCGCACGTCGGTCGGCAACATCCTGGCGGCCGCCGGCGGCAAGGATTTTCTGCTCGGCATGCTCGATGAATGCAGCGCGATTGCCAAGGCGTCAGGCTACGAGCCGGCTGGCCCCTTCTTCCAGCGCACCGCCGGGCTGTTGACCACCGAGGGCTCGCCGATGACCGCCTCGATGTTCCGCGACATCAAGGCAGGCCTGCCCGTCGAGGCCGACCACGTGATCGGCGATCTCGTCGCGCGCGCCGACGCCGCCAAGATCCCGGTGCCGAAATTGCGCATCGCCTATACCCATCTCAAGGCGTATGAGAAGGAGCGTTCCGCGTAGTCATACCGCTTTATCTCGGTCGTCCCTGCGAACGCAGGGACCCATAGCCATCGGCGACAGTTTTGTGAAAGGCGTCGGCCACGCTGCCACACCGAGAGATCACGCGGTATGGGTCCCTGCGTTCGCAGGGGCGACCAAATCACTCACAAATGCGCGAGATAATGCGCGAGCGCCTCGATCTCTTCCTCGCTCAGCGGAAAGGCGACATCGGCCATCGCCGCCATCGCGCCGCCCGCACGCACGCTTGTCTTATAGTCGCGCAGCGCCTTCACGAGATATTCCTCGCGCTGGCCAGCAAGGCGGGCGACACCCTTGGTGCCGGCATAGCTGTCGGTATGGCATGAGGCGCAGCGACGGCCGACGGCCGCCTGCGCGCCCTTTTTCGAAAGGCCCGGATCGTCGTCGGGCTTGGGCGTCGGCGGTGGAAGCGAGGCGTAGTAGGCGCCGAGGTTGCGGATGTCGTCATTGTTGAGCTGCTCGACGATCGGCTGCATCTGCTCATTCTTGCGGGTGCCGGCGCGGAAGAACACGAGCTGCCACTGAATGAACTGATCGGGCTGTGCCGCGAGCGATGGAATGTTTTCCATCTGCGAAATGCCGCCCTCGCCGTGGCATCCGACACAGAGCTCGGCCTTCGCCTTACCGGCCGCGATATCGGCAGCGCGGGCGGGCGAACCGCAGGCCATCGCCGCTGCCAGCAGGACCAATGCCATTCGCATGCGAGCTCCTCAACATCACGCCGGAAAGAACAGAAGCTGCGGCCACCCGTTCCCGGGTAACCGCAGCCTCTGAATCGTTCACGTCCTATTTTTTGTAGCTGATGCGATAGATGGCGCCGGCCCAATCGTCGGCCACCAGGATCGAACCATCCTTGGCGACAATGATGTCGTTCGGACGTCCCAGATAGTTGGTGTCACCCTCGAGCCAGCCGGAGGCGAATATCTCCGATTTGGCGTTCTTGCCGTCGGCATCGACGATCACGCGCTTGATGCGGGCACCCTGGTACTTGTAGCGGTTCCAGGAGCCGTGCTCGGCGATCAGGATGTTGTTCTTGTACTCAGGCGGAAACTGATCGCCGGTGTAGAACTTCATCCCGAGCGGTGCGACATGGGCGCCAAGCTTGACGACCGGCGGCGTGAATTCATCGCATTTGTGACCCATCGCGAATTTCGGGTCCGGCATGTCGCCTTGATGGCAATAGGGATAGCCGAAATGCTCGCCGATCTTGGAGATCATGTTGAGCTTGTCGCTCGGCATGTCGTCGCTGATCCAGTCGCGGGCATTCTCCGTGAACCAATACCGCCCCGAGCGGGGATCGACGTCGCCGCCGACGCTGTTGCGCACGCCGAGCGCCCAGATCTCGGCATTGCCGGTCTTGGGATCGACTCGGCGGACCTGCGAAAGGCTGGTCGGCGGGAGGCCGATGTTGAAGGGCGGTCCGAACGGCAGATAGAACCAGCCCTCCTTGTCGACAGCGATATATTTCCAGCCATGCGCGACATAGGACGGCATGTCGTCATACACCACCTTGCCAGCGCCGAGATTGTCGAGATTGGCTTCGGCGTTTTCGTATTTGATCAGCCGGTTGATCGCGACGACGTAGAGGGCGCCGTCTTGGAACGCCAGACCGGTAGGCATGGTGAGGCCCTTGAGGACGGTCTTGACCTCTCGCTTGCCGCCATTGTCCTTGATCGCATAGACGTTGCCGAGACTGAAGGAACCGACAAACAACGTGCCCTTGTCACCCCAGGCCATCTGCCGCGCCTCCAGCACGCCCGAAGCATACACCTCGATGCTGAAGCCATCCGGCAGCTTGATCTTCTTCATCATCGCCGCAAGTTCGGCTTCCGAAGCGCCGGTCGGCGGGCCGGATGGCGGCGCCTGCCCCTTCTGGGCTTCGGTCTCGTCGCCGAGGAACCAGTCCGGCGGCGGGTTGGTCCAGAAGTCCTTGGTGCCGGACTCGTATTTCTTCAGGGCCTTCTGCTGCGCGCTGGCCTCGCCGACCCCCGCTACAACGAGGATGGCTGCGAGCGCAAGAATAGATCGATTGAAAGCCGATTTCATCGCGTCACTCCCGTAAGGCAGCCTGGCGGCTGCGCCTTGTTATTTATTGAGAGACGAATTTGGTCTGGTGAGTTGCAACAGACCAAAAAATCGTAGCACATCGGCTGCGGGAAAGAAGCGCACGCGGCTCGGCCCGGTACGATCGGCAAAAATTGTGAGACGGATTGGCAAGCCGCTTGCGGCGTCAGCAGCGTTTGCACCTGCACCCGCTGCATCGCAATATTCACGGCTAAGCCGCACAAGTGGGCGCCGTACCACATCGTGGGAAACGCGCAGCTTCAACGCTGCGCGAGAAACGAATGATCAATTGTGGCCCATTTCATAGTGGGCCCGATCAATCCCTGAGAAACTTTGTGTATGCTCTCAACGGAATGCCGGTCCGGTGCGACCGCGCTTGGGCGAGCGTCCGTATGGCCAACAGGCGGATCATCCTGCTCTCGGACGGCACCGGCAATTCCGCCGGCAAGGTCTGGCGAACCAATGTCTGGCGTGTCTTCGAATCGCTGGACCTGACGAGTTCCCAGCAGATTGCATTTTACGACGACGGCGTCGGCACCTCCTCCTTCAAGCCTTTCGCGATCCTTGGCGGCGCGTTCGGCTTCGGCCTGAAGCGCAACGTGCTCGACATCTACAAGTTTGCCTGCCGCAATTATCGCTCGCACCTCGACTACCTTGCGCTCGAGGCCGCGGCGGCGAAGGCCGAGAACCGGCCGGAGCAATACGGCCCCTGGCAGAGCGACGACATCTTCGCGTTCGGCTTCAGCCGCGGCGCCTTCACCATCCGCGTAGTGAACGGGCTGATCTGCGAACAGGGGCTGGTGAGCTACCGCACCGAGGAGGAGCTCGATCGAAAGGTCGCAGTGGCCTATCGCGCCCACCGTGCAGAATCATTCAAAACGCGGTTTCAGGTCGAATGGGTGTTTCGAAAGCTGCGCAACCTGTTCGTCTCGGCCAAGCACGACAAGAATGAGCGGCCGGTCGACCATGTGGCTTTCCTCGGCCTGTGGGACACGGTCGCCGCCTACGGTCTGCCGGTTGACGAGATGACGCGCGGCGTCAGCCGCTATTTATGGCCGCTTGAACTGCCGGACCGGCAGTTGAACCCTTTGGTTCGCAAGGCCTGCCACGCGCTGTCGCTGGACGACGAGCGCACTACTTTTCATCCGCTGTTGTGGGACGAGAGCCCAGAGACACAGCCTAACCGGATCACCCAGGTCTGGTTCGCCGGTGTTCATTCCAACGTGGGTGGCGGATATCCTGACGACTCGCTCGCCCATGTGTCGCTGACATGGATCCTATCGGAAGCGCGCCGCCGCGGACTGACCTTGAAACAAGCACCGGGCGCCGATCCCGACGCCTTCACCCGGGTGCGCTCGACGCAGGACAAGGACGGCCGCATCTATGATTCTCGCAACGGCCTCGGCGGCTACTATCGCTACGGGCCACGCAGCGTCGCCGCGCTGTCCGACACGAAATTTTCCGAGGACAAGCGCGACTGCGTCAAAATCGAAACGCCGAAGATCCACGAAAGCGTTTTCGACCGGATCGCCGTCGATGCGCATCTCTACGCGCCGGTCGGATTGCCGCCGAGTTACGAAATACTGACCTACGACGAGAAGATCGTCGCACCTGAGCAACTGATCGTCCCGCCGGGCAAACCGAAATATGAGACCGCAGCTTCAGCGCGCCAGCGCGAGTATACCCAGGAGCATGTCGTCGGAAGCTCGATCTGGCGGCGGCGCATCATCTACTTCCTGACCGTCATCGCGTCGTTCTACCTGCTGACCTACCCGCTGACATCCACCCTGCCGGCCCAGGCCGAGTTCGCCTCGCCCTTGCGGCCGCTCTCCGATGTGATCCGCTTGGTCGGTCTCGTGCTGCCCGGAGCGGCATCCCGCTGGCTCAACGCCTACGCGCGCGAGCCGCTGTGGTTCGCGCTCTGCGCCGGCCTTGTCGCGCTGCTGCTCTGGCTGAGCGTCAGCCTTCGCAGCCGGATCACCGATCAGATGCGGCAGGCGTGGCGGACGAGCCTTGGAAAAGCCGAGCTGCATCGGGGCGAATCCAAAACGCGACGCCGCGCGATTGGACTGCCGTTTGCGCTCTTCGCCATCCTGCTGTTCATCGCGCTTTATCCGGTGCCGGGCTGGTTCGGCGTTGATGTGCCTGATTTGCCGGCCTCGCCGCAGACCCTGATCGACCGGATGACGCATCCCTATTTCCAGTTTTTCGCCTTCATCATCCTGATCACGATGCTGCTGAGCGACCGCATGATCGCGCGCTTCAGGCTGAAGGACGCCTACCGGCAATTCATCACTGACATCAAGCTCAAGGTTGCGCCGGCATTTTTCGCGGTCACCTTCCTGATCGGCGGCACCGCCCTTGCCAGCCACTATCTTTTCAATATCCGCGACAGCCTCGGCGATTTCTGCAAGCCGGCGGAGCAGCCGGTCGCGCTCGACGTCTGCGATCCCGACGATTTGAAGCTGTGCAAGCGTAACGCCGATGGCGGCCTGCTTCCGAATACCTGCGCGTCGGCGGCGTGCCACATCCACGTTGCCGAGTTCAACACCGCCGACCTGTGCACGCCGCTCGGCATCAAGCTGGAGCGGCGCGCACAGTATCAGTTCATCCTGGAGAAGGACGGCGACTGGCAATTCCTCGGCGCGTCTTCCGGCCCGGGTGGAATGCCGCTACGGGCGTTCCTCCCCGATTGGAAGAAGGACGGCGTGCTCGGCTCAGCCGCAGGACTCGGGCGTTTCACCCTGCTGGCCGCCGCCTACCCGCTCAAGCGGACGCTCGACCGCCCCTTCGGCCACGTCATCCTTCGCTACGGCGAGACCGGCAATGAAGAAAACTTCCTCGACAGCGAGCCGGCCAACGGCCGCCTCGACGAGAAATTCCAGGCCACCCGCGATGGGCAATTGTTCGTGTACCTGAACAAACCGATGAGCGCTGTCTTCCCGAACACGTTTCAGGACGTAAGTTCGGGCAGGGCCAGGATCTGGGTTTATCGACTGCCAAGGTGAGCAGCCGCCGATCGAGATCCAAGCCATGAGCCGCAAACGAAAGGCCGCCAAGAAGGCGGCCTGTCGTTTGATACGGTACCAGTGATTTGAAGAAATCTGGAGCGGGCGAAGGGGCTCGAACCCTCGACCCCGACCTTGGCAAGGTCGTGCTCTACCACTGAGCTACACCCGCATCCGAGATGGCGGCGACGCGCGCCGTCAACGGCAGACCTATGCCAAATGCGGACCACGAATGCAACAGTCCGAACGCAATTCGATGCCATCTGATTGGGCCGATTTCATTAACAAATGGGGCTCGAATCGCTCGAAACGACACTTGGACGGGCCGACGGGCATCTGAGGGGTGCGATTCGGAACCCGGATCAGGGCCGGACGGCCGAGAAGCCCCTGCGACCAATTGAATTTTGTGGCCAAGCCGCCATCTAGCTGACGAGAACTTGGTTCCGGGACGTGCTAGAACGACTCCCGTTCCCGACAAGCATTCGCAAGACAGCAGGCGAGGAAACCGTGACGATAGTTGAGCAGGGCGGCGGCCCGGCACCGCAGGCAGCGTCCGATCTGATCAAGGAAACGACCACCCAATCCTTCATGAAGGACGTCATCGAGGAATCGAAGCGCCAGCCGGTGCTGATCGACTTCTGGGCGGAGTGGTGTGGCCCCTGCCGGCAGCTCACGCCGGTGCTCGAAAAGGCGGTCCGTGCCGCCAAGGGCAAGGTCAAGCTGGTCAAGATGAACATCGATCATCATCCGGCCATCCCGGGCCAGATGGGCATTCAGTCGATCCCGGCGGTCATCGCCTTCGTCAATGGCCAGCCCGCCGACGGTTTCATGGGCGCGGTGCCGGAGAGCCAGGTCAATGCCTTCATCGACAAGATCACCAAGGGCGTGACCGCGCCCGGCGAGCCCAATATCGCGGAAATCCTCAAAGAGGCCGAGGTCGTGCTGGCGGAAGGCGATCCCGCCGCGGCCGCGCAGATCTATGCCGAGATTTTGGGTTTCGACGCCACCAACATTCCGGCGCTGGCTGGACTTGCGAAATGCTACGTGACGACGGGCGCCGTCGAACAGGCCAAGCAGACGCTGGCGATGGTGCCGGAGTCCAAGCGCAACGACGCCGCGGTCAAGGCGGTGCAGGCCTCGATCGATCTCGCCGAGCAAGCCCAGGCGCTGGGTCCGGTGACCGAGCTCGAACAGAAGGTTGCCGCAAACCCGCTTGATCATCAGGCGCGATTCGATCTGGCAACTGCGCTCAATGCGCTGGGCAAGCGCGGCGAGGCGACCAACCAGCTGCTGGAGATCGTCAAGCGCGACCGGAAATGGAACGATGACGGCGCCCGCAAGCAATTGGTGCAGTTCTTCGAAGCCTGGGGCGGCGCCGACGAAGCAACGGTTGAAGGACGAAGGCGGCTATCGACGATACTCTTCTCCTAGAGCATGATCCGGAAGAGTGTGAGGCGGCCTTCCGAAAAGATCATGCTCGAACAGAAACCTGAAGCGCGATGACGGCTTATCCAGATATCGTCGCGCTTTAGACGTATTCGCGAGCTGTGGGACGTGGCTTTGTGAAGAGAACACGCACCGAACCAGCGAACTGACCGGGACTGCCCATGCCGATCAATGCCGAATACCGCGGACCCGGCGAGCTTCCCGAAATCATTCCGGTGTTTCCGTTGCCGGGCGCGCTGCTCTTGCCGCGCGGCCAGATGCCGCTCAACATTTTCGAGCCGCGCTATCTGGCGATGGTCGACGACGCGCTGCGCGACGGCCACCGGCTGATCGGAATGATCCAGCCGGATATCTCCCACACGAGGGACGAGGCAAAGCCCGAACTGTTTCGGGTCGGCTGCGTCGGCCGCATCACCCAGCTCGCCGAATCCGGCGACGGCCGTTACATCCTGGAGCTCACCGGCGTCGCCCGTTTCAAGGTGGTGGAGGAAATCACCGCGCTGACGGCGTACCGGCAATGCAAAGTGGACTTCTTCCCCTATGCCGACGATTTCGTCGCGCGCAAGGGCGAAGAGGATGTCGACCGCACGGCGCTGCTTGAAGTGCTGACCGACTTTCTCAACGCCAACAATCTCAAGGTGGATTGGGAAGGCATCGAGAGCGCCCCGAACGAGGCGTTGGTCAACGCGCTGGCGATGATGTCGCCCTATGGCCCGGCAGAGAAGCAGGCGATGCTGGAAGCACCCGACCTGAAAACCCGCGCCGAGATCCTGATCGCGGTGACCGAGATGGACCTCGCCAAGAAGCGCACCAGCGGCGACACCGGTCTGCAGTAGGATGCAAGGCTCTTCCCGGAGTGTTAAGTCGACCTGCGAGCGCATGGGCTCAGTTGACGCTTATTTCAGTGAGCTACGCTCCGCGCACTCTTGCGGAGTGGTGCCGGTCGCATCCGATCGCGCAGCATCGACTGAACACTGGCGCTGCCGGTCGGCCGGCCAAGGCTGAATACCATCTCGTTCCCGCGTGCGCGGCTAACGAGGGCTCAAGTGATCGCCTGCCTAGTACCCTGCGACCGCGAGCACGACGACGGCGCCGAGCGCTTTCCAGCCAAAACCGCGGCCGCGCGACCACCACGCGTTGGCGGCGGCGGCAAACGCATAGACTGCAACGATGGTCCCAACGATCCAGTGCCGCGCGCTCTCCGATCCAAGCAAAGGCGCGGCGATCAGCAGCACACCGCCGCCGATCCAGGCCACCGTGCCCGCCTGCCACACCAGGCGGATCAGCGTGCGTAGGCTCTCCGGCTGGATGGTCGCCTTGGCAAACACCTTGGTTTCGCCAAGCACCCCATGGATCAGAGCTACGGCTATGCCGGCGGCGCCGGCGCATTGCAGGATGAGATCGCGCATCGAAACGCCTCCATACAGTACTGTATGGTTATGCGCCGCGTGGTGGCGCCTGTCAAGACGGTAGTGTATGGTGGTAGGCATATGAGCGATCAACTCTCGGCAAAGGACTGGGTCGACCAAGGCCTGAAGGCGCTGGCAAGCCGCGGCTTCACCGCGCTGAAGGCCGAGCCGTTGGCGAAAACGCTGCGCGTCTCGCGCGGCAGTTTTTATTGGCACTTCGCCGATATCGCCGCGTTCCACGCCGCGGTCCTGGCGCGCTGGCACGAGGTCGCCGCCGAGCAGATCATCGCCAATATCGAGGCGGCGTCGAAAGACGATAACCCGCTCGCGCTGCTGCTGCGCCGCGTGTTCAGCGAGCGGCTGGCGCTGGAACGCGCCGTTCGAGGCTGGGCCGGCGTCGATCCTGCCGCGCGCGCCGCCGTGCAGGCGATCGACCGGCGGCGGCTGAACTATGTCGAAGGTCTTCTGGTGCAGTCCGGACTATCAGACAATGCCGCCCGCTCCCGTGCACAGATCCTCTATTGGGCCTTTCTCGGCTTTGCGCTATCGGATCAGCCGCTGCCGAAGGCACGGCAGCAGACCGTGGTCGACGAATTGGTGCGGATGGCGACGTCATGACATCGGGCGGCCTTGTATGCTAAGCACCACGCCGATCCGGAGATATCAAATGAACGCCTCGCCCGAACGCCTCGACGGAACCGTCGATCCAAAGCTCCTGGAGATCCTGGTCTGTCCGGTGACCAAGGGCCCATTGGAATTCGATTCCACTCGCCAAGAACTGATTTCGCGCTCGGCGAAACTCGCCTACCCGATCCGCGACGGCATTCCGATCATGCTGCCGGAAGAGGCACGGAAGATCGATTGATGACATCTTCGAAGGATGGGTAGAGCGCAGCGAAACCCATCATCGTCACGGCAAGAACGTTTGATGGGTTTCGCTTCGCTCTACCCATCCTACGGTCTACAGCGCCTCGCCCTTCAACAGCCGCGGCACCTCGCCTGACAATCCCGCCGCCTGCTTGATGAAGATATTTTTCAGCGGCGGCGCGCGGTCGACGAGGCCGAGCCCGATATCGCGCACGGTCCGCAGCAGCGTCGATTCATTCGAGAACAGGAAGTTCAGCGAATTGGTGGCGAGGCCCATCGCCATCGTGTCGAAGCGCCGCCAGCGCTGATAGCGGTCGAGCACATCGGCCTGTCCGGGATCGATGCCGAGCCGCGCCGCATCGACCACGACTTCCGCCAGCGCCGCAACATCCTTCAGGCCCATGTTAAGCCCCTGCCCTGCGATCGGGTGAATGACATGCGCGGCATCGCCGACCAGCGCCAGCCGCTCGGCGATGAAGGAGCGCGCGACGAAATAACCAAGCGGAAACGCGCGCGGCTTGTCCAGCGCCTTGATCTCGCCGAGGTGCAGCCCGAAGCGTTTTTCGAGCTCGTCATGGAATTCGCCTTCGCCGAGCGCGGTGATGCGCGCGGCCTCGGTGCGGCTTTCGGTCCAGACCAGCGACGAGCGCTTGCCTGATAGTGGCAGGATCGCGAATGGACCGGCGGGAAGAAAGTGCTCTTCGGCGCGGCCGTGGTGATCGCGCTCATGGCCGACGGTGACGACAATGCCGGATTGGTCGTAGTCCCAGCCATGGGTGGCAATGCCGGCACGCTCGCGCAGCTTTGAGCGCGCGCCATCGGCGGCAACCAGCAAGCTTGCCTCGACGACATTGCCGTCGGCGAGCGTCACCGTGACCCCGTCGGGCCGGGAATCGTAGCTCGACACGGCGGTCGCACGGAGATCGATGCCATCAGCCTCGGCGCGTGCGACCAGCGCATCGATCAGGCGGCGGTTCTCCACCATGTGCGCGAAGGGCTCGCCGGGCTCGACCTCCCCCGCAAAGGTCAGGAATACCGGGCGGGTGGCGTCCTCCAGCCTGGAATCCGTGACGACCATGTCGAGGATGGCTTGTGAGTCCGACACCTGATCCCAGACGCCCAGCGCCTCGAACAGCCGCCGGCACGCCGCCACGATGGCGGTCGCCCGTGGATCGCGGCTCGGCCGCGTGGCCAGCGCCGGATCGGCGACAATGACGGGAATGTCCGGTCCAAGGCCCTGGCGGAACGCCAGCGCCAGCGCCAGCCCGGCAAAGGCGCCGCCGCAGATGACAATGCTTCGCTGTGCCGCCATGCGATCCTACTTCGTTACACTAGAGATACTTGCTACCCGATATTAGCTGGGCGAAACAGGGCGGAGAACAAGGCTAAGCCCGTCATTCCGGGTCTGGTCCTTCGGACCATCCCGGAAAGACCGAACAATTCAAGCGAAAGCGCTGCCATGTCCAAAGGCCTGATTGACCTGATTTCCATCCTCGATCTCGAACAACTCGAGGTGAATCTGTTCCGCGGCAACAGTCCGAAGACGAGCTGGCAGCGGGTATTCGGCGGACAGGTGATCGGACAGGCCATGGTCGCGGCGTGCCGCACCGTCGAGGGCCGCCTGCCGCATTCGATCCATTGCTATTTCATCCTGCCGGGCGACCCGCAGATTCCGATCATCTATCAGGTCGAGCGGCTGCGCGACGGCAAGAGCTATTCGACCCGCCGCGTCACCGCGATCCAGCACGGCAACGCAATCTTCTCCATTATGGTTTCGTTCCACGCCGAGGAAGAAGGCGCGTTCGATCATCAGGACAGGATGCCGGATGTGCCACCGCCGGAAAAGCTGACGGCGGAAGAAGTCTCCAAGCAGCCGATGTTCAAGGAGATGCCGGAGTTCATCCGGCGCTATTACGAATCCGACCGCCCGATCGAACTGCGCCCGGTCGAGCTCGGCCGCTATTTCGGCCAGAAGGTCGATGACGGCCGCATCCATGTCTGGATTCGGACTGCGGCCAAACTGCCCGACGATCCGGCGCTGCATCTTTGTGCGCTGGCCTACGCGTCGGACTTCTCGCTGCTCGACGCCGTCATGGCGCGCTATGGCCGCACGCTGTTCGACAAGCGCATGATGCCGGCGAGCCTTGACCATGCGATGTGGTTTCATCGCCCGTTCCGCGCCGACGAATGGCTGCTCTACGCGCAGGATTCGCCGAGTGCGCAGGATGGCCGCGGGCTGACCCGCGGCCTGATCTTCAAGCCGGACGGTACGCTGGTCGCGTCGGTCGCCCAGGAGGGCTCGGTGCGCCAGCGCAAGTAATAAGTAAAGAGGGCGGGCACGCTGCACGTTGCCCACTCTGCAAGACTGTGCGGATAATCTTACGCGTTCGCCATGGTGCCGCGCTCGGCGAGTGCAAATTGCGACGCATACCAGCGTCCATACCAGGCCAGCATCCACGGTATCGGAATGATGAAGATGCAGGCGATCGCGAACACGAGGGTGCGCCACAACATTTCAAGGCCTGATGCGGTGAAGATGACTTCACGATGCGTGCCGTCGATGTTGCGGCAGATCCAGCGCATCCAGGCCGTGATCACCCAGGCCCAGCCGACGATGGTGATGAACGACACGTAAAGCAGCACCTGCCAGCCGATATAGCCGAGTGCGCTGCCGTTGAAGGCGATCGGAAGCGGCTCGCCATTGGAGCTCAGGTTCGCGGCAATCCAGCGAATCACCATCCAGGACAGCACGGCCTGAATCGGGATCGAGAGATATTGCAGGTAGTAGAGATCGGCCTGGCCCACATAGGTCAGGATGCCGATGGCGATGAAGACATACCAGATGTCGAGGGGCTGTCCGTTGAAGGCAAGGTTCGGCCGGCCCGGCACATAAATCCGCGAGAAGGCCCAGCGGTAGTACCAGGTCGCGACCCAGGGCGAGGGAATCACCAGAACCATGCCGATGATGAACACGAGGCTGCGCCAGAACAGCTCCAAAACGCTGACATCGATCGACAGCGCACCGCCGCCATAGGAGCCACTTGCAACCGAAGGTGGGCCGCCGGGAGGCGCATAAGCGGGCGGCGGACCGGAGCCGCCGGGGACCAGGCCCGGAATATCGCCGGCCCGCAGCCAGCCTGACATTCCCTCGGTCCAGACCAGCGTGTCGGTCCCGACCATGCCGCGGGTGATGAGGTCGCGAAGCTGGGCCTCCGGATAGGGGCCTTGTTGCTGGCCGTTGGCGGCATAAAACCACGATCGGTTTGACATTTTATTTCCTTGAGCCGTGGAAAAAATATGAAATAGCCGGCAAGCGGCTGAGGGAGACCCGTATTTTGGCGGACGATCCAGCCGCCTGTACAGTGATGGACGTCACCAGCTCGAAATGTTTTCCCCTTCTACCTGCAACCTTTTTGTGCCATTTGCCTAGAAAGATGCCAGATTTGCGCTGGCAGCCAGCCGGTGGGTGATCAGCCTGCCGCCTGCTCACGAAATGTCCAGGGAAATGAAGGCCTGATCATGAAACTCGTCGTCGCCATCATCAAACCTTTCAAGCTTGACGAGGTCCGCCAGGCGCTCACGGCCATCGGCGTGCACGGCATGACGGTGACCGAGGTCAAGGGCTATGGCCGCCAGAAGGGGCACACCGAAATCTACCGCGGCGCCGAATATGTCGTGAACTTCCTGCCCAAGCTTCGAATCGAAATCGCTGTTGCTTCCGACGTCGCGGACAAGGCGATCGAGGTGATCACCGCGAACGCGCGCACCGGGCAGATCGGTGACGGCAAAATCTTCGTCACGCCGATCGACCACGCGCTGCGCATCCGCACCGGCGAGACCGACAGCGACGCGCTCTGAAGCCTCACTGACTAAAGGGGGCGCGGCGGCAGCGACGCCGGACGCGCGAGACAAGAAACGACACCACGCCGGGGGAATTCCATGGGGGCACCATCGTATCGTGCAGCGCGCCATGCTGCGCTCGTCATTCCTGCAGCGAGCACCCTGCTCGCAACGCCGGCCTTGGCCGAGACATCCACCATCAACGCCGCGGACACCGCATGGATGATCGTCGCCACCGCGCTGGTGCTGATGATGACGATACCGGGCCTGGCGCTGTTCTATTCCGGCATGGTGCGCAAGAAGAATGTGCTGGCGACCATGGCGCAGAGCCTCTCGGCCGTTGCGATCATCTCGATACTCTGGGTAGCGTTCGGCTATTCGCTGGCCTTTATCGGCGACGGCGCCTTTCTTGGCACGCTCGACCGCTGGTTCCTGGTCGGCATGACGATGGAGAGCGTCAATCCGGCCGCGAAGACGATCCCCGAAGCGCTTTTCATGCTGTACCAGATGACGTTTGCGATCATCACGGTGGCGCTGGTGGCCGGCGCGGTCGCGGACCGGATGCGGTTCTCCGCCTATCTATTGTTCTCCGTCGGCTGGTTCGTGTTCGTCTATGTGCCGCTTGCGCATTGGGTGTGGGGCGGCGGCTTCCTGGCCAGCGCCGGCGTGCTCGATTTCGCCGGAGGCCTCGTCGTGCATCTTTCCGCCGGCATCGGCGGTCTGGTCGCGGCGATGGTGATGGGCCGGCGTCACGGCTATGGCAGCGAAAATCTCGCGCCGTTCGACCTGTCACTCGCGGTGATCGGCACCGGCTTACTGTGGGTCGGCTGGTTCGGCTTCAACGGCGGATCGGCGCTCGCGGCCAACTCGCGCGCGGTGATGGCGATCACGGCAACGCACCTCGCCGCCTGCGCCGGCGCGCTGACCTGGGCCGCGATCGAATGGGCGACGCGGCGCAAGCCCTCGGTGCTCGGCATGATCTCGGGCGCCGTAGCCGGCCTTGGCACCATCACGCCGGCATCCGGATTCGTCGCGCCTTGGCATGGTGTTATCATCGGAGTCATCGCCGGCACGCTCTGCTTCTGGGCCTGCACCTGGCTGAAGCAGCGGTTCAAATATGACGACTCGCTCGACGTCTTCGGCGTCCATGGCATTGGCGGCCTGACCGGCACGCTGCTTGCCGGCGTCTTTGCGGTGAACGCGATTGGCGGCACCGCCGGGCTGCTGGAGAACAACCCGCAGCAGGTCTTGATCCAGCTCTACGGAGTCGTCGCCACGCTGGTGTGGTCCGCGGGGGTCACCTTCGTGCTGCTCAAGCTGGTGGGCGTATTCGCTCCGCTGCGGGTGTCACTGCAGCAGGAGCTGGAAGGCCTCGATATCTCCCAGCATGGCGAGGCGCTGCAGTAGCAGCCGAACTCACAATGCCATGATGAGGATGCCGGCAGCCATGAGAGACGGCACGACCGGCGCGTCACGGCGTGTGACATAGCCAATCAGGGCGGTGACCAGCAATCCAGCGGTGACCACGACAAGATAGCTTTCCACGGTGAACCACGGCAGCAGCGCCATTAGCGTCTTGGCGACGCCGGATGGAACGCCGATCATCCGATGGACCACGAAAAGGATGGCCATTCCGGCGATGATCCAGCCGCCGGATTTCATCAGGGATCGGTCGCTCCATCCCATCGCTCGATCAAGAACGAGCGTCGCGAGGCCGCCGAGCAGCAGGATGAGATTGTTGCCGTTGGTTGCTCGGCCGGTGCGCAGATTGTCGATCATCAGCGGCAGGATGGCGAGCACGAACCCCGCGAGTTTGACGGTGAGCGGAAGCGTGTCGACGTGCATGGGACGCCCCCTTCAGGAGGCCGGTGCTACCGGCGAACCCGTAAAGAACCCTTGATGGACGCGGCATCTCCGCGCCAGCGGCACCGCCGGGCCTCGATATCCGCCGCTGGCAAAGCGCTGCAACGGGCCGCCCACCCTGTTACCATTTTGATGCCCTGCCGCTGAGCAGGATTGTGTGCTCGGTCAGGGCCTGCTCACGATTTGAGCAGGCCTGACTACAGTTTGGGCGCGACCGAATGGCGCAGGATGATGCAATTCCCGCAAAGGGCGAAAAGGGTCGAGTTCATAGCCTGTTAGTGAACGGTCCCGATTTGGCACGGCATTTGATTCTAAGGGTCCCGGCTGTGCCCGCGTAGTGAACATCTCCGCGTGGATATCTCAGTCGAGAACGCCCGGTCCGAGCCGGGCCCAAGCGGGGACCAAGACCCATGAAAATTGTTATGGCGATTATCAAGCCATTCAAACTGGAAGAAGTCCGTGATGCCCTGACTGCCATTGGCGTTCACGGCCTCACGGTGACGGAAGTCAAAGGCTACGGCCGGCAGAAGGGCCACACCGAAATCTACCGCGGCGCCGAATACGCCGTGAGCTTCCTGCCCAAGATCAAGATCGAGGTCGCTGTTGCCTCCGATCAGGTCGACAAGACCATCGACGCCATCACCTCAGCCGCCAAGACCGGCCAGATCGGCGACGGCAAGATCTTCGTCATCAACCTCGACCATGCGGTCCGCATCCGCACCGGCGAGGCGGATGCCGCGGCCCTCTGATTTCGCGCACAAACCTTACCACTCAGGAGTAAAATCAATGACGTTTAAACGTCCCTATAGCGCGGGATTGGCAGCGCTCGCCGTCGGCATGTTTGCCGCGACCGCCGCCTATGCCGAGCCGACCGTAAACAAGGGCGACAACGCCTGGATGCTGACGTCGACAGTGCTGGTGCTGTTGATGACCATCCCGGGCCTGGCGCTGTTCTACGGCGGCCTCGTCCGTTCCAAGAACATGCTCTCGGTGCTGATGCAGGTTTTCTACACCGTCTGCATTGTCGTCGTGCTCTGGGCGCTTTACGGTTACAGCCTCGCCTTCACCGGCGGTTCGGACTTCATCGGCGGCTTCTCGAAAGCCTTCATGATGGGCATCACCACCGATTCGAAGGTCGCGACCTTCTCGGTGGACGCCAACATCTCGGAACTGGTCTATGTCTGCTTCCAGATGACGTTCGCGGCGATCACCCCCGCCCTCATCGTCGGCGCCTTTGCCGAACGCATGAAGTTCGCGGCGATCGCACTGTTCATCCCGCTCTGGGTGACACTGATCTACTTCCCGATCGCGCACATGGTCTGGTACTGGCCGGGTCCGGACGCGATCCAGGATGCCGCCAAGGCGCTCGCCGCGGCGGCTGACGGTGCCGCCAAGACCGCGGCGCAGGCCAAGCTCGACGAGATCAACGCCGATGCCGGCTGGATCTTCAAGAAGGGTGCGATCGACTTCGCCGGCGGCACCGTGGTGCACATCAACGCCGGTATTGCGGGCCTCGTCGGTGCGCTCTTGATCGGCAAGCGCGTCGGCTACGGCAAGGAGCTGATGGCTCCGCACTCGCTGACCATGACCATGATCGGTGCCTCGCTGCTCTGGGTCGGCTGGTTCGGCTTCAATGCCGGTTCGAACCTCGAAGCCTCCGGCGGCGCCGCGCTCGCCATGACCAACTCCTTCGTTGCAACCGCAGCGGCGGCGATGGCCTGGATGTTCGCGGAATGGATCGTCAAGGGTCATCCGTCCGTGCTCGGCGCGCTGTCGGGTGCTGTCGCGGGCCTCGTGGCGGTCACGCCTGCAGCCGGCTTTGCCGGCCCGATGGGTGCGATTGTGCTCGGCCTCGTGGTCGGCGTCGTCTGCTTGTTCTTCTGCACCGTGGTGAAGAACTCGCTCGGCTATGACGACTCGCTGGACGTGTTCGGCGTCCACTGCGTCGGCGGCATCGTCGGCGCGCTCGGCACCGGCATTCTGGTGAATCCGGCCCTCGGTGGCGCCGGCGTCATCGACTACACCGCCATTCCGCCGAAGGTCGCCGATTACGACTTCGCGGCGCAGATGGTCTCGCAGCTCTGGGGCGTCTGCACCACGCTGGTGTGGTCGGGCATCGGTTCGGCGATCATCTTCAAGGTGGTCGACGTGATCGTCGGTCTGCGCGTCAACGTCGAGACCGAGCGTGAAGGCCTCGATGTCACCGAGCACACCGAGCGCGCCTACAACGTGTAAGTTCTCCCGGGGTGCGATCCCTAAAGGGTCGCATCCATAACTCCGGTTCGGGCACATACCCGGCAATGCCCTGACCGTTGAGGGGCTCCAGCGCAAGTTGGAGCCCCTTTCTTTTTCTGCCTCACTCTTTCTTTTTCTGCCTCCCCTGGCGAAATTGCATTTGCCAAAACGGGCGGGAGCCGTCGAAATGACCGCAACAAAAACCGGGAGGACGTCATGAAAGTCGAGGGCGGATGCTATTGCGGCAAGGTGCGCTATGTGGCCGAGGGCGACCCGATGATGGCGGCGCAGTGCCACTGCCGGGAATGCCAATACATTTCCGGCGGCGCGCCGAACATGTTCGTGGCAATGCCGGTCGACGGCTTCAAATACACCGCTGGCCAGCCCAAGCAGTTCACCCGCAGCGACCTCGAGCGGGCCGTGACGCGCGAGTTCTGCCCGGAATGCGGAACCCATCTGGTGACCAAGGTGCCGGGCTTGGCCGCCGTCGTGCTGAAGGTCGGAACCTTCGACGACCCCGGCCTCTTCAACCCGCAGATGGCGATCTATACGATCGACAGGCAGGCCTTCCACCACGTGCCGGAGGGCATGCCGAGCTTTGAGAGGTTACCGGGGCGGTAGCCCTGCGGGGCCCTACTCTCCGCCTTCCGACGGCGTGATCAACTCAACTGTCGGGAAATAAGTACGGTAGCGCCGGGTATCTCGAGTCAGGAGGGGCAGCCGTTCGACAGCCGCGTGTGCGCCAATGAAGAAATCCGGCAATACGCCGCTGCGCGTACCGCCTGCATTTCGGTATTGAACTGATGCTTTACCGGCCTGAAAGAGCGCCATTCGTGGAATCGGCGCAACGGTGATGCCTGCGTCGGCCAAGACAGCTTCGAATTCTTCGATAGTAGCGAAGCGGACGGAGGTCTCGGCAAAGATAACGTCATTGATCAGCAATGCTCCCTGTAGAGCCGCATCCTCCAACTGCGCCAACGACCATTCCCACCAGTCTGGCGTCCGCGTGAAAATGTCCAGCAGGACGTTCGAATCCACCAACGTCACAGGCTAATCCCCGCGCGTGATCGCCATGATTTCGTCTGTGGAAGGACCCGGACCGGCGATTCCAACCAGCTTGGCAAAGCGGCTCGGTTTCCTCGTGCCATCGGATTTTTCGAGCACGACGCTGCCGTCGGGCGCCCGCCGAAATTCGACCTGGCTTCCCGGAACAATTCCGAGGTGGTCGCGAACCGGTTTCGGGATCGTTACCTGGCCCTTGCTTGTAACTGTCGTCGCCATAGCGCTACCTAAGCGAGAGTAATACCCACAGCAATATGGTAATACTTCGCAAATTGTCCAGTGCTACCGATGGTTAATCGCGTCTTAACCTCGCCGTATCTATGGTGATTTGATGGGTCCGCGGTCCTGGGGTAAGCCCTCGATCCCGTTTTGAAAGTGCTGGGCGTTTCACAGATGGCAATGACCGCCTCTTCCGGCGTGGCGCAGGGCGCCGGCAGCGTACCTGCCGGTCAGGCCGAGCGCTCTCCCTTTCTCCGAACAAGCGAGCTGCTCGCGCCATACCAGCCGGCCAAGCCATTGATTACATTATCATTGGGCGAGCCGCAGCACCCGGTGCCCGACTTCGTCGGGCCGGTCCTGGCCAAGCACATTGCCGAGTTCGGCCGCTATCCCATCGCCAAGGGGATCGAGCCGTTCCGGCGCGCTGCCGCCAACTGGCTGTCGAGCCGATTCGATCTGCCCCGCCCTATCGATCCCGAGAGCGAAATCCTGGTGCTGAGCGGCAGCCGCGAAGGGCTGTTCTTCGCCGCCATCACCGCCGCCCGCTATGTCGGCCCACGCAAGGGCAGGCCCGCGATCCTGATGCCCAACCCGTTCTATCCGGCCTATGGAGCCGGCGCCCGCGCGGCCGGCTGCGAACTGGTCTATCTGCCGACCACGCTGGCCAACGGATTTTTGCCGGATCTCGAGCAGCTCGACGAGGCAACGCTGGCGCGAACGGTTGCGATCTACATCGCCTCGCCCGCCAATCCGCAAGGCTCCGTCGCCTCGCGCGGTTACTTCACCCGGCTGAAGAAACTCGCCGACGCCTATGGCTTCATGATCCTGAGCGACGAGTGCTATTCGGAAATCTACACCAGGGAGGCGCCAGGCAGCGCGCTCGAATGCGCCGGGCCCGACTTCACCAATGTCGTCGCGTTCCAGTCGCTGTCGAAGCGCTCGAACCTGCCGGGGATGCGCGTCGGCTTTGCCGCCGGCGACAAGAAATTTCTTGCCGCCTTTCACGAATTGCGCAACGTCGCGGCCCCGCAGGTGCCAGTGCCGCTGCAGCATGTCGCCGTCGCCGCCTATAGCGACGAGGCCCATGTCGAGGAAAACCGCAGGCTGTATCGCATCAAGTTCGATCTCGCCGACCAGATTCTCGGCAGCCGCTACGGCTATAAGCGGCCCGCCGGCGGCTTCTGCGTCTGGCTCGACGTATCCGAGCGCGGCGGCGACGAGGCGGCGGCGGTGCGTCTGTATCGCGACGCCGGGGTCCGGGTGATCCCGGGCAGCTATCTGTCGCGGCTGCAACCCGACGGCTTCAATCCCGGCGCAGGCTACATCCGCCTCGCGCTGGTTTCCGACAGTGAATCAACGGCCGAGGCGTTGCACCGGCTGGTCGAATTTCTGGATTAATCGCAGGGCCCGATGAGCATGCCAGCGATCGAACGTGTCATTCCCCTGGTCGGCCATCTGCCGGTCTCGATCCGCGAAGCCCTGGCGCGGCGCCTGCGCGAGCTGATGGGCCTCGGCCTGATCGCGCTATCCGGCGTTGCCGCCGCGGCGCTGATGACATGGTCCGTGCAGGATCCGAGCCTGAGCCACGCGACCTCGCGTCCGATTCGTAACGTGCTCGGCTACCCCGGCGCGATCGGCGCTGATCTGTTGATGCAGATCCTCGGTCTCGGCGCGATCATGCTGATCCTCCCGGTTGCGGTGTGGGGCTGGCGGATGCTGACCCATCGCAACTTCGACCGCGAAGCGCTGCGCCTTGGCTGCTGGATTCTCTGCACGGTGATCGCGGCGGGTTTTGCAAGCTGCTGGCCGCATGGCGGCGCATGGGCGCTGCCGACCGGCCTTGGCGGCGTCGTCGGCGATGCGCTGGTGCGCGCGCCCGCCGTGGTGTTCGGTCCACCCGGATTCAGCTACCGCCTCGTGCTCGGCATCATCCTGTTAGTCGCGATGTGCGCGGCCTTCCTGTTTGCCTGCGGCTGGGGCTCGCGTCCGAAGGAAGAAGAGCTGACACCGATCGAGGACGATGACACGCCGTTCGTCGAGGAAGAAGACCGCGGCTCGGTGCCGCTCGGCTGGATCTACCACGCGCTGATGAGCGCAAAGGCGCGGATCGGATGGCTGATGAGCGCGGCCTACCGCTCGCTGGTGTCGAGTTCAACGCCGTTTCGTACCGCTTCGTTCGAACGCCAGGAGCCGAGCCTTCGCGGCCGTGCGGCGCCAAAACTGGCGCCGCAGGAAGAGGAATTAGAGGACGAGGAGGAAGAAGAAGACGAGGAGGAGGAGGAAGAAGAAGAGGCCCCCCGCGCGCGCAAGAAGCCCGCACCGCGTCCCGCCTCTCGCAAGACCGACAAGTTCGAACTGCCGTCGGTTTCCATGCTCAGCGCGCCCAAGGCGTCCGACCGGCAGCCGCTCAGCAAGGCCGAGCTCGAAGCCAATTCGCGTGCGCTGGAAGGCGTGCTCGGCGACTTCGGCGTCCGCGGCGAAATCGTCAAGGCCAATCCCGGGCCGGTGGTCACGCTCTACGAACTCGAGCCGGCGCCGGGCATCAAATCCTCGCGTGTCATTGGCCTCGCCGACGATATTGCCCGCTCGATGAGCGCGCTGTCGGCCCGCGTTGCCGTGGTGGCCGGCCGCAACGCCATCGGCATCGAGCTGCCGAACGTGCATCGCGAAAAGGTTTATCTGCGCGAATTGCTTTCGGTGAAGGACGACTCGCACGCAAAACTTCCGCTCTGTCTTGGCAAGAATATCGGCGGCGAATCCATCATCATCGACCTGGCGCGCACCCCGCACATGCTGATCGCCGGCACCACCGGTTCGGGCAAATCGGTCGCCATCAACACCATGATCCTCAGCCTGGTCTACCGGCTGCGGCCGGATCAGTGCCGCCTGATCATGGTCGATCCCAAGATGCTCGAACTCTCCGTCTATGATGGCATCCCGCATCTGCTGACGCCCGTCGTGACCGATCCGAAGAAGGCGGTGGTCGCGCTGAAATGGGCCGTGCGCGAGATGGAAGAGCGCTACAAGAAGATGGCCAAGCTCGGTGTCCGCAACATCGACGGCTACAACCAGCGTCTCGTCGAAGCCAAGGGCAAGGGCGAGGAGCTGACGCGCACGGTGCATACCGGCTTCGACAAGGAAACCGGCAAGGCGATCTACGAGGAAGAAAAGCTCGACCTTGAGCCGCTGCCCTACATCGTCATCATCGTCGACGAAATGGCCGACCTGATGATGGTAGCCGGCAAGGACATCGAAGGCGCGGTGCAGCGCCTGGCGCAGATGGCGCGCGCGGCGGGTCTCCACGTCATCCTCGCCACGCAGCGTCCGTCGGTCGACGTCATCACCGGCACCATCAAGGCGAACTTCCCGACCCGTATCGCCTTCCAGGTCACGTCGAAAATCGATAGCCGCACCATTCTCGGCGAAATGGGCGCCGAGCAGCTGCTCGGCCAGGGCGACATGCTCTATATGGCCGGCGGCGGTCGCATCAGCCGCGTGCACGGCCCGTTTGCCTCCGACGAGGAAGTGGAGAAGGTTGTGCGCCATCTCAAGACGCAAGGCGCGCCGGAGTATCTGGAAGCGGTCACGGCGGAAGAGCCGAGCGAAGAAGATGGCGCCGTGTTCGATTCCACCGGCATGGGTGGCGACGGCGGCGGCGACCTGTTCGCGCAGGCGGTAGCGATCGTCAAACGGGACCGCAAGGCCTCGACCTCCTACATTCAGCGCCGCCTGCAGATCGGCTACAACCGCGCCGCTTCCCTGATGGAGCGGATGGAACTCGAAGGCATCGTTGGCCAGGCGAATCACGCCGGCAAGCGCGAAATTCTGGTTCCCGAAGAGGAGGGCGGCTTCTAGATTCCCGCGGTGAACGTGGATTCGGCGCAACAATTTTCACGGAAAAACGATACCCCCTTGGCTCGAAAGCACGATAAACTGTCGGGCAGCGGGATGCCTCATCGCATAGAGATCCGAAATATCTGATGACACAACAACCCACCCATCGCGGGCTGCGCTCCGGACTGGCCCTGTTGCTCGCCACTTCCATCGCCGGCCTTGCGACGCCGGCTCTGTCGCAGAACGTTCCGGTCCCGAAGCCCGCGCCCAAGGTGCGCGATGGCGGCATGCAAATGACCGCGCAAGAAAAGGGCCCGACCACAACCGGTGCCACCCAGACGCCGCCGAACCCGGTGATTCCGAATCCAAACCGCAATGTGCCGGCCAATATGTTTGCGACCTTCGATGCCAATCAGAAGGCGCAGGCGGCGCGGGTGAGTTCCTATCTGTCCTCGCTGCAGACGCTGGTCGGAAATTTCGTCCAGGTCGGGCCTGACGGCAGCAGGACCAAGGGCGATTTCTACATCCAGAAGCCGGGCAAGGTGCGTTTCGAATACGACGATCCAAGCCCGATCGCGATCGTTGCGGATGGCTCGTCGCTGGCCGTGCGCGACCGCAAGCTCGCGACCCAGGACATCTATCCGCTGTCACAAACGCCGCTGCGTTTCCTGTTGTCTGACAGAATCGACCTGCTCAAGGACACCAATGTCGTCAGTGTCACCGCCGACGACGTCTATATCAGCGTCACGATCGAGGAGAAGCAGGCCCTGATCGGCACCAGCCGGCTGATGCTGATGGTCGGCGTCAAGGATGGCCAGCTCAAGCAATGGACGGTGACCGACCCGCAGGGCTACGACACCACGGTCGCGGTCTATAATCTCGACTCGACCAAGAAGGTCGACCCCGGCCTGTTCAAGATCGACTTCACCAACTACTTCACGCCCGCCAATTGAAGGCTTCAATTCGGCGCCAAAGGCGTGGGCAAAGCGCGAGCGTGCCCACCAGCTTGCGCCTGTGGACAAAGAGCGCGACGGCGCCACGAACCGTGGTAAGACACGGTTCCCATGCGTTTTTCCCTGACAACCTGGAACATCAATTCGGTGCGCCTGCGCATCGACATCGTCGCCAAATTCCTCAAAGCGGCGCGGCCGGACGTGCTGTGCCTGCAGGAAACCAAATGCATCGACGACGCCTTTCCGCTGAAGCGATTCAAGCGTCTCGGCTATGAGCATGTCGCGCTGAACGGACAGAAGGGCTATCACGGCGTTGCCATCGTCTCGAAACTGCCGTTCGACGCCACCGACATCAGGACCTTCTGCGACAAGATCGATTCACGCCATATCTCGGTGGCGTTCGGCGAGAAGGCGCAGCTGGCAAAGCCGCTGGTGCTGCACAATTTCTATGTGCCGGCCGGCGGCGACATTCCCGACCCCGCGCTCAATCCGAAATTCGATCACAAGCTGAAATTTCTCGACGAGATGAAGGCGTGCGAGCCGCTGCATCCGCGCGGCGACGACCGGCATATCCTGGTCGGCGACCTCAATGTCGCGCCGCATGAGAACGACGTGTGGTCGCACAAGCAGCTGTTGAAGGTGGTGTCGCATACGCCGATCGAATGCGAAAAGCTGCTGGCGGCGCAAACCCACGGCGAATGGTTCGACGTTGCGCGCGAGCGGATTCCACTGTCGGAAAAGGTCTACACGTGGTGGAGCTACCGCGCCGCCGACTGGACGGTAGGGGACCGCGGCCGGCGGCTCGACCACATCTGGGTGTCGCGCGCGCTGAAGGATGGCGTCACCGATTTCAGGATCAGCCGCGATGCGCGCGGCTGGGAGCGCCCGTCCGACCACGTGCCGGTGACGGTGACGCTGGAAGTTTAGCAGCGATCAAATATTCAGCTTCGCGCCGGCCATCAAAATATCGCTGGCGAGCTGGCTGGTGCGGGCGGCGAGTTCGTCGCGGAGGCGGCGCGCCGCGGTGGGATCGCTTTCGAGTACCCGCTGAAACAGGCTGCGTGAGACCCGGATGACCGAGGCGTGATCGAGCGCGACCGCACTCGATGGCCGCTTCATCGCGACGATAAGCGCGAGTTCACCGATCAGGGAGCCCGGGCCAGCAACGACTTCGGCGCCGCCATCCTCGACCCGGATCGAGCCGCCCTGAACGATATAGCCCGCATCCGCGTCATCACCCGCATTGAACAGATAGTCGCCGGGCGAGAAATTCCGCTGCTCGGAGCCGATCGCCAGCATGCGTAGCGACGCCGTTCCCAACAGGCGCAGTGTCGGGACCCGCTCGAGCAGGGCTACATCATCTTCGATCGACATTAACCTGTGACCAGGATTCGCGAAAATCAGAAATAGCGGCTGCGAATCGTATCACGGCACCAGCTTGTAGCCACCGGCTTCCGTCACCAGGATTTCCGGGTTGGCCGCATCCTTCTCGATCTTCTGCCGGAGACGGTAGATGTGGGTCTCCAGCGTGTGCGTCGTGACACCCGAATTGTAACCCCAGACTTCCTGCAGCAGCGTTTCGCGCGACACCGGCAACTGGCCGGCGCGGTACAGGAAGCGCAGGATTGCGGTTTCCTTCTCCGTCAGCCGCACCTTCCGGGCGTTAGCGGCGGTCAGCATCTTGGAGCCGGGGCGGAAGCTGTAGGGACCGACGGAGAACACCGCATCCTCGCTGGCCTCGTGCTGACGAAGCTGCGCCCTGATCCGCGCGAGCAGGACGGCGAACCGGAACGGCTTGGCGACATAGTCGTTGGCCCCCGATTCCAGTCCCAGGATCGTATCGGAATCGGTGTCGTGACCGGTCAGCATGATAATCGGCGCCTTGAAGCCGCCCTTGCGCAGGCTGCGCACGACTTCCCGGCCGTCGGTATCGGGCAAGCCGACATCCATCAGCACCAGATCGGGCGAATTGGCCTTGGCGGCGCTGGCGCCCTTGGCGCCGGTATCAACGGCGGAAGCTTCGAACTCCTCGTGCAGCGATAGCTGCTCAACCAGCGTGTCGCGCAGATCGGTATCGTCATCCACGATCAGGATCTTGCGGGCATTGGGCATAGGATACGATCCTCTTGAGGCAGGCGGCGGACACAAGTGGAAGCGTCTCAAGCCGGGTCTTGGTCGATGACAACCTGATTCGCGTGCAAACTTCGCAGACAAGCCAAGCTGGTACTGATTCGCATTGAGGTAAGAGATTGTTACAGTTTCACAAGCTGGACCGCAGTCTATCCCAAATTTGAGGCCGATTTCGATGAATGTCCTGTAATGGCCCCAAATCGGGCAATTGTGGGCCGGGGCAGGCAATCCCTGAATTCGGGCATTGGCATGGAAAACAACGCCACTTCAATCACTTATAAGACAACCGCGCGTGATCGGCCAGTTACCTCGATCCGGGTGCAAAGGGCTGCCGGCGACCCCCGTCGGGGATGGTTAACCGTGGACGGCTGGTCCGTGCCGGTGGCACTTGGTCGCGGTGGCGTCCTTGCCAACAAGAGGGAGGGCGACGGCGGCACCCCGAGGGGCATCTATCGCCCGCTGCGATTGTGGTGGCGCGCGGACCGCCATGTCCGGCCGCCGACCTTTCTGCCGGTCCGGGCGATCAGGCCCGAAGACGCCTGGTGCGAAGACCCGCGCGATCGCCATTACAACCAGCCTGTTCGCCTGATCCAGGGTCAGGCCGGCGACCGGCTGACGCGCCAGGACCATCTCTACGATTTCATCATCGAGATCGATCACAACAGCGCGCCGCGCGTAGCCGGCCGCGGCAGCGCCGTGTTCCTGCATCTGGCCCGCCCCAATTTTTCGCCGACGGCGGGATGCGTGTCGATGACCAAGTCTTCCATGCTGCGGCTGTTGCGGCGGATGGGCCCGCAGACAAGAATCATGATCGGCTGATGGGATCAGAACAATGCTCGACAAGGACGCGGTAACCGCCGCATCGAAAACGCTGCACGACCATTGGCGCGCCGGCACTAAGCTTGCCGCCCTCGACGCATCGCTGCGGCCGCGCGACCGCATCGAGGGCTACGCGATCCAGGCGGCCATCGAACAATTTTCGGCCCAAGCCTGTTCGGCTGGAAGATTGCAGCAACCAGCGAGGCCGGGCAAAAGCACATCAACGTCACCGGCCCGATGGCCGGGCGCATCCTCGCCGAAACCGCGATTCCGGATGGCGGCACCGCCGCGATGGCCGGCAACGAAATGCGCGTCGCCGAGCCCGAATTCGCCTTTCGCATGCGCGTTGATCTGCCCTCGCGCGCGACGCCCTATACCGTGCAGCAGGTGCTCGATGCGGTCGATACGCTGCATCCGGCGATCGAGATTCCGGATTCGCGGTTCGGCGATTTCGCCAGCGCCGGCGAGGCCCAGTTGATCGCCGACAATGCCTGTGCGCATCTGTTCGTGCTGGGGCCGGCGGCAAGCGCCGATTGGCGCGCGATGGACCTCGTCGAAGAGCGGCCAGTCACGACCATGCGCGGCCAGCAATATGTCGGTCACGGCAAGAACGTCCTCGGCGATCCCCGGATCGCATTGGCCTGGCTTGCCAATGAACTGCGCCAGCTTGGCGTGACGTTGAAGGCGGGGCAGGTGGTTACGACCGGTACCTGCCATCCGCCGCTGCCGATTCAGGCGGGTGATTTTTGCGCCGTTGATTTCGGGGCGCTGGGACAAGTGTCGGTGGGATTTAGGTAAGCTCTATCGCCGTCATTGCGAGGAGCAAAGCGACGACGCAATCCATCTAGCCGTTATGCCGCGCTATGGATTGCTTCGCTTCGCTCGCAATGACGGAGTCCGCTCAGCGATGACCGAAAATTGCCGAGCCGACGCGCACGTGCGTGGCGCCGAGCTGGATCGCCACGGCGAAATCCGCGCTCATTCCCATCGACAGATTCCGCAAGCCATTGCGCGCGGCGATCTTGGCCGTCAGCGCGAAATGCGGCGCCGGCGCCTCATCGACCGGCGGGATGCACATCAACCCGGAAATGGCGAGGCCGTATTTCTCGCGGCAGCTTGCGATGAAGGCATCGGCCTCGCCGGGTGCGATGCCGGCCTTCTGCGGCTCCTCGCCGGTGTTCAGCTGGACGAACAATTCCGGGCGTTTGTTCTGCGAATTGATTTCCTTGGCCAGCGCCTCGCACAGGCTCGGCCGGTCGACCGAGTGGATGGCGTCGAACAGCGCCACCGCGTCCTTTGCCTTGTTGGACTGCAGCGGCCCGATCAAATGCAACGTGATTCCGGGATGTGTCGCCATCAATGCCGGCCATTTTCCCTTGGCCTCCTGCACGCGGTTTTCGCCGAACACGCGCTGTCCGGCGTCGATGACCGGCGAAATCGCTGCGCCGTCGAACGTCTTCGACACCGCGACCAGCGTCACCGATCCGCGCTCGCGGCGCGCTTCCTTGCAGGCGCGCGCGATCTCCTGCTCCACCTGAGCAAGGCCGGTTGGTAAAGACTTGGTTAGCGGCGTCGCCATCTCTCTCGCGTCATGTCCTGTTCTTGATCGCATTCCCGGCCGAAAATCTTACGGCATTTCCTTGAATTTTACCAAGTTCGGGAAAGGCTTTTTGAACCCTTCGCACTACCCTGTGATGTGGGGGGCAGGGATGTCTGGCGTTACTTTCAACCGCAATCGGATCAAACTCAAGCTCAAGAAGCTTCTGGGCATCCGTGCGCGGCTTGCAATGCTGGCTGTGCTGCTGGTGGCGCCCTTGATGCTGGAGCGCGTCCGCTCACTTGAAGACGCACGCACTAAGCAGATCGCGATGGCGTCGCAAGAGCACGCCAATATCGCCCATCACAGCGCCGAGACCCAGCGCGAGGTGATCTCCTCCGTCGAGACGATGCTGAAATCGGCGGCTTACATCCGTGCCTCCAGCGGCATCGGGCGCAGCTGCGAGATCCTGCGCGCCAGCCTGCCCGCCAACCTGCCCTGGATCCGCAGCATCATGCTCGTGAGCAAGGACGGCGTGGTGCAATGTTCGACCCTGAACATTCAGGTGGGGCTGAACATCGGCGATCGCGATTATTTCAGGAAGGCGCAGCAAACCCGCGACTTCGTTTTCAGCGACTATCTGTTCGGCAAGACCAACAACCGTCCGATCATGATGGCCGCCTATCCGGTCTCGGCGATCAATCCGGAAGAAGATTCGGTTGCGGTCGCCGGCATCAATCTCGATTGGCTGTCGAAGATCATGGCCAATCTCGGCGGACGGCCGGGCATTTCATCCGTCCTGATCGACTCAACGGGCGTTGTACTGGCGGCGCCGCCGGACCAGGCCGGCATGATCGGCCGTCCCCTCGACAACGTACCGCTGCTCTCGGCCGTCACCTACAAGGCGCTCTCCTCCAATTCCGATACGGGCTCGATCTCCTTTGCCGCGACCGGCGGCTCGAAAAGCACCATCAGTTTCGCCCGGATCCCCGGAACGCAATCCCGCCTGATCGTCAGCATCGACGAGGACGCGGTGACGGCCGCGATCAACGGCGACATCCGTGTCGCCTATCTGCAGCTCGCCTTCGTCTGCCTGTTCGTGCTGCTGGGCGCGCTGATCGGCGCCGAGAAACTCATCATCAATCCGATTGAAGTCATGACCAGCATGGCCAAGCGGTTCGGCGAAGGCGATGCCTCGGCCCGCGTGTCGCGCAGCCGCCTTCCTTCCGAATTCATGCCGCTGGCGCGCGCCTTCAATGCGATGGCGGCGCAGCTCAGCCAGCGCGAGCGCGAGCTCGTCGCCACCAATGACCGGCTCACCGTGATGGCTTCGATCGACATGCTGTCCGGCCTCGCCAACCGCCGCGGCTTCCAGAGCCGGCTCGATTTCGAGTGGATGAAGGCGCAGCAATACGCCAGCGAGCTGTCGCTGCTGATGATCGATGTCGATCACTTCAAGCTCTACAACGACACCTACGGCCATCCCGAGGGTGACGCCTGCCTCACCCGCATCGGCGAGACACTGGCCGGCATCGCCGGCGACACAATGGGCTTTGCCGGCCGCTATGGCGGCGAGGAATTTTGCCTGCTGCTGCCGAACACCAATGCGCAGAAGGCGCTCGAGATCGGCGAAACCGTGCGCGCCACCCTTCAGGGCCTCGCTTTGCCCCACATCACCTCCAGCTACGGGATGGTCACTGTCAGTGTCGGCGTCGCCGCCACGCTGCCGAGTGCCGCCCAAACCCCCGGCGACCTGATCGAAGCTGCCGACGCCGCCCTCTACGCCGCCAAGCACCGCGGCCGAAATACCGTGGTCGAGCACGGCTTTGCCAAGCTGGCGGACGAGTCGGGGATCGCGATGGCCGGGTAAGGCGCCCCAGCGCTGCGCCGTCTTCAAATCAGCCCCTCCCGCACCTCGAACCGTTGCCCCGCAGCCGCTTTTATGGCCTAGTCCGCCGTCCTCTGGATGGGGACCCGAATCCACAAAAACCCCTGCGATTTCATGACCGCCGAACGTTACAACGCCCGTGATTCCGAGCCCCGCTGGCAAGCCGCCTGGGAGGAAAAGGCGATCTTCGCCTCCAAAAACGACGATCCGCGGCCGAAATACTATGTCCTCGAGATGTTCCCCTACCCGTCCGGGCGCATCCATATCGGGCATGTCCGGAACTACACGCTCGGCGACGTGCTGGCGCGGTTCATGCGCGCCAAGGGGTTCAACGTGCTGCACCCGATGGGCTGGGACGCCTTCGGCCTGCCGGCGGAGAACGCCGCGATCGAGCGCAAGGTCGCGCCAAAGGCGTGGACCTACGACAACATCGCCGCGATGAAGAAGCAGCTGCGGTCGATCGGGCTGTCGCTCGACTGGTCACGCGAATTCGCGACCTGCGACCCCAGCTACTACAAGCATCAGCAGAAGATGTTCCTGGACATGCTGCGCGCCGGCCTCGCCGAACGCGAGAAGCGCAAGCTCAACTGGGACCCGGTCGACATGACCGTGCTGGCCAACGAGCAGGTGATCGACGGCCGCGGCTGGCGCTCGGGCGCTGTCGTCGAGCAGCGCGAGATGAGCCAGTGGGTCTTCAAGATCACGAAGTACTCACAGGAGCTGCTGGACGCCCTGGACGGGCTGGATCGCTGGCCGGACAAGGTGCGGCTGATGCAGCGCAACTGGATCGGCCGCTCCGAGGGCCTCTTGATTCGCTTTGCGCTGGATCCGGCGACAACGCCTGCCGGCGAGACCGAGCTGAAGATTTTCACGACGCGGCCGGACACGCTGTTCGGCGCCAAGTTCATGGCGATCTCGGCCGACCATCCGCTGGCGATAGCGGCAGCAGCGAAGAATCCTGATCTCGCCGCGTTCATCGCGGACATCAAGAAGATCGGCACCGCGCAGGAGATCATCGACACTGCCGAGAAGCAGGGCTTTGACACCGGCATCAAGGCCGTGCACCCGTTCGATCCGAGCTGGAAGCTGCCGGTCTATGTCGCGAACTTCGTGCTGATGGAATACGGCACGGGCGCCATCTTCGGCTGCCCGGCCCATGACCAGCGCGACCTCGACTTCGTCAACAAGTACAAGCTCGGCAATGTCCCGGTGGTCTGCCCCGACGGCCAGGACCCGAAGAGCTTCGTCATCACGGACACCGCCTATGACGGCGACGGCCGCATGATCAATTCCCGCTTCCTCGACGGCATGACCATCGATGCGGCCAAGGAAGAAGTTGCGAAGCGCCTGGAAGCCGAGATGCGCGGCAACGCGCGGGTCGGCGAGCGGCAGGTCAATTTCCGCCTGCGCGATTGGGGCATTTCACGCCAGCGCTATTGGGGCTGTCCGATCCCGGTCATTCACTGCCCGACATGCGACGTGGTGCCGGTGCCGGACGATCAGCTGCCGGTGACGCTGCCGGAGGACGCCACCTTCGACAAGCCGGGCAACGCGCTCGACCACCATCCGACCTGGAAGCACGTCACCTGCCCGAAATGCGGGGCTAAGGCCCAGCGCGAAACCGACACCATGGACACCTTCGTGGATTCGTCCTGGTATTTTGCGCGCTTCACCGATCCCTGGAACGAAAAGGCGCCGACCACGCTGCCGGTCGTCAATCGAATGCTGCCGATCGACCAGTATATCGGCGGCGTCGAGCATGCGATCCTGCATCTGCTCTACAGCCGTTTCTTCACCCGCGCGATGAAGGCGACCGGCCATATCGACATGAAGGAGCCGTTCGCCGGCATGTTCACCCAGGGCATGGTGGTGCACGAGACCTATCAGAAGGCCGACGGCACTTACGTCACACCGGCCGAGGTGAAGATCGACATGGCCGGCAGCGAGCGCCGCGCGATCATGATCGAAGGCGGCGAACAGGTCGCGATCGGCCCGATCGAGAAGATGTCGAAGTCGAAGAAGAACACCGTCGACCCCGACGACATCATCGCGACCTATGGCGCCGACGTCGCGCGCTGGTTCATGCTGTCGGACTCCCCGCCCGACCGCGACGTGATCTGGAGCGACGAGCGGGTGCAGGGCGCGGCGCGCTTCGTGCAGCGGCTGTGGCGGCTGGTGAATGAGTCAGCCGAAATCGCCAAGGCGGCCCCCGCCGACCGCCCGGCCTCGTTCGGCGCCGATGCGCTTGCCTTGCGCAAGGCGGCCCATGGCGCGCTGGACAAGGTGTCGTCCGGAATCGAGCGGCTGCATTTCAACGTCTGCCTGGCCCATATCCGGGAATTCACCAACGTGCTGGCCGAGGTGCTGGGCCGCGACGGCAAGACGGCGCCGGATCTGGCCTGGTCCATCGGCGAGGCCGCAACCATCCTGGTCCAGCTGATCGCTCCGATGATGCCGCACCTGGCCGAGGAGTGCTGGCAGGTGCTGGGGCAGCCCGGGCTGATTTCGGAGGCCAGCTGGCCGCAAATGGAACGCGATTTGCTGGTTGAAGACACCGTGACGCTGGTGGTCCAGGTCAACGGCAAGAAGCGGGGTGATGTTACCGTGCCACGGGTCGCCCAAAATCCGGAAATTGAGGCTGCCGTTTTGGCGCTCGATGCGGTAAAACTCGCCCTCGGCGGTAAGGCCGTCCGCAAGGTAATCGTAGTTCCCATGAGGATCGTGAATGTCGTTGGCTAGGACCCGGATCGCCGTCCGGCTGATCGCCGTCGCCGCGCTGGCGGCACTGACGGCCGGCTGTTTCCAGCCGATGTATGCGGAACGCAACGACGGCAAGCCCGGCCTGCGCGAAAAGCTGATGGGCGTGGAAATCCCGCCGGTCGACAAACCCAACGCCTCGCGCGAGGCCCGCATCCAGGTGGAGATCCGCAACGCGCTGGCGTTCAAGCTCTACGGCAGCGCCACCGGCATGCCGCCGACCCACCGGCTCGTGCTGCGCTTCACCACAACCCGCAACTCGCTGATGCTCGATCCCGCCACGGCGCTGCCCTCCAGCGAGAATTACGGCATCGATGCGCAGTACAATCTGATCGATCTTGCCACCAACAAGTCGGTCATGACGGGCACGACCTTCTCCCGCGTGTCCTATGACATCCCGGGCCAGCTGCAGCGCTTCGCCCGCGCCCGCGCCTTCCGCGACGCCGAGGATCGCGCCGCCAATGAAATCGCGGAAAACATCCAGACCCGGCTGGCGTCCTACTTCTACGCCGGAACCTGATTCCCGTTGGTCGCGCTCCGCGGAAAAGACGTCGATGCTTTTCTCGCCCGGCCCGACCCCGGCCGTCCGATTGTCCTGCTTTACGGCCCCGATGCCGGCCTCGTCCGCGAGCGTGCCGACGCATTGATTGCTTCGGCCGTCGACGATCCCAATGATCCCTTTTCGCTGGTGCGGCTGGAAGGCGATGAGCTGGCGGCCGAGCCGTCGCGGCTGGTCGACGAGGCCATGACGATCCCGATGTTCGGCGGCCGCCGCGCCATTCGCGTCCGCGCCGGCTCGCGCAGTTTTGCCAGCGGGGTGGATACGCTGGCCGATTCGGCGGTGAAGGATTGCCGCATCGTGATCGAGGCCGGCGAGCTGCGGCCGGAATCGCCGCTACGCAAGGCCTGCGAGCGCGCCAACACCGCGGTCGCCATTGCCTGCTATCCCGATACCGAGCGCGACCTCGCCAGGCTGATCGACGAGGAGCTGCGGACCTCCAATCTGCGCATCGCCGCCGATGCCCGGGCGGTGCTGACGTCGCTGCTCGGCGGCGACCGCCAGGCCTCCCGCAACGAGCTGCGCAAGCTTGCGCTCTATTCGCATGGCAAGGGCGAGATTGCGCTCGACGACGTCATGACCGTGGTCTCCGACGCCTCCGAGCTAAAGCTCGACCCGATCGTGGACGGCGCCTTTGCCGGCAAGCCGGATCTGGTCGAAAGCGAGTTTGCCAAGGCGATGGTCGCCGGCACCTACCCAGGCGTGATCATCTCGGCCGCGCAGCGCCAGGCGGCGTGGCTGCACAAATCCGCGCTCGCCGTCGCTGAAGGCACGCCGCTGTCGGCCCTGCTCGAAAGCGGCTATCCGCGGCTGCACTTCTCGCGCAAGGGCGCCGTCGAAATCGCGCTGCGCAATTTCAACCCGGCGCGGCTCGCCGCCATCATCGACCAGCTCGGGACCGCGGCGCTGGACATGCGCAAGCAGGCCTCGCTCGCATCGGCGATCGGGCTGCGGACGCTGCTGTCGATCGCGGCGAACGCGAAGCGGCGGGGGTAGCGATGCCGGCCGAAGTGGGAGACGTGCTGACCCTCTGGCGCCCGGTTGGACCGGCCGAACTGGAATTGATCCGAAGCAGCGGCATGCGCGCGTTCCCGCCGCGGCTGCCGGACCAGCCGATCTTCTATCCGGTGCTCTCGGAAGAATACGCCGCGAAGATCGCCCGCGACTGGAATGTGCCGGCCAGCGGCTCCGGCTATGTCACCCGCTTAAAGGTCAGACGCGATTTTCTGGAAAAATATGATGTTCAGAAAGCCGGCGGCTCCGCACATCTGGAATACTGGATTCCCGCCGAGGAAATGACCGCCTTCAACGAAGCGATCGTTGGCGAAATCGAGGTCGTCGCCGAGTTTCGCTGATCACTTCACGTCGTTCTCCGCCGTCATTGCGAGCGGAGCGAAGCAATCCATCTCACCACACGGGGATAGATGGATTGCTTCGTCGCGATCGCTCCTCGCAATGACAGCGTTATTTCCCCTCCAGCCGCCGCATCACCTCGTCGAGCTGTTCGAGGTTGCGGTAGCTGATCTGGACAGAGCCGCCGGGGTCGCGGTGGTTGACGGTGACGTTCAGGCCGAGCGCATCGGAAACGCGCTTCTCCAGCGCGACGGTGTCGGGGTCCTTGGTCTTGCCACCACCGCCGCCGCGCGCCTTCTGCGGCTTGCGCTCCGGCACGCCCTCCTCATGCGCGAGCGCTTCGGTCTGGCGCACGTTGAGGCCTTCGGCGACGATGCGCTTGGCGGCCGCGAGCGGATCGGGCACGCCGATCAGGGCGCGGGCGTGTCCCGCCGACAATTCGCCGCTCGAAATAAGGGCCTGCACTTCCGCCGGCAATTTCGTCAGCCGCATCATGTTGGCGACGTGGCTGCGGCTCTTGCCGACCTCCTTGGCGATCTCTTCCTGGCTGCGTTTGAATTCGTCGGCCAGCGCGTGATAGCCCTGCGCCTCTTCCATCGCATTGAGATCTTCGCGCTGCACGTTCTCGATGATCATGATCTCGAGAGCGTCGCTATCGCTGACCTCGATCGGAACGATCGGCACCTCGTGCAGGCTGGCGAGCTGCGCGGCGCGCCAGCGCCGTTCGCCGGCGATGATCTCGTAACGGTCCTGGGCGCCCTTCACTGGACGGACCACGATCGGCTGGATCACGCCGTGCTGCTTGACCGAGCTGGCGAGCTCACCGAGTTCGGCGTCGGCAAAGGTCCGGCGCGGGTTGCGCGGATTCGGCTTCAGGAATTCGATCGGCACCTTGCGCTGGTTGCGCGGCCGTTCGGTGTGCGCAGTCTCGCCACCGACATCCCCGATCAGACTTGCGAGGCCACGGCCCAACCGCGAACCTGTTTTGTCGGCCATCGCCAACTCCTTAGACTGCACTCAACTACTCCGAAAACAGAATTTGGTTGACCTTGCCGTCATTCCGGGGCGCGTCGTCAGACGCGAACCCGGAATCTCGAGATGAGAGAGTCGCTTCACCATATCGAGATTCCGGATCAATCCGCTCGCGCGGATTGTCCGGCATGACACCGCAGAAACTAATGCGTCCTGAGATCGCGCTCGCGCTGGATCACTTCGGTCGCGAGCTTCAGATAGGCCTCGCTGCCGACGCATTTGAGATCATAGACCAGCACCGGCTTGCCGTAGGACGGCGCCTCGGAGATGCGCACGTTGCGCGGGATCATGGTGTCGTAGACCTTGCCGCCCATGAACTGCCGGACGTCGGCGACGACCTGGTTCGACAAATTGTTGCGGGAATCGAACATGGTGAGCACGATGCCGTGGATCGACAGGTTCGGGTTGAGCGTCGAGCGCACCTGCTCCACTGTCTGCAGCAATTGCGATAGACCTTCGAGCGCGAAGAACTCGCACTGCAGCGGCACCAGGATCGCATCCGAAGCCGCCATCGCGTTGACCGTGAGAAGGTTGAGCGAGGGCGGGCAATCGATCAGCACATAGGCGTAGTCGGTATCCGGCGCGGCGTTCTTGTTCAGCGCCGCGATCGCGTCGCGCAGCCGGAACGCGCGGCCAGGTGTTGTGCCGAGTTCGAGCTCGAGGCCCGACAGATCCATGGTGGAGGAGGCGATGTGCAGCCGCGGCACGGCCGTCGCCACCACGGCATCGCGCAGCGGCGCTTCACCGATCAGCACGTCATAGGTCGAGCAGCTGCGGTTGCGGCGATCGATGCCGAGACCGGTGGAAGCGTTGCCCTGCGGATCGAGATCGACGATCAGCACGCGCTCGCCTATCGCCGCGAGGGCGGTGCCGAGGTTGATCGCGGTGGTCGTCTTTCCCACGCCGCCCTTCTGATTGGCCAGCGACAGGATGCGTGGGTGGGGTGGTGGAGTTTCCTCCCTATCCTTTTGATATAACTGGCCTAATTCGCTCATGCCCGATCGCCATGTGTGATCGCGGAGGAGTTTCGCCGCTCGATGCGATCGAGTTCGACGATCCAGCCGTGCCCGCCCGTGCGGCTGGAATGGAGTCGCGGTCCAATATTCCAATATATAGCGGCTTCAGTCAATTCAGCCTCTACATCTTGGCCCTTGAGAAACAACGCCTTGGCGCCGTTGCTCACGAACGGCTCCGCAAAGCCGACAAGCTGATGTAATGGAGCCAGCGCCCGCGCAGTGACGCAATCGACGCGGCCAGCGATTCTATCCACAATATCCCCGATTCCCGCCAAATGCACGATTGCAGGTGCGGAAGTTATGCGCACCGCCTCCCGCAGGAACGCTGCTTTTTTAGCGTTGCGCTCGACCAAATGGACATTGGCGCCCGGCGTCTCCGCCAGCGCACAAGCCAGCACCACGCCAGGGAAACCGCCACCGCTCCCGAAATCGACCCAGATCTTGGCCGATGGCGCGAGGTCCAGAAGCTGCAGCGAGTCGGCGATGTGGCGCGTCCAAAGATTCGAAAGCGTAGAGGGCGCGACGAGATTCGTCTTCGCCTGCCACTCCAGAAGGAGCGTGACGTAGCGATCGAGCCGCTCAACCGTCTGAGGCGAGACAGGCGTGAGGGCGAGCGCCTCCGCCTTGTCCGCGGCCAAGGGAAGAATTGCCGGTTGGATTTTGCTCATGCCTGAAGGTGCTCGCTGACGGTCGGCCATTGGACGAGCGGGTCGCTACGCCCGGCCGGGGCGATGCAAATCGCCCTGCCCGTTTCACGTGAAACAGATTCTTTACGCTGTACCCGCGAATTTTTCCGCCGCGCCTCGCGACGCAGATAGGCCGCCAAGATACCCAGCGCCGCCGGCGTCAATCCGTCGAGCCGGCCCGCCTGCCCCACCGTCCGCGGCCGCGCCGCTTCAAGCTTGGCCCGCGCCTCATTTGAAAGCCCAGGCACATCGGCGTAGTCGATGCCGGTCAGGACCAGACCTTCGTCCCGCCGGAAGGCATCGACATCAGCGGTCTGGCGCTTGAGATAGACGTCGTACTTGGCGTCGATCTCGAGGTGGACGGCGATGGTCGGATCGATGCTCGACAACTCCGGCCAGATGCCGCGCAAGATCGTCCATTCGATTTCCGGATAGGCCAGCAGCTCAAAAGCTGAGCGGCGATGGCCATCCCGGTTGAGCGCCAGGCCATACTTCACCGCTTCATTGGGAGTCATCGTCAGCGATTTGGCCACCGCCTTCGCCGCGGCGAGCGCCGCCATCTTCTCCCGATGCCGCTCGCTGCGCGCCGCGCCGACGCAGCCCAGGGCGATGCCCTTATCAGTTAGGCGCTGATCCGCATTGTCGGCCCGCAGGGTCAAACGGTACTCGGCCCGCGAGGTGAACATCCGATATGGTTCTGAGATGCCGCGGGTGACGAGGTCATCGATCATCACGCCGAGATAGCCGTCAGCCCGATCGAACACGATCGGATCGGCACCGCCCGCCGCCAGGGCCGCGTTGAGGCCGGCCACGATCCCCTGGGCCGCGGCCTCCTCATATCCCGTCGTACCGTTGATCTGTCCGGCGAGGAAAAGACCGGGTACGCGCTTGGTCTGCAGTGTCGGATCGAGTTCGCGGGGATCGACGTGGTCGTACTCGATGGCGTAGCCCGGCCGGACCATCCTGACCCGCTCAAGCCCAGGAATGCTGGCAAGGATCGCGAGCTGAACTTCTTCCGGCAGCGAGGTCGAGACGCCGTTAGGATAGACCGTGGAGTCGTCGAGCCCCTCTGGCTCCAGGAAGATCTGGTGGCCGTCGCGGTCGCCGAACTTGACGATCTTGTCCTCGATCGACGGGCAATAGCGCGGGCCGCTGCTCTTGATCTGGCCGGAATACATTGGCGAGCGATGTACATTGGCCCGGATCACCTCGTGGGTCGAGGGTGTCGTCCGGGTGATTCCACACTGGATTTGCGGCGTCGTGATCCGGTCGGTCATGACCGAGAACGGCTCCGGTGGATCATCGCCGGGCTGCATCTCGACTGCGGACCAGTCGATGGTCGTCCCATCGAGCCTCGGCGGCGTGCCGGTCTTCAGACGTCCAAGGCTAAACCCGGCGCGCTCGAACGAGGCGGAAAGCCCCATGGCCGGCGCCTCCCCGACCCGGCCGGCCGGCCAGTTCTTCTCGCCGAGATGGATCAGACCTCGAAGGAACGTCCCCGTGGTGATGACTACCGCGCCGGTACTCAACTGCCGGCCGTCGCCCAAACGAATTCCGGTCACCCGGCCATGTGAGACGATCAGCTCATCCGCCTCGCCTTCGACCACGCTGAGATTGGTAGTCTCCCGGATCGCGGCCTGCATCGCGGCGGCGTAAAGCTTGCGGTCGGCCTGGGCGCGGGGTCCACGAACAGCCGGGCCCTTGCGGCGGTTCAGCATCCGAAACTGAATCCCGCCGGCGTCAGCGACCCGGCCCATCAGACCATCGAGCGCATCGACTTCGCGGACCAGATGACCCTTGCCGAGACCGCCGATCGCGGGATTGCAAGACATCGCTCCGACCGTCGAAAAACGATGAGTCACGAGCGCCGTCTTCGCTCCCATCCGCGCGGCCGCACTCGCGGCCTCGCAGCCGGCATGGCCGCCACCGATCACGATAACGTCGAAGGAGTCTGCCTGGAAAATCATGGCGGCGTTCTATCCCCAAGTCGCAAAACCGGGAAGCAGAAGTTTGCTTAAGCATTTGTTTCACGTGAAACGCCAGGTCCTGGGACCGTCATGTTTCACGTGAAACATGGGTAAGGAAATATTACTTACCTACGCAGAACTCACGGAAGATCACGTCGAGAATATCTTCGACATCGACCCTTCCGAGCAGCCGTCCCAGGGAATAGGCCGCGGCGCGCAACTCTTCTGCGGCCAGCTCCTCGCCCTCCTCGATGACCTCGACGCAGCGACGTAGCGCCTCCGCCGTCTCCTGCAACAGCTTTCGCTGCCGGGTCCGACCGACTAGTCCGCCCTCGCCGCTTCCGAAATAGATTTGCGCAAACCCGACCACGGCCGCGATCAGCTCCGGCAAGCCGTCGCCATGACGGGCTGAAATGAGGAAAACCCGGCCATCGGACGACTCGGCCACTGGCCGATCCTCGCCATCGAGATCGATCTTGTTGCGGACCAGCCAGACCGGCGCCGCTGTATCGCCCTGCCCTTCACGCAGGGCGTTCGATGAGTCCGCCAGCCACAGCACAAGATCCGCGTCCGCCGCCCGGGATCGCGCGCGGCGAACGCCCTCCTGCTCTACCGGATCCTCGGTCTCGCGAATGCCGGCGGTGTCGATCATCGTCACCGGATAGCCGTCGAGGTCGAGCTGCACCTCGATGACGTCGCGCGTCGTGCCGGCATGCGGCGACACGATCGCGACCTCGCGACGCGCGAGCTGATTCATCAGCGTCGACTTGCCGACGTTCGGCGGTCCGGCGATTGCGACGACGAGGCCATCGCGAAGGCGTTCGCTGCGTCCCTGCTCCGCCAGAACGTTCTCGATGTCCGCCAGCAGCACGTTAACCTTCGCCAGCGCCGGCGCGATCAATTCCGCCGGCACGTCGCCCTCATCGGAAAAATCGATCCCGGCTTCGATCAACGCGGACGCCTCGATGATCCCTGCGCGCCAGTCGCGCGCCTTGTCGCCGAGCAGTCCCTTCAATTGGCGCAGCGCCTGGCGGCGCTGCCTATCGGTATCAGCGTGGATGAGATCGTCGAGGCCTTCGGCTTCGGTGAGATCGAGCTTGCCGTTCTCGAACGCGCGCCGGGTAAACTCACCGGGCTCGGCGGGGCGAACATTTTCGAATCCGGACAGCGCCGCGAACAAGGCCGCCAGCACCGCACGTCCGCCATGGACATGAAGTTCCGCGACGTCTTCTCCCGTCGCACTTCGCGGACCCGGAAACCACAGCACCACGGCATCGTCGATCGGCCGCTGGCTGAGATCGCGAAGCAAGGCGCGGGTGGCCATTCGCGCTGATGGCAATTTGCCGGCCAGCGTTGCGACGACCTTTCCTGCCTGCGGGCCGGAGATGCGCACCAAGGCAATCGCGCTCGGCGGCTGGCCTGACGACAGTGCAAAGATGGTCTGGTCCCGCGGATGCATAGCCTATTTGTCTGCGAGGGTCCGAAAAGGCAACGCGATTCAGCGGTGAGCGGCAAAGCCGGGGTACTGTGCATGGGGTTGTTTTCGCGATTTTGTGTCCGGGCGTGCCGGGCGAAAACAAACCAGATAAAATTCAATAGCTTATATGGTGAACCAATCGAAAACGCCGGACCTCGACCTGGGCGCATGAAAAAGGGCGCCCCGCGGTGCGAGGCGCCCTCCCCTGACCTGGCCCCGTTACGGCTCAGGTGTTCATGGAGTCGAAGAACTCCGAGTTGTTCTTGGTGTTGCGGAGCTTGTCGAGCAGGAAGTCGATCGCGTCCATCGTACCCATTGGATTGAGGATCCGGCGCAGCACGTACATCTTCTTCAGAAGCTGCGGATCGGTGATCAGCTCTTCCTTGCGCGTGCCGGAGCGCGAGATGTCGATCGCCGGGAAGGTCCGCTTGTCCGAGACCTTACGGTCGAGGATTAGTTCGGAGTTACCGGTGCCCTTGAACTCTTCGAAGATGACTTCGTCCATGCGGCTGCCGGTATCGACCAGCGCGGTCGCAATGATGGTGAGCGAACCGCCCTCCTCGATGTTTCGCGCCGCGCCGAAGAATCGCTTCGGCCGCTGCAACGCATTGGCGTCGACACCGCCGGTCAGCACCTTGCCGGATGACGGCACCACGGTGTTGTAGGCGCGGCCCAGGCGCGTGATCGAGTCCAGGAGGATTACGACATCGCGGCCGTGCTCGACAAGGCGCTTGGCTTTCTCGATCACCATCTCGGCGACCTGGACGTGGCGCACCGCCGGTTCGTCGAAGGTCGACGACACCACCTCGCCTTTCACCGAGCGCTGCATGTCCGTGACTTCTTCCGGACGCTCGTCGATCAGAAGAACGATCAGATAGCATTCGGGATGATTGGCGGTGATGGAGTGCGCGATGTTCTGCATCAGCACCGTTTTGCCGGTGCGCGGCGGCGCGACGATCAGTGCGCGCTGGCCTTTGCCGATCGGCGCAACGATGTCGATCACGCGGGCCGAAAGATCTTTTCGTGTGGGGTCTTCGAGTTCGAGGCGGAAGCGCTGGTCCGGAAACAGCGGCGTGAGGTTATCGAAATTGACCTTGTGCTTGGACTTTTCCGGGTCTTCGAAATTGAGGGTGTTGACCTTGAGCAGCGCGAAATAGCGTTCGCCTTCCTTGGGGCTGCGGATGTGGCCTTCGATGGTGTCGCCGGTGCGAAGGCCGAAGCGGCGGATCTGCGAGGGCGAGACGTAGATGTCGTCGGGGCCGGGCAGGTAGTTGGCATCGGGCGAGCGGAGGAAGCCGAAGCCGTCGGAGAGAACCTCGACGACGCCTTCACCGATAATGTCGATTTCCTGGATCGCGAGCTGCTTGAGGATGGCGAACATCAGCTCCTGCTTGCGCATGGTGCTGGCATTTTCGACCCCGCTCTCTTCGGCGAACGTGACGAGCTCGGCCGGCGTTTTCGATTTGAGGTCTTGGAGTTTCATTTCCCGCATTGGGGTGGTCCTGTGGAGTGTCTTCTGGAAGGAGTGCAGGTGGCTTTAAGAAAAAGCAGCCACGGAAAAAGGAAGGTCCGCAGATCTGAGCAAGGAAAGCGCCGGTGAGGCATCAAACCTGATGCGGCGGCCGGTCCAATGAGGAGCCGGAACGCAGCCACATCCGCCTGCGTGGGGTGGGATTTAGACAATATAGAAAATCGGCTGCTGCTTCGCAAGCAGGTGTGAAACCGATGGTCCAGGGAAAAATGAGGCTAGAACGGCTTCACGATCACCAGGACGACGATGAAAATCATCAGGATAGTCGGTATTTCATTGATAATACGATAGAATTTCTGGCTTCTGGTATTCCGGTCTGCGGCGAAATCTCTGACCCAACGGACAAAAAAGCCGTGGACGCCCGACATGATGAGCACCAGCGTCAGCTTGGCGTGAAACCAGGGCGATGTGTACCAATGCCCGCTCCACACCAGATAGAGCCCGGCCAGCCAGGTGACCATCATTGCCGGGTTGATGATCACCTTCAGCAATCGCCATTCCATCACCTTGAAGGTCTCGGACTGCTTCGATCCGACCTCGGCCTCGCAGTGATAGACGAACAGCCGCGGCAAATAGAGCATGCCGGCCATCCAGGAGATGACGGCGATCACATGCAGCGCCTTGATCCACTCATACATTGCAGCGGTCTCGTCCCGGAACGTTCCTGATGCCGCAGCGTTGCGAAAGAACGCCGCTCACGTGGGACGCAAGACATATCCGCAAAGCTCCGCTTCTCTAAACTAATAATTTTAGAATCTTAGGGTTTGAGTCTGGGTGACGGTGATTTGGACTCACGCAATGCGGTCCCGATTCTTTTAAGGGTTTGTTCACATCCCGCGCTAATTCTGGCCAGCCGTCAGACCATCCGGATAACGCCACGCGCATCAATTGCTTGCGATGATCCGTGGCCAGCTTATCAAGAGACAAATCCACATCTTCTCATTATCATTGCCGCCGGACGGCGGACTTGTCCTCGCGAGAGGCCCTGTGAAGAAACCCAGGGGTTATCCATGGGGTGGGGGCAGAGGGCCTGACAACGTGGTTAAGCTCCACAGGATTCACAGGATTACACAGGGGTTCGGGTGCCCACGACCGGCAACTATTTTCATCTTCATCTCGTCTCGGATTCGACCGGCGAGACGCTGATCACGGTGGCGCGCGCGGTGGCCGCGCAATACGCCAACGTGACCGCGGTCGAACATGTCTATCCGCTGGTGCGCAGCCAGAAGCAGCTCGACCGCGTGCTCGACGAGATTGAGGAGGCACCGGGCATCGTGCTGTTCACGCTGCTGGAGAAGGATCTGGTCGGCCGGCTGGAGGCCAAGTGCCGGGACATCAATATTCCGAGTCTTTCGATCATCGGTCCGGTGATGCAATTGTTCGAGGCGTATCTCGGCGCGGCAACGACGGGCAGGGTGGGTGCCCAGCACGTTCTGAACGCGGAATATTTCAAGCGGATCGACGCGCTCAATTACACCATGATGCATGACGACGGGCAGCACGTCGAAGGCCTGGAGGAGGCCGACGTCGTCCTAGTCGGTGTGTCCCGCACCTCGAAGACGCCGACCTCGATCTACCTCGCCAACCGCGGCGTGCGTACCGCGAATGTGCCGCTGGTGCCGGGCATTCCGCTGCCGCACCAGCTCGAGACCTTGAAGAAGCCGCTTGTCGTCAGTCTTCATGCCACGCCCGAGCGGCTGATCCAGGTCCGGCAAAACCGATTGCTGAGCATGGGCGCCGATACGCCGAACGATGAGTACATCGATCGCCAGGCGGTGACCGATGAAGTCGCCTATGCGCGAAAGCTGAGCGCAAGATTCAGTTGGGCGCAACTCGACGTGACACGGCGCTCGATCGAGGAAACCGCTGCGGCCGTGCTAAAACTGTTCACCGATCGGCAGCGGCAGCGGCTTGCCGAATGACGCCGCCGCGATGACCATCTGGCATGGACAACATCCACTGATCCTGGCCTCGCAGAGCCGCGCGCGGCAGATGCTGCTCGCCAATGCCGGTATCTCCTTCGAAGCCGTTCCGGCCGATATCGAAGAGCGTGCCGTTCAGAAAAATTCCGGCCTTTCCGCGCCCGGCGAGATCGCAGGCCTGTTGGCGGGCGAGAAGGCGGGCTTTGTGTCGGCAAAAAATCCCGGCCGTTATGTCATCGGCGCCGACCAGACGCTGGCGCTCGGGAGCCGGTTGTTCAGCAAGCCCGCCGGGCGCGCGCAAGCGGAGGATCAATTGCGTCTGCTCGCCGGCCAGACCCACGAGCTGCATTCGGCCGTGGCGGTGGCTCGCGACGGCAAGACGCTTTTTTCCGAGGTTTCGATTGCCCGCATGACCATGCGTCAATTGAGCGGCAAGGAGATACAAACGTATCTGGACACGGCCGGCGACGCCGTTACGACCAGTGTCGGCGCCTATCAGCTGGAGGGGCTCGGCGTGCATCTGTTCGAGCGCATCGAGGGCGACCATTTTACAATCCTCGGTCTGCCGCTGTTGCCCCTGCTTGCATTCCTGCGGGGGCAGGGGCTATTCCGTGTTTGAGATGATGCGGCGGATAAAATGCTAGTTCTCGGTCTCACCGGCTCGATCGGCATGGGGAAATCCACGACGGGAAAACTGTTCGTGGAAGCCGGCGTGCCGCTCTATGACGCCGATGCGGAGGTTCACAAACTCTACGAGGGCGCAGCGGTCGGCGCGATCGAGGCGGCTTTTCCCGGCACGACGTCGAATGGAAAGGTCGATCGGCAAAAGCTCAGCGAGCGTGTGGTACATGACCCGGCCGCCATGAAGCAGCTCGAACAGATCGTCCATCCCATGCTCGGCGCCGGCCGGCAGAAATTCTTCGCCGATGCCGAACGCGCCGGGACGCCTGTTGTCGTCGTGGACGTGCCGTTGCTCTATGAGACCGGCGGCGAGAAGCGCGTCGATGCCGTGGTCGTGGTGACGACGTCACCGGAACTGCAGCGCGAGCGGGTGCTGGCGCGCGGCACCATGGATGCCGCGAAACTCGATTCCATCATTGCGCGCCAGGTGCCCGACGCGGAGAAGCGGAAGCGCGCCGATTTCGTCGTGGATACCTCCCATGGCCTCGACCCTGTGCGGGCGCAAATCAAGGACATTCTGGCCGCGGTTGCTAAGATGCCGCAGCGGCGGACCTGATTCGCCGGACCTCAGCGTTAAAGCGGAATCCATGCGCGAAATCGTTCTCGATACCGAAACCACCGGCCTCGACCCGCTGCGCGGCGACCGCCTGGTCGAGATCGGCTGCATCGAGATCTTCAACCGCATGCCGACGGGGCAGACGTTCCACCGCTACATCAATCCCGAACGCGACATGCCGATGGAAGCGTTCAATGTGCACGGCCTGTCGACCGAATTCCTTGCCTCCAAGCCGTTGTTCACCGAAGTGGTCGAGGAGTTCCTGGAATTCATCGGCGACGCGCCGCTCGTCATCCACAACGCTTCGTTCGATATCAGCTTCATCAATGCCGAGCTGGACCGCATCAAGCGGCAGCCGATTTCGCGCGAGCGGCTGGTCGACACGCTGCTGCTCGCGCGGCGCAAGCATCCCGGCGTGTCCAATCGGCTGGACGATCTCTGCTCGCGCTATGCGATCGACAATTCCCGCCGCACCAAGCACGGCGCGCTGCTCGACGCCGAGCTTCTGGCCGAGGTTTACATCGACCTGATCGGGGCGCGGCAGTCGCAGCTGATTCTGGCGTCAGAAACCCGGGTAACCGTCACCAGCGGGATCGGCGAAACGCCGCGCCGGCAGCGCGAGGTTCCATTGGCGCCGCGCGTCACCGATGCGGACCGCGAGGCCCACCGCGCCTTTGTCGCCACCCTGGGCGACAAGCCAATCTGGAACGATTTTCTGTCCGTAGCGGCGGCCTGACGGACCGCCGCCAAAGCTTAGCTCGGCTTGGCGCCGGAGGCGGCCTGTGCCGCAGCCTGCCGCTCCATGTTCTGGCGGTACAGGCCGACGAAATCGACCGGATCCAGCATCAGGGGCGGGAACCCGCCATCGCGCACGGCGGTCGCGATGATTTCGCGCGCAAACGGGAACAACAGCCGCGGGCATTCGATCATCACCAGCGGATGCAGGTTTTCTTTCGGCACGTTGACGATGCGGAACACGCCGGCATAGGCCAGCTCGAAGCTGAACATCACCTTGCCGGCGCCTTCGGCCTTGCCCTCGATCGAGAGCGTCACCTCGAACTCGCTTTCCGACAGGTTGTTCGCGGAAACGTTGATCTGGATGTTGATCGCGGGCTGCTGCTGTTGCGGCGCCAGCGAGGACGGCGCGTTCGGATTCTCGAACGATAAATCCTTGGTGTACTGGGCCAGAACGTTGAGCTGGGGAGGGGCCTGTTCGGCAGGCGCGCCGTTGCCGTTGGTCATGAAACTCTCTCCTGAAGCGCTCGCGAGCGCAGGCCGTGTTCGTCTGGGTTCGCTTTTGATTGCGAAAATGTCTTTTCCGGGCGAGTGGCTATCATAGGCCCGGCTCATTCCACAAGGACGACAAAATGGCGGGGCGACCGGCGGGGCCTTCAATTGTGGCGGATATGCCTAATAGGGCCCTGACCGAGCCGCCAATTCGTACTCTAAATGATTGAATGTGCGTGATTTCCGGTCAGGATCGGGTTTCCCCTCGCAGCGAAAACGCGCTACAATCACCCGCGCCAAAACGCGCCATTGGCCGGGCGTAGTTTCATGCCTACATGCTGCAGTCTCAATCGATGATGTAATCTCTGCCGTTCTCGGGGAAACTCGCCAGAGAGCTTCACACCAAGGGAACGCTCGACCGCCGGGCCCGTTGCCGGCGCTAGAACCCAGAAAGCGAATACGACGTGGATATCTACACCATCATCTTCCTGGCGCTGGCGGTCTTCATCTTCCTGCGCCTGCGCAGCGTCCTCGGGCAGCGCACCGGGAGTGAGCGGCCCTATGACCGGGCTGCGCCCAACGTCGCGCAGCGGACGCAGGACAATAATAACGTCGTTCCGATGCCGGGCACCGTCATCGATCAGTCGCCGCTGGCGCCGAACCCCGACGTATCGCCGGCCGATCGCTGGAAGGATGTTGCCGAGCCGGGCACGCCGCTCGCCGCGGGTCTGGACGCCATTGCCGCCCAGGACAACTCGTTCGATCCCAGGCACTTCCTCTCCGGCGCCCGCAGCGCCTACGAGATGATCGTGCTGGCGTTTGCCAATGGCGATCGGCGCGCGCTGAAGGATCTGCTGTCGACCGAGGTCTATGACAGCTTCGAAGCCGTGATCAAGGATCGCGAGAAGCATGAGCAGAAGACCGAAACGCGGTTCGTGTCGATCGACAAGGCCGAGCTGGTGGGCGCGGAAGCCCGCGACCGCGCGGCGCAGCTCACCGTTCGTTTCGTGTCGCAGATGATCTCGGTGACCCGCGACAAGACCGGCGCCATCGTCGACGGCAATCCCGACAAGGTCGCCGATATCACCGATGTCTGGACCTTCGCCCGCGACACGAGCTCTCGCGATCCGAACTGGAAGCTGGTTGGCACTGGAAGCGCGGCCTGAGACGCAGAACCTTGTGAGGCTCGCGTTCGGCGCGATCGCTGTGGCGTTGGCGCTTGCGCCTCTTGATGCTCTCGCGCGCCAAGGACGTGCGCCAAAGGAGCCGCCTCCGCCGCCGGTCCGCCATCTGCCGTATCCCGAGCTCGAATTGCCGTTTCAGGTCAATGGCGGCCAGTATACGCCGGTCGCCTGGTCGGAGATCGCAGGCTGGCGCGAGGACGATCATCTTGCCGCCTACAAAGCATTTCGCGTCAGTTGCAAGCCGATAGCCGCGCAGCAAAAACCGCCTGCCGATTCGAAGGCGCTCGGCACTTCGCTGCGCGACCCCTGCCGTGTCGCGAGAAGCCTCGAACTCTCCGAGGAGGCAAAAGCCAGGGCCTTCTTCGAGGAGCATTTTCTACCCTTGCGCATTTCGCGGCTCGGCGAAAGCGAGGGTTTCGTTACCGGCTATTACGAGCCCATCGTCGAGGGATCACGGACCGAGAACGAGGTCTACAAGGTGCCGGTGTATCGGCGCCCATCGAATCTGTTCGTTCATGGCACCACACAGGCGTCAGCCGGATTACCAAATAAGGGCCAGGTGTTTCGCAAGATCGGCCGCCGCAAGCTGGTGCCCTATTACGACCGTACCGAGATCGAGGACGGCGCCATCGCCGGCCGCGGTCTCGAAATCTGCTACCTGACGAACCAAACCGACCTGTTGTTCACGCAGATCCAGGGATCGGCGCGGGTCAGCCTCGACGATGGCACGACGTTGCGCATCAATTACGATGCGCATAATGGCTATCCCTACACGCCGGTCGGCCGCATCCTGATCGAGCGCAACATCATCCCCAAGGATCAGATGTCGATGCAGAAGATCCGGGAATGGATGGAGCAGAATCCGAACGAGGCCGACGAGCTGCGGCGGCAGAACCGTTCCTACATCTTCTTCCGCGAGGTGCAGCTTTCCGACAAGGACGAAGCCGTCGGCGCGCAGGGCGTGCCGCTGACGCCGGGCCGCTCGATCGCCGTCGACAAGTCGCTGCACGTTTATGGCACGCCATTCTTCATCGAGGGCGAGCTGCCGATCGAGTCGGAGCTATCGAAGACGCCGTTTCGCCGGCTGATGATCGCGCAGGATACCGGCTCCGCCATCGTCGGGCCCGCGCGCGCCGACCTGTACTTCGGTGCAGGTAGCGATGCCGGCAAGGTGTCGGGGCGGCTCCGTCACAACGCCCGCTTCGTGATCCTGGTGCCCAAGAGCCTCGACCCGGTAGGCCGCGGCCGCAAGCTGCCGGTGCCCGACGCTCGGCCATCGGAGATGATCGCAAAACTGTTTCCGCAAACCGCGCCGTCCGCCGAGCCGAAGAACGCGGCGAAGCCGCCCGAGGCGACCGCAGCGACGACTGGAAGGTCTACAGTGCAGCCGGCAGTGCCACCCGCATCGGCGCCTTCGCAGGTCCCGGCCGTTCAGGCCGCCATAGCCAAGCCGGTACCGCTTCCCGAGCCGCGGCCGAAGGTCGAGGCAGTTTCGGCAAAGCCGCATCAACGTCATCTGCGCCGATATCGCCATCGTCGATGAAACGAAAGTCGTCGAGCTTGATTCCCGAATTGCCGGAGCCGCCACGGCGCAAGCGCGGCCTGAGCGAGGAGGAGCGCGCGCTATGGGAAAGCGTCGTCAAGCAGGTCAAGCCGCTGCGCAAGCGACATCGCGCCTTGAAGGCATCGACCGCTCCCGCCGAAACCATGCTCCGGGCTGCGCCGAAAGCTGACGCTTCGCCGAAGCACCAAGCGCCGGCGCGGCCAGTCGCTTCTTCAAAACCGGCGCCGCCGCCGCTGGCGCCGATCGGCCGCCGCGAGCGCTCGCATCTGTCGCGCGGCCGGAAGGAAATCGACGCGAGGCTCGATCTGCATGGCATGACGCAGATGCGCGCACACCGCGCGCTATTCGGTTTCCTGCAACGCGCCCATCATGACGGATTGACCTTCGTCCTCGTCATCACCGGCAAGGGCAAGATGGGCGCCGAGTCCGAACGCGGCGTGCTGCGGCGTCAGGTGCCGCACTGGCTTGGCCTGCCGGAATTCCGCGCCTTGGTGGTCGGCTTCGAGGAAGCCCATATCGGCCATGGCGGCGAGGGCGCGCTCTATGTTCGCGTCAGGCGGGCACGCTTTTAGAATGGGCGGACGATGCCGACGCGCGGGATCAGAATCACGATCCAGCCCAATGCCACCATCTTCCGATCTTTAGCCAATATCGGTTGCACCGCTTTCGCAGGTAGCGTTTTCACCGCATGCAGGATCAGAAACAGGCACACCGCCCAGTTCGAAATCCACCTGGAATAATCGAACACCATCGCGAACATGATGAGATACGCGGTTGTAACCACGGCAACGACGGCGGGGACGATGCGGCGATGCGCATCAACCGCAAGCGCCTCGACCAGCCGAAGAAAATATTGCCAGAGCGGAGTGTGCAGCCAGATCAGAAACACGAATACGGGAATCCCAAGAAGGTTGTGCGGCAGGCGTTGCCAGGTATCCAGAATTTCCTTCGTGAGCGGCTGATACCAGATATAACCGAAGCTCAGCAGGTTCGCTCGCGGCGGATCGGCCATCCGGCCTTCCAGGTACGCGACGAATTGCGCCTCCGGGACTGCCATTGTGCCGTAGAATTGCGCGGCAATGAAAAGAACGCCGATTGCCACGAGCGATGCGGCGCCAACGGCGACGCTCTGCCGTTTCGCTCCGTGGGCGAGATAATGGCGCAGCAGCACGATGGCAGCGATCGTCGGCACATACATCAACAGATGAATATGATGGATCAGAACGAGGATCGCCGAGAACATCGCCGCGAGCAGGACATAGCCAAGTGAACGAGCCGGGATCAACAGCAGGCAGATCGCAAGCAGACATCCGTAAATGTCGAAATGCCCGAGCGTGTGCATGAAGTTCTTCAGGAAGAACGGCGAGCCCGCCATGAACACGAACAGCGGCAGGTATTTTTCCTCGAAGCCGAACGTTCGGCGGAATAGCTGGACGAACAGCCCCGCTGTGATCAGCCACGCCGCCCCGCCCAGCGCGAACACGAGCCACACCGGCACCTTGGCCGTAAACAGCGAGACGATCGCGCCGATCAGCGCGCGCTTGGTGAAGCCGAAATGATAATCGACTAGCAGATGGATGTAGGGGACGTAAGGCGGCAGCGCGATCTTGTGCAGGAAGACACCGACCAGTACGGCGGCGTTGACGGCAAGCATCAAGCGCCAGGGGTTTTCCCAGACACGCAGGTTCATTAGTCGCCCAAGCCCTCGTCCCTGCCTGATGCGCAATTGGCACGGGCGTAGGACCTCCATAGCCACCGGCAGTGGCCGCAAACGGAATAGCGGCCTTAGCCGAAGCCCACAATGGATTATGAGAATGTAGCCCGGACGGAGCGAAGGGAATTCCGTATAATTACCGTCCGGGGTCGCAGGGCTACAAGATAAACCGGCTCAGATCCGAGTTCTTGGCGAGGTCGCCGATGTGCTTCTGCACGTAGTCTGCGTCGACCTTGAACGTCTCGCCATGGCGGTCCGGCGCGGAGAATGAAATCTCGTCGAGCACGCGCTCCATCACCGTCTGCAGCCGCCGCGCACCGATGTTCTCGACCGTCGAATTGACGGCGACGGCGACATCGGCCAGCGCATCGATGGCGCCGTCGGTGATGTCGAGCGTCACGCCTTCGGTCTGCATCAGCGCGACATATTGCTTGATCAGCGAGGCCTCCGGCTCGGTCAGGATGCGGCGCATGTCGTCGCGGCTCAGCGCTTCCAGCTCGACGCGGATCGGCAGGCGGCCCTGCAATTCCGGCAGCAGGTCCGAGGGCTTTGCGATGTGAAACGCGCCGGAAGCGATGAACAGGATATGGTCGGTCTTGACCGCGCCGTGCTTGGTCGTGACGGTGGTGCCTTCGATCAGGGGCAGCAGGTCGCGCTGCACGCCCTCACGTGAGACGTCGCCGCCGGCGCGGTTTTCCCGCACGCAGATCTTGTCGATCTCGTCGAGGAACACGATGCCGTTGTTCTCGACTGCGGCGATCGCTTCCAGCACGAGCTGGTCGTTGTCGAGCAGCTTGTCGGATTCCTCGTTGACGAGGATTTCGTGCGAGCCCTCCACCGTCAGGCGGCGGGTTTTGGTTCGGCCACCCATCTTGCCGAAGATGTCGCCGATCGAGATCGCGCCCATCTGCGCGCCCGGCATGCCCGGTATCTCGAACATCGGCATGCCGCCGGAGGACTGCGTCTCGATCTCGATTTCCTTGTCGTTGAGTTCGCCGGCGCGCAGCTTCTTCCGGAAGGAATCGCGGGTCGCCGGGCTCGAGGCCGGGCCGACCAGCGCGTCCAGCACGCGCTCCTCGGCGGCTTGCTGCGCGCGGGCCTGCACGTCCTTGCGCTTGCGCTCGCGCACCTGGATGATCGCGACCTCGACGAGATCGCGGATGATCTGCTCGACGTCGCGGCCGACATAGCCGACTTCGGTGAATTTCGTGGCCTCGACCTTGAGGAAGGGCGCGCCGGCAAGTTTTGCCAGCCGCCGCGCGATCTCGGTCTTGCCGACACCGGTCGGCCCGATCATCAGGATGTTCTTCGGCAGCACCTCTTCGCGCAGGCTGCCGGTGAGCTGCAGCCGCCGCCAGCGGTTGCGCAGCGCGATCGATACGGCGCGCTTGGCATCGGCCTGGCCGACGATGAAGCGGTCGAGTTCGGAGACGATTTCACGGGGAGAGAAGTCGGTCATAGGTCCTAGGTAGGCGTCCAGTGTTGCGAGAGCAAGGCGTTGTAAGGCATCTCAGATGTAAGGCGGGCCACCCTGCCACAGCTTGATCGCATCGAAGGGATGGATCAGCATGATGATGTTAAGCGTCAGATTGTCGCGAATGTGCAGCGCCAGCACCAGCTCGAGCAGGATCGCGAGCGCCACGGTCATGGCCACCGGCAGCTTCTTCGCCAGCAGGAAACCGCCGATCATCGCCAGCGAATCCGAGATCGAATTGACGATGGTATCGCCGAAATAATCCAACGAGATCGTGCCGGCACGATAACGGTCGATGATCCAGTCGGAATTCTCGACCAGCTCCCAGCTGCCTTCCACCAGCATGGCCAGGATCAGGCGGCCCTGCCAGGCGAGGCGGGGGAACGCAAGGAACGCTGCGCCATAGAACAGGATGCCGTGCAGGATGTGCGAGAGCGTGTACCAGTCGGCGACGTGCTGCGAGTTCTCCGAACTCTGCACCACGCCGTGCCAGAGCTTGACATAGCCGCATGCGCAGATCGGCAGGCGGCCCATCCCGTAGAGGATCGCGGCCTGGGCTGCGAGGATGCTGGCGGCGATCAAAAGCCAATGCCGGCCTGAAAGCGTGCGGACCATCGCCGCCTTGTCTATGCTGCTGGTCGAGGTCATGCGTTGCGGACCATCAAGAGAGCGGGGCCATCAGGTGTATCGACCATACGCGATTTTTCAAAGCCCGCCTTCTCGTAGGCGCGAATGGCCCTTGCATTGGCCGGGTCGGGATCGGTGACGATGCGCGGCGCACCACTGCGCAGGCGCCCGCTGGCGAAGGCGCGGATGAGCGCCGAGCCATGGCCGCGTTCGATCAGGCCGGGCTCGCCGATGAAGAGGTCGATGCCGCGGGTGCCGTCCGGATGCTCGCCGAAACCCGTATTCCACGCCGTCAGTGCGTAGCACTGCAGATAGGCGAAATCGCTGCCGCCGGCCGCGACGATGAACTGGTCCATCGCCGGTTCGTCGAGGTCACCGCTGACCAGATTAAACTGCTCGTTCGGATCGCCCCACCACTCCACGACATGGGGCTCCGCCAGCCAACCGCGAACCAGCGGCAGATCGGCAGAGGTCATGGGGCGGAAGACGTAGTCCGGCCTAGGCACCGGCGGCTCTCCTAGAGCGTCTCGATCGTCACGTTCCGGTTGGTGTAGACGCAGATATCGGCGGCGATATCCAGCGCCCGGCGCACGATGGTCTCGGCATCCTTGTCGGTCTCGACCAAGGCGCGGGCGGCGGCCAGGGCATAGTTGCCGCCGGAGCCGATCGCCATCACGCCAGCTTCCGGCTCCAGCACGTCGCCGGTGCCCGTCAGGACCAGCGAGACGTCTTTGTCGGCAACGATCATCATGGCCTCGAGGCGGCGCAGATAGCGGTCGGTCCGCCAGTCCTTGGCGAGTTCGACGGCCGCGCGGGTCAATTGCCCCGGATACTGCTCCAGCTTGCTTTCCAGCCGCTCGAACAGGGTAAAGGCGTCGGCGGTGGCTCCGGCAAAACCGCCGATCACGTCGCCCTTGCCGATTTTCCGGACCTTTTTGGCGTTGGCCTTGATGACGGTCTGGCCGATCGAGACCTGGCCGTCGCCGCCGATCACCACCTTGCCGCCCTTGCGGACTGTCAAAATCGTCGTGCCGTGCCAGATCGGCAGGTTGCTTTCAGATGCTTGCATGGATTGTCCTCGTTCCCGTCAGATTTAGGGGCTGGCGGGGAGGGTTACAATCGCGGCCTCTCGGCCCGGATTCCGGTCACCATAGGTCAAGTTCGACCCCTTGGGCGACATCCCGCAGTAGCGAAGGCGACATCGGCCTGTTAAAAGGGCCGCGTTTTCGGCCCCGAGCGGCCAGAGGGAAGCAGTTTTCATGCGCACAGCGTCCATCAAGCGCAAGACCAAGGAAACCGACATCGAGGTGGCGGTAAACCTTGACGGTACCGGCGTGTCCAAGGTCTCGACCGGTATTGGCTTTTTCGACCATATGCTCGATCTCCTGGCCCGGCATTCCCGCATCGACATCACGGTCAAGGCCGATGGCGACCTCCATGTCGACCATCACCACACCACCGAGGACGTCGGCATCGCGCTCGGCCAGGCCGTCAAGCAGGCGCTCGGCACCATGGCCGGCATCACCCGCTATGCCTCGATCCATATGCCGATGGACGAGACACTGTCGCGCGTCGTGATCGACATTTCGGGCCGGCCGGTACTGGTGTTCAAGGTCGATTTCCCGCGCGACAAGGTAGGTACATTCGACACCGAGCTGGTGCGCGAATGGTTCAACGCCTTCACCGTCAACGCCGGCGTGACTTTACACGTCGAGACCCTATATGGCGAGAACAGCCATCATATCGCCGAATCCTGTTTCAAGGGTCTGGCGAGGGCGCTTCGTTCCGCGGTTGCGATCGATCCGCGCGCGGCGGGCGAGGTGCCTTCCACCAAGGGTCAGCTCGGCGGCTGATTTCCTTGTTCGCGGTTTTGGTTCGCGGCGGAGAGGTTCGATGCCGGTCTACACAGTGCATGCTCCCGTAGCCAATGGCGCCGGTCTTTCGGCGACCGACAAATTCGTCTTCGTTCGCGACGGATTCCATTTCTGGGCTATGGTCGCGAGCGTGATCTGGCTGTTGTGGTACCGGCTCTGGCTGGTGCTGATCGGCTATATCGTATTGATGATCGCCGTCCATTTCGGGATGTCCGCGATCGGCGCCAGCCGCGGCACCGTCTTCACTGTCGATCTTCTGATCGCCATCCTGATGGGCCTGGAGGCCGCCAGCCTGCGACGCTGGATGCTGTCGCGCGGCAAATGGCGCCAGCTCGACATCGTGGTGGCGGACGACGAGGAAGCTGCCGAGCATCGCTTCTTCGAGCGCTGGGCCGGTGGGCGAGGCCTGGTCAACGACCAATGGGCGGTCGATCGCGGCGCGCCGCCGCCGACCCGCAACATTCCAGGCCAGCCATTCTCAAAACCACCGCCGCCATTGCCGCAAGGCGGGATCATCGGCCTGTTTCCAGAGCCGGGAGGACAGCGATGACCGTTGCCATCGTCGATTACGGCTCCGGCAACCTGCACTCGGCGGCCAAGGCTTTCGAGCGGGCGTCGCGCAGCATGGAAGATCCGCAGAAGGTCGTGGTGACGCGCGACCCTGACACGGTGTACCGCGCCGACCGTATCGTGCTGCCGGGCGTCGGCGCCTTTGCCGATTGCCGCCGCGGCCTCGACGCCGTGAACGGCATGCTGGAGGCGATGACCGAAGCGGTGCGCGTCAAGGCGCGGCCGTTCTTCGGCATCTGCGTCGGCATGCAGTTGATGGCGACGCGCGGCAAGGAGCATGTCGTCACCGAGGGCTTCAACTGGATCGAGGGCGACGTCGAGAAGATCTCGCCGCGCGAGGAGAACCTCAAGATCCCGCACATGGGCTGGAATACGCTCGACCTGCTCGGCGAACACCCGGTGCTGGAGCGGTTGCCGCTCGGGCCGAAAGGACTGCACGCCTATTTCGTGCACTCCTACCACCTCAACGCCACCAATGAAGCGGATGTGCTGGCGCGCGCCGACTATGGCGGGCCGGTGACGGCAATCGTCAGCAAGGACACCGCGATCGGCACGCAGTTTCACCCCGAGAAGAGCCAGCGTTTCGGGCTGGCCCTGATCTCGAACTTTTTGAAGTGGAAGCCGTGATCCTCTTTCCTGCGGTCGACCTGAAGAACGGCCAGTGCGTGCGCCTTGAACAGGGAGATATGGCGCGCGCGACGGTGTTCAACCTCGATCCCGCCGCGCAGGCGCGTTCCTTCGCCGAGCAGGGGTTTGAATATCTCCATGTCGTCGATCTCGACGGCGCCTTTGCCGGCAAGCCGATGAATGCGCTCGCGGTCGAGGCGATGCTCAAGGCCGTCACCATGCCGGTGCAACTCGGCGGTGGCATTCGCGATCTCAAGACGGTGGAAGCCTGGCTCGACAAGGGCATCGCCCGCGTCATCATCGGCACCGCAGCAGTGCGCGATCCCGAGCTGGTGAAGAGCGCCGCGAAAAAGTTTCCCGGCCGCGTCGCCGTCGGGCTCGACGCACGCGACGGCAAGGTCGCTGTCGAAGGCTGGGCCGAGACCTCGCAAGTTACCGCCCTCGAGATCGCGCAACGTTTCGAGGATGCCGGCGTTGCCGCCATCATCTTCACCGACATCGCGCGCGATGGGCTCTTGAAGGGCCTCAACCTCGATGCGACCATTGCGCTGGCCGAAAGCATTTCGATCCCGGTGATCGCCTCCGGAGGCCTTGCCTCGATCGAGGACATCAAGGCCATGCTGGAGCCGCGCGCCAAGAAGCTCGCCGGCGCGATTGCCGGCCGCGCGCTCTATGACGGCCGGCTCGATCCCGCCCCCGCGCTGGCGCTGATCCGCAACGCACGCTCCGCGGCCTAGGAGGCCTGTCATGTTCAAGGTCCGCGTCATTCCCTGTCTCGACGTCAAGGACGGAAGGGTTGTGAAGGGCGTCAATTTCGTCGACCTGCGCGACGCCGGCGATCCCGTCGAGGCGGCGATCGCCTATGACGCCGCTGGCGCCGATGAATTGTGCTTCCTCGACATCACCGCCACCCACGAAAACCGCGGCATCATGCTGGATGTCGTGCGGCGCACGGCCGAGGCCTGCTTCATGCCGCTGACGGTCGGCGGCGGGGTCCGCACCATCGAGGACATCAAGACGCTGCTGCGCTCGGGCGCCGACAAGGTCTCGATCAATTCGGCGGCGGTCTCTAACCGCGAGTTCGTCAAGCAGGCGGCGGAAAAATTCGGCGAGCAGTGCATCGTGGTTGCGATCGACGCCAAGCGGGTCAAGCGCGCCGGTGGCTCGGACCGCTGGGAGATTTTTACCCATGGCGGGCGCAACTCCACCGGGATCGATGCCATCGAATACGCGCAGGAAGTGGTGTCGCTCGGCGCCGGCGAGATCCTGCTCACCTCGATGGATCGCGACGGCACGCGGCAGGGGTTCGACCTGCCGCTGACCCAGGCCATCGCTGACAGTGTCCCCGTACCGGTCATCGCCTCCGGCGGCGTTGGCAACCTCGACCACCTCGTCGACGGCATTCGCCAGGGCCATGCCACCGCGGTGCTGGCCGCCTCGATATTCCACTTCGGCGAATTTACCATACGCCAAGCCAAGGAGCACATGGTGCGGGCCGGCCTGCCGATGCGGCTCGATCCCTGACGACTCCCCGTCACAAAAGTGCTAAATCCCACGGTGGGATGGCGCTGCGGCCTCGGCCGGGCGCGAGTGTTGAGTTCGATTGATGTCGCGTTTCACGATCCATGATCTGGCCGCCACCATCGATGCACGGGCCGCATCGGGGGGAGAGGCGTCCTACACCCGCAAGCTGCTCGACAAGGGCGCAGAGCACTGCGCCAAGAAGCTGGGCGAGGAAGCGGTCGAGACCGTGATCGCGGCGGTCGAGGACGACCGCGACCACCTGATCGCCGAAAGCGCCGACCTGCTGTTTCATTTGCTGGTGCTTCTGAAGTCGCGCGGCGTGAAGCTGGAAGAGGTCGAGGCTGCGCTGGCGCAGCGGACCTCGATGTCGGGACTCGAGGAGAAGGCATCGCGCAAGCGCGACTGACCGAGAGGACAGGCTGATGGATATCCGGGCTCCCGAGCAGCAATATAATCCTTACCGCATCTTCACCCGGGAGCAGTGGGCGCGGCTGCGCGACGACACACCGATGACGCTGGAGCCGGGCGAGTTCGAGCGGCTGCGTTCGATGCACGACCGCCTCGATCTGCAGGAGGTCGAGGACATCTATCTGCCGCTGTCGCGCCTGCTCTCGATCTATGTCGACGCCATGCATCGGCTCTACCAGTCGCAGCGCCAGTTCCTCGGCATCCGCGACCGCAAGGTGCCTTACATCATCGGCGTGGCCGGCTCGGTCGCGGTCGGCAAGTCGACCACCGCGCGCGTGCTGCAGGCGCTCTTGGCGCGCTGGTCGCCGCGGCCCAAGGTCGACCTGGTGACGACCGACGGCTTCCTGTTTCCCAATGCCGTGCTCGAGCGGCAGGGGCTGATGCAGAAGAAGGGCTTTCCGGAGAGCTACGACCTGCCGACGCTGCTGTCGTTTCTCAGCGACATCAAGTCCGGACGCCGGCCGGTGCGCGCGCCGGTCTATTCGCATCTGGTCTACGACATCGTGCCGAACCAGTGGATCGAGGTCGACCATCCCGACATCCTGATCGTCGAGGGCGTCAACGTGCTGCAGACCGGCCGCCTGCCGCGCGACGGCAAGGCGGTACCTGTGGTGTCAGACTTCTTCGACTTCTCCGTCTATATCGACGCCGAGGAGCCGGTGCTGCGCGAATGGTATGTGCGGCGCTTCCTGGCGCTGCGGGACACCGCGTTCACCGATCCCAAATCGTACTTCCATCGCTATGCGGTGCTCTCCGACGAGGAGGCGACCGCGACCGCGATCGCGATCTGGGAACGCACCAACCTCGCCAATCTCGAAGACAACATCCTGCCGACCCGCCCGCGCGCAACGCTGATCCTGAAAAAGCGCGCCGACCATCTGGTCGAGACGGTGGCGCTGCGGCGGCTATAATCTATTTAAGCGTCGCCCCTGCGAACGCAATGCGAACGCAGGGACCCACACGCCGCGGCTTTTCTTTGGGCAGGCCGGCGAACGACCTTCTTCTCGTCACTGGCTCCTGTGCTTATGGGTCCCTGCGTTCCAGGGACGACAGCAACCAGAGGTCAATTCAGCTCACGCCGCAATGTGCCGCGAGGCGATCAATCCCATCAGCGCTTCCGCAAGCTTCTCGCGGTCGAGCGGTTTGATCAAGAATCCGTCCATGCCGGCTTCGAAGCAGGCGTAGCGGTCTTCGACCAGTGTGTTGGCGGTGAGCGCGAGGATCGGCGTGCGATTGCCCGGCTCGCCGGCCTCGAGGGCGCGGATTCGCTTGGTGGTCTCAATGCCGTTGAGCTGCGGCATCTGGATGTCCATCAGGACGAGGTCATAGGGGGTGCCGGCTGACTTCGCCGACAGCCAGGACTCCAGCGCTTCAGTGCCGTTGGTGGTGATGACGGCGTGATGACCGAGCCGACCGAGCAACGAGCGGATCAACAGCGCATTGATCTGGTTGTCCTCGGCTACCAAGATCGACAGGCCCTTGGCAGCCGGGGTATCCGACGTTTCGTTGGGGTCGAGCGCCGGCTCTAGGCTCGGCGCGGCCACTTCCGGCGCAGCCATCAAGCGGGCGGCGAGCGATGCCGCGCGCAGCGGCTTGACCAGATAGCCGGTGAGGGCGGAACTGGCGGATGGCTGCATCTCCTGCCGCGTTGCCGGCGTGAACATCACGATGCGCTGCGCTGCATGAAGGCGCGCGGTTTCGCCGAGCCGTTCGACCTCGACGAGCCCCAGCGCGTGATCGATCAGCACGGTGTGCCAGGAGCGCTCGGGCAGCAGCGCCCTGGCAACCTCGGTATCCGATACCATGCAGGTCTGGCCGCCCCAGCGCTGCAGCCGCCGTGCGGTCAGCGACGCCTCGATGCTCTGCGGCGCGACCAGCATGATCGACTGGCCAGCAAGATCCGGCGCCGCGAAGGAGGCCTGTTCGCCGTCGGCGGCGGCGAGCGGAAGCGAGACTTCGAAGGTCGAGCCGACGCCCACCTGGCTCTCCAGCGTGATCCGGCCACCCATCCGCTTGACGATGCGGTCGGAGATGCTGAGCCCGAGCCCGGTGCCGCCATAGCTGCGGGCGATCTTGTCGTCGGCCTGCTCGAACTCGCGGAAGATGCGCTCGCGCGCCTCGGGCTCGATGCCGATGCCGGTGTCGCGCACCAGGAAGCTGATTTCATCGGGCCAGATGCCGGGCTCGACGATCAGGGCGACGCCGCCGGTCGAGGTGAACTTGATCGCGTTGCCGGCGAGATTGAGCAGCACCTGGCGCAGCCGCGCCGCATCGCCGATCACCTCGCGCGGCAGCCGCTCGTCAACATAGGCGGCGATTTCGATTCTCTTGGCTTCCGCGCGCGGCGCCAGCAGCTCCGTGATGTCCTCGATCATGCCTGATAGCGCGAACGGGCGGTGTTCGAGATCGATCTTGCCGGCCTCGATCTTGGAATAGTCGAGCAGCTCTTCGATCAGCGCGAGCAGCGCGTCGCCGGAGGTCTTCACCGCCTTGACATACGTCGTCTGCTCTGGCGTCAGCGGCGTATCCATCAGCAAGCTGCTCATGCCGATGATGCCGTTGAGCGGGGTGCGGATCTCGTGGCTCGCCATGGCGAGGAAACGCGACTTGGCGCGGCTGGCCGCATCGGCCTGATCGCGGGCTTCGGTAAGCGCGCGTTCGCTTTCGGTGCGGTCGGTGACGTCGCGGCCGACGCTCTGCATTTCCGCCGGTCCGCCGGCGTCGTTGCGGACGAGCCCCTCGCGCCAGGCGATCCAGCGCTGGCCGAGCGGCCCCTCAATCCGCTGGTCGTGAACACGGGTGCCGTTCGGCTCCAGCGCGGTGTCGCCCTGTTCGAGAACGCGCAGCGCAAAGCGGCTGCCGATCAGTTGATCGCGCGGCATCTGCGCCAGCTCGCAATAGGCGTCGTTGACAAAGGTGATGCGGCTGTCGGCGTCACGCAGCACGATCAAATCGCCTTGCGATTCGAACAGACGGCGGGTGCGCTGCTCGGCCTCCTGCAGCTCCCAGTTACGGTCGGCCAGTGCCTCGTTATGCAGCACGAGTTTGCGCATCTTCTTGCGCAACAGGCGGAAGCGGACGCTGAACGTGGCGAGCGCGACGCAGGCGATTGCGAAAAGGAAAGCAACGCCGATCGCAAAGGCGTGCGGGTCGTAACCGGAATTTTCGCTTCGGCTTGCGGCGATGAATCCATAGCCCCCGCCGAACACGATCGAGAAGATCATTAAAGAGCGGACCATGAAGGTGAGCCAGGGATGGCGGCGGCCGAAACGGCGAAGGGCAAGTTTGATCCGGAAAGTTCGCCCCATCGCCATGACCCTGAGCTTGCTGCCTGAATTGAAACCGGCCTGTTTCGCCGTTCCTCTCGGAAAGACGATGCTTCGCCGACGTTGCAAAGTGCTTGAGGCTCCCGCCGCGGGCACGGCCGCGATGAGAAAAGGGTGAATGAAAGGTTAATCGAGGATGGTCCGGACCCGGAGGGCCGCGTTCGCGCAAAGTGGGAACCGGTCTTCCGACAAGACCATGCTCCAAACCTAAAGCGACGCCGCCTGGACGCGGTGGTGGCCGCCGCCGCGGGCGCCGACCAGCAGTGCGGCGGCATCGAACAGCGAAAAGCTCTTCGAGGAAACGTAGATGCGATAGTCGGCCGGACCATCCATCGATAGATAGATGACCGGATCGGTTTCCGAGGGCTGGCGCGAGATCGCGATCAACCGGGGCGGGATGCTGCTCTCGCAGGCGCCGGCCTCGACGGTTCCGATGTCGTCGATCACGGTGAAGTCGGCAGTTTCCGCATTGTCGGAAACCTGCACCCGCACGGTCGCTTCGGAAGGGTTGTTGGTGAAGCCGACATGCAGGTCGGCCTGCCAGGAGAGGGCGGCGATCTGGACGGTCGTCCCGGCAACTTCGATGCAGGGGCGCGGACCACCCGAGAGCTCGCCGCGTGCGAACAGGGCGACGATTGCCAGCGGAACCACCGAAGCCAGGATCTTCAAACGCAACATGATACGCTACTCGCTCACCCTAAGCCCGCGACACGGGGCTTATGGTTGGCGGAGGGTAAAGGAAACTAGTTACCACTGTATTGACGCTGGTTGTCGTTGTGACATCCGACATCCTGATCGAGAATAACGGCTTGGTACGATCCATCAGCGTCATTGCGAGCGCAGCGAAGCAATCCATCTATCCCCGAGCCGAGATATGGATTGCTTCGCCAGGCTCGCAATGACGGTGGGATAGCGACGCAGCATATCGACTGTCATCCCCGCGAAGGCGGGGATCCAGTATGCCGCGGCTTATCGGTTCGATCACTGCTGCCTCTGGAATACTGGGTCACCCGCTTTCGCGTGTGACGACAACGAGAATGCGGTCGCGATCTTACGACGTGACCCGCCCGCCGCCCTGCGGTTCGGGGATGGCGCAGCGCACGTCCCGAACCAAGGCGTAACCACGCTCTCGGCGTCAACGCGCTACTGCCCGGTCCCGGTATCAGCAAGATAGCGTGCCAGTTCGCCGCGTGGGTCCTCGCGATAGCTTTGACGCTGACGGAGCTCGGGCGGCTCGCGCCAGCCCGGCTCGACGCCGGTCATGTCGGGCAGTTCATGGGCGATGCCCTTGTGGCAGTCGATGCAGGTCTTCTCGCCGCTGACGAGAAATCGGCTGTGAATGTCGGAAGCGCGCCGTGTCTGCTTGGTGAAGTCCATCGCAGCGGACGAATGGCAGTTGCGGCACTCCAGCGAATCGTTCGCCTTGAGCCGCGCCCATTCGTGCTTGGCAAGTTCGAGCCGGTGATCCTGAAACTTCTGCCTGGTATCGATCGTGCCGAAAATCTTGCCCCAGACTTCCTTGGACGCCTGCATCTTGCGGGCGATCTTGTCGGTCCAGTTGTGCGGAACGTGACAGTCCGGGCAGCTGGCGCGAACCCCCGAGCGGTTGGAGAAGTGGGGGGTGCGCTGCAGCTCCTCGAAGACGTTGGTGCGCATCTCGTGGCAGGAGGTGCAGAACTTCTCGGTGTTGGTGACTTCAAGCGCGGTGTTGAACGCGCCCCAGAACAGCACGCCGCAGATGAATCCGCCGAGTGCGAGCACGCCGAGGCTGATATGCATGCTCGGGCGGCTGGCAATGCGCCAGAACCAGATCAACAGTTCCTTGATCCGCTTCATTGCCGGTTCTCACTTCTTCTCGGAACCGACGAGAAGCATGTCCTTGAACGTGCTTGGCACGAGGGGCTGCGCGTCCGTCTGCTGGACGTGGCATGCGGTGCAGAAATATCGCCGCGGCGTCACGTCGGCGAGAACCTGGCCGTCGCGGTCCATGAAGTGGGTGACGCTGATCATCGGCGCGCCCGAGCCCTCGGTGAACTGCCGCCGGTGGCAGTCGAGGCAGCGGTTGGTCTTGAGCGTGAGCTGATAATTGTCGATCGAGTGCGGAATGACGGGCGGCTGCTCCGGATAGTTGCGCATGATCCGCTTGTCGTCGATGACCGGCCGCGCCAGGGCCGGCGCCGGTATATCGCCCATCGGCGAAGGCGCACCGGTGACGCGCGGCACGATTTGCGGCGCGTTCTGGGCGTAGATCGCGCCGCAGGCGAACACCAGCATGCCGCCGAGCAGGGCGCCTGCCAGCGGGGTTCGAGATCTTTTCAGGCCGGGATGATCTTGACCGCGCATTTCTTGAAATCCGACTGTTTGGAAATGGGATCGGTGGCGTCCAGCGTCACCTTGTTGATGAGTTGACTGGCGTCGAACCAGGGCACGAACACGACGCCGCGCGGCATCCGGTTGCGACCCTTGGTCTCGACGCGGCTCCGGATTTCACCGCGCCGGGAAACCACCCGCACCTCGGCGCCTTCGTTGATGCCCCTGGCACGGGCGTCTTCAGCATGCATGTAGACGCGTGCGCCTGGGAACGACTTGTAGAGCTCCGGCACCCGCATGGTCATCGATCCCGAGTGCCAATGTTCGAGCACGCGGCCAGTGACGAGCCAGATGTCGTATTCCTTGTCGGGCGATTCGGCGGGTGGCTCATAGGGCACCGCGATGATCCTCGCCTTGCCGTCCTTGTTGCCGTAGAACTCGACGCCCTTGCCCTGCTTCACGTAGGGATCAAGGCCTTCGCGGTAGCGCCATTTCGTCTCCTTGCCGTTGACCACGGGCCAGCGCAGCCCGCGCACCTCGTGGAGCTGGTCGTAGGCCGCGAGGTCGTGGCCGTGGCCGCGGCCGAATTCGGCGTATTCCTCGAACAGGCCCTTGTGCACGTAGAATCCGAAGGCCTTCGACTCGCGGTTCTCGTATTCGGCGGGAAACTCGCTGACCGGAAACTTGTCCACCTTGCCGTTGCGGAACAGCACGTCGAACAACGTCTTGCCGCGGTAGTTGGGATTGTCGTTGAGGATCTGCGCCGGCCACACCTCGTCGGTGGTGAAGCGCTTGGAGAATTCCATGAGCTGCCAGAGGTCGGAGCGCGCTTCGCCAGGCGCATTGACGAGCTGCCGCCAGACATGGGTACGGCGCTCGGCATTGCCGTACGCGCCCTCCTTCTCCACCCACATTGCTGCCGGCAATATGAGATCGGCCGACAGCGCCGTGACGGTCGGATAGGCGTCGGAGACGACGATGAAATTGTCGGGATTGCGATAGCCCGGATAGGTCTCGCGCGAGCTGTTCGGTGCGGCCTGCACGTTGTTGTTGACCTGCACCCAGTAGAAATTGAGCTTGCCGTCGCGGAGCATGCGGTCCTGCTCGACGGCGTGATAGCCGGGCTTGTCCGGAATGATGCCGTGCGGAATGCGCCAGATTTCTTCCGTGTGCTTGCGGTGCTCCGGATTCATCACGACCATGTCGGCGGGTAGCCGGTGCGCGAAGGTGCCGACTTCGCGCGCCGTGCCGCAGGCCGAGGGCTGGCCGGTCAGCGAGAAGGGCGAGTTGCCGGGCTCGGAAATCTTTCCGGTCAGCAGATGCAGATTATAGAGGAGCTGGTTGGCCCAGACGCCGCGGACGTGCTGGTTGAAGCCCATGGTCCACAGCGACATCACCTTGCGCTTGGGATCGGCATAGAGCTCGGCGAGCTCCTGCAGGAAGCCGCGCTCGACGCCGGTCAGCTCCGATACTTTCTCGAGCGTGTAGTCCTTCACGAAAGCGGCATAGGCCTCGAAATCGATCGGCTGGGTCGCCGCCGCAGTCGCCGCGCCCTTGGCCTTCATTTCAAGCGGATGATCGGCGCGTAGGCCGTAGCCGATATCGACCGTGCCTTTCACGAAGGTGGTGTGGTTCTTCACGAAGTCCTGGTTCACCCGTCCGGTCGCGATGATGTGGTTGGCGATGTAGTTCAGGATCGCCAGATCGGTGCCCGGCTTGAACACGATCGGGATGTCGGCGAGGTCGGAGCTGCGGTTGGTGAAGGTCGAGAGCACCGCGACCTTGACATGCGAGTGGCTCAGCCGACGGTCGGTGAGACGCGTCCACAGGATCGGATGCATCTCGGCCATGTTGGAGCCCCACAGCACGAAGGCGTCCGCAGCCTCGAAATCGTCATAGCAGCCCATCGGCTCGTCCATGCCGAAGGTGCGCATGAAGGCGACCGCGGCCGAGGCCATGCAATGGCGCGCGTTCGGATCGAGATTGTTGGAACGGAATCCGGCCCGCATCAGCTTGGTGGCGGCATAGCCCTCGAAGACGGTCCACTGCCCCGAGCCGAACATGCCGATCGCGGTCGGGCCCTTCTCCTTCAGCACCTTCTTGGCCCGCTCCGCCATAACGTCGAAGGCTTCGTCCCAGGATACCGGGGTCAGCTCGCCGTTCTTGTCGAACATGCCGCCTTTCTTGCGGAGTAGCGGCGTGGTCAGGCGGTCGGCGCCGTACATGATCTTGGAAAGGAAATATCCCTTGATGCAATTCAGCCCGCGGTTGACCTCAGCAAGCGTGTCGCCATGGGTGGCGACCACCTTGTTGTCCTTGACGCCGACCATCACGCCGCAGCCGGTGCCGCAGAATCGGCACGGCGCTTTCGACCATTTGATTTCCAGCGATCCGATGCCGCCCGGCACCGGTTGCGCGGCCGCAGGGGCGGCGATGCCGGCGGCTGCAGCGGCCACGGCGGCGGCCTGCGCCTTCAACAATTCGCGTCGCGAGAGTGACATGTTCTAGTCTCCGATATCGGCGGATCTTTCGACCTGCTCGAACACCATGTTGGCCGACAGGACGCCCTGCCAGCATGCGATTTCGGCGAGACGCGTGCCGATGATTCCGCTCTCGGGCGCCTCCATCACGATGACGATCTTCCTGGCGTCACGCTGATGGATCTCGAGGTCGGGCAGCGCGGCAAGCGCGCGCAGCACCTCGTCCCGCCATTCCGGCAGCACCGACACCACCGCGCTCGAGATGTGGATGGTCGCTTCCGCCGTCATGACGCGCCTCCATGACGCGCGGCGCCGAGCGTGATCGCCTCGCTGGGACAGGCGCCGACGCATTGGCCGCAGTGGGTGCAGGCGGCCTCATTGACGACGGCCTGCGGCGGCAGTCCAATACGAGGAAGGAAGCGAATGGCAGAAGTCGGACAGGCATCGCCGCAGGAACGGCAGAAGATGCCGGCTTCGGCGAGGCAGCCGTCGCCGATCAGCGCGACCGGTTTGGTGAGGAATTGACCGCGAAACAGGGCGCGGCGCGATGGGCCCGGGCTTTCCATGGCGGCCTCAATGGCCGGGGGGACCGGGCGGTCCCAGGATCAGTTGCGTCATCCAGACGATAAAGCCGTAGCCGCCGACCACGCCGACGGCGACGACCGGCCAGATGAAAGCGGCGATGACGGCGAATACGAAGAATTCGGCGCGCCGGCCGACCGTGCCGGACCTTTCCGGCGGCGCATTCTGCCTAACTGACGTGTCGAGCATATCCCGAACTATCGCCTCAGAAGCAAACCAATCAATCCAGCCAACGCCGGTTCCTCCGGTGGCCGCATTGCCGTTCGCATTGTTGTCACATGATGAGAGACGCGTGCCACGCCTGCGCCGTTGCAGGAAATGTGTGCGCGTCGCGAATTCACCTTAGCTGCTGGGCGGGAACAGAGGGTTGATCTGAATCAACGAAAGAAAGGCAAAGGCTTCGCTTGTTTAATGATGATTCTGCGGCGTGCCGCACAAGCAACCGGCCGTGAATTCGAATGTTGCGGCGCGTTATGCCGCTCGCCGCAAATCCTCGGCGAGTGCGCGATAGGAAAGCGCTTCGGCCAGATGCAGCCGGCCGATCTTTTCTGCGCCGTCGAGATCGGCGAGCGTGCGCGCGACGCGCAATACGCGGTGGTAGCCGCGTGCGGTCAGCTTCATGGTCTCAGTCGCGTCGCGCAGAAGCTTTTGCCCCTGCGCATCTGGTTGCGCGATGGTCTCCAGCAGCGAGGCGGGCGCCTCGGCATTGGTGCGGATGTGCGGCATGCCGGCCGCCGCATAGCGCGCAAGCTGGATGTTGCGGGCGGCGGCGACGCGGGCTGCGACTTCCGCTGATCCTTCGGAAGGCGGCGGCAGGATCAAATCTGCGGCGGTAACCGCCGGGACTTCGATGCGCAGGTCGATGCGATCCATCAGCGGGCCGGAGATGCGCATCTGGTAATCCGCGGTGCAGCGCTCGACCGGCGCGCGCCTGCAGGAATAGCCGGGATCATAGGCCTGGCCGCAGCGGCACGGGTTCATTGCGGCGACCAGCATGAAGCGCGCCGGGTAGGTGACGCGGTGATTGGCGCGAGACACCGATACCTCACCGTTCTCCAGCGGCTGGCGCAGCGAATCCAGCACCCGCGGGTCGAACTCCGGCAGCTCGTCGAGAAACAACACGCCTTGATGCGCCAGCGAAATTTCGCCGGGCCTTGCGCGCAGGCCGCCGCCGGTCAGCGCGGCCATGCTGGCGGAATGATGGGGGCTGCGGAACGGCCGCCGCGCCGTCAATGCGCCGTCGCGGATTTCGCCGGCGACGGAGGCGATCATCGAGACTTCGAGCAGCTCGGAGGGCGACAGCGGCGGCAGGATCGAAGGCAGCCGCGCCGCCAGCATCGACTTGCCGGCGCCGGGCGAGCCGATCATCAACAGATGATGCCCGCCGGCCGCGGCGATCTCCAGCGCGCGTTTTGCACTTTCTTGGCCCTTGATGTCTCTGAGGTCGAGATGCGTCGCCTCATGCTCGTGCACTTTCGGCTGCGGGCGCGACAGCACCTGCGTGCCCTTGAAATGGTTGGCGATCTGGATCAGCGATTTCGCCGCGATGATCTGGATGTCCGGGCTCGCCCACGCCGCTTCCGTCCCGCAGGCGGCCGGGCAGATCAATCCTTCCTCGCGCGCGTTGGCGCCGATCGCGGCCGGCAACACGCCAGCGACAGGCGCGATCGAGCCGTCGAGCCCGAGCTCGCCGAGAACGGTAAAACCGTTCAGCGCATCCGGCGGAATCGCGCCGATCGCCGCCATCAGCCCGAGCGCAATCGGGAGATCATAATGGCTGCCTTCCTTCGGCAGGTCGGCCGGCGCCAGGTTGACCGTGATCCGCCGCGCCGGTAGCGCCAGCCCCGAGGCGATCAGCGCCGAGCGCACCCGCTCGCGTGCCTCTGACACCGCCTTGTCCGGTAGACCCACGATCGCAAATGCCGGCAGTCCTGGCGCGACCTGCACCTGCACGTCGACCGCGCGGGCCTCGATCCCTTCAAAGGCTACCGTAGATACGCGCGCGACCATGCTGCCCCTCGTGACGCAATCGAAGGTAGCGGGGAACCGGGGGCCAAGTCAAGAACAATAGGAGAACATAGGCGCAAGGAACCGTCCGGCGGCTCGGCACCGGCCTGCCGGCACAACCACGGATCGTTGATGCAGTCCTGTCAGCGCTGACCGTGTTCAGCGCTCCGATCGCATGTACGGACTGTTTTCCGAAATTTGTTTCAGCCCCGGATCGTCGGCGAGACTGCGTACTTCCTGCATCTCCGCCGACCTCGTGTTCTGCGTATCCCGCTGCAAGCTCCAGATTCCGAGCCCCACGATGAGCATGCCAGCGCCAATGGCTATGAAGTCTTTGGTCATTTGCTGGGCCTCCATACTGGCTGCCAAGCGGTCGAGACGGCTCGCTGTTTCGGTTTGGGCGCCTGCCGGTCCTGCGCCCTGACGCTCGTGTTGCCTTCGCGGCGAGTCTCACGGTGTTTCCCTCGCCTAAAGGAAAACCAATTCCGGTCATCGGCGATCGCTTCTACGGTACGCCCTTTCAACGCTCGACGCAGCCTGCAAGCCGCGCGCATGACGGCATCGTGATGATCCGGAGCCGGCCTGGGCGCCGGCCCCGGACGCTTTACCTCACAGCTCCATCTTCATCGGCTCGGGATAATAATGGAATCCATCGCCGGCCTTGGCGACGTGGCCGTAGCCCGGCCAGGCGAAGTGATAGGACATGACCGGGGTCTTGTTGGCTGCGATCGTGTCGAGCAGTTTTACCCGGCTCGCTGCTGCCTGTTTCGGGTCGGTGTCGTAGGAAAATTCCATCCGCGGTTTTTCAAGCAACAGAATGGCGTGGTGCGTGAGATCTCCGAGGAAGGCGAAGGACTTGCCGGATGACGTCACCATGAAGATGGTGTGTCCGACGGTGTGGCCGGGCGCCGCGATCGCCTGCACGCCGGGCAGGAATTCCTGGCCGTCCTTGATGAACACGATGCGATCGCGCACCGGCATCAAATTCTTGCGGGCGTGTATCACGAAATCCTTCAAGGGACTGCCGAGCTTGCCTTCATCAGTCCAGAAATCGAAGTCGCTCTGGGTGATGTAATATTGCGCGTTCGGGAATAACGGCTTGTCGTCGGCGCCGACGATGCCGCCGATATGATCGATATGGGCGTGCGACAGCACCACGGCGTCGATATCGCCCGGCTTGATCCCGGCTTCCGCCATGCTCTTCTGCTGGCGGCCCGTGGTCGGCCCGAACAATTTCGATGTGCCCATGCCGGTGTCGAACAGGATCAGCTTGTCGCCGTTGTTCACGATCGGCGAGTTCTGCTCGAGCACGACGTTGTCGGGATCGAGGAAGTTGTCGGAGAGCATCTTCCGCACTTCTTCATCGGGTACGCCAATGAAGGTGCCTTTGGGCGGGCCGAGCGGCAGCGTGCCGTCGGAGACGATAGTCACTTCGGCGTCGCCGAGAATGAAGCGGTGCCAGTAGGGCGTCTGCGTGCCTAGTTTTGGCGCTTTCGCCAGCGCGCTGCCGCCGAGCATCGTTGAGGCGCCCAATCCGGCGCCGAGCGCAAGCAAAGACCGTCGCGAAAGATTCGTCGTCATGCCTCTTCCTCCACTAATTTTATGTATTGCAGTTTATGCCCGGACAGATTCATCCGCGGCTACAGGCTGCGCCCGCCTGCCGAAATTGGCAAGTGGGAGGAGAGGGCGCGGCAGGGATGTGAAAATGCAATGACGCCGTGCGGCGTTTCACGGCGCGCTTGGTCTCGATGGTATGCCAGATTCGCCGGCCGTGTGACGACGACGAGTACTTCGCATAGTCCCGCGGAGCTTATCGCATTGAGGCATCACTGCCGGACCGGATGATCATCGACAGTTACCAATCGTAGTCGTCGTACATCCACTCCCTGGGGTATCGCGACCGCGATCGTGGTTGTGGTCGTGACCGCTCCGGCCTGCGTACGCTTGCAGCAGCCGGCTGCGTCGCAGGCGCGGACGCTCTCGGCGGGTTCGGCTCGGAAGCCTTGGCCAGCGCGCGCTTCATCTCCTCCTGGCTCGTCTTGAGCTCCGTAATGGCCTTTGCGTTGTCGTTGGCCATTTGCTGCTGGTTCGCCTTGAGCTGTTCGATGTTGCGCTCGAGATCCGCAAGGTTGCGCGAGATGGTCTGCAGGAGCTGGGCCTGATCGGCAGGCGCTGCGGCCGCTGGCGGCGAGGCCTCTTGCGGCGGCGCTGCCTGCGCCAGGACGGGCGCTTGCGGCGGGGATGGTGCTTGCGGTGGTGAGGCTTGTTGTGCCGCGTCTTGTGATGCCGAGGCTTGTGGCGGTGCAGGCTCCGCCGCGGCCACCTGAACGAACGATGGCGCAGCCTGTTGAGGTGATGGCCGGTCTTCCGGCGGCGATGAGGATGACGATGAAGCGAGCTGGGGCTGAGTCCCATCGTCAGAGGCTAGCTGCCAAACCAGGGCAGCGACAACGACGCACGCCGCCAGCGCCAGGCCAAAGATGATCTGCAGCGAGGGCTTTCCCGACGGCGATGGCTGGACAGGTAAGATCGCGGGCAATTGCGTTCCAGGTTTAGCCGAATCCGGTTGCGAAGCGGGACGGCCCGAAGACGGGCGCGCGGCATCGCGCTCCATACGCGCAAGCTGCTCCGTCAGACGGGTGAGCTGTTCGTCGGCGCGCTTGATCTGTTCGTGGGCCTGCGCGAGGCGTTCGTCGTCGCCTGCAGCCGGGGCATCCTGCGCTTCAGTCGGTTTCGGAGGTGGCGTGGAGGTCATTGGCGATCCCTTTTCCGTCCAATGTCATCCGAAGGTGGCCGGTCGACCATCCGGCAGCACTCCCTGCAGTCTTGCCCAAACAATGGCCGCATGATGGTGGAAGGAGGGAGTGCATGGCAAGCCGCTTCCGCGGGCTCCACGCTACGGCGCCTCAGCTCGCCTTGCCGGTTCCATCATGAGCGGATCCGAAGTCGCGAGAGGAAATTATTTCCCGCCGCGCTTCTTCTCGATGGTGTCCCAGATCTTGGCCGCCACATCCGGGCCGTTGAGGCGCTGAATGGCGCGAATGCCGGTCGGCGAGGTCACGTTGATCTCGGTGAGGTTGCCGTCGATCACGTCGATGCCGACGAACAATAGTCCGTGCTCGCGCAACGCCGGGCCGAGCGTGTCGCAGATCTCGCGCTCGCGGGCTGAGAGGTCGGTCGCCTGCGCCGCGCCGCCGCGCACCATGTTGGAACGCAGGTCGTCGGGCGCTGGCACGCGGTTGACGGCGCCGGCGAACTCGCCGTCGACCAGGATGATGCGCTTGTCGCCGTGCTTTACCTCGGGCAGGAAGCGCTGGATCACCCAGGGCTCGCGGAAGGTGACGGAGAACATGTCAAACAGCGAGCCGAAATTCATGTCCTGCGGCATGACGCGGAATACGGCCGCGCCGCCGTGGCCGTGCAGCGGCTTCATCACGACAGCGCCGTGCTGGTCGCGGAACGAATTGATCTCGTCGAGGTCGCGCGAAATCAGCGTCGGCGGCATCAGCTGCGGAAAATTCATTACGAACAGTTTTTCCGGCGCATTGCGCACCGAGGCCGGGTTGTTCACCACCAGTGTCTTCGGGTGAATGCGCTCGAGGAAATGCGTCGAGGTGATGTAGGCGAGGTCGAACGGCGGGTCCTGCCGGAGCAGCACGACGTCGAAAGCCTCAAGCGGGTGGCGCTTGGCCTCACCGAGGGTGAAATGGTCGTCGACCTCGTCGCGCACGGTGAGCTGCTGCACCGGCGCCACCAGCTCCTCGCCGCGCAGCGACAGCTTGTCGGGGGTGTAATAGGAAAGGCTGTGGCCGCGCTTCTGCGCCTCGAGGAGGAGCGCAAAGGTCGAATCGCCGCGGATGTTGATACGTGCGATGGGGTCCATCTGGACGGCGACATTCAGTTTCATGGGATAGGTCCGGGTCTTGGGTGGGAGTTGTGTTAAGCGCTGGCGTCGAATGCCGCTAACAGATGGCGTGGCAGGCGCCGCGGCGCAATCAGGATGGCGTCGAATCGCAGCTCAAATTCGGCATGATCGGGATGCGTCATCAGCCAGGCCTGTGCCGCATTGACAATGCGCGCCTGCTGGCGCGGCGTGACGGCGTAGGCGGCGTCATCGAGACTGGCCCGCGCCTTGACCTCGATGAAGGCGACGAGGTCGCGCTTTTTCGCGACCAGGTCGATCTCGCCATAGGGGGTGCGGAAGCGCTTGGCCAGGATGCGGTATCCCTTGGCCATCAGATAGGCAGCGGCGCGGCTTTCGGCGGAGAGTCCGGTGCGGAAGGCAGCGACCCGCTCGGGCGCGGCGAGTTTTGTCAGGGGCTGCGGCGGCGAGGTGTCGTCACGCTTCGCCATCGCCGCCCCTGATTTCCTTGGCAAGCTCCAGCGCGCGGGCATAGACCTCGCGGCGCGGCCGGCCCGACAGCTCGACGGCATGCGCGACGCTGTCCTTGACGCTGTCGCGGACCAGCGACGAACGCAGGAGATCGTCGAGGTCGTGCTGCGTCATGATTTCAGCGTCTTTGGGCGGCGGGCCGACGACCAGCACGAACTCGCCGCGCGTCTCCAGCGTATCGGCGGCCTTTGCCATCTCGGAAATCGGCGCGCGCCTGATATCCTCATGCAGCTTGGTCAGCTCGCGGCAGATCGCAGCATCGCGCCCGGCCATGGTCGCGGCGAGATCTCTCAGCGTCTCCTGCACGCGGCTGCCGGCTTCGAACATCACGAGCGTGGCGTCGATGCGGGCAAGCTCGGCCAGGCGTGTCCGCCGCGAGACTTCCTTGGCCGGCAGAAAGCCCTCGAAGAAGAAGCGATCGGTCGGCAACGCCGCGACCGACAGCGCCGTCAGCACCGAGGATGCACCGGGGACCGCAACCACGGCGTAACCGGCGGCGGAGACTTCGCGCACCAGCTTGAAGCCGGGATCGGAAATCAACGGCGTGCCGGCGTCCGACACCAGCGCGATCGAGGCGCCCTGCGCCAGCCGTTCCAGGATCTTCGGCCGCGCCATGACGGCGTTGTGCTCGTGATAGGGCTTGAGTTCCGCCGAAATCGCATAGCGTTCCGTCAGGCGGCGGGTGACGCGGGTGTCCTCACAGGCGATGATGTCGACGCCGGCCAGCGTTTCCAGCGCGCGCAACGTGATGTCGCCGAGATTGCCGATCGGGGTTGCCACCAAATAGAGGCCGGGCGCCGGTTTGGGGGCATCCAGGGGCTGGCCGCCGATCAAAAATGTCCTTTTGGCCGAACCCGGTTCGGTATCGGAGCCGTAGTTTGAACTGGGTCTGGCGCGCATGAGACCCAATCTAGAGAGGTCTTCCGTCAAGCGCCATATCCGCCGGGACGGTGGGCGGGTGAGAGTTCCCAGCCAAACCACAAGTCTCGGCAGTCTGTAAGCCTTTTGTTTTGGTTAACTAATCCTCGACAATATTGCAGAATCCCACGTGGGTTCATCAGTAGCGGTTCAGGTGCCTCGGCCCAGAAAGCCGGAATCCTGGCCGACGGCGGTCGGTCAAGAGAAGAGACAGAATGGAAGGCCCGCTCAATCGCGACCATGGGTTCCCCGCTTTGCGGTCCACAGGACCGACCCGGCGGACCGCGGTCGGTCTCATCCTCGGAATCCCCCTGCTCGGGGCCTGTGCCGGCAGTGGTGGCCAGGTTTCCAGCCCGTTCGGCCCGTCGCCGCCCGAGGGACCTCCCGGCCCGCAGCAGCAGCCGCTCGCGGTCGGCACCGGCAACGTCAAGGTCGGTCTGATCCTGCCGCTTTCGGCCGCCGGCAACGCCGGCGTTGCCGCGCAGTCGATGAAGAACGCGGCCGAGATGGCGCTGGCCGAATTCCAGAACCCGAACATTCAACTCCTGATCAAGGATGACGGCGGCAATCCGCAAGGTGCGCAGCAGGTTACGCAGGAGGCGCTTGGCGAGGGCGTCGAAATCATTCTGGGGCCGCTGTTCGCCGGATCGGTGCCGGCGACCGCGCAACTGGCGCGGACCCGCGGCGTTCCGGTGATCGCCTTCTCGACCGATTCGAGCGTCGCCGGACGCGGCGTCTACCTTCTGAGCTTCCTGCCCGAATCCGACGTCTATCGGATCGTCGACTACTCTGCGAGCATCGGAAAGCGTTCGTTCGCGGCGCTGCTGCCCGACAATGCCTATGGCAATGTGGTGGAAGCCGCCTTCAAGCAAGCGGTCGGCCGCAAGGGGCGCATCGTCGCGTTCGAGAAATATGCTGCCGACCGTTCCGGCGCGGCGCGCACGGTGGCGCAGTCGCTCGGCTCGGCGGATGCGCTGCTCATCGCTGATGACGGCGAATCGGTCGTCGCGACGGCCGATGCGTTGACCGCGGCAGGCGCCAACCTGCGCAACATCCAGATGCTCGGCACCGGGCTGTGGGACAATCCGCGCGTCTATGCCAGCCCGGTGCTGCAGGGCGGGCTCTATGCCGCGCCGGATCCGTCGGGTTTCCGCACCTTCTCCGGCCGCTATCGCGCCAAGTTCGGCGCCGACCCGGTGCGCACCGCGACGCTTGCCTATGATGCGGTCGCGCTGGTCGCGGCGTTGTCGAAGCAGCAGGGCAGCCATCGCTTTGGGCTGGAAACGTTGACCAACCCGTCGGGCTTTGCCGGCATTGACGGCCTGTTCCGCTTCCGCTCCGACGGCACCAACGAGCGGGGTCTCGCAGTGATGCGGATTGCCAGCGGCGGCCCGACGCCGGCCGCCGGCTCGCCGAAGAGTTTTGGTGCGTAGCTTTCAGGCAGAGGTCCGCGATCACCACAGAACGCGACCGCGCTCATGCCGCTGAACACCACTCCAGCCTGCCGGAGCAACTTACCCTTCGTGCGCTTCGGAGCATCCTCCGACGTGCGAAGTGCGGCGCAAGACAAGCGACCGGGCCAGAGCTGCGGTCGTAACGCGCGGTGCAGGTGTGCTCCGGGGGACACGGAAGGCATCTCAGAACTCTTGCTTGGATCAGATTGGCCCATTCCGGGTTAACCGGTGTTCAACTTGGAAGGCCAACGCCAATGGCCGATCTGGATCCGGCTTCGCCGCAGCGATTGCCAGCGGTTCAAACTGCAGCGTCTCCGATTCTGACGGCCGGCGGCATCGTCCTGGCCATCGGCGGCCTCTATCTTGGCAGCGAGATCTTCGTTCCTTTTGCCCTTGCCATCCTGCTAAGCTTTATCCTGACACCGATGGTGAATTGGCTGCGGCGTTGGAGGGTGCCCCGCATCGCCGCGGTGCTGATGGCTGTATCGCTTGCGTTCGTCGTCGTTGCAGGCGTCGCTTTGATTATCGGGCGTCAACTCGTCCAGCTTGCCGACAATCTCCCGAAGTATCAGACCACAATCACCGAGAAGATCCACTCGCTGCAGGGATCGGCGCCAGGCGGCAGCGTCATCAGCAAGGTGACCACAACCGTGGAGGATCTCGGCAAGGAGATCTCGGGCGGAAATAAGAAGTCCGAACCAATGCAGTCCCGCTTTGGTTCCAGGGTCGAGGAGCCAGTCACTGTCCGATTGGAGGCGCCACAACCCAGGCCCCTCGAACTCATTCGCTCCGTCATCGGTCCCTTGCTGGCGCCGCTGGCGACGGCCGGGCTGGTCGTCATCTTTGTCATCTTTGTTCTGCTGGAGCGGGAGGACTTGCGCGACCGCTTCATCAAGCTTGCAGGAGCCGGTGATCTTCAAAAGAGCACGCAGGCCATCAACGACGCCGCCACTCGCGTCAGTCGGTATCTGGTGATGCAGCTCATCGTCAATCTGACTTACGGAATACCGATCGGCATCGCGCTCTATTTCGTGGGTGTGCCGAACGCGATTCTGTGGGGACTGCTCGCTGCGGTTCTCCGTTTCATCCCCTATCTCGGTCCTTTCCTGGCCGCTCTGTTCCCAATTGCCCTTGCGATCGCCGTCGATCCGGGCTGGACCATGCTGTTCTGGGTCGTTGGCCTGTTCCTCGTGGCCGAGCTGATCAGCAACAACGTCATCGAGCCCTGGCTCTACGGCTCCAGCACCGGCCTTTCATCACTCGCGATCATTATCGCCGCGATCTTCTGGACGATGTTGTGGGGTCCCGTCGGGCTATTCCTTTCGACGCCACTTACGGTCTGCGTCGTCGTTATCGGACGCTATGTGCCGCAGCTGGAGTTTCTGGGCGTTCTTCTTGGCAGCGATCCGGTGCTTGCGCCGGAGGAGCAGCTTTACCAACGGCTCTTGGCGGGCAATGTGGAAGAGGCGGTGGAGATCGCAGAGGACTATGTCGACGCATGTTCCTCACGCGAATTCTACGATAATGTAGCCATTCCCGCTCTTCGCCTGGCTGAGAACGACAGGCAGCGCAATACCACCGATACAAACTATCGTCGGCTCGTCGCAGACACGGCTGTCTTCGTTGTGCGCGAGGTCGAGGACCACGTTCGGGAAAAAACTCCAGACGGAGAAAATTACACTGCCGACCGGCCATCCATCCTATGTCTTGCAGGACGGACTGAGCTCGATCACGCAGCGGCGGAGATGATCGGGCAGGTGCTTCAGGAGCGTGGTCTCAGCGCCAGAGTGCTGCCGCCGATCGCAGTCAGCCAGGGCGCGTTGGGCCAGCTCGATCTTCAGGGTATCGATGCAGTTTGCCTGTCCTATTTTCACCCCCAGCCGCAAGTGTACGCGCGATATGCCTTTCGTAGGTTGCGCCGCCGCGCCCCTCACGTGAAGTTCGCCGTCTGTTGCTGGAATCTCGCAGCCGGCACGGGACAGACCGAAGAGCTGAAGCGGCAGACGGCGGCCGATGCAGTTTTCGCGTCGCTTCAAGCCTGTACCGACCAGATTGCCGAATGGACGCACCGTGCCGCAGCCCGCGGCGAGGCTCTTCAAGTCGTCAGCGAGACGGAGCCGACGCAGGTCGTGCCGCTTAACAGAGCCGGTTTGGCCGCCCTGCAGCAGCAGGAACTCGACCAGACCTCCAGGAAGATCGCTAAGGCGTTCGAGGTCCCGATCGCGCTTGTATCGTTGAATTATACTGGTTTGCAGGAAGCACACGATGCTCACGAGAACTCGATGGACGCTCACGTCATCGCCGCAAACGATGTGCTGGTTTCCGAGGATGTCACCGAGGACCCCCGTTTCGCGGATGATCCACGCGTACTGGAAAAGGGCATCCGCTTCTATGCAGGAGCACCTCTTAGGACCTCTTCCGGTGAGGTCGTAGGATGCCTCTGTCTGGTTGACATGCAACCCCGCAATTTCCCGGACCAAGAACGTCAGCGACTGCAGGAGATGGCCAGAGATCTGATGGTTGGTATCGAGAAGGGCTTGAGCTCGTCGCTGCTTTCGACGCCGAATGATGCGGCTTAGGGTTTGTCGGATTCGCTTCTCGCGTGGCTTCGGTATGATATTTCCGGCGCCAAGGCGGTCGGAATGCGCGGTCTTGGCGTGCTGTGGGGTTATGGCACGAGGGACGAACTTGAAATGGCCGGTGCAGACCGGCTGGTGGATTTGCCCGCCGAGCTCGCCCGCACGATTCGCTCAATGGTCGATGGGAAGCAAGCCGCAGCCTAAAAGCACGCTCGGGCCGCGTATCGTTCGAAATCCTGCAACTTGCCTTATCAAGACGTTTACGCAGCGAGATCGGCCACGACGGCGTCGAGCACGGGGAATCCGTCCTTGGTCACGCGCAGGCGTCCGTCGGCTTGGACGGTGATTGCGCCTTCGTCGCGCAAAATGTCGATCCGGCTTGGATCGAGTGCGCGGCCCGACAGCGCGGCATAGCGCTTGGGATCGATGCCTTCGGCGAGGCGCAACCCCATCAGCAGGAATTCATCGGCGCGTTCTTCGCTGTTGAGCCGCTCGTCCGACACGACGCCATGGCCCTTGGCCTCCACCCGCATCAGCCAGGCCTCGGGCCGCTTCTCGGTTGCGGTCGCGTAGCGCCCGCCATCGACATCGAGCCGGCCATGCGCGCCGGGCCCGATGCCGGCATATTCGTCGCCACGCCAGTAGACCAGATTGTGCTGGCACTCGGCCCCCAAGCGGGCGTGGTTGGAAATCTCGTAGGCCGGAAGGCCGTGCGCGCCGCAGACTTCCTGCGTCACGTCATAGAGCACGCGCGCCAGCGCCTCGTCCGGTGTTTTCAATTTGCCGGCGGCGTGCAGGCCGAAGAACGGCGTGCCTTCCTCGATGGTGAGCTGATAGAGCGACAGGTGCTCGGCGGCTTCTGATATCGCGAGCTTCAATTCGTCCGACCACATTTGCGGCGTCTGGTCGGGGCGGGCGTAGATCAGGTCGAACGAGTAGCGGTCGAATGCGCTGCGGGCGATGGCGACCGCATCGAGCGCTTCGCGCGCGGTGTGCAGCCGTCCAAGGGACTTGAGGGATGCATCGTCGAGCGCCTGCACGCCGAGCGAAACGCGGTTGACGCCGGCGGCGCGATAGCCGCGAAACCGCGTCGCTTCGACGCTGGTCGGGTTGGCCTCCAGCGTCACCTCGACATTGTCGGCGACACGCCAGTGTTTTCCGATCGCATCGAGAACGGCGCCGACGGTGTGCGGCTGCATCAGCGACGGCGTGCCGCCGCCGAGAAAGATCGAGGTGACGGTTCGCCCGCCGGTGCGCGCCGCCGTGGTCTCGATCTCGCGCGCGAAGGCGCGGGCGAACCTCTCTTCGTCGATGGCGGCGTGGCGGACATGGCTGTTGAAATCGCAATATGGGCATTTCGACAGGCAGAACGGCCAATGGACGTAGACGCCGAAGGCCGCTCGCTTGCCGTAATGGCGCTCGGTGCTAGCCAAGGCAGATCTCCGCCAGCTTGACGAAGGCGCGGGCCCGGTGGGACAGGCCAAGTCCGAGCGGCGGCAGGCCGTGCTTTTCGATCGAGGTCATCTCGCCGAAGGTACGCGTGTATCCGTCGGGAAGGAACATCGGATCGTAACCGAAACCGGCGGTGCCGCGCGGCGGCCAGGCCAGCGTCCCATCGACGCGCGCCTCGACCTCTTCGAGGTGGCCATCCGGCCATGCCACACACAGGGCCGAGACGAAATGCGCCTTGCGCTTGTCGGGTGCGGTCGCGCCGCGCTCCTGCAACAGGCGCTCGATCCGGGTCATCGCTACAGTGAAATCCTTGCCCTCGCCGGCCCAGCGCGCCGAATAGATTCCGGGGGCGCCGTCGAGTGCGTCGACCACAAGGCCGGAATCGTCGGCAAAAGCCGGCAACTGTGCGGCGTTTGCCGCCGCGATCGCCTTGATCGCCGCATTGGCCTGAAACGTCTTGCCGGTTTCTTCGGGCTCGGAAAGGCCGAGCTCGCCCGCCGAGACCGCCTCGACGCCATGCGGCGCGAGCAGTTCCCGCATCTCGGCAAGCTTGCCGGGATTGTGGGTCGCGATCACGAGTCGGCCGGTGATTCGACGGTGCATGGGCGATCAGATTACGCGACGGCCAGCTTCTGCAAGTCCACCAAACGCGCGACACCCTTGCGCGCGAGTTCCATCAGCGCGAGGAACTCGTCCTGCGAGAACGGCGTCTTCTCGGCGGTGCCTTGCACCTCGATGATGCGGCCGTCGCCGGTCATGACGAAATTGGCATCCGTTTCAGCCTCGGAATCCTCGGCATAGTCGAGGTCGAGCACCGGCGTGCCCTGATAGATGCCGCAGGAGATCGCGGCGACATTATCGCGCAGCACGTTGGTCTTCAGCATGTTGCGCGATTTCATCCAGGCGATGCAGTCGGCCAGCGCCACCCAGGCGCCGGTGATCGAGGCGGTGCGGGTGCCGCCGTCGGCCTGGATCACGTCGCAATCGACGGTGATCTGGCGCTCGCCGAGCGCTTCCAAATCGACGGCCGCGCGCAAGGAGCGACCGATCAGCCGCTGAATCTCGACGGTACGGCCGCCCTGCTTGCCGGCGGCGGCCTCGCGGCGGGTGCGTTCCAGCGTCGCGCGCGGCAGCATGCCGTATTCGGCGGTCACCCAGCCGCGGCCCTGGCCCTTCAGCCAGGGCGGCAGACGTTCCTCAAGCGTGGCGGTCACCAGCACATGGGTATCGCCGAATTTCACCATGCAGGAACCTTCGGCGTATTTGACCACGCCGCGTTCCAGCGACACGGGGCGCAGCTGATCGGGCGCACGGCGGCTTGGCCGCATGGGGAATCCTTTCGAAAATCGGGCGAAAATCCGTTTGCGGTGCTTGTAGGAGGGGGAGCGGGCAGCGGCAAGGGGTTTTGGCCGCCTATCGGACAGGCAGAGCGCGCTTGTCATCAGCCCTTCGGGACGACAAATTAGAGGCTATCAGGGAGTTAACAGTGGCCCACCACGATCCGATCGGCCTGATTGCGCCACATGCCGGGCTTGCCCAGCTCAACGAGCGCTCGCGCGATATTTTTCGTCAAATCGTCGAAAGCTATCTGGCCACCGGCGAGCCCGTCGGCTCGCGCAACATTTCGCGCCTGATCGCCGTGCCGTTGTCGCCGGCGTCGGTCCGCAACGTGATGTCGGACCTCGAGGCGCTCGGCCTGATCTACGCGCCGCACACCTCGGCAGGGCGGCTGCCCACCGAACTCGGCCTGCGCTTCTTCGTCGATGCCCTGATGCAGGTCGGCGACCTCACCGGGCCCGAGCGGGAATCGATCCAGAGCCAGCTTGCCTCGGTCGGGCGCGCGCAATCGGTCGAGGCGGCGCTCGGCGAGGCGTTGACGCGCCTCTCCGGCCTGACGCGCGCCGCCGCCGTGGTGCTCACGGCGAAATCCAATTCGCGACTCAAGCATATCGAATTCGTCCGCCTGGAGCCGGAGCGCGCGCTGGTGGTACTGGTCGGCGAAGACGGCCAGGTTGAAAACCGCGTGCTGACGCTGCCGCCCGGCGTCCCCCCCGCGGCGCTGACGGAAGCGACCAATTTCCTCAATGCCCGGATTCGCGGCCGCACGCTGTCCGAGGCCCGGCTGGAACTCGAAAACGCGCTGGCGCAGAGCCGGGCCGAGCTCGACCAGCTGACGCAGAAGGTGATCGCGGCGGGCATCGCAAGCTGGTCCGGCGGCGAACACGAGGAGCGCCAGCTGATCGTGCGCGGGCACGCCAACCTGCTCGAGGACCTGCACGCGCTGGAAGATCTCGAGCGCGTCAAGTCGCTGTTCGACGATCTCGAGACCAAGCGCGGCGTGATCGACCTGCTTGGCCGCGCGGAGCGCGCCGAAGGCGTGCGTATCTTCATCGGATCGGAGAACAAGCTGTTCTCGCTCTCCGGCTCCTCCACCATCATCGCGCCCTATGGTGACGCTTCGGGGCGCATCGTCGGCGTCCTCGGCGTGATCGGGCCGACGCGGCTGAACTACGCGCGGGTGATCCCGACGGTCGATTACGCCGCGCGGATCGTCAGCCGGATGCTGGGTGGCTGATTGGCCGCGAATTGGCCCGATCCAGGCTTTTGTTTTGACGCGTTTTCTTCACGCAAACCGGTCCCCACCCCCGGATCAAATCCGAGGGCATGCTTGGCTCGAAAACGCTATGTGGCGCTTGATTTTCGGCCCCTAAAGCACGATATCCCGGCCAGCAAATCCCCATCGAACCAGATCAAGTCTTTTGAGAAGGCAGCCTTATGACCGATCCCAACCGGCCGAGTAACGACGAGGTAAAACCGGCCGAGACCGGCGAGCCCGTGGTCTCGAAACCCTACATCATGCCCGACGATCCCGAGGAAGGATCGGTCGAGGCGCTGACGAAGGAAGTCGCCGAAGCGCGGGACAAGATGCTGCGCACGCTGGCGGAGATGGAAAACCTGCGCCGGCGCACCGCTAAGGAAGTCGCCGATGCGCGCGCCTATGGCATCACCGGCTTTGCGCGCGACGTGCTCGAGATCGCCGACAATCTGCAGCGCGCGCTCGACGCGGTACCGGCCGAGGCCAAGGCCAATGCCGATCCCGGCCTGAAGGCGCTGATCGAAGGCGTCGAGCTCACCGAGCGTTCGCTGCTCAACGCGCTGGAGAAGAACGGCGTCAAGAAGTTCGATCCCTCGGGCGAGAAGTTCGACCCGAATTTCCAGCAGGCGATGTACGAGGTGCCCGATCCCTCGGTACCCGCAGGCACGGTGGTCCAGGTCGTGCAAGCCGGCTACATGATCGGCGAGCGTGTGCTGCGGCCGGCGCTGGTCGGCGTCGCGAAGGGCGGTGCCAAGGCTACGCCGACGGCGGCTCCTTCGGAGCAGAGCTGAACTCTCGTGTCCCGGACCGCGGTGCAGCGCCTCCGGCGCTGCTCCGCAGAGCCGGGACCTACATCGCCGCGACGATGGATCCCAGATCAGCAGCGCACCACGTGCATTTGCGACGCGCTGCGCAGCATCCGTGGAAAGTCCTCAAGCCGCGATATCGCCCGACTGGATGCGCTTGACGCCGGCCTTGGTCATGTCGGCCCAGGCCTTGGCGAGCGAACCCTGCAGGTCGATGCCACGGCAGGCGTCCTCGATCACATAAGTTTCGAAGCCGGCCTTGCGGGCGTCGAGCGCGCTCCAGGCGACGCAGTAGTCGGTGGCGAGCCCGGCGAGGAATACCCGCTTCACCTTGCGCGCCTTCAGGTAGGCGGCAAGCCCCGTCGTGGTCTTGCCGTCGGCCTCGGTGAAGGCCGAATAGCTGTCGACGTTCTTATTAAAACCCTTGCGGATGACGAGCCCGGCATGCGGGATCGAAAGGTCCTTTGACAGGGAGGCACTGTCGGTGCCCTGCACGCAATGATCCGGCCACAGCACCTGCTTGCCGTAGGAGAGGTCGACGGTTTCGAACGGCTTCTTGCCGGAATGCGATGTCGCGAACGAGACATGCCCCGGCGTGTGCCAGTCCTGCGTCAGCACCACATTGGCAAACCCCTTGGCGAGGCGGTTGATGACCGGAACGACCTGCTCGCCGTCCTTGACCGCAAGACTGCCGCCCGGAAGGAAGCAGTTTTGCACATCGATGACGATCAGCGCGGAAGCGTCATCTGGCTTGATCGGCGCGGCCATTAGCGCGCCGGGTAAGACGGCAGCGACCGACGTCGCGCCAAAACCTGTCAGAACCAGCCTGCGAGAAAGCATAGCGCGTCTCCCCTGTTGCAAACCCGACTGCAGGGAAGGCTACTCCATGTGTATACGAACGAAAGCCTGAAATTGCGGCGCGAGCCGCCAAAGGCTGATCAGGTCTTCGGCTGGATTCCGTCCCGCACCGCGCGGAAGCGCGGAAACGCCTTGGTCCATTCGTCGCGCGGCGAAGAGCCGATGATGCGCAGCGATGTCTGGGCGCCGAAGCGCAGCCATTGCACGATGGTGACGGGCGTATTCTCCTTGCCGCTGACGGCGTCGATCCGCGTCTCGAAGCCGGGCTGGCCGTCGATGCGGACCGGCTCGTTCATCGTGATCCGCCCGTCGCGGACGCCGGGAATCGTGGTTGCGATCTGCTGGGCGAAGCGGCCGCGATCGTCGGGCGAGGCCGCGGTCGAGCCGATCAGGCCGAGGATCATGAAGGGGGCGATCTCAAAGCCCTTCTTCTCGTCGCTGTCGGATAGAATGAGGGCCGCGCCTGGCGCCAGCGTGCGGACATTCTTGAAGCTGGAGGTCTCACTGATCTTGAACGGCATCAGCCCGAGCTGTTCGTCGACCGGCACCTCGGTGCGGATCGCGGCGGTGGCGAACATCTGCCGAACCGCATCGTCGGTATAGATCTTCGAAGCGTTCTCCGGCACCTGCACTGCGATATAGCCGGAGAAGGTGGGGCCGGGCAGGATCATCGAATAGCGGCGCACATTGTTGGCGCCGTCCTTGCCGTTCTCGATCGTGTAGTAGCCAAGGCCGGCCGGCGTTTCGAGGCTCTCCGGCTTGATGCCGCCGGTGCCGCCCGGATTGGCCTTGAAGGCATTGGCGACTTCGCCATAGGCCTCGGCGGGCAGGTCGGTGACCAGCACCTTGACGCCATGGTCCTCGGTCTCGAACCCCGTAAACGTCCTGGCCTTGTTGAGGCCGACCAGCGGCGTCATGCCCACCCTGGCGCCCGGCGGGAAGACCGGGTCGGCGGCGAGCGCGGAATCGGCAGAAGACAAAGCGGCGACGATCAGGGCAACCGCAGCGAAGGATCGGAATGGCGTCATAGAGGATCTACCGGTTTGGTATGGAGGCCGTGCTAGGTCGGACGAATGCAGTTCGTGGAATCCTTAAGGAGCCTCAGGGCAACGACAGAGTCGTTCCAGTCGGCCCGCTTTTAGCGGTTTTGCCGTCCCTGCAACAGGGCAGGATGGGCGTCCGTTCCCCCGTTACATCGCGATATGTCCCGATTTGCCCACCCTCCGGGCGCTTTTTTGAGGCGTTTGCAGCGGCCAAATACCGCTCCCCTCGGGCCTTGCCGCCCCAACCTTGCAGCTCGGCACGCGGCCTGGATGAGGCGCGTAGCCCGCCACACCTTCGGCGGCATGGACAATGGAGGTCTTGCCAGTTTCTTAACGCGGATCAACGCGCGGGCCGGCCCGTGCCATGGCTGACACAATCTTTCAAACATCAGCCATTTCAGGCCCTAAGCCTGCTTTCGGTCCTTGCAGGCACAACCCACCCTCCTATATGAGGCTCACCGTCGCAATATCGCGAGTATTTGAACGTTGGGGGTTCGGTTAGGTGCGCCGTCCAGGGCCCAGCCAACCTGCCGCAAAAAGAAGGATATGAGGACCATGGGAAAGGTCATTGGGATCGATCTCGGCACCACGAATTCGTGTGTCGCCGTAATGGATGGCAAGACTGCGAAAGTCATCGAGAACGCGGAAGGCATGCGCACGACGCCTTCGATCGTTGCCGTCACCGATGACGGCGAGCGCCTCGTCGGCCAGCCGGCCAAGCGTCAGGCGGTGACCAATCCCGAGCGGACGTTCTTTGCGGTGAAGCGCCTGATCGGCCGCCGCTACGACGACCCGATGGTCGAGAAGGACAAGAAGCTCGTTCCCTATAAGATCGTCAAGGCATCGAACGGCGACGCCTGGGTCGAAGCCGACGGCAAGACCTATTCGCCCTCGCAGGTCTCGGCCTTCATCCTGCAGAAGATGAAGGAGACCGCGGAAGCCCATCTCGGCCAGAAGGTCGACCAGGCCGTCATCACCGTTCCCGCCTATTTCAACGACGCCCAGCGCCAGGCCACCAAGGACGCCGGCAAGATCGCCGGTCTGGAAGTGCTGCGCATCATCAACGAGCCGACGGCGGCCGCACTCGCCTACGGTCTCGACAAATCGAAATCCGGCACGATCGCGGTCTACGACCTCGGCGGCGGCACCTTCGACGTCTCGATCCTGGAGATCGGCGATGGCGTGTTCGAGGTGAAGTCCACCAACGGCGATACCTTCCTTGGCGGTGAAGACTTCGACATGCGCCTCGTCAGCTATCTCGCCGACGAGTTCCAGAAGGAGCAGGGTATCAACCTGCGCAACGACAAGCTCGCCTTGCAGCGCCTGAAAGAGGCCGCTGAAAAGGCCAAGATCGAGCTGTCATCGACGACGCAGACCGAAATCAACCTGCCGTTCATCACGGCGGACCAGACCGGGCCGAAGCATCTCACGATGAAGCTGACCCGCGCCAAGTTCGAGGCGCTGGTCGACGATCTCGTGCAGAAGACCATCGAGCCCTGCCGCAAGGCGCTGAAGGATGCTGGCCTCACCGCCGCCGAAGTCGGCGAGGTGGTGCTGGTCGGCGGCATGACGCGCATGCCGAAGGTCCAGGAAGTCGTGAAGCAGCTGTTCGGCAAGGAGCCGCACAAGGGCGTCAACCCGGACGAGGTCGTCGCCATCGGCGCCGCGATCCAGGCCGGCGTGCTGCAGGGCGACGTCAAGGACGTGCTGCTGCTCGATGTGACCCCGCTGTCGCTGGGCATCGAGACGCTGGGCGGCGTGTTCACCCGCATCATCGACCGCAACACCACGATCCCGACCAAGAAGAGCCAGGTGTTCTCGACCGCCGAGGACAACCAGAACGCCGTCACCATCCGCGTCTTCCAGGGCGAGCGCGAAATGGCGGCTGACAACAAGGTGCTCGGTCAGTTCGACCTGATGGGCATTCCGCCGGCCCCCCGCGGCATGCCGCAGATCGAGGTCACCTTCGACATCGACGCCAACGGCATCGTCAACGTCTCCGCCAAGGACAAGGCGACCGGCAAGGAGCAGCAGATCCGGATCCAGGCCTCCGGCGGCCTGTCGGAGACCGACATCGAGAAGATGGTCAAGGACGCCGAGGCCAATGCGGCCGAGGACAAGAAGCGCCGCGAGGCGGTCGACGCCAAGAACCATGCTGACGCGCTGGTGCATTCCACCGAGAAGGCGCTGGCCGAGCACGGTTCGAAGGTCGCCGAGAGCGAGCGCCGCGCCATCGAGGATGCCGTCAGCGACTTGAAGGAAGCGCTGAAGGGCGACGATGCCGAGGCCATCAAGGCCAAGACCAATACGCTGGCGCAGGCTTCGATGAAGCTCGGCGAGGCCATGTACAAGCAGCAGGCCGAGGCGGACGCCAAGAAGGATGCCGCCAAGGATGACGTGGTCGACGCGGAGTTCACCGAGGTCGACGACGACAAGAACAGCAAGAAGTCAGCGTAAGCGGGCTATCGACCATGACCCTCATCCAAAAGAGCGCACGGTCAGGCGTTCGATGGGTGGGGGTCATTTTTCTTTAAGCCGATAGCGGCATCTTTTTTACTTGAGGGTGCCTTCGGCATGAAGACGAACTTCGGGCGGGTTTGACTGATGTCCACCAAGCGCTGCTATTACGAAACCCTGGAAGTCGAGCGAAACGCGGACGAATCCAAGCTGAAGTCGGCGTTCCGCAAGCTGGCGATGAAATGGCATCCCGACCGCAATCCGGGCGATGCCGCCAGCGAAATGAAGTTCAAGGAAATCAACGAAGCCTATGAGGTGCTGAAGGACGGCGAGAAGCGCGCCGCCTATGACCGCTATGGCCACGCCGCGTTCGAGCAGGGCATGGGCGGCGGCGGTCCGGGTTTCGGCGCCGGTTTCGCCTCCTCCTTCTCGGATATTTTCGAAGACCTGTTCGGCATGGCTGGGCAGCGGCGCGGCGGCGGGCGCGAGCGCGGCGCCGACTTGCGCTACAACATGGAAATCACGCTCGAGGAAGCGTTCCAGGGCAAGACCGCGCAGATCGAAATTCCGGTCTCGGTCACCTGCGAACCCTGCTCGGGCACCGGCGCCAAGGCCGGCACCAAGCCGAAGACCTGCTCGACCTGCGGTGGCGCCGGCCGCGTCCGCCAGGCGCAGGGCTTCTTCACGCTGGAGCGCACCTGCCCGGGCTGCCAGGGCCGCGGCCAGATGATCGAGGATGCCTGCCCGAACTGCGCAGGGTCGGGACGCGTGACGCGCGACCGCACGCTGTCGGTCAACATTCCCCCCGGCGTCGAGGACGGCACGCGCATTCGCCTTGCCGGCGAAGGCGAGGCCGGCATACGCGGCGGCCCGCCCGGCGACCTCTATATCTTCCTGTCGCTCGCCACCCACGAGTTCTTCCAGCGCGACGGCGCCGATCTGCATTGCCGGGTTCCGATCTCCATGGTCGCGGCTGCGCTCGGCGGCGAATTCGAGGTGCCGACGATCGACAAGGGCAAGACCAAGGTGAAGGTGCCGGCCGGAACGCAATCGGGCCGCCGTTTTCGCATTGCATCAAAAGGCATGCCGGTGCTCCGCTCGCGCCAGACCGGCGACATGTATGTCCAGGTCGTGGTCGAAACGCCGCAGAATCTGACCAAGAAGCAGCAGGAACTGCTCGCCGAGTTCGAAAAATTGTCGTCCGGCGCCACCCAGCCGGAAGCGGCTGGTTTCTTCACAAAGGTGAAGGATTTCTTCGGCAACCGCGCCGGCTCCTGACAACCGCGCCCTCGGGCGAAGCGCATGCACGCCCGCCGGTCATGATTCATTCAGCTTGCACAGTGTGTTATCGCGGGACTGCGGGCACGCTGGCACGCCCATCGCATTACCGTTTGGCTTGACCGTGTCCCCGTCGACCTATACGTGTTTATGACTGTTTTCTGACATCCCCGCCTCAAAGCGGGTCCCGCCTGGTAGCGACATGCCTTTGCAATCGTCCGTGCGTGCGTTGAAGAAGCCTCGTCTCGACGATGAGGTTCGCTTCCTCCGTTCATGGATCGAAAAGCCGCTGCACATGGGCGCAGTGGTGCCGTCGAGCAAGCTGCTTGCCCGGACCATGGCGCAATATGTCGATGTCGACTCCGAAGGGCCGGTCATCGAACTTGGGCCCGGCACCGGCGCGATCACCAATGCGCTGATCGAGCATGGCGTCGACCAGAAGCGGCTGGTGCTGGTCGAGTACAACCCAGGCTTTTGCGCGCTGCTGCGCGACCGCTATCCGCAGGCCAAGGTGGTGCAGGGCGACGCCTATGCGCTGCGTACCTCGCTGGGCGAGGCGCTGGATGCGCCGGCCTCGGCTGTGGTCTCCGGCCTGCCGCTGGTGACAAAACCGATGCTGACGCGCCTGAAGCTGATCCGCGACGCCTTCCTGGCGCTGGAGCCGGGCGCGCCTTTCGTACAGTTCACCTATTCGGTCGCGCCGCCGATCCCAAAATCGCTGCCTGGCGTGTCCACAGAAGCTTCCGAGCGGATCTGGATGAACCTTCCGCCCGCGCGGGTCTGGGTGTATCGCAAGGGCTGAGCCGCCTTGCGCTATCGCGCAGGGCCCGTCCTGAACGCGATTTCTAATCGATGTCCGCGCTGAAAATCCTCGTGATTCCGGGATCGCTGCGATCAGGCTCGCTCAATGCGAAACTGGCCGCGGTGGCTGCCTATGCGCTCGCGAAGGAAGGCGCCGAGGTCACCCGCATCTCGCTCGGCGATTTTCCGCTGCCGATCTACGACGGCGACCTGCAGGCGAAGTCCGGCGTGCCGAAGCATGCGGTCAATCTGAAGCGCATGATGTCGGCCCATCATGGCGTGCTGATCGTGACGCCGGAATATAATTCCTCGGTGCCGGCGCTGGTGAAGAACACCATCGACTGGGTGAGCCGGGTGCAGGACCCGCACGAGACCCGCGGCCAGGTGTTTCGCGACAAGGTGTTTGCGATCGCCGCCGCTTCCGGAAACCGGCTCGGCGGCGCGCGTGCCTTGGCGGCGCTGCGGCTGATCCTGTCGGCTTGCCATGCCCAGGTGATCCCGAACCAGCTCGCGCTGGCGTTCGCCGAAGATGCCTATGACGACATGGACCATTTGAAAAATGCCAATGATGCCGACGCACTGAAGGCGCTGGTGCGGCAGTTGATCGACGTTTCCCAACGCTTGATGTGAGGTGACATGCAGCCAGCCGATATCGCAGCAAAGGACCGCCTGATCGTCGCGCTCGACCTGCCCACTGTCGCAGACGCGGAAGCGATGATCGCGCGGCTCGGCGACAGCGTCAGCTTCTACAAGATCGGCTATCAGCTCGCCTATGCCGGCGGATTGCCGCTGGCGCAGCAGCTGGCGAAATCCGGCAAGAAGGTCTTCATCGATCTCAAGCTGCACGACATCGGCAACACGGTGGCGCGCGGCGTCGAGAGCGTCGCGAAGCTGGGAGCGACCTTCCTCACCGTGCACGCCTACCCGCAGACCATGAAGGCCGCGGTCGAGGCGCGCGCCGGCTCCGGCTTGAAGATCCTCGCCGTCACCGTGCTGACCTCCTATGACGACGGCGACCTGCATGCCGCAGGCTATCGCCTCAACGTTTCCGATCTCGTCGAGGCCCGCGCGCAGCAGGCGCAGGTGCTCGGCGTCGACGGCCTCGTCAGTTCGCCGGAAGAGGCGGCAGCATTGCGCAAGATCGTCGGCCACCAGATGAACCTGGTGACCCCCGGCATCCGCCCGGCGGGATCGGCGACCGGCGACCAGAAGCGCATCATGACGCCGGCGCGCGCCATCGCCGCCGGTGCGGATTATCTGGTGGTCGGACGCCCCATCACCGAAGCCGCCGATCCCAAGTCGGCGGCGGATGCCATCCAGGCCGAAATCAAGCAGGCCCTGGGATAGTCGAAGTGAAACAAGAAACGGGAGAGTGAGATGGCGAAGGGATACTGGATCGGTCGCGTCGACGTGAACAATGAGGAGGGCTACAAGCCCTACATGGCGGCCAACCCCGCCATCTTCCAGAAGTTCGGCGGCCGCTTCATCGTGCGCGGCGGCAAGTTCACCGCGGTCGAGGGTCAGAGCCGCTCGCGCAACGTCGTGATCGAGTTCGACAGCTACGAAAAAGCCCTAGCCTGCTATAACTCACCGGAATACCAGGCCAATATCAAGGTGCGGCAGCCGCACTCGATTGCGGAGCTGATCGTCATCGAGGGCTACGACGGCCCGCAGCCGTGAGCGGTCCGGAACGTGGTATCCTCGGTCATGGCGGGACAAGCCAGGATAAGCCCGGGCGTGATGAGCATGTGACCTGATCGGTTGCCGGAACGGCCTCATCCCGCTAATAGGGCGTGAAGAGGTGAAGCCATGGCCGATATGCGATTGATCGTTGCGGGGGCCGGCGGCCGGATGGGCCGCGCGCTGGTGCGCGTCATTTCCGAAACGCCCGGCACCGTCCTGGCCGGGGCACTGGAAGCGCCGGGTTCGGAACTGCTGGGCAAGGATGCCGGGGTGCTCGCCGGCCTGCCGGAAAACGGCGTCAAGCTTTCCGCCGATCTCTGGGCGCTATCGGCCAATGCCGACGGCATCGTCGATTTCACCGTGCCGGCCGCTACCATCGCCAATGTCGCGATCGCCGCCGAGCGCGGCCTCGTGCACGTCATCGGAACCACCGGCCTGTCGATATCGGACATGGCCGTGATCAAGAGCGTCACGTCGCGCGCGGTGGTGGTGCAGTCGGGCAATATGAGCCTCGGCGTCAATTTGCTCGCGGCGCTGGTGAAGCGCGTGGCGCAATCGCTCGACGAAAGCTTCGACATCGAAATCGTCGAAATGCATCACAAGGCCAAGATCGACGCGCCTTCGGGCACCGCCTTCCTGCTTGGTGAGGCCGCCGCCGCCGGCCGCGGCATCGACCTGCACGCCCGCTCCGCGCGCGGCCGCGACGGGCACACCGGGGCGCGGCGGCCGGGCGATATCGGATTTGCCTCCCTGCGCGGCGGCACGGTCACCGGCGATCACAGCGTGATCTTTGCCGGCAACTCGGAGCGCATCACGCTCTCGCACCACGCCGAGGACCGCATGATCTTCGCGCACGGTGCGCTGAAGGCCGCGCTCTGGGCGCATGGCAAAAAGCCCGGCTTCTACACCATGGCCGATGTGCTCGGGCTTGCCGACTTCTAGCAAACGAACCAACGGAACATCCTCACAATGAGCGAACGTCTTCTTGTGCTCGTGCGTCACGGGCAGAGCGAATGGAATCTGAAGAACCTGTTCACGGGATGGAAGGACCCTGATCTCACCGAGCTTGGCATCGCCGAAGCAAAGGAGGCAGGCCGCAAATTAAAGGCGCAGGGGCTGACATTCGATGTCGCCTTTACGTCCGACCTGACGCGCGCCCAGCATACGCTCAAGCTGATGCTCGCGGAGATCGGCCAGACCGGCCTGCCGACGACAAAGAACCTGGCGCTCAACGAGCGCGACTACGGCGATCTTTCCGGGCTCAACAAGGATGATGCCCGCAAGAAATGGGGCGAGGACCAGGTGCTGGTCTGGCGCCGCTCCTACGACGTGCCACCGCCGGGCGGCGAGAGCCTGAAGGATACGCTGGCGCGCGCACTGCCGTATTATGTGCAGGAGATTCTGCCCGGCGTGCTGCGCGGCCAGCGCACGCTGGTCGCCGCCCACGGCAATTCGCTGCGCGCGTTGATCATGGTGCTGGAAAAGCTGACGCCCGAGCAGATTTTAAAGCGCGAGCTGGCAACGGGTGTGCCGGTGATCTACCGGCTCAATGCGGATTCGACGGTGGCGGAGAAGCTCGATCTCGCAGCGTGAGGTACTGGGCCTCATCGTGAGGAGCCTGCCCGGCAGGCGTCTCGAAGGATCTATGGCACCGGCGGGGCCGCATGGTTCGAGACACGCGAAGGCGCGCTCCTCACCATGAAGGTTGACAGATCGTTTGGTGGGCTACGCTTTGCCCACCCCACGACCTTCACAATCAATGCAACCCCACCTGTCCTGCTTCCCAGCCGAGCATCGCCTGTTTGCGGGTGATGCCCCAGTGATAGCCGGTCAGCGTGCCACCCTTTCCGAGTGCGCGGTGGCAGGGCACCACGAACGACACCGGATTGCGTCCGACCGCGGCGCCGACGGCGCGTGAGGCCTTGGGCTTCTGGATCTTGTTGGCGATGTCGGAATAGCAGACCGCGCGGCCCATCGGGATTTTCAGCAGCGTCTCCCACACCCGCACTTCGAAATCGGTGCCGATCAGCACCACGCGGAGCGGCTGGTCTGGCCGCCACAGCCTGGTATCGAAGATGCGCTGCGCGAGGCCGGCCGTGCCGTCATGGTCCTCGACATAGGTGGCGTTCGGCCAGCGCCGCTTCATGTCGGCAAACGCCGTCGGCTCCTCACCGGGGTCGGCGAAGGCAAGCCCCGCCAATCCGCGCTCACTGCCGATCACGATTGCCGTGCCGAACGGGCAGGGGTGGAAGCCGTAGCGCAGCGTCATGCCGGCGCCGCCGTTCTTCCATTCGCCCGGCGACATCGCTTCATGGGTGACGAACAGGTCGTGCAGCCGGCCCGGGCCGGAGAGGCCGGAGTCGAGCGCGGCATCGAGCACGCTGGCGGAATCGCGCAGGAGGCCCTTGGCGTGGTCGAGCGTCAGCGCCTGCATGAAAGCCTTTGGCGTCAGCCCGGCCCAGCGGCGGAACAAATGGTGCAGCTCATCCGGCGTCACGGCGGCGGCATCCGCCATCGCCTCGATGGTCGGCTGCGCGCGCCAGTGCTCAGAGATGAACGCGATGGCGCGGCGCACCGAGTCGTAATCGCGCAGGGCTGCGTTCTGGGAGCCAGGCTTGGCCAGGCTCTGGTCATGTATCGCTAGTGTCATCATGGGGTCTGATTTAGGGCTCATGCGCGGTCCAAACCACCCGATTTCTGACAACGCTCAACTTACGGGATTGTAGGTGATGCCCCGTTTGGCGGTTTGCAGCGCTGCCAATAAGGCTTTGGCAAAGCTAACCTTTTCGTCCGGCCCGAGAAAATGGCCGATGACCAGCCGGCGCCCGCGGGAGACCAGATAAAGGTGTTCGATGCCAAAATCGGGATCGCCGGTCTGCTCGAGCTGCACCCAGAGCGGATTGAACGACCACTCGGTCAGATGGCCGCGATGGCTGACCCGCCGCACCCGCAATTCCGACGGTGTCACCACGATGTCCTCGGTGGCGGCGGCGCTGCGGAAATTGGCCCGGAACGCCCAATAGATCACCAATGCGTCGAGGCCGAAAAAGCCGAGCACCGGCCAGGCGCCCATCATCCAGAACGCGATGCCGGCGACGAAGCTGACCGCGCCGATGAAGCCCATCAGCACCAGAAAGCCGGTGCTGCTCAGCGAACGATGCGGCGTCACCCGCGCCGAAAACAGCGTCGGCTGGTCGCGCGCCGGATCAAAGTCGTTGCCTGCGGTCATCGCGTATCAGTATACCTCGATCATGGCCAAAATCATCCGCTCTATCGGCACCAAGCAAGCCAGCGTTCCATCCGTGCCGAAGAAAGTGGCAAAGAAGGCTGCCAGGAAGACTGCCAAGAAGGCAGCCAAGCCGATCGCGAAGAAATCGCCAAAGCCGCAAGCGTGGACGGCAGCCGAGGTTTTCGAAGCCTTCAGCCGGTTTGGCAAGGCTAATCCGGAGCCGAAGGGTGAGCTCGAACATCTCAACCCCTACACACTCCTGGTCGCCGTGGTGCTGTCGGCGCAGGCCACCGACGCCGGCGTCAACAAAGCGACGCGCGCACTGTTTGCGGTCGCTGACACGCCGCAGAAGATGCTCGCGCTCGGCGAAGAGAAAGTGCGCGAGTACATCAAGACCATCGGCCTCTATCGCAACAAGGCCAAGAACGTCATCGCACTATCGCAAAAACTGATCGACGAATTCGGCGGCGAGGTGCCGCGCACCCGCGCCGAGATCGAGATGCTGCCAGGCGCCGGGCGCAAGACCGCAAACGTCGTGCTCAACATGGCCTATGGCGAGCACACGATGGCGGTGGACACCCACGTGTTTCGCGTCGGCAACCGCACGGGATTGGCGCCCGGCAACACGCCACTCGAAGTCGAGCTCGGGCTGGAGAAGGTGATCCCCTCGGAATTCATGCTGCACGCCCATCACTGGCTGATCCTGCACGGGCGCTATACGTGCCTGGCGCGCAAGCCGCGCTGCGAGGGCTGTTTGATCAACGATCTCTGCCGCTGGCCGGAAAAGACGGTGTGAGGCGCGGCGTGACCCGGACGCAGTGCAGCGTGTCTTCACGGTACACCGCAGAGCCGGGACCCACGGACGGCAACCGTGGACCCCGGATCAGCAGCGCACCGCAAGTGCGGTGCGCAGCATCCGGGGAACGCCAGCGCAATCACGCCACTGGCATCTTCCTCCCCGGCTCGATCAGCTCGGGCCGCGACCCCGACAACCGCTTGTGCATGTGGACCATGAACGCCATGCCGAACACCGGCGTCGCGAGATTGACGATCGGGATCGACACGAAGGCTGCGATGAAGAGCCCAGCGGTGAATACCGTGGCTGCATTGTGCCGGCGCATCGCCTTGGCCTCCGCCGGCGAGCGGAAGCGCATCGCCGCGAGCTCGAAATATTCGCGCCCGAGCAGCCATGCGGTCGCGATGAAGAAGATGATGAAGCCCGCGCCGGCAAACAGCACGAAGGGCAGCGCGATCAGATAGACCAGGATGGTGAGCAGCGCCGTTTTGATGCCTTCGGGGATTGCGATGCCGAGCGGCAGCGCTTCGCCCGGGCGCTCCGCCGGGTAATGCTCGCGCTCGACGTGATCGGCGACGTCGTCGACGAACACGCTCGCGATCAGCGAGGTGACTGCGGGCATCAGGAAGATACCGCCGAGCACGACGCCAAGCCCGGCCGCGATCGAGATGATCCAGGAAAGGACATGTAGCGAAGTATGAAAGCCCGGCCCGAGCATCGCCTCGGCCCAGCCCTCGCCATAGTCGGCAAACCAGCTCAAGAGCCGCTGCAAGCCGATCGCCAGCACCGTGATCAGCACCAGCGCCAATCCGATCGAGCGCCACAGGATAGAGCGCATCGGCGGCGACAGGATCTGCGAAAGCGCCTTGACGGCAGCGTCCAACATGGCGGTTCTACCCTTGTGAAGAAACCCTCGCGAGAAGTAGATACGTGCAAGGGCTTCGGCAAGAGCTCCCGAGCCCCGGCAAGAAGGCCCTGTGCGGCATCCGGGGAACGCGAAGGCGCGGTTACAGCCGCGTCAATCGCAGTCGCAATGCATTGCCGACGACGCTGACCGATGACAGCGCCATCGCAGCGGCGGCAATGATTGGCGACAGCAATAGGCCGAACGTCGGGTAGAGAATGCCGGCCGCAATCGGAATGCCGCCAGCATTGTAGATGAAGGCGAACAACAGGTTCTGCCTTATGTTGCTCATCGTTGCCTGCGACAGGCGGCGGGCGCGGACGATGCCGGTGAGGTCGCCCTTCAGCAGCGTGACCCCGGCGCTTTCCATCGCGACATCGGTGCCGGTGCCCATGGCGATGCCGACCTCGGCCGCGGCGAGCGCCGGCGCGTCGTTGACGCCGTCGCCGGCCATCGCGACGATCCTTCCGGCCTTTTGGAGCTTTGCGACCACCGCGCTCTTCTGATCGGGCAGCACCTCCGCCTCGACGTCGGCAATACCGAGACTCTTGGCGACGGCATTCGCCGTGGTCCGGTTGTCGCCGGTCAGCATGATGACCTTGATGCCTTCCGCCGCCAATGCCTTCAGCGCCTCCGGCGTCGACGCCTTTACCGGGTCGGCGATGGCGAACAGGCCGGCCAGCCTGCCGTCGACGGCCATGTTGATCACGGTCGCGCCTTCGCCGCGCAGCCGTTCGCCCTGATCGTTCAGCGCCTGCGCGTCGATGCCAAGCGCTTTCAGGAAGTTCGCATTGCCGAGCACGATGGTCTTGCCATCCACCTTGCCGGTAGCGCCTTTACCGGTGGGGGAGTCGAATGCTTCGACCTTGCCGAGATCGAGCTTGCGTTCGTTCGCCGCGCGCACGATGGCGTCGGCCAGCGGATGCTCACTGGCGCGTTCAACGGTCGCCGCTAGCCGCAGAATATCGGTCTCGGCAAATCCGCCGCCAGGCACGATGGCGACTACCTTCGGCTTGCCTTCGGTCAGCGTTCCCGTCTTGTCGACGACCAGCGTATTGACCTTCTCCATGCGCTCGAGGGCTTCGGCGTTCTTGATCAGCACGCCGGCCTGCGCGCCGCGCCCGACGCCGACCATGATCGACATCGGCGTAGCAAGGCCGAGCGCGCAGGGGCAGGCGATGATGAGCACGCTGACGGCGGCGACCAAGCCGAACGCCATCCGCGGTTCGGGTCCGAAAAAGGCCCAGGCGCCGAACGCGACCAGCGCCACGACGATAACGATCGGAACGAACCAGCCGGACACCTGATCGGCCAGCCGCTGGATCGGCGCGCGGGAGCGCTGCGCGTCCGCCACCATCTTCACGATCTGCGAAAGCAGCGTGTCGCGCCCGACCTTTTCGGCGCGCATCACGAAGCCGCCGGATTGATTGAGCGTGCCCGCGATGACCTTGCTGCCGACCTCCTTGGTTACAGGCATGGATTCGCCCGTGACCAGCGATTCATCGAGCGAGGACCGGCCCTCCAGGATGATGCCGTCGACCGGCACCTTCTCACCCGGCCGCACACGCAAGCGGTCGCCGACCGCGAGCGTATCGATTTCGACCTCATGATCGGCGCCGTCGTCGCCGATCCGGCGCGCCGTCTTCGGCGCAAGCTGCAGCAGCGCCTTGATCGCGCCCGACGTCGCCTCGCGCGCGCGCAATTCGAGCACCTGTCCCAGCAGCACCAGCACGGTGATCACGGCCGCTGCTTCAAAATAGACCGCCACCGCACCGCCATGGCTGCGGAAGGTGTCCGGAAAAATGCCAGGCGCAAGTGTGCCGATGACGCTGTAGACGTAGGCGACGCCGGTGCCCATCGCGATCAGCGTGAACATGTTGAGATTGCGCGTCACCAGCGACTGCCAGCCGCGCATGAAGAACGGCCAGCCGGCCCAGAGCACGACGGGCGTCGCAAACGCGAGCTGGATCCAGTTCGACAGGGTTTGATCGACCCAGCCATGGCCGCCGACGAGATGGCCGCCCATTTCAAGGATCACGGCCGGCACTGAGAGCACGAGACCGATCCAGAACCGGCGTGTCATGTCAGCGAGCTCTGGGTTGGGCGGCGCATCAAGGCTCGCGACCTCCGGCTCCAGTGCCATGCCGCAGATCGGGCAGCTTCCGGGGCCGACCTGGCGAATCTCCGGATGCATCGGGCAGGTGTAAATCGTGCCTTCGGGCACGGCAGGCTTCGGCCGCTTGTCCTTTTCAAGGTAGGCGAGGGGGTCGGCGGCAAATTTGGTGCGGCAGCCGGCCGAGCAGAAATGGAAGGTCTCGCCCTTGTAGTCGAAGCGGTGCTTGCTGGTCGCGGGGTTCACTGTCATGCCGCAGACGGGGTCGCGCACCGTTGCAGCGCCGTCGTGGTGGTGGCCATGACCGATGTGAGCATGATCGCCATGGCCGCCGCAGCAGGCACTCTTCGGGGCGCCGTTCTGTCCGGCGTTGTCATTCTTGTTCATCATTCGCTCCGACACTTGAAACCTATACCCTGTATGGGTATATAGATGCCATGCGAAAAGACATCAAGGCATCCTGTCAGAAACGTCTCAGCCGGATCGAAGGGCAGGTTCGCGGCCTCTCAAAGATGGTTGAAGAGGATCGCTACTGCATCGACATCGTCACGCAGATTTCCGCCGTGCGCGCCGCGCTGCGCCGGGTCGAGGAGGAAGTGCTGCGGGATCACGTCGCGCATTGCGTCGAGCATGCGATCACCAGCGGCAACAAGGCCGACCAGCGCGAGAAAATCGCCGAGCTGATGGCCGTGATCGGGCGCGCGGATCGCTGAGAGTGCCTCATGATGAGGAGCGCGAACCGCGTCTCGAACCATGAGGCCACAGATGGGCCTTCACCCTTCGAGACGCCGCTGCGCGGCTCCTCAGGATGAGGGATACGACCCTCGCGGCCGAGACGCGGGTATCCTTAGTCGTGGCGATGGCCGGGCTTGCGCGCCTTGGTCTTCTTGTCCGATCCCGTCGGGATGATCACGACGCGGCCGTAGCGGACGCCGCGTTCGGCGATGACGTGTTCGGCGAGATGCCGGACCTCACTGCTCGCACCCTTCAGCGCCGTCACTTCCATGCAGCTGTCGTCGTCGAGATGCACATGCAGCGTGGCGAGCGACAGATCGTGATGGCCATGGAAACTCTGTACCAACCGTTTCGAGAGGTCGCGCGCGGCGTGGTCGTAGACATAGACCAGCGCGGCGACGCATTGCCCCGAGGGCACGGCGTCCGCGGCGCTCTGTTGCAGCCCGGCGCGGGCGAGATCGCGGATGATCTCGGAGCGGTTCTGATAGCCGCGCGCCTCCGCCGCCGCATCGATCTCGGTGAGCAGATCGTCTTCGATGGTGATGGTGATCCGTTGCATGGAATTCCGTGAGAAGCAGTATGATATTTTTATTGTAACATCATACTGTGGTTGTTAGGGTGAAGGGTGCTGCGTTACCTTGAATTCATGGATCGCGCGCTGATTGTAGCAGTTATCATGCGGGGCATGAGCATTGCGCCGGGTTACCTGGGGAGCATTTTCGGCTGCCGCATCGTTGTTGGTGATGGGGCCGGCCGACGCGCAGAGCGATGTCGTCGCTGGCTCGAGCCAGCTTCCTGCCGTAACCGTAAGTCCCCCTGAAACGCGACCCCGCAACAGGCCCAAGCCGCCGCGCCGTGAGCGGACTGCGCGGAACCGATCCGCGGTTCAACCAAGCGCGCCAGTTCCGCCGCAGGTGAGCAGCGGTGTGACAGCGGGCTCCGCGACCGCGGGGCCGGCTTACATGCAGCCGACTGCCGCGAGCGCCACGACCATCAGTGGCGCGGACGTGAACGCCCAGCCCTTCGCGCGCCCCGGCGAGGCGCTGGAGGTGGTGCCAGGATTGATCGTCACCCAGCATTCCGGCGAGGGCAAAGCCAACCAGTATTTTCTGCGCGGCTTCAATCTCGACCACGGCACGGATCTCGCCATCAGCGTCGATGGCATGCCGGTTAACATGCCGACTCATGGCCACGGGCAGGGCTATGCCGACATCAATTTCACGATTCCGGAGTTGATCCAGTTGGTAAATGTGCGGAAGGGGCCGTATTTCGCCGACGTCGGCGATTTCGGCTCGGCCGGATCGGTGGCGATCGACTACGTCAACAGACTGCCAAAGAACATCGCCGAGCTGACGTTCGGCAGCTTTGGCTATCGCCGCGCGCTGGCGGCCGGCTCAACCACGGTCGGCGCGGGCACTTTGCTCGCCGCCTTCGAGGGTGTTGGATATAATGGTCCGTGGGACGTGCCTGACAATGGGCGCAAGCTCAACGGCGTGCTGCGCTACAGCCAGGGCACCGCGACGGATGGGGTCACGCTGTCGGCGATGGCCTATTCCAACGGCTGGAATTCAACCGACCAGGTGGCGCAGCGTGCGATCGACCACGGTCTGATCAGCCGGTTCGGTACGCTCGATCCAACCGACGGCGGCGTCTCAAACCGGTTTTCGCTGTCGGGCAACTGGGCGGGGTCGAGCGAATACGGGCAGAGCAAGGTCAACGCCCATGTGATCAACTCGTCACTGCGGCTCTACAACAACTTTACTTATTTTCTCGACGATCCCGTCAATGGCGACCAGTTCAGCCAGCTGGACCGGCGCACGGTCTACGGCCTCAACGCCAGCCATGCCGTCGACATGCGGGTGGGCGGTATCGAGACGCAGACCCGGATCGGTTTGCAGACGCGTGGTGACGATATCCGTGTCGGTCTGTTCAAGACCCTCCAGCGCGAGACGCTGTCGACCGTTCGCGAAGACAGCGTGCGCGAGGGCAATGTCGGCCTGTGGGCCGACACGACGGCGCGTTGGACCGACTGGCTGCGCACCACGATCGGCATCCGCGAGGATTATTTTGCTGGAAGGGTCATCAGCGACACGCCGCAAAACTCTGGAAATGCGCAGGCGTCGATTGCGAGCCCCAAGGCCGGCATCGTACTCGGCCCGTGGTACAACACCGAGTTTTATGGCAACGCCGGCTACGGTCTTCATTCCAACGACATCAGAGGCGCGACGATCACCATCGATCCCATCGACAAGGTGACGCCGCAGGACCGCGTGCCCCTATTGGTCCGCTCAAAGGGCGCCGAGATCGGCGTGCGCTCCAAGGCGATCGAAAGTCTCACCAGCTCTCTAGCCGTGTTCGTGCTCGATTTCGATTCCGAATTGCTGTTCGTCGGCGATGCCGGCACCACCGAGGCGAGCCGTCCGAGCCGCCGCGTCGGCGTTGAATGGACCAACCAGTACAAGGTGGTGCCGTGGCTGCGGCTCGATCTCGATCTCGCCTATACCAAGGCCCACTTCACCGATTTCGATGCCGCGGGCAACTTCATCCCGGGCGCGCCGGCCTGGGTGGCGGCGGGCGGCGTGACGTTTGGTGGTGAGACTGGCTGGTTCGGCGCGCTGCGTGGACGTTACTTCGGTCCGCGTCCGCTTGTAGAGGACGATAGCGTTCGTTCGCAGGCGTCGCTGATCTTCAATGCGCGGGCGGGTTATAGGTTCGACAACGGGCTGAAGCTGCAGCTCGACGTGCTGAATCTCCTCAACGCGAAGACCAACCAGATCGAATATTACTATCTGTCGCGATTGCCGGGCGAGCCGATCGGCGGCGTCGCGGACCGCCATGTGCATCCGGCAGAGCCGATAGCGGTGAGATTGACGCTGGCCGGGAAGTTTTAGGAGCGCATTGGCAACTACGCCACCCGCTCCGGCGTGCGCGGGTTCATCCGGCGATCCGGCGGGCGCACGGCGACGTACTCGACCGCGAGATAGTGTTCCGACACGGTGACGCGCTCGATCATCGTGGCCTCGATGGTCACCTCCTCGCTCACTTCCTCAGCTGGAAGCGGCGCTTCTTGGTCAATCTCTTCAGGAACAAGCGGCGGCGACTTGACCTCTGGAAACACACCGAATTCGCCCGCTACCTCCGCGAGCGGCTTCTGCTTGTCGGCCCAGTGCAGGGCCGTGTAGTCGAAGCCGTGCACGATGGTGGGTTTGACGATTTCGAAATAGGGCGAGATGTCGAAATCGCGCGGCATGTAGAGCGAGGAATCGCGGATATGCAGGATTTCGCGCCTCGCCTTGCGCGAGGCGGCGCGGGTGATCTTGGGCAGAATCGGATAGCGCACGGCGTCGAACGCCTGCGCGATCAGGGCCGAGCAGATCATCTTGGTGGGATCGCCCGAGCCGAACGCGATCATGCGCCGGCGCCAGCGCTGCGGCACCGGCAATGGAATGAGATAGCGCATCAAATCGACGATATTCTTGGTGTCGTAGCCGAAGCCGATGCGGTTGATGGCGTAGCGGCACACCGTGGTGCGGTCCTCGTAGGACAGGCCGATCGGGCGGCAGAGGCGGGTGTGATAGGGGTAATATTTGGACAGCGGCGCCGAGGTGACGCCTTCGCCGATATTGGCCTCGATCAGCACATGCGGTTCGCCATCCGCCTCGCTGGCGCCGTCGATCGGGCCGACATAAAGCGCGGCGTGCGACCAGGTGGATTGCGTGAGATATTTGATGATGCCGGAAATGCGATTGTTGCCCTCGACCAGCAGGACGTCGCCGGCGGCGATCACGCCGCGCAGGTGCTCGGGATCGCTGGGCGTAAACGGCTCGTAGCCCGGCACTTCCTTTTGCAGGTAGCCGGCAATCAACTGGCCGATGGTGTCGAGCATCACGCCCATGAAACTCCCCCGAAGCGGCTTTTCCTCCGCTTTTTTTGTTTCCTTATCATGGTCGCAAGCCGTTTCAATTTAGTTCATGCGGCAAGGGGATCAACGATGATTGATTTACCATGAGTGTTGCCGGTCGCCGTGAGATACGGCACAGTTCGCAAGCTGTTCTCGGCTTCTTCAGGCCTCGGAAACCATGACATGACATTGACCCGCCGCACCTTCCTGTCGGCGTCCGCAGGCTTGGCGATGACTCCGGCTTTTTACGGGCAGCGGGCGGGAGCGGCGCCCTTGCCGCGGGAAGCCGATATTGTCGTCATCGGAGCAGGCGCCGCCGGTATTGCTGCGGCGCGGCGTATCATGGCGGCGAACCGCAAGGTGATCGTGGTCGAAGCGGCAAACCGGATCGGCGGCCGTTGCCAGACCGATAGCTCGACCTTCGACGTGCCGTTCGACCGTGGCGCGCGCTGGATGCACAATCCCGAGACCAATCCCATGATCAAGCTGGCGCGCGCAGCGGGCCTCGAGATCACGACCGCGCCCGCGGGCCAGAAGATCCGGATCGGCCGCCGCAACGCCCGCGCCGGCGAAACCGAGGAATTCCTGGCGGCCGTGGTGCGGGCCAACCGCGCCATCGACGAAGCCGCGCGACGCTTTGACGTCTCCTGCGCCTCGGTGCTGCCCAAGGATCTCGGTGACTGGACCGGCACCGCGGAGTTCGTGCTCGGAGCGGGTTTTGCCGGCAAGGATTTGAAGGACCTCTCGGTCGGCGACAAGTTGCGCGCGCAGGACCGCAACACCGCGATCGGCTGCCGCGCCGGGCTCGGCACGCTGATCGCAAAGCTCGGCGAGCAACTGCCGCTGTCGCTATCGACGCCGGCGGGACGCATCGTCTGGAGCAACCGCGATGTTAGCGTGGAAACGCCGGCGGGACGGATCGCCGCGCGCGCCGCCGTCATCACGGTGTCGACTAACGTATTGACGGCCGGTAACATCAAGTTCGCGCCCGATATTCCGAAGAAAACACTCGACGCCGCTTCGAAGCTCAGCCTCGGCAGCTATGACCGGATCGCGCTGCAGATGCCGGGCAATCCGCTGGGGCTTTCGCGCGACGACGTCATCATCGAGAAGAGCGATTCAACGAAGACCGGTTCGATCTTCGCCAATATGGGCGGCTCGTCGCTTTGCACGATCGATGTCGGCGGTTCATTCGGCCGCGATCTCTCCGCGCAGGGCGAGAAAGCCATGGTGGCGTTCGCGGTGGAATGGCTGACCAAACTGTTCGGCAGCGAGGCGGCCGCGGCGGTGAAGAAGTCGACCGCGACGCGCTGGAACGCCGCGCCGTTCGCGCTCGGAGCGATGTCGGCGGCGGGCCCCGGCGGGCAGGCTTCGCGAAAGGTCTTGAGCGAGCCGTTTGGCTGCATCTATCTCGCCGGCGAAGCCACCCATGAAACGCTGTGGGGAACGATCGACGGCGCCTGGGAGAGCGGCGAGCGCGCGGCGGAAGCCGCGCTGCGGCGGATCGGCGCGCTGAAGGATCCGGAGCCGGAGCCGCGGCCGACGAAACAGCGCCGGCGCGGGGCGGGATCCCCGATCAATTGACGGCGCGCCGTCAGCGCAGCACGCCATCCAGCGCCGGCAGTCCAAAGATCACCGCTGCGGCGATCAGCGCATAGCAGATCGCGCGGAACACGGTTTCGCTGGCCTTGCCGAATAGCGAAACGCCGAACCAGACGCCGCAGGCGTAGACCGGACCGACCACGAGCGCGAACTTGATGGCATCCAGCGTGATCAGCCCGGTCGCGGCATAGCTGACGGCGGAGAAGAAATCGGATGCGCCGAAGAACAGCACGATATTGGCGCGGGCAATGACAGATGGAATCGGCCGGCCGAGCCAATAGCCGACGATCGGCGGCCCGCCGGTCTGGGCGAGGCCGCTGCAAAAGCCGGACAATCCGCCAATGCCGACCGCAATCGACGCGTGGTCCTTGCCGCGGTAGCGCCAGCCGGAGAGCAGAAGCAGCAGCAGCGCGAACACGAAACCGGAAATGATCCAGCGGGTCGTCACCGGCTCGAGGCGGCTGAGCAAGTAGGTCCCGATCGGCACGCCGATCAGCGCGCCGGTTACGATGATCGCGGTTGCCTTGCGATCGGCCTTCTGCCACGCATTTGGCAAGAGCGGCGCGGCGGCAACGAAATCGATGATCAACAGCAGCGCGGCGACCAGACGGGGGGCGGCCATGCTGCTCGCCAGCGGCATGAAGATCAGCGCGGAGCCAAAGCCGGAAAAACCCCGCGCCGTTCCGGAGATGAAGGCGACCGTGCAAATCGCAATCGCTGCGTTAAGGCTGACGTCAGCGGGAATGAGCTGACTCATCCCCGCAAGCTGCCGCCGGTTTTCTTCGTCACCTCGGCCACGATCTTCGCCGCAACCGCGTCGATTTCCTGGTCCGTCAGGGTCTTCTCGCGCGGCTGCATCGTCACGGCGATCGCGACCGACTTCTTGTCGGGATCGATGCCCTTGCCCTCATAGACGTCGAACACGGAGACATCCGTGATCAGCTTCTTGTCGACAGCTTGCGCCGCGCGGACGATATCGCCGGCCTTGACGCTGCGATCGACGATGAAGGCGAAATCGCGCGACACCGGCTGGAATGCGGAGAGTTCGAGCAGCGGCTTGGCTCGGGTCGGCTTCTTCTTGGCATCGGGAACGCGATCGAGGATCACCTCGAAGGCCATCAACGGGCCATCAGCACCGAGTGCTTCCAGCGCGCGGGGATGCAATTCGCCGAAATATCCCAGCACATTCTGCGGGCCGATCTGGATGGTGCCGGAGCGTCCCGGATGCAGCCAGCTCGCACCACCCGCCACGATCTGCAGCGCCTGCATCGGCGCGCCGGCGGCAGCGAGCACCGCAAACGCATCGGCCTTGGCGTCGAGCGCATCCGTCATGGCAGTGCTGGACCAGTGCCGGCCCACGCCCTTCGAAGACGCAAACCCGTGGCGCACGCCCGCGGCGGCAATGAACTGGTTCTCCGGCTTGTCGCCTTTGAAGACCTGGCCGACCTCGAACAGCGCGACATCGGCGAAGCCGCGGTTGGCGTTGGCCTGCGCTGCGGCGACGAGGCCGGGCAGGAGGCTCGGCCGCATATCGGAGAGATCGGAGGCGATCGGGTTGGCGAGCGCCAGCTCGGCCTGACCACCGCCGAACAGTTCGGCATGCGGTTTGGAAATGAACGACCAGGTCACGGCCTCGACCATGCCGCGCGCCGCCAGCGCGCGCTTGGCGCGGCGGGTGCGGTTCTGCATCGCGGTCAACACCGGCTTGCGGGCGTCGTCGCCGCGCTCGAACGGCGTCATCGGCACCTTATCGACGCCGACGATGCGGACGATCTCCTCGACGATGTCGGCCTTGCCGTGCACGTCGGTACGCCAGGAGGGAACGGCAACCTTCACCACCGGCCCGTTGCCGGCGACCATGAAGCCCAGATGCCCGAGGATGCGCCGCATCTCGACCAGCGGCACCTCGATGCCGGCGAGGCGCTTCACCTCGGTCAGCGGGAAATCGATGATGCGGTCTTCGCCGAAGGCGTTGCCGACGACGACGGTCTCCGACGGCGAACCGCCGCAAAACTCGATCACCATCTTGGTCGCAAGCTCCAGCCCTGGCACCATGAAAGCCGGATCGACGCCGCGCTCGAAGCGGTAGCGCGCATCCGAATTGATGCCGAGCTTGCGCCCGGTCTGCGCAATGTTGATCTCGTTCCACAGCGCCGATTCGATCAGCACGTCGGTCGTGTTCTCGTCGCAGCCCGAGGTCTCGCCGCCCATGATGCCGGCGAGCGATTCGACGCCATGCTCGTCCGCGATCACGCAGATCGAGGGATCGAGCGTGTAGGTGCGGCCGTCGAGCGCCAGCAGGGTCTCGCCATTCTTCGCGCGGCGCACGGTGAGATTACCGGTCACCTTCTTCGCATCGAACACGTGGAGCGGCCGGGCGCGGTCGTAGGTCATGAAATTGGTGATGTCGACCAGCGCATTGATCGGCCGCAGTCCGATCGAGGTCAGCCGTTTCTGCAGCCATTCCGGGGAGGGGCCGTTCTTGACGCCGCGCACCAGCCGCAGCGCGAATCCGGGACAGAGCGTCGCGTCTTCCACCGTCACCTTGACCGGGCAGGGGAATTCGCCCTTGAGCGGCTTGATGCCGGGATCGATGAGCTTACCCATGTCGGCGGCGGAAAGATCGCGGGCAATGCCGTGCACGCCGGTGCAGTCCTGCCGGTTCGGCGTCAGGTTGATTTCGATCACGGGATCGCCGAGGCCGGCCCAGGTGGCGTAGGATTTGCCGATCGGCGCGTCCGCCGGCAGCTCCATGATACCGTCGTGGTCCTCGGAAATCTGCAGCTCGGCCGCCGAGCACAGCATGCCGCGGCTCTCGACCCCGCGGATGGTACCGACGCCGAGCGTGATATTCTTGCCGGGGATGAACGTGCCCGGCGGTGAGAACACGCTGATGAGCCCGGCGCGCGCATTCGGCGCGCCGCAGACCACCTGCACCGGCGCGCCGCCGTCGCCGGTATCGACCATGCAGACGCGCAGGCGGTCGGCGTTCGGATGCTGCTCGGCGGAAATCACCCGCGCGATCGAAAACGGCGCCAGCGCCTTTGCCTTGTCCTCGATGCTCTCGACCTCGAGCCCGATCATGGTCAGCTTGTCGGCAAGCTTTTCCAGCGGCTCGTCGGTGTCGAGATGTTCCTTCAGCCAGGAGAGCGTGAATTTCATGTCGTTTGCTTCTCTTGTCCTCTCTCCCGCTTGCGGGGGAGGGCTAGGGTGGGGGCTCTCTCCGCAACGGCAGCGGCAATTGTTTCAAGAACGCCGGCGCGGTTTGTCATCACGTCATGATTGCTGAAACGAAGAACCTTGAAGCCTAGGGCTTCGATCACGGCCGAGCGGGCGGTGTCGGCTCGCTCGCCCTTGTCGGAAAAATGTTGCCCGCCATCGAGCTCGATCACGAGCTTGGCGGCGTGGCAGACGAAGTCTGCAATGAAGTTCTTGATGGGGACCTGGCGGCGGAAGCTGGCGCCATTCAGACGATGGTTGCGGAGCTCAAACCAATGGATTCGTTCAACGTCAGTCGAGTTCTTTCGGAGCGCCCGCGCATTGCTGCGTAGTCTGTCGGAGACGCTCCAGTAGGGATGTTCCGGATCTAGCATCGATACCTCCGATGCGGAGACACCCCCACCCCAGCCCTCCCCCGCAAGCGGGAGTCGCGCGGAGAGATGGTTCGTATCCATGTGACGATAGCTGGTAGCCCCGATCGCGTTCCATTCCCTCTCCCGCTTGCGGGGGAGGGTTAGGGAGGGGGCTCTCTCCGCGAAGGCCGTGCCACGATAGGGCCCGACAGAGCCCGATAGAACCTCGAGCCCGCTCATGACGGCTCCGCCCGTGCAAACACCTCGACCAGACGAAAGCGTTCGCACATCAGCATCATGTCTTCGCGAAACTTGCCTTGCCGGCCAAAATAAGTGCGGTGCGCCTGCCGCCAGTAGTCGAGACTGCGGTCGCCTTCACCTTCGTCATAAGCAAAGGCGGCATCCACTTCGGGGAAGCGGCGATAGGTGAGTTCGATGGTTTCGATGGCGCAGCGTGGCTCGCCGCGGCCGTCGAGCACGATCCATTGTTCGCCCGGCGCCGAAATATTCGGCTCGTCGTCGGTGGAGCAGGTCGCGGTCTTGAGGCCCCTGATCACGAGGTCGAGCAGCTCGTCAGCCAGTTTCGGTCCGTCGCCGAAAGCGAAGGAGCGCAGACCCTGATATTTTTCAGGGACTGAAATCACGTGCTCAATCCCCCCGCGAGCGTTGGGACGTCGAGCGGCTTGAAGCCGTAGTGATTGAGCCAGCGCACGTCGTTCTCGAACAATTGCCGCAAGTCCGCAATGCCGTATTTCAGCATCGCGATGCGGTCGAGGCCCATGCCCCAGGCAAAGCCCTGGTAGATGTCGGGATCGATGTCGCAGGCGCGCAGCACGTTCGGATGCACCATGCCGCAGCCGAGAATCTCAAGCCAGTCCTCGCCCTCGCCGAAACGGATCTCGCCCTTGTCGCGGCGACACTGGATGTCGACCTCGAGCGAGGGCTCGGTGAACGGGAAGAACGACGGCCGGAAGCGCATGTTGATGTGATCGACCTCGAAGAACGCCTTGCAGAACTCGTGCAGGATCCATTTGAGGTGGCCGAGATGCGAACCCTTGTCGATGACGAGGCCCTCGACCTGGTGGAATTGCGGCGTATGGGTCGCGTCCGAATCGATGCGATAGGTGCGGCCCGGGCAGACCACGCGGATCGGCGGCTTCTGCGACAACATCGTGCGCACCTGCACCGGTGACGTATGCGTACGCAGCAGCATGCGCGAACCGTCCTGCTTCGGGTTGAAGAAAAACGTGTCGTGCATCTCCCGCGCCGGGTGGCCTTCCGGGAAATTCAGCTTGGTGAAGTTATAGTCGTCGGTCTCGATGTCTGGACCTTCGGCGATGGCAAATCCCATATCGGCGAAGATCGTGTTGACCTCCTCGAACACCTGGCTCAGCGGATGGATGCGGCCCTGCTCGGCCGGCGCCTCGCGCAGCGGCAGCGTGACGTCGATGGTCTCGGAGGCGAGACGCGCATCGAGCGCGGCGGACTTGAGAATGTCACGCCGGGCGGCGAGTGCCTGGGTCACGTTGTCTTTGGCCAGATTGATGGCCGCGCCCTGCGTCTTCCGCTCGTCCGGCGGCATCTTGCCGAGGGTTGCCAGCAGCGCGGAGATCGAGCCCTTCTTGCCGAGCGCAGCGACGCGCACGGCTTCGAGAGCTGCTTCATCGCCGGCGCCGGCGATCTGCTCGAGGATGGATTTTTCAAGCGTTGCGAGGTCGGACATGGACGAGCACCTTTAGAGATCGCGTGCTCGCAAGTCCGCACGGGACTGTGTCACCCGCCGCAGCGGATGATTCCAGTAACCCCGGAGGCAATATGTAAGTCGGTGGTTACTGGATGCCCCGCCCCCGGTGCGCAATTACGCACAAGGCGGGGCATGACACCGGATTGCAAGACGCCGTAGCGACAATGGATCAGGCCGCGAGCGCGGCCTTGGCCTTCTCGGCAATCGCCTGGAACGCCGCCGGCTCGTTGATGGCGAGATCCGACAGCACCTTGCGGTCCACCGTGATGCCTGACTTCGACAGGCCATTGATGAAGACGCTGTAGGTCATGCCGAACGGGCGCACGGCTGCGTTCAGGCGCTGGATCCAAAGCGCGCGGAAGGTGCGCTTCTTGCGCTTGCGGTCACGGAACGCATACTGGCCGGCCTTCTCGACGGCCTGCTTGGCGATGCGGATCGTGTTCTTGCGGCGGCCGTAATAACCCTTGGCGGCCTTGTAGACTTTCTTGTGCTTGGCGTGGGCGGTCACACCGCGTTTGACGCGAGACATGACTTAAATCCTTGATCAGATGAAGTGACGGAAACGCCGCGTGGGCGCGGCTCGGCTGTGATGGGCGGAAACGCGCGGTTTTACGCGTTCGGCAAGAAGTACTTCTTGACGTTGTCGCCGTCGGTCTTGAACAGCACGCGGGTGCCGCGGAGCTGACGAATCTGCTTCTTCGTCCGCTTGATCATGCCGTGGCGCTTGCCGCGCTGGGCGTGCATCACTTTGCCGGTGGCAGTCACCTTGAAGCGCTTTTTGGCGCCTGACTTGGTCTTCAGCTTGGGCATTTGGCTCTCCTATGGCCGCAGAAAAACGCGCCCCGAGGGGCGCTTCTGTCGGCTAAAATGCTCGTTAGAGCGTTGAAAGTGCTCAGGTTTTCCTCAAGATCGAGGCGACCTGCACCGGACATCGACACGGCAGCCCTTGATCAGCCGGGCGATGAAGGTCGGGCTTATGGCAGAGGAAGCGCCAAATGGCAATGATGAACCGCGGCACCCGACGTCGCTACCTATCGCTGACGTCATTAAGCATCCGGTCCGGAGCAGGAACAATGACCCATTTTCGGCGATCGATTACCAGTTTTGGAGCTTCTCCCGGCCTTCGCACCGCGCGCTGGCTTCCCATTCTTCCCGCTTTTGCCGTGCTAGTCGCCGTGGCAGCCCCGGTCACCGCCGAAGCCGCGCCGAGGGGAGCCAGGACACTCCGCGCCTATGACGGGATCTGGAACGTTGTCTTTGCCACCACGCGGGGCAATTGCAGTTCAGGCCTCAGCGTTCCCTTTACCGTCATCGGCGGCCGGGTTTCGTCGGCCGGCGGCGGCAGGGTTTCGGGATCGATCAGTTCCGCCGGTGTGGTTGCCGTCAGGGTTTCGGTCGGCGCATCCCGCGCCAGCGGCGGCGGCCGGCTTGTGGGCGGCTACGGCGCGGGTTCGTGGCGCGGCATCATCACGGGTGACTACTGCAGCGGCACCTGGCAGGCGACGCGGACGTGATTCTCATGTCCCGGACGCGGTGCAGCGTGTCACGCTGCTCCGCAGAGCCGGAACCCGTCTCTCCGGATGGACCCCGGATCAGCAGCGCACCACGCCGCAAGGGCGGCGCGCTGCGCAGCAGCCGGGGAACGAAACGGTGAGAAAGAAAGCGGCCCGCCAGATCGTCTGGCGAGCCGCTTCACATTCAACAAACGCTCTGCCTCAACGCGGCGCCAGCACCATCACGACCTGGCGTCCCTCGAACTTGGCGTCCTGCTCGACCTTGGCGATTTCGGCGACATCCGCCTTCACCTTGTCCAATAGCTTGGTGCCGATCTCCTGATGCGCCATCTCGCGGCCGCGGTAGCGCAAGGTGATCTTGACCTTGTCGCCTTCCTCGAAGAACCGCTGCATCGCCCGCATCTTCACGTCATAGTCGTGATCGTCGATCATCGGCCGCAGCTTGATCTCCTTGATCTCGACGATCTTCTGCTTCTTGCGCGCCTCGGCGGCTTTCTTCTGCGCCGAATACTTGAACTTCCCGTAGTCCATAATCTTGCAAACGGGAGGATTGTTGTTCGGCGAAATCTCGACGAGATCCATGCCGACCTCGAGGGCCATCTTGATGGCGACCACGGTCTCAACCGTTCCGTGGTTGGTGCCGTTCTGATCGATCAGCTGGATCTGCGCGTTGCGGATATCATCATTGGTGCGCGGCCCGTCTTTGGTTGCAGCGGGCGGGGCTCTGTTGGGACGGCGAATGGGTAGTTCTCCAAAGTTGTGAAAGGAAGGCGCGTAGTTTGAAGCAATACGCTGATAACAGCAAGCGAACTCACTGACATCTGCGCCCGAAAACCGTCAAATGCGAGGCATTTCGGTCACGTCCGGCAAATATAGCGCGGCCGCTCGATCCGCAAGCGCCAGGCCGCCGCGCTTGACCGGTGCAGCGCCCTCGCCGACAAAGCAGCGGGACGAGGGTGACAGATCCATGACCAATTCCGCTGATATCGACCAGGAACCGGCCTTTATCGAGGTAGGAGCGGGGGCGGCAAGCCGCCGGATCGCGGTACGCGCCCGCCCCGGCAGCGGGCCGGGGCTGTTCTGGCTCGGCGGCTTCAATTCCGACATGCGGGGCACCAAGGCGCTGGCGCTGGACGCCTTCGCCGCGGAACGTGGCCGGGCCTGTATCCGGTTCGATTATTCCGGCCATGGCGAATCGGGCGGCGCCTTCATCGACGGCACCATCGGCCGCTGGCTGGAAGAGGCCGTTGCGGTCTTCGAGCAGTTCGCGAAGGGCCCCCAGGTCGTGATCGGCTCGTCGATGGGCGGCTGGATGGCGCTGCTATTGGCGCGGGAAATCGCTAAACGGCAGACGGCCGCGACGCTTGCCGGCCTCGTGCTGATCGCACCGGCGCCCGATTTCACCGAGCAGTTGATGTGGAACGGCTTCTCAGACGAGATCCGCGAGGAGATCAGGACCAAGGGCGTGTGGATGCGTCCCTCGGAGTACGGCGACGGCACGCCCTACCCGATCACCCGCGCGCTGATCGAGGAGGGGCGTAATCATTTGCTGCTCGGCAGCGCCATCGAGGTCGGCTGTCCGGTCCGCATTCTGCAGGGCGCGCAGGACCCTGATGTGCCCTGGCAGCACGCCTTTGCGCTGGCGCACCGGCTGCCGGCCGAAGACGTCGTGCTGACCATGATCCAGGACGGCGACCACCGCCTGTCGCGCCCGCAGGACATCGCGCGGATTCTCGCGGCAGTGGCGGAGATGGGGTGAATTATTGCCTCGCTCGCACTGTCATCGTCCGCCACCGGGTCGCGCGAACGCGCGCCCGATGACAGGCTCCAGCGGACGATCCAGTACGCCGCGGCCTATCGATTGACGGCGCTGTCTCTGGAATACTGGATTCCCCGCCTTCGCGGGGAATGACGACCGAGAGAGTCGATGCGATGAACAATAACCCATCTAGCATGCTCCGCGCCTTCTGCGACGCGGTCGAGCAGCGCAACGGAAAAGCGTTCGCGGAGCTGTTTACCGAGGACGGCGTCTATCACGACGTGTTCTATGGCGCGTTCGAAGGCCGCGCGAAGATCGCAGAAATGATCGACGACTGGTTCTATCGCACGGCCACCAATTTTCGCTGGGACATGCACGATCCCGTCAGCAACGGCGAGACGCTCTACGCGCGCTACACCTTCAGCTACCGCTCGACGCTGCCGGAAGCGAAAGGCGCGCGGGCGATGTTCGAGGGCGTCGCGATCATGCGGCTGCATGATGGAAAGATCGCGGAGTACCACGAGGTCGCCAACACCGCGCCAGCCTTTGTCGACCTGAAGTTCGCGCCGGAGCGGATCGCGAAGATCGTTGCCAAGCAGGGCGCCGCGCTAAAAGCGCGGCCGGAGATGAAGCGGCATTTAGCGGAGTAAGTACGCGGTGACATATCGAGTTATCAGATCTGTCCCGGCGTACTGGATGCCCCGCCGGAGCCTGTCATCGGGCTCGCCTTCGGCGAGACCCGGTGGCGGGGCACGACGGCATAAGCTTGCCGCCACTCGGTGCGCACGCTCCCATCCGTCTCAGTATCCATCGCCTTCGCCGCCAGCGCGTCAAATCTCTCCCGCTCCGCCAGTTGCGACAGCGCCCAGACTGCGGCGCCGCGCACCAGCGGGCTGGCATCGTCGAGCAGGCGTTCGGCCTCGGCCGCCAGCGATACATCATCTGCATTGCCGATCGCGATCAGCACGTTGCGGACAAAGCGGTCGCGGCCGATGCGCTTGACTGGCGATTTTGAAAACAGCGTGCGAAACGCGGCGTCGTCGAGCCGCGAGAGCTCGGACAGCGATGGCGCACGCAGCTCAGTGCGCGCGGCGAGCTTTGCCTCGCGTCCCTCCTGCGCGAACTTGTTCCACGGGCACACCGCAAGACAATCATCACAGCCATAGATGCGGTTGCCGATGCTCTTGCGGAATTCGGGCGGGATCGGGCCCTTGTTCTCGATCGTCAGATACGAAATGCAGCGGCGTGCATCGAGCTTGTAGGGCGCCGGGAACGCCGCGGTCGGGCAGATCTCCTGGCAGGCATTGCAGGAGCCGCAATGATCGCGCTCGGCCGCATCGCGCGGCAGCTCGGACGCGGTGAAGATCGCGCCGAGAAACAGCCATGAGCCGAATTCGCGCGAGACCAGGTTGGTGTGCTTGCCCTGCCAGCCCAGGCCCGCCGCCCGCGCCAGCGGCTTTTCCATCACCGCGGCGGTGTCGATAAATACCTTCACCTCGTCGTCGGTCTCAGTGGCCAGCCACCGCGCCAGCGTCTTCAGGCGCCTCTTGATGACGTCGTGATAGTCATCGCCTTGCGCGTAGACCGATATCGCGCCACGCGCACGCTGCGCCAGCAATGCGAGCGGATCCTCTGTGGGACCATAATTGACGCCGAGCATGATGATCGAGCGGACGCCGGGCCACAGCACGCGCGGGTCCATCCGCCGTTCCGGCTGCGCGGCCAGCCAGTCCATGTCGCCATGCGCGCCGGCATCGAGGAATTCGCGAAAATGGCTTGCCGCCTCGCAGATCGCGTCGGGATCGGTCACGCCGATGCAGTCGAAACCGAGCGTCTCCGCTTCGCGCATCAGCGCGGCCTTCAGCTCAGTGGCGGAGAGGGCGGTCCTGGTCAGAAGTCGAGGTCCACGTAGGTGCGCGACGCCGGCACGCCCGCCAGCCATTCGCTCAGCAGCGGACGGAAGGACGGGCGGGATTTCACCCGCGCGTACCACGCCTTTGCGGCCTCGTCCTCGTGCCATGGCACATCGCCCAGATAATCGATCGCCGAAAGGTTCGCCGCGGCGGCGAGATCCGCGTAGGTCAACCGGTCGCCGGCGAGGAAGTTTCGCGTCTGCGCCAGCCAGCCGATATAGGCCAGATGATAGCGCACATTGACCTTGGCTGCGCGGATCACGTCGGTCGACGGCGCGCCGCCGCCATTTTCCTCGCTCATGAAACGCTTGTAGATGCGCTCGGTCACCAGCGGATTGGAGACCTCCTCGAAGAATTTTTCGTTGAACCACGCCATCAGGCGGCGCACCTCGACACGCTCGCCCATCGCAGCCGGCAACAGCCGGCGGTCACCGGCCTCCAGGCCATGCGTCTCATCGAGATATTCGGCGATGACGCCGGCGCCGGGGATCGGCGGAAAGCCGTCAGTCATCAACACCGGCGTGGCGCCGGCGGGATTGAGCAGGAGAAACCCTTCGCGCCGCTCCCAGGCCCGCTCTTCCACCAGGCGCAGGTCGAGTCCGTGTTCGCCGAGCGCCAGGCGAATGAAGCGCGAATGCGGGCAGAACGGGTGATGGTAGAGCGTGTACATGCAATCCCTAAGTAAAATCAGCGGCGCTGAAGGAACCTTCAGGCCGTCAAGCCGCGTGAGGCGAATCGGACACTAGCCAAGCAAACGCGCCAGACAATGGTGTTTTGGCGTTTTTTTGCGATTGCGGCATGGTGGGGAATAGGCGAGAAGGGCGCGGCTTTTTTCAGTCAGAACGGACCACAGCATGATGTCTGATGCAGTGAAGGCGGTGATTCTCGGCATCATCGAGGGTATCACGGAATTCCTTCCGGTTTCGTCCACCGGCCATATGCTGCTGGCGCAACGTTTCTTCGGCCTCGGCGAGGGCGCGTTCTGGCAGAGTTTCGTGATCCTGATTCAATTGGGCGCGATCCTGGCGATCGTTGCGCTTTACTTCGGGAAATTGTCGCGCGTTGCGCTCGGCATGTTCACCAATCCCGACGACCGCCGCTTCGTCATCGGCGTGCTGGTGGCGTTCCTGCCAGCCGTCGTCGTCGGTCTGGCTGTCGGCAAGTACATCAAGGAGCTGCTGTTCAATCCGTGGGTGGTCTGTTTCACGCTGATCGTCGGCGGCGCGATCCTGCTCTGGGTCGATCAGCTCGATCTGAAACCGCACCACGATGACGCCACGCGCTATCCGCTGATGATGTATCTGTGGATTGGCATCGCGCAATGCGTGGCGATGATCCCCGGCGTGTCACGTTCCGGCGCCAGCATCGTCGCGGCGATGCTGCTCGGCGCCGACAAGCGCTCGGCGGCGGAGTTCTCGTTCTTTCTGGCGATCCCGACCATGGTCGGTGCCTTCGCCTATGATTTCTACAAGAACCGCGCCGAGATGACGGTCGATCACGTCGGCATTCTCGGGATCGGTTTCGTGGTGTCCTTCATCACCGCGATGATCGTGGTGAAGACGTTCCTCACCTATGTCACCCGTCACGGCTTCACGTTCTTTGCGTGGTGGCGCGTCATTGTCGGCACGCTCGGCCTGATCGCGCTAGCGCTGGGGAAGTAGGGAGTTCGTGTCCCGGACGCGGTGCAGCCCAGGCGATGCGAAGCATCGTCCGGCTTCACGCTGCTCCGCAGAGCCGAGACCCAAGTGGCTCGGTCGAGAAGATGGGCCCCGGCTCTGCGGCGCATCGCTGCCGCGCTGCGCCGGCGTCCGGGGCACGAAAGGCGGCTACGCATTCTTGCGCTGAAACTGCCCGGCGGCGCGGAAGCGCCAGAGATATTGCGGGGCGATCGCTTCCATCGAATCGGGCGTGATACCGAGCCCCTCGAACGTCAGCCCGCCGGCCTTGGCCGCATCAGACACCACATTGTCCGACTGCAGCATCGCCACCTGGTCCGGCGTCAGCTTGAACGCGCCCGGTGCGAATTGCAGGAACATCGCCTGCAGCCTTGCCAGTCCCCACGGCAGCGAGATCAGCATGCGCTTGCGATCAGTGATCGCAAGAATGATTTCCATGATCTCGCGCATGGTCAGCACTTCCGGCCCGCCGAGCTCGTAAACGGCGCCTGGCTTCGCCTTGCCGTCAACGGCATCGGCGACCGCGGCGGCGACGTCGCCGACATAGGCCGGCTGCAACCGGGTCACGCCGCCGCCGATCAGCGGCAGGAACGGCGATATCTGAGCCAGGCCCGCGAAACGATTGGTGAACTGATCCTCCGGCCCGAACAGCAGCGACGGCCGCAGGATGGTGGCGGAGGGGACGGTCGCGAGCACCGCCTTCTCGCCGGCCGCCTTGGCGCGGCTATAGGCCGAGGACGAATTCTCGTCGGCGCCGATCGCCGACACGTGCACCATCCGCGCGCCGGCGCTGGCTGCCGCCCTGGCGATCGTCTCGGCGCCCTTGGCCTGAACCGCATCGAAGGTCTGCGCGCCGCTCTCGGTCAGCGTGCCGACCAGGTTGATGGCGACCTGCGAATCGCGCATCGCCGCCTCGACCGAAGCCGGATAACGCACATTGGCCTGCACGGCGTGGATCTGGCCGACCCGACCGAGCGGCTGCAGGTGGCCGGCAAGCTCGGGCCGCCGCACCGCCACCCTGATCCGATACTCGCGCTTGGCCAGCGCCCGCACCACGTTTCGCCCTAGAAACCCCGATCCGCCAAAAACCGTGACGAGCGTTTCCAGGTTCGATGCCATCGGGTGAATTCCTGCCGGTCAAATTCGAAAGATATCGGGGATTTAGCGGATTCGCGATACGCCAACACGGCCCCGCTGTACAGTGGATTTGGATGGCGTTGAAGCAATTTGACAAGCGCGTAACCGATCCTTACTAAGCCCGCCACGTGCCCAAGTGCACGTGCCCAGGTGGCGGAATTGGTAGACGCGCTGGCTTCAGGTGCCAGTGGCTTCACGGCCGTGAAGGTTCGAGTCCTTTCCTGGGCACCACTATTTATGCTCGCAGGTTGAATGCCGGCCGCGGCGATGTCCTGGCGGCAGACCGGTTGCTGACTTTGAGCTCGCCCGGCTCGCTTGACCTTACGCCGCTGGATCCGAATCAGGCGCGCCGGTGTGGCCGTCCGGGCCGCGGCCGAACACCCCGTAACTGCTGGATTTGGTCCCGTCGCCATCGGCGGCAAGGACCGTGAGCCCGAGCTTGAGAAGCTCGCGGACGGCCGCCGCCCGGGTCGGCATCCGGTGCTTGAAGCGGAAATCGTCGACGGCGGTCAGTTCGTCCGGCGAGAGCATGACCTGGAGACGTTCACCACGGATATCGGACATGGATCTGCGCCAAGTGGGTGAATTGAGTAATTTACTCAACGCGCTCATCCGCCGCTGGTTCCAACAACCGAGACACCGCCGTCAAGTTAGCTAAATACATCAATAAAAACAATAAGTTGATGGTTGATTTTGGGTTTGTCGGGTCGCATATTGATGCGGTGGAGACTGCCCATGACAGAGAACGTCAAGCTTCCGCGCAAGCTGTCCGAGGAATGGAAGCCGCCTCCGCCACGGCGGCCGAGCCATGCGGACGTCATCGAAAATCTGGATCGTTGGGCCAATAGCCCGGAGCTTCAGCCCCCGACATCCGACGCGGACCCGGCCTGAGCGGCCCGGCCGGCCGGAAGCCGGCCAGCATTGCTGGCTCCGCGGCGAAGGCAGCCGACCGTCCGACGAAATAGACAGAATCTCCACCAATCCGCCAATTCCCCGCCTATAAGCCGTGTCCAGCCGCTCGCCTCCCGCGGCTGCCGGCGCTAGTGTTTAAGTCGAATCGACTGAGACACGAGGCCTTTCTTCATGACCATCCGCCTGCATCGCGGCGATCTGCCCGATTTGTCCCGCTACAAGGATTCGGTGGCGATCGATACCGAGACGATGGGACTGCATCCGCATCGCGACCGGCTCTGCGTCGTGCAGATGTCGAACGGCGACGGCAGCGCCGATGTCATCCAGATTCCCAAGGGTCACACCGATGCGCCGAATTTGAAGGCGCTGCTCGGCAACCCTGATGTTACGAAGATCTTTCACTTCGCGCGGTTCGATCTCGCGGTGCTTTTCAACACCTTCGGCGTGATGCCGCAGCCGGTCTATTGCACCAAGATCGCCTCGCGCCTGACGCGCACCTATACCGATCGGCACGGCCTGAAGGATTTGGTGCGCGAGGTGCTCAACATCGACTTGTCGAAGCAGCAGCAATCGAGCGACTGGGGCTCGGCGAACCTTAGCGAGGCGCAGCTCGCCTACGCCGCGTCCGACGTGCTGCATCTGCATGGCTTGCGCGAACGGCTCGACGTGATGCTGGCGCGCGAGGGCCGCACCGAACTGGCGCGGGCCTGTTTCGCGTTCCTGCCGACCCGGGCCAAGCTCGATCTCGGCGGCTGGGAGGCCGAAGACATCTTCGCGCATTCGTGAACGGGGCCGTTTGAAGCGTTCCGGAGATCGCTTCCGCCCCGTTTCCGACATACTGATCGCGAGTGTCCGGGCTGCATAATCCCGCGATTGCGGGTAGAATGATGCTTTCCTGGCGTCTTTGGAGCCCCGGTGAACTCGGTACAGAACCCTGCCTACGACCCCGGCCTGGAGGTCCGCTTCGCCGCGGCCGCCCGCCACAGCCGGATGGTGCGCACGCTGCGGGTTGCGGTGCCGGCGGCCGTGGCGCTGGCGATGGCGGTCATCGTCCTCATCGCAGCCTTCAACCCGTTCCGCATCGCGGAGATCGCGAAGCTGCCGGTCGACATGAGCAATCTCGTCGTGTCGGGGACCAAGATCACCATGGAAACGCCGCATCTGGCGGGTTTCTCCACGGACCAGCGGCCTTACGAATTATGGGCCAAGGCGGCGATCCAGGATCTCGCCAATCCCGATCAGGTCGAGCTCAGGACGCTGCGCGCCAAGGTCATGATGGAGGACAAGAGCACGGTGACGATGGATGCGCGCACGGGCTTCTTCGACAGCAAGCAGCAGATGCTCGACCTGCGCAAGGACATCTTCCTGCAATCCTCCACCGGCTATGAAGCGAGGCTCTCTCAGGCCTATGTCGACATCAACAAGGGAACGGTGACGTCGGACGAGCATGTCGACGTCAAATTGCTCAACGGCACGCTGACGGCCGACCGGCTCAGGATCCTCAATAGCGGCGAGGTCGTGCGCTTCGAAGGCAACGTGGTCATGAACCTGATCATGGAAAGCCCCGCGGCGCCAGAACCTGAGCCCGAGCCGCCGCCACCGCCGAAGACGCGGTCCGTCACCGGCAAGTCCGTCAACGCGAAGTGACCTTCATGATGCAGTTCTTCTCGCGCAGCCTTGTGCCCGCAGCGCTCGCATTCGCGCTGCTCGCCGCCAGCGATGCAGGCGCCCAGGGCGCCATGTCGGGCGTGCCGAATGCGATGCAGGGCTTTACGCAGAACCGCGATCAGCCGATTCAGATCGAGGCGGCCTCGCTGGAAATGCGCGACAAGAAGAAGGAAGCGGTGTTTTCCGGCAACGTGAAGGTCGTGCAGGGCGACACCACCATGACCTCGAAATCGCTTGTCGTGTTCTATGATTCCGGCCCGTCGTCGGAGGCGCCGCAACCCGCCGCGCCGAAGGCGTCGAAATCCGGATCGATGCAATCCGCAACGCCCGGGCCCGGCGGCAGTTCGTCGATCCGCCGCCTCGAAGCCAAGGGCTCGGTCGTTGTGACGCAGAAGGATCAGGTCGTCACCGGTGAGACTGCGATCTTCGACACGCGGGCCAACCTCATCACCATGGTGGGTGGCGTCGTGCTGACCCAGTGCAAGAACGTGCTGAAAGGCGACCGCCTCAAGGTCGACATGACCACCGGCGTGTCGCGCGTCGAATCCGACACCGGCAAGGTGCAGGGCATGTTCATCCAGGGCGAGAATTGCGGCCCGGGCTCAGGCGGCGCAAAGCAGCCTCCGGTGCAGATACCATCGCTGATCCCGGGTAAAAAATAAGGCGAATCAGCGCCTTAAAGATTAATTGGCCCGTGCGCGGTTGAAGCGGACGGCGCGAGCCTGTATCTACTCATCGGGGCGTGCAGGGGTGTTTCGCCGGGCCGGGGGACATCCATTCATTCATGGTTCGCCAGCGAAGCGGTTCGCCGGCGGGCGCGTCGCGGGATCACCGTGAAAGGCTTAAGCGAAGCGGGATGGTGGATTTTCTCGGCATGTTTCGTCGACGCCCCGCGAAGCGCGGCCCTGCGGGGTTTGCGCGTTCGCGCGAGGACATCACGGCGCTCGGCGATTCCTTCGGCGACATGCTGACGAGTCCGGTGCGCGACGCGCCGAGGGCGCGCTCCGCCTCCGCTTCATTGCCTGGACTTGAGCTGCCCGAGCAGCACGCGGACGCCGAAACGGCGCGCGAGCCTCGCCCGCGGGCCGCGCCGCCGCGTCCCCAAGCCAGGTCGAATGGCAGTGGCGCGCCACAACTCGTCAAGCGATCCGGCTTCCTCGCGGTGCATAGCGTGGAGAAGAGCTTTGGCACGCGGCAGGTCGTGCGCGGCGTCAGCATCTATGTCCGGCGCGGCGAGGCGGTCGGCCTGCTCGGTCCGAACGGCGCCGGCAAGACCACGGTGTTCTACATGATCACTGGCCTGATCAAGGCGGATCGCGGCGCGATCGAGCTCGACGGCCATGATGTGACGAAGCTGCCGATGTATCAGCGCGCGCGGCTCGGTATCGGCTACCTGCCGCAGGAAGCCTCGATCTTTCGCGGCCTCACCGTCGAGCAGAACATCCGCGCCGTGCTCGAAGTGGTCGAGCCCAGCCGCAAGAAGCGCGAGCGCGAGCTCGATGCGCTGCTCGACGAATTCAATGTCACGCGGCTGCGCAAGTCGCCCTCGATCGCGCTGTCCGGCGGCGAACGGCGCCGCGTCGAAATTGCCCGCGCGCTGGCGACGCGTCCGAACTACATGCTGCTCGACGAGCCCTTTGCCGGCATCGATCCGATCGCGGTCGGCGACATTCAGGACCTCGTCCGCCACCTCACCAACCGCGGCATCGGCGTATTGATCACGGACCACAATGTCCGCGAGACGCTCGGCCTCACCGACCGTGCCTACATCGTCTATGCCGGGCAGATTTTGACCGAGGGCAGTCCGGAAGAAATCGTCAACGATCCCGATGTACGCCGTCTTTACCTTGGTGAGGAATTCCGGCTATAGCCGATGCCGTGCCGGATGCGGCCGAATTGCAAATAAACTATTGTGCTTGCTCGGTATTTCTCGGCGCGTCGGGCCGGAAGCCGGTTTCAGCCTGCGGCCGCTGCGCCTTAGCCCAATTTTTGCATCCGTCAAGACGTGTACAAGCGCTATGGACTAATATAAGCAAGAATCGGACCAACTTTTGTTAGGATCGGTTCTTGTCCCTATGGCGCTGACGCAGAGATTAGAGTTCCGCCAGTCGCAGTCGCTGGTGATGACGCCGCAATTGATGCAGGCGATCAAGCTGCTGCAACTGTCGAATCTCGATTTGTCAGCCTTCGTCGAGGAGGAACTGGAGCGCAATCCACTGCTGGAGCGCGCCAGCGACGGCCCCGAACCTCCAGTCGCGGGCGAGCCAGCCATCGAGGCCGCCGATTACAGGGATTCTGGCGACGACGGCGGCAGCGATGCCTCCGAGATGGGCGCCGGTGCGGGGGAAGCCTTCGAGCCCGGCCAGGAGGATTGGCTGAACCGCGACCTCGGCAGCCGTGCCGAGATCGAGCAGACCCTCGACACCCCGCTCGACAACGTGTTTTCCGAAGAGCCCGCCGAAGCGGCCGCGCGCGCCGCGCAGGACGCGGCGCCGACGGCCTACACCGAATGGGGCGGCGGCGCCTCCAATGACGATGACTACAACCTGGAAGCCTTCGTCGCCGCCGAGGAGACGCTGGCCAGCCACCTTGCCGAACAGCTTGCCGTCGCGTTCAACGCTCCGGCCGAGCGCATGATCGGGCAATACCTGATCGACCTCGTCGACGAAGCCGGCTACCTGCCGCCGGATCTCGGCCAGGCCGCCGAGCGGCTCGGCGCCTCGCAGGCCGATGTCGACGCCGTGCTCGCGGCGTTGCAGAAGTTCGATCCGCCCGGCGTCTGCGCGCGGAATTTGAGCGAGTGCCTGGCGATCCAGCTTCGCGAACTCAACCGCTACGACCCCGCCATGCAGGCGCTGGTGGAAAATCTCGACCTGCTGGCAAAACGCGACATTGCCGCGCTACGCAAATTATGCGGCGTCGACGACGAAGACATCACCGACATGATCGGCGAGATCCGCCGCCTCAATCCGAAGCCCGGCCTGCGCTTCGGCTCGGCGCGCGCGCAGACCATGGTGCCTGACGTCTATGTGCGGCCCGGCCCCGATGGCGGCTGGCATGTCGAGCTCAACAGCGACACGTTGCCGCGCGTGCTGGTCAATCAGGTCTATTACACCGAGCTGTCGAAGACGATCCGCAAGGACGGCGACAAATCCTATTTCAGCGACTGCCTGCAGAACGCAACCTGGCTGGTGCGCGCGCTCGATCAGCGCGCCCGCACCATTCTCAAGGTCGCCACCGAAATCGTCCGTCAGCAGGACGGCTTCTTCACCCATGGCGTTGCGCATTTGCGGCCGCTCAATCTGAAAGCGGTGGCGGATGCGATCCAGATGCACGAATCGACGGTGTCGCGCGTTACCGCCAACAAGTATATGGCGACCAATCGCGGCACCTTCGAGCTGAAATATTTCTTTACGGCGTCGATCGCGTCGGCCGACGGCGGCGAGGCGCATTCCGCCGAGGCGGTGCGTCACCACATCAAGCAGTTGATCGACGCCGAAGCGGCGAACGCGATTCTCTCCGACGATACCATCGTGGAACGATTGCGCGCATCGGGCATTGATATTGCCCGCCGCACGGTCGCGAAATACCGCGAGGCCATGCGTATTCCTTCCTCGGTCCAGCGCCGCCGCGACAAACAAAGCATGCTCGGTAACGCCCTTTCCGCTTCCGCCACCTCTTCCGACCGGTCCCGCGATACGGCTCCGGCCTGATTGCGTTCGCGTCAAATCGCGATAGTCTCAGTTCCCACACAGAGCCGGTCTGGGAAGAACCAGGGGGTGGTCGAGGCATCAAGCGAGGCATCAAATGACCCTTCGAATCTCCGGGAAAAGCATCAGTGTCGGCGAGGCGCTTCGCTCGCGCGTCAGCGACCGCACCGATGAAGTCTTGAGAAAATACTTCGACGGCAACTATTCCGGGCACATCACGCTGAGCAAGGACGGCTTCGGCTTCCGTACCGATTGCGCGCTGCACCTCGATTCCGGGATCACGCTGGAAGCCGAGTCGAATGCCACCGACGCGTATGCCAGTGCCGACCAGGCGCTCCTGATGATCGAGAAGCGCTTGCGCCGCTACAAGAGCCGGCTGAAGGACCGCTCCGCGCGCAAGGCCTATGCGGCCTCGGCGGCGCTGGCGGAGATCGGCGGCCCGATGCTGGATGCTCCGAGCTATGTGATCGAGGCGCCGGCGGAGGGCGATGAGGAAGTCACCTCCTATAGCCCCGTCATCATCGCCGAAGCGACGACCTCGCTGAAGCGGCTTTCGGTCAGCGAGGCGGTCCTGGAACTCGACCTGACGGGGGCTGCCTGCCTCGTGTTCCAGCACGGCTCGAGCGGCCGGGTAAACATCATCTACCGCCGGGCGGACGGCAATGTCGGCTGGGTCGATCCGCCCACGGTTACCCCCTGACATCTGGAGCCCTGACCATTGACGCCCCTGGTCGCCCTCCTTATGGTCCGCCGCTCTTTAAGCATAGGGGGCAGGAACTTGCCCTTCGGGAGTTGGCACCGCGCACGCGTTGGAGTAGAAGCCGTGCAAATCGGGACCCGGGTTAAGCCTGCCTCCCGTCTCACCTTCTTGACGCCCTGGTTCTAGAACCTATCTCGCAACCTGACGGTTAATTTACCTCGGAACGCCCCATGACGATTACCGATCTGGTCGCACCCGAGGCGATTCTCCCCGCATTGAAGGTCATCAGCAAGAAGCAGGCGCTGCAGGAGCTGGCGGCGCGGGCTTCCGCCCTCACCGGTCAAAACGAGCGCGCGGTGTTCGAGGTGCTGTTGCAGCGCGAGAAGCTCGGCACGACCGCTGTCGGCTATGGTGTTGCCATTCCACACGGCAAATTGCCGAAACTGGAGAAGCTGTTCGGGCTATTCGCCCGGCTCGAACGTCCGATCGATTTCGAGGCAATGGACGGCCAACCAGTCGACCTGATCTTCCTGCTGCTGGCCCCGGAAGGAGCCGGCGCCGACCATCTGAAAGCGCTGGCGCGAATCGCCCGCCTGCTGCGCGACGTCGACGTCGCCAAGAAGCTGCGGGCCTCGCGCGACGCTCAGGCGATCTATTCGGTGCTGGCGCTGCCGCCGGCAAGCGCGGCCTAGTGTCGCTTGTGGGAATAGCGATTCTCCGCATAGTGGCAAATCCGATAAACGCAATTTTAAGCTAAATCGCTGTTATTTCGGGCGCTGGGATTTTTCATTTTGGCCCGGAGAACATTGCCATGACGCTGCGTCTGACGATTTCGCGCGCGATATTGATTTTCGGACTGGTTACTGCGCTAGGCCTCGGGGCCGTGATCGCCACCAGCGTTTACGGGCTGTCACAGCTCAAGGTCGGCGGTCCGCTCTACAACCAGATCAAGCTCGGCAACGACCTGATCGCCGACATCCTGCCGCCGCCTGAATACGTCATCGAAGCTTATCTCGAGGCGACGCTCGTGCTGCACGATCCGGCGCAGCTTGGTTCCCACCGCGACAGGATTGCGCAGCTCAAGAAGGAATATGACGAGCGCCGCGATTTCTGGATCAAGTCCGATCTCGATCCCGTCTTGAAGACGAAGCTGGTGGAGAAATCCGACAGCGAAGTGCGCCGCTTCTGGACCGCGATCCAGGATGGCCTCCTGCCGGCGCTCGCCAAGGGCGACAGCGCCGCGGCAGCGAAATCCTACGCCGAGATCACGGCGCGCTACACGGCGCACCGCGCCATCATCGACGACATCGTCAAGCAAACCAATGACCAGAACGCGATGACGGAAGTCGCGGCGACCGACCGCGTTTCGACCTTCACCTTCGTGCTGTGGGGTGTGTCGGCCGCGGTATTTCTGATCATCGGTGCCGGCATTTTCGGCGTGGCGTTCGGCGTTATCAGGCCGATCGCGCAAATGACCGACGTGATGAAGGGCCTTGCCGGCGGCAATCTCAGCGTCTCGGTGCCGGCGCTCAGCCGCGGCGATGAGGTCGGCGCCATGGCGCGCGCGGTGCAGGTGTTCCGCGACAACGCGCTGCGGGTGCAGTCGATGGAGGCGGAGCAGGCCGGCCTGAAGCTGAAGGCGGAAGGCGAGCGCAAGGCCGCGATGCAGCAGATGGCGGACGGATTCGATTCCGTCATTGGCAAGATCATTCAAACCGTATCGAGCGCCTCGTCCGAGCTCGAATCATCGGCCGGACAGCTCACCAAGACCGCGGAAGTGACCCAGGTGCTGTCGGCCACGGTCGCCAGCGCCTCGGAGCAGTCCTCGGCAAATGCGCAATCGGCCGCGGCCGCCGCGGAGGAAATGGCATCCTCGGTGTCGGAGATCAGCCGTCAGGTGCAGGATTCGCATAAGATATCGCGCGAGGCGGTCAGCCAAGTGGAGCAGACCAATGCGCGGATTGCCGATCTCGCCCAATCCGCCAGCCGGATCGGCGAGGTGGTGAAGATGATCAGCGCGGTCGCCGAGCAGACCAATCTGTTGGCGCTGAACGCCACGATCGAAGCGGCCCGCGCCGGCGAAGCCGGGCGGGGCTTTGCGGTCGTCGCCTCTGAGGTCAAGGCGTTGGCGTCGCAGACGGCGAAGGCGACCGAGGAGATCAGCGAGCAGATCAGCCAGATGCAGTCAGCGACCAATCAGTCGGTGTCGGCAATCCAGCAGATCGGCGGCACGATCGGCCGCATCGCTGAGATCTCGCAGGCGATCGCCTCTGCGGTGGAAGAGCAGGGCGCCACGACGCAGGAAATCTCGCGCAACGTGCAGCAGGCCGCGCAGGGCGCCACGCAGGTCGCCGGCAGCATCACCGATGTAAATCGCGGGGCGACCGATACCGGGGCAGCATCGACGCATGTGCACGGCCTCGCGCGCTCGCTGCTGGCGCAAAGCAATCATCTCAAGGGTGAGGTGGAGAAATTCCTCTCGACCGTCCGCGCGGCGTAAACCAGTCGAAGTTGTTATCAGGCGCGATACGCGGGCATCGCCCGCGTATCTGAAACTTCTTCTCACATTCGCGGCATCAGATGCCGGCGAAGGCTGGTCAGCGACGGCAGCATGCGCTGCGTCAGTGACAGCAGCAAGCTGCGTCAGTGCACGCTGACGGCCTGGAGCTCGTTGCTCCATGCGTTGGCGATCGCCGCTTCCCGGCTGTCGGTCAGCATGATCGGGGTGCCGTCGGCGGCATGCAGGGCGAACAGTTTGAGTCCCGGCGCGATTTTCGGCGCCTGGGGAAACAGTCCCGGCACGTCCTCGGAACGGACTTGTTTCACGTAGGCAATATGCCCCTCACCAAGATGGGCCAGTGCCTCGACGGAAACCTTTTCGGGTTCGAAGGTCACACTCACATCACTCATGGTCTCGACTCCTTCTGGGTCTAAGCGGTCGAGTCCGCTCCTTGTTCCATTATTCGTGCTCATTGATAGCGATTGTCTTAACAACCCTTTCAGGCTCCGGCCTGGCCAGATCGATCGACAACAACCCGTTCTTCAGATCCGCGCCCAGCACCAGCATCCCCTCCGCCAGCACGAAGGTGCGCTGGAAGTGGCGCGCGGCGATGCCGCGATGGATGTATTGCCGGGCCTTGTCGTCCTGCTGGCGGCCCCGGATCACGAGCTGGTTTTCCTCAATGGTCACATCGAGTTGGTCACGGGTAAAACCGGCAACCGCCAGTGTGATGCGCAGCCGTTCGGGCTGGCCGTTGGCACGGTCACACCGCTCGATGTTGTAGGGAGGATAACCGTCGGCGCCTTTGACGACGCGATCGAGCGCACGCTCGATTTCGTCGAACCCAAGCAGGAACGGACTGGACAACGAAGGAACACGAGACATTACAAAGTCCTCTCGAAGCGACTTTGAGGGGCCCTTGCGGCGCCCCATGCAACCGGCCGGCCGACTTGCCGTCCGGTCAAGAAGCAATATGGGGGTGATTTGGGGAGGGTTCAAGCGCCTCTGAAAGCTGCGTAAATCGGCCGCGGCGGCTTCACACAAACGTCATTCCGGGGCGGCGCGAAGCATCGAACCCGGAATGTTGCGCTACAAGCTCCAGATTCCGAGTTCGCTTCGCGGGTTAGTCGCCCACCCGCTTCCGGCCGTCAGCGGTAAAGAGATGCAGCTTGTCTAGCGCTGCCACCGCCCTGATTCGCTCGCCGATCGCCGGCCCGACGGCGCCGGGGATCCGGACGATGATTTCGCCCGGCGGCAATTCGCCGGGGGTGGCGGCGACACCCTGCTCTTCCTTCTGCCGTGTGCCGTAGACGAAGGTTTCGGCGCCGACCTTCTCGATTGCTTCGACCGTGAGGCCGAGCGCGATACCGCCGGACGTCGATTCGCCCGTAATGACGAAATCCTCGGGCCGGATGCCAAGGATGCCGGCTTCACCGAGGCGCGAATCGCCTGCGAGCTGCGACTTCAGCTCGTCCGAGCGCAGCGGCATCAGGTTCATCGGGGGAGCGCCGATGAAGGAGGCAACGAAGGTGGTCGCCGGCTTCTGGTAGATGTCTAAGGGATTGCCGATCTGCTCGACCTGGCCGCCGTTCATGACAACGAGGATGTCGGCCAGCGTCATCGCCTCGAGCTGGTCATGGGTGACGTAGATCGAGGTCGTCGACAGGCGGCGCTGCAACTTGCGGATTTCGACGCGCATGGCGATGCGCAGCTTGGCGTCGAGGTTGGACAGCGGCTCGTCGAACAGAAACACTTTTGGCTGGCGCACGATGGCGCGGCCCATCGCCACGCGCTGGCGCTGGCCGCCGGACAATTGCCGCGGCTTGCGGTCGAGCATGGCGCCGAGTTCGAGAACGCGCGCGGCTTCTCCCACGCGCGTCTTGATCTCGCCTTCGGGCATGCCGCGGTTGCGCAGGCCGTAGGCCATGTTGTTGAAGACGGTCATGTGCGGGTAGAGCGCGTAGTTCTGGAACACCATCGCGATATCGCGATCGGCCGGCTCGATCTGGTTGACGACGCGTCCGCCGATGTCGATCTCACCGCCGGTGATGGTCTCCAGCCCGGCGACCATGCGCAGCAGCGTGGACTTGCCGCAGCCGGACGGGCCGACCAGAACGCAGAACTGGCCGTCGCCGACCTCGAAATCGATGCCCTTGATAGCCTCGAAGCCGCCGACATAGGTCTTGCGGACGTTGCGGAGGATTACATTGGCCATTTCACTTTTCCGTCTGGACCAGGCCGCGCACGAACAGCCGCTGCATGAAGATGACCACCGCGACCGGCGGCAGCATGGCGAGGACCGCGGTCGCCATCGCGAGCTGCCATTCGGCGAGTTCGTCGGTCGCCGTCAGCATTTTCTTGATGCCGATCACGATCGTCTGCATCGAATCCTTCGTGGTGATCAGAAGCGGCCACAGATACTGGTTCCAGCCATAGATGAACTGGATGACGAACAGCGCGGCGATCGTCGTGACCGACAGCGGCAGCAGCGTATCGAAGAAAAAGCGGAACGGCCCCGCGCCGTCGATCCGCGAGGCTTCCAGGAGCTCGTCCGGCACCGTCATGAAGAACTGGCGGAACAACAGCGTGCCGGTGGCGGATGCGATCAGCGGCAGGATCAGCCCGGCATAGGTGTCGAGCATCTTGAGGTCGGCGACCACCTTGTAGGTCGGATAAATGCGCACCTCGACCGGCAGCATCAGCGTGATGAAGATGATCCAGAACGCCGTCTTGCGGAACGGGAAGCGGAAATAGACCACGGCGTATGCGGACAGAATCGAGATGAAGATCTTGCCGACGGCAATGCCGATCGCCGAAACGAAGGAGTTGATCAGCATGTTGGCGACCGGCTCGCGGCTGGTACGTGCGCCGCCGACAAAGACCGCGCGGTAGTAGTTTTCCAGCATTTGGCCGCCGGGCGTCGCCGGCATGTGGCCGCCAACTACGGTCGCAGCGTCATGGGTCGAGGCGATCAGCGCCAGATAGACCGGGAAGGCCACGATGAAAACGCCCAGCGTCAGGATGGCGTAGGCGATGAAGTCGTTGAAGGGACGGTGCTCGACCATCAGTACTGCACCTTGCGTTCGACATAGCGGAACTGGATCGCGGTCAGCGCGATCACGATGACCATCAGAATCACCGACTGCGCCGCCGAGCCGCCGAGGTCGCCGCCGAGACGGCCGTCCGCATAGACCTTGTAGACCATGGTGGTGGTGGCGCCGGCCGGACCGCCGCCGGTGACGGCGTCGATGATGCCGAACGTGTCGAAGAAGACGTAGACGATGTTGACGACCAGGAGGAAAAACGTCGTTGGCGACAGCAGCGGGAAGGTGATGGTCCAGAAGCGGCGCAGCGGCCGGGCGCCGTCGATGGCGCCGGCTTCGAGCACGCTCCTCGGGATCGCCTGAAGGCCGGCCAGGAAGAACAGGAAGTTGTAGGAGATCTGCTTCCACACCGAGGCCATCACCACCAGGATCAGGGCGTGGTTGCCGTTGAGCAGCGGATTCCAGTCGATGCCTGCGCCGCGCAATGGACGTGCGAGCATGCCGAGCGAGGGTTGAAACATGAAAAACCAAAGCACGCCGGCAACAGCGGGCGCCACGGCATAGGGCCAGATCAGGAACGTCTTATATCCCGCTCCCGCCTTCAGATTTTTGTCAGCCTGGGTGGCGAACAACAGCGCAATCGACAGCGACAGCGCCGCAACCAGCGTCGAAAACACCACGGTCGTCAGGATCGCCGCATAATATTCCGGCTGGGCGAACAGCGCCTGATAGTTCTCAAGGCCGACAAATTCGGAGCGGAGGCCAAAGGCATCCTCGCGCAGGAAGGACTGCCAGATCGCCTGGCTCGCCGGCCAATAAAAGAAGACAACCGTGATGACGAGCTGCGGCAACAGCAGCAGATAGGGCAGCAGGCGGTTGTTGAAGACGGTGGACTTTTCCATTCAGGCGTCGCGGTCTGACCGGTGATGCAGGCGCCCCCACTCGCAGTGCGAGGGGAGCGCCGGGGGCCTCGTTCAGCTTCGCCTACTTTGCAGTCTTCTCGAAGGTACGCAACATGGCGTTGCCGCGCGCTACCGCAGAATCGAGCGCTTCCTTGGCGGACTTCTTGCCGGCCAGCGCCGCTTCGATCTCCTCGGCCCAGAGGTCGCGCATCTGAACCATGTTGCCAAAGCGCAGGCCGCGCGAGTTCTCGGTCGGCTCCTTGTTGGTGAGCTCCTTCAAGGGCGTCTGCAGGGTCGGGTTCTTCTCGTAGAAGCCGTCCTTGATCGACTTCTCGTAGGCTGCCTTGGTGATCGGCAGATAGCCGGATTCCTGGTGCAGCTTGGCCTGTCGGTTGGTATCGGACAGGAAGGCGAAGAACTTCGCGACGCCCTTGTACTCTTCCGGCTTCTTGCCGCCCATCACCCACAGCGAGGCCCCGCCGATAATCGAGTTCTGCGGCGCGCCGGCAACGTCCGGATAATACGGCATCGGCGCCGAGGTGAAGTCGAACTTCGCCGTGCCCTTGGCCGTGCCGTAATAGCCCGACGAGGTCAGGAAGATCGCGCACTCGCCGGAGCCGAAGCGGGCCTCGTTCTTGCTGTCGCGACCGCTGTAATCGTAGGTCTTGTCCTTCTGCAGATCGATCAGGTTCTGCAGATGCTTCACATGTACCGGCGAGTTGAACTTCAGCTCGGTGTCGAAGCCGTCAAGCCCGTTGGCCTTGGTGCCGATCGGCAAATTGTGCCAGGCGGAGAACTGCTCGATATGCGCCCAGCTTGCCCAGGCATTGGAGAAGCCGCAGCTGGTGTGGCCTGCGGCCTTGAGCTTCTTGGCGGCCTCGAACACTTCCGGCCAGGTCTTCGGGATTTCGGTGATCCCGGCCTTCTTCAACTCGTCCTTGTTGATCCACATCACCATCGAGGATGAATTGAAGGGGAAGGACAGCATCTCGCCCTTGGAGGTCGAGTAGTAGCCGGTGATGGTCGGCAGATAGGCCTTCGGATCGAAGGGCTCGCCGGCGTCTTTCATGAGCTGGTAGACCGGCTTGATGGCTCCGGTGGCGCTCATCATCGTAGCCGTGCCGACCTCGAACACCTGCATGATGTGCGGCGCATTGCCGGCGCGGAACGCGGCGATGCCGGCGTTCATGGTGTCAGGGTAGGTGCCCTTGTAGGTCGGCACGACCTTGTAATCGGACTGGCTGGCGTTGAATTCTTCGGCAAGCTTGTTGACCACGTCGTTGTTGCCGCCGGTCATGGCGTGCCACCACTGGATCTCGATCGCAGCGTGGGCGGGCGTTGCAAGCGCCAGCGCAACACCCACTGCCGCTGCTGCGCCGAATTGTCGAAATGCCATGGAATCCCTCCGGGTTAAGGTCGTCACCTTCGTTTCGCGCGATAACAGCGCCGGATGACGTGCAAATGACCGTATAAGCGAAAGGAAGGTACTGGGGAAGCGTGCGTGGGGGGAAGCCGGCAAATAGGCGAAGGCCAACATGCCGTCTGTTGCCGTGCCCCGGACGCGGCGCAGCACGAAGTGGTGCGCCGCTGAGCCGGGCCCACAGATTGCGATTCGCATTTGGTTTGCTGGGTCCCGACTCAGCGGAGCAGCGTTGTACGCTGCGCCGCGTCCGGGACACGAGAAGTGTTACCGCTTGCGTTCGGCGCCGCAGACCGCGCCCTTGGCGACCAGCGCCTCGATCTCGCTCTTGGAATAGCCGAACTCGCCCAGCACTTCTGAGGTGTGCTGGCTGAACTTCGGCGGGGTCCGGCGCAGGCTCGGCTTGGTCCGATCCATCCGGATCGGCGAGGCGACGCCCTTGTACCAATCCTTTGAAACGATATCGCCGCGGTGCAGCGTATGCGGATTGGTGAGCGCCTGGTCGATCTTCTGCACCGGCCCTGCGGGGAGGCCCGCCGCCAGCAGGCGATTGCACAGCGGCTCGGCCTCGTGCTGGCTGAACACGGCCGCCAGTTCGGCGCGCAGCGCCTCGCGGTTGGCGATGCGATCCTTGTTGCGGGCAAAGCGCGGATCGGTGCCGAGCTCGGGCTTGCCGATTTCCTTGGCCAGCTTGCGGAAGGTGCCGTCATTGCCGACGCCGATGAAGATGTTGTCGGTCCTGGTCGGGAAGATCGCGTAAGGAACGAGGTTCGGATGCTCGTTGCCGGTCAGCGACGGCGGCTTGCCATGCATGAAATAGTTCGCGGTGTGCGGATGCATGATCGCAAGGCCGGTTTCGTACAGCGTGGTTTCGAGGAACTGGCCAAGCCCCGAACGCTGCCGTTCCGACAGCGCCATCAGGATGCCGATCGCCGCATAAAGCCCGGTGGTGATGTCGACGAGCGGCACGCCGATCCGCATCGGGCCGCTTTCCGGCGAGCCGGTCGCCGCGATCATGCCGGTCATGGCCTGGATGATCGCGTCATAGCCGGGATTGCCGCCGCGCGGGCCGTCGGCGCCGAAGCCGGAGATCCGGCAATGCACCAGTCTTGGAAATTTCGCGCGCAGCACATCGTTGCCGATGCCCCATTTCTCGAGCGTGCCCGGCTTGAAATTCTCGATCAGGACGTCGGCCGTCTCCAGCATCTTCAGGAGAACCGCGCGTCCGCCCTCGGACGACAGGTCGAGGCCGACCGAGCGCTTGTTGCGGTTGATGCCGACGAAATAGGCCGCGTCCTCTTCGTGGAAGGGAGGGCCCCAGTCGCGCACCTCGTCGCCGGCCGGCGGCTCGACCTTGATGACGTCGGCGCCGTGGTCGGCGAGGATTTGCGTGCAATAGGGGCCGCCGAGCACGCGCGTCAGATCGATTACGCGCAGCCCGGTCATTGCGCCGGTAGAACTCATGGAGAAGACCTTCGCTCAGGATGGACGTGGAAGTCCTGAGCTAGCGGTCTTCAGGCGCGGCAGCAATGGCGTCGCGCGCACGGGCGCATGACGCGGCTGCCGTAGCACGCGCGAAAATTCCGCGGAGCGAACGGCCCGCCGGTATCCGCGGCGGGCCGTTTGGATCAACTTCGTCAGACGACCGCCAGTCGTTACACGACCGTCAGACGGACATCCACATTGCCACGCGTGGCGTTGGAATAGGGGCACACCTGGTGCGCCTTGGCGACGAGGGCTTCGGCGTCCGCCTTGGCAACGCCGGGCAGCGAAACGGCGAGTTCGACGTCGAGGCCGAAGCCGCCTTCCGAACGCGGGCCGATGCCGACCGTGGAGGTGACGGTGGCGTCTGCGGGGACCTTCGGGCCGCCCTGGGACGCCACGAACTTCATCGCGCCGATGAAGCAGGCGGCATAGCCGGCCGCGAACAACTGCTCGGGATTGTTGCCGGCGCCTCCGCCGCCGCCCAGTTCCTTCGGGGTGGCGAGCTTGACGTCGAGCGCGCCGTCGAGGGTCTTTGCGGTGCCGTCGCGGCCACCGGTGGCCTTGGCACTGGTCTTGTAGAGCACGTTCACGGACATGTCGGTCTCCCTTGGGTTGCCGTTTCGATAAACCATATATTGCACACAATTAGATCGTGCACAATATAAAATATTGCGAATCGCGCAATTTGATTGTATGCAATTGAAATCAAGCGCTTAGATCGTCAAATCATGTCCCGAAGGGCGCCTGCTAACGAGGTCGTAATGGCCAAAAAATCTTCGGCGGATTTTCCGCTGCGGCTCGACAACCAAATCTGCTTTGCAGTGTATTCGGCAGCGCACGCGTTCAATCGCGTCTACAAGCCGCTGCTTGACAGGCTCGGCCTGACCTACCCGCAATATCTCGTCATGCTGGTGCTATGGGAGCGCGACGGCGTCCCGGTGAAAGATATCGGCGAGCGGCTGTTCCTGGATTCCGGCACGCTGACGCCGCTTCTGAAACGGATGGAGGCGGCGGAACTGATCAGGCGAACGCGCAGCACTGAGGACGAGCGGCAGGTGCTCGTTGCGCTGACCGCCAAGGGCGAGGCGCTCAAGGAAAAAGCCCGCGCGGTCCCGCAATCGATCCTCGCGGCCTCGGACTGTTCGGTCGGCGAACTGGTCGCGATGAAGAACGAAATCGTCGCGCTGCGCGATCGGTTGAATGCGGTGTTGGGGGAGTAGGGGCCTAGAGGCGCTTCTTGGCGAAGGCGCGGCCAGAGTGAGATTTAAGATATTTCTCGAACGCAAGCGCTTTGTATTTGTCTGGAAAAGCGCAGTACCAGACCAATTTCCAACGCCTGAACTTTGCCGTGTGGCTGGACTTCCCGGTGTTGTGGTCTGAAATTCCACGCTTCAGATCCTCGGTCGCGCCGGTGTATTCCTGATCCGGAAACTCCACGCTGCGGATAACGTAGACGTACCACATCTTGCTGCAGCCCCGTGCGTGGCAAGCGGATCAGCCAGCCTTTGGCGGGGCCGCATGATCCAAACAAGGCGGAGCATTAGCTAGGATAGATTGAAGATTTGTTGCGGCTAACAGCCCGTCTTCGCCCTTCGGGCTACGCCGGGCACGCTTCGCTCTTCGGGTACCGCACGGCTGCGCCACGCGTAGCCCGAAGGGCAAAGCGTGGTGGAGCCAGGCGGGATCGAACCGCCGACCTCTTGCATGCCATGCAAGCGCTCTCCCAGCTGAGCTATGGCCCCTTAAACACGTCCAGTCAGGGATGGTGGATTATCCCCGGCCGCCGAGCCGTGGGTGACTCGTGCGGCAGCACCCTTGATCACAGATCAGGGCGGATCTCAAGTCTCTTCATCACCTCCGACATCACCGATGATGTCAGTAACGTCTTCATCGCCTTCTTCCTCGTCCGGAATGAAGGTCGAATCGTCGTCGTCATCGTCCTCGATGGTCTCGTCGATCTCGATATCGTCTTCCGATTCGGGAACCTGGGCCTTGACCTTGCCGGTATTCTCTTCGGCGTCGGCCTCCTCGAGCGAGACCAACTCTTCGGCTTCCGCGGGCTCCGGCATGTCGGCGGTGGTGGTCGCTGCGGCGGCACGTGCAGCATCGCCACGGGCCGCCCGCGGCGGTGTGATCGGCGCGATCGGCACCACCTCGCCGGTATACGGCGAGATCACGGGGTTCTTGTTCAAGTCGTAGAATTTCTTACCCGTGGTCGGGCAAATGCGCTTGGTTCCGAGGTCGGATTTGGCCACGTGTGGATCCTGGGAAATTCTGAAAAACGGTGCTTCACTTGGCTAGTTGAGGGGCCGGTGTCAATAGCGCTTTCGGCATTTGACCGCCGCGTGACGCCGTGGGGCCCATGTGATACTGCCGGCCCCGCAGAGGATCTCCGATCTTGACCCATTCCGTGACGCCCACCCCCCTGGAATCCCGCACCAGTGGCCCACTGGCTGGAAAAGTCCGTGTGCCCGGGGACAAGTCGATTTCGCACCGCGCGCTCATTCTGGGGGCGCTTTCGGTCGGCGAAACCCGGATTTCCGGCCTATTGGAGGGCGAAGACGTCCTCAATACCGCCAAATCGATGCAGGCGCTGGGCGCCAAGGTCGAGCGGACCGGCCCGTTCGCCTGGCAGGTCCGGGGCGTGGGGGTCGCCGGCTTCGCCCAGCCGACCGCCCCGCTCGATTTCGGCAATTCCGGCACCGGGTGTCGGCTGGTGATGGGGGCCGTCGCGGGCTGCCCGATCACCGCCGTTTTTGACGGCGACGCCTCGCTGCGATCCCGCCCGATGCGGCGCATCCTCGATCCGCTCGAATTGATGGGCGCCAGGACCGGCGAAGCCCGGGAGGGCGGGCGCCTGCCGCTGACGCTGCACGGCGCACGCGAGCCGGTGCCGATCCTCTACCGCACTCCGGTGGCATCAGCCCAGATCAAGTCCGCGGTGCTGCTGGCGGGCCTCGCCGCGCCGGGTGTCACCACGGTCATCGAGCAGGAAGCCAGCCGCGACCACACCGAATTGATGCTGAAGCATTTCGGCGCCGAGATCGTCTCGGCTAAAGAAGGTGCCCACGGACGCAAGATCGCGCTGACGGGCCAGCCCGAACTGCATGGCGCTGCGGTTATTGTGCCGGCCGATCCGTCGTCGGCGGCCTTCCCGATCGTGGCGGCGCTGATCGTCGAGGGGTCCGATGTGACCTTCTCCGACGTGATGACCAATCCGCTGCGCACCGGCCTGTTCACGACGCTGCGCGAGATGGGCGCTTCCATCGAGGAGGCCGATGTCCGCGGCGACGCCGGTGAGCCGATGGCGAGCTTGCGCGTGCGCGCCTCGAAGCTGCGCGGCGTCGAGGTGCCGCCGGAGCGCGCGCCGTCGATGATCGACGAATATCTGGTGCTGGCGGTCGCCGCCGCCTTCGCCGAGGGCACGACAATCATGCGCGGTCTGCAGGAACTGCGCGTCAAGGAATCGGACCGCCTCGAGGCGACCGCCGCCATGCTGCGCGTCAACGGCGTCAAGGTGGAGATTGTCGGCAATGACCTGATCGTCGAGGGCCGCGGGCACGTGCCGGGCGGCGGCCTCGTCGCCACCCACATGGATCACCGCATCGCGATGTCGGCGCTGGTGATGGGGCTCGCCGCCGACAAGCCGGTCAAGGTCGACGACACCACCTTCATCGCCACGAGCTTTCCGGATTTCATTGCGATGATGCGCTCCCTCGGAGCCGAGTTTTCATGATCATCGCCATCGACGGGCCGGCGGCATCCGGCAAGGGCACGCTCGGCAAGCGCCTCGCCCACCATTACGGCTACCGCCATCTCGACACCGGCGTGATCTACCGCGCGGTGGCGAAGGCGCTGCTCGACCAGGGTTTTGAACTGACCGACGAGGCGAGGGCCGTTGCGATTGCGATGGAGCTCGATCCTGAAAAATTCGGCCATCCGGAACTGAAGACGCAGCGGATCGGCGATGCGGCCTCGGTGGTATCGGCTATTCCCAGCGTGCGCGAGGCCCTGGTCAATTTTCAGCGGCAGTTCGCGGCCGATCCACCCGGTGCGGTGCTCGATGGGCGCGACATCGGCACCATCATCTGTCCGGATGCCGACGTGAAGATCTTTGTCGTGGCCGACCCGCAGGTCCGGGCCCGCCGCCGGACGCTGGAAGCCCGCGCCCGTGGCGAGGAGGCGGATGAGGCGGCGGTGCTGGCGGACATCCTCAAGCGCGATGAACGGGACAAGAATCGCGCGGCCGCCCCGCTCAAGGCGGCGGCCGATGCCCATATTCTCGATAATACCAATCTCGACATCGAGGCCGGCGTGCGCGCCGCGATTGCCATCGTCGAGGCAGTCCGCGCCAGGCGGTGAGTTCTATGTCGGTCCGCCGGCAGCCGACGTCGCAGCCAAAATCTTAGGATCAGTTCTTCGAGCGCCCACGCTCGAACGGCAATTGCTGCTCGGCCATCATGACAGGCTTCGACTTGGCTGCGGCAGTCGCCTTGTCGGTCGCAAAGGCGGGCGGCTTGCCGGCGACGGCCACGGTGACGGTAAAAATGGCGATGGCGGTCAGAGCGATCAGGCTCTTCATGGGCAGCCCCTTAAATTGAATAAATTGAACGGCGGCATCATGTGGTGGACGCGGCTTAAGGTCGGGTTCCACCCCGCCCGGGCCGGCGAGACTTTCGCGCCATGGGGTCAACAAGACGTTGAGGGCCGGGGCGATGGTCAGCGTCCGTCAGGCTTAAAGGCCCGTAAATCAGGGGCGTTTCCGCTTGCTGAAATTGGCCTCTGGGGCTATATCCACGCCCATCCGGGCCACCCTCGATAAGATCAGGGCTGTCCGAGCGGGCCGGCTGGCAGGTTTGAACCTCCGCCGTCATTGGAGGAAAGTCCGCTCCAGGCTCCTGAAGTCGACAAGCTCGTTTCAGGCTCCGGATAAATTCAATACGTATCGAACGTGCAGGCATGCTGCCGGCCCGCTTTTGCGCCTCCCGCAAACGTGGTCGTCAGGATTTGCGGACCCTGACACTTCACGCGCGATGCGCCCTTTAACCCGAATGGCCGGCGATATCCCGCATTGGAGAACAAATGGCTTCGAATACTGCTGCTTCCTATAATCCTACCCGTGACGATTTCGCTGCGATGCTGGACGAGTCCTTTGCCGGCGGCAATCTGCAGGAAAGCTCCGTCATCAAGGGCAAGGTGGTTGCAATTGAAAAGGACATGGCCGTCATCGACGTCGGCCTGAAGACCGAGGGCCGCGTCGCGCTGCGCGAATTCGCCGGCCCCGGCCGTGAAAGCGATCTCAAGGTCGGCGATGAAGTCGAGGTGTTCCTCGACAGAATCGAAAATGCGCTCGGCGAAGCCGTGCTGTCGCGCGACAAGGCGCGCCGCGAGGAGAGCTGGGGCAAGCTGGAGAAGGCGTTCCAGAACAACGAGAAGGTTCACGGCGTCATCTTCAACCAGGTCAAGGGCGGCTTCACCGTCGATCTCGACGGCGCTGTGGCCTTCCTGCCGCGCTCGCAGGTCGACATTCGTCCGATCCGCGACGTTGCGCCGCTGATGAACAACTCACAGCCGTTCCAGATCCTCAAGATGGACCGCCGCCGCGGCAACATCGTGGTGTCGCGCCGCACGGTTCTCGAAGAGACCCGCGCCGAGCAGCGCCAGGAGCTGGTGCAGAACCTCGAAGAAGGTCAGGTGATCGACGGCGTGGTCAAGAATATCACCGATTACGGTGCGTTTGTTGATCTCGGCGGCATCGACGGCCTGCTCCACGTCACCGATATCGCCTGGCGCCGGGTCAATCACCCGACCGAGGTGCTCACCATCGGCCAGACGGTGAAGGTCAAGATCATCAAGATCAACCACGAGACCCACCGCATCTCGCTCGGCATGAAACAGCTGCTGGATGATCCGTGGCAGGGCATCGAGGCGAAGTACCCGCTGAACGCGCGCTTCACCGGCCGCGTCACCAACATCACCGACTACGGCGCGTTCGTCGAACTGGAGCCGGGCATCGAAGGCCTGATCCACGTCTCGGAGATGTCGTGGACCAAGAAGAACATGCACCCCGGAAAGATCGTTTCGACCTCGCAGGAAGTCGAAGTGCAGGTTCTCGAGGTGGATTCGGTCAAGCGCCGCATCTCGCTCGGCCTCAAGCAGACCATGCGCAATCCCTGGGAAGTCTTCGTCGAGAAGTTCCCGGTCGGTTCGGTGGTCGAAGGCGAGGTCAAGAACAAGACCGAGTTCGGTCTGTTCCTCGGCCTCGATGGCGATGTCGACGGCATGGTCCATCTGTCCGACCTCGACTGGAAGCTGCCGGGTGAGCAGGTCATCGACAACTTCAAGAAGGGCGACATGGTCAAGGCCGTGGTGCTCGACGTCGATGTCGAGAAGGAGCGCATCTCGCTCGGCGTCAAGCAGCTCGAAGGCGATCCCTTCGCCGAGCCGGGCGACGTCAAGAAGGGCGCGGTCGTGACCTGCGAAGTGCTCGAAGTGAAGGAAGCCGGCATCGAGGTGAAGATCTCGGGCACCGACTTCACCACGTTCATCAAGCGCTCCGAGCTCGCCCGCGACCGCAACGATCAGCGCGCTGAACGCTTTGCCGTCGGCGAGAAGGTCGATGCTCGCGTGATCCAGTTCGACAAGAAGGCCCGCAAGGTGCAGGTCTCGATCAAGGCGCTGGAAGTGGCCGAAGAGAAGGAAGCCATCGCGCAGTACGGCTCCTCCGATTCGGGCGCTACGCTGGGCGATATTCTCGGCACCGCGCTCAAGAACCGCGAGAAGTAAGCTTATCGCCGGTTGTTTTGCGAAACATCAGGCCCCGGTTTCGACCGGGGCCTTTTCTTTTTCCTTCTCCCCTTGTGGGAGAAGGTGGCGAAGCGCCGGATGAGGGGTCTGTATCCGCGGAGAGAACCCCTCACCCGTCTCGAATGAGCTTCCGCTCATTCGATCCACCCTCTCCCACAAGGGGAGAGGGAAGGGAGACAGAGCCTTGTTTTCTTCAAATTGCGCCGCAATTGATGTAATCAGATAACGCGCCGTTGACGCTATGAGCGCAAAACGCGCTGATCTGTTTTCTTGGAGAAATTCGATGTCGCTCGATTCGGACGTGATCGTCGATCGCCGCAGGATTCGCCGCAAGCTGACCTTCTGGCGGCTGGTAGCGGGTCTCGTGACAATCGCGGCGATCGTCACCTTTGGCGCGATTGCGACCAGGAGCGGCCCCGCCGCGCTGACATCGGCCGGGTCGATCGCGCGCGTCAGTATCGAAGGGTTGATCCGCAGCGACCAGCAGCGCGTCGAAGCGCTGGAGCGGCTGGAGAAGTCGAGCCATGTCGCCGTGATCGTGCACATCAATTCGCCTGGCGGCACCACCGCCGGTTCCGAGCAGCTCTATGACTCGCTGGTGCGGCTGAAGGCGAAGAAGCCGCTGGTCGTCGTGGTCGAGGGCCTCGCCGCGTCGGGCGGCTACATCGCGGCGCTCGCTGCCGATCAAATCGTCGCGCGGCAGAGCTCGCTGGTCGGTTCGATCGGCGTGCTGTTTCAGTTTCCGAACTTCAGCGAGCTGCTCAAGACCGTCGGCGTGAAGGTCGAGGAGGTGAAATCCTCGCCGCTGAAGGCTGCGCCCAACGGCTTTGAGCCGACCAGTCCGGAGGCGCGCGCCGCGATCGACGCGCTGGTGAAGGATTCCTACGCCTGGTTCCGCGGCCTGGTGAAGGAACGGCGCGCCATGGATGAGGCGCTTTTGGAGAAGGTCGCGGACGGGCGCGTCTTCACCGGCCGCCAGGCGGTCGAACTGAAGCTGGTCGATCAGCTCGGCGATGAAAAAGCCGCCGTTGCATGGCTGGTTGCCGAGAAAAAGATCAAAAGCGATCTTCCGGTGCGCGACTACAAGCTCAATCCGCAGTTCGGCGACCTGACTTTCCTGCGCACGGCGACCTCCATGGCGCTTGATACGCTCGGCTTGAGTTCCATCGCGCGTCAGATCGGCGCAGTGCAGGCCGTCGATCAGCTCTCCCTCGACGGCATGCTGGCATTGTGGCGCCCGTCTACGCCCAACTGAGCCGCACCGGCTGCTGTCAGCCACATTTTCCGCACTGCGGGTGCCGTCACAAACCCGTTCCGGGGCGCTTGTCACGCCATTTCGCGTTGCCCAAAAGTGATTTAGCGTCTTGACAGTTCAAGGCATTTTCACGGAAATGGATATCCGCACGACGACGGATCCCAACTTCGATGATCAAATCCGAACTTGTTCAGCGCATCGCCGAGCACAACCCGCACCTCTATCAGCGGGATGTGGAGAACATTGTGAACGCGATCCTCGACGAGATCGTGGCAGCGCTGGCGCGCGGCGACCGTGTCGAGCTGCGCGGTTTCGGCGCCTTCTCGGTCAAACATCGTCCGGCGCGTGCCGGCCGCAATCCACGCACCGGCGCGCATGTGCCGGTTGACCAGAAGAGCGTCCCGTTCTTCAAGACGGGCAAGGAAATGCGCGAGCGGCTGAACCGCGACAACGGTTCCCCCGAGGCCGGCGCGTAAGCATTTTTTGGTTAGATTAGTTGTAGCCGTCTTGCGGGCCTCGTGTCCGCCTTTCTCCATCACCTGCGAGAGATGGTCATGCGAAAGTTCTTCACGGCACTGGTCGTTATCCCCCTGGGGCTGATCTTCATCGTCTTCGCGGTCGCCAACCGGCATTTCGTGACGGTGTCGTTCGACCCGTTCAATGCGGCCGATCCGGCGATCGCGGTCTCGATGCCGCTGTTTGCCGTGATCATTTCGGTGGCCATTCTGGGGGTGGCCGCGGGCGGTATGGCGACCTGGTTCCGCCAGCGCCACTGGCGGCGGGCGGCGCGCCACCATGAGGCCGATGCCCGCCGGGCCAGGGCCGAAGCGGCCGATTTGCGGGCCGTGGCGGCGGTTTCCCGGACCGACCAGCAGCGGCTGCCGGCGCCCTCCCAGTACGGCTTCTACGGGGCCGCCGGGCGAGACAAGCAGGGCGCGACGTTGTAGAACCCGCCCCGTCAGCTTGTTCCATTGGGCCGTGACGGCCTGAACTTGGCGGCCTGAAAATCCGCCCCCGAGAGACCATGTCCCTGCTCGTCAAAATTTGCGGCCTGTCCACCCGCGAGACGCTCGAGGTCGCGCTCGCGGCGGGCGCCGACATGGCAGGGTTCGTGTTCTTTCCGCCCTCGCCGCGCCATCTCAGCCTCGAGGCCGCGCGCGAGCTGGGCAAGCAGGCCAAGGGCCGCGCCACCAAGGTGGCGCTGACAGTCGATGCCGACGACGCGACGCTCGAAAACATCGTCGAGACGCTGCGCCCGGATCTCCTGCAGCTGCACGGCAAGGAAACCACCGCGCGGGTGCGCGACATCAAGGCGAAGTTCGCGCTGCCGGTCATGAAGGTGATCGCGGTGGAGACGTCGGCCGATCTCGCGGCGCTGCCCGGCTATGCCGATGTGGCCGACCGTATCCTGTTCGACGCCCGCGCGCCGAAGGGCGCCACCCGTCCCGGTGGGCTGGGGGCGGTTTTCGACTGGCAAGTGCTGGAAAAGCTCGATCTCAGACTGCCCTTCATGGTCTCGGGCGGCCTCACCGCCGACAATGTCGCCGAAGCCATCCGCGTCACCTGCGCCGGCGGCGTCGACGTATCCTCTGGTGTCGAAAGCTCGCCCGGCGTCAAGGATCCCGAGCTGATCCGCAATTTCATTCGCGCCGCCCGCGCCTCCGACCTTACTTCACCTCTCCCCGTTTACGGGGAGAGGTCGGATCGCTCTTGCGATCCGGGTGAGGGGGTATCTCCGCGGTCGCAACTTTCAACGAGTTTGCCGCGCCAGCCCCTCACCCCGACCCTCTCCCCGGGCGAGGGAGTGGAAGCAGCGTCGCAGCGCGCCAAGAAGAATTGATGGTCCGATGAATCCAAAGCTACCCAACTCATTCCGCACCGGCCCCGACGAGCGCGGGCATTTCGGCATTTTCGGCGGGCGCTTCGTCGCCGAGACGCTGATGCCGCTGATCCTCGATCTGGAAAAGGCCTATGCCGAGGCCAAGGCTGATCCGGCATTTCAGGCCGAGATGAACGGCTATCTAAAGAACTATGTCGGCCGTCCCTCGCCGCTCTATCTCGCCGAGCGGCTGACCGAGCATCTCGGCGGCGCGAAAATCTATCTGAAGCGCGAGGAGCTGAATCACACCGGCTCGCACAAGGTCAACAACGTGCTCGGCCAGATCATGGTCGCGCGGCGCATGGGCAAGAAGCGCATCATCGCCGAGACCGGCGCCGGCCAGCATGGCGTCGCCACCGCGACGTTGTGCGCGCGCTTCGGCCTCGAATGCGTGGTCTATATGGGCGCGGTCGACGTCGCGCGGCAGCAGCCCAACGTGATCCGCATGGAGATGCTCGGCGCCAAGGTGATCCCAGTGCAATCGGGCGCACGGACGCTGAAGGACGCCATGAACGATGCGCTGCGCGACTGGGTCACCAACGTCCACAACACGTTCTACTGCATCGGCACGGTGGCGGGCCCGCACCCCTATCCGATGATGGTGCGCGACTTCCAGTCGGTCATCGGCAACGAGACGCGCCAGCAGATGCAAGAGGTCGAGGGCCGCCTGCCGGATTCGCTGATCGCCTGCATCGGCGGCGGCTCGAACGCGATGGGGCTGTTTCATCCCTTCCTCGACGATCCCTCGGTCGAGATATTTGGCGTCGAAGCAGCCGGCCACGGGCTGACGCAGCTGCACGCGGCGTCGATCGCCGGCGGCCGTCCGGGCGTGCTGCACGGCAACCGCACTTATTTGCTGATGGACGAAGACGGCCAGATCGAGGAAGCGCATTCAATCTCGGCCGGCCTCGATTATCCCGGCATCGGGCCGGAGCACGCCTGGCTGCACGAAACCGGCCGCGTGAAATATCTCTCCGCGACCGACGAGGAAGCGTTGGAAGCGTTCCAGTTGCTGTCGCGCCTGGAAGGCATCATCCCGGCGCTGGAATCGGCGCATGCGATCGCCAAACTGGCCGAACTCGCGCCGCAGCGGCCGAAGGATCATCTAATGGTGGTCAACCTCTCCGGCCGCGGCGACAAGGACGTGCCGCAGGTCGGCGACATCTTGAAGGGCAGGAAGAAGTGACCACCCGTATCGACGCGCGTTTCGCCGAGCTTAAGCAACAAGGCCGCTCCGCCTTCGTCACCTTCGTGATGGCCGGCGATCCCGATCCCAAGACATCGCTCGACATCGTCAAGGCGCTGCCCAAGGCCGGCGCCGACATCATCGAGATCGGCATGCCCTTCACCGATCCGATGGCCGACGGGCCCTCGATCCAGGCTGCGGGCCTGCGCGCGCTGAAAGCCGGCATGACGCTGAAGAAGACGCTGGAGATGGTCTGCGGCTTCCGCAGGGACGACGATGTCACGCCGCTGGTGCTGATGGGCTATTACAATCCGATCTACATCTACGGCGTCGACAAATTCCTCACGGATGCCAAGGCCGCCGGCGTCGACGGGCTGATCATCGTCGACCTGCCGCCGGAGGAGGACGATGAACTCTGCCTGCCGGCGATGAAGGCCGGGCTCAACTTCATCCGCCTGGCGACGCCGACCACCGACGACAAGCGCCTGCCGGCCGTGCTCGCGAACACCTCGGGCTTTGTCTACTACGTCTCCATCACCGGCATCACCGGCGCGGCCGCGGCCGATTCGACGGCCGTCGGCGATGCGGTGGCGCGGATCAGGCGGCACACCAAGCTGCCGGTCTGCGTCGGCTTCGGCATCCGCACCCCGGAGGCGGCGCGGGCGATTGCGGAAAACGCTAGTGGCGCCGTGGTCGGCACCGCGCTGGTCGATGCGCTCCGCGGCAGCCTCGATGCCGAGGGCCGCGCCACCGCCAAGACCGTGGGCGCCGTGGCCGATCTGGTGGCCGCGCTGGCGCAGGGCGTGCGGGGAGCGAAACAGGCTGCAGAATAAGCCACAATTGCGTGGAATTAGCGTTTTCCACGGCTTGTTGGCTTTGATTCGGCCCGCCATATATCCCAACTAATGCGTCTAACCGCATTTCGGAGCGAACCATGAATTGGCTCACCAACGTCGTCCGGCCGAAAATCCGCAACATCCTGCGGCGCGAGACGCCGGAGAATTTGTGGATCAAGTGTCCGGATTCCGGGCAGCTCGTATTCTACAAGGACGTCGAGGCCAACCAGTTCGTCATCCCCGGCTCGAACTACCACATGCGCATGGGCGCGACGGCGCGGCTGAAGTCGATCTTCGATGGCGAGACATGGTACGACATCGCGCTGCCCGAGGTGACGGCCGATCCGCTGAAATTTCGCGACGAGCGCAAATATGTCGACCGCATCAAGGATGCCCGCGCCAAGACCGGAATGAACGACGCCATCAAGGTCGGCTACGGCAAGCTGGAAGGCATGGGCGTCGTCGTCGCGGTGCAGGATTTCGATTTCATGGGCGGCTCGCTCGGCATGGCCGCGGGCGAGGCGATCGTGCGCGGGCTCGAACTCGCGCTGGAAAAGAAGTCGCCCTTCATCATGTTCGCCGCGTCGGGCGGCGCGCGGATGCAGGAAGGCATTTTGTCGCTGATGCAGATGCCGCGGACCACCGTCGGCGTGCAGATGCTGCGTGAGGCGAAGCTGCCCTACATCGTCGTGCTGACCAATCCGACCACCGGCGGCGTCACCGCCTCCTATGCGATGCTGGGCGACGTCCATATCGCCGAGCCGGGCGCGCTGATCGGCTTCGCCGGCGCCCGCGTGATCGAGCAAACCATCCGCGAGAAGCTGCCGGAAGGGTTCCAGCGCGCCGAATATCTGCTCGACCACGGCATGGTCGACATGGTGGTGCATCGCCACGAGATGCGTCCGACGCTGGCGCGGCTCTGTCGTCTGCTGACCAAATCGCCGGCGCTCGAATCGGCATCCAAGCCTGCGCCGCAGGTGACGGATCCCGCGCAGATCGTCTCGGCGCCGGAAGCCGTGCCGGCAGCGCCCCACGCGTGAACCTGCCGGCCGCCAGATCCCAGCCGCTTGGTGAATTGATCGCGCGGCTGTCTGCGCTGCATCCGAAGCGCATCGATCTCAGTCTCGATCGCATGCACCGCCTGCTGGCGCGTCTCGACCATCCCGAACGAACGCTGCCGCCAGTGATCCATATCGCCGGCACCAACGGCAAGGGCTCCACGATCGCCTACCTGCGGGCGATCCTGGAGGCCGCCGGCCTTGCCGTGCACGTCTACACCTCGCCCTATCTGGTCCGGATCAACGAGTGCTTTCGCATCGGCGCCAAAGGTGGCGGCCGGCTGGCCGGTGACGCCGAGTTGCGCCGCGCGCTGGAGCATTGCGAAGCGGTCAATCAAAGCGAGCCGATCACGATTTTCGAGATCGAGACCGCGGCGGCTTTCTGCCTGTTCGCGGAGCATGAGGCCGATGTCGTGCTCTTGGAGACCGGTCTCGGCGGGCGGCTGGACGCCACCAATGTCATCGAACGGCCAGCCGCAACCGTCATCTCGCCCATCAGCATGGACCACACCGAGTTTCTCGGCGGCACCTTGAGCGCGATTGCCGGCGAGAAGGCCGCGATCATCAAGCGCGGCGTGCCGGTAATCTCAGCGGAGCAGGCGGCGGAGGCGGTGTCGGTGATCGAGGCGCAGGCCGCCCGCATGCGCGCGCCGCTGCATGCCGCCGGCCAGCAATGGCATGTCGGCGTCGAGCGCGGGCGGCTGGTCTATCAGGATGAGCGCGGGCTGATGGATCTCGCCGCGCCAAAGCTGTTCGGCCGACACCAGTTCGACAATGCCGGGCTTGCGATTGCGACGCTGCGCGCGATCAAGACGTTCAGGATCGGAATGGCCGCGTTCGAGGCCGGCATCATCAATGCGGAATGGCCGGCACGGATGCAGCGGCTGGTCGCGGGAACGCTGATCGATCAGGGGCCGAAGGGGTGTGAGATCTGGCTCGACGGCGGACACAATGCCGAAGGCGGGCGCGTCGCCGCCGCCGCGCTCGGCGACCTCGAGGAACGGGTGTCGCGCCCGCTGGTGGTGATCGCCGGCATGATGGCGAACAAGGATGCCGGCGCGTTCCTCGCCAACTTCGCCGGGCTAACGCGCCACATCATCGCGGTGCCGATTCCCGGCCGCGACAATGCGATGCCGCCCGACCAGCTGGCCGATGCGGCGCGCGCGCTCGGCATGCGCGTGGAAAATGCTGCTGGCATCGAAGCGGCGCTGCACACGCTCTCATGCCTCGCCTATGAAGTCCCGCCACGGATTCTGATTACCGGCTCGCTCTATCTCGCCGGGCATGTGCTCGATATCAACGGCACGCCGCCCGCTTGAACGAACCAGCCGAAAATGAAAATGCCGCTGGAATCGCTTCCAGCGGCGGCCCGGGAAGAAATATCGATTGCTTATGAATTCGCCAGCCCCGGTCTATTGCAAAGTCTAGCCAAGCCGGCCGCGGGCGGCGAGTCAGAACCGAGATTCCCCAATAGAACCAAAGCAGCATGTGGCGGCCCGGCTTCACCCAAATGAGGTAGATGGCATAGGGCGTTTCTTGCTAGGTAAGAGTACCTGACCCAATTGGAGACCCGCATGCGCTTTGCCGCCATCGCCGATGTGCACGGAAATTATCTCGCCCTCGAAGCGGTGCTGGCCGACATCCGCGCGCAGGGCATCAGCGAGGTCGTCAATCTCGGCGACATGGCGAGCGGCCCGCTCGACGCGCGGCGGACGATGGATGCGCTGATGGCGCTCGACGCCATCCACGTGCTCGGCAACCATGATCGCTGGCTGATCGATCGTCCGTTCGAGAAGATGGGCGCATGGGATCGTCCGGCCTATGCGCAACTTGAGTCGGGCCATCTCGACTGGCTGCGCGCGGTGCCATCGACGCGGATATTTCGCGATCAGGTCTTTCTTTGCCACGCCACGCCTGCGGACGATAACGTCTACTGGCTGGAGAAAGTGACGCCGGACGGTTCGGTCATCATGTCGCCGCTGGCGGCGATCGAGAAAGAGGCGGACGGCATTTCGCAGTCGCTGATTCTGTGCGCCCACACCCACATCGCGCGCGCCGTCCGTCTCAGCGATGGGCGCCTGGTGGTCAATCCCGGCAGCGTCGGCAGTCCCGGCTTTTCCTACACCGTGCCATTCCCGCATGTGATCGAGGCCGGCACGCCCGATGCCCGCTATGCGATTCTCGATTTGGCATCGGGAAACTGGCGCGTGACATTCCGCCATGTGCCCTACGACAACCAGGCGATGGCGGACTTGGCACGCCGCAACGGCGATGCCGAATTCGCTTCCGCGCTGGCGACGGGACGGGTCCGCTAACTGCGCGTCACAGGGGTCTCATCGGCCACGCCGACGTGATCGCGATAAACCATCTCCCAGCCCTTCCATCCCGTGACGAGCAGGATCAACACCACGACGAATGACAGCACGATGCCGGTTGGGATGATGGCCGAGGTGCCTTCGGTGTAGCGCGAATACCAGTTGTAGAGCTGGATCAGGACCATGATGACGTTGCCGCCGGCGTGCAGCCAGGCATCGTTGAGGTTGCGGATGCGATTGTCTCCGAACAGGTCGATCACGCCGACGACGGCAGCGAGCGCGGCCATGATCAGGCCGATGCCGAGCAGCCAGAGCGATGCGCTGGCCCAGAACTCGTTCGACGTTCGCCAGAATGCGATGTCCGAAACAAACGCCAGCACGAAACAGGCGACGGGAAATGGAATCAGCATGGGATGGATCGGATGACCGGCGATCTGCGCGGTCGACTTTGGATTGTTCATGAATGCCTCCTCAGGTGGCAATAGGCATTTAACTACCCGCGGCAGGGCGAGTTCCTGCGGCATGCTGCAACGGGCCAGCAGGTGCGGCGCAACAAAACGCCTGCTTCGCGACATAGGCCGGCTTCACTTCAACAGCTTCATCGGATCAACCGCCTTCTGCTTGAGCTGATCGAAGCGGCATTGCCGCGGCGCCTTGTCGGGCCGCCAGCGCAGGATGGAAGTGCCGTGGCGGAAGCGCTCGCCGCTGAAATGGTCGTAGCAGACCTCGATCACGAGCTTCGGTTTGAGCGGACACCACTTCGCCGAGCGGTCGGTCGACCACCGGCTCGGCCCGCCCGGCGCATTGCCGGTGAAGCCGGGCGGCGCAATCAGCGGCTCAAGCCTGTCCGTCAACGCCGGCTTGTCTGCCTGCTTGATCGCGGAGGTGAAGCCGACATGGTGCAGGCAGCCCTCGTCATCATAGAGGCCGAGCAGCAGCGATCCCACGACCTTGCGGCCCGCGACCTTGTTGGTGGCGTAGCGGAAGCCGCCGACCACGCAATCGGCGCTGCGGAATTTCTTGATCTTCTGCATGCCGTCGCGGTTGCCAGCCTGGTAGGGCAGATCGAGGCGCTTGGCGATCACGCCGTCCGAGCCGCCGCCGGCTTGCTTCAGCCATTTTTGTGCGGTCGCATGGTTTGTCGTGGCCGGTGATAGGCGAAACGTCTTCTGCGATTTGAACTGCGTCTTGGCAAAGGCCTCCAGCGCGGGACGGCGCTCGCGCAAGGCAGACGCGGCGAGCTTGTTGTCCGCGGCTGACGCCAAGAGATCGAACGCGAGAAACAGCGCCGGCGTTTCCTGCGACAATTTCTTGACCCGGCTGGCGGCGGGATGAATCCGCTGCAGCAGATCGTCGAACGAAAACGATTTTCCGTGTGGCACGACGATTTCGCCGTCGAGCACGAATTCGCGTGCCTTTAGCGCCAGCGCGGCCTGGACCAGTTCGGGAAAATAGCGAGCGAGATCCTCGCCGCTTTTGGAGCGGAGATCGACCCGATCGCCTTGGCGGGACATCAGGCAGCGGAAGCCATCCCATTTCGGCTCATACTGCCATTCCGCGCCCTTGGGGATGGCATCGACCGAGCGTGCCTCCATCGCGGCGAGCGGGGCAGGGCGCCGGCGCGCCCTTGGCGATGGCGAACTTGGGGATAGGTCGACGCGAGACATGCCGTCTCAACGCAAACGGCCGGCTAATCGCCGGCCGTCCGAAGAAATAATTGTTCAGGCGCCGATCAGACCGCCGCGGTGATCCACTGCTGCAGCTTCGCCTTCGGCGCCGCGCCGACCTGACGGGAGGCCATCTCGCCGCCCTTGAAGATCATCAGGGTCGGGATCGACATCACGCCGTATTTCGAGGCCGTCTTCGGGCTCTCGTCGACGTTCAGCTTGACGATCTTGACCTTGTCGCCCATCGCGCCGGAAATCTCGTCGAGGGCGGGAGCGATCATGCGGCAGGGGCCGCACCATTCGGCCCAGAAGTCGACGACCACCGGCCCGGTCGCCTTGAGCACTTCGGCTTCGAAATCGGCGTCAGAAACCTTGCCAACGGCCATCGGAATTACCTCGTTCGGTTAGAAATGAAGGGCGCGGCCAAAAGAATCGCGCCGTGGGATGATGTGGCAAACCTATGAACGCGACCTTGCCGGGTCAAGCGCGGTCACGCCGAGATGATGGATGCCAGCTCAGCCTGCAGCGCGGGAGCGGAAATCTCCATTAATTCAGAGCTTTCTGTCCACAGCAGCGCGGCGCGGATGGCATGCTGGGGATAAAGCTTTGATAGCACCGCCCGGTACAGCGCGAGCTGGCGGACATAGCCCCGCGGCGCTTCGGCAGGGTCGCGCGGCGGGGCATGGTTGGTCTTGAAATCGACGATCAAAACCTCGCTTTCGGTGACGACGAGGCGGTCGATCTGTCCGGACACGAGGGCCGGACGTCCGCCCGGCCGGTCCAGGCGTCCGACGATGGAGACCTCGGCCCGGCTGCCGGGCGCGAATACCGGCGCAAAGCGCGCATCCACAATCAGGGCCAGCGTGCCGTCGGCCAGCGCCTGCCGCTCTTCCTCGTTCCAGCCGTCGGCGTTGCGGGCCAGATAGGTCAGCGCGGCCTCTCGGCGGCGCTCGGGGGCGACATCGGGCAGCGATTGCAGGAGGCGGTGCACCAGCGTACCGCGCTGCAGGGCGCGGGCGCGCTGCAGCAGCGATTCGGCGGTTCGTACGGGATGGGTGCCGTTATCCGCGGGATCGGAGGGCCGCAGCAGGCTTTCCGCGGAGGTTTCCGGCTGCGCCGGGGTCGATAGCCAAGTGGGCAGCACGATCGGGACCGGCGCGGCCGCCGCAGCCGCCGGCGCGGTTGCGGACGGCGCGGCATCCTCCACCCGCATATAGCGCTTCACCCGGCCCGCAGTGGTCTCGATCTCCTGAAGCTGCAGGCCGGACCCCTCTAGCCCCTTGGTGATCAGGTCGTACCAGGACAGCGGCCGGACGCTCTTCATGTTGCCGGGCAAGCAGCCGCCGACGATCAGGCGGTCCGCCGCGCGCGTCATCGCGACATAGAGCAGGCGGCGATATTCATCCTCGGTATCGCCGATCATCGCCTCGCGGGCCGCGGCTACGGCCGGCGGATCCTCGGCCTTGCGACCGGCCCAGACGACAACGCCGGGCGCGTGCGGATCGCCATTGCCCTGCGACAGGTTGATCAGCTTCAGGCGCTGCGTATCCGACGGCGAGGTCGTGGTGTCCACCAGGAAGACGACCGATGCTTCCAGCCCCTTGGCTCCATGCACCGTCATGACGCGGACCTCGTCGCGCGAGATTTCCATGTCGCGCTTCACTTCGAGATCGGCGGTACGCAGCCAGGCCACAAAGCCCTGCAGCGAGGCCGGCGCCTTGCGCTCATAGCTCAGCGCCAGCTCGAGAAACTCGTCGAGTGCATCGTTCGCCTCATGGCCGAGCCGGCGCAGGATGCGCGCACGGCCGCCGTCGCCGCCGAGCAGCCAGGCATAGAACGCAAACGGCGTCTCGCCGGCGAAACGCCGCTCGCATTGTTCGAGCCGCCACAGCGCATCGCGCAACCGGCCATCGGACGCGGCACGTGTGCTTAAGGCTGCCCGCAGCGATCCCTTGCGCTCCCAGGCAATCTTGAACAGTTCATCATCGCCGAGTCCGAACAGCGGGCTCTTCAACGCCACTGCAAGAGCCAGATCGTCCTGCGGCAGCAGCAGCGCGTCCGCGAGGTTCATCAGGTCGATGATGGCGATGTGCTCGGTCAGCTTGAGGCGGTCGGCGCCGGCCACGGGAATGCCGGCGTGCTTCAGCGCCTGGATCACGGCATCGAACGCATTGCCGCGCCGACGCACCAGAACCAGCATGTCGCCATAGCGCAGCGGCCGACGGTCGCCCTTGGCTCCGGTCATCACGCGGCTTCCGACCAACGACTTGATCTCGGCCTGGATGCGCCGTGCCAGCTTCACCTCGGGGCTGGTGGCGGCGACGCCGTCGAACGGCGCGCGCCAGCCTTCGATGTCCTGCCGGTCGTCGGCTTCCGCCAGCTCCCAGAGATCGATCTGGCTTGGGCCGGCATCGGCGAGCGCGTGATGGATCGGGTTGCCGATATCGACCGCATGAATGCTGCGATAGATGTCCTGCTCGCGAAACACCTGGTCGACGGCGTGGAGGATCGTCGGTCCCGAGCGGAAAGAGTAATTGAACGACACCGGATCGAACTTGAGACCCGCACCCTCGAACTTTCGCTGCAGGGCGCGGCGGCGCAGGTCGAACTCGCGCGGCGCGGCGCCCTGGAACGAGAAGATCGACTGCTTCTCGTCGCCGACCGCGAACACGGTTCGCACGAGGCCGTCTCGCGCACCCGCGCCTGAGGTGAACTCGGAGATGATGTGCGCGACGATGTCCCATTGCCGCGGGCTGGTATCCTGCGCCTCGTCGATCAGCACATGGTCGACGCCGCGGTCGAGCTTGTAATGCACCCAGCCCGAGGAGACGCGGTCGAGCATTTCAAGCGTCTTGTCGATCAGGTCGTCATAGTCGAGCAGGCCGCGCTCCTGCTTTTCGCGCCGGTAGTTCGCTGCCGCTGATGTCGCGATGTAGAGCAGCGCCTCGGTGCGGTCGCGCGCCACCAAGGCGCGGCGGCGTTCGATCAGCGGCAGGATACGGCGGGTCTCGGATTCGAGTAGCCCTCCAATTGCGGGATTCTTTTTGACAAAGCTATTCGTGACGACCGTAGCCCTTGGCGTGCGCTCTTCCGTGAGAAACAGTCCTAGATACGTGTCGACCTGAGCCGCCCCGGTAAATATGAGCGCTTCACGAAGTCGGTCGGCCTGTTTCTGGTCAGCCTTACTGCTTGTATCCAGAATCAGCGCAATCTCCGCCCATCGGTCGCGCGGCAGGTTCGGTCCCTCAACGATGTCGCGCTCGACATCTTCGAGGCGATCCGTGGGGGCGACGCCAAGCGCCGCTGAAATCTGCGTGGCGGCGGCCTGTGCGCTGCCGGCGGCGTCGGTCCAGGCCATGAAATGATCGCGGCTGAGACAGGCCTCGCGCACCACATCCTTGAACGTGACGTCGGCTGCGCTCGCCATCGCCGTCATCAAGGCGCGGCCGGTCGGGCTGTCGGGGTTGCGCGACGCTTCGAGAAAGACGGCGAGATTGGCGCGCTCCATCATCTCGTTCTGGTCGCGCTCGTCGAGCACAGCAAAGCGTGCCGGAACGTTGGCCTCGAACGGGAATTGCTGCAGCAGCCGCGTACAGAGGGCGTGGATCGTCTGCACCTTCAGCCCGCCCGGCGTTTCCAATGCGCAGGCAAACAGTTTGCGCGCCGATTTGCGCAGGCGCGCGCCGACATGGGCAATGCCGGCCTCGCGGATCGCCGCATCCAGTGCGTCGTCGTCGAGCGTCACCCAATGCCCGAGCGTGGTGAACACGCGCTCCGCCATGTTGGCGGCAGCGGCCTTGGTAAAGGTGATGCAGAGGATCTTTTCCGGCGCGACGCCATCGAGCAGCAGGCGGATCACCCGCTGCACCAGCACGTGCGTCTTGCCCGAGCCCGCATTCGCCGAGACGAAGGCGGAAGCCGCAGGGTCGGATGCGCGCGCTTGGGTAGCGCGAACCGCGTCGGGAATGATGCGGGCGGCCTTCACCATTCCTCGATCCCCAAGCCGCCGGCTGCCGACCATTCCTTGATGCGGGCGAGGTCGTCATAGGCGCCGTAGCGGTTCGACCACATGGAAAGGTTCAGCGACGTATAGGCCGTCTCCTCGATCTCGAACTTGCGGATCAATGCCTCAAGCTGCTCAAGGGCGTAATCGGCCGCCTCATCCGGCGGCTGCGGCGTGTCGTTGTTCCTAATTTTCAGCTCCAGCGTTCGCTGCTCCCCAGGCGGATTGTTGCCGCTGAGCCTGACATAGACGAGCTCGCCGACGGAGGAGCCAGCATGGATGTTCTCAAACCCGCCCTCGCGCAGGATAGCGGCCTCCAGCGTCAGTTGCGGCGACAGGCCCATCCGCACCTGCTTGCCGGTCGGCGCCTGGCCGGTCTTATAATCGAGGATCGCAAAGCGGCCGTCCTGACGCTGCTCGATCCGGTCGGCGCGCGCCGACAGCGTGAAGATGCGCTCGTTATCGAGCGGAATCTTGATCTCGCCCCGGATCTCGGCGGCAATTTTCTCAATGGTGTCGCGCCGCGCCTGCTCCCAATCGGCAAACCAGGTGGCGATGCGCTGAAACCGCGGCCACCAAAGCGCGCGCGCCTCGGGGCGCTCCATCAGCGGCGCAAAATATTTTTCGCCGATCCGGCGCAGCGCCAGCGCCGGCTGCGGGGGCAGGGCGGCGGCGAATTCCTGCGTGAATTCCCCGAGCGCGTCGTGGATCGCCGAGCCGCGGTCGGCCGCCGACAGCGGCATGTCGACGGGGTCGAGCGGATCGAGGTGCAGAATATGTTTTGCGTAGATCGTATAGGGATCGCGCAGCCAGTCCTCGATCGCCGTAACAGACAGTTTTGTCGGCCGGGTCGCGACGGGCGGTTTCGGCGCGGGCTGCTCAATCGGTTTGACATCGTCGGGCTGATCCAGCTCTTCCGCGAAGCGGACGTACTTTTCTCCAGCCTTTCTCGCTTCATCCCAGCGCGCTTCGCCGGCCACCGCCTCCAGCCGGTGCAGGAAGCGCGACGCGACGGCCGGCGCGCCGCCGACCTTGGCTGCATGGGTCAGGATCACGTCTTCCGTTCCCAGCAGTTGCGCAAAGTCGTGCGCGGAAAGTCCGATGCGGCGCTCCGGCAGATCGAGGCCGAGTTCGTGTCGCATCGGCCGGCTCAGCCAGGGATCGACCCGCGGTGCCGGCGGCCACACGCCTTCGACCAGCCCGCCGAGAATGACGCGGTCGGATTCGGTCAGTCGCGCTTCGAGCTGACCGTAGATCTGCAGCTGCGCGTTCGCCGACTCCGGCCGCCGCACGATGCGGTCGGCATAGGCGGTCTGGAACACGTCCGGATAGTCGCCTAACTGAACCAAGAGACCGCTCGGCTTTTGCTCGGTCAGCAGGTCGTCGAAGGCGGCTGCCAGCGCCGCGCCTTGCGCGTCTTCGAAGACGGCGACAACGCCGTTCTGGTCCGAAGACAACGCCATCAGCGTTTCGCGATGGCGCTGCGCCAGCTCGGCAAAATCGAACGGCTTTGATCCGGCCATGATTTCGAGCGGCTCCAGCGCCTTCTGCAGTGCTGATATCAGCGCTTGTGCCTGGTCGAGTTCGTGGTCTTTCAATTTCGCCCGCGGCTCGGCGGCGTGCAGCGAGGATGTCTCATGGCTTCGGAGCTTTTTGAGCTCGACGCGGAAGCGATCGAACTCGCGCGCAAGGCCGGCCGTTCCCGCCTGCGGCCGGGTGCCGCGCAACAGCGCCAGTTCGAGCGTCTCGATGGGGCGTTTGAACGCACCATGTGCGCCGCCGAGCCGGAACAGCGGATGCTTCAAGAGCGCCAGCAGCGTCGGCGGCTCCAGCCCTTTGGTGGCAGCTTCCGCGACGAGGCGGGCGAAGACGCCGCTCGGCGTATCCATCAGCGCGTCGCCGCCGGAATCATTGAATGCGAGATTCCAGCGCGTCAGCGCCGCCATCACCCGCCGCGCCAGTGCGCGATCCGGCGTGACCAGCGCCGCCGATTTGCCGAGATGCCGCGCCTCGCGCATCGCCACCGCAATCGCCAGCGCTTCCATTTCCGAACTGGGCGCCTCGACGACGGTAAGCTTCTCCATGCCGCCGGCGATTCGTGCCGAGACGTCGGGCTGCGCCAGCCGGTCATGCCATTGCTCGGTCGCGGCCGACGGCCGCATCGTCTCCGAGATCAGCACCTCTCGCCCATGCGGCGTGCCGAGGATTTCGACGTCGCTGCGCTTGATGCCGAAGCGATCCAAGAGGCCGTGCATCGCAAATTGCGGATGGTTCGAGGAAGGCTGGGTGATGAACTTGCCCTGCGCGTCGCGCTCGCCGCCGATCGTCTGCCACGATTCCTCGTCGAGATCGGTGTCGAGCCCGGGCAGCACCACCGCGCCCTGCTTCAGGCGGGCCACGGCGTTGAGAAATTTTGCGGTTGCCGGCATCGAGCCGGTCGAGCCGGCCGCCACCACCGGCCCCTCATGATGCGCGGTCAGCCGCGCCGCTTCCGCCTCGATCAGGCGGTCGCGCCGCTCCGCGGGTTCGATCCGGCCGATCTCTTTCAAGTGCTCCGGCCATGCCTTGCGCGCGATGCGCAGAAATTCCAGCGAGTGCTGCCAGTATTTGTCGAACTGGTCGGGCACCAGCCTGTCGAGCGCTTCCCAGGCAACGCCGCGCGTCACCATGTCGTCCATCAGCCGCGCCAGGTCGCCGGCCAGCGCCAGCGTCGAGGCCGGGCCGCCGACCACCAGCGGCGCCGACACCGGGGTCTTCGCCCATGCCGCCACCAGATGCGCCAGCGTCAGCCGTCGTTCCAGCTCGCCAAGCCGCGGCGGAATGTCGAGCGGGGCCGCGCCGCTGAATTGCTCGGCGCCTTCGGCAAACGCCAGCTCGTCCTCGTCGATGTCGCCGAGCGCGACGATGCGCGGCAGGATCGCAGCATCGGTCTTCAGTTCGTCGAGAAAGATTTCCCGCGCCAGCCGTCCGGCGCGCCGGGTCGGCAGATAGAGCGTGGCGCGCGCCAGATTGAGCGGGTCCTTTCGCGCCTCGAGTCCCTCGATCAGTCGGCCGTCAACCAACGCCGCGATGACGGTGCGCAAGAGCGGCACGGAGAGGGGAACACTGAAAACGCGCATGGGCATCCTGATTCGAGGTCAGGGGCCAATATAGGGAGCGATGAGGGGGAGGTCATGCGGGTGAGGGCGGCGTCCCCGCTACCCACCGCCAAGCCAATCCGAGCCCATTCCTACTGTGCATGGGGTTGTTTTCGAGATTTTTGTCTGGGCCCTGCGGGCTCACCGGCGTCAGCCGCCTCGCACAACTGTCATTACCCGCCTTGTGCGCAGTTGCGCGCAGGGGCGGGTGATTCAGTATCCCAGAGACGATAGTGATTGAACCGGGAATGCGCGGCGTACTGGATGCCCCGCCGAAGCCTGTCATCGGGCGGCCATTCGGCCGACCCGTTGCCGGGGCATGACAGCGGTGAGTGGGGTGCTACGCCACGCTCTCCAAGAACGCCTCTTCCGCGGCCTGCACCGCGTCGGGGGTGCCAACATGCATCCAGACGCCGTCGAGCCTGAGGCCAAACAGGCGCTCCTGCTCGTTGGCGCGGTCGAACATCCTGGTCAGCGAAAACTCGCCGGCCGGCGCGTCCATAAACAGCGACGGCGACATAATCGCGGCGCCGGCATAGACGAACGGCACCACCTGGTGCTCCCTGCGCTTGCGCAGCGCGCCGTCGGGTAGCATGCCGTAATCGCCGCGGCCGGAATAGCCGATGCTGCTCGTGGTCGGCGCCATCAAAAGCAGGATATCCATCCGTGCCGGATCGAAGGTTTCGGCGAGCCGCATCAGATTGGGTCGCACGCCGTCGATCCACATCGTGTCGGCGTTGAGATGGAAGAACGGTTCCTTGCCGAGCAGCGGCAGCGCCTTCACCACCGCGCCGCCGGTGCCGAGCACCTCGTCGCGCTCGTCGGAGATGATGACGCGGGGCCGGGTGCGGCTTGCGGTATGCTCGATGATCTGGTCGGGCAGATAGTGCACGTTGACCACGGCCTCGCTGATGCCGGCGCCGGCGAGCTTGTCCAGCACATGGTCGAGCAGCGGCTGGCCGGCAACACGCACCAGCGGCTTCGGCATGTGGTCGGTCAGGGGGCGCATGCGCAAGCCGAGACCGGCGGCAAGGACCATCGCTTTGGTAGGCGTAACGGGCATTCCCTGGCGTTCTTTCCAATCGTTCAAATCGCGCCGCGGATCATACCATGGCGAATAGCCTAATGCAGTTACCGGGAGGCCATAGTTGCGGCATGTGACGGCCGTACGACAGCCGTTCGCCCGCGCCCGCCGCCGTCAGGCGTTGGCGTCCTCGGCGCCGCGCTTGGCGGCCTTTTTCTTCTTGTCGCCCTGCCTCAGGAAGTTGACGCCGATCTGGTCGCCATTGACCCAGGCCAGTTCGCAGCGGCGATAGGCCAGGCCCGTGGACGACAGCAGCAGGAAGAACTCTTTCAGGTGCAGGCCCTCGACCGAACCTTCCACCGTCAGCTTGGCGCCGGTCTCGGAGACGTCCTCCATCACGCAGTCGCGCCGCCAGGTGCCGTCGATGCCCATCATGTGCGCCGCAAAGCCGCGCTCGAATACGACTCGATCTCCCCGGCGCCGTTCCGCTCCCGCCATGGCTGTCTTCCCGCTTCAAACTGGCTGCGCCATGCCTGCGCGGCATGGCTGGTTCCAGATTAAAGGCGGGGTGGCTAACAGGAGGTAAATCAAGAGACCGGCGGAGGCACGTTCGCGGCATACCATTTGCGAAACGCCGCCAGCGCCGGGTGGGCCAGCGATCGGCCCAGATAGGTCCAGATCCGCGGCTGGTGGCGCAGATATTGCGGCTTGCCGTCGCGCCGGTTGAGCCGGGCGAACGTGCCGAGCAGGCGCGTATTCCGCTGCGCCGACATGATGGCGTAGAGCTCGGCAAAGCCGGCCGGATCGAACCCGCCATCGGCTGCGCGGCGCGCCTTGATGTAGCGGGTCAGCAGCGCCAGCTCGAGCTGTTCGGGCACGTCGATCCGCGCGTCCTGCAACAGTGACACCAGATCGTAGGCCGCAGGCCCTAGCACGGCGTCCTGGAAGTCGATGATGCCAACGCGCAAAATCCCCGTGCGCTCGGCGAGCCAGATGATGTTGGGCGAGTGAAAGTCTCGCATCACCCAGGTGCGCGGCGCCGCCGCCGGTTTTTGCAACAGCGTTCGCCACATCGTGACGAACTCGTCGCGCCGCTCTGGGCTCAGTTCCGCGCCGCGGTCCGGCAGATACCATTCGAGCATCAAGCCCATCTCGACCAGCCACGCATCGATGCCGTAGACCGGGATATCGTAGGTGAGCTGCGGCGCCAGCGGCACCGTTTCGGGCAGCGGCTTGCGATGCAGCTCCGCCAGCATGTCGGTGGCCGCTTCGTAGCGGTCCACGATCGGCCGCGGCGGGTCGCCCTCGACGACGGCGGCGCTGCCGAAATCCTCGGTTATCAGGAAGCCGGCATCGATATCGGCATGGCGGATCGCGGGCGCCGAGAAACCGTGCGCACGCAGGCCGTTGTCGATGGCGACGAACGGCTTGACGTCCTCGGCGAGATGAACGGCCGCGCTGTAGGATTTCCCGTCATAGATCGCCGGCCCATCCGGCCGGCGCGGCGAATTCATCAGGATCGACGTGCCGTCCTTGCCGACCAGCCGCGCATACGAGCGCGTCGAGGCGTCGCCTTGCATACGCTCGCGCTCGGCGCTGAGAAAGCCGGCTTGAACGAGAAGGTTGCGCAGTGCCTCCAGCCGCGCCACCTGCATGGCCGCCTTGCCATGGCCGGTGATTTCGGCGGCGCGTGCGGTGGAGCCGAGCGCGGGGCGGTGGCTGAGGGCGATGTCGATGCGATTTTCCGGCAGCGCATCCGGCGCGCGCTCCGGCCATTCGATCAGCGCCAGCGTGCCCTCAGGTAGCGGCGACAGCCCGATCTCCTCCAGTTCGCTCGCATCATTGATGCGGTAGAGATCGGCGTGGACGATCGGAAACGGCTGCTCGTAGCTCTGCGCCAGCGTGAAGGTCGGGCTCGGCACTTCCAGCGCGGGATCGCCGGCGAGATAGCGGATCATCGCGCGTGCGGCCGCCGTCTTGCCGGCGCCGAGATCGCCGGAAAGCGTGATCACGTCACCTGGGCTGACCAGCAGCGCGAGGTCGGCCATCAGATGTGCGGTGGCCGTCTCGTTGGCGAGCGCCACCGTAAATGTCGCAGGTTCGGTCATTCGGCGGCGTTGCGATGCGCGTTCTGGTCAACGGGGAAGTCGCATGTGACGGACGTGCCCTTGCCGACCACTGAATCGACGCGCACCTTGCCGCCATGCAGCTCGACGAAGGAGCGCACCAGTGATAGGCCAAGCCCGGCGCCGCGGTGCCGCGAGCCGTGCGAATGGCTCTCGAACCAGTCGAACACCTTGTCTTTCACCTCGGCCGGAATGCCGGGGCCGCAATCGCTGACGGTAAAGATCACGCGATGCTCGGTCCGCCGCGCGCTGATCGTGACGGCGGCATCATGCGGCGAGAAGCCGACGGCGTTGGCGAGCAGGTTATACAGCACCTGCACGACGCGCCGCTCGTCGCCGGTGAAGTTGCCGATATTGGGATCGATATCGATCTTGAGCTCGATGCGGTCGGTCGCCAGCCGGTCCTGAATGCCCTCGGCGGCGGCCTGGATCGCCTTCTCGATATTGACCGGGCCGAGCTCGAGCTTCATGGCGCCGGCATCGATGGTGGCGAGATCCAGGATGTTGTTGGTGAGCGCCAGCAGCGCGTTGGTCGATTTGGTGACGTAATCGAGATACTCGGCCTGCTTCGGCGTCAGCGGGCCGGTCGAGGGGTCGCTGAGGAAATGCGCAAAGCCGATGATGGTGGTGAGCGGCGCGCGCAGTTCGTATGACACATGGTGGACGAAATCCACCTTCATCTGGTCGGCGGCCTCTAGCGCCTCGTTGCGCTCGCGCAGGGCACGCTCGACATTTTCGGTATCGGTGATGTCCTGGAAGGTCAGCAGCGTCGCGCCGTCGGGCAGCGGCATGGTCATGCAGTCGAGTACACTGCCGTCCTTGCGCTCGAGCTTGAGTTCCACCTGCGCCCGGTTTTCGATGCCCGTGATGGCCTCGCGCAGCACGCGCCAGGTCAGCGCGTCGTCGAACAGCGGCTTGCACCAGGCTTCCACGGTCTCGATGTGAGGCTGCTCCTTGAGCTGCTCCGCCGGCAGCTTCCACATCTTGGCGAACGCCGGATTGAACAGTTCGACGCGGCCGTTGCTGCCGAACACCGCGACGGCTTCGGCCAGATTGTCGAGCGTTTCGTGCTGCACCCGGGTCAGGCGGTCGTAGCGGCGAGCGAGATCAAGGCTCTCGGTGACATTGTCGAACAGGTAGGTGACGCCGCCTTCGAGGTTCGGCGTGGTGACGACGCTCAGCGCGCGGCCGTCGGGCAGGAACCAGCTATAGGTCGCCGGCTCGACGGCACGGTAGGCCTCGTGCAGCTTGGCCTTCCAAGCCCGGAAGTCGGGCTGCTCGGGCAGCTTGCGCGCGGCGCGCAGCCGGTCGAGCACGCTTGAATCGTCCGGATTGGAATCGAGGAAGGCCTGATCGAGGCCCCACAGCCGCCGGTAGGACTCGTTGTAGAAAGCGAGCCGGCGCTGGCTGTCGAATACGGCGACGCCCGACGACAACTGGTCGAGGGTGCGGCGATGGGCTTCCACCATCCGCTCCATGGCATCGTGCAACTGCGCGACCTCGCCGGCGTCGATGGCAATGCCGGCGCTGCCGCCGCTGAGCTTGAGCGCCTGGACGTCGTAGATCCGCCGCTCGCCGCCGACCACAATCGGCAGCCGCGCGCTGAAGCTCGCATTGTCGTTCAGCACCCGGTTCATCTCGGCGCGCTGATCGTTCTCGAGCAGTTCGAGGTTGCGGTGGATCGCATCCGCGACGCTCGTGCCTTCGGTGGCGCGGACATAGGCCGTATTGGCGTAACGCAGGTTGCCTTCGGCGCTCTTGGCCCAGATCGGCCACGGCGCGGCGGCGGCGAAGTCGCGCAACAGCTCGGTCTCCTCCAACAGTGTCCTGTAGCGGAGATTGGATTCGGCGAGCTCCCGGCGCAAGCCGCCAAGTTCGCGAATCCTGATAATGGCTTGGCCGCCGATGGCGCGGCCCATCGCCTCGATGGCCCGGCCATTCGAGGTGGAGAGGTGGAGCAGGAAGCCTTCGCCGAATTCACGCAGCGCGTCGACCGCGTGATCCATCTGCAGCGCCGGTTCCGGCGGCAGCCAGGTTCCGAAAGCCAGGATGCGCTGCGGCGGACTGGCCAGCGCGTCCTGCGAGACCAGAAGCGAGGTGTCGCCACTGATCTGGGGCCGGTTGTCGCCGGCCGCCCAGGCGATCAGGATCTGCGGCTCGGCGAACAGCAGCGCGCGCAGCCGGTCGGCCTGCACCTGCAGATCGGCGATGTCCTGGCGCAGGTTGAGTTCCGTTTGGGTCGCCCGAATGCGCGTTCGCATCAACAGGATCGCGGCCAGAACGGTAAAGCCGAGCAGCGATAGCGCCGTGGTCAGCGCCGCGAATTCCTGGTGATTAAGGTCGAACAGGGTCGAAATCGCCTGCCCAATGGACAGCTCGGCAGCCGCAGCGGGTTCCGCCGATGCGGAGAGGGTGACGAGCGCGAGCATGCCGTGGCGCGCCAGTGAGGTGCACGACAGCAGGGTTCGACGCATCGCAGCGACTACGCCCGACATTATTTGCCCCAACTACGCGACTGCAGGCTCGGCACTACCCCCAGCGCACAATCCCGCCAAAAAATGAGCGGTTTGGCGTTGAGATTGTGCGCCGAATGAGGATTGAGCGCGTCCGGACCCAAAACAGGACCCCACTTTACCGGTCGTGCTCAGACGAATCGAAGCGAGAGTATCCCGAGCGAGACTCGAGGGGTAAGAGTCCAGATCGTGAACGTAGGGAGGCTGTGAAAAAATCGGGTCGCTCACGGTTCAGCGAGCAAATGGAAGCCGATCAGCGCCCGGTCGAGCCAAAACCGCCACTGCCGCGCGTCGTCGACGACAGTGACGCGACCGGAATGAGTTCGGCCTGCACCACCGGCGCGATCACCATCTGCGCGATGCGCTCCCCGCGCCGGATCGGGAACGGCGCGTCGCCATGATTGATCAGGAGCACGTTGATCTCGCCGCGGTAATCCGCGTCCACCGTGCCGGGCGAGTTCAGCACCGTGACGCCGTGCTTGGCGGCAAGCCCGGAACGCGGCCGTACCTGCGCCTCAAAACCCCTGGGCAGCGCGATCATAAGCCCGGTCGGCACCATCGCATGTTTTCCGGGCGATAGAATCAAGGGCGTATCGGCGGGAACGGCGGCCAGCAGGTCGAGCCCGGCCGCATCGGCGCTCTGATAGGCCGGCAAGGCGAGGCCTTCGCCATGCGGCAGTTGGCAGACTTCGACCTTCACGGCTCTCACGAAATTTTCTCCACGGCCTTTGCGATCTTCGCCACCAGCTCGGTGGCGACTTGTTCCTTGGTCATGACGGGCCAGGAGTCGACATTGAAGTTTTCGCCGTCGCGCGTCAGCAGATGCACGGTGTTGCGATCACCGCCCATCACGCCCGACGCGGGCGAGACGTCATTGGCGACGATCCAGTCGCAGCCCTTGCGCGCGATCTTGGCCTTGGCGTTATCGATCAGATGCTCGGTCTCGGCGGCAAAGCCGATCACCAGCGGCGGGCGCTTGTCCTTCAGCTTGGAGATCGTCGCCAGAATGTCGCGGTTTTCCACCAAAGCAAGCTGCGGCGTGCCGGAGCCCGTCTTCTTCAATTTCTGCTCGCCTTCATTGGCGACGCGCCAATCCGCCACCGCGGCGGCAAAGATCGCGATATCAGCCGGCAGCGCGGCCTCGACCCGATGCAGCATGTCACGCGCCGATTCAACGCGGATGACGGTCACCCCGGTGGGATCGCGCAGTTCGACGGGACCCGTGACCAGCGTGACATCGGCGCCGGCGGCCTGCGCCGCAGCGGCGATGGCAAAGCCCTGCTTGCCGGAGGAACGGTTGGCGATATAGCGCACGGGGTCGATCGCCTCATGCGTCGGGCCCGCCGTGATCAGCACGCGCTTGCCGAGCAGCGGGCGCGGCCGTGGTGGGCGCAGAATGTCGATGGCAGCGGCGGCGATTTCAACCGCTTCCGACATCCGTCCGACGCCGGCCTCGCCCGACTCAGCCATCTCGCCGGCATTGGGGCCGATCATGTGGACGCCGTCGCGGCGGAGCTGCATCACATTGCGGCGGGTGGCGGCGTTGTTCCACATCAAGGGGTTCATCGCCGGCGCCAGCAGGATAGGCCGGTCGGCCGCCAAGAGAATGGCGCTGGCGAGATCGTCGGCGTGGCCATTCGCCATCTTCGCCATCAGGTCGGCGGTCGCCGGCGCCACCACGATCAGATCGCATTCGCGCGCCAGGCGGATGTGGCCGGCGTCGAATTCGCTGCCGGGGTCGAACAGGTCCGTATAGACGCGCTCATGCGACAGCGCGCTGGCAGAAAGCGGCGTCACGAATTGCTGCGCGGCCTTGGTCAGCACGCAGCGGACATCAACATGCCGCTCCTTCAGCCGGCGGATCAGTTCCAGCGATTTGAAGGCGGCAATACCGCCCCCGATGATCAGGGTGACGCTGGCCTGGCCGGCGGGATTGACGCGCTCGGCGCCTGCCCGGTCCGTTGCAGTGGGCGGTGGCGCCAGCGGGGCGGCCGGCGCCGGGCTGCCCTCGCAATATTCGCGCAGGATCACCCGAACCTCTTCCTCGACCGAACGGCCATTCTTGGCCGAGCGCAGCCGCAGGTAGGACTTGATGCCGTCGTCGAGTTTTCGGATGGTCAGGCTGGCCATGATGGGCCCTCCGGGCAAGATGCCATCAATGATAGCAATCTCGTGCTATCATTGCAATCATAGCTGGCGGATGGCGATCAAAATTCCAATAAAGGTCGCCGCGATGATCCACAGTGCCACCGTTCGCCAGCGGCTCTTGCGGCCCTCGGCGCGCCCCAGGGCTGCAATCGTCTCCGGAGACAGCGTGATGCCCTCGCGGGTCATCTTCTCCATGTGCTCGACCACGGCAACCGCCCGTGAGGCGATCGCAGGCAGGCTCGCCGCCACGCGGCCGAGTTCGCCCGCGCCGGACATCGCCCCCTGAACCCGCCCGAGCGGGCCGAGATTGCGCTCGATCCATTCGCGCACCACGGGATCGGCGACCTTCCAGATATCGAGCTTGGGGTCGAAGCCGCGCGCCACGCCTTCGACCACCACCATGGTCTTTTGCAGCAGGATCAATTCAGGCCGGGTCTGCATGTCGAACAGCCCGGTGACCTCGAGCAGCAGCGTCAGCAGCTTCGCCATCGAGATTTCTTCGGCGGTGCGGTTGTGGATCGGCTCGCCGATGGCGCGGATGGCTTGCGCGAAATTCTCCACCGAATGGTGGCCCGGCACATAGCCGGCTTCGAAATGCACCTCGGCGACGCGGCGATAGTCGCGGGTGATGAAGCCGAGCAGGATTTCCGCCAGGAAGCGCCGCTCCTTCAGCCCGAGCCGGCCCATGATGCCGAAATCGACGGCGACGAGCCGGCCGGCATCGTCGAGGAACAGATTGCCGGGGTGCATGTCGGCATGGAAGAAGCCGTCGCGCAGCGCGTGGCGCAGAAAACTCTGGATCACTTTGCGGCCGAGGTCGGGCAGATCGACCTGTGCGGCTGCGAGGCGGGCGTGGTCGTTCAGCGCGATGCCGTCGATCCACTCCATCGTCAGCACGTTATGGGTGGTACGGTCCCAGTCGACGGTGGGTACGCGGAAGTCCGGATCGCGCTGCGTATTCTCCGCCATCTCCGACAGCGCGGCCGCCTCGAGCCGCAGGTCCATCTCCATCGCGACCGAGCGCGACATGGTGTTGATGACCTCGATCAGCCGCAGCCGGCGCGCCTCGGCCGAATGGGCTTCGGCATTGTGCGCCACGAAGAAGAAATCGGAGAGGTCGCGGCGGAAGCGCGAGGCGACATTGGGCCGGAGCACCTTGACGGCGACCGGCACGCGGACGCCGTCGCGCTCGACCTCGCCGCGATGCACCTGGGCGATGGAGGCGGCGGCAACCGCCGGCCCAAGGCTGACGAAGGCCTTTGCTAGCGGGCGCTCCAGCGAGGCGGCGATCACTGCCTCGGCTTCGCTATGCGCGAACGGCGGCAGGCGGTCCTGCAGGCTTTCCAGATCGCGGGCCATCGCGACGCCGACGACGTCGGGGCGGGTCGCAAGAAATTGCCCGAGCTTGAGATAGGCGGGGCCAAGGCGCGTCAGCGCGCGCGACAGCCGCGGGCCGACCTTGGCGCTGGGCCGTTCGATCAGCCGCGCCAGACGCAGCGCGAGCTGCCCGGGCGGCGGCACCAAGCTCGGGTCGACGACACCGAACACGCCCTCGCGCGCGAACACGTAAGCGGCGCGGACGAGCCGCGCAATGTGGGTCGCCGCAGAGATCACAAACGCCAGCCCGAATGCAACGCCACGATGCCGCCGGACAGGCTCTGCCACTTCACGCGCGAAAAGCCGGCGTCCTGGATCATCCCGGCAAACACGTTGGGTCGGGGGAATTTCCGGATCGATTCGACGAGATATTGATAGGATTCCGCGTCTCCGGTCACGGCACGGCCGAGCGGCGGGATTACCTTAAAGGAGAACTTGTCGTACAGCCAATCCAGTCCAGGCACGTCGACGGCGGAGAATTCCAGGCACAAGAATCGGCTGCCCGGCCGCAGCACGCGATAGGCTTCGCGCAGCGCCGCATCGATCCGCGGCACGTTGCGAATGCCGAACGCGATGGTGTAGGCGTCGAACGAGCGGTCGGGAAAGGCCAGCGCCTCGGCATTGCCCTCGACAAAGGAGACCTGGTGGTCGAGATGCCTCGCCAGCGCGCGGTTGCGGCCGACCTCGAGCATGTCGCTGTTGATGTCGCAGACGGTGGCCTGGAAGCCGAAGCCCGAGGCTTCGGCTGCGCGGAAGGCGATGTCGCCGGTGCCGCCGGCAACGTCGAGCACTGCAAACGGCGCATCGTTTTTCGGCGGGTTGAGCGCCGTGATCATGATGTCCTTCCAGACCCTGTGCAGGCCCGCCGACATCAGATCGTTCATCAGGTCGTAGCGGGATGCCACGCTGTGGAACACGTCGTTCACCAGCGTCTGTTTGTCCCCCAGGGGCACGTCCCTGAAGCCAAAATGGGTGGTTTGCTCCGGCCGAACCATTACATGTACTCCACTACCGGACCATAGCGCGCCCGGCGCAATGGCGCTATCACGTCACCTCCATAAGGTGAATGCCTGTATGCCTGAATTGCCCGAAGTTGAGACCGTCCGCCGCGGCCTGCAGCCGGCCATGGAGGGGGCGAAAATCCTCAAGGCGGAAGCCCGGCGCAAGGATCTGCGGTTTCCCTTTCAAAAAGACTTTACCACGCGGCTGGAGGGCCAGACCGTGACCGGTCTCGGCCGCCGCGCCAAATACCTGATGGCGGATCTTGGCTCCGGCGACGTTCTGGTGATGCATCTGGGCATGTCCGGCTCGTTCCGGGTGCTCGACGACGGCCATGACGATACGCCCGGCCAATTTCATCATCCGCGCAGCGAGGATCGCGCGCACGACCACGTGGTGTTTCACATGTCATCGGGTGCCTCCATCGTCTTCAACGACCCGCGCCGCTTCGGCTATATGAAGATTATCGCCCGCAACGCGCTGGAGGACGAACCGCTGCTGAAGGATCTTGGCCCCGAGCCGCTCGGCAACGAGTTCGATGCCGCGATGCTGGCGCGCTCCTGCCATAACAAGAAGACCAGTCTGAAGGCCGCGTTGCTCGACCAGCGCGTGGTCGCTGGTCTTGGCAATATCTATGTCTGCGAGGCGCTGTACCGCTCGCATCTGTCGCCGCGCCGGCTGGCGGCGACACTGGCGACGAAAAAGGGCGAGCCGACCGACCATGCCGGGCGGCTGGTCGGAGCGATTCATTCGGTATTGAATCAGGCAATCGAGGCCGGCGGCTCCTCGATCAGCGACCATCGCCTGACCTCCGGCGAACTCGGCTATTTCCAGCATTCCTTCGCGGTATATGACCGCGAAGGCGAGAAGTGCCAGACCAAGGCGTGCAGCGGCATCGTGCGGCGCTTCGTGCAGAATGGCCGATCGACCTTTTGGTGTCCGAAATGTCAGAAATAACCGAAACCCCGACGCTCGAGACGGCGCGATTGATCCTGCGGCCGCTGGCGATGTCGGATGCGCCGGCGATCCAGCGCCATTTCAACAACTGGAACATCATCCAGCATCTCGCCCAGAACGTTCCCTGGCCATATCCGGAAGATGGTGCGGTGACGTTCATCGAGCGGGAATTGGAGCGGGTCGCGGCGGGACAAGTGATCTATAACTGGATGCTGGTGCTGCGCGGCAGTGACGGCGAGGCGATCGGGAATATCCGCCTGCGCCCGTGGGTCGATGATCCCAAGGGCAACCGCGGATTTTGGCTAGCCGAGCGCTATTGGAATCAGGGCTTGATGACCGAAGCCGTGACAGCGGTGAACGATTTTGCGTTCCGCGTCCTCGGGGTTGACGTTTTGCACTTCTGTAATGCCGTTACCAATGAAGCGTCACGGCGAGTCAAGCAGAAGACCGGCGCCGAATTCGTCGGCTATGTTCAGATTGCCCATCACAACGGTCAGACGCGCACGGAAAGATGGCGCGAGACGCGCAAAAACTGGCTGCGCCGGGAGCAATAGCCAAGCGAAGCAATCCAGCGGGGCTGGTGGCTGGATTGCCTCCGCCGTTGCTCCTTTGAGCGGGGCGGACAGGTCGCTCGCTACCCCGTCGCGGGAAGGGCTGTCAGTTTCGGGCCTGCGCCCTCAGGAATATCGCGGTGTCGTTTACGATGGAGGTGAGCGCGGCCACCGTCGAAAGTCTCGTGGGCCGTTCCCTTTCCACGAACTTCTCGATGACCGGTTCGACGCTGGCAGGCGCGACATTGCCAAGCCGCGTTTCGATCCACTGCCAGAGATCGCGGATTTCCTCGGCGGATTTGCCGCCCGGCGCGTATTCGCAGACCGCAAGGCCGGCCGTCAGCGCGTCCTGGTGATCGTTCCGCATCATGATGACGGGACGGGCAACGATGTCGTCGATATCTAGCGCGGCCTCGTCGCTCAGCAGGCTTTCCGCGCCGGCGAGGCGCGCAGCGCCCCGGATTGGGGCCTGGTTCAGGACATAGGCGAACGGCTTTTTCCACGCCCTGATACAGCTCAGCGTCGGGGCGGTTGCCTCGATATCGGCAATGCTCGGACGGGTCGGAATCAGGCAGAAATCTGAATAGCGTATCGCTGAAGTGGTCGCGGCGGTGATACCGCCGGCGGTATCCACGATTGTCACCGTCACGCCCTCGCGCGCGAGCGATTGCAGGCGCTGCTCGACCTCCCTGGCTGCGTAAACCGGTTCGACGATCGGCGCGGCATAAGGGCGGCGGCGCTTCCAGTTCGAAAGGGTGCCCTGCGTATCAGTCTCGATCACGCGGACATTGTGTCCGGCCCGGATGGCGGCAAGCGCAAGGCTGATGGCGAGCGTGCTTTTTCCGGAGCCGCCCTTCTGGGTGGCCAATACGATCGTCTGCATTTCAGGTCCTCTGGATGGCTTTCAGGCATTTGGATTACGCCACGAGCTGCGTCGCATTCTGCAACGCCAGGTTACGCGCTCGTTCAGACGTGCCAGCCCGATCCAAAGGTCAGGGGATCGCGGTTGTCCGAATCAGTCTGCTTGCAATGATGCACGATTCTGGAATGGTGGTCATCCGGGCAAATACTGCCGCGCGGTGCAGTTTGTGCCCAGTGAAACCACAACAAGAAACGGGAAAGCAGCATCACGGGTCATTGGCGGGATCGCGCAGCCAGCATCCCAGTTACACGAGGATGGAAGATGTCGGGCGCGGCGTGATGGCGCGCAGACGGAACGCCATCGCCATCGGCGGCGGACTTGCGCGCGCCGGCGCGAGGTTCGGGCTTAGCTGATGGCAGCCCTGCGCGCGCCGGATTATTCCATTTACCCGCCATAGCTCCGTCGTTTTACGGGAGATTTCGCAATCGGCGCGAGCAAACTGCGTACTAGTACGGTTCGCCGATTTGTCCTTTGTTCACGGTAACGCCTGACCCTCGATGCATTGAATTCCGGGCACTTTTGCCATTGATGGAGATCAAATCCGTGACGCTCGTGAACCTGAATATCCGGGGACGGTTGATTCTTGGCTTCAGCGTGCTTTGTGCGCTGCTCGCCGTGGTGGTTGGTACGACCATCGTCAAGGTCAGCGCGGTGAACGAGTCCACCGATCGCACGGTGAACCTTCGTGTACCCACCGCCATGACCGCGAGCGAAGTCGTGGCCGGGGTCTACGCTTCGCTGGCTTCGCTGCGCGGGTGGCTGATCACCGGCAATGATTCGTTCAAGGCCGAGCGCGCGATGCTCTGGAAGGAAATGCAGCGCTACGGCGCCAGGATGGACGATCTCTCCGGCCACTGGACGGCCGAACAGAACAAGGCGGACTGGCGCCAGGCCAAGCCATTGCTCGACGAGCTGCGCAGCGCGCAGGACAAGGCAGAAGCGATCGCCCACACGCTGGACGAACAGCCGGCGGCGAAGCTGCTGGCCACCGAAGCGGCGCCGCTCGCCAAGCTGATGCTGCAAAACGCTACCTCGATCATCGACGAGGAGGGCAGCATCGCCTCGACGGATGCACGCAAGAGCCTGTTGATCGACTTTGCCGATCTGCGCGGCAGCATGGCCTCGGCGATTGGCGCCATCCGCGCTTATCTGCTGACCGCTGATGCCGCCTTCAAGACCGAGTTCGAGCAGCTCTGGGCGCTCAATCAGAAGAAGTTCGAGGCGCTCGCGAAGCGGCGCACCGAGATGACGGGCGGCCAGCAGAAGGCCTTCGACGCGCTCATCGCGGCCCGCGCCAAATTTGCGCCACTGCCGCAGAAGATGTTCGAAATTCGCGCTTCCGACCGCTGGAACATGGCGCAATGGTTCCTGACCAACGAGGCGGCGCCCCGTGCCAACAAGCTGCTCGACATCTTTGCCGGCGCCAAGGACGCCACCGGCGCGCGTGCCGGCGGGATGGTTTCACGGCAGCAGAACAATCTGAAACGGGATGGCGACGCCGTCCTTGCCGAGACCAATTTCCTCGCGACGCTGCTCTGGGTGCTGCTCGGCGTCGGTATCGGCGTCGCAGTGACGGTCGTGCATCTGACTAACCGGTCGATCGTGCCGCCGATCCTCAAGATGGTCGGCGCCATGGGCAAGCTCGCCGGCGGCGATCACTCGGTCGCTATCCCCGCGACCGACAGGAAGGATGAGATCGGCCTGATGGCGAAGGCGGTGCTGATCTTCAAGGAGAACATGATCGAGGCCAAGGAGCTCGCCGACAAGGACGCCGAGGCGGTGAAGGCGCGCATGGCGCGGGCGATGCGGGTCAACGAACTGACCCAGGCATTCGATACCAGCATATCGAATGTGCTGCGGTCGGTGTCGTCAGCCTCGACCGAGCTGCAGGCGACGGCTTCCTCAATGACGGCCACCGCGGAAGAGACCTCGAACCAGGCTACCGCGGTCGCGGCCGCCACCGAGGAAGCCTCCACCAACGTGCAGACCGTCGCGGCGGCCTCGGAGGAGCTGGCGAGCTCGGTCACCGAGATCGGCCGGCAGGTGGCGCAGTCCGCGGCGATCGCGCAGAAGGCCGTCGAGGAGGCCGACCGCACCAACGTCACCGTGCAAGGGCTGTATGACGGCGCGGCCAGCATCGGCGACGTCGTCAAGCTCATCAACGACATCGCCTCGCAGACCAACCTGCTCGCGCTCAACGCCACGATCGAGGCCGCGCGCGCCGGCGAAGCGGGCCGCGGCTTTGCGGTGGTGGCGTCCGAGGTCAAGAGCCTTGCCGAGCAGACCGCCAAGGCGACCGAGCAGATTGGCGCGCAGATCTCGGCGATCCAGAACTCGTCGAGCGATGCCGTGACCGCGATCAAGGGGATCACCTCCACGATCAATGAAATGAACGAGATCGCGTCCGCCATTGCCAGCGCCGTTGAGGAGCAGGGCTCGGCCACGCAGGAGATCGCCCGCAACGTGCAACAGGCCGCGGCCGGCACCAGCGAAATCTCGGCCAATGTGGTCGGCGTTCAGCAGGCCGCCGGCGATACCGGTGCTGCCGCCCATCAGGTGCTGCAGGCATCCAGCGAATTGTCGAAACAGTCCGAGACGATGCGGGGCGAGGTCGAAGCCTTCCTCAACAATATCAAGGCGGCTTGATTTCCAGGCGAAATGATCGTGCCCCGGACGTAGCCTTGCACGCTGCACCGCGTCCGGGACGCGAACAACTGCTTCTGGCGGCTACTTCCTCACGCAGATCACGCGAACCACCGATGCCTTCGCGTCTGTTGATTCCCCGGTCGCGTCCACACCATTCGCCCTGAGAAAACCACGCAACGTATCGGTGGTCACGAGCACCGCCTGCGCCGCGGGGGCGTCGGTCGCCGGTCCGGCGACTTGAACCGGCTTCAGCAATGCGACGCCGGCAAACCTGCCGTCGCCATCGTGCGCCGGCGCGCCGGAAAATCCGATCGCCGGTGCCGGCGTTAGTGCAAGGTCGCCGCTGCCGCCAAGCTGGGCCACCGAAGCCTTGGCACTGGTCACGGCTGAGCCGCCGCCCTGGTTTTGCGGATCGGCAATGCCGGTGAGATCGAGCGCCGTCTTCGTAGCGGGCTTGGTAAGATCGAGTGCTTTCAGCCCGCGCGCGCCATAGATGCGCAAGAGCGCGAGGTCGTGCGCCTTGTCCTCGGCGATGCGATCGGCATTGCCAAAGCCGGCAATCGCGATCGCGATGCAGCCGTCGGCGATCTGGCGGTCGGCAATGATGGCCCCGTCATCGCTGACGACGACGCCGGTGCCGTATTCCACGGTCTTGCGCGGCGGCGGCGCGGCCGTTTGCGCGGCTACCGGAAATGCGTTGAACGCGCTCGACATCGCGATCACGACCGGCTCGACGGTGTTCTCGGTCGCCTGGTCGTACATGATCGTGAGGATGCGGACCTCGTCGCCCCTAAACGTGCCGCGGATATAGAACTTCTTCAGTCCCTGCAGGCCGGACAGCACGAAAAAATCCGGCTTGACCACCGTGTAGTCGATGTTGCGGCCCGGCTCCTTCTTCTCGCGCTCGGCGAGCTTTGCCGTGGTGGGGCCGGCTTCCTTGCGCCGTGCCAGTTGAACCTGGATCGTGCCGGTGGACGAAGTCCACTTGGTTCCGTTGGCGTCGCTGGCCTGCTGCGGTACCAGTTTGGTCGGAATGCCAAGGCGGGCGCCGGTGCCGGGATCGGTCGCGACCTTCCAGCCGACGCTGTCCTGCTTCTTCTTTGCGATCTCGGCGAGGACGCCGCGTTCCTGCGGATTGAGCACGCCGGTCGGCTTGCCGCCGCGCGATTTCTGGAATTCCTTGATCGCGTTGACCATGCGCTCGCTGACGTCGCCGGTGATGGCGCCGTTATATTGCCCGACCCAGGCAAGATCCGATTGCAGCGCCAGCCGCTCGGTCTGGCTCAGGCCCTTGGCGGTGTCCTCCGGCTTCTGCACCGCGGGACGGATCGGCTCTGTCGCTACCGGTTTGGGCTTCGTTTCGGCCGTCAAAGGCGGCGTCATCTGCGCCTGCGCCGAAGGTCCCGAGAATATCAGCCCTAAGGCCGTCATCATCCATGTTGCCGAAAGCACCGATCTCATGACAAATCCCGGCAGAATAGGGGAGCGTGATTATTGACGCGCGGCCAATTAAGCACATCTGCTTAGTCGGCAACAACCGCGCCCCGGTTCAGGGATCGCCGGTCGTTTCTCCTCACCATGAGGATCGGATAGCGAGGATGCAGGGAAGAAGTCCATGCTGACGGATGACGAACTCGAACGCTACGCCCGCCATATCGTGCTGCGCGACGTCGGCGGCCCGGGGCAGGCGGCGTTGAAAAATGCATCCGTATTGGTGATCGGCGCCGGCGGTCTCGGCGCGCCGGTCCTGATGTATCTGGCCGCCGCCGGGGTCGGCCGGCTCGGCGTCGTCGATGACGACGTCGTCTCGCTGTCCAACCTGCAGCGCCAGATCATTCACACCACGCCGGATATCGGACGGTTGAAGGTCGACAGCGCCGCGGAGACGGTGCAAGCGCTCAACCCCCATGTTCAGTTCGAGGCTCACGCCGTTCGCCTCCGCGCGGGCAATGTGATGCCGCTGATCGACGACTACGATCTCGTGCTCGACGGTTCCGACAATTTCGAAACCCGCTATCTCGTGTCCGATGCCTGCTTCTTTGCCGGCAAGCCGTTGATCACGGCGGCGCTCGGCCAGTTCGACGGATCGCTGACCACGATCCGGGCGCATGAGCGCGACGCCGACGGCCACTACAATCCGACCTACCGCTGCCTGTTTCCCGAACCGCCGCCGCCGGGCACGGTGCCGGCCTGCGCCGAGGCCGGCGTGATGGGCGCGCTCGCGGGCATGCTGGGATCGATGATGGCGCTGGAGGCGATCCGCGAAATCGTCGGCTTCGGCGAGAGCCTGGTCGGCCGGCTGGTGATGGTCGATGCGCGCGCGATGCGGTTCGAAACGCTGCGCTACACGCGCGATCCGCAAAACCCGCTCAACGGCGACGTGCCCGTCATCATCGATCTGAGCGGGCACGCGGCGTAGGCCCTCGATCGGCTACGGGCCGACACGCTTCTCACTATCCATATGCGCGAGCTGGGCTTCGGGATAGCGTGCGCCGGCCGCTGCTCCGGGTGGAAACGCCTCGGCCAGCGCAGCCAGATGGGCTGACGTCAGCCTGACGTCGAGCGCACCGAGCGCCTCGGCGAGACGATCGCGACGGCGAGCCCCGACCAGCGGCACGATATCGCGGCCCTGCGCTGCGACCCAGGCGATGGCGACCTGCGCCGGTGAAGCGCCGACCTCGTCTGCTATTTGCCGCAGCGCGTCGACGAGGATCAGGTTCGCATCGAGATTGCTGCCCTGAAAGCGCGGGCTCATGCCGCGAAAATCCTGCGCCGTGGAACGATCCTTGGTCCAGTGGCCGCTGATCAGGCCGCGCGCGAGGACGCCATAGGCGGTGATGCCGATGCCGAGTTCGCGGCAAGTCTTCAGGATGTCGCTCTCGATGCCGCGTGCGAGCAACGAATATTCGATCTGCAAATCGACGATGGGATGCGCCGCATGCGCCCGCCGGATCGTATCGGAGCCGACTTCGGAAAGGCCGATATGCCTGATCCAGCCGGCCTTGATCATGTCGGCCATCGCGCCGATGGTTTCTTCGATCGGCACATCCGGGTCGAGCCGCGCGGGCCGATAGATGTCGATCGTCTCGACGCCGAGTCGCTGCAGCGAATAGGCGACGAAGTTTTTGATCGCCGCCGGACGGCTGTCGTAGCCGGACCAATTCCTGGCGGGATCGCGCAGGGCGCCGAACTTCACGCTGATCTGCAAGTTGTCGCTGTTACGCGAGGTGAGCGCTTCGCGGATCAGCATCTCGTTATGGCCCATGCCGTAGAAGTCGCCGGTGTCGAGCAGCGTGATGCCGGCATCGAGCGCGGCATGGATAGTGGCGATGCTCTCGCCGCGGTCGGCGGGGCCGTAGAAATCCGACATGCCCATGCAGCCGAGACCGATGGCGGAGACGGCCGGGCCCGTCGTGCCGAGATTGCGCTTTTCCATGGTGGTTCTCCTCGTGAGCGGTGGCGGCGATGCCGCCGTGATGACGAGGCTGATATGAACCTGCTCCGTTCACGCGATAAGCTGGACAATTTCAAATAGCCTGTTCAATATATCGAACAATGAAGGATTTCGATCTCCGCGATCTCGACGCGTTCGTCGCCGTGGCGCGCACGCGCAATTTCCGCCGCGCCGCAACCGAGCAGGGCGTCTCCGTCTCGAGCCTCAGCCAGCGCCTGCGCGACATGGAGGAGCGGCTCGGCGTCCGCCTGATGAACCGCACCACGCGCAGCGTCGCGCTTACCGAAGCCGGCGAGCTTTTGTTGGCCCGCGTTGTGCCCGCGATGTCTGACGTCGGTGCGGCGCTGGACCAGGTACGCGGCCTGCGGTCCGTGCCATCGGGGCGTTTGCGCATCAACGCGCCGCCGCCGGCGATCGATCTGGTGCTGGCGCCGATGGTCGCGCCGTTCCTTCAGGCGCATCCAAAAATCGATCTGGAAATCGTCGGCGAGAGCTCGTTCGTCGACATCGTGGCCCAGGGATTCGATGCCGGCGTGCGCTATGGCGAGCACCTGGCGCAGGACATGATCGCGGTCCCGCTCGGGGCGCCGCAACGCTATGCGGTGGTGGCCTCGCGCGAATATGTCGCGCAGCATGGCCGTCCCAAACATCCGAAGGAGCTGCTCGAGCATTCATGCATCCGCACCCGGCTCGGCAGCGGCGCGATGCTGGACTGGGAATTCGAAAAGGCGGGACGCGTCGTCAAGGTCTCGCCGCCACCAAAGCTGATCGCGACCTATCTCGGCCTCGCGCTACGCGCCGTTCATGACGGCGTTGGCTTCTGGCTGACGTTCGAGGGCTACGTTCGCTACGGCATCAAGTCGGGCGCGCTGGTCAGCGTGCTCGACGATTGGTGCCCGCCGTTTCCGGGGCCGTTTCTGTATTACCCCAGCCGCCGCCAGCCGCCGCCGGCGCTGGCGGCATTCGTGGCCTTTGTTGCGCAATGGCGGAAGCAGGAAGGGCGAAAGAGCAAGACACCGTAATCTTTACCCTACCCCGGAGGGTAGGCGCGGGGCCAATCCGGCCGCATCACAACATGCTGGGCAGCACGCGGTCCGGCGGCTTGTGGTTATCGAGGAAGGTTCTGATGTTGATGATTACCTTCTCGCCCATCTCGACGCGGCCTTCGATCGTTGCCGACCCCATATGCGGCAGCAGCGTGACCTTGCCGGCCTTGGCGAGGCGCACCAGCTTCGGGTTGACCGCGGGCTCGTGCTCGTAGACGTCGAGGCCGGCGCCGCCGACGTCGCCGGCTTCGAGCAGCTTGACCAGCGTGTCCTCGTCGATCACCCCGCCGCGCGCGGTGTTGACGATATAGGCCTCCTTGCGGATCAGCTTCAGCCGCCGCGCCGACAGCAAATGATAGGTCGCCGGCGTGTGCGGACAGTTCACCGAGATGATGTCCATCCGCGCCAGCATCTGGTCGAGGCTTTCCCAATAGGTCGCCCCTAACTCCTCGGCGATCACGGGCGCCACGGGGCGGCGGTTGTGATAGTGGATTTGCAGCCCGAACGCACGGGCGCGGCGGGCGACCGCCTGGCCGATCCGACCCATGCCGATGATGCCAAGGCGCTTGCCACCGATGCGATGGCCGAGCATCCAGGTCGGCGACCAGCCCGGCCAGTTCTTGCCTTCGGGGAGGATCGTTGCGCCTTCGATCAGTCGCCGCGGCACGGCGAGGATTAGCGCCATGGTCATGTCGGCGGTGTCCTCGGTCAGAACCTTGGGCGTGTTGGTCACGGTGATGCCGCGCGCATGCGCCGCGGTGACGTCGATATTGTCGACGCCATTGCCGAAATTGGCGATCATGCGCAGCTTGCAGTCGGGGTGCTTGAGCATCTCCTCGCCGATCGTGTCGGTGACGGTCGGCACCAGCACGTCGGCCGAGCGGCTGGCTTCTGCAATCTGCTGCGGCGCCATCGGCGTGTCGTCGAGATTCAGCCTCGCATCGAACAGCTCGCGCATCCGGGTCTCGATGGAGTCCGGCAGCTTGCGAGTGACGACGACGAGAGGTTTTTTCTTAACCGACATGTCCAGCTCTCATGAGGGACGACGTAAAGGGCGCCGTTCAGGCCTCATTAACCCGGTTGTTCGACACTGCGGTGGCCACGCGGTCCCGGCATCCGGCGGTTTCGTGAGGTAAGTCCCTTGGGTTCCCCAATACTTGCCTCGGATTTTCGGCAGAAAATCCGGGCGTTCTGGTTCTTGGCGTTCCGTCCTCTCTATCAGAAGGCCGGGCCAAGACAAGAACCCCCTCGGACAGGTGCGATGGGCGCGGTGCACAAGGGGTCTTGGGGGTTTTCGGGCGTAAGCGGGCGGTTTCAACTCGGGGAGCCGAGTTGCAGGTGCCCGCCAGGAGGCGAGTTGATGGCGTTGGGACGTTTCTGTTCGGTGGCGGGGTTGGCGGCGTGCTGGCTCATCGCATCGGTCAGTGCAGGATTTTCGGCCAAGGATTCGGCCACCACTTCGAGCGGCCTGCCGGTGCCGCGATATGTCAGCCTCAAATCCGATCATGTGAACGTCCGCGCCGGTCCGACCAAGGACAATGATGTCGCCTGGGTCTACACCCGCTCCGGCCTGCCGGTCGAAATAACCGCCGAATTCGAGAACTGGCGCCGCGTGCGCGATTCCGAAGGCTCGGAGGGTTGGGTCTATCATTCGCTGCTGTCAGGCCGCCGCACCGCGGTCGTTACCATGAAGAGCAAGGACGATCTGGCGTCGATCTATGATCGTCCCGATAAGACGAGCGCGGTAGCGGCCCGCTTGCAGGCCGGCGTCGTCGCGCAGGTCAAGAAATGCGCGAATGGCTGGTGCCGCGTGATCGGCAACGGCTTTGACGGCTGGATCGAGCAGCAGCGCCTGTGGGGCGTCTACGCCGACGAGAAGGTGGAGTGACGCCACTCGTCATTGCCGGGCATAGCCGTCTGAAGGACGGCGTCGCTTCCGCTCGCCTATGACCCGGCAATCCATCCACTTTGGAAAAGCGTTTGATGAAGATTGATGGATACGCGGGTCAAGCCCGCGTATGACAAGTTGCGCTTGTCTTTAGCGCTTCTTGCGCAGCCGCACGACCATGTCGACGCGGGAAATCTCGTAGCCTTCCGGCACGTCGGGCATCTTCGACAGCACCAGATGCGGATCGGGGATGTCGACCAGCTCGTGATTGTTCTCGAGATAGAAGTGGTGGTGCGCGGTGACGTTGGTGTCGAAATAGGTCTTGGTGCCGTCGACCGAGACCTGACGCAGTAGCCCGGCATCGGTGAGCTGGTTGAGCGTGTTGTAGACGGTAGCCAGCGACACCGGCACCTTGGCCAGGGTCGCCTCCTCGTAGAGCATTTCCGCGGTCAGGTGGCGGGCGCCCTTGCCGAACAATAGCCAGCCCAGAGCCATGCGCTGGCGGGTGGGCCGAAGACCCGCGGCCTGCAGCATCTCGTTGACGTCGTGCCAGGGACAGCCGGTCAACGCCGGCTGATGTCCGGCGGCACGGGCAGCCGGATCGATACCGTCGTCGTTCAGGGGCGAGGCTTGGTCGTTCATGTCCACTTCGGGCACCACACGCTAACTTGGGCAATATTCTTGCTCAATATAAAAGGAAATCAGGTAGATGCAAGTTTTTCGCAACTAGAACGGGCCCAAGGTTAAGCAAGCACAAGCGGCGGTTAGCCAGGAACAAGCGGCGTTTTTGCCCGTTCCAGTGCTTTGCCGCGCCGTCACGCCTATGTTACAGAGCGCGCGGACCACATATGCGATTTCGGCAGAGGCGAATGCCGATAGCACCCTAAGTAGCGCCAAATTGCGGGGACAAGCGTTCCCGTAGGGAAACGGGTCCGGTTCGCTCACAAAAGCGCTCCATCGGGACATCTAAGTAGAGGCTGGAAGACGATGCTGGATCGGCGCAGCGGTTATGAATACGAGGATTTGCTGGCCTGTGGTCGCGGCGAGATGTTCGGCCCGGGCAACGCCCAGCTGCCGCTGCCGCCGATGCTGATGTTCGACCGCATCACCGAAATCACCGACAATGGCGGCGAGTTCGGCAAGGGTCTGATCCGCGCCGAACTCGACGTGAAGCCCGACCTGTGGTTTTTCGGCTGCCACTTCAAGAATGACCCTGTCATGCCGGGCTGTCTCGGCCTCGATGCCATGTGGCAGATGGTCGGATTCTACCTCGGCTGGATCGGCGGCGAGGGGCGGGGCCGGGCGCTCGGGCTGGGGGATTTGAAGTTCTCCGGCCAGGTGCTGCCGAATGCCCGCAAGGTTGTGTACAACATCGACATGAAACGCGTGATGCGTTCAAAGCTGGTGCTCGGCGTCGGCGACGGCTGGCTTTCCATGGATGACGAGATTATCTATCGCGCCAAGGATTTGAAGGTCGGGCTGTTCAAGCAGGGCACCGAGCCCGCCTGAGCGGCGCGATCGCACAGCAGCACATTTCTCAAGCAACGGAACGGTAGAGGCGAGGCAGTCATGAAGCGGGTTGTCATTACGGGGATGGGGATTGTCTCATCCATCGGAAACAACACCCAGGAAGTGCTTGCGAGCCTCCACGACGCGAAGTCGGGCATCACGCGCGCGACGAAATATGCTGAGATGGGCTTCCGTTCGCAGGTGCAGGGCGCGCCGACGCTCAATCCAAGCGACGTCATCGACCGCCGCGCGATGCGCTTTCTCGGCGAGGGCGCGGCGTGGAATCATGTCGCGATGGAGCAGGCGATCCAGGATTCCGGCCTGACACCGGCTGAAGTATCCGACGTCCGCACCGGCATTATCATGGGCTCCGGCGGGCCGTCCGCGCGCACCATCGTCGAATCCGCCGACATCACCCGCACCAAGGGACCGAAGCGCGTCGGTCCGTTTGCGGTGCCGAAGGCGATGTCGTCGACCGCGTCGGCCACGCTTGCGACCTGGTTCAAGATCAAGGGCGTGAACTACTCGATCTCCTCGGCCTGCGCGACCTCCAACCATTGCATCGGCAATGCCTATGAGACGATCCAGATCGGCAAGCAGGACGTGATCTTCGCCGGCGGCTGCGAAGAGCTCGACTGGTCGCTGTCGGTGCTGTTCGACGCCATGGGCGCGATGTCCTCGAAATACAACGATACGCCCGCCACCGCCTCGCGCCCCTATGACATCAGCCGCGACGGCTTCGTCATTGCCGGCGGCGCCGGCGTGGTGGTGCTGGAAGAGCTCGAGCACGCCAAGGCGCGCGGCGCCCGCATCTATGCCGAAGTGGTCGGCTATGGCGCGACCTCCGACGGTTACGACATGGTCGCGCCGTCGGGCGAGGGCGCCGAGCGCTGCATGCGCATGGCGATGTCGACCGTGAAGACGCCGATCGACTACATCAACCCGCACGCCACCTCGACGCCGGCCGGCGATCCGCCGGAGATCGAGGCGATCCGAAAGGTGTTCGGCACTGGCGAGAAGTGCCCGCCGATCTCGGCGACCAAGGCGCTGACCGGCCATTCGCTCGGCGCCACCGGCGTGCAGGAAGCGATCTACTCGCTTCTGATGATGAACAACGGCTTCGTCTGCGAGAGCGCCCATATCACCGAGCTCGATCCTGTCTTCGCCGACATGCCGATCGTGCGCAAGCGCATCGACAATGCCAAGCTCGGCACCGTGCTGTCGAACTCCTTCGGCTTCGGCGGCACCAACGCCACGCTGGTGTTCAAGCGGATGGACGCTTGATTTCGTTCTTGCCATCGCGCGTTTGCGGCAACGGCCCCGCAGGCGGCCGACGGTGACCTTGCAACAATCCGAAACGGAGTGGGCATGATTATTGAACCGCGCGTGCGAGGCTTCATCTGCACGACGGCGCATCCGGCCGGCTGCGCGACGAACGTCCGTGAGCAGATCGCTTACGTGCTCCGCCAAGGCTCGATTGCGGAGTGTCCCAAGCGCGTCGCTGTGCTGGGATGTTCGACGGGCTACGGCCTCGCCAGCCGCATCGTTGCGACCTTCGCCGGCGGCGCTGACACCATCGGTGTGTCATTGGAGCGTGAGCCCACAGCGACCAGGACAGGCAGCGCCGGATGGTACAACAACCGCGCCTTCGAGATCGAGGCGCAGAAGATCGGCCGCTCTCCGCTCACGCTCGAGGGCGACGCCTTCTCCGATGAATTGAAGAAGACGTTCATCGAGCGCGTGCGTGAAAAGTTCGGACAGCTCGACCTGCTGGTCTACAGCATGGCCGCGCCGGTCCGCACCGATCCGGTTACTGGCAAAACCTGGCGCTCGGCGATCAAGCCGCTCGGCGCACCCGTCGAGATCAAGACCCTCAACACCGAAACCGGCGAGGTCTATGAGACGACCATTGCGCCGGCGAGCGAGGATGAGGCCACCGCCACCGTCGCGGTGATGGGCGGCGAGGACTGGAAACGCTGGATCGACCAGCTCGCGGATGCCGGCGTGCTGGCACCGGGCTTCCGGACGCTGAACTACACCTATATCGGCAGCGAGCTGACCTGGCCGATCTACTGGCACGGCACGCTGGGGCGCGCCAAGGTCGATCTCGACCGCAAGGCGGAACAGATCCGGGGCCGGCTCGGCCAGGACGCGGCGCGCGTGGTGGCGCTGAAGGCTGTCGTCACCCAGGCGAGCTCTGCGATCCCGGTGGTGCCGCTCTACGGCACGGTGCTGTTCAAGGTGATGAAGCAGCTCGGGCGCCACGAAGGCTGCATCGAACAGATCGATCGGCTGTTCCGGACGCGCCTTGGCCCGAATGCCGAAGTGGACGACGCGATGCGCCTTCGCGTCGACGATTGGGAGCTTTCGCCCGAAGTTCAGAAGGAAGTGTCGCGGCGCTGGCCCCTTCTCACGACGGAAACGCTCGGCGATTTGGCGGACCTTCCGGAATACCGGAGAGAATTTCTTCGCCTGTTCGGCTTTGGCATCGACGGCGTCGATTACGCAGCGGATGTGGACCCTCGCGTCGTCACGTAAGCTTGGTGAGATCGCGTAAGGGTCATAGGATGGGTAGAGCGCAGCGAAACCCATCGAATCCTTATGCGGAGAGACGATGGGTATCGCTTCGCTCCACCCATCCTACGCATCATCCCGCGGCGATCTTCTCGGCGCGCTGGAACGCCGGCCGCGCCACGATGCGATCGAGATAGGCGTCGAACGACGGCCGCGACGGCAGCAGCTTGAACATCCGCACTGCGAAGTTCAGCCCGGAGCCGATGGTAATGTCGGCGGCGGAGAATTTATCGCCGAGAATCCAGGGGCCCTTCTGCAGCGCGGCGTCGAGCACGTCGAAAGTCTGGGTCGCGCTGCCCCACGCCGCCGTGCTCGGCGGCACTTCGAGCTTCGTGTAGATCTGGATAATCGCCGGCTCCATGCAGCTCGGCGTGAAGAACAGCCACTGCAGATAGCGCGCCCGCAGCGGATCGGTGATATCTGGCGCGAGCCTGGTTTCAGGATAGCGGTCGGCGATATAGGCGCAGATCGCCGCCGCCTCGCCGAGCGCGGCGTCGCCGTCCTGCAATCCCGGCACCTTGCCCATCGGATTGATCGCAAGATATTCCGGCGCCTTCTGCGCGCCGGTCGAAATGTCCGTCAGCACGCGCTCATAAGGCAGCCCGGACTCCTCGAGCAGCCAGATCGCGGTGAACGAGCGCGAGCGGGGCGACCAATAGAGTTTTATCATGGCGGAACCTTTCATCGGCGCAGGATGAGTAGCGTGCCGTTCATTGCGCGTCTGCTCCAAATTGACAACGCACCATGAGAGGAGCCGCGCGGGGGTTCAAGCGACCCTGGTCAGGTTGCGGGCGACCTTGTTCAATCACTGCTGAGATAAGTTGGCAGAACTTCGTCAAGACGCGCCGCAATAAGTGCGCGCGTCCTCTCGCGAAGCGTCGTGTTTCCTGCGGCCGCCGCCGACGGCTCAGGGAACTCCGAGTTCTCAAGCTTTGTGAGCGGATCCTCGCCAAGTTGCAGTCCTCGGGCCAGCCTCGCGCCAAAATTCCCGAGCGGGCGGTTGATCCTCTCATAGGTGCTGCCGTCGAGCATGCTCAACGAAACATTGGCGAACAGTTCCGTGCGCCTGAGCACCGAGCCAAGTCCGCGGCTATAAACGCCGACACCGTCCAGCGTGAGATTGGTGTTTGCAAGCTGCGTCTTGTATCTGGTCACGACAAGATATCGTTCGCAGTTCGCAGTCGGCGTGATGCCTTTGACGATCGCCGAAAGGCCCTCGCGAGGATCGGGCAGGAATCGCGATGTCGGATTATAGAAGGGTTCGAACGCACCCTTTGGGTATGAGATCCGTCTTACACCCGGATCGGCGCCGGTCACCGCGCGTATCCGCGCAACGGCGAGATCGTCGAATCCCCATCCGTTGACCGCGACCGCGCTCCCTTCGGTCTCAAACACCGTGAGCCCGAATTTCTGCACGGAAAAGCGATCCTCGATCGCCGCAATGATGCCAAGGCGGCAAGGACCGGTTTCCGCAACCGGCTGCTTCGCGGCGGTCTTGGCCTTCGGCGCCGCTTTTTTCGCCACAGGTTTGGAAGATGGCGCTGCCGCCGGGTCCGTTGCAGGGGTTTGAGCCCATCCCACTGCCGTGAAGCATGACACGAGGATGACGGCGGCAGTAATGTTACGCAACATGATCCGAACAAAGACAGTTGATGACGACGAGAACAAAAACTACAGCGTGCGCGTTCCGTCCGCAAGCGCCGCTAGGGCTTTGAGGCGGATTTTTGCCATCGATAATATTTCATCATGAAGCCGTTCTTCGGTTCGAGCTCTTCTTTCTCGAACACAAAGCCTTCGCGCTCGTACCAGCGCCAGGCTTTTTCGTTCTCGCGCACGCAGCGCAACCAGATCTCGTCGGGCATTTGTTGCCGTGTGAAGCCGAGCAGGCGGCGTCCGAGGCCGCTGCCCTGATATTCGGGCCCGACGAATAGCTGGTCGAGATAGTTGTCAGGCAGATGCAGCGCGAGCATCGCCGCCAGCTTTCCGCGGTCGTCGGCGACGTAAAGGCTCCATCCTTTCGCGGCCTCCGTCGTGACGCGTTCGCGCAATCTCGCCAGCATGGTCGCGCTGGCGTCTTCCAAGCCTGTCGAGACCCACGAGTCCATCCAGACGCGGGTGATCTGTTCGTACTCGTCGGATCGGGCAGGGCGGATCACGGGCTGGGACATCGGAAGCCTTCATTCTCTCTTGAGCAGTCGAATTCGCTACTTGTCGCGCGATTCAAGCCCGCGCCGTCCGTGACGTCGATTTCGCCTCGCGCTGTGCGCGCAACGCATCGGCGGCGAGGCAGACCACTTCGGAGATCTGCAAGAGCTGGCCGGCGAGCGGACTTGTCTTGCGCCAGACCATGCCGATGGTCCGCGACGGCTGCGGGTTCTTGAAGCGCGCGACCGAGACCGAGGCCGATCGCGTCTCCACGCCGACAGCCATTTCCGGGATCAAGGTGACGCCGATTCCGGCGCCGACCATTTGAACGAGCGTCGAGAGCGAGCTCGCGTCCAGCACTTCGCGCGGCGGCGACGACTGCATGTTGCAGAACGACAGCGCCTGGTCACGGAAACAATGGCCCTCTTCGAGGAGCAGCAGCCGCATTTCGCGCAGGCTTTCGTGGCTCGGCACCGGCGTGCCTTCGTCCCAGCCGGGCCGCACCAGCAGAAAGGTTTCCGAAAAACAGGCAACCTCGGTCAGCGACGGCTGCGAAACCGGCAGCGCGACGATCGCGGTGTCGAGCCGGCCCTCGGTGACCTCCTTGATCAGCCTGGGCGTCTGGGTCTCGCGAACGTGAATGTCGAGTTCCGGATGCATGCGCGACAGATTCTCGATCACCTTCGGCAGCAGATAGGGCGCGATCGTCGGGATCACGCCGATGCGCAGCCGCCCGGCGAGGCGGTCGCGTGAGGCGCGGGCGAAATCGCCGAGTTCATCGACCGATCGCAGGATGTCGCGCACCCGCTGGATGATTTCCTCGCCGAATTTGGTCAGCGTGACCTGCCGCGCGCTGCGTTCCAGCAGCACGCCGCCGAGTGCCTCCTCCATTTCCTTGATCTGCATCGAGAGCGCCGGCTGCGAGATGGAACAGGCCTCGGCCGCGCGGCCGAAATGGCCGTGACGGGCCAGCGCATCGAAATAGCGGAGCTGCCGGAGGGTAATTTGAATCATCAGACAATCTTATCGGTTCGATCACTAAAATCAACTTCCCCTGATCGACGGGCGTGCTTAGATTGCTTCCAATCCAAACAAGACGCGACCCCAGGAGATCATCATGGACGACCAGACCAAATGCCCGTTCTCGGGCGGCAATCGCGCGCGCACAAACCGTGACTGGTGGCCGGATGCGCTCGACGTTTCCATCCTTCACCGCAATTCCGATCTCTCCGATCCGATGGGCGAGGCGTTCGACTACGCCAAGGAGTTCAGAAGCCTCGACCTCAACGCCGTGATCAAGGATCTGACGGCCTTGATGACGGAATCGCAGGACTGGTGGCCGGCGGATTTCGGTCACTATGGCGGCCTGATGATCCGCATGGCCTGGCACAGCGCCGGCACCTATCGCATCACCGACGGCCGCGGCGGCGCCGGGGCGGGCCAGCAGCGCTTTGCGCCGCTCAACAGCTGGCCTGACAACGCCAACCTCGACAAGGCGCGCCGGCTGCTTTGGCCGATCAAGCAGAAATACGGCCGCAAGATCTCGTGGGCCGACCTGATGATTCTCGCCGGCAACGTCGCGCTGGAATCGATGGGCTTCAAGACGTTCGGTTTTGCGGGCGGCCGTGCCGACGTCTGGGAGCCGGAAGAGCTGTTCTGGGGCCCTGAAGGCACCTGGCTTGGCGACGAACGCTACAGCGGCGAGCGCCAGCTCGCCGAGCCTCTCGGCGCGGTGCAGATGGGCCTGATCTACGTCAACCCGGAAGGGCCGAACGGCAATCCGGACCCGCTCGCGGCGGCCAAGGACATCCGCGAGACCTTCTTCCGCATGGCGATGAACGACGAAGAGACCGTCGCGCTGATCGCCGGCGGCCACTCCTTCGGCAAGACCCACGGTGCCGGCGATCCATCGCTGGTCGGCGCGGACCCGGAAAGCGGCGCCATCGAGGACCAGGGCTTGGGGTGGAAGAGCAAGCACGGCACCGGCATCGGCGCTGATGCCATCACCGGCGGCCCGGAAGTCACCTGGACCCAGACGCCGACCAAGTGGAGCAATCTGTTCTTCAAGAACCTGTTCGAAAACGAATGGGAGCTGACGCAAAGCCCGGCCGGAGCAAAGCAGTGGAAGGCCAAAAATGCCGAAGCTACGATCCCGGACGCCTATGACAAGTCGAAGAAGCATGTGCCGACCATGCTGACCACCGACCTGTCGCTGCGCTTCGATCCGGCCTATGAGAAGATCTCGCGGCGCTTCTATGAGCACCCCGAGCAGTTCGCCGACGCGTTTGCGCGGGCCTGGTTCAAGCTCACGCATCGCGACATGGGTCCGATCGCGCGCTATCTCGGCCCGCTGGTGCCGAAGGAGACGCTGATTTGGCAGGACCCGATTCCGGCGGTGGATCACCCGCTGATCGGCGAGCAGGACATTGCGGCGCTGAAGACGAAGATCCTCGGCTCCGGCCTCACCGTGCCGCAACTCGTCTCGACCGCATGGGCCTCGGCCTCGACGTTCCGCGGCTCGGACAAGCGCGGCGGCGCCAACGGCGCGCGTATCCGCCTCAGCCCGCAGAAGGACTGGGAAGTCAACCAACCGGCCGAACTGAAGACCGTGCTCTCGAAGCTCGAGGCGATCCAGAAGGAGTTCGGAAAGAAGGTTTCGCTGGCCGATCTGATCGTGCTCGGCGGCGTTGCGGCGGTCGAGAAGGCCGCCAAGGATGCCGGCGTCGACGTGAAGGTGCCGTTTACGCCGGGCCGCGCCGATGCGTCGCAGGACCAGACCGACGTCGAGTCCTTCGCACCGCTTGAGCCGCGCGCCGACGGCTTCCGCAACTACGTGAACAGCAAGAAGCACCAATTCATGAAGCCGGAAGAGGCGCTCGTGGACCGGGCGCAATTGCTGCGCTTGACCGGCCCCGAACTGACGGTGCTGGTCGGCGGCCTGCGCGTGCTCGGCGCCAATTTCGGCGGCTCCAAGCACGGCGTGTTCACCGATAGGCCGGGCACGCTGACCAACGACTTCTTCGTCAACCTGCTCGACATGGCGACGCAGTGGCAGTCCGCCGGCTCCGATGGCGTCTATGAAGGCCGCGATCGCAAGACCAAGGCGGTGAAGTGGACTGGCACCCGCGTCGACCTGATCTTCGGCTCGCACGCGCAGCTCCGGGCGTTCGCGGAAGTCTACGGCTCCTCGGATTCGAAGGAGAAGTTCGTGAAAGACTTCGTCGCGGCCTGGAACAAGGTGATGAACCTCGATCGCTTCGACATCGCCTGAGCCGCACGGCTTCACGTGAAAAGGGCGGCCTCTCGGCCGCCCTTTTTGTTTTCTGGAATAGTTTCGCGCTCACACCCCGAGCGTGCCGGCCTTTGCCGCCGCATAGCGCTCGGCGATCTTGGCCCAGTTCACCGTATTCCACCACGCCTTGAGATAATCGGCGCGGCGGTTCTGGTAGTTCAGATAATAGGCGTGCTCCCAGACGTCGTTGCCCATCAGCGCCCGCTTGCCGTCCATCATCGGATTATCCTGGTTCGGCCTGGTCTCGATCGCGAGCTTGCCATCCTTGCTGACGGTCACGAACACCCAGCCGGAGCCGAACTGCCGGCCGCCGGCGGCGTTAAAGTCGTTCTGGAATTTTTCCATGCCGCCGAGATCGCGGTCGATCGCCGCCAGCACGTCGCCTTCCGGCTTGCCGCCGTTCGGGCCCATGATCTCCCAGAACATGGTGTGGTTGGCATGGCCGCCGAGATTGTTGCGGAGGGTGAATTTGATGCTGTCGTCGAGCGCGTTCAGATTGCCGAGCACGTCCTCGATCTTCGCCGTTCCCAGCTGCGGGTTGGTATTGGCGACATTGTTGAGATTGGCGACGTAGGCGGCGTGGTGTTTGCCGTGATGGATTTCCATCGTCTTGGCGTCGATATGGGGCTCGAACGCGTTGGTCGGATAGGTCAGTGCCGGCAGCATGAAGGGTCCGGTCGGAGCGGCGGCTGCCGGGGCAGGAGCGGCCGCCTGCGCAAAGACGAGACGTGGGGCCGCAACCGCGGCCGCAAGCCCGCTTGCAGCAAACATCAGATGGCGCCGGGACATGGATGACATCGACTTTCTCCTTACCTGTAGATGAACTCTGTGAATATGCGTTGGGACAGAACGCCGTAGGCCGCTGCGGATGACAAGTTACGGATGACGGGGGGGATCGGGTCTCGTTTTCTCTCCTCGTAGCCCTGCGACGTAATTGCACAGGTGCGGCCGTCCCGGCAATGTAACCCCGGCGGGCAACAAAAAAGGGCGGCCGTTCGGCCGCCCCCCTGTTCACATTTTAGCGATGCCTTACTCGCCGGCGGCTTCGCGCGGCGCCTGGCCTTCGGCCTTCTGCTTGGCCTCAAGGTCCTCGCCGGTGGCCTGGTCGACCACCTTCATCGACAGCCGGGTCTTGCCGCGGTCGTCGAAGCCGAGCAGCTTGACCTTGACCTTGTCGCCTTCCTTGACGACGTCGGAGGTCTTCTGCACGCGGTTCGACGCGAGCTGGCTGATATGGACGAGGCCGTCCTTGGCGCCGAAGAAGTTCACGAAGGCGCCGAACTCCATCACCTTGACCACGGTGCCTTCGTAGATCTGGCCAACTTCCGGATCGGAGGCGATCGACTTGATCCACTTGATGGCGGCCTTCATCGCCTCGCCGTCGTTGGAGGCGACCTTGACGGTGCCGTCGTCCTCGATGTTGACCTTGGCGCCGGTCTTCTCGACGATCTCGCGGATCACCTTGCCGCCGGTGCCGATCACTTCACGGATCTTGTCGGTCGCGATCTTGAAGGTCTCGATGCGCGGCGCGTATTCGCCGAGCTCGGCGCGGGCATTGGTCAGCGCCTTGGCCATTTCGCCGAGGATGTGGACGCGGCCTTCCTTGGCCTGGCTGAGGGCGACCTTCATGATCTCCTCGGTGATGCCCTCGATCTTGATGTCCATCTGCAGCGAGGTGATGCCTTGGTCGGTGCCGGCCACCTTGAAGTCCATGTCGCCGAGATGATCCTCGTCGCCGAGAATGTCCGAGAGCACCGCAAAGCGGGAGCCTTCCAGAATGAGGCCCATCGCGATGCCGGCGGTCGGCCGCTTAAGCGGCACGCCGGCGTCCATCAGCGCCAGCGAGGCGCCGCACACCGAGGCCATCGATGACGAGCCGTTGGATTCGGTGATCTCGGAGACCACGCGCACCGTGTAGGGGAATTCATGGTGCGGCGGCAGGACGGGATGGATCGCGCGCCAGGCGAGCTTGCCGTGGCCCGTCTCACGCCGCTTGGTGCCACCGAGACGGCCGGTCTCGCCGACCGAGTAGGGCGGGAAGTTGTAGTGCAGCAGGAACGTTTCCTTGTACGTCCCCGACAGCGCGTCGATGTACTGCTCGTCCTCGCCGGTGCCGAGCGTGGTCACGACCATGGCCTGGGTCTCGCCGCGGGTGAACAGCGCCGAGCCGTGGGCGCGCGGCAGCACGCCGACTTCGGCGATGATGTTGCGCACGGTCTTGGAATCGCGGCCGTCGATGCGCTTGCCGGTGTCGAGGATGTTCCAGCGAACGATCTTGGCTTCGAGCTCCTTGAACACGCCGGCGATGCGCAGCTTGTCGTATTTCGGCTCCTGGCCTTCCGGGAAGTAGTGCGCGATCACCTTTTCCTTGACCTTGCCGACCGCGGCGTAGCGATCCTGCTTGACCGGAATGGCGTAGGCGGCGCGCAGGTCCTGCTCGACGATGCCGAGCATTTCCTTTTCCAGCGCCGAATTGTCGATCGTGGTGACCTCGCGCGGCTCCTTCGCGGCCTTCTCGGCCAGCTCGATGATCGCGTTGATCACCGGCTGGAAGTGGCGGTGACCGAACATCACGGCGCCGAGCATGATGTCTTCGTTCAGCTCCTTGGCTTCCGATTCCACCATCAGCACGGCGTCGGCGGTGCCGGCGACGACGAGGTCGAGCTGGGTGTCGGTCATCTCGTCGAGGGTCGGGTTGAGGATGAACTCGTCATTGGCGAAGCCGACGCGCGCTGCGCCGATCGGACCCTTGAAGGGCGCGCCTGACAAAGTGAGGGCAGCCGACGACGCCACCAGCGCGACGATATCGGGATCGTTCTCCATGTCGTGCGACAGCACGGTGGCGATCACCTGGGTCTCGTTGCGCCAGCCGTCGACGAACAGCGGACGGATCGGGCGGTCGATCAGGCGGGAGACCAGCGTCTCCTTTTCGGTCGGGCGTCCTTCGCGCTTGAAGTAGCCGCCGGGAATGCGGCCCGCGGCGTAGGTCTTTTCCTGGTAGTCGACGGTCAGCGGCAGGAAGTCGACGCCTTCGCGCGGCGCCTTCGCGGCGACGACGGTGGCGAGCACCACGGTCTCGCCATAGGTGGCGATCACGGCACCGTCGGCCTGACGGGCGATCTTGCCGGTTTCCAGTTTGAGGGGACGTCCACCCCAGTCGATCTCGACGGAATGTTTATTGAACATATCGGTTTCTTTCATAGGTTCACGAGAGAGCAGCGCCCAAAAACACAAAGACCATGCGCAAGATGGCAAGATGCTGATCGCAATGGGAGATCAGCATCCGGCGATCCTGCCATGGTCTTTATCTTTCGGATGGCGTCCATCCTCTCGGCAGTCACGGGCACCTTGCCCTGTCCAGCGGCCGGATTGCTGCTGGACGTTGTCGAGCATGATCCTGATCGGATGATGCTCCCTTGCGCATGATCGTCTCCGACAATCGGAGTCCGTTTTCTTCGGATGACCATGCGAAAACGCGCGCAAACTGCGCGCGCGTAGTCTCAAATCAACGGCGAATGTTATGCTTTTCGAGCAACGCCTTGTAGCGCGCCTCGTCCTTCTTCTTGATGTAATCGAGAAGCGAGCGGCGCGTCGACACGAGCTTCAGAAGGCCGCGGCGTGAATGATTGTCCTTCACGTGGGTCTTGAAGTGGCCCGTCAGATTGTTGATGCGTTCCGACAGGATCGCAACCTGGACCTCGGGCGAGCCGGTGTCGCCGGCTTTGGTGGCATTCGTCTTGATGACTTCCGCTTTGCGTTCGGCGGTAATCGACATCGTCAAACTCTCTCATTGCTGCGACCGGAACTGGCAGTCAGCCCGGTCAGGTTGAACACGCGCTTGGGGATGAGTTCGCCATTGCCAATCTCGGCGAGGGCCAGAAGCCGGCCTGCCACCGTGACATAGACTGTGCCGCTACTATTGGGCGCATCCCGTCCGCGCAACAAAACGGCCTGGCCCCGATGGAGCCTTGCCGCATCAGCCCGTGTGACGGCCAGTGCCGGGATGTCGTCCAGCGCGGTCTCAACGGGCAAAAGCGCGTCGGCGAGGCTTCCCTCGCCAGACGCGGCTCTATTGCACAAAGCCTCCAACTCTTCCAGCGGAATCATGTCCGTTTCGCGGAACGGGCCGACCAGGGTCCGCCGCAACGCGCAGATATGGCCAAAACAGCCCAGAATCCGGCCGATATCGCGCGCCAGCGCCCTTACATAGGTACCTTTACCGCACTCGGCCTCGAACACGGACTGGCCGTTATGCCCATGCTCTACAAGGGTTAATTCGTGAATCTCAACGGGCCGCGGCTTCAGCTCCACGGTCTCGCCGTCGCGCGCCAGGTCATAGGCGCGCTCGCCCTGGACCTTGATGGCGGAATATTGCGGCGGGATCTGCTCGATCAGGCCGGTGAACTGGGGCAGCAGGGCCCGGATCGCCTCCGCCGAGGGCCTGAGGTCGGATGTCTTGACCACGCGTCCCTCGGTATCATCGGTGTCGCGCTCCTCGCCCCAGGCAACCGTGAAGCGGTAGCGCTTCTTGCCGTCCATCACGAACGGCACCGTCTTGGTGGCCTCGCCGAGCGCGATCGGCAGGCCGCCGGAGGCCAGCGGATCGAGCGTGCCGGCATGGCCGGCGCGCTTGGCCTGGAACAGGCGCTTGAGCACGGCGACCGCGTGGGTGGAGGTCATGCCGATCGGCTTGTCGAGAACGACCCAGCCGTGAACGTCGCGCTTGTCGCGCCGCGGCTGGTTGGTCTGGCGCTGCTGCTTGTTGCGCGGATCGTTGTTGTCGCGGCGACTGTTGTCGTCCGCGCGGCGATTATTATCGTCCGCGCGGCGCTCACCTTGATCGCGACGCTGCTGGTCGCCGCGCGATTCGCCCGAAAAAATATTCTTCGTGGCGTCGTGCGAATCGGCAGTTGGCTGCGCGATCACGCGGTTGGCGGTGGGCATTGTCATCACTTGTCGTCCGAATCGGGTGCGAGGTCGCGCTGCACCGCAGGTGTTCTCAGTAATTTCTCGATCCGTTCCGCTTCATCGAATCGTTCGTCGACGCGAAAACGAAGCTCAGGAGCAAATTTCAAGTTAACGCGGTGCGCGATCTCGCCGCGCAGGAACTTCTTGTTGCGATCGAGCGCCGCGAGCACGATGTCGGTATCGCGGCCGCCGAGCGGCATCACGTAAATCGTTGCAAGCTTCAGGTCGGGCGACATCCGCACTTCAGGAACGGTGATGATGTGGCCTTCAAGGTCGGGGTCGTGAACGTTACCCTGCGACAAGATATCGGCGAGGGCATGGCGCACGGTCTCGCCGACGCGCAACTGACGTTGCGAACCGCCGGGAGCGGAACCCTTGTTGTGGTGACGGGGCATTTTCGAAATCCCAATTGCCGTCATCACCCGCCTTATGCGCAATTGCGCATTGGAGCGGGTGATCCAGTATTCCGTGCTCAACGTTAGTTACGGTGACTACTGGATGCCCCGCCTTCGCGGGGCATGACGGTTAGCTCAAAAATTCCAGGCTCTTCGCAAGGTTTGGACTTACAGAGAGCGCTGGATCGTCTCGATGCGGTAGCACTCGATCACGTCGCCGACACGCATGTCGCCGTAATTCTCGAATGCCATGCCGCATTCCTGGCCGGATTGCACTTCCTTCACTTCGTCCTTGAAGCGCTTCAAGGTCGAGAGCTTGCCTTCGTGCACGACGACGTTGTCGCGGATCAGCCGCACATTGGCGCCGCGTTCCACGGTGCCGTCGGTGACGCGGCAGCCGGCGACCTTGCCGACCTTGGAAATGTTGAACACTTCCAGGATCTGGGCATTGCCGAGCATGGTTTCGCGCAGCGTCGGCGCGAGCAGGCCGGACATCGCCTTTTTGATGTCGTCGACGAGATCGTAGATGATGTTGTAATAGCGGATCTCGATGCCGTTGCGCTTGGCGGCAGCCGCGGCTTCCTTGTTGGCGCGAACGCTGAACCCGATGATGGCGGCGTTAAAGCCTTCCGCCAGCGTGACATCGGATTCGGAGATGCCGCCGACGCCCGCATGCAGGATGCGCGCGGCGACTTCCTCGGTGCCGAGCTTTTCGAGCGAACCCAAAATGGCTTCGAGCGAGCCCTGCACGTCGGCCTTCACGATCAGCGGGAATTCCTTGCGGCCCGCGGTCTTGAGCTGCGACATCATCTGCTCGAGCGAGCCGCGCATGCCGGAGATCGAGGCGGCGGCATTCTCGCGCTTCTGGTGGGCGCGATAGCTCGTGACCTGGCGGGCGCGGGCTTCGTTCTCGACGACCGCGAGGCGGTCGCCGGCTTCCGGCGGCCCGTTGAAGCCGAGCACCTCGACCGGCACAGAAGGTCCGGCCTCGTCGAGATTGTCGCCCTGGTCGGAGATCAGCGCGCGGACGCGGCCCATTTCGGCGCCGGCCACGATGATGTCACCGACGCGGAGCGTGCCGCGCTGGACCAGCACGGTCGCGACCGGACCGCGGCCGCGATCGAGCTTGGCTTCGATCACGGTGCCTTCGGCGGGCCGTTCCGAATTGGTCTTCAATTCGAGCAGTTCGGCCTGCAGCGCGATCATCTCGAGAAGCTTGTCGAGATTGGTCTTGTTCTTGGCGGATACCTCGACGTCGACGACTTCACCGCCGAACGATTCGACCTGGACCTCGTGCTGTAGCAGTTCGGTGCGCACGCGCTCCGGCTTGGCATCGGGCTTGTCGATCTTGTTGATCGCCACGATCATCGGCACCTTGGCCGCCTTGGCGTGGTTGATCGCTTCGATCGTCTGCGGCATGACGCCGTCATCGGCCGCCACCACCAGGATCACGATGTCGGTGACCTTGGCGCCGCGGGCGCGCATCGCGGTGAACGCCGCGTGGCCGGGCGTATCGATGAAGGTGATCTTCTTGCCGCTTTCCGGCGAGGTCACCTGATAGGCGCCGATATGCTGGGTGATGCCGCCGGCTTCGCCCGACACCACGTTGGCGTGGCGCAGCGCGTCGAGCAGCGAGGTCTTGCCGTGGTCGACGTGGCCCATCACGGTGACGACGGGCGAGCGCGGCTCGGTGTCGGTGGAATCGTCGACGACGTCGAACAGGCCCTCTTCAACGTCGGACGCGGCGACGCGCTTGACGCTATGGCCCATTTCCTCGGCGATCAGCTGCGCGGTATCGGCGTCGATCACGTCGGTGATCTTGTGCATCGCGCCCTGCTTCATCAAAAGGCGGATGACGTCGACCGCGCGCTCCGACATGCGGTTCGCCAATTCCTGGATCGTGATCGCTTCCGGGATCGTGACCTCGCGGACCAGCTTTTCCTTCGGCTCGTTCGAGGCATGGCCCTTCAGGCGCTGGGTGCGGCGGCGGAACGAGGCGATCGAACGCTCGCGCACGTCGTCATTGAGCGCGGTGACGACGGTCAGGCGGCCGCGTTCCTTCTGCGGCCCGGGCTTGTGGGTGGTCTTGGGGGCGGCGACCGGACGCATGGCGCCGCCGGGACCGCGCCTGATCTGGCGCGGACCTTCGTCCTCGTCGGAACCGTCGGCGGCGACCGGCGTACGGACGGGCGTCGCAGCGGCCGGGCGGGTGGTGCCTGCCGGGCGCGCCGTGGCCGGACGGGCGGTAGCAGTGGCAGGCGCTGCGGCCGCTGCCGCGGCAGGCTTGGCTTCGCCTTCGCCGAACCGCTTCTTGGCCTCGCCTTCGGCCTTGCGCTTGGCTTCCTCTTCCTGGCGGTGCCGCTCTTCCTCGGCCTTGCGGCGGGCTTCGGCAGCCTCGCGCTCGGCTTTCTCGGCGGTTTCGCGGACGGCGCGGCGCTTGGCCTCTTCCTCGGCCTGCCGCCGCTCCTCGACTTCGCGCACCTTGGCGTCGGCCAGCGCGCTGGCGCGGGCGGAGCGTTCGTCTTCGGTCAGCGTGCGCAGCACGACGCCGGAGCCGCCGCGCGCCCCGGCCGGTGCTGCCCCGGGGCGGGAGAGCGGCGCTTTCGCCGCGGGCGCCTTGGCGGCCACAGGCTCTGGCGCATGCGTCTCAGTCGCCGGCGCATCGCCGCCGACGCGGCGCTTGCCGCGCTTTTCGACCACGACCTGCTTGGTCCGGCCATGGCTGAAGCTCTGGCGCACGGTGCCCGTCTCGACCCGCGGCTTCAGCGTCAAGGTCTTGGTCGGGACACTCAAAGTCTTGTCGCCAGGCGTTTTGGTATCAACCATTCAGCAGTCCTAATCTCGTTAGCGTTGTGCGCTTCCGCGCCGTCATTACAGCAAGGTCTTCGGAACCGATCGTCGTCAGAATTTCTGGCCGCCATCCCCGGTCCTGTCGTCATCGTCCATCCGGTATCGAACCAGGATCTGGCAGCGCGACAGGAACGTTTTGCTCGCCGGGCCCGCGAGCAGCGCAGCATGTATCACATTTGACCGGCCCAGTGCCAAATCCAATTGTGCCGAGGTTAAAGCAGTCACAATCGGCAAATCGCGCGAATCGCCGATATTTCGGCTCCTTTGCCCGGCGATCGCGTCCAATTTGCGGATTCCGTCGGCCGCCCCGTCAGAAGCGTGGACCAGGGCTTCGGCCCGGCCCTGTTCGAGCAGGCCCTCGACCTTGGCATAACCGGAAATCACCTGGCCGGCCTTGGCGGCCATGGCCAGCGCCTCGACACAGCTTCGTTCCAGCAGGGCCTCGGTATCGGCGGGAAGGGTGGCCGCAACCCGGACGTCGCGCTTGAACCCACGGCTAAATTGGTGACGCCGCACCGCTTCTGCAATGGTGCGGCGCGAGGCGCCGACCCACAGGCCGCGGCCGGGCAATTTTCGTTTCAAATCGGGAACGACGTCGCCCGATGGGGCGACCACGAAGCGGATCAGCTCGTCAATCGGGCGCACCTTCCGGCTGACCGCGCACATCCGCATGGTCGCGGACTTGTCGGTCCGCGGCCCATGGTCGAGATCGGGGTCAGCCAAAGCGAGCATGCCTGTTTGACGGCTCCTGTCATCTGCGCACGGTCTGCGCGCAGAAATGATATTCGGCGGTGCGTAACACCCGCATTACGCCGTCTGGTCGGCGGCCTCGGCCGCCTCGGTCTGCTTGGCGAGCTCGGCCTCGGTGATCCAGCCGGCGATGACGCGGGCCTGCATGATCATGCGCTCGGCGTCGTCGCGCGAGATCTCGTTGGCGTCCAAAATGCCGGCGTGCTTGGTCGGCTCGCTGCCTTCCTTGCGCTCGGTCCAGCCAACCAGATCGTCGGTGGCGCAGCCCGCCAAATCCTCGACCGTCTTGATGTCGTTCTCGCCGAACTTCACCAGCATCTTCGAGGTTACGCCGGGGACCTTCTTCATCGCATCTTCCACGCCAAGCTCCTTACGCTTGTTTTCCAGCTCTGTTTCGAGCTGTTCCAGATACTCCCTCGCCCGGCTCTGCAGCTCGTTGGCGGTTTCCTCGTCAAAACCCTCGATGCTGGCCAATTCCTTGACGTCGATCAGCGCCAGCTCCTCGACCGAGGTGAAGCCTTCCGAGGCCAGCAACTGGCCGACCACCTCGTCGACGTTCAGCGCTTCCATGAAGACGCGCGTCGAATTCTCGAAGTCGGCCTGGCGGCGCTCGGATTCTTCCTGCTCGGTCAGGATGTCGATATCCCAGCCGGTGAGCTGCGAGGCGAGGCGCACGTTCTGGCCGCGCCGGCCGATCGCCAGCGAGAGCTGGTTGTTGGTATCGGGCACGACGACCTCGATCCGCTCGCGGTCCTCGTCGATCACGACCTTGGCGACTTCGGCCGGCGCCAGCGCATTGACAACGAAGGTCGCGATATCGGGCGACCACGGAATGATGTCGATCTTCTCGCCCTGCAGCTCGTTCACGACCGCCTGTACGCGCGAGCCGCGCATACCGACGCAGGCGCCGACCGGATCCACGGAGGAATCCCGGGAAATCACGCCGATTTTCGCGCGCGAGCCGGGATCGCGGGCGACCGCCTTGATCTCGACGATGCCGTCATAGATCTCGGGCACTTCCTGCGCGAACAGCTTGGCCATGAACTGCGGATGGGTGCGAGAGAGGAAGATCTGCGGTCCGCGGGTCTCGCGGCGGACGTCAAAGATGTAGGCGCGGACGCGGTCGCCGTTGCGGAACACCTCGCGCGGCAGCATTTCGTCGCGGCGGATGATGGCCTCGCCGCGGCCGAGATCGACGATCACGCTGCCATATTCGACGCGCTTGACGACGCCGTTGACGATATCGCCGATGCGGTCCTTGAATTCCTGATACTGCCGGTCACGCTCGGCTTCGCGCACCTTTTGCACGATCACCTGCTTGGCCGACTGCGCGGCGATGCGGCCATATTCCAGCGGCGGCAGGGTGTCGGCGATGGTGTCGCCGACCTGGGCGCCGGGGTTGGCGCGCTGCGCGTCTGCCAGCGAAATCTGGTTGGCCGAGTTCTCGACCTGCTCGACGACCAGCATGTGGCGCGACAGCCGCAGCTCACCCTTCTTGGCGTCGATTTCGGCGTGAACGTCGGTCTCGCTGCCGTACCGGGCGCGGGCCGCCTTGGCGATGGCGTCTTCCATCGCAGCGATCACGATGCCGCGGTCGATCGACTTTTCGCGGGCGACCGCGTCTGCGATCTGCAGCAGCTCGAGTTTGTTGGCACTGACTGCCATGGCCTAGTCTCCTTCGGTAGGATCGATATCGCCCCTGCGCAGCCTTTCTGCGGCGAGGCGGTGTTTCTTGGTGTTGGTCGGAGCCGGCTTCTTGCCGGACTTCGACTTCGGTCTATTGCTTTTGGCCGGGTCGCTCTTCTTCGCGTGCGGCGGAGACGGCGGCGCCAGCCCGAGATTCTGTTTCAATTGGCGCTCGGCCTGCTTGCCGCGGCGCATCGATTCCGCAATCAATTCGTCGGTCAGAACGAGGCGCGCCTCGGCGATGTCTTCCATCACCAGAAGCACGTCGGCATCTTCGTCCGCGCGTGTGTCATCCCGATGTAACCGCACGGTGTCGCCTTCGACGCCGGCCAGCGTACCACGGAAACGCTTGCGGCCCTGATGGGCGATGGCCATTTCAATTTTCACGAGGTGGCCGCCAAAACGCTCGAAGTCGGAGCGACGGACCAGCGGGCGGTCGATGCCCGGCGAGGATATTTCCAGCCGGTAGGCCCGGTCGATCGGGTCGGCAACGTCGAGCACCGGCGACAGCGCCCGCGAGATCGCCTCGCAATCCTCGATCTGCATCGACCCGTCGGGCCGCTCGGCCATGATCTGGACGGTGCAGCCGGCCTCGCCGGATATTCTGATCCGGACCAGCCGGTAGCCCATGCCCTGCAGCACCGGACCCGCGACCGCCGACACCCGCGCCGCCACGCCCGGCTCGACGACGAGACGGGGCTCGGCGAGCAGGTCGGCATCCACGGAACCAGTCGGATCGATCATGTCCAGGGTCAAAAGCGTCTTACTTGCATGGGTTTAGGCCGGGCCTTAACCGGGTGTCCGGCCGGTTCCCCAAACCGGCCCGCGTGCCCGTTCTGGGCAGGGCAGGTTCAGGTAATAAAAAAGAGCGGGTCCCGGGGGGCCCACTCTCAATACGCGATCGTATGAGAACCATAAGTTGCCGCGGATATAGCGGTTTTTCCGCAATCCGACAAGGCCCGCGATTCCGTTAAGACCGATTTTGCCACGCTTTGGCAGTGCGGAAATCGTCTAACCCTTCATTCATAGACGCTGCCTAGATTTCCCGAAAAACCGGCCAATTCGGCTGGTTTGGGTGGGGTTTATGACTGGTTCACCATCGCTGATCCCGGAACTCGACGACATCGTCAGTCGCGGCGATCCGAAACGCCGCGCCGATGCCGCGCGCCGTGTCAGCGAGCTTTTCCTGCAGGGCGCGGCGAACTTCCGCGCGGACCATGTCGAATTGTTCGACGGGGTCCTCACCAGCCTCGTCCCGCACGCCGAACTTACCGAGCGCGCCGAATTGGCCGAGCGGCTGTCGCTACTGGACAACGCGCCGCGCGGCCTGGTCGGCCAGCTGGCCCATGACGATGAAATCGCCATCGCCGGGCCGCTGCTGCGCCGTTCGCCGCTGATCGACGAAAAGACGCTGCTCGAAATCGCCTCCGAGAAGGGGCAGGGCCATCTGCTGGCAATGGCGGAGCGGCCGACGCTTTCAACCGAACTCACCGACGTCATGGTCGCCCGCGGCGACCGCGACGTCATCAGGCGGACGGCCGGCAATGCCGGCGCGGCCTTCTCGACGAGCAGCTATTCCACGCTGATCAAGCGCGCCAGCCAGGACGGCGTGCTGACGATTCGGCTCGGCCAGCGCGACGACCTCTCGCCCGATCACTTGAAGGAGCTGCTTTCCGGCTCCATCGACGTCATCCGCCGCCGCCTGTTCCAGGTCGTCAAGCCCGAGCGGCAGGCCGAGATCAAGCAGGCGATGACCATCATCGAGACCCCATCCGAGCGCGAGGAGCGGCGCGACTTCTCCTCGGCGCAGCGGACGGTGACCAAGCTTCATCGCGAAGGCGCGCTCGGCGAAGGCGCACTGCTCAATTTCGCCAGGGTCTTCAAATACGAGGAAGCGATCGCCGCGCTGTCGGCGATGACCGGCGTCAAGATCGAAACGCTACATCGCCTGATCAGCGGCGAACGCTACGATCCGATCCTGATCGCGGGCAAATCGATCGATCTCGAATGGGCGACGGTGCGCGCGCTGATCCTGCTTCGGCTCGGTCCGAACCGGACGGCGTCTCCGACCGACATCGAAGATGCGCGGCTCAACTACATGCGCCTGATGCCCTCGACCGCCCAGCGCGTCCTGGCGTTCTGGAAGACGCGGTAAGTCTGGCCCCGACGCTCTCTCCGTCATTGCTCGCAATGACGGCTGAGGAGAAACATCTCCCCAACGCAAAACCGCCACGCTATGCTCCGTGCCAAGGACGCGACACAGCGTCATCTTGGGGAGTGCGACATGCTGACGGACGCAGAAGTTCAAGCCCATGCCGACCGGATCCGCGACAACGGATACACCGTCATCGAAAGGGCGGCGAGCCCGGAACTGGTCGAAGGCCTGATCGCCACGCTGCAGCGCATCGAACGCGAGCATCAGCTCGGCCCGGCCAAAACCTCGTTCGAGGGTTTCAAGACCGTCCGCATCAACAACCTCCTCACCTATGACGATTTGTTCTGGGAGGTGCCGCTGCACGACAACGTGCTGCCGGTGGTGGAGCGCGTGCTGGACAGAGAATGCCTGTTGTCGTCGTTCTGCTCGCTGGTACTGGGACCAGGGCAGGAGGCGCAGCCGATCCATGAGGACACGCAACTCATTCCGCTGCCGCGGCCGCACATTCCGATCACCATCAATGCAATCTGGGCATTGTCGGATTTCCGCGCCGATAACGGTGCGACGCGGATCATCCCTCGCAGTCACAAATATGATTCCTCGCCCGAGTACGGCCGGCAATACGACGCCGTCACGGCGACGATGCCGGCCGGCAGCGTGATGCTGTTCGACAGCGCGCTATGGCATGGCGGCGGCGCCAACAACTCCGAGGAACGGCGCTTCGCATTCTCCTGCGCCTATTGCTGGGGCTGGATGCGGCAGCAGGAGAATCTGCAGCTCGGCATTCCCCAGGAAACCGCAAAGCGCTTTCCGCGGCGGCTGCAGGAACTATGCGGCTACAGCGTCTACAAGGGACAGTTCGGCCATATCGACAACCACGACCCGATCGAGCTGTTGGGACGCGAGCGTGGCAAGCGCATGGTATGGGAGGCGACCGACGTCAGGAAGGCGCGAATGATGGGCGAGGCGGCGAAGGCGTAACGGAACGGATCGCTGCAACATCACGCGATCGAAGAAAACCGTCGACCAGGCCGTTCCCTTCTCTGCATGCGTCGAGCAGAAAAGACCGAGCTTCCAATCTGGCGTCTTGCATCACGCATACAGTCAAGCGAACGCGGCATGCTGCAAGTGCGTCAGATGAAATCCGTCGCCGCTTCCGAAAAAAATTTTCAGTTACACCGGACAAGGTTGCTCGCCGCCTCTTTTTGGCCCGGTTCAGCCTTTCACCTTGTCAAATCTTCGCGCAATCGCCATCACTATGGCATCAGTGCAGAAAGCGAGACGAAAATGTCATCGCCTTCAGACAAGACACGGCGCAGGATTATCCTGACCGCGCTCGCTACTGCGGTGCACGCGTCCGCGCCTCGCTCGGCCGCCGCCGAGGAAGATCCCCCTGGAAGCGATCTGCGGCCGCAAAAAGCCGACCTTCTGGTTTTTGCCGAGGGCGATCACGCAGGCGAGGTGATCAAACCGGAGGACTTGAAGGCGGGCGGCCCGCCCGTGCGCGCCTGGCCGAAGGATCCCAAGACCTCGGTGGTGCGCAAAGCCTCGCGGTTGAACGAGGTGGTGCTCGTCAAGCTTGATCCTGCGGAACTTGACGACGCCACGCGCCCGCGGTCGGCCGACGGCATCGTGGCGTATTCGGCGATCTGTTCCCATGCCGGGTGCCCGATCACGGCCTGGGTGAAGGCGGCGCAGGGCGACAAAGAAGTTCTCAAATGCATGTGCCACAATTCGGAGTTTGACCCCCGGCAAGGCGCGCAGGTGGTGTTTGGACCAGCGCCCCGGCGCCTCGCCGCGCTGCCGCTCGCGATGGCTGACGGTTCGCTCACCATCGCTGGAACATTCATCGGAAAGACCGGAGCACAGCAGGGAGGATGATGTCGCGCCGGCAGATGCCGTTCAAGGACAAAGATGAAGAAAAACAAACAGGGAGGAAGCGTCCATGACCATGAAGCAGTGGCTGTTGCCGGGCTTGTTCGCGTCAACATGCCTTTTCTCAATCACCTGCAGTGCCGGCCCCATCGAAAGCTACAGTCCGGTCACACCAGATCGTCTGAAGAATCCGGAACCCGGCAACTGGATGCTGTATCGCCGGACCTATGACGGCCAAGGCTACAGTCCGCTCAAGGAGATCAACACCTCGAACGTCAAGGACATGAGGCCGGTATGGACGTTCTCGACCGGCGTAGTGGAAGGACATGAAGCGCCGCCGATCGTCAACAATGGCATCATGTTCATCACGACACCGATGGGGCAGGTGATCGCACTCAATGCCAAGACCGGCGATGAGTACTGGCGGTACAAGCGGCAGCTCCCGGACGATCTGTTCCAGCTGCACCCGACCAACCGCGGCGTCGGGCTGTGGCAAGACAAATTGTATCTAGCCACGACAGACGATCATGTGGTGGCGCTCGACGCCAAGACCGGCAAGGTGCTGTGGGACACCAAGGTTCAGGATTACAGGAAGGGCCAGTACCTGACGCTGATGCCGTTGGTGGTCGACGGCAAGGTGATCGTCGGCGGTTCGGGCGGCGAGTTGGGCGTACGCGGCTATGTGGTCGCGTTCGATGCCGATACCGGCAAGGAACTCTGGCGCACCTTCACCATACCGGGGCCGGGCGAGCCGGGCCATGAAACATGGACCGGTGACGACTGGAAATCGGGTGGCGGCTCGGCATGGATGACGGGCACTTACGATCCCGAGACGAAGACGATCTATTGGGGCGTCGGCAACGCCGCGCCCTGGCCGGGAGACAGCCACCCCGGCGACAACCTCTACACCAGCTCGGTGCTCGCGCTCGACCCTGATAACGGCAAGATCAAAACCCACTTCCAATACCATCCGAACGATTCCTGGGATTGGGACGAGGTGGATGCGCCGATGCTGGTCGACCTGCAGCGGGACGGTCGCACCTTCAAGAGCCTGATCCACCCGGGACGCAACGCGATCTTCTGGGTGCTGGAGCGCAAGCCGGACAAGATCAACTATGTCGCCGGCTGGCCTTTCGTTCACACCGACGTCTGGAAAGGCATCGAAGCCGAGACCGGCAAGCCGATCGTCGATCCCGCCCACAAGCCGGTCATGGGCAAGCGGATCGAATTCTGTCCCTCCTTGTGGGGCGGCAAGGATTGGCCGTCGGCGGCCTACAGCCAGAACACCAAGCTCGTCTACGTCCCCGCCAATGAGAATTTCTGTGGCGGCTTCACCGGCGAGAAAGTCCCGCTGGTGGAAGGCCAGCTATGGCTCGGAACCAAGCCCGAAGATATCGGCCTGAAGGTCCGGCCCGGCGCGACGCATTATGGCGAGTTGCAGGCGTGGGACCCGGCGACCGGCAAGAAGGTCTGGTCGCACAACTTCCCGAAATCGCAACTGTTCGGTTCGGTGACGGTGACCGCCGGCGATCTGGTGCTGGTCGGTGGCACCAATGACCGGATGTTCCGCGCCTTCCACGCCAAGACGGGCGAGTTGCTGTGGGAGCAAAAGACCAACTCCGGCATCATGGGCATGCCCGTCGCCTATGAGGTGGACGGCACGCAATATATCGCGGTGCAGTCGGGGTGGGGGGTTGACGCACAGCGCATCCAGGATGCGCTGGCCACCCAGAACAATGTCGGTATCGAAAACAACGTACCGCAGGGCGGTGTCGTCTGGGTGTTTGCCGTCAAGAAGTGATTGGCGGACGCCGCTCGGGAGCGATCGGAAATGAAAGGGGGCGCCGAACGAAATGTTCGGCGCCCCTTTTGCTGGCCGCTATCGATACTACTTGCCCATTCTCTCGACCTTGCCCTTCTCGGCCTCGTTCATTTTCTTAACGGTCGGATCCCGCGGCGCTTCGCCGGTGGTCTGGTTCGTCGTTGCCGGCGGACCTTCGTTTGGCAGGGAAGATTGCCCCGGCGGTGTCGTCGCCGGCCGCGTTGCGGTCGCAGGGGGTGGCGATGTCGTTTGGGCGGTCGCCGCCTGCACAAACAATAAAAGAGCGCTCGACAGCAGGGACGCCGCGAGCGCTGTTGAGTTCGGTTTCATCGATCTCGCTCCTGTCGGATCGATGAAAACGGCCGGTGCCGCCCAAGGTTCCTGTTACGCCTCCAATTGCTTGCCGATCGGCAAGGCGCGGATGCGCTTACCGGTCGCGGCGAAGATCGCGTTGATCAGTGCTGGCGCAAAGGGCGGCACGCCAGGTTCGCCGACGCCGCTCGGCGGCGTATCGGGGCCGGCGGGCACGATGTAGACATTGGTCACGGCCGGTGCCTCGTCGATGCGGATCACAGGGAAGTCGTCATAATTGCCCTGCTGCACCTTGCCGTCCTTGAAGGTGATGGCGCCGTGCTTGGCGAGGCTCAGGCCCATGATCGCGGTGCCCTCGATCTGGGACTGGATCCGTTCCGGATTGACGTAGGTGCCGCAATCGATCGCGGTATCGACCCGGGGCACAGTGAGCTTGCCCTTGTCGTCAACGGCCACCTCGACGATCGTCGCGATGTAGCTGACGAAGCTGCGATGCGCGGCAATGCCGAGCCCGTGTCCCTTGGGAACGGTTCGGCCCCAGCCGCCCTTTTCAGCGACCAGCTCGACGACCTTGCGAAGCCGCGCAGTGTCGATCGGGTAGCTGTCGTAGGGCTCGCCATAGTTCCAGAGGTCTTTCACGGAATCGAGCTTGACGATCCGCGGCGTGCCGATCAGTTCGAGCAACGTCGTCTTTTGGTCGCGGCCGGTGGCATGGGCGATTTCGCCGACCATGGACTGCACCGCGAAGGCACGCGGAATGTTCGACACCGAGCGGAACCAGCCGATGCGGGTATGCGCGGCCGCTTCCGGATTTTCGCACTGCACGTTGGCGATCTCGAATGGCATGTCGACCAGCCCCATGCCGAGCTCGAACGGCGCCTGATTTTTCGTTCCGGCCGCAAAGGTCGAGGCGATGCTCGGCGCGACGCTGCGGTGCCGCCACGCCGTCACCTTGCCGCTCTTGTCGAGGCCGGCCTCGATGCGCTCCACCGAGACGGTGTGCAGGAAGCCGTTGCGAATGTCGTCCTCCCGCGTCCATTGCACCTTGACGGGCGCGCCGAGTTCCTTTGAGAGCAGCGCCGCTTCGAGGGCGTAATCGCATTTCGACTTGCGGCCGAAACCGCCGCCGAGCAGCGTGACGTTGACGGTGACATTCGCCTCGGGAATGCCGAGCGTCTTGGCGACGTCCTCGCGCGTTCCGCCGGCGCTTTGCACCGGCGCCCAGATCTCCGCCCTGTCGCCCTTGACGTCGGCGACCGCAACCGGCGGCTCCATGGCGACATGGGCGAGATGCGGCAGATAATATTCACCGATGATCACCTTGTCGGCGGCCTTCAGGGCGGCTTCGACGTCACCTTCCTTGCGAACCACGAGGCCGGGTTTGCGTGCCGCTTCCTCGAGCTCGGTTCGGTAGGCGACCGAGTCGTATTTGCCGTTCGGGCCGTCGTCCCAGACGACCTTGAGGGCATCACGGCCCTTGATCGCCGCGCCGGTGTTGCGCCCGATCACCGCGACCCCGCCAAGCGGCTGGAATTTGGAAGGCCACGGCCAGCCCTTGACCTCGATCACCTTCTCGACGCCGGAGACCTTCATCGCATCAGCGCCGTCAAACGAGGCGACCTTGCCGCCGGTCACCGGCGGGCGGGCAATCACGGCGTATTTCATGCCGGGCAGGCGCACATCGGCGCCGTAACGCGCAGCACCGACGGTGATGTCGCGCAGGTCGACCATGCTGATCTGGCCTTTGCCCAGATAGCGAAAATCCTTCGGGTCCTTCAGCTTCAGGCCTTCGACGCTGGGGACTGATTCCTTGGCGGCATCGGCGGCTAGTTCACCAAAGCCAAGGCGGCGGCTGGTCGCACTATGGACGACTTCGTGATTGACGGCCCTTACCTCGGCCGCCGGCACGCCCCAGCGTTTCGCCGCGGCGGCTTCGAGCATTGTGCGGGCCGAAGCGCCGATCTGCCGCATCGGCATCAGATAGTGGCGCGTGCTGCGCGATCCGTCGGTGTCCTGGTTGCCGAATTTGACCTCATCGCCATGCGCCTGCTGGACGCGAACGCGCGACCAATCGGCGTCCATCTCTTCGGCCACGATCATCGGCAGGGAGGTGCGGACACCGGTTCCCATCTCGGCACGGTGCGCGACGATCGTGACAATGCCATCGGGCGCGATCGACACGAACACGCGCGGGTCGACCACGGTGCCGTGCGGCATCTTGTCGGCGCCGGTCTGGTACGCGGCAAAAGCCGGGCGCGACATCACGGGCGCCGCTAGAACGAAGCCGCCGGCAAGGCCGAGGCCTTTTAGGATGCTGCGGCGCGAAACGTTATCGACCTTGACGTACCGTTCAAAGCCACGAAGTTTCTTCGGATTGGTTGCGATGTTCATGATCAGACCCCCGTCGATGCGAGGTGGACCGCGTTTTCAATGCGCTGGTAGCAGCCGCAGCGGCAGATGTTCCCAGCCATCGCTTCGCGTATCTGGTCGTGATTGGGTTTTGGATTTTCGATCAGCAGCGCCGCGGCCTGCATGATCTGGCCGGCCTGGCAAAAGCCGCATTGCGGGACGTTCAATTGACGCCAGGCCTTCTGCACCGCGTGATCGCCGGTCGGATGCAGGCCTTCAATGGTCGTGACTTCGCGGCCGACCACATCGGAAACCGAGGTGATGCAGGCACGGGTGGCCTGCTTGTCGACGATCACGGTGCATGCGCCGCACAATGCCTGGCCGCAGCCATATTTGGTGCCGGTCAGGCCTGCCTCATCTCGGAGAAACCAGAGCAGTGGGAGATCCGGGTCTCCATCCCAGTTCCGTTCCTGACCATTGATCTTCAATTTGATCATGACATGCCTCGCTCTTCATAAGCTGTTGGTGTCGGGAGCGAGGACCAGTTCCCCCGGAAGATCAGCACATGATCCCAAGCGAAACGACCCCGCTGAGAAACTGCAGGCTCTGCACTTCAATGTTTGTTGAATATCTGCGTCGCGCCCGTCCTCCTTTTTGAATTTTTCTTATTCAAAAGAGGGTTGCAGAAAACTACAACAATGCGGCGCGAATAGAATTCACAATGCCTTGTTTTGCTTTTTGTAAAAACAGGTCTCCCGCGAGGTGAGACGCGCGCTGCAAGCGAGCGGTCAGCCGATCCGCCGAAACCGCAAATAGCTCGTGACACGCCCTTCGCGCTCGGCTTTTCGGCCGTAACGCGTCATGGTGTAGCCGTCCCACGGCAGCTTCCAGTCGCTGGCGCGCTCGGCGGTCCAGCGGAAATCGGAACTGCGCATCATGTGCGCCAGTGTCCAGGCGCAGTAATCGTCGATGTCGCTGACGAAGCGGAACTCGCCGTCCTTCTTGAGGATGCGCGCCATGGCATTGACGGTAGCGTCCTGCACGAAGCGCCGCTTCCAGTGCCGCCGCTTCGGCCAAGGATCGGGATGGATCAGGTCGATCCGAACCAGCGATTGCGGCGGGGCCCAGGCGAGCAGCTCTGCGGCATCGCCTGCGTAGAGTCTGACATTGCCGATATTGTGCGCCTCGATCTGCGTCAGGATCTTCGCCATGCCGTTGACGTAAGGCTCGCAGCCGATGAAGCCGATATTCGGAAAGGACTGCGCCTCCGCAATCAGATGTTCGCCGCCGCCGAATCCGATCTCAAGCCTGACATCGTCGACACCGTCATCGAAGAGATCGGCAAGCCGCGCCGGCGCGCTTGTTCCGATATCGAGCGACAGATGCGGCAGCAGATTGTCGATCAGGTCGGCCTGGTGGATGCGAAGCTTGTGGCCCTTGCGGCGGCCGAAGAACGAGCCGCGTCCATGCACCGACGCCGCCCCATCCGGCGGCGCGTCGGCATCGCCGATGTCGCGCGGAGCGGTCATCATCGCAGCGTCTGGTACAGCCGGTAGAGCAGCCGCGCCCGCGGCTCGATCGAGGAGATGTACATCTGCTCGTAATGGGTATGCGCGCCTTGGCCGTCAACACCGAGCCCGTCGAGCGTTGCGGTATGTGGCGCGGTGAAGTTGCCGTCGGAGCCGCCGCCGGTCGACATATCGACGAGATCGAAACCAATTTCGGCAGCGAGCGTCTTGGCGTGCTCGTAGAGCGCGGCGCCCGAATTGCTCTTCTCATAAGGCGGGCGGTTCAACTCGCCGATCACTTTGACAATGACGCCCTCGGTGCGCGGTTTCAGATTGCGGATCTTGGCGACGAGCTCCTCCGAATCTGACATCGTCGGCACGCGCATGTCGACTTCGGCATAGGCTTCCTCCGCGATCACGTTCGGCCGCGTGCCGCCGCGGACCACACCGACATTGACGGTGATGCCGCGCTTCGGATCGTTCATCGCCTCCAGCGTTTGAATGACATGGCCGAGCTCGCGGATGGCGCTGCGGCCGTCCTCGGGCCGCGAGCCGGCATGCGAGGGCACGCCCTTGATGAAGACCTCGAAGCGGCCGACGCCCTTGCGTCCGGTGACGATCTTGCCGCCGTCGCGCGCCGGCTCGGTCACCAGCACATATTTCGCCTTTTTCCCCTCGGCCTCGATCAGTGCGCGCGACGTCGGGCTGCCGATTTCCTCGTCCGAGACGTAGAGCTGGGTGATGCCGAGCGGCGGCCGTGCGCTTTCGGCGCAAACCTGCCGGAATGCGTGGTAGGCGAGATAGGCGCCGCCCTTCATGTCGTAGATGCCGGGACCGAAGGCGCTGTCGTCCGCAATGCGGAACGGCAGCCGCTCGATGAAGCCGATCGGATGCACCGTATCGAGATGGCTGAGCACCAGGATTCCCGGTGCGTCCTGTCCCCAGGACGAGCGCGCCAGCAGATGATCGCCGCAGCCGGAATGTCCGGCGATCCGCTCGACCGTCGCGGGCAGGCCGCGATAGCCCTCGGCGACGAGGGCGGCGAGCTTGTTGACCTGTTCGGGGGCCTCGGTCGGGGTCTCGATTTCGACCCAGCGTCGAATGCCTTCAAGGATCGGTGCGGGATCGAATGGATTGGATGTCGTCATGACGTATCCGATACGTCGTCATCCCCCGATGTGCAATTGCACATCGCAAGCGGCGCAGGTAGGCACCGGGGAATTATGGCATATTCCAGAATACGAAATTATCAAACGGGCAGTTGAAACGGGAAGCTGACAGGATCAGCGTGGATCAGGCCCGTCTCGTGATGCGATCTGTTCGACCAGCTCGACGATCGAGCGCCGCATTTTCGAATCGGCGATGCGCGTAAAGGCGCGTGTCAGTGCCAAGCCCTCTGATGTCGCGAGGAAATCCGACACATAGGCCGGGGAGGCGCCTTCACCGAAGCTGTCGCCGTTAACCGCGCCGCTCGGTCCGCCGTCGAACAGAAACGACACCGGCACTTGCAGGATCTCCGAGATCTGCTGCAGGCGGCTGGCGCCGACCCGATTGGTGCCTTTTTCGTATTTCTGCACTTGTTGGAATGTGAGGCCGAGCGCTTCGCCCAGTTTTTCCTGGCTCATGCCCAGCATGATGCGGCGCATCCGGACGCGGCTCCCGACATATTTGTCTACGGGATTAGGCGCTTTCGTGGACATCCTGCATCACTCCTGGGATTGCGCGACGGGAATGAGGCAATGGAAGCGCAATGCCTCAGGCGCCGGTACCGTCAAATCCTGCTCGGAGGATCGGGTCAAATTACGGACGATCTGAGCAACGAAGTTGACTGGTTGTTGTTCTTGGCTTGCAACCGCAGAAAGCGAATTGCAGGCTGTCTGTCAACTGGTGGAACCAGGCACGCGACGTTTTTTAGTAAACCAGTGCCAACTTGCTACGCGTAAATCTCAGGCAGCGTGCTTCGTCGTGCGGCGTCTGACGATGAACAGCAAGGCAGCCGCCACAATCACCGCCGCGGGGATATCTCCAAGACGAGCATAAATCGTCGGCGGCAGTGCGGACGGCAGGCTGGCGTCCAGCACGCCGTCAACGCCGAGATCAAGGCGTGCCACAATTCGTCCCGCGGGATCGATCACGGCCGAGATGCCGGTGTTGGCCGCGCGCACCATCGGCAGGCCTTCCTCGATCGCGCGCAGTCGCGCCTGCTGCAGGTGCTGGTAAGGGCCGGTCGAATTGCCGAACCATCCGTCATTGGTCACATTGATGATCCAGCCGGGACGCTCGTCGCGCGCTGCAACATTTCCGGGAAAAATCGCCTCGTAACAAATCAACGGTAGCGCGGGCGGTGCATCCGGCACTTCGATGGTGCGGCGCCGCGTGCCGGGAATGAAGCCGCCATGCACCTTGGTCAGCTGCACGAAGCCGAGCTTTTCCATCCATTCCTGAAACGGCAGATATTCGCCGAACGGCACCAGATGCAGCTTATCGTAGACTGACAGCACGCCGCCGTCATGGTCGATCGCATAGATCGAATTGTAGGCGCGGGTGACGCGCATCCCGGGCGGCCCGTCGGGGGCGCGCACCGAGCCGGTCATCAGCACGGTGCCCTTGGGCAAGAGTTCGGCGATCTGCGCCATCGCGTCGGCTTCCCGTGTCAGGAAAAAGGGGAAAGCCGATTCCGGCCAGATCAGGATCTGCACGTCGCGCACGCCGGTGGATTGCGGTCCCGAGGCGCGATCGGACAGCGCGAGGTATTTCTGCATGACCTCGGCCTTGGCGCCGTAGTTGAATTTGACGTCCTGCTGCAGGTTCGGCTGCATGATGCGCAGCTTCACCTTGGTCAGGGCGGTCGGCTGCAGCGACAGCCGCACCGCGCCGAAAATGCCCATGGCTACCAGCAGCGCGAGCGCGGCAACCGGTGCGATCCAGGGCTTTCGGCCGCGCGAGGAGCCGTCGATCAGCACGGCCGGACTGGCAAAGATCGCGACTGTGACGAAGGTCATGCCCCACAGCCCGATCAGCGAGGCGGCCTGCGCCAGCGCCAGAGGTTCCGACAGCGCGTAGCCGAAGGCGTTCCAGGGAAAGCCCGACAGCACATGGCCGCGCAGCCATTCGCTGACCGTGAGCCCGATCGCAAGCGCCAGCAGCCGCGAGGCATCCCGCGTCCAGAGGAGGCGCGCCAGCGCGAAGCCGAGCGCGGGAAACAGCGCGAGATAGGCCGGCAGGCCAAGCACAGCGAACGGCATCAGCCAGGCAAAGGTCGGTGCATCCACCAGGAATGCGTTGCCGATCCAGTAGAGCCCGGGCACGAAATAGCCGAGCCCGAACCAGAAGCCGGACATCGCCGCGGCCGGCACGCCGCCCGATTTTCCGGCCGCCGCGCCGTCGATCAGCCAGACGGCGATCGGAAAGGTCACGAACAGCACCGGCCACGCGTTGAACGGCGCCATCGCCAGCGACGACAGCGCGCCGGCAGCCAGCGCGATCACCGCGCGCTTCCAGCCCCAGGCCAGGATGATCGACAGTCCCGTGAGGCGGAATTTGCTGGAGAGATTCACTGCGAGCCGGCTCCATCGCCGGAGGCCGGCGGTGTGTTGTCATTGGTCGGCGACACGCCGGTGTCGGGCGTGGGCTCGCGGCGGCTTCGGTCGCGCGTTGTGCGCGGCGTCGGACGTTCTTTTCGGATTCCGATCCGCAGCCGCTTCACCCGCCGCGGATCGGCGTCGAGCACTTCGATCTCGAAATTCCCGGGGCCGGCGATCACCTCGCCGCGCACCGGCAGCCGTCCGACCTGGGAGACCAGATAGCCGCCGAGGGTGGCGACCTCGTCACTGGCTTCGCCGGTGACGAATTCCTCGCCGATCATCTTCCGCGCATCCTCGAGGCTGGCGCGAGCATCCGCGATGAAGGTGTTGTCGCCCTGCCGCACGATCGACGGCGGCTCGTCGCTGTCGTGCTCGTCGTCGATCTCGCCGACGATCTGCTCGACGATGTCCTCGATCGACACCAGCCCGTCGGTGCCGCCATATTCGTCCACCACCAGAGCCAGATGGATGCGCGAGGCCTGCATTTGCGCGAGCAGGTCGATCGCCCGCATCGACGGCGGCACGTAGAGCAGCTTGCGGATGATGTTGGCCTCGGCGAGCGGCATGGCGAGGTCGACGGCGCGCAAATCGAGGCCCGCCGGAAACGGCTTTTTCCGTTTCGGCTTGTCGGTCTCACCGACGCGCGCCTTTGCGGTCATGAATGCCAGCAGGTCGCGGATGTGAACGATGCCTTCGGGATCGTCGAGCGTTTCGTTGTAGACCACGAGCCGTGAATGCGCCGCGCTCTCGAACAGACTCATCAGCTCACCGAGCGGAATGTCCCGCTTCACCGCGACGATATCGGCGCGATGCACCATTACGTCGGCGATCCGCCGCTCGTTGAGGTCGAGGATGTTGCGCAGCATGGTGCGCTCGATGGCGGAAAAGCCGACATCGTCGGGCGTGGAAGCATCGAGCACGACCTGAAGATCGGCGCGCACCGATCCGGACTTCCAGCCGAACAGCGTGCGGATCGCCCGCAGCAGCCAGTTCTCTGCCGGCGGCCGCAGCACCTCGCCTTCCTGTACCACGACCGGCAGGTTGGGCGTGTCGCGCGGGTTATCCTGTATTGGGTCGGAGTCCGGCATTTTAATCCATCCGCTCCCGGTCCGCATAGGGATCGGGAATGCCGAGCTGGGCGAGGATCTCCCGTTCAAGACTTTCCATCACCTCAGCGTCGGCGTCCTTCTCGTGATCGTATCCGATCAAATGCAGGAACCCGTGAACCGCAAGATGGCTGAGGTGATGGTCGAACGGTTTTTCTTCCTCATCGGCCTCTTTGCGCGTGGTCTGATAGGCGATGGCGATATCGCCGAGCATGCGCGGCGCGTCCGCCGGTGCGCTCGCGGTCGGCTGCAGCGCGGGGAACGACAGCACGTTGGTCGGCTTGTCGATGCCGCGCCAGTTATTGTTGAGCGTGCGGACGCCGGCATCGTCGGTCAGCATGACCGCCAGTTCAGCCTCACCGACATCGGCATCGGCCATTTCAGCGGCGGCGTTGATGGCGCGATGGATCACCGCCTCGGCATCCGGCTCGGTCTGCCAGCAATCGGCGACGACGAGAACTTCGGTGAGCGGAAGGACGGAGGACACGAGCGTTCCAGCGCTTTGCATTGCAATGTTCGGGTTACGGCCCGGGCCCGCCTGTAGCAGGTCCGGCGCCGACAATTTCTGGGTCAAGATTTTCCGATTGCCGGTTTCTGTGGCAATCCCTCATAGGCGGCGACGATCCGCGCCACCAGTTCATGGCGGATGACGTCTTCCGCGGTGAATTTCACCTGCGCAATGCCTTCGACATTGTCGAGCAGCTTGCAGGCCTCAGCGAGCCCCGAAGCCTGGCCGTTCGGCAGGTCGACCTGCGAGGGGTCGCCGGTGACGATCATGCGGCTGTTCTCGCCGAGCCGGGTCAAAAACATCTTCATCTGCATCGAGGTGGTGTTCTGCGCCTCGTCGAGGATGATGACGGCATTGGTGAGGGTGCGGCCGCGCATGAAGGCGAGCGGTGCGATCTCGATCTCGCCGGCCTGCAGCGCGCGCTCGACGATGCGCGCATCCATCAGATCGTACAGTGCGTCGTAGATCGGCCGCAGATAAGGGTCGACCTTTTCCCTCAGGTCGCCGGGCAGGAAGCCGAGCCGCTCGCCGGCCTCGACGGCAGGCCGCGACAGGATGATACGATCGACTTCCTTGCGTTCGAACAATTGCGCGGCATGCGCCACCGCAAGCCAGGTCTTGCCGGTGCCGGCCGGGCCGATGCCGAACACCAGCTCGTGGCGTTTCAGCGCGCGGATGTAGGAATCCTGCGCAGCAGTGCGGGCGCGCACCGGACGTTTGCGCAAATTGATGGTCTCGAATGTCGGCTTTGCGGTCTTGGCGTCGAACTCGAACAGCGAGCCCTGCGCGATCACGGCGCGGATCGCGCCCTCGACTTCGCCCTGCGAGAGATCGTGGCCCTGCAACGCCTGCGCATAGAGCGTCTCCAGCACGCGCCGCGCGGCGTCGCAGCCGTCGCGGGAGCCGGCGATGGTGATGTGGTTGCCGCGGGAATCGACGACGATGCCGAGCCGCCGTTCGATCAGCGCCAGGTTCTGGCCGTAGGGGCCGACCAGGGCGGAAGCGGCGCGGTTGTCGTCGAAATCGATGACGACCTGGGTCTCGGGCGGAATTTGCATGTCGCGATCAAATTTGCGGCTGGGAGCGAGCGAAGATGAATCCGATGCACTTTTTGGCAAGGGTTCAGGCTCCCAGCGTTTCTTGAGAAGAATGGGTCGTCTGAGCCGCGCGCGGCGCGGCGGGGCCGGCGAGCTCGCCGAGCAGGCTGTAACGCTCGAGGCTGTCGATCCTGACCGGCAGCACCTGTCCGATGATGTCTGGCGAGGCGAACACGTGGGCGGGCTGCAGATAGGCGGTGCGCCCGACGATCTGGCCGGGATTGCGGGCCGCGCGTTCGAACAGCACATCGACGGTGTTGCCAATCATGGCCTTGTTGAAGGCCGATTGCTGGCTGTCGATCAATTCCTGGAGGCGCACCAATCGCTCGTCCATTTCCGCCGCTGACACCGTCTCCTGCATGTCCGCCGCCGGCGTGCCGGGCCGCGGCGAATATTTGAACGAATAGGCCGCAGCGTACCCGATTTGCGTGACAAGCGCGAGGGTGGCAGCAAATTCTCCCGCGGTTTCGCCGGGGAAGCCGACGATAAAATCCGATGAAAACGCAATGTCTTGGCTGGCGGAACGGAAACGGTCGATGACCCGGCGATAATCATCGGCGGTATGCTTGCGGTTCATGGCGGCGAGAATCCGGTCGGAGCCGGACTGCACCGGGAGATGGACGAACGGCATCAGCGCCGCCAGATCGCGATGCGCCGCAATCAGGGTGTCCTCGACGTCGCGCGGATGGCTGGTGGAGTAGCGCAGCCGGGCGATGCCGTCGATTTCGGCAAGCCGGTGCAGCAGCTTGCCGAGCGGCCAGACGCGACCGTCAGGGCCCTCGCCGTGATAGGCGTTGACGTTCTGACCGATCAGGGTGATCTCGCGCACGCCGTTGTCGGCCAGCCGCTTCACGTCGTCGACGATCCTGGTGACCGGGCGCGAGACTTCCGCACCGCGCGTATAGGGCACCACGCAGAAGGTGCAGAACTTGTCGCAGCCTTCCTGCACGGTGACGAAGGCGGAGATGCCGCGCGCGCGGATCGCATCCGGTTTCGGTTGGGGCAGGAAGCTGAACTTGTCCTCGACCGGGAATTCGGTCTCCAGCGCGCGGCCCTCGCTTTTGGCGCGCGCCAATAGCTGCGGCAGATGATGATAGCTCTGCGGCCCGACCACGACGTCGACGGTCGGCGCGCGGCGGATGATCTCCTCGCCCTCGGCCTGCGCCACGCAGCCCGCGACCGCAATGCGCATGTCGCGCCCGTGACGCGCCGCCTCATCCTTGGCAACGCGCAGCCGGCCGAGCTCCGAATAGACCTTCTCGGACGCCTTTTCCCGGATATGGCAGGTGTTGAGGATGACGAGATCGGCATCCTCGGCGCTTGCAGTCTCGACAAAGCCCTCGCTGGCCAGCGTGTCCACCATGCGTTGCGCATCGTAGACGTTCATCTGGCAGCCATAGGATTTGATGTGCAGCTTGCGCGGCGGCTTCATGGAACCTTAAAGGGGTGGTGGAATGGCGCCCTGACGGCGGCTGGGGCTCAAATATAGCCTAAACGGCCAAAAAGCCAGTGTTTGAGGCAGTCATTCCGGGGCGCGAAGCGAACCCGGAATCTCGAGATTCCGGGTTCGATGCTGCGCATCGCCCCGGAATGACGGGAAAAACGGATGCGAAAGTATTTGCGGCGAGGATGCCGCGAGATCAGTCTCAGTCCGCCTTGCCCCATAAATCGAACAGTTCGGGCGGCGGGACCTCGACCCACTCATTGCCGAGATTGATCCGGTAGGGCGTGCCTGAAGATGCGGACAGGCGCCACAGTTTCGGGTCGACCGGGCGGCTATGGCGCGCACCCATCGCGCGACCGGTTCGAGCGCCGCCGCCTGTTTGGCCGGCGCCAGGGTAAATCCGCCAAGCATCACGAAGCGCAACTTCCTGTCGGCGGCGAGCCGTTCGAGGTCCGCGGACGTGAGGATCGGGTCGTCGCCGAGATATCCGCCCATCGCCATCACGGGCTGGCCGGTGGAAATGATCAGCGGCGCGGCGACATTGGCATTGGGAACCGCGACGAGAAAGCTCGCCGCCTCGCGATTGGCGGCCAAATAGCCCGTGAGCTTCCGGCGGGCCGCTTCCAGCCGCGATGTTCTCACCGCCGCCCGCTCGGTATCGGATTGCGCAAGCAACGCGGTCATGTTGGCGACCGGCGCGGCAACGTTCGGACGCCGCAGAACGAGGCTCGCGGCGGTCAGGACCGGTGCCGCGAGCAATGCGCCGATCGACGCGATCGCAAGCAGTCTTGCCGGACCGCTATTCTGGCGCGGAAGTGCATAAAGCACACCGCCGCAGATCGTCGCCGCTGCAATCGCTATCAGCCACGTGCGGCTGAGCCAGTCGGACCCGATCGTCGTCGTCGACTGTGCGATGCAGAGATAGGCTTGCCAGGCGGCGGTCGCCGCGACGGCCAGCGGAAAATATATCCGCTTGCCTTCTTTCCATTTCGACCACAGCCCGGCGACGGCGATGCCGCAAAATACGGCGAGCGGCGGCCCGAGCACGGCGACGTAATAGGTATGAATCAAGCCGCCGGCAAAGCTGAGCACGATCCAGTACAGCGCAAGCCAGCCGGTCCATAGACCGGCGCTAATGCGCCGCGATGCCGGCGCGCCCACGCCCCACGCATCCGACCAGGCGAGCACGAGACCTAGAAGCGCGGGCGGCAGCAGCCAGGCGAATTGTGCCGCGGCCCTTGGGCGGAACAGGCGAAGAGGTCCGATCGGCGAGTCGTCGGTCAGGACAGGTTGCCGGACGGCAGTGCTCGCCGGCGTCGCTGCGTCAGGGACTGCCGCTTGATCGGCGGCCGTGGATCCGATGAAACGCGCCGCGCCGTTATGTATCAAGGCGAGCTCCAGCATGGAGTTATGCCGGGTGCTGCCCGCATAGGGCCGATCGCGAACCGGTGTGAGGTCGAACAAGGCCGCCCATGACAGCGAGACGATAACAAGGACGACGCCGGCGATCGCCTGTCGCTGGATGTGCCACAAAACCGGTGCTGCCGGGCGGGCGAGGCTGAACGCCAGGGCGACGACGGGAGCGAGCACCAGCGCCGCTCCCATCTTGACGTTGAAGCCGATGCCGATCGCCGCCATCGCGGCGCAGAAGAGCCCAAGCCGGCCGGTCTCGGCGGCGCGCATTGCGAGCCATACCGCTGCTAGCAGCACCAGGATGAGGCAGCTCTCGGTATTGTTGGAGCGATCGACCGCAATGTTGACCGGGCTGAGCGCCAGCGACAGCGCGGCCATGGCGCCTGCCGTGCTGCCCCAGACCCTCTGCACGAGCATGTAGAGGAGAACGATTGCGGCCAATCCCGCCATCACCTGGGCGAGCAGGATCGAAAGCGCGCCAAAGCCGAGCAGCTTGGCGCTCGCGACCTGCAGCCAGATCGCCACCGGCGGCTTGTCGATCGAGACAAAGGCCGCCGGATCGAACGAATTGAAGAAGAAATTATGCCAGCTATCGAGCTGGCTGCGCACGGCCGCGGCGTAATACTGCCGGCCGAACTCATTCTGCGAAAGCTGCCAGGTGCGCGCCAGCGCGGCCAGCGCCACAATGAGCGTGAGCGGCACGGCCTGCTTCAACATCCGGCTGTCGGGTGATTTCAGAATGCGCCGCTCCCCTCGCGCAGGCTCGTCTGAAACTATCACCTGCGGATTCCGCGGCCAGTTAACTCGCGGCAAGGTTGCTTGACCGACGTCAGGAGTGACGCCGGGCGTCTACCACGTTGGGCTCCGCTAGCCGGCCTTTCGACCGAGGCGTGCAATCAACTCAGGCAACTCTCGCATATCGTCGAAGATCACGGTCGCCCCGGCGTCGTATAGCCTCTTGCCATAACCTTCCCGGCAATGGCTGCCGCCATGGAAGCCGAGAACGGGCATGTCGGCCGCGACCGCGGCGGCGATGCCGGCGACGCTGTCCTCGATCACGAGGCAGCGTTCGGGCGGAACGTTCATCTGTCCGGCCGCGAACAGAAACAGGTCGGGCGCCGGCTTGCCGTTGTCGACCTGCGAGGCCGAAAAAATATTCGGCGCAAACCGGCCATGGAGCCTGGTGCGGCCGAGGCTGATCTGCATGCGTTGATGCGATCCGCTGGATGCGACGCAGACCGGTTGGCTTATGGCATCGAGCGCGGCGTGAATGTGGGGCACGGCTTCGAGGTCAGCCTCGAACGTCCGGTACAGCGTGTCCTGCAGCTGCAGATGAAAATCATCCGGCAGCGCGCGGCCGAGTTCCGCCTCGACTTCCGAGTTGGCCTGTTTGGTCGATCGGCCGAGGAAGCGGTGAAACACCTGCTCGGCCGTGATCGGATAGCCGTGGCGCGTCAGCGTCTGCGCATGCACGCGGCATGAAATGACCTCGCTATCGACCAGCACGCCGTCGCAATCGAAGATGATGAGGTCGAAGCTCACGAAAAATGATTCACAAAACTTAAGCTTTGTCTTCGTCGAGCGGCACGCAATACAGCTCCAGCCGGTGATCGACCAGCTTGTAGCCGAGCTTGCGGGCGATTTCGGCCTGCAGCTTCTCGATTTCTTCCGAGGTGAATTCGATCACCTTGCCGTCGCGCAGATTGATCAGATGATCATGATGGCTGTCGGGCATCTGCTCGTAGCGCGCGCGGCCCTCGCGGAAATCGTGCCGCTCGATGATGCCGGCATCCTCGAACAGCTTGACGGTGCGGTACACCGTCGAGATCGAGATCTTGTCGTCCACCGCGACACAGCGCCGATAGAGTTCCTCGACATCGGGATGGTCGACCGAATCCGCGAGCACGCGCGCGATCACGCGGCGCTGTTCGGTCATGCGCATGCCGGTGGCGGCGCAGCGCGCCTCGATGCCGGTATTCTTTTGCGCTGACGAGGATTTCAATGCGGACATGGTCTCTGAACGCCTTGGGGAAGGTCGAAGTGTTTTGCCACCCCGTGCATCCTACGACAAGTCGCGCCGCATCAGAAGTGCGTTCAATTGCTCCCCGCCGGGTTGCTGATAATAGCGTTCCCGGCGGCCGATGACCTCAAATCCGGCCCATTCATAAAGCCGCCGCGCCGGCTGATTGTTTTCCTCGACCTCGAGGAACACCTTGCGCGCGCCGCGGCCGGCGAGATGACCAAGATGTGTCAAGAGCAGGTTGCGCGACAGGCCGCGGCCGCGCTGGGCCGCATCGATGGCGATCGACAGCAGCTCGGCCTCATCGGCACCGATGCGCGACACCGCAAAGCCGATGATTTTTTGTCCTAGTCTCAACCGGTGAACGAGGGTGTTACGCTCGGTCAGCATCACCTCGAATTCGCCTTCGCCCCAGCCGCGGTGAAACGATGCGCCATGCAGTTGCGCCAGGCGCTGCGCGTCGCGCTGGCCGGCCGGTTCGATCACCGCCTTGCCGCCGCCCCACCAGTCGGACAACCACTTCATCATGATCCTGATGGTGGCAATGCGCCGGCCAGTGGATCCTTTGGCGGCTTGGCGTCGGGCGCGCGCAGATAATAGGGCCGTGCGGGAGAGCTCTCCGGATTGACGGCCGCGCCGAGCCACGCGACCCAGGCAATATCGGGCGCCGCCTGTTGATCGACCTTGAACGGCGGCACATCCGCCATCCAGCGCTCCGCCAGAATCTTCGCCGCATTGCCGACCAGATGCGGGGTGCCGAAGCGCGCCGCATCGAGCGCCTCGGCGATCGGCGCCACCTTCGGCTTGATGAGCGAGCGGCCGTCGCCGCCGAGCGCCTGAAAATAGACGTGATCATGCCGCGCATCGATCGCCGATATGACGGGATGTTCGCTGTTCTCGCTGACGATGGGGGCGGCAAACGCGGTGAGCGTCGTCACGCCGACGACCGGCTTGCCGGCGGCAAGCGCGATGCCGCGGGCGGCGGAAAGGCCGACGCGCAATCCGGTGAAGCTGCCGGGACCCGTCGTCGCGGCGACGCGGTCGAGCGCGGCAAAGGAAACGCCGGACGCTTTCATCACCCGCGCGATCAGCGGCATCAGCGCCTCGGCATGGCCGCGCTTCATCGATTGCGATTCTTGTGCGATGACGCCGCCCGCGGTGTCGAGCACGGCCGCGGCGCAGGCATCAAGCGCGGTATCGATGGAGAGGATGAGCATGAGGAAGGTATAGCAGACGCGTGGTCAGGCCGTCATGTGCTGCGGCTGCGTACGAGGCTGTCGTAGGGTGGGCTGAGCGAAGCGGGCCCACCATCTTTGTCGTGCTGATGCGCGGTGGGCACGCTTGCGCTTTGCCCACCCTACAGCATCAACTCACATCGGCCGGACTTCGACCACGTTAGGCACGAAGTGCCGCAGCAGGTTCTGGATGCCGTGCTGCAGCGTCGCGGTCGAGGACGGGCAGCCGGCGCAGGAGCCCTTCATGTTGAGGTAGACGACGCCATCCTTGAAGCCGCGGAAGGTGATGTCGCCGCCATCATTGGCGACCGCCGGCCGCACCCGCGTCTCGATCAGGTCCTTGATGGTCGCGACCGTCTCGGCATCCTGCTCGTTGAAGAACTCGCCTTCCTCGTCGGAGGCATCGTCGCTTCCTGCGCTGCCGTCGGCGAGCAGCGGCGCGCCGGACATATAGTGCTCCATGATGGCGCCGAGGATCGCGGGCTTGAGGTGCTGCCAATCGCCGTCCTTCTTGGTCACGGTGACGAAATCATAGCCGTAGAACACGCTTGAAACGCCGGACACGCCGAACAGGCGTTCGGCCAGCGGCGAGCGGGCGGCGGCTTCAGGAGAGGTAAATTCCATCGTGCCGCTGTCGAGCACGGTACGGCCCGGAATGAATTTCAGCGTGGCGGGATTGGGCGTGGCTTCGGTCTGAATGAACATTGGTTTTCTCCGGCGTCGCCGGTTCAAGGCCGGCGCGTGGGGTCTCCATAGCAGATGGCGACGGGGCGCGCACGATCAAGGGCAGAAATCAGTTACTTTATAAAGGCATAGGTCCGGGCTGAGCGGCAGAAAAGCATGGGTCCCGGCTCTGCGTCGCGTCATTGCATGCCGCGCCGCGTCCGGGACACGTGAATCATGCGCCGTCCTCCGTTCCCCGGACGCAACGCAGCACGGAGTGATGCGTTGCTGAGCCGGGGTCCATGGCGCCCTAAGACAGCCCGTCGATGTCGGAATCGCTGAGGTCGCCGGGCACGATGACGACCGGAATCGGGAAAGAGCCCGCGACCTGGGCCATCATGCTGATCAGCGGCCCCGGGCCTTCCGGGCCGGGATTGGCGGCGAGCACCAGCATGGAAATATCGACGTCCTTGTCGATTACGTCGAGGATCTGGGCGGTCGGGTCGCCTTCGCGAATCACCCGCTCCGGGGTGATCGCGGCGATGCCGTTGGCGCGGCCCGAGGCGCGGTCGAGCGCCTCGTTGGCGGCTTCCTCGGCCTCGGCGCGCATGATGTCGGCGACCCCCAGCCATTGCTGGTTCTGGTCCTCGATCGCGATGATGCGCAGCATCACCACGCCGCCGCCGACGCGCACCGCCCAGCGGCTGGCGTAATACACCGCGCGGTCCCATTCCGCGGTGTCGTCAACAATGACAAGGCATTTTGGCTTGTGACCCGTCTCGTAGCTTCGTCGCTGGGTGGTCATGCATGTCCCGGTGCTGCGCCAAACCGACGCATGCTGCCACGGCGCTGATACGTTCGACAAGCGGTGTCGCAGTTCCGCAATCGTGTGGCGAGGAATTCTTACCCTCCCCTGGGAGGGGGAGGGTCGGCTCACATTGAGCGTAGCGAAATACGAGACGGGGTGGCGTGATCTCTCCTCACGGGCACCGTTGGATGGGGAGAGACCGTCACCCCACCTCGGTTCGCATTTCATGCGAACCGATCCTCCCCCTCCAGGGGAGGATGGAGATCCTACCGCTTCCGGATGAAACCGACGATGTCCATCGTCCTGCGCATGGTTTCATCGGCCAGCACGCGGGCGCGGTCGGCGCCGTCGACCAGAATGCTATCGACATGGCCGGGATCGGCGACCAGCCGCTTCATCTCGGAGGCGATCGGCGCGAGTTTGGCGACGCAAAGTTCCACCAGCGCGTTTTTGAAGCTGGAGAACTGCCCGCCGCCGAACTCCCTGAGCACGTCGGCTTTGCTCTTGTCCGACAGCGCGGCATAGATGCCGACGAGGTTGTCGGCCTCGGGGCGGTTCTCCAGGCCCTTCTCCTCCGACGGCAACGGTTCCGGATCGGTCTTCGCTTTGCGGATTTTCTGCGCGATCAGGTCCGCATCGTCGGTCAGATTGATGCGCGAATTGTCCGACGCGTCGGACTTCGACATCTTCTTGGTGCCGTCGCGCAGGCTCATCACCCGCGTCGCCGGTCCCGTGATGAACGGCTCGGGCAGCGGGAAGAACGCGCCGTCGTTAAAGCCATGGCCGCGGATCGAATCGCCAAAGTCGTTGTTGAATTTTTGCGCGATGTCGCGCGAGAGTTCCAGATGCTGCTTCTGGTCCTCGCCGACAGGCACATGGGTGGCGCGATAGAGCAAAATGTCCGCCGCCATCAGCACCGGATAATCATAGAGCCCGACGGAAGCGTTCTCGCGGTCCTTGCCTGCCTTCTCCTTGAACTGCGTCATGCGGCTGAGCCAGCCGACCCGCGCCACGCAATTGAAGATCCAGGCGAGCTCGGCATGGCCGGCGACCTGGCTCTGGTTGAACACGATGTGCTTCTTCGGATCGATGCCTGATGCGATGAAGGCCGCGGTGACCTCGCGGGTGTTGCGCGCCAGCTCGGTCGGGCCGCCCCAGACGTCGACGCCTTGGGTGATCGCGTGCATGTCGACGACGCAATAGATGCAGTTATGGGTTTGCTGCATCTTCACGAAGTTGACGATCGCGCCGAGATAATTGCCGAGATGCAGATTACCGGTCGGCTGCACGCCGGAGAAAACCCGTTCAACAAAGGCCATTGGTCAGCTTCCCCAAGGATCCCGCTTCGGATGCCTGTTTCGCGCCGTCGTTTGCCACGCGGGAGGTAGCAGTGCAAGCCGTTAAGGCCCGGTTCGCCTCAAGGCGTTAACCGCCTCGCGCCAGCCGGTGACGCCGAAAAGCTGCAGAAACAGGCCGTAGGCCGCGATACCCGCCGCGATCACCCCCAGCAGCAGGACGGCCTGCACGAGGCCGTGCGCGCCTGAGGCGAGCGCCGGCAGCGACCGGGCCAAAAGCCAGAGAACCGCGCCCATCGTGAGTGCCGCGAGCACGATGCGCGGCAGCCGCCGCCGGGCGTTGGCATCGATCGAGAATCCGAATGTCGCCGCGCCGCGGCTGATCAGGCGGAGCGCCATGCTCCAGGCGCCGAGCGCAATCGCCGCGGCAATACCGTCCGCACCGTACCAGCGGCCAAGCAGGAATGCGGCGGCGACGGCGAGCCCGACGCCAAGCGTTGCTGCAACCAGCGGCGTCATCGTATCCTCGCGCGCAAAGAACGCCGGCGACAGCGCCTTCACCAGCACATGCGCCGGCAGCGCCAGCGCCAGCCACGCCAGCGCACGGGCGGTGGCGCGTGCATCATCGGCGGTGAAGGCGCCATGCTCGAACAACAGTCGCACGATCGGCTCAGCCAGCACCATCAGCCCGAGCGTCGCCGGCAGCGCGAGTCCAACCGCGAGTTCCAGCGCGCGCGATTCCGCATGCGCCACTGCCGTGTGATCTTCGCCACGCACCGCGCGCGTCAGCTCCGGGATCAGCACCGTGCCCATGGCGACGCCGACGATGCCGAGCGGCAGCTCGACCAGGCGGTTCGCGAAATAAAGCCACGACACCGCCGAGGGCGAGGATGAGGCAATGATCGCGCCCGCGACCATCAGAAGCTGCGGCGCGCTGGAGGCCATCATGCCCGGCGCGGCCTTGCCGACAAAGCCGCGGATCTCCTGGTCGAAGGAGATGCGTAGCGGCGATGCCAGCGCCTCACCCCGGCGCAGCACCAGCACGGAAAGCTGCAGCAGCCCGGCAATGCCGACGGTGGCGGCAATCACTTGCGCCGCGCGCGCCGCGTCCGCGCGTGCCGCGAGCAGCACGGCCATCACCACGATCAGCGCGATGTTGAACAGCAGCGGCGAGAACGCCGTCAGCGCAAACCGTCCCTGCGCATTCAATAGCGCCATCATCACCGTCACCGGCCCAGCGAAGGCAAGGTAGGGCAGCATCAGCCGCGCATTGTCGGTCGCAAGCTGCAAGGTCTCGCGCCCGACAAAGCCCGGTGCCAGCACGGCGATGACCAGCGGCATCACGAGCGCCAGCAGCGCCGTCGCCACGATCAGGAGACAGGCGATGGTGCCGAGCACGCGCCCGGCAAACGCCGCCGCCTCCTTGGCGCCGCCGCGCTCGCGCACCTTCAGCCACGCCGGCACCAGCGCCGCATTCAGCCCGCCCTCGGTGAGCAGCCTTCGCACGACATTGACGAGCTGAAACGCCGTCAGAAACGCATCCGCCACCGCGCCCGCGCCGAGCAGCGCCGCCAGCACGGAATCCCGCGCAAAGCCGAGCAGCCGCGACGCCAGCGTTCCCGTGGATACCGTGACAATGGAGCGGATCATTGGGAGGCTGTATAGCAGCGAGAAGCAAACAAACACTACCGGCGCTGCCGCTTCCCCCTCTCCCCGTTCTTACGGGGAGAGAGTAGGGGTGAGGGGCTCTCCGCAGATGCGGTGGTAGATGAGTGCGCGGAGATTCCCCCTCACCGGGAATTCTAGCGAGCGCTTGAATTCCGACCTCTCCCCGCAGGCGGGGCGAGGTTGGGCACCTTCTCTTGCTGCCGCGCCCCCCGCCGTGCTAGCCCCAGCCACCCGCAAACCCCGCACACAGGCCGCCACGAATGACATCCGCAAAATACGACGTTCTTGGAATCGGCAACGCGATCTTCGACGTGCTGGTGCAGACCGATGAGGGTTTTCTCGCGCGCCACGGCATGACCAAGGGCGGCATGGCGCTGATCGACGGGGCGCGGGCGGCGGCGATCTACAGGGATATGGGCCCGGCGACCGAGATGAGCGGCGGCTCCGGCGCCAACACCATCGTAGGCCTGTCCAGCTTCGGCGCGCGCGCCGCCTTCATTGGCAAGGTCAAGAACGACCAGATCGGCGGCCTCTACATCCACGACATCAGGGCCGCTGGCGTCGCCTATGAAACCAAGGCGGCGGAAGCCGGCCCCGCCACCGGCTGCTCCTACATCCTGGTGACGCCGGACGGTGAGCGCACCATGAACACCTATCTCGGCGCCGCGCAGGATTTGAACCCGTCCGACATCGATGAGGCGCAGATCGCGGCCTCCCGCATCGTCTATCTCGAAGGCTATCTCTGGGACCCCAAGAATGCCAAGGAAGCCTTCGTCAAGGCCGCCACGATCGCGCATCAAGCCGGCCGCCAGGTGGCGCTGACGCTATCGGATTCCTTCTGCGTCGATCGTTATCGCGACGAGTTCCTCGATTTGATGCGCAAGGGCACCGTCGACCTCGTCTTCGCCAATGAGGCCGAGCTGCATTCGCTGTACCAGACCTCCGATTTCGACGGCGCACTGCAGCAGCTCCGCAGTGACGCAAAACTCGGCGTCGTCACCCGCAGCGAAAAGGGCTGCGTGGTGGCAGCCAAAGACGCTATCACCTTAGCCCCCGCATTCCCGATTCAAAAGCTCGTTGACACCACCGGCGCCGGCGACCTCTTCGCCGCCGGCTTCCTGTTCGGCCTGGTGCGCGATGCCAGCCACGAGATGTGCGGAAGGCTCGGCGCGCTGGCGGCGGCGGAGGTGATCCAGCACATCGGCGCCCGGCCGCAGGTGTCGCTAAAGGAGCTGGCGGGGCAGAACGGGCTGACGGTTTGAGTTGCTCTTCACCCTCATGCTGAGGAGGCCCGAAGGGCCGTCTCGAAGCACGAGGCCAAGCTGGTGCCATTCATCCTTCGAGACGCGAGCAAGAGCGCGCGCCTCAGGATGAGGTCTCAGAAATCTCACGCCGTCTTCGCCGCCTCCAGCCCCAGCTTCGCCTCCACCGCTTCCCGCATCAGAAACTTCTGAATCTTCCCCGTCACCGTCATCGGAAACTCGTCGACGAACTCCACGTAGCGCGGGATCTTGTTGTGGGCGATCTGGCCTTGGCAGAAGGCGCGGACGTCCTCGGCGGTGAGGGTTTCGCCGGGGCGGGTGCGGATCCAGGCGCAGAGTTCTTCGCCGTAGCGCTCGTCGGCGACGCCGAAGATCTGCACGTCCTGGATTTTTGGGTGGCGATATAGGAATTCCTCGATCTCTCTGGGGTAGAGGTTCTCGCCGCCGCGAATCACCATGTCCTTGATGCGGCCGACGATGTTGCAATAGCCCTCGGCGTCGATCACGGCGAGGTCGCCGGTGTGCATCCACCCCTGCGCGTCGAGCACCTCAGTGGTCTTCTCCGCCTCATCCCAATAGCCCAGCATGACGCTGTAGCCGCGGGTGCAGAGTTCGCCGCGCTCGCCGCGCGGCACCACGCGTCCCTCGAGGTCGACGACCTTGACCTCGACATGGGGATGGATCCGCCCCACGGTCGAGACGCGCCGTTCGAGAGGATCATCGGTCGAACTCTGGAAACTGACTGGCGAGGTCTCGGTCATGCCGTAGGCGATGGTCACCTCGCCCATGTTCATCTTGCTGTTGACGCGCTTCATCACCTCGATCGGACAGGGCGCGCCCGCCATGATGCCGGTGCGCAGCGATTTCAGGTCGAAGCGCGAGAACTCCGGATGATCGAGCTCGGCGATGAACATGGTCGGCACGCCGTACAGCGCGGTGCATTTCTCCTTTTCGATGGTCTGCAGCGTCGCCAGCGGATCAAAGCCCTCGCCGGGATAGACCATGGCGGCGCCGAGCGTGACCGCGGCGAGGTTGCCCATCACCATGCCAAAACAATGATAGAGCGGCACCGGAATGCAGATGCGGTCCGCTTCCGTCAGGCGCATCGAGCGGCCGACGAAATAGCCGTTGTTGAGGATGTTATGATGGGTCAGCGTGACGCCCTTGGGCGAGCCGGTCGTGCCGCTGGTGAATTGTATATTGACCGCATCGTCGAACTGCAGCGTCGCCGCCAGCGCGACAAGCTGCTCGCGATGCCGCGCACCGCCCATCTGTGCCACATCGTCGAACGCGATGGTGCCCGGAGATTTCGGCCCGCCGATCTGGATCACCGCGCGCAGCTGCGGCAGCCGCGCCGATTTCAGCTCGCCCGCCTGCGAGGTTGCAAGCTCCGGCAGCAGCGTGTTCAGCATCTCCATGTAGTTGGAGGTCTTGAACGCGGTGGCGGTGACGATCGCCGCGCATCCGGCTTTTGCCAGCGCGAATTCGAGTTCGCTCAGGCGGTAGGCGGGATTGATGGTGATGAGGATGAGCCCGGCCTTGGCGGCGGCGAATTGCGTCAGCGTCCATTCCGGGCGGTTGAGCGACCACACCCCGATCCGCGCGCCGCGTTCGAGGCCGAGCGCGAGAAAGCCCGCCGCCAGCGCATCCACCCGTTCGGCGAATTCCTTCCATGTCCAGCGCACGCCATGGCTCGGCGAAACCAGCGCCTCGCGATCGCCCCAGCGCGCTGCGGCCTGATCGAGGCTGCGCCCGATGGTGTCGCCGAGCAGCGGCGCGTCGGAGGTTCCGCAGACATAGCTGTTGATGGTGTCGGTCAAATCACGTCTCCCGCTAGTGAGAGGAGGTCGTCAACGAGCGCCGGGGATCGTCCTGAAATAACATCATAATGATATCATGCAGATAGAGCTGGTTGCGGTGCGCCTACGGCGGGGATCTGCCATATGGCTGGGCCTTTGACGCTTCGCGCCAGGCTACTGTGCATGGGGTTGTTTTCGATATTTTTACCTGAGGGCTGCGTCGGCTCTGCGTTTGGGGCATGACGGGCGTTGCCGAGGCGAGGGCGGGCGACACGCGGACGCGTCGCCACCCTTGTTGTCCTTCACGCCGCCTTCTGCCCGCTGCCCACATCTAGCCCGGCGTAGACGCCGCGCTCGAAGCCCGCGAACGCCTCCAGGCACTTGCCATCCGCGAACGGCAATAGCTGCATCAGGATCACGCCGGCGACGTTGCGCGACGGGTCGATCCAGAAGTAGGTGTTGGCGAGACCCGCCCAGGCGAGGCTGCCGGCGCTGCGGCCCTCGGGCGTCTTGGCGGTGTTGATCAGGAAGGAGAGGCCCCACTTCTTGACGATGTCAGGATAGAGGTCGACGTCGTTGGTGTAGATCGGCGTCACCGTCGTCATCTTCCCCATCGAGAGCTCGCCGATGTGGTTCTGGCTCATCAGCGCGACCGTCTCGGCTTTAAGCACCTGGTTGCCGTTGCCGCGACCCTGGTTGAGGATCATCTGGGTGAACTTGATGTAGTCGCCGGCCGTGCCGTAAAGGCCGCCACCGCCCATGTGGAATTCCGGCGCCTGTTCGAGCTCGAACGGGATCGGCGCCAGCACGCCGCCTTCGCCGCGCGCATGCATGCCGACGAGGCGCTGACGCATCGCGTCGGATATCTTGAATGCGGTGTCGTTCATGCCGAGCGGCGCGAAGATGTTGTCGCGCAAATAGGCATCGAGCTTCTGGCCGCTCGCGGCTTCGACCGCCTTGCCGACGAAATCGATGTTGATGCCGTATTCCCAGCGCGTGCCGGGATCGGTCATGATCGGCAGCGTCAGCGCGGCGTTCTGGCAGGTGGTGATTGGCGGGGTGCCGGTCTTCTCCAGATATTGCGCGCAGTCGCCATTCCACATGTGGTAGGCGAAACCTGCGGTATGCGTCATGAGATGGCGCAGCGTGATCGGCTTCGATGCGGGCCGCAGTTTTGGTGCGCCATTGGCGTCAAACCCTTCCAGCACCTGCGGGTTCGCGAGATCGGGCAGCAGCCTGCCGATCGGCTCGTCGAGCGAGAGCTTGCCCTGCTCGACCAGCTGCATGCCGGCCGCGGTCGTGATCGCCTTGGTCATCGAGGCGATCCAGAACACGCTGTCGGCGGTCATGTTGTCGTCCTTGCCGAGGTCGCGCTTGCCGAACGCGCCCTGGTAGATGATGTCGCTCCCGGTCGCCGCCATCGCGACCACGCCGGGGATCTCCTTGGCCTCGCATTTTTGCCGCAGAACCTGATCGATCTCAGCTTTGCTTTGCATAGGTCTCCTCCCGCTTTGTTTTTATGGAAGTGGAAGATCATCCTCCCGGCGGCCTTATCCGGCAAGCGCGCGTCGACCGCCGGCGCAGATGTCGCGATCTCGTGATGGGCAATGGGGGTGGGCGAGCCTTGTTGGGGTGATCCGAAACAAAACTGCAACACCTTGCCGCTTTCAGCGATGGAGGAGCGGCAACGGCGGTGACCGGATTTACCATCCACGATAACGTGATGGTGCCAGCGATTCCCTTCGCCGATCTTTTCCAGTAAGGCGTTCAAATTCCAGCACAAACGTAGCGCGTTGGCTGGCTCAAATTAACCAAAATGGTTGTCTTTTCCGCTTGTGCAAAGGTGCGCAATGATTTCGACTTGGAGTGAATGGAAGCGCTATCCCCGCGCGGGGCGTGGCGAAAATATCGAAGCCCCGATCTCGCCCGGCATTTACGAAGTGCGCTACGCCGGCACCGGCGCGCTGCACTCGTTCGAGGCCGTCGACAACGTCGCCCAGGCGCTGGCGCTGCTGCCAGTCGGTTCCAAGTCCTGGTTCGGCCGCCGCGATACGGGGAAATTGCCCGATCTCGAATACCGGACGTGCGCGACCTCGAGCAAAGCCGCCGCCAAGGCCGCCGCCCAGCGCATGATCGGAAGGCGCGAGACCTATATGAGCGGCGCGGCCTGATTGCTGCCGTCATTCCGGGGCGACACGAAGTGTCGAACCCAGAATCTCGAGATTCCTGGTTCGATGCTGCCCATCGCCCCGGAATGACCGCGGCAGACGTCAACATTGCTTGAAGCAGAGCTGCGTCTGCGGGCGGTGCATTGCCGCCGATCCAGGCCTATACTCCCGCCAACCCCCAAGAAACTTCAGGGAGTACTGCCATGAACCCACCCGTCGCCGCTCGCGCCCAATCCGCCCAGCCCTCGCTGCACGACCGCCTGAAAGACCCCTCGCTGCTGCGCGACCGCTGCTATATCGACGGCGCCTGGGTCGGTACGCCCTCGCGCCCGGTCACCAACCCTGTCAATGGCGTCGAACTCGCCAAGGTGCCGGCGTTCAGCACGGCAGAAGCCACCCAGGCCGTCGAGGCTGCCGAGCGCGCGTTCCCATCCTGGGCCAAGCAGACGGCAAAACAGCGCTCCAACATTCTGCGAAAATGGTTTGAGCTGATCGCGGCCAACCGCGAGGATCTCGCGCTGATCCTCACTTCCGAGCAGGGCAAGCCACTGGCGGAAGCGCTGGGCGAGGTCGATATCGGCGGCGCCTATGTCGAATTTTTTGCCGAGGAGGCCCGCCGCGTCTATGGCGAGACCATTCCGACGCAGCGGCCGGATGCACGGCTGCTCGCGATCAAGCAGCCGATCGGCGTCTGTGGCGCGATCACGCCGTGGAATTTCCCGTGCTCGATGATCACGCGAAAAGTCTCGCCGGCGCTCGCCGCCGGCTGCACAGTGGTGCTCAAGCCCGCCAACGAAACGCCGCTGACCGCGCTGGCGCTGGTCGCACTCGCCGAGAAGGCCGGCGTGCCGAAGGGCGTGTTCAACATCCTGACCGGCAATTCCTCTGCGATCGGCAAGGTGCTGTGCGAGCATCCCGCCGTGCGCTTCGTCGGCTTCACCGGCTCCACGGAAGTCGGCAAGATCCTCTATCAGCAGGCCTCGGTAGGTGTGAAGAAGCTCGGCTTAGAGCTCGGCGGCAATGCGCCGTTCGTGGTGTTCGACGATGCCGATATCGATGCGGCGGTCGAAGGCGCGATCGTCTCGAAATACCGCAACATGGGCCAGACCTGCGTCTGTGCCAACCGCATCTACGCCCAGGACAAGATCTACGACGAGTTCGTCGAGAAGCTGTCCAAGAAGGTCGCGGCGATGAAGATCGGCGACGGCACCGAGCAGGGCGTGGTGCAGGGCCCGCTGATCAACATGGATGCGGTGCTCAAGGTCGAGAAGCATATCGATAACGCGGTGAAGGGCGGCGCCAAGATCGTCACCGGCGGCAAGCGCCACGCGCTCGGCGGCAGCTTCTTCGAGCCGACCGTGCTGTCGAACGTCAAGCCGGACGCACTGGTCGCGCATGAGGAAACGTTCGGGCCCTTAGCGCCGGTATTCCGCTTCAAGGACGAGGCCGACGTCATCGCGATGTGCAACAATTCGCCGTTCGGGCTCGCCTCGTATTTCTATTCCCGCGATCTCGGCCGCGTCTGGCGCGTCGCCGAAGCGCTGGAATCGGGCATGGTCGGCGTCAACACCGGCCTCATCACGACCGAAGTCGCGCCGTTCGGCGGCGTGAAGGAGAGTGGCCTCGGCCGCGAGGGTTCGCATCACGGCATGGAAGAATATGTCGAGATCAAGTACGTGATGATGGCGGGCGTTTAGCTTTCGTCGTCCGCTACTCTCTCTTCGTCGTCCCTGCGTTCGCATGCGTTCGCAGGGACGACATCTCATTCAGTCGCTCCCATCTCAGTCGCTTGCATCAATCGCGAACGCGCCGTGACGTCCGACGCCGGAGGCGAAGCGCGTCGCGCCCGACAGGGTTTCGCCCGAGGCGATCACGGCAAGGCCGCCGCGCATCTCGTTGTCGATCGCCTCTTCCTCTGTGAGGTCCCACTGCCGCAGCGCCGACAGCCGATCGGCGCGCAGGCATTTTTGCGGAAACGCCGCGATCTCCCGGGCGAGCGCAATCGCGTGCGCGACGGCTTCGCCGCGGCCGACGACGCGGTTGGCGAGCCCCATGCGCAGCGCCTCCTGTGCGCCGACCGGGCGCCCGGTCAGGATCAGGTCGACCGCCTGCGAATGCCCGATCAGCCGCGGCAGGCGGATGGTGCCGAGATCGATCAGGGGCACGCCGAAGCGGCGGCAGAAGATACCAAACGTCGCATCGTCGGCGACCACGCGCATGTCGGCCCACAGCGCCAGCTCCATGCCGCCGGCCACCGCAAAACCCTCGACCGCCGCGATGACAGGCTTCGACAGCCGCAGCCGGCTCGGCCCCATCGGCGCGATCGAATCGTGTCCGCCGAACTCACGCTTCTTGTTCGGATCGCCCGCCGCCACCGCCTTGAGATCGGCGCCGGCGCAAAAATAGCCGCCAGTGCCGGCGAACACCGCAACCGACGCGCTCTCGTCGGCGTCGAAGGCGAGGAAAGCATCATACAGCTTGCGTGCGGTCGCGCCGTCGACGGCGTTGCGGCAGTGCGGGCGGTTGATGGAAACGATGGTGATGGGGCCATCGCGTTCGATGAGTACGGATTTTTCTTCGGACATATCAGGCGCTCCCTATATTTTTCTGGGAGGTAGCTTGGCATCAGACGGGCTTGTTGGGCAATCCAGTATCCGCGTCATTGCGAGGAGCGACAGCGACGAAGCAATCCGTTTCTCCGCTTGTGGCGCTATGGATTGCTTCGCTTCGCTCGCAATGACGGGCTGGCCATCCTACGAAATTTGCAGCTCATCCCCCGTCACGCGGCGATACGCTTCGAGATAGCGCTTGCTCGTCGCGTCGACGACGCTGTCGGGCAGCGGCGGGGGCGGTGCATCGCCGTTCCAGCGGCCGGCCCTTCGCTCGGCGTCGAGATAGTCGCGCAGCGGCTGCTTGTCGAAGGAGGGCTGCGGTCGGCCGGGCTTGTAGACGTCGGCGGCCCAGAAGCGCGAACTATCCGGTGTCATCACCTCGTCGATCAGGATGATGCGGCCGTCCGCGGCCTTGCCGAACTCGAACTTGGTGTCGGCGATGATGATGCCGTGATGACGGGCGATCCGCTCGCCGAAATTATAGACCGTGCGCGCCATGCTTTCGAGCTTCCCGGCGACGTCGCTGCCGACGATCTCGCGCACCCGTGCCACCGTAATGTTCTCGTCGTGGCCGGTCTCGGCCTTTGTGGCGGGACTGAAGATCGGCGCATGGAGCTTCTCGCTTTCGACGAGGCCGGGCTTGAGCTGTTCGCCTGCGAGGGTGCCGGATGCGGCATATTCCTTCCAGGCCGAGCCGGAGATATAGCCGCGGATCACGCATTCCACCGGGAAGACAGTGGTGCGCTTGCACAGCATCGCGCGCCCCAGAATATCGGCGCGATGATCCTTCAGTGCTGGCACCTTGCGGATGATCTCGTCGGCGTCGGCGCTGATCATGTGATGCGGCACCACGCCTTCGAGCTGGTGGAACCACCACGCACTGATCTGAGTGAGTACCGCGCCCTTCATCGGGATGGTTTCGGCCATCACGACATCGAATGCGCTGATGCGGTCGGTGGTGAGCAGCAGCACACGGTCGTCGCCGACGGCATAGATATCGCGTACCTTGCCGCGGCCGATCCGGGGCAGGGGCAAATCGCTGGCGAGCATCGCGTTCATCGGGGCAGGCTTTCGGTCAGGCGCCCCGCGCTGGCGCGAAGGCAAAAATTGGAAAGCGGAGCAATAGCTCACTCCGGCAGCGGAATGAACTCATGTTCTTGCGGAACGGCGGCAAACCGGCCGGTTTTCCAGTCCTGTTTGGCCTGCTCGATCCGTTCCTTGCTGGAGGAAACGAAATTCCACCAGATATGGCGCGGCCCCTCCAGCGCGTCGCCGCCCAAAAACATCATCCGCGTCGGCCGCACTGCCTTTACGGTGATGCGGTCGCCCGGCCGGAAGATCAGCAGGCGCGGGCCCTCGTAGCGCTCGTTCGCGATTTCGACCTCGCCGTCAACCAGGTAGATCGCGCGCTCCTCATGGTCGGGGTCGAGCGGCACGCTGGTGCCGGCCTGCGCGGTCACCTCGGTGTAAAACCACGGCGAGACCACGCTGACCGGCGATTTCACGCCAAAGCCGCTACCTGCGATGATGCGCGCGGTGAAGCCGCTCTCCTTCACGGTCGGCAGCGCCTCGGCAGCATAGTGCTGGAACGACGGCGCGATCTCTTCCGATCCTGCGGGTAGCGCGATCCAGCTTTGCAGGCCGAGCATCTTCTGCCCGTCGCGGCGCTGCACATCGGGCGTACGCTCGGAATGCGCGATGCCGCGGCCCGCTGTCATCAGGTTCATCGCGCCGGGCTGGATCTCCTGGATGTTGCCCTCGCTGTCGCGGTGCATGATCGAGCCGTCGAACAGATAGGTGACGGTGGCGAGCCCGATATGCGGATGCGGCCGCACGTCCATGCCCTTGCCGGCCATGAACTGAACCGGGCCGAAATGATCGAAGAAGATGAAGGGGCCGACCATCTGCCGTTTGCCATGCGGCAGCGCGCGCCGCACGGCAAAGCCGTCGCCGAGGTCGCGCGTGCGTGGCACGATGATGAGATCGAGCGCATCGCAGGTCTTGGGATCGCCGAGAACGGGATCGTTGGAGGGTTGCCAGCTCATGGGGACTCCTTGATGTTTTGTGCGATCATAGCAGGAATTGCGGTCATAGGTGAAAGCTTCTCTGCGTCATTGCGAGCGAAGCGAAGCAATCCATTTCTCGGCTTGGGGATCTATGGATTGCTTCGCTTCGCCTGTCATCGGGCGCGCATTCGCGCGACCCGTTGGCTCGCAATGACGGCGGCCGGCATCTGCTGATCTGGAACCTAAAAATTGAATCAAGCGGCAATTCGCTTTAGGGTCACGCATAGCCTATAACCGCGCGAACGGGCCCAACTTGATGCCGCTTGCCACCATCGACATTGCCTTGCGAGCCGCCACTGTGGCGCTGCTGCTGGTATTGGCAATCTCGCTGTATCGCGGCTTCGGCACTGTGCTCGCGGGGCGGCTGGCCGCCGCGTTTGCGCTCGGATCCGCGGCGCATACCGTGACGTCGTCGATCGGCACGGCGTCGCCGGTATCGGTAGCGCATGCGCCACTCATTGCGCTGTCGACCGGCAACGTCGTGATATTCTGGCTGTTCACGCGCGCACTGTTCGACGAGGCGTTTAGACTGCGCTGGCGGCATGGTGTAATGTGGGCCGCGGTTGCTTCGTTCAGTTTGGTCAATTGTCTGTGGCTTGCCCCGCTCTACAGCGCCCGGTTCGCGATCATCGCGGTCAATCTGATTGCGCTCGGCTTCATCGCATTGGCGTTGGTGCAGACGCTGGCATCCTGGCCGACGGATCTGGTCGAGGGGCGCCGGCGTGTCCGCGTTTTCATCGTCAGCGCGGCCGCACTGTATGGCGGCCTCAATGCGATCCTGCATATATTGATGGCCGGGGGCGGCGGCGCCGACATCGCCAATGTCTTGAATTCGGCTGCTCTGGTTGCCGTGGTGGGGTCGATTGCGATCGCGATGATGCGCGTTGATGGCGCCGACCTGTTTCCCGCTGTGCCCGAAATCAAGATCAACGCAGGCGAAGCGACCGTCATCGAAACCAGTGCTGCCGACCAGAAACTGATCGATGCGTTAATGCGCCTGATCAATGACGAGCGCGTCTATCGCCATGACAACGTCACCATCGGCACGCTCGCGACCCGGCTCGCCATTCCCGAATACCGGCTGCGGCGGCTGATCAACCAGCGGCTCGGCTATCGCAACTTCAATGTGTTCCTCAACGAGCACCGGATCGCGGAGGCCAAGGCGGCACTTGCCGATCCGAGCCAGGCCGAGGTCCCCGTCATCACCATTGCGATGGACGCCGGCTTCCAGTCGCTCGGCCCGTTCAACCGCGCCTTCAAGGCGATTACGGGCGTTACGCCGACCGAATACCGCCGGCTCAAGGCCAGCGCGGCTTAGCCTCATTGCTCTGTTATCACTAGTAAATTTCGGATTCGGTGAGCCGCTTTCAGGTTCCGGCTAGCTTCAATTCCAAATACGGCGAGCCTGCCCGCGACAGCCCCGCCACTCCTTCCGGCACGCGCTGATGCGTGCTGCCGGAGGCCCCTGTGACCCGACGAAATCTCATCCTCATCATCGTCACCTCGACCGTGCTCACGGCGCTCGCGCTATCGGTCGCCCGCGCCCGCGACGTACCGAAGGTTGCGACCGGCTTTGTCGCCAGCGTGCTGTGCACCGAGACCTTCGTCTCCAGGCTCGATTCGGTACGGGGTTTCGCGGAGACCACATCGGCCATGCCGGGCGCGGGCCTGATTTCCTGGGCCTTCAATTATCGCGTCGACCCCGCGCGCAAGGACGTCACCGTGACGCTGTTCGGCCTCGGCCACAGCCATGCCGTCTATCGCGGCGAGGGTCTCGGCTGCTATCTCGACCACGGTAGCGTGGCAGCCGACATTGCGTTGCCGCCGTCCGAGGCCAGGACGTCGTTGCTGCCGGAGATCGGCGGCCCATCGATCGTGCTGCCGCAGACGGCGAAGCTCGCAGCAGTGCTCGATCGCGCCTTTGCCGAGCCGGACAAGTCGACGCCGCGCAACACCCGCGCGATCGTGGTCATTAAGGATGGCCGCATCCTTGCCGAGCGCTACGCCGAGGGTATCGGTATCGATACGCCGCTGCTCGGCTTCTCCGCGACCAAATCGGTCATCTCGGCGCTCGCCGGCATCCTCGTGCGCAAGGGCGCGTTGAAGCTTCATGGGCCGGTGCCGATCGCAGCCTGGCAGGGCGCCGGCGATGCGAGAGGCGCGATCACGCTCGACCATCTGCTGCGCCATACCGCCGGGCTCGCACTCGGCAGCTCGCTGCAGGCCTCCCTGGCCTCCGCACTCGAGCCGGTAAATCGCATGAAGTTCATGGAGCCCGACATGGCCACCTATGCGGAAAGCATGCCGCTGGCGACGACGCCGGGAGAGGCGTGGAATTATCACGACGGCAACACCGTCATCCTCGCGCATCTGATCCGCCAAGTCGCCGGCGGTCGCGCCGCCGACATGATGCGCTTTGCGCGGCAGGAACTGTTTGAGCCGCTCGGCATGCGCCATGTCACGCTCGAATTCGACGCGTCAGGTAATGCGGAAGGCTCGAGCCAGTTGCTGGCCAGCGCACGCGACTGGGCGCGCTTCGGCCAGCTCTATCTCAATGACGGCATGGTCGGCGGCAAGCGCATTCTGCCCGAGGGGTGGGTGAAATATTCGGCAACGCCGACGCCGGGCGCCTGGGTCGGGCAGGGCGCGGGGTTCTGGACCAATCAAGGCGACAGTTTTGGCGCGATCTATCGCACCGAGCACGGTTGGCCGCGCGATGCGTTCTACGCCAAGGGAACGCTGGGGCAGTATGTCATCGTCGTGCCATCGGAGCGGCTGGTGATCGTGAGACTCGGCCGTTCGCCGAACTCGCCTCCGGAAGCCGACGGCGTGTTTGATCTCGTGCGCGATGTGGTGGCGGCGACGGGAGGCACGGGAAAGTTGGCGGCGGGGAACTGAGGTGTGACTCACCATCCCCCTCCAGGGGAGGATGCGATCCCATTCGGGCTACTGCCGCCCCAACTGCGTCGCCTTCTCCACGCGGTCGAACCGCTCCAGCGAAAGGATCGCATCCGCAAGCTGATCGGCGCGGCCGTTCAGCACGGGGCGGGCCAGCGTCAGGAACTTCTGCTGCATCGCCTGCGCGTCCGGGAACGTATCCGGCTCGCCTGAGGGGTCGGCATAGAGCCGCTCATGCACGCCATCGTCGGTGGTAATGGAAACCCGCGCGCCGAAGGGATGGGGGCGGCCGATCTCGAGACGGTCGTCCTGCACCACGTCGAACTTGTCGGCGAGCGCGTTGATCGCGGCGTCGCCGAGCCGCTCGTAGTCGTCCCAGCCAAAGCTGCCTTGATCGAGCGCCAGCGCGCCGGTGAAGAACATCGAGAACTGCCCGCCGACGATCGAGGTCGGATGCCGTTTGGTGGGAGCATCGCCGGTCAGCGTAATGCCGTTGCGATGTAGGCCGATCTCGACGCGCTTGATCTGGTCCGGCGTCAGATTGTGCTCGCGCCGCATCGCGATCAACGCATCGAGCGCGGCATGGGTATAGCGACAGCTCGGATAGGGTTTTACCCCGATCTTCAGCGTCTCATAGGTCTTGCCGAGGTCAGCGATGGCCTTGCCCGGATGGGCGTCGTCGCTGTAGCCGACGAGCAGGCCGTGCTTGCCTTCGACCGACTCGGTCGAGCCGATGAAATTATTTCGCGCCAAGGTAGCCGCGATCACGCCGTTCATCGCGGCGGCGCCGACCTGGTAGCGCTTGTTCCAGGCGCCGTTGACCAAGAATTGCAGCGAGCCCGCCGCTTGGCTGCCGGAAACGCCGAACGCGGAGATGATCTGGTCCTTGGAAAGGCCGAACAGCTTGCCGGCCGCCGCCGCGGCGCCATAGGTTCCGGCGGTCGCAGTCGGGTGGAAGCCGCGTGCATAATGCGACGTCGGATCGAGCGCGTTGCCGAGCCGGCAGCACACTTCATAGCCGGCGACGATCGCGGTCAGCACGTCGCGGCCGGAGGCGCCGACCATCTCGCCGACCGCAAAAGCGGCGGGCACCACGGGTGCGCTCGGATGCAGCGAGGAATCGGCATGCGTGTCATCGAAATCGAGGGAGTGGCCGAGGGCGCCGTTGAGGAGCGCGGCAACCGCCGGCGTCCAGGTTTTGGAATCGCCGAATACGGTGGCCCCGCCCTTGCCGTCCAGCGCCAGTGCTTCCAGCATGTTGAGCAGCGAGGGGGTGGATTCCGCGTCGCGCCGGGCCCGGATCGCGCTGCCGAGGAAATCGAGCGTCAGCACCTTGGCGCGTTCCAGCACCTCCGGCGGGATATCCGCAAATTTCAGGTCGGCGACATAGGCGGCGAGCGTTGCGGTTTCCTGGGCCATCGTGTTTCCTCGTTTTGCCGGATAGCGTAGGCGGGCCGAAAAGAGCTTTCAAGCCGCCTTCCCGTCGCGGCGCCGGCCGTAGCTGATGTCGTTTAGCACAGGCGCGGCGTGCGGTTTCTGGAATGCGGTGCATGATGGCCTTCGCAAAACGCATGCTTGGATCGCTTCGCGGCTACAAGACGCAACTCGCGCTCGCGGTCAGGCTCGCAATTGCCGCGGTCGCGGCCTATGCGATCGCCCGTGCACTGCATCTGATGCTGCCGCTCTGGGCGGTGCTGACCTCGCTGATCGTCACCCAGATGAGCGTTGGCCGATCACTGAAGGCGACCCGCGATTACATGCTCGGCACGATCGGTGGCGCGGCCTATGGCGGGGCGATCGCGATGCTGATCCCGCATTCCGGCGAGGGCGGATTGCTGGCGCTGTTGGTGCTCACGGTCGCACCGATGGCCTTCATCGGCGCCGTCAATCCGAGCCTGAGCGCTGCGACAGTAACGGCCGTGATCGTGTTGCTCGTGCCGGCGATGAACCACGCCAATCCGCTGGATTCAACCATCGACCGGCTGTTCGAAGTCGCCGTCGGCGCCCTCACCGGACTGGTCGTCTCCTTTCTGGTGTTGCCGTCGCGGGCGATCAGCCAGATCCGCGTCAATGCGGCGCAGATTCTGGAACTGCTGGCCGCCGCGTTCGCCGAATTGCTCGCAGGGCTGACACGCGGGCTCGACAACGATGCGCTGCATCGTATCCAGGGTGGGCTCGGCACCGCGCTGGCCAACGTCCACACGATCGGTCTGGAAGCCGAGCGCGAACGCGCCGCGCATCTGTCGTCCGGTCCGGATACCGGCCCTCTGTTGCGCACGCTTCAGCGTTTGCGTCATGACGTCGTGATGATCGGGCGCGCCAGCGTGGTGCCGCTGCCGGCGAACGTGCAGGCACGGCTGGCGCGGCCGCTCGCCGACGTCAGCCAGGCGATCGTCGGCTATATGCGTGCGGCAGCCGTATCCTTGCGCAGCGGCAGCGGCGCGGTGGACATCCGGCCCGTCGATGCGGCGCTGCAGGCCTACGCCGCCGAAGTCGCCGCCATACGGCGCGAGGGCCTGATCCGCGGCGTTCCCGTCGATGTCGCCGAACGATTTTTCGTGCTGGGGTTCTCGCTGGATCAGATGCGGCAGAATCTGAACGATCTCGATCGCTGCCGGGCCGACTGGGGCGAGAAGCCGAAGACCTAGTCGAGACGGATGCCAGGAAATTCGAGGGTCGCCGTATAGCGATGGAACGAGATCGCGTATTCAGACCGTAACTTGCCGCAGCAAAGCGGGCACGATCAGCCGGTGAAACGGCATGATGACCGCAAGGTAGGTCCGGCCGAGCCGGTTGTGCGTCTTGATCACCGTGGTGGCAGTGACCTGCCTGGCCTCGCCCGGCGCCGTCACATCCACCACGACACGAAAATCAAGGTGGCGGTCGTTGAAGCCGGCAATGAGGCGATCAGGCGTTTCGCTCACGACCGGAAAAATTCCGATCATGTCGCGGGGCACGCCCTGAGTGGCACCCGAGGTTTTCAGCCCGAGCGGCGCGACGAGGAAATTGCGCAGCCACAACAGCGCCTCGGCCCAGCGCGGCTGCCGCGCCATCATCCGCTCCGCCGCCGCGCGGGCGTCGAGATCGCGGTCGCCGATCTCGATGCAGAAGGCGTCGGCGAACTGCGCGCCGGCCAGCAGCGCGCGGGTATCGACGGCGGGTTTGATCTCGCGGACGGTCATCAGAAGGTCAGCTTGCTGGTCAACCGCCGGAAGCGCAAGAGCAGAAGCACGGCATAGACCGCAGTTCCGACCGACAACCCGATCCAGACACCGACGGCGCCCCATGATATCCAGAAGCCGAGCCAGCACGCGCCGGCGAAGCCGATCAGCCAGTAGCTGAGGATCGCGAACAGCAGCGGCACGCGGGTATCGTTCATGCCGCGCAATGCACCGGCGGCGATGGTCTGGATGGCGTCGGCGACAAACAAGGTCGATCCGACCAGCAGCAGCGTAGCCGACAGCTCGGCGGTCGCATCGGTGCTTTCGCCAAGAAAAAGGTGCGCAACGCCAAAGCGGCCGAGCATCACGGCGAGCGTCAGGAGGGCGGCGAGGACAATGCCGAGCCAGGTTGCGACATGGCCGGCATGCCGGACCGCGCCGGCATTGCCACGGCCGATGGCGTGGCCGACGCGTACGGTGGCGGCCATGCTGATGCCGAACGGCACCATGTACAGAATAGCTGCGACCTGCAGTGCGATCTGGTGCGCCGCCAGCGCCGTCGTGCTGATCAGGCCCATCAACAGGCCGGCGGCGCCGAACAGGCCGTATTCGAGCAGGAAGGAGAGCGAGATCGGTGCGCCGACGACAATCAGTTTCCACATCAGCCGCCAGTCGATGCGCCAGAAATGGCCGAACACGTGATACTTCCGGAACGGCCGGCGATACATCGCAAACCACACCGCAGCCAGGAACGTGCCGACATTGACGATCGAGGTCGCCAGCCCGGCGCCGAACAGGCCGAGCTGCGGCAGGCCGAACGCGCCGAACAGCAGCAGATAGACCAGCAGCGCATTGGCCGGGATCGCGGCCAGCGTGATCCATAGGATCGGCTCGGGTCGGTTGATCGCACTCATGAAGCCGCGGATCGCCATGAACCACAGGGCGGGCAGGATGGTCCAGACCAGGCCAGCGAGATATTCCTGCGCGAGATGCGCTGATGTCGGCGACTGGCCCAGCATCAGCAGGACCTGCTCGGCCCAGAAGCGGAGCGCCATCAGCGGCAGCGAAACCAACAGCGCCGCCCACAGGCCGACGCGCAACGAACGGCGGATCACATGCGGATTGCGCGCGCCAAAAGCCTGCGCAGCCAGCGGCGCGACCGCGGACACCAGGCCCATGCCGAAGGTGAAGCTGACGAACAGCACGGTATGCGCCAGCGCCGCCGCGGCCACGGCTTCTGCGCCGAGGCGGCCGATCATCGCAAGATCGGTCGTCATCATCGCGATCTGCCCGAGCTGGGTCAGTGCGATCGGCGCCGCGAGCTTCAGCGTCTCGGCAAGCTCGATCGCGAGGTGGCGGCCGGGCACGGCCGCAGAAACAGGCGGCGCGACGGTTGCGCGTTCAATCTTGTCGAGCGAGGTCATTGCAGGAGATTAGAACATGATCGGTTCTGATTGAATCAGAACCGATCATGTTAGGCTTATATTTTGCGCGTTTTCTTCACGCGAACCGGAATCCACTTCTCTTGAAAACGCTATATCACCGCCGAGAGTCGAAAAAGTGACGGACGCTTAGTGCGCCTATCCGGCGGCCCGTGCCGGCACGCGCGTGATCTTCGCGCCCAATGCGTTGAGCCGCTCCTCGATGCGCTCATAGCCGCGCTCGATCTGGTCGGCATTGTTGATCGTGGAGGTGCCCTCGGCGGCGACGGCGGCCAGCAGCATCGCCATGCCGGCGCGGATGTCGGGCGAGGTCATCGGCGCGCCGCGCAACCGGCTCGGGCCGGCGACGATGGCGCGGTGCGGGTCGCACAGTACGATGCGGGCGCCCATCGAGATCAGCTTGTCGACGAAGAACATCCGCGATTCGAACATTTTTTCGAACATCAGGATCACGCCGTCGCACTGCGTCGCCGTGACGATCGCAATCGACATCAGATCGGCCGGGAAGGCCGGCCAGGGCTGGTCCTCCAGCTTCGGCACGTGGCCGCCGAAATCGTCGTGGATCTTCATGGTCTGGCCCGAGGGCACCACGAGATCGTCGCCCTCGACGCCGCAGACGATGCCGAGCCGCTCAAAGCCCATCCGGATCGAGCGCAGATGCTCGACGCCGGCTTTCGCGATGCGCAGCGGCGAGCGCGTCACCGCGGCGAGCCCGATCAGCGAGCCGACCTCGATATGATCGGGCTGGATCGAATAGCTGGTGCCACCAAGCGTCGCTGGGCCGTGCACGATGATGGTGTTGGTGCCGATGCCCTCGATCTTCGCGCCGAGCGCGACCAGAAAGTGCGCGAGGTCTTGCACATGCGGCTCGGAGGCGGCGTTGCGCAAGAACGTGGTGCCATGGGCGGCGACCGCCGCGACCAGCGCGTTTTCGGTGGCGGTGACGCTGGGTTCGTCGAGGAAGACGTCGGCGCCCTTCAGGCGCGTAGCACGGAATTCCAGCCGGTGCGTGGCGGTGACCGTGGCGCCTAGCTGCTCGAAGGCGAGGAAATGCGTGTCGAGACGGCGGCGGCCGATGACGTCGCCGCCCGGCGGCGGCAGCGCCACCTCGCCGCAGCGGGCGAGCAGCGGGCCGGCGAGCAGGATCGAGGCGCGGATCCGCGCGCAGAGTTCGGGATCGAGATCGGCGGCGCGTACGTCCTTGGCGTGGATATCAAGCGTATTGCGCTCCTTCCACTCAGCCGAGGCGCCGACCGATCGGATCAGTTCGACCAGCGTCTCGGTATCGCGGATGCGCGGCACGTTCTGCAGCGTGACCGGGTGCTCGGTGAGCAGCGCTGCGGCGATGATCGGCAGCGCCGAATTCTTGTTGCCGGACGGCTCGATGGTGCCGGAGAGCCGGTGGCCGCCTTCAACGATGTACTGGATGGGCGCCACGAGCGTTCAAAGCCTCACACGTCGACGGTGGCGCTGAGCGAGTTATCCTGGATGAACTCGCGGCGCGGCTCGACCACATCGCCCATCAGCTTGGTGAAGATGTCGTCGGCCTCATCGACCTCCTTGACCTTTACCTGCAGCAGCGAGCGCTCGTTGACGTCGAGCGTCGTTTCCCAGAGCTGATCCGGGTTCATCTCGCCGAGACCTTTGTAGCGCTGCAACGTCACGCCCTTGCGCGCGGCCTCCGTCACGGCCTCGAACAGATCGACGGGGCCGTAAATCGTCGTCTCCGTGTCTTTGCGGCGAAGCTTGCCGGGACGCGCATAGACATCCTGCAATCTCTGCCGGTACTCGTGCAGCTTGCGCGCATCGGCGGAGCCAAGGAAGGCGTCATCGATGACGGCAACACCTTTCACGCCGCGCACCGTGCGCTCGAACACGAAACCCTGGCCTTCGACGAATTGCCCGGTCCAGCCGCGTTCGACTTCCTCGGCCTGATTGTCGAGCCGGTGAGTCATGTATTCGGCGGCCGCTGCTGCGTTTTCCGGGTTGGTGTAAATATCCCTTCCGAACAGGCCGGCGACGGCAGCCTGTTCGACAACTTTTCGATTGTAGCGGCTGTGCAGGTTGCGCAGCACGGTGCGGATGACGCGAGCGTCTTCTACCAGAGAGAGCAAATCACGGCCAGCACGGTCGTCGCCGCTGCCCAGCTTGAACACGCAGTCGTCGATTCCGGTCGCGATCAGATAGTCTTCCAACGCCCGCTCGTCCTTCAGGTACTGCTCGGACTTGCCGCGGGTGACCTTGTAGAGCGGCGGCTGCGCGATATAGAGGTGGCCGCGATCGATTAGTTCGCGCATCTGCCGGTAGAAGAAGGTCAATAGCAGCGTGCGGATGTGAGCGCCGTCGACGTCGGCGTCGGTCATCACGATGATCTTGTGGTAGCGCAGCTTGTCGGCCGAGAAATCGTCGCTGATGCCGGTGCCGAGCGCGGTGATCAGCGTGCCGATCTGCTCAGACGACAGCATCTTGTCGGTGCGCACCCGCTCGACGTTGAGGATCTTGCCGCGCAGCGGCAGCACCGCCTGGAATTCGCGGTTGCGGCCCTGCTTGGCGCTGCCGCCCGCCGAGTCGCCCTCGACGATGAACAGTTCGGACTTGGCCGGGTCCTTTTCCTGGCAGTCGGCGAGCTTGCCGGGCAGCGAGGAGACGCTGAGCGGGCTCTTGCGGGTCAATTCGCGCGCCTTGCGGGCGGCTTCGCGCGCGGCAGCCGCCTGGATCACCTTGCCGACGATGACCTTGGCTTCGCTCGGGTGCTCCTCGAACCACGCGGCCAGCGCCTCGTTGAGGACGTTCTCGACCACCGGGCGGACTTCCGAGGAGACCAGCTTGTCCTTGGTCTGCGACGAAAACTTCGGATCGGGCACCTTCACCGACAGCACGGCGGTGAGGCCTTCGCGGCAATCATCGCCGGTCAGCGCGATCTTTTCCTTTTTCGCGTTGGCCTCGGCATAGCCGTTGACCTGGCGCGTCAGCGCGCCGCGGAAACCGGCAAGGTGGGTGCCGCCGTCGCGCTGCGGGATGTTGTTGGTGAAGCACAGCACGTTCTCATGGTAGCTGTCGTTCCACCACAGCGCGGCCTCGACGCCGATGCCGTTGGCTTCCGAGCGCACCATGATCGGGACCGGCACGATCGCCTTCTTGTTGCGGTCGAGATATTTGACGAACTCCTCGACACCACCGCTGTAATACATCTCCTCGCGCTTCTCGACGGCATGACGCATGTCGGAAAGGATGATGTGGACGCCGGAATTGAGGAAGGCGAGCTCGCGCAGCCGGTGTTCCAGCGTCGCGAAATCATATTCGATGTTCTTGAAGGTCTCGGTCGAGGCGAGGAAGGTGACCTCGGTGCCGCGCTTGCCCTTGGCCTCGCCGACCACCTTCAGCGGTGCAACCGCATCTCCATGAGCGAACTCAACGAAATGCTCCTGGTCGTCGCGCCAGACCCGGAGCTTCAGCGAGCTCGACAGCGCGTTGACGACCGAGACGCCGACGCCATGCAGGCCGCCGGAAACCTTATAGGAGTTCTGGTCGAACTTACCGCCGGCGTGGAGCTGGGTCATGATGACCTCGGCGGCGGAAATGCCTTCACCCTTGTGGATGTCGACCGGAATGCCGCGGCCGTCGTCGCGCACCGTGACGGAATTGTCCGCGTTCAGGACCACGTCAACGCGCGTGGCGTGGCCTGCGAGCGCCTCGTCGATCGCGTTATCGACGACCTCGTACACCATGTGGTGCAGGCCGGAACCGTCGTCGGTGTCGCCGATATACATGCCCGGCCGCTTGCGAACGGCATCGAGGCCCTTCAGCACCCGGATCGATTCCGCGCCATACTCGACCGGAATTGGATGCTCAGTGTCGGCAGGGGTCTGCCGGGCAGGTTCTGTCATGTGAAGCCTTCGAGGGTGTCCCGAATCAGCCGCGCAATATGAGGCGCTGATCGATCTATTTGTGCCATGAAAGAGGCATCGCGCCTAGCGCAATCTCTCCTCCTACAAGTCTTTGAATAAATGGTGGTTTTTTACACTTTTTCAAGGTGTTCGAGGGCCGATTTTGCAGGCCTCGAAAAGCGCGATTCGGGGCCTGATTCTGAGCCTCTCGCAGGGCGATTTTCGGCTCTCAGCCGGCTCGTCGGCAGGTGCCGGAACGCGAGCTCAATACATTTGCAGCGCCAGTACGACGCCACGGGGTCCGATCATCATTTGGACTTATCAGCCTCAGGCGCGGCGGCGGACCTGGCCGGATTCGACGTCGAAAATCTCGCTGTTCGCGCCGATGTCGACGAATGCCGCCGGGTCGGCGCCAGTCATCCAGACCTGCGCGCCGAGTTTTGCCAGTTCGTCGAACAGCGCCTTGCGCCTGTTCGGATCGAGATGCGCGACGACTTCGTCGAGCAGCAACAGCGGCACGATGCCGGTCATTTCGGCGACGAGGGTGGCATGGGCCAGCACCAGGCCGATCAGCAGCGCCTTTTGTTCGCCGGTCGAGGCATCGCGTGCCGGCATGTTCTTTGGCGCATAGACCACCTGCAGGTCGCTCAGGTGAGGACCGTCAAGCGTACGGCCGGCCGCGGCGTCGCGTGCGCGGTTCGCGCGCAGGATTTCGCGGTAGCGATCCTCAACGGCGGTGGCTGGCTCGCTCACGAGAGCGTTTTCCATCCAGCCGTCGAGCATGATCTGCGCGGAGGGAAAGGCGGAGGCTGCGCCGCGCTCGCTGAGCATTGCAGCCAGCCGCGTCACGGTCTGGCCGCGCGTCGCGGCGACCGCCACCGCAAGCTCGGCGGTCTCGCGCTCGATCGCGTCGCACCAGTGGTCGTCGTAATTGCGCACTTCGAGCAGGCGGTTGCGCGAGCGCAGCGAACGTTCCAGCGCCGAAACGCGGCTGGAATGCTCGCTGTCGATCGCCAGCACCAGGCGGTCGAAGAAGCGGCGGCGTTCGGACGCGGCGCCGAGAAACAGCCCGTCCATCGTCGGCGTCAGCCATACCATGCGCAAATGGTCGCCGAACGCATTTGCCGAACCCACCGGCTCGCGGTCGATCCGGCAGCGCCGGGTGGTCGAAGTGCCTTCGACACCCGGTGCATCGATGCCGGTGCCGAGCGTCGCCAGCCCCAGCGCGCCCTCGACCTCGGCGGCGACCGCCCAGGAGCCGTCGCCCTGATTGTCGGCGACATCCTCCAGCGTCGCGCGCCGCAGCCCGCGCCCCGGCGAGAGAAACGAGATCGCCTCCAGGCAATTGGTCTTGCCGGCGCCGTTCGGACCGACGAGCACCACAAGGTCGCCACGCGCCTGCACGCTTCCCGCGCGATAGTTGCGGAAGTGCGTGAGCGAGAGACGATGGATGCGGGAGGGGGTCATGGCGCCCTGTCATTGCCGAAGAGTGCGAACGTGGCGGCAACTACTGTTGTCATCATCCGCGATGACCGATGATCCAGTACGCCGAGCTGCTCAACGTTTTCGTCGGCGCCGGCGATTACTGGATACCCGCCTTCGCGGGTATGACAGCTGTTTTTGTCGGGTGCCACCTTCTCCCACAAGGGGAGAGGGGATCTCCGCGTCCTCGTCGCCTGAAGTACTCACACCCGCATCGGCATCAGCACGTAGAGCGCGCCCTTGTTGTCCTTGTCCTGCACCAGGGTCGGCGAGCCGGGGTCGGCCAGACGCAGCACGGCGACCTCGCCTTCGATCTGGGCTGCGATGTCGAGCAGGTAGCGTGAGTTGAAGCCGATATCGAGCGCGTCGGATGCATACTCGACTTCCAGTTCTTCGGTGGCGCTGCCGGAATCCGGATTGGTCACCGAGAGCACCAGCTTGCCCGAGGACAGTGCGAGTTTCACGGCGCGGCCGCGTTCGCTGGAGATGGTCGAGACGCGGTCGACCGCGGCTTCGAAATCCTTCTTGTCGACGATCAGTTCCTTGTCGTTGTTCTGCGGAATGACGCGGCCGTAATCCGGGAAGGTTCCGTCGATCAGCTTCGAGGTCAGGACGACGTTGCCGAGGGTGAAGCGGATCTTGCCCTGCGACAGCTCGATCTTGATCTCGGCTTCATTGTCCTCGATCAGCCGCTGCACCTCGCCGACCGTCTTGCGCGGCACGATTACGCCGGGCATGCCGGTGGCGCCGGAGGGCAGCGCCAGATCGATCTGCGCCAGGCGGTGGCCGTCGGTTGCCACCCCGCGCAGCGTCGCCGCCTTGGCGCTGCCGGCGGTGTGCAGGTAGATGCCGTTGAGGTAGTAGCGGGTCTCTTCGGTCGAGATCGCAAACTGCGTACGGTCGATGAGGCGCTTGACGTCGGAGGCGGCGAGCGCGAACGAGTGCGTCATGTCGCCTGCGGCAAGATCCGGAAAGTCGCTTTCCGGCAGGGTCTGCAGCGTGAAGCGCGAGCGGCCGGCACGGATCGCCATCACCGAACGGTCGCCATCGGCTTCCAGCACGATCTGCGCCCCGTCAGGCAGCTTGCGGACGATGTCGTAGAACATGTGGGCCGGCACGGTGGCGGAGCCGCCAGTCGCCGTTTCCGCCGCCAGCGTTTCGGTGACCTCCAGATCGAGGTCGGTCGCCTTGAGCGACAGCCGGGCATTTTCGGCGCGCAACAGCACGTTGCCGAGGATCGGGATGGTGTTGCGGCGCTCGACCACGCGATGGACGTGACCCAGCGATTTCAGGAGTTGCGCGCGTTCGACGGTGACCTTCATTGCAATACCCGCCAGAGATGGAAAAGCCGGGCGGCCCGTCAAGGCAGCGCCGCGGCATTGGAAACCCGAAAAGCCGGATCAGGATCGGATTTGATCAAACCCCCGGGGGGACCGCAAGTTGGCGCGGATGGCCCGCCGGTGCAAGGGAGACCGGCCCCGTTCCCCCTACTTTTGGGGCGAAAAATGCCGGCAGAAAAAAATTCTCCCTCCCCACCCAACTCGGGTTTTAGCCGAGTGGGGTGGAAGGGAGAGGCTGGGGAGGAGCCACCTTGCTCGAAACGGCTATTCCTGCAACTGCCGCTTCAGCGACTCGACCTCCTCGGAGAGGGCGGTGTCGCGGGCCACCAGCGCCTCGATCTTGCGCACGGCGTGCAGCACAGTGGTGTGGTCGCGCCCGCCGAACCGGCGGCCAATCTCGGGCAGCGAACGCAGCGTCAGCGTCTTGGCCAGATACATCGCGACCTGGCGCGGCCGAACCACATTCGCCGTGCGCCGCGACGACAGCAGGTCCGAGCGGCTGACATTGTATTGCCGGGCGACCACGCGCTGGATGTCCTCGATCTTGATCCGCTTGGGTTCCTGCGGACGGATCAGGTCGCGCACCTCGCGCTCGGCCATCTCCAGCGTCACCGGCTGGTTGTTGAGCTTGGAGTGCGCGAGCAGGCGATTGATCGCGCCCTCGAGATCGCGGCCATTATGGGTGATGGTGCGCGCCAGATAATCCAGCACCGCTTCCGGCACGTCGAAGGTCGCGTGATGCGCGCGGGCGGCTGCCATCCGCGATTTCAGGATTCCGAGCCGCAGATCTTCACCGAGCGAACCCATTTCCACCACGAGGCCGCCGGCCAGCCGCGACCGCACGCGATCGTCGAGACTTTCGAGATCGGACGGCGGACGGTCGGCCGCGATCACCACCTGGCGGCCGGCGTCGATCAGCGCGTTCAGCGTGTGGCAGAACTCCGCCTGGGTCGACTTGCCCTGCAGGAACTGCAGATCGTCGATCACAAGCACGTCGATGCCGCGCAGCGCTTCCTTGAAGGCCAGCGCCGTCTGCGTCTTCAGCGCGGCGACGAAGCCGTACATGAATTTCTCGGCGGTGAGATACAGCACCTTGCGTTCGCCGCCCGAATTGCCGGCCCAGGTCACGGCCTGCAGCAAATGGGTTTTACCGAGGCCGACGCCGGCGTGAATATAGAGCGGGTTGAACATTACGGGATCGCCGCGGCGGCCCTCGGCGACCTGGCGCGCGGCGGCGTGGGCCAGCGTGTTGGAGCGGCCGATCACGAAGCTCGCAAAGGTCAGGCGCGGATCGAGCGGCGAGCCGCCGAGCGCATCGTGGCTGGCGGATACCGGCGCAGTCGCGGTCGCGCGCAGTTCCGGCGCGGGCCGGCCGTTGGCCGGCTCGATGCGGCGCGGATCGGCCGGCGCGGCAGCGTCCTTTGCCGGCGCGGCCGAACGCATGGCGGAGCGCACGGTGAGATCGATCCGGTGCACTTCCGGCATCTCGGCCTGCCAGCAGGTCAGGACGCGATCGGCATAATGCGCCTGGATCCAGCTCTTGAGGAACCGCGTCGGCACCGACAAATGCACGGCTTCGTCCTGCACGCCCTCCAAGTCCATGCGTGCAAACCAGCTGGTGTAAACGTCCTCGCCCACACTCGTCCGCAACCGCCCCTTCACGCGCGACCAGCGATCCTGTTCCGTATTTGTCAT